>NZ_CM149654.1:1760000-3090000 GCF_056173045.1 Thalassospira sp. Z349TD_5
TGAGAAGAGCTGTCCCTAGTACGAGAGGACCGGGATGGACGCACCTCTGGTGTACCGGTTGTTCCGCCAGGAGCATCGCCGGGTAGCTAAGTGCGGAAAGGATAACCGCTGAAAGCATCTAAGCGGGAAGCCCCCTTCAAGACGAGGTATCCCTATCAGATCCCTGGAAGACCACCAGGTTGATAGGCTGGGTGTGGAAGCGTGGCAACACGTGAAGCTAACCAGTACTAATTGATCGATCGGCTTGATTGATCCCTCTTGCTACTGTCTGCATAGCTTGCGCAGCGGTAAAATCTGGCAAGACCAAATACAACAGTGTTCGCACACACAATCACGATATCCATTCTCTTCAAAGCTGTGTTTAGATGGCTCGGTGGCATTAGCGGCCGGGAACCACCTGATCCCATCCCGAACTCAGAAGTGAAACCAGCCTGCGCCGATGGTACTTTGTCTTAAGGCACGGGAGAGTAGGTCACTGCCGGGCCTTCTAAACACAGCTTGTTCCCTATCCAACGATATTTAAAAACCCCTGACCTTCATTGGTCAGGGGTTTCGTCGTTTCTGGTGTCTATCACTGGGCAAAAGACGGCCTGTTTTCTCCCTGTTTTCCAAAGACCATCTCACGCCAGCGTGAGATTAAACCATGCGTGGCATCACAACGGTTTGATGCCCCGTGTGTGAAAGGTGCAGTGACTGTTTGCAACCGGGCCGCTAGGGTCAAGGTCTGGACGATGAATGCTGACTTGCTTTCACATAGAGGGAATAGACGATGAAAAATGCATTGATTTTGGGCGCAGCATTGACCGCCGCGGTATCATTGGCCGCAACCGAGCAGGCCGCAGCACAAGGTGCCAAAGAAAAATGCTACGGCGTTTCAATGGCAGGCCAGAATGATTGTGCCGCCGGGCCGGGGACGACCTGTGCGGGAACCTCAACAGTCGATTATCAGGGCAATGCCTGGAAACTGGTGCCGGCGGGAACCTGCGAGGACATGAGCTTTACCACGGCAGATGGCCGCGAAATTATGGGCAGTCTTGACAGGCTTGATCGCGATATTCCCGAAGGTTGATCGGATTGTCGATCCACGATCATTCTTCCCGAGTGAGGGTAAAGGACTTTAAATGACACATCTGCCCGCATGTGCCGGTGTTGGCTTTAAGGCCGAGCATGCCAGTGACATTCTTGGCGGTAAGGCATCCGTTGGCTGGTTTGAGATCCACCCTGAAAACTACATGGTGGCTGGTGGACCACGTTTGGCGATGCTGGCAGATGTGTGTGCGCAGTATCCTGTGTCCATGCACGGGGTTGGGCTGTCACTGGGCGGCGGAGATCCGCTTGATGCGCGTCATCTGGCCGATCTTAAGCGTCTGGTGGACCGGTTCAACCCCGCCATGGTTTCAGAACATATTGCATGGTCATCGCACGACGGTCTGTATATGGCCGACCTTTTGCCGACCCCGATGACAAAAACATCCCTTGATCAGTTGGTTGCCGCGATTGATACGGTTCAAAGCCATATTGGCCGTCGTATTCTGATTGAAAACCCGACGTCTTATTTGCCCTTACCGCAAAATTCGATTTCGGAACTGGACTTCATCACCGAGGCGGCGCGCCGCAGCGGCTGTGGTTTACTGATTGATGTAAACAACATTTACATATCCGCCCATAATCTGGGTTTTGACGCAGAGGCCTTTGTCGATGGTATTCCCGCCGATCTGGTCGGGGAAATCCATCTTGCCGGGCATGAGCGTGATGCCAATGATCAGGACAGTATTTTGATTGATACCCATTCCCGGCCCGTGGCCGATCCGGTGTGGGCGCTGTTTGACCGGCTGATTGCCCGAATTGGTCCAAAACCAACCCTGATTGAATGGGATAATGATGTGCCATCATGGCCGGTTTTGCAGCACGAAGCCGCCCTGGCCGACACGCGATTGAACGCGGTGCGATCACGCGCGCCCGAGATGGCGTCATGAGCAACCTTAAACCGTTTTATGACGGGTTCAGCAATGCCTTGCTCCGCCCGCAGCCGGGCGGCGTACCCGATGGTTTCCCCGCCAAAGCAGCCCATCGCTTTGCCATTTACCGCAACAATGTGCACCGTGGATTGGGTGATGCCCTGGCCGCGGCCTACCCGACGGTTAAAAAGCTGGTTGGCGCTGATTTCTTTGCCACTCTTGCCCGCGATTTCATTGCATCCGAGCATAAACGTCCCGGCAGTCTTGCGCTATATGGTGACGGGTTCGCCGATTTTATTGCCAATTATGATGCTGCGCGTGGCATTGCTTATCTGGCCGACATCGCCCGTTTGGAACGCGCCCGGCTGGGGGCCCAGCATGCCTGTGACACGCCGCCACTTGCCGCAGCCGACCTTGCCGGATGCGAGGTGGATATTGGTCAAATGTCCTTTGCGGCCCATCCGGCATGCCGATTGGTGATCTCTGATCATCCGGTCATGAGCATCTGGCAAATGCAGAACCCACAAGACGGGCAGGTGCGTGCCAAAAGCATCCTCAATCAACCCGAAGCCGTCTTGGTAACCCGACCGGCAATGTCGCTTCAGATGCAGGTGTTATCCCCTGACGCCGCCGCGTTTTGCCGGGCTGTCCTTTGGGATTGCGCGACCGTTGAAGATGCTGTCGATAGGGCATCAGAAGTTAATCAGAATTTCGATATCACGCAGTGCTTTGCCGACCTGCTGCTAAGCGGTGCATTGCGTGCGATATCATGCACGGGAGAACAGCATGGTCGATAACCTAAAAGCAAAATGGATCGCCCATTATGATCATATGGTTGGCTGTCTGGAAGGTCGGGTTGGTCGGGATCATCTTGGTCTTGTGGTGCGCATCCTGTTTGCCGTGCTGTTGCTGCCCTATTATTTCAACAGTGCCCTGACCAAGATTGACGGTGGCGCGCTCAGTGCCGGTGCCTTCGCCCAGATACTGCCACCGATTGCCGAACAGTATCTTTATGACACGGCCGCCATCCCGTTTTTCCCATGGCATTTGATTGTATGGGCCGGAACACTTGCCGAGTTCATCCTGCCTGTTCTGATCGCACTCGGGCTGCTTACTCGGCTTTCGGCTGTTGGCATGATCGGGTTTGTGGTGGTGCAAACTGGTGTTGATGTTGCATTTCACGGGGCGGCATTGGGCAGCCTTGCCAATGGACTGCCGACAGAACTGATTGATCAGCGGTTGCTGTGGGGGGCTGTGTTGAGCATTTTGGTGTTTTCAGGCGGCGGTAAGGTTTCACTTGATCGCGTCCTGAACCGGATGCTGCGGACATCGGCGCGCGATTTGTGATGTAATTGCATGTTTTGAACATCCATTTGTTTCTTCTGATGAAATAAAGGAATATATTCCCGGTACGGATTTTCTGTTGATGTCCTGACAACTCGGGACACAATCGGCTTTTTGATGGAAGCTCCGGCATATCTGGTCGTATCAAACAGGATGAAACCGGTGAGCTATCTTAAAAACCATCAGGTCTTTGCGTCAAAAAGCCTGGATCAGACGCAGGCTTTCCTCGCGGAAATGAACAGCATTGATGAGTTTGACCTGCTCGGTAAAAAAGCAACAGCCGATATTTCCATTCAAGCCGCGTCACTTGCCGATATTGATTTGCTTGGCGCGTCCTTTGGCCCGGACCGCGTCACGATCAAAGCACCTGCAACCGAAGATAACGACCTGTTTTTGCTGTTTGTGAACAGGGGCCATGGCAAGGTCAATCATGGCGGCCAAGAGTTCGAAGTTTCGGCCAAGCAGGGCATGATGCGCAACATGCGCATGCCGATGAATGCCATCGAAGACAATTTCGCAGCCCTTGGGGCAAAGCTTCCTGTCGATACCTTGCGCAAACATGCCTTTGCCCTGACCGGGCAGGATGTTTTTCGCAATGATCTGGTATTTGACACGGCACTTGATTTGACACCCCCGGGCGGGGCGCATGTGTCCAGTACGCTACATTATATCGCCAATGCCCTTGATGGACCGCTTCACGATACAAAGAACGGGATCATCCTTAAGGAACTCCGCGATGTGCTTCTGACCAATATCCTGATGTTGCTGCCAAATTCCTATTCGGAAATTCTTCATGACCGGCCGTCGGGTATTGCGATGCCGCGTCAGGTCAAGCGTGCCCGCGACTATATTCACGAACATGCAGAACATTCGATCCAACTGGTGGATTTACTGGCGCATGTCGGGTGCGGCTATCGCACCCTTCAGCTCGGATTTAACGAAACTTTCGGCATGGCGCCGATGGCCTATGCCAAGATGGTGCGCCTGAACCGTGCGCATAATGATTTGCTTGAAGCAACACCTGGAACAACGATTGCCAGCGTCGCCCGCAAATGGGGTTTTGTGCATGCCGGACGGTTCGCACAAAACTATACGCTGCATTTCGGTGTGTCCCCTTCCGAGACGCTTAGGGTCCGGACTGATTCACATAACCGCCCCGGCAACTGATATAAGAGAAAACACTAGGAAAAGACCGCCGAGCGGGGTGATCCCCGGTCAAGGGATTTGACGCAGAGTTTTCTCTTATATCAGTTGTCCATAGGATCCCCCGCATTTGCACGGCCTACTTTGCCGCAAAACCTTGAAAGATGTATATCTTCCTGCGGTTTTGCTTCGCGTATCCGCACAAATACGGGTGACCGGGGTGATTATGTGAAACAGTCCGGACCCTGATCGTCGCCGCTAAATCCAACGTGCATGCTGTTAAGTTGTTGCCGTAAAAAGTGTAAGGCTATCCACTTTTGTGCATTGCCTATCCACTTATGGTCGTTAATCGACATGCTGCCTTTATTCCTTCTGGTTTCATTCCATGCTTCTGCGTAATCCTGCCGCATAGGACGGGGAGGGGCAGAATTTTAATGCGTTGTTCCCTGCGTGACATTCGCCATGCGGGAACCTCAACCCGGATGCAAAAGTAAAAAAGCAAGAAGGGTCCGGGCATGCAGATCAGAAGATTGACGCCAATATTAAACTATGCGGGGTTGCTGTTACTTGCCCTGTTGATGATGATCGTGATGGATCGACCGGCGCATGCAAGTTCGCAGTGGAAGAACTTGCAAGGAGGGCCCGAATGCGGCGGCGTTGATAAACGCGGTAATCTGCAAGAACCGTGCGGACGCGTGTCTGCGAAGTTTCAGTCAAAGGCTGTCGGCAAATGCCCGGATGGATCCTTTTTCGATTTGGGAACATGGACCTGTTATGCCTGCCCTGACGGATATAACCGCAACGCAAAAAGCATCAGTGGTGAGAAGGCCTGTGACAAGCCAACCGGCGTAAAGCAGCTTCTGAGCGCGACGTTTCTTGGCAAAAAGGAATGCCCGGCTGGTTCGTTCCTTGATAAACGCAATGGTGGTGAATGCTGGTCCTGCCCAAAAGGATATGGTCGTACTGCGGCATCTGTTGATAAATGGAACGCCTGTGGCATGGTTCTGAAAAAGGCCGTTAGTGCCACGTTCGAAGGACGTGCCTGCCCGCAAGACTCATTTACCGATCCGCGCAATGGCGGCGAATGCTGGAGCTGCCCGGAAGGTTTTAATCGCACAGCAACGGCGGTTACCGGAAATAAGGCCTGCGTGAAAACCATTGATTTCTTGCCAGCCACGAAAATTACCGCTTTGACCTGCCCCCCGGGTCAGATTTTCGATTTTATCGATGGCGGGACCTGCTGGTCTTGTCCTGATACCTACCTTCGGACAAGCTTCTCGGTAAAAAGCACTAAAGCCTGCAAGGCGACCGAAATGAAGTGGAGCTCGCCAAAGCGCAACATGCCGGGTTTATTTGGTCTTAGCCCGGCGGTCGAGGAATTGACGCTTGAGCTGGTGCGTGACCGCACAGAAATTGACGAGATCATTGCACAGACCGTGCATCAACTTGATGACACGACCGTCGAAGAATTATCTTATGTTGAATGGTTGCTGATCGAAAATGAACCATGGCGTAGTGAAGCACTAGCAAGTGTGATTGCCCAGCGCCTGATGAAAGCAGCGGCAACCGCGCCGGGAAAACGGACCGCACTTGAAAAACGATTGCTCGATGATGTCGGCGTGCAAATTCAGTGGAACCGTCAATTCATTGCATCGCAGCTTCGTCAAGTATTTGAAAACTGGGAAAAGACAAAAGAACTCGAATTCGCCGAAGACACCAGACACAACATGTTGGCGTTTGCAGGTGCAATCTCCGAGGCGCCAAATTTCAATGAAGTTCTCTCGGCCTCCTTACAAGGGGGGGCAATGGCAGGCACCTTTGCAAGTGGTATTGGCAACGGGTTTTTCATGGCCAGCTTCAAGGCTTTTGCCCCATATCGTAACCGCGCAGCCCAGGCAGGCACCAAAGCAGCAGCTAAACTCAGTGCCAAAGTCCTGACCAAGATTGTTACGCCGCTTGGAAAAGTTTCGGTAACCATGTCGCGGATGGTAAGCGGCGCAGCAGGTCCGGCGCTGACCGCAATCACCACTGCAATTAGCATTGCCATGGAAATCGACAAGATCATCAAGATCGAAGCCGCCGAAGGCAAGATACGGCAGGCCGAACTTATTGCCAGCCGTCCGGCTGACATCCCGCTTTTGCTGCAGGAAAAAACCGGTGAAGAGCAGTTCTTGTATCACTGGAGCGCTTTGATCGCCGGTGAAACGCGACCAAGTGCGAATTATGCCCGCGCAATTGCCGCGATCAAAGCAGGCAGCACTGTTGCTGCGTCAACAGGGCCGGTTATGCCGGTTATTGTCGGAGGAACCAGCCTCAATGGCGGACAGGCGGCAATTACGGCAGAATCGACAGTCCTTAACGATGGTCTGAAAAAGCAGAAAGCCAAAGTTGCCGGGACTTTCCGCCTTGAATTCACCGCAAGCCCCGGGCTTTGCCTTGTCAAGCAGGAAGGCGACAGTCTTGTTGCTGTTCTTGGCGAATGTAATACGCCTGAAGCACCGTGGGTGTTTCCAAATGCCCGCACCAGAGAACTCGTGGTGATCGACAACTATTGTCTGAGCATCGAAGCCGAGAAACTTGGTGCTAATGACCCGGTATGGATCCGGAAATGTTCCAACGCAAACCTCAAGACCTGGGGTCTCGATCAAGTGGGACAAATTCGATATGTCGGGACGGGTAGGCGGATGTGCATGACGGTCGCGGACGCAAAACCTGCAATCGGCTCCGTGGTGAAAATGGAACCCTGCAAAGTCAAAAAGTTTGAGTCGCAGGTTTGGCGTCCTTGGACTTATGCCGGTTAATTCAAACAACACTTAAACAGAAGCAGTTCGGTGAAAACACAGAAAATGTGTAGGCCGAATTGCTTCTGATTTCATGGGGAAATTGTCCGCATCCATTCTTGGTTGCGGATAAGTGGGGATATCATTTTGCGTAAATTTACATACCAGCGTTCTGTTGATGGACGTCGCCGCGTTTGTCGTTATGCCTTGATGGGGGTGTCTCTTTTAGCACTTGTCGGGTGTCAAACCACGGGCATGGATGGGGGGCAAACGCGATCTGGCGTGGTCATGTCGATCGACAAGCCGCTTGAATATAACAAATCTGTTCTGGGCATGCCCGCCGAAGACAGCGCAATTCAGGTGCTGGTGCGTGACAGCATCGATTTCCTGAAACAGGGAAATGCCAAAGAAGCATCAAGACTGATCAATCTGGCGCTGAAGCTTGATGTGACCAATCCGGATCTGCAATTTCTAAACGGATTGACCTATCACTTGATGGGCGTTCTGGGCGATGCATCAAAGTTTGAACTTGCCGAACAGGGCTACAAACAATCCTTGAAATTTGATCCGGGCAACTTGCCGTCGCGCTATCAGCTTGGCCTGCTTTATATGGATCAGCGGCGCTATCCATTGGCGCAGGAAAACTTTGCCGCCGTTGCGCTTCATCATAATAATGATCCGGCTGTTTTATACAGTCTGGCATCTGCGTCCTATTACTCCCGCGATCCACGCACGGCCGCTGCTGCGTTGAAACGGTTAATGGAAATTTCCCCGGAATCACGGGAAAACCCGGAAATCCTCAAAGCGATGGCACTGGCACTTTCGGCAATGGATGACCGGTCATCTGCCCAAGAGTTCATTACAACATATCGCGATGTGATCAAGGATGTGAACCGTGCGCGCGATCTTGATCGGCGTGTTGAAGGCTGGCAGTCCTTTTACGAAAGCGAAGGCAAATACATTCAGACCCAGTTCAGCGGCGAGCCGTTTGTCGAACCGGAAAGTGATGGTGAAATATCCCCGTTTGACAGCAATCCGTTTGGCCAGACAACGGAACCGTCCGATCCCTTCAGCAGCGTGCAAGACCCGTTTGGCCAACAGAATATCGACGATACACCGACCGAATTTGTTGATTCCGGGATGGTTGTGGTTGATGTGGTTCTGATCGGAACCCAGGAAGATGTCCGTAATTCTCGTGGGATCAATCTTCTCAACGGTTTGCAATTGCAGTTTGGTGATCCGCTAACCGGGGCGGCCGGGTTGGGATATGGTTCAACGAAAACCAAGGATTACCTGGGAACCGGGCTTGAAGAAAGCACGCAGACCATCACCCGCCAGATCGGTATTCCTGCGGTGACCTATTCGCTTAACATTGCCAATTCGGCGGATGCCAATAATCAGGTTCTCGCCAAGCCAAGCCTTGTGGCACAGGCTGGTGAAACTTCGGAATTCTTTTCAGGAACAGAAATTCTTGCCGCCGCCGTTTCCGGGGGCAGTGGGGACAGTGTTTCGGTCCAGAAGGAAGTCGGTGTGAAATTGGCCGTTACACCCGAAATTCTGCCCAATGACATGATCCGCCTGCATGTTGTTGCGGAACGAACCTTTTTGACCGATCCGTCCAATTCGGTTGTGTTTGAATTCCGCCTTGATACCACCAAAACCAACGTCAACTCGACCGTGACGATGAAGTTTGGTGAAACCCTGATCCTGGGTGGCTTGAGTGAACGCGAAACGTCAAAAACGGCAGACGGTGTTCCGGGTTTGATGGATATTCCGGGCCTGAACTATTTCTTCTCTCAGCGGGTTGAACGTGAGTTTGAGCGTTCCATCCTGATCCTGATGACGCCGCGCCGACCGGTCTATACCCGACAGAGCGGGTCTGATCGTGCTGCGGTACATGGGGAGTTGTCGGAACTCGAACAGGAACTGGCCAAACTCGAACGGCGTCATGGGGATTGGTACACCCCGCGACCGACATTTGATGTTCTGCGTGAACATCTTGAAGGCAAGGCATTCTTTGAAGAATTCCGTGCTGGCGATGTTCAGATCGATGCGTGGCAAAGCAATCCTGAGTCGCAACAAATGATCGCATCCGTGCGCGACCGACTGCTTGAAAACTAAGGTTTGACCTTGGATAGAAGTCCAGTCAATGGACAGGCAAAGTAACAGCAAGGGTGGATAGACCAATGAAACGTTGTTTTCAGGTTTTTGTTTCCGGAATCTGGTTCGTATGGGCCGGGCTGGCAGTTGCACAGGAAAGCAATTCCGGGGCTTGGGTTCAACTGCCCGGATCCGCTTTGGATATCTCGATCAATGAAGACGGGCAGGCCTATTCCGTCGGATTGGACGGGGTGCCATGGCGATGGGATAAGGCTGAACAACGCTGGCGGCAGATGTCGGGCAAATTTGCCCGCATATCGGCCGCAATTGGCAACCGCCCTTGGGCGATCAATGCGCTGGGGGAACTATCACAATATAACGGATTGTGGTGGGAGCCGCGTGAAGTGGATGTTCTCGATGTTGCTGCTGATACCCAGGGCAATGTTTATATCGCCAAGATAAATGGCGACATCTGGAAATGGTATGCCTTGCGCAATGAATGGCAACCGATTGCCGGAACGGCGAAACGCTTGGCCATTGGCAAATCCGGGCTGCCATGGGCGATCACAGATGCGGCCAAGGTGCGTGCCTATGACGGTGACGTCTGGCGGACCTATCCGGGGCGCGCACGCGACATTGCCTTTGGTGCGACGGATGTTGTCGCCATGGCCGATGACGCGGGACTTGTCCGTACTTGGCTGGCCGCCCGCAAAAGATGGGAAATTGTCGATGGGGTGAAGGATGTTGTCAGTTTAGCCGTAACGCCCCAAGGCAACATCTGGGCGGTCCGAAATGATGGCCTTATCTTTGCCAATGGCGGGCTCACCATTGATGATACGTCCGAAGAGGCCGCCGACGTGTCTGCGACAGTGCCGCGCCCAAAGGATGCCCGTGCACAAGTTAATGTGGCCGACGCACCGACCGCCGAGGTTGCTTTGGCACCCGTTGATGTCGCACCGTCTGCCGTTGCGCCGGGTGTTGTCGTACCGGGTTCCAGCAACACCGAGGCAACCTCATCAGGGGGCGGTTCAGGCGGGAATAATACCTTTACCGATCCTGTAACCGTCACCACAACCGATACGATTGTCTTTGTAAATACACTGAAATCTGCTGCATCACTTGCGATTGGCGGGGATGGCAGTGTCTTTGGCCTTGATGGCGCGGGCGGAGTTTTGCGTTGGTCGAACCGGCAAAATGATTTTGAAAGCTTTCCCGGTGAATTGGTGCGGATCACCGTGGACCGCGAAGGCAATCCATGGGGCATTTCCGCACTCGGGCGGGTGTTTCGCCATACCGGAACCCTTTGGAAGCAGATCACGGGTGCGACCGGATCAGATATATCCGCGGGCTATGACGGGACGGTTTTACTGACCAATGCAGCGGGCAGGATTTTTCGCCTGAACGATGCACAAACCCGTTTTGAAATGATTTCGGGAACCGGGGCATCCTTGATTGCCGCCGGGCCTGATGGCACGCCATGGGTGGTTCGATCTGATCAGCTTGTTTCGCGCTGTGACACCAATCCGTGCAAGGTCTATGCGCAAAAGGCCAAGTCGATTGCGGTTGGGCCCGACAACAGCGTTTATATCGTATCGACCAATAACTTGCTGATGCGACTGGATCAGGACGGCAAATTCATTCGGGTCCAGACACCGGGGCATACGCCTTCTACAGTGGCGGTTGGACCGATGGGATATCCTTGGCTGGTCAGTGACAAAGGGATCGCATTATCCTCAAAATTCTTTGATCGTGACGAAGGTACTGACTTGATGGTTGCCAATGCCACCAGTGGCGACACGGTGGGCACGGGTGAAACCGAACAGGTTGTCAGTACCGAAACATCCGGCGTTGTGTTTCGAAAGAACATGCGATTTACAACCGTGCCGATGGATCAAAGAACCAGTGCGGGGCAAGTCGCAACCGCCTCAGATGGCTCTGTCATTATCGGCGGTGGCAGCCAAGAGTTTGAAAAATATGACGAAAGACGCAAAAAATTCGTCCAGTTTTCGTCAAGCCTGGTGGATTCGTCACGCACTTTTACCAGTGTTGACATCGCGCCGAATGGCGATATCTGGGCCATTGACACAAGTATGACCGCAGAGCTTTACCGTGAACGTAATCAGGTCGTTAAAGAGTATTCAGTCAGTGGGTTTTCTCCGAGTGACGTGACTGTTGCGCCCGATGGTACTGTCTTTGTGATCTTTAGATCGGGGGGCGACACCTTTCTCTATAGCAAGGTGGACAATTCCGAGGAATTCAAACGTTTCAGTGACTTCAATCAGGTTCATGTGGCCGGGGCAGGGCCGGGAAATGATATCTGGATTGTTGATAAAAGCAATCTGGTCCGGCAGTGGACTGGATCAAGCTTTGAGCTGCGGCCAAAACGCGGAAGCCAAAAGGCCTCAAGGATTGATGTTGGCGGGAATGGGACGGTCTATATCATGGACATCAACAATGCCTTGCGCAAATGGAACGGTGCCAATGACAGCTTTGACGAAGTCAATAATTCGCCCACCGGGGGGCTTGCAGTCGATGCCGATGGTCGTCCGTGGATTTCAACCGGCGGCTCTTCTCCGACCATCAGTCGCGCCAGAGACTGACGGGCTATAATCCTGAGCGCGGGCAAAGCATCCCCAACGCGTTAATCCCCGCCAATGGTTTTGCCTTACTTGAAGGCCGGCATGTCATTGGCGGGCGATGCCTCGCGCAGGCTGATGAGGTAATCCTGACTGATGTCGTGCACGGCCATGATGTGATCATAGAGCAGTTGCTCGGCCGCGCTGACATCGCCGCGCAGGATCGCATCGACAATGCCCTGATGTTCGGCGTGCGAGGAGGCAAGCCGCGCAAGGCTCGTGAATTGTACGCGTCTGAACGGGGCGACGCGACGGCGCACCGATAAGGTCACATCGACCAGAACATCATTATGTGTGCCGCGATACAACGTGTTGTGAAACGCCCGGTTAAGCGTTTCATATCCGTCACTGTCGCCAAGCCGCACGGTTTCGGCCAATTCATGATGCAATTTATCAAGGTTATGGCGCTCCCCGCTGGTCATGCGTTTGGCGGCCAGGCGCCCGCACATGCCTTCAAGCTCGGCCATGCTTTCAAACATCGCGGTCAACCGTTCCGGGGTGGCAAGTGAAACATAAACCCCCTTGTTGGGGATTTTTTCCGCAAGCTCGCTTGCCGTTAGCAATTGCAATGCCTCGCGGACCGGAGTGCGCGACACGCCAAACCGCTTGGCAAGAAGGGGCTCTTCAAGCCGCTGACCGGGCGGCAGTTTGCCCGTGACGATATCATCTTCCAGTGTCTGACAAAGTTGCTGTGCAATGCCAACACCATCAGACGGTTCTAATGGGGCCGACTGCATGGCAAGCGACTGGGTAAGCTCAATCATCTGGCGTTTAAACCCTTATTGCGCGGTTTGAAGGCTTCTTATGAAGATGATGTATACACGATAATTTCCTGTAAATCCAAGCATCGCAATGGTTGTGAAAACAAGCATGTTTTTCGCACGAAGCTTTGCGCAATTATTGTGCAATAAAAAAGTGCACTGCAATATAAAGTTTAAAAAATGTGCAATAACGACGCTGAATTTAGAGTATATTTTTGTTAAGTCATTGAAAAGAATGGATTGGCATGTGTGTTGCAGGATGTATACACAATGCGGATCAAATTCCGTTGAGATTACTTTTCTTTGAAATAGCTATCTCTATCAGGGAGTCATCAATGACAAATGTTAAACGCCGCGACTTTCTCACCAAGTCGGCAATCGGCGCGGCTGCAACTGGGGCCGCTGTTGTCGCCGCTCCGAACATTGCGCGCGCACAGGAAACCTTTAACTGGAAAATGACCAACGCCTATGGTCCGGGGTCGCCATTTTATGTCACCGGTCCAGGCAGCCCGGAAGATTTCTGTAAGCGTGTGACGGAAATGTCCAATGGGCGTCTGAATATTCAGCATTTCGCCGCTGGCGAACTGATCCCGGCTCTTGAAGGGTTCGATGCGGTTCAGGCCGGCACGGTGGAAATGAATGCCGCCAACGCCTATTTCTGGGCCGGTAAAATCTTTGCCGCGCAGTATTTCACCACCGTTCCGTTCGGCCTGAATTTTCAGGGCATGAACGCATGGCTCTATCATGCGGGTGGTCTTGATCTGTGGCATGAAATCTATAAGCCGTATGGCCTGATTGCGTTTCCGATGGGCAATACCGGCGTTCAGATGACCGGCTGGTTCCGCAATCCAATCGAAAGTCTTGAAGATTTCAATGGCCTGAAAATGCGTATTCCCGGTCTTGCCGGTAAGGTCTATCAGCAGATCGGGGTTGAGGTAAAACTGCTTCCGGGTGGGGAAATATTCCCGGCTCTGGAGCGTGGTGTCATTGATGCCGCCGAGTTTGTCGGCCCGTATCAGGACCGGCGTCTGGGTCTGCAAAAGGCAGCAAAATATTACTACACCACCGGCTGGCACGAACCGTCCAACGCGACCGAGCTTCTGATCAATCAGAAAGCCTGGGAAAGCCTTCCGGCCGATCTTCAGGCGATTGTCAAAAACGCCGCACAGGCCTGTAACCTTGACAGCCATTCATGGTGCGAAGCCAATAATGCCGCTGCCTTGCGCGATCTGGTGGAAAATTACGGCGTCATCGCGCAAACCCTGCCTGATGAAGTCGTGACCAAGCTCAAAGGCATCACCAAGGACACTCTTGAAGCCGAAGCCGCCAAGGATCCGGTGACCAAAAAGGTCCACGAAAGCTTCATGGCCTTCCGCGATACCCACCGCGAATGGGCCGCGATCAGTGAAAAGCCGTATCACGGCATCATTTCATCGAAAGACGGGATGGGCTGATATGACTGCGACCCGCACTGAACCGCTCCCGGTCCCTGTTTTGGCTCCTGTTCTTGACCGTGTTCTGGGCCGGATTGTCGATGTCGCCGGATGGGGGGCAGCATTAAGCGGCCTTGCCCTTGTACTGGTGGTCGGCGGAAACGTGTTGCTGCGCTATCTGTTTAATTCCGGCAGTGTCGCGATGCAGGAACTCGAATGGCATCTGGTGTCACCGATTGCGCTGATGGGGATGGCCTATGGCATGCGCCATGGCGGCCATGTGCGGGTCGATTTTCTCTATGAACGTCTGAGCCCCCGGGCTCAGGCGATCATTGACCTGATTTCAGCGGTGTTGATGGCCATTCTGGGCGCGGCCCTGATCTGGTTTTCGATCCCCTATGTCGGGCAATCGATCATGATGGGCGAAGGGTCGCCTGATCCCGGTGGCTTGCCGTATCGCTTCTTGCTCAAATCCTTCATTCCCATCGGGTTTGGCTTGATGTTCATACAGGCGATTGCCCAAGGGCTGATCAATTATCGTCAAATTATCGCCGACACTAACGAAGACGGCGCACGTGCCTTTGATGCATCTGACGCCCCCGGCACCTCTGGTGTGGCGGCGCAAAATGGTGCAGGAGACTAATCAATCATGACCGGAAATGAATGGCTGGCCATCGGCATGGTCGGGGGCTTTTTTGGCTTCCTCGTGCTGGGTGTGCCTGTGGCAATCTCGCTTGCGATTTCGGGACTGGCCTTTGGGATTATGGGCTTTGGCACGGGCCTGTTTAATTTGCTGCCCGCCCGCGTTTACGGGGTTGTCACCAACTACACTTTGCTGGCATTGCCGCTTTTCATCTTTATGGGGGTGATGCTTGAAAAATCAAAACTCGCCGAAGAACTCATAGATGTCATCGGCCATGCCATGGGACGCCTTCGTGGCGGCATGGGGCTGGCGATTGTCATTGTCGGTGTTTTGATGGGCGCATCCTCGGGCGTTGTCGGTGCAACGGTCGTCACCGTCGGCTTGTTGTCGCTACAACCGTTGATCAACCGTGGCTATAACAAGGGCGTTGCCTGTGGCGTGATTTGCGCATCGGGCACGCTGGGCCAGATCATCCCGCCCAGCCTTGTTCTGATCCTGCTTGCCGATATTCTGGGTGAGTTTGTCGGAACGCTTTTTGCTGCGGCCATGGTGCCCGGATTGATCTTGGCCGGGATGCTCGGCCTTTATCTGGTGTTGCTCGGCATTTTCAAACCCGACATGGTGCCCGCCATCCCCAAGGAAGAACGCGACGCACTCAGTACGCAGCAACTTATGATCAAAATCTGCAAGGTGGTTATCCCGCCTCTGGCCCTGGTCTTTGCCGTGTTGGGCTCCATCGTTGGCGGCATCGCCGCCCCGACAGAGGCCGCCTCCATGGGCGCACTCGGTGCGCTTATTCTGGCTCTTGTTGCGGGGCGGTTGAACCTGTCTGTGATGCGCGATGTCTTGCATGACACGCTGGTCACCAGTGCGATGGTGTTCTTTATCCTGATCTGCGCGCAGCCCTTTGGTCTGGCGTTTCGCGGACTGGGCGGCGAGGGACTGGTCCATGCCATGTTTGAATGGGTGCCCGGTGGTGATATGGGCAATCTTCTGTTCATGATGACCGTGATCTTTGTGCTGGGTTTCTTCCTTGAATGGATCGAAATTTCCTATATCGCGCTTCCGATGTTCCTGCCGGTGTTTATCAACAGCGGGATTGATATGGCGTGGCTGGCCATTCTGGTGGCGATGAACCTGCAAACCAGCTTCTTGACCCCGCCGTTTGGCTGGGCGCTGTTCTTCCTCAAAGGCGTTGCGCCAAAATCGGTCTCGACGGTCGATATCTACCGCGGTGTGATCCCGTTTATCGGCATTCAGGCGGTGGCTTTGGTCTTGCTGTTTATCTTCCCGGAACTGACCAGTTGGCTGCCCAACCTGATCGGGTGGTAGCGCGATTATTCTACGATGTGAAAAGGCGCTGAACGGATTTCCAAAACAGCGCTAGAACTAGGCTCAGGGCCTATACCCGGACATGCTGTGCACCCACGTGCAGCATGTCCGACGGTTGACGCCACGGAAGCAAGAGTAGAGGCCGATTAAATGTTACGTTCCAGAACCGCCCTTGGGGGCATGATCACCGCCCCGCATCATCTGGCCGCACAGGCAGGCCGCGATATCTTGCGTGATGGTGGCAACGCGGTTGAAGCGATGATTGCCGCGGCTGCCAGTATTGCGGTTGTCTATCCGCATATGAATGCGATTGGCGGCGATGGGTTCTGGCTCATATCCGAACCGGGCAAGGACCCGGTGGCCATTCGGGCGTGCGGCGGGGCGGCGGGTCTTGCGACCCCGGATTTTTACCGTGAACAGGGTAAGGCCGCGATCCCGGCACGCGGGCCACTGGCGGCCTTAACCGTGGCCGGTGCGATTGGCGGCTGGATCAAGGCGGCTGAGATTGCCAAGGGGTTGGGCGGCACGCTTCCGATGGCGCGGCTGGTGGCTGATGCGGTGCATCACGCCAAAACCGGCGTGCCGGTGACAAAATCGCAGGCCGAACTGACGCATTCCAAAATGCCCGAACTCAAAGGCTCACCGGGCTTTGTCGATACCTATGCTGCCAACGGCGTTCCGGCCATCGGGGATGTGCTTAAACAACCCGCCCTTGGCGCGACGCTCGCCCATCTGGGCAAGGTCGGGCTCGGTGATTTTTACCGCGGCGATGTCGCGCGCAGCAATGCCAACGGCCTGTCTGCGGTCGGAAGCCCGTTGCGACTTTCCGATTTTGAAACCTATCACGCCAAAGTCACAACCCCGCTGTCGGTCAAACTTGCCACCGGCACAGTGTTTAACATGGTGCCGCCAACCCAAGGGGCGGCGTCACTCATGATCCTTGGCCTGTTTGACCGTCTTGGTGTGACGAGTGCCGAGGGTTTTGATCATATCCATGGCTTGATCGAGGCCACCAAGCGCGCCTTTCTCAAACGCGATGCCCATATCGGCGATCCGGACCGGATGACGATTGATCCGATGGACCTTCTGACTGACGCGATGCTCGATGCCGAGGCCGCCAAAATCAATATGGGCACCGCCTTGCCATGGCCGCATGTCGCCAAACCGGGCGATACCATCTGGATGGGGGCGATTGACGCCAACGGGGTTGCGGTAAGCTACATCCAAAGCATTTTCTGGGAATTCGGATCCGGCGTGGTTGTGCCCGAAACCGGCGTTTTGTTCCAAAATCGCGGGGCCAGCTTCACTTTGCATGATGGCCCCAACCAACTCGGACCGGGCCGCTTGCCGTTCCATACCCTTAACCCGGCACTGGCAAAACTCAACGACGGATCGGTGCTCACCTACGGCACCATGGGCGGCGAAGGCCAACCACAAACCCAGTCTGCGATCTTTACCCGCAACGTGATGTTTGGTCAGGACCTGCAAGACGCCATCACCAAACCGCGCTGGTTGCTCGGCAAAACATGGGGCGATGAAACCACCACGCTTAAACTCGAAAATCGTTTCGATCCGGCCTTGATCGACCAACTTGAAAAAGCCGGTCATACGGTCGAACTCGTCGGCCCCTATGAAGACATCATGGGCCACGCGGGCGGCATTCGGTTGCAGCCCGATGGTGTGATGGAAGGTGCGACCGATCCACGCGCGGATGGGGCGGTTGCTGCACTGTAAGCTATAGGGGGCGGTAACTAGGCCCATATAACCGTCATTCCGGGTGGAGCGCAGCGCAAGCCCGGAATCTCGACCCAATCGCTCACAACGGGCGGTATGCATCATGTTCCTGCTGTTGCGGGAGCGACGGGGTATTAATTACGGGCAGCGAGAATGCTGTTGGCCAGTTCTGGGTCGGAGCGTGGTGGTGAGGTCGAGGCAATCTTTTGCAGGGCTGGACTGGTCATATGTGGATAAAGAAGATTGTTCCACCGCGTTATCATTTCGCTAGGGTTATTTAACAATCGTCTAACGTTTCGCGCTCTTTGAATAGAGAGCGGATGGCGAACGTCATTTTCCAGGGCGTTGATCATTTCTGCTCGCGAATTTTTCTGCTCGTTCCATTCTATCCAAGATAATGCGGCCTCTTGTTTGGACGCGAGATAAAGCATGTAAATCGCGAACTCATCCACTGTCTCTTCGTTGTCCCAGTTCGGTAGCCCTAGTTTGTTTAACAGGCTATGGCCAACCTCGTGCAGTAGAACAGCAAAAAGCGCCCCCTCGTTGTTGGTTTTGATAAGCTCCATCAGTAATTCAGAACAAAGGGTGATGTTGCCGCTCTTGTGGGCAGAGTAGGCATTCTCATGACCGCAAGATTCAACTAGAATGTCAAATTCATTGATGCCGTATGTTCTGGATAGCTCTGCTGTGAGTGCTGAAAAACCTTCTTCCAGTTTATGTGCCAACTCCCAAGGTGTAGGCGTGGTGGCGTATACTGTGAAAGACGCTTTTTTCGTGACGAGAAGGCTGAATGTGTTGCTGAATACAAGGTAATATTGGCGCGTTTCATCTATCGTCCCGGATATCTGAAAGCGATCTTTTAGTCTGGTGCCGCCATAGCATCTGGCAGAGTTGCCAGAGCGGAAAACGGACAGCTGCTGTGCGTCACAAATAAGAACGCTTAGGTCATCGTATCTCTGGTTATGAACATCGACTAGGACCTCAATCTTTGCGTTTTTTTGCAGTGGAATGGGCTTCCATCGCATGTTGCCCGCGCTTACTTCAATATATCCTTCATCAATTTTAAAGCGCAGTTCGTCTGAGACTCGACCTCCGGCATGCGCAAGCGTTGTTGACAGGAAAATAGAACAGAATATCAAAGCAACGCTGCGCATTTTCGTTCATCCAGTTTTATTAGGAAATATTCATTTATATGTCTAATAAAACCCATGGTTGCTTTTCAATCAAGTGTGAGAGGAAAACTCCCACTCAATCACATGCCGATACGTCTCACCGGGTTTCACCCAAGGGCTCGGGAAATCCGGGCGGTTGGGGCTGTCGGGCCAAGTTTGGGGTTCAAGTGCTATGCCAGCCGATTTGTGAAGCGAAACGCCGGTTTCGGTTTTCATATCGGGCGTGAAATGCTGACAGAGGTAGAATTGCAGGCCAGCCTCGGTTGAAAACAGTTTCATGGATCGGCCACTATCGGAATCAGACAGGGTGGCGATCTGGCGCAATGTGCCGCGATCTCCGGTCAGGCAGAAATTATGATCAAACCCCTGCGACGCATGGGGCAGCATGTCCGACACCCGTGCCGCACTTCTGAAATCATAGCCGGTTCCCGCGACATCACGGGTGCCCGGAAGCGGGATCAAATGATCATCAATTGGCAGCCACGCATCGGCATTGATTTGTAAAACATGATCGGCGGCGGTTTTGTTAAACGCGCCCGACAGGTTCCAATAGGCATGGCTGGTCATATTAACCGGGCAGGGCTGGTCACAGGTCGCCGTCAGTTCAAGACGCAGGCGATTGGGGGCGATGACCGAATAGGTGGCCGTTGCGGTGAAGCTTCCCGGATAGCCCTGATCGCCATCGTCTGAGGTCAGCTCAAAGCAGACTTTTGTGTCGCTGGCTTCTTTCACCGTCCATGTCTTTTTATCAAAGCCGATTTGGCCACCATGCAAATGGGTCGGCCCTTCATTAGACGAAAGAATGACGTCCTTGCCCGACGGGTCGGGATAGCGCGAATTGGCAATTCGATTGGCGTAACGCCCGCAAACTGCGCCGATATAGCTGTCTTGCGCCAGATATGCCCCGTCATTTTCCAGACCGACGGCAATGTTGGTTTCATTTCCGCTGCTGGCATCGCGCAGATACAGCCCGCACATCCGCGCGCCAACCGCAGAAAGGCTGACGCGAATCTGATCGGTGCGCAGCACATGCCGGGGGGCATTTGCACCTTCTTTAGGGGTGTCTGACGAGGGGTGTACAACCTTTGAGGATTGCGGTGAATTCGACATTTCCAACTCCCGAAGTCTTTGCTTTTGTTGAGCTTAGCACATGTTTCGGATCGCGGGGAGCGATCCCGTGTATGAGCGAATAACTATATGGTTGAGTCGCTTCAACTCATATTGTATTACTATATGGCTTTTAAGCAAGAAACCACACTTAGGGAGGAACTCGTGGTGAGTCTCAAAAAATTAGCCGTATCAACTGCGGCACTTGGCGTTGCACTGGGTCTTTCGTTTGCCGCACAGGCAGAAATGATGATCGGCTTTTCGCAGATCGGTTCTGAAAGTGGCTGGCGTACGTCTGAAACCGCATCGATCAAGGCCGAAGCCGAAAAACGCGGCATTGACCTGAAATTCTCTGATGCACAGCAGAAACAGGAAAACCAGATCAAGGCAGTTCGTTCCTTCATCGCCCAGGGCGTTGACGGTATCTTGCTGGCCCCGGTTGTTGAAACCGGTTGGGATCAGGTTCTTAAAGAAGCCAAAGATGCCGGTATTCCGGTCGTGCTGGTGGACCGTGGTGTTGCTGCGGACGAAGACCTGTATCTGACCAAAGTGGCTTCTGACTTCGTCGTCGAAGGTGCCTTGGCTGCTGCTTGGTTGGCTGCTGAAACCAACGGTGTTTGTGATGTTGTTGAACTGCAGGGCACCGTTGGGTCGTCTGCGGCCAATGACCGCAAAGAAGGTTTTGAATCCGTTGTCGGCAACTTCCCGGCGATCAACATCATCCGTTCGCAGTCGGGTGACTTCACCCGTTCGGGTGGTAAGGAAGTCATGGAAAGCTTCCTGAAGGCCGAAGATGGCGGCAAAAACATCTGTGCGGTCTATGCGCACAATGATGACATGGCACTTGGTGCCGTTCAGGCCATCAAGGAAGCCGGTCTTGACCCGGCTGATGATATCCTTGTCGTATCGATTGATGCGGTGCCTGATATCTTCAAAGCCATGGCTGACGGCGATACCAATGCCACGATCGAGCTGAACCCGCATCTGGGTGCACCGTCCTTCGATGCGATCAAAGCAGCGATGGCTGGTGAAGAAGTTCCGAAATGGATCAAGGCAAATGGCCCGCTCTACCTGCCGGCGACTGCTGCTGAAGAATACAAAATGCGCAGCAAGTAACGTGCAGTCATCAGGTTATCCGTGCATCACGCTATGAACGGTGATCTGATGAATTCTGGCTGATAATGCGTCGGACGTGCTCCCGCGATTGTGGGGGTGCGTCCGGGTGCATATAGGCTAAAGCAGATGGCAGACAAAATGCTTTAGCCCAGTCAGAACCAAAAGGGAGAGGGCGTTTATATGGCACAGGCAACACAGCCCCAACAAACGGGCAAGACGGTGCTTTCAGTCCGCGGGGCGGGGAAATTCTTTCCCGGGGTCAAGGCCCTGCAGGACGTTGATTTTGATTTGCACGAAGGCGAAATTCACGCACTTTTGGGTGAAAACGGGGCCGGCAAATCGACCTTGATCAAGGTGATCACCGGGGTCCATCCGCGCGATGCCGGGTCCGTCATACTCGACGGCACAGAAATCCATCCAAACCACCCGGGCGACGCACAGGCGCTGGGTATTTCCACAGTTTTTCAGGAAGTCAATCTGATCCCGACGTTGTCGGTGGCCGAAAACCTGATGCTGGAACGTCAGACCCGTAAATTTGGTCTGATTGCGTGGAAAAAAACCGACGAAGACGCCAAGGCCGCGCTTGAAATCTTGGGTCTTGATATCGACATCCACCGGCCATTGGGCTCCTATTCGGTTGCCATTCAGCAACTTGTGGCGATTGCGCGGGCGGTCGCCCTTGATGCGCGGGTTCTGATTTTGGATGAACCGACCGCAAGCCTCGATGCCGAAGAAATCAAAAGCCTGTTTCGCATCATGCGCGACCTTAAGGCCAAGGGGCTTGGCATTGTTTTTGTTACCCATTTCCTTGATCAGGTCTATGCCGTCACCGACCGGATCACGGTGCTGCGCAATGGCGAGTTGGTCGGCACCTTTGTCACCAAAGAACTCGAACAGATTGATCTGATCAATCATATGTTGGGCCATGAACTGGCCGAAGTCAGCGCACACCGTCATCAGGACGAAGGCAATTATACCGGACCCAAACGTGAAATTCAGGTCAAGAACCTTGGCAAGAAACGCGTACTTGAACCGGTCAGTCTGGATCTTCAGGCCGGTGAGATTGTCGGTCTTGCCGGTTTGCTGGGGTCGGGGCGGACGGAACTTTCCGAACTGATATTTGGCACACAACGGGCCGACAGCGGCCTTGTCTTTATGGACGGGGAACCGGTGATGCTGCGGTCGCCGCGCCATGCGATCCGGGCGGGCTTTGGCCTGTGCCCGGAAGACCGTAAACAAGACGGGATCGTTGCCGAACTGAGTGTGCGTGAAAACATCATGCTCGCCCTTCAGGGCCGCAAAGGATGGCTGCGCCCAATCCCGCGCGCCGAGCAACAACAGCTTGCCGATAAAATGATCAAGGCGCTTGGCATTGCCACCCCGGACAGCGAAAAGCCCGTCGGGCAGCTTAGTGGTGGCAATCAGCAAAAGGTCATTCTGGCCCGCTGGCTGGTGTCCAAGCCGCTGCTTCTGATTTTGGATGAGCCGACGCGCGGCATTGATGTCGGCGCACATGCCGACATCATCAAATTGATCAAGGAACTCTGTGACGAGGGGCTGGCCTTGCTGGTGGCGTCAAGTGAGCTTGATGAAATCGTTGCCTTTGCTGACCGTGTTGCGGTGATGCGCGACCGTGAAAAGGTGTCTGAGCTGACGGGTGCTCAGATCACGCAGGAAAACATCATCGAGGCGATCGCACGATGAGCAGTTTACACGATAAAAAGAAAGTACGGGAAAGCAGCATCATGTCTGCATCTTCTTTAATAAGCCGTCCGTGGTTTGGCCCGGTTGCCGCCCTTGTCCTGATTATTCTGGGCATTGGCGTGATTTCGCCGGACTTCTTTAACGTTCGCATTGTTGACGGGCATCTTTATGGGTCGCTTGTTGATGTGGTTCATCGCGGGGCGTCAACCGCCCTTGTTGCGGTCGGGATGGCGGTTGTCATTGGCACACGCGGCATTGATCTTTCGGTCGGCTCGGTGATTGCGATTTCCGGGGCGGTGATGGCGGTTTTGATCCGCGATACCGATCTGCATCCTGCCGTGATCATTCTGGCCGCGCTTGGGGCCGGGCTTTTGTGCGGGCTTTGGAACGGTGTTTTGGTCGCCTTCCTTGATATTCAGCCGATTATTGCCACCCTGATCCTGATGGTGGCCGGGCGTGGTATCGCGCAGATGATCACCGGCGGTCAGATCGTGACCTTCCACGGGGCGTTCTTTGAAGGTATTGGCAGCGGGTATCTTTTTGGTATTCCGTGGCGGGTGATCATTGCCGGTTTTGTCATTGGCGGGCTGTATCTGATCATGCGCAAAACAGCCCTTGGCCTGTTTGTTGAATCGGTTGGCGGCAATGCGCGCGCCAGCCGGGTTGCCGGGATTGACGCACGCGGGATCAAGCTGATGGCCTATGCCACGGCGGGGCTGTGTTCGGCGGTGGCCGGGATCATTATTGCTGCGGATATTCGCGGGGCGGATGCCAACAATGCCGGGCTTTGGCTTGAACTTGATGCGATTTTGGCCGTGGTGATTGGCGGGGCGTCGCTGATGGGCGGCCGGTTCTTTATCGGCATGACCGTGATCGGGGTTTTGATCATTCAGTCCCTGACCACCGGCATTTTATTGTCGGGTTTGCCGTCGCAATACACCCTGATTGTCAAGGCCGCTGTCGTGATGGCGGTACTGCTGGTGCAGGCACCAAAATCGCGCGAACTTGTCGGTTTGGCATGGGGAAAGATGACGCGGGGAAAATCCAATGAAAATTAATGAACGCTTTTACCCGCTGGTCGCGACCCTGGCTGTTCTGGCCTTGCTGTATGGCTATGGGATTTTTGAACATCGTGCGTTTTCAGACACCTACGTTCTGGGCGCACTTCTGACCGATAATGCCTTTTTGATCATTACTGCTGTTGGCATGACCTTTGTCATTCTGTCGGGCGGGATTGATTTGTCGGTCGGCTCGATGATTGCCTTTGTCGGGGTGTTGATGGCCGAACTTGTCACCGGGTTTGGCATGCATCCGGTGTTGGCCGCAGTGATTTCGATCATTGTCGGATCGGCATTCGGGGCCCTAATGGGGGTGCTGATTGCCAAGTTTGATATTCAGCCGTTTATCATCACACTGGCAGGCATGTTTTTCCTGCGCGGGATGTGCTTTTTGATCAATCTGGACTCTGTTCCGATTGACCATTCCTTTGTGTCGGAGTTCAGCGGTTTTAAAATTCCGCTGCCCGGACGGGGCTGGTTGACGGCATCGGCGGTGTTGATGATCCTGACTGTGATTGGCGGGATCATCATTGCCCATTACACCCGGTTCGGGCGCAATGTCTATGCCATTGGCGGGGACCGACAATCGGCGGAATTGCTGGGAACTCCGGTGCATGCAACCATCATTCGGGTCTATGCATTGTCAGGCTTTTTCAGCGCGCTTTCCGGTGTTGTCTTTGCCTTTTACACCGCATCTGCCTATCCATTGGCAGCGGTGGGTGTGGAGCTTGATGCGATTGCCGCAGTGGTGATTGGCGGAACCCTTTTGACCGGTGGTATGGGCTTTGTGATTGGGACGTTCTTTGGCGGGATCATCATGGGTGTGATCCAGACGCTGATTGCGTTTGACGGGTCGCTTAATAGCTGGTGGACCAAGATCATGATTGGCGCATTGCTGTTTGGCTTTATCGTTTTGCAGCGCCTGATTACCCGGTCGTTCTCGGGCATGCGGGCCGGGGCGGGCTGATTGCATGAGCTGCGTCTGGATGCGTATGATCCAGACGCAGCCGCACTTAGAAACCCCGAAAAATCAAACGGATAGCTCCTTTGACGATATGCGTTTTAGGTGGGGCCGTCTTTCTCAATTCCCGCTCAGGCAGGGATTTGGTGGGATTGCGTTGGGGAGGCACGCCTCTCCTGTGTACCCGACGCAGGCGAGTGCAATCCTCTCGGAAAGGCTCCGCGCGCCTAAACTTTGGGCATCCAAGCATGCGGCCGCCGCATTTTCCGTTGAAAATTTACCGTCAGAGACAATTTTGATCTCCAAACTGTCTTTGTCACTGTTGTAGGTAAGCCAGCTGTCACCACAATGTAAATTGGGAAAAACATCACCGTTATTTTCACCGGTGTTTGTAAAGTATTCCTGCCCCGAACATACAACTAGTTTAGGGTTTGTAGAATCTGCGCTTGCAGGAAGTGAAGCTACAGTGTCGATAGTTGCTGCGAGCAGCATACACAAAATCAACTTCATTTTGGCCACCTCGCTTTATTGAAAAAAGATTCTCTTCTCTCACGTCGCTATGCTTTTCCTAGACGGTGTGCAGAGGCGAGTGTGATGTGTTAATAGATCGGACTGTAAAAATGTGAAATCGGGCCGGAACGGGGTGCTGTTCCGGCCCGATTTTTATTCAGATATATTGTTTAATTCATCTGATTAGTCATTTTTGGTGAATAATGGGCGGCGGTCGGGCGCGATCCCGGCGACGGGGGCCGGTTTGTCAACTTTTGGCGAAATGATATTTGTATGAGGAATGGACAGGGCGGCCGTTTGGATCGTTCGTCGGATCGGCCATTGGACCGTTCATCTGACCGTCCGTCGGATCATTCATTGAACAGTTCCTAGGGCCGTTCGTCGGACCGTTCATTGAACCATCCATCGGCCGTTCATTGAACCCTCCATCGGGCCGCCCTGAGTTGTGCGGTTCTAATCAGCAGCCGGTGCAGGTTTTGCTGTCGTCGGTGCAAACCTCGGCGATGATGTCTTTCAGCGCATCGGCCGATTGCTCATCTGCTTTGGAGCAGGCACTGCCCGCCGTTCCGGTCTTAAGCGCGTCGCCGACGACAAAGTTATAGTGTTTGCCGGAACTGGCACTGTAGGTCAGGAAGGTCTTGCCGCAATGAAGGTGCGGGTATTTGCTGCCGTCATTGGCGCCAGCATTGGTGTAGTATTCCTGGTTGCTGCAGTAATCCTTCTTTAGATTTGCTTTTGCGGTCTGGGTGCCCAGCGCAAAAACAAACAGCGCGCCAAGCGCGATCATGAGGTGTTTCATCACATTCTCCGTTAAAATGAAGAAAACCGGCCAAAGGGCCGGTTGTGCGACGTTTCACGTCAGGGGATGTGATGGGATAGGGCGGAGCCATCGGCGGCGCGATCTTCTGACCGGCTGATCGGCTAATCCGCTGATCTGGTCCGGGACGGGCTGTTTCGTTGCCCGCCAGAACCGTTGAGGCAGGCTTACAGCCCGATCACGTCCCAGTCATGTTCGGCTTCCATGCCGAGTTCCTGACGGAGCTGACGCATGGTGCGGCGGAGCAGGCCGTGCATTTTAGCACGTGCTTCTTCCGGGTCGCGCTGACTGATCGCGGCATAGACCGCGTGATGATCGGGAAGCGATTTAACGTGCGCCTTTGGCCCGCCAGACGACAGGCGGAAGGAGCCGATAAGTGCTGTTTCAATCAGCATGCCAAACGATTTCATGAAATCATTGCCCGACGCATCCAAAATACCCTGATGGAAGACAAGGTCGGTCATATAGACAGCCTCGGTCCCCGGTTCGGCCTTTTCCATTTCGAAATAGGCGGTTTCCAGATGCTTGATCTGTTCCGGGGTCGCACGGATGGCGGCCATGGCGGCGGTATTGGGCTCGATAATCAGGCGGGTTTCGAGAAGGCTATAGAGAAACGCCGGGTCCGGATCGGGGAAGTGCCATGACAGCACATCAGGATCAAGCAGGTTCCAGCTGGTGCGCGGTTTAACCCGCGTGCCGGTTTTGGGGCGTGATTCAATCAGTCCCTTGGCCGAGAGGATTTTAATGGCTTCGCGAAGGGCCGTGCGCGAGACGTCGAGGGATTCACTTAAAGCCGCCTCGGTCGGCAGGACATCCCCCGGGACCAGTTTGCCAGAAACGATGCGCATTCCAAGATCATGCGCAACAATGCTGTGCAGGCTGCGTTTGGCATAGGTTCTCGACATAGTAGACGACATTAAATTCCCTCCGGCACGGCCTTGTTAAATACGAAAACGGCGAAAAGCCCGCGCTGATATTATTCATATAATATGAATTAATTTTTAGAGCAACTTATCTAGGCAGCTTAATCCCTTGTGCTGCAAAGCATATAATTATTTCAGGGGACTTGTGCGGTGCGATGTAATCCTTCGTGCAAAGGTGATGTGTTATAAACCACAGTTGCCAAGATCGAAAGGCATGACTTCGCCTGTTTGACGCTTGACAGGGGCGGATATCCTGATCATTAATGTTATTGTATGAAGAATAAGGGGCAGGGTCTATTAGTTTGATTGGAAGGGCATCCACACAGATTTGGAGCGTCCTTTGCGCCAAATTAATAGACCCTGACCCAAAAACAAGATTGTCAGGAGGAAGCATCATGTGGACACAAGGGATTGAGATCTCTGGCACCTGAAAAGGGCGGTGATCCCCCGATGTGACAGGGCATATTCACGCTTGAGGAAAAATTTCCCCGCTGCGCTGCGCCATCGGCTTTTTGATGCAAATTCTGCCAATTTTGGTGTGAGAATACGGATGTCTGACATACGGAGTCCCTGTATGTTTGACCGACGCATAGAGAACAATAGACCAGAATATGGGAGACGGAACGATCATGGCTGATCGCAAACCGACACACTACACAAGCCTTGAAGACAAATCAGTATTCATCACCGGGGGTGCTTCGGGCATTGGCGAGGCCATCGTTACGGCCTTTGTCGAGCAGGGGGCCAAGGTTGCCTTTGTCGACATCATCGAAGATGCCGGCAATGAATTGGTCGAGAAACTTGGCAAGACGGCGCGCAACAAGCCGGTTTTCATCACATGCGATTTGACCGACATTGCTGCGCTTCAGGCAGCCATCGCCAAGGCGGCAGAGCTTAATGGCCCGATCACCGCATTGCTCAATAATGCCGCCAATGATACCCGCCATAAATGGCAGGACGTCACCCCGGAATACTGGGATGAACGCCAGGCGATCAACATTCGCCCATCGTTCTTTGCCATTCAGGCCGTGGCACCCATGATGCAAAAGGCCGGGGGTGGCGCGATTGTCAATTTCGGGTCGGTCAGCTGGATGATGGGGCAGGGCGGCATGCCCGGCTACACCACGGCAAAGGCGGCAACGCATGGCATGACACGCGGCATGGCACGCGACCTTGGCAAGGATCACATCCGCGTCAATACGCTTGTGCCCGGCTGGGTCATGACGCAGCGCCAGCTTGACCTTTGGGTTGATGAAGCCGCCGAGCGCGAGATTGATGAACGCCAGTGCCTTAAGAACAAGGTAATGCCGCAAGACATCGCGCGCATGGCGCTTTTCCTGACCTCCGATGAAAGCCGGATGGTCACCGCCCAGAACTTTATCGTTGATGGGGGCTGGGTCTGATCCCGCGCACTTACACAACGATACTTCCCGCATAAGACAGACTTATATCAGGATATCAGGACGCATTTCATGAGACTGGTTCAATTTAAAGAGACCTCCGGCGCGCAGCATGTTGCCGTTGTTGAAGATGCCGAGACGCTTTTGGTGCTGACCGGGGTTTCGTCGACCCGGAAGCTGGCCGAAATCGCGATCAAGGAAGGCACGACCATGATTGCGGCGGCCAAGTCGCGCATGGGCGAAGACCGCATCAGTTATGACGAGGTCGCCAAAAGCGGGCGTCTTTTGCCGCCGATCAGCCATGCCGATCCGGCGCATTTTCTGGTGACCGGCACCGGCCTGACCCACCTTGGTTCGGCCTCGGCACGGGCCAACATGCATACATCGGGCACCAAGGCGGCCGATGAAACCGATTCCATGAAGATGTTTCGCATGGGGGTTGAGGGCGGCAAACCGAAAGCCGGGGAAACCGGCGTACAGCCCGAATGGTTTTATAAGGGTGATGGTTCGATCGTCGCCAGTCCGGGGGCGGATATGCCCAGCCCGTCCTTTGCGCTTGATGGCAGCGAAGAACCCGAAATCGCCGCGATCTATGTGATTGACCCGGATGGCAATCCGGTGCGCATCGGCTTTGCCATTGGCAACGAGTTTTCCGACCATGTGACCGAACGCCAGAATTACCTGTATCTGGCCCATTCCAAACTGCGTGCGTGCTCCATGGGCCCGGAATTGTTGCTCGGCGATTTGCCAAGCCATGTTGAGGGCACATCACGCCTGTATCGCGATGGCAAGGTGATCTGGGAAAAACCGTTTGTCAGCGGCGAAGACAATATGTCCCATACGCTGGCCAACCTTGAATACCATCATTTCAAATATGACCTGTTTTGCCGCCCCGGCGATGTGCATGCGCATTTCTTTGGCACGGCGACGCTCAGCTTTGCCGATGGTGTGACGACACAGGATGGGGATGAGTTCGAAATTGAATCGCCCCTGTTTGGCCGGGCCCTGCGCAACCGGTTGAAAACGCAGGCGGAACGCAAGGTGGTTGTGAAAACCATCTAACCTGATGCGTGTTTTCGGGATTTTTGAAATCCCAAGGGGTGTCAAAACCCCGCCTTCCTCCGAACGACACAAACTTCCCCGGCTCAAGCGATTGGGCCGGGGGTTTTGGGTAAGGGCGAGTTCAGTCTGAGGTGTTCCTAGGGAGGCCGCGCCGAACGGAAAAAGAACGTTGCCCCTATTGAGCAGTCAGCCAATCAACAAAGCTGTCTAGAGCGTGAGTCCATACGATGTAAAGGCCGCTTTCTTGTGCGATTTTCAGGCTTTCAACCCCAAACACACCTGACAGCAGGGCAACGGGTACAATTTCTTCACCTGCTTTTACTTTCCAGTGCTTTGCTTTTGCAGCCGTGTCGTTCAAAACACGTTTTATGCTGTTAAGTGCGGAGGAGGAGTCTTTGGCTTCGATTGCGATAATTCGACCGTCTTTCGTTCCAACGAGAATATCCGCTTTGCGGCTGTAGACAGTGCATTCACCGTAGAAGGTATTTTCCTTTGGCCAATGACTCGGAGTAGTAATTTTTCCACTGTTCGGCGTTGAGGCTTTTACATATCCTTCAGCGAGCAGGCGCTCTTTCAGCACCGTTTCGACAACTCGTCCATGACCACGACGTTCAGTTTGAAGAGTTTGCGTTGCGTGCATCGCGGCTGTGGCGCGGATCGCTTGTTTGATTTCATGTTTCGTTGGCTTTCGGCCATCGCCGATCCAAGGAAACCGAACGGGATCGGACATACTGCATAGTAGTTTGAGAACTGAGACTGGCAGTGTGTCATCACTGCGCAGACGGGTCTTAGTGAGACGATCTGTTGAGCGGGTAACGAGTACACCCAGATCATCCTCAGATACCGGTGGGCCAGCAACATAGCGTAGTGCGTCAAGCAACTTCTGATCAAATAGGATTGCGCGCACAGTGTTGGGATCAGGATTAGCCGGATCTACATCAGTCAGAGTTTTAAAAAGGCGCAAGACGCTGTCTTGACGCTCTTTAAAATGTTCGATGTATCGATTACGTGGCTCTTTCAAACGGCGATCTACAAAGGCATTTATTGAATGCTGAGCTTGCTCGGTGAGCTCTTCATCGGTCCAGATGGTAGGCCAGCGATTGATATTTGGAATGGTCATGATGCAGTTATCTCCGCAAGCCGTTCCGCAGAGGGAATATGCAAGCGCTCAACCTCTCGTGGCTCAAACTTAGTGAGGCCTCCTGCATATGTACGGCCCGAGCTAGTGCAAACATTACCGTTTAAATAAGTGTGGATTTGTTCGAGAAGTTGCTCGCTGATTGGCTCGCGTGGGTAGAGGCCATGTGCGATATTGATGTGTCTGGCACCACAAAAATTACGCACAAAGGCTGGTGCACGACGAGCCATATAGGTGCAGAGGATTGGTGCCGGATCCTTTAACCCTACAGACCACCATGCCCGCCGATTTCGAGCGACGAAACCACTGTCTGCGTCATGAGTCCGCGCCCATGTAAGAAATATTTCAACGGTTTTGAGCTCGGATGTTGATAGTTCATCAAGATTGACGGGCAAGTCGATGACCTTCTTCAAGTCGGTGGAAACTTTAAGGGCCCTGCCTGCCGCTATAAGTTCACGCGCCTTGGTGATTGTTGGATGAAGGAAGCGACTGGGCAGTTTCGCTGCCTGTTCTCCTGCGATCCAAATGCTGTTTGCGCCCGTTACCTGACCGCGGTGAACACGAAAAAGTTCGCCAAGCTCAATGTCGCCAGCGCTCGGTTTTGGGGTCTTGCGGACGAAATGCGACCACCGAGGAGCATCTTGTAACTCTGCCCATGCGATTGGCTTACCTTGCGAAAGGTCTGCAAGCTGATTGAGATTATCTACAGTACGGACGGCAAGTTCGTCGCCACGATTGCCCGGCGTAAAACAGGTAATCGCCCCCGTCGTCATCGCGTCTGCAAAGGGCTGTGCTCTGGGGTTAATAACGTGCAGCGATGCACCGCCGAGGCCATTTGACAGCATTTCCCGTAGAACGGAGCCGTAATTTACGTCGATCCATTCGGCTGCCGTTATGAAGCTACCGAAGTCGCCGGACTGGGCCATAATACGTGTCTTTAGGAAAAAATAGATATGCAAGCCAGCGAGTTTGCTGGCCTTGAGGCCATGTTTAGTCGCTGTGTTGGCAAACCATAATTTCCATTTGTCACTGATCTGATGGTGGCGGACATAAGGCGGATTGCCAATATATAGGGTTGGGCCTTTGATCCTTGGCAGTTTAATTTCAAGGAAATCTGCCGCTTTAACAGTTAGCCGGTTAGCAAAACCACAGACCGCAGCGTTGGCACGTACAAGCAATAACGCCAGTGGGTCTGTATCGATAGCTACCAGCTTTGCTTTAGGGAACCGATGGGCGGCTGCCATGAGAAACCGACCCGATCCGCATCCGGGGTCAACAATTCGTGAAGGTGTTTCCGCTTGCCTCGCCGCCCAAGCCACCATAGATGCGACGATCATGTGAGGCGTATAGGTTGCGCCGGTCTTGCGGCGATGTTCTGGTGAACGGAGGATGCAAAATTGTGTGCCTAGAGGATCGTCGCCAGTGGCAATCGCTCGACGGACGATGTCTATGGTCTGGGGATTCGGAGATATAGCGTTTGCGACAAGGCGTTGTTCTGCCTTCGAAAGACACATTTCTGTTCCGATTAAAGCATAGGCAATACCGGCGAGTTGACGTTCATTTTCGACCATGCCCTTCCTCGCCTCTTTCTCTTTCATACTTCGTCCACATTTCTTCGAAGAGCTTACGTAAGGATAAGCCGCGACGTGCGGCTTCGGTTTTTACTTCCCGCGCCATATCTGGCGAAAGAGAAAAACCAACGATCTTGCGTCCAGATTGTTCGGGTGAATCACTCATGTTCCAACTATTGTCGACGGGTTGACTTATGTCAATTCCTGTTTTGTTCACATAGCCAAAACTTGATTTGTTGCTGAGGATTCGTTTTCCGGAAACATGTTTCGCAGAATAAATTTAGGGATAGGCTCCCTGTTTTTAAAAGGGAAATTCGGCAACTTATTGTCCACTTGCACAATATAATGTACAAGTGTGCGTGGATGCCTTAACAGGAGTATGGTCATGCGGGTTTTATCCTACAGCCGTGCCAGACAGGCCTTTGCCGACTTGATGAAGGCGGCGAATGCGGATCACACGCCATTTCATGTGACGCAAAAATCGGGTGATGACGTGGTGATCATCAGCAAGGCGGATTATGACGCCATGCAGGAAACCATGCATCTGCTGTCCAGTCCGGCCAATGCACAGCGCCTTAACCGGTCGATTGCGGAACTTGAGGCGGGAAACGGTGTTGAGCGTCCGCTTGCCGACGACGCATGAAGCTGGTCTGGAGCGAGGACTCTTGGCAGGATTATCTGTACTGGCAGGCCAATGACAAAAAGATGGTCAGGCGGATCAACGCCCTGATCAAAGAGATCAAGCGCACGCCCTATGAGGGGACCGGAAAGCCCGAACCGTTGCGCCATAACTGGTCTGGATATTGGTCGCGCCGGATCAGTCAGGTGGATCGGCTGGTGTATAAGCACACGGATGACGCGATTTATATCGCGCAGGCGCGGTATCATTATTGACGCTTGGCATACGTCGAGAGGGCATTATGAAAAGCGACATTAAGCGCCAGATGGAAAGTGCCGCTGGCCGGGTTTCCAGCAAAGCGCCCCGAACGGTCAATCTTCCTTTTTCAGAGGCGGAGCTTCTGGTCGGGCTTGATGCAGAGCGTCCGCTTGCCGACGCGCTTGCGCTGCCTTCTGCTGTTGAAATGGATGAGTGATGGTGGCGGGGGTACTGGCGCGATGCGTGATGGATGGTGCGCTTTGACACATGGATTCCCGCCTAGCGCGGGAATGACGGGGGGCCGGGTTTGTTGGCCGGCTTTGTTCCCGGTGCTGACGCGGCCGGTTGGGCGCGCGTAGGCGGTGCCGTTCTCCGTGCTCTCAAACAGCGTGCCGGGGACGGCTTTCGCAACCGTAACCATCGCGGCCATGTTCGCCAGGGAATTGGATATCTATCACACTGGATTGCCCTTCTGACTCTGAGTATTCTTGACGCCTGAGCCCGAATCTTGCATTAAAATCAAGGCTATGATAGCTATTGAGGGCCAAGGGTGTACATGCTGGAGGGGGGTGCGGAAACAGCTGATCTGCGAGACGCATTCGATCGCCGGTTGAAATCAGCTCTCCTTCCGGGAGCCGGACAACGCCCGTGGCCTCATCGAAATGGACGCGCGCGCTGGTTGACAGCCGGACCCGCTGCAATAATCCCCGCCGTATGACGGCTCAATTTTTCACGCGGCCAGATCATTGGCTGGGGAAGGGAAGTGCGTAATGAAGATAAGCCGTATCCTCGCAATCCTGTTTGCGACGATGTTGATCGCGTCGCCCGCAGCGGCGCATATCAAGTGGTTCGAGCCTTTCGACGTCTCGGCCCAGCCCAAATCAATCGACGCCGTGCTGAACACCACTTTCGTCACATTCTTCCTGATCTCGGTCGCGCTCGTCTTCATGTTCTTCATGGTCAACCGCATCGCGCTGCGTCGCGGCATCCTGGACGCGTTCCACAAGCGGCTGAAGGTCTTTGACGGGCTTTCGATCCTGATCATGCGCGGCGCGGCGGGGCTGTTCTTTGCCGCTGCATGGGCCATGGCCATGTTCGGCGATATTCACTTCTACCTTGCGCCGGAGCTGGCCGCTCATGAGGTCTGGGTGCCCTGGTTCCAGCTGGCCCTGGCGCTCTTTGCGCTGAGCCGGTGGACCACACCGGTGCTTGGTGCGGGGATTTTGGTGCTCTATGTCCTGGCACTGTACCATTACGGCGTTTTCCATCTGATCGACTACCTGATCTTCCCGGCCATCGCCTATTTCTTCATGGCGACTGCCAGCCCCTCATATGGCTGGAAAAAATCCGGCTTTGTGACCCTTTATGCTGTCACCGGAATCAATTTCCTCTGGCTCGCGATCGAGAAGTTCGCCTTTCCGGACTGGACCTATCCGCTTCTGGCCAAACATCCGGGAATTCTGATGGGCATCGACCCGGAGACCTACATGGTGCTGGCCGGGTTCGTGGAGTTCGTGATCATCTTCACCTTGCTGGGCGCGGCCTCGGTGGTGACCCGCTTGATCGCCTTTGCTTTCCAGACCTTGCTGGTCCTCGGCATTTTCGAGTTCGGCCTGGTCGATGCCGTCGGCCACTTGATGATCAATGCCGTCCTCTTCGTGCTGATCTTTCGCGGCCCGACCGATGCCCGCTACATCCTGGTGCTCTCGACAAAGTCGCCACAGATGGAGGCCTATTTCATGACCGGCCTCTATTATCTCGCCTTCGTCAACGCCTTCGTTCTTTACTACGGCCTCCATTCCCTGCTGTACGGCTAAGAATCAGTTCCGCAGCGTATGAATTAAGGGGGCAAACGAACGAGGCAGGCACCTGTTCCCGCTACTTAGGCGCCCGACCCATAAATTGGTTGCGCGCGGTTTGACGCATGGTTCCCAATGATCTGGTCGATGAATACCGGCTGTGGGTGATGCCGGTCATTCTGGGCAAGGGAAAGCGCCTTTTTACCGATAGTGCTGCGGCCAGAAACATGAAACTGCACCCCAGCAAGGCCTTCTCAACCGGTGCTGTTTTTAACGCCTGCCGGTGAAAATTTGGTTCCTTTGCGCCGCCAAGTGCCTTTTAAAACGTGAAACGGACGGAGGATTGCCCCTCCGTCCGTTTTATTTAAGCGTCAAGTTTGACGGGATTAAGCAGCCCGGCTGTGGTGGGTGCCTTCGCTGACTTCCTCGACGATCTTGCTGACAAAGGCGTCAAGGTCGTTGGGGGTGCGCGATGTGACGATCCCTTGTTCGCAGACGACCGCTTCGTCCTGCCAGAGCGCGCCGGCATTGAGAAGGTCGGTTTTGATCGAGCTATAGGACGTCGCACGGCGACCGCGCAGCGCACCGGCCTCGACCAGAAGCCATGGGCCGTGACAGATCGCCGCGACCGGTTTGCCCGAGGCGACAAATTCGCGCACCAGACTGACGGATGCTTCGTCATTGCGCAGAAGGTCCGGGTTGATCTGCCCGCCGGGGATGACCAGCGCGTCATAGTCGGCGATATCGACATTTTTGACTTCGACATCGACATCGACCGTATCGCCCCAATCGGTTTTATCCCAACTTTTAATCGGGTCCGGTTTGGGCGATGCGATTTTAACATCGGCCCCGTGGGTCGAGAGCTTTTCAAGCGGAACGCGCAGTTCCGAGCGCTCGTAACCATCGGTGGCGAGAATCAAAATCTTTGCGGTATCAATCGCAGGCATAATGTCGCTCCTTTCATTGATGTCGAACATTACACCCCGCCAACGGCTGCGGTTTGATAACGTTCCAAATTTTCCTGTGACGATTTTGTGGCACGGGTTTGGGGGTACTGGCGTGGGGACCTGTGCGCTTTGATGGATGGATTCCCGCCTGGCGCGGGAATGACGGGTTTTTGGGTGGGGATGGTGGTGGTTGCGAGGGAGAAATGCCCCGGCAGTCGTTCAACTGCCGGGGCGGGCTGGGCCGATGCGGCATCGGCGGGGGTTGGGGCGATGCTGTTATCCCTGTTCGGCGGGAACAGGGGCGGTTCGCAGGCCCAGCGTTACGATGAGAGACGCGGCAAGGAGTAAGAAACCGGCGATGGTAAAGACGCCAAGCGCGCCGCTGGTGTCAAAGACAAGGCCGCCGGCGGCTGCACCCGTGGCAATGGCAAGCTGGAAACCAGCAACCAGAAGTCCGCCGCCGCTTTCGGCTTCATCGGGAACGGTGCGGGTGATCCAGGTCGACCATGCCACCGGCACACCGCCAAAGGCCATGCCCCAGATCGCGACAAGCACGGTGGTCGGGGCAACCGCACCATCAATGACGACCATGCCAACCCCGGCCAGGCCCATGACGAGCGGCATGAGCGCAATGGTCATGCGCAGCGAGCGCGCAATCAGCGCGCCGCCGACATAGGTGCCGATAAAGTTGGCGACCCCAAAGCCCAGCAAAATGCCCGAAACACCCGCCGTGGTCACACCGGACACCGTTTCAAGGAACGGGCGGACATAGGTAAACAGCGCGAAATGGCCGGTAATGATCAGGACCAGTGAAAACAGCCCGAATTTCATGCGCGGGCGGCTCATGACCTCGATCAAGGTGCGCAAGGTCGCACGGCCGCGCGGCGGCATTTTGGGCAGGGTGGCAAATTGCACGACAAGGGCCAGAACGCCGAGCAAGGAGGCCAGCAAAAACACATTGCGCCAGCCAATCACATCGCCAAGATAGCTTCCGAGCGGGGCGGCAAAGACGGTGGCCGCCGAAACGCCGCTAAACAGGATGGCGAGCGCACGGGGCACGCTTTTTTCAGGCACCAGCCGCATGACGGTGGCCGCCGACATGGTCCAGAATCCGCCAAGGGCAACGCCCAGCAAGACCCGCCCGGCGAGTAGGATCGCAAAGGTCGGGGCGAGTGCGATCATGATGTTCGCGGCAATCAGAAGGACTGAAAAACCAAGCAGAACATAGCGGCGGTCAATCTTGCGGGTGACGGTTGCGGTAAGAAGGCTGGTGATCAGGGCCATAACGGCGGTGGCCGACATGGCCTGCCCGGCCATGCCTTCGGTAATGCGAAGATCATCGGCCATCGGGGTCAGCAGGCTGACGGGCAGGAATTCGGCGGTGACAAGGCCGAAAACCCCCAACGTCATCGAAATAACAGCACCCCATGCCGCAGATGCGGGTTGGAGGGTGGTTTGAGGTTCACTCATGGGGGATCCTTTGAGTTGATGTTTGTGCATTGCACCCAAGATAGACTGGACGGGTCGGACGTTCTATGGCAGTTTGTCCGAAGTTATTGATCAATCGTCCGAGAGTGTCATGTCCCCCATTGCCAATGCCGCGTTTAACAGCCCGTCCACGCACATCGAAGGCCAGTATGATGGCGGCTTTGATGCGAACGGGCATGATATGGTCAGCGAGCTTTTGTCGGGCGTGCGCCTGCGCGGGCTTGATTACCGCCGGATCGAGATTTCAGCCCCCTATGGGCTGCGGTTTGGTGAGGATGTCGATGACAGCCGGGCGTGGCTGCATTTCATCGGGCAGGGGACGGTGCATTTGCGGACCAAAAGCGGGGCGGTACATACGCTTGGCTGCGGGGATGCGGTGCTGCTGCCCTGTGCGGGTATTCATGATTTATACAGCAAGGACGGGGTTGCGCTGCGCAGTGTGGATGCATTTGAAAAGGTGCATCTGTGTGATGTGGCGTCTGAAATCCGGGCCTGTGAAAAGGATGTGTGCCGGACAAAGGACAATCTGATTTTCAGCTGTGCGATGGAATTTGATCTGGGGTGGTTGCATCCCCTCGCGCATCTTAAGCCCGAGGTCATGCATATTGAAACCGTGCCCGATCATGATCCGCAAATCCCCGCTATTCTGGACGTGATGACCGCCGAGCTTAAATCCAAACGGCCGGGGTATGGCGTGATCCTGACCCGGCTGGCCGATGTGGTGGCCGCAGCCATCCTGCGCCGCTGGGTCGAGGCCGGGTGTGATGTGTGTGGCTGGGTCGAGGCGGTGCGTGATCCGAAACTCGCACGCGTTTTGGCCGCCTTGCATAAGGAGCCGGGACGCGATTGGTCGGTGGCCGATATGGCGTCCGAAATGGGCATGTCGCGGTCGGTCTTTGCCGAGCGGTTTGTCGCGCTGACGCAATCAACGCCACAGCAATATTTGACGAACTTGCGCATGCGGCTGGCCAGCCAGTGGATCGGGCGCGAAAAACTGCCGATGGATGAGGTGGCCGACCGGCTTGGCTATGCCTCAGTCGCGGCATTTAGCCGGGCGTTTAAACGCACGACGGGCATGTCGCCCGGTGCGGTGCGCCGGGTGGATCACGCGGATTCAACGTCGGTGGCTTAATCGGCACTATCCGTATTGTCCGCGCCATAAAGACTGTTCTGGGCGGTGGTGGCCGCTGTTTTCAGGCTTTCAAGCAATCGGTCGCGATGGGTTTGCAGGGTGGCGGGGGATGCGCCAAACACCGAAAAGGCCGAGACCATATTGCCGTGCCGGGTCAGGATCGGGACGGCTATGGCGTAAATATCATGTTCACGCTCGCCATTATTGGTGGCATAGCCCGTATCGCGGATATGATGCAGTTCGGATTTCAGGGCTTTGACATCGGTGATGGTGTGATCGGTCATGCAGGTGAGATCGGCCTTGGCAAAGTATCGATCCTGATCGGCGGGGCTCATATGGGCCAGCCAGAGTTTGCCGTGGGCGGTGCAAAAGGCATCGAGTTTCGATCCAATGCGGATATCGACATAGAGCGGGCGGTCGGGCAGGGCCTTGGCAATGCAGACGGCCATATCGCGATCAAACTCGGTCGCCATGCAGGCCTCCCCCGTATCATGCGCCAGTTGATCAAGGATCGGTTGCAGCAGCCCTGCCAGATTGCCGTCGCGCATCACCCGATGCCCCAAATCAGCAAACATATATCCCAACCGAAACACCCCGCGTGACGTGACGCGCAAAGCCCCGGCATGGACCAGTGTGTGCAAAAACCGGTGGGCAGTGATCATGTTGATGCCAAGCGCATCGGCGGTTTCCTGTGCAGTCAGTTCTATTTTCCCCGCCGCAAACAGGTCGAGGATTTTAAACGCCTTAAGCACAGAGCCGTTGAGTTGACTGGTCATGATGTTCCGTTCACGTAGCAGGGTCGATAACAGGTTCAAGCATAGGTGCCGGTCGCCGCACTTGACGCCAGCCGGATTTCAATAATAAACTATATTATAAATAATATTTCAAATATAGCAATATTGCAAGAAGGCGTCTGATGAAAAACGACATGGAAAAAACCGCGGGCATTACCCTGACCGCCGGTGGAGCGGTTTTGGCGCGGATGAAGGCGATTGGGATTGATTATATCTTTGCCAATTCGGGCACGGATTTCCCGCCGATCATCGAAGGGCTGGCCGAGGCGGCGGCAAAGGATATCGACCTTCCGCATGCGTTGGTGATGCCGCACGAAAATGCAGCGATGGGCATGGCGCATGGCTATTACCTGGCGACCGGCAAGGCGCAGGCGGTGATGGCGCATACCAATGTGGGTCTTGCCAACTGTGCGATTGGCGCGATCAATGCCGCGACCGAACATGTGCCGATTGTCCTGATGTCGGGCCGAACCCCGGTGATGGAAAAGGGCCGCCTTGGTGCGCGCACCGTGCCGATTGGCTGGGGGCAGGAAATGCGCGATCAGGGGGCGATGGTCCGGGAATCAACCAAGTGGGAGTACGAGCTTAAATTCCCCGAACAGGTGCCCGATGTGGTCGATCGGGCCTATGCGATTGCGTCTTCGGTGCCCAAGGGGCCGGTTTATGTCAGCCTGCCGCGTGAAGTTTTGTGTGAACCGTGCCCCGGCGATGCGATTGACGGGCCGTTGCGCCAGCAGCCGGTTCAGATTGCCCCGCCGCAGGCCAGTGTTGAGGCGGCGGCAGATATTCTGGCCAAGGCCAAAAACCCGGTGATCATTGCCCAGCGTGGCACGGGGACGGCCGAAGCCTTCGGCCGGTTTGCCGATCTTGTCGATCAGTGGGGCATTCCCGTCGTGCAATATTGGGCGATCCAGCTTGCAATCGGCACCGAACATCCGATGTTTGCCGGCATGGACCCGGCCCCATGGTTAAAGGACGCCGATGCGGTGGTGGTGATTGATTGCCTTGCCCCATGGTCGCCCGATATCCACACATTGCGGGGTGACTGCAAGGTGGTGCAGGTCGGGCAAAATCCGCTGTACTCCCGGTTCCCGGGCCGCAATTTTGCCGCCGATATTTCATTGGCCGGGGAAACCGGCGATGTGATCATGATGCTGGCCGATGCCATGGATCGTCGGCAGGGTGATCACAGTGATGCCTGTGATGCGCGTCGATCCAAGGTTGCCGCGATCAATGCCGACACCCGGAAGAAGGCCTTGGCCATGGCCGATGCCGGGGCGGTGGACCCGATGAGCAAGGGCTATGTGTCGCGTTGCTTGTCCGAAGCGATTGCCAGCCGTCCGGCAACGGTGTTTTCCGAGCTTGGCTGCCCGTTAGAACCCATGTCGTTGTCCGCACACAGTAGCTGGTTCCAAGAACCGCATTCGGGCGGGCTTGGCTGGTCGTTCCCGGCATCGATGGGCTATCAGTTGGCTGATAAGGACAGGCTTGTGGTCGCGACCATGGGGGATGGATCATACATGTTTGCCAACCCGACGGCGTGCCATCAGATTGCCGAGGCGCTGGAGCTGCCGATCCTGATCCTTGTTTTGAACAATAATGAATGGGGGGCTGTGCGCCAATCAGTTGCCGGGATGTATCCTGATGGCTATGCGGCCAAAACCAACGAAATGCCGTTAACCGCCCTTAAACCCAGCCCCGATTTCACCAAGGTTGCCGAGGCCAGCCGGGCGTGGGTCGCCAAGGCGGAACGGGCCGAAGACCTGCCGGGGATTTTGCGGGCGGCGATCAAACATATTGATGCCAATCGCACCCATGCGCTGGTTGAAGTGACGATTACGCCGTAAGTCGTTGCAGACAGGCAAACTTTTTGGCAGGGCGTCGGGAAACCGGCGCCCTAATTCTTTGGCAAATCGGATAAATTACTTTAGGTTGCATGATCGTAGCGGCGGGCAGGGGCGCAAAATGAAGTATTCAACGCTAAGAAAGTATGTGCGCTTCTTTCCTGTGAAAGCCGTCAAATGCATAGGGATCGCCTTGTTTCTCTGGCCAATAATTGGCGGATTTTTGATTTATAACCACTTATTGCCGAATTTGGATTGGTTGAACTTCAGTATTTCTTCTGTCCTTTTGGTGTTGACTACTACTTCTCCACGTCGTCGGAAAGGCCTTCGCTCCATTGCCTTTAAGGCGACCCTTTGGGGGTGGCGGCGTCGTCCCCATCCGAAATTGTTCTTGATTGGTATGCATTTTTGGGGGCCACTATTCATGTTTGTGTATTCTGCCCTATCGCAACATGATGCCCAATTCATTCTTCCAGCATTTGCACTTGTGGCCGCGAGCCTTGTTTACATTCCCTTGTTGTTCTGGCGCCCCCTTATTTTGAGGGTGCTGTTTGGCTTTGATAAGCGGACCAAGGTTTTTGGCGTTTTGGGGTGAAGCTTCGTCTCTTAAGGACTCAGCGCGAGTGGCCGATGCCCGTTTTTTATGGTTTTGGTGTTTCATCTGTCTATGATCGCGCGAGTTGTAAGGCGGTTTCAGGCAATAAGCGGGCATTTTCAGGATATGGCAAAACTACAAGGGCGTGATACCGGTGCGGGCAATCGAAAACCCGCAATAGATGTGCATGACGGGTTGCCGTTGCTCGATAGCGGGGTGAACTTTGTTGGTGAGCAGGTGAGCTATCCCAAGGGTTTGGCCAAGATCAAGTCGATGCTGGCGACCATGGCGCCGGGGCAGAAGACAGGCTGGCACAAACATGGTGTTCCGACTTATGGATACATCCTTGAGGGGCAAATCACGGTTGATTACGGCGATGCCGGTAAGACGACGTATCATGCCGGAGAAGGGGTGCTGGAAGCTATGGATTACTGGCATGAAGGGATCAATGACGGCGATATACCGGCACGGGTTGTTGTGGTTTTCATGGGGGCCGAGGGGGCGGAAAACGTGATTTACAAGCCAGATTTAGTGTCTGATTAAAATGATATTTCCCAATATGTTAAATGACTTGTGGAATATTTGTGCCTAGTTTGCTAGCACCTTTAAATGTCTGCTTGCATCGCAGGCAAAATCATTATTTCATTGAATTCAAGAATTTTGACTGCCTGCCCTAAAGGAGCCATCATGGATCGTGTTGTCGGAACATCAGGACGGATTGCGTTTGCCAGTGCGATGCGCAACCTGCTTGCGGATGTCTATCCCGGCCATGATCAAGCCGAATTGGTGCGCCGTGTGTTTGAGGTGTTGGGTCTTCCGATTGAGGGCGACGGGCCGGAACCCAGTGAAGAATATTTGCGCAAATGGGATCAGCGCGATGCGTTTCTGATTACCTATGGTGACAGTATTTCACAGGCGGGCAAAAACGGCATCGAAAGCCTTGGTGAATTTCATCAAAAATGGCTGAAAGACTGGTTGACCGGGGTGCATATCCTGCCGTTCCATCCGTTTACGTCCGATGACGGTTTTTCGGTCAGCGATTTTACCAAGCTCCGCCCGGAGCTTGGTACGTGGGATGATGTTTATGCGTTGTCGAAAAACGCGACCGTGATGGCCGATCTTGTCGCCAACCATATTTCGGCATCCCATCCGTGGTATCAGCAGTTTCTGGTTGGGGAAAAGCCGGGGGTCGATTACATCAAGACCGCCAGCCCGGACGATGATTTATCCGACGTTGTCCGCCCGCGCAGTCATGCGTTGCTCAATGACGTTGTCACCAAAGACGGTGAAAAACATGTCTGGTGCACGTTTAGCTATGATCAGGTCGATCTGGATTACGGCAACCCGGATGTTTTCTTTGAAATCCTGAAAATCGTTCTGGAGTACCTTAAACATGGGGTGCGGGTCGTGCGGCTGGATGCCATCGGGTTTATCTGGAAAGAAGCAGGCACGACGTCGATCAATCTTGAGCAAACCCATAAGATTATCAAGGCGTTGCGGCTGGCGACGACGGCGGTGCATCCCGATGCGATTTTCATCACCGAGACCAATTTGCCGTTGCTCGAAAACCTGTCGTATTTTGGTAATCAGGACGAAGCGCATCTGATTTATAATTTCTCGCTGCCCCCGGTGATCATTCATGCGCTTTTGAGCGGGCGGAGCGATTATATCCGTAAATGCATCATGGCGATGCCACCGGCCCCGGCGGGCTGTACGTTCTTTAACTTTACCGCCAGCCATGACGGTATCGGGTTGCGCCCGGCCGAAAACCTGATCCCGGATGCGGATATCGACGGGCTTAAAGACCATGCGGTCAGGATGGGCGGGCAGGTGAGTTACCGTGCGCTTAAGGGCGGTGGGCAGAAGCCTTATGAGTTGAATGTCACGCTGTTTAGCATGCTGGCGGAAAACTTCGCCGGTGAGGCGCGCATGGGGCTGGAACGGTTTGTCATGAGCCAGGCGATTGCCATGTCGCTTGAAGGCATTCCGGCGATTTACGTTCAGACCATTCTGGCGACCGAAAATGATCAAGGGGCGTTTGAGGAAACCGGCATTCCGCGCCGCCTTAATCGCAAGATCTGGCAGCTTGAAGATGCGGAAAAGGTTCTTAGCGACGAGGGACCTGCAAAATCGGCGTTTGATCAATTGCGCGCCTTGATGTCGATCCGCCAAGGGCAACCGGCATTCCACCCCAATGCGACGCAATATACGCTGAACCTTGGGTCGGAATTACTCGGCGTTTGGCGCCAGTCGCATTTGAATGAGCAGAGCATTTTCTGTGTGTTTAACCTGACCGAGCGGCCACAGAACCTTGATCTGTCAAAGATCAATCTGATCATGACCGAAGGCTGGCAGGATTTGATCACCCAGCAAGTGATAGAGGATTACGATGGCATCATGACGCTGGCACCCTATCAGATTGTCTGGATTTCCAATCTGGATGGGCGTAACCGCACCGAAAGCCGATTGTTGCAGCGGTACCGCGATGCGATGCCGGTTTAATTTGGTCATCTTGTAACCTGGCGGCATTGGTGGTTGTCAGAGTGCGGCGGCTCTGTAAAACTATAGCAAGTATTGGAATATCAGAGGCTTGAGGCGCAATGTCTTATGCGCAGGAAACCCGTCTGAACCGTTTGCCCGAAGATGTGCCTCGGCATGTGCGCAAACTGTTCGACGTGTGGCGGGCCGCGACATGCGGGAATGCACTTCCCGACCGAAAAGATCTTAGCAGCGACACCCTTTCGCTGTGGATCAATGACATTGGCATTTATGAGTATCTCCCCGATCGGCGCGACTTTGTTGTTCGGATTGATGCGCCAAACATGATTGCGGCGAGTGGCGAGAATTATCAGGGGTGTTCACCGCACCAGATTGATCTTGATTTTGGCACGCGGGTGCATGCCACGCTTCTCGATGTCATCGACAGCAGACAGCCGGCATTCCATATCATCGGTGTGGAGCGAAAAGTTTGGGAAGAATGGGTTCGGCTGTTGCTGCCGGTGCAAACACGCGACCGTGCAGGGCAGGCAGTCCTTCAGGTACTTGTTGCCCATTTTTTCTATCGTGGGGAGTAAGTTTAGTGTTGAAAATCCTCCTATTTTGCAGGCATGCACTTGTTCTTAAGTAGCGGCTTGCCCACTTAATTTTGTGGGAGAAGTTTTTACTTGGCGGCACAGAATGCTGGAATCAACGGACGTCGAACTGTCGGGGCTTCCGGACGATATCGACACGTCAATTATTTGCTTTGTCGATGCGTGGCGCGATGCCTGTGCGCAGATGGATAATGGCGCACTTCCGACGCGCACGGTTTTAAGCGCGGAACGGTTGCGTCAGTGGCGCGATGATATTTGCATTTATGAGTATCAGCCAATCAGAGAAGATTTTCTGGTGCGGATTGACGCGCCGACAATCATTGAGAACAACGGCGAAAGTTTTCAAAACAGCACGCCGCGCGAAATTGATCTTAAATACGGGACTTGCTTGATGGCGGCCTTGCTTAAGACCATGCGGCAAAAAAAACCGACATTCCATTACGTCCGCATCGTCAGTGCTTCTGGTGAGCCGCGGCAATGGCTTCGGGTTTTGTTGCCGGTGCAAACCTTTGACCGGTTCGGCGATCCGATTGATCAAATCCTTGGTGTGCGGTTCGCGTATGAACCAATGCATTGCATTTGAAAGTTGAAGAATGGCAACGCAACATACGATTCAGGCCAAGGAATTTGCAAAGGAAGCCTTGCCGCAAGATGCCCCGGCCGAGGCATATGGGTTGCTGGCGCTTTGGCAGCAATATGCCGGGCAGGGTGAGGAGGGCTTGCCAACCCGCGATGATTTCACCCCGGAAACGCTTGCGCCATGGATCGAGGATATCAGCATTTATGAATATCAAGCCGACAAGGATGATTTTCAGATTTTGCTGGAAGGGGAGAACATCATTGCGCTGACCGGTGAGGACTGGCGCGGTGCCTATGCCCGCGAAATTGATTTTCGCTATTCCACGTCTTTGCACGCGTCGATGTCACTGGCACGAACCACAGCCCGGCCGCAAATTCACATGTTACAGATTTTCCAGAAAGACTGGCGTAGCGGCGTTCGGCTGTTGTTGCCGATTACGCGCAAGCACATTGGCGAGGAAGATCGGCTTCAAGTCTTCCTCGCCATTTTTCCGATGCGTGATTTGATGTCATAATGCAACATTGAATTGGGGAGAGACAGAGTTAAGTCTCTTCGTATGTTCTGGAGATGATTTCTCCACCGATTTCTGATGGCGGACGTAACGTCAGTGTTTTGTCGCCAGCAGTAAATTTTACACAGAGTTGCCACATCTGGAAGGTTACAGATTTTGCGTTGTCGGGGCAGCTTTGCGTGACTGTTTGTTTCTTTGTAACTTGTTCTGAAATCGTCACGCTGTGCGTTTCGCTTGTCGATAGCGCCGCGCTTAGAGACAACCCAATGCCTTTTAAAGATCCCGATCCCCCTAACGTTTCAGAGAATTGATTGGTTTCAGAGTCCGTGTCGCTGTTGCCAAGTGTTATATCGATCTCTTTGCTGAAGGTGCCTCCTTGTCTTACTGAGCCGGTAAGGAGCGAAGTCCAAAAGTATTCAGCTTGCACTTCGATTGAGCTTACTGTGACCGATCTCACTGGTTCTTCCGTCGCAAGTATCAGTTTGTTGTCGCCTGCTTTCAAAAAAGAGGCGTCGATGAAGGCTTTTGTGTAACTGGCGTTGTTCGGACCAGGCCATACGTGTTGTCCATTGACATATAAATTTGCAGGGGCCCCGTGGGATATTGCCATGAAGAGATATTTAATTTCCAGTATGGTTGGGGCCGGTCCGGGCAGATTCAGTGTAAAAGTGATTTGATCGTTTGTAGAGCTGGGATACCACGCGCTCGCGTCTCCTGGGCCGGAGGCCTTGGTTCCCGATGTTTCTTTCAGATTTTTCGAGTAGTAGTGCACGGTATCGACAGTTTGGGTTTCGATTATTGGCTTGTTGGTCCCCATAATTACTGAAGTGGTTGGGCTTGCTGAAAATTCTTCAACTCCCGTAATCTCGGGAGGGCCGACCGTAATATTGTATCCAAAAAGATAGGTGCTAAGATCATCGGTTGGTGTGAGGTTCTTGACGTGCTGTGTTTTTGTTGTGCCTGACATAATTTTTCCCTGATTTCATCAAGTCGTTATGACGTCGGCATGGCTTGAAAGCCACAACCGTGCCGCGCTAACCCCCAAAGATTATTAAGAAAAATTAATTTGTTTTTTATAATTAAACTTAAGGTTGCCTCAGTCTCAATAGAGAGGCAAGTAGTTATTGGGTGTTTGTTCGGGAAAGTGGGAAACGTGATGTTGATTCCACTGACCAATAAAAGGGGCAGCCCATGGTAATGTAACGGGCTGCCCCTAGTATTTTTCTTTGTGTAAGGCAGTGGTTCAGGACTTGCCGATGTCCATGTCATTCAGATCATCTTCAACCGCACTTGAAAGATGCTCAAAGATGTCGCCCATGGCACTTTCAACCCGCTGCCAGCTTGGGATGAAGGGGCTTTCGAGCGGATTGTCCAGATAGTGCTGACCGGCACTGATGATGACTTCGGACAATACCTCGACACATTTTTCTTCTTCGTCGCGGTTGATCTTAAGACCGTTAAACATGGCGTCTGCCCGGTATTGCTCGATCAAATCAAGCGCCATGCGGTAATAGGTTGCCTTGAGCGTTCTGAAGGTTTCGTGCGAGAAAATTGTGCCCTGTGTGGCCAGTTTACGAAACAGCGATTTGGCAATGTCGCTTGCCATGCGCGACAGGCCGTCATCTTTTTGCGCCGGGTCAAAATCGCGGTGCTTATGATCATAGATATCGGCGATATCGACCTGGGCCAGACGGTGGACCGTATGGTTGCGATACATTTCCGAAAGCATCGAAACTTCAAGCCCCCAGTCGGATGCCACCCGCAGGCCATAGGCAACATCGGTGCGGATGGCGATTTCGCCTGACAGGGAATAGCGAAATGAGTCCATGTAATTAAGGAAATCGGTTTTGCCGATCACTTGTTTCAGCGCACGAATAAGCGGGGTGACAAACAGGCGGCAGACCCGGCCCTTGAGCGTGCCATTGGCAACGCGGGCGTAATATCCCTTGGCAAAGGCGAAGTTAAACGCCGGATTGGCAATTGGGTACATCAGTTTGGCCGGAAGGTCCGGGGTATAGGTCGCGATGTCGCAATCATGAATGCCGATGACGGAACTGCGGCCCGATGCCAGTGTATAGCCCATGCAGTACCAGACATTGCGACCCTTGCCCGGCTCATAACGCGCCAGATCAAATTCGGCCAGCCGGTCATGCACGCCGCGCAGGCGCGGGCCATCATTCCACAGAATGCGCACATGTTGCGGCAGGTCTTTGAAAAATTCGCGGGCATGGAGGTATTGCTGCGCATTGGCGCGATCAAGACCGACGACTATCTGATCAATATAGGTGGCTTGTTTAAGCCCCTCGACAATGGTGGTCATGGCCGGGGTTTCAAGTTCCGAATAGAGGCACGGCAGGATCAGGGTTTGACGCCGTTGCCGGGCAAAGGCGCTCATTTCATAGGCGAGTTCTTCGGGGTTGCGGTCAAGAATGCGGTGCAGCGTCGTGATCGGGCCGCCCTGATGGAAATCAGCCATGAAGTACCTCGCTTTTCTTATTGGTATTGATGATTTGATCAAGAATGGACTGCAGTGCCGCGTTCCAGCCTTCCGGGCCGGGATAGGGCGCAATCCGAAGGTCGGAATGTGTCAAAAGCGGTTCGGAGCGGATGCCGCGCTTGGGCGGGATTTGTACCGCAATATCGGCCGCGGCCAGCATCGGGATATCATTGGCAGAATCGCCCAGTGCAATTGTGGTGATGGCGGTATTGGTGGCATGGGTGTCGCCATCGTGATCGTGATCGTGATCGCCATCGCCATCACCCAGTCTTCCCGAGACCACAAGGCGTTCAAGCATCCGCTTCATCGCCGCCCCCTTGTTTGACGGGCCACACAGGGTATGGAACCGACCGCCTTTGACCAGCTTTAGCGAAAACTGGCTGGCGATGTCAGTCGCGATGTCAATGTCCTGTTCGCTTGGTTGCCAGATCAACGGGTCGGAGCAATGGCGTTGCCCGGCCCGGATGGCATCATCAAGCGTCAGCCCGGTTTCTGTGGCAATCATTTCTGGCGGGACGGTGCGAAAGCTGCCCAATGGGACATTCACGGCGGCGATGATCGCGTCGCGGGCGGAATCAATGGTTTGCGATGATGGACCGGGTTGTTCAACTTCGCCATCCAGTGAGATGACCCCGCCATTTTCGCCAATCAAGCCGTCAAACAGGCCGTAGTTCATCTGAATATGGTCAAGCTCGGCAAGGGTTTTTGACGACACGGCGATCAAGGGGATCGAGAGCGATCTTATGCGTTCTATGGCCGGGCGGGCCGCATCCCAGCGATAGTCGTCATGATCAAGCAGGGTGCCGTCAAGATCGGTAAAGATGGCGATGGTGCGTGTTTGTTGCATCGTCCCGTTCTGTTGCGGTTTTTCAAACTGTCGGGTGACCGTTAACGCGCGGTCAGAACAGCAGCTTAGCACAGCGATTGTGGCAGTGCGACAGTCGGAAGGTTAAATTTTATGCAAGATGTTGTTTTGATGAAAAATAATGCGTATTGCGGTAGGGTTGATTGTATCGGCATGGTTGGTTCTATTCGCTTTAAAATGCCGACACTACGACCCATATATTTTACAGGTTACACCCAGGTGACGGGGTGCCGTGACAGCGCATGGAATACTCCGTCGGGCCGGTCATAGATGCCATAACAGTTGGGGACCGTTGATGATGTTGAGACGCTGGCTTCTGGCTGTCGTGATGTGTGCCGGGAGCCTTTGCAGTGCGACACAGGATGTTCGCGCCGAAGATGGCAAGCCTGCGTCCCCCTTGGCGTCCGAGGTTGTTTTCGCTGTGGGGGAATGGGCCCCGATGATTGGCGAAAATATCGAAAATTTCGGTATTCATTCCAAGCGGGTGATGGATGTTTTCAGGGCCATGGGATATCGGGTTCGTCTTGAATTCCTGCCGTGGCAGCGTGCGTCTGAGCAAACCCGGCAAGGCGATTATGTCGGGACATTTTCATGGCTGTCGACGGCGGACCGGGCCGATGTGTTTTATATTCCCGATCACCCGATTGCGCGTGCCTATCAAAAGGCGTTTTACAAAAAATCACGGTTTCCGGGCGGGTTGAATCTTTCGTCCCTGCGCGATATCGCGATACTCGGCCTGCGTCCGGTTGGCGTGGGGTCTTATTGGTATGAGCAAGCCTATCAACGGCTGGGACTTGATGCCGATATCGTCACCAACCCGGAATCCGCATGGCGGTTCCTCAATGCCGGGCGGGCTGATGTCTTTGTTGAAGAAGAACAAGTCGGGCGTTCGGATATGGTGCATTTCCTTGGGGCAGAGGCCGCCACGCTTTACGGTGCGTCAGAACCGATAAAAACAGACGACATGTTTATCCTGTTTTCACGCCAACATCCTGACGGCAAACGGTTTGCGGAAGAGTTCGACCGCTATATGGCGTCCGATGACGGGCAGGAATTGTGCCATAAATGGCATGCATGTCTTGCGTCAGTTCACGCCCCGTCAACAGGCGACAGATGACCGGTTGTTGATGTTGTGTTGCAAATCGGGACGTTGGCCGGTGTGGAACCATTTTGGGTGTGACGTATAACTTCGGCGTCATAGATGTTCGATTTGTCCAATTATTATCCCGGTTTGTCCATTCTGCCCGTTGGCCAACAGGCGTAGTATTTCCGCAATAGAATTGTTCTTGTTCCATTCAAGCAGGAACAGAAAAACAATGATCTTGTGAGGAAATCGCCATGCATGTTCCTGTCATCATTATCGGGTCCGGCCCGGCCGGGTTGCTGTTGTCGCATCTGTTGCATGTGCAGGGCATTTCATCGGTGATCCTTGAACGCAAAAGCCGCGACTATGTCGAAGGCCGCATTCGGGCGGGCGTTCTGGAGATGGGGACGGTTGGCCTGATGGAACGGGTTGGCGTTGATGCGCGGATGAAAAAAGAAGGCATCATCCATGGCGGCATCTATATCAGCCTGAACGGCAAACGCACCCATGTGAACATCGAAGAACTGACCGGTGGGTCAACCGTGATGGTCTATGGCCAGACCGAAGTCACCAAGGACCTGATTGCCGCGCGCCTTGCCCATGGCGGCGAGATTGTTTTTGAGGCCGAAGACGTCAGCCTGCAGGGTATCGACGGCGACAAGCCGCGTGTCCGGTACGTTAAAGACGGCAATATGGTCGAGATGACCTGCGATTACGTTGCGGCATGCGACGGGTTCCATGGTGTTGGCCGCAAAACGATGCCGGGCGTGAAAGAGCTTGAAAAAGTTTATCCGTTTGGCTGGCTGGGTATTCTGGCGCATGCCAAACCGGTTGCCGATGAGCTGATCTATGCCAAGCATGACCGTGGGTTTGCATTGTGTTCGATGCGATCAGAAACCGTTGTGCGCCATTATGTGCAGGTGCCCAGTTCCGATAAGATCGAAGACTGGTCCGATGACCGTTTCTGGTACGAGTTGCGTACCCGGCTTGGCGAAGAAGACGCAGAACTGGTCAATGAGGGCGAGGTGTTTGAAAAAAGCATCGCGCCGCTGCGCAGCTTTGTCGCCGAACCGATGCAGCACGGGCGGCTTTTCCTTGCGGGTGATGCGGCCCATATCGTGCCGCCAACCGGGGCCAAGGGACTGAACCTGGCGGCGAGTGACGTGCATTACCTGTCAGAAGCGCTGATTGCGAAATACAAGAACAATCGATCTGATCTGCTTGAAAGCTATTCCGATACGGCTTTAGCGCGGGTGTGGAAGGCAGAGCGGTTTTCGTGGTGGATGACCTCGATGCTGCATACCTTTGACGATCACAACCAGTTTGAAGGCCGCATTCGTGAGGCTGAATTGCAGTATATCCTGTCGTCAAAAGCAGGATTGACCACCCTGTCGGAAAATTACGTTGGTTTGCCTTACTAGGGCCTGAACCCAATTGAATGCTTGAAATGGTCGCGAGGAATTTGTGCGGATATCAGGAGCATTACCGCAGCAAGGCTCGCTGCCTTGCAAGGTGATGCGACACAATAGCCCGTGCAAATTCCTCCGATCCAAAGGACATCAGAGCAAGCTGCGGCCTGCTGCGTCAATCCCCTTGCCCGGGGCACCACCCCGCGCGGCGGAGATTTCCTGGCATGTCTTGCTTGTTCTGATGCCATTTTAAACATTCAATTGGGTTCAGGCCCTAAGTAACGGGGATACCCACCCCCGAGGGGCATTCATATGCTCCATTCCGCCCAGAATTTCCGATAGGGTAGAGCGTGTTGCTTTTAATCTGCGCCATTTTGTTTGTTTTTGGCGACGTCTGGCAAGGCACAGCGTGCAGAGCGATGCGGCGCATCGGTTAAACGGTGTAACGTCGCGAAACGCCGCCAAAAACAAACCCTGCGGGCCGGGACAGCCTTCCGCCCCGCAGCGTCAAGGCCCTTGACCGTAGCCCTCTACGCTCTGCAGCCCTTTCCTTGCAGGACAGAAGGCTGCCTCCGGCAAAACGGTGCAGATTAAATGCAGCACGCTCTAGAGAACGGCCCGCCTCCCACGCGGGCCGTTTTGTCTTTGTATGGCGCGGATTTCTGCGTGATTGATGAAATGTACAGGCCGGTTTTCATCATTGCCCGCAAAATATCACAATTGAATGTGGAACTGATTGGCGGGCTAGCACGTTAGGTGTGTGTTGCTGTTTTCAAGACAACAGGAGAAAACCATGGTGACCAAGACCGAGACGACTGCTGAGAATGCCAAACTTCAGGCCGATGTCGATGCACTTCGCAAAGATCTGGCTGAAGTGACCAAGACCCTGAAGACGATGGGTAGCGATGCGGCACATAGCCGAACGCAGGCCGCAGCAGAACGCATCCGCGAGGTGTCCGGTCAGGCGCGTGACCAGTTTGATCATGCGCGCGACGCAGCCGTGGATCATGTCCGCGACCGTCCGCTGGCCTCTGTCGCCCTGACATTTGGTGTGGGCATGCTGATTGGTCGTCTGCTTCAGAAATGATCGATCAGTTAATTGATAAACTGACCGATCTGATAACTGATCTGGCAAAGGCCGCAGCCGCAAGGCTTGCGGTTTTTGCCGTGATCGGCCTTACCTTTCTGATCGGGATCGGCTTTTTGCTGGCAGCGGCCTTTATGGCCGTGGCGGCAAAATTTGGTGCGATTGCCGCAGCCGTTGCCTTTGGCGGCGGGTTGATTGTCATCGCACTGGTCGGGCTTGCCATTATGGCGCAACGCGATCCGGGTGAAGGCATTGCCAAACAGGCATCCGACGCACCGCAAAAAGCGGGGCGTAGCGAAGACGACGTGTTGTTTGATCTTTTGCTCCATGCGGCAACGACCGGCTTTGCGACCGGGCAGGGCAACAAGCCCCACATGCAAACCGGGTTCGATCAGATGATGACGGATCTGGAGGCGCTGGGCGTGTTTGACAGGCCAATGTCCAAGCCGGTGCAAGATACCGACCCAGATGAAGATACAAAAACGGCGGGATAGCATCAGCTTCCCGCCATTTTTTTAAGTCTTTGGAAGTTCTTCCGGCTTATTCGCCGTGGAAATGCACCGTGCCGATATAGGGCAGGTTGCGGTTGTTCTGGGCATAGTCAATGCCATAGCCAACCACGAATTCATCGGGAATATCAAAACCACAGAAGCCAATCGGAATTTCGACTTCGCGGCGCGACGGCTTATTCAAAAGCGTGCAAATTTCCAGACGGTTTGGATCGCGGGTGTTGAGCAGGCGGACGACTTCGGAAAGCGTGTATCCGGTATCAATGATGTCTTCGACCAGAAGCACATCCTTGCCCCGGATTTGACCATCAAGATCCTTGATGATGCGCACATTGCGCGAGCTTTCGGTGCTGTCGCCATAGCTTGACGCGACCATGAAATCAACTTCGACCGGGACGGTCAGTTTGCGGGCCAGATCGGCAATGAAAACAAAAGACCCGCGCAACAAGCCAACAACAATCAGCTTTTCGGTGTCTTTGAAACTTTCATTGATCCGGGCGGCAAGTGCATCAATCTTGGTGGCAATTTCGTCCGCCGTTATCAGCGGCTTGACATCGTAATCGGCCATAAATTCCGGTCCTGAAGCGTTATGATATGGTGTGCAGCTTGCTAGCATAGGGAGCGGTGCTTGACCAGCCTCTGAATGGTAACAGAAGTATAATCCCGACGTTTGGTGATCGTTTGTCGCGCCAAGGGCGAGGGAGTGCGCAGGGTTGCACGCATCGGTGCGATATCTTTGCTTAGATGGAAAGCGGTGTGCTGTTTTTAAAGATTACGCCGCTTTAAAAACAATCGGTGCGTCGCCTTCGTGCCACTGGTCGTATTTTACCATGGCGCCTTCAAAGAATCTTGAGGCCAGAAAGTCAGCCAGCCAGCGTTGGACATGGACAAACGGCATGGCATCAAACGCATCGCGGTCGGCATTGGCGAACTGGCGGACAAACGGGGCAATGGCAAAATCGGCCAGAGCCGGGCGCGATCCAAACAAATAGCGGCCAACGGCCAAGCGGCCATCCAGACGGTTGAGGATTTTTTCGGCATCGCGGCGGTGTTCGGCCGGATCGGCGTGCTCATACCGGGTATGGTATTTGTAGCGATCAAGGTGATGCTTGAACGGGCCGTCATTTTGCGCGATCAGGGCCAGCATATCATCGAGCGTGCCGCTTTCGGGTGTCATCCACTCATTGGGATCGTTTTCGACCAGGGCCCAGACCATGATTTCGAGGCTTTCGTCAATCACGGTGCCATCGGACTGGATCAGGACCGGCACGGTTGCCTTGGGGGACGCATCGATCATGGATTGGGGTTTGTCGCGCAACACAACTTCGCGCAGTTCGACGTCAATGCCAGCCGAGAGCAAGGCCATACGGGCGCGCATGGCATAGGGGCAGCGCCGGAAGCTATAGAGAACGGGCGGATTTGTCGCCGCGTTGCGGGCTTCGTCGGTGGCTTTGGCGTCGCTTTGGGCCGGGGTGGTTTGGTCAATCTCGGTCATATCTTCGGCTTAACGGCTGTGCTCTGGGATTGCAACTGCTTTGGGCGGATTTTGCCCCAAAGCACACCGGATGGGAAACGCAGATTGGAAATAATGCGCAAAGTTCCCTATGTTTGAGAAACGGGTCCAGCGTCGAAGATCGGACATATCCTGAAACAGCAGGCGGTAAAATTTGATCAAATCGGTCTTTTTTGCCGTCTCGGGCTTGATTTGCAGGGGTGGTTTGTGGAAGACAATGGGCACAAGATTTATACATCGCAGGATCGCTGCTGACGCCGGATGGCGCTTGCGATATTCTGCGGACGAACAGATGTAAGCCGACTGCAAAGAACAAGGGGCAAGTTCTATGACACCGACCGAAATTGCGCGCGTTACCGATTATCTGCGCCGCACCTTTGACAATAAACTCATCGCCATCGACCCGCCGAAGAAAAAAGGCTATCCGATCGAAATGCGTGTTGGCGATGAATTCGTCGGTGTCGTGCATCGTGACGAGGACGAAGGCGAAGTCAGCTATTCGCTGAATTTGGTCATTCTGGAAGAAGACCTGCCGCCGGCACCCTGATCAGAAGGGTTATCAGGCTGAATAAAAACGCCCCGTGCCAGAAACAGGCCGGGGCGTTTTTTGTTCGTTTTTTCCAAATGTCGCAAATGTTCTGAATTCAAGAGGATGTTTAGCGAACGGCGTTCAGTTCGTTTGACAAGGTATGGGGTGAGCCATACCGTTTTGATTGTGCATGGCGACAATTAAAAACGCTATGAGTTTGATTGGTGGCGAATACAAAAACAAAAAGTCCCAAGCAGCCCCAGACAGCCCAGGCGATACGCACAATCCTGAAAACAAATGTCAGGCGAGAGGAAACGAAAAATGAGTAATCCATCAAATCGTGGCGTGATCTATAAAGGTGCGGGGCAAGTGGCCATTGAGGCGATTGCCTTTCCTGAACTGGCGCTGGGCAACCGTAAATGCGAACACGGCGTCATTCTTAAAGTGATCACGACCAATATCTGTGGCAGTGACCAGCATATGGTGCGCGGCCGGACGACAGCAGAAGAAGGCCTTGTGCTGGGGCATGAGATCACCGGTGTGATCATTGAAACCGGTCGGGATGTTGAATTCCTGAAAGTCGGGGATGTGTGTTCGGTGCCGTTTAACATTGCGTGCGGACGGTGCCGCAATTGTAAATCGGGTCTGACGGGCATTTGCCTGAATGTGAACCCGTCGCGCCCCGGTGCGGCATATGGCTATGTTGATATGGGCGGCTGGGTCGGTGGACAGGCCGAATATGTCATGGTGCCCTATGCCGACTTTAACCTTTTGAAATTCCCCGATGCCGATCAGGCGATGGAGAAAATCCGCGATTTGACGTTGCTGTCCGATATTTTCCCGACCGGGTTCCATGGCTGTGTCACCGCCGGGGTTGGGCCGGGGACAACGGTTTATATCGCAGGTGCCGGGCCGGTGGGACTGGCAGCGGCGGCATCGGCCCACCTTCTGGGGGCGGCCTGTGTTGTGGTTGGCGACATGATTGATGATCGTCTGGCACAGGCAAGAAGCTTTGGCTGTGAGACCATCGATCTGAAACAGGAAGGGCCGATGGAAGACAAGCTTGAAGCCATTCTGGGCGACCGGGAAGTGGATTGCTTTGTCGATTGCGTCGGGTTTGAGGCGCATGGCTGTGGCTGTAACCATGGTCATGAAGCCCCCGCAACGGTGCTTAACTCCGCCATGCAAATCACCCGTGCGGGTGGTCAGATCGGTATTCCGGGTTTGTATGTGACCGAAGATCCCGGTGCGGTCGATGATGCGGCCAAGCACGGTGCGCTGAGCATGCGGTTTGGCCTTGCCTGGGCGAAATCACATTCGCTGCATACCGGTCAGTGCCCGGTGATGAAATATCACCGCAACCTGATGCAGGCGATTTTGTTTGAAAAGATCGACATCGCCAAGGCGGTCAATGTGCAGATGATCAACCTTGATCAGGCACCCAAGGGCTATGCCGATTTTGACGGCGGGGCGGCGAAGAAATTCGTCATTGACCCGCATGGGAGCGTTGCGGCCTGATCTGGTATCAAGGTCTTGCGATCTATGATCTTAACACCCCGGTCTTTGGCCGGGGTGTTTTGCGTTGCGGGCCGGACCAAAGCCAAAGTCAACGCCAAGGCCAACGCCAACGCCAACGCGGGCGTTAAACCGGGGGTGTGGAACCAAAACCAGTGTGGAGGCGTTGAGATATAGGTTGGCAGAGCATGCCGTTGGATTAAGCCGGTAAAGGACGCACATGGGTTCGTGGATTGAACAACACGCGACATTGCTTCAGGTCGGGGTCAGTGTGGCCACGCTGCTGGTCTGGGTTTTTTATGCGCAATTGCTGTTTCAAAGCTATCGCCGGGTCCGTCGCCCGAAAATCGTGATTAATCAGATGCTGGGCAATTCCAACGAAGCCCGTTTTCTGATCAGCAACATGAGTCAGGAAGCCATCCATATCGACAAGGTGCTGGTGTGTATGGGAAGCGGGGAGGAGCGGGTTTGTGAGCAGGTGACCGATGCCGACCCGGAGCGGGATTCACACGGGAACGAGCAGAAATCCATGCTGTCGGCCCGGCTGGACGAAGTGACGGTTCAAGGGCCGCTTGGGTCGGGGAAATGCATTGAGCTGGGCGCGTTTGCGCATTTGCTCAATCGTATCTGGCGTCGGGCAGAGATGAACAACAGTGCGGACGGGATTTCGCGCAGCAATGCGATTGAAACCGGCGATGCGTGCCGTGTCGAGATCATCGTGATCGCCGTCTATAGTTCCGAAAAGGGCGTGGTCGGTGCCAGCCGGGCCTTTTGGCGCAAAGAGGACGGCGCGTTGAGCCCCGAAAACGTCCAAACCACCCAGCATGCCGGCTTTTTCGCCCGTCGCCGTATGGCGCGGCTGCATGCGCAGTACGTTTGACGGGAACGGATGTTTACCCGGTAGCATTATGGCAGACCCAAAATAATCGGGCCCCAACAAGGGGCCCGAATGGTTTTTGGAATTTGGGTGCCTGTTGTGGCGGGGTTTAGGCCGCGCTTTTGGCGTCTTCGGCCTTGATGGTTTTGTGGTTGTCTTCGTTCAGGCCCTGTTTCCAGTAGCTTGAAATATAAAGATCATCCTTGCCCAGATCACGATCATCGCGGAAATAGCTGCGCAGTTCCTTCATGGCGGTAAATTCACAGGCCGCCCATGCCGAAATCTGGCCTTCATGCCACGGCAGTTTTTTGACCACATCGACAAGGGCAGTGCTGTTGGTGCCCGGATGCGGGTTGATCACCCATTCGATGGTGATGTTGTCCGGTTTTGCCAATTCCTGCATGTCGGCTTCGGAATGGATTTCAATCACCGCATACCCGCGTGCATCCGCAGGCAGGATTTCAAGATTGACCGACACGGCCGGAAGGGCGGTCATGTCGCCGACAATCAGGAACCAGTCGGCGGTGGTATCGACCAGCTTTTTCGGGCCGGGGCCGCCGATGGTGATCATGTCACCGGGCTGGCAATTGACGGCCCAGTTTGAGGCTGGGCCACCGTGATCAGCGCCATCGTCACTGTCGCCGTGCATGACGAAATCAATGTCAACTTCGCGGCCCTGATCGGTCGTGCGGTCATGACGGATGGTGTAGGTCCGGCGCAAAACGCGGTCCTTTTCATCGCCCTCAATCGGGAAGATCAGTTTGACATAGGCGCTTGCCTGATCGTCGGGGAAGCCTTCCATGCCGTCGCCGCCAAGGGTGACGCGCAGCATGTCGGGGGTGACATATTTTTTGCCGATCACGGTCAGGTCGCGTGGGGCAGGTTTACTCATTTTGGTGCTCCTTGGTCCATTGGGATTTATTCGTCCGGCTGGACCGTTTTCTTGCAATTGGGGTTTTCCAGATTGTCGGCCATCAGATTGGCGATTTCGACAAATGTCTGGATCTGCTGTGGCGTAAGCCCGCGCGTCATTCGGGTTCTGACGTCTTGTTCGACACTGCGAAATTCGGTCATCAGTGTGTCACCGGCGGGCGTCAAATGCAGGGTCTGGCTGCGTCGATCTTCGGGATGGGGCCGTCTTTCGATCAGGCCCTCGTTTTCGATTTCTTTGATAAGCCGGGTGATGCGGCCTTTGTCCTGACCGGATTTTTCGGCCATTTGCTGGGCGGTGATGCCCGGCAGCTTGATGATCCATTTCAGCACGCGCTTGTGCGACATCGGCATCGGCATATCTGCGGCCTGCATCGCATTCATGGTCGTGCGTTTATAGGCATGGATCAACCGATGCAGGGTTTCGCCGGGAACATGTGCCGGATCGTTTGGGGTGGTTGAGGCGTTTGGCGCGGTTGGGGCGTTTGGGTCGGTTTTCATGGTCCTGTCCTTACATGCCCGCCGGGCGTGTGATCCATCCGGTCCGAAGGGCATGGCGACGCCCTTCGCAGATGATGGCCGAAAGCAGTGCCGCACCGGCCGCAAAGCTCATGATCGTGTGCAGTTCAAACGACCCGCTGGTGCCAATCAGGATGGCAGCCGTGGCCGCCCCAATTGATTGCCCGGTCAGACGGGCGGTGGACAACATCCCACTGGCCCCACCGGAACGATCACGCGGGGCGGAGGTCAGCATCAGGCGATTGTTGGGGGCCTGAAACAGGCCAAAGCCAACCCCACACAGTGCCAGCGCGGTAATCATTTCGCCGTAACTTCCCGCCGTTGACACCAGTGTGGTGGCATAAAGCCCGCAGGCAAACAGCGCCATGCCCATGCCGGTCAGGCGGATTGGCGAATATTTATCGGCCAGCCGTCCGGCAACCGGGGCGGCAATGGCGGTGGCAAGCGGCCATGGGGTCATCAAAAGTCCTGTGACGGTCGCGCTATATCCCAACACATCATGGAAATAGAACGGGAGTGCGACGAACGCAATCATCTGGGCGCAAAAACCACAGACAGATGATCCGATGGAACAGGCAAAGACCGGCAGGCGTAATAAATCAATCGGCAACATCGGGCGGTCTTTGGACAATTGGTGACGCACCAGGGCCACGCCCGCCAGAATGGCAATGGCAAATTGCGCGGTGATCAGGGCCGGGTGGCTTTGCGTCCCGACATTGCCAAGGGCGGAAATCAGGCCACCAAAGGCAAAGACGTTTAACAGCGCACTGATGACATCAAACCGGGTGCGGGTCGGGTGGGTAAACGGCAGGGCGAAATAGCCAATGACAATCGCCAGAATGGAAATCGGCACATTGATCAAAAACAGCCAGTGCCAGCCTGCGACCGCCAGAATACCAGAGGCAATCGTCGGCCCGGCAGCGGCCAAGACCGACACCGTCATCGCGATCCAGCCAATGGCGCGGCCGAGTTTGGCCTGCGGGAAGATGTGGCGCATGACGGCCCCATTGATGCTCATCAACGCCGCCCCGCCAAGGCCCTGTAACACGCGGGCCGCGGTCAGAAACTCGATATTGGGGGCGATGGCACAAAGGCCCGATGCAACGCCAAAAATCGCAATGCCACTCAGGTAAACCTTGCGAAAGCCAATGGCTTCGCCAAGGGCGGCAAGCGGGAGCAGGGAGACAACAATCGCCAACTGATAGGCGGTGACGACCCAGATCGCATGGGCCGGTGATACCCCCTGATCCTGTGCGATGGTTGGAAGCGCGACATTCATGATCGTGCCATCCAGCACGGCCATGGTGATGGTCAATAACACGGCGGCGGCGGCAAGGATGTTGCGCGGGGCGGGCAGGCCGTCCGGGTAGACCGTGGGGGAAACGCGGAGCAAAGAGGGCATGGGGCAAGATCGCTTTCGTGGTGGCACCGGGCGTTGGTGGCGCGAGGGGTGCAAATGGTAAATGGTCTGTGATGCGGAGCGGTTTTGGGGCAGGGCCGCAAACGTGGGGCGCTTGGACACTGGGGGATAAACACACCGCCACAACTGGTTGACATAATCAACTACCTAAAAATGGTTGATCTTGTCAACTATAAAAGTGCGAATGGATCGCATTTATGGCGTGGGGTGTTCCAGGTTTTGGGTGGGAAATGTGATGTAGGGGGCTGATATCGCGGGATTATTTCACGCGGTAGACATCATAGAAAACATGCGTCTTATCGCCGAAATCCTTATGGTTCGGCAGATAGGGCATTGGGTCGGAATGCGATATTTGTTCCCAGAGTCCCGCACGCGTGGTGGCGGTCAGGACCATAACAAAGGTCTCGTCATACAGATCGGCGCGGTGGGTGAAGCTGACGATGCCGCCGCGTTTGACCACGCGGCAAAACTCGGCCATCAGTTTGCGTTTTTCGCGCACATAGGTGAGCGTCCCAATGCATTGCACGGCGGCAAAACCATTGTCGCCAAAGGCCAGCGGCTTGTTCATGTCGCGCTTTTTAAGGTGGCGATAGACGCCCTTGGCCTCGGCGGCTTGCAGTGATTCCAGCGATAAATCAATCCCGGTGAGGTCGGTATATCCGGCGCGTGCCAGTTCCTGCCCGGTCAGGCCGGTGCCACATCCGGCATCCAAAATCGGGGCATCAAACGCGATATCCTGTGCGACCATGATGGCGGCCGCACGCACTGGTGCGTCATAGCCCATCTTGGGCAAATCGGCGTCATAGCTTTCGGCCCATTTATCGTAATAGGCCGCCAGACTTTGCGGATCGGCATCCGTCATGCGGGTCAGTTCAGATGCGCTATCGGAAATATCATGACGATTGGCATCGCCATTACTGGCGTCGACCATGGTTCTTGCCTCGCTGTTTTTGCTTTTGGAGTGTTTGGCTCGGGAGCGGGCATTAAGGCACAGGCCGCGCATGAATGCAAATTGGTCCTGCCCTTGTGGGTAGTATTCGCGCATCGGTTTGGCGCGTATCATCATAGAAACATATTGGAATATACAGGGGAGGACGGATGATGAAAGTGATGATGATTTTGGTGATTGGTGCCGTGTTTGCACTTGGTGCAGACCCGGTGCCGGTTCATGCGGCAGGCGGCTTATCCGTGACGGATCAGATGGTTGAGCATGGCGGCGGCTGCCGCAAAAGCTCCCCGCCCGGTCAGTGTTGCCATATGGATAACAAGGCGGGTTCGGTGCATTGTCATTAGGTATGGTGGTATGGGGCGGTGTCCGAAATTTCTTTTCATTTGTTTGTCTAAATGTTATTAAAAGTTTGCATTGAAAGGGCGGGAAATGTTGCAGGTTGTCTATGCAAGAGAAGCCCGTAAGGCGCTGCGCAAAATACCGAAAAAGATACGTGACGGCATCACGGGAAAAATAGACCTGATCGCGCAAAACTCGCATCGCACCGATCTGGATATAAAGCCACTCAAAGGTGTTGCAGCATGCAGGTTACGTGTTGGCCAGTACCGTGTGATCTATACCGAGGACGGCGTCATTCTTGATGTGCTGAAAGTTGGTCCGCGTGGTGACGTTTACGACAAGCTTTAGGAGACTGGCGATGAATGCGCCCCACCAGATTATTTACAAAGACGAAAAACCCGAATTTGCCGTTGTGCCGTGGGATGAATATGTGCGGGTTTTCCGCCCCAGCGAGGACGACCTTGACGCGATGGCCTTGCAGCAGGCGCTTGCGAATGATGATGGCGTTCGCTTTCCTGCGGCAGTGATTCATCGCCTTAGTGCAGGTGAGAACCCGGTGCGGGTTTATCGTGAGCATTACGATCTAACGCAGGAAGAATTGGGGGCAAAGGTCGGTGTGACCGGAACCTATATCGGAACCATCGAACGTGGTGCCCGCCCGCTGTCAAAGAAACTGGCGATGAAAATTGCGGCAGTCTTTAGAGTTGATGCGGATGAATTGGAGCCTTGGTCGCAAGAGTGAGGTTTTGAGGGAGCTGATGGAGGGTGGAAAATAAATCTGTCCCTTTTTTCTTTTCCTCAGATGTTAGAAAAAAGAGGAGACTTGGGGTCTACAACTGGCAACTTGCGTTTGTGTGCAAGTTGTTCAGCTAGGCTGGCGTATCGACGCGTCGAAAAATTGTTCTCAATCAGTCTATGATGGGCCTCGTTATAAGAGAAAATGGAATGAACAGCGTGTTGAGCTGTGAGTTTGTTCAGAGATTTGACCAATCTATCAGAGGGGCGGTTTTTTAAGAAATCTATGGTCCGTTTTGAATTTGCTGCAACGAATATTCTGTAGCGTCCGATTGGGATCATCAGGAACGCTTCCTTCGATTCAAAGTTTCCAGTCAAGTATATTGGGTTGTCAGAAGTTAGGAGGTCATATCGTGATTTTTCTGTATTTATTATTTCCCACGACATTCCCATTATGAATGAAGTCATTGATTTGTTTCGGATTACGTTTTTTATTATTTGATATGTTTCTTGATCAACGTCTTCTTCGCGAATTTTTATCAATTCGCCGATTTGATAGCTTGATAAACTTGGACCAAAATCATTTATTAAATCGGATGTGATCTTGCCCTTTCTTTGTACCCATTCTGTACGAACAACATTTTCTATTTGTAGAATGTCTTGGGGAAGCCTCAGCTGCTGAACTACGATGAACTGAGACCATGCCATCTTGTACTTTTCGGATAAGTTAGTGCAGCTGTCCAATATTTCCATTTTTTTTAAAGATTTAGCAGCTAAGTCGTCAATGCTTTTCATCAGTTGTATTTCGAGTGGACCATATAAGTTGTACTGATATCCAACAAGACTTGGTGGTTTGCGATCAGAAACGATCTTGGTCCCGTAAGGGCGATAATAACGCAGTAACTTACTATCGCTATCGGTCCACCGAGACGAATAGAAAATTGGTACATAATGATGGTTCTTAGGACTGCTCAAAATTAAACTTTCAATCAACTATCTTTTGTCCAGTTTAATATCTTTTATGTTCCTAAGCACCCCGTCAATAAATACCCCCCTGTCGGTGCTTCCCAATCAACCATCTCGCCCACGCAGTAGGTGCTGGGGCGTTTTTTGAGTTGGAAAGTTTCGTCGAGTTCTTCCCATGCGACGCCGCCAGCGGTGCTGATGGCCTCGTCGATTGGGCGGGGTTTGGTGATTTTGATCGGGAGGGCCTTGATCGCGGTGGCGAGTTTGGTGGGGTCGTTCAGGGTTTCGCGTGAGGTGACTTCGAAAATCAGGGCGGTTTTGGTGGCGTCGAGGCCCAGCGTTTTGCGTAAATGGTTGCCTATGGAGTTTTTGCCGCGCGGTTTAGCGAGGCGGGTGGTGACGTCGTTGACTGTGCGGTCGGGGGCGAGGTCAAGGGTGAGGGTGGCGTCCCCGGTTTCAAGCCATTGATCGCGCAAAGGTGCCGAGATGGCATAGACCGCGCTGCCTTCGATCCCGGTTTTGGAAATGACGAATTCGCCGCGCACGGTTTGGGTGCCGCAGGTGAGCGTGACGGGTTTGACGGGATGGCCAGCGCATTTGTCGATGAGATGATCGGTCCAGTTGACGTCAAAGCCGCAATTGGCCGGTTTGAACGGGGTGCATGTGATCCCGGCGTTTTGCAGGATATCCATCCATTTGCCGTCTGATCCCAGCCGTTTCCAGCTTCCGCCGCCCAAGGCCAGCACGGTGATGTCGGCCGTGGCGGTGGTTTCGCCATTTGTCGGGCTGTCGGGGGTTTTGAAAACCGCCTGATCGGCGTCGTTCCAGCCGGTCCAATAGTGGCGATAGTGGATTTTACAGCCCAAACCATCCAAGCGTTTGAGCCATGCGCGCAAAAGCGGGCTTGCCTTCATCGCGGTGGGGAACACCCGGCCCGACGACCCGACAAAGGTTTCAATCCCAAGTCCCGTACACCAGTCGCGGATTTGGGCGGGGCCAAATTTTCTAAGGTGCGGTTCGAGGCGTTCGCGCGATGCGCCGTAGCGGCTCAGGAACGTTTCCAAATCTTCGCTGTGGGTGATGTTGAGGCCCGATTTCCCGGCCATCAGGAATTTGCGCCCGGCACTGGGCATGCCTTCATACAATGTCACCGCATATCCTTCGCTCGCCAACCGTTCGGCGGCCATCAGCCCGGCGGGACCTGCACCAATGATCATGGCGGTTTTGCCGTTGGGGGTTGGGGCGGATGTCGGGGATTGTTCTGGCATGATTGGCCTTGTGTGCGGGTGAAGGTGGTGTGCTGGTTTTATCGCGTTTCGGGTGGGGTGGCAATTTGTGTGGGTGTTTTGGGTGTGGGGTGCGGGGTGTGGAGCTTGTGGGGCGAGATTCCCGCCTGCGTGTTTTATTTCGGATGATTGGTTGTATAGTGATAGTGTAGAAAGAGGCATGGCTTATCTCAAGAAGAGGGCTGTATCATGGATCTGAAGCTGCATGCCAATGCCACCACAACGCCACGCACGCGCGCCTACATTCAAGCAAGCAGTGCTTCCGTTGCCGAACTGGCCGTGGAACTCGGCGTAAGCGCGACCACCATCCGACGATGGAAAGGCCGGGCCGATGTTGAAGATCACTCGCATCGCCCAAAACGGATCCAGACGCGCTTTGACGCTTGCGAGGAAGAAATCGCCGTTGAACTACGCTCGCGGCTTGGCTTGTCCATTGACGATATTCTGGAAGTCATGCACCGCTGTGTGCGGGCCGACATCTCGCGCTCGTCTTTACATCGCTGCCTCAAACGCCATGGCGTCTCTGGCAGGCCTGCAGCCCCTAAACAGGTGTCGCAGACTTTCGAGCCGGTGGCGTTTGGCTATGTCCATGCCGATCTCAAACATCTGACCCGGATCGGCGGGCGACCGGCCTACGTCTTTGTTGCCATCGAACGCGTGACAAGCTTCGCTCATGTCGAGATCGTCCAGGACCGAAGTGCAGAAACCATTGCGGCCTGCCTTGGGCGCTTCCTTGATGCCTTTGGCTATCCTGTTCACACCGTTCTGACGGATAACGGTTCGGAATTCACCGACCGGTTTGGCGGCGCTTATTGGACAACGCGCAACAAAGGAACCGGAAAGCACGCTTTTGACAAAGTCTGCGCCGCACACGGGATCAAGCACAAGCTGACCCGTCCCTATCGACCACAGACCAATGGCAAGGTCGAGCGTTTCAACCGTCGCCTCGGCGAAGCCCTCGCAAACGCCCCCGCAAACGGGAAAAATGCCGGGCGCAATCGATTCTCAACTCACGCCGAACGAAACGATTTCATAAGAACCTTCATCGACAACTATAACAGAACACGATTGAGATCCCTCGGTTACAAGGCTCCTTTGGAAGCACTTCTTAATCTCACGGGACACAACACGCAGGCGGGAATCTGGTGCCGGGCGTTCCACTGCCGGGTGAAATATCGTTTCATGCTGATTGCCTGTTTGGGGCAAAACCCGCCAATTTTCATGCAATAGACGCTAAACATTGGCAATTTGGCGCTTAATCGGCTACCAAAATTGCGAACACATAAATGAACAAAAAATGGTTTTGAGGAGGAAACATGCGTTCACATGATTTGATGCGCGGGGCCATGCAGGCGACCCGTCGTTCGGTGCTGGCGGTTGCCCTTGGTGCGGCTGTGTTGGGAGCGGGTGCGGCAAGTGCGGCAGAGAAAATCAATATTGCCGCGCTGACATTCGTTTCAAGTTCGCCGTTGTTCATTGCCAAGGAAAAGGGCTATTTCGCCGACGAAGGGCTTGATGCGGAAATTACGTTTTTCCGGTCGGCCCAGCCGGTTGCGGTGGCGATTGCATCGGGGGATGCTGATTTTGGCGTGACCGCCTTCACGGGCGGGTTCTTTAACCTTGCGGGCAAGGGTGCGCTTAAGGTGATTGGCGCGCAGCTTCATGAAGATGTCGGCTATGATGGATCGGCGATTTTGGCGTCGAACAAGGCGTTTGAGGCTGGTTTGACATCGGTTGATCAGCTGGGCGGGCATAGCTTTGCGCTGTCGCAAGTTGGATCGAGCTTCCACTACATGATTGGCAATGTGGCGGAAAAGGCCGGTGTGGACCTTGAGAGCATGGAGCTTAAGCCGCTTCAGTCCGTGCCCAACATGATTGGTGCGCTTAAAAGCGGGCAGGTCGATAGCATGATCATTGTGCCGCACATTGCAAAGCCGCTGGCCAATGCCGGGGCCGCACACATCATTGGCTGGGTGAAGGATTATGTGCCTTATCAGGTTGGTGGTCTGTTTACATCGGCGCGCAATGTTGAAGAACGCCGCGATGTGGTCGAGAAATTCGTGCGCGCCTATCAAAAAGGTGTGGCTGATTACCGGGCGGGGCTTTTGGCAACCGACGGTGACGGCAAGCTTGTGAAAAGTGACACGACCGACGAGATTCTTGAGATCGTGCATAAGTATGTCTATAGCGACGATCCGGCTGAAAAGGCCTATCCGAAAATCCGCAATGGCGCGATGTTCATCACCGAGGACGGCAAGCTTGATGTCGAGGACGTCAAAGCGCAGGTCAAATGGTATCAGGAGCGTGGGTATGTTTCGGCCGATGCCAACCCGGATGAGTTCATCGACACCAGCTTTATCGCACTGCTGGGTCAGTAAGATCATCTGATTTTAAGCCGGGCCGAAGCGACATGCCTTCGGGCCGGTTGTTATTTTTTTAGTCCTTTTAAAAAGAGAGCGCGATGCGCCTTCATATCAAGAATGTCAGTCACAGCTATGATCAGGTCGAAGCATTGCGCGACATTGATTTTGGCATTGAACCGGGTGAGGTCGTGGCCCTGATCGGGCCGTCGGGCTGTGGAAAATCGACGTTATTGTCGATTATTGGCGGGTTGTTGAAGCCGACCGGCGGGGAGGTCCTGATGTGTGATCAGGCAAAGCCCGAGGGGTGTTTGAACCCGCTGACCTATGTTTTTCAGGACTTTGCGCTTTTGCCGTGGCGCACGGTTGCGGGCAATATCAGTCTGGTGCTCGAAGACCATGCATTATCCAAGTCCGAACGTGATGACCGCATTGCCGAGGTTTTGGCGCAAACCAATCTTTCGGATTTTGCCGATGCGTACCCCAAGCAGCTTTCGGGGGGTATGAAGCAGCGGGTGGGGATTGCGCGCGCGTTGGCGGTGCGGCCCGCAGTCTTGTTGATGGATGAGCCATTATCCGCCCTTGATGCGCAGACGCGGATTTTATTGCTTGATGAGTTTTCCGACATGTTTGCGCGCACCGGCATGACGGCGGTGTATGTGACGCATAACCTGAATGAAGCGGTGCGGCTGGCCCATAAGGTGGTGGCATTGCGCCGGCGTCCGGGCACGATCAAGGAAATTCATGACATTGACGTGCCGATCAAGGATCGGGTTGAGGGCATGCCCGAATTAATCGCGCATGAGCAGGCCCTTTGGGCGTTGATCCGCGATGAGGCAATTGCGGCCGACAAGGAGCTTGACCATGTCGCGTGATGTTGAGCAGGGCGCACCTGCATCACTGGTGCGGTTCCGGGCGACGGGGTTTAACCCGAAATCCAATCCGGTGGCGGCATGGGCCAGCTTTGTGGTGGTGATTGCGCTTTGGCAATTGGGATCAAGCACCGGGTTTATTTCCGAACTTGCGATGCCAAGCCCGGTTGCGGTGGCCAAGGCCCTTTGGCAGTTGATTGTGTCGGGTGATCTTTGGTTGCACCTTGGTGCGTCGTTGCAGCGCCTTGTCGGTGGCTGGATCATGGGGACGGTGGCCGGGTTGATCGTCGGTTTTCTGGTTGGGATGTTTACATGGGCCAGATCGCCCGGTGTGGCTCTGGTGTCGGCCCTGTTTCCGATCCCGAAAATCGCGCTGTTGCCGTTGTTTATCATCTGGTTTGGCATTGGCGAGCCATCGAAATTTGCCACCATTGCCTTTGGCGTGTTTTTCCCGACCGTGATCAATACGTTTGGCGGGGTCGATAATGTGCAGCGCAACCTGATCCGCATGGGGCAAAGCTTTGATTTGCCGATGACCTCGGTGGTGCGCAAGATCATCTTGCCGGGCGCGCTTCCAACCATATTGTCGGGTTTTCGCATTTCATCGTCGATTGCGATTATCTTGCTGATTGCCGCCGAGATGATTGGCGCGCAATACGGGATTGGCGCGCTTATTCTGGCGGCCGGGAACCTGTATCAGACCGATCAACTGATTGCCGGTGTGGTGGTGTTGTCCTTGATGGGATTGTGCGTTTCGTGGTTGCTGGGGCGGTTGGATCGCTGGCTTTTGGGCTGGCGTTAGACGCAACGACATTCCGCGAAAGAGATCAAAGGGCCGGTCAGAGGATCGGCCCTTTTTGTTTTTCGGGGGATTGGCTGGAACATCATGGCGTTTGCGGGCGTTGGCGAGGTATCTGCAACAACGAATGGCAGGTTTGAAATGCCCCATAAAAACCAGTGGATCCTTGTCGCCGATGGTGGCCGCGCGCATGTGATTTCCGTTCGTCACGATGCCGAAGGCCGTCATCTGGAAACCGTTCATGAAATGATTGCCGATAATCGGTCAAGTTCGGACATTGCCAGTGACAAACCCGGTCGCGGTTTTGCCAACCCCGGCGGCAATCAGCAACGCCACGCCATGCCGCCAAGTACCGACCCGCATGAACATGCACAGGTCGAATTTGTTGATGATGTGATGTCGTACCTGACGGCCAAGCGTAACGACGGGAAGTTTGATAATCTGATTGTGGTGGCACCGCCAAAAATCATGGGCACGGTCCGCCAGAAAATGTCAAAGGCGGTTGAACTGACGGTTGAGGGTGAAATCACCAAGGATTTGACCAAGCTGCCGCTTAAGGATTTGCCAGAACATCTAAGCGGGACGGGTGGCTGGTTATAGGGCCATGTTGCGATAGCCCGGAATGCGAGAATGCGTCATTCCGGGTGCCGCACAGCGCAGACCCGGAAACCATAACGGGTTGAGATGACGTTATGGATTCCCGCCGTCGCGGGAATGACGGTTTTGATCTTAGCGATGATCACGCCGGAATTCTGCTGGCGGGATTCCGGCATGCTTGGCGAAAAAGCGTGAAAAATAGCCGGCATCGCGGAAGCCCAGTTCATCGGCGATTTGCTGAATGGCGATGTCGGTATAGATCAGGGTGCGTTTTGCTTCCAGCATCAGGCGGTTTTGCAGCACCTCACTTGCGGTCATGCCATAGATATCCTTGGCAATGCGGTTAAGCTGTGTGGTGGTGATGCCGATTTCACGCGCATAGAATTCAAGCGGTTTGTGCTGTTTGTAGAACGTCTCGACAAGGGCCTGAAATTTACGGAATTTGCCGGTTTTCTGTTCCTGACGCGACAGGCGGGTGGTGGTGCTGTGCTGCGGGGTGTTGCGCCCGATATCAAGCAACAGTAATCCCAGAATATGGCGCAGCGCAAACATCCGGCCGGTTTTGTGGCTGTAATATTCGAGGACCAGTTGATGGATCAGAAAGTCGATCGGGCTTTGTTGCGCGGATGTGGTGCCGGTGACCGTATCAACGCAGACGGCCTGATCAAGCCGGGCAAGCAGTTTGGGGGCGGGGGCCAGCGTTTGTTGCAGGTGATAATCGGTCAGTGAAATCACCCAGCCATCAATATCATCACTGAATTTAAAACCATGCACAGTGCCCGGCGGGACCGTGATCAGATGGCCCGATTGCATGGTGAAATGCTGGTCATCGAAACTGATGTTTGCCTGCCCATGGCTGATGTAAAGCAACTGAAACAGGTTGGTGTGGCGGTGCGGTTTGATGTGCCAGTCATGCAGGCGCGACCGTTCTGGGATGCTTTCAAGGTGAAAGAATTCCGGTTCGGTGATCGGTTGTGGTTCGGCGGTGCTGTTTTCCGGATCGCGCGTGGCATCAAACCCGCCAGCCGTTCGGGCATCGGCATCACGTTCGCCATAAAGTTTATAGATCGGGATGCTGTTGCGCATGGGCTTTCTTATGATGGGGCACTGAAACGGACGGCCAAGGTTACCCTGTTTTGGGTGTGATCAAAAGAAAAGCCCGCCATCGAAAATGGCGGGCTTTGGTGTTTTTATTGGTATCTGGCTATCCACCGAGGAACGAGGGCACAAACAAGGTGAGTGCCGGAACGAAGATGATCAGCAAAATACGGATGATCTCTGCGCCAAAGAACGGCATCACACCGCGGAAGGTCTGGCTCATCGGGACACCCTTGGCCAGCGCGTTGATGATAAACACATTCAGCCCGACGGGCGGGGTTATCAGCCCCAGTTCGACGACAATCAGGGCGAGAATACCAAACCAGATTTTAAGGTCCTCGGCCCCCATGCCATAGGCAGCGGTCGCTGCCGTTGCCCAATCGCCACCATTGATGTCGACCAAGGCCGGCCAGAAGAACGGGATGACGACCACGATCATGGATAAGCTTTCCATGAAGCAGCCCAGAACGATCAGGGCAAGGAGCATCAGAACCATGATCAACCATGGATCAAGGCCGCTGGTGGCGGCGGCTTCGGCCATATAGGCCGGAAGGTTGGCACGGCTAAAGAAGCCTTTGAGGATTTCCGCACCCAGCAGGATGAAGAAAATCATCGAAGACGTTACCGCCGTGTCTTTGAGCGACTGACGCAGACCTTGCCATGTCAAGCCACCCTTGCCGCGCCAACGCATATAACCGCCGTAAACAAGGATCGCAAACACGCCAACACCGGCCGCCGGTGTCGGGGTAAACAGACCGGCACCCAGACCAAGAATGATCGCGCCAAAGATCACCATGACCGGGATCAGGCGCAGCAGGGCTTCTTTGCGTTCCGCAGGCGGCATCGGGGCGGGTATCGGGGCTAGGGACGGGTTGATGCGCACCTGAATGGCAATCACCGCCATAAAGAACAGGACCGCAATCAGGCCCGGAATGATGGCGGCCTGAAACATCTGAATGATTGATGCTTCGACGGTGACCGCATAGATCACAAGGGCGACCGATGGCGGGATCAGAATGCCAAGTGTGCCGCCCGCCGCCAGTGTGCCGGTTGCCAGACGCGGCGAATATTTCAGCCGGTCGAGTTCAGGCAGGGCGACTTTGCCCATGGTCGATGCGGTGGCAAGTGATGATCCGCAGACCGCACCAAACCCGGCGCAGGCACCAATGGCGGCCATGGCAACGCCACCCCGGAACCGGCCAAGGATGGCATTGACCCCCTGAAACAGGTCGCGTGACAGGTTGGCCTGACTGGCAAGATAGCCCATCAGAACAAACAATGGCACGACGGACAGTTCATAGTTCGACACAATCCCGTAAAACAGGGATTTGAATTGCTGCAAATACGGATCAAAGCGCAGGAACGGGAAGAACAGGCTGAGCACATAGTTGCCGCCAATCCCGACCCCAACCATTGCAAGACCAACCGGAACGCGCAGTGCGAGAATAAAGAACAGCAGCCCAAGGCCACCAAGGCCGATTAATTCGCGTTCAGACATTGGACTCTCTTTCGAAAACCTGATTTCCGGCAATCAGCGCCCAGAGGAACATCGATGCGATGCCCGGCAGATAAAACGGCCAGATCTGCCACCCCAGAATTGCCGAAAGCGTATTGTCGCTGCGCACTTCGATGAGGCCATGGACCATCATGTAACCGAGGAACAGTGCCAGCAGCGTCATGCAGATGCCCGATGCCGTGTCAACAACACGGGCAAACCACGTCGGAAACATTTTAATGAACACATCAACAGCGACATGGCCGTGGCGCGATTGGCAGTAGGGAAAGAACATCAATGCAGCCGAACTGACGATCATGCTGACGAAATCTTCGTAGCCGATGATCGCAGGGACATTGGCGTCAAACAGTCGGGCCAGTTTGTCGAGGCCAAAGGCGGTCACATTGACCATCGTCACCACAGCAATCAGCAGGGCAAGAAACCCGCCGGCAACGGCAAACCAGGCAGCAGCCTTATTCAGCACGTTTTTCATATGATTAGGGTCCGGACCTTAACAATCTCGCGGGAAAAACAGGGTCACGCATCGCATGATACGTGACCCCACAAGATTTTCCAGTACCTTGGAAAGGTTACTTGGTATGGGACAGAACGGCTGCTTTGGCGTCTTCGACCAGTTTTGCACCGTCGATACCATTCGAGCTTGCTTCTTCGATCCAGCGATCCACAACGGTTGCGGCCGGGGCATCAAAGGTTGCTTTTTGTTCTGCTGTCAGCTGAACGACCTGGCCTTTGCCATCGTTGATCATTTTTTTGCCGACTTCTTCGACGTCGTTAAAGACATCGCCGATATGACCGGCAAACTCACGACCGGAATTGCGATCAAGGATTTCCTTGAGGTCATCAGGCAGGCTGTCATACCGGTCCTTGTTCATCGCGAACAGGAAGGTCGAGGTGCCAAAGCGTGAATTCACACCTTCGCCTTCGACGGAATAGGCAACCAGTTCAGCAAGTTTAAGCGGCGGTACGACTTCGAACGGCACCAGACCGCCATCAACAACACCAAGTGACATTGCCTGCGGCAGGGCCGGGACCGGCATGCCAACAGGTTCAGCGCCCCATGCTTCGATCATCCATGACCCGGTACGGGTCGGGGTGCGCAATTTCAGGCCTTTGACGTCTTCAACCGTGCGGACGTCTTTTTCGATCAGATGGATGGCCTGACCGGCATGAACGTGAACCGCAAGGGTATGAACGTCTTTAAGGTCTTCGGCGTATTCGTCTTTGAGGTCCCACATCGCAAGGTTGGTTGCGCGTGCATCACCAAGGTGAACTCCCGGAAGTTCAAAGACTTCCAAACGCGGGAACACACCCGGGGTATAACCCGGCAGGGTCCAGACGATATCGGCAACACCGTCACGGACCTGACGATACAGTTCCGGCGGGTTGCCGCCCAAAGACATGGACGGGAAGATTTCAAACTTGATGCGGCCGTTTGATTCTTCTTCGATTTTCTTTGCCCAAGGTTCGATCATTTTCGACTGGGCCGGTGCTTTCGGACCCAGGAAATGGTGAACGGTCAGGGTAACTTCCTGTGCGTGTGCGCCGAACGACACCATGGTCGCGACAGCAGCACCAGCCAGCAATTTGGTGATGTGTTTCATTCTTCCTCCTTTGAACGTTTTGCCGCGTTCATGACGCTGGCAAACGTTTCAGCCACGATGCGCACCCTTAAAGTACGAAGTTTTCCAAGGTATTTTGTTGTTGTTTTTATTACTGTTTTTAGGGATGGCCTGCGGTTGACGCAATTCTGCCATGCCGATTTTGAACCAATCTAATGGGCACGAGATGGTTATGTATAATGATATGTAAGCACATATGCATAACCAAACGATTATGACTTCCTGCTCGAAAGTGTTGTGTGATGGGCGGATGCTTCTTCACGGACGGCATTGATCAGCATTTCGACGGGGGGCGATACCGGGCTGTCAATTCGGGTGGTCAAGCCCACCGGACCAAAGGTGTCGCTGGTATCAATCGGCAGTTCAACCAAGTTGCCTTCGGCGATATCGGAGGCGACCGCCCCGTTTGATATGATCCAGATCGCATCGGTTTCACGGGTAAAGGCGCGACCAAAAGATGTCGAAACGGTTTCGATCCGGTCAGGCAGCGCACCGATCCCGTGGGCAATCAGCATTTTATCAACCGTTGAATGAATGATCGCGTGTTTGGGCGGAACAAGAACCGTAAATTCGCGAATGCGGGTGATGTCGGGGTTTTTATCGGCCAATAATGGATGGCCGGGGCGGGCCACCAGCGAAATATGTTCGGAATAGAGATGGATGAACGACAATCCCGACATTTGATCGGGTTCGGCCAGCCGTCCGACCACCAGATCAAGTTCACCAACGCGTAATTGCCCCATCAACATGACGTTTGGCCCGGCGACAACCTTTACGGTCGTATCGGGGCTAAGCGCCTTGAACCGGCGAATGGCGGCGGGCATCACACTTGCCGCAACGGTGGGCAGAACGCCAAGATTGATCGACAATCCACCTTGCATGCGGACCTGACTGATGCTGTCAACACCTTGACGGAGTGCGGTGACACTGGCCCCGGCATAGCGCAGGAACACCTTGCCAAAATCGGTCAGGGTGACACCGCGTTTGGATCGGTCAAACAGCCGCGCATCAAGATGTTCTTCGAGTTCACGGATGGTTTTTGAGACGGCGGGCTGGGTGATTGACAATGTATCGGCGGCTTTGCCAACGCTGCGTTGGCGGGCAACTTCGAGAAAACACGTCAGGTGGCGAAACTTAATACGTTGGTCCAGCATGCTACCCTGCTACCCTGCTACCCTGCTACCCTGAGGCGGATTGTGATTATGATCGTCTTATTTATGATACTTGTATACTTATATAGTTATGCAAAATACGCAAATCCTCATTTTACATAACCAAAACCGTCTGAGAATGTAGGGCGAAATAGTCAGGGTGGAAACGACATGAGTTTACACGTCGCCCCGATCAACGGGACACATATCCATTATGCCCAGACCGGCCCAAAAGACGGACCGGTGCTGGTTTTTTCGAATTCTCTCGGTACCGATTTGCGGATCTGGGACGATGTTGTTGCCGGGCTTTCGGACCGCTTTAACATTGTGACCTATGACAAGCGCGGTCACGGGCTTTCAGGGATTGGTGATGCGCCATATGACGTTTCGCTGCATGCCAATGACCTGATCGGGTTGCTCGATCATCTTGGTCTTGATGACGTGATCCTGTGCGGTCTGTCGGTGGGTGGTTTAATTGCCCAGAAAGTTATTGCCGAGCAGCCCAAACGTATTCGTGGCCTGATCCTGTGTGATACCGCATCGAAACTTGGCGATTATGACGGCTGGAACAGCCGGATTGAGGCGATCAAGGCCGACGGGATCGAGGTTCTGGGTGATGCGATTATGGAACGCTGGTTATCGCCGGATTTCCGTGCCAACCGCCCGCTTGAAACCGCGATGTATCGCGACATGCTGGTCCGCACGACCGCAGATGGCTATATCGGTACCTGTGTGGCACTTCGCGACGGGGACTTGCGCGATGCGGCGGGCAAAATTTCTGTGCCGACCTTATGCATCTGTGGATCGGTTGACCTTGCAACGCCGCCCGATGTGGTGCGCGCGATGGCGGACATGATCCCGAATGCGACATTTGAACTGATCGACGGGGTCGGGCATTTGCCATGCATCGAAACCCCGGAACAGCTTACCCGGTTGATCGACCGATTTACCAAGGAGAATAACCTTGTCTGAGAGCCGGTATGACGTTGGCATGAAAACCCGCCGTTCTGTTTTGGGCGATGCGCATGTAGATCGTGCATCGAAAAACATCACTGAAATTGACGAAGGTTTTCAACGCTATATCACGGAAAATGTCTGGAACGGTGTCTGGACGAGTGACACATTCACCAAGCGTGAACGCTCGATTGTGACCATCGCGCTTCTGGCGGGGCTTGGTCATGAAGAAGAACTTGCCATGCATATCCGCGCGACACTCAATACCGGGGCGACGCGTGATGATATCCGTGAAACCCTGATGCATGTTGCGGTCTATGCCGGTGTTCCCGCCGCCAATACGGCATTCCGCATTGCCAAACAAACCTATGCCGAGATCGATGCGGCGCCCAAGGGAGAGTAGTCACATGTCCGTTTTCAAACCGCGTGATTGGGGATCCCACGCCCCGCTTATTGCGCCGGGTTACAAGTCCACCTTGCTGCGTGGCCCGTCGCGCGCGCCCCTTGCGATCAAATCAGGATTGACCGAGGGCACCGGCCCGCGTTTTGCCCCGGCATCGGTGCGTGAACTTGATTTCGATCTGACCAAAAACGGCATCACCAATGGTGAGCCGCTTGGCGAGCGCATTGTGGTGCATGGGCGTGTGCTTGATACCGATGGCCGCCCGCAGCCTGATATTGTTGTTGAAGTTTGGCAGGCCAATGCGGCCGGGCGTTATGTGCATAAGGTCAACCAGCATGACGCACCGCTTGATCCGAACTTCCGGGGATCGGGCCGGTGCATCACCGATGCCAACGGTAATTACATGTTCTATACGATTAAGCCGGGGGCCTATCCGTGGGGCAACCATTTCAATGCATGGCGCCCAAACCATATTCATCTGTCGGTGTTTGGTCCGGGGTTTGCCACCCGTCTTGTCACCCAGATGTATTTTCCCGGTGATCCGTTGCTTGATCTTGATCCGATCTTTCTTGAGACCAAGGATGCGGCGGCGCGCGAGCGCCTGATTGCCAAATTCTCGCTTGAGAAGACCGAGGAGGGCTTTGCCCTTGGATATCAGTTCGACATTGTCCTGCGCGGACGCAACGCCACCCCGATGGAGAATTAAGTCATGGCATATGGTGAAACTCCCTCACAGACGGTTGGCCCGTATTTCGCCTATGGCTTGACGCCTAAGCAATATGGTTATGACTTTACCGACATTGCCGATCCGGTCGTTGCGGGCCCGGATGCCGATGGCGAGCATATTCGCATTACCGGCACCGTTTTTGACGGCGAAGGTAACCGGGTTAACGATGCGATGATCGAAATCTGGCAGGCCGATGCCAGTGGTGTTTACAGCGAAAACCCGGTTGATGTTGCCGATAGCGGTTTCCGGGGGCTTGGCCGTTGCGGCACGGGCACAGATGCTGATAACCGGTTCTGGTTTGAGACGATCAAACCGGGGGTCGTCGAAGATGCCAAGGCACCGTTTGTCAATGTGATTGTCTTTATGCGCGGCATGCTTGTCCACGCCTTTACCCGGTTTTATTTCGATGATGAGGCCGCATTGAATGCCAAGGACGATGTCCTGCAATCAGTGCCCGCCGATCGTCGCGACACCTTGATTGCCAAGCGTGTCGAAACGTTGACCGGGATTGAATACCGGATCGATATCCACATGCAGGGGAATGCGGAAACCGTGTTCTTCGACGTGTAAGTCGATCTGGCGCGATGGCTGTGGGTGCTGCTTTGGGGAAAGCCAGCTGTCACAGCCATCGACCCTTATTCCTAACGTTATCAGGGGCCCTGGCCCCGCGTTTGTTCTGTTTTGTTGGTTTGATACCACAGGAGTTTTTGCCGTGGTTGCACGTTTCATGACGCTTAAAGAAGCCGTCGCATCCTGTATTAAGGATGGCGACACCATCGCGATGGAAGGGTTCACCCATCTGATCCCGCATGCCGCCGGGCATGAGGTGATCCGTCAGGGGATCAAGGATTTGACCCTGATCCGGATGACGCCAGATGTGATTTACGATCAGTTGATCGGGGCGGGTTGTGCCAAGAAACTGGTGTTTTCATGGGGTGGTAATCCCGGGGTTGGATCGTTGCATCGCCTGCGCGAAGCGGTTCAGGAACACTGGCCGCACAAACTTGAAATCGAAGAACACAGTCACGCGGCGATGGCAAATGCCTATGACGCCGGGGCGGCGGGCCTGCCGTGTGCGGTGTTTAAGGGATACCGTGGTGCGGAATTGCCGCGAGTGAACAAGAACATCAAGTTCATCGAATGCCCGTTCACTGGCGAAAGTCTGGCCGCGGTGCCGTCAATCCGCCCGGACGCGACGGTTGTGCATGCCCAGAAAGCCAACAAAAAGGGCGATGTCCTGTTTGAAGGCATTGTCGGCGTGCAAAAAGAAGCTGTTCTGGCCGCGAAGAAATCGATCATTACGGTCGAAGAGATCGTTGATGATTTCGGGGCGATTTCACCAAATGCTGTGATGTTGCCGAATTGGGCCGTGACCGCGATTGTCGAGGTGCCGGGTGGCGCACATCCGTCCTATGCCCAAGGATATTACAAACGCGACAATGCGTTTTATAAGGCGTGGGATCCGATTGCGCGCGATCGTGAGGCGTTTACCGCCTGGATCGAAGAACATGTGATGAATGGCGGGCCCGAGGATTTCGCGGCCAAGCGTGAAGCTAACAAAGCGTAAGCGGAGAAAAGATCATGGTTGACTATACCCCGACTGAAATGATGACGGTATCCGCCGCACGCGCGCTTAAAAACGACGATGTGTGCTTTGTTGGTATCGGGATGCCATCTGCGGCCTGTAATCTGGCGCGGTTGACCCATGCGCCGGAACTGACATTGATTTATGAAAGTGGCACGATTGGCACCAAGCCAGATGTTTTGCCGTTATCCATCGGCGATGGTGAGCTGTGTGAAACGGCGATGAACACCGTGGCCGTGCCGGAAATGTTTCGCTATTGGCTACAGGGTGGCAAGATTTCGGTCGGCTTCCTAGGTGCTGCTCAGCTTGATAAATTTGGCAACATCAACACCACTGTGATTGGCGATTACGACGATCCCAAAGTCCGCCTTCCGGGCGGTGGTGGTGCGCCGGAGATTGCGACCAGTTGTGGCGAAGTGTTTTTGGTGATGAAACAAAGCAAACGTGGTTTTGTGCAAAAAATCGATTTTGTCACGTCGCTTGGGCATGGCAAGGGCGGGGACGATCGCGCGTCTTACGGCGTTGATACCAAAGGGCCATCGCGGTTGATTACCGATCTTTGCATCATGGAACCGCATCCGGTGGGCAAACAGTTCATCGTGACGTCGATCCATCCCGGGGTGACCCGCGAAGATATTATCGAAAATACCGGCTGGGACGTTGAATTTGCGGATGAAGTTGCGCAAACTCCGATCCCGAATGAAAACGAGCTTAAAGTTCTGCGTGAACTGCATGCCCGTACCGCCAAGGCCCATGAAGGCCAGCAGTAAGACTGCCAGCAAGGATCAAGAACATGGCTGACGCATATATTTGCGATTACATCCGCACCCCGATTGGCCGCTTTGGTGGCAGCCTGTCGCAGGTGCGTGCCGATGATTTGGGCGCTGTTCCGCTCAAGGCGTTGATGGACCGCAATCCCGGTGTCGATTTTGGCGCGGTGGAAGACATTATTTTTGGCTGTGCCAATCAGGCCGGTGAAGACAACCGTAACGTTGCACGCATGTCCGCACTTTTGGCGGGGTTGCCTGAAACAGTGACCGGAACCACGGTCAACCGCCTGTGCGGGTCGGGCATGGATGCCATCATTATTGCCGCGCGTGCGATCAAGGCCGGTGAAGCCGATCTGATGATTGCCGGTGGTGTTGAAAGCATGTCACGTGCACCGTTTGTGATGCCCAAGGCATCCTCGGCCTTTTCGCGCAATGCGGAAATCTATGACACGACGATTGGCTGGCGGTTTGTGAACCCGGTGATGAAAAAACAGTACGGCGTGGACTCCATGCCCGAAACCGGTGAAAACGTAGCCGAGGATTTCAACGTTTCGCGCGAAGATCAGGATGCGTTTGCAGCCCGTTCGCAGGATAAGGCGGTTGCCGCACAGGAAAACGGTATTCTGGGCGAGGAAATTACCCCGGTGACCATTCCCCAGCGCAAAGCCGATGCGATTGTGGTCGATAAGGATGAACATCCGCGTCCGGGTACGACGGCGGAAAAGCTGTCTAAATTGCCGACCCCGTTCCGCGAAGGTGGGTCGGTGACGGCGGGCAATGCATCGGGTGTCAATGATGGCGCGGCGGCACTGATCATTGCGTCTGAAGCAGCGGTTAAAAAATACGGCCTGACGCCGATTGCAAAGGTTGTTGGCGGGGCGACGGCGGGTGTTGCACCGCGCATCATGGGCTTTGGCCCGGCACCGGCCAGCAAAAAGCTTTTGGCGCGTTTGGGCTGGACCACCGATCAGCTTGACGTGATCGAGTTGAACGAAGCCTTTGCGTCGCAAGGTTTGGCGACCCTTCGTGATCTTGGCATTGCCGATGACGATGCGCGGGTGAACCCGAATGGCGGGGCGATTGCGCTGGGTCATCCGTTGGGTATGTCAGGCGCACGTATTGCAGGGACGGCAGCCCTTCAGCTTAAACGCACTGGCGGTAAATATGCGCTGGCGACCATGTGCATTGGTGTTGGTCAGGGCATCGCGATTGCGCTTGAAGCTGTTTAATCTTGACTGATTTTTAAATCGAAGCCCCTGTGCCGTTTGACGGGCAGGGGCTTTGCTTTTTGCGGTGTTGACCAACGGTGTTGGTGGCGCGACACTCTGACCCTGATTTCACACCTGTTGATGATGGTGGATTAAGCCTGATGACCATTTCGCCCTTTGATTCCGCCCTGCTTGGCGATCTGTTTGCTGACCGCGAAATCGCCGAGCTGTTTGAGGATAGCGCGCAGATTGCATCGATGCTGTTGTTTGAGGCCGCCCTTGCCGCCGCCCAAGCGCGCGCGGGCGTGATCCCCGAAGCAAGTGCGACCAGAATTGCCGAAGTGTGCCGCGATTTTCAGCCCGACCCGGCGAGTTTGGCGGCGGGTACAGCAAGTTCAGGCGTGCCGGTTCCGGCACTGGTCAAGGCGCTTAAGGCCGAAATTGGTGGGGAGGATGCCCGCTTTGTCCATTTTGGCGCGACCAGTCAGGATGTGGTGGATACCGCACTTGTGCTTCGGTTGCGCGATGTGGTGTCGATCATCCGTCGTCGCATTCGCAAACTCGCCAAACTGCTGTCGGCCCATGCTGAGGCACACCGCAACACGGTGATGATTGGCCGAACCCGATCCCAACAGGCGGTGCCGACGACTTTTGGCCTTAAGGCGGCGGGATGGTTGGCGCCGTTGGTGCGAATTGATCGTCGGATTGAGGGGCTTTCGCATGATTTGCTGCGCCTGTCGTTTGGTGGGGCGGCGGGAACGTTGGCATCCCTTGGTGCCAAGGCCACGGCGGTTGAAAACAATCTGGCCGAGGAACTTGATCTTGAAACCAGCGACATGCCATGGCATGCGCAGCGTGATGTTTTGGTTGATTTTGCAGCTCAGTTAACAGCGTTAACCGGCGCGCTTGGTAAAATGGGTCAGGACCTTGTTTTACTCGCACAGTCGGAAATTGCCGAAGTCCAGCCGGGCAAAGGCGGGGGATCATCGACCATGCCCCATAAATCCAATCCGGTGCAGGCGGAAATGCTGGTGACGTTGGCGCGGTTCAATGCCGGTCAGTTGGGTACCTTTGCCCAATCGCAGCTTCATGATCACGAACGATCCGGGTCAAGCTGGCTTCTGGAATGGTTAACCTTGCCGCAAATGATTATGGCGGCGGGAACCGCACTTGCGCAGGCGGTCGATATGGTGCCCGCGCTTAAAGTTAATCAGGACCGCATGGCGGACAACCTTGATTTGTCACGCGGGGCGATGCTGGCCGAGGCGGCAACATTTGCCCTTGCCGATCATGTCGGGCGGGATGCGGCTGATAAGCTGGTCAAGGATGGCTTGGCGCAGTCGGCGGCCAATCAATCCAATCTGTTTGATGAATTGCCCAAACTGACCGATGCGCCGGTTGATTGGGCCGCGGTGCGTGATCCGGCAAATTATGTCGGGCAATCGGATGCCTATATCGACCGGGTTCTGGCCACGGCCAAGCGTGGATTGCGCGATTAGATACTGCTGACGCACGTGATGTGTGGGAGCGGTTTTCTGAGCGGTACTGCCCTGAAGTTATGGCTGTGAGGGGCGGCGCAAAGCTTCAAGATGTTTGATGCGCGCGCGAACTTGGTCAGGGTTATGTTGACCCACACCTTCGAGCAGGGCTTCAAGCATGACCATGCTGGCGGCCGAGCTGTCCCATGTCGTGCCGGTTTCGATGCGTACCGGGAAAACGTGGCGGGCAAACTGGGCGATGGGGCTTAGCCACTGGTCGGTAAACAGGATGATCTTTGCGTCCTGTTTTGAGGCGGCTTCGGCAAAGGCAATCACATCAGACTGATAGCGACGGACATCAAAGATAACCAGAACGTCGCGTTTGCCGATATCAAGAAGGTCTTCTGCCCATTTTGCACTTTGGCCCGACACGCGGCGGACATGGCTTCGCATGGTACGAAGATGTTCATAGGCATAGACCGCAAGTGCGGATGTGAACCGCCCCCCCAGCAAATAAACAGATCCTTTGCAGTCACCGATCAGTTCGATTGCACTTTGCAATTCCGCCGGATTGATATTGGCAAGGCTGGTTCGAATGTTGTTGGTTGCTGCTTCGGCGATTTCATGAAGCAATTCACCCATCGGATGGCTGGACCGGTTGCGTGACCGGGGCAGGCTGCTTCGGGTCAAGGGTGACTGAAGGCGGGCTTCGAGTTCACCACGTAGTCTGGCCTGCATGTCGGGGTAGCTGTCAAAGCCGATTTTACTGGCGAAACGCAGGACAGTCGGGGCAGAAACGCCGCAACGATCAGCAAAAGTCGCAACCGTCTCAAGCCCAGCCATTGGATAATTGCCAAGCAGGGCATGGGCCAGCTTGCGTTCCGATGCCGTCAGCGTATCAGCCTTTTGCGTGATTTGTTCGGCGACGGTTGGTTTTGTGTCCTGCGGCGTCACGTCCAAGTGCAATTTTCCCCGTTCATACCATCCACCCAGAATGGTCAAATACCCCAGCATAGGTAGGGTCAGGCGCGGTTTAACCTGCCTGTCATACAAATACAATGATTGTAATGAATTTTACAACAACTGATGTTCTTGTCATGAAAATTGAATTCATGTAACGTTCATTACAAAGGGGTAAACCCATGCCGCGAAAAGCAGCAAAATAATTCAATGACTTGGTGATTGTTCGGTCTTTCAGGGAGGCGGGTTATCACGCGGCATGTCCCGTCATGGGGGCATGCATTCAAGGGGGCGTAATATGGGTTGTCAGGGCCTGAAGTCTTTCCGTTCAAAGCAGACGTCGATACTGGATCTGTCCGCACATGGTGTGGACGGCAACAGGTATATTTGCGTCTGACCGGGGCGTTACGGGCCGTTGCGACCTATAAACTGGGAGATGTTGGAGTGGCGTTAAATGCCTGAGTTTATCAAAACCTATGTCAGATGGGTGGATCGCGTTAATCGGATTATTGGCCGGTTTGCCATGTATTTGATCTTCGCAATGCTTGCCGTGCTTATTTATTCCTCGGTCACCAAGCTGATGGAGTTCCCGGCTCTTTGGACGCTGGAAGCCGCACAATTTATCATGGTGTCGTATTTTCTGCTCGGGGGCGGCTATTCCATGCAACTGGACTCACATGTCCGGATGGATTTGCTGTATGGCGCATTGTCGCCGCGCAAACAGGCCGGACTTGATGCGATTACAATCCTGTTTTTGATCTTCTATCTGGCATTTTTGCTGTATGGCGGCATTTCGTCGACCTCATATGCTTTTCAATATAACGAGACCAGCTATTCGGCGTGGTCGCCACCCATGACGCCGATAAAGTCGATCATGACATTTGGCGTGTTTATGATGCTGCTTCAGGCGATTGCGACCTTCTTTAAGGATCTAGCCGCAGCCCGTGGGGAGAGTCTTTCATGAGTTATGAAATGATTGCTCTTCTGATGTTTTCCACGATGATGCTGATGCTTCTGACCGGGAAACGGGTTTTCGGTGCCATTGGTTTTGTCGCGGTTGTTTTTGCCCTTGGTATGTGGGGCGACGGCGGATCAGAAATGGCGTTCAGTGCCGCCATGAAGCTGATGAAATGGTATCCGCTTCTGACGTTGCCGCTGTTTGTTTACATGGGCTATATGCTGTCGGAATCCGGGCTGGCGGATGATTTGTACCGGATGTTCCATGTCTGGATGGGGCCGGTGCGCGGGGGCCTTGCCATCGGGACAATTGTCTTGATGGTTGCGGTTTCTGCCATGAATGGTCTTAGCGTTGCGGGCATGGCCATCGGCGCCAGTATCGCCTTGCCGGAACTTTTACGGCGCGGTTATGACAAAGTCATGGTGACCGGGGTGATCCAGGCGGGCAGTTCGCTGGGTATTCTGGTGCCGCCAAGCGTCGTTCTGGTGCTCTATGGCATGATTGCGCGTCAGCCTGTCGGGCAACTGTGGCTTGCGGGCGTATTCCCCGGTTTGATGATGGCGGGGATGTTTATCCTTTATATCGCCGTTCGGTGCTGGATACAGCCTGATATGGGGCCAGCACTTAGCAAGGAAGAACGTGCGGAAATCACGTTGTCGGAAAAGATCGGCTTGCTCAAGGCCGGGGTTGTTCCGCTTTTCATCTTCTTCTCGATGACCGGTTTGTTCCTGATGGGGATTACATCGCTTGTTGAAAGTTCGGCCGTTGGCGCACTTGCCGCAACCCTTGCGGCCTTGGCCAAGCGTCGCCTTAATCGGTCGGTCATGGAAGAAACCCTTCGCAAGACGCTGTCGATCAGTTGCATGTTCATGTGGATCATTTTGGCGGCCCTCGCATTCGGGGCGGTGTTTGATGGCTTGGGCGCAGTCAAGGCGATTGAGGGTTTCTTTGTTGATCAGCTGGGACTTGGTCCGTGGCAAATCCTGATCATGATGCAGATTTCCTTCATCCTGATGGGGATGTTCCTTGATGACACTGCAATGCTGGTGATTGTCGCGCCGCTTTATGTGCCGCTGGTCGGTGCACTTGGTTTCGATCTGGTCTGGTATGGCGTGCTTTATACGATCACCTGTCAGATCGCCTATATGACACCTCCGTTTGGGTACAATTTGTTCCTGATGCGCGCCATGGCACCGCCGGAGGTGACATTAAAGGACATCTATAAGTCGATTACGCCGTTTGTGATCATTATGGCGATTGCGCTTGGCGTTGTGATGGTGTTCCCGCAAATCGCGCTGTGGCTGCCAGAATGGCACTACGCCCGGTGAACAGCCTGAAGACCCACTACTGGCGGGGTCGAAGTGGCCCCGCCAGCCACAAAAAAAGCAATTCAGGGGAGGTTTTGATTTTCAAGAAGAGGAGGCGCTGTCGAGCCCGATTGACGGGCAGGGCAGTACAACAAGTGCGTTAACAAACTTCATCGATCAGGGAGATGATACAATGACGACGAGACGCGACTTTATGAAAAAAGCCGGTATTGTAACTGCTGCAGCCGGTACCACAGCGTTTGCTTCGCCTTACGTCAAGGCACAGAACGCAAAGATCACTTGGCGTTTGCAGACATATGCGGGCCCGGCACTGGGCGAGCATGTGATCAAACCGGCGATTGATGCCTTTAACAAGGTCGCCAATGGTGAAATGGAAATCGAGCTTTACTATGCCGATCAGCTGGTCCCGACCGGTGAACTTTTCCGTGCCATGCAGCGTGGTACCATTGATGCGGTTCAGTCAGACGATGACTCGATCGCAGCCCCGGTTGATGTTTCGGTCTTTGGCGGTTATTTCCCATTTGCCACCCGCTACAGCCTTGATGTTCCGGTCCTGTTTGAAGAATACGGCCTGAACGAAATCTGGGAAGAAGCATACGGCGAAGTTGAAGGCGTTAAGTGGCTTTCGGCTGGTTCGTGGGATCCTTGCCACTTTGCAACTGTTGAGCCAATCAACAGCCTTGCCGACCTGAAGGGCAAGCGCGTCTTTACCTTCCCGACGGCGGGTAAGTTCCTGTCACGTTTCGGGGTCGTTCCAGTGACGTTGCCATGGGAAGACATTGAGGTTGCAGTTCAGACCGGCGAGCTTGATGGCATCGCATGGTCAGGCATTACCGAGGATTACACGGTCGGTTGGGCAGATGTGACCAATTACTTCCTGACCAACAATATCTCCGGTGCCTGGTGTGGTTCGTTCTTTGCCAATGAAGAACGCTGGAATGAGCTTCCTGACCATTTGAAAGTGCTGTTTAAATTGTGCATGGACAGTTCCCACTATTATCGTCAGCACTGGTACTGGGGTGGCGAAGCCAAACTCCGTACACAGGGCACAAAGATGAAGCTGACCTCAATCCCGGACAGGGAATGGGCAACGGTTGAAGCCGAAGCACACAAGTTCTGGGACGAGATCGCACAGACCAGTCCGCGTTGCGCGAAGGTTGTCGATATCTTCAAGCAGTATGCTGCTGTGATGGAGAAGGCTGGTAAGCCGTATCGTTACAGCTAAGCCGATCAAATTGAGCGGGCAGGGCACCAGATGTTTTCGGATATTCGGTGCCCTGCATCTACTTGAATTTGAAGTATTTTTAAGTTGTAATAAATAATACAAAAAATCAAAATTTATGTATATTTGTCCGAAAATGTAATATATTTTTCGTTGAGAAAATCAAAAAAATGCGTCGAGAAAGCCAGGAAAAACGACCAATTTGACGTAATAACAAAGCCCAAATAACAGGAGGCCACCGATGCAGGCGCAAGATGTCAAAACCGCCGATGACGCACGAAAACTTATTCAGGAACGTGATATCAAATTCGTCAAAATCGGGGTGTTCGACGTCGATGGAATTATGCGCGGCAAATATATGCATCGCGATAAATTTTTGTCGGCTCTTGATTCCGGTTTTGCTTTTTGTGACGTGGTTCTGGGCTGGGATTCAAATGATCAGCTTTATGATAAATCGGAATTCACCGGCTGGCATACGGCCTATCCGGATGCACCGGTACGGGTGATCCCGGAAAGCTGCCGTGAATTACCGATGGAAGACGACACAATCCTGTTTCTGGGTGAGTTCGAAGGACGGGCGGAAACCGTTTGTCCGCGTGGAACGCTGCGCCGTGTCCTCGATAAGGCATCGAACATGGGATACGACGTCTCAGCCGCGTGCGAGTTCGAATTCTTCCTGTTTGAGGAAACGCCGCATTCCGTGCGGGAGAAAAACTATCGCAATCTGACCAACATCACACCGGGTTTCTATGGGTATTCGATGTTGCGCAATTCAGTGCACTCGGAATTCTATCGCGACCTGCTTGAACTTGGCGAAAGCATGGATTTCCCGATTGAGGGATTGCATACCGAAACCGGTCCGGGGGTTCTCGAAGCTGCGATCATGCATGACGAGGCCCTTATGGCTGCTGACAAGGCGGCACTTTTCAAGACCTTTACCAAGGTTTTGGCGCAACGGGCCGGTTGGATGGCAACCTTTATGGCAAAATGGTCGCCCGATTGGCCGGGACAGTCCGGGCATATGCATGTCTCAATTAAGGGCAAGGATGGCCGTGCTGCATTCTATGACGCCGATAAGCCCGACAACATGTCCGATGAAATGCGCTGGTTCCTTGGCGGGCAACAGAAACTGATGCCTGAGCTGCTGTCGATGGTGGCGTGCACGGTAAATAGTTATTCCCGTCTGGTTCCCGGTTTCTGGGCGCCAACAACGGCGACCTGGGGCGTTGAAAACCGTACAACGGCTCTTCGGGTCATTCCGGGGAGTGAAAAATCGCAGCGGGTTGAATATCGGATTGCTGCGGCGGACATAAACCCCTATATCGCGCTTTCAGCAGCGATTGGTTCAGGACTTTGGGGGATCGAGAACAAGGTGGAGCCGGGCGAAATGGTTGTCGGCAACGCCTATGAACAAGAATTCCCAGAAGACGTGACATTGCCAGCAACGCTTTTTGAGGCCGCCGGACGCCTGCGCAAGTCCGAAGCGGCAAAATCGTTGTTTGGCGAAGAATTCGTCACCCATTACGCCCAGTCACGCGAATGGGAAGAACGCGAGTTTCGCAAGGCGATCACCGATTGGGAATTGCAGCGTTATTTCGAAATTATTTGATCGGGACTGTCGAGTGGAACCAACCCTGTTGATACCTCGATCAAATCACTCATCACATCTTTAACTGTGAGGCACTATGTCTGAGAGTTTACGCACTATCTCGCCCGTTGACGGTTCGGTTTATGTCGAGCGCCCGCTTGCTGGTGCGACCGAGATCAATACCGCACTTGATGTTGCCCGGGCGGCGCAAGCCGAATGGCGCAGCGTACCAGTTGCAACCCGTCAGGAAATCCTGCGCAAGGCCGTTGCCGCCTTTGTCGCAAAGAAGGACGAAATTGCCGCAGAAATCAGTTGGCAAATGGGCCGTCCGATTTCCCAGGGTGCAGGCGAGGTTGCCGGTTTTAAAGAACGTGCCGATTACATGATCGACATCGCGCCCGAAGCCCTTGCCGATTATCATCCGGGCGAGAAGGACGGGTTCAACCGGTTTATCCGTCGTGAGGCACTTGGCGTTGTTGCAATCATCGCGCCCTGGAACTTCCCATACCTGACGGCGGTGAATGGTGTTGTACCGGCCTTGATGGCTGGTAATGCCGTGGTTCTGAAACATTCGCATCAAACCCCGCTGTGCGCAGAACGCTTTGCGCAGGCGTTTGAGGCCGCAGGCCTGCCCAAGGGACTGTTCCAGTATCTGCATCTTAGTCATGCCAATGCTGAAAAACTGATGGGTGATGTTCGCGTCGATTTTGTCAATTTCACCGGATCGGTGCCCGGTGGTCACGCCGTTCAGAAAGCCGTCGGCGGTAAATTCATCGCAACCGGCATGGAGCTGGGCGGTAAGGATCCTGCTTATATCCGTTCTGATGTCAATCTCGACCATGCTGTGGAAAACGTTATTGACGGTGCATTCTTTAACACCGGTCAATCTTGTTGCGGGATCGAACGTATTTACGCCCACGAAAGCGTCTTTGACGCGTTTGTCGAAAAGGCTGCTGATCTTGTTGGGCGGTACCGACTTGGCAGCCCGATTGATGCGGATACCAATCTTGGTCCGATGGTGCGTGCATCCTCGGCGGCATTTGTGCGCGGTCAGATTGCCGATGCCGTCCGTGACGGGGCAAAGGCCCTGATTGATCCGACAAAATTTGCCGCCAACGCAGAAGGGACGCCGTATCTGGCACCGCAGGTTCTGATCAATGTTGATCATTCGATGCGGGTGATGAGCGAAGAAAGTTTCGGTCCGGTTGTCGGCATCATGAAAGTCAAATCAGATGCAGAAGCCATTTCATTGATGAATGACAGCGAATTTGGTCTGACGGCGTCAATCTGGACAACAGATGAAGATGCGGCCCTGAGCATTGGTGATCAGCTTCAGACCGGGACGGTGTTTATGAACCGGGCGGATTATCTTGATCCTGCCCTTGCTTGGACCGGGGTTAAGAATTCAGGACGGGGATGTACGTTGTCGAAAGTCGGCTACGAGTTTCTTACCCGTCCTAAAAGCTTCCATCTGCGGACAAAGATTTAACGACGCCGATTGGCGCAAAGGATACAGACATGACGAAAAAGATTGTTGGAAACTGGAGCTTCCCGACCTCTGTTCGCTTTGGTCCGGGCCGTATTTCCGAACTGCCTGATGCCTGCAAGGCGACAGGCATGAAAAAGCCGCTTCTGATCACGGATGAGGGTCTTAAAGACCTGCCGATGGTGCGTGATGCGATTGCTGCAAATGAGGCTGCTGGAATTCCGACCGGCCTGTTTGCCGGGGTCAAGGGCAACCCTACGGGCAAGAACGTTGATGATGGTCTGGCTGTTTACCGGGCAGGGAACCACGACGGCGTCATCGCCTTTGGCGGTGGGTCGGGTCTTGATGCGGCCAAGGCCGTTGCCCTGATGGCCGGACAAACCCGTCCGATGTGGGATTTTGAGGATATCGGTGACTGGTGGACGCGTGCGGACCCAGACGGTATTGCGCCGATTATTGCCGTGCCGACAACATCGGGCACGGGGTCCGAGGTTGGCCGTGCCAGTGTGATCACCAAGGAAGACACCCACGAAAAGAAAATCATCTTCCATCCCAAAATGCTGCCAGCCATCGTTATTTCTGATCCCGAACTAACGGTTGGTCTGCCTGCGCATGTGACGGCAGCGACGGGTGTTGATGCCTTTGTGCATTGCTTTGAAGCGTATTGCGCGCCGGGCTATCACCCGATGGCCGAAGGTGTTGCACTTGAGGGCATGCGCCTGATCGCTGAGGCCTTGCCGCGTGCCTACGATAATGGAAGCGATATTGAAGCCCGTGCCGATATGCTGGCTGCGGCATCCATGGGGGCAACCGCGTTCCAAAAGGGGCTTGGCGGTGTTCATGCACTGGCCCATCCGGTCGGGGCGATTTTCGATACCCATCACGGTCTGACCAATGCGATTTTGCTGCCTTATGTCATGCAGGCCAACCGCCGCGCGATTGAAGAAAAATGCAAAGTCGTGTGTCGTCTTTTAGACCTTGCATCACCCGGTTTTGACACTTTGTTTGAATGGGTTATGGCGTTTCGTTCACGGTTGGGGGTGGTTAATACCCTGGCCGAAATCGGTGTTGATGTTGATCGCGCCGACGAAGTTGCCGTCAAGGCCAAGGGCGATCCGTCTGATGGTGGCAACCCGATTGAACTTTCGGTTGTTGACTATACGGCGATATTCCGCCGGGCCTGTGTCGGTGATCTTGGCTAGGGGCATCGCGTAAATGCGTCTTTTGCGGGATCAGGGTGTTGGAATGAGGGAAGCATGAAAATTTTAATTGTCGATGGCAATGTGCGTGCAGTGAACGAACTTAACCGTTCTCTGGGCGGAACACCATCTGGCGAGGGGTATGAAGCGGCCCTTAAGCACCTTGATCCCGATCTTGATATCACGATCATTCGTCCTGCTGATGACGGTCCCGACTGTTTGCCAAGCGGGGCAAAGCTTTCGGATTTTGATGGCATTGCCTGGACCGGATCGGCGCTGAACGCCTATATCGACGACGAAGCGGTGCTTAACCAGTTACCGCTTGCGAAATCGACGGTCGCCAGTGGTATTCCGGTATTTGGCAGTTGCTGGGGCATGCAGATCGTTGCGCGCGCGTTTGGCGGGCAGGTGCGTGCCATCCCCAAGGGGCGTGAAATTGGCATCGGGCGCATGATCCAATTGACCCCGGAAGGAGTCCGCCACCCGATGTATTTGGGAAAACCGGCGTGTTTTTCGGCCTTGACGGTTCATATGGACGAAGTGTCCGTTGCGCCCGAAGGGGCGGTTATTCTGGCGGGCAACGATTACAGCGATATTCAGGCGTTTGTCATGGAGAATGACGGGCTGCGATTCTGGGGTGTGCAATATCATCCGGAATATACGCTTGCCGAATTGGCGGCAATTTTCCGCCGTTATGGGCAGCGCCTGATTGATGCGGGTCTGTTTGCCGATCAGGGTGCACTTGATCGTATGGCAAACGACTGGGAGACCCTGCATAACCATCCCGGACGGGAAGATTTGGCGTGGCAATATGGCGTTGATGACAATGCGCGTCTTGCGGAGCGCCGTATGACCGAACTGGGCAATTGGCTGGCGTCAATCTGAGTTGGTTTAAGCTACTGTCGGGGCGACGGTGCGCGCAGGCGTTTTTCAACGGCGTAATTATGAATGGCAACGCCTGCGACTTCAAAGTCGCGCCGTTCGACGACCTTAAATCCCTTTTTCAGCAGGAAGCTTTTGGCGAGTTCGCTGGCTTCGCAATACATCTTGCCAAGATTGTCGGCGATGGCCTTGGCCTCGATCGCGTCATAAAGGGTGGAGACGACACCGGTCCCGGCAACGCAAGGATCCGCATAAAGAAAATGGATGTGACCATCTGCTTCGAGATCGCCAAACGCGACGACTGTGTCGTCTGATGTGACGGCCACAAATCCGTTACGTCCATCGTTCATCAATTCGGTCAATCGGTCCGCATCAGGGGTAAGCTTTGCCCAGATGACGACTTGCTCGGGGTGATAGCGAAGTTTGCCAAGTTCGGTCACAGCACGAAGATAAATCGCCGTCATCTGTGGCGCGTCACTGTCTTTGAACCGGCGAATGGTCGTCATTCCTGTGGTCCCCACGCGGTATCGAAGAAAGCGACTTCAAGCGATGTCGCGCGGCGGAAATGATCAAGGCATTGCGCGCGGTCATCGGCCGATAGGTCCGGGCCACACTGATCAAGCTGATCGTTTAGATAGGCAATCACACTTTCGAAATACGCACCGATGTGAAGATCGAGCCATTCGGAATACCAAAAGTCATCCGGGCGTTTGACGATGGCCGTGTTGACCCGGTCTGCCCAACCAAGATAGGTGCCTTCGGCAACTGCCAAAACTGCAAGCATGTTGGTGTAGCTGTTGCTGTTTGTTGCATCGGTCATCAGCTGTTTGAAGGCTTTGGTTGCGGGCCAGTCGGGTTGATTTTCGCGGTCCGCGTCTGAAACGCCAAGCGCGTCAAATGATCGTTCGAAATAGGTGTTTTCAGCACCGGTCAACAGGGCAAGGAACTGACACCCCGGAATGCGGTCTTTTAGCGTTGGCGCACGGGAAACTGCGGCAGCGAGCAGGGCGACAAACCGGTCAATAAAACGATGATCCTGAATAAGGTAATTTTTCAGGTTGGCGCCGGGCAGGGCACCGTCACCCCAGGCATCGGTAAACGGATGGTGTGTTACCCGTTTCCAGTCATCACAGACCGATGCTTTCAGCCAGTCGGAAAATGTGCCCGATGGATGACTTTCCTGCCAAACCGGAAAGTCATCAGCGGGTTCAATTTTAGGTGCAGGTTGCGTCGCGGCGAGGGTGCTCATGTATCGGATTTCCCATTCAAGTTTCTTGTCTTTTGGCACGTGGGGGGCATCGCGACAAGATACTGGCAGCGTAATTCCGTTGTCGTCACAGGTTTTCGCACCACATTGCGCCATGTCAATGTATTCCATTATTTTATGATGTAATGGTTTTGTGGTGTTTTACCAGTATCTGTTGACGAGGAAGAACCATGAAAAATATTGGTGGGTTGGATCGTATCTTTCGGATTGTTCTTGGGCTTGCACTTTTGGCCGTGCCGTTCGTGATGGTTAAAGCCGATGATGCGACCGTTGCGTTCGGGGCTTATGGCTGGCTGATGGTTGCCGCCGGGGTTGTGATGCTGGTGACGGCAGTATTCCGGTTTTGCCCGATGTATCGCGTTTTGGGGATACGGACCTGTTCGACGCGGATGTAATCGGCGGAAAATGAGGTCAGACATCCGGTAGATATCTAGCGGACGGACATCGAGGAAGATGGGTTTTGTCTGTATTTTTCCCGCAGGCAGTTGCCATAGCCGCCAGATAATGGCATCGGTTATAGCAACTGCTGTAAGGGGACAGACAAAAATGAAACGCTTGAGTGATGAGCTGACCGTATCGCCGCAATTGCCAATCGAGGCCATTGACGAGATTGCCAAAGCCGGTTTCAAAACCGTCATTTGCAATCGCCCGGATGACGAAGACCCGGGGCAGCCATCGTTTGCGGAAATTGCCGCGAAGGCAGAAGCTGCGGGTATGAAAGCGATTTTTCAGCCCGTCGCCAGCGGCAATGTTGCCGATGCTGATGCCGATGCGTTTGCCGCCAATCTTGCCGCGGCAGCAAAGCCGGTATTTGCCTATTGCCGCAGTGGCACGCGTTGCACGATCCTGTGGTCTTTGGCCAGTGCGGGTAAGCTGCCGATGCAAGACATCATCAAATCAGCGTCAGATGCCGGATATGATATGTCGCCGTTGGTCCCACGCATTTCCGCACGCGGCTGAGTGTTGGGTGCTTGCATGAAGTGCTGCATAGCATAAACGCGCGGCACGCTTACCGAAATTGCACTATTGCATTTAAACGTTTCGTGTCGATATGACGCCGTGACATGCTTTGAATGTCGTGGGTGCGCAATGCAGGTGTGATTTTGGGCCAACTTGATGACAGCCAGATCGGGTTTCGATTGGCACATGACGGGGATCTTGATGCCCTGTGTGACATTGAAAACCGTTCCTTTGACATTGACCGACTAAGCCGCCGGGCGTTCAAACGCTTTATCGGTAGTGAAACCGCACGTCTGCGCGTTGCCGAATGTAGCGGTGCTGTTGTTGGCTATGCCTTGGTGGTTTTTCGTAGCAACGTAGCGTTGGCCCGGCTTTATTCGATGGCGGTCGATCCGAACTTTCGCCAAAAAGGCATTGGGCGCGCGCTTGTGGGGCAGGCAGAAGAGCTTAGCCTTGATTTCGGTGCGCCGATTTTGCGACTTGAGGTCAGTCAAGGCAACGCGGTTGCCATCGCGCTGTTTCACGGTGCCGGTTACCGTGAATTTGCACTGTATCCTGATTATTATCCCGATCATACCGATGCTCTGCGCATGGAAAGGGTGCTCGTCCCCCAATCGATGCGCCTGCCATCGCCGATCCATTTTTATCACCAGACCCTGCCATTCACCTGTGGTCCGGCATCCTTGATGATGGCGATGAATGCGCTTGATCCATTGGTTGAAATGGACAGGAGCCTTGAAATCGCATTGTGGCGCGAAGCCACCACCATTTTCATGACCTCAGGTCATGGCGGCTGTGGTCCGCTGGGATTGGCATTGGCGGCAGATCGACGCGGGTTTAACGTCGAGGTTTTGCGCAGCCGCGATGGGCCGCTTTTTGTTGATTCCGTGCGCAAAGCCAAAAGCCGCGAAGTGGTCGAACTGGTGCATTATGATTTTGCCCGTCAGATCGAACAGGCAGGCATTCCCGTATCTGTTGGTGCGTTTGGCGTGACCGAGATCGAAAACCGCATGCGTAACGGCCAGATGGCGCTGGTCCTGATCAGCCAGTACCGCATTTACGGCGATAAAATTCCCCACTGGGTGGTGGTGTCGGGGTTTGATGACCGGTTTGTCTATGTCACCGATCCTGATATTGGCGATGATCATGACCCGTTTAACGGCAGTGATTGCCTGTCATTTCCGATCCTGCGCCATGAGTTTGATCTGATGGCACGCTATGGCCGCGATAAAGTCCAGGCGGCGGTATTTGTTAGCAAAAAGGCCGGGTGATCCGCGCTTTTGATCCCCGACCTTTGATTTGTCTGCACGCCGCGTGATTAAGGACGGGCGATCTTGCCCAGAAGATGGGCGATGATGCGGCGATACAGCTCCATCCCAAGCACGGCATCCTCAACCCCGCCATCGATGTTGGGGTTGTCATTGACCTCAATCACCATCGGACCGTTTGGGGTTTCTTTCATATCGACACCATAAAGCCCGTCGCCCATCAACCGTGCGGCGGCAAGGGCGGTTGTGACGATGTCTTCGGGTGCGTCTTCAATGGCGACGGTTTCGAACCCGCCTTCTTCGTAACTTTTACCGTCGTCTTCATGTTTGACGATCTGCCAGTGACCCGGCGCCATGAAATAGCGGCTGGCAAAGATCGCTTCGCCGCCCAGAACACCAATGCGCCAGTCAAAGGTGGTTTCGACATATTCCTGAATGACCAGAAGTTCGGAATTCTTGAACATATCGCTGGCAACTTCGGCCAGATGTTCGGGTGATTTCACCTTGCGCACGCCGCGTGAAAAACATCCGTCGGGCACTTTCAGAACCGACGGGAAGCTAAACTGCTGACCGATTTCACCAATGCGGCGTTTATCGAAAATCGCACTTTTCGGCGCCGGAATGCGGTGCGTGCGCAGCAATTCGGCCAGATAAACCTTGTTGGTACAGCGCAGCATCGAGTCCGGATCATCAATCACCGGGATGCCTTCCTTTACCGCGCGTTTGGCAAAGCGATAGGTGTGATGATCAAGGGCGGTGGTTTCGCGGATCAGAAGCGCATCAAATTCTGACAGATGATGGAAATCCTTTGCCGTGATCAATTCGGCGCGCGCGCCAAGGTCGGCGGTGGCCTGTATGAAAAGGGCAATGGCGTCCTTGTCTGATGGCGGCATGACTTCGTCGGGGTCGTGCAAGATAGCGACCAGGGCGGTGGGTTGGGTGACGTTGCCCTGTTTGCGCACGCGTCCACGCAAATAGGCGCGCAAGGCGGCTTCGAATGCGGTCATATGGCTGCTGTTAAGCTGGCTTAGCGATGGGGCTTCTATTTCGCGTAAAGAGGCTTTGCCATCTTTATTGTTCAGATGCAGCCGCAGGATCGGGCAGCGGAACTGATCAAAGGCCCGTAGGGCGATGTGGCGAAACCGTTTGTCGGTGCTGCGCCCGAAATAGACATCAACATAGGTCGGATGATCGCCCGGTTTTGTCAGCGCCTCGGTAATTTGCGGGCCAAGATCATTGCGTGCGGCCTTTTGCAGGCGTTTCCAGTTGAGGTCCAGCAAAACATCGGCTTCTGGGATCACGCGTTCAGCGCGGGCCGCGGCCAGCAGGCTGCAATAATAACCACGCGACAGATATTCATAGGACCGGCACAGGTTGATCACACGGCGGTTGCGCACCCCGTGATCAAGGGCGAGATAATCGCGCACCCGCATGACGCGCGCGCCCGAAACGGCAAAGGGGATGTCAGACAGCCGATCAACAAGGATGAGCGGTGCACCGGTTGAAACCGCAGGCGATTTTTCGGCAATGACATCATAAAGGTCATGCTGCAAACGGATGCCATCGGCACCATCTTCATAATATCCGGGCAGGTCGGAAACTTTTTGATATCCATGGCGTTCATAAAGGCCACGGGCGGTATCGTTTTCGATGCGTACTTCAAGGCGAATGCGAAGACAGCCGGCTTCGATGGCAAGGTTTTCCATCCCGGCCAGAAGTTGCGTGCCCAGACCGATGCCCCGCCAGTCTTTGGAAATTGCCAGTGAATATATCCGTGCTGTTATCGAATTTTCGCGCAACAACAACAAACCGTAGCCGACAACGTTGGGATGTTCGCCGTCCCCTGCGTCCGCGACAAGAAGACGCGCCGAGCTACGGCGCAGAAAACGCAAAAAGGATGCACGTGTGATACCATCACTTGTGAAATTCGCTGTCTCAAGTGCGCAAAGCCCGTCAATATCGGTAGGCATGGCATTACGAAGAATGACTGCATTGGACTGTGTCGATGTCACGAGATGGATCTCCTGCAATTGGGGGCACGCTGCATCGTGCATTCAACCCCCGGTACGCTCAATGTATTTTTCTGACAAGTGCGATTATGGGTCATTGCCATGCCATTTTTACATGCGAGTTGGCACAGCTGGTCCTCGACCTGTAGAGTAATTGAAAATATGGTGTTTTCAGATAACTGCTTTAAAAGTTGTTCTGATCCCAAGACGCGCCATCGCCGTAAATGATAGCAAACCAAAAGACTGTTATCGGTCAAAATAACGGCCCCCAAAGGCCCGGTTGGAACGAAGCAAAAGGATACGACGTTTTTTGACAGACTGCATGTTCCACAACTTCCGGTCTTATGGCCGACGTGTTGCATTTGTACCGCTTTTAATGGCGGGAACGTTGCTTGCAGGCTGTTCGTCGGATGAGGGCGCTGTGGGGTTTGGCTTTGGCGAGGATGAGGCCGTTCAGCAGAACGATCTCCGTTCGACCATTCCCTATGAAGTGGAACTTACCGGTATTGATCCGCAAGAAGAACAATTGATCGCAAGTCTGAATGGGGCCAGTACCGCACGGCGTTTGCAGTCGCGCCCGACTGCGTCACGTGCGGGTCTTCAACGCCGTGCCGAAGATGACATTGAACGGTTTCAGGCTGTATTGCGTTCAAAGGGTTTCTATGAGGCCCAGGTCACCTTTGACATTACCGAAAAAGTATCAACTGATCCGGTCGATCCCCAATCGCCAGACGCCGAAGATGGGTCTGAAAACGCATCGGAAAACCCGACAGAAAACAAAAACGGCGATATTGACGCCAGTGCTGCGGGCAGTGAACAGGCCAAAGGTGCCGATGCACCAACACCGCTTGTTCTGAGCTATCAGATTGATGTCGGAACACCTTACCTGATCGAGGCGGTTGATCTTAAAACAACTTATCCCGACAAGGTGATCGAGCGCGCAGCAACCGATGCCGAACTTGAAGCAACCCATTTGCAAATCGGGCAGCGCGCCACGGCGGAACCTATTATTTTAGCCGAACAGTATGGCGTTGATTTACTGCGTAGCCGCGGATACCCGTTGGCTAAGGCAGGGAAACGCACCGTCATGGCCGACACCGCCAATAAGACAATTTCCGTAACATATGCATTTGATGCCGGAGCCGAGGCCAATTTCGGCGCAGTCAAAGTCAATGGTGCAGAGGAAGTCGATGCCGACTTCATCGCCGGTTACCGGAGTTGGGGGGCGGGCGAAAAATACGATCCCGAACAGGTCAGAACCACGCGACGCGATCTTGCGCAGTCCAACCTGTTTGACAGCGTCATCGTCAAGCCAGTTGGCCCCATCAGTGACAGCGGCGAAATTCCCGTTAACATCACAGTGGTTGAACGCAAACACCGTTCGATCGGTGGTGGTGTTAACTTTTCAACCGCCGACGGGCCGGGGGCCAATGCGTTTTGGGAACATCGTAACCTGTTTGGTGCGGGCGAAAAATTGCGGTTAGGGGTTGAGGCATCTGGTCAGGAGCAGGGGCTCACCGCAGAATTTCGCAAACCGCAGTTCCTGCGTCGTCGTCAGGCCCTTGTGGCCGAGGGCAATGCCAAGAACCATGATACTGATGCGTATCAGGGGGAACTGGTCGACAGCTTTGTCGGTGTCGAACGCAGGCTGGGTGAAAACTGGTCGGGGACATTTGGCTTCACAGCGGAATATTCAGACCTGACCGGTGCGGATTCCCCCAATGAGCAATTCTATCTGGGCGGTTTGCGCGGCATTTTAAAGCATGACAATACCGACAACCCGCTTGACCCGACCGAGGGTAACCGTCTTGAACTTAATGTATCGCCCTATGTCGGGTTGACCGATACCGACACCAGCTTTACGTCCGTTTCACTGGGCGGGTCGCAATATTTGTCGATTGATGATGACGGTGATTATGTCATGGCAGCCCGTGCACGCACGGGTACCATCATTGGTGAAGAACGCGGCAATTTACCGTCGAACAAACGGTTCTATTCCGGGGGTGGTGGTTCGATCCGGGGCTATGAGTATCAAAAGGTCGGGCCGCTTGCCGATGATGGCGATCCGGTTGGTGGGCGTTCTGTGCTGGAAGTCGGGTTTGAATTTCGCGCGCGCATTACCGAAAGTTTTGGCATCGTGCCGTTTATCGAAGGCGGCAATGTGTATGAAAGCAACAATCCTGACGACATTTCGTTGCTGTGGGCGACTGGGCTTGGTTTCCGCTATTACACGGCAGTCGGGCCGTTGCGTTTTGACGTCGCCGTGCCACTTGATAAACGTGAAAATGTTGATGACGATTATCAGTTCTACATCAGTCTGGGGCAGGCATTTTGACCAAGTCTGATCCCTTGTCCCCACGTCCCACCCAGCCCGCCGCATCGAAACACCCGTTGATAAAGTGGGTGCGCCGAAGTGCGATGGCATTGGGTGCGTTCATCGTGCTTTTGCTGGTGATCATTGGTGTTGCCGGTACCGGACCAGTGTTGCGTGCGATCACACCAATGATCAATGAAACAGTTGCTGCGGCCACGGACAGCCAGTTTGAGCTTGGCCGGGTCGAAGGCAGCATCTGGACCGGATTGCAGATCGACAGCCTTTTAATGGCCCGCGACGTCGATGGTTTCCATCTTGAACTTAGTAACGGTGTCTTTGACTGGTCGCCCCTGGCCCTTCTGACGGGGCGGTTACAGATCGACCGGGTGTCAATGGCGCGCACCAGCGTGATCCTGCCAGATGGAACAGCACCATCCGAACCCGAAGAAGAAACCGACGAAGAAAGTTCCGGGTTTTCGCTGCCGCTTGAGATCGGGCTGGATGAACTGGCCCTTGATGAGATCGCGATTGTTGATCCGGTATCGGGCAAAAGCTTTTTGTATGAACTGCATGCCAGTGCGGCGGTGGGACGTAATCTTTCGGCCAAGGCGAAACTTGATTTAACCCCGCTTGATGGTGGTGCGGACCGGTTGGCAGTCGATCTGGATTTTGATGGTCCAGACCAGAAACTTCGTGCCGACATTGACGGTAAGATTGACCGCGAAGGCCTTGTCATGACACTTGCCGGGCTGGAACCGGAAAGTGCAGCTGACATAACGATATTGCTTAAGGGGGCGGGGCCTGCGGGCGACTGGAAGGGTAATATTGACCTGTCGGCCAGTGGTTATGCGACCCTTCGCGGTGATGTTGGTGTGCAGCTGTCGTCGGATGCGGTTGGTTTTGGCTTTGATGGCGGGTTGGAGCCACTTGAACTGATTTCTGATCAATTGCCCGAGCAAGTGCGCAAGGTGATCGAGCTTGGCATTTCCGGGGCGTTCGTTTGACCTTGAAAATGACCATCTTTCGTTTGACCGTCTGGCTGTTGAAATGCCCGGTGCGTTGGATGTGTCGGGTACGGCGGATATCGATCTTGCCGAAAGTCAGGTTGCGGCAAAAATATCGGCCAATGTCGATCCTGTTTTATCGTCCCTGATCGATGATCAGGTCCGCTGGGGGATGCTTAATGTTGATCTTGCCGCCAAGGGTGGTTTTGATCTGCCCGACGTGCAGCTTTCGATTAATGGACGCGATATAGAAACGCCAGTTTCGACCATTGCTGGACTTTCGGCCCGTGCCGATCTTGCACCTGTATCTGGCGAGATTATTGGCGATGATGATCTTGCGGCATCGGTTACGGTGACCACCGAAGGCCATGTTTGGCAGGATGATAGTCTTGGTGCGATTGTCGGGGACAATCAGTCTCTGTCGCTTGAAAGTGTGATTTCATCGGACTTTGCCACGATCAACTTGGATCAGTTGTTGCTTGAAACGCCCGCGATGACGGTGCGGGGGCAGGCAATGCTTGATGATGCCATGGTTGTGTCTGATGCGGGGCTGACGTTTGATGTGGCAGATCTTTCGATCTTTGGGCCTATTTCCGGGCTTGATTTATCCGGGCAGGGGCAAGTTTCCCTGTCGGACATAAAATGGTCGATGGAAAATGGTGGCGGTTTTGACGTTGCGGTCAATGGCACGCAAACCGGATTTGGCATTTCTGATCTTGATCGGATTGTTGGCCCGTCGCCGACCCTTGCCGGATCGGTTGCGATCAGCCCGGCATTTGATATGGCCATTGACCTCAATCAGGTTCAAGCCGCCACAGTGACAGGGGCGGCAAAGGTCGATCTGACTGAAACATTTGGTCAAATGGCCATCGACGCCAATCTTGATATTGCACCGGGAACCGTGCCGCCGGGGATCGGGGTTGCGATTGCACCGGCGAAATTGACCATCGCACTTTATGGCCCGACCAGTGCACCCGCCGGGCTGATTAACCTTAGCACCGCCAAGGTCGATGCGGCGGGGCAGGTTCTTGAAAACGTCAAGCTTGTCAGCAAGATGGGATGGTCGGCGCAATCGGTGTTGTCACTGACGAATACGGTCAAATTCAACCGCGCGAATGCCAAATATGATCTTGCGGCCAATGTTGTTCTGCCAAGTGACGCATTGCGGGTTGAGGGCATTTTCCTGCGCGGGGAGCATATTGACCTTCGCGGGGACATCACCCTGCCTGAATACGCCGTGCCGATGCAGGGCAAATTTGCACTATCGAAACTTGATGCGGTGATGCTGTCTGATTTTGGTGTGCCCTTTACCAATGGTGCAATGACAGCCGACATCGCGCTGGTGCCTGACGGTACACAGCAAACCGTCAATGTGACGGCGACGACCAAGGGGCTGCGTCTGGAGGCTGCACCGGGTGAAGACCCGATCAGGGTCGATCATATCAATCTTGCCGCAGACGTTACCAATGCGTTTGAGGCCCCCGTAATCAGTGCGACCGTTGAAGGCAAAGATATCTTTGCCAGTGACGTTGCGATCAATGACGTGACGGTTGGGGCTGATGGTGGGCTGGACGCGCTTGATGTGTCGCTTAAGACCCGTGGCACATGGCAAGCCAACGTGCCGTTTTCAGTTGATGCGCTTACCAAGCTTGGTCTTGGTGATGATCTGCGTGTGGATGCCAGCAAATTTGATGTCTTTATCGCAGACCAGAAAGTTGCCTTGCGTGAACCATTAAGCTTTGTTCAGAAAAGCGATGGTACCCAGCAGCTTGATGCCGATATCACGGTTGGCAGCGGTCAGTTGCGTGCGGTTCTTGACCACAAGGCAAAGCAGATGATTTCTGCTGATGTCACGCTTGAGGGTGTTGATCTTGGCCCGTGGGGGGCGATTGCCGGGTTTGATGGCCTTGACGGGACTGCGAACCTTGCGGCCATGCTGCGTGAAAAGCCGGGTGAGACGCCAACTGCGTCGGTCAAAGGTCAAATTGACGGCATTACTGCCAAGGCGGCCAAGGGGCTCAAGCCGCTTGAAATGGATTTGGACGTCAGCCTTAAAGATGCCGAGCTTTCCGGTGCCGCATCTCTGGGCAATGCCGATGAGCAGATACTGAAAGCCAATGGGAAGGTGCCTTTGGCGATTTCAATCCTTGAGCAGGAATTTAGTCCCGATATGTCGGCACCTGTTGTCGGATCGGTGCGCCTTGACGGTGAGATTGCGGAATTCTGGCCTTATGTCCCGGCGCCTGATCATGATCTTTCGGGCAACATCAAGCTGGCCCTTGATGTCAGTGGGCGTCTTGATGACATCGCGTGGAAAGGTGACATCAAGCTTGCCGATGGTGCGTATGAAAACCTTGAATACGGCACCATTATTGATGGGCTGACATTCAGCGGTGACTTTGACCAGACCGGGCTTTCAATCCCGTCGATAACCGCGACCGATGGTGGTTCGGGGACACTTGATGGGTCGGTTGATCTGGCCCTTAACCAAGGATCAATGGTCAAATACGATGTCGGCCTTAAGCTCCGTAATATGGCGCTGTCGCGCAAAGATGAGCTGCAATTCTGGGCCGATGTTGACACATCTGTCACGGGCACCGAAGGCGGGGCGGACATCAAAAGCACCGTGACGCTTCAGCGCGGTGAGGTGGACTTGAGCCTTGCCTTGCCTGAATCGGTTCCAAGCCTTGATGTTGCCAACCTTCCGGGCGCACAGGAAGAAGCAAAAGCCAAAAAAGAACAGGAAGCAAAAGGCGGCTTTGTCGGCAATCTTGATGTAACGGTAAACATCCCCGCACGACTTTTTGTCCGCGGTAAGGGGCTTGATTCCGAATGGGGCGGCACGCTTGATATCTCAGGCACAACCAATGATCCGCGCATTGTCGGCAAATTGTCAGCGTTGCGCGGGCAGCTTGATATCATTGGCAAAACATTCGTGATCAAGGATTCGAGCATCACGTTTGCCGGCGCATCCCCGCCTGATCCGATGCTCGACATCAAGGGGGTCTATACAACGTCCGAGCTTGAAGTCACCGCAGGTTTTCAGGGGCCAGCAAGTGACCCTGAACTCGTGCTGACGTCTAATCCGTCCTTGCCGGAAGATGAAATTCTGTCTCAAGTCCTGTTTGGTAAGTCGCAAGGCAGCCTGAGTGCTGTTGAGGCCGTCCAGCTTGCCAGTGCGTTAAATGAATTGTCGGGCGGTGGCGGCGGCCTTGATGTGGTCGGCAGTGTGCGCCGGTTTATTGGTGCCGATGTTTTACAGGTCGGTGGCGGTGAAGACGGGCCGGAGGTCAAGGTTGGCAAGTATCTGACCGACGGGGTCTATGTCGGCACCAAGGCCGGTTCAACTCCGGGATCAAGCGGGGTCGAAGTCGAAATTGAAATCACCCCGAACATCAGTGTGACCAGCGAAACCACCGAGATTGATAGTACGGCTGGTATTCAATACAGGCTTGATTATTAAGGTGGGGCTTAGGCGAGGGTAAGGTCGCTGATGTCAACCAATGCCCCGTGGCGGCCAATGATCCGGCCGGCCACTTGTTGTGCAATTACAATGGCCTGTGGGGTTGTCTTTCCGTGTGACTTTGCGCCAAGGAATGCCCCGTTAAACGAATCCCCGGCTGAAGTGGTATCGACAATGTCGGTGATAACGGGGGGCGTGATCGATCCGGTGTCGCCGGTTTGGGTTGCATAGAATGTCGGATCACCGCCCGACTTTACGATGACTTCCGAAGCCCCGGCAGCCAGCCAGCGTTTGGCGGTATTGGTCGGGGATGCGTCACCAAACAGGGCCGCATCATCATCAAATGTCGGCAGAACCGTGTGGCATAGCGGGGCAATCGCCGTATAGGCGGCAATGGCGGTTTGGCTATCAGACCAAAGACGCGGGCGGTGATTGGTATCGAAATAAACCTTGCCACCCTGATCGGCGAAATCAGCCACCAGCTTGATCATTTTTGTCCGATCTGACTCCGACAGGATCGCCAGCGTAATTCCCGAAAGATAGATGCCGTCCAATTGTGGAAAGGCGGTTCTGATTTTATCGTCATGACCATCAGACAGCATTTGTTTGGCCGCAGCATGTGCGCGCCAGTACGAAAAGCTGCGTTCGCCATGGGCATCGGTCTGAATGGCATAAAGGCCGGGCAAGGCACCGTCAATCTGGCGCACGAGGTCGGTTCCAATACCGTCTTGCTGCCATGCGTGCAGCATCGCGTTGCTGTAGGGGTCTGTGCCCAATGCCGTGATGTAGGATGCCATGTTAGCGCTAACATCGTTGGTGTTCTGCGCTTTGCCATCAGCAAGAAGACGCGCTGTCCGCGCCATATATGTCGCAGCGTTTAAGGTATCCCCGGCAAAGCCAAGCTGTGCGGCGCCAAAAATCGCATCGGGTTTTGAGCCCGACAGTTCGATCATGCATTCACCGATAAAGGCAATATGGGACATTGGGGGAACCTTTGATGCTGGATACGGATGTGCGTGGTGGCTTAGTCGCCAATCGGCTGACGGCCCGTTGGTGGATTGATGGTTAACAGGGACGAGCGGATGCGGCGCAGCTTTTCCTTGGCCTGATTGGGCATGCGGCGCGCAACGGCGGTGGCAATCACATCAATCGTTGCCAGAAATGCATGGCGGGTGGCGGTCGGTTTATAGATATCGGGGTTTTCGGGCATATCAATCGCCACCACCAGATCGCTTTCGGCCGCAAGGGGGCTGTCGGGATGGGTCAGCGATATGACCTTGGCACCATATTGCCGAGCAATGGCTGCAGAATGGATCAGCTCGGTCGGTCGGCCGCTGGTGGAAATGGCAAAAATCACATCCTCCGGGCCAAGGGTGGACGCCAGCATGCGCTGTAAATAGCCATCACTTTGCGATTGTGCGGGGATACCCAGCCGAAAAAAACGGTTGGCGGCATCAAAGGCCACAGTTGTCGAACCGCCCCCGACGCCCAAAAAGGCAATCTGTCGGGCCTTGACCAGAATGTCGGCGGCCTGATCAACCTGATCGGACGAAATCTGATCACGTAGCAGGCGGAGGTTATCAATGATCACGCCAAGAACGTGGTTTGATAAAACATCGGCAGCGGTCGTATCGTCCGAGATATCCTCGGACGTTAGATATTGCATGCTGACGGCCAAATTTTGCGCCAGCTGCATTTTGAAATCGCGAAACCCGTCACAGCCCAATGTACGACAAAACCGGATTACGGTTGGTTCGCTTACACCAACATTTTCGGCAAGCTCCGAAAGGGCAATGGTGGTCACCGCTTCGAGATGCTCGCTGACATAATCGGCAACCTGTTGTTCGCGGTTGGGGAATTTCCCCGATTGACTGCGCAACAGACTGATGATGTCGGCTGTTGGTTGCATGGGTCTTGTCCGGTACTGTTCAAAGGACGGGCAGGGGTGCCATTAACGGCACCCCCTTGGGAAGTATCACTATTCAGGCTTATAAGCGATAGCTTCAATTTCAATCTTGGCATCGACCATCATCTGCGATTGTACTGTGGAGCGTGCAGGGCGCTCGCCCGGGAAGAACTCGGCATAGACGCGGTTGAACGTCCAAAAATCGCGTGTATCGGCCAGCCAGACATTCATTTTAAACACATCATCAAGCGTACACCCGGCAAGGGCCAAGGTCGCCTTGACGTTTTCCATGGTCAGACGGGTCTGATCTTCGATGCCGCCATATTCGATTTCGCCATTTTCTTTCATGGCAACCTGACCGGAAATATAGACGTAGTCGCCTGCACGAACAGCAGGTGAAAATGGCAGCTTCTGTCCACCGGCACCGCTGCGTTCATTGCCGTAATGTTTGATCGCCATGGATAATCTCCCTGTTGTGGCTGGTGGGGGCGATTGAAAACGACGCCCATCTAAAAATGTAGTTTAACTACCTAAATCAGCTTTTTAGGAAGGTCAATAGTGGAAAAATCGCTCGATACATGTCAAAAATATGTAGACAAGCTACAAAATGATACTCAGTATGTAGAAAAATTACATAAAAGATTCATCAGCGGAGAGTTTGGCGAAGATGGCATTACGCCGTGTTGAAACAGCAGCAGCAACCATGAGCCGGTCTTTGAACTGGGTCGTCGAACGCGTCATCGCGGTTTTGATGTTGACCCTTGTTCTCGATGTCTGGCTTGGCGTTATTGATCGATATATCTTTCATTGGCAGTTGCCGTGGCCCGAAGAGCTGGCGCGCTATTTGATGATCTGGTCGGCCTTACTGGCGATATCGGCCGGGATCGCACGGCGCGAACACATCGGCATTGGCATGGTCGTTTTAAGTCTGCCGATGCCACTACAGCGATCCATCCTGTTTCTGGTCGATTTGATCGCATTGTCGGCATTTTTGTATCTGGCGATTTACGGATTTGATTTTGCCATGGGCGGCATGAGCCGACAGGCCATGATTTTTGGCATGTCCCTGGCGCTGCCTTATGCGGCTGTGCCGGTGGCGTCATTGCTGGCGGCCATTCAGCTTTTGCTTGTTGCCTTGCGCGATCAGGGCCGCTTCGTTCCGATTGATATTGCGGAGGGCGCAGAATGATCGTCGCCATTATTTTTGTTGTCCTGATGGTTTTGGGCATGCCGATTGGCTTTGCCCTTGGTGTCGCCGGTGTTGCGGGCCTGTTTGATATGGGCGGGGGGATTTTCTTATCCCAGGGTCCAAGCAAGGTTTTCAACGGTCTGAACGTGTTTCCGTTCCTTGCCATGCCGTTCTTTATTCTGGCCGGTGAGATCATGAACCATATCGGCATCACCAGCCGGTTGGTGTTGTTTGCGCAAGCACTTGTCGGGCATCTGCGCGGTGGCCTTGCGCATACCAATATGCTGGCGTCTGTGTTCTTTGCCGGATTGACCGGGGCGGCAACCGCCGATGCGGCCGCCTTTGGCAAAACCCTTGTGCCGGCCATGGTCGAACGCGGATATCGCCGTGATTATGCCTGTGCGGTGACGGCAGCAGGATCGATCATTGGTCCGACCATTCCACCATCGGGTTTGATGGTTGTGTATGGGTCGTTGATGGGGGTTTCGATTGGCGGGCTGTTTGCGGCAGGTATTTTGCCCGGGCTTATGATTTGCCTGATTTGCATGACCGTGATTGCCGTGACGGCACGGTCCAAGAACCTGCCAAAAAATGAACGCCGGGCGTCGCTTTTGGAAGTCTGGAAGATTTTCAAATCATCGATCACAGCGCTGATCATGCCGTTGATTATCCTTGGCGGTATTTTGGGCGGGATCGTCACCCCGACCGAGGCGGCGTCCGTCGCGGTTGCATACGCCTTATTTATCGGTGTGTTCATCTACCGGGCCCTGACATTCAATGCCTTCTTCAGGATGCTGATCAGAACGGCGCGTGTGACCGGGGTGATCTTTGTCATCATTGCCTTTGCATCGATCCTTGGCTGGTGGCTGAGCTTTAACCGCATCCCGCAAGAAGTCGCGAACATGGTTCTGGGCGTTTCGGACAACCGGTACATCGTCATTTTCATGATCGTTGGCATGCTGCTGATGATCGGCATGGTGATGGATATCAACGCGATATTGATCATTCTCGCCCCGGTTCTGGTGCCACTGACCATGCAGATCGGGATGGATCCGATCCATGCCGGGATCATCTTTGTTCTGGCGCTCAATATCTCACTGATGACGCCGCCCGTCGGGGCCTGCTTGTTTGTGCTGTCATCGGTCACGGGTGAAAAACTTGAAAAAATCGCTGCGCAGCTTTGGCCATTTTTGCTGGCCGAACTGGGTGTGCTGTTCCTGTTTGCCTTTTGGTCGGACTTGGCCCTTGCGATACCGCGATTGCTGGGTTTCCGCTAAGCACGGGGCATCGAAATAGCCCCCGGTCAGGTCCGGGCCGGGGTGCGACATGAACCAACAATCGGACACCATAAAGTCGTTAATCAAGGAGAGGCAGTATAATGAAAACCGCAAAACGTTTGGGCGCAGCCGCCCTGGCAACCGCAATGCTGATGGGCAGCACGTCAATGGCATTTGCCGAGACGAAAGTCCTGAAATTCGCCCATGATAACAAGGCCGATCCGTTTGAAAATCCGGCCCATGCCTGTACGGCTGTTTTTGCCAACATCGTCGAAGCCGACACCAATGGCGAAATCGAAGTTGAAGTCTATCCGTCCAACCAGCTTGGTTCGGCTGCGGAACATGTGCAGATGGTGCGTGATGGTATCATTCAGGCAACCCTGACCTCCACCGGGGCGTTGGCATCCTACTACCCGCGTATCGACGTTTTGAACCTTGCATTCGCCTTTGACAGCAACGCATCGACCTATGATGTGTTTGATGGTCAGTTTGGCGAAAAACTGGCCGCAGACATCGAAGCAACCCTTGCCGATGTTAAGGTTCTTGGCTTCCCCGACACCGGCGGGTTCTTTGCTGTAACCAACTCCAAACACCCGATTGCCAAACTTGAAGATTTCGAAGGCATTCGTGTGCGCACCATGTCGCTGCCATCGCATCAGAAAATCATGCAGGCACTGGGTGCCGAAGCCTATCCGATGGCATGGGGTGAAGTTTATGCCGGTCTACAAACCGGTGTGATTGATGGTCAGATGAACCCGGTTCCGACCGTGACCTTTGCCAAGTTCAACGAAGTACAGGGCTATCTGACCCTGACCAACCATCTGTTTTCGCCCTACACCATGATGCTGTCAAAAGCATTCTGGGATGACCTGACCGAAGACCAGCAGAAAATCGTGCGCTATGCCGCCCAGTCCTGCGTTGTTGCAAGCCGTGGTGTTTCGCGTGTGATCGAGGCATCTGATCGTGGTTTGGCCGGTCTTAAAGACAAAATGGAAATCACCGCATTGTCGGCTGAAGACCGTGAAAAGTTCAAAGAGGCAACCCAGCCGGTCGTGATCAAACACGTTCAGGAAAGCCTTGGCGACGAAGGTGTTGAGTTGCTCGACCTGTTCAAAGCAGAAGTCGAGAAAGCCAACGATAATCGCTACATGGCTGAATAAGCCTTTGCATTGTTGAAGGGGCGAAAACCTCGCCCCTTCAAACCCTAAACCGTTATTAAAAGACCAAAAACAAAAGGCACGGGCCATGCGGATTTTTTGCGCCTCGATTGCAACCGAGACCAATACATTTTCACCTTTACGTACTGATTTTTCCGATTTTCAGGAAAGCTTTTATGCACCGCCGGGGCAGCATCCGGTTACCCCGACCCTGTGCAGTGCCGTCTTTACCGAAGGGCGCCTTCGTGCCGCCAAAGAAGGTTGGGATTTGATCGAAGGAACCGCCACCTGGGCCGAGCCGGGCGGGTTGGTCAACCGCGAAACATATGAGAAGCTTCGCGATGAGGTCCTTGGCCAGTTGCGGGCCGCCATGCCGGTTGACGGTGTGATCCTTGGCCTGCATGGCGCAATGGTCGCACAGGATTACCTTGATTGTGAGGGCGATCTGATTGCACGCATTCGCGCCATGGTCGGGCCGGATGTGGTAATTGGCACCAGTTTTGATCCGCATAGCCATTTGACCGATTTGCGCGTGAATAACGCGGATGTCATTGTCGCGTTCAAGGAATTTCCCCATACCGATTTTGTCGAAACAGGGCGCGCGGTTGTTGACCTTGTTTTGAAAACACTGCGGGGCGAAATCATCCCGACCAAGGCAGTATTTGATTGCCATATGATCGAGGTGTTGCCGACATCGCGTGAACCGATGCGATCCTTTATCGACCGTGCCAAGGATATGGAAGGCACGGGCGATATCCTGTCGGTATCATTCATTCATGGATTTATGGCCGGTGACGTCCCAGACCTTGGGGCCAAGGTGATTGTCACCACCAACAATAACCCTGCGGAAGCCAAGCAGGTTGCAAACGACCTGGGGGTCGAGTTGTTTGGTTTCCGTGGGGCCACCCGCCCGAGTTTTGTGACACCGGACGTCGCCCTTGATCAGGCGTTGGTATCAGATGCCAAGCCGATTGTTCTGACCGATGTCTGGGACAATCCGGGCGGCGGGGTGCCGGGCGACAGCACCATGTTGCTGCGTGCGGTGATGAAACGGGGGCTACGTGATTTTGCCGTGGGTACCCTTTGGGACCCGATGGCGGTGCGGACCTGTTTTTCGGCCGGCGAGGGGGCGACTTTGCCGCTTCGTTTCGGGGGTAAAACGGGTGCCCATGCTGGTGCACCAATTGATGCCGAGGTCAAAGTCAAAAAGCTTGAACGCAATGCGTGGCAGTATTTTGGTGAAAGTATTGTTCCGCTTGGCGATTGTGCGGTGATTGAGCTGCCGGGTGGTGGGGAGGTCATCCTGAATTCCAACCGGTCACAAAGTTTCGATCCCAGCCTGTTTTCGAATATGGGCATTGATCCAAAATCAAAAAAATATCTGTTCATCAAATCGACCAATCACTTCTACGATTCCTTTGCCAAGATTGCCGGTGAAATCATTTATGTGGATGTGCATGGTCCCTATCCGTCGGATCCTAAAACCAATGGATACCGTCATTTGAACCGTCCGCTTTGGCCAATTGTTGATGATCCGTTTGCTGCCAAGGCAAGTTGATGATCAAATACCCTTCGCGTCACCACCGAAAATGAAGGACGGTTTTTATGACCCGCTCGCCGCAATATCCTGAACTTGATACCCCATGTGCGGTGATCAATCTTGATACCGTGGATCGCAACGTAAATGCCTATCAGGCCTATTGCGATAAACATGGCATTGCATTGCGCCCGCACATCAAAACCCACAAAATCCCGGCATTCGCCAAACAGCAACTGGCCGCCGGGGCCAAGGGCATTACCTGTCAGAAAATTGGCGAGGCCGAGGTTATGGCCGATGCCGGGCTTGATGACATCCTTTTGACCTATAACGTGCTGGGGACCCGAAAACTGGCACGTTTGCGGGCCGTGTTTGACCGGGTGAAAACGCTACGCGTGGTGGCCGATAATGTGGCCGTGGTTGAGGGTCTTTCGCGTGCCTTTGCCGATAGTGACAAGCCGCTTGAAATCCTGGTCGAATGTGACACCGGGGGTGGGCGTTGTGGGGTTCAGACCCCGGATACTGCGGTAACGCTGGCGCAGAAAATTGAAAGCCTGCCCGGTGTATCCTTTGCCGGTTTGATGACCTATCCGTCGGCTGGCGGTGGGCCAAAGGTTGGCGGCTTCTTCGGCGATGCGATGGCGTTACTTGACGGGCTTGGCATTGCCTGCCCGATCAGAAGTTCCGGCGGGACGCCAGATATGTGGAAGGCGCACGAAGTTGCCAATGTCACCGAGCATCGCATCGGGACCTATATCTATAACGACCGGTCGTTGATGGCGCGCGATGTGTGCGGTGAAGACGATTGCGCGTTGCGGGTTGTGGCCGAAGTGGTATCGCTTCCGGCGCCGGGGCGGGCCGTGATTGATGCCGGGTCAAAAGTTTTGACGTCCGATCTTTTGGGGCTTGAAGGATTTGGCTATGTGGTTGGCCATCCCGAGGTCGATGTGGTTGGCCTTTCCGAAGAACACGGTGTTTTGCATTTCGAGCCGGATTTGACGCCATTTGAAATTGGCGAACGGATCGAAATCATTCCCAACCATGTTTGTGTGGTTAGCAATATGCTTGATCAGGTTCATCTGGTGCGCGGGGAAAGCATTAAAACCGTTGATGTCGCGGCGCGCGGCAAGGTTCTTTAAGGCCGTTAAGCCGGATCGTGATTGGGCAGATAGCCGGTAAATCCGGTAATCAGCCATTTACCACTATCTTGTTTTTCGCAGTAATAATGGGTTTTCCAAAGCAGACGGTCTTCAGTGCCGTCTGCTTTTTTTATACGCCCGTTAAAATGTTTGCGGACCAGCGCACGGTTGCCGGTGATGTCGATTTTATCAAGCGTGGTGGCGCGAAAAACCGCCGTATAGAGGTCTTCGGCATAGGGCACATCCTTGGCCGCAACTGCTTGGCGCAGCCATTCGTTCCGGTAAGCGGTAAGGTCGGGGAACATCATTTTCCAGGTGTCGGGATCATCGGACGTGCAGGCATCAATCGCGTAAAACCCATCGGCCTTGAAATCATCTTCGACCATCGACCAGTCGGCGGCGACAAAGGCGGCAATGTCGCGCGGGACCAGCATGTGCCAAATCTGATTGCGATCAAGGTCGGATTCGGGGAACGGGCTTTGATTTGGGGCAGTCGTCATGATTTATCCAGTTGATCTGAAATTGCTTTCGCGCATTTTCGCATTCCGGTCGGATAGGTTCAATCATTGTTGGCCATTGAGTGCAAAAAATACGTAGAGCGCATGTGAAGTATTTGCAAATGGTCAAAAATTAAACAAAGATCGTTGTGGAATAGTCAATCGTATACAAGACAGACCCGTAAATTCGAGGTAGCGGATGAGTTGGGGCGGTTTCACAGCAGCAGAACTGGAATGGCAATATAATCCGCGCGAAACCGTGCCGGAGTTCATGACCCATTTCGACCGCTTCGTGAAATTGTCCGATGAAACGCGGGCACAACTCAAACCTAAAATCGATGTTCGTTTTGGCGACGGGCCAAAAGAAACCATGGATGTGTTTCTATCGCCCGATACAGGCGCACCAGTACATATCTTTTTCCACGGCGGATATTGGCGCAGTCAGGACAAAAAGGATTATGCCTTTGTCGCCCGTGATTTGGTGGCGGCGGGCTTTACGGTGATTTGTGCAAATTACGATTTATGTCCCGATGCGACGGTTGCCGAGATCACCCAGCAAGCGGTGCGGTGCGTGAAATATGTCTATCAGCATGTGGGTGAGTTTAACGGCGATCAGGACCGGATTTCAATTTCAGGTCATTCGGCAGGTGGGCAGATCGTTGCGCGACTGGCGTCCTGTGACTGGGAAGATATCCTTGGCGATCCCAACCCGTTTTGTGCTGTGGTGCCGATTTCAGGTGTGTTTGACCTTGAACCGGTGCGCCATACAACGATGAATGATGATATCCGCCTTGATGAAGCATCGGCGGCGGACAATTCACCGATGCTTGATGCGGTGCCACGGAATGTGAAAATGATGGCAATTGTTGGCGGCAATGAAAGCCCGGAATTTGTCCGGCAAAGTGATGCCTATGCCGCATATTGCAGGCGTTCTGGCCTGACCGTTCCTGTCTATAAGGCGTGGGGTGCGAACCACTTTACCGTGCTTGAAGAAGTCTTTCTGGGCACTGGATCACTGTTTGGCCATCTCAAACGGTTTTTGCAGCCGTAAAACGACGTCAACTCCCAAAAAAACAGCATAAAAAACCAGTCCTCTTCCTGTGACTGAGACGGTGTGACGTGGTATAAAAGAGGCTGCTACCACACTGAAATCAAAAATAGTTATACAGGAAGGCTCATGCGTTTCGTTTCGGCAGAAGATATCGACAAGTTTGTTTGGCCCCGTGATCTGGTCGAAGCCCTTCGTGACGGGTTTGCCCATGGTTGCGAGGCGCCGCTGCGCAGCCATTTCAACATGGAACGCAGCAACGAGGATGATGCGACCTTCCTGATTATGCCCGCCTGGCAAAAAGACGGTGCGGCGGGGGTAAAGGTCGCCGCCGTGGTGCCGGGGAATTCGGCGCGCAACCTTCCGGCGGTGTCAGGGACCTATATTCTGCTTGATGCGGTGACCGGGCAGCCATCGGCAGTGATTGATGGCACCAAATTGACCACGCGCCGCACGGCGGCGGCATCGGCACTGGCCGCGGATTACCTTGCGCGTAAAGATACCACCGACATGGTGATGGTCGGGTCGGGGGCGATGGCGCCGCAATTGATCCGCGCACATGCATCGGTCCGCCCGATCAAGAATGTCACCATCTGGAACCGCAATGGCGATAAGGCCAATAAACTGGCCGCCGAGATTGCCGGGCTTGGCTTTAATGCCACCGGTACGGATGATCTTGAAGGTGCGTGTAAAGCTGCCGATCTGATTTCATGTGCGACGCTTTCGACCGAGCCGCTGGTGCGTGGCGATTGGTTGCGCGATGGCACTCATGTTGATCTGGTGGGGGCGTTTAAACCGACCATGCGCGAAACCGATGATGCGGTGATGACCAAATGCCGCATCTATGTCGATAGTTTTGAGGGAGCGAGTGCCGAGGGCGGTGATGTGGTGCAGGCAATCGACAGTGGTGCGATTGCAAAATCCGACATCATTGGCGATCTGTTTGGCCTGACGCGCGGTGAGGTCAAGGGCCGCGAAAGTGACGGCGAATGTACGGTGTTTAAATCGGTTGGTCATTCGCTGGAAGATTTCGCTGCCGCCGTTGCCGTGGTCAAGGCCGTCGGGAAATGATCAGTACGGATCTTTTTGCGCCACAACCGCTTGAGGCATATCGCGGCACGATCAAACCGGAATGGATTGATTTTAATGGCCATATGAATGTCGGCTATTACGTGGTGGCGTTTGATCTGGGATCGATGGCGTTTTTAAACGCGGTCGGGATGGGGGCAACCTATCCCAAGGAGCGCGGCGGATCGACGTTCGGTCTTGAAATGCATGTGACCTATGACCGGGAAATTCATCTTGATGCGCCGTTTGTGATCCATACGCGCGTGCTAGATTGTGATACGAAACGCATTCACATGTATCATGAAATGCGTCATGGGACCGAGGGCTGGCTGGCATCGACCAATGAAATCATCACCATGCATATCAATATGGAACAGCGGCGTTCCGCACCGTTTCCCGATGATATCATGGCGACACTGAATAAGATCAAAGACGCGCACGCAGGCCTTGAAATTCCGTCAGGTGTCGGGCGCAAGATCGGCATTCGGCGCAAATAATATAAACCCCGCATTCTGCAAAGGTGCGGGGTTTATATTGAGGCTGGTGGTGTCGGTTTTATGGGCGGGTTGACTTGTAAAGTCGGCACATCTCATCGGATCGATTGACGTCGTCGTCGCGCAGATATGTCATGCCAAGTTTTTCCAGCAAGTTGACCGATGCCACATTGTCGGGAAGGCAATAGCCATACAGCTTGTCAAAGCCGAGATTTTCCCATCCGTGCTGCACCAATGCCTGACAGACCTCAAAGGCATATCCCTTACCCTGATGGACTTCGCAAACGGCATAGCCGATGTCGGGTGCATCAAGGGTATCGCGTTTGACAAAGCCGATCAGACCGATCTGTTTGTCAGTTGATTTTTCACATGTGACATAGCTTCCAAAACCGTGTTTTGCGTAACTTGAAAGCAGCCGCTCGTGGATGTAGGCACGCGCCGCATCAAGATCATGGATGTCGCGGTCTCCGATAAACCGTATCCAGCCCGGCTCATTGAGCAATTCGATGACAAATGCAGCATCATCGAGGGTTGCCTGACGCACGATGGTGCGCGGTGTTTGCAGAATGATCATTAAAATTTCCGTGTTACGGTGGTGGCGCTACTGTAATCTTATCGTGTGTGGCGTAAGATAAAAGTTCGTTTTGTTCATTGCCTTGGTCGGAGACTGTCGATGCCCGGAAAACCCGTTAAACTAACTTTTGACGGCGCCCATGGTGCCAAGCTGGCAGCGCGGCTTGATATGCCGACCGGGCCGGTAAAGGCCTATGCCCTGTTTGCCCATTGCTTTACCTGTACCAAGGATTTAAGTGCGGCGCGCAAAATTGCCGAAGCTTTGACCTTGCAAGGCATCGGCGTGCTGCGGTTTGATTTTACCGGGCTTGGCGGATCAAGCGGTGATTTTGCCTCGACCAATTTTACATCGAACCTTGATGATCTTGAACGGGCGGCGGACTTTTTGCGGGATGAATTTGAGGCGCCGAAGCTTTTGATCGGGCATTCGTTGGGCGGGGCGGCGGTTCTGGCCGTTGCTGACCGCGTGCCCGAAGCAACCGCGATCGCGACGATTGGCGCACCAGCCGATGTTGATCACGTCACGCATAACTTTGCGGCCCATCTTGACGACATTAAAAACAACGGTGAGGCGGAAGTCTCGCTCGGCGGGCGGCCGTTTGTGATCAAGCGCCAGTTTGTCGATGATCTGGCCAATCATGATATTGGGCGTGCAGTTGGTCAGATGCGCAAGGCGCTTCTGGTTTTACATGCGCCGATGGATCAGACCGTCGGGATTGAAAATGCGGCGAAAATCTTTGACGCGGCCAAGCATCCCAAAAGCTTTGTATCCCTTGATGATGCCGATCATTTGCTGCGTGATCCGGCGAATGCGGAGTATGCCGCATCGGTGATTGCGGCTTGGGCGGGGCGGTATATTCCCGCCGATGAAGCGGTGAAAAACGACATCGGTAACGGTGTTGTCGTGCGCGAAACCGGGCAGGGCAAGTTTCAGGCGATGGTCATGGCCGGGCGTCATCGCATGCTGGCCGATGAGCCGGAAAAAGTCGGTGGGTTTGACAGCGGTCCGTCGCCCTATGAGTTTTTGTCAGCCGCCCTTGGCAGTTGTACGGTGATGACGGTTCGAATGTATGCTGACCATAAAAACATCCCGCTTGAAGCTGTGCGGGTGGAAATCCTGCATGATAAAATTCATGCCGATGATTGTGCGGAGTGTGCCGAGGAACATACGCAAAAAGGCGGCAAGATTGACCGGTTCGAACGCAAGATCACCTTCGTCGGTGATCTTGATGATCAAACCCGCGCAAAACTGTTGGAAATTGCCGATAAATGCCCGGTGCATCGCACACTTGAAGCCAAATCCTTGATCATGACTCGCGAAGAGCGCGCCTGAACATTTCGGCATGGATCGATTAAAACAAAAAACGCCCGGCCAGATTGCTCTGCCGGGCGTTTTTTGTTGGGTCGTTAAATATTACGGCTTGGCAGCAATAATCATGAATTCGACCAGAAAATCAGGGGTGGCAAGTTTGGCTTCGCCACAGGCACGGCCCGGGGTGTGACCCTGCGGAACCCATGCATCCCAAACCGCATTCATGGCGGCGAAATCTTTCATGTCGGCCAGCCAGATGGTGGTCGACAGGATGTTTTCTTTGCTCGAACCACATTCGGCCAGAAGGGCATCAACCTTTGCCAGACATTCTTTGGTCTGGTTGGTGATGTCACTTTTGGCATCGCCAACTTGACCTGCGAGATAGATGGTGTCGCCATGGACAACGGCCTGGCTCATACGCGGGCCGGTGTGAAAACGTTGAATGGTCATGAAACTCTCCTTGTGGGGTTCAGTATATATTATTCAATAATACGAATTAGCTAGCACGCTTTTGCACGCCGCACCAGTCGGCAATGAACAGGGCCAAAACTTCGGTTACTTCCATCATGCTGGCAATTGAAACCCGTTCATCAATGCCATGAATGCGTTGGGCCTTGGGGCCATAACAGGTGGCCGGGATGTTGCCGTAAATCTGGAAAAACCGGGCATCGGTTGTTGCGGTTGAGGCATAGTTTTTGATCGTGTTGCCGGTGACTTCCTGATGGATGTCGCCCATCATCGTCATCATCGGATGGTTGACATCCATCTCGCATCCTTCGGCCTGAAACCCGCGATAGGTGATGTCAAACGACGCACCCTTGCACGCCGGGTGGTTGTCAATCGCACTTTGTTTGACGGCCTCAATCGTTTCGCGGACTTTTGCAAGTTCCATGCCGGGGTAAAACCCGACACGAATATCAGCAGAGCAAACCGGCGGCACGGTTGATGCCCATTCGCCGCCGTCAATTTTACCAAGGTTAAAGTTCACCGGGTGAACATGCGCGCCATAGGTGGCATGACGATGGGTTGGATGGTTCCAGATTTCTTCGACTTCTTTAAGAACTTCAAAGAAGCCAAAGGCCGCTTCAATCGCGTTGCTGCCCGCCGAGGTATCGAGAACATGCGCCGGGCTACCCGACACATGAAGTTGAAACCACATCACGCCAAGCTGGGCGGTCATAAGGGTTTGGTTGAACGGTTCGGGAATGATCGCACAATCGGCCTTATATCCGGCGTGAAGACAGGCCAGCGCGCCGTTGCCCGTGCATTCTTCCTCAATAACCGATTGTAAAATTACCGGGGCTGCGGGTTCCAACCCGATATCGTGAAGGGCGCGAAGCGCGTGGCAATAGGCAATGATCCCGGCCTTCATATCCCCGGCACCGCGCCCATAAAGCCAGTCACCCTCGACATAAGGATCAAACGGGCCGCGCCGCCATTTGTTCGCGGGACCGGTTGGCACAACATCCATATGACCATTAAGGATCAGGCTGCGCCCGGTTGGGTTTTTGGGGCGGTGCAGGCCAATGACGTTTTCGCGTCCGTCATAATCATCAATCACCGGCGGGGAAAAGCCCGGTTGATCGCGCAGCGCGTCGATATCAATTGCAACCCGTTCGACATCAAGGCCCATGTCGGCAAACTGATCGGCAATCCAGCCCTGTGCGGAGGCTTCGTTGCCGAGCAAGCTGTCATGACGTACTAGCGCACACAGGTCATCGATCGCCTGCGTCGTGCGGTTTGATACGGCCTTGCGCAAGCTGTTGCGGTCAAAGCGGGTCATTGATGTGTCTCCGTTCGGGGCGGTGCAGCCGGTTATTTTCCGGTCACCAGCGACGGGCGGGTTGCCGAGAGCGCATCTTCGGTAATGCCAAGTTTTTGCATATGGGCAGGAATGCCGTTGCCACAGATCAGGCTGGCAGCATATTCCCCCATGGCCGGTGCGGTTTGAATGCCATATCCGCCCTGACCGGCCAGCCAATAGAAACTGCCGTCAGCCGGATCAAAGGCCGAAACCGGATCGCCATCGGCAAAGAAGCTGCGCAACCCGGCCCAGCTTTCGCCGGGACGGCGGACTTCGATGCTGGTTGCGGTCATCAGCCGGTCAATCGTGATCGCGATATCGAGTTCTTCGGGCTGAACATCATGGGGTTCGGTCGGGGTGGTATCGGCGGGGGAGACCAGCAACCGTCCGGCGTCTTCCTTGAAATACAGGCTTTCATCAAGGCTGGCGACCAGTGGCCAGCCGTGGGCATTCACATCGGACGGCAAATCCACCATCACGGCGGTGCGGCGTTTGGGCGTAATGCCAAGCGGTTTGACACCGGCCTTGGTGGCGATGTCATCGACCCATGCGCCTGTGGCATTAACGATGATATCACCGCTGTGGGTTTGCCCATTGCCAAGGGTTACCTGCCATGTGCCATTTATTTTGTTGATCGCACTGACATCGGCCTTGGTGATCAGCGTACCGCCCAGTGATTTGAACTGGCGGATAAAGCCCCAATGAAGTGCGTGAACATCAATGTCCATGGCATCGGTTTCATGGGCCGCACTGGCAATCAGATCGGTATTGATCACCGGGATGATTTCTTTGAGCTCGGCCGGGGTCAGGGAAACAAAATTTGCCCCGTTTGCGCGGCCTTCGGTCAGGATTTCGTCAAGCTTGGCTTCTTCGCCCGGTGCTGCGGTCATGATGATGCCGCGCGGGGTCAGGATCGGGTGATCGGTAAACCCGTCGGGCGGGGTGATGAAGAAATCCCGGCTTGCCGTTGACATCTTGCGAATGATTTTGGGGCCATAGGTTTCACTATACAGAGCCGCAGACCGGCCGGTGCTGTGATACCCGGGCTGGTCTTCGCGTTCCAGAACCGTGACGGACTTTCCGGCCTTTGCCAGAAAGAATGCCGCAGACATACCGGCGATACCGCCGCCAATAATCAGGATGTCGGAATGGGTCATTTGGGGCCTTCTGATGTCTAAGCGTTTTTTGGGGCGTTTTTGTCGTTGGTGGTGCGAAACGCGCTGATGAATTGATACAGGTTTTCTGCCAGCGTGTTACTGACATAACCCCCTTCCTGCACTAGCACGGTTGGGCACTTAAGGGTGCCAATTTTTTCACCGATTTTGGCAAACCCGTCCGGGCTAACCGTCAGGCCGCCAAACGGATCATCGCGCGATGCATCAAGTCCAAGGGCGATGACAACCGCGCCCGGATTGAAATCATCCATCACGGCCAATGCCCGGTCAAGTGCGCTGAGAAACGCCGCGTCACCGCTGCCAAGGGGCAGGGGATCGTTATGGTTAAAGCCAACCCCGGCACCTTCGCCACGTTCCTGCGCATGGCCCCAGAAAAACGGATAAAAATCACTGGGGTCGGCATGTATCGAAAGCGTCATGACATCATCACGGTCATAGAAAATATGCTGCGTGCCATTGCCATGATGCAGATCGACGTCAAGGATCGCCACCCGGTCATATTTGGCGCGCAATTCCTGTGCGGCAATCGCACTGTTGTTGAGATAACAGAACCCACCGGCGATGTTTGAACTGGCGTGATGGCCGGGTGGGCGGCACAGTGCATAGGCGGTGTTGGCCCCGTCATCACGGACATGACGCGTGGCGGCAATGGCGGTTTGCGCACTGGCATAGGCCGAATACCATGTAGTTTCCGATACCGGACAGGACGTATCGCCCAGATGGAAGCCTGCCTTACCGACATGATGACGCGGATAGGGACCATTGCGGTCAAAGGGGTGAATATTGGGGATCACCAGTTCCGACCCACCGGCAGTCTGCCATTCCGAGTAGATGGTTTGAAGAAATGTCAAATAATTGGCATCGTGAATGGCGGCAATCGGGTCCATCCCGAAATCACGCGGCGCATGCAGCGACAGCCCAAGGCGCGATACCGCCCCGCTCAGGATTTCGGCGCGTTCGGGGACTTCGGGGATCGGTTTGCGTTCACCAGCAACAATGAATGTTTTGCCGTGATGGCGTAACTGATCGTCTGAGAAATAGGCATGCATCATGGCTGCCGCCTTTCACGTTAAGCGTGGTCGTAACGGGTGATGGCGTCTTTGTCTTTGTTCCATGGCGCTGGTCGCGCGATGATGTTTTGGCTAAAAGGCGACCTTATCGCCGCCTTTCAACCCAAGTTGAGCACGGACATCAATGGGTGTTGCGATTTCAAGCGATAAACCGTCAAGAACCTCTCGGATTTTGCGGACTTGGGACGCGTTGTCGGGGGCTAGTTCGCCCTTGCGCAGATAAAGGTTATCTTCCAGCCCGACCCGCACGTTTCCACCCATGGCGGCGGCCATGCTGGCAAGTGGCATTTGATGGCGGCCCGCGCCTAAAACCGAAAACTGGTATTGGTCGCCAAACAGCTTGTCGGCGGTGCGTTTCAGATGGGCGAGGTTATCCGGGTCCGCCCCAATGCCGCCCAGAATGCCCATGACAAACTGGATGAACAACGGGCCTTTGATCAGGCCGCGGTCAACAAAATGGGCCAGCGTATAAAGATGCCCGACGTCGTAACATTCAAATTCGAACCGCGTCCCATTAGCATCACCCAGATCGGCGAGAATGGTTTCGATGTCGGCAAAGGTGTTTTTGAAAACAAAGTCGCGGCTGTTTTCAAGGAATTCCGGTTCCCAGTCATGTTGCCAGTCGCGATCCACCGCAAGGGCGGGGAACAATCCAAAATTCATCGTTCCCATATTCAGCGATGCCATTTCGGGCGCAGCAATGCTGGCGGCGCGAATGCGGTCTTTGACCGTCATGGTCATGCCGCCACCGGTTGATATGTTGATCACCGCATCTGTTTCGGCCTTGATCTTGGGCAGAAATTCCAGAAACAGATCGGGGTCGGGGCTGGGAAAGCCGGTTTTGGGATCACGCGCATGCAGATGCAGGATCGATGCCCCGGCATTGGCGGCATCAATGGCCTGTTTGGCAATGTCATCGGGGGTGATAGGCAAATGCGGGCTCATGGATGGGGTATGAACCGATCCCGTAATCGCACAGGTAATGATGACTTTACGGCTCATGAGAAGGCTCCGGCAAGGGCAAGTTCGTCCTGAAGGTCGCTAAGGGCGGCGCGCAGCGGACCCAGAATGTCGGCAAACTGATCCGGGGTGATCGACATCGGCGGGCAAATCATGACGTGATCGCCACGATACCCGCCGCGTGTGCGGCGCCAGTAAATGATCAGGCCCATGTCATAGGCGATATCGACCAAACGGGCGGCTGCCAAATGTTTGGGATCAAGCGGTTCCATGGTGCTGCGGTTTTTAACCAGCTCAATGGCGAGCAACAAACCAAGGCCACGCACATCACCGATCATGGTGAAGTCATCGGCAAGTTTACCAAGTTCAGCCTTTAACGCAGCCCCACTGGTTGCGGCATTTTCAAGAAGCCCGTCCTCATCAATGACATCAAGAACCGCATTGCCCGCCGCACAGGCCAGTGGATTTCCGGCATAGGTATAACCATGAATGAACCCGCCGTGATCAAGCACCGGTCCGACAATGCGGTCGGGCGCAATCATCGCGCCAAGTGGGGCGTAACCCGCCGCCAATCCTTTGGACACGGCAAGGATATCGGGCGTGATGCCCCAATGTTCGGCGGCGAAATATTTGCCGGTACGACCGGCCCCTGTCATGACCTCGTCATAGATCAGAAGGATGCCGTATTGATCGCAAATTTCACGGATACGGTGATAGTAGCTGTCGGGTGCAACCAGTGCCCCGGTCGCGGCCCCGCCAACCGGTTCCATGATGAAGCCAAGGACAGTTTCGGGACCCTGTTTTAGGATTTCAGCCTCAAGCATGTTGGCATATTTGATGCCGCGTTCATGATCGGACAGGTCATCGCGATCTAGATAGCAGGTTGGGGCAGGTATTTTTGGCTGATCAACCATCATCGGGGCAAAGGGCGCGTGCATCGGGGTGTAGCCAGTGATGGCAAGCGCGCCTAAGGTTGACCCGTGATAGCTTGGAAACCGTGAAATGATTTTGGTGCGTTGGGCTTGGCTCTTTGCAAGTGCGTATTGCCGGGCAAGTTTGATGCAGCTTTCAACCGCCTCGGAGCCGCCCGAGACAAAGAAAACACGTTCCAGATCGCCCGGTGCCCGTTCGGCAAGGCGCCATGCCAGATTTTCCGCCGCATCATTTTCAAAATGCAGGCGATAGGCAAAGCTGGCTTTTTCAAGCTGTGCATTCATTGCGGCGATCACGCGCGGGTCGCTATGGCCGATATTGCTGACCATGGCACCGCTGGATGCATCGATATAGCGTTTGCCATCGACGTCCCACATATAGACGCCTTTTGCACGGTCAATCAGCGGACGGCGTGACCGGCTTTGGTAAAACAGGCGGGATTCCCGGTTGTGACCGACCGGGGCTTTGTCGGTATGCGTCATTTTTGGTGGCTCTCCTGATCCGGTCAGATTGGCAAATCAATCTTGGTGAAATCAATCCTGGTGACCGGGCAACAACACACAATTGCGGGCAGCGATATGCATAAAGATATCGGCACCTTCCTGATGGGGGCGGGCATCTATCGGATTTATGACCTGCCAGTCGCGGCCATTGGCTTCGACAAAATATCGGGCCTGTTGACCGAGATAATCGACAGTCTTGATCTTGCCGGGAATGGAAATAACGCCGTCACCCGATCCGTCTTGTTCGGACAGGCCAATTTTTTCCGCCCGAATGACCGCACGGACGTCTTTGGAGCCATTGGCCTTGGCCGTTTGCTCATCAGTGGTCAAAAGCGTTTCGCCCGATTGCAAGTTTACATTGGTAAAGGCCGCATCGGGACCGCCAAGGGCGCCGGCAATGATGTTTGAATGGCCAAGGAAGTCGGCAACAAAGGCGGACGCCGGATTGTTATAGACGTCTTGGGGCGCGCCTTCCTGTTCGACAAAGCCATTGTTCATCACAACAAGTTTGTCAGACATCGCCAATGCCTCGGACTGGTCATGGGTGACGAATACCGTGGCAATGCCCAGTTCGCGCTGAATGCGTTTAAGCTCGACGCGCATTTCTTCGCGGAGATTGGCATCAAGGGCCGATAGCGGTTCATCAAGCAGCAAAACATCGGGTTCAATCACGATGGCACGTGCAAGCGCGATACGCTGTTGCTGCCCACCAGAAAGCTGATTGGGATAGCGTTCGGCAACATTGGGCAATTGCACCAGATCAAGTGCACGATTGACCTTGTCGCGGATGTCAGACTTGCTGATTTTGCGGTATTTCAGGCCAAAGGCAATATTGTCGAAAATCGATTTATGGGGGAACAGGGCATAGTTCTGAAACACAAGACCCAGATTGCGCTTGTGGATCGGCAGGCTGTTGACCCGCTTACCCCGGATCAGTAAATCGCCCTCGGTGATATCGGTCAAACCGGCAATCATGCGCAATGTCGTGGTTTTGCCACAGCCCGACGGACCCAGAAACGTGACGAAACTGTTGTCTGGTACGGTCAGGTCAATGCGTTTGACGGCAGTAAATTCGCCGTAGCGTTTGACGACATTTTGCAGTTCAACGGCGTTTTCGGTGTCTGCCATTGTTAAATACCCTGTCAGAGATAAGCCGCACCTTGAAAAAGGCGGCGAAGGTGTCCTGGCCGGTTGTGCAAAGGCCAGGACACCGGTTCACGTAAGCAGGAACGGCTTAGTAGCCGCGCTGAACACGGGAGAAGGTTTTCGACCAGTCCGCTTCGTTTTCGTTCCAATACGCCGGATCAAAGAAGCTGAGTGATGAAAGCGTTCCGGACGGATCGAATGCTGGCAAGGTCGGGATGATCTTGCCAAGTTCGACTTTGTTCGGATCAAGGGCAGGCGGATAGCTTTGACCTTCGGCAACCGCAATCGCGACTTCGGGTTCAAGCATGAAGTTCAAAAGCTCTTCACAGGCAGCCATTGGGCTTCCGCGCAGGACAAAGATGCATTCCTGCCACCCCAGACCACCGGCCGGATCATGATAGCCGATGTCATGGCCCTGATCCTGAAGCGCCTTGATACGGCCAGACCAGCCTTCGGTGACATAGATTTCTTCTTCGGCCAGAAGGCTCATCAATTCTGCCCCTGAGCTCCAATATTTAAGAGCCAGATCACGATGCGAACGGATCATGTCCCAAACGGCATCAATGTCCTTGATGTTGTTCGGATCCTGATCGGACTGAAGTGCGCCGTACCAGATACGGGTTTTCCATTCGCCCCAACCGCCGATTTTGCCTTTGTAGGCTTCATCGACCATCAGTTTTGCACCTTTGGCCTTGGCTTCTTCATCGCTGATGTATTTGCGGTTATAGGCAATGCCGGTGGTGCCATAATCATATGGTACAGCCGACAGGGTGCCGCCGGTGATTTTGCGCAACGGCTCAATCAGGCTGGGGATGACGTTTTTCAGGTTCGGAATGTTGTCTTCGTTCAGTTCAGACGTCAGTTCCAGACCATGATAGCGGGCATAGTCAAACACACCGGAAAGATGGGCGAGGTTAAACTCACCCGGCTGACCGGCTTTGACACGCGCGATATATTCATCCGCCCCGCCAAAGGTGCCCGAGACAACGTCGATGCCGGTTTTTTCGGTATAGGGTGCGAAGGCATATTTCTCAAACGCCTCGGACACAACGCCGCCCCAGCCGTCAAAGCGGACCTGTTCAGGTGTGGCTGCATGTGCCTTGCGGGCCAGCATGCCCATCGGGCCACCCGTGACACCGGCAACAACACCGGCAGCGCCAAGGGCGGTCAGGAAAGTACGGCGGCTGATGTCACCGTCGCGATAGCGATTAAGCAGGCGTTCGTAACGTTTGGTATCGTCCATTTAGGCCTCCTGATAAGGAATTGTCCGTTAATCGGTTATGTTCCTGGTCGTTATTATCGGTTGGTCTTGTTGTTGGTTTTGGCGGTTTCTCGCGATATTCAAAGTCCGTGTTAGGCAGTTTGTTCAGAGTTGTTATCGGCACGGTTACTTGTTCTGTTACTGGCGCGGATTTTGCGCATCGACAGAACGCGTGATACCGATGCCGCCACCAGCGGCAGTGCGATGGTAAAGATCACCATCACAGCGCCCAGTGCGTTGATTTCCGGGCTGATGGAATTGCGCAGCATGGCGAAAATCTGGGTCGGAACGGTTTCAACGCCGCCCGGTTTCCAAAACAGCGTGCCGGTGATGTCATCAAAGGAAATCGTGAATGAAAACAGCATTCCAGCCATCACCGCAGGCAACATCAACGGCAGGGTGATTTCAAAGAATGTCTGGATCGGTGTTGCGCCAAGGCTCATGGCGGCTTCTTCAACGTCGCGACGAATGGAGACAAGCCGGGCCTGAACCACCAGAACGACGAAGGGCAGGGTAAAGACCACATGCCCCATCAAAAGAAGGCCAAAGCTTTTGGGCATGGACAGGAACTGCAAAAACAACAGCAATGCCACAGCCAGAACGACTTCCGGGATCAGGATCGGGGCAACCAACAGGGTCGAAATGGTCCGTTTCCCAGGAAAATCGTATCTGACCATGGCAAGGGCGGCGAGGGTGCCAAGTGTGGTCGAAACCGCACTGGTCAAAAGCCCCAGCAACAGTGACGTTTTAAATGCCCGCACAATGGCATCATTGTTCCAGAGCGCTTCAAACCAGCGCAGCGAGAATCCTTCGATCGGAAAGCCGCCAAACTGATTGGCATTAAACGCCAGCAGGATCACAACTGCGACCGGCGCAAACAAGAACAGATAGACAAGGATCGTGGCAATTCGGATCAGGGACCAGCCAGACATGATTTTCATCTTCTTGCCCCTTACTTGAAACTCTTGGCGATTTGATCGACGCCAAGATACCGGGTGTAGATGACGACCAGCACACCCAGAAGGGCGAGCAGGACGAGTGAAAGTGCCGATCCAAGCGGCCAGTTGAGCTGGGTGACGATGGCCTCAAACACCAGATTGGCAAACATCGCATCGCGCGGTCCGCCCAGAACAATCGGGGTGATATAGGTGCCCGCTGCCAGCACAAAACACAGCAATGATCCCGCCGCCAGACCTGGCATCGATAGCGGCAAGGTGACTTCGCGAAATGCCTGCCATCCCGTGCAGCCAAGACTTTGGGCGGCTTCGGTCAGGTTTTTATCAATGCCATCAAGGCTGACATAGACATTGAGGATCATGAACGGCAGCAGATAATGCACCAGACCCAAAACAACGGTCGTCTGGTTATAAAGCATCTGTATCGGTTCATCGATGATGCCAATCGACAGAAACAGCGTGTTGAGCGCGCCCGATGTGCCCAGAATATTGATCCATGACATGGTGCGGATGATGTAGCTGATCCAGAATGGCAGCATCAGCATCAAAAGCAAAAATGCCTTGGACTTCATCGGGGTGTTCGCCACGAAATAGGCCGGGATATAACCGACAAATGCACAAATTACCGTGGTGTAAAAGGCAATGGCAAAGGTCTGAAACAGGATATCGCGGTAAAACCGGTCGCCCAGAACTTCAATCCAGTTATCAAGATAAAAGCCAACCTGATCCGCTCCGGTTGCGGTGCGCAGCCAGAACGAATACACGACGATAAACAGCATCGGGATGATGAGTAACAACCCGACTGTTGCCAGCGATGGTGATAACAGCACCCACGGGGCTCTGCGCTCCCCGGCGATATCTGCGGCCATTTATGCCTCCCGTTATATGCTCCGGCTGTGCCGTGCGAATTTATTTGGCCGTGATTAAATGGAGAAGCTATTCCACCTCAGACTTGCATATAGCGCAAATAGATAAGTAGAATAGATCCCATAGCCAATGACTATGGGATGCAAAAGAATGGGGAAGAACAGGTATGAATGAACTGCTGCGCCGCCAGTTTGACTGGAACCTTTTGCATACCTTTACCGTGATTGTCGAAGAACGCTCCATCACCGGGGCGGCTAATCGGCTGTTGTTGCGCCAGCCCAGTGTGAGCAACGCGTTGAAGCGGCTTGAAGACCAGATTGGTGCGCGGTTGATTGACCGCGAACGCGGCCGGTTTGAGGTCACCGAACAGGGCTTGGCACTCTATCATGAATGCCGGGAAATATGCGGCGCCATTGGGCGACTGTCTGATGTGATGTCAGACAGCGGCAATCAATTGACCGGGCATTTGCATCTTTGGTTGGCCAGTCATGTGGTGTTTCCGCCACTTGATGATGCGTTGTTCGAGTTCAATCGATCCCATCCGGAAGTGACCTATGAGATCAATGTCGCGACATCGGGCCATGTGATTGATCAGGTCCTGTCCCAGCAGGCCAGTTTTGGCATCTGTCTGGTTCGCGAACAGCATCCCCGATTGGAATATCGCCGACTTTACCGCGAACATTTCGGGTTTTTCTGTGGGCCGACCCATCATTTGTTTGGCCGAAAGGACCTCAAACTCGCCGATTTAAAAAGCGAGGCCTTTGTGTCCTTCTCCACCGATCAGCTTTCCGATGCGCTGGCACCTGTGGCGGTTTTGCGCGCACAGGAAGGCATGAAGGGCAAGGTGGTTGCGGTCAGTCCCCACCTTGAAGAAGTCCGGCGGTTGATCAATGCCGGGCTTGGCATTGGGCCGCTTCCGATCCACGTGGTGCAGAATGCCACGGAACGCGGGCAGCTTTGGCGGTTGCCGCCCTATGACGCCCCGCCCGCGATTGACATTTACCTTGTCACCAACCCGCGCATGTCGCAAAGCCGTGCTGAACGGTTCTTCATCGACAATCTAACGGCACGGTTGGAAAACGCGCCTGAGGGGTATTTTGTGTATCCATAATCACGGGATCAGGACTTGCGCGATGACACTGATTGCGTAAGCATGTCTATCATTGAACGCCAACCATCAGGATTGAATATGAAGCTGGTCTATTTCTCGTGGGTCAAAGACCGTATCGGCATGGCCGAAGAAACCGTTGAACTGCCCGAAGATGTGAAAACCGTTGCCGATCTTTTGGAATGGTTGCCTGGACGCGGGGCGAACTTCGCCGATGCGCTGGCCGAGCCTGCGATTATCCGGGTTGCGGTTGATCAGGAATATGCCACACCGCAAACCGATGTGACCAAGGCATCGGAAATTGCCCTGTTCCCTCCGGTAACAGGCGGATAGGCCGTATTTGAATTCGTCATACAAAAATGGCGGCCCATGATTGAGCCGCCATTTTTAATGTGATGATTTGAAATCAGTCTGGTGCAGATGCGGTCTGCGTCAGGCTGTCAAAGAATTCCCGGCGGCCCAAGGTGCCCGATATCTTGCCTTCACGGGTCAGGATGACCGGGTTCTGGGTGATCGACCGCATTTCAATCAGGACTTTAAGCAACACGTCATCAGGGGCGACAAAGACTACCGAGTTATCGGTGGCATCAAGATCGACGGGCAGGGTGCCATCATAGGTGATCAGCTTAAGCTGTCCGCTTTCAGCCGTGCTGGCGGCCTGAACCATCCCATCATCAAGCGTGATGCGAAGATCTTCATCGTCAATCGCGATGTCACCGGTTGCGTCGCGTTGATCCTTGGTCACACGGTGCATGATTGCCCGCCCGCGCAGGATATTGACCGGGTTCATATGGGCGACAAAGTCGGCAACATATCCATTGGCCGGACGAAGCGCGATGTCTTCGGGCGTGCCGTGCTGAACGACATAGCCGCCTTCCATGATCGCGATGGAATTACCAAGTTTCATGGCTTCATCAAGGTCATGGCTAACAAACAGGATGGTTTTGTTCAGCTTTTCCTGAAGATCAAGCAATTCGTCCTGAAGGCGGTTACGGATCAGCGGATCAAGTGCCGAAAACGGTTCATCCATCAAAAGGATCGGCGCGTCGGTGGCAAACGCGCGGGCAAGGCCAACACGTTGCTGCATACCGCCCGACAGTTCATGGGCATATTTATCCGCCCATTGATCCAGTCCGACAAGGGCCAGCTTTTCATCAACGATTTCGCGGCGTTCCTTTGGGGCAAGGCCGCGGAGCTCAAGCCCGAAGCCGACATTTTCGGCAACGGTCCGCCATGGCAGAAGGCCAAATTGCTGAAACACCATGGCGACACACTCACGACGCAATTTGCGCAAGGTCGGACCATCGCACTTTGTGACGTTGACCGACCAGTCACCATCATATACCCGTAGCGACCCGCGTGAGACTTTGTTCAACCCGTTCACACAGCGCAAAAGCGATGATTTACCAGACCCTGACAGGCCCATCAGAACGCAAATCTCGCCCTGTGGGACATTGAAGCTGACATCGGCAACGCCAAGCACATTGTTTGTCACCTTGGCAATTTCTGCGCGTGTTTTGCCTTCATCGAGCAGTTTTAGCGATTCTGCCTGACGGTTGCCAAAGATCACGTCGATATTATCAAATTCAACAGCATTGCTCATGATCACTGCCCCGATGTTTCGTTGTTATCACGACGGCAGATGCGGTCCAGCACAATAGCAAGGATCACAATCGCAAGACCGGCTTCGAACCCTTGGGCAATGTTCACGGTATTAAGGGCGCGCACAACCGGTTTGCCAAGGCCATCTGCCCCGACAAGGGCAGCAATCACCACCATGGAAAGTGACAACATGATGCACTGGGTCAGACCGGCCATGATCGATGGCATGGCGGATGGCAGTTCGACCTTAAACAGCAACTGGCGCGGTGTGCAGCCAAAGCTTTCGCCCGCTTCAAGCAATGCCTTTGGCGTACTGGAAATGCCAAGGTGTGTCAGGCGGATCGGGGCGGCAATGGCAAAGATGACGGTCGAAATTAGGCCGGGCACAACCCCTAGGCCAAACAGGATCAGGGTCGGGATCAGATAGACAAAGGTCGGGATCGTCTGCATCAGATCAAGAACCGGCCGCATGGCTTGATACAACCACGGGCGGTGGGCGGATGCAACGCCAAGCGGCACCCCGATAACCATGCAAAACAGCGATGCATAGATCACAAGCGCCAGCGTTTCCATGGTTTCTTCCCAATAGCCAAGATTGACAATCAGAAGCAGGGAAAGAATGGTAAAGGCCGTCAGTTTCCAGGACCTATGCAACACAGCAGCAAGTGCGCCAAATCCGGCAATAATCAAAAGCGGTGGGAGCCACAGCAGAAAATCGATGGTGTTTTCAATAATGAATTCAAGAACATCCGAAATGGTATAGAAAACGAAATCGGCATGTTCGTTAAGCGCATCCATCAAAGACGAAATCCACTGTCCCAGCGGAATCTTTGTTTCCGTGAGCCATTCCATGGGAATATTTCCGTTTGTTTTTAAAATCAGTTAAATGCACGATACGCCCACGCAAAGGTCCGAATTATCGGGTCCGGGGGCGTATCGGCAGGATCATAAAACCGGACGTTGCCGGTTAGATGCGAAGCTTACAGGCCAAGATCACTTTTCAGCGCAGCCTTGGCATCGCCACCATCAAAAGTGGTCACACCGTCAAGCCATGCATATGCCGCGTCCGGGTTGGCTTTAAGCCAGGTGGAGGCTGCTTCGGCCGGGTCGGTGCCATCGTTCAGGATCGCATCCATGATTTCGTTTTCCATGGCGAGGCTGAATTTCAGGTTGGTAACGAATTTACCGGCATTCTGACATTCATCGGTGTAACCGGCACGCAGGTTGGTGTGAACCGTGGCACCGCCAAAGTTCGGACCAAACACGTCGTCGCCACCATCAAGATAGGCCATGTCGTATTTCGCGTTCATCGGATGCGGTTCCCAACCAAGGAAGACGATGAACTGATCGCGTGATGATTTACGCTTAACTTCCGACAGCATGCCCTGTTCAGAAGATTCAACCAGCTCAAAACCGCTGAGACCGAACTGATCGCCATCGATCATGTCCTGAATCAGGCGGTTGCCATCGTTGCCCGGTTCAATGCCATAAATCTCGCCATCAAGTTTGTCTTTGAACTTGGCGATATCAGCGAAATCTTTCAGACCTGCGTCATAGGCGTTCTTGGAAACCGCAAGGGTGTATTTCGCCCCTTCAAGGTTTGCACCGGCGCTAACAACCGTTCCTTTGTCAAGGTAGGGCTTGATGTCAGCGGCCATGGTTGGCATCCAGTTGCCAAGGAATACGTCAACGTCGCCATTGGCAAGGCTGGTGTAGGTGACAGGAACCGACAGAAGTTCGGTTTCGGTGTTATAGCCCAATGCGTCGAGAATAACCGATGCGGTTGCCGTGGTTGCGGTGATGTCGGTCCAGCCAACATCAGAGAACGTCACGGTTTTGCAGGCTTCGCTATCAGCTGCCTTGGCACTTGCCGCACCAAAAAGCGCACCGGCAATAATGGTGCTGCCAAGAAGACGGCCGAAAGTGGAAAGATTGGTCATGTTTCTGGTTCTCCCTTGTGTAAACCTAATGTTACTGCGGACCGCAAACGGCGGTCTGCAGAAGCTCTCGGTTCCGGAGGCCAGACGAACATCAACGCAATATCGTTGTCGCTAACACTCGCCCAGAGCCGTACGAAAAGGTTCCCCCGAACCTGTCCGTATGGACCGGAATAATCACAAAAACAGCCGCAAAGCCGCGCAGCAAAGGAAGCACCCTTGATCATTGCGCCGCAAATATCGGCGTGTTTTATTGATTGATTGTTCAATTAAAATACAGCATATTCCCGATACGTCAATTGAGAAGGGTTAAAAAGTACGCTGCATGACGTTGCAGCGGTTTCAAGCCCTTCAGATCGCTTTGAATTGGATTGCTTGAATGCCCAAAGTTGGTATGCAGCCTGTACGCCGCAGGCAGTTGATCGACGCAACGATTGAAACCATTCACCGTCATGGGTTTGCCGATACGACGATTTCGCGTATCGCAAGTGCGGCGGGGATGTCATCGGGCATTATTTCGCATTATTTCGGTGGCAAGAACGCGTTGCTCGAAGCAACCATGCGGTTTCTGATGCAGGAATTGCGCAATGATTACCTCATGCGTCTGGATCGTGCCAAGACGCCGATTGATCGGCTCGAAGCGATTGTAAACACCAACTTTAATGAAGAACAATTCACCCCGCAGGTAACTGTGGCGTGGTTGTCCTTCTGGGCGCAGGTGCCGTTTTCAAAGGCGTTGCACCGGATCAACAGCATCTATTTTCAGCGACTGGCATCCAATTTACGCCACGAGCTGCGCCAACTGACAACAGATCAGCGGGCAGACGAAATTTCGGCCGCAATGGCGGCCATGATTGATGGCATCTGGGTACGTTCGGGGCTTTCGTCCGGGCGCGCAGATGTCGGGGCCGCGCGTGTGATGGTGCTGGGTACCATGCATCTCTATTTGGCCAATTCGCCGGCGCGCTGAGCCGAACAGACACACCAAGATTACGGTCGCCCGGTTTGGATGCGGCCCGCAGGAGTTTTGACATGAGCCTTTACCAGATACAGAATTTCATCAACGGCAAGAAAACCAACGGTTCTGGCGCGGAAATGACCACGCTGAACCCCGCGACCAACACTGTTCTTGCCAAGGGCAATGAAAGTACAGCCGCCGATGTTGATGCGGCGGTAAAGGCCGCACGGGCCGGATTTGAAATCTGGAAAGCGACACCTGCCGCTCAGCGTGCGCGTGTGTTGTTCAAGGCCGCCCAGATTTTGCGCGATCGCAACGATGAACTGGCACTGGTTGAAACCCGCGACACGGGCCGCGCCATTCAGGAAACCGAAATTGTCGATGTGGTTTCTGGTGTCGAATGCCTGGAATATTTCGCCGGTGTCGCCGGGAGCCTTGCGGGTGAGCATATCGACCTTGGGGCGAACTTTGCCTATACCCGCCGCGAAGCGGTTGGCGTTTGTGCCGCGATTGGCGCATGGAACTATCCGATCCAGATCGCCTGCTGGAAAGCTGCCCCGGCATTGGCGTGCGGGAATGCGGTTGTTTACAAGCCATCCGAAGTCACCCCGCTGTCAGCGATTGCGGTGGCCGAAGCCTTGCAGGAAGCAGGTCTTCCCGATGGTGTTTATAACGTTGTGCAAGGGGCACGCGAGTGTGGTGCATCGCTGGTTGAGCATCCCGGCGTGGATAAAGTATCGCTGACCGGGTCGGCGGCAACCGGGGCCAAGGTGGCGTCTGTTGCGGCGGGCGGCATGAAGGCCGTGACCATGGAGCTTGGCGGCAAATCACCGATGATCGTGTTTGAAGATGCCGATCTTGATAATGCGGTGTCGGGTGCGCAGATGGCGAACTTCTATTCATCGGGGCAGATTTGTTCAAACGGGACGCGGGTTTTTGTCCATGAAAGTGTCGCCGATGCCTTCATTGAAAAACTGATTGCGCGCAGCAAGGATCTTGTGCTGGGCGATCCGGAAAAGCCCGATACACAGGTCGGCCCGATTGTGACCAAAACCCAGTATGACCAGATCATGTCGTTCATCGAAACCGGCAAGAAAGAGGGCGCGAAATGCGTTCTGGGTGGCCATGCGGTTTCAGACGGCATGCCAGAAGGCGGCATGTTTATTGCCCCGACGGTGTTTGCCGGATGTACTGATGACATGACCATCGTGCGAGAAGAAATCTTTGGCCCGGTGATGTCGGTTTTGACATTCACCGATGAAGATGAGGCCATCAAGCGCGCCAACGATACGCCATATGGCTTGGCCGCGGGCGTCTTTACCAAGGATCTGTCGCGCGGACATCGTGTTGTATCGCGCCTTGAAGCAGGGACCTGCTGGATCAACACCTATAACATCACCCCGATTGAAATGCCGTTTGGCGGGGTGAAGAAATCGGGTGTGGGTCGTGAAAATGGCCGTGCGGCGATTGAACATTATACCCGTATCAAATCGGTCTATGTCGAAACCGGCGATGTAGAGGCGCCGTACTGATTGGCTTTTACCAATCAGAGAATGGCTGCGTGCAACGCTTGAAAGATAAAGGGATCAAATATGTTGACCCCGACCAAGACTGAAAAATATGATTACGTAATTGTCGGTTCCGGCTCCGCCGGGGCTGTTTTGGCCAACCGGTTGTCAGAAGACCGTGATGTTAAGGTTCTGGTCCTTGAAGCCGGCCCCGTCGATCATTGGTGGGATTGGCGCATTCATATGCCAACTGCTTTGTCTTATCCGATGCAGTCGGAAACCTATAACTGGGCCTATTGGACCACCCCACAAACCAATCTGAACAACCGCCGCATGGAAACGCCGCGTGGGCGGGTTTCGGGCGGTTCAAGTTCGATCAATGGGATGGCCTATGTCCGTGGTCACGCGCTTGATTACAATCGCTGGGCCGAAGAAGACGCCGCACTTAAGGAATGGGATTATGCGCGGTGCTTGCCCTATTTCCGCAAGGCCGATACCCGTAATGAAAATACCGGTGGTGATGAATATCACGGCGGGGATGGTCCGCTACATGTGACCACGGGGGCGTGCCAAAATGATCTTCACAAGGCATGGATGAAGGCCGGCGTTGAGGCCGGATATACCCATACTGACGATCAGAACGGCTATCGCCAGGAGGGGCTTGGGGCCATGGATATGACGGTCTATAAAGGCCGTCGCTGGTCCACCGCACAGGCGTATCTTCACCCGGCCGCCAAGCGTGATAACGTCACAGTTTACAATAAGGCATTCGCGCAGTGCGTTGTTTTTGAAGATAAACGTGCGATTGGTGTTGATTTCATCCACGAAGGCGAAACAAAGCGTGCGTTGGTTGACCGTGAAGTCATCCTATCGGCAGGATCGATTAATTCGCCCAAACTTTTGATGTTGTCGGGCATTGGTCCGGCGGCCCATTTGCGCGAACATGGCATTGATGTCGTTGCCGATCTTCCCGGCGTTGGTGAAAACCTTCAGGACCATCTTGAGCTTTATGTTCAAATGGAATGCACCAAACCGGTCAGCCTGAACAGCAAGCTTGATTGGTGGAGCAAACTTAAGATCGGTCTGGAATGGTATCTGTTTAAAACCGGGCTTGGTGCGACCAACCATTTCGAAGCCGGCGGGTTTATCCGGTCCAAAGCAGGCGTCAAGCATCCGGACCTGCAATATCATTTCATGCCAGCGGCGATTAACTACAATGGATCGAAGGCCGCCGAAGGCGATGGTTTTCAGGCCCACATTGGTCCGATGCGATCGAAATCACGCGGCACGGTGCGACTGGCATCAGCCGATCCCAAAGACCGTCCGATCATTGATCCAAATTATATGAGCCATCCCGAAGACTGGGAAGAAATGCGCGCATCGGTGCGCCTGACCCGTGAGATATTTGGTCAGGAAGCCTTTGCCGATTTGCGCGGGCGTGAAATTGCTCCGGGCAAGGACATTCAGACAGATGCGGAAATCGACGCATGGGTCGCCGATCACGCCGAAAGTGCCTATCACCCGTCATGTTCATGCAAGATGGGCAGTGATGACATGTCGGTGGTTGATGCGCAAACCCGCGTGTATGGCGTCGAAGGCCTGCGCGTGGTCAACAGTTCAATCATGCCAACGATTGCCACAGGTAATCTGAATGCGCCGACCATTATGATTGGCGAAAAGGCGGCTGATATCATTCGCGGGCGAGATCCGCTGGCACCATCGAATGCGCCGTACTTCGTGCATCCTGAATGGGAAACCAAACAGCGTTAAAATGCTGCGAGGGACGCTATTTGTTCTTAAAATCCCCGGTCGATTGGCCGGGGATTTTTTGTTTGGGTGATTGCATTCGCATCATAAGCAGGTGATCATTCGAACATATTGTATCGACCACATCGCACTTTCCCTCGCCCCTTTAAAGTATCCTGTCATGCAAGAAATCAGTCTGCTGAATTCCGTTATTGGTCCCGTCATGCGTGGCCCGTCAAGTTCGCACTGTGCTGCGCCCTATATGATGGCGAAACTGGCGCGTGAACTGTCTTGCTCAAACGGGGAAGTGTTGAAAGATGCGGTTGTAAGGTTTGATCCACGCGGCTCTTTTGCGCCGGTGTATAAGGCACAAAGTTCGGATGAAAACTTTGCCGCCGGTCTTGCCGGGGTGCAGCTTACCGATTCGGATTACCGCGATATTTTACCGCGCGTGATGCGGGGCGAGGGATTTCAGTTCGCCATTGAGATATGTGAGCTTGAAAACAACAACCATCCTAACCGCGTTGACCTTGAACTAACGGTCGAAACCGTCGAGGGGGAAGCGCGAACCGATCTGTATGCCGGAGCATCAGTTGGCGGGGGGATGTATTACATCGACACGATGAATGGCGCGCCGGTTTTTCAAACGGGTAAAAGTGCCACTGTCTTTATCTGGGGCAAGGCTGCTGTTTTGGTGGTCGATGATATTGCCGGGCAACTGGCGGCGGGCGGCAACAAGCTGCTTGGAACATCGGTTGATCCGGAACGCAACCGCATTGAAGTTTCCCTGCAATCTTTGCCGGGGGCGGATTTGATTGCCGCTGTGCGTGGGCGTCAGGGTGTTACCGACCTTCGGTATGCTGATGCATCGCAATATCCGGTTTGTGCGACCGATGATTTGTTTTCGACCAGTGACGCGGTGGTTGCGGTTGCCGAGGAGCAGGGCGGATCATTGGCCGATGCCGCCCTTGTGCTGGAGGCCAAACGCCTTGGCCTGTCACGCGACGCGACGCGTGTCCTTTTCCGTGAACGGTGTGAATTGATGTTGCGCGTGGTTGCCGAAGGGTTCGATGCCAAACCCGAAGACAACGTGATGCGGTTTTTAACCCTGCGCGCACGGAAAGTCCGCGATGCCAATCTGCCAGCGGGCCTTGGCGGTGCGGTTTTGCAGGATGCCATGGCGGGCGCACTGTCGGCGATGGAGCGTGATTCAAACCGGGGGCTGGTCTGTGCTGCACCAACGGCGGGCAGTGCCGGTGTTGTGCCTGGAACGCTGTATGGCTTGATCCGCCATGGGATTGATATCGAAGGTGCCACCGATGCACTTCAGGTCATGGCGGTGATCGGGGCGGTGTTTGCTGCACGTGGGACGTTTGCCGCCGAATGTGGCGGATGTTCGGTCGAAACCGGCGCATCGGCCGCGATGGCGGCCGCAGGCGTTGCGCAAGCATACGGCGGGGATGCCAAACAATGCTTTGACGCAGCCGCGATGTGCTTGATGAATACGCTTGGTCTGGTCTGTGATCCAGTGGGTGGGGATGTTGAAATCCCGTGTCATGCGCGCAATGTCGCGGGGGTATCACACGCCTTTTCATCGGCGATGGCCGTTCTGGCCGGGTTCGATGCGGTTCTGGCCTATGACGAACTGGTTGATCAGACGGTGAAAATCGGTGCGATGATGCATCCTGATTTGCGCTGCACAGCGCGTGGCGGCTGTGCTGCAACCAAAACCGCCCTTCGCATGGTCGAAGCCGTGACCCAAGGGGCTTAAGACTCTGTTTTAATTGCGCAGGTCTTGATCGGTGAGATTAAAAAAGGGCCGCAGGTATCGCGTTCTATCGGCGTCTTTGCGCAATCCTTTTTCCTTGGCGATGCCTATTTTGGTATAATCGGTGAAATCCATCCAAATAGAGCTGGAAACGGCTGTTTTCCCTTGATAGATGCCCCTGATCGGGCAGGATGTCGCGATAAAGAACAACCAAATTGAGGCTCCCTCGTGTTTACCCCGAATTTGCTGACCGCCAATGACAAGGCAGGAACCTATCCGGCATCCTATTATGCCGCGACCGCCAATAAGACCGCACCGTTCGAGACAATCGAAGGGGATCAGTCGTGCGATATTGTGGTCATTGGTGGCGGCTTTACCGGGTTGTCATCAGCCTTGCATCTGGCCGAACGTGGTTTTGACGTCATCCTGCTTGAAGCCCACCGGGTCGGATGGGGGGCTTCGGGCCGGAATGGCGGGCAGGTCGGATCGGGCCAGCGGCGCGAACAAGATGACCTTGAAAAAATGGTCGGGCGCGATGATGCCAAAAAACTTTGGGATATTGCCGAGCAATCCAAGGATATTGTCAAATCCCTGATCACTAAACACGACATCAAATGTGATTGGAAACCGGGCATTTTACATGCGGATCATCGCGCGCGGTTTGTGTCAGATACCCATGCCTACACCGAAAAACTGCAAAGCGAATATGGCTATAACCAGATCCGCAACGTTGACCGTGCTGAAATGCGTGAGATGCTGGGGACGGAGTTTTACCATGGCGGGTCGCTTGATATGGGGGCGGGGCATATTCACCCGCTTAACTTCGCGCTTGGCATTGCCGATGCAGCCCGCATCGCAGGGGCACGCATTTTTGAAAATGCGGTGGTGACATCCTATGAAAACCAGTCGGGCAAGGTCATGGTTAAAACCAGAAACGGTGCGGTTGTTAGCGCTAACAAAGTGATCCTTGGCTGCAACGGATATCTTGATGCGCTTGAAGACCGCGTGGCAAAGCGCGTGATGCCGATCAATAATTTCATCATTGCCACAGAGCCGCTTTCCGATGATTTGGCGCGCGACCTGATCCGCGATGATGTGGCGGTTGCCGATTCAAAATTCGTGATCAATTATTACCGCCTCAGTGCGGATAACCGCATGCTGTTTGGCGGCGGGGAAACATATGGCTATCGCTTCCCCAGCGACATCAAATCGTTCGTCTCTCCGCATATGCTTGAAGTCTATCCGCAGCTTAAAGACGTTAAAATCGATTATGGCTGGGGCGGGACTCTGGCGATTACGATGAACCGGATGCCGTTTTTCCGTAAGATCGAGGATAATGTCTTTACCGCAACGGGTTATTCCGGGCATGGGGTTGCGATGGCAACCTTGGCCGGGCAGATCATGGCCGACGCGGTTGCCGGAACAATGGAGCGGTTTGACGTAATGTCGAACTTGAAAATACCGGCATTCCCGGGTGGGAAAACTCTACGCTATCCGATGCTCGTGGCGGCTATGGTTTGGTATTCGCTGCGCGACAGGCTTTAAGCCGGTTCGCTTTGCGGCTTTGTCGCTGATGGGGTGTAACTGGTTTGATCAATCCCGTCTTTCGCGCCAAGGGCCACAAGGCGGGACTTCGTTTCGCGCCAGTTTTGTTGATTGTGCGCAAGCGTGGTCGCATCACTAAAGGAAACATCATAGCCGCGGTTAAGTGCGGCCTGCATGGTCGCCTTAACGCAAAAATCCCCATCAAGTCCGACAATGATAAGTTTGCCGATATGATGCCGATCCAGGACACGATCCAGTTCAGCTTCATGGAATGCATCGGCGCGGGATTTAACGATGTCGTGGTCAATATCGCCATCAATCCGGGCATCAATATCGAGCCCCTTTGATGTCAGACTGCCGCGCCCCTCATTTAGCAATTTGACGAGAAAATTGATGTACCAGCCTACAAATGTTTGCCGTATGGAGATAACAGGTGATCCATTGGCATTGGCTGTTTCCACCAGTTTGTTGATAGCCTCGATGCCATTGTTCAACGCCTCGGCGGGATAGGTGTATTTTGCGGTGCTTGATGTGAAATCATCCTGCAAATCAATCAGCAGCAGGGCAGTATTTGAACGTGATGCACGATCAATTTTCGGGCCAGTACTAATGGCCAGATGGCGGCGATGTCCGTGCAAAGTATAGGCAACCAGTGTAACCAGCAAAAGGACGGCAACAAGGATCCCAGACCACATCGTTATTTTCTCCGTTTTTGTTCCATTCTGGAGTGGGCTTCGCGGCGGTCAGTTTTATCAAAAACTGATAATACACAGATTGATATAATTTTCTTTTGGGTTCAATGCCTTGTTGTTGTCGTGCATCCAAATCGGTTTACTTTGGTTCCCAGTTTGCAACCGGGTCATAGCGTTCGCCCTTGGACAGGATAATCCCATTGTGGGCCGCGATCCCGACTTCAAAGCTTGATGCGATGCGAAGGGCGCGTTCCATGAAATGCTTGGCTGCGGGTTCATCGCAATATTCCGAAAGGGTCTGCGCGAACAGTTGCAGCCAGCGGTCAAAATGATGGCGGGTGATTTTAAGCTGCATGTGCTTTTGCATCGGGCGGCCGTCATAATTGCCGGTCGCCAGTGCGACCGATGACCAGAACATCACCATGCGATCAAGGTGCGTGTCCCAGTTTTTTACTTTTTCCTCGAACACCGGACCGAGCATGTCGTCTTCTCGGACCTTGGCGTAAAAGCCGTGAACGATGTTTTTGATCATGTCCTGATCAATCCCGGTGTCTTTCTTGATCCGTCGGGTGGCGATTTCGCGGCGTTCCTTGATTTCGGCAAGGGTTGGCTGTTTGTCGGACATGGTCAATCGGCCTGTGATGCGGTCAGAATGTCACAGGATTAGCGCAACCTGCGACGGTTCATCATGACATATGTCAGTTTGACCAATTACGCAAACCGATCCCGTAATCCGTAATATCGATAGGCCGCTGACCGGGCGACACGGCGCAATTTTGGCAACGGGAAATTATGCATTGGCGTGCCAAGAACCGCGCCCAGATCTTCGTCGCCAATTGCACCTTGCATCCGTTGGGCCAGAAGTTTGCCGCCCTGACTTGCCAGCGCAACACCATTGCCATGCCAGGCAAGGGCTGTCCACACATCCCGATGACCGGGAACCCGCCCGATATAGGGCCGCCAGCTTTGTGACAGGCAGGCTAGCCCGTTCCAGTGATGGGTGAACTCAACATCATGCCATGCCGGGAACATACGGTTAAAGTTGCTCAACAAGTCGCGTTTGCCCGCCTCAAAGGCAGCCGGGGTGGCGGTAATGCCGCCGCGTCCACCAAACAGAAACCTGTTGTCGGGCAGTTTGCGGAAATAGTGCAGTAAAATCCGGCTGTCAAATGCCATCAGGTCGCTGGTCCAGCCCTGTGCGGCAAGTTCATTGTTGCTCATGGGGCGGGTGACAAAAATGCCCGAAAAGACAGGCATCAGCTTGCCCCCAATCCAGTCGGGCAGGTTTTCCGCACTGTATCCGTTGGTGGCGATGATGATCTTATCGGCAGTGATTTCGGTTGCGCCTGCATGCAGGGTGTATTTGCCGTCAGCTTCGTCAAAACGGTCGATCTTTGCCTGTTCGAATATTCGAACACCGGCCTTGATGCACTGTGCGTGTAATCCGATCAGATACTTCATCGGGTTTAAGCCAAATCCGGCTTTTACATGCAGCCCGCCGTACGTTTCCCCGGCATTCAGGCCACGTTCCACAAGGGCATCACGATCAAGAAGTTCTGATTTAATGTCAGTGAAATGGTTGAGTTCTTCGATTTCTTCGTGCAGTTCACGCACCCGGTTGGGTTTATGAGCCAGAACGACCTCGCCATCCGAATGGCGGTCGGCATCAATGGCCCAATCGCTCAGGCGTTGATCGACCAGATCAATTGCATCGCGTTGAATACGGGCAAATTTACGGGTTTCATCCTCGCCAAACCGTTTGGCAAGATAGCCGTATCCCTTGCCACTGCCGCCCATGCAGCAAAAACCGCCATTACGTCCCGATGCACCCCAACCACTGCGTCCGGCATCAAAGACGGTAACATTTGTGCCGCTCGTCGCAAGTTCCAGGGCCGCTGACAAGCCGCAATACCCGCCGCCAATAATCGCGACGTCGGTTTTAAGCGCACCATCAATCGGAAGCTTTTCGCAATCTGGCAGTGGTGCAGCACTTTCGACCCAATAGCTGTCGGGCAGGGTGTCAGTTTGATAGGCGGCGGGCTGGTAAATACGTTTGAGCATGGGGCACTCGTTGCGATGGGCAAAACGATGGGATCGGATGCGCTGGATTAAAAATACCCGGCGATGAATAGGTCATGCCGGGTATTTCGTTAAGTCACAGAAATTGTATGATGATTACATTTTGCCGATTTTCTTGGCAGTATCATCCAGTGCCGCACGGAGCCGTTTGACCAGCTCGTCGACTTCGTTGTGAGTAATGCAAAGCGGTGGCGACAGAACCATACGGTCGCCACAGGCCCGCGAGATGACGCCATTGGCAACGCATGCATCGCGGCAGATGGTGCCAACGGTGCCCGGCTTATCAAATGCTTTGCGGGTTTTCTTGTCATCAACCAGCGGCATACCAGCAATCAGGCCAACCGCTTCAACCGCCCCGACCAGCGGATGGTCTTTAAGGGTGTCAAGCTGTTTGCGGAAATACGGGCCGATGTCATCACGGACCCGTTCGACCATTTTTTCATCGCGCATGATGCGGATGTTTTCAAGGGCGACGGCGGCCGCCGCCGGGTGGCCGGAATAGGTGAAGCCGTGGGTGAACTCACCGCACTGATTGATCAAAACATCGGCAACGCGTTCGCCAACCATAACCGCCGAAATCGGAAGGTAGCCAGACGACATACCCTTTGCCATCGGCATCAGATCGGGTTTGATGTCAAAGGTCTCAGACCCGAACCAATTGCCGGTCCGGCCAAAGCCGCAAATGACTTCATCGGCAATCAGAAGAATGTCGTATTTTTTGCAGATACGCTGAATTTCCGGCCAGTAGGTTGACGGCGGAATGATCACGCCACCAGCCCCCTGGATCGGCTCACCGATAAAGGCGCCAACGCGGTCTGCGCCAAGTTCCTCGATTTTTTCTTCAAGCTTGCGCGCGGTCAGCAGACCGAATTCTTCGGGGGTATGGTCGCCGCCTTCGCCGTACCAGTAGGGCTGATCAATATGAACGACATCGCGCAGCAGTGAACCACCCTGTGCATGCATGCCCGACATACCGCCAAGCGACGCACCGGCCACGGTCGAGCCGTGATAGGCGTTCTTGCGACTGATGATGTGGGTGCGCTCAGGTTTGCCCTTAAGATTCCAGTATTGATGCACCATACGAACAACCGTGTCGTTCGCTTCAGACCCGGAATTGGCGTAAAATACGTGGTTGAGGCCTTCGGGCGTGATTTCGGCGAGAACTTTGGAAAGCTCAATCGCAGGCGTATTCGCACACTGGAAGAAGTTGTTGTAGTAGGGCAGTTCAAGCATCTGCTTATAGGCCGCTTCTGCAAGTTCTTTGCGCCCGTACCCGACATTGACGCACCACAGCCCCGCCATACCATCAAGATAACGTTTGCCGTCGGAATCTTCGATAAATACGCCTTCCGCGCGGGTAATAACGCGCGTGCCACGATTGTTCAGGTCCGCCGTATCGGTGAACGGATGAATATGGTGTGCCTGATCTATGTCCTGCCAATAGGCGGTTTTGTCGAAATTATTCATAGCGTCTCCTGACAGCGGTACTTGCCTGTTTTGTGCGATATGTTGAACATCTGCTTTTAGTGTTCGTTTTTTTGAACACCTTTGCAAGAGGAAATTTTGGATAATATTTTGCGGTAAAATGCGTTGTTTTTTGTTATCTGCTGGTTGTTGTGGGATGCTGGTGTCCGCTGATTAATTTCACGTATTCAGAAATTGTACGCTGCGCGAATTGCACGATATATCGCACGAATGGGCTTGACCGGGGCTGTTTGGCACGGCACGATGCGGCAGGGATAAACCCTGCGAATACGAGGCCTTTTCTGGGAGTATAAGACGATGAACAAGTCGTTCGTCGAAGACAGTAGGGCAGAAGCCCAACGATTCTTTGAAGAAAATCCTGATATCGAACTTATTGAATTGCTGATCCCCGACGTTAACGGGGTGTTTCGTGGCAAGCGAATCAGCAAACAGAAATTCCTTAAAAGCTTTCAGGAAGGCGTTAATCTGCCGGGTTCCGTCTGTCTTGTCGATATCACCGGTGACAATCCGGAAGGCACGGGACTTCTGTGGTCCAGTGGTGATCAGGACAATATAGCAAAGCCTATTGCCGGTACGCTGTGCCGTGTTCCATATGGCGAACTGCCTTTGGCCCAAGTGATGATGAGCTTGTATAACCTTGACGGTTCGCGCTTTTTTGCCGACCCGCGCAATGTTTTGCAGTCGGTTGTTGATCGCATGGCCGCGGACGGTTTTTATCCGACTGTGGCACTTGAGCTTGAATTCTATCTTGCCGATCAGGATCGGGAAACAGCCGTGCCATTGCCCCCGCAGCCGCTTGGTGGCGGGATCGCATCGGATGGTGTGCAGGTTTATGGTCTTCAGCAGATTGAGGATTTCGAACGGGTTCTTCATGATGCGGTTGCGGAACTGAACCGTCAGGGTATCCCGGCCGATACCATCGTTGCCGAAGCTGGCCCCGGACAGTTCGAAATCAATCTGGGCCATGTCAGTGACCCGATGATGGCCGCAGACCATGCCATGCAGCTTAAACGCGTGGTTAAGGGCATTTCATGGGATCACGGTGTAACCGCGACCTTCATGGCAAAGCCGTATTCTGATCAGGCTGGTAACGGCTTGCACGTCCATGTCAGCTTGCGCGATGAAGACGGCAATAACGTCATGTCGCCCAAAGGCGATGAAGAAGTGTCAGACAATCTGCGCTTTGCCATTGGTGGCCTGCAGGAAGCGATGTTTGAAAGCATGGCGATCTTTGCGCCGAACCCGAATTCATTCCGCCGGTTCCAGAACAAGGCCTATGCGCCGATGTCGCCGAACTGGGGTTTGAACAACCGGACTGTAGCATTGCGTATTCCCGCAGGCAGTCCGAAGGCCGCACGTGTTGAACACCGTGTATCTGGTGCGGATGCAAACCCGTATCTGGTTTTGGCCTGTGTTTTGGCTGGCGTGCATTACGGCATGAAAAACAAGCTTGATCCTGGTGAGCCAACAGTTGGCAACGGCTATGAACAGCACGGAGGCAAGATCGTCCCACGCAGCATGATTTCTGCCCTCGACCGGTTTGTCGAAGGCGATATCGTTAAAGAATATTTGGGCGAGAAGTTTGTTGAAGTTTTCGACATTTGCCGTCGTGCCGAATATGACGAGTTTTTCTCTGAGGTGACCCAGCTTGAATATCGCTGGTACCTTGATGCGGTCTGACCGCGCATAAAAATATAAAAAGCGTGCGATAGGGAAAAGAACAGGAATGTCACAGAAGGTAGGGGATCGCCTGAAGGCTGTGCGCAGCATGTATGGGCTGTCACAACGGGAACTGGCACGGCGTGCCGGTGTTACCAACAGCACGATTTCGACGATCGAACAAAACCGCGTCAGCCCGTCGATTGATAGTCTGGCCAAGGTTTTGGCAGGAATCCCCATGACCCTGATCGATTTCTTCACCATCGATCTTGATACCGGTGAAGAGATTTTCTTTAACAAGGAAGATCTTGTTGAGCTGGCCGACGGGACGATGTCGATGCGTCTTGTCGGGGCAACGCGCAAGGATCGTAATTTGCGTGTTCTGCATGAAACATATCCGGCTGGCGGTGATACGGGTGACAAACTGATTGTCCAGAAGGGTGAAGAAGCCGGTGTTATCGTGCGTGGCAAACTTGAGGTGACCGTTGGGGAGCGGGTCAAGATTCTTGGCCCGGGAGATGCATATTATTTCAATGCGGAAATCCCGCACCGTTTCCGAAATGTCGGAGATGGTGAATGCGAAGTTGTCAGTGCCGCGACACCGCCATCCTATTGATCACGTCATAAAACGGGCAAAATGCCCGTGTATGATTATCTAAATCGAACAAGGCCCAAAGCGCCATCCGTCAGGAGACTTCCGATGACCAATCCGTTGAATTTTGAACAGCTGACCGCACAGGCCGCAGCCCTTGATATTCGCAATAAGGCGTTCATCAATGGCGCCTATGTCGATGCGGCATCCGGCAAGACCTTTGACTGTATCAGTCCCCGTGATGGTTCGGTTCTGACCAAGGTTGCCGAATGTGATGTCGAAGACGTCAACCGCGCGGTGGCGTCAGCCCGTGCGGTTTTCGAAAAAGGCAGCTGGTCGGAAGCAGCACCGGCAAAGCGCAAGGCCATCCTGCTGCATTTCGCCGATCTTCTCGAAAAGAATGCTGCTGAACTCGCCTTGCTCGAAAGCCTTGATATGGGCAAGCCGATCACGCTGTCATCGCGCGATGACATCCCGCTTTCATATAAATGCATTCGCTGGTACGCCGAGGCGATCGACAAGATTTATGACGAAGTATCGCCATCGGAAATCAATGCGATTGGCATGATCACCCGTGAACCGCTGGGGGTGATTGCGGCTGTTGTGCCCTGGAATTTCCCGCTGATGATGGCGGTGTGGAAACTTGGCCCGGCCTTGGCAATGGGCAATTCCATTATCTTGAAACCGGCCGAACAATCGCCGCTTACCGCCCTTCGTGTCGCGGAAATCGCGGTTGAAGCGGGTATTCCCGAAGGTGTCCTGAACGTTGTTCCGGGCTTTGGCCCAACAGCGGGTAAGGCGCTTGGCATGCATGAAGATGTTGATTGCGTGACTTTTACCGGGTCTGGCGAAGTCGGCAAGCTGTTCTTGCAGTATTCCGGTCTGTCAAACATGAAACGTGTTTGGCTGGAATGTGGCGGCAAAAGCCCGAACATCGTTCTGGCCGATTGTCCGGATATGGATGCGGCGGCTGCGGCTGCGGCAGGTGGCATTTTCTATAATCAGGGTGAAGTTTGCACCGCGGGTTCGCGCCTGATTGTCGAAGAAAGCATCAAGGATGAACTGATCGAAAAAGTCATTGCTGCGGGTGCAAAAATGCAGCCGGGTGACCCGCTCGATCCCAAAACCGAGATGGGTGCGATTGTCGATGAAGGTCAGATGAACCGTGTTCTGGGCTACATCGAAAAAGGGTCTGCCGAAGGCGGCGTTTTGCGTACTGGTGGTAAACGTGCGCGCACCGAAACCGGTGGTTATTATGTTGAGCCGACCGTGTTTGATGGTATCAAAAACGACATGACCATCGCCAAGGAAGAAATCTTTGGTCCGGTTCTGTCGGTTATTTCGGTCAAGGACTGGAAAGAAGCTGTTCAGACCGCAAATGATACGCCATATGGTCTGGCCGCAGCCGTTTGGACGCGTGACATCAACAAGGCACATCTGACCGCAAAGAAACTGCGGTCTGGTCTTGTCTGGGTCAACTGTTGGGATGGCGGCTCCATCACCATGCCGTTTGGTGGCTACAAGCAGTCAGGGACAGGTCGCGACCGTTCCCTGCATGCGTTGGACAAATATTGTGAAATGAAGTCGACCTGGATTGCACTGGGCGACGCCTGAGCAGACTTTTAGTCTTCATTCAGAGATAAGGGATGAAAAATGAGCAGCACCGGGGTCATTGATTCCAAAGGCGGCGATAACGCCTTTACGGCGAAATCCGTGCATCAGAACACCAGCGAGCCGATGTATTCCGGCGCACTGTCGTTCATGCGCCGCAAATATTCCCGCGATCTTACCGGCATTGATGTGGCGGTAACCGGTATTCCCTATGATCTGGCGACATCAAGCCGACCGGGCACGCGACTTGGCCCGCAGGGCGTGCGCCGTGCCTCGGCCAATCTGGCATGGGCGCCGCACTTCCCGTCAGGGCGCGATATTTTTGCCGAACTGTCGGTGATTGATTATGGCGACATGGTTATTGATCCGGGCCATCCGGAAAAACTGCCCGACATGATCGAAGATCATGCGCGCGATATCGTGCAATCTGGATCCAAGATGCTGACGATTGGTGGCGACCATTTCATCACCTATCCGGTGTTAAAGGCCCATGCCGAAAAATATGGCGATGGTATTTCTTTGATCCAGTTTGATGCCCATTCCGATACTTGGGAAGATGACGGCGACCGGATTGATCATGGCACCATGTTCTGGCATGCCGCCCAGAAGGGCATTGTCGATCCATCAAAATCCATTCAGGTCGGCATTCGGACCCATAATGAATCGGCGCATGGGTTTAACATCCTCTATGGACCGGATGTTCAGAACATGTCGATTGACGCGATTGTTGCGAAGATCAAGGAAACGGTCGGCAATCGTCCGGCCTATATCACCTTTGATATTGATGGTCTGGACCCGTGCTATGCACCGGGGACGGGAACACCTGTTCTGGGCGGGATGACCACCCATCAGGCCGTTTCAATCCTGCGTGGCCTTGCCGGGCATATCGATCTGATTGGCAGTGATGTTGTTGAAGTTTCCCCGCCGTATGATGTTTCTGACATCACATCGCTTGCCGGGGCGACAATGGCATGGGAAATGCTGAACATTCATGCGGTTAACCGTTCGAAATAAGCATTGCGACATAAATGTTTAACGCATTGGGCCGGGCTTATTTCATGAGTCCGGCCCTTGTTTTTTTAGATTGCTGTGCTCTTATGTCGTGAAAACATCACTTAGGAGAACGACATGAAACAGATTTCCATTTCCATGCTGACAATTTGCGGCATTGATGAGCTGCCAACCCATCGCAGCAGTGCTGTTTCACATGTGTTGTCCATGATTGATCCTGATCGGGATGATCCGGATGTTTTTACGCATTACAGCCCGCATGAACGGACCTTGCTGCGGTTTCATGACATTATTGATGATAAAGCCGACATGATTGCGCCGAGCCCCGACATTGTCGAAGAGGTGCTGCGTTTTGGTGAAGCACTGAAAAATACAGTTGATCAGCGGTCAAACGGGCATTTGCTTGTTCATTGCCATATGGGGGTGTCACGTTCGACTGCGGCAATGCTGACATTGATGGCACAAGCGCAGCCTGACCTTGACGAAGATAGTCTGTTTAACGAGCTTCGGACCATTCGTCCGATTGCATGGCCAAATTCACGCATGATTGGCTATGCCGATGATTTACTGGGCCGTGATGGCCGGTTGATTGCGGCGTTGCATCGCCATTACCGCGCACAGCTTAATCGCGATGCCAGTTTTGATGAATGGATGCGGTCCCTTGATCGTGGACGTGAAGTGGATCAGGGGTGGGCAGTCTGAGTGCCGCGCGGTCATAGTTCGAAGATCGGAAAACAGGTCGTTTCGAAGGAAACGGCCTAATTCCTTTGCGTGATGAATTGAATCGATTTAAAAGCGGTGCGTCCCACAGCAAATGATATGATCCCGATCCATGATCCGGGTGATAAAAACGGAGAAACGTAATGACGGCAAAAGCTGTTTGCCTTGGGGAACTTCTGATCGATTTTGTGCCGACTGTGACGGGAACCGGCCTTGCCGATGCGCCTGCTTTTGCCAAGGCTGCGGGTGGCGCGCCGGGGAATGCGGCTGTGGGATTGCAACGTCTGGGTATTGAAACCGGCTTTATTGGCAAATTGGGCGATGATGCCTTTGGTCATTTTCTGGTTGATACGCTTAAAAGTGCCGATGTTGACACATCCGGTATCGTCCTGACCAAGGAAGCCCTGACCGGGCTTGCTTTTGTGTCGTTGCGCGCTGACGGGGAACGTGAATTTTCGTTCTATCGCAGCCCGTCGGCCGATATGCTGCTTTCACCGGCTGATCTTGATCAGGATATGCTGAAATCGACCGATCTGTTCCATTACGGAACGCTGTGTATGATTGATGATGATCCGCGTGCCGCGACGCTTGAAGCGATCAAGATCGCGCGCGAAAACGGTGCGATTATTTCCTGTGATCCCAACCTTCGTTTGCCGCTATGGCCAAGCGAAGAGAAAGCGCAGGAAATCCTGCGTCTGGCGATCAGTCAGGCCGACATTGTCAAAATGTCGGATGAGGAAATCCTGTTTGTATCGGGCAAGGATGACCTTGAAGACGGCATCAAGGATTTGTGGTGTGACGGATGGCGGGCCTTGGTTGTGACCTATGGTCCCAAAGGATCGCGCTTTATCACCCCGGAATTTTACGGCTTTGTCCCGTCTTATAAAATCACGGCCGTGGATGCCACCGGGGCAGGGGATGGCTGCACGGCAGGTTTCCTGTCGCGGCTTTTAAAAGATCCGGCTTTGCTGGGATCAGAAGAAAAACTGCGCGCCGCATGCGCCTTTGCCAATGCGGTGGGCGCGATTACAGCCACCAAACGCGGAGCGATCAACGCGCTTCCGACCGAGAAAGAAGTCGAAACCTTTCTTTCCGCGCGTTGAGGATTTAGGAATACCGTGTAAGCGTGGCGGCAGCCCCATCACCGCCACACTCTTTACGCAAACTGTCCCACAAACAGTATGATCACCGTGCTAGGCTGCCTGGCATGGTGATTGTGTGTGAAATGATTTGAATTGGCCGAGGGTGGTATGTCCGCAGATAAAATGACCGATAGCTGGGAAAAACTTGATCGCCTTGGTGCGGATGTTTCCGAAAAATTGAACCTGCGTCAGGCGTTCGCCAACGATCCCAAACGGTTTGATCGCTTTAACGTGTCACTGGATGACCTGTTTGTTGATTATTCGAAAAACCTGATCAGTGATGATGTCATGGTCGCGCTGCGTGAACTGGCGACTGCGGCCAATGTTGAAGGCTGGCGCGACCGGATGTTTGCCGGGGACCGGATTAATGTGACTGAAAACCGTGCTGTGCTTCATACCGCTCTTCGCAATCTTGATGGCGATGCGGTTGAAGTTGATGGTGCGGATGTCATGCCTGCCATCAAGGACGTTCTTGCACAGCTAAAAGCCTTTGCCGCGCGGGTTCATTCGGGTGCGTGGAAGGGCCATACGGGCAAAAAAATTACAGATGTCGTCAATATCGGCATTGGTGGATCGGACCTTGGTCCGGTGATGGTTAATGAGGCGCTGCGCCCGTATCATGTTGACGGCATCCGGTGCCATTTTGTGTCGAACGTGGATGGCGCGCATATTGTCGATACGCTGAAACACCTTGATGCGCAAACAACGCTTTTCATCATTGCGTCAAAGACCTTCACCACTGACGAAACCCTGACCAATGCCTATTCGGCGCGTGATTGGCTGATTAAGGCATTGGGTGATGAAAGTGCCGTTGCCAAGCATTTCGTTGCCGTTTCAACCGCGCTTGAAAAAGTCTCAGCATTCGGGATTGATACCGATAATGCGTTTGGTTTCTGGGACTGGGTTGGTGGGCGCTATAGCCTGTGGTCGGCGATTGGTCTGCCGATCATTCTTGCTGTCGGCTATGACAAGTTCGAAGAATTGCTGCGTGGTGCGCAGGCGATGGATACTCATTTCAAGACGGCACCGCTTGACGCCAACATTCCTGTGACCCTTGCCCTGATCGGGGTGTGGTATCGCAATGTTTTGGGCGCATCGAGCCAGGCCATCCTGCCATATGATCAGCATCTTTCGCGGTTGCCTGCCTATTTGCAGCAGGCCGATATGGAAAGTAACGGCAAATCAGTGACTCGTGATGGTCAGCCAATTGCTTATGAAACCGGCCCGATCATCTGGGGGGAGCCCGGCACCAATGGGCAGCATGCGTTTTATCAGCTGATCCATCAGGGAACCGAACTGATCCCGGTGGACTTCATTGTCGCGGCCAAGGCGCTGCATCCGCTGTCAAACCATCATGACAAGCTGGTTGCCAACTGCTTTGCACAGGCCGAAGCCCTGATGCGCGGTAAGACCGAAGGAGAAGTTCGTGATGAGCTTGCCGGTGGTGATTTGACCCCGGCTGAAATCGATGTCCTTGCCCCGCAAAAAGTTTTTGCCGGTAACAAGCCCAGCACGATGATCCTCTATAAGCAGCTTGAGCCGTTTACGCTGGGCCGTTTGGTGGCAATGTATGAACATAAAATCTTTGTTCAGGGCATCATCTGGAATGTGAATTCCTATGACCAGTGGGGTGTTGAGCTTGGCAAACAATTGGCCAAGGAACTGCTTCCGATGGTACAGGGCACTGAAAGTGCGGCATCACGTGATGCCTCAACTGCGGGGCTTGTGAAGCAATTGCAATCGTTACGTAGCTGACTGCCGGGGGTAGTCATCGCGTGCATTTAATGCATGAAAAGAGCGACGTTGGCTTTGACTAACGTCGCTCTTTTTGTGAGCGCTGGTTGCGGCATCTCTCCGAGCAATATCGCACCGTGTCCCAGCAATCTTTCCATTTACGCCGCCATGAAAATGGTCGATTGCAGGCCGGGCAGGTCTTTTGTGGCAAGTCGGCCTTTGAAGAGCGTTGTCCGTTTGCGTTACGCGGCATGTTGGTACGTTCTGTTGTTGGCCGTTAACCGATCAGGGTTTGAATCATGGCGTGCGCGGCGGTTTGGCCGCTGCGCCATGCAGCTTCGACCCGCGCGCCAAGGCACCAGTCACCTGCGGCAATCACCCGACCATTCATACCGTTCAAATAGCTTTTGCCAAGCGGCACTTCCGTGCGGGCATAGCGCCAGCGATGGGCGGCGATACTATGCAGTTCGGGCAGTTTGACACCACTTGCGGCGCGAAGGGCCGATAGAAGCTTTTCAATCACCCGGTCTTTGTCTTCTTCGAGATGTTCACGTGACCATTGTGGTGTTGCGTGCAAAACCCATGGGTCCGGGGTGCGGGTATGAAAGACGCCTTCGTTTTGTGTGCTGCGCGCCGCCCAGCTAATTTCCGGAGACGGATAGAGCATGGCATCAAAGGCCGTCGGTAGCGGCTTTTCAAATGCCACCATTACCGCCCAGCAGGGTGCCATCACCACATCACCAATCGGATCAAAACGGGTGCTGAGCGGGCGTAAAATATCCGCAGTTTGTGGTGCGGGTGCGGAGACAATCACACCGTCAAATGGTCCAAACGTGCCATCAAGATCATCATGCAACATGAACTGGCGCGGGCCGAATGGCTTAATCGCGATGATGCGGTGCTGCTTTTTGATGTCAAAGTCATCCACCAGCGGATGGATCAGCTTATTCATCTGTGGCGCCCCTTGAAACCAGCAATCAACAGCAAGGTTGCCGACCGTGCTGGTCTGAGCTGTTTTATCAAGTTGCGAGATGGTGTCGGGGTTTTGTGATGTCTCTTTGGTAGGGTATATCGATCCACTTTCTATGTCGCCGCGATGAAGGTTCGGGCGCCAGTTTCGTGCGGATTTATGGTCGGTTGCCTGACGCAGGAAGGCATTAAATCCGGGATTTCGGGCAGTCACATATTGAGCACCATGATTGAAATGACCAAAATCGGTGCGCCGGGATGCCAGACGTCCGCCAAGCCCACGGCTTTTTTCAAAAACGGTGACGTTCATTCCGATGTTATGAAGGGTGCTTGCGGCTTTTAAACCGGCCATTCCAGCGCCGATAACGGCGATGTTAATCTGTGGCATGAAGGCAATCCTGTCTGGTTTGGGTCCTGACAACACGGTGGTTTGATTATTGTTACGGCTTGGCGTGCCGATTGGAGCAGTCATTGCCAAAAGATATTTATGAAACGGTCACCATTTGATCATCAAACGGTTACAGCAAATCCGCAGGTTGTCTGTTTTGATGAACCATTTACCAAGGGGGAATTATGCGTTCTTCACTTCTGGCAACTGCCGCCGTTTCCGTACTGCTTAGCGCCTGTGCCGGGACCGCAAGCAACAATGTCATGATGGCCGATGGAAGTGCCAATGTTGGTGCACATCCACTCACGATTGTCCCGATGGGCGAATATCGGACAGCAATGCTTGACGAAAGTGCGGCTGAAATTCCGGCCTTCGACCCGGAAACACAGCGTCTTTTCGTGGTAAATGGTGCCGACAAGGCGATTGATATTCTTGATATGTCAACCCCGGGTGAACTGACTAAGGTCGGTGCCATCACGCTTTCGACGTGGGGTAAGGGTGCCAACAGCGTTGCGATCATGAACGGTGTCGTTGCAGTTGCGGTTGAAAATGCCGACAAACAGGCCCCCGGACAGGCAGTGTTTTTCAATACTGATGGGGACTTCATCTCGGCTGTTACCGTCGGCGCATTGCCCGACATGATCAAATTCAGCCCGGATGGCAAATATGTTCTGATTGCTAATGAAGGTGAGCCAAACGACGCCTTTACCAACGATCCGGAAGGCAGTGTTTCGATTATTTCACTGTCGGGCGGTGTTGACGGGCTGAGCGATGCGGATGTGCGCACCGTTGATTTTACGTTCCTGAACAATGGGGACCTGCCATATGGCATGCGGACATCAAACCCCGGCACCTCCAGCGTCGCGCAGGATGTTGAGCCGGAATACATAGCAGTCAGTAAAGACAGCAAAACCGCCTATGTCTCGCTTCAGGAAAACAACGCGGTTGCGATCATTGATATTGAAACAGCCACTGTGAAACGCGTTGCTGGTCTTGGTTTCAAGGATCATTCGGTCCATGCATTTGATGCCAGCGACAAGGATGGCAAGATCAACATCCGCACATGGCCGATCATGGGCATGTATATGCCAGACACTATTGATGCGATTGAGATCGGTGGCAAAACGTGGGTTCTGATCGCCAACGAGGGCAATTCACGTGATTACGACGGTTACAGCGAAGAAACCCGTGTCGGTAAGCTGACCCTTGATCCGGTTGCCTTCCCGAACGCAAGCAGCCTTCAGAAAGATGAAAATCTGGGCCGGTTGAAAACCACAACCGCACAGGGCGACACCGACGGTGATGGTGACGTCGATGTGATTTACAGCTTTGGGGCGCGGTCGTTCTCGGTCCTTGATGCCGATGGCCAAATGGTCTTTGACAGTGGTGATGCGTTTGAGCAGTACTTGGCAGCAAATTACGCAAATGTATTTAACGCATCGGATACCGAAAACTACAGCCGCGACAACCGTTCTGATGACAAGGGGCCAGAACCCGAAGGCATCGCATCGGGCTATGTCAACGGCACGCCTTATGCCTTTATCGGTCTGGAACGTCAGGGTGGCTTTATGGTTTATGACCTGACAAACCCGAGCAACCCGCAATTTGTTACTTATCACAGTGATCGTCGTTTTTCGGGCAGCCCGGAACATGACACTGCTGGTGAACTCGCACCAGAGGGCTTCCAGTTCGTCGCGGCGACAGACAGCCCGACCGGCAATGCGATGCTTGTTGTTGCGTCCGAAGTATCGGGCAGCACCAAGGTTTATGACCTGAAATAATCTATCACATTCTAGGATGTGAAGGCGTTGAAACGCATTGGAGAAAGCCGGGAAACACCCGGCTTTTTCTTTTATCAGCGACAATTGGTAAAATGGTTCAAACCGTTGGCATTATCGACTAAACTCCGCCCAAGGCTCAAACGGGCCTGTCTACCATAGGGAGGTGGGGACTCTGACTACGCGACGTGAACCTCATATTCTGGTTGTCGATGACGATCAGGAAATCCAGAAGCTTTTGAAAAAATTCCTGCTGCAACATGGCTTTCGGATCACCACGGTGTCTGATGGTAATGAGATGCACAGGGCTTTACGCGACTGGAAAATCGATCTGGTAATCCTTGATATCATGTTGCCAGGTGAAGACGGCTTTGCATTGTGCCGTGACGTACGCCGCACATCCAAGGTGCCGATTGTTATGTTGACGGCGGTGGGTGAGGATACGGACCGTATTCTTGGGTTGGAACTTGGTGCGGATGACTATCTGACCAAGCCGTTCAATCCACGGGAATTGCTGGCACGTATTCGTGCCGTGTTCCGCCGGTTTGAAACCGGTACTGCCGGGCCGGTTGATAATGAAGTCGCGCCAACCAAACGGATCATTTTTGGCGAATGGACCCTTGATATTGGGTCACGTGAATTGCTTGATGCCGACCGCGTGGCGGTTCACCTTTCGACCGGTGAATTTTCGCTGTTGCTGGCATTGGTGAAAAACAACAAGCGTGCGCTTTCGCGTGAACAACTGGTTGATATCGTGCGTGGGCAAAGCTCGCTGCCGTTTGATCGCAGTATCGATATCCAGATCAGCCGCCTGCGCCGCAAAATCGAAAAAGATGCCAAAAACCCCAAGCTGATCAAAACCGTGCGCGGTATCGGTTATCAGTTCTGCGCAGATACGCAAACGCTTTAGGGTCGGTTGATGGGCGGTATGTTCGCGGAATTTAGCAACCATCTTCGCCGCTATAAACCGCGTACCCTTGGCGGGCGCATCTTTATGCTCATGATGCTGGGGGGCGTGATCATCGCCATTCTCAGTACCATGGCATCCCTCTATGTTATTGAACGCAACGAGCGGATCGGCCGGGCCTACACACTGGGCTTTACCATCCGCGAACTGCTTCGTATTGCCGAAAATCCCGAATTTGAGTCCAATATCGTTGATATCGCGGCGCGCGATGGCATGGTACTGCGGATATTACCACCCGATGATCTGGGGACGTTGCTTTTGTTCTCCCGCCCGGCACAGCACATTGCCCTTCCGGTCAGGTTGGCCAACACCGGGTGGCCGATTTCGGTAAAGGTCCATTTTCTGCGTGGACGGCTAAGTGCTGAACAGCGCGCCGTCATCGAGGCCACCGAAAATCCCAGCCTATTTCTCGCCGAGCTGTCGCGCGAGATTGCAAGGCTTGGTCTGGAAGCCCAGGTCGAAATTATGATGCCATCGGGCAAACGGTTTCTGGTGAGCCATGATGAACTTTGGGCAAACTATTCGTCGCCGTCGCTTGTTTTCTTGATGTTTTTGATGGGGGTCGCCGCGGTTTTGGCGGTGTTTGCAGCCCTTGCTGATTTGCTGGCTGGACCGTTCAAGAACCTGACACGTGCCATCATCAATCACGGAGATGAAGTCGATAATCCGCCAGTCGAAGAACGTGGCCCGACCGAAGCCCGGTCGATGGCGGCGGCCTATAACGATTTGCGCGAACGGATATCGCGCATGCTTGGCGACCGAACCCGGATGCTGGCGGCGATTTCGCATGACTTGCGCACACCCAGCACGCGGTTGCGCCTGCGCGCGGAATTCATTGAAAATGATGAGTTGCGCGAAACGGTTCTGCGCGACCTTGATGAAATGGACAGCCTTTTAAACGATGCGCTCGACTTTCTGGGCGACTGGATTCAGAAGGAAGAAGAACGCACCGTTGATTTCGTGTCTGTTCTTGAGGCGATCTGTGACGATTACGCGGATCTTGGTCGCCCTGTGTCCTTTGATGGCCCTCAACCGTTGCAATTCAGTTCCGTCCATACGGTGTTTGGCGGCGGGGATGAACCACATTCCTTTGACGGCAAACGCAGCATCCGTTTGTCCTGTCGACCCGGTACTCTAAAACGTGCCTTTACCAACCTGATTGAAAACGCCCTGAAATACGGTCATCGGGCAAAAGTCAGTCTTGAGGCAACAGCCGACACGGTTTTGGTCACCATCCGCGATGAAGGCCCAGGTATTCCCGATGAGCATCAGGATAAGGTGTTTTTACCGTTCTATCGGGTTGAAGGATCACGCGCGCGAAAGACAGGCGGCAGTGGCCTTGGTTTGTCGATTGTCAAAACCGTAGTTGATGCCCATGACGGCCATATTGCGTTGCGCAACATGCCGGGCAGGGGGCTTGAGGTGATTATATCGCTGCCCCGGCGCGTTACGGTCAATCCGTGATCTGTTGAATGCGGTAACAAAAAAAAACGGCCCACAGCGGGACCGTTTACAATCTACGTGAACCTGCAATTTGATGCATGTTCTGACGCCGCCTTCGATTTGGGCATACGCCAAAAAGAAGAATGGCGGGTGGCCCCCAGAACCACCCGCCAGTCAGATCAGATCCGCAACTCGGAATCCGGGTCAAACAGACTGATCTGAGACATGTCGGCCAAGAACGTCATGCTCTCGCCCGGTGTCGGTGCCCGGTCTGGCCGGACACGTGCGACGATTTCTTTGCCGGCAATTTCAATCACAGTCATGGTGTCGGCACCTGTCGGTTCGATCACTTCGACTTTGCTATCGAAATTGACGTACTGGCTGTCGGCAAAGTCTGAGCTGCTACGTTTGTGCGTAAGCGCCTCAGGACGGATGCCAAAGACAACTTTCTTGCCAGCATATGCGCGGTAGCTTTCCGGCGCTTCAAACAGCGGAAGGCTGATCGGGCTGCCTTCGCGGTCAATATGTACCGAAAGCGTGCCGTTTTCATCGCGCAGGGTCGCATCCATGAAGTTCATCGATGGTGAGCCGATGAAGCCAGCAACAAACATGTTGTTCGGGCGCTCATAGATGTTCTGCGGGGTATCAAACTGCTGCAGGATGCCGCCTTTCATGACCGCGATCCGCGATGCGAGGGTCATGGCTTCGATTTGATCGTGCGTCACATAGACAATGGTTGATCCAAGGCGCTGATGCAGTTTCTTGATCTCGGTACGCATGTCAACGCGCAGCTTCGCATCAAGGTTTGACAGCGGCTCATCGAACAAGAAGATGTCCGGATCGCGCACAAGTGCACGACCCATGGCAACGCGCTGGCGCTGACCACCTGAAAGCTGGGCTGGTTTACGGTCCAGGAGCGGTTCGATCTGCAGAAGTTTCGCAACATCGGCAACTGCCTTGTCACGTTCCGCGTTTGAGACGCCACGGATTTCCAGACCGAAGGTGATGTTCTTACGCACCGTCATATTCGGATAGAGCGCATAAGACTGGAACACCATGGCGATGTTACGGTCTTTGGGATGCACGTCGTTAATGACGCGATCACCAATGCGGATTTCCCCGTCCGTGGACGTTTCCAGACCTGCAATCAGGTTCAGAAGGGTCGATTTGCCGCAACCTGATGGACCGACAAGGACGAGAAACTCGCCATCGTCAATCGACAGGTTGATTTCCTTGAGAACTTCAACAGGGCCAAATGCCTTGCGAACTTTATCGAGGGTGAGTGATGCCATTTGCTTATCCCTTCACCGAACCAGCGGTCAGGCCGCGGACGAAGTATTTGCCTGCCAGAACATAAACCAGCAACGTCGGAAGACCCGTCAGCAGGGCTGCGGCCATATCAACGTTGTATTGCTTTACGCCGGTAGTGGTGTTGACGATATTGTTGAGTGCGACAGTCATTGGTGCGTTTGCGCCAGAGGCCAACGAGGCACCAAACAGGAAGTCGTTCCAGATCTGGGTGAACTGCCAGATGACCGAAACCACGATGATCGGGGTCGAGATCGGCAGAATGATACGCCAGAAAATGGTGAAGAAGCCCGCACCATCAATGGTGGCTGCTTTAACCAGTTCGTCGGGGATCGAAACATAGTAGTTCCGGAAGAACAGGGTGGTGAAGCACAGGCCGTAAACGACGTGGACCAACACAAGGCCCGGGGTCGAACTGGCAAGACCAAGCTTGCCAAGAACCTGCGACATCGGCAGCAGAACGACCTGAAACGGAATGAAGCAGCCAAACAGCAGAAGGGCAAAAACGATGTTCGCACCCTTGAACCGGAATTTGGTCAATGCATAGCCATTGATCGCACCAAGGAAGGTCGAAATCAGAACAGCGGGAACCGCCATTTTGACCGAGTTCCAGAAATAGATTTTGATACCCGTACATTCCACGCCGACACATGCCTCGTTCCAGGCATAGTTCCAGGCATCAAATGTGATGACACGCGGAAGTGAAATCAGGGACCCTTCGCGAATTTCGTCTAGCGACTTCAATGAGGTTGAAATCATGACAATCAGCGGGAAGAGGTAGTAGATCGCAAACAGGATCAAAACGAGATACAGCAACCCGCGCAGTACGACGTTTTTCCAGCCTGCGTCTTGGCTATAGGTCTGAATATCAGCCATTTTTCTTGCCTCCGCGCAGTTCGGAATACAGGTACGGCACAATGATCGCCATAACGGTTGCCAACATCATCATCGCACTGGCCGCGCCAATACCAAGCTGGTTGCGCTGGAATGCCATGGTGTACATGAAGGTTGCTGGAAGATCGGATGAATAGCCCGGGCCGCCACCGGTAAGGGCGATGACCAAATCAAAGCTTTTGACAGCCAGATGGGCCAGAACGACAATCGCACTCAGGAAGACCGGGCGAATTGACGGAATGATAATGCCGAAATAGATGCGGGGCAGGCTGGCACCGTCCATATAGGCTGCGCGAATGATGTCTTGATCAACGCCGCGCAATGCCGCAAGGAACATTGCCATAACAAAGCCCGATGCCTGCCAGACGGCTGCGATGACAACGGTGTAAATCGCCATGTCTGAATTTACCAGCCAGTCGAACTTGAAGCTCTCCCAGCCAAGGTTATGCATCATGCTTTCAAGGCCAAGGCCCGGATTAAGGAGCCATTTCCAGACAGTACCCGTCACAATGAACGACAGGGCCATCGGATAGAGAAAGATCGTGCGAAGGGCGCCTTCGGCGCGAATACGCTGATCGAGAAGAACTGCCAAAAGGCACCCGATAAACAGGCAGGTCACAATAAACAGACCGCCAAATATAAACAGGTTTTCAATGGCAACATGCCAGCGTTCCATCTGCCACAGACGTTCGTACTGTCGCAAGCCTGCCCAATCCCAAACGGGAAGCATGCGCGACTTGGAAAACGCCATATAGCCGGTCCACAGGATAAACCCGTAAACGAAAAACAGGGACGCAGCAAAGGACGGTGCAACCACGATCTTGGAAAGATGACGTTGGATGCTGGCCGCCAGGTTGCTTTCGGTGCTTTGAGAAGCCCCCATACCCTTTGCCTCAAAAGTTAAAGTAGTGGGAAGCAGGCCCCGGAAAACCGGGGCCTGCGCGCTATTCAGACAGAAATACTGTTCTGATCAGATGAGATTAGTCTTTGGCCAATTCAACAGCTTCGACCAGACGTGAGACAGCTTCGTCAGACGTCATGTCGGAGTTGAAATGTGCTGTCACGACGTCAACGATGGCACCCGAAAGGTGACCGCGAAGCGCCATGCCATGTGCCATCGACGGCAGGAAGCCGCCAGCATCCTGAGCAGACTTGAGGTCAGCTTCGGATTTTTTCGCACAATCATCAAACTTGTCCATCGGAACGCCAAGACGTGCCGGGATCGAACCTTTGAGAAGGTTGAAGGTTTCCTGGAATTTTTCACCAACAATCAGCTCAGCAAGCAGTTTCTGACCAGCGATTTTGTCGTCGCCAGAAACGTTGAACATTGCAAAGCTGTCGGTGTTGAACAGGTAACCATTTTCTGACGGGGTCGGTGCGCAAAGGAAGTCTTTGCCCGGGACTTTACCAGCAGCAAGGAATTCGCCTTTGGCCCAGTCGCCCATGATCTGCATGGCGGCATCGCCATTCATGACCATTGCGGTTGCAAGGTTCCAGTCACGACCCGGGAAGTCGGCATCGACATACCCACGGATTTTACGCATCTGGTCAAACACCGCTTTCATGGTGTCAGAATTCAGCGCGTCGTCGTCCAGATCAACCAGTGCTTCCTGATAGAATTCCGGGCCGCCAAGGCCAAGAACGACGGTTTCAAAGATGGTTGCGTCCTGCCAAGGCTGACCACCATGGGCAACCGGCGTAATGCCAGCAGCCTGCAGTTTGTCAGCAAGGGCATTGAACTCGTCCCAAGTGGTCGGAACCGTATCAGCACCGACTTTTGCCAGAAGGGTCGGGTTTGCCCAGATCCAGTCAACACGGTGGATGTTCACCGGAACAGCAACATAGTCGCCTTCGTACTTCATGACGTCCTGGATTGCTGCCGGAATGACATCATCCCAATTTTCGGCAGCGGCAACGTCGTTAAGGTCGGCGAGTGCGCCTTCTTCGGCCCATTCCTGGATCGCCGGACCTTTAAGCTGCACAGCAGCCGGTGCATCACCCGACAGAACGCGCGAACGCAGAACAGTCATGGCTGCATCGCCAGCGCCACCAGCGACCGGGCTATCGACCCATTTGCCGCCTTTGGCTTCAAAATCTTCTTTAAGAGCTGCGACAGCTTTTGCTTCGCCGCCCGAAGTCCACCAATGCAGGACTTCAGCGGTAGGCTCGGCATGAGCAAAGCTGGCAGTTGCGAGAGCTGATAACGCCACACCTGTGGCGAGGATGGTTTTGCGCAGATACATTATATGTTTCCTCCCTGGCTTTAAACCAATTACAGCGACAACATGCTGCGAGAGGCGATCTATTGCATCCACAAAACTGTAACAGGGCGTTTCCAGAATGCGAACTGAAACAAAGTGTTACAAAAATAGTATAATAGCCCGTAAATATATTGCAAAGCAGCAAAAACAATTAGAACGTTTGTGGGCATCAAAGCTGTGACTTGTGCGCACAAATGCGGACATTTTAAACAAGATTAATGCGTTTCATGGCAGTTGGCGGGGTGAGTGAGGTGTGGAATAGCGGCCCGGTTATTGATTGGATAGCGTGTATAAGGACGGTTGATCAGCGATCCTCTTGTGTTTTGGAACAGTAAATGTTTCAGGTGAAATCTAACGGACTTCACATTGCGTGCGCACTTTGTCCGCTCGAATCTTTGCACTCGCAGGTCGCGGTTTGGCCCTATCTTTGGGATATCGAAAAGGGGGCGGAACTTCACGAAGTTTCCGATGGCATACGTGAACTCAAGTTCTTATATCGGAAGCCGATTGATGAAGTTCATCGGCATGGCATCCCGGTGCGCATCAAATTGGCAAAGATTGATTTGAAAGATCACCACCCGATTGTTGCTGATCTGCCCGAACTTGGTTTGCCATCGCTTTCCTTTGGTGTCGGGCTTCATTACGGAGAAGTTGTCTATGGCAACGTCGGCGGCGCGTATCGTCTTGATTTCACGGTGATGGGCGTTGCGGTTAATCGCACCGCACGGTTCGAAGCTGACCAAGTAAATTGGAATACCGCTGCTGGTGTCAGACGTTCTGGCAGGTCTGATACCAGAGAAAACAACCTATTGCGGGGAGTATGCGGTCAAAGGTGTTGCCGAGCCGCTTAAGGTGCATGCGCTGCAAAACGCTTTGCCGTTGATACCGCTGGGGTTTGATGCTGGCCAATAGCTGCGCCTCATTCTTGCTGGAACAGCTTTGATATGCTGCGACGCAAAATTTCCCTGACGTGTGGAATGCCCGAAAAATCAGAGGAGTAATCGCTCTATCCACGACCCAAGGGCGGGGGTTCTCAGTTTATTGCTCTCAACCTGTGAAGTTTTGGAATAGATGATATGCAAACTTAGGTGATTGAGGATCGAAAGAGTTTTGGGCATATTGCATCGCAGAAGTTGATGAGCAGAACGCGCCAACAAACACAGAAGCTCAAAACGATCAGGCTTTAGGCAGCGTTCTTTTTTAGTAACCCAAGGAGGTTCAACATGATCTTATCTAGTATTTTTGTTGCTGTTCGCCGTTGGGCCTATGCTCGCTCTGTTGCGAATGAACTTTACGGTCTTGATAAACGCGACCTTGATGATGTCGGGATTTCCCCATGGCAGATTCGAGACGTTGCACGTAAGGCAGCTCGCGACGCGATTGCATAACGCCAGCGATATATAGGCACCCTTTCAATAAGGGAATGCCATGCGAAAGCCGGACATCTGTCCGGCTTTTTGTGTTTTAGTCTGTATTTTGCGGACTACACGGGGATGTGCGAGTCGGGCAGGGTAACTACACCAAATGGTCGATAGGTATCCATAAATGCGGCGAACCGATTTGCATTCTCATGCGGTAACGTACGAATGATTTTTACTAAACGGCTGCTGAAACAGTATTTGTCAAAAAACGCCTAAATTATTGATAATGGTAATCAAAGGCGTGGTTTTCCCTTGAAACAAGGGTGTATGGTTACCAATATCTGGTCAGCCGAACCATCAGGAGAGCCACGATGAAAGGTGATCCCAAGATCATCACGTATCTTAATCGCATTTTGACCAGCCAGTTGACTGCGATTAACCAGTATTTCCTGCATGCCCGTATGCTCCGTGACTGGGGTGTCGAAGAAATGGGCGAGTATGAATACAAGCTCTCGATCAAGGAAATGAAACGCGCCGATGACACCATCGAGCGCATTCTGTTCCTCGAAGGGCTGCCCAATCTTCAGAACCTCAATAAACTCATGATTGGTGAGAATGTTGAGGAAATCGTCACCTGCGACATGAAGTTTGAATTGGCTTCCTTGCCGCTGCTACGCGAAGCAATCACGGCCTGTGAAACCGCCGAGGATTTTATCACGCGCGACCTGCTGGTTAAATTCCTTGAAGCACAGGAAGAGCATGTCGATTGGCTTGAGACCGAGCAATGGCAGCTTGAGAACATTGGAATGCAGAATTACATCCAGAGCCGTTCGGGCGACGGCGATTAATCAGATCAGGAGCTTACGCCATGAAGGGCAGTAAAAAGGTTATCGCCGCGCTAAACAAACAGCTTACCGCTGAATTGTCGGCAGCCGATCAATATAACACCCACGCAGAAATGTATGCTGATTGGGGTCTGCACGCGCTGTATGAACGCATGCATCATGAAAAGGACGAAGAGCTTGAACACGCAAAGCGTTTGATCGAGCGTATTTTGTTCCTTGAAGGTGTGCCAGATACCGCATCACGTGAGCCGATCAAGATCGGCAAAACCGTGCCCGAGATGATGAAAAATGATCTCGAACACGAGTATCACGTGATCAATCTTCTCAAAAAGGCGATCAAGGTTGCCGAAGCAGAAGACGATTTCCAGACCCGGAACATGCTGACCGTGCTGCTTGATGATAGCGAGGAAGACCATGCGTATTGGATCGAACAGCAAATTCGCCTGATCGATATGATGGGTCTGCCAAACTACATCCAGTTCAAAGCCGCTGGCGAGCCAACCCCGCAAGGATAAGGCTTGATAAATTAATATCCAAAAGGCCCCGGTGCAGTGTTGCATTTCGGGGCCCTTTTGTTTGTTGCGACCTTGCTTTGGCATTTGGTTCGCGGTTGTTTGATTTTCCTGCTTGACCTTCCAGTTGCTGGAAGGTCTATCGTCGCCTATATCAGACATGAAACCACGTTAAGGGTTCAGGAAAATGAATAGCCGGACAGAAGCAAGAGACGCCGCGATCAACGATCCTGCGTCAGACGCGAAAACACCACAAAGTCGAAGCGCCAACAGCCGCGACGTGAATCTTGAAATCACCGGTATGAGTTGTGCCGGATGTGCCGGACGGGTGGAAAAGTCGGTTGGTGGACTTGAGGGGGTCACAAGCGTTGATGTCAATCTTGCCCTCAATACCGCACATGTCGCATTTGATGGCGACAAAGTGGATGTGCGGCGCATTGCGCAGGCGGTCGCGGATGCCGGTTATTCCGTCGCCGAAGAAACCTGGTCCTATGACATTGATGGCATGACCTGTGCCAACTGTGCCGGTCGTGTGGAAAAGGCATTGGCCGCATTGCCCGGTGTGACAGAGGCCACTGTGAACTTTGCTCTTGAGCAGGCCAGCATCACCGCACTTCCCGGTCAGATGAGTGATGAAATCGCTATCCGTTCGGTCGAAGATGCCGGGTATCATGCGACATCACGGAATAAATCATCTGCAAACAACAACAATGATAGCGAAACCGCGGCGCGGTCAGGCAAACCGGTTGACCGGTCGTTGCTGTTGCTGGGCGCGTCGGTTGTTCTGACCGCACCGCTGGTGCTTCAGATGATCTGGATGTATCTCGGCGTTGAATATCATTTGCCTGCGTGGGTTGAGCTTGCCTTGGCAACACCGGTTCAGTTCCTGATCGGGTGGCGGTTTTATCGCGGGGCGTTTGCCGCATTACGCCATCGCAGTGCGAATATGGACGTCCTCGTCGCATTGGGCACGTCGTCGGCTTATTTCCTGAGCCTGTACAACATGATTGTCGCCCAGAGTGGCCAATCACATCTGTATTTTGAGGCGTCTGCCGCCATCATCACCCTGATCCTTGGCGGTAAGATCATGGAAGACCGTGCCAAACGCGGGGCATCTGCCGCCATTCGCGAATTGATGGCATTGCGTCCGCGCCGTGCCCGTAAAATCGTCGATGGCAAGGATATTGATGTTGCCATCGACGAACTGAAGGTTGGCGATATCGTGCGGGTGTTGCCCGGTGAACGTTTGCCTGTTGATGGTATTGTTGATGCGGGCGAAAGCGAACTTGATGAAAGCCTGATCACCGGTGAAACACGCCCGGTTGCGCGCGTGGCCGGGGATGAGGTTGTCGGTGGGGCGGTCAATGGCACCGGACGAATTGATATCAAGGTCAGTGCTGTTGGCGACGACACCACGTTGTCGCGCATCATTCGCTTGGTGGAAAAGGCACAAACTGGCAAGGCACCCGTTCAAAAACTGGTGGATAGGGTTTCTGCTGTCTTTGTCCCCGTCATCATCGTTATTGCGCTTGTGACGCTGGCTGGTTGGTTGTTCGCCGGTTTCGGGATGGAGGCATCCATCGTGGCTGCTGTATCGGTGCTGGTGATTGCGTGCCCCTGTGCGCTTGGTCTTGCAACACCAACGGCACTGGTTGCCGGTACGGGCAGTGCGGCGCGCGCGGGTATTCTGATCCGCAATTTTGATGCGCTTGAACAGGCACATAACATTGATACCGTCATCTTTGATAAAACCGGCACCCTGACCGAAGGCAGCCCGACGGTGCGCGATGTCAAACCTGTTGACGGTGTTGATCAAAATGACCTTTTGCGTTTTGCCGCCGCGGTTCAGGCGGCCAGCGAACATCCATTGGCCCGTGCTATGGTGTCGATTGCTCGTGATCAGGGGATGGATATCCCAGATGTGACCGAGTTCCGGGGCAAAACCGGTGCTGGCGTGATGGCAACGGTCGAAGGCAAATCAGTTGTCATCGGAACGGACACCATGTTGCGCGATCAATCAGTTTCCATGCCGGATGCCGATGTCATTTCGGCTGATATTGCGCAACATGAGGCGTGTGGGCGAACTGTCATCCTGATCGCGATTGATGGCAAATATGCCGGTTTTATAACCCTTGAAGACCGCATTCGCGAAAGAGCCAAACAGACGATTGCCGACCTTAAGGCGCGCGGGATTAACAGCGTCATGCTGTCAGGTGACAGTCAGGAAGTTGCAAGCTATGTCGCCGAACAACTTGGTCTTGAACGCGGTGAAGGGCGTATTCGTCCGCAGGACAAGGCGCTGGCGGTTGAAAAACTGCGTAAAGAAGGCCGTCATGTCGCCATGGTTGGCGACGGGATCAATGATGCGCCAGCATTGGCCGCAGCGGATGTCGGTATTGCGATGGGCGGGGGAACCGATGTTGCCATGGAAACGGCTGGCATTACCCTGATGCGTTCCGATCCAGCGTTGGTGGCCGACGCCATTGATATTTCAATCGCGACCCGTCGCAAAATTGCCCAGAACCTGTTTTGGGCCTTTGCCTATAACGTCATCGGTGTTCCTCTGGCGGCCTTTGGTGTGCTGAGCCCGGCGATTGCCGGGGCGGCGATGGCGCTTAGTTCTGTATCGGTTGTCAGTAACTCTGTGATGCTGCGACGCTGGAAAGCGCGGGGGGCACAAAAATGAATATTTCCGACGCAGCAAGTGCTTGTGGATTGCCCGCCAAAACCATCCGGTATTACGAAGATATCGGTCTGGTGACGCCGGGACGTCTTGCCAATGGTTATCGCGATTATGGTGAGGATGATTTGCACAAGTTGCGCTTTTTACAGCGTGCACGCGGGCTTGGGTTCTCGGTTGAGGATTGCCGCGTGTTGTTGTCGCTGTATGAAGACCGCAACCGCGCGTCATCGGACGTCAAAAACATCGCAAAAACCCATCTGGTGGAAATCGAACGCAAGATTGCTGAGCTGCAAAGCCTGCAAAAGACATTGTCTCATCTGGTGCATGCCTGTCATGGGGATGATCGCCCGCATTGCCCCATCATCAATGATCTCGCCAGTTAAAAACGCGCGATAAAAAACAAAGAGAGAGTTCACAGTGAAAGATAAAGGCGTTTTCGTCATCGGTGGGGTGGTTGGTGCCGCCATTGTTTATGGCATCATCACTTTCTTCGGACCGGGGGCTGGTGGGGATCAATCCGTTGAACTTCGCCCGGATGATTTGAAGTTGGTCGCACTTGGCAAGAAAGTCTATGACGCCAATTGTGCGTCCTGCCACGGTCGGCAATTCGAAGGACAGGACAACTGGCGTGAACGCGATGCCAACGGATTGCTACCTGCACCACCTCATGATGAAACCGGACATACGTGGCATCATCCTGATGCGGTGCTGTTTGCTCTAACCAAATATGGGCCATCGGTCATGGCCGGGGATGATTATCAGTCGGCGATGCCCGGTTTTGAGGATGTCCTGACGGATGAGGAAATTCTGGCCAGCCTTTCGTACGTCAAAAGCCGTTGGCCCGACGAAATCAGGCAACGCCACGATCAGATAAACCTTTCTGCCAAGCAGCAATAAGCCAGACCAGAGGCCAATAGACAGCAAAGCCCGCATCAGAAGCCAAAGTGCTCCGTTGCGGGCTTTACGTATTTTGGATCTGTCTATTCAGGCGGTGATCAGAGACGGGGCAGGGTAATGCCCACAGTCGTTCCTTTGCCAAGCGCACTTTCGATGCTCATGCGGCCACCATGCAGTTCGACCAGAAGCTTTGCCAGCGGTAGACCAAGACCGGTCCCTGTACTTTCCTTAACCCCGGACGGATGAAGCTGTGCAAACCTTGCAAAGGCGCGCGGGATGTCATTTGGGCTCATGCCCACACCGGTATCTGCGATGGAAATCGTGATGTCCTTGTCCGTCTGGGTTAGGTCAACGGTGATGACACCGCCATCAGGGGTGAATTTTGCCGCATTGCTCAGGATATTGATCAGGATTTGCTTGATCTTGAGCTTGTCACAGCGCATCGGAACTGGTGTTTCGGCAATATTGAAGTGCAGGCTGTGCTGGTGGCGGGAAATATCTTCACGTGCAAGCTTTGTGGCTTCTTTGATGACGCTCACAAGGTCTTCGTCGTTTAACTGCAACGTCATGGACCCTGCCGACAGCTTGGAAACATCAAGAACGTTGTTGACCAGTTCCAGCAGGTGCTTGCCAGCCTCAAAAACATCGCGACCACAATCACGGTATCCGTCGGTAATATCGCCAAGCACGCCTTCGGCAATCAATTCGGAATTGCCGATAATTGCATTCAGCGGTGTGCGTAACTCATGGCCCATATTGGCGATAAAGTCGGATTTTGACGCATTGGCATCGGACTGATTGCGGTTTTGTTCCATCAGGCTGCGTTCGGCCTGTTTTTGACGGTCATTTTCAAGAAGTGTCATCAAGACAGCCGTGCGGGTCTCATTGTTCTGGAAGTATTCCAGCGGCGCAATCGACAGGTCACAGACGTGGCTGTCGTTATTTGCGCTGACCAGCACAATGTCACCGCGCCAAGACCGTCCGGATGCGAAAACATCTTCAATGTCGTTCAGAAGGCCCTTGGACAGGAAACCGGCGGTGGTGCCCAGCATGCGTTCCTTGGAAACGCCAATCATCCGTGCAATGGCTTCGTTACATTGCAGGACCTTGCCGTTGCGGTCACAAATGATCGCGGCATACGGAAGGGCGTTAAGAACGACCTGATCTGCCAATGGTACGGTATGCGTGCCAATCGGTGTATTGCTGGTCATGTCGTCCCCTGATCCCATCATTCGTCAGTAACGCCCGTTCAAAAACGTTCGATACCTAACCCCGTTAGTGGAATGTCTGGGCGTTTGCGGCTTATCAGGTCGGCGATTGCCTTGCCTGATCCACAACTCATTGTCCAACCCAACGTCCCATGCCCCGTATTTAGAAATAGATTACCATATTTTGTGCCCCCAAGAATAGGGGCAGAATCCGGCGTAACCGGGCGCAGGCCTGACCAAAACTCAATTTTGGACCGATCGCCGGAATTCGGGAATAGTTCGAATGCTTTATCAACAATCAACTGTTTGCGACGTTCGGACATTCGCAGGGAATATCCATCCAGTTCGGCTGTTCCCGCCACGCGAAGCCGGTTGCCAAGGCGCGCATAAACCATTTTCACACTGTCATCAATCAGGGCGGTTTGCGGAGCACCATCATGCCCGGTGGTGTCGATGCTGATAGAGTAGCCCTTACAGGGATATATCGGAAGATGAATGCCAAGGGGTTTGGTCAAAAACGGGCTGTAACTGCCCAAGCAGACAACAAAGGCATCGCCGGAAATCTCCCCCTGATCGGTGCGTACAGACGTAACGCGCCCCTGATCATGGTCAAGGCCCGTGATCGTAGCGCCAAATTTGAAAATTGCGCCACGTTCGATACATTTTTCTGCCAGAAGGCTGGTGAATTTTTGCGCGTCCCCGCTTTCATCGTCGGGGGTAAAGCTACCGCCGATGATGCGGGCCTTGCTGTGACGCAGGGTAGGTTCAATCTCGTAACATTCATCGGCACTGACCACGCGCCGGTTCAGACCAAAGTCACGCATTTGCGCGGTGGCTGTCTCGACCGCGGTTAATTCATCGTCATCACGGCATATGTGAAGGATACCCTGTTGGCGGTGATCATAGTCAAGGCCGGTATCCTTGCGCAGTTGCTTTAGGCAGTCACGGCTGTACACCGCAACCCTCAACGCCTTTTCAAGGTTCTCTTTGGCCCGTGCATCGGTGCAGTTGCGCAGGAAGCGAAGCCCCCAGGCAAACAGCTTTGGGTCAAAGCGCATCCGAAACAAAAGGGGGGCTTCTTCGCGGCCCAGCCATTTCAGGATTTGTTTGGGAGTGCTTGAATTGGCCCAGGGTGTGGCATGACAGGCCGAAATTTGCCCGCCATTGGCAAAGCTGGTTTCCTGTGCGCTGGCATGTTGGCGGTCAATGACAGTAACCTGATGGCCATTTTCCAAAAGATACCAGGCCGCCGTCGTCCCAATGACGCCAGCGCCCAAAACGACAACATGCATGCCGGAAAAGCCTCGTTGTGAATTCTCGCGTATGCGGGCCGATCAGACCAAAACACCAATGCAAATGATCGTAACTGTCTTAACTGTCTGACTCGCGAAATCGTTTGCAATATACTGAGGCGAAAAACAAATGGCTACCGATGTCTGTTGCTGATTTACAGTCGGTGCTTAGGTTGACTGCGCCAAGGATGTTGATAGGGAATGTTGGTAGGGAATTTTGAGGGTGAAAAATGTTTGAAATTCTAACAACCGACCAGATGTATGACGCTGACCGCAAGACGATTGATGGTGGCATTCCCGGTGATGTTCTGATGGAAAATGCCGGGCGGAAGGTGTTTGAGGAAATCGTACGCCATTGGTCGCCCAGATCAGTTTCGGTTCTGTGTGGTCCGGGCAATAACGGTGGTGATGGGTTTGTCATTGCCAGATTGCTGCGTGACGAAGGCTGGTCAGTGCGGCTTGGGTTGCTGGGTGAGGTCGAACACCTTGGCGGTGATGCAGCCTTTCATGCCAAACAGTGGGACGGTGCAACCGAACGCTTGTCACCGGCATTGGTGATTGGTGCGGATCTGATTGTTGATTGTATTTTTGGCGCGGGGCTGGCGCGTGACATTACCGGCGACGTTGCCGACCTTGTTGCATCGGTCAATGACAGCATGTCTGTGGTGGTTTCGGTCGATGTGCCAAGCGGTGTTGACGGAAACACCGGGTGCATTATGGGGTGTGCGATCAAGGCGGATCTGACGGTGACATTCTGTCGGGCCAAGCCGGGGCACTATTTGTTGCCGGGACGGCAGCTGTGCGGTGAACTTGCCATCCGTGATATTGGCATTTCCGATCAGGTGGTGTCGGAAATCCGCCCGACATGCTGGCGCAATGATCCGGTGTTGTGGCGGGCTGGTATTCGCTGGCCGGGGCTTGATGGTCATAAATATCATCGTGGCCATTTGCTGGCTTTTGGCGGGACCATGATGACGGGTGCGACACGGCTTGTCGCGCGCGCGGCACGGCGTTCGGGTGTTGGGTTGTTGACCATTGTTTCCGATGCGTCTGTATTGCCGGTCTATGCCGCCGATGCCCCGGGCACTATGACGGCATCCATTTCCGGGCTTGAAGCCCTTTTGAACGACTGTCGGCATAATGCTTTTGTTGTTGGGCCGGGTTACGGAGTTGGTGACAGTACGCGCAGTCTGGTGTTGCAGCTTTTGCATCTTTGCCGGTCAACCGTTTTGGATGCGGACGCGCTAACCAGTTTCTCCGACGATCCCTCTACATTATGTTTTGCCGTGCAGGGACCAACGGTTCTGACGCCGCATGAAGGCGAATTTACACGCCTGTTTCCCGATATTGACGGCGATAAGCTGGCCCGTGCGCGTGCGGCGGCCAAGCGCAGTGGTGCCACGGTCCTGATAAAAGGGGCGGACTCCGTTATTGCGGCCCCGGATGGACGTGCCGCTATCAGTGCGGTTGACGCCCCATGGTTGGCAACAGCCGGGTCGGGGGATGTTTTGGCCGGGGTGATTGCCGGGCTTATGGCACAAGGCATGGAAATGTTTGATGCGGCCTGCATGGGTGTTTGGTTGCACGGGCGCAGTGGCACAGATATTGGGCCGGGTTTGATTGCCGAGGACATCCCCGATCATTTTCCGGTGATCTTGCGCGAATTGTGGCTGGCATCGCGCAAATAGCTTTTACTTAGCCTTTGCGTGGTCATTTCGATGACATCTTTGTTGCGATGCTGGACGCAGAACAAAACAACACCGATATATCAGGACATCAAGCATGACGAAGCGATGCGTATCTTGTGTTGTCATGCCAGATTTTAAAATTGCCGGTGGGCATTATATTTTCTGCCAATAGGCCGTTGGAGGCCACCATGTCGCAAACATTTCTCGACAGAACACTTGATAATCTGCGTGGTGCGTGGCGTGAACTGCGTGACAGTTCGGTTGTGCGCAGTTTGGGACGCGATGAAAACCAGAGCCGTCAGGAACATTGGCGTCGGCAGATTGCCGATTGTCTTGCCGGGCGCGGTGGGGCGGTGTCGGCACGAGGGCGTGCGGCCGCCCTTGGTCATGATTTCTTGCGTCTTGATGACGATGGTAAGCGGGCTTTCTTGCACTTGCTGGTCAATGAATTTGGGATTGATCGTGATCGGGTTGCGGCCATCATGACCGATTGGGATATGGCCGATGATCTGGCGGAAAGGGCGTTGCTCGAATCTGAACTGCGCGATGCGCTTGTGCCGCCATTTCGATCAATTCTTAAGGAATTCAATTCATTACCGCAGGGTGTGAAGTTTCTGGTTGATCTGCGCGGTGATCTTTTGCGCTGGCGCAAAGAAGCCCCCGGACTGGCAATGTTGGAACGTGATCTCAAGACCTTGCTGGCGGGATGGTTTGATATCGGGTTTCTTGAACTCGAACGGATTACGTGGAATTCACCCGCGTCGCTTCTGGAAAAACTGATTGCCTATGAAGCCGTTCATGCCATTCAAAGCTGGGATGATCTGAAACGTCGGCTTGCACCAGACCGGCGCTGCTTTGCCTTTTTCCATCCGGGAATGCCAGATGAGCCTTTGATCTTCGTCGAGGTTGCCTTGGTCAACGGAATTTCCGGAAACATCGACAAGCTTATTCAAGCCGACGATAATGATGAAGGTCATGATGGCGATGATGCGGGATCAGTCGAGAGGGCTGATACAGCAATTTTCTATTCCATTTCGAATGCGCAGGCCGGTTTGGCCGGGATCAGCTTTGGTGATTTCCTGATCAAGCGGGTGGTAAGCCAACTGCAACGCGATTTGCCGCATCTAAAACAGTTTTGTACCTTATCCCCCATACCGGGGCTGCGGATCTGGATGGATCGTCAGCTTGATGCCATGGCAAAGGGGGCGGAAACCGGCTTACCCAAGATCATCGAAGCGGCATTAAACGATTGTGATGAATTGATGGGGCCAAAACCACCCGCACAAAGCCCCGATGCGGTGGGGGAACGCACCAAAACCAATATCGAGTTTTTGACTGCATGGTATCTTCTGAATGCCAAACGACCAGAAACCGGGGCGGCATTTGATCCAGTCGCACATTTCCATCTCAGTAATGGCGCACGCATCGAGCGTTTAAACTGGAACGGTAACGGTAAGCCGGACGGCTGGGCGCAGTCATTTGGCATGATGGTCAATTATCTTTATCACCTGCCGATGATCGAAAAAAATCATGAAAACTATGTCGGGCAGGGCGAAATCGCTGTTTCAAGCAGTGTGAAGCGCCTTTTGCGTTAGTTTCATGACATAACGAAGCCAGCAGAACCGCAAGGTTTTGGGGTGTTGAAGCGGTTTAATTGAAGCCAGAACGCAAATGTCGAAAGGCGATGCTTGCATGAGGTCAGCGAAGTTTGTATTAAGGCGCACTCATGCCGGTTCGTCCGGCGTGTTTGGTATGCTTGTGTGCGGGCGTGGCGGAATTGGTAGACGCGCCAGGTTTAGGTCCTGGTGAAGCAATTCGTGGGGGTTCGAGTCCCTTCGCCCGTACCACTCTGCAGACCATACATTTGGACCAGATTACATATTCGTTTAGTCATTTTGACTTTCTGACGTCCGGACTGCGTCGCGTAACGGACATTATTCGAACCAAGCAAAAGAGTTATCTATGCAGGTTACTGAAACCAAAAACGAAGGCCTGGCGCGCGAGTTCAAAGTCGTGGTGCCAGCCGCACTCATCGAAGAAAAAGTCGTCGCCAAGCTTGACGAGATCAAAGACCAGGTTCGCCTTCCAGGCTTCCGCCCGGGCAAAATCCCGGCGAAACTCCTGCGTCAGCGCTACGGTCAATCGGTCATGGGCGAAGTTCTTGAAGCCACTGTGAACGAAAACACAGGCAAAGTTCTTAACGACAATGACCTGCGCCCGGCCGTTCAGCCGAAAATCGAAGTAACCAAATTCGATGAAGGCGGGGATCTTGAGTTCGACATTGCTGTTGAAGTCATCCCGGCGATCGAAGCCATGGACTTCAAAAAGCTGAAGCTGACCCGCGAAGTCGTTGAACTCGACGATGCCAAAGTCAATGAAACGCTTGAGCGTATTGCAGCGGCACAGGGCACCACTGCTCCGTTGGCGCGCAAACGCAAATCGAAAACCGGTGATGTTGTCGTTATCGACTTCCTCGGCAAAATCGATGGCGAAGCATTCGAAGGCGGCAAAGCCGAAGCCTACGAACTTGAACTGGGTTCCGGTTCGTTCATCGAAGGTTTCGAAGAACAGCTTACCGGTGTTAACGCTGACGACGAACTCGTCGTTAAAGTTAAATTCCCGGAAGAATACGGTGCGGCTGAACTTGCCGGCAAAGATGCCGAGTTCGACGTGACCGTCAAAGAAATCAAAGAAAAGAAACCGGCTGAGCTGGATGATGAACTGGCCAAAAAACTCGGTCAGGACAGCTTTGAGGCGCTCAAAGACGCAATCCGCAAGGATTACGGCCGTGAGTACGAATCGGTCGCGCGTCAGAAAATGAAGCGCGAACTGCTTGACGCGCTGGCTGAGAACCACAAGTTCGAACTGCCGACCTCCTTGGTCGACAACGAACTCGAAGGTATCATTGGTCAGATCAAACAGGCCCGTGAAGCTGGACAGGAAGACGACGAAACCAAAGGCAAGTCCGAAGAAGAGCTGACCGCCGAGTTCCGCGAAATCGCAGAACGCCGCGTTCTTCTTGGTCTGCTTCTGGCTGAAGTTGGTCGTAACAACGACATTCAGGTTACTCAGGAAGACGTCAACAAGGTTCTCGTTGCCGAAGCCCAGAAATATCCGGGTCAGGAACAGCAGGTTATTGAATTCTACAAAAATAACCCGCAGGCCTTGCAGGCGCTTCAGGGCCCTGTATATGAAGACAAGGTCGTTGATTTCATCGTTGAGCTTGCCAAGGTTGAAGAAAAGACCGTCACCGTTGAAGAGCTTCTGAAGCCTGAAGAGGAAGAAGAAGCTCCGAAGAAAAAATCGGCTGCCAAAAAGGCACCGGCGAAAAAGGACGCAGAGAAAAAGGCTCCGGCCAAGAAAGCTGCTGCCAAGAAGCCGGCTGCTAAAAAGAAAGCTGACTAATCGGAAGTGAATACATCCTTACCGGAATCGGTTTGGGATCATGCAGGAGGATTGCAGTTGATGATTGAAGAACGGATGAACTCGCTCGTACCGATGGTGGTTGAACAGACCAGCCGTGGTGAACGGGCCTATGACATCTTTTCGCGTTTGCTCAAGGAGCGGATCGTCTTCATCAACGGTCAGGTTCATGACGGCATGTCGTCGTTGATCTGCGCGCAGCTCCTGCATCTCGAATTGGAAAATCCTGATAAGGATATTTCGCTCTATATCAACTCTCCGGGCGGTGTTGTGACTTCTGGTCTCGCCATCTATGACACCATGCAGTACATCCGTTGTGATGTCTCTACGGTGTGCATGGGGCAGGCGGCTTCCATGGGCTCACTACTGTTGATGGCCGGTGCAAAAGGTAAGCGTTATTGCCTGCCAAATGCACGTGTCATGATCCACCAGCCGTCTGGCGGCTTCCAGGGGCAGGCATCGGATATCGAAATCCATGCCCGCGAAATTCTGGCACTGCGTCAGCGTCTTAACGAGATCTATGTCGAACATACCGGCCGTGATCTCAAGACGATTGAAGATGCGATGGAGCGTGATAACTTCCTGACCCCCGATCAGGCCAAGGAATTTGGTCTGATTGACGAGGTGGTTACGTCGCGTCCGAAGACGGAAAGCGCCGAAAAGAAAGACTGATCGTCTGATAACGGTCGGTGAAAACGCCCCGGTCGTTGGCCGGGGCGTTTTTTTATGACTTGCCTCATGGCAGTTTTAAGTCATAGACAAGAGGGTGCGTGGCTTTTTGGCCGTTGATTGGAACTTGCGGGTTACTCAAACGTTTGGGTGATTAGAGTAAGGGGTTTCGCAACCACAATGGCGATCCCATATCAATCAAGTAGCCAAATGGCCGAAAAGCGCAGATTAAACGTTGAGATCGGTATCGTTTACCGGCTAACATGGCGATAAAAGATAACGTCAAACGTAATTGGGGTTTGTATGAGCAAATCGAATAGCGGGGACTCCAAGAACACTCTGTACTGTTCTTTCTGTGGAAAGAGCCAGCACGAGGTTCGCAAGCTCATCGCCGGTCCAACCGTATTCATCTGTGATGAATGCGTAGAGCTTTGCATGGACATCATCCGCGAAGAGCACAAAACCCATCTCGTCAAATCGGCTGACGGGGTGCCTTCTCCGCAAGAGATTTGCAAGGTCCTTGATGACTATGTCATTGGTCAGGGCCATGCGAAAAAAGTTCTCTCGGTCGCGGTTCACAACCATTACAAGCGTCTGCATCACGCCAGCAAGAACGAAGATATCGAACTGGCAAAATCCAATATCATGCTGGTAGGTCCGACCGGTTGCGGTAAAACGCTTCTGGCCCAGACCTTGGCACGGATTCTTGATGTTCCCTTCACCATGGCGGATGCCACCACACTGACCGAAGCCGGTTATGTCGGTGAAGACGTCGAGAACATCATTCTTAAGCTGTTGCAGGCTGCAGACTACAACGTCGAACGCGCCCAGCGCGGCATCGTCTATATTGACGAAGTTGACAAAATCTCGCGCAAGTCGGACAATCCGTCGATTACGCGTGATGTTTCGGGCGAGGGCGTCCAGCAAGCATTGCTGAAGATCATGGAAGGCACTGTTGCCTCTGTGCCGCCGCAGGGTGGCCGGAAACATCCGCAACAGGAATTCCTCCAGGTTGACACGACCAACATCCTGTTCATCGTAGGTGGCGCATTTGCGGGCCTCGATAAGGTGATCTCGCAGCGTGGCAAGGGCAGCGCAATTGGCTTTGGTGCCGATGTTCGTAGCCCTGAAGAGCGGCGCACGGGTGATGTCTTGCGCGGTGTTGAGCCGGAAGATCTTTTGAAATTCGGTCTTATCCCGGAGTTCATTGGTCGTCTGCCGGTTTTGGCAACGCTTGAAGATCTCGACGATGATGCTTTGGTCCAGATCCTGACCGAGCCGAAAAACGCGCTGATCAAGCAGTATGAGCGTCTGTTCGATATGGAAGACGTTAAACTGACCTTCCAGACCGATGCGCTCAAAGCAATTGCCGAGAAGGCGATTCAACGTAAAACCGGTGCACGTGGCTTGCGGTCGATCATGGAAGGCATCTTGCTTGATACCATGTTCGACCTGCCAACCCTCGAAAGTGTCGAGGAAATCGTGATCAGCGCTGATGTTGTCGAAGGAAAAGCAAAACCATTGCTGATCCATGCGGAACGTCAAGAAGGTGTCGAGCACTCTGCCTGATATCAATTTCCCGCACCGGCAACCTATTGCGGTGCGGGAATTTCAGATTATCTTTTGAATGTTCGCGTTGCTGGCGGGGCCTAAAGCAGGACCGCAGCAACGTTTTGGCTCAGATTAGGGAATAGAACATAATGGTCGAATTAGCGCGTGGCGAAATATATCCGGTGCTGCCGTTGCGCGACATTGTCGTGTTCCCGCACATGATTGTCCCCCTGTTTGTGGGACGTGAAAAGTCTGTGCGTGCGCTCGAAGATGTCATGCGCGAAGACAAGCAGATCCTGCTTGTCACACAGAAAGACGCCGGTCTTGATGATCCGGCAGTCGAAGATCTCTATGAAGTTGGTACTGTTGCAACTGTTCTGCAGCTTCTCAAGCTGCCGGATGGCACGGTAAAGGTATTGGTCGAAGGCGGTAAACGCGCCGAAATTTCGGGATACGTTGATAATCCGGAATTCTTCCAGGCCCATGCCGGTGTGCGTGAGGATGCTGACGAAGACGACAGCGAACTCGAGGCTCTCGCCCGTTCTGTGGTCACACAGTTTGAACAGTACATCAAACTCAACAAGAAAATTCCACCAGAAGTCCTGGTTTCGGTCAATCAGATCGAAGAACCGGCGAAGCTTGCTGACACGGTTGCATCGCACTTGTCGCTTAAGATTTCCGAAAAACAGGAACTTCTGGAAACCGCCCTTGTTGGTGACCGTCTGGAACGTATTTTCGGGTTCATGGAATCCGAAATTGGTGTGCTGCAGGTCGAAAAGAAGATCCGCAACCGCGTCAAACGCCAGATGGAAAAAACCCAGCGCGAGTACTATTTGAATGAGCAACTTAAAGCCATTCAGAAAGAACTGGGCGAGGGTGAAGACGGCAAGGACGAAGCTTCTGAACTCGAAGAGAAGCTGAACAAAGCCAAAATGCCCAAAGAGGCAAAGGAAAAGGCCGAAGCCGAACTCAAGAAACTGCGCAATATGAGCCCGATGTCGGCAGAAGCCACCGTGGTGCGCAACTATCTTGATTGGATGGTGTCTATTCCGTGGAACAAGCGTTCGCGCGTGTCGCACGACCTGAAAAAGGCTAAAAAGGTTCTGGATAAGGATCATTTTGGTCTGGAAAAGGTCAAGGAACGCATCCTTGAGTATTTAGCCGTTCAGGCGCGCACCAAAAAAGTCAAAGGCCCGATCCTGTGTCTTGTTGGTCCTCCCGGTGTTGGTAAAACCTCGCTTGGTAAATCAATGGCCAATGCGACCGGTCGCAGCTTTGTGCGGATGTCACTTGGTGGGGTGCGCGATGAGTTTGAAATCCGCGGTCACCGGCGGACCTATATCGGGTCCATGCCGGGCAAGATCGTTCAGGGTATGAAAAAAGCCAAATACTCCAACCCGCTTTTCCTTCTCGACGAGATTGAAAAAATGGGTTCGGATTTCCGTGGCGACCCTGCATCAGCCCTGCTTGAGGTGCTTGATCCGGAACAGAATTCGACCTTCAACGATCATTATCTGGAAGTCGATTACGACCTTTCCGATGTCATGTTCGTTACCACGGCGAACTCGCTTCGGATGCAGCAGCCGCTGTTGGACCGTATGGAGGTCATTCGTCTTTCGGGGTATACCGAGGACGAGAAGGTCGAAATCGCCAAGCGTCACCTGATCCCCAAACAGGTCAAGGATAACGGCCTGAAAAAGGATGAGTGGAGCATTTCGGACGACGCGCTGCGCGATCTGATCCGTTACTACACTCGCGAAGCCGGGGTGCGTAGTCTTGAACGTGAACTTGCCCGTCTTGCCCGTAAGGCGACCAAACGGATCATGCTCGAAAGCATCAAATCTGTGCGTGTAACGCCGCGGACCCTTGGTAAATATGCCGGAATCCGTAAGTTCCGCTATGGCGCAACTGAGGGTGAAGATCAGGTCGGTGTTGTTACCGGTCTTGCCTACACCGAATTTGGCGGCGATCTGTTGCAGATTGAATCGGTCACTGTACCGGGCAAAGGCAACATGAAAACCACCGGTAAGCTCGGTGAGGTCATGACTGAATCGATTCAGGCCGCGACATCGTTCGTGCGGTCGCGTGCCGTAGACTTTGGCATCAAGCCGACCTTGTTCCAGAAACGTGACATTCACGTTCACGTTCCCGAGGGCGCAACACCAAAAGACGGTCCGTCCGCTGGTGTTGGCATGGTGACGTCGGTTGTTTCGGTTCTAACAGGAAATCCGGTGCGCAAAGATGTCGCCATGACAGGCGAAGTCACCTTGCGTGGTCGTGTTCTTCCGATTGGTGGTTTGAAAGAAAAACTTCTGGCCGCATTGCGCGGCGGGGTGAAAGTTGTCCTGATCCCGCAGGAAAACGAAAAGGATCTCGAAGAGATTCCCGATAACGTTAAACGCGGTATGGAAATCATTCCGGTGTCGCATGTCAACGAGGTTCTCAGCCACGCACTGGTCAATCCGCTGGTGCCGATTGAATGGGAAGAGGGTGTCGATGACGTTGTCGTCAAATCCAAAGACGACGAAGAATCGGATGTTGGTGGTGTGACCACTCATTAACAAACGTCCGAACTGGCAGAAATCAAAGGGGAGCAGCATGATTGCTCCCCTTTTTCTGTGGATAACTTTGGCCAAGAATCGACAAAGGTCTATGTCTGGAGGAGTGTAAAGTGCAAAAAATCGAAAAAAACGTCAGAAACCGCAGAAAACTGCGTCTCTCGCATTGACGAGATGTTTGCGACCTGCTTACACTGCCCATGCAACAGGTTTGGGGCAAACCAAATTTCCTCATAACTCCGAACGTCCAAACAAGGGGGCCAGGAAGTGAATAAAAACGATCTCGTTGGAAGTGTAGCTGCTAAAGCCGATCTTTCAAAAGCTGACGCCGCTAAGGCAGTTGATGCTGTTTTCAATTCCATCACCGATTCTTTGAAATCCGGCGACGAAGTTCGTCTGGTTGGTTTCGGTACCTTCGCTGTCGCTGCTCGCGCTGCTTCAAAAGGTCGCAACCCGCGCACCGGTGAAGAAATCGACATCCCGGCATCGAAACAGCCGAAATTCAAGGCTGGTAAAGGCCTTAAAGACGCCGTCAACTAAGTTTGGCGATGTTTTGAATAAAAATGCCGGTGACATTAGTCACCGGCATTGCTTTTTCTAAAATCCATGCTATGTTCCGCCCGCTTTCGCAAGATAGCGCGGAAACATCGGGTGATTAGCTCAGCTGGTTAGAGCATCTCGTTTACACCGAGAGGGTCGGGAGTTCGAATCTCTCATCACCCACCATGATTAAGGCACCCCTAAAGGGTGCCTTTTTTCTTTGTCTGTTTTTGATCGAATCACATCGCCATTAAATTCGTTTCGGGCTGTTTTGATATCGCGCCGTTTTCTGCTGTAAATCGCGTAAAACAGGGTGCCACGGTTGACCATGTGGCAATGTTAAATACCCTTGAAATAGAAGTTTCAATTTTCTGCAATGTATCGATTGCTTTTTGCAAAAAGCATGCTAAGTTCCGCCCCGCTTCCGCAGAATACAGCGCGGGAACATCGGGTGATTAGCTCAGCTGGTTAGAGCATCTCGTTTACACCGAGAGGGTCGGGAGTTCAAATCTCTCATCACCCACCACGATTAAGGCACCCCTAAAGGGTGCCTTTTTCTTTGCCTGTTTCACATTCCCGATAATTCCTGCATTTCCCCACATAACGCCAGTTTTCACAGTGCGTCCAAAACAGCCACGCTTTTGGTGCACCAAATCCTTTTTACGGGTCAAATGGCGTCAGGGCATCCTGCAGTGCGTCATCCATAAAATGTATGATCCATATGGATGCTGGGCCCACAGTGCCGCAGTGCGATGATATTTGCGGTGCAGGCGCACAAATCGCGCAAGGCCTGGCGAATCGGACCGCTGGTGTATCGAGGACCATTCATGGCGCGGACCGGTGTAAATGACTGTAAAAGTTGACGCTTGCTAGCCTGACAGGCAATCTTGATCTTGTGGCCACGAGAAATTGGAAAATAACCATAATGAACGACTGTCAATCCAAACTGATTTCAATGTGGCTCACGCCGTTTTGCAGGGATCTGTCGTCACTGGGCGGCAAAGTCGCTCTACGACGCCTCAGGAGCTTCCTGCTGGCGCTGTTGATGCCTGTGGTCCTTGTTGGCTGTTATCTCCCCGAAGCCTTCACCATTGATCTCAGTATGGAGCGCAACGGTGATTATCGGCTGAGCTACCGGGGCTTGCTTGTGCAGCCAACCATCACTGAAGGCCTTTTGGATGGCACTCTTGATGCTGATGCGGAAAAGGAAAAGGTCGCAGTTGTTTTGGCCGATCTTAAACGCGATTCCGGTGTGCGGCAGCTAACGTACAACGGGCGCGGGGTGTTCAACATTGATTATGAGCGCCGCAGCAATATCATGCGCGACAAAAGCTTTGTCTTTGTGCGCCGCAATTCTCGCATTCTCGAGATGTTCTTTTATACAAACTCCAATACCGTCGAAATTCGTGGTGGGTTCGTTCCTGATCGTTATGAGGAGCGCCTGACGGCATTGGGCTATCAAATGACCGGCAAGATTGAAGTTCGGACGTCTGCTGGTATCCGCAGCCATAACGCAGATGAGTTTACCAAGGTTGGTGGGCAGAACCGCCTGCGTTGGGAAATCAAGTCGATTACCGACCCGGTCCCGAACGTCATCATTGGATAATCAAAGCACATAATTAAAATGGCGGGCAGGGTTAGGCTGCGCGCAAAACAGCCTTCGCCGTTGTTGAGGGTGCATAAAAGAAAAAGGACAGCGCGAGGCTGTCCTTTGTAAAAGCGTTTTGACGTGGCCGCGGGGCTTAATAAACCATCTCGTCTTCGCCGCCGCCTTCGGAAATAACGATCTGGCCCTGTGCCGCCAGTTCCTTGGCCAGTTGCACAATCATCATTTGCGACTCTTCGACATCCGACAGGCGGACAGGCCCCTGTGCGTCCATGTCTTCGCGCATCATCTTGCCTGCACGTTCGGACATGTTCTTGAAGAACAGGTCGCGCATCTGATCGGTCGATCCTTTGAGGGCCAAGGCCAGTTTGTCTTTTTCCACCTGACGCAGCAGGGTCTGAACACCGTTGTTGTCCAGGCGTGCAAGGTCTTCGAAGGTGAACATGAGGGCTTTGATCTTTTCCGCAGAGTCACGGTTACGTTCCTCAAGTGCGGTAAGGAACCGGTCCTGACTCTGTCGATCAAGGCTGTTGAAGATATCGGCCATAAGTTCGTGGTTATCCCCGCGCGAACCGCGCGCAAGGTTGGACATGAACTCGGTGCGAAGCGTTTTTTCGATATTGTCGAGAACTTCTTTCTGCACGGCCTCCATGCGCAACATACGCATGATCACTTCCATTGAGAAGTTTTCCGGCAAAAGCGACAGCACGGCAGCAGAGTGGCCAGGTTTAAGCTTTGAGAGCACAACGCCGACTGTCTGCGGGTATTCGTTCTTAAGGTAGTTGGCCAGAACGGCTTCGTTAACGTTGTTGAGCTTGTCCCACATGGTACGACCCGCAGGGCCGCGGATCTCTTCCATGATGCCGTTAACACGGTCTTCGGACAGAACTTTCGAGAGCAGACGTTCGGTCGTATCAAACGAGCCGACAAGCGAGCCGGTTGAAGAAAGCTGATCTGCAAATTCGACAAACAGGCGTTCAACGATGTTGGACCCGATGGTGCCAAGGCTCGACATGGTTTGGGAAATCTCTTTGATTTCCTCATCATCCATCATGCTGAACATTTTGGTCGCGTGTTCTTCGCCAAGTGCGAGCATGAGAATCGCAGCTTTCTCAGGACCGGCCAGTGATCTGTATTCTTCTTTAACGCGCCCCACGAGTGGTCTTCTCCGTCCTAATGACTCTGTTCGAAATCAGTTGTGGGATGTTCGAACTTGCCCCTATCGCACCGTAAGATAGGAGAAATTTGTCAACAATTCTATAAAAGCTGACGCCCCAATGCAAAACCCCAAACGAATTGAGGGCGTAAAATGTGCAGAAAGGGTTAATTCAGTACAAAAGGAGGCGAAATTGTCATTCACAGGGTGATGTTGGCGCGGCTAAATGTCGAAAGGGTTGAAAACATTGCTAGCTGCTTGACTTGGTTTTGGGGGTGGTCTAACAAAGGCGCGCCGAATGATGGTCATTTTGCGGGCGTAGCTCAGTTGGTTAGAGCGCCGGCCTGTCACGCCGGAGGTCGCGAGTTCAAGTCTCGTCGCTCGCGCCATGACCCTTCATCTGTTGCCTTTTATCGGGCGTTTCGTCTTTTCCGCGATCGCCTTTTCATGTGTTGCTAACGTTGCTTCGCACGATTGGGTCTTGATCATATCGATGTGCGGCCCGATATCGGACGATAGTAAACGGTACGAAAAGATTAGAAAGTTTCTGGACTTAAGACGGGTCAAACTGTTCGAATGTCTGGAACTTGTGCGGTGCATACGCTATGGTGCGCCGATATTGGCCAGGTGGGGACCTGGTCGGGTCAAAAGGCCTGTTCTTGAGAGGTCAGAGAGATGCAAGAGCTTCTTTCGGAATATCTTCCGATCCTGGTGTTTATCGGGATCGCCGTCGGTCTTTCGGCGGTAATCATCATCGCGTCGCTGGTTCTTGCCAAACAGGCACCGGATGTCGAAAAATTGTCCGCATATGAGTGCGGTTTTGCGCCGTTCGAAGATGCGCGCATCAAGTTTGACGTGCGGTTCTATCTGGTTGCAATCTTGTTCATTATTTTCGACCTTGAAGTCGCGTTCCTGTTCCCGTGGGCTGTTACCCTCGGTGATATCGGCACATTCGGCTTCGTTTCGATGGTGATCTTCCTGGCCGTTCTGACGGTCGGATTTATCTACGAATGGAAGAAGGGAGCTTTGGAATGGGAGTGAGCACCAATACAGGCGCATCCCTGGCACCCGGCACGGATCAGGATACCCTGCTTAAGGGCGTGTTTGACGAGATGAATGACAAGGGCTTTGTCCTTGCCAATCTTGACAAGCTCGCAAGCTGGGCAAGCACTGGTTCGATGTGGCCAATGACCTTTGGTCTGGCATGCTGTGCTGTTGAGATGATGCATTCGGCTGCGTCGCGTTATGACCTTGACCGGTATGGTCTTGTCTTCCGCCCAAGCCCGCGTCAATCAGACGTCATGATCGTTGCTGGTACACTGACCAACAAAATGGCCCCGGCACTGCGTAAGGTCTATGACCAGATGGCAGAGCCGCGCTGGGTTATTTCGATGGGGTCGTGCGCCAATGGCGGCGGTTACTATCACTATTCCTATTCGGTGGTGCGCGGTTGTGATCGTGTTGTTCCGGTTGACGTATATGTTCCGGGGTGCCCGCCGACAGCCGAAGCGCTGATTTACGGCGTGATGCAGTTGCAAAAGAAAATCCGCCGAACTGGTGTTTTGACACGCTGATCCGTAATAGGGGGCTTGCATGAGCGAACTGCTCAGCGATAACAGCGCCGCATTGAAAGATCTTAAAGATCTTGTGGTGTCCCAGCTTGCAAACGAAATTCTCGAAACCGAGATTCGTTACGGCGAGTTGACCGTCATTGCCAAGCGCGATGACATTCTAAAAGTTCTGACCTTCCTTCGGGATGATACCGGCTGCTTATTCAAGCAGCTTATCGACGTTTGTGGTGCAGATTACCCGGAACGCGCCGAGCGTTTCGATGTCGTCTATCATATGCTGTCGCTTAAGCATAACCTGCGCATCCGCGTTAAGGTACGGACTGACGAAGAAAGCCCGGTACCAAGCTGTGTCTCGCTTTTCAGCGCCGCCGACTGGTTCGAGCGCGAAACCTGGGACATGTACGGTATCTTCTTTGCCGGTCATCCCGATCCCCGTCGTCTCCTGACCGATTACGGTTTTGAAGGTCATCCGCTGCGTAAGGATTTCCCGCTGACCGGCTATGTCGAAGTTCGTTATGACGATGAGCAGAAGCGCGTCGTCTATGAGCCGGTCAAACTGGTTCAGGATTTCCGCAATTTCGATTTCGAAAGCCCATGGGAAGGCATCCAGAATGTTCTCCCGGGCGATGAAAAGGCGGAGGGCAAGGCCTGATGTCCGAACAAAAAATCAAAAATATGACCATGAACTTCGGTCCGCAGCACCCTGCTGCTCACGGGGTTCTGCGTCTGGTCCTGGAAATGGACGGCGAGGTCATTGAACGTGCAGATGCCCATATTGGCCTTTTGCACCGTGGCACGGAAAAGCTGATCGAATATAAAACCTATATTCAGGCAACGCCGTATTTTGATCGTCTTGACTATGTCGCACCGATGAACCAGGAACATGCGTATTGCCTGGCCATCGAAAAGCTGATGGGCGTCGAAGTTCCCAAACGTGCTCAGTATATCCGTGTTCTTTACGCCGAAATCGGCCGTATCCTGAACCATATCCTGAATATGACGGCATTTGCGCTCGACGTTGGTGCGATGACGCCGCTTCTCTGGGGCTTTGAAGAACGTGAAAAGCTCATGGAATTCTATGAGCGCGCCTGTGGTGCCCGTCTTCACGCCAACTATTTCCGTCCGGGCGGTGTTGCTGCCGACCTTCCGGCTGGCTTGCTTGAAGACATCGATGCCTGGGCTGATCAGTTTGACATCTTCCTGAACGATTTTGATCGCGTTCTTACCGGCAACCGTATCTTTAAACAGCGTACGGTTGATATCGGAACCGTGACCGCCGAAGAGGCGCTTGATTGGGGCTTTACCGGCCCGAATATTCGCGCATCCGGTCTGGCATGGGATCTTCGCAAGTCGCAGCCTTATGACTCATACGAAGATTTCGATTTTGACATTCCGGTCGGCAAGAACGGTGACTGCTATGACCGTTTCCTCGTGCGTTTCGAAGAAATGTGGCAGTCTCTGAAAATCATCAAGCAGGCCGTCAAGAATATGCCTGATGGTCCTGTTATTGTTCAGAATAACAAAGTGGCACCGCCGTCGCGCGCGCAGATGAAGCGTTCGATGGAAGCTCTTATCCATCACTTCAAACTCTTCACCGAAGGGTTCCACGTTCCGGCTGGCGAATGCTATGCCGCGGTCGAGGCACCTAAAGGCGAGTTTGGTGTGTATCTTGTTTCGGATGGCTCGAACCGTCCGTATCGTTGCAAAATCCGCGCCCCGGGGTTCCCGCACCTTCAAGGCATCGACTTCATGTCAAAAGGCCACATGCTGGCCGACGTCGTTGCAAATATCGGGTCGCTAGATATCGTGTTCGGTGAGATTGACCGATGAGCCATTTGAGAAGACCAGCTCCGAAAGAGCTTCAGCCTGTCAGCTTCGCCTTTACGCCAGAAAATCTGGATAAAGCGAAAAAGATCATCGCCAAGTATCCGGAAGGCCGCCAGCAAAGTGCTGTCATGCCGTTGCTTGATCTGGCACAGCGTCAGACCGAAGGCAATTGGGTTCCGACAGTCGCAATGGATTACCTTGCCGACATGCTCGAAATGCCTGCCATTCGTGTCTATGAGGTTGCGACCTTCTATACGATGTATAACCTTGCCCCCGTGGGTAAGAATTTCATCCAGGTCTGCACCACAACGCCGTGCTGGCTTCGCGGTTCTGCCGACGTTGTCGATACCTGTAAAAAGGAACTCGGCATTGGTGTTGGCGAAACGACGCAAGACGGTCAGTTCACCATGATCGAAGTTGAGTGCCTTGGCGCGTGTGTTAACGCACCGATGATGCAGATTAACGACGATTATTACGAAGACCTGACCGCAGATACGACCAAGGCCATCCTTGATGCCCTCAAAAAGGGTGAAAAGCCAAAAGTCGGTCCGCAAAGTGGCCGTAAAGGTTGCGAGCCGATTGATGGTCCGAAGGTTCTGAAAGCATTCTGTGGTTGCGGTGCTGCACCGCAGGACGCCGATGCAAGCAAAGGGGACGCCTGATATGCTGCAGGATAAGGATCGTATCTTTACCAATCTTTATGGTTTTCAGGACTTTGGCCTTAAGGGCGCGCAGTCACGTGGGAACTGGGATGGTACAAAGGGTTTGATCGAAAAAGGTCGCGACTGGATCATCGATGAAATGAAATCATCGGGGATGCGTGGTCGTGGCGGTGCCGGTTTCCCGACCGGCCTTAAATGGTCGTTCATGCCCAAAGAATCTGATGGTCGTCCAAGCTACCTCGTGGTTAATGCCGATGAGGGCGAGCCGGGCACCTGTAAAGACCGCGAGATCATGCGCAATGATCCGCATACTCTGATCGAAGGGTGCCTTCTGGCCAGCTTTGCGATGAATGCGCATGCGGCCTATATCTACATTCGTGGTGAGTTTTATCACGAGGCATCCAACCTGCAGCTGGCCATTGATCAGGCATATGAAGCCGGTCTTGTTGGGAAAAATGCGTGTGGGTCGGGTTGGGACTTTGATATTTACCTGCATCTAGGTGCCGGTGCTTACATCTGCGGCGAAGAAACCGCATTGATCGAAAGCCTCGAAGGTAAAAAAGGTCAGCCGCGCCTAAAACCACCGTTCCCGGCGAACTCGGGCCTTTATGGTTGCCCGACCACGGTGAACAACGTTGAATCCATTGCTGCGGTTCCGACCATTTTGCGTCGGGGCGGTTCGTGGTTCTCAAGCTTCGGCCGCGAGAACAATCACGGTACCAAGCTTTTTGCCATTTCCGGCCACGTCGAAAAGCCGTGCACCGTCGAAGAGGCCATGAGCATTCCGTTGCGTGAACTGATCGAAAAGCATTGCGGCGGTGTTCGCGGCGGCTGGGATAACCTTCTGGCGGTTATTCCGGGGGGCTCGTCTGTTCCGCTGATGCCTAAAGACGTGTGTGACGACGTGCTGATGGACTTTGATGGCCTGCGTGAAGTGGGCTCGGGTCTGGGGACGGCGGCTGTGATTGTCATGGATAAGTTGACTGACATTGTCTATGCCATCGCGCGTCTGTCGGAATTCTACAAACATGAAAGCTGTGGCCAGTGCACGCCGTGCCGTGAAGGTACCGGTTGGATGATGCGCATGATGACGCGCATGGTTCGCGGCGAAGCCACGCTTGATGAAATTGATCTGTTGTGGGATGTGACCAAACAGGTCGAAGGCCATACCATTTGTGCGCTTGGCGATGCTGCTGCATGGCCAATTCAGGGCCTTATCCGTCATTTCCGTCCCGAAATGGAACGTCGGATTAAGGAATATCGCGCGCGGATCGCGGCCTGAGAAGGACCTGTTGAGAGGGATTGAGACATGCCGAAACTAACAGTTGACGGTATAGAAGTTGAAGTAGAAGCCGGGGCGACAGTCCTTCAGGCCTGTGAAGAGGCCGGTAAGGAAATCCCGCGTTTCTGCTATCACGAACGCCTGTCAATCGCTGGCAACTGCCGTATGTGCCTGGTTGAAATGGAACGCGCGCCCAAACCGGTCGCATCCTGTGCCATGCCTGCGGCAGATGGAATGGTGATTAAAACCGATTCTGATCTGGTTAAAAAAGCGCGTAATGGCGTGATGGAATTCTTGCTGATTAACCATCCGCTTGATTGCCCGATTTGTGACCAGGGTGGTGAATGTGACCTTCAGGATCAGGCCATGGCCTATGGTTTTGACTCTTCACGTTATGCCGAGAAAAAGCGTGCCGTGAAGGACAAGGAACTGGGCCCGATCGTTAAAACGATCATGACCCGTTGCATTCACTGTACCCGTTGTGTGCGCTTCTCCGAGGAAGTCGCCGGTGTTGGCACCATGGGTGCTGTTTACCGCGGCGAAGACACCGAAGTCGGACCTTACATCGAAGCATCGATCAACTCCGAACTTTCGGGCAACCTGATTGACCTTTGCCCGGTTGGTGCCTTGACCTCGAAACCCTATGCGTTCACCGCCCGTCCTTGGGAGTTGAAGAAAACCGACAGCATCGACGTTATGGATGCGGTTGGCTCGAACATTCGCATTGATGCGCGCAGCTCCGAAGTTATGCGTGTTCTGCCGCGCATCAACGAAGACGTGAACGAAGAATGGATTTCGGACAAAACCCGTTACGCCATTGATGGCCTGAAACGTCAGCGTCTTGACCGTCCTTATGTCCGTGTTGATGGCAAACTCGTTCCGGCAAGCTGGGACGAAGCCTTTGCCGCGATCAAAGCCAAGGTTTCCGGTCTGGATGGCAAAAAGATTGCCGCCATTGCCGGGGATACGGTCGATTGTGAATCGATGACGGCGCTTAAAGATCTGATGGGCAGCCTTGGTTCTGCGAACATTGATTGTCGTCAGGACGGATCAAAAGTTGGCGGTCCGCGCAGCTCTTATATCTTTAACACGACCATTGCGGGCATCGAAGAGGCAGACGCCTGCCTGATCGTTGGCGCAAATGTGCGCGCCGAAGCACCAATCATTAATTCCCGCCTGCGTAAGCGCTGGCGTGCGACCAACGGTGATTTCCGCGTTGGTATCATCGGCGAGAAGTGGGACCCGACCTACAAGAACGATTATCTTGGTGCCGGTCCGGAAACCCTTGCCGAAATTCTTGATGGCAAGAACGACTTCGCCAAGGTTCTTAATGCCGCCGATAAACCGATGATCATCGTCGGCATGGGCGCGCTGAACCGTGAAGATGGCGATGCTGTTCTGGCCGCAACCCGCGCAATTGCCGAGAAATTCGGCATGGTTGCCGGTGAGTGGAACGGCTTTAACGTTCTCCATACCGCAGCATCGCGTGTCGGTGGTCTTGATCTGGGCTTTGTCCCGGGTGAGGGCGGTCTGGCAACCAACGACATCCTTGATGGTGCTGCAAAAGGCGCTGTTGAAGTTGTTTATCTGTTGGGTGCCGACGAAGTTGACATGAGCAAACTGGAAAAGGCATTTGTCATTTACCAGGGTGCGATGGGGGATGCCGGGGCACAGGCAGCGGACGTAATTTTGCCCGGTGCTGCCTATACCGAAAAGAACGGAACTTACGTCAACACCGAAGGCCGCGCCCAGCAGGGCTGGCGCGCAGTCTTCCCGCGTGGTGATGCACGTGAGGATTGGGCGATTGTTCGGGCACTTTCGGGTGCCCTGGACAAAACCCTGCCGTACAACAATATCGATGCCGTTCGCGCGCGCATGGTGGAACTCAGCCCGACCTTCGCGTCACTGAACGTTCCGACCAAGGCCGAATGGACCGATTTCGGTAAAGCAGGTGAGATGAAGTCAGATGGCTTTATGTCCCCGGTTCGCAATTTCTATATGACCGACCCGATCAGCCGTGCATCGGTGACGATGGCCAAATGTACTGAGGCCTTTGTCAAAGATGCGGCTACCGAGAAGGTTGCCTGAGTAAGGGGGGCGGCGATCTGATCGTCGCCTATTCCGCAAGGGGGTGTCCCAATTCAGGGACGAAACGCAAAAGATACGGTTTGACCGATGGAACTTCTTTGGGACGGATATATTGAACCACTTGTCTGGATCGTCGCCAAGATTTTGGCGATTGTGGTCCCGCTGCTGGTTGCTGTCGCCTATCTGACCTACGCTGAGCGTAAGGTTATCGGTGCTATTCAGCTCCGTAAGGGCCCGAACGTTGTGGGGCCGTTTGGCCTTTTGCAACCGCTTGCCGATGGTCTGAAGCTGTTTCTGAAAGAAACAATCATTCCGACAAGTGCAAATAAGGGCGTGTTCATCATCGCCCCGATGCTGACCTTCATTCTGGCCATCATTGCCTGGGCGGTTATTCCGTTCGACGAGGGCATGGTTCTGGCAGATTTGAACGTTGGTATTCTGTACCTGTTCGCGATTTCTTCGCTGGGTGTCTATGGCATCGTGATGGCGGGTTGGGCTTCAAACTCGAAATACGCATTCCTCGGCGCACTGCGTTCTGGCGCTCAGATGGTCTCGTACGAGATTTCGATTGGCCTGATCATCATCTCGGTTCTGCTAACAACCGGCTCGCTGAACCTGAGCGACATCGTACGCGGCCAGATTGGCGGCGTATGGGAGTGGAACTTTATCTATCACTTCCCGATGTTCATCGTCTTCATCGTGTCCATTCTGGCAGAAACCAACCGCGCACCGTTTGACCTTCCCGAAGCGGAAGCAGAACTGGTTTCAGGCTATAACGTCGATTATTCGGCAATGACCTTTGCGCTGTTCTTCCTGGGTGAATACGCCAACATGATCCTGATGAGCGGCCTGTGTGCTCTTCTGTTCCTGGGGGGCTGGACCGCACCGTTGCCGTTCCTTGACTTCATCCCGGGCGCGATCTGGTTCATTCTGAAGATCTGTTTCGTTCTGTTCATCTTCCTTTGGGTCCGTGCAACATTCCCGCGTTACCGTTATGACCAGCTGATGCGTCTGGGTTGGAAAATCTTCCTGCCGCTGTCGTTTGCCTGGGTCATGCTCGTTGCTACGTTCCTGGTAGTTTTTGACAAGGTCCCGGCCTGATCGCCGCGCATCGGAAAGAGAGAGGTAAACGATGTCATTTATTGATCGGACGGCCCGGAGCTTCCTGCTCGCGGAACTCGTATCGGGTATGGCGCTCACCTTGAAATATATGTTCAAGCCAAAAGTGACGCTGAACTACCCGTATGAGAAAGGCCCGCTGAGCCCGCGTTTCCGTGGTGAACATGCCCTGCGCCGCTACCCGAACGGCGAAGAGCGCTGCATTGCATGTAAACTGTGTGAAGCGATTTGCCCGGCACAGGCCATTACCATTGAGGTAGAACCGCGTGACGATGGTTCACGTCGTACAACCCGCTACGACATTGATATGACGAAATGCATTTATTGCGGTTTCTGCGAAGAAGCCTGCCCGGTGGATGCCATCGTCGAAGGTCCGAACTTTGAGTTCGCAACCGAAAACCGCGAGGAGCTTCTTTATGACAAAGACAAGCTTCTCGAAAACGGCGAGCGCTGGGAAGCCGAGCTTGCTGCACGATTGGAGGCAGACGCACCTTATCGGTAAGTGTCGCGTCTGATCGTTATAAAGAGAGTTCATGGATCGTTGTTTGCCAATGGGGCGGCAACGATTCGCCAAGGGGGTACCTTATGGTCGTACAGGCTTTGGCTTTTTACCTGTTTGCTACCATCGCGGTTCTGTCCGCGACAGCGGTTGTGACCGTTCGCAACCCGGTGCATTCGGTACTGTTGCTGATCTTGACATTCTTTAACGCAGCCGGGCTTTTCGTCCTGCTGGGTGCTGAGTTTCTCGCCATGTTGCTCGTCGTCGTCTATGTCGGCGCGGTCGCGGTTCTGTTCCTGTTCGTCGTGATGATGCTGGACATCAACTTTGTTGAAATGCGCCAGGGTTTCCTGAACTACCTGCCGATCGGGGTTCTGATCGCGGTTGTTCTGTTCGTCGAACTGGCGTTTGTCGGTGCCGGATGGACGCTGACCGACGAGGCGGTTGCGGTTCTGGCCCAGCCAACGCCCGCAGGGGTCGGAAATGTCGAGGCACTTGGTCGTTTGATCTATACCGATTACGCATACATCTTCCAGTCGGCAGGACTGGTTCTGCTTGTTGCGATGATTGGCGCAATTGTTTTGACGCTGCGTCACCGTGAAGGTGTCCGCCGTCAGAAAATCTCCGAGCAGGTCAAGCGTACCCGCGCTGATACGCTTGAAATCAAAAAAGTTCCGGTCGGAAGGGGGATCTGATGGAAATCGGTCTTGCACATTATCTGACCGTCGCGGCGATCCTTTTCACACTCGGGATCTTCGGCATCTTTATGAACCGTAAGAACGTCATCATCATCATGATGTCGATCGAACTGATGCTGTTGGCGGTCAATATCAACTTTGTGGCGTTCTCGTCGTTCCTTGGCGACCTCGTCGGTCAGGTTTTCACCATCTTCGTTCTGACGGTTGCGGCGGCCGAAGCTGCAATTGGTCTGGCGATCCTGGTCGTCTACTTCCGTAACCGCGGCACCATCGCGGTTGAAGATATCAACATGATGAAGGGGTAAGGCAGATATGTATCCGTTGATTGTATTCCTGCCCCTGATCGCGGCAGCCATTGCCGGGACCATCACGCTGGTCGGCGCCATGTCGACCGCGAAAGATGCCCCGCATGACGCGCACGGTCATCACCACCATGGTGTTTCCTCCGCCGACCGCGTGGCACAGCTTGTCACCGTTTGCGGCGTGGTAATTTCCTTTATCATTTCGATCTTTGCCTTTGTCGATGTTGCCCTTGGCGGCAACCCGGTGACGATTGAACTGTTTACCTGGATTACCTCGGGCAACTTTGATGTTTCATGGGCGCTGCGTATTGATACGCTGACCTGTGTGATGCTGATTGTTGTGACCGGCGTTTCCTCGATGGTTCACATCTATTCCATCGGCTATATGTCGCATGACCCGGACAAGCCGCGCTTCATGGCGTATCTCAGCTTGTTCACCTTTGCGATGTTGATGCTGATTACCGCCGACAACCTGATCCAGCTGTTCTTTGGCTGGGAAGGGGTGGGGCTTGCATCCTATCTTCTGATCGGTTTCTGGTATTCAAAACCGTCGGCATCGGCCGCTGCGATCAAGGCATTCCTTGTTAACCGCGTTGGTGACTTTGGCTTTGCCCTTGGTATCTTTGCGGTCTATGTGCTGTTTGATAGCGTTCAGTTCGATGTGATCTTTGGCAATGCCGAAGAAGTCGCCGGTGCGACGCTGATGTTCCTTGGCCATGAATTCTCGGCTTTGGAAATTACCTGCTTCCTGCTGTTTATCGGGGCGATGGGTAAATCGGCACAGCTTGGTCTTCACACATGGCTGCCTGACGCAATGGAAGGCCCAACCCCGGTTTCCGCCCTTATTCACGCGGCAACCATGGTGACGGCCGGTGTGTTCATGGTCGCGCGTCTGTCGCCGATCTTTGAATATGCGGAAACCACCTTGATGATCGTTACCATCGTTGGTGCGTCAACCGCGTTCTTTGCGGCGACCATCGGCTGTGTTCAGAACGACATCAAACGCGTCATTGCCTATTCGACCTGTTCGCAGCTCGGCTATATGTTCTTTGCCTGCGGTGTGTCGGCTTATTCTGCGGGTGTGTTCCACCTGATGACACATGGTTTCTTTAAGGCGCTTCTGTTCCTTGGGGCCGGTTCGGTCATTCATGCGATGTCTGATGAACAGGACATGCGCAAAATGGGTGGCATCTGGAAAATGGTTCCGCTTACCTTTGGCGTGATGATGATCGGTACGCTGGCCATCACCGGTGTTCCGGGGCTTGCGGGCTTCTATTCCAAGGATCTGGTCATCGAAAGTGCCTATGCTGCCCATACCAATGTTGGTCTTTATGCCTTCTGGGCCGGGATCCTTGCGGCCCTTATGACCTCGTTCTATAGCTGGCGTTTGATCTTCATGACCTTCTTTGGTGCTCCGCGCGCTGATGAACGGACCATGGCACATGTGCATGAAAGCCCGGCTGTCATGACAGCACCGCTTCTGTTCCTGGCTGTCGGCGCGATCTTTGCCGGTTGGTTTGCCAAGGACTGGTTCGGTGGTGGCAACTACGAAGAAATGCTGAACTTCTGGAACGGTGCGATCTTCATGGCCGAGGGCCACACAGCCCTTGAAAGTGCACACCATGTTCCGGGCTGGGTTAAACTGGCACCGTTTGTTGCGATGATTACCGGCTTTGCCATTGCGGTTGTGATGTACAAGCTTGTTCCGTCGTTGCCACGCACCCTTGCGAACACCTTCAACGGTTTGTATCGCTTCGTGCTGAACAAATGGTATTTCGACGAACTCTACGACAAGATTTTCGTAAAACCGGCCTTTGCACTTGGCTATGGCTTATGGAAATCGGGTGATGGTGCGATCATTGATGGTTGTGGCCCTGATGGGGTTGCTGCTGCCTGCCGTAACATCGCACGTCGCGTCAGCGCCATTCAGAGTGGTTTTGTCTATCACTATGCATTTGCAATGCTGATTGGCATTGCTGCGCTGGTCTCCTACACAATTTGGAAGATGGGTTAACGGGCGATGAGTGATTGGCCAATTCTTTCGATCGTCACCTTCTTGCCGTTGCTGGGCGCAGTTCTGCTGCTGTTCATCAATGGTGAAGAGGCGAATGTCGCCCGCAATTCCCGCGGAGTTGCGCTTTGGACGTCGGTGTTCACCTTCCTTGTATCTTTGATGCTGTGGGTGAACTTCGATAAAACAACTGCTGACTTCCAGTTCGTCGAACAGGCGGACTGGATGCCGGGCCTGAACATTTCCTATCACATGGGCGTGGACGGTATTTCCGTTCTGTTCGTCCTGCTTGCGACCTTCCTGACCCCGATTTGTATTCTGTCGGCATGGGAAGCAATCCAAAAGCGCGTGAAGGAATACATGATCGCCTTCCTCGTTCTTGAAACGATGATGATCGGCATGTTCAGTTCGCTTGACGGTTTGCTGTTCTATCTGTTCTTCGAAGGCGTCCTGATCCCGATGTTTATCATCATCGGCGTCTGGGGCGGTCAGCGCCGCGTTTACGCTGCATTCAAGCTGTTCCTTTATACGCTTCTCGGCTCGGTCCTGATGCTGGTTGCGCTGCTCGCGATGTATTTCGAAGCAGGCACCACCGACATTCCGACGCTGATGGCATACGGGTTCGACTATAATATGCAGTTGTGGCTGTGGCTGGCGTTCTTTGCATCCTTCGCGGTGAAAGTTCCGATGTGGCCGGTTCATACCTGGCTGCCGGACGCCCACGTCGAAGCACCAACAGCTGGTTCGGTTATTCTGGCTGGTGTGCTTTTGAAAATGGGCGGCTATGGTTTCCTTCGGTTCTCGTTGCCGATGATGCCACTGGCGTCTGAAACCTTTGCACCGCTGATCTTCACACTGTCGATTGTTGCAATCATCTATACGTCTCTGGTGGCCCTTGCCCAGCAGGACATGAAAAAGCTGATTGCCTATTCGTCGGTTGCCCATATGGGGATTGTGACGATCGGTGCCTTCACCTTTAATCAGCACGGTATCGAAGGTTCGATCTTCCAGATGCTTAGCCACGGTGTGGTATCGGGCGCGTTGTTCCTGTGTGTTGGCGTTGTCTATGACCGCATCCACACCCGCGAAATCGACGCCTATGGCGGTCTGGTTCATCGCATGCCAAGCTATGCCTTGATCTTCATGTTCTTTACCATGGCATCTGTTGGTCTTCCGGGAACGGGCGGTTTCGTTGGTGAAATCCTGACGTTGCTCGGTGCGTTCGAAGCCAATACCTGGGTCGCGTTCTTTGCTGCAACCGGTCTGATCCTTGGTGCGGCCTATGCGCTTTATCTCTATCGCCGGATTATCTTTGGGGCCCTGACAAACGATAACCTCAAATCGATCCTCGATCTGAGCCCGCGTGAATGGCTGCTGTTTGCACCGCTTGTGATCGTTGTTGTCTGGATGGGGGTCTATCCGGTCTCCTTCCTCGACATCATGCATGTCTCGGTTGAGAACCTCGTCAACCAGGTCGAAACGGCCCAAGCTGCCGCGGCAAGTGCCGCCCAGCTGGCTGTGAATTGAGGGGAATGATCATGGGAGTTTCTATGCTCAACCTCGGGGCCGCACTGCCCGAAATCTTTATGGCAGTCTCTGCCTTGGCTCTGTTGATGCTTGGGGTTTTCGCCGGCAAGGACAAAGCGTTCCGTACCGTGTCCTGGCTGGCCGTTGCCGCCCAGATCATCACCGTCATCCTTGTGGTGACGGGCGAGGGCGGTCCTGCCTTCTTTGGCCAGTTCACGGCAGACGCCTTTGCACAGTTCTGCAAAGTCATGATCCTGATCGGCTCAAGTGTCGGCATCATCATGTCGATGAAGTTTGCCGAACGTGAAAACATGGCACGTTTCGAGTTTCCGATCCTGATCACCCTTGCCACGGTTGGCATGATGGCGATGGTTTCGGCATCCGACATGATGTCGCTGTATCTTGGTCTGGAACTGCAGTCGCTGGCACTTTACGTGGTTGCTGCGATCCGCCGTGACACGATCCGGTTCGACAGAATCGGGCTTGAAATACTTTATCCTTGGCTCGATTGCCTCGGGCATGCTGCTGTATGGCATGTCGATGGTCTATGGCTTTACCGGGACCACCAATTTCGCAGTTCTTGCCGATACCCTTACGGGCGGTGATCTGCCGGTTGGGGCAATGGTTGGTCTGGCATTCATGTTTGCCGGTCTGTGCTTTAAGATTTCCGCAGTACCGTTCCACATGTGGACGCCCGACGTTTATGAAGGTGCACCGACCCCGGTAACGGCATTCTTTGCGGTCGCGCCAAAGATCGCGGGTCTTGCACTGTTTGTCCGTGTTGCGATTGGACCGTTTGGCAGCGTTGTTGCAGACTGGCAGCAGATCATCGTTCTGATCTCGATCCTGTCGATGCTGGTTGGTTCGTTTGCCGCCTTGCGTCAGGAAAACATCAAACGTCTGATGGCCTATTCGTCCATCGGTCACGTTGGGTTTGCGCTTGTCGGTCTGGCCGCAGGCACCGAGGAAGGTGTGACCGGCGTTCTGGTTTATCTCGGTATTTACCTTGTGATGAACCTTGGCACGTTTGCCGTGATCCTCTGCATGCGTCGTAATGACCGGATGAATGAGGAAATCACCGATCTTGCCGGTCTGGCCAAAACCAAACCGCTGATGGCGGCGATTACCGCAATCTTGATGTTCTCGATGGCGGGTATCCCGCCGCTCGCCGGGTTCTTTGGCAAGTTCTATGTCTTTAAGGCCGCCGTTGATGCCGGTCTTGTGACGTTGGCTGTCATTGGTCTGGTGACCTCGGTTGTCAGTGCGTACTACTATCTGCGCATCATCAAGGTCATGTATTTCGACGAGCCGGTCGAAGGGTTTGATCGCAATGGCACAGAAATGAACGTTATCATGGCGGTTGCCACGATCGCCATTCTGGCCTTTGTCTTCTTCCCTAACCCGTTGATGGATAGCGCAGCTATTGCTGCCGCCTCACTGTTCGGCCAGTAAGTATGAAGTCGAACACGATCCGTCTTCCAGAAGGTTTCTACCTTCACCAACTGGACTCGGTCGATAACACAAATGAAGAGGCCAAACGCCTCGCAGACAAGGGCGCCCAGAGTGGCGCCCTTGTTTTAGCCAAAACACAAACGTCCGGTCGCGGTCGCCGCGGACGGGCGTGGTCGTCCCCGGTGGGCAACCTGTATTCGTCGTTGTTGCTGCGTCCGACCTGTTCACTTGCCGAGGCCGCACGCCTGACGTTTCTGATTGCCGTTGCCATGGCCGAGGCGATTGAAACGGTCACGGGGATGCAGGTCCGACCCGACTGCAAATGGCCCAACGATCTGATGGTCAATGGGCGCAAGATTTGCGGTATTCTTCTTGAAAGTGCATCCAATCACCTGTCGTCAACCGACTATCTGGTCATTGGGACAGGGGTGAATGTGGCGTTTTATCCCGACGATTCCGAACGTCCGGCAACCTCGCTTGCATCCCTTGGCGCACCGGTTTCGGTTCATGAACTTGTTTCTGTCTATGTCGAACGTATTGCATACTGGTTGCCGATCTGGGAACAGCAGGGCTTTACGCCGATCCGCGAAGCGTGGCTGACACGGGGATATGGCATTGGCGAGCCGGTGGTTGCCCGATTGACGGAACGTGAGTTGCAGGGAACTTTCGTCGGACTTGATGATGATGGTTCCCTTATCTTAAGAGAAGGCAGCGGGTTTGAGCATCGAATTGGTGCTGGCGAAGTTTTCTTCAGGGGCTAAATTGAATAATATCTTGCTGCGAAGTGGAGGCGTGTAAGCTTCATGTTGCTTGCGATTGATGCCGGGAACACAAATATCGTTTTTGCTGTCTTTGATGGGGATACCATCAAGGGGCAATGGCGTTGCTCGACCACAACCGAACGTACTGCCGATGAATTGGGCGTTTGGTTGCATCATCTGTTCACGCTTTCAGACGTGCCGGTTGATGCGATTTCCGGGGCGATTATCGCAACGGTGGTACCGGCCGCGGAATTTAGCTTAAAGACCCTGTGTCGTCGGTATTTCAATGTCGATCCAATGGTGGTTGGTGATCCGGATGTTAAACTGGACATGAACATCATCATGGACCGGCCAAGCGAGGTTGGGGCAGACCGTCTTGTCAATGCGGTTGCCGCCCATAAGCTTTTTGGTGGTCCGCTTGTGGTTCTCGATTTCGGAACTGCGACCACCTTTGACGTTGTTGATCACAACGGCGACTACCTTGGCGGCGTGATTGCGCCCGGCGTCAATCTGTCGATCAAGGCATTGCATATGGCAGCCGCCCAGTTGCCGATGGTCGCAATCGAGGCGCCGCGCAATGTTGTTGGTAAAAACACCGTTGAAGCCATGCAGTCTGGCGTGTATTGGGGCTATGTTTCGATGATCGAAGGGTTGCTCGCGCGTATTCGCCAACAGCAGGGCCTTGAAACCATCAAGGTGGTTGCAACCGGTGGGCTTGCGCCACTGTTTACCAAGGCTGTAGACGAAATTGAACATTTGCATGGCGATTTGACCATGCTTGGCCTGTTGATGATTTACCGTCGCAACAGCCAGGAAAAAGATACTCAGGCCCAATAAGGGTTTGCACCGGGCAGGGGCATAAGCCCCGCCTGATCAGAATGCCGAATGTAAAGGAAGACCGTCCGTGGATTTGTATTTGCCAAAAGACGAAGTGCTGTTTGTGCCGCTAGGCGGTTCTGGCGAGATCGGCATGAACATGAACCTTTACGGGTATGATGATCAGTGGTTGATGGTCGATATGGGGGTTTCCTTTGGCGAGGAAGGCCTGCCAGGTGTCGATGTCGTCATGCCCGACCCAACCTTTATCGAGGAGCGTAAGGACAAGCTTCTTGGGCTGGTTCTGACCCACGCACACGAAGATCACCTTGGGGCCATTCCGTATTTGTGGAAACGCCTTAAGTGCCCGATCTATGCGACGCCCTTTGCCGCAGCTTTCCTTAAAGCCAAGCTCTCGGAAACCGATTTTGCCGACGAAGTTCCGATCCATGTGATCGAACTGGGCGGTCGGTTTACCTTGGGGTGCTTTGACATCGAATTTGTCACCATGACACATTCGATCCTTGAGCCCAATGCCTTGGCCATTCGCACGCCCAAGGGGTTGATCGTTCATACCGGCGACTGGAAATTTGACCCTGATCCGCAGATTGGCGAAGCATCCGATGTCAAAAAGCTTGAAGAGCTTGGCGACGAGGGTGTTATGGCGCTGGTCTGTGACTTAACCAATGTCTTTTCCGAAGGCCAAGCTGGCTCCGAAGGCGATGTTGCCAAGAATTTGTCGAAACTGTTTGCCGAACATCCGCAAGGACGTATCGCGATTGCGTGTTTTGCGACCAATGTTGCGCGTCTGCAGTCTGTGATCGAAGCGGCCCACGAAAACAACCGGTGTGTTGGTTTGGTCGGCCGCTCGCTGTATCGTGTGACTGAGGCGGCCCGCGAAGTCGGCTATCTGACATCCTATCCGAACCTTTTGACCGATCAGGACGCGATGGAAGTGCCCAAGGATCAGGTGCTGTTTCTCTGCACCGGGTCACAGGGCGAACCGCGTGCTGCACTTTCGCGCATTGCCAAGGGCGATCACCCGATGGTCGAACTCGATCCGGGCGATACGGTGGTGTTCTCTGCGCGTGAGATTCCCGGTAATGAAAAATCCATCGGCTATATCCAGAACCTTTTGATCCGTCGTGGCATTAAGGTCATTACCGCACGCGATGAACCGATCCACGTATCGGGGCATCCGGGCCGTCAGGACTTGGCACGGATGTATCAATTGACCCGTCCAAAAATCCTGATCCCTGTGCACGGTGAAACTCGCCATTTGTGCGAACAGGCCGCCCTTGGGGCAGAATGCCAGATCCCTGAACAGGTGATCCCCCATGATGGGACGGTCATCCGTCTATCGCCAGGCAATTCACAGGTCATTGGTGTGGCCGAAGCTGGCATTCTTGCACTTGATGGCGGTCGTTTGCTCAAACGTGATGCAAACACCATCCGTAACCGCAATCGTATCGTCTGGAATGGCGTGATGTTTGTCACCGTGGTGCTCAATCAGTTTGGCGAAATGGTCAAGGACCCGATGATTTCCGCACCTAGCCTGTTTGATGAGGCAGATGACGATGTCCGTCTTGATCATTTTGCTGCTGAGATCGGCAATCGGGTAGATCGGCTGGGTGATGAGGAAGTCCTTGATGATTCTTCTGTGATCCTGGCGATCCGCCAAGCCTTACGCCGTCCTGTGCGTCAGCGTCTTGGCAAGCGTCCGCTGATCGAAGTCCATCTGGTCCGCGTTAAGGAATAGAAAGGGGCTTTGAAATCCCGTTTGGTGGCCATATTCGACCAAATGGGCAATTGTCACGGGTGCTAACGCTAACCTAGATTAGAAGCGATCGGGCAGATCACTTTGCAGGAGTAAGAATATGATCGGACGGCTGAACCATGTCGCCATCGCAGTCCCCGACCTTGAGGCAAGCATTGCGCAATATCGCGATGTGCTGGGGGTTAAGGTCTCCGAACCGCAAGATGAACCGGATCACGGGGTAACGGTCGTTTTTGTTGAACTGCCCAACACCAAGATTGAATTGTTGTATCCGCTGGGGGAAAATTCCCCGATAAAGGGGTTCCTTGAAAAGAACACCTCTGGTGGTATTCATCATGTCTGTTACGAGGTCGATGATATTCTGGTCGCGCGTGATAAGCTTAAAGCGACTGGCGCGCGCGTACTTGGCGACGGGGATCCGAAAATCGGGGCGCATGGCAAACCGGTTCTTTTCCTGCATCCCAAGGACTTCAACGGCACACTGGTTGAACTCGAACAGGTTTAGCTGATTGTGGGGCTCCCGATTAACCGCCCCGCAATCTGATCAAGTGATCGACACACGCTTCACCATCAACAAAAAGAGCATTTCATGAACTGGTTTTCCGGAACTCTGGTCTATATCGTCATCTGGTGGCTGGTTCTGTTTATGGTGTTGCCCTTTGGCGTCAAACGCACCGAAAATGTCGAAGCCGGTCATGACAGTGGCGCACCGCAGCAAGCTCATATGTGGAAAAAGGTTCTGGCCACCAGTGCCATTTCAGGCATTTTATGGGTGGTGGCATGGTTCGTGATCACCAGCGGTATGATTGAAGTCCGTCCGCCACAATAAGCGTTTTGATCCTTTGCCAAAACAGAAAACCCCGCACATATGTTGCGGGGTTTTGTCGTTTGGGGCTGCACAAAAATGGTCGAGAAGGCGATAAACCAAAAAAAAGCAAGATCCAAAGGATCTTGCTAAGATACTATTTTTATAGCTGTTTTTCCCGTAATCTTCTTATGCTTCCTCCTAAGACCTGGGCATCTAGCACAGGTTTTAATTCGACGTCGCGCCTGCTTCTTGTATGCTTATTGGCAACAAAGCCTCCCGCAATTTTATGAGCGGCTGCGATACGCCTACCGCAACGATCTTGCGCCGTTAGCGGAGGACTAAAAAGCCACATGTTTCCGTTTTATGCAAGATGTTTTGACGAATATTCACAAATGATTCGATGCTGCATTGCACACAGATAGGGTGAAACTCAAAGATGAATGGTAACTCATTGTCTAAACCTATTAAACGCCATGTTTCTGGTCTTAACATCAGACTATTAAAGGCCTTGGCATCGGTTGCACTGATTTCTGTTTTGCCCTCTACAGGGTGGGCGCAAGCCGATTCTCCTTTCCCGTCATCGCAGCAAGATGGCGTTGGCGCGGGCAATGATGCCGCAGCACTGCCGCAGGGCGAAGACGCCAAGCCAACCATCACGGTAACGCGTTCGGCCTGTAAGCAATTGGTCAAACATGTGCCCGACGACGATGTTGCCTATCAGTCCGGTGTGGATGTGCGGGGCAAAAAGGTTGCACCGGCTGATCTTAACGGTGGCAGCAACATTCTGAACTCCTTGCCAAAGGAAATTGAGTTTCCGGTGACGGTTGATTTCTTCGAATATTCCGGGATTTCCGTCCCTGATGGCGTCAGTGGCGAGCAAAGCATCGGCAAGATTTCCTATCGTAACGGTCGGGTTTATTTTAACGATCAACCGCTGGGCGACGATGGTGCAAGTGCCGAATTGATCGAAGCCTGTCGTCAGGCGGGGTTCAGATAACGTCGCCCGGTGGGCGTTATGGGGGCAATCTGTACACACAGATGCAGGCCTTCGCGGACAATCGTAGTTTTGCCATCATTGGAAACTAACCAGACTGCGATCAGATAACATAAGTTCCAGCTTGCGTTTCGCGCGATGCTGTCGCATTTTCCGGGCAAGGTAATTCATAAACCCAACAATTCAGATTTGTTCATCACGAGGCATTGATGCGTCTTTCCCAGTTCTTTCTGCCGACCCTGAAGGAAACCCCGTCAGAAGCCCAGATTGCTTCTCACCGTTTGATGCTGCGCGCTGGTATGGTCCGCCAGCTCACGGCGGGTATCTATTCCTGGCTGCCGCTTGGCCACCGTGTTCTCAAGAAAATCGAACAGATCGTTCGTGAAGAACAGGACAAGATCGGCTTTAACGAACTGCTGATGCCAACCATTCAGCCCGCCGAGCTCTGGCAGGAAAGTGGTCGTTACGATGATTACGGTCTGGAGATGCTGCGCATTACCGACCGTCATGATCGTAAAATGCTGTTTGGGCCGACCAACGAAGAAGCCATCACCGATATCTTCCGCAATGATGTGCGTTCTTATAAGCAGCTGCCGCAGATGCTCTATCATATTCAGTGGAAATTCCGTGACGAGATCCGCCCGCGCTTTGGCGTGATGCGGGGCCGCGAATTCCTGATGAAGGATGCCTACTCGTTCGACATCGACTATGAAAGCGCGCGTCACACCTATAACAAGATTTTCCTGGCCTATTGCCGGACCTTTACCCGTTTGGGTGTGAAGGCGATCCCGATGGTGGCTGATACCGGCCCGATTGGTGGTGATTTGAGCCACGAATTCATCATTCTTGCCGAAACCGGTGAAAGTGAAGTTTTCTGCGATCAGAAATGGCTGGAAAAAGATCTGAGCGGGCAGGGTGTTGACCTCAATGACCGTACCGGCCTTGAAAGCTGGGTGCAGACGACACTTAAAGATTACGCTGCGACCGAGGACATGCATGATCCAGAACAGGATGCGGTTAAGTCACTGGGTGATGATCTGGTGACGACGCGCGGGATCGAAGTTGGTCACATCTTCCATTTCGGTGCGAAATATTCCGAACCGATGGGCGCAACTGTTCTTGGCCCGGATGGCAAGGATACGCCGGTTCAGATGGGCTCTTACGGGATTGGCGTTTCGCGTCTTGTTGGTGCGCTTATCGAAGCATCCCATGACGAAAACGGTATCATCTGGCCCGACGCAGTTGCCCCGTACAAGGTTGGCCTGATTAATCTGCGTACTGGTGATGATGCTTGTGACGCGGCCTGCGAAGACGCCTATGCCAAGCTCACAAATGCTGGCATCGAGGTTCTTTATGATGACCGTGACATGCGTGCCGGTGGTAAATTTGCCGATATGGACCTGATTGGTCTGCCGTGGCAGATCGTCATTGGTCCGAAGGGACTTAAAAACGGTGTGGTTGAGCTTAAAAACCGCAGAAGCGGTGAGAAAACCGAAGTTACCTTCGATGCCGCTCTGAACCAGCTTAGCGCCTGATCAAATATTAAAACACGGGGCAGCAATCGCTGCCCCGTTGTGATTTCCGGCTTCGTTTGATGTTTACGCATGCGGGGCCATTTCCTGACCAGCTTCCACAAGGATAGAGTGCCCATGTTCAGTCCGTTCGAACGTATGGTGGCCTTTCGCTACCTGCGTCCACGTCGGCAGGAAGGTTTCGTTTCCGTTATCGCCATTTTCTCGTTGCTGGGCATCATGCTTGGTGTGGCAACGCTGATTATTGTGATGTCGGTCATGAACGGTTTCCGCGCCGAATTACTTGGTCGGATTTTAGGGTTGAACGGGCATATATCTGTCTATGCACAAAGCAATGACGGCATTGCCAATTATGATGCGATTGAAAAAGAGATCGCTGAAACCGGCAATGTAAAGCTGTCCGTTCCTGTCGTTGAAGGACAGGTTATGGCATCGAAAAATGGTCGGGCAAGCGGTGCCATTGTGCGCGGCATGCGTCCTGACGATGTTAAACAGCGTAAAACCATTGCCGATAACATCGTGTTTGGGTCGCTTGATAATTTTAAGGGCGATGACAGCATCATCATGGGCGCACGCCTTGCTATGAAGCTTGGTGTCGGGGTCGGTGATACCGTCAATCTGATTTCGCCCAAGGGCAATGTCACCGCATTTGGTGCTGTTCCGCGTGTACGGGCCTATACCGTGGCCGGGCTGTTTGATATTGGCATGTATGAATATGACAGTGGCTTTATCTTTATGCCGCTGTCTGCCGCACAGCTTTATTTCCGCCTGCCCGAGAAAATCACACATTTTGAAGTGATGCTTGATGATATCTCGTCACTCGATGACACCATGGATACGCTGTTGACAACGCTTGCCAGTGAAAAGTTGCGGCTGGTCAATTGGCAACAATCAAATTCCGGGTTCTTCAATGCGTTACAGGTTGAACGTAATGTGATGTTCCTGATCCTGACATTGATCATTCTTGTTGCCGCCTTCAATATCATTTCGGGCATGGTCATGCTGGTCAAGGATAAGGGACGCGATATTGCCATCCTGCGCACCATGGGGGCGACCCGCAAATCAATCATGAAGGTGTTCTTCCTGGCGGGTGCATCCATCGGGGTTTTGGGCACGCTGAGTGGTTTGATCATCGGTGTGTTGTTCTGCCTGAACATCGAAAATATCCGCCAATTCATTCAGACCCTGACGGGCACCGATTTGTTTAATGCTGAAATCTATTTCCTGTCGCAACTGCCGGCCGATATGGATACCGGCGAGGTCGTTCTGGTTTGCGTCATGTCGCTCACACTGACGTTCCTTGCTACGGTTTATCCGGCATGGCGGGCGTCGCGTCTCGATCCGGTGGAGGCTCTGCGCTATGAGTGATCAGGTCAAAACAACCGCTCAGGAACGGTCGCGCACTGTTGTTCTGCGCCTTGAAAAGATTGATCGTGTTTTCAATCAGGGCCCCGATCAGCTTGAAATCCTCAAATCAGTCGATCTTGAAATCCATCAGGGCGAAATTGTCGCCCTTGTCGGGCCGTCGGGTGCGGGTAAATCAACCTTGCTTCAGATTGCCGGATTGCTTGAAAAGCCTGACGGCGGTTTGGTGTCGATTGGCGGTAAGCGCAGCACGGATCTGTCCGATCTTGCGCGGACCGAAATGCGCCGTCGCCACATCGGGTTTGTCTATCAGTACCATCATTTGCTGCCGGAATTTTCTGCAATTGAAAATGTCGTCATGCCACAAATGATCAATGGCCTGAAACGCTCCGAAGCCGAAGTGCGCGGTCTTGAACTCCTGCGCTGTCTTGGTCTTGAAAACCGGGCTGAACATCGTCCCGCGCGCTTGTCGGGTGGTGAGCAGCAACGGGTTGCCATTGCGCGTGCCCTTGCCAATGTGCCAGACGTTTTATTTGCCGATGAGCCGACCGGGAACCTTGATCCGCAAACCGCGGCAACTGTCTTTGGCATGTTGATGTCACTGGTGCGTGAAACGGGTCTGGCATCCTTGATCGCAACCCATAACCCTGCACTGGCAAGCCAGATGGACCGGGTTGTGACCTTGCGTGATGGTCATTTGGTCGAACTTGATCCAGCCGAACTCGCCTAGGTTCTGTCCCTAAGCGATCTTTCGCAACGGCTCAAAATTCTCTAAGCTGATTAAACGCGGTGTTTCGCCATTGTGTGAAATACCGCGTGACCAGTCTTTTGTCTTCTTTTCCGGGGTAAAATTACGATGGAAAACGGTTTCGTCCATCTGCGTGTTCACACCAACTATTCGCTTGCCGAAGGTGCCATCACGACGAAGGAGCTTGCCAGTCTTTGTGCAGCTGACGGCCAACCCGCCGTTGCGATGACCGATACCGACAATATGTTTGGCGCGCTTGATTTCGCAGGCGCCATGAGTGGTGCGGGTATTCAGCCGATCCTTGGCGTGCAAATGGGTTTTGAACGGTTTGGTGATAAGCCTGCTGTTGGCAAAATCATGCGCGAACCGATGCCCGACCGCCTTGTTCTGATTGCCCAGAATAAGGAAGGTTATTTCAACCTTCTGAAAATTGTTTCGCGCGCCCATATGACGTCTGAGGCCGGAAGCGAGCCCAAAGCGCTGTATGAGCATATCGAAAAATATTCCGACCATGTGATTTGCCTGACCGGTGGTCCAACCGGGCCGTTGGCGCGCCTTCTGGCCGAGGAACAGGTCGATAAGGCCGAAGCCTGCCTGACGAAATTAAAGGGCATCTTTGGCAATCGCCTGTATATCGAGTTGCAAAGACACGGTGAGGCGCTTGAAGAGCAGGTCGAACCGGGTTTGATCAAGCTGGCCTACGATCATGATGTGCCGTTGGTTGCGACCAACAATTGCTATTTCCCGTCGGGCAAAATGTATGAAGCCCATGACGTGTTCATCTGTATCGGGCAGGGGGCGGTCGTCGGGCAGGATGAACGCTGGAAACTGACGCGCGATCACCGGTTTAAGACTGCAGATGAAATGCGCAACCTGTTCGCCGATATCCCTGAGGCCTGCGACAACACCGTGGCGATTGCCAAACGCTGTTCATGGCACGTCGAAAAAATCGATCCGATCCTGCCGCCCTTTGATTGTGGCGAAGGCCGCACCGAGGTTGATGAACTGCGCCATATGTCCGAAGAGGGCCTTAAGGGCCGGTTGGAAAAATACGTCTATACCCCTGACATGTCTGACGCGGATAAGGAAGAAACGGCCAAACCCTATTGGACGCGTCTTGAGTATGAGCTTGGCATCATCAATCAGATGGGCTTTCCGGGCTATTTCCTGATCGTTGCCGATTTCATCCAATGGGCCAAGGATCATGAAATCCCGGTTGGGCCGGGCCGTGGGTCGGGGGCAGGGTCGCTTGTGGCCTATGCACTTTTGATTACCGATCTTGATCCGCTGCGGTTCTCGCTTCTGTTCGAACGTTTCCTCAATCCGGAACGTGTGTCCATGCCAGACTTTGACGTCGATTTCTGTCAGGATCGACGTGGCGAAGTGATTGAGTATGTGCAGAAAAAATACGGTCATGATCGTGTTGCACAGATCATCACATTCGGTAAGCTACAAGCCAAGGCCGCCGTGCGTGACGTCGGGCGTGTGCTGAGCATCCCGTATGGTTATGTCGATAAAATCTGTAAAATGATTCCCGGTGACCCGGCCAAACCGATCCCGCTCAAAGAAGCGATCGATATGGAGCCGGACTTGCGCCGGATTGCGCGTGAAGACCCGGACATCGACCGCTTGCTCACCATCGCCATGCAGATCGAAGGGCTGTACCGCAACTCCTCGACCCACGCGGCCGGGGTTGTGATCGGTGACCGCGATCTTGATGAGCTCGTGCCGCTGTATCGTGATCCGCGCTCGGACATGCCGGTGACACAGTTCAACATGAAGTATGTTGAAAATGCCGGGCTGGTGAAGTTTGACTTCTTGGGGCTTAAGACCCTGACGGTGATTATCGAAGCCGTCAATTTGATGCGTCAACGCAAAGACGTCCCGCAAGATTTTGATATCAGTGCCATTGAGCTTGATGATCGTCCATCGTTCAAGCTGTTGTCTGCCGCTGAAACCGTCGGCGTGTTCCAGCTTGAATCGCAAGGCATGCAGGACGTTTTGCGCGGTCTGAAGCCAGATACGCTCGAAGACATTATCGCTGTCGTGGCGCTGTATCGTCCGGGCCCGATGGACAATATCCCCCATTACATCGCACGTAAGCATGGCCAGGAAGAACCTGACTACATGCACCCGATGTTGCAGCCGATCCTGCAAGAAACCTATGGCATCATGATCTATCAGGAACAGGTCATGGAGCTGGCCCAGATCATGGCGGGCTATTCGCTTGGCGGTGCAGATTTGCTGCGCCGTGCGATGGGTAAAAAAATCGCCGAGGAAATGGAAAAGCAGCGGTCGCTGTTTGTCGAAGGATCGGAAAAGAACGGTGTTGATCGCGGACAGGCATCCGACATCTTTGATCAGGTCGCCAAATTCGCATCCTACGGCTTTAACAAATCGCACGCCGCTGCCTATGCGCTGGTGGCCTATCAAACTGCGTTTCTAAAGGCCAACTATCCGGTCGAATTCATGGCCGCGTTGATGACGCTTGATATGCACAACACCGAAAAACTTGCGGTGTTTAAACAAGAAGTCGAACGGCTTGAAATCGAAATTCTGCCGCCCTGCATCAACCATTCGCAAGTCGCCTTCTCGGTCGAAAACCACGAGAGCGGCGGTAAAATCCGCTATGCGCTGGCGGCAATCCGCAATGTCGGCGATGCGGCGATGGAAAGCCTAGTTGCCGAGCGCGAAGCCAACGGGCCGTTTAAAGACCTTACCGATTTTGCATCGCGCATCGATAGCCGGGCCGTCAACAAACGACTGCTTGAAAACCTTGTCCGTGCCGGTGCACTGGACTGTCTGGCAACCAACCGCAAAGTCATGCTGGAGCATGTTGATAAAGTCATTGCCGTTGCCCAGCGCGAAATGCAGGCGCGCAATGATGACCAGATTTCGATGTTTGGTGACGAAAGCGCCTTTGCCAAGGACGCGATCAAACTGCCTGATGAGCGTGACTGGGTGCCGATGGAAAAACTGACCGAGGAATTCTCGGCCATCGGCTTTTACCTGTCGGCCCATCCGCTTGATACGTTCGGCAAAAGTATTCAGCGGATTGGCATTGCGCCGATCAAGGAACTGCCTGCCCGCATGCGTGCGCAGAATAAAGGGGCGATCAAACTCGCCGGAACCTTGATCAATGCCCGTGAAATGATTTCGAAAAAGAACGGTTCGAAATTTGCCTTTGTCATGTTCTCCGATCCGACCGGCAGCTTCGAAGTTGCTTTCTGGGCAGAAGCCTGGGCGGCATACAAGGAAATCATCAATGCCGGGCGGCCGGTTCTGTTGATTGTTGCGGCTGAAATGCGCGAGGGGCAACTGCGCATTCAAGGTCAGCGCGTAGAGGATCTTGAACAGGCTGTTTCAGGGGCGGCCGAAGGCATTCGCATTCGGTTGAACCACCCTGATCCGGTTTCAGAAATCCGCGAATTGCTGGAAACGGTGGGTAAGGGAAGGGGCCTTGTGACCCTGTCATCCATGTGTGGCGATGGCCGCATGGCCGAGATCGAGCTTGAGGACAGTTATAAGGTCGGGCCATCTCTGATCGGCGCCATCGGGGCTATTCCGGGCGTTGAATTTGCCGAGGAAATCTGACGGTTTCGAATGGAATCGGAATGTGAATGCCCAAAAGGTTCACAAGCCGCGCATTTACAGGTACTTTAGGGCTTGCATTCTTTACGGGACGGGATTAAAACCCGCTCGAACATCGCACGCGAAAGAGCGGCGACTGCCGTCATATGGCAACTCGTCCATCCGGTGTTTCATGCATGAGGCATGAAATTCCCTTTCGCGGAGGTATTAACCGGAAAAAGGTAGGAATTATCATGGCTTTGCCAACCTTTACCATGCGCCAGCTCATGGAAGCTGGTGTCCACTTTGGTCACCACACCCGCCGTTGGAACCCGAAGATGAAGCAGTTCATCTTTGGTGCACGTAACGACATCCACATCCTGAACTTGCAGGAAACTGTCCCGATGCTGCATCGTGCGATGCAGGCCGTTCGTGACGTTACCGCTTCAGGTGGTCGTGTTCTTTTCGTTGGTACGAAACGTCAGGCATCCCCGATCGTTGCTGAAGCTGCAAAACGTTGCGGCCAGTACTACGTGAACCATCGCTGGCTCGGTGGCATGCTGACCAACTGGAATACTGTTTCCAATTCGATCAAACGCCTCAAAGAACAGGACGAAATCCTGACTTCGGGTGCCGAAGGTCTGACCAAAAAAGAAATCCTGAACCTGACCCGTTCGCGCGACAAACTTGAACGCGCTCTGGGCGGTATTAAGGACATGGGTGGTCTTCCTGACATCATCGTCGTGGTTGACACCAACAAAGAAGCACTTGCCATTCAAGACGCCAAGAACCTGAACATCCCGGTTGTTGCGATCCTCGATACCAACTCTGACCCGGCGAACGTTCAGTACCCGGTTCCGGGCAACGATGATGCGATCCGTGCGATCCAGCTGTATTGCGATCTGTTCGTTGGTTCTGTTCTTGATGGTATTCAGGAAGAAATGACCGCTTCTGGCGCGGATCTCGGTGAAGCGGAAGAAGTTCCGGCTGAAGCGAACGCGACGAAAGAAGCAGCTGCAGAAGCAGCTTCCGCATAACTTTCATTTTGTACCCGGGGAAACGGCGGCTAGGATGCCGCCGTTTCTTTAGGTGTTAACTTGATTGCGTAATAGGGGCTTTAAGAAATGGCTATTACCGCTGCTCTCGTAAAAGAGCTTCGCGAAACCACCGGCGCTGGCATGATGGATTGCAAAAAAGCGCTTTCCGAAACCGATGGCAATGTCGACGCTGCTGTTGATTGGCTGCGGACCAAAGGTCTTGCAAATGCTGCCAAGAAAGCTGGCCGCGTTGCTGCCGAAGGTCTTGTTGCTGTTGCGGTTAACGGTACCAAAGGTGCTGTTGTCGAGCTGAACGCTGAAACTGACTTCGTTTCGCGTAACGAAGACTTCCAGAAATTTGTCAACGAAATTGCCGTTCAGGCCGTTTCTGTTGATGGCGACGTCGATGCGCTGAAAGCTGCTGCTTTCCCGGGCACATCGCGTAACGTCGAAGAGCAGGTCACCCACATGATCGCCACCATTGGCGAAAACATGTCGCTTCGTCGTTCGGCTGGCCTGTCGGTCGAAAAAGGTGTTGTTGCTTCTTACATCCACTCTGCTGTTGCTACCGATCTCGGTAAAATCGGCGTTCTGGTGGCTCTGGAATCCGAAGCTGACGCTGCTGTTCTCGAAGGTCTGGGCAAACAGATCGCGATGCACATTGCGGCAACCAACCCGGCTTCGGCAACCGTTGCGGATCTTGATCCGGAACTGGTCGAGCGTGAAAAAACCGTTCTGACCGAACAGGCTAAAGAATCGGGCCGTCCGATCGAGATCATTGAAAAAATGATCGAAGGTCGTATCCGTAAATATTACGAGCAGGTTGTTCTTGTTGAGCAAACCTTCGTGATTGACGGCGAAAACAAAGTTAAAAACGTAATCGAGAATGTCGCTAAAGAAGCTGGCAAGCCGATTACCCTTAAGGGCTTTGTTCGCTTCGAACTCGGTGAAGGCATCGAGCGAGAAGAGAAAGATTTTGCGGCCGAAGTTGCTGAGCAGCTGAACAAATAAAACATCTTTTCGAAATGGTGCGTTACGCGCCATTTCGTGTATGATCCAGACCGGCGAGGTCGGCAGCGCAAATCCGCCCTGTTACTCGCCGGTCTTTTTATATCTGAATTTTGCATTCCCCGTCGTTTTGGGAATGTGTGACATCGGCATTAAGAGGCATTGAAGACATGGCAGAAAACGACCAGCTGAAATTTCGCCGCGTCCTTTTGAAGCTCTCGGGTGAGGGACTTCTAGGTAAACAGCAATATGGTATCGATCCTGAGACGGTCGACCGGATTGCCAGCGAAATCAAGGTCGTTCATGACATGGGGGCTGAAGTTTGCATGGTGATTGGCGGCGGGAATATTTTCCGTGGCGTCAAAGGTGCCTCTCAGGGCATGGAACGTGCCACAGCCGATTACATGGGCATGCTGGCAACCATCATGAATGCGCTCGCGGTTCAAAACGCGCTTGAGCGCCATGGTGTTCAGACTCGCGTTCAGTCTGCCATTCCAATGTCTTCCGTTTGCGAACCCTATATTCGCCGCCGTGCTGTTCGCCACATGGAAAAAGGTCGCGTTGTGATCTTTGCTGCGGGAACAGGCAATCCGTTCTTTACCACCGATACTGCTGCGGCATTGCGTGCGGTTGAAATGGGCTGTGATGCGCTGCTTAAAGGCACGCAGGTCGATGGTGTTTATACCGCTGACCCGAAAACGGACCCGACCGCCGAGCGTTACGACTCACTTACCTATATGGAAGTTTTGTCCAAAGATTTGCGTGTGATGGATGCATCGGCTATTTCTTTGGCACGCGAAAATGATATTCCGGTTATCGTATTTTCTTTGCATAATCCGGGTGCCTTCGCAGATGTTGTCTCTGCAAAGGGGACGTTTACGATTATTTCGAATGGAGACTGAACGTGTCTGACGTTGCTGGCCTAAAAAAGGACCTGTCCCGCCGTATGGAAGGGGCCGTAGAAGTACTGCACAAGGAATTTACCGGTCTGCGCACCGGACGTGCCAGTGTAAGCCTTCTTGAGCCGGTCATGGTCGAAGCCTATGGCGTTCCGACCCCGCTCAATCAGGTGGCTTCTGTCAGTGTTCCTGAATCCCGGATGCTTTCGGTTCAGGTATGGGACAAAACCATGGTCAAATCCGTTGAAAAGGCTATCCGGGATTCTGGCCTTGGCCTCAATCCGGCGGCTGATGGCACCCTTGTTCGTGTTCCGATTCCGGCATTGAACGAAGAACGCCGTGCCGAGCTGTCCAAAGTTGCCGGAAAATATGCCGAACAAGCCAAAATTTCAGTCCGTAACGTCCGCCGCGATGGCATGGACCAGCTGAAAAAATGGGAAAAGGACAGCGACATCTCCAAAGACGAGATGCATGACGAAGAAAAAGAGATCCAGAAGCTGACCGATAAGGTCATTTCCGACATCGATGAGACGCTGTCGCACAAAGAACAGGAAATCATGCAAGTCTGATCATGGCTGTTCTGTCTTCGCAAACTCACCAACAAGAACTGCTGTGTGTTCCGCGTCACGTTGCCATCATTATGGATGGCAACGGTCGTTGGGCACGCGGGCGTGGCAAACCCCGCACGATGGGGCATCGTGCCGGGGTCGAAGCGGTACGTCGCACGGTCGAGGCATCTGCCGAGCTTGGCATTGAGTATCTAACGCTCTATGGGTTTTCGACGGAAAACTGGAAACGCCCGGAAAGCGAAGTCAGTGATTTGATGGGACTTTTGCGGCTATTTTTAAAGCGTGAGCTTGCGACGTTGCACCGAAATAACGTAAAAATTCGCATCATCGGCGACCGAACACGTTTTGCCGATGATATTCGCGACCTTCTCGCCAAGGCTGAAGACCAAACCCGTGACAACACGCGTCTTAACTTGACGATTGCGTTGAGCTACGGGGCACGGGCCGAAATTACGCAGGCCGTGCGCGAGATCGCGCGCAAAGTCGCATCGGGGGAACTTTCAGCAGATGCTGTAACCGAAGACTTGATCGAACAGAACTTGTTGAACCGTTGGCATGCCCGATCCTGATCTTCTGATCAGAACCAGTGGTGAACAACGGATCAGCAATTTCTTGCTGTGGCAATCGGCCTATACAGAGTTTGTCTTTGAAGACGTTCTCTGGCCTGATTTTGACCGCAGCCATCTGGAAAGAGCCATTGACAACTTTGCCGGACGGGAGCGGCGTTTTGGTGCAGTCATCTGAAACCGAACGTCAAAAAGATACGAATTCCGGACTAAAACCACGCATTCTTTCTGCGCTGGTCATGACACCAGTGGCAATTGCCGCTGTCTGGTTTGGTTCACCCTATTTCGACATTCTGTTATTTCTGTTTTGCGCGGGCATGATGTGGGAATGGGCGCGCATGTGCGTGCCTGCCCATTATAACGGTGTGTCTATTGTCGCAGCTGTGGCCGTTGGCGTTGCCATGCTGATGCAAATGACCGGGCAGGGCCCGCTTACGTTTATGCCAATTGCAATCGGTGTGATTATTGCCGTTGCCCGTGGGGGCAAAAATTGGCTGCTGGCTGGATTTGGTGTTCTTTACATCTCACTTGCCGGATTGTCGGCATTGTGGTTGCGCAATCAGGATGCTGACGGTCTTCTGACCATCATGTGGTTGTTCTTCCTTGTCTGGGCGACCGATACAGGCGGCTATGCCTTTGGTCGGGCGATTGGTGGACCAAAACTGGCACCGCGTTTCAGTCCAAAGAAAACATGGGCTGGTTTGATTGGCGGTATGTTCTGTGCTGGCGTTATTGGCGGTCTTGTGACCTATTTCAGCAATGATGCGGTCAACTGGCTCATTGTTCTGGTCAGTATGGTTCTGGCGATTGTGGCTCAGATCGGTGATCTGGGTGAGTCTGCCCTTAAACGGCGTTTCAAGGTTAAGGACAGCAGCAATTTGATCCCGGGGCATGGTGGGCTGCTTGATCGTGCGGACGGAATGCTGACGGTGTTTCCAGTTGCCTTTGCCATTGTCTGTTTCGCTGGACTCACATTGCGATAGAGCCTGATATACATCCGGTTCTTTTCTGACAGGTGTTTGATGAATTTGAAGAAATCCGTCAGTGTTTTTGGCGTTACGGGATCTGTCGGCACAAGTACGGTCGATATTCTAAAAACGCACGCTGACAAATATTGCGTCGATGCGGTTACCGCGCACCGCAATGTTGATGCACTTGCCAAAACCGCCCGTGACCTTGACGCAAAATGTGCTGTCATTGGGGATCCTGACTGTTTCTCCAAACTGCGTGACGCATTGTCAGATACCGACATTGAGGTGACGGCTGGCGAAGATGCCCTTGTCGAGGCGGCTTCACGGCCATCTGATATTGTCATTGCTGCGATTGTCGGGGCGGCGGGCCTTAAGCCAACACTGGCGGCCATTCGCCGTGGTGCGCGGGTCGGGCTTGCCAATAAGGAAACGCTCGTCTGTGCGGGCAGTCTTATGTCCCGGGAAGTTGTGGTGCACGGCGCAACCCTTATTCCCGTCGATTCGGAACATAGTGCTATTTTTCAGGTCCTCGAAGACCGCGCCGAAGAACAGATCGAGCGTATCTTGCTCACCGCATCCGGGGGGCCGTTTCGGGCATGGTCACTGAACGAGATGAAATCGGTGACCCGCGCGCAGGCGCTGGCTCACCCAAACTGGGACATGGGGGCTAAAATCTCGATTGATTCGGCAACCATGATGAATAAGGGGCTTGAGCTGATTGAAGCGCGCCACCTTTTCCCGGTTCCCGAAGAACGGATCGAAATTGTTGTCCATCCCCAGTCGGTCGTGCACAGCATGGTCGAATATGCTGATGGATCTGTGCTGGCCCAGCTTGGCTCGCCCGATATGCGAACACCGATTGCTTATGCGCTTTCATGGCCTGAACGGATCAAGGTTAACGTACCGCGTCTTGATTTTGCCACGATCGGAGGTTTGAACTTCGAGGCGCCAGATATTGTTCGCTTCCCGGCACTGCGTTTGGCACGAGAAGCCTTGCAGGCGGGGGGCACACTGCCTACTGTCTTGAATGCGGCAAACGAGGTTGCGGTTGCAGCGTTCCTTGGCGACAAAATCGGCTTCCTTGCGATTGCGGAAATCGTCGAGGACATGATGGATAAAATCGGCAAGGAAGACCTTGTCGATCTGGATCAGGTATTTGCGACAGATGCCATGGTCCGACGTGAAACAGCAGCACGCATTGCTGCTGTTTAAGTAAATAACACCGGTTTTACCGGATAAGGGACGTCTTGATGGAAACCTTGCTTTCTTTTCTATTTGTGCTCTCGGTTCTCGTTTTTGTTCATGAGTACGGGCACTACTGGGTTGCGATCAAAAACGGCGTGAAAGTCGAAGCCTTTTCAATTGGTTTCGGGCCGGAACTGTTTGGCTGGGTTGATAAAAAAGGAACCCGCTGGAAAGTCAGTCTTCTGCCGCTTGGCGGATATGTGAAGATGTTTGGCGACATGAACCCGGCAAGTGCCGGGCAGCGTGATGACCTTGCCGAAGACGAAAAACAGTTCGCGTTCCATAACAAAAGTGTTGCCGCACGGGCTGCCATCGTTTTTGCGGGCCCACTTGCTAACTTCCTGTTTGCAATCGTTGTTTTCACCTTCCTGTTTGCAGCCGTTGGTCAACAGCGCGCTTTGCCCGTGGTTGGCGAGGTCATGGACAACAGCCCGGCCGCGAGTGCCGGCCTTTTGGCCGAAGACCGCATTACCGCGATTGATGGTGATCAGGTCGAATGGTTCTCGGATCTATCTGAAATTGTCCGTGCTCATCCGGCCGAAGAACTGCGTTTGTCGGTTGTTCGCAACGATGCACCGCTTGACCTGCTTGTCATCCCGGAAGCTGTAACGCCCGAAGAGGGCGATGGCACGCAGACGTTCGGGCGTCTTGGTATTACAGCCGGGGCTTTTGAAACCAGTCGGGATGGCGTGATTGATGCCGCGGGGCGGGCATTTACGTCGTTCTATACCTTAACAACACAAACATTCTCGGCCATTGGCGAAATGATCAGTGGTGATCGTGATAGTTCGGAATTGGGCGGACCGATCCGCATTGCGCAAATGTCTGGCGAAGTCGCCGAAGGTGGCTTTGGTCCCTTGCTGTTCTTTATGGGGTATTTGTCCATCAGCCTAGGGTTGATTAACCTGATGCCTGTTCCGGTTCTTGATGGGGGGCATCTGGTGTTTTATGCGATTGAGGCAATTCGCGGTAAGCCATTGGGCGCAAAAGCACAAGAATATGGTTTCCGTATTGGCGCGGGTTTGGTATTCAGCTTAATAATTTTCGCAACCTGGAACGATTTGACGCAGTTGGGCGTCTTTAGTTTCCTCAAAGGACTTGCTGGCTAATGAATGACGGCAAAAGGGGGGTTAACTTGCTGCGTACGGTAAAAGCGGCCGCGATTGTTGCGGCTCTGCTCGGCGCGACGACGCCAATGATTGTTTCCACGGTTGCCTATGCCCAAAGTTCGGGTGTAATCCGCGATATCAAGGTGGATGGGAACAATCGTATCGAAAGTGCGACGGTTGATGCCTACCTGACGGTTGCAGCAGGCGACCCTTACGACGCGCAGAAAATCAACGATTCCCTTAAAGCCCTGTTTTCGACAGGACTTTTTGCCGATGTGTCGATTTCATTCAATCAAGGCGTGCTTCTGGTTAATGTCGTTGAAAACCCGATCATTAACCGTATTGCCTTTGAAGGTAATCAACGTCTGAAAGACGATACGCTCAGCACCGAGCTTCAATTGCGTCCACGTGTGGTTTACACGCGCACCAAGGTTCAGTCCGATGTGCAGCGTATTCTCGAACTTTACCGCCGCAATGGCCGGTTTGCTGCCACGGTGGAGCCCAAAGTCATCCAGCTTGAGCAAAACCGTGTCGATCTGGTTTTCGAGATTGAAGAAGGTGAGGCGACAGGCATTCGTAAAGTCAACTTTGTTGGCAATAAGGCCTTTGACGATGGTGAGCTTCTCGAAGTTATTCGCACCACCGAAAGTGCCTGGTGGAAAATCCTGACATCTGATGACAATTACGACCCGGACCGCGTGACGTTCGACCGTGAACTGCTGCGTCGTTTTTATCTTTCGGCGGGCTACGCTGATTTTCAAGTGCTGTCTTCCGTTGCGGAATTAACACCGGATCGCTCTGACTTCTTCATCACATATACCGTCAGCGAAGGCCGCCGCTACCAGTTTGGCACGATCAATGTTGTGTCGCAGATTGATAAAATTGATGCCGAGGCACTGGTGCCGCTGATCGAAATCGAGGCTGGCGAATGGTACAATGCCGATATGGTCGATGACGCCATTGAAGTTTTGACCACCCAGGTTGGCGATCAGGGCTATGCCTTCATTGATATTCGGCCAAATGTTCAGCGGAACCGTGAAAACGGTACAATTGATGTGACCTTCACGATTGCCGAAGGACCAAAGGTTTATGTCGAACGCATCAACGTTGTCGGGAACGTGCGGACACTTGATGAAGTGATCCGGCGTGAATTCCGCCTTGTCGAGGGCGATGCGTTTAGCAGTTCGAAAATGAAGCGGTCTAAACAACGTATCGAGAACCTGAACTTCTTCAAATCGGTTGACGTCAAGACCCTGCCGGGTACAACGCCTGACCAGACTGTTCTTGAAGTAGACGTTGAAGAAAAATCGACAGGTGAATTCTCGATTGGGGCCGGGTACGGAACCGATAATGGTGCGTTTGGTCAGCTCGGTATTCGTGAACGTAACCTGCTTGGTAAAGGTCAGGACTTGCGTCTTAACTTTACACTTGGATCGACGGATCAACAGGTCGATCTTTCCTTTACCGAGCCATATTTCCTGGACCGTGAAATCGCGGCTGGCTTTGATGTTTATCGCCGTGAAGAGGACAATCAGGACGAAAGTTCTTACGACGAAGAGCAAACGGGTGGCCGCCTGCGCGCCGGGTTCAAATATTCAGAGGAATTGTCACATTCGTTCCGTTACGGTCTGGAACAGAATTCATATTCTGACATCAACGAAAATGAAGCGTCACGACTGTTGTTGGCTGAAGAAACAGAATTCGTTGAATCTTCTATCGGTCACACACTGACCTATGACAAACGTGATAGCTCTTATTCTCCCACCGAAGGTTATTTCGCACGGCTGTCGAACGATTTCGCCGGGCTCGGTGGTGATGAAACCTATCTTCGCACGCGTATTGAAGGTGGATATTATTATCCGCTGGATCGTGAAAATGAGTGGGTGCTCTCGACACGTGCGTCGACGGGGTACATCTTTGGTATTGGGGACGACACGCGCATTTCCCAGCGCTTCTTTACAGGCGGTGCAAACCTGCGTGGGTTTGAAATCAGCTGGCGTTGGGCCGCGGGACATCGCCACAGGCGATGCTCTTGGCGGAAAAACCTACTATACGGGGTCTGTGCAAATGGACTTCCCGCTTGGACTGCCGTCTGAGTTTGCTCTTAAAGGTCGCGTCTTTAGTGATTTCGGTTCGTCCGAAGGTGTAGACGGTGCCCGGCCTGGCGAAATCTATGACGAAGGTTCACTGCGTGGATCTGTCGGGGTTGGCGTTGGTTGGGAATCGCCGTTTGGCCCCATCGGTGTCGATCTGTCACAGGCCGTTTTGAAAGAAGATTACGACAAAGAGGAAGTGTTCCGTCTTAACTTCGGGACCAGATTCTAACATGAGCATTATGAAATCGATCCGTAACGTCGCGTTCGCTGTTGCAGTTATCTCGGGCATCGGTTTGTCAACCGAAGTTCGGGCGCAAGATGCGCTTTCGACGGAGACGCTTGCAAACGTCATGATCGTCGATATCGACGGTATCTTGCGTAAATCATCGGCAATGCGCGACGTCAATAAGCAGCTTAAAGAGCGTCAGCAGGCCTATCAGCAGGAAATCGAAACCCGCCAACAGGCCCTGCGTGAAGAAGACAAACAAATGGCTCAGCAGCGAACCCTGCTTGCCAACGATGTCTTTCAGGAAAAGCAAAAGGCCTTTCAGCAGAAAGTTGCCGATTTTCAGAAATTCGCACAGGGACGGAACCGCGTACTTGACGAAGCACGTGCGGTTGCCAACGGCACGTTTCAGAAAAAGCTGATTGAAATCGTTGCCGCACTGGCCGAAGAACGTAAATCAACCTTGGTTTTGCGTAAAAGTGAGGTCATCCTCCATGCCAAGGGGATGAATGCATCGGCTGAAATCCTCAACCGCATGAATGCGCAACTGCCAACTATCCAGGTTGAATTCAAGGAAGGCTCGTAATGGCTGATCCGCGTTTCTTTCATCGCAAAGGACCGTTCAGCGTTAAGGACATCGCTGAGCTGACTGGTGCGACCCCGGTCAATGCACCGGACGCGGAACGCCGTTTTGATGATGTCGCACCGCTGCAAATCGCCGACAGCACAATCCTGAGCTTCTTTGACAATCGCAAATACATTGATGCGTTTGTCGGAAGTAGCGCTGGTGCGTGTTTCGTGCGTCCCGAATTTGCAGATCGCGCCCCCAAAAACATGGTGCTTTTTACGACCGATGATCCCTACCGCGCCTATGCCAAGGCCGCAACCGCGTATTATCCATTTGAAACGGGTAATGGTGTCATTTCGGATCGTGCAGTGATTGATCCAACGGCCAAGCTTGGCACCGGGGTTCAAATTGATGCCTGTGCCGTCATTGGTGCCAACTGTGAAATCGGTGACGGCACAATCATTGCGTCCAACGCGGTGATCGGGGATGGCGTTGTTATTGGTTCGGGCTGCAAGGTCGGTGCCGGTGCAACCATCAGCCACAGCCTGATTGGCAATCTGTGCCTGATTTATCCCGGTGCACGTATCGGTCAGGATGGTTTTGGTTTTGCCATGGGTCCGCAAGGCCATGCAAAGGTTCCCCAACTTGGCCGCGTTGTCATCGGCAACGATGTCGAAGTCGGATCAAACGCGACGATCGACCGCGGGGCAGGACCCGATACCGTGATCGGGAACGGGTGTCGTATCGACAATCTGGTGCAAATCGGCCATAACGTCGAACTTGGCATGGGCTGTGTTATTGTGTCCCAGGTCGGGATTTCCGGTTCGACCAAGCTTGGCAATTTTGTTGTTCTTGCCGGTCAGGCTGGCATAACCGGGCACCTTGAAATCGGCGATGGCGCCAAAGTTGCTGCGCAATCAGGTGTCATGAAAAATATCGGACCGGGTGAGACCGTGGGCGGAAGCCCCGCTGTCCCGGTCATGGACTATCATAAGCAGACGGTGGCCTTGTCGCGTCTGATACGAAAAAAGAAATAAGGACGATACGCATGACCGAACTGTTAAGTGTTGATATTCAGCGCATTATGGAAATGATTCCGCATCGTTACCCGTTCTTGCTGATCGATAAAGTAATCGATATTGCCCCGGGTGAGTCGGCGACCGGCATCAAAAACGTCACGATGAACGAGCCGCAGTTCACCGGTCATTTCCCGCAGCAACCAATCATGCCGGGCGTTCTGATTATCGAAAGCATGGCGCAAACGGCGGCCATTCTTGTTGTTCAGACCCTTGGTGAGGGTGCCGAAGGCAAACTCGTCTATTTCATGAGCATCGACAGTGCCCGTTTCCGCAAACCGGTAACGCCGGGGGACGTCATGCACATTCACGTGGTCAAAAAACAAAGCCGTGGCCCGGTCTGGAAATTCGAAAGCCAAGTCAAAGTGGATGGGCAAGTTGTTGCCGAGGCCACAATCGCCGCGATGATCCGGGATAACTGATAATGTCAAAAGTGCATCCAACCGCCGTCGTCGAAGATGGCGCGCAGATTGGTCAGGATGTCGAAATCGGGCCCTATTGCGTGGTCGGCCCGAAGGTTGTCTTGGGGGACCGGGTAAAACTGCACAGCCATGTGGCAATGGCGGGTGTGACAACCCTTGGCGACGAATGTGAGGTCTATCCGTTCGCCTCTGTCGGCCATGCCCCGCAGGACCTTAAGTTCAAGGGCGAACAAAGCCGCCTGATTGTTGGCAACCGTACCAAAATCCGCGAGGGTGCCACCCTTAATCCCGGCACCGAAGGCGGCGGGATGGAAACCACAATCGGCGATGATTGCCTTTTGATGACCGGGGCCCATGTCGGTCACGATTGTCATGTCGGGAACCATTGCATTCTGGTCAATAACGGAACCTTGGCGGGCCATGTCCTGGTCGAGGATTTCGCGATTGTTGGCGGTCTGTCGGCGGTTCACCAGTTTGTCCGCATCGGCAAACACGCCATGATCGGCGGCATGACCGGTGTTGACAGCGACGTGATCCCGTATGGATCGGTGATTGGCAACCGGGCCTATCTTTCCGGTTTGAACATCATTGGCCTGAAACGGCGCGGGTTTGATCGTGAAACGATCCATTCCCTGCGCAAAGCCTATCGCCTGCTGTTCGCACAGGAAGGGACGCTTGCCGAACGTGTCGAAGAGGTCTCCAAGGATTTCGAGGGCCTCGGTCCGGTGATGGAAATCATCGACTTCCTGAAAGCAGAAAGCATGCGTTCCGTATGCACACCAAAATATGACAGCTCCTCAGGATAATTCGCCGCCGAAATTGGGCATCATTGCGGGGGGCGGCGCGCTTCCGGCCCGTTTGGCTGCTGCTGCCAAGGCTGCCGGGCGGGCTGTTTTCGTTGTGATGCTTGAGGGTCATGCCAATGACCCGACGCTTGAAAGCTACCCACAAACCACCTTGCGTCTTGGTGCGGCGGCTAAAATCCTTGATGCCATGCGCGCAGAGGACTGCGTTGATATTGTGTTGGCAGGCAAGGTCGCACGACCAAGCTTTTCCGCCATGCGGCCTGATTGGCGCGCCACCAAACTTCTGATGAAAGTCGGCATGAAGGCGCTGGGCGATGATGGGCTCTTGCGTCTTGTTGGTCAGGAACTGGAACGCGAAGGTTTCCGGCTGATCGGGGCGCATGAAATCCTGACCGATTTGGCGGTCGAAGAAGGCGTTCTTGGCACAGTTCAGCCAGATGAACAGGCGATGAGCGACGCCAAACACGGTCTTTCAGTGGCCCGGATCCTTGGTCAGGCCGATGTCGGGCAGGGCTGTGTGGTTCAACAAGGACTTGTTCTGGCCCTTGAGGCGATTGAGGGCACCGATGAAATGCTCCGCCGTTCTGCGCTTTATAAACGCGAAGGCGTCGGTGGTGTTCTGGTGAAATCGGCCAAGCCGCAACAGGACAAACGCCTTGATCTGCCGGCCATTGGACTGAAAACCATTGAAGAATCTCATAAGGCAGGCCTGCGTGGCATCGCACTTCTTGCCGGTGGGACCATGATCATTGATCGTGAGGCGGTTTTGGCCCGTGCTGATGCGCTTGGGATGTTTGTCGTTGGTTTGCGCGCGGATGATGATCAATGACCAATCAGACCGTTTCTAACGGCCCTAAGATCATGCTTGTTGCCGGTGAAGCATCCGGCGATCAGTTGGGCGGGCGTTTGATGGCTGCCATCAAGGCACAGGCACCCGATGCGCGCTTTATCGGCGTTGGTGGCCCGCGCATGGAACGCGAAGGCCTAAGCAGCCTGTTTCCGATGAATGAAATGTCGGTCATGGGCCTGACGGAAGTCGTGCCGCACATCCCGCATCTTCTCAAGCGTATTTCACAGACCGCAAAATTTGCCCAAACCGAACAACCCGATGTCGTGGTGACAATCGATGCCCCCGATTTCAGTTTTCGTGTTGGTAAGAAGTTAAAGGGCAAGGGCATCCCGCTTGTCCATTATGTCGCACCCTCTGTCTGGGCATGGCGCGAAGGGCGCGCGCGCAAAATTGCCGGTTTCCTTGATCATCTTTTGGCACTTCTGCCGTTTGAACCGCCCTATTTCGAAAAAGAAGGCCTGCCAACCACCTTTATTGGCCACTCAGCCGTCGAAGAGCGCCACGATGGGGATGCAGATCGTTTTCGGGCCAAGCATGGTCTGAGCGACAAAACAAAGCTGCTCGCTGTTTTACCGGGCAGCCGCAATTCAGAAGTCAAACGTCTGTTGCCTGTGTTTAAGACCGTGATCATGGACATTGCGGCCAAATATCCTGATACACGCATCGTCGTGCCAACCGTAGCCAAGGTCGCCGATACGGTAACCGCGGAAATGAAAGATTGGCCACTGTCGCCAATCGTTGTTTCAACCGATCAGGAACGTCACGATGCGTTTGCCGCCGCGTACTGCGCCTTGGCGGCATCGGGCACGGTATCTTTGGAGCTTGCCATTTCCGGCGTGCCCCATGTTATTGCCTATCAGGTGAACGCAATAACCGGCTGGATTGCCAAACGCCTGATCAAGATTGATACGGTAACCATCGTCAATTTGGTGCTGGGGCGTAAGCTGATCCCCGAATTCCTGCAAGATAAGTGTCGGCCGGGCAATATTACACCCGTACTTGATGGCTTGCTCGGAGACAGTCCGATCCGCCAAGAGCAGAAGGACGGCTTTGACGAAGCCTGCCACCTGTTGGGGTTTGGCGGGCGTGCGCCAAGTGAAAAGGCCGCCGAGCAGATTTTGAAAATCATCGCCAAAAAATAATCGACGCAGGGTGGCGTTATCGCCTGATAACGCATAGTTTCACGTCATTGATCACTTCATGACGGAGACATTGTTATGCGTTATTTGCACACGATGGTGCGTGTCGAAAATATCGATGATTCGCTGAAATTTTATTGTGACCTGCTCGGCATGAGCGAAACCCGCCGCATCGAAAGCGAGCAGGGGCGTTTTACCCTGATTTATCTGGCACCGCCTGCTGATGTTGACAGTGCCAAGGCAACCAAGGCACCGGAACTTGAACTGACCTATAACTGGGATCCGGAAAGCTATTCAGGCGGTCGCAACTTTGGCCATCTGGCCTATGAAGTTGATGACGTCTATGCGCTCTGCCAGAAACTGATGGATGCCGGTGTGACCATTAACCGTCCGCCCCGCGATGGCCGGATGGCATTTGTACGTTCCCCTGATGGCATTTCCATCGAGTTCCTGCAAAAGGGTGAAAACCTCAAATCAGCTGAACCATGGGCCAGCATGGAAAACACCGGAAGCTGGTAAAACACCGTCGCTTCATACGTTAGATGCAAGAAAGGCCCGGAAAAATCCGGGCCTTTCTTTTTGTTCAGATCGCGTCTGTGGTCGCCGCGAATTAACGCTTGTCGACCGGAACAAACGGACGTTCTGCGACGCCGGTAAACAGCTGACGCGGACGACCGATTTTCTGCGAAGGATCTTCGATCATTTCTTTCCACTGGGCGATCCAGCCGACGGTACGTGCAACCGCAAACAACACGGTAAACATGCTGACCGGAATGCCCATCGCCTTAAAGATGATGCCCGAATAGAAATCGACGTTCGGATAGAGTTTCTTCTCGATGAAGTACTCGTCTTCACGTGCAATGCGTTCAAGTTCCTGCGCAACGTCAAGCAACGGATCGCTGACGTTGAGTTCTTTGAGAACTTCGTGGCAGGTTTCCTGCATGACTTTGGCGCGCGGATCGTAGTTTTTGTAAACGCGGTGACCAAAGCCCATCAGGCGGAACGGATCGTTCTTGTCTTTTGCTTTTGCAACATATTCCGGGATGTTTTTAACATCGCCGATTTCGTTGAGCATTTTAAGAACGGCTTCGTTCGCACCACCATGTGCCGGTCCCCAAAGGGACGCGATACCAGCAGCAATACATGCAAACGGATTTGCACCCGAAGAACCGGCAAGACGTACGGTCGAGGTCGATGCATTCTGCTCATGGTCGGCATGGAGGATCAGGATACGATCCATTGCTTTGGCCAGAACAGGATTAACAACATACTCTTCGCACGGGTTGCCAAACATCATCTGCAGGAAGTTTTCCGCATAACCGAGTTTGTTGTTCGGATAACGGAACGGCTGACCGATCGAATATTTATATGCCATCGCTGCGATGGTCGGCATTTTCGCAATCAGGCGATATGCCGAAATCAGACGCTGCTGCGGGTCATTGATGTCGGTGCTGTCATGATAGAAAGCAGACATCGCGCCAATAACACCAACCATAATGGCCATCGGATGCGCATCGCGGCGGAAGCCGTTATAGAAATTGCGCATCTGTTCATGCACCATGGTGTGCAGGGTGATGTCGGTTTCGAACTGTTTCTTTTCGGTGGCGTTTGGCAACTCGCCATAAATCAGCAGGTGGCAAACTTCCAGGAAGTCTGAAGTCTTCTGCAAGATCGTCAATCGCATACCCACGATGGCGCAGGATACCTACATCGCCATCAATATAGGTCAGCTCGGACTGGCAGGAGCCGGTCAACGTAAAGCCAGGATCGTATGTGAAAAATCCAGTTTCAGCATAGAGTTTACGAATGTCGATAACATCCGGTCCTACGCTACCCTTAAGCACCGGCATCTCGATCGACTTGCCTGTGGCGTTGTCGGTCAAGGTTACGGTGTGGGAAGTCTTGGAATTATCAGCCATGACTATTTTTCCTTCCCTGTTTGAACGAACACGGTTTCAAGTTGAATGCAGCATAATGCTGCGGCGCACCAAGCGCAAACAGACTATTAACTTTTTCGTTATTCGCTGTTGTTATGCATCGAAATGTCGGATGCGTTTCAGCGTTTGCTCTTTGCCAAGCACGATCATTACGTCGAAGATGCCTGGTGAAGAATTGGAACCTGTGAGCACCGCCCGCAAGGGTTGCGCGACTTTACCGAGTTTAAGATCGAGTTTTTCGGCAGTTTCGCGGACACTTGCGTCAACGTTCTCTTCGGTCCAGCTATCAAGCGCTTCGAGACTGTTGGCCAGTTCAGCAAACAGACCTTCGGGTGCGCTATCAATGAGGGACTGAGCTTTCTCGTTAAATGACGTAACGCCATCCGTAACGTAGAAGGCCGAAGAACCGGCGAGCTCGATGAGTGTCTTAGCCCTTTCTTTAAGGCCTGACATGCCATTGATCAAGATTTCTTTTTGCGCTGCATCAATTGCATCGCTTCCAATCAGGGCCGCAACCCGTTGGGAAATCTCGTCTACTAGCCTCTTGTCATCTGCCTGGCGCATGTAGATGCCGTTAAGGTTTGTCAGCTTCGCGAAGTCAAATCGCGCCGCACCCTTACCGACATCGGTGATGTCAAACCACTCAATTGCCTGCTCCTGGGAGATGACTTCATCATCACCGTGGCCCCAGCCAAGGCGCAGCAGATAGTTGTTAACCGCTTCGGGCAGGAAGCCCATTTCATCGCGATAGGAATCAACACCTAACGCGCCATGACGTTTGGAAAGTTTTGCACCGTCCGGGCCATGAATAAGCGGAATATGGGCAAATGTTGGAACATCCCAACCCAGTGCGTCATACAAAGCTTTCTGACGGAATGCGTTGGTCAGATGATCATCGCCGCGAATGACATTGGTGACACCCATGTCATGGTCATCGACAACAACTGACAACATATAGGTCGGCGTGCCATCGCCGCGCAGAATGACGTAATCGTCAAGCTGTTCGTTGCCAACCCGGACTTCGCCCTGCACCTGATCATTGATCACCGCATCGCCTTCTTGTGGCGATTTCAGCCGCACGACAGGCTTGATGCCCTCGGGGGCGTCAGACGCATCGCGGTCACGCCACGTGCCGTCGTACTTCATCGGACGGCCTTCTGCGCGTGCTTTTTCGCGCATGATGGTCAGTTCTTCGGGCGAGCAATAGCAATAATATGCCTTGCCTGCATCCAGAAGGGATTGGGCAACCTCGGCATGGCGGTCGCGACGGGCAAACTGGAAAGTCGGCTCTTCGTCGGCGGTCAGGCCCAGCCAGTTCAACCCGTCAAAAATAGCCTCGACAGCTTCAGGGGTTGAACGTTCGCGGTCAGTGTCTTCGATACGCAGCAAGAACTTGCCGCCAGTATGTTTGGCATAAAGCCAGTTATAAAGGGCGGTACGTGCGCCGCCGATGTGTAAGAACCCGGTCGGGGACGGGGCAAAACGGGTAACAACCGTCATTCAATATATCCGTTATTTGGATGTTGTCGCTTGTCGCAAGGACTTTTGGCGTGCAGGCTATAGCACAAATGACACGCTGTTGCACCACAGCCGATGTTAGATAGAAACTAACCGTCGGGTAGGCTATTGGACATTCGTCGAAGACAGTTCAGTGGAATATTGAAAAAACAATATCTTGTGGAGGTACCTTCACAGATTGCATCGGCTGTTGCACGTCAAAGAAATAAATGGTTCCTGTCATCGGTTCTCTTCTTTGGGTTGGGATGTGCGCTGTATTTTTGTCTCCCTGCGCGTATCTGGCCGCATCAGGCTGGCTTGGCTTTGATTCTTTTGCTGTGCGGATTTTGGCGGTCCCGCCGCCGGGCCATGGTGGCGTTTATCCTGGAATCGGTGGCATGTCTTGTTGCCGGACTTTTGATCGCCGCTCTTCATACCCAGGCCGGGTCAACGAATCTTCTGACGCGGACGTTGTATTCAACCACAGTGACCGGCGTGGTTTCTGGTCTTGAACCGCGTGGCAGCCGATTGCGCGCAACCATCGATCCAACGCATATCGACGGTTTGGATCAGGATGGTTTTGATTGGAAAGTGCGGATCAGTTTTCTCGGCGATAGCGATCTTGCGATTGGCGATCAGATATCGGCCAAGGCCCGCCTGTTTCCATTGCGCCCGCCGTCCGTGCCCGGTGATCCCGATTTTGCCCGCAATCTTTACTTTAGTGATATTGGCGCAACCGGTTTTGCCTTTGGTCGTCAATTCGAAGTGTCTCGATCCCAAAGTGATAAATCTAATGAAATCAGTTCATTATTAAGTTATTTCGAAGTTTTGCGACAAAACGTATCGCGCAGGATTGACGATGGTATGCGCCCCCCGGAAGCCGGAATTGCCAAGGCCCTGATCATTGGTGAACGGGGTGATGTCCGGCCCGATATTGCCGAAGATTTGCGAAAATCCGGACTGGCCCATCTTTTGGCAATATCTGGCCTGCATATGGGGCTTCTGTGCGGAACGGTATTTTTCCTGATCCGCTTGGGCTTGGCGGCAGTCCCAACGATTGCCTTGCGTTATCCGATCAAGAAATGGGCCGCCGTTGGTGCGATGGTGGCCGGGCTGGTCTATCTCGGATTATCCGGCGCGACCGTTCCGACCCAACGGGCATATGTCATGCTGCTTGTGGTTTGGGTTGCCTTGCTACTGGATCGACGCGCCATTTCGCTGCGTCTGGTCGGGGTGGCTGCGGTGATTGTTTTGCTCTTGCGACCGGATGTGGTTTTGGGCGCAAGTTTTCAGCTTTCCTTTGCCGCTGTCGGCGCGCTGGTTGCTTTTTATGATGGACCGGGACGGCGTTGGCTTGACGGGCAGGGAGCCCGACCATGGTTTGAACGCGTGATGGTCTATCTGGTCGGGCTTGTCATCACGGGCATCATTGTTACCGCTGTGACGGCCCCGATCATTGGCTATCACTTCGGCCGGATATCGGCCTTGGGCGTGGTGGCAAACCTGATTGCCATACCGGTAATGGCGTTTTGGATCATGCCATTGATTGTTGCCGCACTTGCCCTGATGCCCTTTGGGTTGGAATACCCCGTACTGTGGTTGATGCAGCCCGGTTTGACCGTTTTACTTGATACCGCATCCGGGTTGGGCAGTGTCGAATGGGGATTATGGTACGTTGCGGGCCTTGATGCCGTGGCGGTATCTTGCGCGATGTTAGCGCTAACATGGTGCGTGATCTGGCGGGATCGCTGGTTGGTGTTACCTGTGATCCCGATACTGATCGCGGGGATAATCATTCAATCGCGCCATCATTCACCCGATATTCTGATTTCCGGGGACAGGGAAAGCTGGGCGGTTTTTGATCGCGACCAACAGGTTCTCCACATCCCGCAAAAACTGTCTTCATTTCAAAAATCCCTATGGATGGCACGGTTTGGGCTGCGTCCTGAAAATGAAGACCGGCATCTGCAAACATGTGCCAATGATCCGTGCCGTGTTGTGATGGGGGGTGATGTAATGGGTGGTGATGGGCAAAAGACCATCGTGATCGCCAACACATTCGCCAACCCGTTCTATGCCTGTCGCAATGCCGATATCGTGGTCGATCTCAAAAGTGATCTGCCCCAAACCCAATGCCGCGCAGCAGGGGCTGATATTCTGGTCGATGATGATGTGTTGTGGTGGCAGGGCGGAGTGACCATTGATCCGGACAATCATGAAAACCCGGTGAGATCGGTTCGAACCGAAACCGGCGGCTGGCCATGGATTGTCATTGGTGGCAGGATTGCCCGCTGAGCCGCACCGGAACCGGCAAAACAGCCGGTAACAAACAGCACGAAACCACCAAAAAAGTAATCATCATACAAATAAATTTCGCCCGGCCTTCATCAAAGCCGGGCGAAACAAAAATGGATGTATGTATGGGGCAGAGCTTAGTCTGGCTTGCCTTAGTACTGGCGCAAAAGTCCCACCAGACGCCCCTGAATACGAACCCGGTCCGGTGACAATGATCGGGTCTCATAACGCGCGTTGGCAGGTTCAAGCATGACTTCACCGCGGCCGCGTTTAAGGCGCTTAAGGGTCGCTTCACTGTCATCGACCAGGGCAACGACGATGGTGCCGTCATGGGCCTGCTCGCACCGCTGGATCAGCACCGTATCGCCATCAAGAATCCCGGCATCAATCATGGAATCGCCTGAGACCTCAAGCGCATAGTGATCACCAGCCCCCAGAAGGGCGGCGGGTACCTGAACCATCGTGCTTTGATCGCGCAGCGCCTCAATCGGGGTACCCGCAGCAATCCGGCCATACAGCGGCAGCGAAATGGCGTCACTGTTGTCAGAAAAGGCCGTCGGGACCGTTGTTGGCCGATGCGGGGTTTTGCGCGCACTGGCAAGCGATGTCACATTGTTCGGGGTCTCGGGCGCATCATCATCGCTGTTTTCCGGCAGGCGCAAGACCTCAAGTGCCCGTGCGCGATGGGCAAGGCGGCGGATAAACCCGCGTTCCTCAAGCCCGGTAATCAGGCGATGAATGCCCGATTTGGATTTAAGGTCCAGTGCCTCCTTCATTTCATCGAAAGAGGGCGAGATACCGCGATCGCGAAGGTAATTGTCGATATAGACCAGCAATTCATATTGCTTGCGCGTCAGCATGATATTTTCCGAACCTGTAACAAGAACAAAAAGAATACATAGATGTTCTACTTTAGTTCTTTTTACAGGTCAAGCGCATCGATATGATTTCACATCAAATCTGTCTAATCGCCATCATTATTCAAAATATGTGAATAATCGAATGGGGTCTAATCGGCGACGAAGGTGCCTGATTTGCCACCTTCTTTTCGGGTCACACGTAGATCAGTAATCTGCATGCCCTTATCGACCGCCTTGCACATGTCAAACACCGTCAGTGCCGCAACAGAGGCGGCCGTCAATGCCTCCATCTCGACCCCGGTTTTACCCGTGGTCTTGCAGGTGGCGGTAATATCAACCGCATCAACGCCGTCAACCAGTTCAAGATCAACCGTCACCGATGTCAGCGGCAGGGGATGACAGAGCGGGATCAGATCCGGGGTTTTCTTGGCCCCCATGATCCCGGCCAATTGGGCGATGGCAAGAACATCCCCCTTTTTGTGGCCGCGTTCGGCAATCAGTTTCGCTGTTTCGGGCGACATCAAAACGCGGGCCTTGGCAACGGCAATGCGGGCAGTCTCGGCCTTGGCCGAAATATCGACCATCACCGCGTTACCGCCTGCATCAATATGGGAAAGTTTGTCTGCCATAAAACTGTCCGATCCCAATCAGGCCGTGTGGCCAAGTAGTGTGCGGGTAGCCGTGGCAACGTCGTCCTGACGCATCAGGCTTTCGCCAATCAGGAAGCATTGCGCGCCGACCTTTGCCATGCGCGACAAATCATCTGGTGTGAACAGACCGCTTTCGGCGACCAGCAAACGGTCCGCATCAACCATGGCGGCCAGTTCTTCGGTGGTGGTGAGTGACGTTTCCATGGTTTTGAGGTTGCGGTTGTTGACCCCGATCAGACGCGACTTAAGCTTCAACGCCCGTTCAAGTTCCGGAGCGTTGTGGACTTCGATCAAAACATCCATGCCAAGCGCACGGGCCGCATCTTCAAGCTCAGCAGCCTGTGCATCTTCAAGGGCCGCCATGATCAGCAAGATGCAATCGGCACCCAGTGCACGCGCCTCGGTCACCTGATAGGGATCAATCATGAAATCCTTGCGAAGCGCCGGAAGATCCACAGCAGCACGCGCAGCGACCAGATAGCTGTCATCACCCTGGAAATACGGCGCATCGGTCAAAACCGACAGGCAACTCGCCCCGCCAGCCTGATAGGCCTTGGCGAGTTCCGGCGGATTGAAATCGGCGCGAATAAGTCCCTTTGAAGGGGATGCCTTCTTGATTTCGGCAATCAGGCCATAGCGACCATCGGCCACCGACGTCTCAAGCGCCTTGATAAACCCACGTGGTGCAGACTGTTCATTGGCCGCAGCTTCAAGGGAACCAAGCGTCGTGCGCGCCTTGCACGCTGCAACGTGATCGCGTTTGTCGTCACATATTTTGGTCAGTACGTCGCTCACGCTGCGTTTCCTTCGTTGGTGATCGTAACAAGGCCCTGCAGCGTTTCTGCCGCCTTGCCGCTATCAATGGCGTCGGCAGCCTTTTGAATGCCGTCTGCAAGGTCGCTTGCGATATCGGTGACCACAAGGGCGGCACCGGCATTCATCAAAACGATATCGCGATAGGCACTTTTCTGACCGGCCAGAAGGTCAAGAATGGCTTTGGCATTCACATCGGCATCGCCACCCTTAAGTGCATCAAGGGTTACGGTTTCAATGCCATAGTCATCGGGGCTGATTTCAAAGGTCGTGACTTTGCCATTTTTGACTTCGGCACCAAAAGTCGGCCCGGTGGTTGAAATTTCATCAAGCCCGTCATGACCATGAACAACCCATGCATGTACCGATCCCAAACGGTTCAGCACATTGGCAATCGGTTCGACCCATTCACGGGCGAAAACGCCGAGAACCTGACGTTTTGTCTTGGCCGGGTTGGCAAGCGGGCCCAGAAGGTTAAAGATGGTGCGTGTGCCCATCTCAACCCGGGTTGGCATGACATGGCGCATGGCCGAATGGTGACGGGTCGCCATCATGAAACAAAGATTGATGTTTTTAAGCGCCTTTTCCAGAAGCGCCATGTCGGCGTCAATATTAACACCAAGCGCCATCAAAACATCCGCTGATCCCGATTTGGAGGATGCGGCACGGTTTCCATGTTTGGCAACGGTCGCACCGGCGGCTGCGGCCACAATCGCGGCTGCGGTTGAAATGTTATAGGTCCCGCTGCCATCGCCACCTGTGCCGCAGGTATCAACCGCGTTTTCAGGTGCGATAATCCCGGTCGCCTTGGCGCGCATGACGCGGGCCGCCCCGGTGATTTCATCGACCGTTTCGCCGCGAAGGCGTAACCCCATCAGGAACGCGCCCATCTGCGATGGGGTAGCCTGACCCGACATCAGAACGTTAAAGGCCTGTTCGGCCTGTTTTTCGTTCAGCTTTTCGCCAGTTGCGACTTCGGCCAATATGGCCTTGAGATCATAATCAGTTGACATACAGGTGTCCTCGGTTTGCGGTCCGGTGCAGGGTCATGCGCCGGTAAAATCGATAAAATTCTTTAATAATGCGTGGCCATGTTCTGACGCGATGCTTTCGGGATGGAACTGAACGCCATGAATTTGATGGGTTTTATGACGCACCCCCATGATCAGACCATCTTCGCTTTCGGCGGTAATTTCAAGGCAATCGGGCAGGGTGTCGCGTTCAATGACCAAAGAATGGTACCGTGTTGCCGTAAACGGACTGGGCAGCCCGTCAAACACACTTGTCGCGTTGTGGTTCATGGCATCGGTTTTACCATGCATGCAGTTTGGCGCACGGATGACCTTGCCGCCAAAGGCCTGACCGATTGATTGATGGCCAAGGCACACGCCCAGAAGCTTAACCCTACCCGCGGCTGCCTTGATCAGATCAAGGCAAATACCCGCCCGTTCCGGATCACAGGGGCCGGGTGATATCACAATGCCTTCGGGGTTCAGTGCAAGAGCCTCATCAACCGTGATTTCGTCATTACGGCGCACTTCGACCTCGGGGCCGAGTTCGCGCAGGTAATGCCACAAATTGAAGGTAAAGCTGTCGTAATTGTCGATGAGGAGATACATCGCGAGAAAGGCCTATGCATATTCAAGGTCGCCAGAGAATAAACGCACCTGCGGCCACGTCAAGCGGAAGCAGGATAAGGATTTTTTCGCCTGCATGGGGTGGTGATGGTCCGGGGTTAACAGGGTGCTAACCAGACGCGGTGTAAAAGCAGCAAAACAACAGCCGACAGGGTCGGCCTATAATCACCATATGGGTAGCACGATCCGGTAAACGAGGCCGGGCAAACAAGACTGGAGACGACCACGTGGCACGTCGGGCACAACCCGCCAAACGTAAAAAGGCGGCACCCAAAAAAACAACCCGCAAGAAGTCTGCGCCGAAAAAGAAATCGGGCGGTATCGGTCGCTTGATGCTGGGCGGGGCTTTTGTGGCCGGGACTCTGTCGGCGATCATTGCGGTTGGCAGTATGCTTGAACTTGACCGCGCATCGGATGAATTTGGTCGTGCCGTCGATCAAAAGGCCCCGGATTATACCCTGGCCGAACCGGCCCCGACGCCAAAACTGCGCAAGGACTACAAGCTTTCGGAAGACACACCTACACGCGGTCGGACGGGCTATCTTGTTGGCAACGAGGAAGAAACAGAAGGTGCTGCGCCTGAAACGGCAGCAGTACCAAAACCACGTGGCAACAAACCGGAACCAGATATTCTTCCCGGTGACAGTGGATCAGATCACGGTGTTGCGCCAGACAGTGACAGGAATGCGCCGTGGCGCAAATATGCCGCCCTTGCCCCGAATGCCGGAAATGCGCCGGTGATTGCCATTGTCATTGATGATGCGGGGCTTGACCAACCGCGTACGGCACGCACGGTTTTGCTTCCCGGACCGGTCACCATTTCATATCTGCCCTATGCCCGCGATTTGCAGCCACAGGTCAATGCCGCGCGCAAGGCAGGACACGAAGTGATGCTGCATATGCCCATGGAGCCATCGTCGGCATCGGTTGATCCGGGGCCGCATGCCTTGTTGGCCAAGTATGACCGGCAAAAGATTTTAAACGAAATGACATGGATGCTGGATCAGTTTGACGGTTATGTCGGGGTTAATAACCACATGGGCAGCAAATTCACATCCGACCCTGACCGCATGAAGATCGTCATGGAAGTCATGAAGTCGCGGGGTTTGATGTTCCTTGATTCACGCACCAGCGCCAAATCGGTTGGTTTTTCAACCGCCAATGATTTCGGTGTGCCGGCCATCACCCGTGATGTATTTATTGATGATGCCGATGATGACGCCAAAATCGCTGATATGCTGGCAAGAATAGAGCGGGTTGCCGCCAAGCAGGGCTACGCCATTGCCATTGGCCATCCACGTGACCGAACGCTTAAAGCACTTCGAAACTGGATTCCATCGCTCAAAGCCAAGGGATTTGTGCTTGTCCCGGCGACAGAGGTTCTCAGGCGTACAACGCAAAGTGCGACAGGCTAGCCGCCGGACTGACAACAATCATCCATTTACCACAAAGGGCCGCATTCATGATGCGGCCCTTTGTGGTGCGAAATCGTTCTGAACTAAATGGTCTTAAGCAAACCGATGGGCTTCGCGGGCCGCAGCCATAAGCGCGCCTGCCTTGTTTCGGCATTCCTTGTCTTCGAGTTCGGGTTGGCTGTCGACAACGATGCCAGCCCCGGCCTGAATGTGGATTTGTTCATCCTTGATGACGGCGGTGCGCAGTGCGATACAGGTATCCATTGAGCCATCGGCGGAAATATAGCCAATACACCCGGCATAAATACCGCGACGGACCGATTCCAGTTCATCAATAATTTCCATGGCGCGGACTTTTGGCGCGCCCGAGACGGTTCCGGCGGGGAAACCTGCCTTAAGCACGTCCATCGCATCATATTTTTCGTCAACTTCACCCACGACGTTGGAAACGATGTGCATGACGTGGGAATAATATTCGATCTTTTCGCGGTCGGTGACGCGCACAGTTCCGGGTTTTGACACCCGACCCACATCGTTGCGGCCAAGATCAAGCAGCATCAGATGTTCCGAGCGTTCCTTGGGATCGTCCAGAAGGTCCTGCGCCATGACTTTGTCGTCTTCGGGTGTATGACCGCGGCGGCGGGTACCAGCAATCGGGCGAATGGTGACTTCGTTATCGCGCAGGCGCACCAGAATTTCCGGGCTGGCGCCAACCACCTGAAACCCGCCGATATCGAGATAGAACATGAACGGCGACGGGTTGATCCGGCGCAGCGCACGATAAAACGCAAAAGGCGGGAGCTGATAGGGCAACGTGTAGCGTTGTGACAGCACCACCTGGAAGATATCGCCTGCGCGGATATATTCCTTGGCCTGATCGACCATTTTATGGAACCCGGCTTCGTTGACGCTGATCTTGGGGGCGGGCAGGGTGTCGGGCACCGATTTCGAACGCCGGTCGATAAACAGATTGCGCTGAAACTGTAAAACCACGTCATTGAGGCGCGCACAGGCCAGATCATAGGCCGCATCGGCGCTTATGCCGTCTTCAGGACGCACCGGGGTTACCACGGTTACGGTGTCTGCGATGGTGTCAAAGCTTGCCGTGACCGTCGGGCGAATGAAAATGCCATCAGGAACACCAAGTTCATCCTTGTTGCTGTCGGGTAGCTTTTCCATCAGACGCACGGTGTCATAGCCCATATAGCCGACAAGACCGGCACTCATGGGGGGCATATTGTCGGGCAGGGTAATGTGGCTTTCAGCCATCAGCTTTTTCAAGCTTTCGAGCGGGGCGTCTTTTTCGGCAACAAATGCGTCGGCATCGGCCATGGCACGCCGGTTGAGTTCGGCGCGATCGCCAAAGCACCGCCAGATCAGATCGGGTTTCAGGCCAAGGAACGAATAACGCCCGCGAACAGCGCCGCCTTCAACAGATTCAAGCAAATAGGTGTTGGGCATGCCGTCGGCAATTTTAAGGAAAGCCGAGACAGGTGTATCGAGGTCCGCGGTGAGCGCTGTCGAGAGAACCTGCGAAATGCCGTTTTCATAGTTTTGCTTGAATCTGGTGAAATCCGGTTTGATTTCCATGGGGATGTCCGATTTCCGGTCTTGTGGTGTGGGTGGGTTTTTATAAGAAAAAGGGCGGCCTGTTTAAACAAGCCGCCCTTTGCGTTGGATGATCAGTTTGCCGCGGCGGGCGCATAAAGCTCGTTGATCACGCTGTTGTTGATGCTGACCGAGATTTCCTCGTTCAGGTAATCAAGATACTGCGCGAGGATGTCCTGATTGATGGCTTGTTTAAGCTCATCGGTGACAGGGGCCGCATCAGCGGTATCCGTATTGGCAGCCTTGATGTCATCAAGTTTGACGATGATGACGTTATCGCTGGTCTGGAGTGCTTTGGCCTTGCCATCCTCAAGCGAGAACAGGGCAGCGGCAACAGATGGGCTAACGTCATCGTTAAGTCCATTGCCGTCACGTTTGGTCAGGCCGCTTTGTTTGACTTCCGCACCATCATTGGCCGCCGTGGTGGCGATGTCAGCACCTGTGTTGTTGATGTCATTGGCCAGTTCTTCGGCCTTGGCAAGCATCAGGCGTTGACGTTCATCGGCTGTCCAGGCGGCCACAACCTCGTCACGTACGTCCTCAAACGGACGCAAGGCTGACGGGGTGATCTCGTTTACCCGCAGGACATAGCGTACGCCGTTTGCAGTTTCTTCAAGCAGGCTTTCTTCGCCACCTTCGAGTTCAAAGATTTTGGCGTTGATTTCATCCGAACCATCGATGGTTTGACCGGCCAGACCTTCGCCCCGGACAACGCCCGACAGGTCATAGGTTTTTGCCCCGACCTCGCGTGCGGCATCTTTGATCGGGGTGCCTGCACCAAGTTCTTCGTCGAAGGTGACGGCAAGATCATAGATCGCGTCTTCGGCTTTGAACTGTTTCAAGCCATCAACAACAGTGTCGCGAACGTCATCAAGTGACTGGGTTTTGCCAGCTGTGATCGACGGAACGCGCAGGATGTGCCAGCCAAGAGCGGTTTCAACCGGTTCGGAAACACCACCTTCAGGCAGATCAAAGGTTGCATCGCGCAAATCAGGAAGAATGTCATTGGCAGTGAATTCACCCAGATTAACCATAGAACTGTCCATGTCGGCTTCTTTGGCGACATCCATGAAGTCAGCGCCTTCTTGCAGACGTTTGTAAGCGTCTTTGGCAGTCTGTTCTTCGTTCGGTGCAAACAGGATCTGCTGCACGGTGCGTTTTTCCGGTGTCTGGAATTCGGCAATGCGCTGGTTATAGGATTCGAGGATTTCTGCGTCGGTCACGTTGATTGTGCTGATCAGATCCGCAGAAGACAGTGTCGCCAAGGTGACGTCACGGGTTTCAGGTGCGGTAAACTGCGGGGCATTGTCTTCGTGATATTTGCGAAGGGTGGCGTCATCGGCGGTTGCGATGTCGTCAAACTCTGCGCGGTTAAGGGTAAAGAATGACCCCGAACGCTGTTCGTTCCGATATGAAACGATCTGCTGTGCCATAATTTCAGGAACTGCGGCAGTGCCGGTCAGGCTACCAACGATCTGCTGGCTCATAAGGTCGCCACGCACGCCGTCGATGAATTCCTGTTCCGTGTAACCTGCGGCATAGAGCGACTGCATGAAACGATCACGGCTGAACTGGTTGGTTGCCGGGTCTTTGAAATTGTCCGACGCAAAGATGGCGTCACGGACTTTTTCATCGCTGATGCCAATGCCCTTGTCGCGTGCGTCTTCACGCATGATCTTCTGGGAAACCAGTGACTGAACCGTATTGTTCAGGAGGCCCATTTGCACGGCCTGCTGCTGGTTGAAGTTCGGACCAAACACATTACGCATGTTCTGAACACTGCGCTGGAAAGCGCGGTCCAGTTCGACGGGGGTGATCGACTGATTGCCGATTTCCGCGACTTGACGTGATGTTCCAAGGTCAAGCATGGACGCATTGAGGCCCCAGCCGACGAAGCTCAATGCAATCAGGCCAAAGATGATTTTGGCAAAGATTGATTTCGAAAATTTGCGAATGCCAGCAAGCATATGAATAAGCCTAACAATTCGTGGTTTGGTGTCGAAATGGTGTCTCGACAGGTTATAATTTTGTCCGTCACGGTACGGAGCCCGGTTCGGAATTGTCGCGCATCTTAATGGCGAGAGGTACCCCCGGCAACATCCGATTACATAGAACAAATAAGCAGGACAAAACAAGGGCCATATCACCACCGTTTCCGGGGCTTGGCGCAGAGCATGCCGCGTGCTAGAAACCGCGTATCAAGATAGAATGTAACGGATCGTAACCGGGCTATGCACCCGACGACGCATTTGTTAGAGATACCGAGCCTGTTTGACCCTGACCCAGCAAGAGGACCACATCCATGACCCAACGCCGTCCCATGATCGCCGGAAACTGGAAAATGAACTGTTTGCGCGCGGATGGTGTCGCGCTGGCCACGGCCCTTGCGGCCAAGGCGGGCGAACGCGGGGTTTTGGGCTGTGACGTTCTTGTCTGTCCGCCGGCAACTCTTTTGTCGGAGGTTGTTGCGGCGACCAAAGGCAGTGCTGTTATGGTTGGCGGGCAGGATTGCCATGTTGCGACGTCGGGTGCACATACCGGGGATGTGGCCGCCCCGATGCTGGCTGACATTGGTGCGGGTTATGTTCTTGTCGGGCATTCCGAACGGCGTGCCGATCACGATGAAAGTTCCACCACCATCCGTCTGAAGGCCATTGCCGCGCATGATGCGGGGTTGGCGGCGGTTGTCTGTGTCGGTGAAACCGAACAGGAACGTGATCTTGGGGCGACACTTGCGGTGGTTAATGGTCAGGTTGCGGTGTCGGTGCCCGATGGGGCGACGGCGAAAAACACGATTATTGCCTATGAGCCGGTCTGGGCCATTGGCACCGGGCGGACGGCCAGTGTTGCCGAAGTTGCCGAGGTTCATGCGGCAATTCGTGCCGAACTTGTTGAACGTTTTGAAGACGGTGATGAATTCCGTATTCTTTATGGTGGTTCGGTCAAACCGTCCAACGCGGCAGAATTGCTTGCTGTCGAAGATGTTGACGGTGCTTTGGTCGGCGGGGCCAGCCTCAAGGTTGATGATTTTTGGAAAATTATTGAAACTTGCGCCTAGCCAACAGCCATAAAACGGGTTAAATACGCATCAAATTTATGCCCGATCCGGGGCAGGTTGTGTTCGGATCGGAAGTTAGGACAAGAGTTTCGACACCATGCAAACAGTTATTCTGGTAATTCACCTTCTTCTCGCGCTTGGCATGATTGCCGTCATTCTCGTACAGCGCAGCGAGGGCGGTGGGCTTGGTATCGGTGGTAACAGCGGCGGCGGTGGCGGCGGCGGTTTTGGCGTGATGAGCTCACGCGGTGCCGCAAACTTGCTGACCCGCACGACTGCGATACTGGCCGGCGCGTTCATGATCACCAGCATCATCCTGGCCCTCCAGTCCAATAGCCACACCAAGCCGGCTTCCATCTTGGAGCAGGCTCCAGCAGCATCGTCCTCGGCGACCACGGATGCCCCAGCGGTTACTGAACCCGCTGAGGATACCGGGCCCGCGGCTCCGACCCGCTAGACAAAATAACCGACGACCCGAGGCGGCAAACTTGCCGCCTCATTTTTTGATTGTTGTATTTCCCGGTTCATGATGCACTGCATTGGAACCGAGGCTTTGTGCTTTGAGATGAGGCAAAGAAATGACTCGTTATATCTTTATCACCGGTGGCGTTGTTTCTTCGTTGGGCAAAGGCCTGGCGTCGGCTGCTTTGGGTGCCTCGCTACAGGCACGTGGTTTTACCGTTCGCCTGCGCAAGCTTGATCCGTATATCAACGTTGATCCGGGCACCATGAGCCCATATCAGCACGGTGAGTGCTATGTCACCGAAGATGGGGCCGAGACCGACCTTGATCTTGGCCATTATGAACGTTTCACCGGCGTATCATCGCGCCGTTCTGACAACGTGACCACGGGCCGGATTTATTCCAATGTGATTGCGCGCGAACGTCGCGGGGATTACCTTGGCGGGACGGTGCAGGTCATTCCGCACATTACCGACGCGATCAAGGAATTCGTTCAGTCCGATGCGACCGAGGATTTCGTTCTGGTCGAAATTGGCGGCACGGTTGGTGATATCGAAAGCCTGCCGTTCCTTGAGGCCATCCGTCAGATGGGCAATGATCTTGGCGATGGCCGGACCTTGTTCATGCATTTGACTTTGGTGCCGTATATTTCATCGGCCGGTGAGCTTAAAACCAAACCAACCCAGCATTCCGTCAAGGAACTGCAAAGTGTTGGTATTCAGCCTGATATCCTTCTGTGCCGGTGTGATCGTGAAATTCCGATCAACGAACGCCGCAAGATTGCGCGTTTCTGTAACGTGCGTGAAGCGGCTGTTATCCCGGCCTATGATGTTGATAACATCTATCAGGTGCCGATCAGCTATCACCAGTATGGTCTTGATAACGAAGTGCTTCATCACTTCGGCCTGCAGGCACAGGACCCCGATTTGCGTCCGTGGGATGAAATTTGCAACACCATTCGGAACCCGGAAGGTGAAGTCACCATCGGGATCGTTGGCAAATACATTCAGTTGCCCGATGCCTATAAATCCCTGACCGAAGCCCTTACTCATGGCGGCATTGCCAATAAGGTCCGGGTTAAGCTGGAATGGATTGCGTCAGACGCGCTTGAAAAAGAGGGCGACGTTAGCGAAATCCTGTCCAAGCTTGATGCAATCATGGTGCCGGGTGGTTTTGGCGAGCGTGGCGCAGAAGGCAAGATTGCCGCTGCGCGCTATGCCCGTGAAAACAAGGTGCCGTATTTTGGCATTTGTTTTGGCATGCAGATGGCGGTTCTTGAGGCGGCGCGTAACCTGGCGGGCCTTAAAGATGCATCGTCATCTGAATTTGGTCCGACGAAAACACCGCTTGTCGGTCTGATGACCGAATGGTCCAAAGACGGTGGGTCGGTTGAGCGACGTTCGGATGAAGACGATCTTGGCGGCACCATGCGTCTTGGCAATTACGAGTGCAAACTGGTTGACGGATCGCGTGCGCGCGACATCTATGCCAGTGAAACCGTGCTTGAGCGCCATCGCCATCGCTATGAAGTTAACGTAAACTTCATGGGGCAGCTTGAGGAAAAAGGGCTTAAATTCTCGGGCCTGTCGCCGGATGGGCGGTTGCCGGAAATCGTCGAATACCCGGATCATCCGTGGTTTATCGGCGTTCAGTTCCACCCGGAACTGCGGTCGCGTCCGCTTGATCCGCATCCGCTGTTTGTGTCCTACATCAAGGCTGCCAAAGAGCGCAGTCGTCTGGTGTGATCCAATCCAATCGCTTGCGTGCCTGAAGCCCTGAGTGAAAGTCAGTGAAGTGACCGAAATCAAAACCGTTAAAGTCGGAAATATCGAAATCGCCAATGACCGGCCGTTTGCTGTATTGGCGGGCCCGTGTGCGATTGAAAGCCGTGCGCATGCGCTTGAAATGGCCATTGCCCTTAAGGAACTTTCCGAGGGAATGGGCATTGGGCTTGTCTATAAAAGCTCGTTTGATAAGGCCAACCGGACCAGCACCACATCCAAACGCGGTGTTGGCATGTCCGAGGGGCTTGATATTCTGGCCGAGGTCAAAGCCACGACCGGCCTTCCGATTGTAACCGATGTGCATTTGCCTGATCAGTGTGCGGCGGTGGGCGAAGTTGCCGATATTCTGCAGATCCCGGCATTCCTGTGCCGTCAGGCCGATCTGTTGCAGGCGGCGGGCAAAACCGGGCGCGTGGTTAATGTCAAAAAGGGTCAGTTCCTGGCCCCTTGGGACATGGCCAATGTCGCCAATAATATTGCCGCCACCGGCAATGAAAATATTATGCTGTGCGACCGTGGAACCAGCTTTGGCTATAACACGCTTGTCACAGACTTCCGCGGACTTCCCACCATGGCCCGTCAGGGCTATCCAGTTGTCTTTGATGCTACCCATTCGGTTCAACAGCCGGGCGGGCAGGGCACGACATCCGGCGGCCAGCGCGAATTCGCGCCGGTGCTTGCACGTGCGGCCGTTGCGGTTGGCATCGCGGCACTGTTTATCGAAACCCACGATAACCCGGCGACGGCCATTTCCGATGGCCCGAACCAAATTCCGTTGAACAAACTCCCCGAAGTTCTTTCGGTCCTGATGGAACTCGACAAGGTGGCCAAAGCCAACCCGGTTCGTCTGGATATGTTTGACGTCTGAAAATAAAAATGCCGCCAGAACATGTCTGGCGGCATTGTTTTTACTGTAACCCGCAGGCTCAATAAAGGGCTTGCTTCCTCGTCCTTAAGGAGAACGTTTCAGTCATGACCGCTATTATCGATATTCGCGGCCGCGAAATCCTTGACAGCCGTGGTAACCCGACGGTCGAAGTTGATGTCACTTTGGAAAATGGCGCCTTTGGTCGTGCTGCCGTTCCGTCTGGCGCGTCAACCGGTGCACACGAAGCTGTTGAGCTGCGTGACAAAGAAGACCGCTATATGGGCAAAGGTGTCACCAAGGCAGTGGCCTCGGTCAATGGTGAGATTTTTGAAGCGCTGGTTGGTATGGATGCCGAAGACCAGATTGCTGTTGATACCGTGATGATCGATCTTGACGGTACCCCGAACAAAGCCCGCCTTGGCGCAAATGCGATCCTTGGTGTGTCGCTTGCCACAGCCAAGGCTGCGGCCGAAGATGCGGGCCTGCCGCTGTTTCGTTATGTGGGCGGTTCGTTTGCCAGAACCCTTCCGGTACCGATGATGAACATCATCAACGGTGGCGAGCATGCCGATAACGCCATCGACGTTCAGGAATTCATGGTTGTTCCGGTCTCCGCCGAAACCGGGTCAGACGCGATCCGTATGGGTGCTGAAATCTTCCATAACCTGAAAAAGGCACTGTCAGCAGACGGTCTGAGCACCTCGGTCGGGGATGAAGGTGGTTTCGCCCCGAACATCGCATCGACCGAAGCGGCAATCAGCTATGTCATGAAATCGATTGAGGCCGCTGGTTATCGCCCGGAAGAAGACGTTGTTCTGGCGCTTGATGCCGCATCAACCGAATTTTACAAAGACGGCAAATACGTGCTGGCGGGCGAGGGTAAGACCCTTGATGCCGGTGGTATGGTGAAATACTGGGCCGATCTTGTCGGGAAATATCCAATCTTCTCCATCGAAGATGGCATGGCCGAAGATGACTGGGACGGTTGGGCAGAATTGACCGCAGCAATCGGTGCTAAAACCCAGCTGGTTGGCGATGATCTGTTTGTGACCAACCCGATCCGTCTTGCCGACGGCATCAAAAAGGGTGTGGCGAACTCGATCCTGGTCAAAGTCAACCAGATCGGCACACTGTCCGAGACGCTTGAAGCTGTCGAGATGGCCCATCGTGCAGGCTATACTGCCGTGATGTCGCACCGTTCGGGCGAAACCGAAGATTCGACCATTGCCGATCTGGCGGTTGCCACCAATTGTGGTCAGATCAAAACCGGCTCGCTGTCACGTTCTGACCGTCTTGCAAAATACAACCAGTTGATCCGCATCGAAGAGATGCTTGATGCCGGTGCGTATTATCCGGGGCGTTCGATCCTGAAGTAAGCCGTATCGGTTTTAACGATCAACAGATATTAAAGCGGGCCGTTCCGGGAATTCCGGGATGGCCCGTTTTCTATGGGCAATGAGTGGTGCCCGAAAAGGTTGAGATGCCAAGGCAATGGTGTATGAAGCGGCTGCTTCTGCGTGCTATTGCAACACCATTTTCCTAATTCAGAATTACCTGTTTGACCGTATTTTTGTGCGTTTGAAGCGCGCGGTTAACTCTATTTTTACGCGTTTGGGTGTTACTTGACGGGTAATATTATCCGGCTTCTGACCTTAGCAGGTGCTATCTACCTGATAAGGCATGAGAATAACGTATGTTGTTTTCATGTTGCGGAGCCGGAATAACTTTTTAAGCCGTCAGATCGGCTTTGTGCGCACGGGCAGGGGTAAATGTCTTCAACATCACCGGTCTTTCGTCGCCTTAAACAGGCTGTTGCACCGGTCATCGCATTTACAGTAATGGCGTATTTCATCTTCCATAGTGTGGAAGGTGATCGCGGCCTTTTGACCTATTGGTCGATGCAGGATCGTGTCACCGAGATTGCTTTGGTCCGCGATGAGACGACGCAAAAGCGCAAACTGCTTGAACAACATGTTGTGTCCTTGCGCGCCAAGCATCTTGACCCCGATCTGCTTGATGAACGCGCGCGTGCGATGCTTAATGCCGCCCATCCAGATGATGTGATTATCTTCCATCATGATGGCTACAGCGACACCGCAACCATCACAGCGCAGAAGTAATCTTCCCGGCACTACGTCATCGTTTCTTCCGGTGCTTTAAAACAGGCCGGAGAATCCATTGATTGCAATTATTGTAACTTTTGCCGTTTTGGCACCGGTTTGGCACAAATCCTGTGCTTGATGTGAATATTTATAGTTGTGAAATGGCTTCAGTAATAAATCCCTTTGGATAAGGTTTTGTTTCAACTGACTTTTGGTTGAAATGCCAATTCCTCAGGAAAACAGTTGAGGGCGTTGATATTGAATGCCTTCTGGGGTTGTATTTGTTCTTTTACGGCTATGCGATATTATGTTCATAAAAGCATAGCATTTGTGACGTGAGGGAATGAACGGATTTTAAAGGATCGCCCCAAGTAGCTGAAAACTCTGAAAATCTGTATATTTGTGAAATTGCGATAATTAACCATTTTATGGTTTATCAGCAATTGTGCGTTGCAAAACAACGGTTTATTCAGTGTTAGATTACTTGCCCTTCCACGTGGTTTTAGGTAGTCATTTCGGTGGTCCAGTACCGAATTAAGCGCTCATACATGATGCTTAAGCGACAGCCATCCACCGGGAGGAAACATGGCGACCACGAAACGCAAACGCGCCACAACGCGCGCCGACAATCAGGCGAGCAGTGACGATCTCCTCAAATATTACCGTGAAATGCTTCTGATCCGTCGCTTTGAAGAAAAAGCCGGTCAGCTGTATGGCATGGGTCTCATCGGTGGCTTCTGTCACCTTTACATCGGGCAGGAAGCAGTCGTTGTCGGCATGCAGGCTGCTGTTACCGGCGACGATGGTGTTGTCACCAGTTACCGTGACCATGGACATATGCTTGCATGTGGCATGGATGCCGGTGGCGTGATGGCAGAGCTGACAGGACGCGAAGGCGGGTACTCCCAAGGTAAGGGTGGCTCGATGCATATGTTCTCCAAGGAAAAGAATTTCTATGGCGGACATGGTATCGTTGGCGCACAGGTTCCGCTTGGGACCGGTATTGCCTTCAATTACAAATATCGCGGTGAAGACAAGGTCTGCCTGACCTATCTTGGTGACGGTGCCGTCAACCAGGGGCAGGTATACGAGTCCTTCAATATGGCCGCACTCTGGCAGCTTCCGGTGATTTATTGCATCGAGAACAACCAGTACGCCATGGGTACCTCTACCCAGCGTCATTCATCCAGTCCTGATCTTTATCAGCGCGGCTCTGCTTATGGCATTCCGGGTGAACAGGTTGACGGTATGGATGTTCTGGCGGTGAAAGCCGCTGGCGAACGTGCGGTTGAACACTGCCGCGCAGGCAAGGGCCCTTATATCCTTGAGCTGAAAACGTATCGTTATCGCGGTCATTCGATGTCGGATCCTGCGAAATATCGCACCAAGGACGAACTCGACAAGATGCGCAAAGAACACGATCCGATCGATATGGTCAAAAAGCTTCTTATTGATGGCGACATCATTGACGAAGCTGGCCTGAAAGATATCGACAAGGAAGTGAAATCCGACGTCGCAAAAGCGGCCGAGTTCGCACAGAACAGCCCGGAACCGGATGTTTCGCAGCTGTTTACCGATATTCTGATCGACGCGTGATCGCGAACTCTCGCGAACCGCTTTTGAACGATTTTTCCCGGGAGAGAGGGAACAATGCCGATTGAAGTTTTGATGCCGGCGCTGTCGCCGACCATGACCGAAGGCACGCTTGCCAAATGGATTGTCAAGGAAGGCGACACTGTCGCATCCGGTGACGTCCTCGCAGAAATTGAAACCGACAAGGCGACGATGGAAGTCGAAGCTGTCGATGAAGGTACTGTGGGCAAGATCGTGATCGCTGAAGGTACCGAAAATGTCGCGGTGAATGCAGTCATCGCGTACATCCTCGACGAAGACGAGGATGCATCTGCACTTGATAATGTTTCTGCGTCACCTGCGCCCAAAGCAGAAGCCGCACCGGCACCCGCCGAAGAAAAAGAAACACCGGCACCGAGCACGGCAAAAGCCGCCCCGGTTTCCGCAAGTGGTACGGTTGAACGTGCGGAGTCTGATCCGCGCGCCATGAGTGTTGTTAACGCAACGCAGGATGAGAAAACCTACACCAGCTTTAAAACCCAGTCGGTGCGTGAAGCCTTGCGTGATGCAATGGCCGAAGAAATGCGCAGTGATGAAAACGTCTTTGTCATGGGCGAAGAAGTTGCGGAGTACCAGGGGGCCTACAAAGTTACCCAGGGTCTGCTTGATGAGTTTGGTGACAAGCGTGTTGTTGATACGCCGATCACCGAACAGGGGTTTGCTGGTCTTGCGACGGGGGCCGCATTTATGGGCCTGCGACCGGTTGTTGAATTCATGACGTTCAACTTCGCCATGCAGGCGATTGATCAGATCATCAACTCGGCAGCAAAGACGCTTTATATGTCTGGTGGCCAGCTTGGCTGTCCGATTGTGTTCCGTGGTCCAAATGGTGCCGCATCGCGCGTGGGTGCCCAGCACTCGCAGTGCTATGCATCATGGTACGCACATTGCCCGGGTCTTAAGGTTGTTGCACCGTATTCGGCCGCAGACGCCAAAGGTCTTCTTAAGGCGGCGATCCGCGATCCGAACCCGGTTGTCTTCCTTGAAAACGAACTGATGTACGGTCAGAGCTTCGAAGTTCCTGATGACGACAATTTCGTTCTGCCAATCGGTCAGGCCAAAATTGAACGCGAAGGGACCGATGTCACCATCGTTGCTTTCTCGATCATGGTTGGCAAGGCACTGAAAGCTGCTGAACAGCTGGCAGAGCAGGGCATCTCGGCCGAGGTTATCAACCTGCGTACGATCCGTCCGCTGGATGTGAACACGATCATTCGCTCGGTGATGAAAACCAACCGTATTGTCACCTGTGAAGAAGGCTGGCACTTCGCCGGTATCGGTGCGGAAATCGCATCGGCGGTCATGGAACATGCATTTGATTACCTCGACGCACCGGTTGCGCGTGTCGCCGGGGAAGATGTTCCGATGCCGTATGCTGCAAACTTGGAAGTGCTTGCACTTCCGCAAGAGCAGCACATCGTCGATGCGGCCAAGGCCGTTTGCTATCGCTAAGTGATACGGACAGGGGCAGGTGCGGTTATAAAACGCACCGCCCCGTTACCGGGAGAATGTGTTCATGCCTGTAAAAGTATTGATGCCGGCGCTTTCGCCGACCATGACCGAAGGCACCTTGGCAAAATGGCACGTCAAGGAAGGTGATACCGTTGAATCGGGCGATGTCATCGCAGAAATTGAAACCGACAAAGCCACGATGGAAGTCGAAGCCGTCGATGAAGGCAAAATCGGTAAAATCCTTGTTGCCGAAGGCAGCGAGGGTGTTCCTGTAAACGAGGTAATCGCGCTTCTGCTTGAAGAAGACGAAGACGAAAGCGCGCTTGACGGTGCTGATACGTCAGCAGCCGATACCTCGGCGGCAGGTTCCAAAGAAACAAAAGAGCCTGCACCCGCCAAAGAAGACGCACCAGCGGCTGCTTCTGCCCCGGCAGAAGCAAGTCAGGCACCAGCAGCCCCTGTATCTGGTGGTGAGCGCGTTAAGGCCAGCCCGCTTGCGCGACGCATTGCGTCGAACGAAGGTGTTGACCTTGCGGCTGTATCCGGCTCTGGTCCGCGTGGTCGCGTTGTTAAACGTGACGTCGAAGCGGCCATGTCGTCGAAACCGGCTGAGAAGAAATCGGACGCAGAGGCTGCGCCATCTGCACCGGCTGCTTCTGCTACACCGGCGGCATCTGGCTGGAACCCGGATTTGACCGGTCTTCCGGAATACGAAGAAGTTCCGAACAGTGGCATGCGCAAAACCATCGCACGTCGCCTGACAGAATCCAAACAGCAGGTTCCGCATTTCTACCTGACGGTCGATTGCGAACTCGACAACCTTCTTGCCACCCGTAAGCAGCTGAATGAAAAAGCTGGTGACGGTGTCAAAATCTCGGTCAATGACTTTGTCATCCGTGCTGTTTCGTTGGCACTTAAAAAAGTTCCGGCGGCGAACGCCATCTGGACCGACAAAGCGACCCTGATGTGCAAGAAACAGGATATCTCGGTGGCGGTTGCCATTGAGGGTGGGCTGATTACGCCAGTTGTGCGTGATGCGGGCTCCAAAGGCCTTGCTGAAATCTCGGGCGAGATGAAAGCACTTGCTGGCAAAGCACGTGATGGCAAACTTAAGCCGGAAGATTATCAGGGCGGAACCTTCTCGGTTTCCAATCTGGGCATGTTTGGTATTAAGGAATTTTCTGCCATCATTAATCCGCCGCAGGGTTGCATTCTTGCCGTCGGTGCAGGCGAACAGCGTCCGGTTGTTAAAGACGGCGCGCTTGCCATTGCCACGGTCATGAGCTGCACCCTGTCTGTTGACCACCGTGCGGTCGATGGCGCGGTCGGTGCCGAGTTCATGGCCGAATTCAAAAAGCTGATTGAAGATCCGCTGAGCATGCTGCTCTGAGGGTCCAAAGTTGCGCGGGGACTTTAATTAGTCCCCGCAAGCATTTGAATTTCAAGACCTGTAACCGGTGACGGGCAGGCGAAGGAGATCCTACGATGGCGGATAGCAATTTCGACGTAATCGTGATTGGTGCAGGTCCGGGTGGTTATGTAACCGCAATCCGTGCTGCCCAGCTTGGCCTGAAAACGGCTGTTGTTGAACGTGAACATCTTGGTGGTATTTGCCTGAACTGGGGCTGTATCCCGACCAAGGCGTTGCTGCGTTCAGCCGAAGTATATCGCAATATGAACCATGCAAAGGAATATGGCCTTTCGTGCGAAAAGCCGTCCTTTGATCTTGATGCCGTCATTCAGCGGTCGCGTGGCGTTTCCAAACAGCTGACCGGCGGTGTTGGTCATCTTCTCAAGAAGAACAAGGTTACCGTCATCAACGGCGAAGCCAAGTTTGATGGCCCGAAAAAGATCGTTGTTGAAGGCAAGGATGCAGGCACCTATACGGCCAAGCATTACATTATTGCCACCGGCGCACGTGCCCGTTCACTGCCGGGGCTTGAGGCCGACGGCAAGGTGGTTTGGGATTACAAAAAGGCGATGACGCCGGACAAAATGCCCAAAAGCATTGTGGTTGTCGGGTCGGGTGCAATCGGGATCGAATTTGCCAGCTTCTATCACACCATGGGTGCGGATGTGACCGTGGTTGAAATCATGTCGCAGATCATGCCGGTCGAAGACAAGGAAGTTGCCGCCCTTGCACAGAAAATGATGACCAAGGACGGGATGAAAATCCTGACCGAAGCCAAGGTTGCCAATCTGAAACGCAATGCGGATAACGTTGTTGTGACGGTTGAGACCAAAGACGGCAAGAAACAGGAAATCACCGTTGATCGCGTGATTTCGGCTGTTGGTGTGATTGGCAATACCGAAAACCTCGGTCTTGAAACCACCAAAGTCAAAGTTGATCGCAACGTTATTGGCGCCGATGAATATTCGCGCACCGCAGAACCGGGCATCTATGCCATTGGCGATGTTGCCGGTCCGCCGATGCTGGCTCATAAGGCCGAGCATGAAGGTGTCATCTGTGTCGAGAAAATCGCCGGTGTCAAAAATGTCCACCCGATTGATCCGCTTAAGATTCCGGGCTGTACCTATTGCCATCCACAGGTCGCCAGTGTCGGCCTGACCGAAGCCAAAGCCAAAGACGCCGGGTATGATGTCAAAGTTGGCAAATTCCCGTTCATTGGCAACGGCAAGGCGGTTGCATTGGGGGAGCCCGAAGGTCTGGTGAAAACCGTGTTTGATGCGAAAACCGGCGAATTGCTGGGCGCGCATATGGTTGGGACCGAAGTGACTGAGCTTATTCAGGGCTTTGTCGTGGCCATGGGGCTTGAGACGACCGAAGAGGACCTGATGCATACGATCTTCCCGCATCCGACACTTTCGGAAATGATGCATGAGTCGGTCCTTGACGCCTATGGGCGTGCGATCCATTTCTAAAATATCGCGTTTTACCGGGCAAGCATGCCCGGTATGACGTAATTTGACGAATGTCGGTTTGACAAATACGCGGCGTGGCGGCACATTGCCGCCCGTCAAATCCTTCGGAGGTCACTCTATGTCGACGGCGCAGAACGAGGCGAAAGCACTTCGTCACCCGGAAAAGCAAAAACGCCCGGATCGTCCATCAGGACGCAAGCCGTCCTGGATCCGTGTTAAGGCGCCGACGTCGAAGGGGTATCAGGAAACCCGCGAACTTGCGCGTGGTCTGAACCTGCATACGGTCTGCGAAGAAGCCGCATGCCCGAATATCGGTGAATGCTGGCAGAAAAAACACGCGTCCTTCATGATTATGGGAGACACCTGCACACGTGCATGTTCGTTCTGTAACGTTAAAACCGGGATGCCGAACGCGCTTGACCCGTTTGAGCCGGAAAATCTGGCGATGGCGGTTGCCGACATGCAGCTTAAGCATGTTGTGATCACGTCTGTTGACCGTGATGACCTTGCCGATGGCGGGGCAGCCCACTTTGCCCGCGTGATCGAAGCGATCCGTTATAAAGCGCCGGAAACCACCATTGAAATTCTGACCCCGGATTTCCGTGATAAGCCGGGAGCGGTTGAAATCGTCGCCAAGGCACGCCCGGATGTGTTTAACCACAATCTGGAAACCGTGCCGCGTCTTTATACCAACATCCGTCCGGGCGCGCGCTATTACCAGTCGCTGCGTATTCTGGATCGGGTGAAACAGATTGATCCGACGATCTTTACCAAATCGGGCCTGATGGTTGGTTTTGGCGAAGAACGTAAGGAACTCTCACAGGTGATGGATGATCTGCGGGTTGCTGATGTCGATTTCCTGACAATTGGGCAGTATTTGCAGCCAACCCTTAAACATGAGCCGGTCAATCGGTTCGTCACGCCTGATGAATTCGATGAATATGCATCGATGGCACGTGGCAAGGGCTTCTTGATGGTGTCAGCAACGCCGTTGACGCGTTCGAGCTATCACGCGGACCGCGATTTCGAACAGCTGCGTGAAGCACGTGAGAAAAAGCTGGCGGCGGCAGATCAGGCCAAAGCAAAAGCGGCACGCGCGACCGAAGCCGCCGAATAAGTTAGAAACGACACGCGCGACGATAAGGGGAGATATCGAGTGCCGACGCATGCAGAGCGCAGGAAGCTGCCTTATACGCAGGAACAACTCTTTGCACTCGTCGAGGATGTCGATTCCTATTCCGAGTTCTTGCCGTGGTGCGTTGCATCGCGTGTACGAAGCCGTGAGGGTGATGTTCTTAAGGCCGATCTTGTGATTGGCTTTAAGATGTTCCGCGAGAAATACACGTCCAAAGTAACCTTGCAGCGCCCGGACCGGATTGATGTCGAGTATCTGCAAGGGCCGTTCAAATACCTCAACAACCATTGGGTGTTTGAAAAGGATGAGGACGGCGGGACCTGGCTTGATTTCTTCGTTGATTTTGAATTCCGATCAGCTCTTTTGCAAAAGATGATCGGGGTGGTCTTTAACGAAGCGGTCAAAAGAATGGTGGGGGCGTTTGAAAACCGCGCCCGCGAAGTGTATGGCGCGCCGAACGTGCCGCCATCGGGCGACTAACTCTCTTTTATATCTCGATCATGGAGGTTGGGGCAGGCGTATATTGCTTGATCAGTCGCTTAGCATGTCGTTGATCATGGCAAAGGCCTGAAGGATGGTTGCCTTACGCACCGCATGGCGATCACCGGGAAAGACTTCGTGATACAGTTTGGTTGCTCGTCCTTTGCCTGCACAGCCAAAATGAACCAGGCCAACTGGTTTTAAGGCACTTCCGCCCCCCGGACCAGCAATGCCGGTGACAGAGACGGCAATGGTTGCATTCGGGGCGCGCTGCAATGCGCCTTCGCACATCGCCTCGGCGACCTGTTGTGACACGGCACCATGTTCGGCCAGTACATCTTGGCTTACACCGACCAAGCAGTGCTTTGCCTCGTTGGAATAGGTGACAAACCCGCAATCAACCACAGATGAGCTGCCATCGACGGCGGTCAGTGCGCCGGTGATTAATCCACCGGTACAAGACTCGACCGTTGCGATCATTTCGCCTTGTTGGGTGCATTTTTCAATCAGATTCCGTGCGGCGGTCAGGATAGTGTCATCTATCATCATACAAATCCCCCGCTGATGAAATGATGGATGCCGGCAAGTATGATCATTGCGAATATTCCTGCCAGAACATCATCGCACATGATGCCAAACCCGCCCCCGACACGACGATCAACCCAGCGGATCGGCCACGGCTTTAAAACGTCAAATACACGAAACGCTACGAAAGCCCCAAACAGCCAGGCAAGATCAATCCAGCCATTGCCAAGCGGAATGACCATCAGGCACATCCATTGACCGACAACTTCATCAATGACGATTTCACCGGCATCATGGACGCCGATCATGTGGCTGTATCGATCAGCGATAAACACGCCGAAAACGAAAACAACGATGCTGGCAACGATAAGGGCGGTGTTGCCACCGTAAGCCCACAACAACCAGCCGAACGGTAATGCGGCAAAAGACCCCATCGTGCCGGGGGCCTTTGGACTTTTTCCGCTATAGAACCAGGTGGCGGAGCAGGTGATCAAAAAACGGGAAAAAGGCATTACTGATCCGCACATTAGCTATTGAACATGCCATTAAGTACCATAGCAAAGCAACCGACCGGAGAAAATTTTGAAGTTAAGGTTGCGTTAACATGCTTGCCTGAGTGGCGAGTAACAGGTAGCGTAAAGATAAAGCAAAAAATAAGATCGATGGGGCTAAGAAGAAACAATGCGTGATCGGGGGTCCCGGATGCGTGAGTACGGGCAAGTAGGGGTTATATACTGAATATGTCGGCGTTTGAACGCACGCGTCGCTTGGTGAATAAATGGTTCCCGGACCGGCAGATACTGGTCCGATCAAACGATTCTGTTTACCAGCTTCGGCTTGGAAAATACGCACAGCTCGGTTTGGCTTCGTTCGGGGCGGCTGCCATCACGTGGATGGTCGGTGTGTCGGGGTATAGTTGGTACCTTGATCAAAGGCTGGCGACGCGCGAACAGCAACTTTTTCGCAGCGAGCTGTCCTATAACCAGTTGATTACGCGGGTTACAGAAAGTCAGCGTCGGTTTGGCGAAATTACGACCCAGATGGAAGGGACGCACCGCAACCTTCTGTCGATGGCCGAAAAGAACATGCAGCTTCAAGCGCGTGTACAGGATTATACGTCCAAGCTCGAAAGTAGTGAGAAAGAAAAAACCCGTATTTCTGCGCTTCGGACGTCAATGGACAACCAGATGTCGGCTCTTCAAGGGCAGATCGACGGGATTACCAACCGCAATCTGGCACTGCGCGATGAACTCGAAACAGTTGAAACTGTGATGTCGCGGCTCATGCGTGAACGGGATCAGGCCTTGCAGCGGTCAAAAAAATTGCAGGTTGAACTGAGTGACACGCGCCAACGTATTGCTGATCTGCATACCGTGCAGCAACAGGCGATGCAGCGGGTGGCAGAAACCGCAGACAGTACTATTCTTGAACTGGAAAGTGTTCTTGAAATGACCGGCTTGCAGCCGGAAGAATTTATCCTGCCGCCGATGAAGCCCGATGAACCGGGGGTTGGTGGTCCGTTCGTGGCGTTTGAGCCCGAACATCCGCAGGACGAGGAATTCGTCAATACAGCCGTGGCCTTGAATGATCGCATGGATCATCTTGCCAATCTGAATGAGCGAATAACGAAGGCACCGATCGGGGAACCGGCAGGGGCTTATTATCTATCCAGTCCGTTCGGTAAACGAAAAGACCCGATCAATGGGAAATGGGCCTTTCATTCCGGCGTCGATCTTGCCGGGCCGGTCAAAACAAAGATCTTTGCTACAGCACCCGGAAAAGTGGTGCATGCAGGGTGGAGTGGCAAATACGGGAAGATGGTCGAACTCGATCATGGGAACGGCGTTCGAACCCGTTTTGGGCATTTATACAAGGTCCTCGTAAAGAAGGGCGATGAAGTAGGTTATCGAGACATCGTTGCATTGATGGGAAGTACCGGTCGAAGTACGGGAAGCCATGTTCATTACGAGGTCTTGGTTAATGACAAACCGGTCAATCCGATAAAGTTCATTGAGGCGGGACGTTATGTTTTCAAAAACGAGCAAGACGAAACAAACGGCAACAACTAATCACGGTGGTTCTGCTGCCAAGAAGAAGGGTGGCCTTTCAGTAATTAATGCGGATCTTCGGGTAACCGGCGATCTGATCTCGGAATCTGATGTGCAGGTTGATGGTTCTGTGAATGGTGACATTCGCACCCGTAATCTGACCATTGGTCAATCTGGCGAAGTCCGCGGCGAAATCGTTGCCGACAAGATTCGCATTTGCGGTTCCGTCACCGGGCAAGTCCGAGCCCGTGACGTATCGCTGGCAGACACAGCACGCATGATGGGCGATATCCTTCATGAAAGCCTGTCGATCGAGCCCGGTGCCCATATCGAAGGGCACTGCCGCCGTATTGAAGGCCTTGCCGAAGAAGGTGGCCTGACGGTTATTCAGGCAGGGCAGGTTGTTGCGTCTCATATCAAAAAAGAACAACACAGCAAGTGATCTAAAGATGATCACCAAGGGCGCGACCAAAAAGTCGCGATCCGCTGGTTCCATAAAATGAAAGGCAGGCCCGTTTGGCCTGCCTTTTTTATTGGTCGTAATGTCGTCTGTCAGAAAAACCGCTGTCCAGTCTTCCCAGTTACGCTTTTTGTGGTCCCTCAATCAGGGGCAAAAGTTCATCCAGACCGTTTAGCACCACATCAGCCTGATGTGACAGGCGTTCCATCGGTTGTTTGCTGCGATTGATCCAGGCGGTGCGGAACCCGAAATGCCCGGCACCGGCAATATCCCAGCCATTGGACGACTGGAATGATATCTCGGCGGCGTCAACTTCGAGCTGATCGACTGCCAACTGATAGACATCTGGGTGCGGCTTATAGGTTTTGAGATCATCGACACAGATAATGTGATCGAACAACGTCAGTATACCCGATGATTTGGCCGCTGAAATCAGCATGTGCTTGGCCCCATTCGACAGGATGGCCAGCTTGTGGCCCTGCGATTTAAGGGCTTTAAGCGTTTCGACAACTTCCGGGAAGGTATCAAGTGACAGATAGGTTTCCATCAGCTTGGCACGTAACACCGGGTCTTTTTTGCCAGTCTGTTCCATGGCGAAATCAAGGGCATCGCCAGTAACGGTCCAGAAGTCGGTGAAATCACCCATCAGGCTGCGCAGCCATGTGTATTCAAGTTGCTTTTGCCGCCAGACTGCGGAAAGTCGCTCTGCCTCATCGCCGACAGTGTCGCGAAACTTGGCAACGGCGGAGCCGACGTCAAAAAGTGTACCGTAAGCATCGAATACAAATGCGCGGCAGGATGAAAGTTCTTTATCGGACATGTTTTCGACCTTCTTCTGACAAGCAGGATGGATCAAATTTGGTGCGATGGTAACCGTTGCGCAAGCCGGTGTGTTTTTCGACTGTGCGCAACGGTGGTTTATTCGTCGGTCTTGGCGTTGTCTTGCCCCATCGCGATTTCGTCGCGGGCAAAACGTCTGCGATAGACATAGGTTCCTTCCATCACGCGCTGCACGTAATTTCGGGTTTCGCTATAGGGGATCATTTCAATCCAATCGACGACATCAACATCGGGATCACGCGGATCACCATATTCGTTGACCCACTGGCGCACACGGGTTGGTCCGGCATTGTAACTGGCAATTGTCAGGACTTCTTCGCCGCCCCAACGATCGAGTAACCGCGCAAGATAGGCACGTCCAACAGCAATATTGAACGACGGGTCTTCGGTCAGACGTTCGGTGTCATATTCAAGATCCAGCGACTGTGCCATGCGTTTTGCCGTTGCGGGCATTAATTGCATCAAACCGCGTGCACCGGCAGACGACACTGCATTCGGGTTAAACAGGCTTTCCTGGCGCATGATCGCATGTACAAGGCCAGGATCTGGATTGCGTCCCAACGGAACCTGTTCATGGACCGGATAGGCGGCATCAAGATAGCCGCTGCCAGAACGGATGCTTCGTTTGGCAGCAATAATGCCAAGGTCGGCCCGGCCATATTCACGTGCAAGATCGGTCGCCATGGCAAGATATTCCGGTTCATCATGTTCATAAACCAGTGCCATGATGAACGGCCGGATGATGTTGCCAAGGCCAAGATCGCCAAGTTTGCGAACAACCTGTGTCAGTTCCTGATTTTCAAAATCGGCACGTTGTTCTGCTGTCGGAACCGGCTGGATCACTGAATAGCTTGGTTTGGCGCCAAGCGCATCGATTGCCAGTTGACCATAGAATGTATGGGCATGTTCCGCGGCAAGTTTATACCAATGGTGTGCACGGTCCTTGTCGCCAATTTTTTCACTGGCCCGACCGGCCCAATAGGCACCGCGAGACAGGCTGATCGGGTACTGCACAACATCATAAAGGTTCTGGAAGTGCGTTAGGGCAATATCCGCATCGCCAAGGAACTCGAGCGCAATCCACCCGGCATACCATTCGGCTTCTGCAATATCCCCTGCATCGGTCTGACCATGGTTGGCGACCAAACGATAGGCATCGGTGATATGGCCCTTTTGCAGGGCGCGACGCGCCAAAATGGCCTTTTCAAGCCACCAGTATTGTGGGCGGATCGAGATGTAGGCGAGATCATTTGCCTGTGACAGCAGCAGATCACGGGCTTCCTGATCACGGTCCTTAATGCGACGCCAGCGAACACGTTCGTATATCAATCCCGGATCATTGCGGTATTTTTCAGGGACGCGGTTGATTGCCGCATCCACTCCGCCACTCATTGAGCGCAATGCTGCACGGGCCTTTGCCAGTAGGCGATAGTCGTCACTGACATATTCCATCGTGCGTGATGCCGGGCCAAGTCGGCCTTCCCACAACAGGCGGTCAAGGCGCTGTTGATGGGTATCCTGATCGATGTATTTGCTGTTCCGGTCAAGGAAACGGCGTTCCTGTCCACTGCCGAAATTTTCGTTGATCCAGCTTGCACGGATCAAGGCGGTTGCAGCAGATACCTGTCCGGCGTTCAAAAGGGCCTTGATCTGGCGGGTTGCGCCATCGGCGGTTACCGGTGCAGATCGTTTGAACCATGCGAGAATTTCGGCGTCAGGCACCGCATCGGTCATGACTTCTTCGGCACGCTGGCGCAGCAATGACTGACTGGGCCATTTTGGATGGGCGTCGATAAAAGTGGTGATTTCTTCAAAGCTGCGCCCCGAATTCGGGGCAACAAGCCACATCCATTCTGCGGCCTTTTGCAGCAACGGATCCTCAAAATTCGGGAGCAATTGCTCAAACGTTTCTGTACGCCCGTTTTCAAGAGCATCAAGAAATGCATTCAGTCTGGCCCGGCTGACTGCGGAATAGGCCGGCGAGGGCGGTTGCGTTAGAAGAAGATTGTCTTCGTATGCCTCGGCCTTTGCCTGATTGCCTGTTGGCATCAGCATCGATAAGCCCAGTGCCAATGCGCAGACCGAAATCTTGCGGAAAGACGCTTGCGCCATGTAATTGTCCCCTTGTGCCTTTCGGCAGCTTTTGCGCTTTAGACCTGCGCATTATGGCAGTGAATTTGACAAAAGCCAAACAGTCCTCGTCGGAAATTGCAACCGCAATCGCAGAACCGACTTATTAATGTATACAGTGCTTGCGGGAATGACCAACAGCCGCTATTTTCGCGTCCGCTTTCAATCCATCCAAGATTTGGAGATCTCTATGTTTAAGGGTTCTATTACCGCTTTGATTACACCGTTTGACCGTGATGGTGCGATCGATGAAAAGGCGTTCCAGGATTTTGTGGATTGGCAGCTTAAACAGGGCACGGCGGGTGTTGTGCCTGTCGGAACCACCGGTAAATCGCCGACCCTTAGCCATGCCGAACACCATCGCGTGGTTGAACTGGCACTGGAAGTTGCCAAGGGGCGCGGTCCGGTTATCGCCGGTACAGGTTCAAATTCGACCGCAGAAGCCGTTTCGCTGACACGTCATGCCCAGAATGCCGGGGCGGATGCAGCTCTTGTTGTGACACCTTATTACAACAAACCGACCCAGGCGGGACTGCATGCGCATTACAAAGCGATTCACGATGCGACAGACATTCCGATTGTGATTTACAACATTCCGGGCCGCTCGACCGTTGACATGTCAGTTGATACCATGGCGTCGCTTGCGAAACTGCCGCGTATTGTCGGTGTTAAAGATGCGACCAGCGATCTTGAGCGTCCTGCATTGACCCGTTTGGCAGCAGGGGCTGATTTCTGCCAGCTTTCGGGCGAAGACGGGACAATTGTTCCCTTCCTTGCACAGGGCGGACATGGTTGCATTTCGGTGACATCAAATATTGCCCCGAAACTCTGCGCTGATCTTCATAGTGCATGGGCGGCAGGGAACCTTTCGAAGGTTCAGGAGTTGAATTATCGACTGATGCCGGTTCACAAGGCGATGTTCTGTGAATCCAGCCCCGGACCTGTAAAATACGCGGCAGAACTTCTCGGCCTGTGCGGACGCCACATGCGTCTGCCGATGGTCGAGATTGCCGATGAAACCAAACGCAAGGTCGAAGCCGCGCTTAAGGGCGCTGGTATTCTCGGCCACTAGGCGATTAAAGCTGATTTATGGCACCCAAGAAAGAGACCGATAACACGAATATCGTCGCGCAAAACAGGCGCGCCCGCTTTGATTTTTTCCTGACGGAAACTTTCGAAGCCGGGATCGTTTTGCGTGGAACCGAGGTCAAATCGCTGCGCGATGGCAAAGGCAATATTCAGGAATCCTATGCCGAGGCCAAAAATGGCGAAGTTTGGCTGGTGAATTGCTATATTCCTGAATATCAAAGCAAAATGCCGTTCGGGCACGAAGAACGCCGTCCGCGCAAGTTGCTGCTGCGTAAGCGTGAAATCACAAAAATGCACGACGCGTTGAACAAAAAGGGTTTCACCCTTGTTCCCGTGAAGCTGTATTTTACGGAACGCGGCATCGCCAAACTTGAAGTCGCCATCGCAGAAGGTAAGAAAAAAGCCGATAAGCGAGAAGCGGTTAAAGCGCGTGACTGGCAGCGTGATAAAGCGCGTATTCTGCGCGATTTCAGCTGATATTGACCGTTAGCGGGTAACATCGCGCGTATGTGAATTGCACACGCCCCAAGATTTAGTGATTAAATGGCGACGTCATGGTGAACATGTCGGCGCCATTTTTCGTATCAGCTTGTAGTAAGGGAGAGTTCTGTGACGCAAAGTTTCAGTGGCAAAATCAAGGACAAGCTGATTGCGGCCAAACGCAAATGGGCTGAAGACGGTCGTCTTCTGACTGGTGCTGCGGATGAAAAGCACGAGAACCGTTTGCCGCCGGGCCAACGTTTGGTCAAGGATTGGCCGGTTCTTGATCTTGGGATTACGCCGCATATCAGCCCAGATTCTTTTTGAACTGTCAATTACGGGGGAGGTGGAAAATCCGCTCATCCTTGATTTTGAAGCGCTTCTTGATCTGCCAAATGTTCAGGCAAAGAATGACATTCATTGTGTCACCAGTTGGTCGCGGTACGATAATCACTGGCATGGTGTGTCGGCGCTGACACTGGCCGATATCGTCAAACCGACCAAAGATGCGACACATGTTTTGTTCACCGCCCATGACGGTTATACGACCAATGTGCGCATTGATCAGTTCCTTGATGACGATGTGCTCATCGCCCACCATTGGGAAGGTGAGCCCTTGACCGAGGAGCACGGTGGTCCGGTTCGCGTGGTTATTCCGAAATTCTATTTCTGGAAAAGTACGAAGTGGGTGCGAGAGATCAATTTCGCCAAGCACGACAAACCGGGATTCTGGGAAGAACGCGGATATCACAATAACGCCGATCCCTGGACGGAGGAACGATATGGCTAGACGCGATTACCCAAGTAGCAAGTCATTTCAATTCGTTGTATTGTTTTCGCTTCTTCTTGTAATAGTCATTTTTTCCGGGAGAGGAAGTATGGCATCGGGTGATGCGCACACTGCGTATGACTTTTCATTTCCTGCCATTGATGGTGGTGAAATTAATCTGTCAGATTATCGTGATAAGGTCGTCTTATTGGTCAATACCGCATCCATGTGTGGTTACACGCCGCAATATGAGGGGCTGCAAAAGCTGTGGGACGACTACAAGGACGATGGTTTGGTCGTTCTGGGCGTGCCGTCAGGTGATTTTGGGGGGCAGGAATATGGTGACGACGCAGCAATCCAGGATTTTTGCGAAGTCAATTTCGATATCGATTTCCCGCTGACGTCCAAAACCGGGGTTAAGGGGCCAGACGCTCACCCATTTTTTAAGTGGGCGGAACAAACACTTGGTGCGGATAATGCGCCGCAGTGGAACTTCCATAAATATCTGATTGGTCGGGACGGGGCGTTAATCAACAGCTTTGAAACGCGCGTCAAACCCGGTGATGATGAAGTCCTCACCGCAATCAAGGCCGGACTTGCAGATCAGTAGCTCATTTTCCGAATGGCCTGACTTAACTTCAGATAGATGGGCGGCTGTGATTAACGCCGCCCGTCCATAACATCCAAAAATGCCAAGCCATATTGGTCGAGCTTTTTCATACCAACGCCATTGATGGACATCATGTCTTCAAGGGTGCGGGGTTTGAAACGCACCATTTCCCAAAGTGTGCGGTCACTAAAGATCACATACGGCGGGACATTCTGGCCAGTGGCGAGCTCACGGCGCATGGTGCGCAGCCGTTCCCAAAGATCGCGGTCTTCTTCATTTTCAAATTCGGTGTCGAAATCGCGCAGGCGCCGCGTTGTTGCGCGTTTGCTTTCGCCCGGGTCTTTACGCATTTCAACGACTTTTTCACCACGTAAGACCGGTCGTGATTCCTCGGTCAGATAAACGCCGCCATGGCCTTCGACATCGACTTGCAGATACCCCATAGCCAGCAGTTGACGAAAAACAGATCGCCATTGCGGCTGGGCGATGTCTTTGCCGATTGCATAAACCGATATGTTGTCGTGACCGTTTTGGCGGATTTTTTCAGTTTTGCGTCCGATCAAAACCTCGATCACATGGGCCGGTCCAAACCGCTGTCCGGTGCGGTAAACCGCTGACAAGGCCTTACGTGATGCCTCGGTCGCGTCCCATGTTTCCACCGGCTCAAGACAGGTGTCGCAATTGCCGCATGGCTCGTGGCGATCTTCGCCAAAATACGACAAGATGACTTGTCGGCGGCATTTGGTGGTTTCGGCCAAACCGACAAGCGCGTCGAGTTTGCGCGATTCAATGCGTTTTTGCGCTTCGGGGGCTTCAGACCCGGCGACCATGCTGCGGATCGATACGATGTCAGACAGGTCGTAATTCATCCACGCATTGGCGGGCAACCCATCACGACCCGCACGGCCGGTTTCCTGATAGTAGGCTTCCATGCTTTTGGGCAGATTGAGGTGGGCGACAAACCGAACGTTGGGTTTGTCGATCCCCATGCCAAAGGCTACGGTGGCGCAAATGATCATTCCATCTTCGCGCAGGAAGCGGTCCTGATGGCGTTGGCGCACGTCCTGTGTCAAACCGGCATGATAGGGAAGGGCCGGGCGACCATTATCGGTCAGCCATTGGGCGATGTCTTCGGTTTTGCGACGCGACAGGCAATAGACAATCCCGGCATCTTCGACGTGTTCACGGTTTAAGAATGACAATAACCGCTGTTTGGCGTTGCCCTTGGTTTCAATCCGGTAGGTAATATTGGGGCGGTCAAAGCCGGTCAAAAAACACTGGGCATCTGTCAGATGAAGGTTTTCTGCGATGTCTTTACGCGTTGGTGTGTCTGCCGTTGCGGTAAGGGCAATGCGCGGCACATGGGCAAAGCGCGTCGGCAACAGATCAAGGCGACGATACTCGGGGCGGAAATCATGGCCCCATTGCGATACGCAGTGGGCCTCGTCAATCGCAAACAGCGAAATGCTAATGCGGTCCAAAAGGTTCAAAAATCGATCAGATGCAAAGCGTTCCGGTGCGACATAAAGCAGATCGATATCGCCATCAATCGCACGTGCCTCGATCTCGCGTGCGGCATCGGGGGCCAGTGTCGAATTGATAAAGGCGGCCTTCACACCAAGCTGGCTTAGCGCGTCGACCTGATCTTTCATCAAGGCAATCAGGGGCGAGACAACAATCGCGGTCCCCGGTCGGCAGAGGGCTGGAACCTGATAGCAAAGCGACTTTCCGCCGCCGGTTGGCATCAGGACAAGCGCATCGTTGCCGGCAATCACATGGTCAATGACTTCGGCCTGTTGACCGCGAAAACTGTCATAGCCAAAAACGTCGCGCAGAACGTCAATCGGCAGACGTTGAGCAGGTCGGTCGAGTAAGTCGTGCATGGGTGGTATATCGGGCAATTTAACCGTCCAGATGTGCGCGGATGTCAACAAAGACGTTTTCAAACATCTCTGGCGTCAGGCGATAGGTCTGGGTGTTGTAGCGCGAACAGTGATAGCTATCAAACAATGTGATGCCATTTTCCATGCGATGTGATGCACGGTGGGCGAATTTAAATGCTGAAAGCTTCAAGCCATAGGTGCGCATCATCGCCTGATGGGCGACCTGACCAAGGCATAAAATGGCCGAAAGGTTGGTCATCGCGTCAAATTCACTGATCAGGAACGGTCGGCAGGTGTTGGCTTCTGGCCCGGTCGGTTTATTTTCCGGCGGAACGCATTTAACGGCGTTGGTAATGCGACAATCAAGCAGTTCCAGCCCGTCATCAGGACGTTTGTCGTAGGTGCCCTTGGCAAATCCAAATTTCTTGAGCGTGTCATAGAGAAGATCGCCGGCATAATCGCCCGTAAACGGGCGACCTGTGGCATTGGCACCCTTTAGTCCGGGGGCAAGGCCGACAATCAAAAGCCGGGCATTAATCGGGCCAAATGGCCGCACCGGGCCATTATAGAAATGGGGAAATTTTTCCTGATTTGCCCGGCGAAATTCAACAAGGCGCGGGCAAAGTAGGCAATCTCGGTCGGGCTGCTGATAGGTGGTCATGGCAGATCTGACAGTTTGCCGGTTACGGTGCGGGCCGTAACCGGTCGTGATCAGGATGGGCGGGCACTGCGTTCAATCAGGTGTAATCGAACTCATCATCAAGTTCAGGGTGGTCGGGGTGATCATCAATATCAGGATGATCATCGTCACGACGTTGCTGAACCTTGCGTGCGATTGTGCCTTCAAGGTCGGTCAGTTCGATGAAATTGTCGGCCTGACGGCGCAATTCATCGGCAACCATCGGCGGGTTCGATTTCACCGTGGAGACAACCGTTACACGGACACCTTTACGCTGGATGGCATCAACCAGACGACGGAAATCACCGTCTCCTGAGAAAATAACAACATGATCAAGGTGTTGCGCCATTTCCATGACGTCAATTGCCAACTCGATATCCATGTTGCCTTTGATCTTGCGACGGCCAGTGGCATCGGTGAATTCCTTGGTCGGTTTTGTGACCATGGTGTAGCCGTTGTAATCAAGCCAATCGACAAGCGGGCGAATGGGGGAATATTCCTGATCTTCAATCAGGGCCGTGTAGTAAAATGCACGGATCAACTGACCTTTTTGCGAAAACAGTTCCAAAAGGCGTTTGTAATCAATGTCAAAACCAAGCGCACGTGCCGCAGCATAGAGGTTGGAGCCATCAATAAAGAGCCCGATCCGCTCTTGCGGGTAAAAAATCATCATATAAATTCCTCAAACATCAAATTTAAGTATGCCGTTCCTAAAAAGCGGAACATCAAATGTTTACCGTGGGTGCGGGGACAAGGAAAGGTGAAAATGTCACAGAATGTCATGGACAGAATATACTGACTCCCTTAGATATGCCGTCTTTCCCGACACCAACAGACCCGAAAGCCTGCTTTGTGAGCACCTCGTTAACGTCCAACACTCAATATACGTCTGAAAACGCCATCCTGATCGCTTTTGGTGCCAATCTGCCTACCGATCAATATGGTGCGCCAGCGCAGACATTGAAGGCGGCACTGGAACATTTGACCAAGGATGGCGATGTTTCTGTTGATGATGTGTCATCATTTTATGAAACAGCCCCGGTACCCGTTTCCGATCAGCCTTGGTATGTGAATGGTGTTGCGCGGTTGTCGACGGACCTTTCTGCCCATGATTTGCTATCACGTCTGCATGACGTTGAATCTGAATTTGGTCGGGTGCGTCGCGAACGCAATGCCGCACGGGTGATTGATCTTGATCTGGTGGCTTATGGCCGTGAGTTGATCGCCGAAGACGGCGGAATTCAGGTGCCCCATCCCAGAATGGCAGAACGGGCGTTTGTTCTTTTGCCGTTGCGCGATGTTGCGCCAGGGTGGGTACATCCGGTTTTGAACAGGTCGGTCGAAGACCTGATTTCCGATCTTCCGTCCGATCAGCAGATACGACAACAGGCAGATGGTTGAAAAATGCAGTGAAAACCTGTTCTAAAGTGTGGTTTCGCTGTTGCAACACAAACGATCCGGCGCTATAAAGCTCGGTCTGGACACCCCAAAAGTATTTCTGGAGACATTTATGGCGCGCGTTACCGTCGAAGATTGCGTAGACAAGATTCCGAACCGCTTTGAGCTGGTTATGATTGCTGCTCAGCGTGCACGCAACATTTCGGCTGGCGCTGAACTGACCATTGATCGTGACAACGACAAGAACCCTGTTGTTTCGCTTCGTGAAATCGCTGAAGAAAAAGTTGATTTCGACGAACTGCGCAATGGCTTGGTTCAGGGTCTGCAGCGACATGTTGAACCTGATGAACCAGAAGAATCCGAAGATGACTTCGGACCGAAACTGGTTGCAGAAGCAGTCCAAGATGCGTCGGTTGGTGTGGTTGCACCATCCGAAGAAGAATAAGGTCACAGCGACGTTGTTGTGAGACCGTTTCAAAAGAAAAGCCACGGTGTTTATCTTCCGTGGCTTTTTTTTGTCCAAATCGTACTATCTTATGAACGGGGCGCGGTTTGTGCCCCAGTCGTGATTTGCGGAGATGCCCCTGAATGATGCGCCAATATGAACTTGTTGAACGGGTAAAGGCTTACGACCCCGATGCGTGCGAAACCACGCTTAATCGGGCCTATGTCTATGCGACCCAGAAACATGGTTCTCAAAAGCGCGCCTCGGGGGATCCGTATTTTTCCCATCCGATCGAAGTCGCGGGCATTCTGACCCATTACAAGCTCGATTGCGATACGATCATCACGGCGCTTCTGCATGACACCATCGAAGATACCGATGCCACGCCAGAAGAAATCACCAAGCTGTTTGGTACCAACATCCTCAAGATGGTGGATGGTGTTACCAAGCTGACCCAGATCGAGTTGAAATCAGCCGATTCAAAGCAGGCCGAGAACTTCCGCAAGCTGCTGCTTGCCATGTCAGAAGACATTCGGGTTCTGTTGGTCAAGCTGGCGGACCGTCTGCACAATATGCGCACGTTGCATTATATCGACAAACCCGAAAAACGGGTGCGCATTGCGGCAGAAACGCTTGAAATTTATGCCCCGCTTGCCGAACGCATCGGTATGCATGACATCAAGGAAGAACTCGAAGATCTGGCGTTTCAGCATATCAACCCTGAAGGCCGTGACTCGATCCTTGCCCGGTTGGAATTCCTGCGTGAGAAAGACGACAATGTTGTTAATCGCATTGTCTCCGAGCTTAAAGACGTCGTCGTGCGGCAGGGCCTGAAGGTTGATATTTATGGGCGTGAAAAACGGCCATATTCGATCTGGCAGAAGATGCAGCGTAAGAACATCACCTTTGGTGAGCTGTCTGACATCATGGCGTTTCGGGTTTTGGTCGAAGATATGCCGCAATGCTACGAGGTACTTGGCTATTTGCATGCCAATTACAAGGTCGTGCCGGGGCGGTTCAAGGATTACATTTCGACCCCAAAACCGAACGGGTACCGGTCCATCCACACAACCGTTCTTGGCCCGGAAAACCATCGTATCGAGGTGCAAATACGTACTCGTGAGATGCATGAAGTCAATGACAACGGCGTTGCGGCACACTGGGCGTACAAGCAGGAAGGCGGTTCGCAAAAGGCTGGTCCGCAAAAAGAAGGTGTGCAGTATCGCTGGCTGCGCGATCTGCTTGATATTCTTGAACATGCGTCCGAGCCTGAAGAGTTCCTTGAGCACACCAAGCTCGCAATGTTCCAGGATCAGGTGTTCTGCTTTAGCCCGAAGGGCGAAGTCATTGCATTGCCAGCACGCGCGACCCCGGTTGATTTCGCCTATATGATCCATACCCATATCGGGGATACCTGTGTCGGTGCGAAGGTCAATGGGGCGATGGTGCCGTTGCGCACCGTGCTGAATAACGGCGATCAGGTTGAGATCGTGACGTCAAAGGCACAAACGCCTAATCCGACGTGGGAACGGTTTGTTGTTACCGGCAAAGCACGCGCGCGAATTCGCCGGTTCATCCGCCAACAGCAAGAAGACCAATACAAGGACCTTGGCAAAGCGATCCTGCAAAAGGCGTTCCGTCAGGAAGGCTACGATTATTCTGACAAGGCCATTGATGGTGTTCTGAAAATCTTCAAACTGCCGACGGTTGAGTCGTTGCTAAGCTCGGTCGGGGCAGGGCACCATACTGGGCGCGAAGTTGTTCATGCCGTGTTCCCGGGATCAAAAGACACCGAAACCGCACGCAAGATTATACCGCTTGAAAAAGGGCGCACCCGCAAGCACGAGCATGCCATTCCGCTTAAGGGACTTATTCCGGGCATGGCGGTGCATTATGCCGGGTGTTGTCATCCCTTGCCGGGTGACCGCATTGTCGGGATTGTGACGACGGGTAAGGGCGTTACCATCCATACGATTGACTGTGATACGCTTGAAACCTTTACCGAGCAACCTGAACGCTGGCTTGATGTTGGCTGGGACAATGATGGCGACCCTGAACACTTTATCGGGCGCCTTGGCCTGACCGTCGGGCACGAGCAGGGCGCGCTTAGTTCCATTACCAGTGTGATCGCCAAGAACCATGGCAATATCACCAATTTGCGCTTTACCAACCGCACCACGGATTTCTTTGAGATGTTGATTGATGTCGATGTTGTCGATGTCAAGCACCTGACCAATATCATTGCCGCTTTGCGGGCAACCCCGGTGGTCAATACTGTGGAGCGCGCGCGCGGGTAATGGGGAAACGTAACGTCCTTCGCCTTTTCGATTGTTTCGGCGTAAAAGCCTTGCCAAGTGCGCAGGTAGCACTTACCCATATGCCTCGACTTTGTCTTGGTTTACCTGATTTTTCCCAGAACTGATCCCGCATGTTTCGGCGCCGCATCAAACCAAATTCCTTTGAAAAGTTTCGCAACGTGGTTTGGCCGCGCGGCGGATGGCGGCGCTCGTCGCAATATTTTGCCCATCGTGTCGCACGTTTGCCCGGTTCCCCCTATAGCATTGCGTCGGGTTTTGCGATTGGGGCGGCGGTTTCCTTTACGCCGTTTATCGGGTTTCATTTTGTTCTGTCTGCGATTCTAAGCTTTGTCTTGCGAAGCAATCTTGTTGCATCGCTGCTGGGCACGATTATCGGTAATCCCTGGACATTCCCGTTTATCTGGATATGGCTTTATACCAGCGGAAACTGGATACTCGGTGTGGATGAAACCGCACAGGCGGTTCATTTTGATATGACCGTTCTTTGGGATTTCATCACCTTGGGGCTGAGCTATATTGGCGGGGGATTGATTTTTGGCCATTGGGATCCGGCCGATCACACGACACTGGGAAATCTGTGGCATGGCATTGTCGATATTATCTGGCCGATGATTGTTGGCTGTGTTCCGACTTCACTTGTGGTCTGGATGCTGTTTTACTTCCCGGTGCGCCGCGCTGTGGGGATTTATCGCCATAACCGTATTTTGCGTCGCATGAAAAAATCGGATCGCCATGGTTTGGTGCCGATGCTTGAAAGTGCGAAGGAAAAGATCGGAAGTGCGGCAAAGAGTGCCACCAAAAAGCAGGATGAAACTTCATGAGTTCGAAACTTCGGCTCGGCGTCAATATTGACCATGTTGCGACTGTGCGGAATGCCCGTGGGGGTGCTGCACCTGATCCTGCACGTGCGGCGGCCCTTGCGCAGGCCGCCGGCGCAGACGGAATTACCGCGCACTTGCGCGAAGACCGTCGTCATATTTCTGATGATGACATGAAAAAACTTCGTGAACATATTGATATTCCGTTGAATTTTGAAATGGCCGCAACCGATGAGATGCTGGCGATTGCGCTTGAAACAAAGCCGCACGCTGTTTGTCTGGTTCCGGAAAAACGTGAAGAACGCACGACCGAAGGCGGTCTTGATGTCGCTGGTGGGCACAATCATCTCAAGCGGTTTGTGTCTGAGCTTGGTGATGCTGGTATCCGGGTATCGCTGTTTATCGAAGCATCGAAAGAACAGCTTGATGCGGCCAAAAGTCTTGGCGCACCCGTTGTTGAAATTCATACCGGTGCCTATTGTGACGCACAGACCGACGATGACCGTAACCGGGAACTTCAGCGTATCGGTAAGGCTGTCGCCTATGGTTCTGCGATCGGGCTTGAAATCCATGCCGGGCATGGATTGAATTATGACACGGTCAAGCCGATTGCGGCGATGCCAGCTATTGCGGAACTTAACATCGGGCATTTTTTGATCGGCGAGGCGATCTTTGTCGGTCTGGAAGCTGCTATTGGCAAAATGCGCCGTCTTATGGATGAGGCGCGTGGCATTGAAACGGGTGCTAAATGATTATCGGGATTGGCACAGATTTGTGTGACATCCGCCGAATAGAGACGGCCCTTGAGCGTCACGGCGAACGTTTCATGAAACGTGTCTTTACCGAGGTTGAAATTGCCCGTGCAAAGCGCCGCCCACATCGGACTGCATCGTCGCTTGCCATGTCTTTTGCTGCCAAAGAGGCGTGCTCAAAGGCATTGGGAACAGGCTTTCGCCGGGGTGTTTATCACAATACGATGGGGGTTGTGCATCAACCCAGTGGTAAACCCGACATGGTTTTGATAGACGGTGCTTTGAAAAGACTTGAAGAATTGACCCCTGACGGGAAAATTGCATCAGTGTATGTGACGTTGACGGATGAATATCCATTGGCCAACGCTGTTGTGGTTATTTCGGCGGATTGACAGATTAAAGTGATTGGTAAGACACGGAATGGAAAAGCTAGTGCATAAAAAGAAAACGGGTGGAATTCTCGATACTCTGAAAACCGTTTTCTGGGCCGTTCTCATCGCGCTTCTGGTTCGCACATTCGCATATGAACCGTTTAACATTCCGTCCGGGTCGATGATTCCGACCTTGCTGGTCGGCGATTACCTGTTCGTGTCAAAGTTTTCGTTCGGGTATTCCAAACACAGTTTGCCCTTCAGCCTGCCGCTGATACCGGGTCGTGTGATGGAATCACAGCCTGAGCGCGGTGACGTTGTTGTTTTCAAACTGCCGTCTGATACGTCGCAGGATTACATCAAACGTGTGATCGGACTTCCGGGTGACACCGTTCAGGTGACCAACGGGCGTCTTTACATCAACAACAAGATGGTCGAACGCGAACGGATCGAAGATTACATCCTGACCGATGGGACCGGGCGTTCAGCAGCCGTTGCACAGTATCTTGAAACGCTTCCCAATGGTCGAGTGCACCGTATCCTTGAGCTGTTTGGCGATCAGGGGCCAAGTGACAACACCGAGCCATTTACCGTACCTGAAGACCATTTCTTCATGATGGGTGATAACCGCGACAATTCGGCAGACAGCCGCGCATTCCCGTCACGCTTCCGCTTCGTTCCGATTGAGAACCTTGTCGGCCGCGCTGAATTCCTGTTCTATTCCAAGGACAGTTCGCAGCCGATCTATGATTTGGGCAGCATCCGCTATGACCGCCTATTCCAAGGGGTTAACTGATGGGCGATGGTGCACCGCTGATCCCCGAAATTGATCACGGTTTTTCTGACCCGGACCTTCTGCGTGTCGCCTTAACTCATCGTAGTGCGGCAAAGGGCAAAGACGCACTGAGTGGGGGCAACGAACGCCTTGAGTTCCTTGGCGATCGTGTTCTTGGTCTGGTCGTGGCTGATATGCTATACACCCGTTTCGGGCGCGAACGCGAAGGGGCTATGGCCAAGCGTTTCGTCGCCCTTGTGCGGCGTGAGACACTTGCGCGTGTTGCAGTCCAGATCCATCTGGGTGATCACATCCAGATGGCAAAAGGCGAACGCGCTGCGGGTGCCGATACCAATCCGGCAATTTTATCTGATTGCATGGAAGCAGTGATTGCCGCACTCTATCTTGACGGTGGCTTGGAACCGGCGCGTAGCTTTATTGAAAAGCTGTGGACGCCGCTTCTTGATGAAGATAACAAGCCGCCCCAGGATGCGAAAACCCAGTTGCAGGAATGGCTGCAAGGACGCGGGAAGCCGCTTCCAAAGTATGAAATGGTTGGCCGTGAAGGCCCGGCTCATGCACCTGTTTTTACCATCGAACTGACCACCAGTGATGGCGACAGTGTCAGTGCCGAAGGCAAATCAAAACGTGAGGCGGAACAGATAGCCGCCCAATTGATGTTGGATAAACTGAGCTATGAATGAGGTTCCCACACCTGTGAGTGAAGACAGATTACCTTATCAGCAGCGCTGCGGCTTTGTTGCACTTGTTGGTGCACCAAACGCGGGCAAGTCAACCCTGCTGAACCAACTTGTCGGTACGAAAGTATCGATTGTCTCGCCCAAGGTGCAGACAACCCGTACCCGTGTGCGCGGTATTGTCATGACCGAAGATGCACAAATTGTTTTCATTGATACGCCGGGGATTTTCGCCCCCAAACGCCGCCTTGACCGTGCCATGGTTAAAGCCGCGTGGAACAGTGCAGATGATGCGGATCTGATTGTTCTTGTGATTGATGCCGGGGCAGGTGTTACTGCAGAAGATCAGGCCATCATCAAGCAGCTTAAAGATCAGCACCGCAAAGCCATATTGGCCTTAAACAAGGTCGACAAGGTTACGGATAAGGAAAAACTTCTGCGCCTATCGCAGGAGCTTTTTGCGCATGAAGTCTTTACCGATGTATTTATGATTTCAGCCAAAAAGGGTGCCGGAACACAGGATCTGGTTAATTTCCTTTCGGCAAAAATGCCTGATGGCCCTTGGATGTTCCCTGAAGACGATGTGTCTGATATGCCGCTTCGTCTTCTGGCAGCGGAAATCACCCGCGAGAAGCTATATTATCAGCTTCAGCAGGAGTTGCCGTATTCTGCAACGGTGGAAACCGAGCTTTGGGAAGAGCGCAAAGACGGTTCAGTCAAGCTTGAGCAAACCATTTTTGTCGAGCGTGAAGGCCAAAAGGCCATCATTCTGGGCAAGGGGGGCAAACGGATCAAGGCACTGGGCAGTGATGCGCGTAAGGAACTTGAGGCGATTTTCGAACGTCGTGTTCATTTGTTCTTGTTTGTTAAGGTGCGCGAAAACTGGGGCGACGATCCCAATCGGTTCGCCATGTGGGGCCTGGATCCCAACGCCTGACTTAAACGCGCCGTACGGATGAGCTATCAATCACGGGATAGATAATGGAAATCGGATCGTTTTGGGGCGTTGTCTTGATTGTTGTTGGCGCCGTTGCCGCAATGATTGTTGCGCGCATTGCCAGAAAACCTTTCCGGAAACGGATTGATCGTTCGTCCGTACGTCGCGAAACTTCTTTTTTGCATCGACCACTTAACCTTATTGCGCTGCTGGCAGCGCTGAGCATCTTTTTGCTCGGGTTGTTTTGGAAGATGACGGGCGGAGGCCCGAATTAATGACCAAACATTCCACCGATCCAATCGATATGGCTGTCGAAGACGTCGAAAACCGTTCCTGGGGTAGAAAAGCTATTCTGGGCGTGGCGCTTTTCTGTCTTGCGTCCTGCTTGATTGGTTTCTTTTTCCTTGTGACCCGACTGATAGTGCCCAGCGGCTTTTTCTAAGGTGCGTGCATGGACTGGCGTGATGACGGCATTGTTCTTTCGACACGCAAACTCGGCGAAAATGCCGTTCGTTTATCCGTCCTGACCCGTGATTATGGCCGCCATGCTGGCATGGTGCGAGGTGCCACCAGCAAATCAATGCGCGGTACACTTGAGCCGGGCAATGAAGTGCGGGTGGGGTGGTCGGCACGGCTGGCGGAACATCTTGGACAATTTCGCTGTGAGTTAACTGGTGCGCACGCGGCTGATCTTTTGCTGTCTGCGGGGCCGTTGATGGCGATGAGTTCGGCCTGTGCCATGCTTGATGCGACCTTGCCCGAACGTGAATCCCATCCTGATTTATTCCATGGAACCATCGCATTGCTGTCGGCTTTAAAGGCCGAACAGTGGCTGCCGGCCTATATCCGTTGGGAGGTCGGCCTTCTTGAAGAACTTGGTTATGGTCTTGCACTTGATTGCTGTGCGGCGACAAATGCGACCACGGGGCTTGCTTATGTGTCGCCCAAAAGTGGGCGGGCTGTGGCGGAAGAAGCCGGTCATGCCTATCGTGATCGTCTGTTGCCATTGCCGGCCTTTCTTGCCGGTGGGCGGGGATCGGACGCACGCATGGCCGCACCGCTTTCTGATCAAATACGCGATGGGCTTAAGCTTACCGGGTTCTTCATTCACCGCGATATTTTCGAAGCAAAAGCCCTAAAGCCTGTCGCGGCACGCGACCGTCTTGTCAGTCATGTCTGGCGGTCCGTACCCGTGCAAGAAAAATAAATCACCCATTTTGTACAGCACATGTTGACCACTCCTACGCCGGGCGTAGTATGTTGCCAGAACAGTGAGACATTGACGCTAAAGCCGTTTGTGTTGTCACACCTGTCCATTCTGCAAATCTGCAAAGAAATAAGAAAAACCGTTCATGAGCACCAAGACTTCCGACCCGGCCGGTGCCGGCCAAATCAGGGAAACCCGCCTTGCCGACGCGCTGAGCGAACGTTACCTTGCTTATGCGATGTCAACGATCATGTCGCGTTCTCTTCCCGATGTTCGCGATGGATTGAAACCAGTACATCGCCGTCTTCTTTTCGCAATGCGCCAATTGAAATTGAACCCGGAACACGGGTTTAAGAAATGCGCGCGTGTGGTTGGTGACGTGATCGGTAAGTATCACCCGCATGGTGACCAGTCGGTCTATGACGCGCTTGTGCGTCTGGCACAGGATTTTGCGGTGCGTTATCCGCTTGTCGATGGGCAGGGTAACTTTGGCAATATTGACGGCGATAACGCCGCGGCCATGCGATATACCGAAGCCCGTATGACCGCCGTTGCGGCGGCTTTGATGGACGGTCTGGACGAGGACGCGGTTGATTTCCGTTCGACCTATGACGGTGAAGAACAAGAACCGATCGTTATGCCCGCCGCGTTTCCGAACCTTTTGGCGAACGGTGCGTCGGGCATTGCAGTTGGTATGGCAACCAATATTCCGCCCCACAATGCCGATGAGCTGTGTAAAGGTCTGATCAAGCTTATCGACAATCCGGAAACCTCGATTGCCGAACTTGTGCGCTGTGTGCCGGGGCCCGATTTCCCGACGGGTGGTGTTCTGGTTGAACCGCGCGAAAACATTCTTGAGGCCTATGCGACCGGGCGTGGATCCTTCCGCCTGCGTGCAAAGTGGGAAGTGGAAAAACTCAGCCATGGCCTCTATCAGGTTGTGATCACTGAAGTTCCCTATCAGGTTCAAAAGGCCAAGCTGGTTGAACGCATCGCCGATTTGATGATTGCCAAGAAGTTGCCGCTTCTTAATGATGTGCGCGATGAATCGACCGACGTTATCCGTCTTGTTCTGGAACCACGCACCCGTGCGGTTGAACCAGAACATCTGATGGAAATGTTGTTCAAAAACACCGAACTGGAAATCCGGTTTGGTTTGAACATGAACGTTCTTGATGGTGATAATACGCCGCGTGTGATGAATTTACGCGAAGTTCTTCGCGCGTTTCTGGCGCATCGCCAGGATGTCCTGATCCGCCGTTCCAACCATCGACTGGCCAAGATCAATCATCGTCTTGAGGTGTTGGAAGGCTATCTTGTTGCCTATCTGAACCTTGATGAGGTTATCCGCATCATCCGGTTTGAGGATGAGCCAAAGGCGTCTTTGATGAAGGCGTTTGACCTGACAGAAGTTCAGGCCGATGCGATCCTGAATATGCGTCTGCGGTCTTTGCGCAAGCTCGAAGAGATGGAAATCAAGAACGAGCACGCCAAACTGACCGAAGAAAAGGAAGGCCTGGAAGCGCTTCTTGCCAGCGAGACAATGCGTTGGGAACGCATTCGCGACGAAGTCGAACTGATGCGCGAAAAGTTTGGCAAGAAAACAGCACTTGGCAAACGCCGTACCGAGATCGGCGATGCGCCAGAGGAAATTGAAGTCCCGCTTGAGGCTCTGATTGAACGCGAACCGATTACGATCATTTGTTCGAAAATGGGCTGGGTTCGTGCCCTTAAGGGGCATGTTGCCGACCTGGGCGACCTTAAATTCAAGGATGGCGATGAAGGCCGCTTTGCGCTTAAGGCCTTTACGACCGACAAAGTGATTATCTTGTCAACGGCAGGGCGTTGTTACACCATGTCGTGTGACAAGCTGCCCGGTGGTCGTGGCAATGGTGAACCGATCCGTCTGTCAATCGACCTGCCACAGGAACATGACATCGTCTCCATGATTGTTCACAAGAATGATCGTAACCTGCTTGTGGCAAGTTCAGCCGGACGTGGTTTCCAGGTTGCTGAGAAAGACGTTGTCGCCCAGACCAAGAACGGCAAACAGATCCTTAATCTTGGCGCGGGTGAAGTTGCCAAGATATGCCTGCCGGTCGAACACGACCATGTGGCTGTTTTGGGCGATAACCGTAAACTTTTGATCTATCCGATTGCCGAAGTGCCTGAAATGACGCGCGGCCGCGGTGTGATTTTGCAGAAATACCGCCAAGGTGGTCTTTCAGACCTGATCATGTTCAAGCTTGAAGACGGTCTGAGCTGGGCCATGGGCGGCAACGAAGGTCGCACGCGCACCGTGACTGATCTCGCCGAATGGACCGGCAAACGTGCCGGGGCAGGGCGCCTGCCGCCAAATGGTTTCCCACGGTCCAACAAGTTTGAATAAGCTCTGATTTGTTGAACGCAGAACGATTGAAAAGCCGGATGGAGCCGTTCCATCCGGCTTTTTTTATGTTCGGACGGGCCAAAGACATCTGAAACAATATCCATGATAGTAAAAATGCCCGGAAATGGCGGAAATACGCACCAAAAGATATAGCGCTTTCGATGTTTAATATGTAACTTCGCAACCTGAATAACAGGAAGCCCGCAATTTTCCTGTGCGATACATAAGGGCTTGGGAGTGGAAAGTGAGATTTCTGGGAAATTTCGTCCGCGCGATTGATGGTCTGAATGACCTGATCGGTCGCGGGGTGGCTTGGCTGGTGATCCCGATGGTGGTGATTACTTTTTTGGTCGCCACATTACGATATGGCTTTGCGATCGGCTGGGTTTCGATGCAGGAAAGCTATATGTGGCTTTACGGCATCATGTTCATGGTCGGCGCGGGATATACGCTTTTGCATGGTGGTCATGTGCGCGTTGACGTGTTTTATCGTCCGGCATCTGCGCGCTATAAGGCGTGGGTTGATCTGTTTGGATCGCTGTTCTTGCTGATGCCGGTTATCATCATGATCCTGATGTACAGCTACCCGTATGTGGTGACCAGCTGGCACCGTCTTGAAGGGTCGCACGAAACGGGCGGTCTTCCGGGGCTGTTCCTTTATAAATCCGTGATTCTGGTGTTTTGCGTTTTGATGCTGCTGCAAGGGTTGTCCCTGGCAGCGCGTAGCGTTCTGGTGCTTGCCGGTCATAAAGAATTTGAAATCAACGAAGAAGAGCACGAGGGCGTTTGATGACAGGTGAAGTTCTTAGCCTGGTAATGTTCGCCGTTGCGTGCGGCGTGCTTATTCTTGGTTTTCCGGTTGCCTTCTCGCTTGCGGGCACCGGTCTTGCTTTCGCACTGATTGGTAATGCGCTTGGCGCGTTTGATATGCCGCTTCTGGGCTCTTTGCCGTCACGCTATTTCGGTGTGATGACCAACGAGCTTTATGTTGCGATCCCGCTGTTCGTCTTTATGGGCGTGATGCTCGAACGTGCGCGTATCGCCGAAAAACTTCTGACCACCATGGGAATGCTGTTTGGCACCATGCGAGGTGGTCTTGGTATTTCGGTGGTGATTGTCGGCATGTTGCTCGCAGCATCCACCGGTATTGTCGGTGCGACGGTTGTTACAATGGGCTTATTGAGCCTGCCTGCGATGAACAAAGCCGGGTATGATCCGAAACTGTCGACCGGTATTATTTGTGCGTCGGGCACCTTGGGGCAGATCATTCCGCCATCAATCGTGCTGGTTCTGCTTGGTGATATCCTGCAAGGGGCCTATGCCGAAGCACAGCGTTCGATTGGCAACTGGGCCCCTGAACCGATTTCGGTGATGGACCTGTTTGCAGGTGCCTTTATCCCGGGGATTATGCTGGTTGCGTTGTATATCGGCTGGATCATCATCAAGTCGATCATTGACCCAGAATCTGCACCGGCCCTTGTCGAAGGCAAGCGTCCGGAAGGGCTTTGGGGGGAGGTGCTGCGTGCACTTTTGCCGCCGGCTCTTTTGATCGTTGCTGTCTTGGGATCTATCCTGACCGGGATTGCCACACCAACGGAATCGGCTGCTTTCGGGTCTGTCGGTTCGATGGTTCTAGCCGCATTCTATCGTCGTCTTGATATGGCAGTTCTGCGCCATGTTGTGCGTCAGACGGTTCAGGTCAGCGCGATGGTGTTTGTCATCCTGCTCGGCGCGTCGGTGTTCTCATTGGTGTTCCGTGGTCTTGGTGGCGATCAACTGGTTGAAGACCTTTTGCACAACCTGCCGGGTGGCGCGTTTAGCGCGATGCTGGTGGTGATGCTGTTGATGTTCTTCATGGGCTTCTTCCTCGACTTCATCGAAATCGTGTTTGTTGTGGTCCCGATTGTCGGTCCGATCCTGCTTAAGATGGATATTGATCCGGTCTGGCTGGGCATCATGATCGCCATCAACCTTCAGACCAGCTTCTTAACCCCGCCATTTGGGTTTGCGCTGTTTTATCTGCGCGGGGTGGCGCCGCCGTCGATCAAAACATTTGATATCTATCGCGGTATAATTCCGTTTGTGGTCATTCAGATGCTGGGCTTGTGCCTTGTCGCAGCCTTCCCATGGCTTGCGACGTGGCTACCAAGCGTTCTGTTCTAGCCACTAACAGCATCCAAAACGATCTTGCGAGAAGGGCACCCAAATGAGCCTGTGTCAAAACCCCGCTGCTCCTGTAGCGGGGTTTTTCATAAACTGTGTGTGTTTTCCTCATACGGGGGCGAGCAAGAGCCTTTCGAAGATGTTTTTTGCCCCGAGGATGTTGATGGCGCGCTTGAGATTGAAAGCTGTGACGGATAAGGCCATTTCTGCCTTGACCGCAGGCAAGCCCCGGCACAGGAACCTCGGTGTTCCCATCATGTGTTTGAGAATGCCAAACGGATGTTCGACAAGGGATTTTCGTCGTGTCATCGCCTCGGGATGGTCCGCCATGCGTTGGGCCGTTTGCTCGAGGGGCCCCTCAAGCAAATGGCGGCTGACCCGTCGCCGGTCAACTTTGGTGCAACGGGATTTGTGCGCACAGGCGGCGCAATCCTTCGGATCGGCCACGTAATTGGCGCTCTGGTTCTTGCGCGAGGCATTCTCGAAGGACAGGACATTTCCTGCCGGACAGATATAATGCTGCTTGGCTGCATCCCAGTCGAAGTCGGACTTTTCAAAGAAATCACCATGCGTGTTACGTGAGCGAGGATGGGGAACAAAAGCGGTGATGCCATCTTCGTCACAGGCCGCGATCTGCTCTGCATCGGCATAGCCCGCATCGGCCAGAATATCTATCTTTGTGCGCTCAAGCACGTCCTTTGCTGCTTTGGCGACCCGATGCAATTCATTCTGGTCCGATGTCGCCTGTGTCACTTCATGATGAGCGATCAGCCCGTGGGCATCATCGACCGCAGACTGAAGATTGTAGCCGACAATCCGGCCTTTGCCTGATCGCATGATCCGGGCATCCCCATCTCCGATAACCACCTGTGTCTGTCCCATCTCGTCCATCAGAAGCACCGACTGGGCCAGATCGGCTTTCTGCGCGCGCAACTTTGCAAGGGTTGCACGCACATCACCTGTTTTACCTCCTGTGCCGCCCGGGACGTCCGACGGGGTGTACCGACGGGCCATCCGTAGCATTCTGGCTATGGTCAATGGCGTCCATCTCTGCGAGATAGTCCGATATTTGCCGGTCAATATCGGCGATCCGCTTTTGAAGCTGTGATTTCGTCCAGACTTTTTGCGGACTGGTATCTGCCTGGAATTTCGATCCGTCCACGGCCAGGCACTGACCCGCGATCAGCCCTTCCCCGCGCAGAAACAGCACAAGACTGCGACAAACCCGGCCTATCCCCTCCCGGTTCGTTCGGCGGAAATCGGCAATCGTCTTGAAATCAGGGGCCAAACGGTCCAGCAGCCACAAAAGTTCGATATTGCGGTGGCATTCGCGTTCCAGCCCCCGGCTCGAACGCAAACGGTTCAGATAGCCATACAGATACAATTTCAGAAGAACGCAAGGATGATAGCCCGGACGACCTGTCGCCTTTGGCTGCACCCGGACAAAACCCAGTGCCTGTAGATCAAGGGCCGAGACAAAGGCATCAATCACCCGCACCCCATTGTCATCGGCAACAAGATCATCAAGCCGGTCCGGGAAAAGTGTTCCCTGTTCGCGACTGGTTCCTTCGATAAAGCCTGACATAAAAAAACTGCCCGAAATTCATCCTCCGGGCAGTTTCTCAAATCAGACAACGCTTGGGAAGCCTGTTTTCACACAGGCTCAAATGGGTGCCCTTCTTCGTTTCTGGGCATCTTTCGGATCGAATGGTTTGTATGAAGCGCACATGAAAAAAGGGCTGGCAAAATGCCAGCCCTTTGTCGTTTCCATGTCACGTCCTGAAATACGTTGTCACCTACAGGAGATGACAATGTCTACTTCAGGCAAAGTGCGTCGTAAGCGCACACAACGAGATTACAACATGGGCTTTAAACTGGCTGTTGTTGATCAGGTTGAAAAAGGTGAACTGACCTATAAGCAAGCGCAGGACCGCTATGGCATTCAGGGACGAAGTACAGTCCTGAACTGGTTGCGCAAACATGGTAATCTCGACTGGTCCACAGCGAGGCACACAGCCATGTCCAAATTGGAAGAAACCCCGGAACAAAAGATCAAGCGTCTTGAAAGGGAGCTTGAGGATGAGCGGATCCGCGTCATGGTCCTTGATGGCATGATGACCATTCTGGATCAGGAATATGGAGCGGGCTTGCGAAAAAAGTATTCATCCGAACTGCAAGAACACTACAGGCGCAAGGCAAAGTCAGTCTGAGCAGAAGCTGCCGTTGTTTTGGTTTGTCGCGGCAATCGGTTTACCAATTACTGCACCGTCGTCGACAGCGACAGGTGCAGCTTGAACCGTTGCATGCATGTGTGATGCGCTTGCGTCAGCACATGCCCCGTCTCGGCACACGCAAACTCTATCACCTGCTTACCGGGGATCTGCGCCGACTTGGCATCAAGCTGGGGCGAGACGGTTTGTTTGACTGGTTGCGTGAACAACGCCTTCTGGTCAGGCCGCGTAAGAACTTCACCAAAACAACCAACAGTCACCACTGGATGCGCAAACACCCAAACCTGTTGATCGAACGCAAGGTGGTTCGCCCCGAGGAGATTTTTGTCAGCGACATCACCTATGTCGAGAGTGACCAGGGCATCCATTATCTGTCTCTGGTAACGGATGCCTTCTCACGTAAAATCATGGGACATGTTCTCAGCCGCGAAATGAAAGCATCGGATGTGGTTGGCGCCCTGAAACAGGCCGTGCGCAATCGACTGACGACACATCCCCTGATCCATCATTCTGACCGGGGATTACAGTACTGCTCTGGCTGCTATCAATCTGTCTTGCGCAAACACAGGATCACTCCGTCGATGACAGATGGATATGATTGCTATCAGAACGCGCTGGCCGAACGCATCAACGGCATTCTCAAACAGGAATTCCTGTTTCACCGCTGCAAGACATTCGAAGATCTCAGGCAACTGGTCAAGGAGGCCATACAGACATACAATACCATGCGACCGCACCTCGCACTGGCGATGCAAACACCAGAACAAGTGCATCAAAAAGCCAGCGGACGATATCCGCTGGCTCCTTGAAAACCGTCAACGTATTTTAGGACGGCACACCATACGGCAGAGACTTAGTATTTGAACGGCAGGATACGTGCCTGTGCGAAGGACAATTCCGAGAATTTCGACCATGCGATCGACTGGGTCCGGAATTTAATCAGGCTTTCGAAGACTTCCTGCGACAGTGGGTTGGACGAAACGAGATCACGCAGTACTTCGCCCGACAGTTTGCCAAGGCCCGTCAGAATGTCGTCAGAGAACGGACGTACATCGACATTGTGCTTGTCACGCAGAGTCTCAAGTGCCTGATTGTTCCGTGCGGTGAACTCCGACAGGACCATCTGGTTCACGGCCGTGTTGGCCTGCGCAACAATCGCCTTGAGATCATCTGGAAGCGCATTCCATGCATCCAGGTTGATGAAGTTATCAAGAACGGTCGCTGGCTCGTGCCAACCTGGGTAGTAGTAATATTTCGCTGATTTATAGAGACCAAAGGCCAGATCGTTATATGGACCAACCCATTCGGTCGCATCAATCGCGCCAGACTGCAGAGCCGGCGGAATTTCGCCCCCCGGAAGGTTCACAACGTTTGCACCAGCTGCTTTGACGACTTCGCCCCCAAGGCCCGGAATACGCATTTTCAGACCTTTATAGTCATCAATGGTATTCATTTCCTTGTTGAACCAGCCGCCCATCTGGGTGCCGGTGTTGCCTGACGGGAAGAATTTGCAGTTCAGTTCAGCATAGACCTTGTCGGCCAATTCCTGACCGCCGCCCCACTGGAACCATGCATTCTGTTCCTGTGCGTTCAGGCCAAACGGCATTGCCGCGATATATTGGGTCGCGTCGACTTTGCCTTTCCAGTAGTAAGGCGCACCATGACCCATTTCAACGGTGCCATTGCCAACAGCGTCGATTGCTTCAAATGCCGGGACAATTTCACCCGCACCGAAAACAGTGATTTGCAGACGGCCATCGGATGCTTTGTTGATGTATTCTGCAAGCAGATTTCCGCCCGTACCCAGACCCGGAAAGTTTTTTGGCCATGTCGTGACCAGACGCCATTCACGGACATCTTGTGCAATTGCCGGTTTGGCAAAGGTCGATGCAGCGGCAGCAGTTGCACCTGCTACTGCGGCGCCAGATAGAAATTGGCGACGTTTCATTTGTTACAGCCTCCCAAAGATGCAAGCTCATGATTTATATGTAAAAGCCAGTTAATTGACTTTGTCAGGCAGCTTATATGCGTCTTTGGGTGCAGGCAACCGGGGATCGAGTTGCGTGATTGAACTTTAGTATAATGTAGAGAAAGAAAGGTCAGGCAGTGTCGTCGGGACGGGCTTGGATTGCGTCTTCTGACATGATTTCCCATCGACCATTCTTGAAGCCTTCAAGCGGCTGGAAACGCATTTTATAGGACATTTTACGGCAATCAGAAATCCAGTAACCCAGATAAATATGAGGAAATTCAAACGCCTGTGCTTCTGCTATCAAGTCCAAAATGATGTAGGTCCCAAGACAGCGCTTATGCTCCTTGGGATCAAAAAAGCTATAAACCGCTGAAAGACCATCAGACAAATTATCAACCAGTGCGACGGCAATCAGGCTGCCATCCGGACGCCGGTATTCAAAGATGGATGTGTCAATCGTGCTGTCTTCGACCATCGCACGGTAATCACGCGCATCCATTCGTGCCATGTCACCATTGCCGTGGCGTGCATCCTGATAGGTGCTAAAAAGCTGAAACTGTTCCTGTGTGGCAGATGCGGGAACGATGCTGCGCACAATGTCGTCGTTCTTGGCTTGAATGCGGCGGAAAGAACGACCGGGTTTGAAGTCAGCACACGACACCCGAACTGGCACACAGGCGTTGCAATCGCTGCAGGCGGGAAGATACGCAATTGAATGACTGCGGCGGAATCCGGCACGTGACAGAAGATCATGAACACCATTGGCTTCTGGTCCACGCAATTCTGTCACCAGCTTGCGTTCAAAACGCCCGGGCAAATAGGGGCAGGGCATTGGGGCCGTCATGAAATAATGCTGGGTAAGTCGGCGCTGATTGACTGTCATTTAGCTTTTCTGTGTCCCGGTCACATTCAACCTTCTCTATTATATGAGATTAAGTGTTGTTTATGACAGTTTAAAGGGCTGAGACACAAAAGGACCGCGCAAACCCGGTTTGCGCAGCTGTTTTATGGCTGTGACGGGACGGAGAATGACGGACGTCGCACCGGGGCTGGTGATGTCCTTGGGGCAATATTTTCCCCCGACGTGCCCGTTGTTTCCCCACCTGTACCACTTTCCTGACCACCCTCAAGTGCGGTGCGTTCACCGGTACCGCGCAGCAACGTAATGCTGATGCGTCGGTTGCGCTCGTTATCAGGGGCTTCGGGCATCAGTGGATCGGTATCGGCAAGACCGGCAACTTTGGCAAAGCGGTCCGTATTCAGACCAAGATCTTCAAGGGTTCTGCGTGTTGCAAGTGCGCGTTCAGAGGAAAGTTCCCAGTTGGAATAACCGTCGGCGCGGTTAAACGGAACCGAGTCTGTATGGCCTTCAATTGCAACGTCTTGTGGTAGTTTTGCAATGATCTCAGCGACCTTTTGCAGAAGCTTTTTCGTATGTTCGGCCATCGAGGGGCTGCCGCTTGGGAACATTGCGGTGCCGTCTTCATCAAGCAGCTGGATGCGAAGGCCTTCATCGGTATCTTCAATGCGGATATTCTTCTCTAGCCCTTGGAGTTCTTCGCTGCTTTCGATGGCTTTGCGAAGTTCTTCTTGGGCTTCATTGAATTCCTGTTCTTCCATTTGGGCCACGCGAATGGCTTCGCGTTCATCGGGCGATTGTTGTGGTGGAATATCCATACTGACGGTTGGTGACCCAAATTCAGACCGCAACGCACCTTCTTCGGCAAGACTGGTACCGCCCAGCAAACCACCCGACCCAGAGTCGTTTTGTGAAATGGTTTCCGGGGTAAAATAGTTTGACACCCCCTGAAGCTGTTCTTCGGTGGCGCTAGAAAGCAGCCAGAGCAACAGGAAAAACGCCATCATTGCCGTCACGAAGTCGGCATAAGCAACCTTCCATGCGCCGCCATGGTGGCCGTGTCCACCTTTCTTGATTTTCTTTATGACGATATCAGGCATGCGTCGTATTTTTCCCTAAACCGGAACTTTACTATTCAAGAAAATCAAGCTGTTGGTGCATTTTGCAAGGCTTCATCAAGTTCTTTGAAACTTGGTCTTAGGCCATGCGGTAGGGATTTTCGCGCAAACTCAACCGAAACCTGGGGCGCATATCCCTGCATGTGTCCGATCAATGCGGCCTTGATACAGGTGTAATATTTTGCATCTGTATCAACGGTGTTCTTGATGATAGAAGCCGTCGGGGCGACAAACCCGTATGCGCCGAGAATACCAAGGAATGTCCCTACCAGTGCTGCCGCGATCAGACCACCAAGAATTTCAGGGGGTTCTGTCACGGAGCTCATGGTAACAATCACGCCCAGAACAGCAGCCACAATGCCAAGGGCAGGAAGCCCGTCGCCAACAGTCTGAACGGCATCGGAAACCGCGTGCTCTTCCTCGTGATGGGTTTCGAGTTCCTGATCGATGACAGCTTCAAGCTCATATGGATTGGTTGTGCCAAGGGTCAGTAGGCGAAGATAGTCACACATGAATTCCAGCGCGTGGTGATCTTTCGTCAGAATCGGAAAATTGGCAAAAAGGCTGGAACTTTCGGGATTTTCAACGTGGCTCTCAAGGGCCAGATCGCCCTTAGACTTTGCAAGTCGAAAAATTGCGTAAAGGCAGGTCAGAAGCTCGACATAGGCGACCTTCTTCTTGGGGCCCTTCATGGCACGTAACGTGTAGGAGAACGACCGTTTGACAACGTTTAGCGGATTGGCTGTCAAAAACGCACCAAATGCAGCCCCGAAAATAATCAGGACTTCAAGCGGTTGAACGAGAATGTCAAATGACCCGTGTGGTAAATAACCGCCCAGCACCGAGCCGAGTACTATGATATAACCGATTATCAGAAACACTATTTTTCCCCGTTCCGCCGATATCGATACCGGATTAATTCACGATACATTTATCTGGCCCCAAGCTGTTTTTTGCATCCAGATAAGACGCAAGCCCCATCTATATGGTCCTATTAACTTTTAATGTTATTAATATCGCGTTTAAATCTGCTGCGAGATAGGTTTGACAGCGCGAAGATTAATCGCCATTTTCCCTTTGCCCTGAGCAAGGGCCGTTAGATTATATGTTTAGTCAGCAAGAGCATTCTTCAATATGTCATTCTCTCCGCGCGATTTTCGTGACTGTCTGGGTCAGTTCGCAACAGGTGTTGCTGTTGTGACGACACGCGCACTGGATGGAACCAAAGCAGGTATCACCATCAACAGTTTTGCCTCCGTGTCGCTTGAACCGGCCTTGGTCCTGTTTTCTGTCGATTGCCGGGCGGCGACACATGACATGTTTGCAGGCGAATGCACCCGGTTTTGCATCAATATCCTGCGTCAGGAACAGCAAACCCTGTCTGATCTTTTTTCTTCACCCGGTCAGAATGATTGGGATGGTGTGACCTATCGCGATGATTGTCACGGTGTTCCGTGTCTTAGCGACAGCCTTGCAACATTTTCCTGCAAACGCCACGCGATCCATGATGGTGGGGATCACAGCATCATTGTGGGGCAAGTTCAGGAAATCGACTTGGGCAAAACTGGTAATCCGCTTTTGTATTATGGCGGGCGTTACCGCGGACTTGATTGCTAACAGCACCAAACACCAAAGTTAGAAAAAACGGGCCGCAGCGAAATGCTTGCGGCCGTTTTTTTATTTTGTGTGAAGGTGTTGATCAATCAAGCGATGTGTTGCCAAGCAGTCTTCCGCCAAACCCGGCGTCAATCAGGCGTGCAATGACCTGTTCTGCATGTACGGTGTCGCGGACCTCAAGAACCATATCAACGTCAGTCTGTTTGGCCGGAACATCATAGAAATGACGCTGGTGATAGACTTCAATAATGTTGGCTTCTTCTTCACCGATCAGCGTGCTGATGGTTGCCAATGCACCCGGGACATCAGGGATTTCAATGCGAACGCGCACAAGGCGGCCTTGACGGGCCATGCCGCGCATCAGGACCTGTGCCAGAAGGCGGGTGTCTATATTACCGCCACTTATGATCAGGCAGACCTTTTTGCCCTTAAACCGTTCGGGATGGTCGAGCAGGGCGGCAAGTGGGGCTGCCCCGGCACCTTCGACAACGCTTTTTTCGATTTCAATCAGCATCTGGATGGCACGTTCGATTGAGCTTTCCTCAACCAGAACCACGTCATCCAGTTTTTCCTTACAGATTTCAAGCGTCAGGCCGCCGGGTTGCTTAACTGCAATGCCCTCGGCAATTGTAACGCCACCGCCAGTGAACTCCTGATCTGTCATGCCTTCAAGCATCGACGGATATAACTTTGTTTCGACACCGATGATTTCGATGTCGGGTCGGCGCGCCTTAATCGCGGTTGAAATACCCGACGCAAGGCCACCGCCGCCAATCGGAACGACAATGGTGTCGATGTCGGCACTTTCATTGAGAATCTCAAGCCCGACAGTGCCCTGTCCGGCGATGATATGCGGGTCATCAAACGGATGCACAAAGGTCAGACCGCGTTCTTTCTGGATTTTGCCTGCAGCTTCAAGGCTTTCGGCAAATACATTACCGATCAGGACAACTTCGGCGCCATGAGATCGCGTGTGATGTACTTTGGTGAACGGGGTATTTTTGGGCATCACGATGGTTGCCGGAATGCCAAGTCGTTTGGCGTTATAGGCCACACCCTGTGCGTGGTTGCCCGCCGAGACGGCAATAACGCCTTTTTCGCGTTCTTGCGGCGTCAGGCTTGCCAGTTTGACATAGGCGCCGCGTTCTTTGAAGGACGCGGTGTATTGTTGGTTTTCAAGCTTAAGATAAACTTCTGCCTGACAAATATTTGAAAGCGTTAAGGACTTTACCAAAGGTGTTTTGGCAACGATGCCCTCTAACAGTCCAGCTGCACGGACGATATCGTGATAGGAAACAGCCATAATTTCCATGCTCCTGCGGCCACCATCAAGCTTGATGTGGTGGCAATATTATCATGTAACGGGTGATAAACGGGTTTAAACCGGTCCTGTCATTCGCGAATGACAGGGTTCACATTCGCAGGTCGGAAATCCCGATAATCATGGCCATCGCACCAGCACGAAGCGTCGGACGGGAATGCGATGCGGGGATGTCATTGTATAAAGACATTGCCATGTTCTTTCAGGTTTATGGACGTATGTTCGAGCGCAGCTTTGCGGATTAGTTGCCTAAGGTCAAGGGCCGCAAAAGAAAAACCGGGTTGCAAAAGATGCAACCCGGCAAGGTTAAACGCCTGGCATAGGGTTGGTTTGGCGTTATTCCATGTTCAGAATGATGGTTTTCTTGTAGGTAAAATGTTCAAGCATGCTTTCAAGCGAGGCTTCCTTGCCCAGCCCGGAAAGCTTGATCCCGCCATATGACAGGTTGGGTTGAACAACAAGGTTCTGGTTGACCTGAACAAAGCCCGCTTCAAGGCGCTTGGTTGCCGTCAGTGCGGTTTTAAGATCGGTTGTCCATACGGTTGCTGCCAAGCCAAAATCACTATCGTTGGCAAGCTCAAGTGCCTCTTCAAAGGTTTTGAACTTAAACACGCATGCCACCGGGCCAAAGATTTCTTCGCGGGCGACGCGGGCGTTCGGATCAACATCGGTAAAGATCACCGGGCGCACAAACGTGCCATCGGTCAGTGCACTATCGGTTGGAAGGGCGCTTAGTTCATGCTTGGTCGCACCTTCTTTTTCACCGATGTCGATGTAACTCCGTACCTTGTCGAACTGCTTGCGGTTGATGATGGTGCCGATGTCGGTTTCTTCGTCAAGCGGATCCCCCATTTTAAGGGCATTGACCTTGTCAATCAGTTGCTTAACAAACGCATCATGAAGTTTTTCATGAACAAGAATACGCGATGATGCCGTACAGCTTTGCCCCTGACGGGTAAAGCGCATCCCACCAACAGCACCGGCAATTGCCTTATCAAGGTCGGCATCGTCCATCACGATCATTGGTGATTTACCGCCGAGCTCAAGGGTGACCGGGATCAGTTTTTCAGCCGCAGCTTTGTAAACCGTGCGGCCGGTTTCGACAGAGCCGGTGAAGGATACTTTTTTGACGTCCTTATGTTCGACCAGTGGTCCACCACAGGACGGGCCAAAGCCAGACAGGATGTTCAGAACGCCCTTGGGCAGGATTTCCTGCATGATCTGACAGACGCGCAAAGCCGCAAGCGGGGTGTCTTCGGCCGATTTTACGACAACTGCGTTGCCAGCAACCAGTGCCGGTGCGACTTTGATCGCCATCAAAAGAAGCGGCACGTTCCAGGGAATGATCGCACCGACAACACCAACCGGTTCACGGGTGGTCAAGGTCATCATGTTGGGATTAAATGGGACGGTTTCGCCCTTAAGTTCGGAAGCCAACCCACCAAAAAAGACAAACATATCGGCAAGAACCGATGCCTCGACCCGGCTTTCGGTGCGCAGTGCCTTGCCCGATTCAAGGGCAATCAAACGACCCAGTTCTTCGGTGTGCGACATCAGCACACGACCACATTCGACAACCAGCTTTCCGCGTTCACGTGCAGGGCGTTCTGCCCAGTGTTTTTGCGCTTTCTTAGCTACGCCAACGGCAATTGCCACGTCCTGGGCATCACCGTCTGCGGCCTGACCAATGACCTTGCCGGTTGCAGGGTTTAAGACATCAAAATTTTTGCCGCTTTGGGATGCAACGAGTTCTCCATTGATCAGGTGGCGGCCAGAAAGTTCGCGTGCAAGGCTGCTGGGATCAAGGATCGGGTCGATGGGCATTTCAGGCTCCCTGTATGTTGGTGTGCTGTGGCGCAGAAAAGCGTAAATCACACGATATTGGTTATTTGGTATTGTTTTACCAATTTATCGGTGGGCGTTTGGAATATCAAGATCAATTCGCCGGTTGGGGCATGACAGCGCCCAAAAGGGCTGCTACCCTTATGTTTATAAATGGCCAGCCCGGCGATAATGCGTGTCTGGGCGCCAGTTACCCGTGAACGATGGAGTTTACATGCCGCGTCATTTCGATACGACGTTCGATGTTGTTAAGGAACTTAAGCCGTCCTATCCGGTCTATTGTCTCAGGCCCAATATCCTTCGAGAAACAGCGCAGCGCTTTGTCGATATGTTCCCTGGTGACGTTCTTTATGCGGTGAAATGTAATCCGCATCCCGAAGTCATGCGCTATCTGCATGAAGGTGGGGTGAGGCATTTTGATACGGCCTCGCCAGATGAAATTGCATTGGTGCGCCGCCAGTTCCCCGGTATGAAGTCCTACTTCATGCACCCGGTTAAAAGCCGCGATGGCATTCGCAGTGCGCACCGGGTCTTTGGCATTGATCACTATGTGATTGATACCGAAGATGAACTTAAAAAAATCCGCGAAGAAACCGACGGCGACACCAATCTGAAAATCCATGTGCGTTTGGCGACCCCGCCAGCCGGTGCAATCTATAATCTATCGGCAAAGTTTGGCGCGCGCCCAATGGCTGCGGCCGAACTTCTTAAGCAGGTTGACGCATTGGGCTATGAGGCCGGGCTTTGCTTCCATGTTGGGTCGCAATGTACAACGGCAAACGGCTATCGCATTGCGATTGAGCTGATCCGCCAAGTTGTCGATTTCTCGGGTGTGAAGGTGAAACACATTGACGTTGGCGGCGGTTTCCCCGGCCAGTATATGAACCAGCGCGGTCCGGCACTTGAAGAAATCATGGATGAAATCAAGGACTGCATCCGATGGCTTGATATGCCTGAAACCACATTTATGTGCGAACCGGGCAGAGCCCTTGTTTCAAGCGGCGTGTCGCTGATTACTCAGGTGCAACTGCGCAAGGAAGATCAGCTTTTCATCAATGATGGTGTGTATGGCAGCCTGTCCGAAACCGTCACCGGTCAGTTACGTTATCCTGTGCGGCCTATGCGTCTTCAGGGTGAATTTGATCCTGAGGAAACGCTAGACTTCACCATCTATGGACCAACCTGCGACAATATGGATGTTCTGCCAGCAACCGTCAATTTGCCAGCAGATATTCGTGAAGGGGACTGGATCGAATTTGGTCATATTGGGGCCTATAGCAACGCACTTGCGACGAATTTCAATGGGTTCCACCCGGAAGTGCAAGTCACCGTCGGCGAGGCTTTCCCGTTTGTCGACGGCGAATTCCCGTATGTTGCGTAATCTTTCCGCCTAACGCATTTGGCATAAAACCAACCATTACGGTAAAATAGTACTTGTTTACCGATAATGGTTGGTTGCACTATGCTTCCCGCGAATATGACCGACAGCAGAAAGCTGTCGGTCCAATGATAATTCATCGGGGAAGCGTTACTGTGACCAACAGCCTTTTTATGCGTATTCGGGATCGGTTCCCGGCTGATTTGTCGTCAGTTTTGATCGAAACACCAGATGGCAAGACTTATAGCTATGGCGATGCGGATACGTATTCAGCCCGCATTGCCGGGCTTTTGATCTCACTGGGGGCCAAAAAGGGCGACCGGATCGCGGTTCAGGTCGATAAATCACCCGAAGCCCTGTTTTTGTATCTTGGATGTATTCGTGCCGGTCTTGTTTATTTGCCGCTCAACACGGCTTATCAGGCCGGTGAGTTGGCGTATTTCATGGGCAATGCATCGCCGGTGATCTTTGTTTGTCAGCCGCATCGTGAAGCAGAAGTCAGTGCGATTGCCGCAGAACAGGGTGTTAAATCTGTTTTGACCCTTGGCACGGAAGCGGACGGGACGCTGGTCTCCGGCGCAGCAGAGCAGGGCGATGATTTCGCACCCGTGGCCTGTGCTGATGATGACCTTGCCGCAATCCTTTACACGTCTGGCACAACCGGCAAGCCCAAGGGCGCGATGATGACCCAGATGAACCTGTGGTCCAATGCGTCAACACTCGAAACACTGTGGGGCTTTACTGGCGGTGATGTTTTGCTGCACGCCTTGCCGATCTTTCATACCCATGGTCTGTTCATTGCCTGCCACTGCGTGATGTTGTCGGGTTCAAAGATGTTCTTCCTGCCGAAGTTTGACCGCTATCAGGTGATGGCGCTTTTGCCGCGCAGTACTGTCATGATGGGGGTTCCGACCTTCTACGTCCGTTTGCTGTCCGAGGATGATTTTACTACCGATGTTAGCGCTAACATGCGGTTGTTTATTTCCGGTTCCGCCCCGTTGCTGCCCGAGACCTTTACCGCGTTTGAACAGCGCACCGGCAAGGCCTTGCTTGAACGCTATGGCATGACTGAAATGGGGATGGCGACGTCAAACCCGCTGGTTGGTGAACGCATTGTGCATACGGTTGGACCGGCATTACCCGATGTGGATGTGCGCGTTTGTGATGATGACGGCACGGTTTTGGCAACCGATGAGGTCGGTGTGCTTGAGGCCCGTGGTCCGAATGTGTTTGCCGGCTATTGGCAGATGCCCGAAAAAACGGCTGAGGAATTTCGCGATGATGGCTTCTTTATCACCGGTGACATCGCCAAGATCGATGCCAAGGGATATGTCCATATCGTCGGTCGGGCCAAGGACCTGGTGATTTCCGGCGGGTTTAACATCTATCCCAAGGAAATTGAAACGCTGATCGACAAAATGGATGGTGTTGTTGAGAGTGCTGTGATTGGTGTTGCCCATCCGGACTTTGGCGAGGCAGTCGTCGCAGTGATCGTACGTAGTAACGATGAATTGTCAGAAGACGATGTCATCGGTGCCATCAAGTCACAGTTGGCGAATTTCAAAGTGCCAAAACGGGTATTTTTTGTCGGCGAACTGCCCCGCAATGCGATGGGCAAGGTGCAGAAGAATATCCTGCGCGACGAACACAAGGCGCTATTTGCCAATTAGAACATTGATAGGCTCTGCGGGGTAGGTCATTCGTTTGGTCTATTGCAGCAGGCAGACAAAGAAAAACCCCGGCAAAACTGCCGGGGTTTTTTCGTCGGACGTTTCAGTCGTTGATTAACGACCGAAAGCAACGCGGTGTGCTACATCGTCGATCATGTCGCGGTTCAGACCGATGTCGGCAAGTTCGCGCGGATCAAGTTTACGCAGCGCAACCTGGGTCTGGTACTGAACGCGAAGAGCGCGGAGGAAAGCAAAAATTTTAGTTACGATCATTTCATCACCTATTTCAAACCGGCCGATTTTTCGGCGCCTGTTCAGATAACCGGCATGTTCTCACCGAAGGTATTCCGCGTGCGGAATAGTTAACTGGTTTGACGTGTCGGTTTGTTTACAATGTATCGAATGATCATCTGCTTGATGGCGCATTCACCAGTCGATACGTCCTATTCATTTCGTGAGGGCAATCTACGCTCGGCATTTGTGTAATTCCAATGCATTTTTTGCATGGCAGTCGTTTGGAAAGTGCAGAAAGTCACCAAATTGCAATGAATTGGCTTTAATTCTGTCATGGCACGATGCTTTTAGATGTTTTATTGCTATGCTTTCAGTGCATGGCTAACGAAATTGCTTAACGCGTCTTGGTTGTTTCGTCCGGAATGGCCTTGCATTGAAAAATTGGGATGTAAAAAGGTGGCTTAATCGGGTTGAATGGGCCCGCTATACGTTCCACACCCCATACGATCAGGAGAATCGAACATGAGCATCAATCGCCCCAGGCTCAATTTTGAGCAGGCAATCGAGGCCTATTTGCATTATGCGCCCCGTTTGCCAGAGGTGCGTGCTGATGCGGTGCCCCAAAAGACAGAATATGTTGAAAACCTTCTGTCGATTGCGGATCAGTTTGATTTGATCGTGTTTGATGCCTTTGGCGTGCTTAATAGCGGCCCGACAGCCATCGCCGGTGCGGTCGATACTGTTCGACGTTTGCAGGATATGGGCAAGAGCATCGCCGTTGTGACCAACGACGCATCGAGTTCTGCGGAGGCCATTCTGGCCCGTCATCGCAACCGCGGCTTTGATTTTGGTACCAGCAGTCTGATCAGCAGCCAGCAATTTGTCGCCCCGATGATGAATAGTCATGGCGACATTACGTATTGGGGGGCAATGGCGCCAAAAGATTGGCCGTTCCATGTGCTGCCTGACACTGTTGAACCGCTTGGCGAAGACCGCGCACTATATGATGCGGTCGGTGGTTTCCTTCTTATTGATTCTGAAAGCTGGTCTGACCCACAGCAGAACCTGCTTGAGCAAAGCCTGCGTGACAATCCACGCCCGATTTTGGTGGGTAACCCGGATATCTGCGCCCCGATGGGGGAATTCCTGTCGGTTGAGTCAGGTTATTTCGCGCATTTGGCCGCAGATGCCTGCGGCGTGATGCCGCAATGTGTTGGGAAACCGTATCATCACGTATTCGAAGAAGTCCTGCGGCGGCATCCGGATGTAAAGCGCGACCGTGTGCTGATGGTTGGCGATACGGTTCATACCGATGTGCTGGGCGGGCTTTCTGTCGGGATTAAGACCCTTTTGGTGCATCAGGGTGGTTTCCTTGATGGGCAGGATATCGAAGGCGTATTTTCCCGTGCCGGTCTTCGACCGCATTTCTGTGCCCGCGCGATTGGATTTGGCATCGATGACAACATCAAAACCGAAGTCGCCTGATCGAAGATCAACCACATAAACCATACAACAAAGGGCCTCTGGTGAGGCCCTTTGTTCCGTTCAATAATCTTTTAAGTCAGCTAATTACATTTGCAGATTAAAGCGCTTCGGCAACTTCGATTGCGCTGTAAGTCAGAATGCCCGATGCGCCGGCACGTTTGAAACACGACAGTGTTTCAATTGCGCAACCAAGATAATCCAGCCAGCCATTCGCCGCGGCCGCACGCAGCATGGCGTATTCACCCGACACCTGATAGGCAAAGACCGGAACGCCAAATTCCTGACGGACCCGATAAAGCACGTCAAGATAGGGCAAACCGGGTTTGACGATGACGGAGTCTGCACCTTCGTTCAAATCGTAAGCCACTTCGCGCATGGCTTCGTCGGTGTTGGCCGGGTCAAGCTGATAGGTTTTTTTGTCAGCCTTGCCCAGTGCGCTTGCCGATCCGATGGCATCGCGGAACGGTCCATAGAACGATGACGCGTATTTCGCGGCATAGGCCATGATCTGCACGTTTTTAAGGTTTTCACCCTCAAGCACGTCGCGAATGGCGCCGATGCGGCCATCCATCATGTCGGATGGGGCGACGACATCACAACCTGCCTGTGCCTGAACCAGTGCCTGACGGACCAGTGCCTCGGTGGTTTCATCATTCAGTATCTGACCATCGACCACGATACCGTCCTGACCATCGGCATTGAACGGATCAAGGGCGACATCGGTGATCACGCCAAGGTTAGGGCAGGCGTCCTTGATGGCCTTGGTTGCGCGACAGACAACATTGTCTTGGTTGTATGCTTCGCGCGCGTCCTTGGTTTTAAGGCTAACATCAATATAGGGAAACAGGGCAAGGGCCGGAATGCCAAGGCTTTGCGCATGTTTGGCCGTCTCGACCAGAACATCAATTGATTGACGTTCGACACCGGGCATGGATGGAATGGGCATGCGTTGATTGGAGCCATCCACAACAAACACCGGCAAGATCAGATCATGGGGTGTCAGCCGGGTTTCCGCGACCATTTTCCGCGACCAGTCGGACATGCGGTTGCGGCGCTGGCGGTTGCGGGGGAATGCGCCATAGGTATGGGATTTGGCCATGATCTGTTCTCTATTTTGTGGGCTGCTTTGTGGGGCTGTGTCACCGGCAGGACCGGCTGGTCAATTTATGCGGCAGAATGCACGCCGGATCAACCATTGCCCGCAATTTGCAAACGCCGACGCATGGTTAGCAGATAAACAGGAATGATCAGAGACAGGAAACTGGCGGTGACGATGAAGGCATTCACAAGCCCGAATACTTCGCCAATTGCACCAATAACCGGCGGCCCGGCCATGATGGCTGAATATCCCGTGGCCGCGATGATCGAAACAACCGTTCCACCGCCTTTGCTTGTGGCCTTTGAAGCGGCAGACAACAGCAATGGCAATATCACGGCAAGTCCCATCCCCGCGATGGCACATCCGATCCAGGCCACAACGAAATGCGCAGATAATGCGATGATGAATGTACCGAGGGATGCTAGGCATGAACTGGCCAAAAGAACCTGTGCTCGGCCAAATTTCATCACCAGCATGTCGCCCGACAATCGCGTTGCGGCCATGGCGCATGAGTAGATCGCAAATCCAACTGCCGCCATGGTAGGACCGGACGATAGTTCGCTGTTCATAAACACGGTCGCCCAGTCGGTAATCACACCTTCGCCAAATTGCCCGATGAAGGCACAGACCCCAAATGGCAACAAAAACACAATGAGCGGGCGCCGTTTGAGGTTTTGGGTGCTTTGGTTGGATTGCTGTACATCAGGTTGAGCTGTTTGAGTATGGACGGCGGCATCAGGGACGAGGCCCGCCTGCACGATCACATGTGCGACAAGGAAGATAGACAGCACGGTTGGCAAGTGCGCGGCGATGGGGATGGGCAGGGCAAACCACGCGGCCGCAACCCCGGCACCAGCAAAACCGCCGAGGCTCCAGAAGCCGTGTAGGCCCGACATGATGCTACGGCCCCGCAGGCGTTCCACATTCAGGCCGTTGGCATTCATCGCGACATCCAGAAACGCGCCAGAAAAGCCCAAGGCAAACATCGCAATCGTGATGCTGAGATAGGACGGCATGAATGCAGGAAGCCCAACAGCAATGAAATAGAATAAACCGGAATAGCGCACGACACGTTCACTGCCGAAACGGTCAGCCAGCCGTCCGGCAATTGGCATTACGGCCAAAACACCGATGGCCGCCGCCAGCAAAATACCGCCAAGGTCATTGTGACCAAGATCAAGACGTTCCTGAACCAGCGGGATGTGGGGAACCCAGCTTGAAAACGCAGCCCCATGCAAAAAGAAAATCGCGCGGACCCTGTTGTGGGCTTTGGTGTGATCGTGCATGTCGTTTACGCCTGAATAACGTTAAGGCCGCGATCAGAATAATTGGCGAGGTATCCCGCCGAAAGTTTCCGCCCGGTCACAAGGTACGAAATCGCGTCAATGTCACATACGCGGTAAGGAAGGCTTATTTCGAGTTTATCGGCCGTTGTGACAGCAATGATTTCAGCAGTCTGGTTAATCATTGCGGCCTTGGTCGCGCGTTCTTCGGCCGTGCTGGTCGAAAGACCGGATTCGGGGTGAAGTGCACAGGTCCCCAAAAGGGCGATATCGGCATTGTAGTTACGAATTTCGTCAACCGTTGTCGGGCCGCTGACCACCATGTCGTTTTTCAACAGAAAACCACCAATCATGATGACGTTGGCGTTGGGGTGCTTGGCCAGTTCAACCGCAACCATGGGGTTAACCGTAATGATCGTGCCACGAAACGATGGTTTTAAATGCCGGGCGACCTCGCAGATGGTCGTGCCGCTGTCAAAAAAGAAAACACCGTGATCGGGGATAAGGTCGTTTGCGGTTTTTTTGGCGATGGCCGCGCGTTCGGGCTGAAGTTCCTTGGCGCGTTCGTCATAGGTTGCTGTGGCAGTATTGGGCAGGATTGCCCCGCCATAAATCCGGCGCAGGTGTCCTTCGTCTTCAAGTTGGCGCAAATCACGTCGGATCGTATCAAGAGATGCGTGAAACAAAGCGGCCAGATCATGGATATGGACGGTGCCATGGGCACGGACCAAGGTTTGTATTTCTTGTTGCCGGGTGGTGACGGACATGATCGTTTGCCTGTTGCGTAAGTTGCACGTTTTGCATGTTTTGCCGATAATGCGCATTTACGGCGTTTGGGCAACGGGGTCAACAAAAAACCGGCCATGACATTTCATGGCCGGTCTTGGTCTGAGGCAGTTGCTTTATCGTAACCGCGCAGATTGTCAGGCTTTGGCAAGCGCCTGTGTCAGATCAGCAAGGATATCGTCAATATGCTCGATCCCGATGGAAAGGCGCACGTAGCCATCGGTCACACCCGATGAAAGACGGTCTTCTTCTGAAAGCTGACTGTGAGTCGTTGTCGCCGGATGAATGGCGAGTGAGCGTGTGTCACCGATGTTTGCAACATGATAAAGAAGTTCCAGCGCATTGATAAACTTCTCACCGGCTTCCTTGCCGCCCGACAGTTCAAAGCCCATCAAGGATCCGTAACCGCCCTTAAGATAAGTGTCCGCACGTTTGCGGCTTTCGCCATCTTGCTGGCTGGGGTGAATGACTTTTGTGACCTTGGGGTGCTTGGACAGGAAGTCGGCAACCTTATTGGCGTTTTCGCAATGACGTTCCATGCGAAGGGCCAAGGTTTCCATGCCCTGAATGGTCTGGAACGAATTGAATGGGGAGGCGGCGGCTCCAATGTCACGCAGCACAGTGCAGCGCAGTTTGATAGCATAGGCAACCGGGCCAATCGGTTTGACGGCCTGCGTCCAGACAGCCCCGTGATAACTGGGGTCGGGTTCGTTCAGAAGCGGGAAGCGGGTTGCATGTTTTTCCCAATCGAATTTACCGGAATCAACCACGATCCCGCCAACCGATGTGCCATGGCCAGCAATGAATTTGGTTGTTGAATACATCACAATACTCGCACCATGTTCAATCGGTTTGCAAATGACCGGGGCGGCGGTGTTATCGACAATCAGTGGAATACCAAGTTCATCACCGATATTGGCGACATCGCGGATCGGGAAGACGTGCAATTTCGGATTAGGCAGGGTTTCGGCGTAATAGGCGCGGGTTTTTTCATCGGTTAGACGACGGAAGTTTTCAGGGTCGGACGGATCGGCAAAGCGGACCTCGATCCCCATCTGTTTAAAGGTATTGGCAAACAGGTTCCATGTGCCGCCATAAAGGTCGGTGGAACTGACAATATTGTCGCCAGCCTGGGCAATATTGAGAATAGAAAAGGTTGACGCGGCCTGACCGGACGCCAGTGCCACGGCTGCAACACCACCGTCAAGGGCGGCAACGCGTTGTTCAAGCACATCATTGGTCGGGTTCATCAGGCGGGTATAGATGTTGCCCAACTCTTTGAGCGCAAAAAGGTCAGCTGCGTGTTGTGTGTCACGGAACTGATAACTGGTGGTTTGATAAAGCGGTACGGCAACAGAACCAGTTGTCGGTTCGGCGCGGTATCCAGCATGGAGAACAATGGTTTCCGGTTTCATGGACGTCATGATGTCGTTTTCCCTGATTTATGATTTTTCTCTGAGGCAAAAAAGGTACGCGCACCGATAGGGCGTCAGCAAGAAACATTTGGTGATTTCGACAAATGTTTTGCACGTCGTTGGTGAGGCTGCGATGCATTGTGATAATTCGGTACTGTTATACCGAATGAATTGACAAACAGGCCGTTTCACGTTTACGTAAAGGGAAAATAGAAGAACATCAGAGGCGGCGATCCAATGGAATTCAACCTGACAGACGATCAGCAGGCTTTTGCTGATGCTGCCCGCGACTTTGCCCAGAACGAAATGGCGCCAAATGCGGGTGAGTGGGACGCAAAACATATCTTCCCCGAAGAAACCCTGCGCAAGGCGGCTGAGCTTGGCTTTGCCGCGATTTATACCCGTGATGAATATGGCGGGTCGGGCCTTGGGCGACATGACGCGGTTGTGATTTTTGAGGAACTGGCAGCGGCCTGTCCGTCGACTGCGGCCTATATTTCCATTCACAATATGGCCTGCTGGATGATTGACAGCTTTGGAACGGATGCACAACGTGCCCAGTTTCTGCCAAAGCTTGTCACGATGGAGCATTTTGCAAGTTACTGCCTGACCGAACCCGGTGCGGGGTCGGATGCGGGTGCCCTTCGGACCAGTGCGGTACGCGACGGTGATCATTATATCCTAAATGGTGAGAAGGCGTTTATTTCCGGTGGATCGCGTAGTGATATCTATGTTGTCATGGCGCGTACTGGGGATGATGGTCCGGGCGGGATTTCGACCTTTATTGTGCCAAAGGACGCCGTGGGCCTGTCCTTTGGCAAGCTTGAAGAAAAGATGGGCTGGAACAGTCAGCCGACCTCCGCTGTTATTTTTAGCAATTGCAAGGTTCCAGCCGAAAACCGCCTTGGTGCCGAAGGCGAGGGGTTCAAGTTTGCCATGAAGGGGCTGGATGGTGGGCGCCTTAACATTGCTGCCTGCTCAATCGGTGGGGCGCGTGCCGCGATGGACCATGCGCGTGACCATATGAAAGTCAGAAAGCAATTTGGCCGTAGCCTTGATCAGTTTCAGGCGTTGCAGTTCAAATTTGCAGATATGGTGACGGAACTCGAAGCCGCCCGCTTGATGCTGCATAAAGCCGCATGGAAACTCGACCTTAAGGCCGATGACGCAACTCAGTTTTGCGCCATGGCCAAACGGTTTGCGACCGATATCGGATTTCAAGTCTGTAACGAGGCCCTGCAACTGCATGGTGGATACGGCTATATTCGCGAATATCCGATTGAACGGTTGCTGCGCGATTTGCGGGTGCATCAAATTCTGGAAGGCACGAACGAAATCATGCGCCTGATCATATCGCGTGCCGCCCTAAAGGATTGAGAAATGACCAGCGAAAAAAACAACGATCAGAGCCAGCCGTCTGAAGTCCCCGTCTTGTTCAAAAAGGACGGACCGGTTGGTCATATCCTGTTGAACCGTCCGCGCGCGCTGAATGCGCTTGATCTCGATATGGTGGACATGATGGCTGCCCAACTGAAATCGTGGGAAAATGATCCTGCGGTCAAGGTTGTTGTTGTCGAGGGGGCTGGCGAGAAGGCGTTTTGTGCTGGTGGCGATATTCGCGGTCTTTATGATGCGCGCGCTGTTGACGACGAAGATATGCTCGATGCGTTCTATCGCCGTGAATATCATTTGAACCATGCCATCGCCAATTACCAAAAACCCTATGTCGCGATGATAGATGGCATCACGATGGGGGGCGGTGTCGGGGTTTCCATTCACGGTCGGTTCCGCGTTGTGACGGAACGCACCATGTTTGCCATGCCTGAAACCGGCATTGGCTTTTTCCCGGATGTTGGTGGTGGGTATTTCCTGTCGCGATGCCCCGGAGAAATCGGGATGTACCTTGGTTTGACCGGGGCGCGCCTTAAGGCGGCAGACTGTCTTTATGCAGGTCTTGCGACCCACGGTGTTCATGCCGATCAGGTTGCGGCAGTGAAAGCTACGTTGGTGCAGGCCGATTACGGTTCGGATGCCTTTGCCGCAGTCACAGAGATTCTGACCGGGTTTCATGCCGACATTGGCGCTGCCAGCCTTGTTGCGCAGCGTGATACGATTGATCAGGCATTTTCCGCTGACAGTGTTGCGGCAATTTTTGATGCGTTGGCGCGTGAGGACACGGCGTTCAACACAGATTGTCTTAAGACATTAAGTGGCAAGTCGCCAACAGCACTGTGCGTCAGTTTCGATCAAATCCGCCAAGGGCGGGATATGACACTGGCCGAGGTGCTGAATATGGAGTTTCGCCTGTCACAGCGCATGGTCCGCAAGCCCGATTTGTTTGAAGGGGTGCGTGCCGTGATTATTGACAAGGATCATGCGCCGAAATGGCAGCATGGTGATGTTGGGCAGGTTGATCCGCGTGAAGTGGCCGAATATTTCGCACCGTTGCCAGCGGATCGGGAACTGAATCTTTAAGTCACAGCGATCTGTGACGAATGTGATGAATACAAAGTCCCGCAAACGGGACGTCAGAGGAGACTTCAAATGGCGAATATCGGTTTTATCGGTCTGGGTAATATGGGCGGGCCAATGGCGGAAAACCTGCTTAAGGCTGGTCACGCGCTGAAGGTATTTGATCTGTCTGCAGATGCGGTGGCCAAGGCAGTTGAAGCCGGTGCCACCAAGGCAGATACCGTTGCCCAGGCTGTCAGTAATGTGAATTTTGTCGTGACGGTTCTTCCGGCGGGAAAACATGTTTTGTCGGTTTATGACGGACCGGATGGCGTGGTTGCCAATGCGGCACCCGGAACGATCCTGATTGATAGTTCGACGATTGAGGTGGATGCCGCGCGCAAGGCCGCAGACTTGGCAAAAGCCAAGGGGTTTGGCGCTGTTGATGCACCGATATCGGGCGGCACGGCCGGGGCGGCCGCAGGAACGTTGACGTTCATGGTTGGTGGTAGCGAAGCTGATTTCGCCAGTGCCGAGCCAATCCTTGATGCGATGGGCAGCAATATCATCCATGCGGGTGACAGTGGGGCCGGGCAGGCAGCCAAGATCTGTAATAACATGATTCTTGGCGTGAATATGATTGCTGTGTCCGAGGCATTTATGTTGGCCAAGCGTCTTGGTCTTGATGCGCAGAAGCTGTTTGATGTTTCATCAAAGGCGTCAGGTCAGTGCTGGGCCTTGACCAGTTATTGCCCGGTGCCGGGGCCGGTGCCAACGTCACCGGCAAACCGGGACTATCAACCGGGCTTTGCGGTGGACATGATGCTTAAAGATTTGAAGCTGGCCCAGCAAGCATCGGCGGCATCGGGGGCAACAACCCCGATGGGGGCGCTGGCGGAAAGCCTTTATGCGCTTTATTCCAATGGTGGAAATGGCGGTATGGATTTCTCGGCGATTGTCAAAATGCTTGATGGTGAGAAGTAACGCATCATCTTGACGAGTTGTTACGACGGGTCCGGTTCGCCGGGCCCGTTTTTGTTATAACTATTGCGTTGTCTGAAAATGCGCGCAAAATAGAGTGGTATTTTATCCCGAGTAAGGTTTTACGTTCGACATGAGCACGCGCCCAACCACGACCCGAGAGATTTATTTCGAACTGCGTCAGGTCGGAACCTATTTGCGGTGCACAGCGATTGACGGACAGACGGGAACAGAAGTGACTGTGGCAGGGCCGGTCAGCCGGAATCCGGAACAGTTGAAGCGGGTTGCTGCACGAAAACTTGAATACGTTCTCAACAAAGGATAATGTATACAATATAAAGAGCGGGTGGCGATGTCGGTCAGTGTTTTATTCCAATTCCAAATCCGGATTTGGTGATTTCTGCTAAATTCCGAAAGCCGCTTGCAGCCTTTGAACACATGTGTCTAAGGTTTGCGCTCTAATCGCGTTCCCGGACGGAAGAGCCACAAAAAGAATGGCCGTCTCCGGGAGCTAAACGGGGTCCTACCCGATAACAATAAGACGGAGGCTTTGCGGGGTTTGCAAGGGGGCAAGGGGGAGACTATGTCTCATCCAATCAATACATATATCTATGACTTGATGCCTTCTGTTGATCAGGCGAAGACCTTGTTTGTCTGTGCCAAATCTAAGGTTGTGCAATGGATTGGGCTTATTTCCTACAACAATTGATCAACGGTCTGACGCTGGGAGCCATCTATGGTCTGATCGCCATCGGTTACACCATGGTGTATGGCATCATCGGCATGATCAACTTCGCGCACGGCGAGATCTATATGATCGGTGCGTTTCACTCCCTGATCACCTTCCTGATCTGTCAGGCAGCAGGGATTAGCGGTATTTTACCGCTCACACTTCTTTTGATGCTGTTCGTTTCAATGGTTCTGACCTCGATCTATGGTTGGGGCGTTGAACGGGTCGCATACCGGCCGCTGCGCGGATCATTCCGGCTTGCAGCGCTGATTTCTGCCATCGGCATGTCCATCTTCCTGCAGAACTTCGTTCAGATTTCGCAAGGTGCACGCGTTAAGCCGATGCAGCCGCTTATTGAAGGCGGCATCACCATGATGAAAAGTGCGAACTTCGATGTTCAGCTGAGCTATATGCAGATCATCATTATTGTTCTTACCTTTGTGCTGATGGTCGTGTTCTCCACACTGATTGCCAAAACATCACTGGGTCGTGCGCAGCGCGCTTGTGAACAGGATCGCACAATGGCGGGCCTTCTGGGCGTCAATGTCAACCGCACAATTTCGACCACCTTTGTTATGGGGGCTGCCCTGGCATCGGTCGCAGGGATGATGGTGACACTGTATTATGGTGTGATTGATTTCTACATCGGCTTCCTTGCTGGTGTGAAAGCCTTCACCGCCGCTGTTCTGGGCGGTATCGGTTCACTTCCAGGTGCGATGCTCGGCGGGCTTTTGATTGGTCTGATCGAGGCATTCTGGTCGGGGTATCTCACGATTGAATACAAGGACGTTGCGACGTTCGGTATTCTCGTTCTCGTGCTGATCTTCCGCCCTTGGGGGCTGCTTGGTAAGCCTGAGGTGGAGAAAGTCTGATGTCTTCTGCATTTGCTTCATCTCGTACCAGCGGCTCAGAGATCGTCAAGGAACTCGCGTTCTTTGCCGTGATTGCGCTGCTCATGTCGGTCATGATCCTTGGGGTCGAGACCGTTGACCGTCCGACCGGTCTTGAACTGGCTGTGCGGTGGGACCTTGTCCTGATCGCCATTGGATCGACGGTTATTGGCCGTCTTGCCCTGATCGTTCGTCGTGAAGGTATTTCACGGCTGGTTCAGGCCCTCATGATTACGCTGGCTGCGGTTTGCGTTTTCGAAATGTTTGTGCGTTTCCGCGACATGGACGACCGTTGGGCATCGCCTGTGGTTCTCGACATGGCGGTTGACAGCTTCACAAGCATTGTTGTGACGGTTTGTTTCCTCGCGATTGTTTTTGCCATCGCGTACTTCTCGATGAAGGAAAAGAGTGCTGTTGTCGTTGATGAAAGCACGAAAATTTCATCGAAAATTCAGGTTGCCTATCGGTCCAATACCAAAAAAATCGGTTTAATCGGGATTATCTTCTTCTTCATTTTCCCGTTGATCTTTGGTGAAAACCGTTCTGCGATCGACCTTGCAACCCTTGTTATGATTTACATCATGCTCGGTTGGGGGTTGAACATCGTGGTCGGGCTGGCCGGTCTTCTTGATCTTGGCTATGTGGCCTTCTACGCTGTTGGTGCATATTCCTATGCATTGCTGTCGCAGAACTTCGATCTGAGCTTCTGGCTGTGCCTGCCGCTTGCCGGTATCTTTGCCGCAAGCTTTGGCATTATTCTGGGCTTCCCGGTTTTACGGCTTCGCGGTGATTATCTGGCGATTGTGACCTTGGGCTTTGGTGAAATCATCCGTGTTATCCTGATCAACTGGTATGATTTAACCGGCGGGCCGGATGGCATTTCGTCCATTGAACGACCGAGTTTCTTTGGGCTGGCGGAATTTTCGCGCCGTGTTCCGGAAGGTTCCATCGGGTTTGGTGATTTGATGGGTATTGAATACTCATCCATGCATCGCCTGATCTTCCTTTACTACCTGATCCTTATTCTGGCGTTGGTTACAAACTTTGTAACCATGCGCTTGCGTAAATTGCCGATCGGGCGGGCGTGGGAAGCGTTGCGTGAAGACGAAATCGCCTGTCGTTCTCTTGGCATCAATCCAACCAATACCAAGCTGTCTGCGTTTGCAATCGGCGCGATGTTTGGTGGTTTTGCCGGCGCGTTCTTTGCAACCCGTCAGGGCTTTATCAGTCCGGAAAGCTTCACCTTCCTTGAATCTGCTGTGATCCTGGCCATCGTTGTGATGGGCGGTATGGGCAGTCAGATTGGTGTGGTGCTTGCCGCGGTCGTGATGATTGGCTTCCCGGAAATGTTCCGTGAGCTTGCCGAGTATCGCATGCTGATCTTCGGGGCTGGTATGGTTGCCATCATGTTGTGGCGCCCACGTGGACTTTTGTCTTTCCGTGATCCGACCATCCTTTTGAATATGAGCAAGAAAGAAAAAGTTGCCGGAGAAGCCAAATGACCGACAACAACGTCCAACTTGAAGTCGAACACCTGACCATGCGCTTTGGCGGCCTGGTCGCCATTGATGATCTTTCTTTCACCGCGCGAAAGGGTGAGATCACGGCAATCATCGGCCCGAACGGGGCAGGGAAGACCACGGTCTTTAACTGTCTTACCGGGTTCTACGTTCCGACCGAAGGTCGTCTGACGCTTTATGCCAATGATGGGCCGCGTCTTTTGGAGCGTAGTGAAGGCTTCCGCATCCCACGCAACAATGGTGTGGCACGTACTTTCCAGAACATCCGCCTGTTTACCGGCATGACTGTTTTGGAAAACCTGATTGTGGCACAGCATAATGCCTTGATGGATGCATCTGCCTTTTCGCTGGCGGGTCTATTCAATCTTGGTCGCTATGCCAAGGCGGAGAAAGAGGCGCTTGAAACCGCCAAATTCTGGCTGAACAAGGTTGGTCTGTATGATCAGGCCGACTGGAACGCTGGCAACCTGCCGTATGGGTCACAGCGTCGCCTTGAGATTGCACGTGCGATGTGTGTGAACCCTTCACTGCTGTGTCTTGATGAACCGGCAGCTGGCCTTAACCCTCGTGAGTCTTCGGAGCTTAATGTTCTGTTGCAGAGCATCCGTGATGATCAGGGGATTGGTCTTTTGCTGATTGAACATGACATGAGCGTCGTCATGAAGATTTCCGATCATGTGATCGTGCTTGATTACGGTAAAAAGATCGCCGATGGCGATCCCGATGCCGTCAAGAATGATCCGGCTGTTATTCGTGCTTACCTCGGTGAGGATGAAGACGATGAATTGCCGCCGGAAGTCGCTGCCGACCTTCATCTTGATCCGAAAGCGCAGTGAGGGAGTAGATCGATATGTCCATGCTGAAAATTGAAGGTGTACATACCTTCTATGGCAATATCGAAGCCCTCCGGGGTGTCGATATGGAAGTCAACGAAGGTGAAATCGTTACACTGATCGGCGCCAATGGCGCTGGTAAGACGACTTTGCTGATGACGTGTTGCGGGTCACCGCAGGCCACCAAAGGACGCATTTTGTTCGAAGGTCAGGATATCAGTCGCATGCCAACGCATGAGATTTGCCATCTTGGTATTCAGCAGTCGCCCGAAGGTCGTCGCATTTTCCCGCGCATGTCTGTGCATGAAAACCTGCAGATGGGAGCAAACACCCAGGATCCGAAGTATTTCGAAGACGATCTTGAAATGGTGTTCGATTTGTTCCCGCGTCTGAAGGAACGTATCAACCAGCGTGCCGGGACGATGTCTGGTGGTGAGCAGCAAATGCTGGCGATTGGCCGTGCGCTTATGGGCCGTCCGCGTCTGTTGTTGCTTGATGAACCGTCGCTTGGCATTGCGCCGCTGGTCGTAAAGCAGATCTTTGAAACCATCAAAAAGATCAACCGGGAAAAGAAAGTTACGGTTTTCTTGGTCGAGCAGAACGCGTTCCATGCGCTCAAGCTTGCCCATCGCGGTTATGTGATGGTGAACGGCAACATTACCCTTTCGGGAACAGGTGCCGAACTTCTGGCCAATCCGGAAGTCCGCGCAGCTTATCTCGAAGGTGGCCACTAGGAGGGCGGATATGGAAGCGATTACAGGTACCAGTACTGGTGTCACGATCGGAATGACCGTCATCCTGATGGGGTTCTGTGCATTCATGACCGGGCAGGCGATTGCCAATACGTGGCGTTCTGTCCATCAGCTCTATGCATATTCATTGCTGCTGGGGCTGACTGACCGGTTTCTGACCTATGCGTTGTTCGAGGGCGAGTTACTTTCGCTTTCGGGCTACATTTTTGACACGGTGATCATTTTTGCGATCATGTCGGCAGCCTTCCGCGTGACAAAGGTCAACAAGATGCTGTCGCAATATCCGTGGCTTTATGAGCGTGTCGGGCCGTTTGGGTTCCGCGCACGTGAAGGGGCGGACGTCTGATCATCCGATGGTGGCAGGGTGTTGCCACCATCACGTTGCTAAATTGTTGGCAGCGCATTGCTTTGTACTATTGCACACCAATTTATGGGTGTTAAAGTACACGGAGATGAAACCGGTAATCGGAAGATAAAACGAGCCGGTTTTGTGTCCAGAAAGACGGTTCTGTCATGGTGACGGAACCAACCTTTGGAACAGGGAGACTTCTCTAATGTCGAAAACCAAGCTCGGCCTTCTGGCAACTGCTTCTGCACTTGTACTTTCGATGGGTGTGGCAAAAGCAGACATCGTTATCGCGACCGTTGGTCCGATGACCGGCCCTTATGCCGCCTTTGGCGAACAGATGACCAAGGGCGCCGAGAAAGCTGTTGCGGACCTCAATGCGGCTGGTGGCGTTAACGGCGAAAAAGTCGTTCTCGAAATCGGCGATGACGCATGCGATCCGAAACAGGCTGTGGCTGTTGCCAACCAGCTCGTCAGCAAAGATGTTGCACTTGTTGCTGGTCACTTCTGCTCGGGTTCTTCGATCCCGGCTTCTGAAGTGTACTTCGAAGAAGGCATCGTTCAGATTTCTCCGGCTTCGACCAACCCGCAGCTCACCGAGCGTGACATGGACAACGTATTCCGTGTTTGCGGTCGTGATGACCAGCAGGGTGAAGTTGCTGGTAAATACTTGGCTGAAAACTATGGCGACAAGAAAATTGCCATCGTTCACGACAAACAGGCTTATTCCAAAGGCCTGGCTGACGAAACCAAGAAAAACATGAACGCTGCTGGCGTTGAAGAAGTCATGTACGAAGCCATCACCCCGGGTGAAAAAGATTACTCGGCACTGGTGACCAAACTGAAATCTGAAGGCGTTAACGTCCTGTATTACGGTGGTTACCACACCGAGCTGGGCCTGATTGTTCGTCAGATGCGCAGCCAGGGCCTTGATACACTTGCAATCTCCGGTGATGCACTGAACTCGCTTGAGTATTGGTCAATCACGGGTGATGCCGGTAAAGGCACGCTCTTCACCGCTGGTCCGGCTCTTGAAAAAGATCCGCGCAACGCTGAACTCGTAAAATACTTCGAAGCTCAGAACTACAAGCCTGAAGGTTATACCCTTTACACCTATGGTGCGATCCAGGCTTGGGCACAGGCTGCAACCAAAGCCGGTACCACTGACTCCGAAGCTGTTATCGAAGCTCTGCACAGCGGCGATGCATTCGACACCGTTCTTGGCTCCATCTCGTTTGATGCCAAAGGTGACGTTGCTGCTCCGGGTTATGTTTTCTACGAATGGGAAAATGGTTCGTACGATTACGCAAAATAATCAAATCATCTGATTTGGGAAAAGCCCGGCTTCTTGCCGGGCTTTTTTATGGGTGGTGTCACGTCCTGAAATACGTTGTCACCTACAGGAGATGACAATGTCTACTTCAGGCAAAGTGCGTCGTAAGCGCACACAACGAGATTACAACATGGGCTTTAAACTGGCTGTTGTTGATCAGGTTGAAAAAGGTGAACTGACCTATAAGCAAGCGCAGGACCGCTATGGCATTCAGGGACGAAGTACAGTCCTGAACTGGTTGCGCAAACATGGTAATCTCGACTGGTCCACAGCGAGGCACACAGCCATGTCCAAATTGGAAGAAACCCCGGAACAAAAGATCAAGCGTCTTGAAAGGGAGCTTGAGGATGAGCGGATCCGCGTCATGGTCCTTGATGGCATGATGACCATTCTGGATCAGGAATATGGAGCGGGCTTGCGAAAAAAGTATTCATCCGAACTGCAAGAACATTACAGGCGCAAGGCAAAGTCAGTCTGAGCAGAAGCTGCCGTTGTTTTGGTTTGTCGCGGCAATCGGTTTACCAAATTACTGCACCGTCGTCGACAGCGACAGGTGCAGCTTGAACCGTTGCATGCATGTGTGATGCGCTTGCGTCAGCACATGCCCCGTCTCGGCACACGCAAACTCTATCACCTGCTTACCGGGGATCTGCGCCGACTTGGCATCAAGCTGGGGCGAGACGGTTTGTTTGACTGGTTGCGTGAACAACGCCTTCTGGTCAGGCCGCGTAAGAACTTCACCAAAACAACCAACAGTCACCACTGGATGCGCAAACACCCAAACCTGTTGATCGAACGCAAGGTGGTTCGCCCCGAGGAGATTTTTGTCAGCGACATCACCTATGTCGAGAGTGACCAGGGCATCCATTATCTGTCTCTGGTAACGGATGCCTTCTCACGTAAAATCATGGGACATGTTCTCAGCCGCGAAATGAAAGCATCGGATGTGGTTGGCGCCCTGAAACAGGCGGTGCGCAATCGACTGACGACACATCCCCTGATCCATCATTCTGACCGGGGATTACAGTACTGCTCTGGCTGCTATCAATCTGTCTTGCGCAAACACAGGATCACTCCGTCGATGACAGATGGATATGATTGCTATCAGAACGCGCTGGCCGAACGCATCAACGGCATTCTCAAACAGGAATTCCTGTTTCACCGCTGCAAGACATTCGAAGATCTCAGGCAACTGGTCAAGGAGGCTATACAGACATACAATACCATGCGACCGCACCTCGCACTGGCGATGCAAACCCCAGAACAAGTGCATCAAAAAGCCAGCGGACGATATCCGCTGGCTCCTTGAAAACCGTCAACGTATTTTAGTCGTTTGGTGATCGGGCAGGGCGTGTTACTTCGCCTTGCGACCAAGACCGATTTTCTTGGCAAATTGCGAACGCTGTTTTGCATAGTTCGGCGCAACCATCGGGTAATCAGATGGCAGACCCCATTTCGCACGGTATTCTTCCGGCGTCAGGTTGTAGGTCGTGCGCAGATGGCGTTTTAGCATTTTCAGCTTTTTGCCGTCTTCAAGGCAGATGATGTAATCATCACCAACCGATTTGCGGATCGGAACAGCCGGTTTAAGCGGTTCTTGCTCTGGCTCGCTCTCGTCGGCGCGGATTTCATCGAGTGAGCCAAATACGGTCGAAATCAGTTCAGGGATTTGTGCCGCGGCAAGTGCGTTGTTACTCACATATGCAGAAACAATATCGACGGTCATCTGCAAGAGTTCGTCGCGATCAAGCACGCTATTATCGGCGTCAGCCATGAGTGACAGTTTCCTTTAGTTTGAAAATTACATAAAAATTAATGCACTAATTACCCGATATAGTCAAACAACAGAAAAGAGCAAGAGGATTTAATAATAAAATGATTTAATCAAAGTACATTCGATTGCATCAGTGGTACCCAATTGTCTGTTGTCATTAAAAGGCGGTCATGTCCGAAAAACTAATATTGTGGGCTGCGAATAATCGTGCTGGGTGTGCTTAATGGTGTTTCTTTAAGTTCATCACGCTTTGATCATTTGCGCGTATGTGGGGGTAATAATAATATTATAGCGTGTGTGAAGCTTCACAACATGACTGGCGCAACGATTTCTGTTGTTGGAGCGCATATCTGGTCTTCGTAAAACTTGCAGATCAGGGTGTCCTGCGCGTTGGCAGTTTGCGTCCTATATGCTACAAGGCGCTCAAATTTAATCACTGACTTCGTTCAAGGGCGCGCCGATGACTGTAAAGACCATTGCCATTGCTGCCGATCATGGTGGCGTCGAACTTAAAACCGCAATTATCAGTGCTCTTAAGGATCGCGGCATTGAAGTTTTCGATTTTGGAACGAACGGCTCCGAATCTGTTGATTATCCCGATTATGCGCAAGCCGTTGCCAAATCGATTATTGATGGTCAATCCGAAGCGGGCATTCTTGTATGTGGCTCTGGGATCGGCATGAGCATTGCCGCCAACCGTTTCCCGGAAGTGCGCGCTGCCTTGGCGCATGATCGCCTTTCGGCCGAGCTTTGCCGTCAGCATAACAACGCGAATGTTTTGTGTCTCGGCGCGCGCATCGTGGGTGACGCGAAGGCACTTGATTGCGTGGATGCGTTTATTTCGACCGAGTTTGAAGGCGGTCGTCACGCGCTTCGTGTTGCGAAGATGTCTTAATCCTACCAATTACACCGCCATCTGGCATCAACCAGACCGGGTTGGTTCGCTTCGGTTCGCACCAACCCGTCATATTGCATTGAGAGAGGCCCCAGCATGTCGTTCAAAGGCTTTTTCACGACCAGCTTGTCCGACGCCGATCCGGCATTGTTCAAATCCGTCACCGATGAACAGGATCGTCAGCAAAACCAGATCGAGATGATTGCTTCGGAAAACATTGTTTCCAAAGCCGTGATCGAAGCTCAGGGAACGGTTCTGACGAACAAATATGCCGAAGGTTATCCTTCGCGTCGTTATTACGGCGGGTGCGAATTTGTTGATGTTGCCGAGCAGCTTGCGATTGATCGCGCCAAAGAACTGTTTGGCTGTGAGTTTGTCAACGTTCAGCCACATTCCGGTGCGCAGGCGAACGGTGCAGTTATGCTGGCACTGTGCAAGCCGGGCGATACCATTCTGGGGATGTCGCTTGATGCTGGTGGCCATCTGACCCATGGCGCACGTCCGGCCCTGTCAGGTAAATGGTTCAATGCCATCCAGTACGGTGTACGTGAAGACGATTTGACCCTTGATTACGATCAGGTCGAAGCCCTTGCTGTTGAACACAAGCCTGCCTTGATCATTGCAGGTGGTTCTGCCATTCCGCGCCAGATTGATTTCAAACGGTTCCGTGAAATCGCCGATAAAGTCGGCGCACTTTTGATGGTTGATATGGCGCACTTTGCCGGTCTGGTTGCCGGTGGTGTGCATCCGAGCCCGCTTCCTTATGCCGACGTTGTAACCACCACCACGCATAAAACCCTTCGTGGTCCGCGTGGAGGCATGATCCTGTCGAACAATCTTGATATCGGCAAAAAGATCAACTCGGCTGTGTTCCCTGGCTTGCAGGGTGGTCCGTTGATGCACGTGATTGCAGCAAAGGCGGTTGCCTTTGGCGAAGCACTGCGTCCGGAATTCAAAGATTACACGCAGCAGATCATCGACAATGCCAAAGCACTGGCAGAAGTTCTGGTGAAACGCGGTTTTGATATCGTGACCGGCGGCACGGATACCCATCTGATGCTGGTTGATCTTCGTCCCAAGGGCCTGAAGGGCAACACAGCAGAAGTCGCACTTGAGCGTGCGGGCATCACGTGCAACAAAAACGGCATTCCGTTTGATACCGAAAAACCAACCATCACGTCGGGTATCCGTCTGGGTACACCAGCCGGTACGACGCGCGGGTTTGGTGTTGAGGAATTCAAACAGATCGGTGAGCTGATCGGTGATGTTCTTGACGCAATGGTCGATAGCCCGGAAGGCAATTCCGAGGTCGAAGCCGCTGCGCGTGCGAAGGTCGAAGACCTTTGCAAACGCTTCCCGATCTATTCCTGATCGCGCCAAGAGCGAGTAAAGAAAATGCGTTGCCCGTTTTGCGGACATACTGACACACAGGTCAAGGATTCCCGTCCGACCGAAGAGCATCATGCTATTCGCCGTCGCCGGTTCTGTCCTGCATGCGGATCACGTTTTACGACATTTGAACGTGTTCAACTGCGTGAACTGATGGTTGTCAAAACCGACGGGCAACGCGAATTGTTCGACCGCGACAAACTGGCGCGGTCGATCTTTCTGGCCTGTCGTAAACGCCCGATCGAGGACGAACGTGTTGAAAAGGCCTTAAATGGCATTCAACGGCGCCTCGAAAGCAGCGGTGAAAGTGACATTACCACCGATACCATCGGTGAAATGGTAATGGAGGCGTTAAACGCACTCGATCAGGTGGCGTATGTGCGCTACGCTTCAGTGTATAAAAACTTCCGCGAAGCCCGTGATTTCGAACAATTCGTGGAAAACATGCAGGACGGGGAAGAAGAGGCGGACGCAGAGTAATGACAGCCCCCGCGTTTACAGAAGACGACCGGCATTTCATGCGGGTCGCGTTAAGCCTGTCTAAACGCGGTTTGGGAAATGTCTGGCCAAACCCGGCTGTTGGCTGCGTTCTTGTGTCCCCTGACGGTGTAGTTGTCGGGCGTGGTCATACCCAACCCGGTGGTCGTCCGCACGCTGAACGTGTTGCCCTTGATATGGCAGGCAGCCTTGCAAAGGGGGCGACGGCCTATGTCACTCTTGAGCCCTGTAGTCATTTTGGCAAATCTCCACCATGCGCATCTGGCTTGATTGATGCGGGTGTTTCCCGTGTTGTCAGTGCGCTTGAGGACCCCGATGCCCGTGTATCAGGGCGGGGCCACCAAATGCTGCTGGACGCAGGGATAAATGTTGATGTTGGCCTTCTGGGCGAAGAAGCACGTCGTTTGAACGAAGGGTTTCTGTCGCGGGTTGCGCGTCATCGTCCTTTCGTGACGCTGAAACTGGCATCGACCCTTGATGCGCGTTCGGCCACCGCACACGGTGAAAGTCAGTGGATCACAGGGACAGATGCACGCGCGCAGGGGCATCTTCTGCGGGCCAATCATGACGCAATCCTTGTTGGTGCCAGCACCGTTGTTGCCGATGACCCGACCCTGACATGTCGTCTTGCCGGGCGGGAGCATCAATCGCCTGTGCGCGTCATTCTTGATCGGACCGGTGCTGTGCCAGCATCAGCGAAACTTGTTCAAACCGCGAATGAGGTTCCTACCTGGCTTGTCGTATCAGGCGATCACTTTGCCGAACTATCGGAAAAATTTGAAAAAACTTCGGTAAAAGTGATCGCTGCGGGATGCGTTGACGATCATTTGAACCTACATGACGTCATGCGAAAGTTGGCTGATCTGGGACTAACGCGTGTTCTGGTCGAAAGTGGCGGGAACCTTGCTGCCGGGTTGATCAAAGCGGATTGTGTTGATCGGGTTGTTCATTTTACGGCCCCGTCGATGATGGGCGATGATGGTAAGGCAATGGTCGCGGCACTGGGTGTGAAGCAGCTTTCAGATATGCCACGGTTCAAACGTGTTTCGGTTCGCGAAACAGGTGAAGATATCGTGGTAACCTACGATAATAAAACGGATTAAGTGCATGTTTACTGGCATTATCACCGATATTGCAAACGTTCGCGCAATTAAAAAAACGGGCGATACCCGTTTTGAATTCACCACATCTATTGATACGTCCAAGATCGTTTTGGGGGCATCAATTGCGTGTAATGGCGCGTGCATGACCGTGATTGAAACCGGCGACAACTGGTTTGCGATTGAAGCATCTGCCGAAAGTCTTGACCGGACCACGCTTGGTGATCTGTCAACGGGATCGAAAGTTAATCTTGAACAAGCGACACGCGTTGGCGACGAACTGGGCGGGCATATCGTGTCGGGCCATGTGGACGGTGTCGCGACACTGACCAAACGTGTTCCTGAAGGCGATTCTTTGCGTCTGACCTTTGAAGTGCCGGAAACCTTTGCCAAATATATTGCGTCAAAGGGGTCAGTGACCCTTGAAGGTGTATCTTTGACGGTCAATGAGGTTGACGGAAACACTTTCGGTATCAATCTGATACCTCATACACAGATACACACCACGTTGGGTTCGAAGCAGCCGGGTGACCGGATCAATTTCGAAATCGACATGCTTGCACGCTACGTTGCGCGCATGCTGGGCAAGGATTGATCACAGATGCCAAACAATTATCTTTCGCCGATTGAAGACGTCATCGAAGAAGCCCGCAATGGTCGGATGTTTATTCTGGTTGATGATGAAGACCGCGAAAACGAAGGTGATCTTGTCATTCCCGCTCAGATGGCAACCCCGGATGCCATTAACTTCATGGCGACCCACGGGCGCGGGTTGATCTGTTTGACCCTTGAGAACCAACGGTGCGACGAATTGGGCCTGACAATGATGAGTGCCCATAACGGCACGCGTCACGAAACGGCCTTTACCGTGTCGATTGAGGCAAAAACAGGTGTGACCACCGGGATTTCTGCACCGGACCGTGCGCGTACGGTGGCGGTTGCCATTGATCCGAACGCGGGGCGGCATGATATCGTGACACCAGGCCATGTGTTTCCGCTGCGGGCGCGGGCAGGCGGGGTGCTTGTTCGGGCTGGTCATACCGAGGCATCGGTTGATATTGCGCGTCTTGCCGGATTGAATGCGTCGGGCGTGATTTGCGAAATCATGAGCGATTCCGGCGAAATGGCGCGCCTGCCGGAACTTGTTGAATTTGCCAAGAAACATGACCTTAAAATTGCACAGATTGCCGATTTGATCCGGTATCGCCGCAAACACGAGAAAGTCGTGCAGCGCAAGGCAACGACGAAGATCAAAAGTTCCAATGGCGGCGAGTTTGACCTTCATCTGTATGTCAACAACGTCACCTATGCCGAACATATCGCGCTTGTAAAAGGCGACATCAGCGACGATGCGCCAGTCTTGACCCGTGTGCATGCGCTTAATGTTCTTGATGATGTGTTGGGCGATACGCAGTCGGGTCATCATGGCCATTTGGCAGCCGCAATGCGCCAGATTGGCGACGAAGGACGCGGCGTCGTTGTCCTGATCCGTGAGCCGCGCCCCAACAGCTTGTCTTCTTCTGTTGCAAAGCTGATTGAGTTGAATGGCGGAGACGGCGAAGCCCTGCGTCAGGAACTGGCGCAGGCGACAGGTGAAACAGATTTGCGCGATTACGGCGTTGGCGCACAAATCTTGCATGATCTGGGTATTCGCGACATGATTCTGCTTTCAAATACCAAACGCCACATTGTAGGACTTGACGGCTTCGGTCTAAATCTGGTTGATCAGCGTCCGCTTGTCGTCTCGGAGGAATAAAACCATGAAAAACGCCCCCCACATTTTGATTGTGGATGCGCCGTATTACACGCATATCGTTGAAGACCTCGTGAAGGGGGCTGCATCTACTTTGGAAGCTGGTGGCGCAACGTGGGACCGCATTTCGGTATCAGGCGCGTTCGAAGTGCCAATTGCCATCCGTTATGCGGTGCAATCCATGCAAGAGCTTGCAACCGGTCCGCGTTATGACGGGTATTTAGCTCTTGGCTGTGTTATCCGCGGCGAAACGACCCATTACGATCACATTTGCGAAGAAGCCAACCGTGCTTTGATGCAGCTTTGCCTTGATCTTCGACTGGCGATCGGGAACGGTATCCTGACCGTTGAGGATGAGGCACAGGCAATTGCACGCTGTAAGGCCGATCAGAAGAACAAGGGTGGCGAGGCTGCCAAAGCTGTTCTGCGGATGATCGAAGTTCAAAACCATTTTGGAATCCATCACAAGTAATGACTGATAAACCAAAGGCATCTGCCGCACAGCGGCGCAGCGCAGCGCGTTTTTCCGCCATTCAGGCACTTTACCAGGCCGAACTGTCGCAGCTTTCGGCCGGTGACATCGTTCGGGAATATTCCGATTTTCGGCTTGATGGCGAAGGTGGACGTGATCTTGATATCACCAATGACGATTTGATTGATCCGGATCGCGGCTTTTTTGCAGATCTGGTTCAGGGGGTCGCGGCCCGCATGGTTGATATCGATGCGTTGATCGATGGCGCCCTTGAAAAAGGCTGGACAACCAAACGTTTAGAGACGGTTCTGCGCAGCATCATGCGTGCAGGTACCTATGAACTTATGGCGCGTGAAGACGTTCCGATGCGTGTTGTTATCACCGAATATGTCGATGCAGCCCATTCATTCTTTGATGAGAATGAACCAAAACTTGTCAATGCGGTTCTTGATCGCATTGGCAAAACGCTGCGTCCCGGTGAAGCCGGGAAAAACTGATATGGCAGCGCGGTCAGGGGAATTTGATCTGATCGCGCGCCATTTTGCGCCTATTGCACTGCGTGACCCTGCGGCATTGTCGCTTAAAGATGATGCCGCGGTCTTTACACCGCCAACCGGCTGTGAAGTTGTCGTCACCACCGACGCGTTGGTTTCCGACGTCCATTTCCGCAATCTTGATGCCCCTGAGTTGATCGCCAAGAAGGTTCTGCGTGTGAACCTTTCTGATCTGGCGGCAATGGGCGCGACCCCGCTTGGCGTGGTTCTGACGGCAGGATATGGCCCGGATGTGTCCGAAGACTGGATAGAATGCTTCGCCAAAGGGTTTGGCGAAGATTGTGCGGCCTATTCGGTTGCGTTAATGGGCGGCGATACGGTCGGAACGCCCGGTCCAACATTTTTCAGTCTGACGGCATTCGGCTATGTCGCGACGGGCAGGGCTCTGCGACGCGATCAGGCGCGGCCCGGCGACCTTTTGGCCGTTACCGGCACGTTGGGTGACGCGGCGATTGGTTTGTCTGTCCTGGCGGGTGACTGTAATGACCTTGATGACGTGGCGCGCGATCACTTACAGGATCGCTATTGGTTGCCTCGTCCACGCATTGATATCGCGAAATCCTGCATTTCATTGGAAAAACGGTTTGCCGCGATGGATATATCGGATGGATTGGCGGGGGATTGTCGCAAGATTTGTGCAGCATCAAGCGTTGGCATGACGATTGATCGAATGAAAATCCCGCTGTCAAATCCCGCGTTGCAAGCCGTTGAGCATGATGAACACCGATGGCAAAACGTTTTGGCTGGCGGTGATGACTATGAATTGCTGATCGCGGGCGCGCCAGATGACGTGGCCGCATTGGGGGATCAGGTGACAGTTATCGGCACAGTTACCGACAAGGTTGGGCAAGTCGAATTGATCGGGCCAGATGGCAAAATGGCCGAACTCGCACCGGGCGGGTTCGACCATTTTCGATAAAGCCTGAACGCGTGATCAGGGTGCTGTTCTATTTACCTTCGCTGAAACGACCAAGGTTGCCAAACAGCTGTTGCAGAATGGTCATTTCACGACCTTCGGTCGGCGTAACGCGATCAGATGGAATAACCGGTTTACCATCTTCAAGATCATATTCGCTGAGGATGTTGACACGGTTTGCCTTGTCAAAGCTGATCAGGACAACTTTTTGCTCAACGGTTTCGGGGGCAAAAAAAGCGACGGTTTCCGTCCTGCGCGAAATATAAAGCCATACATTTTCGTCAAACGCGGCGACGGTGGATGGGGAGCCCAAAATATCGGTGACATCGCCCTTGGTCGATTCTCCGATTGTGATCTGTTCAAGCATTTCTGGTTCCGGCGCGTTACCGCGCGACGCGACCCGGGGACTGCAAGCCGATACATACAGGACGGCCAGTCCTGCCAGCATCATCAGGGGAATGCGTGTAGTTTTATTGTGCATGAAGCTCACCAGAGCGACCCTCTTATTGAAACCAAACCGGAATTGCCTTGAGTTTCTGCGCGATGCGCATGATATTGCCGGGCAATGTTTGGGGCAGATGCGCCCCTAAAGATTTACGGCATTCTGCGTGCCACGACAGGAATGTCAACGAAGGAGTGTTACTGTTGTTTGGATGGCTTAAGAAAAAAGACCGCAACCAGTCGGCTGCGTTCGATCTTTACACCGCAATGGTCACCCAGGCGCGCCAGCCCGTATTCTATTCAAAGCTGGGCGTTGCCGATACGTTGGAGGGCAGATTTGACCTTATTCTGGTCCATGCCTTCATCCTGTTTCGCCGCTTGAAAACCGAAAATGGTGACAAGGATCTGGCGCAGAAGGTATTTGACGTGATGTTTGCTGATCTTGATCAAAACATGCGTGAAATGGGCATTGGCGACGTTGGAATTTTAAAGCGCATCCGTAAAATGTCGGAATCGTACCACGGTCGGATCGTTGCATATGAAGAAGGTGTGCAAAGTGGTGCTGCCGAACTTGCCGCTGCCTTGAGCCGCAATCTTTATGCCGATACCGAAGTCCGTGACGAACAACTTATGGCATTGGTTGGCTATGTGCATGACGCACTGACCATGCTTGAAAAACAGCCAGTCTCAGAAATACAAAACGGCGATGTGCGTTTCCCGGATGTGCCGGTGCCCGCCGTAATCGCAAACTAATTGAAAAAAGAGTCCACCCATGTCTAAAAAATATACCCCGGAATTTTCCCGCATCGTTAACACCGAAGAACAGGTCAGTAAAAAAGAGAAAATCATCCTTGAAGCCAGCGCACAGGAACGTGCGGCCTTGGCCAAGCGGTTTGAGTTGGTCTCGATTGACAGCCTGACGGCTGAACTGACAATCATTGCGGCATCAAATGGCGAAGTAACGGTGCGCGGCCCAATGCATGCGCAGATCGTACAGAGCTGTGTGACGACACTTGAACCTGTGCCTGAAATGGTTGAAGACGAGGTCAAAGTACTGTTCTCACCGCACGTGTCAGAAGAAGACATGCCGTCAAACCCTGATGATCTCGAAGACCTGTCAGAAGATGAATTGATGGCACTTCTTGATCAGCCAGAACCGCTTGTTGACGGCAAAATTGATGTGGGTGAGGTCGTTTCGCAATTTTTGGCCGTCGCAATGAACCCGTATCCGCGCAAAGATGGCGCAGAACTTCCTGAGGCTGCTTTGATCGAAGAAGAATCTGATGAAGAACGCCCGAACCCGTTTGCCAAGCTTGCTGGTCTCAAAGAGCAGCTTGAAAAGAAGAAGTAAGCCGGTTTCGGCTTGAAAATTTGACACGATGTGTCAGGTGGGATGCCGGTCTTTACCGGCATTTCACTTTTATGGAATACAGTGCGGGTCGGTTACGCTGGTAAGGTTGGTTCGGTTCGTGTGCTTTACCTTGTATCTGGTCGAGAATTCCGGTAATTACGGGCGTTCCGGCCAATAGATGACAGGTGACGGTCCAAAGGGCCACCTGCCGGAAATCCGGTTCAGATGTTTTAGAACAACCATAAGAGAAGACGTTGCCTGAACAGGTTTGCATATCACTTGACGCGATGGGAGGAGACCACGCGCCAGAGATGGTCGTAGCTGGTGCGGAGATCGCACTTAAGAGGCTCCCCCATCTCAAGTTTTTGATGTTTGGCGATGAAGCGCGACTTACGCCGCTGCTTGCCAAATACCCAGCATTGAAAGCGGTGAGCGAGGTTCGCCACGCTTCGCAAGAAGTCACGATGGACGACAAGCCTTCTGTCGCGCTGCGTCAACGCCGTGACTCCAGCATGCGCCTGGCGATCAATGCGGTCAAAGACGGTAGCGCACAGGGTGTCATATCGGCCGGGAATACCGGTGCGTTGATGGCGATGGCAAAATTCGTTCTAAAAACCGTGCGCGGTATCGATCGTCCCGCCATTGCGACATATATGCCGACCCAGCGTGGCGAAACCGTCATGCTTGATCTTGGTGCCAACATTGAATGTGACGAGAACAATCTGGTGCAGTTCGCCCTGATGGGGGAAGTATTTACCCGCATTCTGTTTGGCCTTGAAAAACCGTCGGTTGGCTTGCTTAACGTTGGAATCGAAGAGCTTAAAGGCAACGAATCGGTAAAGAAGGCTGCGGTGATCCTGCGCGAAATTGATTTGCCGATCCGCTTTGCTGGTTTTGTTGAGGGCGATGATCTTGCAAAAGGTACGGTCGATGTGATCGTCACCGATGGTTTTACCGGCAACGTTGCCCTTAAAACCGCAGAAGGCACAGCACGACTTCTTGTGCATTTTCTGCGTGAAACCTTCAAAAGTTCATTTTTTGCCAAACTTGGCTATCTTCTTGCGCGTCGTTCGCTTCAGCGTTTTCGCGACCGTATGGATCCGCGCCGCTACAACGGTGCGATGTTGCTTGGCCTTAATGGTATCGCGGTTAAAAGCCATGGCGGCACGGATGCTCTTGGGTTCTCAAATGCGATTGGCGTTTGCCATGATCTGATTGTGAATAATCTCAATGACAGCATCAAAAATGAACTTGCTGCCTTTGAACAGGCCATGTCAGGTAAAACAGTAGAAGAAATTGCTGTTTCTGCCGGTCAGGCCGACTGATAAATTCAACAAAATACTAGAAAACTGGCGGTCTTCACATCATGACAGTTCGTTCTCGCATTATTGGTTGCGGCTCCTACCTTCCTGCAAATGTCGTAACCAATGACGAGTTGGCAAAGCGCGTCGATACATCCGATGAATGGATTGTTGCGCGTACAGGTATTCGTCAACGTCACATTGCTGCCGAAGACCAGACCACCAGCGACCTGGCGGTTGAGGCGGCAAAAAAGGCGATGGAACATGCCGGCGTTACGGCTGCTGATATCGATCTGATTATTGTTGCGACTGCGACACCTGATAATACATTCCCAGCGACCGCGACCAAGGTTCAACACCGTCTTGGTGTGACCGGCTTTGCCTTTGACGTTCAGGCCGTATGTTCTGGCTTCATCTATGGTTTGACGACAGCTGATATGTATATCCGCAACGGTCAGGCCAAAACCGCCCTTGTGATTGGTGCCGAAACATTTTCGCGTATTCTTGACTGGGAAGACCGCCGGACCTGTGTGTTGTTTGGTGACGGGGCAGGGGCTGTTGTCGTTCAGGGATTTGAAGGTACCGGAACGCTCGAAGATCAGGGCATCCATGCCAGCCGTTTGCATTCAGACGGCAGCAAGTATGAACTTCTTTATGTTGACGGTGGCCCATCTGCCACCCAGACCGTTGGACATCTGCGGATGGAAGGCAAAGAAGTCTTCCGTCATGCCGTAACCAACTTGGCCGCTGTGATTCGTGAAGTTCTTGCTGATACAGGGCTTGAGGCCGCTGACATTGACTGGCTGGTTCCCCATCAGGCGAACCGTCGCATCCTTGACAGCACGGCCAAGAAATTCGGAATTTCGCCAGACAAGGTTGTGGTGACTGTTGATCGTCACGCCAATACGTCGGCGGCGTCGATTCCCCTGGCATTGGCAGAAGCCGTGCATGATGGACGCATTAAACGCGGCGATATCGTTATTCTTGAGGCGATGGGTGGTGGTTTTACTTGGGGCGCATCGCTCGTTCGCTGGTAAAATGACGGCAGTTATCTTTGGTGTTAGGCAGAAAAGAACGCCATTTCCTTAAAAATCACAACATTCCGCCATAAAGCAGTGTATCCTGTTGATATTGACTGATTTCGCCACCAGATATAGCCTTGTGTATATAGTCCCGAAATAAGGAGGCGGCCTGTTATGTCGGAAACAACGATTACCCGTGCGGATCTCGCTGAAGCCGTTTACCAGGAAGTAGGTCTGTCGCGGAACGAGTCCGCCCAGCTACTTGAAACTGTTCTTGATGAAATTTCGACCGCGCTGATCAAAGACGAAGTGGTGAAGATTTCCTCGTTTGGAAGCTTCTCTGTACGTCAGAAAGGCCAGCGTATCGGACGGAATCCTAAAACGGGTGACGAAGTGCCCATCTTGCCGCGGAAGGTTCTTGTGTTCCGACCGTCGCAGGTGCTGAAAGCCCGCATTAACGCTTAAGAAAAGAAGTCATGAAAACGAACTTGGGGGCTGCGGCGGGACCATCCCGCCGGACAGCAAAGTCTGATTCTGCCTTTCGTACAATTAGCGAGGCAGCAAAAGAACTTGGTCTTCAACAGCATGTGCTGCGGTTTTGGGAATCCAAGTTTCCTCAAATCCAGCCAATGAAACGGGCTGGCGGGCGTCGCTATTATCGTCCGGAGGATATCGAATTCCTCGCCAGTATTCGGACGCTGTTGCATGATCAGGGTTTCACCATCAAAGGTGTCCAGAAGCTGCTTGATCAGAACAAGGGCAAACTTCCCGGTGAAATCACGGTAAATGCCAATGATGTTGATCAGGGTTCTGTTGGCGGTTTTGCATCCGGTGTTTCAAGCAATACCGGATTGAATAAAGCTGCGGTTGAGGGGGTTCTTGGTGAATTACAGGAACTGCAGGACATCCTTCGTGCTAGCTTGCAAGACATCAAAAAAAATCCATAAAAACCATTTGCGTCTTTGGCGCCGCGCGGCTATTTATCGAGCCGCGCTAAAGAGCGCAAACATACGGTCGGAGCGTGGCGCAGCCTGGTAGCGCACCTGCATGGGGTGCAGGGGGTCGGAGGTTCGAATCCTCTCGCTCCGACCAATTTATTTCCCCTTACAGATAAATTCCACATCAGGTGCCTTGTAATGCGTCAGGCATCAGGCGCCCGACAGTTGTGATGTCACCATTATCCGTGACACGGATCAGAATAATTTCGCCAGACTGTGGGTAAATCCCGGTCAGTGCCGTGATATTCACCTGATGGGTAACCATTAAGGCCTTCATGCCGGTCGGAAGACTGCCAAGGCGTTCAATCGTCTGATTGGTTTGGCTGTTTTGCATGCCACGGTCTGAGAAAAACGAATTAAGTGCTGGTTCTTCCTGAACGGCCCCCAGATCAAGCAGTGCTGCGGTTTCAAGGCACCGACACCACTGACTGCTCAGCACGATATCAATCGCAATGCCCTGCGCGCGGATAAGTGCCCCTGTGATGCGTGCCTGACTTTTTCCGGTGTCATCAAGATTACGCTGGGTGCTGCAATCGCCCAATTTAAATTGGGCGGGATCACCGGTTCCCGGCGCAATTGCATGGCGCATCAAGGCATGAACGCCCGGTTCGGCCAATATTTCCCATGGTTCTTGTGGGGATGATTGCGCATTGGTAGGCATTCGTCCGAGTGCTAGTACAACACAGACAGATACTATTGTGATGAGGATTGATCGCATGACACTTCACCTTCGCTGGTGACAAGGAGGTCTCCTTGATACCCGGTGACCTGTCATACGGATCAGTTGATATGCTTTGTCGCACGTGAGCAGGATCGTCAGATCACAGGTTTTGCGCAACGACTTGCGAGCAAGCAGGCCGTCCTGCGCATTGTATAGTGCCCTATGGCCTATGCCAAAGGGTCACGCCTTTGCATTAGTCGTAGAAACACGGCGACCTTCGTCGGTCAGTTTGCAGATCAGCCAATCGGGCTTGATCGGGTTGTCGAACCAAGGTGCCGCCCAGCCATGATCAATGCAGCTTTGGACTGTCTTGTCGCTGATCTGTTTGCCATTTTTGTCAAACAGTGGCAGCTTCCCGCCCGGCTGGCTCAGGCCCCGACGTAGCCATTCAAGCTGAACATCGGTTGGTTTTGAATGTTTTTTACCCGTCATCGGTACTCCCTGCACCGTTATGGTATCAGTGATATATTCAACATTGGATGCCATCAGTGTGGCGGATAATCAACTTTGGAGCAATCGCAATGACAGTAGATCACTTTCAGCCAAGCGAAATGTCATTTTTGTATGTCACCGTTCCGGATATGGACATGGCGCGTGTGATTGCGGGCGGTGCCATTGGCGAAAAATTGGCCGCATGCGCAAACGTGTTGCCCCAAATGACAGCTATTTACGAATGGGATGGGGATGTCGAAGAGGAAAGCGAACTTATTGTGATCCTTAAGACTGCAAAATCAACCGCATCTGCTCTGGCAAAATGGATCGAAGACAATCACCCGTATGAGGTACCTTGTATTCTTGAAATACCGCTTGGCCGGGGGAACCACGACTATGTCAGCTGGTTGCAAAAGCAGATGGGATCAAGATCACGGTTGATGTGATTGCATCGCAGCGATTTGCCCCCTAGGATGGCGCAAATTTAATCCATTAGGTGACGTGTTTTAATGAACCAGCTTACTAAAATGGCCCTTGAAATGGGGCCTTTGATTTTATTCTTTGCTGCCAATGCGACAACCAATCTGATGACGGCGACGGCTGTGTTCGTTGCCGCTACGGTTGTCGCCCTTAGCGTATCTTACATCATCGCGCGCACCATTCCGATTATGCCGCTTATTGGCGGTGCTTTCGTTATCGTGTTTGGTGGATTGACCCTTTATCTTGATGACGATCTGTTTATCAAAATCAAGCCGACGATTGTGAACCTGTTGTTTGCGGCAATCCTGTTTGGCGGCCTGATGGCCGGAAAGCTTTTTCTCAAGCTGGTTTTGGAAAGTGCGTTCAAGGCAACCGATGAAGGTTGGCGTATCCTGACGTGGCGCTGGGCGATCTTTTTCGTTGTTCTGGCGGTGATCAACGAAGTGGTCTGGCGCAACTTTTCGACCGACACATGGGTTGCGTTCAAGGTTTGGGGCATCATGCCGCTCACCATGGTGTTCGGCATGGCGCAAGTGCCGGTGCTGATGAAATATCAGTTACCAGAAGAAGAGGGCGACCCAGCGGCTTCCTGATCGATCGGACATAAAAATAGACAAAGGGGCAGGATTTATATCCTGCCCCTTTGTTGTTCAGCGAAAGGTGCTACGCGCGAACCCGGATGATTATGCGATCGGGAGTGCGATGCTGGCTGCTGCCTGTGCTGCGATGCCTTCTTCGCGACCGGTAAAGCCAAGTTTTTCGGTGGTGGTGGCTTTGACATTGACCCGGTCGATATCAATCGCAAGGATTTCTGCGACTTTCTGGCGCATCGCGTTTGTATGCGGTCCGATTTTAGGCCGTTCGCAAATCAACGTCAGATCGACATTCACAATCCTGCCGCCGCGTTGACGGACAAGCTCGGCTGCGTGCTTTAGAAAGATATCAGATGCCGCACCTTTCCATTTCATATCGCTGGGAGGGAAATGCTGGCCAATATCACCCGCACCAATCGCACCAAGGATCGCATCGGTTAAGGTATGCAGTCCGACATCGGCATCGGAATGCCCCTCAAGGCGGGCTGTGTGCGGTACTTTAACGCCACACAGGATACAATGGTCGCCCGGTGCAAACCGATGCACGTCAAAGCCGGTTCCCGCACGGTATTCTTCCTGTGGCATTGCCGTATCTTCCATTTTTTTCATTTCAGTGGGGGCGATCCAGTTCTGTGCCCGGCCAAAATCATCGCGCAGGGTGATCTTGTCATTCGCTGTTGCACCTTCGACGCAGACCACGTCCAGACCAAGTTGCTCGAGAAGGGACGCGTCATCGGTCTGTTCTTGACCCTCGAACTGCGAATGGGCATCCAAAATGGTCTTGAAGATAAACCCTTGCGGGGTCTGGGCACGGTGAAGGCTATCGCGCGAAATGGTGCGCAAAATGATATTGTTTTCATCTGTTTGCTTGATCGTGTCCGCGACGGGCAGGGTGGGTATGGCCCCGGCATGGGTTTCAAGGGCATGAAGAACACGCGAAATAACCGCATCGGAAATTCCCGGCCGGGCGGCATCATGGATCAAAACAACATCAGGCGATTTGCCCGCCAGTGCCCGCAAACCATTTAAAACGGATTGCTGGCGGGTTTGGCCACCGTTAACCGGCATTGGGATATCGGCTTTGCAGGCAACTTCGGACATTGCGTCCTCATACCAATCCTGATGGATTGGATTATAGACGATTTGAATAAGGTCTGCGGATGTATGACCGACAAAGCAATCAACGCAATGAGCCAGCAGGCTTTTGCCGCCAAGTTGGTGATATTGTTTTGGTAATGGGTCACCAAATCTGCTACCGCTGCCCGCAGCAACGATGACAACCCCGATTTTTTGGGTCATAAATATTATGCCGTCGCTTGTCTGAATTGCGCCGCAGGCTATCTTTATGCGGAGAATTTGCCAAGTCGGCATTTTGCCTATCGAGATCTTTCGATCAAGACAAACGGATCAACGGACCTTCCTATGCTGGCTGCATACATTCATATCTTGGCATTGTTACCGCTGACCGCGCAGATTTTGCGTCAGGAGCCGCGTCGCGACATATGGCTGTATGGGGCGATTTTCCTGGCCGCGATCGGGACAATGGTTTTGCTTGGCGTGACCGGTGAAGAAGTGCAGTCACGCGGATTTGCCGCAGCCCTGCACTGGTCCGAGCTTACCGTTATTGTGATATTCGGCGGATTGGTGATTTGCAAGGGTCCGCAACAGGTTTGGCGACTGGCGGGCTATATCGGCGGGTACTTGTTGCTGTTTGCGGTGTTGGCGGCTGTTTTCAGTGTGTTGTTGTATCGACATGAGCCGGCAACCGTTCACGGTCCTGCTTTATATTCGGGCTGGCTGTGGGCGCATATCGGCAGCTCGCTTGTGACCTATGCCCTTGTGACCTTGGCTGCGATTGCGGCAATGGCCTATGTTGTGCAGGAACATGCTCTCAAACATCGAAAACCGACACGATGGAGCCGTCGCTTGCCACCGCTTCGCGATAGTGAATACATGTTGGTTGGCTTTTTGAAATGGTCGGCATGGGTGTTGGTGATCGGCATTGTATCGGGCTTTGCGCTTCGTTATGTCGAAGGTAGCCCCATTTGGTCGATTGACCATAAAATGCTTTTGACCCTTCTGGGTTTTGCCACCATCTGCACGCTTATCTTTATCCACGAAAAGTCTACCTTGCGCGGTAGAATGGCTGTGCGCTTTGTTCTTGGGGCTTGGTTGCTGCTGACGCTGGCATTTCCGGGCGTTCGGTTTGTTACCGGTTATATCGTCGGCTGATCAGTGCGTAATTGCTGATCAGTGTGCGGTGCGATATGTCTCCGCCTTAAGTTCAACACCCCTTAAAACATCCCCTGTTTTCAGTATATTCCTGATCGTTTACGTGCTTTCGCACAACGTTATTTCAGATGATACGCTTAGAGTTGTTGCAACTGGGGGCCAGTTTTATTAATCTGCCCAAGTTTTAGGCAATCGGAATTCCTTCATGTCATTGCAGATTGGTTCTGTACACGTGCCAGAGAATGTCATTCTGGCACCCATGTCAGGTGTGACTGACCTTCCATTTCGACAGCAGGTCCGCCAATTTGGCGGACACCTTGTTGTGTCTGAAATGATTGCGTCAGACGCCATGATTCGCATCCAGCGCCACGATAAGGAAGTGCGCAAGATGCATGGAGATTGTGCAGCCGAAAGCCCGCTTTCCGTTCAACTGGCCGGGACAGAGCCCGAAGAAATGGCGCAAGCCGCCAAGATGAATGAAGCACGCGGTGCCATGATCATTGATATCAACATGGGCTGCCCGGCAAAGAAAGTGACCAAGGGATACGCGGGTTCGGCCTTGATGAGCGATGAATGCCTTGCAGCTGATATCATCAAGGCCACCGTGGATGCGGTGTCTGTTCCAGTGACGCTTAAAATGCGGTTGGGCTGGGACGATGATTGCCGGAATGCACCGGCTCTTGCCAAAATTGCCGAAGACCTCGGTATTGCGATGCTGACCATTCATGGTCGTACTCGGTGTCAGTTTTACAAAGGCGACGCGGATTGGGACGCTATTTCGCTGGTCAAGGATGCAGTTTCCATTCCTGTTATCGGCAATGGGGACGTTAACAGCGAAGAAGACGCTGCTGAACTTTTGAAACGTTCCGGTGCGGATGGTGTCATGATTGGGCGCGGTGCGCAGGGGCGGCCTTGGTTCCTTGAACAAGTTTCACATTATTTGAAAACCGGCGAGAAGCTGGCTGCACCATCACTGGCAGTCCAGCTTGAAACCATCCTGCGTCACTATGACGCGATGATCGCCCATCATGGTCGTCAGGGTGTCCGGATCGCGCGCAAACATCTGGCCTGGTATTGCAATAGCCTTCGCAACGCGACGGAATTTCGGCGTGTTGTCAATGTATTGGATGATCCAGATAAGGTGAAAGATCAAATCCGCGCTTTTTACGAGCCGCTGGTAGAAAACGAAATCAAACTCGATCGGCAAGCAGCCTGATCGTATTATAACAATAAAATGACGATGAAAATCGTTGGGGAAGAATTGAATGAGACTGGGATTTGGAAAAGGCAACGGGGTTGACCCGACGGGCGTACTTAACGCCATTGCGAGCGCCGTCGTCGTTGCCAACCGGGATGGTAATATCCGTTTTGTCAATCAGGCGACGGAACAGCTGTTTAACACCAGTGCAAGTGTTCTGTGCCGCACCAATCTGACGGACTATATTCCAGGTGATAGCCCGGTTTTTTCTTTGATCAGGCAGGCAATTGATGGCGCTACTTTGGTTGCAGACCACAATCTGATGATCGAAAGCCCGAAAATCGGTAAGCACACGGTCAATCTGACCGTCGGTTCGATGCCAGATGAAAGTGACTGTGCTGTTCTGACATTTGAACCACGCTCTATCGCGCAAAAAATTGACAATCAGCTGCTGAGCCGAAATTCTGCCCGCTCTGTCAGTGCCATGGCGGCCATCCTTGCCCATGAAATCAAAAACCCGCTTTCGGGTATTCGTGGCGCTGCACAACTGCTTGAACAGACAAGTAATGAGGATGACCGGGTTTTGACGCGTCTGATTTGCGATGAAGCCGACCGGATTGTTGACCTTGTCGACCGGATGGAGATTTTCTCTGACAAGCCGCTCGAACGTGGGGCTGTGAATATTCATACGGTTCTTGAGCACGTGCGTCGCCTGGCTGAAAATGGTTTTGGTAAACATCTGGTTTTCGAAGAGGTATATGATCCATCCTTGCCGCCGGTGTTTGGCAACCGCGATCAGCTTATTCAGGTGTTTCTCAATCTTTTGAAAAATGCTGGTGAGGCGGTCGATGCTGACGATGGTACGATCATCATTTCTACCCGCTATCAACACGGTGTCCGTCTTGCGGTTGCAGGTGCGGATGCGCGGGTGCATTTGCCGCTTGTCGTGTCGGTCCGCGACAATGGTCCGGGGATTTCGCCAGATATGCGCGAAAGCCTGTTTGACCCATTTGTGACAACAAAACCAACTGGTACGGGGCTTGGCCTTGCACTGGTGGCGAAAATTATTAATGACCATGGCGGCGTGATTGAGGTCAAGGATGTGCCGGGGGGCGGCGCTGAATTCCAGATCATGCTGCCGATATATAACCGCGCGCTGGCCGAAGATGTTGACGAGGGGGAAACAATGAAGAACAGGGGTGAAACCGTATGACCACGCGCCCGGCAAGAATTCTTGTAGCCGATGATGATCGTGCGATCCGTACAGTACTGACACAGGCGTTGTCCCGTCAGGGGCATGAAGTCCGCAGCACCGGCCATGGCCGCACACTTTGGGACTGGATTGCCGATGGGGATGGCGATCTGGTGATCACGGATGTGATGATGCCTGATGAAAACGGGCTGGATATGGTTCCGCGTATTCGCAAACTGCGCCCGGATCTGCGCGTGATTGTTATGAGCGCACAAAACACGCTTATGACTGCGGTTAAAGCTGCCCAGCGTGGTGCGTTTGAATACCTTCCAAAACCATTTGATCTCAACGAGTTGATAAGCATTGTTGATCGGGCACTCGAAACGCCGCAGCAAGACGAAAAACGTGCCGCCACAGATGAAGAAGGCGACGATCGCCTGCCGTTGATCGGCCGTTCGGCTGCAATGCAGGAAATTTATCGTGCGCTGGCGCGCTTGATGAATACCGACCTTACGGTGATGGTGACTGGCGAAAGCGGGACGGGTAAAGAACTTGTTGCACGTGCCTTGCATGAATACGGCGGACGCCGTCATGGACCGTTTGTTGCGATTAACATGGCGGCAATTCCGCGCGAATTGATCGAAAGCGAGCTGTTTGGTCACGAAAAGGGCGCCTTTACCGGTGCCAACGAACGCAAGGTTGGTCGGTTTGAACAGGCCGAGGGTGGAACACTGTTCCTTGATGAAATCGGTGACATGCCGCTGGAAGCCCAGACCCGACTTTTGCGCGTTTTGCAGGAAGGCGAATATACCCGTGTGGGTGGTCGTACACCAATCCGGGTTAATGTGCGCATTGTTGCGGCAACCCATCGTGATTTGCGCAAATTGATCCGCGAAGGAACCTTCCGCGAAGATTTGTTCTATCGCCTGAACGTTGTGCCGATCCGTTTGCCGTCCTTGCGCGAACGTCTGGAAGACATCCCGGAACTGGTTAATCATTTCCTGATGCAAGCCAGCGAAGAGGGACTACCGCGTAAAACCCTGTCATCAGACGCGATGGCACGGCTTAAGGCGCATCGCTGGCCGGGTAACATTCGCGAACTGGAAAATATGGTTCGCCGTCTTACCGCGCTTTATTCGCATGACGTGATCGGCGTTGATGTGATCGAGACCGAGTTTTCCGAAAACAGCCTCAATGATGCAGCGCCAAGTACCGAACCACAGTCGCTATCGGAATCGATCGAACGTCATGTGCGTGAGTATTTTGACGCCCATGATGAAGACTTGCCGTCTGCCGGGTTGTATGATCGCATCTTGCGCGAAATGGAACGTCCGCTTTTGAATATCACTCTTGAAGCGACCCGTGGAAATCAGGTCAAGGCGGCCGAAGTGCTTGGGTTGAACCGAAATACCCTGCGTAAGAAAATTCGTGATCTTGGGCTGGAAGTCGTGAGAGGCACGAAATGAATAATACCGACCGTTCGATCTCCAACCGTTTTTTACGGTCGGGCTTTGTACGGTTTCTGGGGCGGTTGGGCCAATCGCGCAGGTTTGCGTTTGGCTTGGTCGCAGCCGCACTCATATCGGTAACTGCAACCTATCTTGCGATGACGGGAACGGCGCCATTCCAGCCCGATCCGCGCCTGATCCTGTTGCTGTTGAATGCCGATCTGGTGCTGGTGTTGCTGCTGGCAACACTGGTGGCCCGGAAACTGGTGCAGATTTGGGTCGAACGTCGGCGTGGTGTTGCGGGCGCAAAGCTTCACACCCGTATGGTTCTGATGTTTTCGCTTGTGGCGGTGACGCCGGCGATTGTGGTTGCCGTCTTTTCGGCCTTGTTCCTGCATTTCGGGATTCAGGGCTGGTTTAGTGACCGGATCAGAACGGCGGTCGAAGAAAGCATGGTGATTGCGGATGCGTATCTTAAAGAGCATCAGGAATTGATCCGTGCCGACGTACTGGCAACGACCAACGATCTTCAACGTTTTGGTGTGAATTTCTCGACCAATGCGGATCGAATTTCCGATATTCTAACCGATCAGGCGCTGGCGCGTGGGTTGCCGGAGGTCTTGATGATTGATGGTTCCGGGCAGATTATTGCCCAGTCCGATTACAGTTTTTCGAATGATTTCGAATTAAAGAATATCCCACCGGAAGTTTTTGACGACGCACGGATCAAGGATGTGGTCCTGATGATCGGGTCGTCTGACAACCGGATCCGGGCGTTGGCAAAAATCCCAAGCTTTGTGGATGCATATTTGCTGGTCGGCCGGTTTGTTGATCCCAACGTTTTGGATCGCATTGACAAAGCGCGTCGTGCTGTTGACGCCTATGAAAGTCTCGAAGGCGAACGATCAGGGATTGTCATTACCTTTGTGATGATCTTTGTGTTGATCTCGGTTGTGTTGTTGCTGGCCGCGGTGACGCTTGGTCTTATGGTTGCCACCCGATTGGTGCAACCGGTGTCCCAGTTGATCATTGCTGCTGAGCGTGTGCGCGATGGTGACTTGACCTACCGTGTGCCACTCGACGGGCAGGGTGACGAACTCGAAGCGTTGTCGCGTGCCTTTAACCGAATGACCGCGCAGCTTGATACGCAACGCAATGAGTTGGTCGCGGCAAACCGGCTAAATGATGAGCGCCGCCGGTTTACCGAAGCGATCCTTGGCGGGGTAACTGCGGGTGTGATTGGCCTGGACCCTGAAAGCAATATCGAGCTACCGAACCGTAGTGCATCTGATCTACTGGGTGTAGACCTCGAAGATTATCTCGGTCAGAAGCTGAGCACTGTTATCCCCGAGTTTGCGCCGCTATTTGGCGATCTGACCCGTGATGGAGACCGCAGCAAGCCGCGCCAGATCGAAATTCGCCGAAATGGTGTCAATTTGACACTCTTGGCGCGTGTTACCGCGGAATGGGCCGACGATGGTGCTGTTTTCGGCTACGTCGTTACATTTGATGATGTTACCGAATTGCAAACTGCCCAGCGCATGGCCGCTTGGGCCGATGTTGCACGCCGTATCGCCCATGAGATCAAAAATCCGCTTACCCCGATCCAGCTCTCGGCTGAACGGCTTAAGCGGCGTTACCTCAAGCAGATTGGCGACGACAAGGAAGTCTTCCAGACCTGTACCGACACGATCATTCGTCAAGTATCTGACATTGGCCGTATGGTTGACGAGTTTTCCAGTTTCGCTCGAATGCCAACGCCCAAAATGCGTTCAGAGAAAATAACCGATCTTGTTAAGAGCGCTATTTTTCTTCAAAAACAGGCGCATACAAAGATTACGTATGACTTTGATTCGAATGCGTTTAGCGATCTGAAAATCTCATGTGATTCACGACAGGTGAACCAATGCCTGACAAATACGCTGAAGAACGCGGCTGAGGCAATTGATGGTCGCGATGGCAATGCCAGTGATCTGCCACCGGGGCGGATTGAAGTATCGATCACGCAATCAGATGAAACAAAACGCGTGTTTGTTGCGGTTTCCGATAATGGCCGTGGGCTTCCGGTTGAACATCGTGAACGTCTCACCGAACCGTATGTTACGACCCGTGCCAAGGGAACTGGACTTGGATTGGCGATCGTCAAGAAAATCATGGAAGATCATGGTGGAGAACTGATACTGTCTGACGGCGTTGATGCGGGGGCAACGGTTACGCTTTCCTTCCCGCTGGTTGTTGATCTTGCAACGGACGATCCAGCGGACGACGTACACTCCTAAGGCAGTTGATCCAATTGCCTGCCTTACAACGAAAACAGAAAATTGATTTGGTCACGATATGGCGCACGACATTCTGATTGTCGATGATGAACAAGATATCCGGGCACTTATTTCCGGTATTTTGGAAGACGAGGGCTATACCACACGACAAGCGGGTTCGAGTCAGGAAGCGCTGTCGCAGGTTTCTGCGCGTCGCCCCAGTCTGGTTGTGCTCGATATCTGGATGGATCAGAGCGATCACGATGGTATTGAGACGCTTAAGCTGATCAAACGTGAACACAGCGAAGTGCCTGTTGTGATGATTTCAGGCCACGGCAACATTGAAACCGCACTCGAAGCATCGCGTAGCGGTGCCTATGACTTCATTGAGAAGCCGTTTAATACGGATCGTCTGTTGCTGGTTGTCGAGCGCGCCATTGATGATGCGCGTCTTCGTCGTGAAAACCGTGAACTCACCCTTAAGGCTGGCGGTGACAACGAACTGATTGGCAAATCTTCTGCGGTTAATAACTTACGTCAGGCGGCCGAACGTGTTGCCAGAACGGGCAGTCGCGTCCTGATCAATGGACCAGCAGGGTCGGGCAAGGAAGTTATTGCGCGGCTTATCCATAAAAAATCAGCACGGTCAGAAGCCCCGTTTGTCGTATTGAACTGCGCAAATATCTCACCTGAAACGATGGAAGAATCCCTGTTTGGTGCGGAGGCGTCATCAGATCGCGACGCGCGTACCGGGGTTCTTGAACTGGCGCATGGCGGCACGCTTCTGCTTGATGAAGTGGCTGACATGCCCTTGGAAACGCAAGGAAAAATTGTCCGTGTTTTGCAGGATCAGACGTTTGAACGTGTCGGTGGTGCGCTTCCGGTAAGTGTCGATGTTCGTGTGATTGCGACAACGGCGCGTGATCTTGAAGCCCGTATTGCCGAGCAAACATTCCGTCAGGATCTTTATTATCGCTTGAACGTGGTTCCGCTTGATGTGCCATCACTTCAGCAACGTCGCGATGATATCCCCGAACTTGCCGAACGGTTTCTGGTGCGCTATGCCGAGGCCACTGGCCTTCCGCAACGTAAGCTTTCGCCAGAAGCCATGGCGACCCTTCACGCTTACGATTGGCCAGGGAATGTCCGGCAGCTTCGTAACGTCATTGAGCGTTTGATGATCATGGCGCCGGACGATAATACAACCGATATCATCACGGGCAAGATGCTGCCGTCAGAGCTGTTTTCGGACATGCCGACATCGCTAAGTTTTGACAAAACCAGTGAAATCATGGCATTGCCGCTGCGCGAAGCACGCGAGATGTTCGAAAAAGAATATCTGCAGACACAGATCGACCGGTTTGCGGGTAACATTTCCAAAACAGCGGCCTTTGTCGGGATGGAACGTTCCGCGTTGCATCGCAAACTTAAAAGTCTGGGTGTTGGGGGCTGATTTTCAGCCTGCTGATACCAGTCTTCGGACCAGTCTGATTACCAGTCGCGACATCGCAGGCTGCTGTGAACGGGAGAATACACGATGAAGGTCATCATTTGCGGGGCCGGGCAGGTGGGTTTCCACATTGCCAAATATCTGTCTGCAGAAAACAATGATGTAACCGTGATCGACCAGTCCGAAGAACTGGTGCGGAAAATTTCCGACACGCTAGAGGTCAAGGGCATTATCGGGTTTGGCTCACACCCCGATATTCTCCAGCAGGCCGGCGCAGAAGAAGCCGACATGCTGATTGCAGTGACCTTTGCTGACGAAGTCAACATGACAGCCTGTCAGGTCGCGCATTCGTTGTTCAACGTACCGACCAAGATCGCCCGTATCCGAAGCCAGACCTATTTGCAGCCGGAATGGGCCAGCTTGTTTGGCCGCGAAAAGCTGCCAATTGATGTAGTGATTTCACCGGAAATGGAAGTGGCCCGTGCCGTTGCACGCCGTCTGCAGGCGCCTGGTGCGTTCGACATGATCCCGTTTGCCGATGACAAGGTCAAAATCCTTGGCCTGCGGTGTAGCGAAGATTGCCCGGTGATCAATACGCCGCTGCGTCAGCTTCATCAGCTGTTCCCGGATTTGAATATTTCGATCCTTGGCATGATCCGAAACGACAAGCCGGTCTATCCCAAGGGCGATGATCAGATGCTGGCCGGTGACCTTGTGTATCTTGCGGTATCAAGCGATCAGGTGGATCGGGCAATGTCCGCATTCGGGCACGAAGACCCCGAAGCACGCCGTATTGTCATCTTTGGTGGAGGTAACATTGCGCTGTTCCTGGCCGAAGAAATCAACAAGAACTTCCCGGGCGTGACCACACGCCTTGTCGAGGCAGATGCCGAGCGCGCACGCTATGTCGCACAGAAGTTGCCAAAGAAAAGCGTGGTTTTGCACGGTGACGTTCTGGATCCAGAATTGCTTGAAGAAGCCAACGTCGGCAATGCCGAGGCCGTTGTTGCGCTTACCAACGATGACGAAACCAACATTCTGGCATCCCTTCTGGCAAAGCGGTATGGCTGCCCGCGTGCTCTGACGCTGATTAACAAAAGCACCTATAACTCGCTGGTGTCCGAACTGGGCGTTGATGTTGTCATCAGCCCGCGCATGACGACGGTGTCGACGATCCTGCATCATGTCCGCCGTGGGCGTATCCGTGCGGTTCATAGCCTGTCAGAGGGCTTTGGCGAGGTGCTTGAGGCTGAGGCACTTGAAACAGCACCGATTGTCGGTAAGGCAATTAAGGATATTGCCATGCCCGCCAGTGTGGTGTTTGGCGCAATCTTGCGAAATGGTGAAGTTGTCATGCCGCGTGCCAATACCGTGATCGAAGCGAATGATCGCATTGTTGTCTTTGCCGGGTCTGAGCAGATCAAAAAGGTCGAGAAAATGTTTGCTGTGCGTCTCGAATACTTCTGACCGGCATCGGGATTTTCGTTATCCTCATACAAATTGTATCCATCCAAGCTACCGGATTTCGTTATGTCTGATCAATTGCCCCATCGACCAAATGCCGTCCTGTTTGACTGGGACAATACCCTTGTTGATAGTTGGGGCACCATTCAGGCAGCCCTGAACATGACATTTGAAGAGTTCGACAAACCCAAATGGTCGCTTGATGAAACCAAGCAACGGGTTGCCCGATCGCTTCGTGACAGTTTCCCTGTTTTGTTTGGCGAAGATCGCTGGGAAGCGGCCAAGGATAGTTTTTACGCGCATTTTCGCAGCATTCACCTTGAAACGCTGACACCTTTGACCGGTGCCTATGATCTTTTGTGTGCGCTGCGTGAAAACGGGACCTACATCGGTGTCGTCAGCAACAAGAACGGCGACTTCTTGCGCAAAGAGGCCGAACATCTTGGCTGGACCGCGTTTTTTGGTCAAATTGTCGGGGCGACAGATGCGGCTAATGATAAACCTGCCGCCGATCCGGTGCATATGGCAATGGGCGACTCTTCGGCGCCGCAATATGAGAATCTCTGGTTTGTAGGCGATAGTGTTGTCGATATTCAATGCGCGCGCAACGTCGGGGCAACTGCAATCCTGATCGGGGATGAAATTACCGGACACAGTGATGCGCAGAATTCCGCGAATCTCGAACCTGATTGGCATTTCGCTGATTGCGAAGCGCTTGTAAGGGTTGTAAAAACCTTTACGAAAGTCTTATAGTTCAGGTTGGTCATTAAGATGGGGCTGGAACCGTGACGAACTTGACGTCGATGGTTCCGCATTTTGCTTGGCCGCCCGAAACTAAAAAAACGCTCATAAAAGAAGGCTAGGTCTAACCAATGGCGGAAAAATCACAAAATGTTCAGGACGTTTTCCTGAATTATTGCCGTAAAAACAAAACGCCGGTTACCGTGTTTCTGGTCAACGGAGTCAAATTGCAGGGTATTATCACCTGGTTTGACAATTTCTCTGTTTTGCTGCGGCGCGATGCTCACACCCAGCTCGTGTACAAACACGCGATCTCGACGGTAATGCCGACGACACCGATCAAACTGTTTGATCCGAGCCAGCCAGCAACGGAAGAAGAAAATAGCTGAAGAATCTTTGACGTCGGGGGGAGGCACTGAGCCGGAAGCCCCCCGAGTCCTCGTTTTCCACCCGGAACTAAAACGCGCGGACCAAAAAGCGTCCTGGCGCGACGCGTCGTCGCGTCTGGCCAAGTCAATCAGTTTGACTGGCGCGTTGGATTTTGAAGTGGTGGGCGCAGATATTGTGCCCATCGCAAAAGTACGCCCTTCTACCTTATTCGGGAAGGGCGTTACCGAACGGCTCGGTCTGCAGATCAAGGCAGAAGAAGCCGACATCGTTATGATCAATGGCCAACTTACCCCGATCCAGCAGCGTAACCTGGAGAAAGAGTGGAAGTGTAAGGTTATTGACCGTACCGGTCTGATCCTTGAGATTTTTGCGGACCGTGCGCGGACCCGTGAGGGACGCTTGCAGGTACAATTGGCCTTGCTGAGTTATCAGCGGTCACGACTGGTTCGCACGTGGACCCACCTTGAGCGTCAGCGAGGTGGTCGCGGCTTCCTTGCCGGCCCGGGTGAACGTCAGATTGAGATTGACCGTCGTTTGATTGGTGACAAGCTTGCCAAACTTCGGCGTGAGCTTGAGGAAGTTAAACGAACACGTGAGCTTCACCGCGAAGCACGTCGCCGTGTGCCATATCCTATTGTGGCTTTGGTGGGCTATACCAACTCCGGAAAATCGACGCTGTTTAATCAGCTGACCACGTCCGAAGTGCTTGCCGAGGACATGCTATTTGCAACTCTTGATCCGACCATGCGCGGTCTGATCTTGCCAAGTGGACGCAAGGTCATTCTGTCAGACACTGTCGGATTTGTTTCCGATTTGCCGCACGATCTGGTGGCAGCATTCCGTGCAACACTTGAAGAAGTGCTTGAAGCGGATTTGATTGTCCATGTCCGTGATGTGGCTTCGGCAGAAACCGAAGAGCAAAGGCTTGACGTGCTTGAAGTTCTTAAGGAACTTGGGCTGCAAAAGGCAATTGACGGCGAAGAACTTGTTGAAGCGCTTAACAAGATTGACCAGCTTAAAGGTGATGACCTGCAGGCGGTGAACGAGTCAGCGGCGCGCCACGACAACACGATCGCCATTTCGGCCATCAAAGGCACGAATTGCGATGCGCTTCTGGGCTTGGTTGAAGACCGGCTTACGGAACATATGCCGGTGTTTGAGCTGTGCGTGCCGTATTCGGATGGCAAATCGCTTGCACGCCTTTATGAACATGGTGAAGTTCTTCAGCGCACAGAAGGCGATGACGGCATTGCCATTCAGGTGCGGATAGATTCTACGCGGGTGGGGCGGTTTGAAGACTGGTGTGCTAAATCTGGTTTTGAAATACACGTTGTCTGATTGTCGTTAAACGCCAGAAGGAGAAGTTGCGTGTTGGTGAAAGTCGATATTGAAAAAGTAACCGGTATCATCCGGGAAGTATCGGCTGCTGAAATTGCCCCGCGCTTTGGCCAACTGGCCGATGAAGATATCGAGGCCAAAACCCACGCGCTTGATCTGGTGACCATCGCCGATACAGAAGCCGAACGCGTTTTAACTGCCCGGTTAACCGACCTGTTACCGGGCAGTATCGCCTTGGGCGAAGAGGCCGCACATGCCGATCCGAAATTGCAGGACCATGCATTTGCGGCATCCGATCCCGTCTGGATCATTGATCCAGTCGATGGCACCAAAAACTTTGCCCACAATCGTCAACCGTTTCGCTGCATGGTTGGTTTGTATGTTGCGGGTGAAACGGTTGCGGCATGGATTGTTGACCCGATTGAGGGAACCGCAACCGTGGCCGAAAAGGGTGCTGGAACGTGCTATCAGGGTAGCCCTGTTTCGGTGCGATCCCACATCACAAAAGCCTGCGATGCCAAAGGATTTCTGATTTCCTATGCGCGTGACCGTCTTGTAAGCCATTACGGCCATATCGATTTCTTTGACACTGTTGCGCATTATTCATGCTGCGGGGCTGAGTATGAAGAATTGGCACGTGGTGATTTCGATTTTTGCGCCTATCGGACTCTAAAGCCTTGGGACCACGCGCCGGGCACGCTTTTGGTGCGCGAAGCTGGTGGGTATGCCCGCTATATTACCGCAGACCGTAGTAATGAATATAACGCCAATACAGAGGCCCCCGGACTTTTGTGTGCCAGTTCCGAAGACCTGTGGTCTGAGATGAATGAAATTCTTCTGCCGCTCTTTTCGTAAGTCGATCCGAGCCACGGCTTGACGCAAGATCGCAAGATTTGTCAAATCGACGCGTGTTAGCGTTTTCAAAGTGCACAACAAATTGCATGAGAGAACGATGAACAAATTACATGCCCAACGCTCCTACCAAGACCGCCTTTCCCGCGTACAGGCCCACATCCATGACCATCTTTCTGACGAACTTGATTTAAATCGACTGGCCGAAATTGCCTGTATGTCGCCAACGCATTGGCATCGCATTTATCACGGTGTGTTTGGTGAAACCGTCGCCGCGACGGTAAAGCGCGTTCGCCTTCATAGCGCGGCCGGGATGCTAGCAAACAGTGCAATTCAGATTGATGAGATCGCCAAACGATGTGGTTATCCCAATATACAATCTTTCACCCGAATATTCTCTGACAGCTATGGGATGCCACCGGCGCGCTATGGCAAGGAAGGCAGCCATCGCCAATTCCATGACGCCCTTGAAGAGCAGCGTGAAAGCGTCTGTGGTCCTTGGACTGTCGAAATACGCGATGTGCCTGAAATGTCGCTTTTGACCATCGATCACCACGGATCATTCATGCAAATTGGCGAAGCATTTGATCGCCTGTTTGGGTGGCTTGCGGTGCGTGACCTGATTGAGCCAAATGTCAGACTTATTGGCGTGTATCACACCGACCCAGATGCCTTTACCGAAAACGATCTGTTCTCAAAGGCGGGTGCGCTACTTGATCAGACGGAATCAATTACGATTGAGGCGCCGGTTGAACGCACAGTGGTGGAGGCCGGAAGATACGCATGCCTGCGGTATAAGGGACCATATGCTGATATGAAGTCAGCTTATTTATGGTTATTTGGCAAATGGTTGCCCCAGTCTGGTGAAGAAGTACGCGAGGGCCCCGTGTTCGAGGAATATTTGAACAACCCGCGTGAAACGGCACCAACCGAGCTTTTGACCGAGATTTATATGCCGCTTGAAGGTTGACGCACATATTATATGAAGGGGCAGGTGTCGTGCCGGTGCACTTATGCCTGACCCCGTTCAACCTTCTTTGCCTTATTCCAAAGCGCGTCCATTTCTTGCAAATCGGACTGTGACGCGGTGCGGCTGTCTTTCGCCAGTTCATCTTCGATGAAGTGGAAGCGACGGGTGAATTTATGGTTCGCGCGCCGCAGGGCGACTTCGGGATCGACGCCAAGCTTACGACCAAGGTTTGCCATGACAAATAACATGTCGCCCAGTTCATCCTCGATACGGTCCTGATCGGGGTTTTCGGTCATTTCGGCTTTAAGCTCGTCAATTTCTTCATGAAGCTTGTCAAACACTTCATCCGTACTTGGCCAGTCAAAGCCAACACGTGCAGCACGTTTGGTCAGCTTTTCAGCCCGCATGAGTGCGGGGAGGGCGCTGGCAACACCGTCAAGCGCGCTGTGACGGTCGTGACCCTTGGTTTCGGCCTTTTGCGCCCGTTCGGCAGCCTTGATTTTCTCCCACGTCTGGTTGACGCCATCGGTTGTAGTGGCGTTTCCGTTGCCAAATACATGGGGATGGCGGCTGATCATTTTCTCATTGATGCTGTTGGCGACATCTTCGAAGGTGAAATGACCTTCTTCCTGTGCCATCTGCGCATGGAAAACCACCTGCAACAGCAAATCCCCCAACTCATCGCGAAGTTCGTTCATATCACCATCGGCAATGGCGTCGGCAACTTCATAGGCTTCTTCGATGGTGTAGGGGGCGATGGTCGAAAAATCCTGTTCCAGATCCCAAGGACACCCGCCATCCGGGTCGCGCAGCTTGGCCATAATATCAAGAAGGTCGTTAATCGCTTTGCTGTTATGAGTGCTCATGCGGGCTTTCCTGAGAAACGGGCTTTGGACTGGAATAGACAGATAAGTCCTATCGCGACGCACCATCTCTGACAATGGCAAGTATGGGGTTGGCACAAAACAAAACCCGCAGGCTTTTGCAAGCACTGCGGGTTCTGATGTGATGTTCGGATGCCTTAAGGCTTATGCAGCCTTAAGCTTGTCCTGTTTGTTAGCGCTATCATTCTTGGTCTTTTTGTCTGACGCGCCTTCTTCTTTTTTACCTTCAACAAGACCGCGATGCAGGGCAACGATTGCCTTGTTGAAATCGCCTTCTGCCACAACAAACTGCAGATCGACGCGACGGCTCGGGAAGTGCGAGGCAACCAGTTCGACGCCTGCCTTATCAAGGACTGTCACAGCACGTGCAAACAGGCCAGGCTGATCGATATTGGCGCCAATTACCGAAACAATCGCGACCTTACGGGTCTGAACGGTTGCTTCAGGGTGCTTTTCCTCGATCTCGTCAACACAACGACGGATCTGCTTGAGCGGTGCTGATACATAATGCGTAATTGTATTGGCGTTCAGGTTCTTGGTGACGGTCGGAACCTTATAACGTTTAAGCACGCTAAGGATTGATTCCTCGCTGCCCGGAATGCCCACCATATCCTGATTGAAAACTTCAATCTCGAACGCGGTCGGAACGCCAGTGACAATCTCAACCCGGCTGTTTTCAGGATCCCAATGATCGTCAATGACCGTACCGGGATGTTCCGGTTCAAAGGTATTGGCGATACGCAGCGGAATGTCGTTCTGACGCAAACCCTTGGCTGCACGTGGGTGGATAGCTTCCATCCCCATGTTTGACAGCTGATCAGCCACATCATAGCTCGTGCGGCCAATTGGGCGCACAGCATCTTCGCCGACGATGCGCGGATCAGCACTTGAGAGGTGGAATTCCTTGTGAATGATCGCTTCTCGCGCCTGTGTCAGGCATGCAATGCGTGAGAAGGTGACTTCACTATAGCCGCGGCCATAGATGCTCATCAGGCCTTCGCTGCACTGGGCATAGCCGGTTGCAATCGCAAGCTGGCTGCCAAGGTCAATGTCGTCGAAGACTTTTGAAATGCGACCATCAAGGGTTGATGCTTCTGGCTCACGCCACCCCGAAAGGTCGGCGAACACAGCATTCACGCCCTTGGCACGCAGCAGCAACATGGTGTTGTGCGCACTATGGGACTCACCAATGGCAGACAGCATCTCACGAACGGTCAACAGGTGCTTTTCAAGTTTGAAATGCCCAAAGCTGCATAGGCGATGGAGGTCCATCAAGCAGCTGCGCGTACCTTCAACGCGTTCCTGAACAAAGGCATTGGCCAGTTTCAGTTCGGGCGCATCGCCAAAGATTTCTTCGTTGATGGCACACATTTTCTCGGAAACTTTGGTCAGAGAATCGCCCCAAGCCCAATCGGTTTCCGATCCGGCATAAAGCTGATAGACGCCTGCTTCACCGGTTTTCTTGTTTTCCAGCAGAAGGTCGGTGAACCCGCCATAAGCTGAAACGACAAAGACCCGATTATACAGTTCTTCTTCGCTACGATTGCCGACCAGAATGTTGTCCATGACCGCTTCAACCTGGGTCATCGACGTACCACCGATCTTGTGAACGCTATGCCCAGCGTCCGTTTTTTTCTGGGCTGAAAGCATGTTGCCTCCTTTGGGGGCGTATCCTTGAAAACTATTATTTCTTAAAGTCTGGGGCGGCTTTATCTACCGCCCCAAACCAAAAGCTTAGCTGGCGAGTGCGTCGCCATCGAGCGGGTAAACCCCGTTCTCGTCATGGACTTCGCGGCCATTGAGTGGCGGGTTGAACGCGCATGCGACAACCATATCCTCGGTGCCACCGCGCAGATAATGGCGGTCGTGCTTATCAAGGATGTAAACCGTTCCCGGCTCAATTTTGTACTTTTTGCCATCGGCAATGGTTTCGACTTCACCGTTGCCTGAGATGCAATAGACGGTCTCGAAATGATTGGCATAGCAAATTTCGGTTTCGGTGCCGGCATAGATGGTGGTGATATGGAAAGAGAAGCCCATACCATCTTCAGCAAGCGACATACGCGTGCTTTCCCAGTTATCAGAAACCACACGGCGACCGGATGCTTCACATTCTTTCAGGGTGCGAACAATCATTTTTAACTCTTTGAATTATTTAAGGTGTGGGGCTATCTAGGTGGTAGGGAAGGGCGACACCCAATAGCATCGCCCAACCTTATTATTCCGCAGCGGCTTTGGCTGCAACAACGTCCTTGCCCATGGCTTTGGCAGTTGCCAGCTCAAGGATATCAAGGCCGTGACCCAAATCCTGCTTGGAGATGATCAAAGGCACAAGGCATTTGACAACTTCATCTTCCGGGCCGCTGGTTTCAATGATCAGGTTATGCTTGAAGCATTCCTTGGTAACCTTCGATGCGAGTTCACCGCTTTCAAAGCAGATACCCTGCATCAGGCCGCGTCCTTTGCGATAGATTTTGCCGTCGCCATAGCGTTCGGCAATTTCTTCGAGACGCTTGCCAAGGAATTCAGCCTTGTCAGACACTTCGGATGCAAACTTATCATCTGACCAGAAGTGATCAAGGGCTGCTGTAGCGGTGACAAACGCATGATTGTTACCACGGAAGGTACCGTTGTGCTCGCCCGGATGCCAGACGTCAAACTCCGGCTTCATCAGAACAACCGCAAACGGCAGGCCATAAGCTGACAGCGACTTCGAAAGCGTAATCATGTCAGGCTTCATACCAGCGGGTTCAAAACTAAAGAACGTGCCAGTACGACCGCAGCCTGCCTGAATGTCATCAACGATCAGCAGGATGTCATGCTTACGGCAGGTCTGTTCGAGCTTTTTCAACCAGCCAAAGTCCGCCGCGTTCAAGCCGCCTTCACCCTGCACTGCCTCGACAATCACAGCAGCAGGAAGTGATACGCCGCTTGAGTTGTCGGAAAGAACACGATCAAGATAGTCGACGGTATCAACACTGTCGCCCATGTAGCCGTCAAACGGAACGGCAACGGCGTTGTCAAGCGATACGCCAGCAGCCCCGCGATGATGCTCGTTACCGGTGATGGCAAGCGCACCCAAGGTGCAGCCATGGAAGCCATTGGTGAATGAAATCACCGTTTCGCGGCCTTTGACGCGGCGCGCAAGTTTCAATGCGGCTTCAACAGCATTGGTGCCGGTTGGACCGGTAAACTGAACCTTGTATTCCATGTCGCGCGGCTTGAGGATTTTGTCTTCAAGCGCGGTCAGGAAGGCTTCCTTGGCCTTGGTGTGCATGTCCAGGCCATGGGTAATGCCGTTTGATTTGATGTAATCAATCAGCTTTTCCTGCAGAACAGGATGGTTATGGCCATAGTTCAGGCTGCCGGCACCGGCAAGGAAATCAAGATAACGGTTGCCGTTCTCATCGGTGAGCCAGGCGCCTTCGGCTTTTTCAAACGTAACGGGGAAGGAGCGTGCATAGCTCTGAACTTCCGATTCAAGGCGATCAAATACAGTCATGGTTCCCTCTTTCAGATTGGGAAAAGTCAAGTCCACTTGTCATGTCAAACGCCCCGGCGAACCGGATGTTCCCAATAACGGCTTTGCCGTTTTGAGGCATGAAAGCGGTGAAAATGGTTATTGAGGATCAGGCCGCGACGCGTTCGACGTCTTCACGTTCAAACGGGCCAATCTGCCACAGGATCTCACTGGCAGCCGCGCCGTCAAAATGCGTTTCGCGTTCAAACTGAACTTTGCGTTTGACGTCGGCGCCGAGCTCGCGTGCGACTGAACGGAACACACCCTGAGACGGTGCATTGGTTGACGTGATCGTCGTGTTCAGTTGCGACACATTGTAGCATGCCGGGCGATCCAGAATATCAAGGATCAAACGTTTCGCCAGACGAAGGCCACGGGCCTTCGGGGAAACGGCAACCTGCCAGATAAAAAGCTGCTCAGGCGTACTTGGGACGATGTAACCGGAAACAAAGCCCACGGCTTCGCCATCGAGTTCTGCAATCGCGCATGTGTCGCCAAAGTGCGAGCACTGCAGCAAGTTGCAATACATCGAATTTTCATCCAAAGGCTTACAATCGGCGATCAACGCATTGACCGTTGCGCCGTCGGTGGCCTTCGGTTTTCGGATAATCAGGTTGGCTTTGCGGCCGGTGTTGCCTTGATTGTTGGCAATTTTCATCGGTCTGCCTGCTCTGTTATTTCGATATGCGATCATTCATGTCGCGAGAGATGTATAGAATAGCGATACAAATTGATCAACCCTTTCTCGATGAAAATAACGTGAAACCTAGTAAGTTATTGATATGAAAGAAAACATAAATTAATCGGTCTTCGATATTGATGGATCGATGTCGCTGACATATTTTCGTCATGAAATACCGAAAATCGATGAAATAAAATATCGGATATCGATGGAAGGTCATCTTAAACCGTTGCGGTTTCGCGGTTCTGGGGCTAAAACATCTTTTGTAGCAGGACAACAATTGACGCCCGGAAATTCAAATGGACAAATTGCATGAAGCGTTGATCTCCATTCGCCGCATTCTACGCGCGAGCGATATTCACGCTAAAAAACTTGGTAAAATCACCGGGTTGAAGACATCGCAGCTTCTGGTTTTGCAATCACTGGAAGAATACGGCGAGATGACGGTTGGCCAGATTGCCGCAAAGGTGAATCTGGCGCAGGCATCAACAACCTCATTGGTTGATAAGCTTCAGGCGATGGAGCTTGTCTTGCGTGCGCGTGGTGACACGGATAAGCGCAAAGTGTTTGTCCGCTTAACGGATCAAGGACGATCCATCCTTGATCGGGCTCCCATGGCACTGCATGACAGATTTTCAGATAACTTCAATGATCTTGAAGAATGGGAACAGACGTTCCTGATCGCTGCCTTGCAACGTGTGTCCGGCATGATGGATGCAAGCGACATCGATGTCGCGCCACTGCTTGATCATGATGTAATTGTCGATAAAAACTGACGGTTAGGCGTCATCCCGTCTTTTTGATTCCCGGAAACCCTTAGTACTTAAAGGCGGGGAAATTCCGTCGGTGCAGAACGCTTACCGGATAGGGGTGTTATTCTGCGCGTTCTTGCGCTGCATATGGCGCTGGAACCACTTTGCCATGATCGGCGCAAGTAAGACGATTTCAAATATACGGACGATGTGGTGGAAGGCAACGAAGCTTGGCTCGACATTCAGTGCCAGTGCGATCAGCGACATCTCAGCAACGCCCCCCGGCGCAAACGCCAGCAACACAGCAATGAAATCAAGATCAAGCCATTGCGACACCATCCAGGCAACGCCGCCGGTAAAGGCCAAAATTACTAGCGTGGCAAAGATCGAATAACCGGCCAATCGCGCTAGAAATGATAATTTGACGCCCGCAAAACGGCTGCCGATGGCGGAGCCAAGGATCAGAAGACTTCCGGCCAAAAGCCAATCAGGTAAATTACCTTCAACGATCCCGGTAACGTGCAGAACCATGCTGGCAAGCATTGCACCTGTCATATAGGCAGCCGGGACGCGAAGCTTGCGAAACAGCAAGACAGTGAGAAGGGCGGCACCACCTGTCAAAAGACCTTCTGACAGTGTCATATAGACCGCATCACCATCGCCATGACCGCTGGCAACGACACCCGTAATCATTAAAACGATCAAGGGGGCGGACATGACCAGCAACAGAACGCGCAAGCCTTGCGTTAATGCGATTTCCTGTTCATTTCCGCCCGCAGCAGCGCCAAGGACGACCATAGGCGTCAGACCACCCGGTGTTGCTGAAAACAGGGCTGTTGCCGGATCAAGTCGGGCGATTTTGGTATAGAACCACGTCACAAAAACCGTCACGACGGGCACGTAAATCAGCACCGCAATCATGCTGATTGGCCAGCGGACGGCCTGATCAAGGGTTTCAGGGGTAAAGGACGCGCCAAGAAAAATGCCGATCACCCCCAGAATGACCGAGCGAAACTCCATCGGAATGCCCATCTGAACGCGCATCAAGCTTGCCACAAAAGTTGCAAGCATCGGTCCCATCATCCATGCGAGCGGCATGTTTAGGCTATGTGCGATCAATCCACCAACAAGGCCGATGCCAAGAGCAATAGATAGTCTTTTGAAAAAGCGTGGTGTCATTACACCCGAAATACGGTTGATCCAACTGGACATGGCTGGATCTTCGGGTGATCTGCTCATTATGCGCTGGCCTTGTTCTTGTTGATCTGTTCGAGGAACCCATCAATCGCATCGCGCAGTCGCGATGCTTCGGTATTAAGTGTGTTGGTTGCACGCGTGACATTTTCCGAACCGTTATGAACGCGGGCGGTTTCGGTATCAAGAGCACCAACCGCTTCGGCCACCGTGCGCATCCCGCCATTGGCATCATGAATGCTATCGGAAATACCAGCCGTTGATGCCTGTTGCTCTTCCACAGCTGCAGCAATCGCGGCGGCCGATTGATCAACCTCACCAATCACATTTGCAACACTTTGCAGTGCGCCGACGACATTGTCTGTCAGGCCACGGATCTCATCGACCTGATTGGAAATATCCTCGGTGGCGCGTGCGGTCTGCGATGCAAGGTTTTTAACCTCACCGGCAACGACGGCGAAGCCCTTGCCTGCGTCCCCGGCACGGGCTGCTTCGATGGTGGCATTCAGGGCCAGTAGGTTGGTCTGGCTTGCGATGTCTTCGATCAGACCGACAATATCGCCAATGCGTTGTGTCGCGTTGGTCAACTGTTCAAACAGGGCGCGGGACTGTTCACTTTCCGAGCGGGCCTTGCCAGCGACTTCGGCAGAATTTTGTGCCTGATGGCCGATTTCGGCAATGGCTTCGGACAGGCTTGCCGTGGTTTGCGATACGGCTTCGATATGATGGAGAACTTGTTCGGAATGTTGATTGGCATCAGCAGAACGTGCGCTTGCCGAGGTTGCGATCTGCTCCATGTCGCTTGCCGATCCGTTCAGTGAGCCAAATTCACGGTCAAACCCGGAAAGGGCATCCTGAACGGTGCGTTGGAAATGATCGGTAGCGCGGATCAAGTCCTGCTGGCGTTCGCCTTCGATCGTTCGGACGCGTTCGCGTTCTTTGCGCAGGCTTTCGGCTTCTTTGGATTGATCGCGCAAAACAGTTACAGATCTTGCAACCGTGCCGATTTCATCACGGCGTTGAACGCCACGAACATCAATGTCCAGATCGCCATTGGCGATTTGTTCGATCAGATGTGAAAGATCGGTCATGGGGCGTGAAATGCGCCGTGAGACGAACACAGAAACCACCCCGGCAATAAACACAACAAGGATGGCAACAATCACGAATACCCGTTGCAAGGCTTCTGCCTGTGACGATGCATTGGCAAAGGATGTTTGGGCCAGTTCGTGGGTCTGTACCAGAATTTGATTAAGCGGCACCTGAAGGGCACGGAATGTTTCATCGGCCTGCGCAATGACTTCGAGTGCGCCGTAGATGTTCATTTCGCTTTCAACCAGGAACTGGTCAACCTGTTCGATGTATTTCTCATAGTTGCTGGTGAACTCGTCGCCACCAACAACCGCAAGCCGTTGTGCGAGCGGGGCAAGGTCTTCTGAAATATGACTGACCTGTTCGCGCAACTCAGGAACAGTCGCAGCATTAATGCCGTTGGAATCCCATGTTAGGATACGAAACAGCGATCCATGCACCTCGTTCAGTGCGTTACTGAGTGTGAGTGCGTCAGACCGCCGCTCATAGGCTTCGACGCGAAGGCTGGTGAGGGTGTTTTTCTCGCTTTCAAGTGTGGCGACCGTCGCAATACCCATTGCAACGATCACAACCATCAGAAAGACCGGGACCAAAAGAGTTTTTGGCCCAATCGCCAAATTATCAAGAAAGCGCATTCATCCAATTCCTTCGCGTCGGAAGCTTTTCAGGTCTTAGAATTCACCGTCGTTTGGCACCGCTTTGCGGTTTTTTACCCATTGGCGCAGGTTGCCGACCAAAGGTGCTGACAGGAACAGGGCACTGAGCAGAAGGATCACAAGCGTGATCGGACGTTCCCAAAGGAAGGCCAGCGAGCCATCACTGATCATCAGTGCACGGCGCAGGTTTTCTTCCATCATGCTGCCCAAAATGAAGCCCAGCAGCATCGGTGCCATCGGATAGTTCAAAAGACGCAAACCAATAGCGATTGCCGCGGCAATGACCATCATGTGAATATCAAAGGCGTTAAAGGTCACCAGATAAACACCGATCAGCGAGAAGAACAGCACGAACGGGACCAACAATTGCTGCGGCAGAGCCAAAAGGCGGGAGATGTAAGGGATCAGCGGCAGGTTCAACACCAGAAGCACGATGTTGCCGATATACATCGAAATAATAACCGACCAGAAGACTTCCGGCTGCTCAACAAACAGACGCGGGCCTGGTTGAACGCCATAGGAAATCAGAGCCCCCATCATGACCGCCGTCGTGCCAGACCCCGGAATACCAAGGGTCAAAAGTGGGACGAAAGAGCCAGAACAAGCGGCATTGTTGGCGGTTTCCGGGGCAGCAAGGCCACGAATGGACCCTTTACCGAACTGAAGCTTTTCCTTTGCAGATGCAATGTTGCGTTCCATGCCATAGGCAAGGAAGGATGCAATGGTCGCACCGGCACCGGGCAGAACGCCGGTAAAGAAGCCAAGCACCGAGGATCGACCGATTACCGGGATCATGGTTTTGACTTCTTCTTTGGACAGCTTCATTGAGCCAAGGTTTTTCAACGCCCGTTCTTCGTCAGTGCGTGTGTCCTTGGTCGGACGCAGGATCGACAGAAGGGCTTCGGAGAGCGCAAAGGTTGACATGGCAAGCAGCAGGAAGCTGATGCCGTCAATAAGGTCCATGTTGCCAAAGGTAAAGCGTGCAACACCAGCCGCCGGATCAGTGCCGATGGTTGACAGCATGATGCCAAACAGCGTCATGGTAATTGCCTTGAGAACCTGACCTTTCCCGGCAAAGGCCGATACCGCCGTTAGCCCCAATACCATCAGGGCGAAATAATCACCCGACTGGAACGATAGCGAAACAGAAGCAAGAACAGGGGCCGCAACCAACAAGAAGATCGCCGCAATCGTGCCGCCGGAAAATGACGAGTAGGCGGCAATTGCCAGTGCCTTGCCAGCCTGACCTTTTTGGGCCATTGGATAACCGTCAAAGGCAGTCGCAACGGTACCGGCAACGCCGGGTGCGTTAATCAGGATTGACGATGTCGAACCGCCAAAGATAGCACCGTAATAGACACCGGCCATCAGGATCAGGCCGGTAGAAGGATCAAAGCCGTAGGTGATCGGGATCATTAGCGCAATTGCGGTGATCGGACCGAGCCCCGGCAACATGCCGATAAATGTCCCGGCGAAACAGCCGACAGCAACCATCAGAAGGTTGATCGGCATGACTGCGGTCGAAAGACCGGAGAAAATTCCTTCAAGCATTTCTTTCGCCCTAACCCAGCATTTCGAAGATGTCACCCGGTGCCAGATAGATGCCCATCAGTTGGGTCAGCAGGTACCAGAAAATGAAAACAACAGGGATGGATGCACCCAGCAAAACCTTGATCCGGCGTTCGCCAAGAACGGCAAAGCCCCCGACCAAAAAGATCGTGGTTGAGATCAGGAAGCCGAGATAGCGAATGGTAAAGCCATAAAAGACCATCAGCACACCAAGCTGAACAACACGGCCCCATTTCAAACCGCGGAAGGCGGCCGAAAGGTTGCCTGCCTCTTGATTGGCAGGCATGACCAGTTGGATGAAGGAAACCAAACCTAATATCCACGCAAGCGCATTAGGAAGGGTTTGAGCATTAAACGGCGCATCTTCGTCGCCAAACAGCAACGGGATATCATCGACATAAAACCCGTAGATCAGCGCAAGGCATAGAAAAAGCAGTGCGCCGAATTTGTCACGATTGATGGACATGGCGTGGTTTCCTTCGGAAGTCTTTTTATCGGTTTTCTAATGGCTTATTTCAGGAAGCCAAGATCGCGCATCAGGTCGCCAACGACCTTTTCCTGGTTTTCCATAAAGGTGGAAAACTCTTCACGACCTTTATAGATTTTTTCCCAGCCGTTACGTTTGCGCACGGTGTCCCACTCCGGGGTCGCCTGCACGTCTTTGAGAAGTGCTGCATACGCATCCGCTTTGTCAGCCGACAGGGAAGGTGAGCCGAAGTAACCGCGCCAGTTGACGAATTCTGCATCAATGCCGAGTTCGCCGAGAGCCGGAACTTCCGGAGCTGCTTCGATACGTTCGTTCGAAGTTACCGCAAGAATGCGAATCTGACCTGCTTTGGCGAGTTCAAGAAGTTCGCCAAGACCGGTCGAACAGAACGTCGGTTTCGCCCGACAGAAGACCTGCAATTGCTTTGCCACCGGCATCATACGGAATGTATTTTACCTGTTTGGCATCGCCGCCACCCTGCTGCACAGCGTAGGCTGCAACAATGTGATCCATGCCACCACGGACCGAGCCACCACCAAATTTGACCGATGACGGGTCAGATTTGACAGATGCAACAACGTCGGTGAAAGATTTCGAACTTGCTGTCTGCCGGTACGGCAAAGGCCGCATATTCAGCAACAACAGCAGCAATCGGGGTCAGGTCGCGGAACGATTGCGGGAAGACCCCGGTCAGCGAACGCACGATGATCGGAGTGGAGTTGACCATCAAGGTGTTATCAAGGCGATCAGCAGCTTCGATCATGTAAGCAATGGCTTTACCGCCGCCGCCGCCAGACATGTTTTCATAAGATGCAGTGCCAACCAGACCGGATTTTGTCAGGGCTTCGCCTGTACCACGTGCGGTACCGTCCCAGCCGCCACCTGCGCCGCCCGGAATGATAAAGTGAACTTCATCCATTTCTGCAGCTTTGGCAGTCGTAACAGCAAAAGCAGCCGTCGAAACAGCCACAGCAGTTGCTGCAACCATAAATCCGCGACGCGAGAACATCGTCAGCTTGTTCATCAGGGTCTCCTCCAGACACTAAAGCATTTTCCCAAGCCACCAAAACGGTGGCGCGCCGATCATTAAGGACAGAACTTCAGCAACGGAGAACGATCACGACCTTTCAGGTGTGCAAACGCAACCTGACTGTCGAATTGAAAGTAAGTCCTCCCTTGCCGATATTCTTGTTTTTGATCCTTGGGCGGTTTTACCCCCTGATCGGCAGTGGCAGGACGTTAACAGCCAAACCTGTCACCAACCTGTCATTGCCAACAATCAGGTGAAAAAAAGGCATATGTTTTATGAAGCTGTGGCATAGACGGTGCCAAATATGGCGGAAAAGTAGGCGTTACGCCGAAAGAGAGCGACCACATTCAAGGGCATGAGATTTCAATAAAGACAATACGCTCTGGCGTTTTTCTGCTGTGAACCGGCTGCCCGGACCCGACAATGACAAAACACCCAACATTTGTTTGTGTCGGTCAAGAACCGGAACAGCGATGGCTGAAATATCAGGGTCGCGTTCACCGTGGCTTTGCGCAAAACCGTGTTCAAGGACTTCTAACGCCCGATCATCAACGCCGTTGCCCCACGCACGAATAACATGTCCGGCGGCCCCACGGTCACAGGGCAGGATGGCACCTTCTTCAAGGTGATGGCGCAGGCTGCGTGGTGAGTTTTCGCGAAACAAGCACAGGCGGTTTGACCCTTCCGGGACATAGAAAGAGGCTGTTTCACCGCTTTGATCAACAAGTGTGCTTAGATGTGGGCGGACAACGTCATCCATCCTAAATGATCGCCGATAAATGGACCCCAATCGCCATAAGGCCGGGCCCAATCGATATCGCCCACGCCCCGAAATCATCAGAAAACCATTCGACTCTAATGTTCCGGCCAGTCTTGAGATGGTGCTTTTGTACATTCCAGTGCGTTCAGCGAGGTCCTTAAGCGACAGATCCGCATCCTGATCGGTAAAAACATCAAGGATCATAAGCGCGCGTTCAACGGCGCTAACATTCTGTTCTGACATGGTCTTTCCAAATTCTTATAGGCGGCAGCCTGATTGCTGACTGATTGAACCGTTTTGCGAGGATAGTAAATTCTATATAATAGAACATAATTCTACCAAACAGAATATTGGGAAATAGTATGCAAAATACCAAACCGCTTCATGGCGTCACGGTTTTGGACCTGACCAATGTGCTTGCCGGACCGTTTTGTTGTCATCAACTGGCACATCTTGGCGCAACAGTGATTAAGGTCGAAGCCCCTGGGCGCGGTGATTTGGCCCGCCAACTGGGTGCGGATGCCGGTTTGAATGAAAAGCTGATGGGGGTTTCGTTCCTCGCCCAGAATGCCGGGAAGAAATCGATCACACTTAATCTGAAAGACCCGCGCGGCAAGGATATCCTTAAAAAACTGGTCAAGAAGGCCGACGTATTAGTTGAGAATTTTCGACCCGGCGTGATGGATCGGCTTGAGCTTGACTATGACGTGTTGTCCAAGGTGAACCCGGCCTTGATTTATTGTGCGATATCCGGGTTCGGGCAAAGTGGTCCGATGAAAAAGCTGCCAGCTTACGATCAAATCGTGCAGGGCCTTTCTGGTATCATGACCATCACTGGTGAAGAAGATAAGGAAACCTATCGGGTCGGGTATCCGGTTGCCGATACCATTGGGGGCCTGACGGCAGCTTGTGCGATCAGTTCAGCACTCGCGGGCAGGGCGCTTGGTAATAATGAGGGCAAGGGTAGCTTTATCGATATTTCGATGCTGGAATCGGTCGTTGCGACCATGGGCTGGGTGGTTTCGAACTTCCTTATTGCCGGGCAGCAACCGATCGCAAACGGCAATGATAACTTTACGTCATCCCCGTCCGGAGCGTTTCGCACTGCAGATGGTCAAATCAACATTGCGGCGAATAAGCAGGAACAGTTTGAAGCCGTGTGTGATGTGCTTGAACTAGACGCGCTTAAAGCCGATCCACGCTTTCTGACCCGTTCTGATCGTCTTTCAAACCGCAAAGAATTGGCCGGGTTGCTTGAGGGGGTACTTCAAACAGGTCGTACCGATGACTGGGTGCTGGCATTTAATGCGGTTGGTGTTCCCGCCGGTGCGGTTCTAACCGTGCCACAGGCACTTTCATTGCCACAAATCGCCGATCGCGGAATGATCGCCGATTTTGCAAGCGTGCCGGGTGTTGAGCGTGACATTCGCGTCTTGCGCACGGGTATGAAGCTTAATGGCGAAGCCCCAAGTGTTGATGCGCCGCCGCCCGTTTTGGGACAGGACAATGAAACCATTTTGGCCGGGCTTGGATTGTCGGTTGACGAAATCAAAACGCTGAAAGCGGAGGGCGTATTATGAGCGAGAAAACAGCACGTGATGTCGAACACGAAGTATCGGACTGGTGGCAAAGCTCGATCATCGATATGAAACCCGGCGAAATTCGCTATTCAGGTTATGCCATCGAAGATTTGATTGGCAATGTCAGCTTTCCGGCAATGATCTGGTTGATGACACGGGGTGACTTGCCCAATCCCAAGCAGGCAAAACTGCTTGAGGCGGCATTGGTGGCTGCTGTCGATCATGGCCCACAAGCTCCAAGTATTGCTATTGCCCGCATGGCGGCAACCTGTGGCGTTGGACTTAACAATGCAATGGCAAGTGCCGTAAATGTGCTGGGCGACGTTCATGGTGGTGCGGGCGAGCAGGCGGTTGCCTTATATCGCGATATTGCACGACGTATTGATGATGGCGTATCCGTCGCGCAGGCGGTTTCGGACGGGCTTGATCACCAGATTTCCGAACATGGCAAACATATTCCCGGATTTGGGCATCGTTTCCATCCGACCGACCCGCGTGCGCCGCGCTTGTTGGGGCTGGTGGAAGATGCGGCCAACGATGGCATTGTCAACGGGCATTTTGGCATGATTGCCCGTGAAGTCGAAAAGACGCTTGAGGCGCGTAAAGGCAAAAAAATCCCGATGAACATAGATGGTGCGACGGCGGTTATTTATGCCGAGTTGGGATTTGATGCGCCCCTGGCACGTGGGTTGTTTTGCCTGTCACGGTCGGTGGGCATTCTTGCCCATGCGTGGGAGCAAACCCAGCAAGGTGGCCGCAACAAAGGCCCGATCCCGCGTCGCATGATCTGGAAATATACCGGGCATGAACCGCGCCTCGTGCCTGTTGAAAATCACGAAGGTTGATCATTATCAAATATTTGGCAGGATGTATTTTAACGCCGGTTTAAAAGTGCATCCTGCCATCGACGAATAAACCGCTGACGTTTTGCCTGATCAAGATAGACCAGCAAGCCGGGACCAACCGGAAAGGAGCGTACACGTTCTCCATAGCGGTCAAAGATCAATGAGGAAAATGGACTTTGCGGAACATCGGCGCGCACCGGGTTAAAATTACCTGCGTCCTGCAGAACGGTTTGTCCTTCGATTGAGAGCATGTAATCAAGGAAGCGTGCGCCGAGGTTCGGGTTGCGCGCTCCGCGCGGGATAATGGCAATACGCGAATAAACGACAATGAAATCATCGGGAAGGATGACGCCAAGGTTGGGTGTTCTGTGGCTAAAGGTTTCCGCATAGGATCCGAGAAGGTTATAGCCAAGGACGACCTGACCGTCGGCGATTTTTTCCAGCATGGGTGAGGTGTTTGAATACAGCTTTACCTTGGATTGACCTAGTTGCCGGATGAAGTCCCATATACCGGGGAAAAATCGTTCATCACGGGCAAGAAAGAGAAAGCCAACGCCGCTGCGCTCGATATCGTAGGTTGTTACTTTTTCGTTGAGTAAATCATCATTCGCACGCAGCAGTTCAAGGAATGCTTCGCGTGTGCGTGGTGGTTCCAGTTCATTTTCGCGGAAAAATTCCCGATTATAGGCAATTACGGCGGGTTCCTGCGTCACGGCGAATGCTTCGTTGCGCCAACGCGCCCAATTGGGCAGGGCATCCGTTTGCGTACTTTGGTGGGCGATTGCGTATCCGTCATTTGCCAGCTTCATCTGCAAATCCATGGATGAACTAATGATCAGATCGGCATTGGCGGCACCACTGGCGCGTTCCTTGATCGTCATGTCATACATTTCAAGTGTCTGAAGCTGATGATATTCAATGCCAACCTGTGGGTTGTTCTGCTGAAATGCTTCGATGGCGGGGCTAAAAGCGCCAATGTCGGCAGAGCCGTATATAACGGCCACCTGATTGTAATCGGTCAGAAGGGCTTGTTCTGGGTCGGCGGGCTGGCTTGCGTGCAGGGCAGGGAACTGAAACACCTCGGCAAACGCAGAAGATACTTGCATCGCGACGGCAATGACACATAAACGAATACAGGAACGTCCCAAGGTCATAGTGTACTATCCTAAGCGGGCGTCGATTGTCGATTTCATCGGCCAGAACTAGCGACTTGGCATGATGCACCAAATCTGCGGAACCCGATTATCGGTTTATCAGGGAAGAGTACGACAAACAATGAGAGTCCTCGTCGTCGAAGATCATGCCGCACTGGCGGACGGCATAGCCAGATCGCTTCGGCAATCTGGCTATGCCGTTGATGTGATCGCAGATGGTGAAGAAGCCGATGATATCCTGCGCACTCAGGAATACGGGTTGGTCGTGCTTGATCTTAATTTGCCAAAGCTTGACGGGCTTGAAATTCTGCGCCGGCTGCGTCATCGCGGTGCCGAAAGTGCTGTTTTGATCCTGACCGCGCGCGGCGATATCGAAGATCGGGTCAAGGGACTTGATCTTGGCGCGGATGATTATCTGGCAAAGCCGTTTGAACTGGTCGAGCTTGAAGCCCGCGTACGGGCATTGATGCGGCGGAATGCCGGCACGCACAACACCCAGATCAGATGCGGTCAACTGGTATTTGATACGGTGGCACGGCGTGTCATGATCCATGGCGATGACATTGAAATTCCACGCCGCGAGCTTAATATCCTCGAAATTCTGCTGTTGCGGTTGGGGCATGTTCTGAGCAAGGAACAGATTGCCGATCAGTTGGCCGGGTTTGAGGACGATATCAGTGCGAACGCGGTAGAGCTTTATATCAGTCGTTTACGCAAACGTGTTGAAGCGGCTGAGGTCAAAATTCAGACGGTACGCGGACTTGGTTATTTGTTGAAAAAGACATGAAATGGCGTAACGGATCACTCAGGCGACGGCTGATTATCTGGCTTCTGATCCCGCTTTTGGTGATCAGTTCTTTAATGCTTCTTGAAGTGCGAAGCAATGCTGTTAGCTCGACAAATCAAGCATTTGACCGCGCACTTTTAAGTTCTGCATTGGCGATTGCCGACCGTGTTGTCCTGATCGGGGGCAAGATAGAAGTTGATGTACCGTATGTTGCACTTGAGATGCTGACAAGTTCGGCCGAAGACCGCGTGTTTTATCAAGTTGGCACAATACAGGGTGAATTTATCACCGGGTACGAAGATCTGCCGCCGGTACCAAACGTGTTATTGCCACTGCGCGAAAATCCGGTGTTTTATGATGCGGTGTATAACGGCGAAAATGTTCGCATTGGCGCGTTATCGCGCTATGTCGCCAGCGTTCGAAAAGCAACACGTTTTCAGGTACTTGTTGCTGAAACCATGGGTACCAGAACAAGTCTGAGCGAAGACATCCTTGCCAGTGCAGCTGCGCGTCAGATTGCACTGATTGTGATTGCGGCTGTTATTGTCTGGTTTGGTATCGGGCAGGGGCTCAAACCGCTCACGCGCCTTGAAGAGGCACTTAACCGTCGTTCACCAACCGATTTGAGGCCGATTGAACATGATGTTCCCAATGAAGTGCGGCATCTCGTCGGCGCAATTAATCATCTTTTTCAACGCCTTGGAAACAGTTTGGCAACCATGCAGCGCTTTACAGCGGATGCCGCCCATCAGTTGCGGACGCCACTTGCCGCATTGCGCACGCAGTCTGAACTGGGCCTTCGTGAAGATGATCCGGAAAAGCTGCACCAGATCATGGCAACGATTGCAACGTCCACCCAGCAAACGTCGCATTTGGCCAATCAGTTGCTGGCATCGGCCCGGGCAGCCCCCGAAGGTCTTGCCGGTCAACAGTTTGAAAAGATTGATCTGTGTGACATCACCAGAACCGTGACGGCATCAAAAGTCATGACGGCCATCGAGAGCGGCATTGATCTTGGATATGAAGGTATCACAGAACCCACCATGATCATGGGCAATGCTACGTTGATTGAGGAGCTTTTGAAAAACCTAGTGCACAATGCGCTGACATATTGCCCGGAAGGAAGTGCTGTCACAGTCCGACTGGAAGATGACGTGGTGCGCAACAGTGTAATCTTGACGGTCGAAGACAACGGTCCAGGAATTCCATCGAAGTACCATAAGGATGTTTTCAAACGGTTTTATCGTATAGCCGAGAACGGAGAGGACGGGTGTGGGCTTGGATTATCGATCGTCCGTGAAATTGCGCTGCGTCACCATACGACTGTGAAGCTGACGAAACCTGATGATCACAACGGATGTGTCTTTACCGTTCAATTCGAACGAGCGGATGCGGTAAGCGATACATCTGCCTAAAAGGCTGACCGAATGGTCGCAGAGGATTATAGAATGGCGCGTAAAGTATTAATTTAAATATACAACGTATTTGAGTTGATATTCTATAATTTGTCATAATATATATTATAGAACCGGTGTGCAGTTTCGGGAGTGTTGCGTTGAGATTGATGGGATGCCCTTTTTCCTCTAACAATCCAGCCCCGAGAAACGCTCGTTCTGATCAATTCACGCTGATAACAAGCCCGTCATACGCAGGTTCAACATTGTACGGTGTATCCGCCATCGCCTTCGCGTAATCAAACTGAATGCTCATGTGGGTCATATAGACCTGCTTGGGTTTGAATTCCTCAACCCAGCCCAACAGCTTTTCAACATGGGCATGTGTGTTGTGCGGTTTATGGCGCAGGCAATCGACGACCCAGACATCAAGATCATAGAGGTGTTGTTTAGACGCCTCGGGGAAATCAACCACGTCGGTCGAATAGGCAAACTTCCCGATCTTAAAGCCCAACGTCTCGCAGTAGCCGTGATCCTGCGAGAAAACTGTTATTGGGACCCCTGCTGCCTTAAACGGTCCAGAGATCACATGCGGCACCAGTACCGGTTTAAAAAAGAACTCAACGCCGTCAGGAAGCGGCGTAAAGACATAAGCAAACCGATGATCAATGTCCGAGATTGTCTGCGCCGATGCGTAAATGTCGATCGGTTGTCCCATTGCAACATTGAGCCAACGCACATCGTCAATACCGTGGACGTGGTCGGCATGCGCATGTGTAAACAGGATTGCGTCAAGATGATTGATATCGTGAGATAATGCTTGCTGACGAAAGTCAGGTGTCACATCTACCAGGATCTTCTTGTCGGCTTCCTCTATCAGGATTGAGCTGCGCAAGCGTCGGTTTTTCGGGTTTTTCGGGTCGCACTGCCCCCATCCCAGGCCAACAGATGGCACACCATTTGATGATCCACAGCCCAGAATGGTTATTTTCGTCACTGTGCGCCATCCCCCAGCGCCAGAAGGTTATTGTGATCGGCCTTGGTAAACAGATTAAAGAAATTATCCGTTGTGATGCGGGCGATTTCTTCGACGCTGACACCTTTAATTTCCGCCAGTTTTGCCGCCGTATGGGCAACATAACTGGGTTCATTGGGTTTGCCGCGTTTTGGTACAGGTGCCAGATACGGCGCATCCGTTTCAACCAGCAACCGATCCAGCGGTACATCTTCGAGGGCCGCACGGATTTCCTTGGCGGAGTTAAACGTGATGATGCCCGAACACGAAATGTAAAATCCGATTTTCAAGGCCCGCTGCGCCAAGGCCGCAGAACTTGAAAAACAATGGATAAGACCGGGAAACGGCCCCTTTTGATATTCTTCTTCAAGAATATCCATCGTGTCATCATCCGCGTCCCGGGTGTGAACGATCAAAGGCAACCCGGTTTCACGACAGGCCGCGATATGCGCACGGAAGCTTTCCTGCTGTGCATCGCGCGGGGCATTATCATAGAAATAATCAAGGCCGCTTTCACCGATACCAATGATTTTGGGATCAGATGCCTTTTCGATCAGGGCGTCGGGGCTTGATATCCCCTCCTCGCCCGCTTCGTGCGGATGAACCCCGATCGTGCAGTAAATATGGTCTGCCTGCGCGGCAACCGCGCGAACCTGATCGAACGTTGTCAGTTTTACGCCGATGCTGACCATCATGCCAACACCGGCATTTTTCGCACGTGCGACGGTTCCGGCAAAATCATCGGCAAATTGCGGGTAGTCCAGATGGCAGTGGCTGTCAACTAAGGCGACATTCATGCCTTCTCTCCTTCGGCTTCCGGGTCAACAAAGCGTGGGAAGACGCCTTCGGGTTTGGGCAACTCGGTGCCAACTGACAATGCGTGATCAGGACCAAGGGTTTCAAAGCCGCGTTTGTCATCGGCAAGAACCAGAAGATCAAGAATCTTTGCTGCGGAATCTGGCATGACGGGTTGAACAAGGATCCCGACATGGCGGATAACTTCGGCCAGAACATAAAGAACCGTTTCCATACGTGCCGGATCGGTTTTCTTCAGGCCCCAAGGTGCCATTTCGTCGAACATAGCGATTGGCATCGCCCACCAGGCTCCAGATTGCTTCAAGTGCCTTGTGGAAGGCCTGTTCGTCAAACAGCGGCCGCACGGTATCGAGCATCCCGTATGCTTTACCAAGAATATCCTTGTCGGCATCTGTGAATTCACCCGGCGTCGGAACCGCTGCATTGCAGTTTTTATGGATCATCGACAACACGCGCTGGCACATATTGCCAAGGTCGTTGGCCAATTCACTGTTCATCCGGCTGACCATGGCGCGATGGCCAAAATCACCATCATTGCCAAACGGGACTTCGCGCAGCAGGAAATAACGGGTTTGATCAAGGCCATAGCGTTCCGTCAGATCATAAGGATCAATGACGTTGCCGATTGATTTCGAAATCTTCTGACCTTCGTTGGTCCACCAGCCGTGCGCAAACACACGTTTGGGCGGCGCGATGCCTGCTGCAAGCAGGAATGCCGGCCAATACACAGCGTGGAAACGCAAGATGTCTTTACCAACCATGTGCAGGTCAGCCGGCCAGAATTTTTCAAGTTTGGCCGGATCGACGTCTGGATAGCCAATGGCGGTCAAATAGTTGGTCAGCGCATCAAGCCAGACATACATGACGTGATCTTCGTCATTCGGTACTGGCACACCCCATTTAAAGCTTGTACGTGATACCGAAAGGTCGTGCATCCCGCCCTTAACAAAGCTGATGACTTCGTTACGACGTGATGGTGGTGCGATGAAATCGGGGTTGTCGTCATAGAATTTCAAAAGACGATCACCCCAAGCCGACAGCTTGAAGAAGTAGCTCGGTTCCGACACCCATTCGACCGGGGCGCCGGTTGGTGCGATTTTTTCACCGTCTTTTTCGATCAGTTCTTTTTCGGCGTAGAATGCTTCGTCGCGGACCGAATACCAGCCGTCATAGGAGCCAAGATAAATCTCGCCCTTTTCGAGCAGCGTATTCCACAATGCCTGACATGCTTTCTTATGACGTTCTTCCGTGGTGCGGATGAAATCGTCATTGGAAAAATTCATGTGTCCGGCCAGATCGCGAAAGTTCTGTGACACTTGATCGGTGAAGGTCTGCGGATCAATGCCTTTGGCCGCAGCAGATTTATCGACTTTCTGACCGTGTTCATCCGTACCAGTCAGGAACATCACATCAAAACCGTCAAGGCGCTTAAAGCGGGCCAATACGTCACATGCCAAGGTGGTATAGGCATGGCCAATATGTGGCTTGTCATTGACGTAATAGATCGGTGTCGTGATGTAATAGGGCTGTTTGTGCCCGGTCATGGCCGCAAATCCTTCGCGCAAGTCGTGAAACAAAACGGCCCGATTGGGCCGTGATGATCGAAATTTCGATTATTGGTCGTTGATGTCAGTTTCGCATGGTTTCTTCAAGCATGAAGAATGCATTCAGCAAGGCTTGTTTACGATCAAGATGCAAACCACGGGTCGCGCCCATCAATTCGTTGATCTTTTCCCATACCTCTAGCCATTGATCAAGCGGTTGCGATGCTGCCATACGCTGCATGGCTGGTAATTCACCGTCAATAATCTCACGCGGAGCGTGTCCAGTCGCGGCAAACCGGATCATTCGTGCCAGCCACCAATGCAAAAGTTCGGTGATTGTCGCAAACGATGCATCCTTATCGGCGGCGGAAAAACGTTCGGCAAACTTGTGTTGTCCGGCGACATCTGCATTGGGGAGTGCGGCAATAAGGGTGACCAACTCGGTATAAAGCTCAAGCCCGCCAACTTCGTGAAGCTGTAAGGCGCGGCCGACACTGCCTTCGGCCAGACCAGACAATGCATCACGATCGCCAAGATCCATGTCCGGGCAATAACGCCCCAAAAGGTCAACAACCTGATGTTCTTCAAATGCCCCAAGATTAAGACGGCGACAGCGCGACCGGATTGTCGGCAACAACCGGCCCGGATGATGCGCAACCAGGATCATCAGGGCGTTGGTAGGCGGTTCCTCCAGAACCTTCAAGATGGCATTGGCAGCATTTCGGTTAAGCTCGTCTGCGGCATCGACAATGACAACGCGCCACCCGCCCTCGGCCAAGGTTTTGGACATAAAATTGCCAACTGTCCGCACACTGTCAACCGTGATTTCGCCCTGTAGACGCTTTTTCTTTTCATCGTATTTGCGTTCAATGACCTTAAGGTCGCCGTGCCCGCCACCCGCGATACGGCGAAAAACTGGATTTTCCGGATCGACGTAAAGACCGTTTGGGCTGTCACCAAATAACCCTGTACCACTGTCCTCGCCCCCACCTGAAAGGATGAAGCGCGCCATTCGGTAGGCAAGTGTCGCTTTGCCAACCCCACGCGGGCCACACAACAGCCACGCATGATGCATGCGCTTGCTGTTCCATGCATCCAGAATGGTTTTCTCGGCCTCTTCGTGGCCCAGAAAGGCATCGTTTTTGCGTGGGGAGAAAATGTCGTCTTCGGTTTCCGTCTCGTCAGCACGGGCCATAAGGTTAGCTCCCCTGCCTGGTTAGACCGTCTTTCACCGCGGAAATCATTCGTTCGGCGACAGTATCTATGTCACTGTTGGCATCAATCATGCGGCAGCGATCCGCATTCGTTTGCGAAATTTCCTTGAACCCGTCACGCAGGCGCTGATGAAATTCGACGCCCATGCGCTCAAACCGATCTTCGGCAGCGCTGACATTGGCAAACCGTGCCTCTGCCCGATCAAGACCGACTTCAATTGGCAGATCAAAGATCAAGGTAAGGTCCGGTTTGAAATCGCCAATCGCCAAAGCCCAGAGATTTCGGATGTACTCAGCCCCCAAGCCATGGCCATAGCCCTGATAGGCAACTGATAAGTCGGCAAATCGATCACACAGAACAACTTTACCATCGGCCAAGGCCGGTCGAATAGTGCGTTCAACATGATCACGGCGTGAAGCAAACATCAAAAAAGCTTCAGTCACGGCATCCCAGCGACCGGGATCGCCGGTGAGCAGCAGGTTCCGGATTTCCTCAGCACCAGGAGATCCACCCGGTTCGCGGGTGACGACGACATCGCGTCCCTGATGGCGAAACCATTCTTCAAGACGTCGAATTTGAGTGGTTTTTCCGCTGCCTTCGCCGCCTTCAAAACTGATGAAAAGGCCGGGCTTTTCAATCACCCGTTCGCTCCCCACAACAGATATTTGATCGCAGCCCCAATGCGGCCAATGAACCCAAGGCGGCCGACATCATGTGCGGCATAGAGCGGGAATTCACGGGTTTCCTGATCAGCCATTTCGACTTTCAACGACGCGACTTGTGCGCCCTTGGTAATCGGTGCGGGGATCGGTCCCTCGTAAACAACGGAAACTTTCATGTCATTACGCGCACTGCGTGGCAAGGTCAGAAGAATGTCCTTATTCGAAACAAGGTCAACCTTTGTTTCCGCACCAAGCCAGACATTGGCCGAACCAACTATTTCGTCCTTGGCAAACAGATCGTAATTGTCAAACTCACGGAAACCCCAATCAAGAAGTTTCTGTAATTCGGTACGACGTTCACGCACCGACCCAAGGCCATTCACGACAAGGATCAAACGACGACCATCGCGCTCAGCTGACGCCGTCAGGCCATACCCCGCCGTTTCAGTATGGCCGGTCTTAAGCCCGTCAACACCAGCGCTGGTCCCCAAAAGCGGGTTACGGTTGGGCTGACGGATGCCGTTATAGGTGAATTCTTTAACTGAATAGAGTTTGTAGAGTTCCGGGAAATCGCGAATTGTATCGCGCGCCAGTGTGGCAAGATCATGAACGGTGACAAGATGCCCTTCTGCCGGCCAGCCTGTCGCATTTTTAAACACCGACTTGGTCATTCCGATGTTGCGGGCTTCTTCGGTCATTTCCGTGGCAAAGGCATCCTCTGTCCCGGCCAGCCCCTCTGCAACGACGATGGCGGCGTCATTTCCCGACTGAACAATAATCCCGTGCAGCAGGTCGGAAACAGAAACGTCGGAGTTTACCTCAACAAACATCTTGGAACCACCCTTGCGCCAGGCTTTTTCGCTGACGTGGAACGTATCATCCATAGATACACTGCCGTCCTTGATGTGCTTAAACAGCATATGGACAGTCATCATCTTGGTCATGGAGGCCGGTTCAGTTAGCGTATCGCCTTCCTTGTCCAACAGAACAGTGCCGGTATCAAAGTCCATGATAAAAGCTTCACGCGCATTGGTCTCAAGGGCATGGGCGCTGGTCATTGACATCGCCATGATAGACCCAAGTATCGCGGCACCTGCCACTACTCGGTTCAGACGTTTCTTGAACGGAATTGGCGGCATCAAAGTCATAGCGTCCTAACCTTGTAAACTAGAATTCAGTTGTACCGGGCGACCGGCGTCTTCAAGCTGTTGCTTATGTCGCAAATCCGGCAAAATTGTGCAACAGCCTGAGAGTTTTCTCATAAAACAAAAATCTGTTTGCCGCATAGACTTCTGAGCCTGTGCCATTCGCAAACAGATCAAAAACCATAAACGATGTTTAGCAAACCGAACTTGATTTCGGCGCCCCACCCACGTTTTCTGCACATTCGACCACAACTTTTGCACCGTTCTGGCCTGTCGCAATCACCCGTTCGAGCAAAATGTCTGCTTCGGGAACGGTATTAAGCGGACCTAATCGAACACGGTAAAATGTCGTCCCTTTAACCTCAATCGGTTCTATCTTGCTTGGGCCCATGTCATACAGACGATTGCGCAGATTAAGCGCATTATCATAGATCGAAAAGGCACCTGCCTGAACATAGATCGCCGATGTCGTGACCGGCTCTACGCTGATGACGGCCGCTTCTTCGATTGTACCTTCAAGGGAGTTTTGTTCAACACTGGCCTGCGTGCTTGGTGGTGGTGTCAGGATAATTTTAGACGTGGCTGGCTCGCCACTATCCGTGATTGGACCATCATCAAGACGCACCGTTTCCACGGTATCACGCGGTGCGGCCGTGACAGTTTTCTGTTCGGCGGCTGAGACTGCAACTGTTGGCGCGGCTTCGCCTTTTGCAATGGCGGCCATCTGTTTACTGTCGAGTTCAACCACTTCCACAAGGACTTTGGCCGTGCCTTTTTTCTCAAACCCGAGCAATTGGGCTGCACGGCGCGACATGTCGATGATCCGGCTATGAGCAAATGGACCGCGATCATTAACACGCACTTTTAGCGAACGTCCGTTTTCAAGGTTGGTAACACGCACGACACTTGGCAAAGGTAAGGTTCTGTGGGCTGCTGAAATTTCATACTGGTCGAAAGTTTCACCATTCGCCGTTTTCTTGCCATGGAATTTTGGCCCATACCAAGAAGCAATGCCGGTCTCGCTATATTCATAATCGACTGCCGGATAGTACCACTGCCCTGCAATCTCATAGGGGTTGCCAATTTTATAGTGCCCAACCTGGGTTGGCTGTGACTGACCACCCCCGAGGCGTTTTGCCCCGTGAACTGCAAGCTGGGTTTCGGCACAACCTGAAAGCAGCACCCCCAAGGCAACAGCAGTGATACCAATGCGTCCTTTGGTAAACATCCGTCTAAACGCACTGTTATTCGTATCTGGCATCAAGGTGTCCCCGCTTAAAGATGCTCTGTTCTTTGTAATATCCGGCACTGAATATCACATAGCGTATGCTTGGTCTTAGTACCCGGCGATTGCATCGGCCAAGGTGCCAACAGCAATGGCAAAGTATGTCAACCGGTTCCAATGCATGATGGTGTGGAAGTTGTTATAAACCATATAAGCAGGACCTTCACCGTCATTTACGATAACAATCGATGCATCCATATCTGCTTTGGGAAGATCACCACCATTTGGCATTCTCACGCCAATTTTTTGCCATTCGCTGATCGGTTTGCGAATATCGCGTCCTTCGAGTTCCTTGTCGAAATCCTTGGGAAGCGTAATTTCACGCCCCCAACGGTCATCAGCTTTCCAGCCAACCGTTGAAAGATAGTTCGCTGCGGATGCAAAGACATCTTCCTTTGCGCCCCAAAGGTCAATCTTTCCGTCGTCATTCCCATCACGAGCATAGTTAAGGAAAGTCGATGGCATGAATTGGGCTTGCCCCATTGCACCGGCCCATGATCCGGTCATGTCCTCAGCCGCAATATGTCCGGCATCAATGATCGTCAGCGCATTCATAAGCTCTTTGCGGAAGTATTCCGCACGCCGACCTTCGAACGCCAGTGTGGCAAGTGAATCGACCACCGAATAACCACCCGTATGGCGGCCAAACCCGGTTTCAATTCCCCAGAACGCCGTCAGATATTGACCAGGCACGCCATATTTCTTGGCCGCGGCATCAATGATGGCGCGGTTCTCTGCATATTTCGCGCGACCTTCGTTAATACGTGATTGTGGCACGACACGCTGGAGGTATTGCTCGAACGTCAGTTTAAATTCAGGTTGGCTGCGGTCATATTCGATGACCTTCGGGATCGGTTTCGTGTCGGCGAACGCGATTTCAAGCGTCGGTTCTGAAATGCCCTTGGCAGCAGCTTCTTTTTTAAAGGCGACAAGCCAGTCTTCGAACCCTTCAGTGGTGAATTCCGGAAGCTTTTCGTCAGTCTGCGCAAAGGCAGGCGCGCTTGCGGTGATTACGGCAAGTGCGGAAGCGGCAGTCAGGAGTTTCCAGAATTTCATCAAAAGCCTCATCCAAGATATCAGTTACCAGCCTCCTTAGGCATCGGCCCAGGAAACCATTCATCTGTTCGCCCGGTCCAGTAATAGGCGGTCAATCCAGCCCATTCACGCAGACCACGGCTTAGGGATTTGATACCGCCTGAGACGTTAAGACTTGCTAAATGAAGGTCATCAGAAGTGAATCTTCCGACCGGATAGGCAATAATTTTCCATCCTGCTTGGCGGAAAACACCAACAGCGCGTGGCATATGATCCGCTGAAGTCACCAAGACCCAAGGCTTTTGTGATTTTTCCGGCCAACGGCCAAAGACCAATGTGCGCGTATTCACAGCATTCTCATGTGTGTTACGTGCTTCGGTCTCAAAATACATGTTCGGGGTTCGCAGGCGCAAATCGCGTAGCCATTTCTGCAAGACTTCCGCTTCACTAAACCCACGATCGACCAAGACGCCGTCCTTTCCCGTAAAAATCACCGGTTTGTCAGGATGACGATGGGCAAGGCGCAACATCGTAAACACCCGGTCAGGGGCACTTAAAAACTGCACATCGCCTCGATCTAGGTAGCTGGCGGGATCAATAATACCAGACAAGGTAATAACGCCAGCAAACTCGGTATGATCCAGATCTGGTTTGGCAAACCGTGTTTCGAGCGTATGTGACAGAAATCCCCCAACGGGGATGATTGTGATCAACAACGTAATGACGGTAACGCCAATCAACGACATAACGGCAAATCGGCGGGTTCGCTTCAGGCATATCAACAGCACAAGCAGCAACAGAACAACGCCATGGACCAATCCAATATTGATCAGATAGCCAACAGTTTTGGATAAAAAATAAAACACGCGAAATCAGCCTGATAAAAGTCGATCCAGAGTTGCGGTCTCCATACTGTATCGATGCTTTTTGACCAGCTTTTGATACAATACGCGATTGCCCTATTGACAGTAAGGCACTGCCAATTTATTGAAAGCGCCCAGAGCGATATGCTCCAACCGATTTTGCGGAGAGGTGGCAGAGCGGTTGAATGCAACGGTCTTGAAAACCGTCGTGCCTTTACGGGTACCGTGGGTTCGAATCCCACCCTCTCCGCCATTCCTTCCGGCTCAGATCAAATGTCTAAAAAGCCTTACAGGCCAAACAGCCTGAAAGATGCCGGGCTGTGTTCGCAGTAACGCAAACCACATCACAAAGGCCCAAGATATGAGCGAACTACCACCCTGCCCTAAATGCCAGTCAGCTTACACCTATGAAGATGGTGAATTGTTGATTTGTCCAGAATGCGCACATGAATGGTCTGCAAGCGGTGATGCGGCATCAGAAAATGTCATTCGCGATTCCAACGGCACTCCCCTTGCGGATGGCGATACCGTTTCTGTGATCAAGGACCTCAAGGTCAAAGGATCTTCGTCCGTTGTCAAAGTTGGCACCAAGGTGAAGAGTATCCGCCTTGTCGATGGCGATCACGATATCGATTGCAAAATACCGGGCATTGGGCAAATGGGCCTGAAATCAGAGTTTGTAAAAAAGGTCGTGGAATAACACTGCTTGATCATTACAGCCTTGATCGCCAAAGAAAAAGCGCACCAGATTTTGGTGCGCTTTTGTCGTTCAGGGTGGTGTGCGGGAGGTTAGTCCGCACCACCTGTTCGGAACGTCGTTCCCGGTTTTGGGTTAACGATCCGTTGGATAAAGAAGGTCGCAATAGCAATCCCGATACCGATCAGATCGGTCAGAATACCACCTTCGATCATGAATAGGGCAGCTGCCACCAATGCAATACGCAGGAACCAGACCGCGGTTCGACCAAGGAACCAGCCCTGCACGCCAGACGACAACAAGAACACGCCGGCAATGGCCGTTACCAGCGCCTGACCGATCTGCAGATAAGTACCATCCATCAAAATGGCGGAGTTATAGAAGAACATGAACGGCACGATAAAGGCAGCAATGCCGATCTTGAACGATGCCATTGATGTTTCCATCGGATTGGCGCCGGATATACCGGCCGCCGCATAAGACGCGAGTGCTACGGGCGGTGTAATTGCCGAAACAACCGCAAAGTAAAACACGAAAAAATGTGCCGTAAGCGGTTCAATTCCAAGCTCAATTAACCCTGGCGCAACCACAGATGCCGCAACCGCATACGCCGCCGTTGTTGGCATCCCCATCCCTAAAAGAATGGCAATCATCATCGCAAACACTAGCGCCAACAGCTGAGATGCTTCGGCCAAACCAAGCAGAAGGTTGGAGAACCGCGCGCCAACACCTGTCAGGGCGATAACCCCGACAATGATACCGGCACAGGCACAAACTGCGATGATCTGGATCGACATTGCCCCAGCCAGTTCGAGTGCCTTGGCAACCGATTTAATGCCAACCCTGTGGGGGGTCAGCCAACTGACAACGACCGCTGCCACGGTGGCCAAAGTACCCGCACGAATGACCGAATAGCCCATGAAAAGGGCGATGATCAGGATGATGATCGGAAGGAAAAGAAATACCTTTTTGATCATTTGGTTAAAGCGCGGCAGCTCGTCTTCTCTCATGCCGCGCATACCAAGCTTGGCGGCTTCGAAATCGACCATGAAATAGATTGAAACGAAATAAAGGATGGCCGGAATAATTGCGGCAATCGCGATCTCGGTATAGGGAATGCCGGTGATCTCGGCCATGATGAAAGCACCTGCCCCCATGATCGGCGGCATGATCTGCCCGCCGGTTGAGGCCGCAGCCTCAATCGCACCAGCTGTTTTCTTGTGGTAACCCACCTTTTTCATTAACGGAATGGTCAACGACCCGGTCGCAACAACGTTGCCCGCCGACGTGCCATTAATCATTCCCATCAAACCCGACGCAAAAATCGCAACCTTTGCCGGGCCACCCCGTGCCCGCCCCGCAACCGAGAAGGCAAAGTTGACGAAATAATCGCCAACCTTTGACGCTTGAAGGAAGGCTGCAAAGATGATGAACAGAATGATGTAAGTCGATGAAACGGCCGTTGTTGGACCAAGAATGCCTGCATCGGTGTAAACTTGACTAAAGAAACGCTGCCACGTGACGGCAGGTGATTGCAGGAACCCCGGCAGAAACTCGCCAATGAAGACGTAGCACAAAAAGATTGTCGCGATGATCACAAGTGCAAGGCCTGCAACCCGGCGGGTGAGTTCCATGATCAAAAGCGTCCCCGATACAGCCGCAATCGAAATACCGATTGGGGCAAACGGCGTGCCGGTAGAGTTGCGCATCAAGGTTCCGTAAATCGTAATCAAATAGAGTGCAACGGCCAGACCACAGACAGTCAGCACGAAATCTGGTGGGGAATATTTTTCGCGACTGGTTTTATGGAACCATGAAAGGACAATGCCCCCAACGGTCGCCACCATCAATGGCAGGCCAAACAGCCATGTTTCATTGAATTTAATGCCTGCATCAATGCCATTCCACATGACTCCATTGTCAATTTCAAAGGCAAAACTGACGGCGGTTCCAACGGCGACAAAGGCGGGTACGAGCAAGACGTAGGAAAGATACCCAAAAAGCGGCGTCTCGCTGCTGTTGTCTTCGACAAAACTGTTTGCCGAATACCACAGAAAACCAAGTGCTAACGCACCAGTCACATGGACTATGCGGAAATTCCACGTTTCAAGTGGGAAATCGGGCAAGAATGCAAGATCAACCAAGCCGCCTGTCATACCTGACAAAGATACCCCATTCAGGGCAAGCATATGAAAGGCCGCATAGATCGCAGCGGCCAGGGTGATGAAGGTTAGTCCCCTGCCTTCAAAAAGACGGCGATTGCTTTCAACCGGTTCATCATCCACGCCTTCAGCGATGAGAGGTTCGTCTTCAACCTGGCTTTTTTCGGTCATCAGGTTTCCCCACACTCTTGGTTCATTGTTTTTTGGCCACTTTATGCGGCAATTGAAAAAAAGCGGGCCGCCATCCTTGGACGACCCGCTTTATCGACATTCTCAGGCGTGATTTATTTGATCATGTCTGCGGGAATGTTCGCACCATTTTCGTTAAACCACTTCGCAGCACCCGGATGCCACTTCATGACTTTGTTTTTATCCCAGTTGGCAGGAACAGTCGAACGTGCCGCACGGTGAATTGACACCATGCGATCATTGTCCGACATCACAACGTCGGTTGCGGCATAGACAAAGCTTTCCGGAAGATCACAATTGGCAATCGCGAAGTTCCACATCGACACTGAACGTGCCGGTGCCGTCAGCGTGGTGTAGGTGTCTGCTGCAATATCAAATTCGGATACCGGGAAGGCATCCATGATCTTTTGCTGTTCATCAGCAGTGAACTCGATGATGTTAACATCGGTCTGGACTTCAAGCTGGCTCACAGCCGGAACCGGGACACCGGCTGCGAACGCGATTACGTCAAGCAAACCATCCTGAAGCTGGCCACCAAGGTCGGACCACCCACCATTACGACGTTCGAAATTAACACCGAGTTCTTCCAGCATCCGCGGGAAATAGGTGTCCGAGGTGGAGCCTGCTGGACCAAAACCAATTTTTGCACCATCCGGGATTTCGGCAACGGACTTAATCCCCGAAGACGAAAGTGCGGTGATTGAGAACGGTGTCTGATACATCGGGAACATTGCACATGCGTTGGTCATCTGAACGCCCGGTGCAATCGGGTTGGTTCCGGCAAGTGATTCTGCCGCTGGGCCCATTGTGGTCATGCCAAAAGCTGCTTCACCGGTGTGAACCAGTGCCATGTTCTGCATTGGGCCACCGGTGACTTCACCACCACCGGAAATATCAAGCTCTTCGGCAACAAGGTTTGCCCAGCCAGAGCCATATGCGAAATACGTTCCGCCCTGAGAAGCGGTGCCGACAGTAAAGCTGTCAGGCCAACCTGCACGATCCTGTGCCACGGCGGCGGTGCTCCCGAACGCGAACGCGGCAGCCATCCCTGCAAATAATGCGCGTTTCATTTATTTCCTCCGATTGACGGTAATTTTTAAGACTTTGCCCCCAAAGCCATTTCCTCATATGGGGAAACCAAAGGTTGAAGGCAATGCGCTATACTATCAATAGGTAAAACGCCTCATTTGAAAAGTGATGTCGATCTCTGCGCCCCTGATACTTTGGTCGTACGTCTCGTATTTCATAGGGAACAAGAATACCGCATATTTTTCTTATGTAACTTTAAAATCAGCCAATTAGTGGCTTGCAAAGCCCTGTAATCGACCCAACCTGAAGAAGAATTGGCATTTTCAAAAGCATTGTTGCCCCCGTCGAACAACAAGGGGCCGCGCCCCCAGGAAATCGCCAGTAGTGTATCGCGTGCGGCATCGGGAACGCAGGAAGTCTCGCAAAATGTCGCCGCCGCATCGGATGCATCGACGATGGTCAGTGAAGAAGCCAATTCCCTATTGCCGTCATCAAAAGAAATGCGTGAGCAGCCCCATCGACTGCATGATGAAGTCCTTCGCTTCTTGCAATCGGTGCGTCGCAATCAGTGATATGCTTAAAGTCATAACAGGTCAGAGTTCATCAAGCCCTGCCCACCTCATATATAGTGCCGGGTTTGAGATAACGAAGAGGAATTACACGGTATGGACGTTTCGAGGACGGAAAATACCCGTGACATTTAGCCCCCTGTCAAACAATCCAATATTTTTAAGTGGTTTTTTATTGCGTAAAAACACGTACTGATGCACGATTTTTGCGGGAAGATTGCGCAAAGTGCTTATAAAGCAGGCAAAGTCGTAGATTTCTTCATAAAACTGCAAAAACCTGTGGAAATACCTGCGACCGACAGGCAATTATTTACCCCACAAGGAACGCTACTGCGTGAACTGTAGGGGGACATCCGTTTGCGGATGTTAAAGACGAATTCGAATTTCAGAACTTTCAACAGGGGAAATTTTAACTCGATATGAGCAAAAACATACCCGCCTTGCAGGTTGAAGGGATGTTCAAAAGTTTTGGGGACCACGAAGTTCTCAAGGGCATTGATTTGACAGCCAACACCGGCGATGTAATTTCCATCATTGGTTCTTCAGGCTCTGGCAAAAGCACATTTTTGCGCTGCATCAACCTTCTTGAGACCCCGAACGCAGGGAACGTCCATGTTCATGGGGAATTGATCCGCATGCGCACTCTCAAGGACGGCAGTCAGGATGCAGCCGACAAAAAGCAACTCCAACGTATTCGCACCAAATTGGCGATGGTGTTTCAGAGCTTTAATCTCTGGAGCCATTTGACCATTCTGGAAAACGTGATCGAAGCACCTGTACATGTGCTGGGCATTCCGAAAAAGGAAGCCATCGAACGCGCGGATGCGCTGCTGCATAAAGTCGGCATGTACGAACGTCGCGATTACTATCCGGGCCATGTTTCTGGTGGACAGCAACAGCGCGCGGCCATTGCACGCGCACTTGCCATTGAGCCCGAAGTTCTTCTGTTTGATGAACCAACATCTGCACTCGACCCGGAACTGGTTGGCGAAGTTTTACGTGTGATGACAGATCTGGCAGAAGAAGGCCGCACAATGCTTGTGGTGACCCATGAAATGGGGTTTGCCAAAGGGGTATCGAGCCACGTGATGTATCTGCATCAAGGATGCGTCGAAGAGTTCGGCGATCCGAAAGAAGTTTTCGAGAATCCAAAATCAGACCGCATGAAACAATTTCTTCAGCGTGATTTCTGATCTGGGGTGACAGCTGCATTGATATGCAGCCGTCCAAGAATAGCCGTAAGAATTGCGCGCTGTTCCAATCAACAAGGGAGACTATGAATGAAAAACTGGATCAAGGTTGCAACCGCTGCTGCGCTTGGCGTGGCAATGAGTGCTTCTGCGGCAAATGCTGCATGGGAAAAAGTTGTTATTGCGACCGAGGGTGCGTACCCCCCGTTCAACGAGATTGATGCCAACGGCAAGGCCATCGGTTTTGATGTTGATATTGCAAATGCTCTTTGTAAATCAGCTGGCTTGACCTGTGAAATTGTCACGCAGGATTGGGACGGCATGATTCCGGGCCTGTTGGCTAAAAAGTACGATGCCATTATCGCCCAGATGTCGATCACCGAAGAACGGAAACGTTCGATCGATTTCACCAACTATTATAGTGCCAGCCCTGCCGTTTTCGTTGGTAAGGAAGGCATGGAAGTCAATGCCTATGCCGATGGTGAAGTTGTTGAGGATGCACTCGACGGCATGGTCGTTGGTGTCCAGCGTTCGACCACGCATTCTTCGTTCCTCGAAGATAACTTCCCGGGCGTTGAAATCCGTCTTTATGACACCCAGGACAACGCGTTGCTCGATCTGGTTGCTGGTCGTATCGACGTGACCCTGGCTGATTCCGGCGTACTTTTGAAGTGGGTCGAGTCTGATGACGCCGCCGGATATGCATTCGTATCGGATGCGTTTGCGCCGGAAGAATGGTTTGGTGCCGGTGAAGGTATTGGTATCCGCAAGGAAGATCAGGATTTGAAAGAAATCTTCAACAAGGCGCTGGCGGATATTCTTGCCGACGGCACCTATGAAGAAATCAACAAAAAATACTTCACATCCGTCAACCTGCATTCGCGTTGATCAACGGATATTTCGGGGTGGCACATAGTTGCCGCCCCTTTCCGTTTCTGTTGGTTCAGGTCATCGCACACGAATGAGATCGATGGGCATCAAGGTTTGCTGGAGACACCATGTTTGATTTATACGGCCGCGGCTGGCAAATGCTTGAGGGAGGATTTGTCACGATCCAGCTTTGCCTGTCTGTGTTGCCTTTTATGATCATTATCGGGTTGCTGGGGGCATCGGCGAAATTGTCGTCGTTCCGCCTGCTGCGTATTATCGGTGAAAGTTACACTGTCATTATTCGCGGAATTCCCGAACTTCTTGTTATTTTGTTGATTTATTTCGGTGGTACCATTGCCATTCAGAACTTGGCAGAATGGCTGTCGGGCGAAGAAACCCGCGTTGATATTCCAGCATTCTGGTCAGGTGTCGCCGCCCTTGCCCTGGTTCAGGGGGCGTTTGCGTCTGAAGTCTTCCGCGCAGCCATGCAATCCATCCCGGTCGGCCAGATTGAAGCAGCAACCGCATGTGGCATGACACCCCGTCAAATATTCCTGCGCATCAAGCTTCCGCAATTATGGCGGTTTGCCCTGCCCGGTTTGAATAATCTGTTTCAGGTTTTGATCAAGGATACGGCCCTTATTTCTGTGGTCGGTGTCGAGGAAATCATGCGCAAGGCCGCCATCGGGGCTGGAACGGAAAAAGCCCCCTTTACCTTCTATCTTGTTGCGATGTTGATGTTTCTGGCCTTTACGACGATTTCTCTTTTCGTTTTCAACCGACTTGAAAAGCGGGCTGCCCGCGGGATCGCGAGGGCCTGATAAATGTTTGAAGATTTTATCTACGTTCTGACAAAATATGATGTCTGGCTGTGGCGGGGGTTCTTGCTGACAGCGCAACTTCTGGTGATTTCAGTTGCCTTTGGCACAGTTCTGGCCATTCCGCTTGCGGTGGCCCGTGTGTCCAAGAAAGTCTGGATACAGGCCGTTCCCTTTGCTTTCATCTATATGTTCCGCGGCACCCCCCTGATTGGGCAGTTGTTCATGATGTATTACGGGGTCGGCCAGCTGGTTGCCAACATTGATGGCATTCAGGACCATTGGACGTGGACATATCTGCGCGATCCATATTGGTACTGTCTTCTGACATTTGTTCTCAATACCGCGGCCTACGTCGCCGAAATCATGCGCGGCGGCATTCAAAACGTTCCGAGCGGTGAAATCGAAGCAGCACGCGCATGCGGGATGACTCCGTTCACCACCTACCGCCGCATTATTTTCCCGCGTATGTGGCAGATGATCTGGCCTGCCTATACCAATGACGTCATTTTCACCCTTAAAGCCACATCGCTGGCATCGACGGTGACCTTGATTGAATTAACCGGTGCCGCCCGCAAGATTGTTGCCCGCACCGCCCTGCCCTATGAGGCATTTATTTCGGCAGGTTTGATTTATCTGATCATTGTGTATGTCCTGACACTTGGCTTTAAGATGATCGAGCGGTATTTGCGGCGAAGCGAAAAACGTAAGGATAAACTTCCAGGTAAAATCAAACCCATGGGGGTCTGATTTGAATGTTTTGGATCAATATGTGTTGTCGTCAACGCAGTATTAATATCAAAAAACTATACCGTTTCATCACGTCATATCGTTGCCAACGCAGGACCAGAAAATGCAAGAAGACCGCATTAACCTTGTGCGTCCGCAAATGGGGACATCCAGAGCACTGACCGTGCGCCGCTATGGCAAAGTTGGCCGCGGCCCAAAAGCCTATTTTCAGGCCGCCTTGCATGCCGATGAACTTCCCGGTGTCATTACCCTTCATCACCTTGAAGCGTTGCTTAAAGAAGCCGACGCCAAAGCTGAAATCACCGGCGAAATCGTTATTGTTCCGTTCGCCAATCCAATCGGCTTTACCCAGTATGTCGATATGAAACCACTTGGCCGGTTTGAAATGCGCAGTGGTCAAAACTTTAACCGGCATTATCCGGATTTAAGCCCGGCCCTGATTGAGGCGGCAGCATCCAAGCTGACGCAGGATGCGGATCAGAATGTTGCAATCATTCGATCTGAACTGCGCCGCCTGATTGCCCAGCACCGCAAAGACAGCACACCGCTAACCGATCTTGTTGATTTGCGCCTGACGCTTGCGGAACTGGCGGTTGATGCAGACTATGTGATGGACCTGCATTGCGACTGGGAAGCGCCAATGCATCTTTATATCAGCGACCATAACTGGCCAGATGCGGCTGACCTCTCAGCCCAGATTGGTTCAGAATGCAGTCTGATTGCAGAGATCAGCGGTGACAATCCGTTTGACGAAACATTCAGCCGTCCCTGGGTCGAGTTGCGCCGGGTCTATGGCGATAAATTCCCCATTCCAATGGCGACCCTTGCCACAACGATTGAGCTTCGCGGCGATCGCGATGTGTATGATGACTATGCGATTAAGGATGCGGACAATCTGTTTAAATTCCTGCAGCGTCGCGGCCTGATCAAAGGTGATCCGGGGCCCCTTCCTGATGCCAAATGTGATGCCACCCCGCTTTCAGGTGTTGACCGGGTAATGGCGCCGCATGGCGGTATGGTGGTGTTTCATGTTGAAGCCGGGGAAAAAGTCGAAGCAGGTCAGGAACTTGGATATGTTCTTGACTGTGAAACCGGGCAGAGAACCACGTTTTCAAGCCGGACCAACGGCGTTCTTTATTCGCGCATTGGCATTCGCCTGATCGTTCCGGGTGGGTATTTGTGTTCTGTCGCTGGCGCAGAACCATTACCGGGCCGCGAAGGGCAACTTTTACTGTCAAAATAATCCATCAGATAGGCCATTGGCTGGTTCTGATTGAAACTGTGTTTTGGGACGGATTGATTGATTGCTTGGCCAAGGTTGGATACCTTTGTCGCCGGTATTCAGTCTCGATCAGACCGTGATTGAAACCGTCTTTCGTCATCATCGTTAAATGGTGATGCACACCAGAATAATTTGCGTTCTACGCGTTGCAAGGATGACCTGATGCTCGACCCGAAAACCGTTCCCGACGTTATTAAAATGGCCGCGAAAAAGGCCGTTTCTGACGCCGAAACCGCGCGTCGCGCCATTTCCGTTCTGGATCTGACCAGCTTGAATGATGACGATACGCCCGAGGTAATTGAGGCCCTGTGCAAACGCGCGCAAACGCCTATGGGCAATACAGCTGCGGTTTGTGTGTTCGCACCGTTCGTTGAAACGTCATGGCGGGCACTGGGCCAAAGCAGGGTTAAAACCGCGACAGTGGTTAACTTTCCCGAGGGCGGCACAAATGCCCAGCGCGTTGGCGATGAAACAGCCGACTGCGTTGCCAAGGGTGCCGATGAAGTTGATCTGGTTCTTCCCTATAAGGCGTTTCTGTCGGGGGACTTGGCAAGTGTGGTTGATGTTCTTGACGCAACACGCACGGCCTGCGGCCCCATGACCACCATGAAAGTCATCCTTGAAACCGGTGAATTTGATGACCTGTCAAAGATTTATGACGCCGCCCGCCTTGCGATCAAACACGGTGCGAATTTTGTCAAAACCTCAACCGGGAAAGTTCCGGTTGGTGCTACGCCGGAAACAGCCGTTGCCATGCTGACGGCCATTCGTGATGCGCGTGATGAAGACGGTGCTGTTGCGGGTTTCAAGGCATCTGGCGGGGTGAAAACCACAGCTGACGCCGCCCTTTATCTCGCGATTGCCGACGAGATCATGGGCGACGGCTGGGCAACACCGCAAACCTTCCGATTTGGGGCCAGCGGCGTTTTAACCGCCCTGCTGGAAACCTGCGGCATTGACCAGAACAATGCACCTGCAGCGACTGGCAACTACTAGAAAAAATTACTATCTGCCAGACAGTATAAGACGACAGAACATGCTTAAAGGAAGACATTAATGGCACGTGCCATCATCATCGTGGCAGACAGCTTTGGCATTGGCAGCGCACCGGATGCGGCCAAATTCGGTGATCAGGGATCTGACACCCTGGGGCATATTGCCGAACATTGTGCAAAAGGCCTTGCTGATAACAATCAACGCAGCGGGCCATTGCATATTCCAAACATGGTCGCACTTGGCCTGGGCGAAGCCGCAAAGGACGCCACTGGTCGCGTTCCACCGGGGCTTGATCATGGCGGTGCGATCCTTGGGGCCTTTGGTCATGCCAAGGAACTTTCACGCGGCAAAGACACCCCAAGTGGTCATTGGGAAATTTCTGGTGTACCCGTCGATTTCGATTGGGGCTATTTCCCGCAAACCGTTCCGACCTTCCCGGCTGAACTGACTGATGCGTTTATCAAACAGGCAAAGCTGCCCGGTATTCTTGGTAACTGTCACGCATCAGGCACAAACATCATTGCCGATCTTGGTCAGGAACATATCAAGACCGGCATGCCGATTTGCTATACGTCCGCCGATAGCGTGTTTCAGATTGCCGCACACGAAGAACATTTCGGTCTTGATCGGCTTTATGATATCTGCGAAATCGCCTTCAAACTGGTCGAACCGTATAATATTGGCCGCGTGATTGCCCGCCCGTTCGTCGGCGAAAGCCCCGCGGATTTCAAGCGGACAGCAAACCGTCGTGATTTGGCCATCCCGCCGCACAAACCCACTTTGCTTGATCTGTTCAGCGATGCGGGCGGTACGGTTATTTCGGTTGGCAAGATCGCTGACATCTATGCCCACCGTGGGATTGCGAAAAAGATCAAGGCATCGGGCAACATGGCCCTGTTTGACGCCATGATGAATGAAATCGCCGAAGCACCTGATAACAGCATTGTGTTTACCAACCTTGTCAACTTTGACATGGAATTCGGCCACCGTCGCGATGTTCCGGGCTATGCCAATGCACTTGAAGAGTTCGATGTCCGTATTCCGGAATTGCGCAATGCCCTCAAACCGGGTGATCTGGTGATTGTAACGGCAGACCATGGGTGTGATCCGACCTGGCGTGGGAATGATCACACGCGTGAGTTTGTGCCGGTACTGGCCTTTGGTCCTGCAATTGCGCCCGGCCCGTTTGGAATGCGCGAAACCTTTGCGGATATTGGCCAAACGGTCGCCGATCATTTAGGCATTGCGCCGCTTGCAACAGGCACGTCTTTTTTAAACGGATAACGCTATGAATTGGCATGCGGGACAAAACGAAACATCATTGATGCCGATCCGTATCGAGGCAATCGTCGATACGATTTGTCCATGGTGCTACATCGGTAAAAAGCGCCTTGAAAAGGCATTGTCGCGCGAGCAGCTTGATAACCTGATTATCAACTGGCGGCCTTTCCTGCTTAATCCTGACATGCCAAATGGCGGCATTGACCGGAAACTTTATCTGTCGGCCAAGTTTGGCGGGGCTGAAAGTGCCACGCGCGTTTACAAGGCCATCGAAACGGCCGGGGCGGCTGTTGGTATTGAATTTAAGTTCGACGACATCAAAATCACGCCAGATTCCACAGACTCACATCGCCTAATTTTCAAGGTATGCTCAGAACGCCCTGCCGTTGGCAATGCCTTGGTCGAGGACCTGTTTGTGGCCTATTTCCTTGAAGGTCAAAATATCGGCGACCTTGATATTCTGGCTGAAATTGCCGTAACACACGGCGAAGACCGAAATGAAATCCTGGATTACCTTGCCGGCGATATGGACCGTGATTTCGTTGGACAGGAAAACCGGGTTGCACATCAGATGGGTGTGACCGGTGTTCCGTGCTTTGTCTTTAACGGTCGTCATGCACTGTCGGGCGCACAGGAACCTGAAATTCTTCAGCGCATGGTGCGGCTTGCCCGACAAGAAGAAACACCCGCATCATAAAGGTGGATCGATAAAGAAAAAAGGCGGGATAACAATTTGTTACCCGCCTTTTCTTTATGTTTTTTCTGCGATATCCGAAAGCCGTTTCATTAAGCGTTTCAGACCTTCCAACCGATCGGTCGGTCCATCCCAGCCCGCAGTATAGACGATCTTATGGTCGGGACGCAATCGGGCAACACCGACCTGTTGCTGAATAAAGCCGACCAATCCGCCCGGATTTGGGAATTCATTGTTATGCAGGGTAATCAATGCCCCTTTTGGCCCAGCATCAAGCTTTTCAATATTGGCAACGCGACACCATTGTTTAATGGTCACAACATCCAGAAGGTTCTCGACCTCTTTGGGGAGTTTGCCGAACCGGTCAATCATTTCTGCTGCAAACTGATCGACTTCTTCGCGTGATCGCAACTCAGAAATCCGCCGATACAGCCCTAGACGCACGCCCAAATCGGGCACATAGCGATCCGGGATCAGAACCGGCATGCCGATATTGATCTGTGGGATGAAGCTTGCCTCGTCAGATGCCTCGATCTCGCCCTTGGCTTCGGCCACGGCTTCTTCGATCATTTGCTGATAAAGTTCGATCCCGACTTCTTTGATATGGCCGGATTGTTCTTCGCCCAACAGGTTCCCTGCCCCGCGAATATCAAGATCATGGCTGGCAAGGTTAAATCCGGCACCCAAGCTATCAAGGGTCTGCATGACCTCAAGCCGCTTAAGCGCGGTTGCCGTCAGTTTCTTGCCATTCGGCAGTGTCAGATAGGCATAGGCACGTTGTTTTGACCGCCCAATCCGACCGCGCAGCTGATAAAGCTGAGCCAGACCGAACATATCCGCACGGTGAATGATCATGGTGTTGGCGTTGGGCACATCAATGCCCGATTCAATAATGTTGGTCGCCAGCAACAAATCAAACTTGCGATCGGTAAAGTCGGTCATCACCTGTTCAAGGTCACGTGCCCCCATTTGACCATGGGCAACGTCAAACTTGATTTCCGGAACAAGCGCTTCGAGTTCCTTGGCAACACGCGAAAGCTCATTGACCCGTGGGCAAACATAAAACACCTGCCCGCCACGATGGCGTTCGCGCAAAATTGCCTCTCGGACAACTACCGGATCGTAGGGGGTGATGTATGTCCGCACGGCAAGACGGTCTACCGGCGGTGTCGCAATGATCGACAGTTCCTTAACCCCGGTCAGAGCGAGTTGCAGGGTGCGTGGGATAGGTGTAGCCGTCAGGGTCAGAACATGGACGTCAGATTTAAGTTCTTTCAGACGTTCTTTATGCTTAACACCAAAGTGCTGTTCTTCATCGACGATCAAAAGACCAAGGTCTTTGAAATGAACACCATTGCCAAGCAAAGCATGCGTGCCGCAAACGATATCGACATGTCCGCTTTCAAGGTTGTCCTTGACCAGCTTGGCATTTTTACCGGTCACAAGACGCGACAGTTGCTCAACACGCACAGGGAGCCCGTCAAAGCGTTCCTTGAAGTTTAGGTAATGTTGGCGACACAACAGTGTTGTCGGGGCGACGATGGCAACTTGTTTGCCTGACATCACGGCCGTAAAGGCGGCCCGCATGGCGACCTCTGTCTTGCCAAAGCCAACATCGCCACAGACAAGACGATCCATCGGCTTTCCTGCTGCAAGGTCGTCGAGCGTATCGACAATTGCACGTGCCTGATCTTCGGTTTCGGCAAACGGGAACCCGGCACAGAATTCGTCATAGCTGCCTTCAGGCGCGCTGAGTACAGCACTTTTGCGCAAATGACGTTCAGCCGCGACTTTAATCAGTTTGGCCGCCATATCGCGAATACGTTCGCGCAGCTTGGCCTTACGCGCCTGCCAGGCAACGCCGCCCAGCTTATCAAGGATTGAAAGCCCCTCGTCCGAGCCATAGCGCGACAGGACTTCGATATTTTCCACCGGGACGAACAGCTTGTCACCGCCGTCATATTCCAGTTCCAGACAGTCGTGCGGTGCCCCACCAGCCGTAACGGTCTTTAGGCCCAGATACCGTCCGATCCCATGTTCAAGATGAACCACAAGATCGCCTTCGGAAATCTCGGAGGCCTCACGCAGGAAATTATCAGCCTTGCGACGACGCCCACCCGGGCGGCTCATCCGGTCGCCAAGGATATCCTGCTCGGTGAGGAACCAAAAACCTTCGCGGCGAAAACCACGTTCCATATCAAGGATAACAACCGCAACCTGCTCAAATGTCAGATCATCGGTAATGTCTTCCCAGCATTCTGCGGTAACGACTTTGCCAACACCATGTTCACGCAAAAGCGAAACCATACGATCGCGCGATCCATCAGAATAGGCCGCAATGGCGATCTGGTTTTCCTTGCCACGTTGTTCTGTAATGAAGTCCCGCAACGCTTCGTAAAGGTTGGTGTCGGCCCGTGCGCGCACATCGCCAAAATCACGCCCGGCACGCGCGCCAATGTCGTAAATCCCGCGTTCGGGATATTCGGCCTCGTAATATGGGGAAAATTCAAGGACGACCCGGTCCGACAGCATCCGATCAAATTCGGCCTGATCCAGATACAGCCGTTCGGTTGGCACCGGTTTATAGACGTTGTCGCCCGAAAGCCCACCACCCTTGATGTTCAAGCGCGCCTGATAGTAGTCATCGATCATCTCAAGACGGTTTTCAAGGACTTCGCCGTATTGGTAATCAAGGCTAATGACAGTACCGGGCAGATAGGCGAAAATCGTATCAAGCCCATCATGAAACAGCGGCAACCAATGTTCCATGCCGCCATATTTCAGGCCGTTACTGATCGATTCATACAGCGGATCGGTTTGCGAAACCGCGCCAAACAATTCGCGATAATTGCTGCGAAACCGTGAAATGCTTTCGGGGTCGAGAAACACTTCACCAACCGGCATAAGTGCGATTTCCTTGACCTTGCCAATCGTGCGCTGACTTTCAACGTCAAAACGCCGGATGCTTTCTATCTCATCGCCAAAGAAATCAAGACGCACCGGTTCATTCATGCCCGGTGCGAAAATATCGACGATATCGCCACGCACGGCATAGTCACCCGGCTCCATCACCTGTTCTGAACGGTTGTAACCCATCCGCTCGAAATAGGCGGTCAGTTCCGCGCGGTGATACTCAGCCCCTGCCTTAAAGGCCAGTTTACCGGCACGCATCACATCAACGCGCGGTACGCGCTGCAGGATTGCTGCTGCCGTTGTCAGGACAATTCGCCCGTGTCCGGCTTTGGGGGCGTCCCCTTCGGCCAAAATGGTCAGTGTTTCTACGCGACGTGCGGTGACTTCCGAAATCGGCGAGACACGGTCATACGGCAGGCAATCCCACGCCGGCAGTGTCAGGACTTCCACCTCACCAGCAAAAAAGCGTAATGCTTCTGCCAGCTGTGCCATGCGTTTGTCATCGCTGACAACATGCAAGATCGTGCTGTTCGATGCCTTGGCATCAAGCAGTTCACGCAAAACCAGTGCGTCCGCACCTTCGGGGACACCGCCGACGCGTTTTCGGCCTTTGGATGATAAGATTTCTTTGATTTTTTTCAATGTTTTATCAGGCGTTGCTCAAATCCTGAATCATATGCAGTACATCGGTATCATACTCCGCCGGTGCTGCTTCCTTACGCGTCGCCCATTTGAAGAAATCTGCATCGGGAACGTCCACAATCAGGGCTTCAAACGTATCAAGCTGTTCTGCGGTCAACGTCGCAAGATGCTCGTCCATAAAGCGACCGATCAGGATATCGTTTTCCTTGGTACCACGATGACCACCACGGAACAGCAGCTTCTTGCGCCGCATTTCAAGTTCCGAAATGTTATCTGTCATAATTGATCTCCTGACTTATTCTGCACAGCAGCCTTTTGCACGGCGCTATATGATATTCTGTGGCATGGTTTGTACGGTAAAATACGCTTTTGGTCCATGCCGTGATCAGGTGATTTTGCATCAAAGGGTGACTTGATGGTTGTTGCGCGATAATTTTGTTGTATACCCGTCCGGTAAACCTATTTGTTCTATTAACGTTCTCGTCGAAAGTTGCAACGAAAACCGACATGCGCCCGGAAATTTTATTCCCGCTTTTTGCCGAAATCGAAACCCTGCCCGGGATTGGGCCGCGGTTAAAGCCACTGGTCGTGCGCTTGATCGGTGGCGAACATGTTGCCGATTTACTCTGGCATCTGCCATCGGGGATCATTGACCGTCGTTTTTCGCCACCACTTGATGAAACAATCGATGGTTCGGTTGTGACAATGGATGTTTGGGTAGAACGCCACGAGCCATCCCCAAACCGGCGCCGCCCCTATCGCGTGATCTGCAAAACGCTCAGCGGCACTCTGGTCCTGTCATTTTTTAATGCGCGGGCCAAGTACCTCAATGATGTGCTTCCCATCGGGGAAAAGCGCATCGTGTCGGGCAAGGTCGATCATTATCGTAACGAATATCAGATCACCCACCCTGATCGGATTGGTACAGAATCCGAACGCGCGGAAATTCAAACCGTCGAGCCGGTCTATCCGATGTCTGCCGGTGTGACGGGCAAAACCCTGACCAAGGCAATGCGTGCTGCCCTTCAATTGGTTCCAGACCTTCCGGAATGGCACGACCCGGCATTGGTTGCGCGCCATAAGTGGCCTGATCTCGCCAGTGCGCTTCGCACCATTCATAATCCCGAAGACGCCTCGGATCTATCGCCTGATCATCCGGCCCGCCAACGGCTTGCCTATGACGAATTGCTCGCCAATCAACTGGCCTTGTCGCTGATCCGGGCAAAAATGCGCAAGCTTGGTGGGCGCGTGACCAATGGTGCGGGTGATTTGCGACAAAAGCTTGCCGCGAACCTGCCCTTTGCCATGACAGGCGCACAACAACGTGCATTGGCCGATATCTATGACGATATGGCCAGTGAAGGCCGGATGTTGCGCCTTTTGCAAGGCGATGTTGGTTCGGGCAAGACCGTTGTTGCGTTGATGGCCATGCTCAATGCTGTGGAATGCGGCCGCCAAGCAGCTATAATGGCACCGACCGAAATTCTGGCCCGTCAGCACTTTGAAACGATTGGTCCATTACTCGAACAAATCGGGATTAAATGTGCGATCCTAACCGGGCGCGACAAGGGTAAAGCCCGCAAGGCAACTCTTGAAGGGTTTGCCAATGGTGATGTGCAGATTGCCGTCGGTACTCACGCGCTGTTTCAGGATGATGTTGTTTTTTCTGACCTTGCATTTGCCGTTGTTGATGAACAGCACCGATTTGGCGTTCATCAACGTTTGATGCTGGCAGGCAAAGGTCAAGCTGTCGATGTTCTGGTGATGACCGCGACCCCGATCCCGCGTACCCTGACCTTGACCGCATTTGGCGATATGGAAGTATCGCGGCTTGATGAAAAGCCACCGGGACGAAAACCGGTTGATACCCGTGTTTTGCCGATTGATAAGGTCGATGACGTCATTTCGGGCATTGGGCGCGCAATGCGCACAGGCACCAAAATCTATTGGGTCTGCCCGTTGGTCGAAGATTCAGAAATTCTTGACCTTCAGGCTGCCGAAGAACGCTATCGCATCTTGGTTGAGTTGTTCGGTGACGCCCGCGCCGGGCTTGTGCATGGCAAAATGAAGGCTAAGGAAAAAGATGAAGTTATGGAGCGCTTTGCCCATGGCGATACATCGATCCTTGTTGCGACCACCGTTATTGAAGTCGGCGTCAATGTACCTGATGCCACCATCATGGTGATTGAGCATTCCGAACGGTTTGGCCTGGCCCAGCTTCATCAGTTGCGCGGGCGCATTGGCCGAGGGGATGCGGCGTCTACCTGCCTGCTGCTTTATGGCAGCCCGTTGGGACAGGTTTCCAAGGCGCGCCTTAAGATCATGCGCGAAACAGAGGACGGCTTTGTCATCGCCGAAGAAGACTTGAAACTTCGCGGTGCGGGTGAAGTTCTTGGCACGCGTCAAAGCGGGCTTCAGGAATATCGCTTGGCCAATCTGGAACTGCACGGCGATTTATTGGCAATTGCCCGCGATGATGCCCGTCTGATTGTGGATCGAGATCCAGATTTACAAAAAACGCGTGGCGAAGCGTTGCGTTTGTTGCTGTACCTGTTCGAACGCGATGAAGCCGTGCGATACTTCCGATCCGGGTAAAAAAGACGCCGCGATAAAAAACCGTATAGCCAGACACAACAAAGGGCGCAGCCAGCTTGGCATGCGCCCTTGTTTTAACTATTAATCATCGGCAACGGCCAAGTGATCAGGCGTCTTCGCGGTGTTTGTCATCTTCGCCCTGCCCGGCCTTCCCGGTATTTTCGGTACTATCGGGCTTTTGACGGGGGGCTATGTCACGCGAAACCAAAATGGGGCTGTTTTCTTTTTCGCGCAGCACATCAAGGTCTTCGTAGGTTTTCGACGAAACCCGCGGCTGATTCTGTTCTTCGGGAGAACGGCGATCCGGTGGGGTTACAATACCGCCAGACATCACCATCTTGATAGCCTCTTCGACCGACATATCAAGAATGACGACATCCTGACGCGGCACAAACAACAGGAAACCCGATGTCGGGTTTGGTGTTGTCGGCAAAAAGATGTTGATGACCGTATCTTCGGTAAGGTGTTGAACCTCACCCTTGGTTTCACCAGTAATGAACCCAATCGCCCACATGCCGCGGCGTGGATACTCAAGCAACACCGCCTGGCGGAATGCATTGGACTGATTGGCCAGAACCGTTTCAAGAATTTGTTTGATCGCACCATAGATACTGCGCACTGCCGGAATACGGCCCAGAATGCGCTCATACAGCTTAATCAAGGCACGACCGGCAAAGTTGGTGGTAAACCAGCCAACCATGGTGATGAACACCAGCATAACCAGAAGACCAAATCCCGGAATGCCGTATTCTTGGTAGCCGTCAGGAAGATATGCTTCGGGATTGTAATGTGCCGGGATCAGCGGCATCACCTTGCTGTCGACAAACTCGATAAACCACCAAGCCAGTCCAAAGGTAATCGCAAGCGGTGTACTGATCAGAACACCGGTCAGGAAATAGGCGCGCACACGCGCAAAGAAACCCGGGCTCGGCAGTGCGGAGCCGTGCTTGTCCGCGTCATGTTTATCATCGCGCTTGGCGTTCATTGGTCACCTGTACTGATAAGCCGCATTAGAATACCCAAACCGTAAGAATAGCTTTTGGCATTCACCATTTATCAGTATGAATATGGTACTACTGCGACATTGGATCAGGGATAACTCCCTATTTTGAAGTGATACCAGTATTCAAGATTGCGGTGCAACCAAACAAACAGCAAATCATCAAATAGCAGCCCGATGGAGTTATTTTGAAGGTCTGGATTGTCGAATACATATACGACGACAACGGGTCAGTCGGCATCAAAACATCCAAGGTACGCGCACCTGACTATGACACGGCGCGTCAGTTTGCGGTTGGAGATGCCCCGGCGATTGATTTTGTCATGTCGTTGCGTCCTGAATCAGAAGAACAGTTTTTGGGAGCCCCGACCATTCGCGCCCGCGAAATGACCGGGAAAATCGTTCACGAGGTCCCTGACCCCGATGATGATCTTGAAGACGACGAAGACGATGTCTGACCCTGATGTTCGTACATTCCTGCCGCGCCCCATCATCGGGGTCGGGGCTGTGGTTTGGCATAACGATCAGATCTTGCTGATCAAACGGGGCAAAGAACCCAACATTGGTAGCTGGAGCCTTCCTGGCGGGGCTCAAGAACTTGGCGAAACACTTGAACACGCGGTCAGACGCGAAATTCTTGAAGAAACTGGCATCGAAATATCCCCCCCGATCCTTGTTGACACGGTGGACCTGATTTCACCCGCATCGAATGGCATCATCCAGTATCATTATACCCTGATTGATTTTACTGCCGAGGCAGTTGGTGCGGATTTATGTGCCGGCGGAGATGCCGCCGATGCGCAATGGGTCGATGCAACCAGACTTGCCCCCTATAAGCTTTGGAACAAGACGATTGAAATGATCGAAAAGGCAAGACGTGTGCGCGGTAATGCGCAGCCGCGCTAAAGGCTCACGTCATGAGACCACAATGCGCCCAACCAAAGCGACCTGTGCCGATACCAGCAATGCCTCTATTCCTCATACAAAAAGGCGACACCCATTGGATGTCGCCTGATTTTGTCGGATGATTGAACTGATCACGCTGCGGCGTGTTGGCTCAGAACGCTTTCCTGAATTTTCTTAAAGGCACGGGCCTCAAGCTGACGGACACGTTCGCGGCTCACACCGAAACGTTCGCCGAGTTTCTCAAGCGTGATCGGATCGTCGCTGAGGAAACGGGCTTTGATGATTTCCTGTTCACGTTCCGGGAGTTCACCCATCGCGTTTTTCAGCATACCATTATTAAGCACGCGTTCTTCTTCGTTCCCGACCAGTGCCTCTGGACTTGGCGCATCCGATGACAGGGTATCGAGATACTCCATGCCTTCGTCTTTGGGCATCGGCGTATTGAGCGAGAAATCACGCGCCGCGAGACGGCGGTTCATATCAAGCGCTTCACGATCCGTAACGCCAAGTCTTTCGGCAACCTGAGATGCCTGTTCTGGCGACAATTCACCATTGTCATAGATGTTAAGCTGACGTTTGGCTTTGCGCAGGCTGAAGAACAGCTTTTTCTGTGCAGCCATCGTGCCAAGCTTAACCATCGACCAGCTTTGCAGGACGTATTCAGTTACGGCAGCACGGATCCACCACATCGCATAAGTCGACAGGCGGAAACCACGTTCCGGGTCAAATTTCTGAACCGCACGCATCAGACCGGTATTGCCCTCTGCCACAAGATCAGCCATCGGCAGGCCATAGCCGCGATACCCGAATGCAATTTTGGCAACAAGGCGTAAGTGACTGGTGACAAGCTTGTGCGCAGCAGCAGTATCGTCATGATCCTGATAACGGTGCGCAAGCATGTATTCTTCGTCCACGGTCAGCATTGGAAACTTCCAAACTTCGCGGAGATATCCCGAGAAACCGTCTTCCTGGGAAACAGCTGGTAATTTAATGGCGCTCATTTTCTGTCCTCCTGAGAGGTTAACGCGTCGACACCTGTATATGCATACGGAGCCAGTCAGAATTTAGATGACGCGCGAACACTGTCGTTTGTGAACTTATTCACGTGGATGACCGGATTAGGACCAAGAAGGTCAAAGTCGTCCGGTCGCATTTTCATCCCATTGAAAGGTCTATGGGAGAGGACAGCTGATGCGAAAAGAGTCTGTATTCATGGTGTCTCATCCTTACTTGAAGCAAATCGACAATTTCATTGTCCGCCAATAGGCCGGACTTCGATCCGGCGGTGCCTTTGGGCCCCCACCCGCACAATTAATATATCTAAACCCGACCAAATCCGTCAAGAACTTCTGACCAGCGTTTCAGTTATATTAATCACTCGATATCAGCGTTTTAATTTCTATACCCGACTTTTCCTGTCGGGAATTAAAAGCGCCAATAGTTCACGGTATAAACGATATAAGGCAAAACAAAGGCAAACGACCCAAATTGCGCAGCAGAGTTCACCATCAGTCACGTACTAGTGTTTTCAACGATCCGGACACAGAAAATGTTCCCGCCGAGCTGGAAATCACTACGATGGCGCGATACCATTATGTGTGCCCGCAAACGATCAAGACCGGAAGCCAAACCATGCTCGATTCCTCAGAAACAGACCTTTGCCCGTGCGGCAGCTCACGCGGATTTGATCACTGCTGCGGTCGGTTTCTGTCCGGTGCAGATTATCCGAGCACAGCGGAAGAATTGATGCGATCACGCTATTGCGCCTTTGTTCTGCGAAATGGCGTCTATCTGTCCGATACTATCGCCGCTGAAAACCGCGGTGCATTCGATGCAAAAAGCATTGAACACGATCAAACCGACTGGATCGGGCTTGAGATCATTGACCGCAAAGCAGGTGGATTACTCGATCAGACGGGACAGGTCGAATTCATTGCCCGATTTAATGAAAACGGGCAGCACCATCACCTCCATGAACGGTCAAACTTTGAACGCCGTACCGGTAAATGGGTGTATGTCGATGGCGATTTCCCAAATGCGAATGGTATCAAACCGGGCGCAGCGCCCCATCGGGTCGGACGTAATGATCCCTGCCCGTGTGGATCTGGCAAGAAATTAAAAAAATGCTGTGGATAAATATACACTGGCTGAGAAACTGAGGGTTCGTCAGCCTTTTCCGACCACTTCCAGTGCCCATTGGTGAAATAACCGGATAAGCTGGCTGTGCGCGTCGTCATAGGACAGCCAAATCAGTTCATGATCATCTTCAAGCGGCGGCCCAAGGCGTTCGACCATTTCACATTGAAAGAATGTGGCCCGCTTTAATCGGTAACGGCCCTTGCCCGGATTATTAATATACTGGGATGCAAATCCGATCCGGGACAGGATCCGAACCCGATAGCCCGATTCTTCATAGGCTTCCCGGTGAAGGGCATCACGTTCGCTTTCGCCCGGCTCAACCCCGCCGCCAATCAGGACCACACCCTTTGGTGTTTTGGCCACAGCAACCCTGCCCTGATCATCCTTGATGACCGCATAGGCACAATCCTGAACCGTATAACTTTGCCCCATGCGCGGGGTTCCAAATATCGGAGCGACCAAAATGGGCAACCTTGCCTTCGACCTGTGAGTGCAACCCCTGCTGCGCAGGATCGTATAATTGTTTTATACCGCAATAGCGCGATCAAGCATTCCTTGGCAACGTGTGACGTCAAATCGCAACGACGTTTCTCGTGCATCATTGAAATACGAACGTAATTCCTCATAGCTTGCCGGGATTACACACGCCCCACATTCAGCAACAAGTTTTTCATGGTATGGTGTCGGCAGATCAAGCGTCTTGCGTTTGTTCCTGAACAGGAATTTCTCGGATAATGCAAAATCATGCTGCATGTTGCGGTACAAAATTGTCTGGTAGTTCGCATGCAGGCCGATATTTCCGTCCGATGTAATCAGGAACAACGGAAACATCACGGCAAGATCCGGCAATACGCGATTGGGGTAAACCTGACCTTTCTAATACTTTGCAGCCAAATCTGCGTAACCATCATAATCGTTAATCGGAAACATTCTGGCTTTGGAAAGTGGCAATATTTCCACTTTATCCTTGCGGATGTCAACTGTGTCATTTGAGACATCGACATATAGACTGCCAAACTGAAAAGCGTTTTGAAAATACAGATTTCGCAGATTACCCCAGACACGTTTTGCCAAGCCACCGTTGCGTACAAAGTCACGGAGTGCAACTAGTCCGGGACTTGTTGCAGCACCAACCTTTTGCTCAAGAAGGCTTTTAACCCCAAGGGTGATTTCCTGACAAAACCCTTCCGGGTACGATTTTCCGCCCTTGTTGAGCGACACATCAAAACTTTGGTCATACTGCTGGCGCAGCAAAAGCATATCGTTATGCAATTCCTTGATCCGCGGCAGAAGGTATTTCTTGGTTAATTTGACCTGCTTGAAATTGACGGGTGATATCTGTTCGTCTTCTGCCCGTGCTGTAATGTCTTCAAGCATAAGCTTTTGAGGTGTCGTCACTATATGATCTGCTTATTCCAACGTTGGATCGCATTAAAATGGCATTGGATCGGCATAAAGAAAACACCCCAAAACACAGATCGCGTTTTGGGGTGCCTGAAAAATAACTTTGGAGCCTGACTTAGAACGGAATTTCGTCATCAAGGTCCGGGGCGCCTGACGGAGCGGAACCACCACCAGAGGACGAACTACCGTTGCCCCAGCCTGCGTCAGAACCGCCGCCACCGAAGTTGCCGCCATTGTCCTGGCCGCCGCCATATCCGCCGCCAGACGACGAACCACCACCCATTCCGCCGCCTTCACCGCCACGACTATCAAGCATGGTCAGGTTGGAGTTGAAGCCTTCCAGGACAATTTCAGTGGTGTAATTGTCTTTGCCGTCCTGCCCCTGCCATTTACGGGTCCGAAGCACGCCTTCGATGTAAAGCTTGCTGCCTTTTTTAACAAAGCGCTCTACGACATCGGCAAGGCCTTCGTTGAACACAACAATGCGGTGCCATTCGGTGCGCTCGCGACGCTCACCAGACTGACGGTCCCGCCACTGTTCGGAGGTCGCAATACTGAAATTGGCGATTTTCTTGCCAGCCTGGGTGAACCGGATTTCAGGGTCGCGGCCAAGGTTTCCGACGAGAATGACTTTATTGACACTGCCAGCCATGGGTTATCTTCCAAAGTTTGTGTTTGTCCGTGGCCCTGTATGCACAGGACTTGTGAGTTATCATTGCGCAAAAATGCGCTGCATTAAAGTTTCAAGTTCGACGCGGTCTATTTCATCAAATGAATTGAGTTCGACACTATCGACGTCGAGCACAGCAATCAACTGCCCATCAGCATTAACAACCGGCACGACGATTTCCGAATTGGACCGACTGTCGCACGCGATGTGTCCCGGAAAGGCATGCACATCGGCAACCAATTGCGTTTCGCGCGTTGACGCGGCCGTCCCGCAGACACCACGCCCAATCGGGATACGCAAACAGCCAAGCGTGCCTTGATACGGCCCGACAACCAGTTCATTTTGTTTATTGTGATCAACAACATAAAATCCCGTCCAAAAGTAATAGTCGAACTTTTCGGACAAGATGCAAGACACTGTTGCCATCAACGCAGTGACGTTTGTTTCGCCTTCGGTGATGCTAATCAGTTCTTTTATCGCTTCTTCATAAAGCGCCTTTTTCTGATCTGCCTGCATGATGGTCTCCTGAATTCTGAGAGACTACGAACTACCCGCTCGTCAGGCTTGAGACAAGGTTAAATTGATCCATATCCCAAAACAAAAGCACCCCCGACGACAGATCATCGCCGGGGGTTCGTCAGGCACAAATTAGATACGTTCAAATACGCTTGCCGGTTTCGGAGTCAAACAGATGGATCATGTCTGGGGTAATGGACAACGTAAGCACCGTGCCCTTGGCGAACTGATGCGTTCCCTGAACACGCAATGTCACGTTTTCATTCCCGATGCCAAAATCAAGATACACAAGCGTTTCCGCACCAAGCGATTCGACCATCCGCACAGAGGCGCTTACCGGCCCGGCATCATCGCCACACAGGCGGAAATGCTCGGGACGAATGCCAACCGTCACATTGCGTCCGGCCTCGACATCGTGATCAAGGTCAAGTTTGACCTTATCCCCGACAACAACATGCGTGCGATCATCTGATACTTTGCCGGGCAGGAAATTCATCGCCGGTGACCCGATGAAGCCCGCAACAAACAGGGTTTCGGGCTTTTCGTAAATATCGATCGGGCTTCCGATCTGTTCGGCAACACCCCCATTCATGACGATCAGACGGTCGGCCAGTGTCATGGCCTCGACCTGATCGTGGGTGACGTAAACCGATGTAATCCCAAGGCGTTGCTGAAGATTTTTGATTTCAAGGCGCATATCAACGCGCAATTTGGCATCAAGGTTGGACAATGGTTCGTCAAACAGGAAAACCTTTGGTTGCCGGACAATGGCACGCCCCATGGCCACACGCTGGCGCTGGCCACCCGAAAGCTGGCTTGGTTTGCGATCAAGATGGTCTTCAAGTTGCAAGATGCGCGCAGCTTCACGCACTTTGCTGTCGATTTCTGATTTGCTGTGGCCGCGGTTGCGAAGACCATAGGCCATGTTGTTGTAATTGCTCATGTGCGGATAGAGCGCATAGTTCTGGAAAACCATCGCAATGTCGCGATCCGCTGGCGCAACCTTGTTGACGACCTTGTCATCAATGCTGATCTCGCCGTCCGAAATGCTTTCAAGACCGGCAATCATGCGCAGCAAGGTGGACTTGCCACATCCTGATGGCCCGACAAGTACGGTAAATTCACCGTGCTGAATCTCAAGATCAATCCCGTGGATCGCCTTGTAGCCATTCGCGTAAGTTTTTTCGGCCTGATTAAGTGTAACAGTTGCCATCGTAGTATCCTGTATGCGGACAAGTTATTTTCAGTTCTGCGGATCAAGGGAGACAGAGCTTATTTTTCTGTCTCGACCAGACCTTTGACGAACATGCGTTGAAAGACCACCACCACCAGAACCGGCGGAATGGTTGCCATGATTGTCAGTGCGAATGCCTTAGGGAATTGCGGTATCTGCCCGCCTTCATAAAGCGAGTTATAGACCTGCTTGATCCCGATCACGATGGTATAGAGCTGATCATCGGTGGTCATCAAAAGCGGCCAGAGATACTGGTTCCAGCCCACGACAAACATGATGATAAAGATCGCTGCAATCATCGTGACCGATAACGGCACAAGAATATCGATGAAAAATCGAACGGGCCCTGCTCCATCCAGACGGGCTGCTTCAAGTAACTCATCTGGCACCGAACGGTAAAATTGCCGGAAGAAAAATGTCCCGGTTGCTGACGCAATCAACGGCAATATCAATCCCGTATAGGTGTTCAGCAAACCAAGGCTTGCGACGACTTCATATGACGGCACGATACGCACTTCGAGCGGCAATAAAAGGGTTGAGAAAACCACCCAAAACAGCGGAACAGCCAGCTTAAAGCGGAAGTAAACAATGGCATAAGCCGCCATCATCGAGATGATGACCTTGCCAATGGCAAAGCCAAGGCCAAGCACCATGCTGTTAAACAGCATTTCAAGGGCGGTCACCCTGCCCTTTGTTGCTGAGGGATCAAACAGGATTGCACCATAGTTTTCAAAAAAGTGCTCCCCCGGCCAAAACTGCAATCCGTTTTGAAAAACGAATTCACGGGTGTGGGTGGAAGACGCAAACGCGATCCAGACAGGCATGATCATAAAGAGCGCGCCAAGGATCAAAATTGCGTGGTTGGTAAATATACGCCATTTCGACTGATACATGACGGCCCCCTAGTAATGAACTTTGCGTTCGATGAAGCGGAACTGGAACACGGTCAAAACACTGACCATGATCATCAGCAAGACCGACTGGGCCGAACTGCCGCCCAAATCCGCACCAAGGAACCCGTCAACATAGACCTTGTAGACAAGCGTTGCGGTCGCCCCGCCGGGCGATCCTTTGGTCGATACATCAATGATGCCGAACGTTTCAAAGAAGGCGTACGTCAGATTGATCACCAGCAAGAAGAAGGTGGTTGGTGCCAATAACGGGAACGTAATTGTCCAGAACCGGCGTTCCGGGCTTTTGCAATCAAGTGTGGCTGCTTCCTGCACAGATTTGGGAATGCCCTGAAGCCCGGACAGGAAAAAGATGAAGTTCACGCTGACCTGTTTCCAGACGGCAATCAGAATGACGACAAATGCCGCGTCATTGGCATTCTCGATATGATTGAATTCAAAGCCAAAGCTGTTGAACGCCATATAAAGGTCCCCCATCAGGGGATTAAACAACATGTTACCCAGCAAGCCGGCCACTGGTGGCGCAATCGCATAGCCCCACATCAAAAGGGTTTTGTACGATTTGGCACCGCGCACGACTTCGTCGGCGCGTACCGCCAAAAACAAGGAAATTGCGATTGATAAGACCGAGACAAGAACAGAAAAGACGACCGTAAAAATAGCCGACCGCGTCCATGAGCTGCTCGACAGGACGTCTTCAAAATTTCTGAACCAGACAAACTGCGAAGACATGCCAAACGCGTCTTCAAGCAAGAATGACTGATACACAGCCTGGGCCGCAGGCCACAGGAAGAATATGGAAATAATCAGAATCTGGGGTGCAACAAAAAGATAGGGCACCGCGCTATGTTCAAATTGTACGCGCTTCATCGCCTACGCCACCTTCAAGCAAGTCCGGAAAATGCAAAACAGGGCGACCAACAAGGGCCGCCCCGCATTTGCGAAAAATAGATTAGTTCGAATAGGTGTCGTTGAAACGCTTCAGAAGACCGTTTGCTTCTTCTTCAATCGTTGCAAAGGCTGCATCGATGGTTTCTTCACCGTTCATCATCTTATCGACTTCGCGGTAAATAACTTCACGGATCTGAACATAGAAACCAAGGCGATAGCCTTTGGTCCAGTCACCACCTTCTTCCGAAAGCTGCTGAATGCCGACTTCTGCATCCGGGCTTTCTGTGTAGTAGCCGTCTTTTTTCGCCAACTCATAAGCAGCGTTGGTGATCGGAACGTAACCGGTTTCTTTGTGCCAGTAGTACTGGGTTTCCGGTTTGGTCAGGAATTTAAAGAATTCAGCAACGCCGGCATCTTGTTCAGCACTATGACCGGCAAAGGCAAACAGTGCTGCACCACCGATAAAGGTCGATTTCGGCGCGTCACCCACACCTTTCCAGTATGGAAGGGTCGAAGTGCCAAAATCAAACTGTGCGGATTTGCGCAAACCACCGAATGAGCCGGAAGAACCGATCCACATTGCGACCTGCTGCTGAACGAACGCATCCTGGTTCGCACCCCAAGCACGACCGTAGTAGCCGTAGTAACCGGCATCTTTCCAATCTTTGACGTGCTGCCAGTGATCTTTGAGCGCGTCATTGTTGTAAAGGACTTTGGCATCGGTGCTATCGTAACCGTTGTTGGCGGTTGCCATCTGCAGGTTATGACGCGACATGAAGTTTTCAAAGAAAATCCACGGGCTGTGCGACTGCGCAAGGGCGGTGTAACCGGCTTCTTTAAGCTTCGGTGCCGCCGCTTCGAATTCCTGCCAGGTTTTCGGAACATCTACGCCCGCTTTGGCCAACGCATCTTTGTTGTAATACAGAAGCGGGGTCGAGCTGTTGAACGGCATGCCGATCATTTTGCCGTCTGAATCGGCAAAGAAGTAACGCACACCCGGGATGTAGTCGTTAATGTCAAATTTGACATTGTTGGCTTCAAGCAGATCCTGAACTGGCTTAACCGCGCCCTTTGCATTGATGATGGTAGCGGCACCGGCATCAAATATCTGGATGATGTTTGGCTGGTTTTTCGCGCGGAACGCTGCGATGCCAGCCGTCATGGTGTCTTCGTAACCGCCCTTGTTGACAGCCACGAGATGGTATTCATCCTGGCTTGCGTTGAAGTCTGCGGTGATCTGGTCAACCACGCCACCAAGTGCCCCATCCATTGCGTGCCACCAGGTGATCTCGGTTGCGGCCTGTGCGGTGCTGCCAAGGGCAAACACTGCGGCAGCTGCCATTAGAGTTTTGCGAAACATGATTTGTTAGCTCCCAAATAAAAATACGTCTGCGTCAAACCGCCTGTTGTTCGGTTGAGCGCAACACGTCTTTTTTCTGTCGAGAACCGCATTTCCTCAAGTGACAGTTTTCGGAAATTTACTTTTTGAACTTATAAATACGCAATAATGACTATTTAACAGGGGCATTGTGCACGATATCCATAAACTAAAATGTTCAAGTGAACAGATATCAGAGCTATTTAGGCTTCCTTAATCACGAATACTTTTCCTTGAAACCAATATGGGTGAAGTTATTTTATCGTTTGATGTTTGACACTTATGTTAAAACAATATGACTCTGCCATATTACAGAAACACGCGCAGTGACGGCAAATAACAACTTGAACGTAAAGAAGGGCAGCAAATCTGCCGCCCTTCCAATATTTTCATTTGTGAACATTAAGTGCGTTAAACGATCATGACGTCTTGTCACGCTGCACAAACACCGATAGCAACGCAAGCCCGCCAGACACCACCATCAGCAACAGCGACAATGCATTCAACACCGGCGTCGACCCTTGTTTTAACCGGTCAAACATCGCGATTGTCAGAGGGGCATCCGACCCCACCAGCATCAAAGTCGTGTTGAAATTCTCAAACGACATTAAGAACGCAACGATACCTGCCCCCACCAAGGCGGGTTTCAGGAACGGAATGGTCACTGTCCAAAGGGCTGCACGCCGGGACGCGCCAAGATTTAAGGCCGCCTCTTCTAGGCTGACGTCAAATTTACGCAAGCGAGCTGAGATCACCAAGGTCGTGATCGTTGTGACAAAGGCAAACTGGCCAATAATCACAAGGAACAGCCCTGGACGCAGGAATTCAAGATCCCATCCAATAGCCTCCTCTACGCCATTGGCAATGGCATTGGAAAAGACGAGTATCGAGATGCCTAGAATAACCCCGGGAATGACCAGCGGTGACAGCGAAACAATATACAGCAGGTTCTTGCCCGGAAACTGGCTGCGTTCAAACAGAAACGCATTACATGTACCAACCGTGACCGACAGAACCGTCACCCAAAAGGCCACAAAGGCAGAGACACCAATGCTTTCAAGCAACTTACTGTCGTTGAAAATCCCGATATACGGCCCTTCGGCTCCAAAGAACCATGCCAGTGTGGCACCTTCCCACGGCATGGACGGGAACAGGCTGTCGTTGAACGCAAAGACGCCAACAACAATCAGTGGTGCACTGAGATAGATGAAAAATAGGGTGATATAGCCCGAATAAAGACCTTTATAGAATTTGGGCTGCGGAATACTTGGAATCATGATGCGCCTCTAGCCCACGGTTTCTGAAAGTGTCTGTTTGCTGAGCTTCAACCCGACCCAGACAATCAACGATGAAAGCACCAGCAACAAGAAGCCAAAGGCAGAACCCAATTCCCAGTTAAAGCGCGTGATGAACTGGGTGTAAATTTGCTCGGTGAACCACAGACTGTCCTTCCCGCCCAAAAGGTTCGGTGTCAGATAATTGCCCAACGTCAACATAAAGACAACGATACACCCCGATGCAATACCAGGCATTGCATGCGGGATGACGATGTCGCGGGTGACCGTAAAGCCATTGCCGCCAAGGTCATATCCCGCCTCGATCAGGCTATCGTCAAGACTGTCGAGGACCGATACCAGCGGCACGATCATAAACAGCATGGATGTGTAAACCAGACCGACCATAATCGTCGCATCATTATACAGCATTTCAACCGGCCCATCGGCAATTCCGGACCACTGCAAGAAGTTGCTGACCACACCGCTTTCACGCAGCAGGATCATCCAACCGAATGTCCGGACAAGTTCTGACACCCAGAACGGGATCAAACACATCAGGAACAAGACGTTCTTGCCCTTTCCGCGCATGAATTTTGCAATGTAGTAGGATACTGGAAAGCCGATTACCAGCGTTAGCAGGGTCGCAAAGATCGACATGACGGCGGTGCGAACGTAGGTATTCCAATACAGTGGCTCTGAGAAGAACTCGATATAATTGATCAGGCTGAACTCGTATTTTCCATACGAAATGCGTTCGCGCATCGACACCAGAAACAAGTCGATGTGCGGCAGAACCACCAGCAGGAACAGCCATAACAGCAACGGGAATGCCAATAAAAGCAACCCAAAGCGAAATGTGCCGCCTCCTTTTACAGAAGTACCATTGCTCATGCCGTTGCTCCACCATCTGACGTGGCAAAGCATCTGGTCTGCTCAAAGCTCCAGGACAGATTGATGTTATCGCCAGCCTTGACCGATGCGAACGCCCCGGTTTGCGGCAATGCGACGGTCATCTCGTGACCTGTGGTGGTTTCGCGTACCTGAAGACTGCTGGCAGCACCATTAAACAGCACGTTCTCAACCTTGGCCGACAGAGTGTTATCAACCGCCCCTTTGCCGTCAATGGCGATCACCTCAGGGCGAACAAAGACGTCAACCGCCTGCCCGTCTTTCAGGGCCGCATTCGCGTCGCGCTTGGCGACAACCATGCCTCCAGCCGCCAGATTGATTTCGACTTGATGGTCATTCCCGCCACCGACAACTCCGTGCCATCGGTTGCTTTCGCCGACAAATCCGGCAACAAACGCCGTTTGCGGATTGTAATAAAGATCTTGTGGCGCACCGACCTGCTCAAACCCGCCCGCATTCATTACGGCAACCTGATCAGACATCACAAGTGCTTCGGACTGATCATGGGTGATGTAGACAAAGGTGGTGCCGATCTCGTGCTGTAATTGCTTGAGCTCAACCTTCATATGTTCACGAAGCTTTAAATCAAGTGCGCCAAGCGGTTCATCAAGCAACAGCACCGCAGGATCAAGCACAAGACAGCGCGCAATCGCAATACGCTGTTTCTGCCCGCCTGAAAGCTGGCTGATCTGTTTTGGACCGGAATCGGGCAACCCCACGCGTGCCAGTGTTTCGCTGACCTTTTGGGTGATGGTGGCCTTGTTTACGCCGCGACGCTTTAAACCGTACGCCACGTTTTCCGCCACATTCATCATCGGAAACAGTGCCAGATGCTGGAAAACCATATTCACCGGGCGACGGTTTGGTGGAACACCCAAAACCGATGACCCCTTAATCAGAATATTGCCCGAAGTCGGCGCCTGAAAACCGGCAAGCATCCGAAGTAATGTGGTTTTCCCACAGCCACTTGGTCCTAGAATGGAAAAGAACGACCCCTTGGGAATGGCAAGCGAGATGTCATCCACAGCAGTAAAGTCGTCAAATTTTTTGACCACATTGCGGCATTCAAGGTCAAACTGATCAGCCATGGGAGCCCTGTTCACGTTATATTTTTTAATGAAATAACAACGACGGCCATTGCCATCGTAAAAAGCAGAATGTCCCCGGCATAAACTCATGCCGGGGACCAGAATATTGGCGTCGTGTCGGGCCTTAGTTCGACTGTGCGGCTTTCACACGGTCAAGCGTTTTGCCTTCAAGCACTTCCAGACCCGCCGGAACGGTCGGGTACCACTTGATGTTATCAAGGTCTTTTGCCGGGAAGCTGCCCTGGAACTGAGCTTTGAGCTTGTCATCAGCAAACTCGTCTGCACCCTTGGACGCGGTGAAGTTACCGGCATTCGCCGTAATCATCGCGGCAATTTCAGGCTGCATCACAAAGTTGATCCACTTATAAGCGGCATCTTCGTTCTTGGTTTTGCTCGGCAGAACAAAGGTATCGATCCAGCCAAGCGCACCCGATTTCGGGGCGACAAAGGTTATATCGGCATTGTCGTTGTTCAATTTCCACCCACCGGTATCCCAAGCCATGGCGGCAACAACTTCACCAGAACGCACAAGGTTCAGCAGCGCATCGCCACCTTCCCAATAGGTTTTGACGTTTGATTTGCAATCGATCAGTTTGGCTTCAACCGCATCGAGGATTTCCTGATACTTTGCTTCGTCGCCATAGGCCGCAAACGGATCAAGACCCATCGCATAGGCAAAACCGATCAAGGTTGGACGTTTCAAGCGATAGGAAACTTTGCCCGCAAGATCATCCGCACAAAGATCGGTGTAATCGGCAACGTTTGCAGCCTTGGTTTTATCAACAATCAAACCGCTGGTGCCCCAAACGTGTGGCACGCCGTAGACTTCCCCATCAACCGTTGTGTTGGTCTTGGTCGCAGCAAGCATGGACGGAATGAATTTCGCGCTGTCGACTTTCGACAGGTCCATGGGCTTATAGATGCCGTATTCAAGCTGCGCGCCGGCAATACGGTCCTGCGATGGCTGCGCAAGGTCAAAGCCCCCGCCACCCGTGGCGCGAAGTTTGGAAATCATGTCTTCGTTGTTTGACAACGTCACTTCAACATCGATGCCAGTTTCTTTTTCAAATGCCTCGATGACCTCATCAGGGGCATAGCCACCCCAGGTCAGAAGACGAAGTTCATCAGCCTGTGCAGCCGAAACAAGAGAAACCATTCCTGCAATTGCCGTAAGGCCGAGCAAGGAACCACGCAATGCGCCGTGTTTTTTAGACATTTTGAACCCTCTAAATGAACGTGATGGCATTTCCCTGAACCCGGAGCACACCCTTTTTAGGCTTGGCGACATCCAGGCGGGGCATTATCGCAAACTCATTTGTTGATACGAAAGGAAAAATGAACTTTTTTCTTTCCTTTGAACACCTCGAATTCATTTTTGCGCCATGAGTCCATCAAGGGCAAGTTAAAGTTCTGCAACAGTTTTTCCGCCGCAACGCAACATTTCAGCCCACTCCAAGGCCCTTCCAAAAGCAAAGGGGTGCCGCATGCGACACCCCTTCTTGCTCTTACCACCAGAACGCGGTCGGTTATTCGTCCGCGCTATATTCCGCCGGGCAATCGACCTTGGCAAAGGCCTTGCCGTTACCATTAAACAGATGCGCAGCCCCTGCGGATGCGGATGCTGTGACGGTTTCACCGATCTTGACCCGGCTGTGGCCCGGTGCGCGTACCGTGACACGATCGCCATTGGCAAGCTTCAGATAAAGATAGGTCGAATCGCCCAGCTTTTCGACAACATCAACCTCGCCGTGGACCGTCAACTCACCATCATCGCCAAGAGAAAGGTGTTCGGGACGAATGCCAAGCTCGACCTGATTACCAAGCTCATTCTGGTCAACATCAAACGGCAGAACGGACGGGGTGCCGCCCGGGATTGAAACGGTTACCTTGCCGGGTTCAACCTTGTCGATCCCGACATTGGTAAAGTTCATCGCCGGTGACCCAATGAAGCCTGCGACAAAGCGGGTCTGAGGATGATGATAAAGCTGCATCGGGGAGCCAACTTGCTCGACGTTACCACCATTCATCACAACGATCTTGTCAGCCAAAGTCATGGCTTCGACCTGATCGTGGGTGACATAGACAATGGTTGATTTCAGTTCCTGATGCAGCTTGGCGATTTCAAGTCGTGTCTGAACACGCAGGGCTGCATCAAGGTTTGAAAGCGGCTCGTCAAACAGGAACACCTTTGGCTGGCGCACAATGGCGCGCCCAATCGCAACGCGCTGACGCTGCCCACCCGAGAGTTCCGACGGACGACGGTCAAGCAACTGATCAAGTTGCAGGATACGGGCGGCTTCACGCACGCGCGCATCAATTGCCGCCTTGTCCTGTTTGTCGAGTTTCAGGCCAAAGGCCATGTTTTTATAGACCGTCATATGCGGATACAGCGCATAGGACTGGAATACCATGGCAATGCCACGATCCCGCGGGCTTTTGGCATTTACCAGATCACCGTCGATCATAAGATCGCCACTGGTGATATCTTCAAGCCCGGCAATAATGCGCAGCAAGGTTGATTTACCGCAGCCCGAAGGCCCGACAAAGACAACGAATTCACCATCTTTTACATCCAGATCAATGCCATGAAGCACGTCAACAGCGCCGTAGCTTTTGTGGATCTGGTCAAGTTTCAAGTCAGCCATTTATTCAAAGCTCCTGTCAGCCAACACTTATTTCACCGCGCCAGACGTAAGGCCGCGAATGAGTTGTCGGGAGAAAATCAGATAAAGGATCAGGATCGGTATGATCGCGAGGCTCAGCGACGCCAGAACTGCGTTCCAGTCCGTCACGTACTGCCCGATGAATTGCTGCACACCCAGCGTAATGGTCTGTTTGCCATCACCCGGTGCCAAGATCAGCGGGAACCAAAGATCGTTCCAGATCGGGATCATCGTAAACACAGCCACCGTCGCCACAGCCGGACGGATCAGCGGCAGGATAACCGCGAAGAAAATCTTGAATTCCCCCACCCCGTCACAGCGCGCGGCTTCTTTCAAATCCTTCGGGATCTGATGCATGAACTCGGTCAAGATAAAGATCGCCAAGGGTAATCCTTGGGCGACATACACCAGCACAAGTGCTGTCAGCGTATTTATCAAACCCAAATCAACGATCAGATTAAGGATCGATACCGAACCAAGGCGGATCGGCACCATGATCCCGATGGCAAGGTACAGTGCAAGCACCGTATTGCCCGGGAACTTGTATTCCGACAACGCCCAGGCTGCCATCGCGGCAAGCAACAGGACAATCGCGATGGTGATGATCGTTACTGTAAAGCTGTTGTAGAAAAACACCTCGAAATTCGACTTGGCCAAAACCTTGGTAAAGCCCTCAAGGCTGAAGGTTTCCGCATTCGGAAATCCCATCGGATCGCGAAAAATAGCTTTGCGCGTTTTAAAAGCGTTAATCACCACCAGGAAAATCGGGTACAGCGCAACCAGTGTGTAGGTCAGAAGAATACCATGCACGATGACAGCGCGGCTTGCGTCTTCTCTGCGTATGTTTTTGAAACTCATCATCGCCCCCGATTACAACTGATAGCGCGAAAGACGGCGCTGTACGGCGAACAAATAGAACAAAACACCCGCCAGAATGATCAGGAACATCAACGATGCAACCGTCGCCCCAAGATGCGGATTGCCCAGCTGCAACTGATAACCAAAGAACGTGCGATAGAACAACGTCCCCATGATATCGGTTGCAAAGTTTGGCCCCGCCAGCGCACCCTTTACGGCATAAATCAGGTCGAAGGCGTTGAAATTACCAACAAATGTCAGGATCGAAACCATGGCAACCGTCGGGAAAACAAGCGGCAACTTGATGTGCCAGAACACTTCAAAATGGGTCGCGCCATCGACTACGGCGGCATCAACCAAATCATCGGGAATGGCAAGCAAGGCGGCATAAATCAGCATCAAGGGAATACCGACCCACTGCCAGACTGAAATGAATGACAGGGTAATCAGCGCACTTCCTTCTTTGCCAAGCCATGGGCCAAACAGCGATTTCAACCCGATGATATCAAGCAGGTCCGCACCCACACCCCAAACGGGGCTTAGAATCAACTGCCAGATAAACCCGACAATCACCACGGACAACATTGTTGGCATGATCATCATCGTCCGATAGCTGTTGCGAAAACGCAGGCGCGGCAAACTTAAAATGCCGGCAAGCGCAATCCCGATCGGGTTTTGGATCAACATGTGAACAGCAAAGAACTTCATATTATTCCAGAAGCTGTTCCAAAAGGTCGCCGCCCAGTCCGGGTCAGCCAGAACGGTACGATAATTGTCCAGGCCAACAAAAGCCGCCTCGCCGCCACTTGGCGTCGCATAGAAGCTAAGGCGGATGGAATCGACCAGCGGATAGATCATGAACAATGTGTAGATGATCGTTGCCGGAGCCAGAAAGGCGATCACAGGCAATCTTGCCTTGCGCCAATCGGTCATGGGGCCGGAATGCGCCATACCCTGTCCTGTATTTCCAAGATTAAAAGGTTGAAGGCTGTTTGTTGCCTTCGGAACTTAGTGACCGCTCATTTATGCCCGGCGGCCGGAATAACGCAGATCACAAGACCGATACGTCTGACGGGCAATCAAAGAAGGATGGCAGAAACCAGACGTTTCTGCCATCCCATCACAGTCTTACTGGTGCGGAGCGTACCATTTCGCCAGACCAGCTTCGGCAGCGGCACCGGCATCGGTCGGAGAAATCGTACCGTTGATAACCTGAGCAGACAGGTTCCACAGCTCGTTTTCAAGGTTCGGCGCGCCACGCGACAGGATCTGATATGAGTTACGAATGGTTGACTCGCATTCCTGACGCCAGCTCACAAACTCGTTTGCAACCGGGTCGGTGATTTCAACGTTGTGCTTCGACAACGAGAAGAAACCCGGAAGCGCGTTGGAATAGAGTTCGGCAAATTCTGAACCAGTCATCCACTCAAGGAAGATTTTAGCCTCAGCCGCATTGTCGGACTTGGCATTCAGGCCAAGCGCAATATCGGTATGGTCACTGATGTAGCAGGTATCAGAACCAGCCGGTGCAGGCGGCGGGAATGCGCCGAATGCGAAATCAGCCTGATTGTTAAACAGCGAGATATCCCACGAACCTGCCGGATAAACAGCCGCACGACCCAGCGTGAAGAGGTTCTGTGCATCCGGATATGAAATGGCTTCATAGCCATCCGGCAGATAGTTCTTCCAGGTCGCAAGCTCGGTAAAGGTATCGACATATGGCTTGTCGGTGAATTTCGCACTGCCGTCGATCAGGGCTTTACGACCCGCTTCACCTTTCCAGTGGTTCGGACCAATGTTCTGGAAGCCCATGGTTGCAGCTTCCCACTGGTCGGCCGTTCCCATTGCCATCGGAATGTAGCTGCCCTCTTCCTTGATTTTATCAAGGGCCGCATAGAATTCTTCGCTGGTTTGCGGAACTTCCACGCCAACTTCTTCAAAGGCTTCTTTGTTATAGATAAAGCCATGAATAACCGATGCCATCGGCAAGCAGAAGGTCGCTGATCCGTCATCTGTCTGCCATGCAGATTTGGCAACGTCAGAGAAGTTGTCCATGCCCTTAAGGTCGTCAAGAGCAGTAAGGTTACCCTGCTTGTAAAGCTCAAGCGACGCATCAAATGGACGGCAGGTAATCAGATCACCCGCAGTACCACCGGCCAACTTGGCATTGACCGAAGCGTTGTATTCAGTCGGCGGGGTCGGTGTGAAGGACACTTTAATGTCCGGGTGTTGCTCATTGAATGCCGGAATGATCTTGTCGTTCCAGATATCAATATCATCGTTACGCCAGCTTTCGATAACAAGCTCGCCGGCCGATGCCATCATCGGAACCAGGGCGACACTTGCCGCCAGGGCCCCGGCCAGGCCTTTTGCTAAGACTTTATTCGACATTTATGCCTCCTCTGATCAATGTCGGCGGACCAGCACCCAAAAGATGTTAGTCCCAATACTCAAGTGCTGCCCGGAGATTTCCATTAGACAGTCCAAGAATTTCTTTTGCCCGCGCGATACTATGGCCCTTGGCCACCAGAACGGCGGTGCGAATATCAAAATCTGATTGTGTCAGCGCGTCTTTGGCGCGCGCACCATCACAAGATGCGATGTGCGCAACAATGCGGATGGCGCGTTCGTGCAGTTTGATGTTTTCTGCGCGCATGCCAACCATCAGGTTATCAAACAATCGACCAAGCTTGTTCATCACAAGGGTCGAAAGGATATTAAGCGCGGCCTTTTGTGCTGTCCCTGCCCCCATGCGGGTCGAACCGGCAACAACTTCAGGCGCACTATCAAGGAAAATGCCACTGTCGGCGATGTCGATCAATTTGCCATCCGGATTATTGCAAATGGCAACGGTGAAGGCGCCGCGTTTACGCGCCAGTTCAATCGCACGCACAGTATAAGGCGTCGATCCACTGGCAGCGATGGCGATCACGGCATCGTTTTCGCCGATTTCATGTTGATGGATTTCGCGCGCGGCAAGATCGACGTCGTCTTCCGCACCGTTAAATTCATTCGGCGCGCTTTGCAACCCGCCTGCCAGCATGACAATGGTATGCTCTTCGGGCCAGCCGAAGGTTCCGCCAAGTTCCTTGGCGTCCTGCCATGCAACAGTACCAGATGTGCCTGCCCCGACATAAACGAGACGCCCGCCGCCCCCCAGGCGACGCGCTATCCCGTTTGCGGCTGTCGCCAAATCCTTAAGGACTGGACCAACCGAGGCCACAGCACGCATCTGGCCTTCCCACAAGGCCATAAGGAAATCGGCGTCGGACCATTGATCCAACCCGGCAAATCGCAAATCAAATTCTTCGGTGCGTGATGCCATTTTTCCGTCTCCCTCTCCAAATTAAATACCATTGTGATACCAGCGACGCAAGACACTTCGTAAATATTTTATGCGACGACACTATATAGAGGCATATATTTAATATAATTCAATTTGTTATGAGGATTTTTAAATCTCTCTCTACATATTCTACGTGTATCTACGGATTCCAAAGACAGACCATTCATATCTATAGTGGCGTTATATTGGTATTGATTTTTAAGATACCACTCTGGTATGGTTCGGACATCAACTAGAAGACGGTTACACAAACAATGCAAAACGAACGGCTTTATCTTGGTATTGATGGCGGCGGCACCCGCTGCCGCGCGCGCATTGTAAATGCGTCCGGCGATATACTTGGAGAAGCCGTTTCTGGTGGTGCCAATACCCGACTTGGCATAGATCATGTCTTTGGTGAAATTGTCGCGGCCGCCTCCCTTGCGCTTGAAAAAGCAGGAATGGATGACTCTAGGCTGGGCGATCTTCATGCCGGTTTAGGACTGGCCGGGCTTCCACTTGAACGTGAACGTAAACTTGCGCATGCATATCCTCATCCTTTCGCCAGCATATGTTTTGCCACCGACGCCTATACGGCCTGCCTTGGCGCCCATGATGGTGCAGATGGCGCAATCCTGATTGTCGGAACAGGTACCTGTGGTCAGGCAATCGTTGGCAACCGGGAGCTGTCGGTCGCGGGCTGGGGGTTTGAGGTTTCCGATATCGGAAGTGGCGCACGCATTGGCCGTGCCGCGATCGAAACAGCCTTACTCGCCCATGACGGATTGGCTAATCAAACCGATCTGACAAAACAGGTCATGGGGAAATTTAACAACAACCCCGAAGATATCGTTGCCTTTGCCGAAACGGCACGCCCCGCCGATTACGGCACCTTCTGTCCACTGGTGTTTGACGCCGAAGCAAAGGGTGACGATGCGGCTAGCGCGATCATTGATATCGCGGTTAAGGCGAATTTGCAGATTTTGCGCAAACTGACGGCGTTTGGCGCATCGCAGATCACTCTTATGGGCGGACTAGCCGATCAAATGGCCAACCGCATGCCCCGCGACATTGCGGATCAACTGGTTTCGGCCAAGCACGATGCAATGCATGGCGCAATTCTGATGGCCAAACAGCGTGAAAGAACGGCGGCATGATCACAACCCCGGACATTATTGAGAACCTGCGCACGCGCGACATCGAAAACACTGGAAATGGGCCGCTTTATCGCCGCCTTCAATCGGCACTTAAGGCCGTGATTGATGATGGGGTTTTGCAAGTTGATGATGCGCTGCCAAGCGAGCGTGACCTTGCCAACGAACTGGGCATTTCGCGTGTCACGGTACGTAACGCCATGCGTTCATTGGTCGATGAAGGCGTTCTGGTTCAACGCCATGGCGCGGGCACGTTCGTAGCCCCACGTGTTGAACAGGCGCTTTCACGCCTGACATCCTTTACCGAAGACATGATCACACGTGGCATGGATCCTGGGGCGATTTGGCTTGAAAAAACAGTTGGTCACGCATCCCCGGAAGAAGCCATGGCCTTAAACCTGTCCCCCGGCACCGAAGTCACACGCTTGCGCCGTCTGCGTACCGCCAACGATAAGCCAATGGCCCTGGAATATGCGGTCATTCCGCGCGCATTTTTGCCAAGTCCTGATGAAGTGGACAAATCACTTTATGACGCGCTGGCAAAATACAACAAAAAACCCGAACGCGCCCTGCAGCGCCTTCGGGCTGAACTTTTTGATGGTGAAACCGCAAAAATTCTGGGTGTGCCGGATGGCAGTGCAGCACTTTATATCGAACGCCGCTCGTTCCTTGCCAATGGGACACCGGTCGAATTCACACGGTCCTACTACCGTGGTGACAGTTATGACTTTATCGCTGAAATGCAGGTAGATGCCCGCTGATCAAAAGATCGGGCACCTTGCAGAAAATGAGGGAACACTGGATATGACAACAAGCTGGCGCCCGAAAACGCAGATGGGCCGCGAATTGGCAGAATCCCCGGATGTTGTTGCCAAACAACTCGCCCACAACAAGACTGCAATCGACACGCTTGCACAGGAACTTCGCGCCAATCCGCCGAAATTCGTTGTCACATGCGGTCGTGGTAGTTCAGATCACGCCACCCTTTACGCGAAATACCTGATTGAAAGCCAGCTTGGCATTCCGGTTGTTTCTGCGGCCCCGTCGATTGTGTCGATCTATAACCGTACCGTTGCCAGCAAGGACGCACTTTTCATTGCGGTCTCGCAATCTGGCAAAAGCCCGGATCTTGTCAAAAACGCCCAAGCAGCCCGGGATGCCGGTGCACGTACTGTGGCCTTGGTAAATGTTGTCGATTCCCCGTTGGCCGATACGGTTGATCACGTTATTCCGCTGCTTGCCGGACCGGAAACAAGTGTTGCCGCCACCAAGTCCTATATTGCGACCCTGTCGGCGATTGCCCAGATTGTTGGCGCATGGACGCAAGACACCAGCTTTAACGACGGCCTAAGCAAACTTCCGAACCTGCTAACGTCCGCACTTGATCAAGATTGGCTCGGTGCGTCTGATACCATTGCCAAGTCTGATGGTCTGTATGTCATCGGGCGAGGCCCGGCCTTTGCTATTGCGCAGGAGGCTGCCCTGAAATTCAAGGAAACCAGTAGCTTGCACGCCGAAGCATTCAGTGCTGCTGAGGTAAAACATGGCCCAATGGCCTTGGTCTCTAAAACATTTCCGATGCTGGTGTTTTCACAGCAGGATGCATCGCGTGACAGTGTCGAAGATTTCCTGACTGAAATGCGCGGAAAAACAGATAACCTGTTTGCAGCCGAAACCGGCTATGCCGATATCAAGGGGCACCTTCCGGTGGTCGAGGATATCCACCCGCTTCTCGCCCCGATTGCCATGATCCAGACGTTCTATACGCTGGCGGAAAATGTGGCACTTGCGCGTGGCTGCAATCCCGATGCACCGCCGCATCTTTCGAAAGTAACGGAGACCCACTGATGTCTGCATTTGCCATTACCAATGCCCGTATCTTTGACGGCACAGATTTTCTGGACGGCAAGTCGGTCATCGTGCGCGATGGCAATATTGATACGATTGTCGATGCGGCCGCCCTGCCCGCTGACCTTACCGTTATTGACGGTAACGGTCAGACGCTTGCGCCCGGTCTGATTGATGTTCAGGTCAATGGTGGTGGCGGCGTGTTGCTTAACGATCAGCCCACGGTCGATGGCGTGCGCGCCATCATGGAAGCGCATCGCAAATATGGCACAACCGCCATGCTGCCAACCTTGATCACCGACCATCGAGGCAAGATGGAAACCGCCATTGCTGCGGTAACAGATGCGATTGATGAAGGTGTTCCGGGCATTGTCGGCATTCACCTTGAAGGACCGTATCTCAATCCTGAACGTAAGGGCGTTCACAGTGCAGATATCATCCGGCCGATGGAAGATGACGCGATTGAGCTACTGACCCGGCTGCCAAACGGCCGTATTCTGGTCACCATGGCCCCGGAAAAGGCAGCCAAAGGCACCATCAAGACCCTTGCGGACAAAGGTGTTTTGGTTTGTGCCGGGCATACAGCCGGAAATTACGCTCATATTCAAAGTGCCATTGACGAAGGCCTGCGCGGTTTTACCCACCTGTTTAACGCCATGAGCCCGATGACCCACCGGGAACCGGGGGTGGCTGGGGCGGCAATGGCCGATGACACAACCTGGTGCGGTCTGATCGCGGACGGATATCATGTTCATCCCGCCGTGCTTAAGGTTGCCATTCATGCCAAGGCCACCGGCAAGATCATGCTGGTGACCGACGCCATGCCAACTGTGGGGGCCGATGACAAACGTTTTACCCTTGGCGGTGAAGAAATCATTGCAGCTGATGGTCGCTGTGCGTTGGCCGATGGAACATTGGCCGGGTCGGACCTTGATATGATCAGTGCGGTTAAGAACTGCGTTGAAATGGTCGGGCTTGATCTGGGCGAAGCACTGCGTATGGCATCGCTTTATCCGGCGGAATTTTTGAAACTCGATGACAAAATGGGCCGGATTGCGCCGGGCTATCAGGCCGACATGATCCTGTTTGATGACGCATTCAATGTGTCGCGCAGCTGGATTAACGGTGCGGAATAATCATAACAATCAATATATTATCAGGTTTTAAGGAGGCACAAAATGAAGCCCGTTCGTATTCTGGTTATCGGTCTTGGCAATATGGGCCTGTCGCACGCGAAGGCCTATCATGCGCTTGATGGATACGAAATCGTTGGCATTTGTGCCCGGTCAAACATTCCTGCGGAAAAGCTGCCAGATGGGTTTGCCGCTTACCCGCAGTTTACCGATTTTTATACCGCATTGGCGCAAACCAAACCCGATGCCGTGTCGATCAACACCTATACAGAAACCCATGCTGACTTTGCCGTCGCCGCCTTTGAGGCCGGTGCGCATGTGTTTATCGAAAAGCCACTTGCCGCCACAGTGGGGGACGCCGAACGGGTTGTTGCCGCAGCCAAGAAACATGATCGTAAACTGGTGATTGGCTATATCCTGCGCCATCACCCGTCTTGGGAAAAGTTTGTTGAAATCGCCAAGACGCTCGGCAAACCACTTGTTATGCGCATGAACCTCAATCAGCAAAGCAGCGGTGCCTTTTGGGAAACCCATAAACGGTTGCTCAACAGCGTGTCACCGATTGTCGATTGCGGGGTTCATTACCTTGATATGATGTGCCTGATGACGGCGGCCAAGCCGGTGTCGGTCAATGCCATGGGCGTGCGCCTTTCCGAAGACGTCGCACCAGACATGTATAACTATGGCCAACTTCAGGTCCGCTTTGATGATGGATCCATCGGCTGGTACGAAGCCGGATGGGGCCCGATGATCAGCGAAACCGCCTTTTTTGTGAAAGACGTGATCGGGCCAAAGGGCAGCGTTTCCATCACCGATGTCGAAGAAAAAGGCGCTGGTTCAGCCGATATTGATACCCACACCAAGACAAATGCGCTGAAACTTCACCATGCTGCCACAAACAGTGCCGGAGAATTTACACAATTGGACGAGATCATCAAAACTGATGACGAGCCCGATCATGACGGCCTGTGTCTGCGTGAACAGCAATTTTTCCTAAAGTCTATAACGGAAAATCTTGACCTTACGCAGCATATGGAAGATGCATTGGGCTCTTTGCGGATTGCCCTTGCTGCGGACCAGTCGGTTCGGATGGGGGCACCTGTTTTACTCTGACCCCCAGGAGGAGTACCCACATGCCTTCCGTTAAACCCGGTGTTGTTACCGGTGCTGCCTATCGTGACCTTGTCGCTGCTTGTAAGCAGGATGGTTATGCCTTACCCGCTGTCAATATCACATCGTCAAGCACGATGAATGCCGCCCTTGAGGCCGCTGCAAATGCCGGTTCTGACATTATCATTCAGCTTTCGAATGGTGGTGCACAGTTCTTTGCCGGCAAGGGCATCAAGGACGCTGCGGCTGCCCGCGTTGTGGGCGCCGTTTCAGCCGCACGCCATGCACAGCTTCTGGCTGAGTATTATGGTGTTGCGGTTGTCCTGCATACCGATCACGCGAACCGCAAGTTCGTGCCATGGGTCGATGAAATGCTGAAATGGAGCGAAAAGGCCTATGCCGAAGAAGGCAAAGCGCTTTACAGCTCGCACATGCTTGATCTTTCCGAAGAACCACTCGAAGACAATCTGTTCAACCTGTGAAACCTTCCTCAAGCGTATGTCCGCCATCGAAATGAGCCTAGAAATCGAACTGGGCGTCACGGGTGGCGAAGAAGACGGGATCGGCCATGAACTCGATACCTCGATCGAGGAAATTGATCCGCGTCTTTACACCCGTCCCGAAGAAGTCGAAGAAGCCTATCGTCGCCTGTCACCGCTCGGCCATTTCTCGGTCGCAGCAGCATTTGGCAACGTGCACGGCGTCTACAAGCCGGGCAACGTCAAACTGCGCCCTGAAATCCTTCTCGAAAGCCAGAAATTCGTCGCCGAGAAGCATGGTCTTGGCGATAGCCCGTTGGACTTCGTGTTCCACGGTGGTTCGGGTTCGGAAAAAGCGAAAATCGAAGAAGCCGTTGGCTATGGTGTTTTCAAAATGAACATCGATACCGACACTCAGTTCGCTTATGCCCGTCCGGTTGGTGAGTATGTCGAAGCAAACGATCGCGCCTTTAAATATCAGGTCGATCCTGAAACCGACAAACCCTACAAAAAACAATATGATCCGCGTGTCTGGATCCGCGAAGCTGAACTTTCGATGGCTGCGCGCCTCGAAGAAGCCTTCAAGGATCTTGGTGCGATCGGTCGTTCGGTGACCAAAGGCTAGTCCGCCTGAAACGGTCAAAAGATTTGTGAAGCCCGCCGGACTTGTTCGGCGGGCTTTTTCATGCATCCATGTCGACCTTGGTTGCGAAAAAGATCTCTCCTGACAAATACTGACAGGAACTGTCAGGGGCATGCTTGCGTATACAGGTTGCCTCCTCTATACACTTTCCGAACAATTCAGGAACAAAAGGCCCGACATGCTGACGAAAATTTCGGTTCGCGGTGCGAAAGAACACAATCTGCAGAACATTGACGTAGAACTGCCCCGTGACGCTTTGGTTGTGATTACCGGCCTGTCAGGATCGGGTAAAAGTTCGCTGGCATTCGATACAATCTATGCCGAAGGCCAGCGTCGCTATGTCGAAAGCCTGTCGGCTTATGCGCGGCAGTTTCTTGAACTGATGCAAAAGCCCGATGTCGAATACATCGACGGCCTGTCACCGGCGATTTCGATTGAGCAGAAAACAACGTCGCGTAATCCGCGCTCGACCGTTGGTACTGTTACAGAGATTTATGACTATATGCGTCTTCTCTGGGCGCGCGTTGGCATCCCCTATTCACCGGCTACCGGATTGCCGATTGTCAGTCAGACCGTATCGCAGATGGTCAACCGCGTGCTCGAGATGGAAGAAGGCACACGTCTGTATCTGCTGGCCCCCATCGTGCGTGGCCGCAAGGGTGAATACAAAAAAGAACTGCGTGATTTACGGTCACGCGGTTTTCAGCGCGTCAAAATCGATGGTGAAATGTATGACATTGATGACGCGCCAGACCTCAACAAGAAACTCAAACACGATATTTCTGTTGTTGTTGATCGTCTGATCGTCAAGGACAGCATCGGAACGCGCCTTGCCGACAGTTTTGAAACCGCCCTTGAACTGACCGATGGCATTGTCCTTGCCGAAGACGCCAAAACGGGCGACACCACGGTATTCTCCGCCAAGTTCGCCTGCCCGGTTTCTGGCTTCACGATCGAGGAAATCGAACCACGTCTGTTCTCATTCAACAATCCGTTTGGCGCCTGCCCGGCCTGTGACGGTCTTGGCACCCAGATGGAATTCGATCCGATGCTGGTGGTGCCCGATGAAAGCAAAACGCTTGATGATGGCGCGGTTGCACCGTGGGCCAGCTCAACATCGAAATATTATCTGCAAACCCTGAAATCTGTCGCCAAGCATTTTGGTTTTAAAACCAACGTTGCGTGGGAAAAGCTGCCCAAAACCGCACAGGACACCATCCTGTTTGGCTCTGGCGACGAAGACGTCACCGTGACCTATGACGATGGATCGCGCAGCTATAAGGTTTCACGCCCGTTTGAAGGCGTCATTCCAAACATGTCGCGTCGTTGGCGCGAAACCGACAGCCAGTGGGCCCGTGACGAGCTTTCCAAATACCAGATGGTGTCAAACTGCCCGACCTGTAACGGGCAGCGTCTCAAACCCGAAGCCTTGGCTGTTAAGGTCGATGGGGCTGAAATCTCGCGCATCACAGACCTTTCAATCGCCAAGGCGGCCGATTGGTTCCTGGCCCTTGAAGACAAACTGAATCCCAAGGAAACCGAGATTGCGCGCAGAATCTTGCGAGAAATCAATGATCGCCTGCGTTTCCTGCGTGATGTCGGTCTGGATTATCTGTCGATGTCACGGACATCGGGCACCCTTTCGGGCGGTGAAAGCCAGCGTATCCGACTGGCATCGCAAATCGGTTCGGGTCTGACCGGGGTTCTTTACGTGCTTGATGAACCGTCTATCGGCCTTCATCAACGCGACAATGACCGTTTGCTTGAAACGCTTAAACGCCTGCGGGATCTTGGCAATACGGTTCTGGTCGTCGAACATGACGAAGATGCTATTCGTGCGGCGGACTATGTGGTCGATATGGGGCCGGGCGCGGGTATTCACGGCGGACGCATCGTTGCCGAAGGCACTCCTGAACAAATTCAGCAAAACCCCGAAAGTCTGACAGGCAAATACCTCGTCGGGACCGAACAGATTGCCGTGCCAAAGGAACGCCGCAAAGGCAATGGCAAATCGATTGCGATCAAAGGCGCCACAGCCAACAATCTGCAAGGTGTCGATGCCGAATTCCCATTGGGAAAATTCATCTGTGTTACCGGTGTTTCAGGTGGTGGCAAATCAAGCCTTGTGATTGAGACGCTCTATAAGGCGCTGGCAAAGCGGATGCACAATGCGCGCAATCATCCCGGCGCCCATGACAGCATCACCGGCATTGAGCATATCGATAAAATCATCGATATCGATCAAAGCCCGATTGGCCGAACACCGCGATCCAACCCGGTGACCTACACCGGTGCCTTCACGCCGATCCGTGAATGGTTTGCCCAACTGCCCGAAGCCAAAACGCGCGGTTACAAACCGGGACGTTTTTCGTTTAACGTCAAAGGCGGTCGCTGCGAAGCCTGTCAGGGCGATGGTGTTATCAAGATTGAAATGCACTTCCTCCCCGACGTTTATGTCGAATGTGATCAGTGCAAAGGCAAACGATATAATCGTGAAACACTCGATATATCGTTTAAAGGCAAGTCGATATCTGATGTTCTTGACATGACCGTTGAAGAAGGTGCGGATTTCTTTAAGGCCGTACCATCGATCCGCGACAAGATGGAAACCTTAAAACAGGTCGGTCTTTCCTACATCCATCTGGGTCAACAGGCGACCACCCTGTCGGGCGGTGAAGCACAGCGTGTCAAACTGGCCAAGGAACTGTCAAAGCGTGCGACGGGTCGTACGATTTACATTCTTGATGAACCCACAACCGGGCTTCATTTCCATGACATTCGCAAGCTTCTTGAAGTGCTCCATACCATTGTCGATCAAGGCAACACAGTTGTTGTGATTGAGCATAATCTTGATGTCATCAAGACTGCTGACTGGATCATTGATATTGGGCCTGAGGGTGGTGATGGCGGCGGGAAGCTTGTCGGATGCGGGACGCCCGAAGACATCATGGCCAATAAGAAAAGCTATACCGGACATTATTTGAAGCGCCATCTGGGGCTTAAGTAGAACCAAAACGGGGCAGAATATCACTGCCCCGTTTTGCTGTGATCAGTCTGTACGGGCAACCCGGTCTTCAACACGCTTGACCAGTGCGGTGCTGAGCCGCTCGCTAAATCCCGACAAAAACGCAAACACCAAGACAATCGAGATTTGCTGTCCGGCGGCGGCTGAATTGCCAATCTGGTCAAGATCATCAAGATTGTGCAACTGATCAAGTGGGATCGGCAATATCCCTGCCCGTAGTGCCAACAAAACCAGAAGCGCAAAGCAGAACCCCATGCAGGGCCGGAACAGGAAATTAAAGAACACCGAGGCTGGTTCCATCTCATTCCATTTCACATCCTTGCCAAGCCGCATCATCATGCTGGTAAGCGCCCCAATCGCGCCAAAACTGCCAACAAAGAACAACAGGTCATAGCTAAAGCCAAATATCTTGCCCGAACTGCCGCTGATCAGGGTATCGACCTGAACAAACAGCAAAACGGCGAACACAAGAAAAATTGGCGACAGCGCCAATGCGATGGCGGCAATCCGAAGACTGCGATAAAAAGCTGCTTCGACCGGATTAGGTTGCGCTTTCGGTACAGGACGACGGCTATCACTCTGCAGGTCATGCAAATACCCTTGCACAAACCCTTCCCGTCCCTGATTAAGGGCCAGCAACATGATCATGGCATCCGACAGTTTCCGTTCTTCGGGAATATCGGCAAACGCGTCATTTTCCCGCCACCAACGCAAAAAAGATCGCATAACCAGCGACGCACGCCATCCCTGACGGGTGGTGATGATATATTCAATCATGGCGTCGATATCTGCTGTTGCAAACGCACCATCGCCGGAACTGGCAAAGGGAAATCCGATATGATGGCCGATGACCAATGGCTTGGGGCTGGCATCAGGTGACGTGCTCTTATCTGGGACGTCAGGACAGTCGAGGTCACGACGCCAACGGCGACTGGGCACCAGACCGATGACCGGACAATGGGTCGGTTCATATCCATAGGGATGATGCGGGTAGCTCATATGTCTGCCATTTTCGCCTGTTTCGGGATAGAACGGCTCTGTCCTGTATGACGCGCCTGATGTGGCATTGTGAAAAATTCATATCCACATGCATGAAACCGGCACCACGGTTACGTAATTGACTTGAAATCTGCCCCTTTGCACCGCTATGTGTGTGCCAGGTTTTAAAACACATTCTTCGCGAGGAGTTCGCACACGTGAGTACGGTCAAACCTGTTCATATTATTGGTGCCGGTCTGGCCGGCAGTGAAGCCGCCTGGCAACTGGCCGAGGCTGGTGTGCCCGTCATCCTTCATGAAATGCGCCCGGTGCGCCCAACCGATGCCCACCATACGGACAAATGCGCCGAACTGGTTTGTTCGAACTCGTTCCGGTCCGATGACAAGGAATACAACGCGGTTGGCCTGATCCATGATGAAATGCGCCGTGCTGGGTCGATCATCATGCGCTGTGCCGATGAACACAAGGTTCCCGCCGGTGGTGCGCTTGCCGTTGACCGCGAGGGTTTTTCTGCCGCAGTGACGGCTGCACTGGAAAACCATCCCTTGATCAGCTTGGAACGTGGCGAGATCGATGGCCTGCCGCCCGTGGAATGGGAACACACCATCATTGCTACCGGCCCGCTGACCTCGGGCCCGCTTGCAGAAGCCATTCGGACCGAAACCGGCGAAGAAAGCCTTGCCTTCTTTGATGCGATTGCGCCGATTGTCTATAAGGAAAGTATTGATTTCGACAAGGCATGGTTCCAGTCGCGCTATGACAAGGGCGACGGCAAGGACTACATTAATTGCCCGATGAATGAGGCCGAATATAACGCCTTCATCGATGCCCTGATCGAAGGTGATAAAACCGAGTTTAAGGAATGGGAAAAAGACACACCCTATTTTGATGGCTGCCTTCCGATTGAGGTCATGGCCGAACGTGGCCGCGAAACCCTGCGTCATGGCCCGATGAAGCCGGTTGGCCTGACCAACCCGCATGATCCAACCAACAAGCCACGCGCCATTGTTCAGCTGCGTCAGGATAATGCCCTTGGTACGCTTTACAATATGGTTGGTTTCCAGACCAAACTGAAATATGGCGCACAGGCCGATGTCCTGCGCACCATTCCGGGGCTGGAAAAGGCTGAATTTGCCCGTCTTGGCGGCATTCACCGCAACACGTTTCTGAATTCACCGCGTCTTCTGGATGGCAACCTGCGCCTTAAATCACGTCCTGATGTGCGGTTTGCCGGTCAAATCACCGGCTGCGAAGGCTACGTTGAAAGTGCGGCTGTCGGGTTGATGGTTGGTCGGTTCACCGCCGCAGAAAAAAGCGGAAAAACACTTCCCACCCCGCCGCTTGCAACCGCGATGGGTGCATTGCTCAACCACATCACAGGCGGTGCGGATGAAAGTACGTTCCAACCCATGAATGTCAATTTCGGCCTGTTCCCTGACCTTGAATTGACCAAGCGCGTTAAGGGGCAGGATCGTAAAAAGCTTTATTCAGATCGCGCCATCCCGCTGTTTGACGCATGGTTATCGGAAATCACCGCTGCCTGATAAAACGACAAAAGCCGCTTCATCCGAAGCGGCTTTTTGATTGGGCCGCAGCCCTTTGATCAATAGCCCTTTTTTTCCTGACGCAGGAGCTTTCCGGTAACATCGCGGATCGGCTCTCCATTTCGGAAGCGCTTGAAGATCAATTCCATATTGCCATCATCATCAAGTTTGCGTTCATAGACCTGCATCTCATACCCACCGTCATCGGTGATATAAAGCGCATGGATCGTCAGTGTACGATCAACAATCCGCGCCCAAAAGAACGGTTCCCCCTTAAGTGGATCATTGGGAACCCGTTTACCAAACAAACCGGACCGCATGGCGCTTCCGTAGATGTCTGGTCGATCCGTGCCATAGAATTCGATATTCAGTGAAGCGGTCTTTTCGCGACCGTCAGATTTGTGAATTACTGTGGTCCAATCGACGATAAAACCGCGGTCTGCTTTGACGATTTTGACATCAAGATCACGGGCCTGCAATTCCCCTTCGGCGTGTTCAATGGTTTCACCATGATACTCACCCAAAAACGGCTCAATGCTTGCGGCCTGCGCCGAAATTGGCAAAAAAAGCCAGCTCAGCATCAACAAACTAACAAACCACTGATATCTTTTGCCGATGTTCTTATGTGCCATTCGGGTCCTCGCCTAATAGGATCAAGCCGCCTTTGCGCCCTGTTATCAAAGCGTTTTTAACGCTAGCACGGCCAGATCAGAACTACCTTATTCTTTTGCTTAATTTAGATGACATTTTCGCAATATCCAGCAACACCGCGAAATTAATTCAGTATCGCTTGAGCATTCCGTTCAATGTCAGGCGCAAACTTGCCGGACGAGCTAGCCCGAACTCCGCAGAAAACGGATCATACCCGGCTTGTGCCAACTTGCGAAGATACCCGTCGGCCAGCACAACCGGCAGCCCTACGGCCAGGGCACTTTTGGGCAATGCTTTGCGGGCAGAACGGGCATCCTTGATCCGTTGACGCGCAAGTCCAGCCAGCGCACGGATAAAGGTTTTGACCTCATCCTTTTTACGGAACTCGAAAATATCTCCTTGGGCAACGTTATGGAGTTCCATCTGATCTTTGGGTAGATACAAGCGTTTTGCGCGACCGTGAAAAACAATTGCGCGCATGATACCGACAAGACCATATGCATTTCCGGCCAGCCGGGCGGCATGTTCAGCATCTGCCCCTTTGGCACCGAGCAAACGGGCAGCAAGCACAGAAAGGTGACCAGATGTCTGATCGATATAGCGATCAAGCTCGACCTGATTTTCCGGCTGACGATCTTCAAGATCAAATTCGCGGGCCGTCACCAATGCGCCAAGATCCTCAACAGACAAATCACCAGATTTGACCAGCTCTGCCAGTGGCTCGATCACCTCATGCTTGCGCACGGTGCCTTCTGCCAGATCAGAAAGGGCATCATGCCACCATTGCACGCGAATGTGCCCCAGCATCACTTCGCTAACCATTTCGCGGGTTTTCGACACTTCCTGATTAAACGCATACAGCGTGAAAAGGTCGTCACGCTTGTCGGGGCTTGCGAAAAGCGCACATAGAAAGCGATCCCGGTCGTGGCGCCGAACATAGTCCGCGCAGTAAGGCAATTTCGGCGTATCTGTCATCGTCTTCATCCGATCTTACGCGTTTCGCGCTGATCGTCGCTGCTGTTTGAAGGATTTTCTGGCATGGTTTCGACATACAGCGACTGCGACGGGAATGCAAATCCGGCCCCCGCATCTTCGACAATCCGCTTGAATGCAATGATATGACGGTTACGAATTTCACGCCACGTCACCCAATCGGTCGTGGTGGTGAAATAGTACAGATCAATATTTATCGAACTTGCCGCAAAATCAGACAAATGCACCATCTGTGCGACTGCCGTTTGAGCAACGTCTTCATCATTTTTCAGAAAGTCACGTAACTGATCAACAATGGCTTCCATCTGCTTTGCAGTGGTCCGGTACTCTAGGCCAATCGACATCTTGATACGCCGATGCGTCATGCGCGACCAGTTAATCACCGGTGAGTCGACGATTTGCGCATTTGGCATGGTGACAAGTGCCTTGGCAAAGGTCCGGACCTTTGTGGCACGTAGGCCGACAACTTCGATGGTGCCTTCAAAATGCGGGGTTTCGACCCAGTCACCCCGTTTGTAAAGGTTATCGGCAAAAATCGTCAGGCCACCGAAAACGTTGGCAACAGAATCCTTTGCCGCCAATGCAACAGCCATCCCCGCAAGGCCAAGACCACCGAGAAACGCCGAAACATCAATGCCCCACCCTTCGAGCAAAATGACAATCCCGATTACGACAATCAGGGTTTTAATGCCACGGATAAAGAACTGCCTTAAATCATCGCCCAACCCGGCACCAAACCGGCCAATCAGGCGGTTAAACGACAGTCCAAGCGGCTCGACCGCGCGAAACATCGCCCAGAACACGCTAAAGCCTGCTGCAAGGCTGGTGGCATCAAACAGCACCGTTTCGATTTTCAAGGAAAGATCAAGCAGCTCAATGGCAAAATAAATGCCGACAATCATCACGAGGGCCTGAAGCGGCAACGCAAAAGCATCAAGTACATTCGCAACCGTGCTTTGCTTGTTCTGATGCGCCAATCGGCGCATGCCCCCCAGAATAGCAGCGGCTAAAACCCGTTTGAGGATGAAAAACACAATCAGGACAACAAGCGCACCAATCCATCTTCCGATGTCACCGCCACCAATCATATCGACCCAATTATTCAGTTGGCCAATGACTTCGGTATTCAGGCTGTCGAGTTCTGTCGAAATTTCATCCATGACTTCTAAAGCGTTCTACTGTTAATGTTTATTGACGATAGGCCTTGCGCGCAAAAGCAGCGACCTGCACCTAGAAGGCCTTTGTATAACAATTAAAATGGCACAGGCATATGGCATCATTGACATCTGGCCGACTACACGTGATTGGCGGCGGCTTAGCCGGTTCCGCCCTTGCAACACTGATGGCAGAAGATGGTGTTGACGTTACCCTTTACGATCAGGCAGAACCGTTTGAAAGCCGCTGGACGCGCGGCATGCAAACATCTCCTGAAAGCCACAAGGTTTCTGAACCGGAAATATTTTACGATCCCGAAGGGCTCGTCGCAGATTTCTTTGCCCGCTTCCCTGAAATTCCGGGAAAACTTGTCAGACCGGCACATGGTGTCCTTGGCCTGAAACGCGGTCGACGCAAACCTGCTATCGTTACCCTTGACGAGGGCCTGGCACATGCCTTGGTCAACCGGCGGAGCGGCCCACTGATGCGTGCTATCACGGCTTTTGGTCTTTGGCAAAAACGTTACGCCAGTGAAGACAGTCGCGTTGAATTACCCAAAGGCATGGGCCATGCTGGCAGTAGATTCCGACGATGACCGCCGAAATCCGGGTACTTACCACCGGGACGGTTTGGCGGTTTTGGCCGAAGTTCTGTTTTCAATGCCAGCACACCGGTGCTCGAATGCCCTGCTTGGTCGGGTTATGTTGCCACGGGTAAAATCTCTGTTTTCCAAAAATCATGAACCGGTTTTTTCAGCCATTGACCCGATCATCCTAAATGACATTGCGCTACCAACCCTGCGCGACCGGTTTGTCAGTGCGGGTGGTAGTGTCGCGGCGTGGGCGCCACTTGGCGACATCGACAGTACATCGGAATACGCAACGGATTTGCTGTTTGGCGAAGATACTCAGATCGTTCTCAAACCTGATGATGCGGTCGTGCTTGCGCTTCATCCAAAGCAACTATGTGACACGGTTCCCGACATCGGCTTTGCCCCGGCTCCGGCCCGTCGCCAGACAATGGCATTTGAAATGCGCCGGCCATTTGCCGAACCACGCTGCCTGTTTACGTCTGACGATCTTGTTCGGGCGATTTACTGCAACCGTCGCCATATTCAGGTCAGCCTAGGCAGCAATGTTCATCTGCCATCTGATGGCACGGCGGATCAATTTGCCCACCGTATTTGGCAAAGGTGCATCTGGCTTTGTGACCAGTATTTAAACCTCGACCTTAGTGCGCGATCGGAAAACACCAATAATCGGGGCTGCCCGAAGTTCAGTTTTGTGGACGCAGAAGCTCCGTTTCCCGAACTCACACCCGGCTTGGCGGCTTTGCGCTTTCGGCTGCAGCCCCCGTGGAAGAATCTGTTTCTATGTGGGGACTCGTTTCCCGCCGAATATCCCCCCGGCCCCGCCGCCGTTTTTGCCAGCGTCAAACAAGTCCGCCGTCAACTACAAACATTTTTCACCGTTTAAATGGCGATAATTGCCGCAGCAACACGACGTCCTTCAGACAGAAGAACATTATAGGTCCGGCACGCAGCACCGGTATCCATCGGTTCAATGACGATGCCATGTTCTTTAAGAGCACGGCGCCATTCCATTGGAACGCGGGTTAAGCGGTTCCCCATGCCCAGCAGAAGGATTTCAACAGTATCGGCAGCATCAATAACGCGGGCAAACGAGTCTACCGTAATGTCATCAACCGATGTCACATTCCAAGAGTAGACCGCTTCAGGAAACATCAGGATTGATCCGGCAACAGAATCTTCGCCAAAACGAAACAGACCGTCACCATAACTGGTAACCATTTTACTGCCTTCGGCGACCATCGGATTTAGTTCAGTAGCCATACCGGCCCTCTTTTCGTCGTTCGATAAATTTTCTCTGGATTTAGGTACATATCAGTGTGGGGCAACCGGTTGCGCCGTAACTTTTCCGCGCCACAGAATGAACAATCCCGATAGAACGACGATACCACATCCGATCATCATCATCATGTCGGGTTCTTCCCCAAACAGGGTCATCCCCAAAGCAATACCAAACAAAAGCCGCGTATATCTAAACGGCGTAACTGCGGACACATCGCCGCTGCGCATTGCCTTCATTAAGGCGCTATAGGCAAATGCCCCCATGAGCACAGCGCCCAGGAAATAGAAAAGACTTTTCCCATCAAACCAGGTGAACGCTTTCCCATCCCAAATCGAAAACAACACACCGGCCAGAATGATGGCAACGAATCCATAAAAACCCAGAAGAGATGTGCTGAGTGATACTGGGGCAGCACGGCTTGCCAGATCCCGTCCGGCAAAACCGATTGTTCCAATCACCGCCAGTAACGACAAAGCCGAAAAGCTGTCGGTGGTCGGACGCAGAATAATTAAAACACCGATCAAACCAATCAGGATTGCGACCCACCTCCGCCAGCCGACCTTTTCGCCAAACAGAATAGCTGCACCAAGAACTACGATAATAGGTGTCGCCTGAAGAATGGCCGTGGTCGAGGAAAGCGGGGTCAGTGCCAATGCGAGCACGTAAAACAACCGGCCAATAACTTCAAACACGACGCGTATCCCCATGGCGCGGGACAGAACGTCAGGGTTCAGCAGACTTTTCTTCTGGATCCGCGCGATAACCGCAAACAGAAGCGTTCCGCCAAGACCAAAGACAATAAGAACCTGCCCAACCGGATGCGTTTCCGAGACCGCTTTAACAAACGCATCTTCAAAGGAAAACGCCACCATGGCCGCCATCATCCAAAGGCTACCGATCAAATTGGCGCGATGAACGTTGCGCGCATCTGCGTGGGGCGTCATGTGCAGCAGCCTGTTTTTGAAGGATTTTTACCGAGCTTTAGAAGACACTCGTTAGGAACAGACCAAAAGAAAGGCCGGGTTTGTTGTCGCACAAACCCGGCCTTTCTGTAAACGTCTATCGATCAACTGTGGTTGATCAGGCGTTGGCTTCCTGCCCTTCTTCGCCTTCTGGAATTTTACGCTTAAGGCGCAAAACAACCAGCAACGGCGACGCGACGCAAATCGATGAATATGTGCCGACAACGATGCCAAAGATCAGCGCCATGGTGAAGCCACGTATCGCTTCCCCGCCAAATGCAAACAACGCAATCAAGGCCAGCAATGTGGTAAATGACGTCATTGTCGTACGCGACAGGGTCGAATTGATCGACAGATCCAAAAGGTCCGTGAGTTCCATTTTGCGGAACTTGCGCAGATATTCACGAATGCGGTCAAACACAACAACCGTATCGTTAATCGAATACCCGGCGACCGTCAGAATGGCGGCCAAAGTCGCAAGGTCAAACTGAACACCGGTAATGACAAAGAAGCCAATTGTGATCAGAACGTCGTGCAAAAGTGCGACGACGGATGCCACTGCAAACTGCCATTCGAACCGGAACCAGATATAGACCATGATCAGCAAAAGAGAGATCACGACCGAATAAATACCGGCTTCCTTAAGCTCGTCACCGACCTTCGGGCCGACAAGTTCGCTTCGGCGAATGGTGACACTGTCGCCAAGGGCGTCAGTCACCTGGGCCAAGGCGGTCATCTGGGCTTTTTCGTCCCCATCCTGACGCTGCAACTGAATCAGGACGTCATCGGGTTCGCCGAATTCCTGAATAGACACATCACCAAGACCAAGACTGCCAAGATTATCACGCAATGCGCCGATATTTGCCGGACCGTCCGTTTTGATTTCCACAAGAATACCGCCGCGGAAATCAATGCCGAAGTTAAGACCCTTGGTGAAGAACAGGCCAACAGAGGCCAGTACCATCACCAAGGACACAATGTAAAAGATCTTCCGGAATTTGAGGAACGGGACGTTCACGTCATCCGGGATAAGATGCAAAGGTTTCATATCTTCCCTGTTCCCTTCCTCAAAGTACCAGCTCGTTCGGACGACGACGCTTGATCCAGACTGCAATCAGCAGTCGGGTCAGCCAAATCGCCGAGAACATGGATGTGATGATGCCAATTGCCAGCGTTACGGCAAAGCCCTTGATCGGGCCAGAGCCGAAGCTGAACAACACCAGTGCCGCAATCAGCGTGGTGATGTTGGCATCCAAAATGGTTGACATCGCACTGCGATACCCGGCATCGATCGCATTAATGATCGTCCGCCCGTTACGCCGTTCTTCACGGATACGCTCAAAGATCAGCACATTGGCGTCAACCGCCATACCAACCGTCAAGACGATCCCCGCAATCCCGGGCAACGTCAACGTCGCCTGAAGCACAGACATCACCGCCAGCACAAGGATCAGGTTCATCATAAGCGCGATATCGGCATAAATGCCAAACCGGCCATAGCTGATGACCATAAACGCGATAACAAACACCAGACCGAGAACCGCGGCGATTTCACCTGCCTCGACAGAGTCCTGACCAAGCCCCGGACCAACCGAGCGTTCTTCAAGGATTTGCATCGGTGCAGGCAATGCACCCGCGCGCAGCAGCAGTGCCAGGTCATTTGCTTCCTGCACACTGAACTGACCGGTAATGATACCGCTGCCACCAAGGATCGGTTCATTGATCCGCGGGGCTGAAATCACTTCACCATCAAGAACAATCGCAAGGCTGCGTCCGGCACTTTTGCTGGTGACGTCACCAAACCGTGCGCCGCCGGCCGCATCAAAGCGGAACGAAACCACAGGACGACCTTCGTTAAAGGTTGGTTGGGAATCAACAAGGTTGTCACCCGACACAACAATACGGCGATCAATCAGATATTCCCGAATGCCTGCGGCCTTATCCCCTTCGTCCGCAGACGGAAGGATCATGGTCCCGGGCGGCAAACCGCTGGAGCGCGCATCAGCAGCCGTTTTCTGGCCATTGACCAGATGGAAGTTCATCTTTGCCGTACGACCAAGGATCGCACGCAAACGCGATGGGTCATCAAGGCCGGGAACCTGCACCACGATGCGGTTTGCACCCTGACGCTGAATGGACGGCTCGGTTGTGCCAAGTTCGTCAACACGACGGCGTACCACCTCAACCGACTGGCTAAGCGCCCGATCGATCAATTCCTTCATCGCAACTTCGTTATAGGAAACAATGATATTGTTCCCCTCGCCGCTCATGACGGTATTGGGTTCGATATTACGCACCAGCTCGCGGGCCTTCTCGGCATCCTCGGCTTTGAGAACGGTAACTTCCGCACCCTGCAAAGTCGCTTCGCGCGGACGGTTACGGATCTGTGCCTGACGTAATTCTGATCGAATAGAATCTGCCAATGCATCATAGCGTTCACGCACAACGCTGTCGGTATCAACCTCCAGCAACATGTGTGACCCGCCGCGCAGATCGAGGCCAAGATTGACCTGTTTGCTCGGCAGAAGGCTCGACTCTGTCGGAAGAACGTCCTTAGGCAAGAAGTTCGGTGCGGCGTAAACCACACCCAAAGCACACACCAAAAGAACCAGTGCTGCTTTCCATTTTGTAAAATAAAGCATGTGTTCTTTGACCGGATTTGTCTGGATCAACCTTGGTCTGGTTCCAAGGTCCTTGGAACAACGGGTATTTTGTACCGCTCAGGCCACCGGTAAAATGCAAGAAGGCGGAGCCAGATGCTCCGCCTTGCTTTGCTCGAAGAGATTAGTCTTTTTTGGTCTCTTCTTCGTCTTTTTCGTCTTTTTCTTCTTTGGCGTCGCCCTTGGCCGGTTCAGTTTTCGACAAAACCGTCGAAACCATGCCGCGTGCGACTTTGACTTTTACACCATCGGCAATCTCAACCGACAGCTCGTCGTCACCAATAACTTTTGCAACGGAGCCAATAAGACCACCTGCGGTAACGATTTTATCGCCACGGCGGATCGCCCCGAGCATTGCTTTATGTTCTTTCTGCTTTTTCTGCTGCGGACGAATAAGCAGGAAATAGAAAACAACAAAAATAAGGATCAGCGGTGCAAATTGCATAAGTGCGCCAGCACCATCAGAACCACCTGCGGTCTGCGCAAAAGCAGTCGAAATAAACATTAGTAACTCCTAATCCCTCAGGACAAAATATATCAACTGCCGGAATATAACGGTGTCAAACGTCAAAGCAAGGAAGAACCGGATTTTTCCGGGTTAAATCACCATTTATGTGGTCTTGTTCACCAGCGTTCTCGCCTTTCTGGCGTCAACATCCTATTCCTTTACGCCACGGGTATGCTAGCTTTCGCGCCATAAACCACCGTCACCAAGAACAAGAAACATCCAAGAGGCCTCAATGACCACAGATTTCGACAAATTATTGCCAACCCTTGAACGAATTGCGTCCGCACTTGAACGCATGGCCCCACCTGCACGCACCCAAAACGACTTAAGTGCCGCAGATGCCTTCGTCTGGCAGGCCGAAAACAGCTATCTTCAGCCGGTTCGCAACGTCAACCGCATTGATATCGATCTATTGCAAGGCATCGGCCAACAAAAAGAGATTCTGTATAATAACACCAAGCGGTTCACCTATGGTTTGCCTGCGAATAATGCCCTTTTGTGGGGCGCTCGCGGCACCGGTAAAAGCTCCATCGTCAAAGCAATGCACGCCAAAATAAATGCCGAAAGCCCAGGTGCGCTGGCACTGGTGGAAATTCACCGCGAAGACATCCCGAGTCTGCCTATTCTCCTGCATATCCTTCAGGAAAGTGGTCGCAAAACCGTGCTGTTCTGTGACGACCTTTCGTTTGACTTACATGATGAAAGCTATAAGTCGCTCAAGGCCGTACTCGAAGGCGGTGTTGAAGGGCGGCCAAAAAACGTCATCTTTTACGCGACATCAAACCGTCGCCATTTGATGGCCCGCGACATGATCGAAAATGAACGATCAACCGCAATCAACCCGTCAGAAGCCGTCGAAGAAAAGGTCTCCCTGTCCGACCGGTTTGGTCTGTGGCTTGGCTTCCACAATATTTCCCAGGATATCTATTTCGAAATCATCGAAGGCTACGCCAAGGAATTCAACCTCGACATTCCCACCGAAGAACTCCATGCCCGTGCGAAGGAATGGACCGTCACGCGCGGCAGCCGGTCGGGCCGTGTCGCATGGCAATTTATTCAGGAAATTGCGGGTGAACTTGGAAAATCAATCGACTGATTTCAAACGCTTATCAAATCATCAGACAAAAACACCCGGTTTCACACCGGGTGTTTTTTATCGTGATACCATAACACTTGGTAAAAATTTCATCGGGTCAGATGATTCCCGTCCACGTCGTATTTCAAAGTGCAATTGCGGGAAGGTCACAGCCCCGGTTGACCCGACACTTGAAATGTGTTGGCCACGGGTCACAACATCACCACGTGCCACCATGGGGTTTTCCGTATGGGCATAGGCCGTCACATAGTTATCGGCGTGCTTGATCAGGATCAGGTTACCAAACCCGCGCAACTCATTGCCGACATAAGTCACAACACCGTTTTCCGCTGCTGTAATTGGCGTCCCGCGGTTGGCCTGAATATTGATGCCGTCGTTAAACAAGCCGCCATTGCCCGCACCGTATTTCAAAACAACTTTGCCCTGAACCGGCCAGATGAAGCCTTTTCGGCCTGTTGGCTCGGCCAGAACAACATCTTTGCGAACATTGCTGCCCTGCCCGGCCTCGGGAGTCGACTTCCGATCTGATTGCCAGCTGCGCGTTGTGGCGAATTCCTGTTCGGCGGCTGCGGCATAGTCCCGTGGTTTTATGCCGGGTGTCGGGATACTTCCGCCCCCTGTTGGCGCCACACGGGCAACGACGGTTTCTGGCCGTGAAGCCGCACTTGAGGACGGCGTACTTTTGGTCGGAACATTAACCACCTGTCGCTTACCACCAATGGTCACCGTTTTTGTTGGCGCACTGGGTTTGGATGACGCAATAGCGGTCGGGGGCATGCTGTCATAATCCGATTGCCACGGCGGCAACACCAAGCGCTGCCCCGGGTAGATCACATAGGGTTCACGCAAATCATTGCGCGACGTAAACCGACGAAAGTCTGTGCTGTAACGTGCCGCGATCTGCGAAACCGTGTCACCGGGTTCAACGGTAACGACGCGTTCGCCGTTTTTGAGTTTCGGCATGCTATACGGGCTATAGCTTGCGCCATCGCCATACACGACCGGCACAGGAACAGAGTTCAGCAAACAGCCGCTCAGGGCCGCAGTTGTCATACAGACAAGCAGCAGACTTTTCCCACGTTGGACAGCCTGTGTGACACAATTTTCCATCATGGGACCTAGTGTCCATGATCAGCGGTTAACAATCAGTAAGCACCGACCGCATTTGGAAAATTTTACTGTAAATTCGGGGTGTGTTTTGACAGAAAGTCTAGAATTCTTCCGTGCCAGGCAACATCGGCACAAAACGGACTGGCATCAGTTCAGTAACCTCAACACCGCTTGGCGTCCTTAACACACGCAACAGCAACTGCGTATGCGATACCTCGCCAACGGGAACAACCATAATCCCGCCAACCGCAAGCTGATCAACCAGAACCGGCGGCACATCCTGTGCTGCTGCGGTCACAATGATCCGGTCAAACGGCGCTTGCGCTTTCCAGCCAAGCCCGCCATCGCCATGCAAAGTCGAAATCGTATGCAGGCCAAGCTCGCGGAATTTTTCCTCCGCCTCGCGCAAAAGCGGCTTGTGCCGTTCAAGGGTATAAACCCGGCGTGCAAGTTTGGCCAAAATCGCCGCCTGATACCCAGACCCCGTTCCGACCTCAAGAACCTTCATACGATCATTAATCTCAAGTGCCTGCGTCATGAGTGCGACGATATAGGGCTGGGAAATGGTTTGTCCCTTACTGATGGGCAAGGCGACATTTTCCCACGCACGCTCAACAAAGGGGTCAGCAACAAATGTCTCGCGCGGGACATCGGCCAATGCCCGCAAGACAGTCTCGTCATGAATGCCATCATGACGAAGCGCCTCAAGCAGATTGGCTATTTCTGTTTCACGGGTAATGACCGGCTCGTTCACGGAAATGCTTTCGTCAATTTTTCGTGCGTTTCGTAGTGGGTAAAGTCAAGACTGATCGGTGTTACCGAGATATCGCCTTGTTCGATCACCCGCAAGTCTGCATTTGGATCTTCGGGAAGTTCCGACAGGATTGCACCAATCCAGTAATAAGGCTCCCCACGCGGATCATGGCGTTCGGCAATGTGATCGCCGATTTTACGCTGCCCCTGCTTGGAAATCCGCACACGCGCACCGCCGTCCGCCTCGTGCTCGGGGAAGTTCACATTGATCAAAACACCCTTTGGCCAGGCTGTCTTCACCAATGTTTTTGTTACGTCATAAAGGTATTTTTCGGCAACCGTCCAATTGATCATGTCACCGGAAAAATACTGCGAAAACGCAATTGCGGGCACATTAAGAAGCGTTGCCTCCATCGCAGCAGCAACCGTCCCGGAATAGGTCACATCCTCGCCAAGGTTTCCACCCCGGTTAATGCCCGACAGAATAATGTCCGGCGGTGTATCGCGCATAACCTGCTGCAACCCTAAAAGGATGCAGTCCGTTGGGGTGCCATCAACCGCGTAGTGGCGTTCATCACGTTTGTGAATGCGAAGCGGGCGGCGCAGGGTCAATGAATGCCCTGCACCACTTTGTTCCGTTAACGGTGCAATACCCCACACATCATCGGAAAATTCACGCGCCAAGCGTTCAAGCAGCTTGATCCCCGGCGCGTCAATGCCGTCATCATTGCTGATCAGGATACGTGCGTTCGATAGATCAATCATACCGTGATGCCTTAACCGCGCGGTGAGATAACCTCAAGTCCGCCCATATAGGGTTTCAGCGCATCCGGAACACGGATAGAGCCATCTGCCTGCTGATAGTTTTCCATGACCGCGATCAGGCAGCGGCCAACAGCAAGTCCCGACCCGTTCAGGGTATGAACGAAATTGGTTTTTTTGTCGCCTGCCGCGCGATACCGCGCATTCATGCGACGGGCCTGGAAATCACGGGTGTTCGAGCAAGACGAAATCTCGCGGTACTTACCCTGGCCTGGCAACCAGACTTCAATGTCATAGGTCTTGCAGGCCGAGAACCCGATATCACCCGTGCACAGGATAACCGTACGATACGGTAGACCAAGACGTTCAAGAACCGTCTCGGCACAACGTGTTTTACGGGTAAGTTCCTCGTCGGATTTTTCCGCCTCAACCACCGACACCATTTCCACTTTGGAAAACTGGTGTTGGCGGATCATGCCCCGGGTATCGCGCCCGGCCGAACCGGCTTCTGACCGGAAACACTGCGTCAATGCGGTAAAGCGCAACGGAAGCTTTGCCTGCTCAATGATATCGCCGGCAACCTGATTGGTCAGGGTGACCTCGGACGTCGGGATCAGCCAGTAATCATTGGTGGTCTTAAACGAATCCTCGGCAAACTTCGGCAATTGCCCCGTGCCAAACATGGCATTATCACGCACCAGCATCGGGGTGATGGTTTCTTCATACCCATGTTCAGTGGTGTGCAAATCAATCATGAACTGCGACAACGCACGTTCAAGTTTGGCCAACCCGCCGCGCAGGATGACAAACCGCGAACCCGACAGCTTGGCTGCGGTTTCAAAGTCCATCATGCCAAGCTTTTCGCCGATTTCGAAATGTTCGATTGGCGTGAAATCGAACGTCGCCGGTTCCCCCCAACGGTTGACCTCGACATTATCGTCCTCGTCGTCACCGACTGGCACTTCAGGGTCAAGAATGTTGGCAAACGATGACAGCAGAAGATCAAGCTGCTCGTTCAGGCTGGCTTGACCGTCTTCCGCATCCTTGATCTTGTCCTTGAGCGTGCCCATTTCGGCCATCAACTCGTCAGCATCTTCGCCATTTTTACGAAGCTTGCCGATTTCACCGGAAATCGTTTTGCGGCGTGCCAGCATTTCCTGATGTTCTGTCATCAGTTTGCGACGCTCAACGTCGATATCCATCAGACGTTTCGCAGTAATTTCCTGCTTGCGTACGGCCATCGCCGCGTCGAAAGCCTCGGGGTTGTCCCGAATCCATTTAATGTCGTGCATCGAACAGCACCCTGTCAGTCAATTATTTGTGGCTTTATACGATGGGGTGGACACAAGGTCCACCCCATCAAATCAGACGTTTGAAGGCCGATGATTTCAATTAACGTGCGTTATTGAAATCGTCTTCCCCGTCATCATCGCGAGACGGTCCCGACAAGCGCGGAGAACCATCATCAGATGAGGATGAACGGGTCAGAGATGTCTGGCCATCATCATAGGATGCACCTGCCGCAGCCGCCCCTTGTTGATCAACCGTATCATCGGTTTTGGCAACGGAACTACCGCCAGAAGGATCATCTTCCGGATCATCACCATCGTCTTCGTCTTCTGCCTCGGCTTCCGCAGCACGCTTGGCGCGTTTGCGTTCAGAAATCCGGGCCATAATGATGGAAATCTCATAGAGAATAATGATCGGAATCCCCAACCCAACCTGCGAAATCAGGTCGGGCGGCGTCAAAACGGCGGCAAAAACAAAGGCAATAACAACAGCATATCGGCGTTTCTTCGCCAAGCTATCGGCCGTCACGATCCCTGCCCGTGCCATCAGCGTAAGCAAGACCGGCAACTGGAAACAAAGACCGAACGCAAAGATAAGCTTCATCACCAAAGACAGATATTCATCGACTTTGGCTTCAAGCTGAATTGCCAGGTTGGATGCATCACCGACCTGCTCAAAACTCAGGAAAAACTTCCACGCCAGCGGCATGATGAAGTAATAAACCAAAGCCCCACCTGCCAAAAACAGAACAGGTGTCGCAAACAGGAACGGCATGAAGGCCGATCGTTCGTTTTTATACAGGCCCGGTGCGACAAAAGCCCAAAACTGCGACAAAAACACCGGGGTTGAAACGAAACAAGCGGCAAAGAACGATACTTTGACATAGGTGAAGAACACTTCGGTCAAAGCCGTATAGATCATGCGTCGATCCGGCCCCATGATTTCTGCCAGCGGTCGTACGAGGAAACCATAGATATCCTCGACGAAATAATAGCAGAGCCCAAAGGTCAGAAACAGCGCCAAGACAGCCCATGTCAGGCGATTTCTTAGCTCTATCAGATGCTCCATAATCGGCATCTGCTCGTCATGCGATTGCATGTTCACGCCTGGCTCTCCGGGTGGTCTTTCTTTTTGCTATTAGCAGCTGACGATTTGGTATCTGACGACTTGCTTTCGGCGGCAGTCGGTTTTTCGTCCGAGCCACCACTATCCGCCGGCTTTGCCTCAGATGCCTTCGCATCTGAGGCTTTGCCGTCGGCTTTGGGTGCGCCAATCGTCTTTTCCATAAAATCGGTGGGGTTGGTACTGGCACTGCTCACCTGCTTGCGCAGATCATCAAGTTCCGCTTCGCGGATGATGTCATCAATGCCACTTTGGAATTCGCGCGCCATTCCGCGCACTTTTTTCCAGTACCCCGCCAACTTGTACAGAAGATGCGGAAGCTCCTTGGGGCCGACGACAAATAATGCCACGACGGCCACAAGAGCCAATTCGGTCCAGCCGATATCAAACATATGACACGCCTATCTGAAGGAAACCCGACAGACGATCAGGATTTCACTGAATCCTTGTCTTTGCTCTCGGTCGAAACCGATGCAGAGGTCGTGTTTTCGATGGTCTTGGCCGAAGCGCCAGCATCGTCATCTTGTTCTTTTTCGTTAATGCCCGCTTTGAAGCTCTTGATGCCCTTACCCATGTCGCCCATCACTTTCGGCAGTTTACCTGCGCCAAAGATGATCAGGACAATCGCCAGAATAAGAACAATTTGCCAAACGCCAATACCCATAACTTCTTTCTCCAAAGATCCGTTCTGCCTTCCGGCGTTATGCACGGATAATGGCAGAAAGCCCCCCACTGTGCAATGCGACGGATGGGTTAATACCCGTGATTGCAATCCAATTGTAATTTAGCATTCTGTCCCGGTTAGATTTCAAGGGACAGTTGGCCGTATCAGGACATAGGAAACACGAAGGTCATCTCTGGATCAAGCGTAATAGCGACCGAATTCTGATTTAATGTCGAAAAGCGCCGTGGCACGCGTGCATGAATGTGCCCGCCCTTTTCCAGCGTCAAATGCATCAGGTTGACTTCACCCAATGCCCGCACGGCATCAACGTTGGCCATGATATCGTGACCATTTACGGAACTACCGACATGAAGTCCTTCGGGACGCACCAATACGTCAACCTCGGTTCCATCGGCAAATTCATCGGTGGTGATCTGACCGACCGGTGTTTCAATAATGCCATTGCGCACGGTTGAGGCAAATTGGTTCACTTCGCCAAAGAACGAGGCGACAAAACGGTTTTCCGGCTGGAAATAAAGCGATTCCGGTGTGCCATCCTGCATGACCTGCCCTTCGTTCATCACGATAATACGGTCCCCCATATACATCGCTTCCTGAGGATCATGGGTCACCATGATGGTTGCAATACCGGCATTTTTCAAAACATGAAGGGTCGTATCGCGCAAATCTGCGCGCCGTGCGACATCCAGTCCGGAAAACGGTTCATCAAGCAACATGATTTGCGGGGTTGGCGCCAATGCGCGGGCCAATGCAATCCGTTGCTGCTGACCACCTGAAAGTTCGTGCGGATAGGCATCAAGGTATTCTGACATGCCAACCTGTGTCAGCGCACGTTCAACCGCCTCACGGCGCTGGGCGTCGCTAAAATGCTTCAGGCCAAAGCCGATGTTCTTGGCAACCGTTAAATGCGGAAACAGTGCATAGTCCTGAAAAACCATACCAACGCCGCGTTTTTCCGGTTCAACATAGTCACCCGGGTGGGCCACGATCTGATCATCAATGGCAATTTGCCCGAACTGAAGTTTTTCAAGCCCCGCCGCCAGACGCAGCGCAGTTGTTTTTCCGCAACCAGACGGACCAAGCAAACAGACAATTTCTCCTGGGGCGACATCGAAACTAATGTCGTTCAGAACCCGGTTGGAACCGAATTCGTGACTGACATTCGACATCCTCAAACCGTCGGGCATCAACAAACTCTTTATCTGGACGTGGTCAACGCACCAAAGGTGCAAATGATTAGCGAAATCTTTCACAGAACTTAAGCGCCCGCCGCCCTTCTTGCAAGGCGCAGAATAACTTCGGTTACCGGACCCTAAACGATCAGGTCTCCGAAACCTCTTTTTCATCAAGAAGATTGGGATTGTCGGAATAAATCGTCTCGTCGAGTTCTTCGAGATTGCGCGTCGTCAGGGCTTCTTCGACAACAGAATCGGTCACCTCACCGTCATCAACAAGGTCAGGCAATGCTTCGTCATCAGAATTCGCCCCATACCGGCCCATTCCCGGACGGCTATCAAGCAGGCCCGCGGCCTTAAGGTCCGCAAGCCCTGGCAAATCATCACGGTCTTCAAGACCAAAGTGATCAAGAAATTCATCCGTTGTCGCCCAAAGAACCGGCCGCCCCGGCACACGTTTACGCCCACGTGGCCGTATCCATTTGGCCTCAAGCAGAATATCAAGGGTGCCCTTGGACAGCGCCACACCACGGATTTCTTCAACCTCGGAACGGGTGACCGGCTCGTGATAGGCAATGATCGCAAGCGTCTCGAGCGTTGCACGCGTCATTTTCTTGGCTTTTTCGACCTCGATATGAAGATCACCGGCAAGATCAACAGCGGTGCGAAACGCCCATTTATCGCCAACCCGGTTCAGATTGACGCCGCGTGATGCATATGTGTCCTGCAAAACCGTCAGTACGTCTGAAATATTGGTTCCTTCGGGCAAACGTGCGGCAATGACGCGTTCGCTGATCGGGTCTGCGGATGCAAACAGCACAGCCTCGACAATGCGGACATGCTGAAAATCGACTTGCGGGCCGGTTTCGACCCCATCGATTTTAAGCTGCGCGTCACCGGTTACATCATTTGGCATTCACTTACCCCTGCCCCTTATTCTTCGATCAAATTATCATAGGGTCGATCATTGCGGGGCAAATCGCCCTCGCGCGGTTTTTGGGGCGACCGCAACATGATCGGACCAAATGTTTCTTCCTGCGAGATTTCCAGCTCCCCATCCCGGCACATCTCAAGGCTGGCAACAAAATGGGCCGCCAAGGCCGACCGGGCTTTTAAAGGGGATCCCAAGCCATGGGGCATAAACTCAAGTAACTTGGTCCAGGTCGGCACAACACGCCGCCCGAACAGATCGCGCAACCGCCGGATTGCATCATCCATCGCATAAAGGTCAAACGCCTCAATCTCAAGGGTCTTGGCTTCTGACGTCAACATGATCTGGGCATAGGATTTCAAAAGATCATAAAGCGACGCGTCATAGACAGATGCCGTTGTCACGCGAATGTCCTCCGGCGCGCCCCGGGCAAAGAAATCGCGCCCCAAATTGGGCTGTGCGAGCAACTTTTCACCGGCCGCCTTCATCGCTTCAAGACGTTTTAGCTGGAAGGCAAGTAGCTCAGCCATTTCTTCGGCGCTGAGCTCGTCCTCGTCGTTGTCTTGCTTGGGCAACAGCAATCTGGATTTCAGATAGGCCAGCCATGCCGCCATCACCAGATAATCCGCCGCCAGTTCAAGCCGAAGCCCTTCTGCCGTATTGATGAATTCAAGATATTGCTCGGCCAGATCAAGGATCGAAATCTTGATGATATCGACCTTCTGATCACGGGCCAGTTCAAGCAGAACATCAAGCGGGCCTTCAAACCCGTCCAGATCAAGTATCAGGCGTTCGGCAAGGCTCGGCTCATCATCGTCAACCGGTTTCTTGTCGAATACCTCATCTGGAATTTCCAACTCGAACTGGTCTGCCATCTATCCCCCTGCCAAAACCCGCGTATCACAGCGGAAATCAGGCAAATATCGCTGCCAGAAAATGGACCAACGCATTGGCCGGTTCAATCACCAACCACTGAAAAATCGGAAGGTAGATGCCAAGCTTTGATGTCACATATGGCAACAAGAATACCAGACCGATCAAAATGATCATGCCGGTTTTTTCCATACGCGCCAAGACCCGAGCAATCGGAAGCGGTGAAATCGCCGTAAGAACCCGCCCGCCATCAAGTGGCGGGATCGGCAGCATGTTGAATACGGCAAGAATGCAGTTCAGCCAGATCGACTGGTTGAGCATCGTACCAAGCCAGTCATTGACCGCCGGGGAAAAGCTTGGCAACCCAACCAGAAGCAGGATCGATACAATCGCCAACAAAACATTGGTCAACGGCCCGGCAACAGCAACGCCAATAACCCCAAGACGTTGGGGATGCAGACGATGAAACGCCACGGGCACAGGCTTGGCATAGCCAAACAAAAACGGCGCTGCGGTGATCAACAACAATGCCGGGATCAAAACCGTACCAACCGGATCGATATGGCGAATGGGATTAAGGCTTAACCGGCCAAGCCGCTGGGCGGTATCATCGCCAAACAATTTCGCGGCAAACCCGTGGGCTGCTTCATGCAATGTCACAGCAAACAGCACCGGCACAACCCACGTTGATGCCGAGATAATAAATTCAATCGCGTTACTCACGTGCCGGTGTCCTCAGCCTGCCAAACAGGCGCAAGAAGATCGGCAAGACGCATCCGCCAATCTGTCAGTTGGCTTGATGATGGTTTGTCGATTTTGAAACTGGAAATCTGATTGGTAAAGTTTTGCGACCGCAGAAGTGCCGCACCGCTCAACAACGGCGTCATGGAAACAACTTCTTCCATCTCGGTGCGTTTGCCATTGCAATGAAGCGCAATGTCACAGCCCGCACTCAAACATTCATGGGTGCGGCTTGCAATCGAACCACCCAGTGCCTCCATCGACAAATCATCACTGATCAAAAGGTTCTCAAAGCCGATATCACCCCGAATAACATCATTGATAATCGTCGCGGACACCGTGCCGGGCCGTTGATCATCAATCGCGGTAAACAGCAAATGTGCCGACATCGCCGCCATAACGTCTTTCATCTGACGAAACGGTGCGAAATCAAGCTCGGACAACTCAGCCCGCGTGGCACTGACAATCGGCAGGTCCTTGTGACTGTCAACCGCAGCGCGGCCATGTCCGGGGATATGTTTAATGATCGGTGCAATCCCACCATCAAGCAACCCGGCGGCAACCGCACTGGCCAAAACCACAACGCGGGCCACATCCGCCCCATAAGACCGGTCGCCGACAACATCGCTCATGCCCGGAAAACGTAAATCAAGAACCGGCGCGCAGGTGGTGTTAAACCCGGCTTCGCGCAAATCCATCGCCATCAAACGGGCATTGATATAGGCCGCTTCACGGGCGTCTTCGGGGGATTTATCAACCAGTTCGCCAAACACACCGGCCGCCGGGATTTTGCGCCAATGGGGTGGCTTAAGCCGCATCACACGGCCACCTTCCTGATCGACAAGGATCGGGACGTTGTTTTTGCCAACAACATCACGCAGTTGATCGGTCAGGGTGCGTATCTGATTGTGGTCTTCGACATTTCGCGCAAACAGGATAAAGCCATAAGGATCGGCTTCGCGAAAGAAGCCCTTTTCCCAGTTGCTCAGTTCCGTTCCGCCAATCCCGAGGATACAGGCGCGCGGCTTTTTAACTTCAAGGCCGGACAATCAGGCACCCCACTTTGCGTTGTTTCAAATCACCACACAGCTTTTCTGCCGCCGAGGCATCGGCAACCGGGCCTGCCTGCAGGCGATAGTAAACCCCTTTGCCTTCAATCTCGGTACGCTGCACGAACATCTGAAGGTTACCCAACAAGTCTTTGTTTTTCGACGATAATCTTTTCCATTCCGCCGATGCTTTGTCTTCCTCACGAAGTGAGGCCAGTTGAATGCGAAAATCTCCGGTTGCCGTGGTTTTCTCTTGCGGCTTTGTCGGGGACGTCGCTTGCGGTGTTTCTTTTGCCCGCGCATCAACCGCGGCAATCGCCTTTTCGGCGTCACTCATCGTATCTGGGGCCTTAATTTCCGGCGCGGCCATGCCCGAAGACGTATCCGTCGCATCCGCGGCATCATCAGCAGGGCTTTCGGTTTCAGGCTCGACTTTCACGTCACTGTCACTGGCACTGGCATTACCATCATTCGATGCCACCGTATCCGAAGATTTCGGTGCTGTTGGCATCACATCCGGCGTGCGCGGCATATCTGGCAGTTCCTGAAGCACGACATCCGCGTCCGGATCAACGTCGCTTAGCTGGTCATAGACCGTCGTGTTTCGGTGGGGCACTTCCATCCCCCCCGGATCTTCGGGCCGTAGCTTGATCGGCGCTGGATCAGGCAGAAGGATGGGCAATTTCCCATCATCCTGAATGGGTTGTCCCTGATTGTAAAACCAGTAACCTGCCCCGCCAAGGCCGCCGATCACAACAGCCGCCCCGAAGAACACGGTCATAATTCCCTTCAACTTGCTTTTGCCAGCACCCGGCTCGGCTGCATAGTGTGCTTCGCGCTCGGCATGAAGGTTGTTACCGTGTTCTTCGTTCATATTTTACATCTCCTCGACAGGCGTGACACCAATCACATCAAGACCCGATGCGATGACGGTGGCCACAGCACGGATCATCGCAAGACGCGCCAATGTCGTCGCCAAATCATCGGCGATGATAAAGCGAAGTTCGGTATTGTCGCGTCCCTTGTTCCACAATGCATGGAATTCAGCTGCAATTTCTGTCAGGAAAAAGGCAATGCGATGGGGTTCATGCGCGGTTGCGGCCTGCTCGACAATACGCGGCCATTCTGCCATCCGGCGCACAAGAAGCTTTTCCTCGTCTGAGGACAACAACGACAGGTCTGCCGTCTCAAGCGTTTTTACCGAAAAATCCTGCCCCGGGAAGGCTTCTTTGGCCTGACGGAAGACCGAGCTTACCCGTGCATGCGCGTACTGAACGTAAAATACCGGGTTGTCTTTGGACTGTTCGGTCACTTTGGCGAAATCAAATTCAAGCGACGCATCGTTTTTACGCGTCAGCATGATGAACCGGACAACGTCCTTACCAACACGTTCGACAACATCGCGCAGCGTGACAAACGTCCCGGCCCGCTTGGACATCTTAACCGGCTCACCCTTATCAAACAGGCTGACAAGCTGACAAAGTTTCACGTCCAGATCACCTTCGCCACCGGTAATGGCTTTGGTTGCTGCTTTCATGCGTTTGACGTAGCCACCGTGATCGGCGCCAAACACGTCGATCATCAGGTTAAATCCGCGCTCATACTTGTCAAAGTGATACGCAATGTCGGATGCAAAATAGGTCCAGCTGCCATCGGATTTCTTCAACGGCCGGTCAACATCGTCACCAAAATCGGTGGCGCGGAACAAGGTTTGCGGGCGCGGTTCCCAATCTTCGGGTGTTTTGCCTTTTGGCGGCTCCAGCACACCGACATAGATATCACCCTTTTTCTCAAGGTGTTCAAAGGCCGATTGAACCTTGCCTGCCTTGACCAGCCCGTCTTCGGACGTAAAGACATCATGTGCGACGCCCAGAAGACGCAAATCTTCCTTGATCAACAACATCATCTCGACAATGGCAAAGGTCCGGAACTGCTCAAGCCATTCGGCTTCGGCGGCGTTGACCCATTTATCACCTTCGCGCTCGGCCAGCTTCTTGCCCGGTGCAACCAGATAATCGCCCGGATAGAGGCCTTGTGGAATTTCACCAATGTCTTCGCCAAGTGCTTCGCGGTAGCGCATGTGAAGCGACCGGGCCAGAACATCAACCTGCGCGCCGGCATCATTGGTGTAATATTCCTTGGTAACCGCATAGCCCGCCTTGGCCAGAAGATTGGCCAAAACGTCCCCGACCACAGCCCCCCGGCAATGACCAACATGCATCGGCCCCGTCGGGTTGGCTGAAACATACTCGACGTTGATTTTTTCACCCTTGCCCAGATCGCTGCTGCCATATCCGGTGCCAACTTTTAGCACTTCGGACACCTGCGACAGCCAGAACTGATCGGCCATGCGCAGGTTGATAAAGCCAGGCCCGGCGATTTCGACCGTGTCTATGTGATCAAGCAATCGAAGTTTTTCAGCCAGTTTTTCGGCAAGGTCGCGTGGCTTCATGCCCGCAGCCTTTGACAGAAGCATGGCGGCATTGGTCGCGGCATCCCCATGAGACGCATCGCGCGGCGGCTCTACCGTCACGCGCGCGGTGTCACTTCCAGTAGGAAGAACACCCTCTTTCTCAAGGGCGAGAAGCTGTTTCTCGATGTCGCTTTTCAACAGGCTGAAAACATTCATAACTTTGGTCTTTGCATATTTTTGTTTGTGGTCAATCGGACCATGTGACTGCGGCTGTTTTGGGACATTTCCGACCAAAAGGCAAGCAACGGGTCTTTCGAATGCCTACAGGTTTTGACATTTCAGCCATGCACGCTAAATAGTGACTTAAATACTATGATCTGACCGTGCTATGATGTCGCCAAGGATCGTAACGACCCCCGCCATAAATCTGGCGGGTTGAAGATCAAGGAGTATTGAATGACCGAAGCTTCACAGCAAGTCCAGATGACCGAAAGTGCTGCAAATCGTATTCAGGAACTGATCGTAAGCGAAGGTGCATCAAACACGATGCTCCGCTTGCAGGTTTCCGGCGGCGGTTGCAGTGGTTTTCAGTACGAATTCTCACTGGATGCTGACACCACTGACGAAGATTGCGTTTTCGAAAATCACGGTGCGAAAATGGTGATTGACGAAGTCTCGCTCGATCTTCTAGGCGGTGCAGAAATTGATTACGTCCGCGAGTTGGTTGGGTCCGCATTTCGTGTGAACAATCCAAACGCCACGTCATCATGTGGTTGCGGATCGAGTTTCTCGATTTGATCCGTACCGACAAAACGATTTATAGAACGGGGTTCGTTATTGCGAACCCCGTTTTGTTTGACCAAACTTATCTGATCCCATTGGAATCGAGGCCTGAATGAAAATCGCTACCTGGAACGTCAATTCAATCAAGGCCCGCCTGCCCAATGTTATTGAGTGGCTGCAAGAAGCCAAACCCGATGTTGTCCTGTTACAGGAAACCAAGACGGTTGATGACGGTTTTCCGGCGATGGAAATCGAGGATCTTGGCTACAACATCGCGATTCACGGCCAAAAAACCTATAACGGGGTTGCCATCCTGTCGAAATATCCGATCGAGGATGTTGAACGCGGCCTGTCTGGCAATGATGACGACGAACAAGCCCGCTACATCGAAGCGACGATCAGTTCCCCCCATCCGGTACGTGTGGCATCCATCTATGTCCCGATGGGAACGGCTGTTGGCGATGAAAAGTTCCACTACAAACTGAACTTCCTTGATCGCCTGATCACGCGGTTTGAAAAAATTCGCGCAGAGGGCGAAGCTGCGGTCATGGGGGGCGATTACAATATCGCGCCGGACGATTCGGATGTTTATGATCCGGCAAAACTGCACGAAGCGGTCTTATGTTCGACAACCGAACGCAAACGTCTGCGCACCATGATGAACATGGGCTACACCGACGCGTTCAGAACCTTCAACCCGAAGGGCCATCAATACAGCTGGTGGGATTACCGCGCGGGTGCGTGGAACAAGGACAATGGTTTGCGCATTGATCACCTGCTTCTGACCCCGGCTGCCGCAGATCGCCTGAGTGCGTCGGACATTGACCGTGACCCACGTGGCAAGGAAAAGGCATCCGATCACACCCCGGTCTGGTGCATGATCGACGATTAACGTCTTTGGCTGGCACCATACCGCGCCAAAACCACAGTTAAACATCATAAAGGGCAGCACCGAAACCGGGCTGCCCTTTGTGTTTTGTCTTTAATCTTCGCCAATCGCCAGACTGGCGTGCAGGTATTATCTATTCTGCGGCCTTTTGCATGGCGGTGCGATAGGCAACGATATCTTCGATGCTGATCACAACCATATCATGCTGTTTGGCATAGGAAATCAGCTCCGGCAGGCGCGCCATCGTCCCATCGGGGTTTGTGACCTCACACAACACGCCAGACGGCTTAAGCCCGGCCAAACGCATCAGGTCAACCGTACCTTCGGTGTGGCCACGACGTTCCAAAACACCACCTGCCCGCGCACGCAGCGGAAACACATGGCCCGGACGCGCAAGATCGGATGACTTTGCACCATCGGCAATGGCTGTTTTGACGGTGGTCACACGATCCGCCGCCGACACCCCGGTCGTCACACCGACCTTGGCCTCAATCGTGACGGTAAAGCCCGTCCCCATACTTGATGTGTTATCCGCAACCATCGGCGGCAAATCAAGGGCCGTGGCCTTTTCGTCTGTCAGACACAGGCACACAATGCCGCTGCAATCGCGGATCAGCATCGCCATCTGTTCGTTTGTCAGATTTTCTGCGGAAAAAATAAGATCGCCTTCGTTTTCGCGATCTTCGTCATCGACAACCAGAACACCTTTGCCTTGGCGGATGTCAGCAAGTGCACGTTCTAAACGCTCTTGCGGATCCCCAAAGGTCGAAAGACCTGATTCCTGATGAACACTCTGATTCATAACCGTCCTCCTCGGATGGCGGCTTACGAATCAGGGCACAAAAGAAAGGCCCGGCATATTGGTACACTGCACCAGATACCGGTCGTAGACAAAAAGCAATTCACACCCAACCGGGTGATCTTGCCTGTCACGCTTTATCCTCTCCCATCCGGACTATTACCGTCGGCTCCGGATTTACACCGGATCTGCTGACCCTGCTGACCCAGATGGATCAACAGGCGCTCGCGGGCTTTTCAGTTTCCTGAATTTACCGCCGGTAGGGACTTGCACCCTGCCCTGAGAATAAGCGCCGTGTTTCAACGACAAACCTGATCAAAATTGATCAGGTACCGTGCACTTTAGAAAAGCTCTGCGCGCTTGTCAAACCTGTTAAAACACGACCAAACGCATCCTAAACGCACGGTTTAGACTTCTGAGAGAACCTTCCCCAGCCGGAAATGGAAATCGCATCCGTTTTTACGGGCCTCACGCGGTGCCCATTGGCAAACCGCGCAGCGTTTGTCTGATGATCGTTTTGGGGTTTTGCATTCCTGCTTAAGATACGGGCCAAGCACCGCATCAATGTAGGTTCCCTGAAACGCTTCAACGCCAAGACTGCGCCCCATACGAAGGGCCGTGCGGCTATCACACCGCGTCAAGATCAGGCTCTGATCAACAAACAGATTGGCAAATTCCCGCAGCCGCTCGGTAACTTCTGTGCGGCGTGACCCGATAATGTTCTGATCCCAGATCACCTTGACGAAATCGACATTCATTTTTCTGGGCGACAAAAATTCAAGTGCCGGAAGTGTAATGCGATCTAGGCCAACACGAATCCCAACCGATTTAAGAAACGCGCAGGCATCTTCGAACTCCCACCAATTGGCAATCGCATTTTCCATCGAAAACTCAATCGCCAAATTCTCAATCAGCTTGCCATTCCCCGATCCGATAAAATCACTGAATGTTTCGCTCAAGACGGTTTGCACTTGCATGTTCAAATGCAGCCGGTCCGGGAAAATCGATGACGCGATGGACTGCGTCACATCCATGACCTTTTCATCGAGAACCCGCGACAGGATTTCAAGCTCTCCGGGACCTTCAAGCAGAAAACTTGCAAGGTGGTGCTGACGCAAATAATCAAGCGAACAATAAAGTTCGTGGCCCAGAATTTCGCGACTGTTGTCGTGGACGCCAACGATGGCTTGGCGACGACAGGAATCGAAAACCGCATCTACCGTCACGGCACCACGCAGCATTTCTGCCATATCAAATCGTTGGGATGGCTCGTTTGAAAAATGCCCTATGGCTGGCAACGCCAGTAATTCCAAGACCTGTTTCTCGTCAATTGGCCACTGGAACCGGTTCCAAAGCGTGTCGGGTATATGGCCAAGACCTTGCCGTTCAATGACATCGGAAAGGGTCTCGCGAACATGGTCAACAAAGTTATCGTCACCTTCCGCCCATTTCCCGCCACGCACAAAGGCAACCATCCCGTTTTCAAGACGATGGACCTGCGTGTTTTCTGGCAAATGGTGAAATGCATCACGGGTAATCGCCCGATAATCTTCTGTGCCCAAGCGCAAATCCATCGGGATATTAAGAATCCCGAGATGCGGCTTTTTTCCATTTGCGGCATGCTTGCGCAGGCTATCGACAAAACGGCTCAGGGGGACGGCGGGTTTGGCAGCTTGGGCGGTCATCGGCAATCCTGATCTTAAGGCAAGGACGCGATACTGACAGCCGTTTATTAACTTACTCTAAACTCTTATACCATTGCATAGATTACCCTCCACCATTCGTGTCAGCATGGTAAAGATATCTTGGGGCTGTTTGGCATTACCGATCGGTGCCCCATCTAGGGCCATGACCGGCCTCATTCCCTGTAACGCATTGGCTGTAAACAGCATATCCATCTCGGACAGTTCAAGTGGTGTTCTCGGGTCAAAACGGGTTTCAATACCGTTTGCCTTGGCACAATTGATCACAAAGCTACGCGCCAGCCCGCACAGAATGCCAGTAGTACCGTCCGGGGTCCAAAGCGCCCCATCCTTGATCCCAAACAGGTTTGCAATCGTGGTTTCGGCCACAGAACCGTCCACCGACATGATCAATGCGTCATCTGCCCCTGCCTGTTGGGCCTCCTGTTTGGCAACGATGTTATCAAGATAATTCAGGCTCTTGATTGTTCCGGCAACCGACCACGGATTACGGCGGATTTTTTGCGCCGTTATCAACGTCAACCCGTCAGATGACGAGGCTGGGGTAAAGGGTGCTGTTGTTACTATGATGGTTGGCGTTGGGTTTTCCGGCGGCAACAAGCCGCGTTGACCACTTCCGCGCGACAGAGACAGGCGAACAACCGCACTTTGCAATCCATTGCCCTGACACAGCGTGGCAATAATTTCGGCAATATCCTCACCAGATGGCAACATCTGTGACGACAGCCCGATCACAGCGGCATGTGCCGCCAACCGTTCCATGTGCGCATGAAGCCAGGCAACCGTGCCGCGATGGGCACGCATGGTTTCAAAAAAACCATCCCCCAAAAGAAACCCGCGATCCGTTGCAGGAATAACCGCATCTTGCGCGTTTAAATATGTGCCATTCAACCAGACTTGCATATGGCACTCCGCTTTGTGGCTCTGTGATCTGCCGCAAGTTTAAGGAAATTGGCCAGCAAGTCATGCCCCTGTTCGGTCAGGACCGCTTCTGGATGGAACTGAACACCATAAATTGGCAACGCCCTATGGGCAAACGCCATCACCTCACCGTCCGGCCCTGTCGCAGTTTGCGCCAGACTGCCATCAATAGGCAAATCGACAATCAGGGAATGATAGCGCGTCACACGCAACGGCTGCTTTAAGCCGTTAAAAATGCCATCACCATCATGGTCCACATCCGATGTCATGCCATGTACTGGTCTTTTGGCGCGCGTGACCTTTCCGCCAAAGGCCTGTGCAATCGACTGGTGCCCCAAACACACGCCCAGCATGGCAAACTCCCCGGCCAGATCACGGATCAGCGCAAGGCTGTTACCAGCCTCATCCGGCCCACAAGGACCGGGCGAAAACACCAGCGCATCCGGACAGCGTTCGCGCACCATATCGGTGGTGATTTCATCATTACGGATGACCTCCACTTCCTGATCCAACTCGCGCAGGTAACGGGCGAGATTGAAAACAAACGAGTCATAATTGTCGATCAAAAGGATCATGGGGTGATCCCCAGCGCTTCGAACATTTTGGCGGCTTTGACCATGGTTTCGGCATACTCATGGTCCGGTTGGCTGTCCGCGACAATGCCACCACCAACGTTAAATGCCATTCTGCCCTTGTTCATGCAAATGGTTCGAATGGCGATGTTGGTATCCATGCTGCCATCAAACCCGATATAGCCAATCGCCCCGCAGTATGCACCACGTGTGGTTTGTTCAAGTTCGGTGATAATTTCCATCGCACGTATTTTCGGCGCACCAGTGATGGAGCCACCGGGAAAACAGGCGGCCAAAAGATCAATTGCTGTTGCATCCTCATCAAGTTCGCCAGTCACAGTCGATACCAGATGATGCACGTTGGCATAGCTTTCGAGCGCGCAAATCGTCGGCGTCTTGACCGAATGTGGTTTACAGACCTTGGAAATATCATTTCTTAAAAGGTCAACAATCATAACGTTCTCTGCGCGATCTTTTGCAGATAGCATTAATTCCTGTGCCAGTTCGGCATCTAAAATGGGGGTTTCTCCGCGCGCGCGGGTTCCCTTGATCGGGCGCGTTTCAACAACGCCGTTCGTCACCTTTAAAAACCGTTCTGGCGAGTTCGACAGAACCGTAACATCGCCAAAATTCAGGAAGGCCCCAAACGGTGCGGAACTCATGCTCGATAGCCTGCGATACAGTCCGAACCGTTCCGGAATGGAACCTTGGGCATATTCCGCCCGAAAACTTTGCGACAAATTTGCCTGAAAAATGTCCCCGGCAAAGATGTACTCAATCACCTTACTCACTGCATGCTGATACGCATCCTGATCAAAGTTGGACGCCCATGTGGTGATATCTGGTTGATGCGGCACATCGGGTACATCAAAAAGTGGGCGGGCCAACCGCAAGTATTTGCGCAACATGGTCATGCGTTCTGCGGCACGTTGGTCGCGTGCTTGGTTCTCTTGCGCTGGCATCCCCGTTGAAATCAACCACATGCGGCGCTGGTGCAGATCAAATGAAATCACAAGATCATAAATGCCAACGGCCATATCGGGCATTTCCAGCCAGTCGTCATCGGCGACGGGAAGTGTTTCGGTCTGATGGGCCAGTTCATAGCCAAAGTACCCGACCACGCCCCCCTGAAACGGTGGCAGGTCTTCCTGCTTTTCTTGGCGATACCGTGCAAGGAGATCGCCCAAAACATCAAACGGATTGCCCGGCACAGCAAAACCATCAAGGGTCACCTGCCCGTTCTTGGCTGTTAGCTTATGAAACGGTGATACCGCGATATAGGCATAGCGGTCCCTGTCCCCGGAATCGAGAAAATGGCTATCGGCAAAGGGCGCAAAAGCCCCATAGGCATCAACCGGTTCAATAAAGGGACATTCTTCAATCAGCATGGCACGCGGCAGTCTTGCGGGAGTGATGGAACAACGATCCGCACCCAAAGCCAAAAATCAGCCAAGACGCGGGACCATTTGCATAACGTTGTCGACAATCTATGCGATTCGTCACCGCACAGGGGAAGATTTTTATCACAGCGCGCAAGGTGCTAATTCAAGCCAAGAAAAAAGGGCCAACCCCACGCGGCTGACCCTTTTTCATCGCGTTATTCAAGCCGCATTACATTGCTGCAATACGATCATATGCCTCGTTCAGCTTGGCAAGCGTATCTTTTGCTTCTTCAAGCTTGGCTTTCTCGGTTGCCACAATATGATCCGGCGCGCGGCTGACGAAGTTTTCATTCGACAGTTTGCCTTCCTGACCCTTGATGTATTTGGCTTTGCCCTGGATTTCTTTTTCCAGACGGGACTTTTCAGCCGCCACATCAATGAAATCAGCAACCGAAACAAACACGGTCACACCGTCAACCACGGTCTGGATGGCCCCCTTGGCGATGGCTTCGATATCGCCCTGCCCCTTGAAGCCGATTTCGGCAACACGCGCCAGACGCTTAACCTGTGCTTCTTGCGCGTTCACCGCGGCCTTCATCGCATCGGTGGCATCAACCAGATAGATTGGCACCTCCGCCCCCGGGGGGACATTCATTTCAGAACGCACACCACGGATGTCACCGATCAAACGGATCGACAGATCAACTTCGGCCTCGGCCGCACGATCAATCAGGGTCTCGTCAAACTTCGGATAGCTTGCCGACATCAGCATGCTGCTGCGGTTATCAGAAATCTTGTCCCACAGTTCTTCGGTGATATAGGGCATGACCGGATGCAAAATCAGAAGGATCTGATCAAGAACCCATGCGGTGACCGCACGGATTTCGGCCTTGGCCTCTTCGTCATCGCCCATCAGAACCGGCTTGGCCAGTTCCAGATACCAGTCACAGAAAGCCCCCCAGACGAACTGATAGGCACTGCTTGCCGCCTCGTTAAAGCGGTAGGCTTCAATACCTGCACCAACAGATTTGGATGCTTCAACCGTTTTACCAACGATCCAGCGGCCAAGGGTCGATTTCACGTTCGCAGGATCAAAACCATCCACCGGTTTGCATTCATTCATCTCGGCAAAGCGTGCGGCATTCCAAAGCTTGGTCGCAAAGTTGCGATAACCCTCAACCCGCGATGCCGCAAGCTTTATATCACGCCCCTGTGCGGCCAAAGCCGTCAGGGTAAAGCGCAGCGCATCACAGCCATATTCGTCAATGAGTTCCAGCGGGTCGATAACATTGCCCTTGGATTTGGACATCTTCTGGCCGTTTTCGTCGCGCACCAGCGCGTGGATATAAATATCCTTGAACGGGATTTTCCCATCCATGAAATGCATGCCCATCATGATCATGCGGGCAACCCAGAAGAAGATGATGTCAAACCCGGTGACCAAAACGTCACCCGGATAATATTTATCAAGCTCCGGGGTTTTATCCGGCCAGCCAAGGGTCGAATACGGCCACAAGGCGGATGAGAACCACGTATCAAGAACGTCGGTTTCCTGAGTCAGTTCAACGTCTTTGCCGTAATGGGCCTTGGCTGCTGCAATCGCTTCTTCTTCGGTTTCTTCAACAAAGAATTCGCCGTCCGGGCCAAACCATGCCGGGATACGATGTCCCCACCACAATTGGCGTGAAATGCACCATGGCTGGATGTTGCGCATCCATTCAAAATAGGTGTTTTCCCAGTTCTTGGGTACGAACCGGATACGTCCGTCTTCAACCGCCTCAGTCGCCGGTTTGGCCAGAACTTCGGCATTCACAAACCACTGGTCGGTCAGATACGGCTCAATGACAACGTTTGAACGGTCGCCATAGGGCACCATGTGAACGGTGTCTTCGATTTTTTCAAGCAAGCCGAGCTCATCCATCTTCGCGACAAGAAGCTTGCGGGCCTCAAACCGATCAAGACCACGATATTCCTCGGGTGCCTCGTCGTTGATGCGCGCATGGTCATCAAGAATGTTGATCTTTTCCAGACCACAGCGTTTACCAACTTCAAAGTCATTGAAATCGTGCGCCGGGGTGATTTTAACCGCACCGGATCCTTTTTCAGGATCGGCATATTCGTCGGCAACGATTTTAATCCGACGCCCAACGATGGGCAGAATGCAATACTGACCAATCAGGTCCTGATAACGTTCATCATCGGGATGAACCGCAACACCGGTATCACCCAGCATGGTTTCCGGACGCGTGGTGGCAACAGTGATAAACTCACCATCCCGGCCTTCGATCGGGTATTTGAAGTGCCAGTAATGGCCTTTGACCTCTTTCTGAACGACTTCAAGATCGGAAATTGCCGTCAGAAGCTTCGGATCCCAGTTAACCAGACGCTTGTCACGGTAAATCAGGTCCTGTTTGTGCAAAGTCACGAACACTTTGCGCACAGCCGCCGAAAGGCCCTCGTCCATGGTGAAACGTTCACGCTGCCAATCGGGCGACGCGCCAAGGCGGCGCAGCTGATTGGTGATGGTGCCACCCGACTGTTCTTTCCATTCCCAGACTTTTTCGATGAACTTTTCGCGACCAAGATCATGGCGCGTTACGTTCTGTTCGCCAAGCTGGCGTTCAACAACCATCTGGGTTGCGATGCCTGCGTGGTCGGTGCCGGGCTGCCACAGGGTGTCCCTACCGTTCATACGGTTATAACGCACAAGAATGTCCTGAAGCGTAAAGGTCAGCGCATGCCCCATATGGAGGCTGCCGGTCACGTTGGGCGGCGGCATCATGATGACATAGGGATCGGCTTTTGATGCCGAATCGCTGGCAAACGCCCCCGATTTTTCCCATTTATCGTAAAGTCTGCCTTCAACGTCGGCCGGGCTGTAGGTCTTCTCCAACATGGTCTTTTGTCCGCTGCGGGTTTTCATCAATCTTACAAAGAAAAAGCGGCGCACCTTGGGCGCGCCGCTTAAATTCGAATATCGGCTCGCCTACAAGTCTTCGGCGCGGTTCACAATCCGCTCGATTTCTTTTTTCACAAGGCGTTCGATCATATAGGGCAGGTTTTCGTCAAGCCATTCCTTAAGAAGCGGGCGCAGCATATCGCGCACCAAATCTTCAAGCGTGATGTGACCTGCATTAAGCCCAAGAGCAACTGCGCGTTTCTTTGCAACAGCTTGCGCCAGTTCCGAAATGGTCCCGGTGGCCGTTGATTCCGTCAAATTGGAAATAAGCGGCTCATCATCGTCTTCGTCGTCATAGACAGCCGGGATCGACGGTTCTGGCTCTGGCTCTTCAAACTCGTCTTCGACGGGATCAGTCTCCGGCTCGTCATCAAGCGGAGTCTTCATCGAAATCGAGCATATCATCAAGTTCAAGCTCTTCTTCGGGCTCGTCAAGCTCAAGTTCTTCGGGTTCTTCGTCAAACTCAAGCTCTTCGGGCTCTTCATCAAGAACGAGCTCGTCAATTTCTTCTTCCGGCTCAGGTTCTGGCGCGGGTTCGGGCTCCGGTTCTGGTTCCGGCTCTGGCGTTGGTTCGGGTTCAGGAGCGGCTTCCTGTTTTTCTTCATCCCCCTCATCGGCAAGAATTTTGCGGATGGACTGGAGGATGTCCTCCATTGAAGGTTCTTGTTGCCCGTCACTCATAATTAAACTTCCGCACTAGTGTCATTACCCAGACCGATCCGTCCCCTGGTGCGGACGGGATACAAAAGCATCCCGTCCTGGCGCCCTAACAGGTCAGTCTGTTCCCCACCACTGGTCCTTGACTTTATTATAGTTGGACTCAGTGTCATAAACGTCCACAGGCAGGCCAAGCACCTGCGCATTCAATGCGCCCATGGCTGCCTTAACCTGGAATTCGGCAACGGCAGCATCACGGCGCGATCCAACAAGATCAACACGTGCCTGCAAAAGTTCCTGTTCCTGATCAAGGACATCAAGAACCGTACGCGACCCAACAGAGGCTTCGCGCTGAACACCATCAAGAGCAACTTCAGCCGAAGAAACCTGCGCCTGCTGGGACTCGATCCGGGCACGCGCAGTCACAAGCGTTTCCCACGCACTGGTCGCATTTTCAATCACAGCCCGGCGGGCTTCGTCCACCTGCACACGTGCCTGACCTGCGGTCTGCTTGGCCGCACGGACAGAAGAATAAACAGCCCCCTGCTGATACAGCGGAACCGAAACCGATGCGATGATGTCCGCACTGTCGACCGTCATATCCTCGTTAGATGCTTCATATGCACGTTCAACACCGGCCGAAAGACTGACTTCCGGATACAGCGAACCTTCGCTCAGACTGATATCTGATTTTGCCGCTTCTTCGGTATAAATGGCCTGCAACACATCAGGATGCTGATCCTGCGCGATTGCCAAAACATCGGCAACACTGGTCGGCAAGCCCGCAAGCGAGTTTGGAATTTCAAGATTGGACGGTGGATTACCCACCAGGCGCTCATACTGCGCACGTGTATTTGCCAATGCACCCTGTGCCGAAATCAGATCGGCTTTGGATCCGGCAAGACGGGCCTCGGCCTGCGATACGTCCGTACGTGTCACTTCACCAACTTCAAAACGATCACGGGTCGCCTCAAGCTGACGATCAAGAACGCGCGTATTGTTCTGGTTCAGTTCAACAACAGCAGTATCACGCAGCACATTGAAATATGCCGTTGAGACCTGCAACATCACATCCTGCTCGGTCGAGCGAAGCGACGCACGTTGCGCCTGAATACGCGATTCTGCACGGTCGGTTTCAGCAGTCGTCCGCCCACCACGATACAGCGGCTGCGTCACATTCAGGCCAACGGTATAAGGTGTGAGACTGTTATCCGTCTCCGTCCCGTTGACTTCCGTTTCGTTTTCACGAAAACCGGCATCACCAGAAAGCGATACGCTGGGACGCCAGTTTGACAGCGCCTGCGAAATTTCTTCATCAGTCGAGCGCAATGCGGCACGACCGGATTCAAGTGTCGGGTTGCTCTGGTATGCCTTAATAAGAGCGTCCTCGAGGCTTTCTGCAGATGCGCCATGCGCAACCAGTCCCCCGGTTGCCAAAATACTGCAGGTCAGCAAGAACCGTTTTATCATTTATCTACCCTTGTAAAATCCAACACCAAGTCCCGACCCCGGCGCAGTTTCACGTATGGTAACGACGGAACGGAAAATTTCCAACAAAAGAGGCGCTTGTACCCAAAAAAAGTATTTTGCCTCTTTTTCCGTCGTCACGACCATCAATCGTAGCGTGTCATATCCGGCTCTACTTCAAGCGCCCAGATATCTATACCGCCACTAACATTAAAAACATCTTTAAATCCGCATTCTTCAAGGAGCATCCCCGCATGGCGACTGCGAACGCCATGATGACAAATCACCGCCAGTGGTTTTTCTGGCGACAACTCCCCGACCCTGACCTGCAACTCCGATAACGGAATATGCCGGGCACGGTCAATCATGCAAATTTCAACTTCCCAGTCTTCACGTACATCCAACACGTCCAAAGGCTGATCACCCGAAAGGCTGGCAGCAAGTTCACGACAACTTATGTCTCGGACCATTTAGGACAACCTGTTGTACATACGCAAAAAGAGATGCCCGACCAAAGCCGGGCATTCCGAATATCAAATTTAGAACACAAAACTCTCGGTCGGCTCAAATCCCGGAAGATACGGGATGTTGGCATCAAACAGATCGCGATGACCAATAACACCGTTCTCGCGCTCATAAAGACGCGCAATCCCGACTTTTCCTTCGGCACGCACAACCGCCAGAAGACGACCGCCTTCTGAAACCTGCTCAAGAACGCCTGCCGGAACTTCCGTTACCGCGCCGTCAAACACGATCACGTTATAAGGTGCCTGCTTGGGATACCCGGCGGCCAGATCGCCTTCGACAACAATGACATTGTCATAGTTGGCACTCTGGAAGGTCGCCTCGGCCGAAGCGGTCATATCCTTGTCGCTTTCAACAGCGACAACCGTTTCTGCGACACGCGACAAAAGTGCCGCGCCATACCCGTAACCCGCACCAATAATAAGGGCGACATCCGTCTCGGCAATTTCGGCACACTGCATCAGGCGCGCGATAACCATCGGCTCCATTGCATAGCGACCGCCGCCAACGGCAATATCTTCGTTGACATAAGCAACGCCGCGTTTTGCTTCGGGCAGGAACAGTTCGCGCGGAACTTCCTCCATCGCAGCAATGACCAAGGGATCGGTGACCTTGTTGGTCCGAACCTGATTTTCCACCATGTTATGGCGCGCGATTTGGTAATCCATGTTTATCTGACCTGAAAATTCTCGCGAGAAAAGCACCGCAACCGTCTTTATCGTCCCCAAAGCCGCTTGCGATCATTGCCCTGTTTATAGTCAGCACATAAGCACCTGACAACATCCGATCAATGGCAAAGCAGAGATTGGGCAATAAAAACCACAATATAAGTGCTTTGCGGCGCGCCTAACGTGCATTCAACCCCATCAAATTTCGAAAATTCAGCCGATGCCGGAATGTCGTGTTTTTGACAACATTTGAGAAATTCTGACTGTATTGATGACCATGACTTTGATCGCAACGAAGCAAAATAAAATCGTTGTCGGCAGAGACGATAGCGATGTCATTCAAGGCGCCCGGGATTGCTTTCCGGGCGCTTTTTTCTGTTTTGGGCATGAAATCAACACGCTGGTCGAAAAATCTGGAATTGGGTGCTTGACGGGTCGTATTCGATGGGGCTATACACCGGCCAGCCAACGCTAAGGCGCGATGGCGGAGTGGTTACGCAGAGGACTGCAAATCCTTGCACGCCGGTTCGATTCCGGCTCGCGCCTCCACTGATCCGGCATAGCTCAGTTGGTAGAGCAAATGACTGTTAATCATTGGGTCGCAGGTTCGAGTCCTGCTGCCGGAGCCAAAAAACCCTGGAACTTTGTTCCGGGGTTTTTTGCATTCTGGACCAAAGCAGCGCTTTGCTGTTTCAAAAGACACCCTACCCGACTTTGTTCGTGCGCATGTGTGCGGCATATCCCCATGAGTTATACATTCAGGTTTGATCAAGTTTAACTGCAATGGGCCGATGCTCGGCCTTTGGCTCCGCATTATAGGGTTTTCGCTTAACAGTACTTCCTGCAGGCTAAAACAGCCGAAAGAGCCATCGGTAATGTGATGTCGCGCCATCTCCTCCTTAATCGGTTTCAACCATATTTCGACATATAAACGCCAACGGATTAACCCGGGCGCGCCATAGGGGTGAAAATTCGCAAGAAGACAAAGAATTAGCCCTTTTTTCGTAAAAAAGGTCTTGCGGGGTTTGGGTCGTTTGATTATACACCTGCCACGCGCTTCAAACGGGGTGCGTACCTGATCCGGCATAGCTCAGTTGGTAGAGCAAATGACTGTTAATCATTGGGTCGCAGGTTCGAGTCCTGCTGCCGGAGCCAATTAAAAAGGGACCGAACATTTTGTTCGGTCCCTTTTGTTTTTAGCCGTCTGATCTTACGGGAACGCATCACCATGAAAACAGTGAAAATTGAACTGCGTGAAGTCAAGCTCGGCACGCTGTCGGGTGCCAGTCAGGGCTGGTTGATTATCGGTGAACAAGACGTCATTCACGGCATGGTTCATCCGATTGACGGGGAATTGTTTACAATTTCATCCAATACCGATCCCCGCATTCAAGCCTTTGGCTGGTGCCCGATGTTTGACAATCTTGCCCATGTTCAAAATGATCTTGAAATCGCACTGGCGATGCAAAGTGCCGATGAAGTCGAACAATGGATCGAGCAATCGGAACGTTATGACGACGACAGCCATCGTGGTCATATGCACTGATGAGGACACGCCGTACCTGACCCGCTCGGACAGATATGTGACAACTCCATAAAAACTTTGTCACTTCAGTGCTTTATTGATGCAAAGCAAATCAATATAATTTGGCCTGACATAACCTCTCGCAGCTGAAACAATAGCATCGGTCAAAACGCCGCCACGACCATAGACGCATTGGCGGATGCACTGAACCGGCCCCAGACATAACGCGGGAACACGGCCATGAGCACGATCAACCTCGACCATTTGTTTAAACCCAAATCTGTTGCCGTCATTGGCGCATCAAACCGCCCCGATTCTGTTGGGCAGGTCATGATGCGAAACCTTTTGGCTGGTGGGTTTAAAGGGCCGATCATGCCGGTCAATCCGCACAGCCAGTCGATTGGCGGTGTTCTGGCCTACCCTGATGTCAACAGCCTGCCTGTGACACCGGAACTTGCGGTTATTTGCGTGCCGCCAAAGGCCGTTGTGCCAACGATGGAATGCCTTGCCGATAAAGGATGCCTTGCCGCGATTGTCCTGACTGCCGGGCTTGGCGCGGAACCCTTTGATGAGACGCGCAGCATCAAACAGGCAATGCTCGATATTGCCGCAAGCCGCAAAATGCGTCTTCTTGGCCCGAACTGTCTGGGCCTTATGGTTCCGGGCATTGGTCTAAACGCCAGTTTCAGCCACCAAAGCATCGAAAATGGTAAAATCGCCTTTGTGTCACAGTCCGGTGCGCTATGTACCGCTGTGCTTGACTGGGCTGCCGCGCGCGGCATTGGCTTTTCGCATTTCATATCTTTGGGTGAATGCGACGATGTCGATTTTGGCGATGTCATCGACTATCTCGGGTCTGATCCACAAACCCGTGCGATCATGCTTTATATCGAATCCATTCATGAACGCCGAAGCTTTATCTCGGCTGCCCGTGCCGCATCCCGCAACAAGCCGATCTTGTGCATCAAATCGGGCCGCTTTGCCGAGGGTGCGGCTGCTGCCGCGTCTCACACCGGCGCGCTGGCCGGGGCCGATGATGTGTTTGATGCTGCGATCAAGCGTGCGGGTGTCTTGCGTGTTTACACCGTCAGCGAAATGTTCTCAGCCGCCGAGACACTGTCGCGCATGCGTCCATTCCGCGGCGATAAACTTGGCATTGTGACCAATGGTGGCGGGATCGGGGTTTTGGCCGTCGATGCCCTGATTGAACGGCATGGTCATCTGGCACAATTGAGTGACGATACCATCAGCGCGCTTGATGATGTCTTGCCCAGCACATGGTCACACGCCAACCCGGTCGATATTATCGGCGATGCGCCGGGCGAACGTTATGCCAAAACAATTGAGTGCGTGTTGCAGGACCGCAATATCGACAGCCTTTTGGTCATGCATGCCCCAACCGCGATTACCGATCCGGTGGAAGTCGCGCAGGGCGTAATTGACGTTATTAAAACCAGCAAGAAAAACATTCTGACCAACTGGGTCGGCGAAGCCACGGTGGCAGAAGCCCGCAACATGTTCTATGCCGCAGGCATTCCAACATATCGCACGCCGGAAAATGCCGTCGCCGCCTTCCAGCACATGGTCAATTACCGCAAACTGCAAGACCTGCTGATGGAAACGCCGCCCTCGATGCCGCGCGACTTTACCCCGCAAATCGACAAGGCGCGCCAAATCATTCATGCCGCCGTTCATGCCGGGCGCGACATGCTGACCGAACCCGAAGCCAAGGCTGTCTTGGAATGCTACGGCATCCCAACAGTTAAAACACTCGCAGCCTCCTCTGTCGAAGACGCTGTCAAAACGGCTGACGACATTGGCTATCCGGTTGCCCTTAAAATCCTGTCAGATGATATCAGCCATAAATCGGATATCGGAGGCGTGGCGCTCAACCTTGACAGCAGTGACGAGGTTAAAAACGCGGCGACCAAGATGCTGCGCACCGTTGAAAAGGCCTTCCCGACCGCGCGGGTTCGCGGCTTTACCGTACAGGAAATGGTCAAGCGATCCGGTGCGCGCGAATTGATTGTTGGCATGACCACCGATCCGATTTTCGGTCCGGTGATCCTGTTTGGTCATGGTGGGGTTGAAGTCGAAGTCGTGCGTGACCGCGCGATGGCCTTACCACCATTAAACATGAAGCTTGCCCGCGAACTTGTTGAAGGCACGCGGATTTATAACCTTCTGAAAGGTTACCGCGACGTCCCGGCGGTCAACCTTGAAGACCTCTATATGACGCTGGTCAAGCTGTCACAGCTAGTGGTGCATCTTGGCGAAGTCCTCGAACTTGATATGAACCCGTTGCTTGCCGATAAGGACGGTGTCATCGCCCTTGATGCGCGGATCAAGGTCACACCAAAAGTCATCAGCGATGACAAGCGTCTGGCCATTCATCCCTATCCGCGCCACCTGAAAAAGGAACTGGTGCTCGATGACGGCACAACCTATTTGCTGCGTCCGATCAAACCCGAAGACGAACCGGCCCACTATGAGTTCATGTCAAAACTGACCCCCGAAGACATTCATTTCCGCTTCTTCGGGTCTGTACGTGAATTGCCCCATTCCGAAATGGCGCGCCAGACACAGCTTGATTACGACCGCGACATGGCGTTTCTGGCCATCGTCCCCGATGGTCCGGAACAAGGCCAAATCCACGGTATGGTGCAGGTTGTCATTGATCCGAACAATGAACACGCCGAATACGCCGTCATGGTCCGGTCCGACATCAAGGGGCGCGGTCTTGGCCGGGTATTGATGGAACAAATGATCGAGTTTTGCCGCCGTAAGGGTACCGAAACCTTCATTGGTCAGGTCCTGCCCAACAACCGGCGCATGCTGACACTGTGTGAAAAACTCGGCTTTAGCCGCAAGTATCTGGCCGACGAAGAAGTCTTTGAAGTCACCCTGCCCTTGCAGCGTGAGCCGCAATAGAAAAACTGTCGCCCAAACACAAAAGCCCGGCTCAGATGCCGGGCTTTTTACGTATCAGACAGATCGCTAAATGCGTTTGTCTTGGACTGGTTTATGCGGTTTCCATCGCCAATTTAGACCGGATATCCAAAAGCGCCTTTTCCGGATCGATGCCCTTTTGCGTCAGTGCATCTGCCGCCTCACGCTCAATCTTGCGGAGTTCACCCAGCGTTGTTTGAACATCATCAAGCTGCTGTTCAAGCTCGGAAATACGGCGACGCCCGACCAGCATCAAATGCGCAAGTTGCTCGGTTCCGCTCCGCTCGGCGTCATAAAGATCGATGTATTCCTTGATATCCTCAAGCGAAAAGCCAAGCCGTTTGCCGCGCAAAACCAGCATCAAACGTGCCCGGTCACGGTAGTTGTAAACACGCGTGGCCCCTGCACGCTGCGGGGCAAGCAGGTTCTTGGTTTCGTAAAAACGGATTGCGCGCGGCGTAATGTCAAACTCTTCGGCCAGCTCGGTAATACTATAAAGCTTATCGTTCATGATTTTTCTTGTTTGTTAAAGACCATACGACACCATCGCAACATTAAGACAGGCCAGTCAACCTATTTACGCTTACGTCACCATAACACGCCCAATGACGGCCCTAACGGCAACGTCTTGGTTCTGGTCACCTATGGCGCGGCCTCAATCCTGCGTGCTCAAAATTTCGCGAATATATTCAAGGTTGACTGCAACAAATTGCGGTCCCTCGTAGCGTTTCCCATCTGTAATCGCGCCAGGCCACTGATCCTGATGACCTGTCCAAACGGTTCCATCGGGCATCGGGATCGCAAGGTTGCTGTCATATGGCGTCTGATATACGCAACGCAGATCAAATCGCCCGGCCAAACCATCGTCAAAAAGCGGCGTTTGCGCACCTCTTGGATCGGCAAGCACGCCCGGATAGCTGTCAAAAACGGCCGGATAGGTCGCATGGTTCGCCAGATCGCCGGAAAATGTTACCGGCAAAGGCCCATATGCAGACAGTTGAAGGCCATCGGCATCGTCAAAAAACGCCTGATCGGCTGGCATGAAGTCGGCTGGCAAAGTGGATGGGTCCGCATGCTCAATCGCATTGCGCGCATTGATCAAACCACGGGTTGTGCCCTTTTTGATGTATTTCTGACGCAGGAAAAAGCTGTTGTGAAAACAGGAGGATATGAAGTCAGGTTGCGGCACTGAACCACCTTTGCCCAGCTTAAACACCGCCCCGCCGTTATATTCATCGCCTTCGGGTCCCGGGCGGCTATCGAACCAGCATATATTGCCAAAATAGTACCAGAAACCGCCGCGCACCCCGTCTTGTGAAAACAGTTTGTGGCAATTGTAAAACCGGTTGCGCCCAATCCACCAGCCAACTGCGGTGGCTTCGGGCTCGACCGGATTGTCGCGTATATAACTGAAATTATTATCAAAAATGCGAACGTCGCGGTTAAAACTGCCGATGGGAGCAGCAAGGTTTTCGGCAGACACATCCATCCGGACGCCATTATAACAATCGCGGATGTCATTGCGTGCGATCAGGACGTTGCCTGTGATGTCATCTGCCCCGAAAAATGCGCCATTGAGATAGCGAAACGGGGCTTTGCCATCAGGATGAATATCCCCGTCATGGATGTCATCCCAGCGAATGCTGCGCCAGATTTCATCATCCTGTGTCCAGCGACATTGTGTAATTTCAATAGCTTGCGTTGTCGCACCGTTGGCATACACCGCATAGGTGCCCGCCGTGATATCAAGCCTGGTGAAACACAGATCATGGCTGTTTTCGATATAGACCGCACTTGGCCAGGAGCGGATGATCGACAGGTTCTCGATCCGGATATGGGCCACGTCAATCAGCTGAAATGCAGCGAACCGGTCGCGGCCGGGATTATTCGCTGAAACTGAATAATCTGGCTGATTATTCACTTTTAGTTGCGATCCGGTATCCCCGCGCAGGATGATCGGGGCACCTTCGTGACCGCTGCGCGGGAAGACCAATGACTCGGAAAGGGGGTAATCCCCTGCAACAAGCCGTATCAGGTCGCCCGGCATGCTGTCCTTGACCGCCATATCAAGGGATTTGGTCGGACGCCATGCGGCATCAACCCAGCATTCCTGCGCGTTTGGTGACACATATACAATCCTCATACAATTCCCCTTCGCCGGCACATCCTGTGATTTTGCAAATACGATACCGTAAAACCACCGAATGCAAAGCGTGATTGATGCGTTTCAATGATGGCTAGCTTGCAAAATAACGATTCACACCTTTTGCTTTTTTGTATGATTTACTTTATTTCAAAGGGCATAGAACGAACTGAAAGTGTTCGCGTAAAAGACTTCATAACAAAGGATTGTACAATGTCCCTGCCCAGCGGCTTTTTACCCAAACTTGCCCTTACTCTGGCCTTGAGTACCGCTGTGATTGGCACAGCACAGGCGCATTTTCAGAAAATGATCCCATCGGCCAATGTGGTCGATCAGGACAGCGGGACGCAGGTGACGTTTGATCTGACCTTTACCCACCCAATGACCAATGGCCCGGCGATGGAAATGGTCACACCGTTGCAGTTTGGTGTGCAGCACAATGGGGAAAAAACCGACCTTATGTCGTCGCTGACCGCCAAGACGGTGGATGGCAAGGGCGCGTTTGACGCCAAGACGACCATCAAGGCACCGGGGGGATATGCCTTTTACCTTGAGCCGGTTCCATATTTTGAGCCGGCAGAAGGCAAATACATCATTCAATATACCAAGACCGTCATTGATGCCTTTGACGCAGGCGAAGACTGGGACCAGATGGTCGGTTTTCCGGTTGAGATCGAACCGCTGACCCGCCCGTATGGCATCTGGACCGGCAATGTGTTTTCCGGAATAGTGCGCCACAACGGCGATCCGGTCCCGTTTGCCGAGGTTGAAGTTGAATATGCCAATGACGGCAGTGTCACCTTGCCCAATGCGACATTTGCCACACAGGTGATTAAGGCCGATGCCAACGGCATTTTCCATTACGCCATGCCAAAGGATGGCTGGTGGGTGTTTGCCGCATTGATCGAAGACGGCACGATGGCCGCCCTCAATAGCGAGCAACAAGTTCCTGTCGAACGGGGTGGTGTGATCTGGGTGAAAACCGATGCAATGAACTGATTGGCGTGAAATGCGGGCAGGTTCCTGCCCGCCATTTTCCGTTGCGACATCCATAAAACAGGCAATCCCGATGACCTCACCCTATCGCAAATTCTTAAGTCTCCTGACCTTGTTGCTTGTTCTGCCGGTTGGCGTGGCACAGGCGCATAACTTAAACGTCTTTGCGATCAGCGACGGCGAAGTGATTGAGGGATATGTCTATTTCACCGGTGGCACACGGGCGCGCAATGCGACCGTCACGTTGAAAGACGGTTCTGACACCGCCCTGTTGACGACCACGGCCGATACTGATGGCAATTTTGCCCTGCGCGTCAGCCACCGGGCCGATTATGCCGTTTTCGCCGATACAGGGGATGGCCATATCGCAAGTTTTGCACTGCCCAAAACCGAGTTTTTAGAAACCCTGCCCGAGGCAACAGATGGCGACGCCATCACGGTTAGCGCCCTGCATGACGCAGCACCCTTGGCCGATACCGCCCCCACGGTTGCGCCGACCAGCACAGATGAAGGCACCGAGGCCATTGCAGGTAGTGGCAATATCGGCATCAAGGGGCTGTCTGAGGGTGATTTGACCGCCCTGATCAATCGGGCAGTTGCGCGGCAGGTCGGGCCACTGCGCGCCGAGATCAATGCCTATCGCAATGATGTCCGCATGTCCGACATTCTGGGCGGGATCGGCATCATCATCGGGATTTTTGGTTTCGGTGCCTGGGTGGTTGCGCGCCGTCAGAGCAAGGCATAAGCGTTACTAGACCTGTTCGCCACTTTCGACCGGCCAGCGGCTGTGGTGGCTGTCGATCACAAAGCGATGCTTGTGCGTGACCGGCGGGTGGAAATGTTCGTGGCGATGGCGTTCATCATCGTCAGAATGCGCATCAGCATGATCATTGGAATCCGCCGCATGGGTTTGCGTTCCCGGGTGGGCATGCGTATGGTGCGGATCATGATGGTCATGGGGATGGTCATGCCAAAACCCCGGATGGCTGTGATGAATTTCCAGCGGATCCTTGCGCGGCCAAACTGACACCGCAAGCCCGACCCCCAGCAACGCCATACTGCCAGACGCCAGAAAGGCAACGGATAAATCAACCAAGCCGCCCAGCCAGCCGACCATGGCGTAGGCCACCAGCCATCCCCCGTGCGACAGCGCAAAGTTTGCCGCAAAGAACGCCGATTTATCGCCGACTGCGGCGGAACGTTGCACCAGCCTGCCGCCCGGTGTTTGAGCAAATGTTGTCCCTGCCCCGGCAATGGCCCACAGAACGGCATAGAAAACCGCACTTTCAAAGCCGAACATCATATTGATGCCCCCGATCAGCATCGCCCCGGCGGCAAACACGATCCCAGACAACATCAATCTGCGTTCGCCAAGCTGATCAATCACCCTAGGGATCAGGAAGGCAGCACACATCGACCCTGCCCCGGCACAGCCAAGAAACACCGTAGTCATGATTTCACTGCCGTCCAGCACAGACCGGGTCAGAACAACGGTGTTGACGATGATCATTGCACCGACACATGACACAGCAAAATAGACCGCCAGCAATCCCCGCAGGCGCGGTGTTTTAAGATAGGCCACCAAGCCAAACAGCGTGTTTTCATAAAACCCGCCGACCCGGTCGGTCTGAGCCGCAGCGGGGATGTTAGCGCTAACAATCAGGATGGCGGAGACAACAAAGGTCAGGCAATTGACGATAAACAGGCTGTCAAATTGCCAGACAAACAGCAAGCCTGCGGCCAAGGCCGGACTGGCAAGGTTTTCAAGGTCATAGGCAAACCGGGCATAGGACAGCCCCTTGGTATATGTTTTTTCGTCATCAAGTATTTCGGGAATGATGGCCTGAAACACCGGCGTAAAACCGGCCGATGCCGCATTGATGACAAACACCAGAACGAAAATCTGCCAGATTTGATCAACGAACGGCAGACAGAGAACGATTGCGGCGCGCAGCACATCCAAACCGACCAGCCACGCCCGGCGCGGTACCCGATGGGCAATACCGCCCGCGACCGGCGCAATCAGCAGATAGGCGACCATTTTAAGCGCCAGAACAGAGCCCAGAACAAGCCCGGCGTTTTCCCCGGCAAGATCAAATGCCAGAAGCGACAGTGCAACTGTGGTCAGCCCCGTTCCCACAAGGGACGTGATCTGTGCGCCAAACAAGTGGCGAAAGGCAGAAACGGAAAATGGCGACATGGATGAAACCATTCATCAAAACTTACTGAGCGGCGGATGCACGGGCATTGGCGTTGACGTTGACTGCGTCGTGTCCACGATCAGCGGCACTGCATTTTGGGGCAGAACGATCTGATAGCTTACCGCTGCGCAGTTCAAGTGTCCGGGTGGCCAGTTTGCGGCGGAAATGCGGGTCATGGGAAATCAGGATCATGGCTTGTGGCAGGTCGCGCAGGATTTCTTCAAGCCGTTCGAGGTTTTCTTCGTCCAGCGCATTGGTTGGCTCATCAAGCAGCAACACATCAGGGCGCATGGCCAAAACAGCCGCCACCGACACCAGCCGTTTTTCCCCACCGGATAATTCATGGGTGATGCGTTCGCGCAAATGACGCAGATGCAGTTGATCAAGCACCTCATCAACAATCGCCAGTGCCTCATCGCGGCTGGCGCCAAGGTTGAGCGGACCAAAGGCGATGTCTTCGACCACAGTCGGACAAAACAGCTGATCATCAGGGTCCTGCACGATGAACCCAACCCGGCAGCGCAGATCATGAAAATCGGATTCCTGAACACGTGGTTCACCAAATGCCGATATCCGACCATGATGCGGTTTGATCAGGCCAACCAGAATGCGCAAAAGCGTGCTTTTCCCTGCTCCGTTCGGACCGGTGATGAAAAGCCGTTCCCCGGCATCAAGGGTCAGACTGACACGATCCAGCACCTTTTGCCCGGACCGATAGCCGTACGAAATATCGTTGAGTTCAATAAGCGAAGACATAAATTCGATCCAACAGGACAAGTGCGCCAATCATGACGCCAAAACCAACGGCCAGCATGCCGTCACGGACCTTGAATTCCAAATGATCAATCATCGGGAAATGGCCACTAAAGCCACGGCATTTCATGGCCTCAAGCACGCGTTCGGCCCGTTCAAGGGAGCGGACAAGCAACATGCCGAAAAGATAGCCTATCGAGCGATAGGTATGGAATGTGTTGCGCGCCCGAAACCCGCGCAGCTTCATCGCCATGCGCAAACGATGATATTCGTCATGCAAAACGGAAATATAGCGCACCGTAAACATCATCAGATGCACCAGTGCCGCCGGGCATTTCAAGCGATACAGGGTATGCCCCAATGCTACTGGCGACAGGCCAGACAGCAGGCTTAGCATCATCAGGACAACCGCATTGGCCCGCACACCGATCAAAACCGCATGCATCAGGCCTTCTTTGCTGGCATCCGCCCCCAACAGCGAAAACATCGGTGTACCGGGTGTTGTAAAGGGCAACATCACCAGCATCACGATGATAAAGCCGTCCATCGCGACCATACGTTTTAAGGTCAGGCGCAGAGGAAGATCGGTCAGAAACACAGTCCCAAGGGCGACCAGAAATGCGCCAAAGGCAAATTCAACCTGATGTAAGGCCACCACCATCACGGCAAACAGGCCTGCCGCCACCACGCGCACACGCGGATCAAATGATCCGACAAACGACGGCGCAGTGCCGCCGCTTGCCTGTACGCCCAATGGTTGGTCATGCCCGAAAAGATGGCTCATGCTTGTTTATCTTTGGCTCTCAGACGGCGTGCTGCGATGTAATAGGCAATTCCGAAGAACCCGAATATATAGCCAATCCCGCCAAGAATTGATTGAAAGTCATTCTTTTCCTTATAGGCGGTGATTTCGCGGCGTAGCGGACGCAACTCATCGCGCACGATGGCGGCAATCAAGATTTCCTGTTCCTGAGTGATTGCGACATTCCCGGAGGTCGTATTGGCACTGTCCCCGGTGCCCTTAGCCGTTACACCCGTGGTTGGCGCAAGCTGATCGCCCGCGAGAACCGATGACATTTCGGAAATATCAAAGACAGTCTTGGCAATATGACCCGCACCAAGATCGGCGCGAAAGACATGGTTGACCTGACTTGTCGGCGTATAGGTGAAAAAGCCGTCACTGTCGGTTTTGGTCTGACCAAGCTTGTTGCCCTGCGTGTCGAACACCTCAACCACTGTGTCGGCGGCCATGTCGCCATTGGAAAAGCCGATTTCGCCTTCGATATCGGTGCCGCTGGCAAAAACGGATGCGATCACCTTATGTGCCTGTGCCTGTCCGGCTGCGGCGACCAAAAGGAGCACCGTAACGGCCAGCACGGATAGAGATTTAGCCATTATTGGCCTCGCTCGTCGCCGATGTCACTTGTACAGTTTGCCCGGTGGTCATTGGGTACGGCGCATCATCATAGACCCGGTCATATGAACGATCAGATGTTGCCATCAGTTCCGGCTTCACCTTGCAAATCAGGTAAATGGCGGCGGCTGAAATCAGGCCTTCGATGATCATGATCGGGATATGGGCAAAGAACACAAGCTTCGCAGCTGGTACGAAACCCTCGCCACTAAGCCCCAATGAGATCGCCACAAAGACGGTCGTTACCGCGATCGAAGACGCCCCGGCAATCCCGCCCCAAATAGCAGCGGTTGTCGGTGAACTTCGTGTGACCAAACCACGAAACGTCAACCCGATCAGCACCGCAGGCAGTGCAATATTGACGGTATTGACGCCGAGAACCGTCAAGCCGCCAAAGCCAAAGAAGACTGCCTGTAACAACAAGCCAACAAACAAGGCGGGGAACGCGGTCCAACCCAGCACAAGCCCGGCCAGACCGCTCATGATCAAATGCACACTGCTTGGACCAACCGGCACATGAATAAGGGATGCGACAAAGAAGGTTGCCGACAGCACGCCGGTTGCCGGAATTTTATCAATCGGCAGTTTGCGCAGGCCAAGACCAAGGCCCGCAACGGCAAGAACACCCCCGCCAATCAAAACTTCAGGAGCCAGTGCCCCGTCAACGATATGCATCTAATTTTTCCCTACACCTATTTCACATCATAGGCGCGAACCCACAGGACTGCATCCTGTGAAAGTTCTTTATCCTGATATTCTTTATCAGGACCACTGCCCAGCGCGGCAAATCCCCAAAAACCGGCCTTGGGAACGCCGAACGTGAAATACCCATTGTCATCGGAAATGGCGACAATCGCACCGCCCGGCATCGGAGATGCGGTTGGTTCTTGCGGTTGGTTGTTGGCCATATCAGGTTCGGCGGCCATGTATTCGATTTCAATCTCGACCCCGGCGGCGGGTTTGCCTTCGGACAGGACACGGCCGGTGAAGGTCGATCCGGCAACAATGTTGGTCGGACGGTTGAGCGGCAGAATTTCGGTTTTCAACCCTTGCGCATCCATCCAGTCGGTCGGGATTTCATTGCGGTTGATGTAGGATTTGGTGATCTGCTGGATATAGATATCCTCGCTTTCCTCATAGTATGGCTCGGGCACCACCACCATGACGTAGTCACCACTGCGTTTAAGCGTCAAGGTGCCGTCATATGCCGCAGCACTGTTTTCAGATCCCTTGAAGGTGATCGGGGAAAGCGTTGATTTTAAATCAATCTTTTCACCGCGATGCACCGCATAGAATTCAAGCGGTTCGCCCATATCCATGACATGGCCGTTTTCAAACGGGTGCCAGAAAATCAGTTTGACGGCGTGATCACCGGCTTTGGTGATGTTTACTTCCGGCGTATAGGCCAACTGGAAATGCGCCTGCGCAGAGCCAGAAGCCAGTAAAGTACAGACTGCTGCGACAGCAAGCCTTAAAGGCGTTTTCAACATGGTATCGTCTCTTCCAAAAACGATGTGCGTAAGGCAAATACCAACGCACAGGGTTAGGACAAGAACGATAGGATGGCTGGAAGCAGATGTCCGGATCGATAAAGAAACCGCATTTTCCCTGCAACCTGACGCTCACCCCGGCGTCCAACAGTTTCACATCAACCAATGTGTGGCTGATGGTCCAAGGCAGGTCTCCTGGCTCGCGGTTTTCAGAACATTACGCCTTCCCGGTCATCACCAGTGGCATGTGTAACGCTCAAGACCGCTTACAGTTGCGGGGGCAGCCGTGGCATTGCTTAAGGGACTTTCCCAAAACGCACCACGTTCCCTTTTAAGCCGATCGGAAAGATCGACACCCAAGACATCGTCATAATCCATCGGCGGTGATGGGGTGTCAACCATTACAATTCATACTTTTAAATATTTCGTCATACGACTGCAGAAAACTCGACGTTACGCACCTGCCCCCCTAAGATCAGCCAAACTTCAACACCCAAAATCTCAAGAATAAGGGGCGGATGCGTTATGACACCTGAAACAGTTCTGGTTTTCTGGTTCAAGGAACTCGAACAGAAACAATGGTTTATCAAGGACCTTGCGCTTGACCGTCATATTACCGAACGGTTTGCCGATTTTCATGCGGCGGCCAGTGCGGGGGAATTTTATCGCTGGCGTAAAACCGCCCATGGGCGTCTGGCGGAAATCATTGTGCTTGATCAGTTTTCACGCAACATGTTTCGCGACAGTCCTGCATCCTTTGCCACCGATACACTTGCCCTTGTTCTGGCACAGGAAGCGATTGCCGCAGGGGCAGACAAGAAGATTGTAAAACCCGAGGAACGGGCATTCTTGTATATGCCCTATATGCACTCGGAATCCGAGGCAATGCATGACATTGCGATGGAACTGTTTGATCAGCCCGGCCTTGAAAACAACCTGAAATTTGAAATCAAGCATAAGCAGATCATTGACCGTTTTGGTCGCTACCCGCACCGCAATGATATTCTGGGCCGGACGTCAACAGAGGACGAACTGGCGTTTCTTAAAGAACCGAATTCTTCGTTCTGAGCATGAAAAAAGGGACGGCAATCGTCCCTTTTTGAGTTCTTGTCGGTGCCGTGCGTGACGACATAAGGGTCAGATCAAAACGCCCTACCCGACATTTTTGTCGCGCGCATCCCACCAGCCATCGATCAGCGTTTCGGCCTCATCGATATAATCGGCCTTACCGGCAAGGAACGCCCCCATGGCGGCACTGCCCTTGATCCGTGCAATCGCAGGCGCATCATCGACATCGCCCCGCCAGACATCGAAAAAGTGCTTCAAGGTTACCGGGCTTTGTTCTTCGATGTCTTTTTCGGTTCTGGGCAGCAAGGCCGGCCAGCGCACATCCCCGAGTTCACCATTATCGAGCATGCGCAAATCGACATGTTTGAACGGGGTGCGTTCGGCCTCCCCGCCACCGCCCTTGATCACGCCAATACGCGGCAGATCAAGCAGTTTTCCGGTTTCACGATGGACATCAAGGAATGCCGGGTGAAACACGCCAAGGAATGCGGCGCGTGCTTGCAGCGGGTTTAACAGACGCAACAAGGTATTGACCGGACTGCGCAACCCCAACAGCGGCCGCAGACCAATCAGTTCCTGTAACTTCGGATGCATGTGACGCAGCGGAAGATAGGCAAACCCCTGTGAGGCGATGTCAGACCGGGCTTCTTCGGCAGACATCGCCACCGGCAATTTAAGTGCCTTGACCGCTGTTTCCGTGCCGACACCATTCACAAGATGCGAATTATAGCCATGCATCAGGACCGGCACGCCGTTTTTCGACAAAAGAAGTGCGGAAAGAACAAACCACGGCAAGCCCCGCGACCGACCCGCCGCATAGGACGGCCAATCCAGCATGGGACGGCCTTCTGCCTCGGCTTCGGGGCCATCGTCGGTATCAAGGCGTGCGGCCTTGCGCACAGCTTCAATCATCCCGGCCAGCTCGTCGGGGGTTTCAGCCCGATAGCGCAGCATCAGCAAAAACGCGCCAAGCTGGATCGGTTCGACCTCATCGCGCAGGATCATTGAAAAGGCGTCAAACGCCTCTTCGCGGGTCAGGCTGCGTGAGCGGCCCGGCCCGCGGAAGAAAGTCCGCAAATAACCAGAGAACGGGTGTGCCTCGGGCAAGTGGTTTTCTTCCTCGAGCTGTTCAAGATGCTCGTCGGTCATTTCTGTCACCGAATTTGTTGCCAGTCTTGTTTGTTATCAGTCGTGAACGCGGGTAAAGACCCACTCGGTTTCTGTCGAAAGATCATCCTGATAGCCATAGCCATCTACCGCGAACTTCTTAAGACCTTCGGGGGTCTCAAGGCGATTATCGATCATAAAGCGCGCCATCATACCGCGTGCACGCTTTGCCGAAAACCCAATAACCTTGGCAACCCCGGCTTTGACCTCTTTGAAAACCGGGGTAATGACCGGTCCTTCAAGGGTTTTGGTCTTGACCGATTTGAAATATTCGTTCGATGCCAGATTGATCAGGCTGCGGTCTTTGTAGCCATCGGTCAGGCGGTTAATCTCATGGGCAATTTTATCGCCCCAGAAGGCATACAGGTCTTTGCCGCGTGCATTGGCAAGCTTTGTACCCATTTCAAGCCGGTAGGGCTGCATCAAATCACGTGGTTTCAGTAGGCCATAGAGCCCCGAAAGCATGCGAAAATGATCTTCGGCCCAATCAATATCCTTGGCCTTCATGGTATCGGCATCAAGCCCGACATAGGTATCACCGCGAAATGCAAACACCGCCGGTTTGGCATTGGTGCGATCAAAAGGCCGTGAGAAATGGGCAAAGCGCTGATAATTGAGATCAGCGAGATTTTCACTTATCCCCATCAGCTTCATCAAATCGCGACGGCTTTTTTTGCGAGCAACTTCAATAAGCTCCTCGGTGTCATCGAGAAACACAGGTTGGGAAACAGCCATTTCTGGCGCATCTGTTTCGAAATCCAGTTTCTTTGCCGGGGACACAACAGCAAGCATCTATCTGCCTCTTCTCTTTCATCTCTGATCATTTTGTCGTAACAAGCCACAAGGCATGGTCAATGTCTAGGGTTCAAGCTCATGTACAGGTGTATACGGCTGTACATGAATTTGGACCCTGGACCTTATCCATAATTTCTAATCTTGCATAAAACCCGCCAAACGCAAGCCATTGGCGGATGAAAGGACCCATTATGAGTGAACAAGTTCGCGCGTCGCACATTCTTCTGATGTATGCCGGTTCGGCACGCTCGACCGCCACCCGTACCAAAGAAGAAGCCCTGACTGAAATCAATGGTCTTAAAGATCAGGTTGCCAATGGTGGTGATTTCGCAGAGCTGGCCAAAGCCAATTCCGATTGCCCGTCCGGTCAGCAGGGTGGCGATCTTGGCTTCTTTGGCCGTGGTATGATGGTTCCGGAATTTGATGCGGCGGCCTTCACCATGGATGTTGGTGCGACTTCTGATGTGGTTGAGACCGATTTCGGTTACCACCTGTTGCAGCGCACCGCCTAAGGCGACGCCCCTACAGAGACGCATTTATAAAGGTCGGCACAATGTTGCCGGCCTTTTATTTTGACCGATAGCGGCCCTTAAAAATCGACAATCGGGGCATCAAGTTCGTACTCGCCTTTGTGGTCTTCGACCTCCAGAACCCAGACATCGCGGTCAAACGCAACCTGTTTGCGCCAGTATTCGTCACAGTTAAATTCGGTTTCGCGGCCCCCCTCCGGGCCGCCGGCGACCTGCATCCAGCCCATATCGCCATCAAGGGTGGTTACGCGCGAATAAACAAAGCAGCCGTTGGCAAAGCGGTTGAGTTTGACCAGTACAGCCCCGGCGTCTTCGTTGCCCATATGGGCGATCATGGCGATGATCGACGATGATTGGCAAATCGCGATTTGACCACGCACCCAGAGGCCTGCCTTTAAACGGGGTTGCATTTACATCCCGTCCCGGCTGGCGGTGACATTTTCGGGCATCTGCAACATCAGGTTCGGGTTCGGACAGATGTTTGCCCAGATATCCCATTCAGACGGTTTGGCCGCGCCAAAGAAATCGCCTTCGCGGCCGAGCATATCAAAGATGATCTGAAAATGTAGATGCGGGATCCAGTCGCCATTGATCGGGAAATTGCCAAACCGGCAGACAAGATCGCCCTTTTTGAAGGCTTTGCCCTTGTGCAAGCCATCCAGCGATGCAGCGCTTAGATGACCATAAAGGGTATAGAACCGAATGCCCGGTTCGGGGGTATGTTCCAAAATGATGGTCGGGCCGTAATCGAGATGCAGGTTGTTGTCGGCAAAGCTGTGGACCACGCCATCCAGCGGAGCAAAGACCGGTGTCCCCGCCGGGGCGAACAGATCAATGCCGAGATGCTGGCTACGGGCTTCGCCGTCGGTCTTGAATTGATCGGACTGATAACACACGCGGTCTTCGCGGTAGCGCCCAATGCCGACCGGCGCATTGGCGTTTGCCAGTTGCTGCCACATGATATCGGTTTGGCGGGCCGGGTCGCTGGTGTTGCCAATCACGACATCGCCCTCACTCGAAAAATCATAGACGATTTTTGGGCAGGTTTTCAGATCACATTCCATCACCGCGCCAAAATCATCGGCATGATCAACAATCCATTGGCGCAAGCGTTCTGCATCGGGCATGGCTTCCTGGCCGCTTGCATGACGATCAAGATAGGATTGAAAACGTTTGGTCGCATCTACTGGTATTTGGGCGGTCACGCGCGTGGCTCCAAAACAGAAAAAGGCGGGGTGTTACAGCCCCGCCTTTTGCCTACATATATTTCGCCGTAACGGCAAGCCATTGGTTACCAGTTGGTGACTTCATATTCGCACGACACATCGTCATCGTCGGTGTCAGTCAGTGCGACCGTCAAACGGCGCATCTGCGGGTTGAAACGTTTGATGAAGTTCAGCAACAGCAGGGCTTCTTCGGACAGCTCGCCGGCGTCTTCGTCATCTGCGTCAAGGTCGCACAGCTCAACCAGCTCAAGGAACAGCGCACCAAGGGCACGTTTGACGTCTTCGCCGCCTTTAAGCCCGCCGGTCAGTTCCCCCAGTGGGGACAGATCGAGTTCCAGCTTGCGCAAGTCGCGGCTCATCTGGTTGATGGCGTCTTCGTCGAGCACCATTTCAGCGGCAATCATGTGGGTGCCGACTTCGTTGATGTTCATAAAGCCGACAAACTCGAACAGATCGTCCTTGGTGCGTCCGTCTTTCAGCAGTTTTTCGGTATGAGATTCGAAATCATCGAAATCAATGTCTTCGCCAAGATCGTTCTCGAGTTCGCTCATGTCACTCTCCAATGAAAATTTGCGCTGCTGATACTCTGAATTGCGGCAAAACTCAACCCGAACTGGTGATATGACCATCAGCTATGCACATGGAACATCCCGACGAGATGCCCCTCAGATCCAGCATTGCCAAAGAAGATTGCGAAGAATGCCGACATGTCAGTAGGATATAGAGTAATACGCGCCAAACATCCTTTTGCATGGATACAAGTATGCCCGAATTTACCGTTCTTGATGTTGTTGCGATTTGCTGGGCATTTGCCTGGTGGATTGGCTATACGATCTTTGCCGATGCGGGCCCGCGCAGGCGCAATTCCATTTCGGCGCATATGGCGCGCAATCGTCATCGCTGGATGGAGCAGATGCTCCAACGCGACATTCGCATGGTCGATACATCGATTGCCGGTAACCTGATTACGGGCATCAGCTTTTTCTCATCGACGACCATTCTGGTTTTGATCGGTCTGGTCGCCTTGCTTGGCTATACGCAAAAGGCGATTGAAACTGTCGCCACCCTGCCCTTTGCTGCGGTCACCACGGCGGGGGTTTGGGAATGCAAGGTGGTGCTGCTGGTGGTGATCTTTATCTATGCGTTCTTTAAGTTCACATGGGCGTTTCGGCTGTCGAATTATTGTTCGATCCTGATTGGGGCGGCACCGGACCCCAGCGACCCCGATGCCGCGCGCGCCGCCGCCCGGGCAGCACGCATGAGCATGATGTCGGCCCATAATTTCAATCGCGGTATTCGCGCCTATTTCTTCGCACTGTCCGCCCTGGCATGGTTTTACCATCCGGTGGCCTTTATCGTCTGTGCCGCGTGGGTCACACTTGTGCTTTATAACCGTGAGTTCCGGTCCCATGCCCTTGAAATTCTGACCGGGCATCATTGATCGGGCGTATCAGCCTTCTGAACGCACAAAGGGCCGCTGATGCGGCCCTTTGTCGTTTGATTGTGCTCTTACGGTTTAAGCCATCTGTCGGGGACGGCGCAGCGCATAGACCGAGACCACCAGCAAAACCAGACCAACCGGCAAGGCCGCACTATAGAGCAAGGTAATCCAGCCAGACGCGGCATAGATCGTGCCTGCCGACAACGACCCGATGGCAACCGTGCCAAAGACAACAAATTCGTTGATGGCCTGCACCCGGGCCTGTTCGGACGGACGATAGTTTTCGGTCAGGAAGGTCGTGGCCCCGACAAACATGAAGTTCCACGCAACCCCAAGGATCACCAATGACACCCAGAAGTTGACAAGAAGATCCTCACCGGACAAAGCAACCGCCAGACAGACGAAATTCAAGATCGCCCCGGCCTGAATGACTTTAAGTGCGCCAAAGCGTTTGATCAGATTGCCGGTAAAGAAGCCCGGCGCATACATGCCGACCACATGCCACTGAATGATAAAGGCGGCATCGCCAAACACGTAATCGCAATCCAGGATCGCAAGTGGCGTTGCGGTCATAACAAAGCTCATCACCGCATAGCCCAGCGCACCGGCAAAAATGGCGATGATGATTGCGGGCTGGCCCAGAACGGTTTTAAGCGCGCGGGCCGGTTCGACATGTTTGACACCGCGCGCATCAGGAAGACGCAATTGCCCGATGGCAATGATCAATAAGACCTGCAATCCGATCAGCGCGACAAAGGTGCCAAGGAACGGTACGGTTTCAAACCAGTCACGGGCAAAACTTGCCAGATTGGGGCCGATAAAGGCGGATGCCAACCCACCGAGCATGGTGTAGGAAATGGCGCGGGCACGAAATTCCGGCGGGGCTGCCTCGGCCGCAGCAAACCGGTACTGCATGGCAATGGCGTTGCCAGCGCCGATGCAGGCGCAAGCCACACACAAAAGCCAGAAGTTGCTGTAATACACTGCCCCCATGCCAGACAGCGCGCCCAGCATGGCGATGCCTGAGCCCATCCAGAACCCGAAACGACGGCCAAATTTGGCCATCACCATAGCCGAAGGTGCGGTCATGGCCATCATGGCAATCATCATGAAGGCAATCGGCAGGGTCGAAAGCGACTTATCGGTGGCAAGCGAATAGCCGATGACGGCGGCAACCGTAAAAATCAGGGACATCGCACTGGCAGACAGTGCGACGCATAAGCTCAAGAACATAATGTTCCGGCGAACTTCCGGGCTGGACATGTGGGGCTCCCTTCTGGCGGTGGTGACGCGCCGTTATTTGGTTTTGTAACACAGACATGAACATTCGGGTAAAGGCCATAACTGGCAATGGCTTGTCATCGACATTGCAGGTCGCAGGCTATGGTACCTTCTATGTTGCCGTGTGCGTTTCACCTGTTATATTGGCTGATCACGAAACGGGAAAGCATCAATGACCGGCCATGCCGACAAAAAGTTGATCTTTAAGACATCCCCTGCGCGCCGCAATGGTGTCGCGGCGTTTTGTGCTGCCCCGAAAGTCGCTTTTTTCAAAGAGCGAACTTGACCTCATCCTGAAATTCCTTTTCTTGTGCGTTGCGCCCGCGTAAACATGCGGGTTCGAAATGTGCATTTCACTTGTATGCCCGCAGTTAAAACAGAGTTGAGCCAACCATGATTGCCCTGACCCTTCCCGATGGCGCCGTACGCGAATTCGACGGTCCCGTTTCGGGTTTCGATGTCGCAAAAAGCATCAGTTCTTCACTGGCAAAGAAATCCTTTGCCATCATCGTCAACGGCGAAGTGCGCGACCTTGCGCGTGAGATTGACACCAATGCGACCATCGAAATCGTGACCAAAGGGCATGACGAGGTTCTGCCGCTGATCCGGCACGACTGCGCGCATGTGATGGCCGAAGCCGTGCAGGAGCTTTATCCTGACACGCAGGTCACCATTGGCCCGTCGATTGAAAACGGCTTTTATTACGATTTCGCCCGCGAAACCCCGTTCACGCCCGACGATCTGGTCAAGATCGAAAAGCAGATGCACAAGATCGTTGAACGCAACGAGCCGATCGTGCGTGAAGTCTGGGACCGCAACGAGGCGATCAAGTTCTTCCTTGATAAGGGTGAGAACTATAAAGCCGAGATCATCCGCGACCTGCCGGAAACGGAAACCATTACCTGTTACCGCCAAGGTGATTTCATTGATCTTTGCCGCGGGCCGCATGCGCCGTCCACGGGTAAAATCGGTAAATCCTTCAAACTGATGAAGGTGGCCGGTGCCTATTGGCGTGGCAATTCGGATAACGCGATGCTTCAGCGCATCTATGGGACGTGCTGGGAAAGCAAAGAAGACCTTGATGCCTATCTGCATATGCTTGAAGAAGCCGAGAAGCGCGATCACCGTCGCCTTGGCCGCGAGATGGACCTGTTCCATATGCAGGAAGAAGCCCAAGGGTCGGTTTTCTGGCATGACAAGGGTTTGAAGCTTTATCGTAAGGTTGAAACCTATATCCGGGATCGTCTTGATGATGCCGGATATCAGGAAGTCCGCACGCCGCAGCTTGTTGATCGCGTGCTGTGGGAAAAATCGGGTCACTGGGAAAAGTTCCGCGAGAACATGTTCACCACCACCCCGGATGAAGATGATCCGGAGAAGGTTCTGGCGCTGAAGCCAATGAACTGCCCATGCCACGTTCAGATTTTCCGCCTGGGCAGCAAATCATATCGCGATTTGCCGCTGCGTATGGCGGAATTTGGCTGCTGTCACCGCAATGAGCCATCCGGCGGCCTGCATGGCATCATGCGTGTGCGTCAGTTCATTCAGGATGATGCGCATATCTTCTGCACCGAAGACCAGATCGTTTCGGAAACCAAGATTTTCTGTGACCTTCTGAAATCGGTTTACAAGGATTTCGGTTTTACCGACATTCTTGTCAAATTCTCCGACCGTCCGGAAGTGCGTGCCGGCTCAGATGAAATCTGGGACAAGGCGGAAACCGCCCTTCGGGAAGCCGCAGAAGAAGCAGGTCTTGCGCTTGAGATTAATCCAGGTGAAGGCGCGTTTTACGGGCCGAAGCTTGAATTTGTTCTGCGCGATGCGATTGGCCGTGACTGGCAGTGTGGCACGCTTCAGGCTGACTTTGTTCTGCCTGAGCGTCTTGACGCATCCTACATGGGTGAAGACGGTGAAAAACACCGTCCGGTCATGCTGCACCGTGCGATCCTTGGATCGCTGGAACGTTTCATCGGTATTCTGATTGAAAACTATGCCGGTCGCCTGCCCTTGTGGCTGTCACCGGTTCATGCGGTGATCTGCACGATTACCAATGAAGCAGATGACTACGCACATGAAGTCAAGGCGGCCCTTGCGGCCAAGGGGCTGAATGTCGAAGTCGACACCCGCAATGAAAAGATCAATTACAAGGTCCGCGAACACAGCCACGCCAAGATCCCGATGATCCTGGCCCTTGGTAAACGCGAAGCCGAAGAAAAAACCGCGTCCGTGCGCCGCATCGGGTTCAAGCATCAGAAAACCTTTGGCATTGATGAGATTGCCGAGGCGATGGCTGCTGAAATTCGTGATCGCGTCATCGAAGCGGATTTCTGATCCCTTCAAGTTGATCAGATGAAAACAAAAAACCCCGCGGGCCAATTGCTTGCGGGGTTTTTCTTTGTCTATTTCATTAACTGCCGACCCAGATCATGTGCCGGTTACTTTGGGTCTTGGGGCGGTAGTTTCGTATTGTGGCCCGCCCCTGACAGATCAATTTTTCCCGTCTGGTTCATGGTGGGTGCGGATTGATGTGCGCGTGCCTGACTGTAGGCTGCGGACGGATGACGGGCATTGCCAAAAACGTCACCTATAAAGCGCCAGATTTTTGGCACCAGCCAAATCAGCAACAAGACAAACACTGCGAACAAGACAAAGAAGACAACCGGATGGAACGCAACCGTATAGAGCGCGCCAAACACAGCGACGTCTTCTGTCACCGATGCAATGGTGTTTGTCACAGGTTCGGGCGATGTGTTGATCGCAGCCCGGCTTCCGGCCTTGGTAAAGTGGCTTCCGGCCGCAACGGTACCGCCAATCAGTAACGCAATCACCGTTTGGACATCCTCGCCCATACCAGCGTCAAGGCCACTCATGGCACCAGCAGCCAGAAGTGCACCGGCCGGGATACGGATGAAGGTGTGGATTGCATCCCAAACGCTGTCCACAAACGGGATTTTGTCGGCGATAAACTCGATCAGATAGAACAAAACGGCAAAGCACAAGACCCACCATGACGTCAGGATTTGAAGATCCGGCGGCAGGGTTATAAGGCCGAAATTATCCATCATGCCCAGTACGACAACGGTGCCATAAAGATTGATACCACTGGCCCAGGCACCACCCATTCCCAGTGCGAGTGTCTCGATTACCCCCAAAGAACTTGCCCTTTTAATGTCACGATTTTCACCAACAAGTGATTATGCAAAACTTCCCGTTGTGATAAATCACAAATCTGTTCCGTCCCATCGAACGTATTTACAAACTATAATGACCAATGAAAGGTACGACGATGACCCTTAGTGGTAAAACCCCAAAAATAATCATGACTGTTGCGTTCGCGATGATGTTTGCAAGCCCGATGGCGGCAACCAACGCGCTCGCAATGGGCAACTCGACCTCATGGGGTTCAGGAGACACCGATCTTTCCGCCGTTACCGAACTGGTCGATGGTGGCATGTATGACAAGGCTATCGTTACGATCAAGGAAATGTTGAAAGACGATCCTGAGAATGCCGATCTTTTCAACTACCTTGCTTACAGCCAGCGTAAACTGGGCGACTTTGATAGTGCCGCCCAAAATTATGAGCGGGCTTTGATGATCGATCCGGAACATGTTGGGGCGCTTGAATATCAGGGTGAGCTTTTCCTTCAGACCGGAAAGCCTGACATGGCAGGCGAAAACCTTGCGCGGCTTGAACAGATTTGCGGCATGTCTTGTGATGAATACAAGGAACTGTCGGCGAAAATCGCCAACTGAACAGGTCCTGATCCTAAGTCCTGATCGCGAAGATGTGTGCCCCCTATTCGTCAGGATAGCTTTTTATTTTTCTCAAGAGACGCCATGTAAAGGCCGTTTACGGGACTCTGGAGAACGATCAAGTTATGTCTGATACCATCATGCGCAAAAGCTATACGGTCGTGTGCGTGCGCACGACCGGACAGCCGATGGAACTCCAAACGGTCTCAGATTACGCAGCGGCGGTGAATTCCGCCAAAGAAGCCCTGACAAACAGTAAAAACACTGAAGTCCGCGTGGTGGAGAACAAATACGATTCTGCGACCCGCAAGGACAAAAAGCAGATCGTCAAAATCCTGACCCCGGCATCAAACGGGTCTGGCGGATCATCCGCCCGGAGAAATACCAAAGGTTCGCAGGGCGTATCGCGCGAAGTTGCCAATCAGGCAACCAAAGGCATCGTCTATATCGTGATTGCCGTCACTGTGCTGGTGCTGCTGGGCGGTATCCTCGTTCCGCTTGCGATGCGCTGATCAAAAAAAGCTGACATCATCCCACCCTGCCCTGACTCCGCCTTCCAATTTCATGTCATTTTCCACCTGATTGTTTCATCCCACTGATATTGCGGGACGCTTGACAGTGTCTGAAGCGCTTGCGACAGTTGTATTTCCCTGCAAAGGGCAATAAACATTGCGCATATGCAATTACAGTGATCATCAGGTGAAGTGTGAAAATCAGGTCTGCGACAACCACCTCTAAAGCATCGCGAAAACGGGTTTGGTTTACTGCCGCAGCACTTCTGCCGATTCTGGCGGCTTGCAGTTCATCGGATATGTCGGGATTCTGGTTTGAAAGCGATCCGCAAGCCAGATCAACATCGGCTGACATGCCGATGGAAACGCCGCCAGGCGAACGCGCAGCCCTTGATCGGGCGACCTGCGGGCTGTTCTTTGATCAGGATCATGTGCGTGATCAAGCGACAGAAACCGCATCGTCAACCGACATGCAGCCAATCTCGCTGGATGCCAGTCCGCAGGACAATCTCCTGCAAGCGATATCCTATGATCTTGATGGTCGTTACGACAATGCGCGCAAGCTTTATGTCTGGCTTACCGCGTCGTCACCCGATTTGAAGATTGATCTTGATTGCGGTCAGGGTATCCGCCTTTCGGGCAGCATCAACAGTCTGGCACAGCGTCGCCTTGTTGCCCTTGATCGTAGCAAACCGCAATTTGCCCGTTCCGCTGAGATCGATACAGTGGTCGCCGCCGCCACCGTTGCGCCCGGCCCTGACCTTCCCAATCCGCCACAGGTCGAACGCAACCGTGACTTTTATACAACGGGCGGCGTCGTTACCGCCGAGCCGGAAGACCGCGCATCCCCCACACCGCAGATGGAAATGAATGTCAGCGAAAACACGGCACGCCTGACATCTGTTGAGCGCAAAACACCCGCAGCCGCAGCTGCAACAAGAACATCGTCGGCCACACTCAATGCTGCCGCACCGGCGAAGGCGGCATCAAAGGCACCTGTTGCTGTTGTTACCCCGGTGCCTGTCCTGAAAGAAACGGCAAAACCGGCCCCAAAACCGGGCAGTTCGATGGCCGTTGAAACAATGTCGGCCCCGACCATTGCCGGGGATCAACAGGAAACAACCCATACCGGTGCCGTGGTTGCAACGAATGCGCGCCCCGTTGAACAGGGTGAACTTGAAATCACTGATAGTGCGCCCGCAACCTCGATGATCGAAGTGCCGATGGCATCCAAGGCACCAGCGACGGTCAATGATATGCCTGATGCCACACCGAAAGTCACGCCAACGCCAAAACCGATGCCAGTAGCGACCAAGCAGCCGACAACACAAAACGAGCCCTTAGTTGCGCCATCGGGGGTTGCGCCATCGGGTCCCTATTACGCGGTGCAGCTTGCAGCGTATCGCACACGTGAGCGCGCGGAATCTTCATGGTCGGTTTTTCAGTCACGATCAAATGGTGTTTTGACCAATGCCACACATGACGTTTCCACCATCGCAATTGAAGGCCAGGGACTGTTTTTCCGTCTGATCACCGGGCAATACGCCACCAACGATCAGGCCAGTCAGGCATGTACGGCACTTAAAAATCAGGGTGTCGATTGCCTTGTCCGGCGGATAACGCCTTAGTTTTTCGTCCGGTTGAAACTGCCGCACATGCGATGTGTTGGCGGCATACGGATCAAGAACAACCAAAAAAAATCACCGCTGACAAAGACACCGCGCGAACGGCGCCATATCTAACCTTGCTTGGCGTTGTGTTTGCCGCGCAGGCGCACCAACACATCCGGGCGCGTACGATGACCATGTTTTCGCAAGAAAGATGGCAGTCGCGACACCAGATATTCGACCTTTTGGTTATGGCGATAATGACGCCATCGCATCAACTGGATAAAGCGTCTGGTGCGTTTTGACCCGGCGGCCAGCATCGGAATCCCGGCAGCAATAAAAACCATACCGAAAAATGGTGGCGGCAAGGGCAAAAAGGCAACCCCGATGAGAAGACAGACGACACCGCCGATCATCAAAATCGTTGATTTTAAATGCTTTAGGCGCTGAACCATACAATTCCCTGATGACCGGCCCGATGACGGGCGACAGGTTTACAGCGCAGTATCATCGTCCGGTTTGCCCTTGCCAAAAGAACGTTCAAAGACATTTTACCAACAGGGGAATTGCTATTGCCGTGCTCTGGGTTACATTGCACATCAGAAACCCAAATTTGATCAGGTGACGAAGATGTTTTCCGGCCTTATGTCTGAAAAAGCCAAAATGCCAACTGCCGATACGGCCCTGCCCGGGCGCGACGAGGAAGTTCCTGTTGCAGACCGGCATGTTGTGACAGGAAACCCCATGACAGGCCCGTTTCCCGATGGTCTTGAAATGGCCGTGTTTGGCATGGGGTGCTTCTGGGGGGCCGAACGGCTTTTCTGGAAGGTTCCCGGCGTTTACACAACGGCCGCAGGATATGCCGGTGGCTATACAAAAAACCCGACATACCGCGAAGTTTGCAGTGGCATGACCGGCCACGCCGAAGTTGTTCTTGTCGTGTTTGATCCGACGGTGGTTTCCTATCCGTCGCTTTTGAAGGTGTTTTGGGAAAACCATAACCCGACCCAGGGCATGCGCCAGGGCAATGACATCGGATCCCAATACCGTTCCGTGATCTATACCATGAATGATGATCAGGCAGAGGCCGCGGAAAGTTCGCGCACACAGTACCTTGCCGCCCTTGGTAAAGCCGGCCTTTCCGAGATTACGACCGAGATTGCCGATGGCCAGACCTTCTATTACGCAGAAGACTTCCATCAGCAGTATCTGGACAAGAATCCGGATGGCTATTGCGGGATTAGCGGAACGGGCGTTTCCTGCCCGGGGATGTAAGAACACAGACCCCAAACCGATCCACACACGACAATTAGCTACTTGTAATACTCGACCATAGGTATATTCTTTCGCCGTCATCACGGTGAAAGAATATACCAAACGCTATGCCCGGTCCCTTTTTAGAGAACCGATATTTTGTCGCCCTGCTGATTTTCTGGTGCTTGCTGGGAATTTGGCTGTGCGGTGGTGCCCATGTCGTACTGGGGACCACTGAAACCTTGATGGTTTCTTCGGCATTCCCCTCATCCGTTGTTTTCTTTGTACTGACCGGACTTGGCATGATTGGCCTGCATCTTATCGTGCGCCGCAATGCCCGCGCCCGTGCAAGGTTCTTTGCGCGCCTGCCCGGTCTGGTTTTTCGGATCGACAAAGATGGCCTGATTGAATTTGCCTCCGAACAGGGTCTGGACTGGATTGGTGCCAATCTTGCGACAGACGGTCGTCCTGATCTTCGCGATCACATTCTTGACCATGCATCTCTTATAAACCTTCGGGAAAACGCAATTTCCTCCCAAGGCGACATCACGGTTGCGGAACTTCCGCTTACCACCAAGGAACACGAACAACGCTGGTTGCGGGTTCAGATGCGCGCCCTGCCGCCTTATACGTCCGATTGTCAGATTGATTGTATTGTCTGGGACATTACCGAACTGGTGCGCGAACGCAATTTACGCCGCGAAAGCCAGACCCGTCTGGAAACCATGGCCAATCTTTCCAACGAGGCTTTGTTTCTTCATGACAGGGGCAAATGCGTTGATGCCAACAATGCGGCGGAACGCATGTTCGGGTATGGGCGCACCGCACTTTTGGACCTTAGTGCGGCGGACATTATTTCATCTGAAACATTGCCGACCGTGACGGACAATATCCAGTCGGGTTATGACAAACCCTATGAGGCGATGGCCAAACGACACGACGGCAGTCAGTTCCCCTGCGAGATCAATGGGCGGAACGTGCTTATTGATGGCAAGACACTTCGCCTGACCAGTTTCCGTGACATTACCGAACGCAGAACCGCCGAAGAACAAATCCGGTTTCAGGCAAATCACGATGCGCTGACGTCGCTTCCCAACAGATATCTGTTCATGGATCGGCTGACATTCGCGATCAAGCTTTCGAAACGCCGTCGGGAATGCTTTGCGCTGATGTATATTGATCTGGATGGGTTCAAGACGCTCAATGACACGCGCGGCCATATCATTGGCGACAAAGTCCTGCGGGACGTCGCCGCACGGCTCAGTGCGAAGTTACGCGATGTTGATACGGTTGCGCGCATTGGCGGCGATGAGTTTACTGTCATCCTGTCGGGGTCAGAAACCCCCGAGGATGCCGAAATTGTCGCCAACAAACTGAAAGATGCCCTGACCTCAAGCCCGGTTGACCTTGGTCCGGACGAAGCGCCCTATCTTGTTACGGCATCCATTGGCATATCACTTTATCCCGATCACGCCGAAACCATTGACGAGCTTATATCGGCGGCTGACAGCGCGATGTATATGGCCAAGAAAAACGGGCGCAATACATTCCGGTTCGCCACCACCAAGCGGTCCGAAAACAGCTAGGCCCGACAGCCGGCTTTGCCGAAAGCGGGCGGAAGCAGGCCATCAATGCCAATCGGTTGTTAAACCGGAACCCCGCCATATTCGCGGCTAAGGTCGGCACAGACGCGCCGTACTTTTAAACCGAACTGTTCAATACGGTCATTGGGAATGCGTGCCGCAGGCCCGGACAGCGACAAGGCAGCAATCGGATTGCCGGTTTCGTCACGGACAACTCCGGCAACACAGCGCAACCCAACAGCGTGTTCTTCGTCATCAAGCGCGTAGCCAAGCTGACGGGACCGTTCCAGATCCTTTTTAAGGGCACCTGTGGTGACCAGTGTGCGTTCGGTGATTTTTGGCAGGCCGTGCTTTTCAATCACCGCACTGAGTTCTTCGTCTGGCAGGAACGCCAGCAAGGCCTTGCCCACGCCAGAACAATGCATCAATGCCCGGCGCCCCGGTGTGACAAGTGCGCGCATCATTTTGCGGCACTCGACCTGAGACAGGAAAATCACCTCTCCGCCATCGGCGACGGCAAGATTTACGGTTTCCCCGCTGTCTTCCATCAGGGCCCGCATATAGGGTCGGGCGATCTGGCTCAGATTGCGGTTTTTGGTAAAGGAATTGCCAACACTGAATGCCTGCACGCCAACGAACCACAATGTCCGTTCGCCATCAAACGCGACGTAGCGTTCGTACTGCATCGTGGTCAGCAATCGATGGGCGGTTGATGGGGGCAATTTAACCTGCCCGGCAATTTCGGTCAGCGTCATGCCGTCGTCGCTCTCGGCGAGCGCGTTGAGGATGCTTAATGCCCTGACCAGTGACTGTACCTGCTGCATGCAGCGTTATCTCCCTGACGTGGCCGTCGGTATGGGCCCTTATTTTACTTTTAGGTCGTGATGGTATGAAATCAGCCCGATGCTTGCACGGACTTTCGTCGCATCCAGACGAAAGTGGAATAACTGACCAGATAAACAGTTGCGATGCCAAACGCCGCCAACGTCCCAAGCTCAAGCCCCAAAACAGGATAGCCCAGCGACACGGTCAGGATATACACCCACAAAGCCCCCATGCCGCGCGGGAAATTACGGATCAGGGTATGAACCGGTCCCGTGCCATATGTGAAATGCAAGATCAGCATGATCGGATACAGCGTTACCGGGAACCCCGACAGTAACCCCGACCAACGCGGGCCGATCCATGCGGCAAGGCCACTAATGATCAAAACAATCAGTGACGCCAGAGCAGCGCGCAACAGCACAACGCTTTTTGTCAGGCGCACACGGTTCAGGATGCTTTCATTTTCGATTTTTCGAAACAGGATGAGGGCAATAAACATCGCCACCAGCAGAATGATCGCAGCCTGCGTCAAGGACATTTCGGTCAGCTGGAACAACCAGGACACGCCAAGGAAGGCGGCAAAGGCGCATAGCGAACACAGCAAGATTTGCGGCAAGACAGGAAGCGACGTGCAGCGGCGCGACGCCAAAAAATAGGCATATAGAAACGATAAGGTCGCGATCAGACCGGGAAAGGCATAGACCGCACTTTTACTGGCAAAATCGATCCCCTGCTCGATCCCGATGAAATAAAGCAGGATTGCCGTTCCCAGCGGATACCCGGCCAAGACACCGGCCACACGTGGCCCGGCACGTTCCGCCAGCATCGACAGGCCCAGCACCACGCCAATCGAAACTGCAAGCTTTGCCAAAATCAGCGCCAATCGAAGTTCTCCGCCATTCGCATCAAAAACAATTTATCGATAATCTGCTTATATCGCTATCGCCTTTGCGGGCATTAGACAAGCATGAACCATTTCAGGTGGTTCCCGTTGCAGGGCCAGGACATAAAAAAAACAGGCCCCCAAACAAGGGAGCCCGTTTTAAAACGTCGCACATAAAGTGCCCTGAATGCTATTTCACTGATTTGGGTGCCTGCACAATAACACCGCGCCAACCAAGCCCCTGATATGTTTCATAGCCGGGGGTCAACGCATAGGCGACAAGGGATTTATCCTCAAGAAGGTATGATCCGATTGCAGGATCATCGACCTTAAGGTCAAATTTCTCCGTGAGAACGCCCTTATCATCGGAGGCGGCCAAGATCCGATTGTGAACATCAATCAACAAGACCCGGGTGCGTTGACGTTCTTCATCATTGAAATTCAATGATTTTACGATCATGGGTGCCTGACTTTCCCAATCAAAAAACACACCCATAACACCAATAACCTCGCCATGTGCGGCACCATTCTTGCGCACAGCCGTGGCATATGTCGGGGTTGCGGCATCCCGAAGTTGACTGTTGCGCGCCACGTCGGCAACGGCATATTGCCCGCCGTCGCGACAGCGCAACGCATCCTGAAACCATTTCTGATCTGCGATATTTACACCTTTGAGGCGATACTCATTCGGACGTCCGTTGGCGATGATATTGCCATCACGGTCGGCAACCCAAAGATCAAGATAGACGGTACAGGAATCAAGGATCACGCCAGTCGTTCAGACGCGCGCGCCGCAATCGCATCATCATGCGCATGCTCACAAACATCGACCACGGCCGCATCCGTTGCCCACCAGCGGACATCACAGGATCGTTCGTACAGATTGCGATCCATCAGTTCGACCGCATAACGCGCAAGATCAGCAAACCGATCCCCGCGCGCGGTTTGTGCTGTCCGCTCAAGATCAAAGGCGAGATCGAGAAACATTTTCTCAAGCTCTTCGGTGATTATGGTGACGCGCTGCGAGATATCCTTGACCTCATTGGCGACAACCCCAAAGCCGCGACCAACATCACCGGCCCGGGCCGCCTCGATCAAGGCGTTCAGTGCCAGCGTTCGTGTTGCGCGCGTAACAGCCTTGATTTCGGTTATTTTTTCGTTGGCCTGCCCGGACATGTCCGTTGCCACCTGCAGAATTCTTTCTGGCATTTAAACCAAGCTCCTCGATGCACACCCGTCTCCTCCAGCTTTTGGCTTGTGTTTATTTTAATCAGCCATTTTTTCTGGTTATTTTATCAGCAGAAAAACTCTTAATGCAGTTATCACCAACCGTAAACAACCGATATATTCGCTGTCAGATCAGCACCCTATGCGACGTATGGATAGGTGAACGATCCAAACCGCAGAAGTGTTCATGTTCTCTTTGAAAATCGGAATAGACCAAGGGCGACCGTAGACGTCCGGATGGGGCGCCTTGATTAAACCGCGCCAACCGAAATGAAGTGCGTCACCCCATCCCACAGTAGCTTAAGCCCGGTCACAAAAAGCAGGCCATAGCAAACGCGGTAGAACACCACGACATTGACCTTGTCATGCGCCCAAAGCCCAAGCCATGTGCCAAACAGTGCAACCGGGATCAACAAGGCCGCCGTGCCAAGGTTTGAGGCATCAAACTGTCCAAGAAACCAGTATGGGATCAGCTTGACGTAGTTCACAACGATAAAGAACATTACCGTCGTTCCGACAAAGACTGATTTATCCATCCGTTGCGGCAATAAAAACATCGATACGGGTGGCCCGCCTGCATGGGCAACGAAGCTGGTAAAACCAGCCAACCCGCCAAGCACCGTGCCCTTGCCCCATGTCGCGGACTTGGGCGTATCGCCGGCATTCTTGCCGCGCAGCCAGTGATCAAGCGTAAAGATGATCGCGATGGCCGCAATGATCAGTTTTACCGCAGCAATGCTCAGATAGCTAAACGTTAAGGTCCCGATCAGAATGCCGACCAGGGCGGCCGGCACGAGGATCATCATGTTACGACGATCCCAGCGTTTCCGATAGGCCCAGACATTGGCGAGATCCATCATGCACAGGATCGGCAACATGATGGCTGCGGCGGCCTGCGGCGATACCGCAAGCGCCATCAAGGGAACGGCCATGACCCCCAACCCGCCGCCAAATCCGCTTTTCGATACGCCTGCAATCAGAACTGCGGGGATACCAACAGCATAAAAGAACGGGTCGGTGATGAATTCCATGGGGCTTCCTGTTTGGATCGGAGGGATGCAACACCCTGACGGGCATAGCAACACTGAGGATGGACGACGGCTTAAACCTCGGTCAGGCGCGGCATCAATTCAACGAAATTACACGGGCGATGACGGATATCGAGTTGATAGTGCAAAATATCATCCCACGCATCCTTGCAGGCGCCGGTTGAACCGGGCAGCGCAAACATATACGTCCCGCGACACACACCCGCCGTTGCGCGCGATTGAACGGTTGAGGTCCCGATTGTTTTAAACGAAAGCCAACGGAACAATTCGCCAAACCCGGGGATTTCCTTTTCATACAGCCGACGATGCGCTTCGACCGTCACGTCACGGCCGGTCACGCCGGTCCCGCCAGTTGTGATGATCACATCAACATCAGGCGCGTCGCACCAGGCGTCGAGTTGTGCCACAAGAGTGTCCTGATCATCGGGCAGGATTTTACGATCAATGACGCAATGCCCCTTCTGCACGATACGTTCGGCAAGAATATCGCCAGATGTATCATTTGATTGGGTACGGGTGTCGCTGACCGTCAGGACGGCAATATTAATCGATATAAACGCGCGACTTTCATCAATCCCAGCCAAGACCTGTCTCCCTTTTTGCTCGGTGCCCCGCCAACCTAGTACGCCCTGTCGCAAGCGCAAGAAATTTTGCGTATTTGGCCTGAAATCACCAAGACGGCGAATCATGAAGAAACAAAAACATACCCATTTCGGTTATATTATTATCAATCTGTCAGGTTTTAGACCACAATCACCAAACTATTTTGCATCACATAAATCGATAAAATATATGTTTAAAAACAGAATACTACGCACGCGATGATAACAGATAACTTTAAAAAATATCCGGAAATTGGTATTACCAATTATGGACTTCCTTGTCACTGTTCTTGAAGTGCAATATTTTTAGCCGTAAAAAGCGGTAACGAGATACCAATTTAGCGCCAGACGAACGATGCGCCGCACCGAAAACCAGACATTGGCAGGAAACAGAGGACACATCATGAGCGACTTGCTTTGGCAACCTGCGAAAGACCGTATCGAAAATGCGAATGTCACCCGCTTCCGCCGCTGGGTGAATGACAAGCATGGGCTCAACCTGCAGAGCTTCACGGCCCTGTATGATTGGTCGGTTGATGACATCGAAGCATTCTGGCCTGCCATTATTGAATATACTGGGCTTAAGGCAGAAAGCTGGGGCGAGCGCATCCTGATTGATGGCGACAAGATGCCCGGCGCACAGTTTTTCCCTGATGCGCGGCTGAATTTTGCTGAAAATCTGCTGGTGCGCGATGATGACAGCGATGCGCTGGTGTTCTGGGGCGAAGATAAAGTCAAATCGCGCATGTCCTGGGCCGAGCTTAACATCGCTGTTTCAAAATTCTCGCAAGCTTTGCGCGCAGAAGGTGTTGTCAAAGGCGACCGTGTATGTGGCTATATGCCCAACATGAGCGAAACCGTTGTCGCGATGCTGGCAACCGCGACCATTGGTGCGACGTGGTCATCGGCCTCCCCTGACTTTGGCGTACAGGGTGTCGTTGACCGGTTTGGGCAAATCGAACCGGCGATTATGATCACGGTAGATGGCTACCATTATAATGGTAAGCAGCATGACATCCGCGAAAAGGTCCGCGATGTTGTGGATCGCATCGATAGTCTCAAGAAGGTTGTCATTGTTCCTTATGCATTTGATGGCACCAACACCACCGGGATCCGCGGCGGCATTTCCTATGATGATTTCGTTGCGCCATTTCGTACTGAGAAGATCGTTTTCGAACAGGTCGCGTTCAACCATCCGCTGTATGTGATGTTTTCGTCCGGCACGACCGGAAAGCCGAAATGCATTGTGCATGGGACCGGCGGCACGCTTCTTAAACAGGTATCCGAACATGTTCTGCACTGTGATGTAGCGCCTGGTGACCGTGTGTTTTATTTCACCACATGTGGCTGGATGATGTGGAACTGGCTGATGGCGGGCCTGGCGGCCGGTGCGACCTTACTGCTGTATGATGGCTCCCCGTTCTATCCAAACGGCAACATCCTGTTTGACTATGCCGATGCGGAACGCATGACGCTGTTTGGCACCTCTGCCAAATATATTGATGCACTGGCCAAGGCCGACCTTAAGCCCCGTGAAACCCATGTCCTGTCAAGTGTGCGTGCGATGACGTCAACCGGATCACCATTGGCGCCGGAAAGCTTTGATTATGTCTATCGCGACATTAAAAATGACATTCATCTGGCGTCGATTTCAGGCGGCACAGACATACTTGGCTGCTTTGTGCTGGCCTCGCCTGTTCTGCCGGTTAAGCGCGGGGTTATTCAAACACGTGCCCTTGGCGTTGCTGTCGATGTTTTTGATGACGACGGCAAACCGGTTCGCAATGAAAAAGGTGAGCTGGTCTGCACCAAACCGTTCCCATCGATGCCGGTTGGTTTCTGGAATGATCCGGACGGATCGCGATATCACAGCGCCTATTTCGATAAATTCGAGAACATCTGGTGTCACGGCGATTATGTCGAACTTGATGATGAGGGCGGCATGGTGATTTACGGCCGATCCGACGCGACCCTGAACCCGGGTGGCGTTCGAATTGGCACCGCCGAGATTTATCGGCAGGTGGAAATGCTGCCTGAAATTCAGGAATTGATTGTCATTGGTCAGGAATGGGATAATGACGTTCGGGTGATCCTGTTCGTTGTGCTGCGCGAAAACAACGTGTTGGATACCGCACTTATCGACAAGATCAAGAAGCAGATACGGGCCAACTGCACGCCCCGCCATGTCCCTGCCAAGGTCATTGCCGTGGCAGACATTCCACGCACCAAGTCGGGCAAGATAACCGAGCTTGCGGTACGTGATGTGGTTCATGGCAGACCGGTTAAAAATCAGGAAGCCTTAGCAAACCCGACGGCACTGGAATTATTTTCCAATCTTGGTGAACTGAAAAGCTGAATTTCCCCCCCGCCCTAACCGGCGGGGGTTTCTTTTGGTCTGCGGACGCCCCCGCCATCCGAGAAAGATTGTAAAGAACGGTCACGCATTCCGATTCCGCATCGCAACAGTGTTTATTTTTTAATCATGAACCTGATGTGGCATATTTTTAATCACCACCGTTAACATTACGAAAAAAAGTTCGTGCATTTTCCTACTTTAGCGAACATTCAATGAATGAATTCATCAAGCGATTGAAAAAACACAATTTTCTACTAATTTACACGCCTCAACCACCCCTGCTTAAAGCATCGACAATGGTCAAAAACAGCTGATTTTACTGCTTATTTGACAGTATGGGTGCAGGCAGAAAACTTTTCATACTTGACACATGGCGGCCTAAAATTTCTTATTTTGGCTGTCCGATTAAGTTTTGGACTGATGGATATGCCGAAACGCATATTCAGGGTGGCACAAAAGCTAAAAACAATGCTTTGCTAATAAGGGAGCTCTTTCTTATGAAAATTCAAACGATCCTGGCCGCTGGCGCAATGACTGTTGCAGCCATCGCCGCACAGAACGCACAAGCCGGTGCAGTACTGGACGGTATTAAGGCAAAAGGTTTCGTTCAGTGTGGCGTGAACACCGGTCTTCCGGGTTTCTCTGCTGCCAACGCTGAAGGCAAGTGGGAAGGCATCGACGTTGATATTTGCCGTGGTATCGCAGCAGCGTTACTTGGCGATGCCAACAGCGTGCAGTACACCCCGCTGACCGCAGCACAGCGTTTCACGGCTCTGCAGTCTGGTGAAATCGACATCCTGTCGCGTAACACCACTGCAACCATCACCCGTGATGCGAAACTTGGCCTGACCTTTGCAGGCATCAACTACTACGACGGTCAGGGTTTCCTGATCCCGAAAGCTCTTGGCGTTTCGAGCGCGACCGAGCTTGACGGTGCAACCGTCTGTGTTGAGCCGGGTACTACCACCGAGCTGAACCTTGCTGATTACTTCCGCGCAAAAGGCATGAGCTTTGAGCCGGTCGTGATCGAAAACATCAACGAAGCAACTGCAGCCTTCTTCTCAGGCCGTTGCGATGTTTACACCACCGATGCTTCGGGTCTTGCCTCAATCCGTATCCAGATGGCTGAAAACCCGGATGACTATATGATCCTTCCGGAAATCATTTCCAAAGAACCGCTCGGCCCGGTTGTCGCCCAGGGTGACGAACAGTGGGCAGACATTGCGCGCTGGGTATTCAACGCAATGGTTGAAGCTGAAGAATTCGGCGTCACCAGCGAAAATGTTGACGACATGAAAGCAAACAGCACCAACCCGGGTATCCAGCGTCTGCTGGGCGTATCACCGGGCATGGGTGAAGCTATTGGTCTTGATGAAGCTTGGGCATACAACATCATCAAACAGGTTGGTAACTATGGCGAAAGCTATGAGAAAAACGTTACCGCGAAATTGGGCCTGGAGCGTGGTATCAACGCTCTGTGGACCAATGGTGGCCTGCAGTATGCTTGGCCGGTTCGCTAATTCGCTTAGCAACGGCTAACTAAACCTACGAAGCTCCGCCCCACTGCCTAGACGCATGGGCGGAGCTTTTCGTTAGGTGCCCATTCATTGGATACAATCTACACCTGAGGGTCATATGAGTAAGCCTCAAAATGCCCCGGGGGATGTTCGTTCCAAGAGCCTCGTTGACTATTTAAACGACGAGAATGTACGTGCGGTTTTGTATCAGATTATCGCAATCGGCCTTGTTATTTTGGCTGGCTGGTATCTGGTGTCCAACACCCTGTACAATCTTGAAAAACAGAACATCTCTACCGGTTACGGGTTCCTCGATCTTGAAGCATCCTTCGAGATCAGTGAGAGCATGATCGATTACAGTGCGCAAAGCGATTACGCGTCGGCACTGATTGTCGGTCTTCTAAATACCGTGAAAGTTTCGGTGCTTGGCATCGTCCTTTGCACGATTATTGGCATCATCTTTGGCATTGCCCGTCTGTCGTCGAACTGGATCGTTCGCAAACTGGCAACTGTTTATGTCGAGACATTCCGTAACATCCCGGTTTTGCTTCAACTTTTCTTCTGGTATGCGCTTATACCTGCAGCCTTCCCGCATCCACGTGATGCACTGGAACCGCTGCCGGGCGTATTACTGACATCGCGCGGTATGTATTTGCCTGTTCCGGTGGCTGATAACGCCTATACGCTTATGGGTATTGCCGCAATCATCGCGTTTGTGGCCATTTACTTCATCAAGAAATGGGCAACAAAACGGCAGGATGCGACCGGCCAACCTTTCCCGATGCTGTTAACAGGCATTGGTATTTTTGTCGGCCTTGTCTTCCTGGCCTATCTTATCGGTGGTGCGCCGACCGAGCTCAGCACCCCAGCCCTCAAGGGCTTTAACATTCAGGGTGGCTACAACATTTCGCCGGAATTCATGGCGGTTCTGATCGGGTTGACTGTCTATACCTCGACCTATGTTGCAGAAGTCGTGCGCTCAGGCATTCAGGCGGTGTCCTCGGGCCAATGGGAAGCGGCCGACAGCCTTGGCATCAAACGTTCTGTGGCACTTCGCAAGGTGATCTTGCCGCAGTCCATGCGCGTTGCCATCCCACCTTTGACCAACCAGTATCTTAACCTGACCAAAAACAGTTCTTTGGCTGTTGCCGTCGGGTATCCTGATCTGGTGTCCGTTTCCAACACAACCATGAACCAGACAGGTCAGGCGATTGAGGCCATCTCGATCTTCATGTCTGTCTATCTTGGTTTGTCTTTGTTGACCTCGCTCTTTATGAACTGGTTCAACAATAAGATGGCTTTGGTGGAGAGGTAATATGTCAGAAAATGCAAAATTACCTCCGCTGCCGGTCGGCACCTTTGTCGAACGTTCTGTAACATGGTCAAAGAAGAACCTGTTTGATGGCTGGTTCAACACCATCCTGACACTTGGTTCCATTGCCTTCCTGCTTTGGCTGATACCGCCGATCATCGAGTGGGGGATCATCAATGCGACCCTTACCCCGACGATTGAAGGCTGTGCCGAGGCAACAGGTGCATGCTGGGGGTTTGTCAATGCGAACCTACGGCTGATCCTGTTTGGCACCTACCCGTATGATGAACAATGGCGTCCATTGCTTGCCATGATCTTGCTGATGGGGATCATTTGTGCCAGCCTTGGCGGTGTTAAATACCCAAATGTTCGTAAATGGATCATCCCAATGTGGGTGATTGGCGTTCCGATCATTGCCATTTTGATGTGGGGCGGTGTTCTGGGTCTTACCTATGTCCAGAACAGCTATTGGGGTGGCCTTCCGCTGACCCTGATCTTGTCGTCGATTGGTATCGTCTTTGCGTTCCCGTTTGGCCTGTTGCTTGCCCTTGGGCGTCAGTCAAACATGCCTGCACTGAGAACCCTGTCGGTCGTCTATATCGAAGTCATTCGTGGCGTGCCGCTGATTACGGTTTTGTTCATGGCGTCCGTGATGTTCCCGCTGTTCTTGCCTGATGGGGTGACCATCGACAAGTTGCTGCGTGCGCAGATCGGTATCATCCTGTTTACTGCGGCCTACCTTGCTGAGGTATTCCGTGGTGGCTTGCAGGCGGTACCGCGCGGTCAGTTTGAAGCAGGTGAAAGCCTTGCACTTTCATACTGGCAGTCCATGCGACTGATCATCTTGCCGCAAGCGTTGCGTCTGGTTATTCCGCCAACCGTGAACAGCTTTATTTCCATGTTCAAGGACACCACACTGGTCGTCATCATCGGCCTGTTTGATTTCCTTGGCACGGTAAAGCTGGCACTGCGCAGCGACCCGGCCTGGACCAAGTATTACGTCGAAGGTTACACCTTCGCCGCGGCAATCTTCTTCCTGATCTGTTTCTCGATGGCGAAATATTCCGCCTATCTTGAAAAAGAACTTCGCAAAGGCGAACGCAGGTAAGGCGTTGAGGAAAAAACAATGACTGTAGCAACTGAAACCAAAACCGGTGCTGTTCCTCCTCCTTCTTCGGAGGACGTCATCACCGTCACCAAAATGAACAAATGGTACGGCAATTTCCATGTTCTCAAGGATATTGACCTGTCCGTTCGTAAAGGTGAGCGTATCGTTATTTGCGGACCTTCGGGTTCAGGTAAATCAACGCTGATCCGTACGCTGAACCGTCTTGAAGTCTATCAGCAAGGCGAGATCACCGTGAATGACATCCTGCTGGGCGACGATGTGAAAAACATCGAAGCTGTGCGCCGCGATGTTTGCATGGTGTTCCAGCACTTCAACCTTTTCCCGCATATGACCGTGCTGGAAAACCTGACATTGGCACCGATCTGGGTTCGCAAGATGCCCAAGAAAGAAGCCAATGAACTAGCGATGCATTATCTTGAGCGTGTTCGCATTGCCGAACAGGCCCATAAGTTCCCCGGTCAGCTTTCGGGTGGCCAGCAGCAGCGTGTGGCGATTGCCCGTTCGCTTTGCATGCAGCCGAAAATCATGCTGTTTGATGAGCCGACGTCCGCCCTTGACCCCGAAATGGTCAAGGAAGTGCTCGATGTCATGGTCGAACTGGCCAAAGAAGGTATGACCATGCTGTGTGTGACCCATGAAATGGGCTTTGCCAAAGAGGTCGCTGATCGCGTGATCTTTATGGATGAAGGCCAGATCATCGAAATGGCTGGACCGCATGAGTTCTTTGATAACCCCAAAAGCGAACGGACCAAGCTGTTCCTCAGCCAGATCCTGTCGCATTAAGCGGTTTATCAAGACCCAAAACACATCTGCAAAGCGGCCCCAAACGGGGCCGCTTTGTTTTTTGTGAATTTCTCGCTTGCCCCCTGCCTGCCAATTGCCGAAACTCGCCTCCATCAGCGGCCAAGCCGCTTTCAAAGACGATGCAAAACCCGGAAACCATATGACACAGACCGAATCAACAGCACCGATCACGCCTTCTTTCATCACGGTTGATGGCCTTACCAAACGGTTTGGCACCACGTTGGCGCTGGACGGTGTTGATCTGCGTCTGGCAAAGGGTGAGACGCTTGCGATTATCGGGCCGTCGGCGGCGGGTAAAAGCGTTCTGATGAAATGTTTGGTGGGTATTTACGGCCCTGATAGTGGCACCATCGTTCTTGATGGTGATGATGTCAGCAAACCGAATGCGGACAAACGCCCGGAATGGGCATCGAAAATCGGCATGCTGTTTCAGCAAAATGCCCTGTTTGACAGCCTGACGGTTTGGGAAAACATTTGTTTTCGCCAGATTGAGCTTGGCACCATGAACCGCAGCCAAGCAAAGGCGCACGCGATTGATCTTCTGGGGCATGTTGGGCTTGCCGAAGAAAGTGCCACCCTGTCACCCAGCGACCTGTCTGGTGGCATGCAGAAACGTGTGGGCATCGCGCGCGCCATTTCATCGGATCCGGCTGTGTTGTTGCTTGATAACCCGACAGCGGGCCTTGACCCGGTTCTGTCCAATCATATCGAATTGATGATTACCAAAATAGCCGAGCAACGCGGCACCACTGTTATCTCAATCACCAATGACATGCAGATCGCGCGCCATCGGTATCAGAACCTGATGATGATGCATAATGGCAAGGTCTATTGGTCTGGCCCGACCAGCACCATTGATGACGCGCACAACGACCATCTGACCCAGATGCTCAAGGGATCGTCACATGGTCCGATTACGATGCGGGCAGGCAAACGCGATGATGGCGTTTACGCCTGATGACGGCGCTCAGCTATTAGTTGGCAGTATAGACCGACACGTCCGCATCCCGGATAACATCGGACCAAATCGGCCCCGGATGGCGATCGGTAAACAGCGCATCAATTTCCGAAAGATGCCCAAGACGCACCATCGCACGGCGACCGAATTTTGACGCGTCGGTGCACAGGAACGTCTGCCGCGCGTTGGAAATAATTGCCCGTGCAACGCGGACTTCACGGTAGTCAAAATCCATCAGGCTGCCGTCTTCATCGACACCGGAAATCCCGACAATGGCAAAATCAACCTTGAACTGGTTGATGAAATCGATGGTCGCCTCCCCAATCACACCAAAGTCACGTTGGCGGACAACACCCCCGGCGATGATCACTTCAAATCCCGGATTGGCCGCACAAATTTCGGCGACATGCAGGTTGTTGGTGATGATCTTAAGGCTGGTATGGCCCGACAGGGCATGGGCGACTTCTTCGTTGGTGGTGCCGATATTGATAAACAGCGATGCGCCTTCGGGAATATGTTCGGCGACCAGCCGGGCGATTTCACGCTTGCTGCCAAGATTAAGCACCTGCCGGTCGGTATAGGCGGTGTTTTCCGTTGTCGAAACGCTGGCAGCCCCCCCGTGATAGCGGGCAATCAGGCCTTCTTCGGCCATTTCGTTGATGTCACGGCGAATGGTCTGAGGGGTGACTGAAAAATGGTCCGCCAGAGTATCAATGGTCATGAAGCTATTGGAAGCCACCAGTTCAAGTATTTCACGGCGGCGACGATCCAATTTACCCATGACGTTCTCCTGTTGTGCGGATTTTCACCTTGGTCGGCGAATTTTCATTGACGATCAAAATGCGATCTATCCGCACAAGATGCAACCTTTTCTGATTGCGAAGCATTTGAAGTCAAAAGAATTGGGATCATTACAATCGAACATATGATGCGACGATCGCATCAGAATACTGCGGTTATTTTGATCTTTCCCTTGGCCGTTCCGTATGCGGGCAACATCATTTTCCGCATGCTGGAAAGCATATCCCCAATGAATATATTTCGCGTTCATCGGATCAATGGTAGCGTCGATAAACATAAAATATTCGATCAAAAACAAGAATATGCCCATCAGGGAGGGCCCCACAATGACCAACCATTTACGCACATTGATATGTGTCCCCGATGCTTTGAAGGTCGGAGGACCGCATGGATCATTTTGATTACATTGTGATTGGTGCCGGTTCGGCCGGATGCACGATGGCCAATCGGCTTTCCGAAATCGAAAATGCGAAAGTTTTACTACTTGAAGCCGGTGGAAAAGATCGCAACCCGTGGATTCACATCCCGGTTGGATACCTTTATTGCATCGGGAATCCCAATGTTAACTGGTGCTTTAAGACCGTGCGTGAGCCGGGGCTGAATGGCCGGTCATTGGGCTATCCTCGCGGCAAGGTTCTGGGCGGATGTTCGTCAATCAATGGTATGATTTACATGCGTGGTCAGGCCAATGATTATGATCAATGGCAGCAGGCGGGCTGTTCTGGCTGGGGCTGGGACGATGTCTTGCCATTCTTTAAAAAGTCCGAAGACCATTACAAGGGATCGGACGAGATGCATGGTGCGGGCGGTGAATGGCGTGTTGAACAGGCGCGCGTACGCTGGGACATCCTTGATGCCTTTCAAACGGCCGCAGCCGAGGCAGGCATTCCGAAAGTATCGGACTTTAACCGCGGTACCAATGAAGGGTCCGGGTATTTTGATGTGAACCAGAAGCGCGGCATTCGCTGGAACACGTCAAAGGCGTTTCTGCGCCCTGCCCTTAATCGCAAGAACCTTGAAGTCCGCACCAACGCCCATGTGCGTCGTCTGACCATCGCCGATGGCCGCGTCACGGGCGTTGAATATGAACGAGATGGTCAGATCGAAACCGTGACCGCATCGCGCGAAACCGTTTTATGTGCGGGATCAGTTGGGTCGCCACAGATCCTTGAGCTGTCGGGGATCGGTCGTGGGGACGTTTTGCAACAGTATGGCATCGAACAAACCCTTGATCGCCCGCAAGTCGGTGAGAACCTGCAAGACCATTTGCAACTGCGCTGTGCCTATAAGGTCAGCGGCATTCGCACCCTGAATGAAAAAGCCAGCAACCTGTTTGGCAAGGCCAGCATCGCGCTTGAATATCTGTTCAAGCAGTCTGGTCCGATGTCGATGGCGCCAAGCCAGCTTGGCGTGTTTACGCGCTCAGACAGCTCATATGACACACCAAACTTGCAATACCATGTGCAGCCACTGTCCTTGGAAAAGTTTGGTGACCCGGTACATCCGTTTCCGGCCTTTACGGCCAGTGTGTGTAATCTGCGCCCACAAAGCCGCGGCAGCATTCATATCAGCAGTCCCGATTACCGCGAACAGCCTGCCATTGCGCCAAACTACCTTTCGGCGGATGCGGATAAAACGGTTGCGGCCGATTCAATTCGTTTGACGCGCAAAATCACGCAACAGCCTGCACTGGCCCCCTATCGGCCCGAAGAATTCAAACCCGGCCCCTCTTATGAAACTGAGGATGACCTGGTGCGCGCGGCAGGTGACATTGGCACGACCATTTTCCACCCTGTCGGCACATGCCGAATGGGGGCAGACCCGGCGTCCGTGGTTGACCCGGAACTGCGTCTTCGCGGGCTGACCGGTTTGCGAATTGCTGATGCCTCTGTCATGCCAACGATCACTTCGGGTAACACAAATTCGCCGACCATCATGATCGCGGAAAAAGCAGCAGCCATGATCAAGGCTGCAGCCAACGCCTGACATGCAAAAGCCGGGGATGATCCCCGGCTTTTGACTTCTTACATTTGCAAAAACGTCTTAGGACTTTTTGCTGGCAACGATCCGTTCGCGAACGGCAGGTGCATCGCCGGTTTGGGCCACCTCACCCTCGCCGATTTCAATCGCATCGCGCAGCAAGGAAGTTACTTCGTCAAGCTGGGCCTGATCGCGGGTATGGGCCATGCACAATGGCGTTTCAGCCGACACCGGCTGCCCGACCTTGATAAAGTCGCTAAAGCCAACTGCGAAATCGATCTTTTGATCGGCCCGGGTTCGCCCACCTTTAAGGGCCACCAGGGCCAAACCAACCTTACGGGCATCCATCGACAGGACCCGTCCGGTTTTGGCCGCACTGACCGCCTGCACCATCGGGGCGGCTTCAAGGTAATTGTCATGTTTCTCAACGAAATTTGACGGTCCGCCAAGGCTTGAAACCATTTTGGAAAACACTTCGGCGGCCTTGCCGCTTTCAAGGGCCTCACCGGCCATCTGGAACCCATCGGCGACGTCGGTTGCAACGCCACTGACCGCCAGCATCTCAGCGGCAAGCGCCATGGTGACGTCATAGACCCGTTGTTCCTGATGCTTTCCGGTCAGGAAATCAATCGCTTCGCGCATTTCAAGCGCATTTCCCACCGTATCGCCCAGAACCTGCTCCATATCGGTCAGAAGGGCCACGGTCGGCACGCCATTGCGGGTGGCGACTTCGGTGATGCTTTGTGCCAATTCACGCGCGCGTTCATATTCATTCATGAAGGCCCCCGACCCGAATTTGACATCCATCACCAAGGCATCAAGCCCGGCGGCCAGTTTCTTGGACAGAATGGATGCGGTGATCAGCGGGATGCTTTCGACCGTCGCGGTGACATCACGAATGCCATAGAACCGTTTGTCCGCGGGTGCGAGGTCGGCCGTTTGGCCAATAATCGCACAGCCAACCTCACGGGTAACCTTGGCAAATTCTTCGAGTGTCGGTGCCGTCCGATAGCCCGGAATAGAGTCAAATTTGTCGAGCGTGCCGCCCGTATGGCCAAGACCGCGCCCGGAAATCATCGGCACAAAGGCTCCGCACGCGCCGACAATTGGCCCCAGCATCAGGCTGACCTTATCGCCAACCCCGCCGGTCGAATGCTTATCGACAACAGGCCCGTCAAGGCCAAGTGCCTTCCAATCGAGAACCGTGCCACTATCGCGCATGTTGCGCGTCAAAGCGGCCCGTTCATCCATGGTCATGCCGTTAAAGAAGACTGCCATCGCGAAGGCAGCAACCTGCCCTTCGCTGATGGTTTCATCGGCAATGCCTTTGACGAAAAAGGCAATTTCGGCGTCGCTAAGAACGTCGCCTTCGCGTTTACGGCGAATGATTTCTTGGGGCAGCATAAGCTGTCTCCTGCGGGCTTATCGTTAATTTAATTTGGTCCAAACCCGAAAATTCGAGTTCATGCAGAACGTGAAAAGTACTGCAATAGTATACGAATAAGATTGGCGGAACCTTCTTTGGACATCTCAAGAGTTTGCGCGTGGCTAAGCGGCGTCGCACTCATGCCCGCGGCAAGGTTGGTGATGTTTGAAACGGCTGCGACTTTAAAGCCAAGCCGTCTGGCAAGGATGTTTTCAGGCACAGTTGACATACCAACCGCATCCGCCCCCAGCACCTTAAGCATCTTGATTTCAGCCGGCGTTTCAAAACTTGGCCCGGTGCACCAGCAATAGGTGCCTTCAAACAGTTTAATGCCCAGCTGTGCCGCCGTTTGATGCAAGCCCGCCCCGATTTCCGGATCATAAGGCACATCCATCCCGACAAAGCGGTCATCGCCGTGATAGCCAATCAACGGATTGGGACCAAACATGCTGATATGGTCGGTGATCAACATCAGGCTTCCCGGCACCGCGTCAGGCACAAGCGACCCAGCCGCATTGGTCAGGATCAGGCGATCCGCGCCAAGTTCACGCAGGGTTTCAAGCGGTTCAGCCATCAGATCCGAACGGCCATGCTCGTAAAAATGCGCGCGACCCTGCATGACGGCAACCGACACACCGCCGATCCGCCCAAGGACAAGCTGCCCGCCATGTCCGTGCACGGTCGGCAACGGAAAGCCCGGCACATCTTCATAGGCGATCTTGATCGGGTCACTGACCGCATCAACCACCCCGCCCAGCCCACTGCCAAGCACCATGGCGACATCGGCCTTAAATCCCGGTGCCTTTGATGCGATGACCTCAAGTGCGGCTTTGACATTGCTCATTTCAAGTTCTCCGGCCCAAAGGAATGCGGGATCAGTTGTTCACGGGTCAAGGTCAGCAGCGTTTCGCCCTGATCATTGATGATGAAAATGGTTGCGTCTGGTCCGGTAAATTCACGGATTTTCTGACGACACCCGCCGCACGGCGTGCAGGCAACGTCCCCCAGACCAACAACGACAATCTCATCGAACTTGGTTTCACCCGACAAAACCATGGCCGAAATCGCCCCGGCCTCGGCACAGACACCTTCGGGATAGGCCGCATTTTCCACGTTACATCCGGCAATAATTTGACCATTGACCGTCCGCAATGCCGCCCCGACATGGAATTTCGAATATGGCGCATATGCCTTGTCGCGTGCGGTAAGTGCCGCATCAATCAAATCGCGCGGTGCCTGTTGTGTCGTACCCATCGTTTTCGTCCTGTTTTCTATATCCGTGCAACCTAATTCGGGCACGTGTTATCTGTCATGTAGTCATGGATCGTTATTTTACCGCTGATAATGTCGGCCTTTGCCTGTTTGGCGGCCACTTCCATATCGTCGGTCATCAGATCACGGTTGTTTTCATCCAGCGCCCAGTCAATGCCGCCCTCGGCCAAGCCAAGGCTTTTGATGCCCGGTTGCCAGTTCCCGTCGCGGGCCGCCTTGAAGGCCTCATACACCGCAACATCAACATGTTTGACCATGGATGTCAGAACCTGCCCCGGGTGTAATCCATTCTGGTTGGCGTCTGAACCGATGCCAAGAATCTTGGCGTCAGAAGCCGCCTGCAAAACGCCAATCCCCGTTCCGCCAGCCAGTTGCAGGACAACATCCGCCCCCTTACCGATCTGGGTTTTGGTTAATTCGCCTCCACGGATTGGATCGTTCCATGCCGCACCAGTTGTGCCGACGAAATTCACCAGAACATTTGCATCGGGTTTTGCGTAGTGCGCGCCCAACTGATAGCCGCATGTCATCCGGCGAATAAGCGGAATGTCCATCCCCCCGACGGCACCGATTGTGTTGCTGTTTGACGCCATGGCAGCCAGCATGCCGACAATGAAGCTGCCTTCGTGTTCGCGAAAAACAACCGACTGCACATTGGGCTGATCGACAACCATATCGACAATCGTAAACCGGGTTTCGGGGAATTCCGGTGCGACTTCGGCCAAGGCCGACGCTTGCTGAAAACCAATAACGACGACCGGATCATGCCCATCACGGGCAAAGGTCCTGATGGCTTGCTGGCTTTGTGTGTCATTGCGCAGTTCAAATTCGCGGTAGTCAATGCCGGTATCGGTTTTGAATTTCTCTGCCCCGGTAAATGCAGATTGATTAAACGCACCATCGAACTTGCCACCCGTCGAATAGACAACAGCCGGTTTGATGGTTTCGTCTGCAAATGAGGGGCTGCTCGTCGCGATGATCCCGGGCAGAAACGCCGAAAGAACTGCGATGGTGCCAAGAAGCGGTTTTCTTTGCATGAATGTCTCCAACGCAACAAATCGGAGGCTCACGGTCCGGCGCATGGTCCCTTTAAGACCATCAACCGAACCGCATCCCGATTAACGTTCCTTCACATAGGCACGGCCAAGTGCCTTGGGCGGTGTGGCGCGACCAATGAACCCGGCCAGCAGGATCACGGTCAGCACATAGGGCAATGCCTGCACCAACTGAACGGGAACTTCGCCGATACCGGGCAGAATAACGCCCTGCAAACGGGTCGCCGCCGCATCCAGGAACCCGAACAACAAGCATGCAAACAATGCCGGGAACGGACGCCACTTTCCAAAGACCATGGCCGCAAGCGCGATATAGCCCTTACCCGCCGTCATATCCTGCAGGAACGACGCACCTTGGGCTGTTGAAAGATATGCACCCGACATACCAACAAGCACGCCAGAACACACCACCGCACGATAGCGCATCAAAACAACACTGATGCCCGCAGTATCAACGGCACCGGGGTTTTCACCAACCGCACGCAGGCGCAAGCCAAACCGGGTGCGATACATCACCCACCATGCCGCCGGAACGGCAAGGAACGCGATATACACAAGGATATTATGGCCGCTGAGAAGTTCGAAATAAATCGGCCCCAGTATAGGCACATCCCGAACGGCCTCAGCACCCGGAAGCGTGATCGGCTGAAAACGCGATGCCTTATCAAGGGCCGGGGTTTTCCCACCTTGGGCAAAGAGTGCAATGCCAACCAATGCGGTAAAGCCCGACATCAGAATGTTAATCGCCATGCCCGACACGACCTGATTACCTTTATGGGTGATGCAGGCAAAGCCATGCAGCAAGGACAAGCCGATCGTTGCGACAATCGCAGCAAGCAACCCAACCCATGGGCTACCGGCGTAATAGGCCACCGCAGCAGCCGCAAACGCCCCGCCCAGCATCATGCCTTCAAGGGCCAGATTGATCGTCCCGGACCGTTCGGAAAACATGCCTGCAAGGGCCGCAAGGATCAGAGGTGTCGATGTGCGAAGTGTCGCATCAAGAAGCAGAATGACCAGTTCGAAATTTTCCATCACGCAGCCTCCATCCGGTCACGGCGCAGGCGCCACGCGGTATAAATCTTGGTCACGCGCGGCCGGAACATATGTTCCATCGCCCCGGTAAACAGGATCACCAGACCTTGAATAACCACGACCATGTCATTGGAAATGGTTGGAATTTCAAATGAAAGCTCCGCCCCGCCCTGATAGAGCATGCCAAACAGCAACGCGGCCAGAAAAATGCCAAATGGATGGTTACGGCCCATAAGGGCAACCGCGATCCCGACAAAGCCATAGCCAGCGGTAAAATCAATCAGCAACCGGTGCTGCACACCCATGACTTCGTTCAGCGCCATAAAGGATGCCAAGGCCCCTGAAATCATCATGGCGATGATGATGTAGCGCCCCGGATCAATCCCGCCATAAGTTGCCGCCACCGCATTGGCACCAACGGTGCGGATCGCATAGCCCCAGCGCGTATGCCAGATAAACATCCAGACAAGGATGCTGGCAGCAATCGCATAGACAAATGACAGGTTGAGCGGGCTTGACGCCATGTCGATGCCAAAGGCTGCTGCCATGTCATGGATGAACGGCAACCGAAGATGTTCGGCAATCTGTTCGCTTTCCGGGGTCATTGAGCCTTGCGGGCGCAAGACATTGACCAGCAAATACACCATCAAGGATGACGCAATAAAGTTGAACATGATGGTCGTGATCACGATGTGCGACCCACGGCGCGCCTGCAAATAAGCCGGAATATAGGCCCATGCCGCCCCAAAAATTGCCGCAGCCATCATGCCAACCACAAGCATCAGCGGAAATGGCAGAAAATCAAGATAAAGGGCCGCCAAGGTTACACCAAGACCACCAACATAGGCCTGCCCTTCGGCACCAATGTTAAACAGACCGCAATGGAATGCGACGGCAAAGGAAAGCCCGGTAAAGACGAAATTGGTGGTGTAATAAAGCGTATATCCCCATGCCTCGTCGTAGCCGAACGCGCCATACAGCAAAATTTCGACAACTTCGATCGGGTTTTCACCAATCGCCAGAACCACAAGGGCTGATACTGCCAATGCTAGCAAAAGGTTCAACAGTGGCAATGCGCCAACATCTATCCAGCGCGGCAGTTGGACAACATTACTCATGCCTGCCCCTCCGCTGCCTTGGCTTGGTTTGGATCAACCCCGGCCATCATCAGACCAAGAATACGTTCATTTGCCTCAGCAGCAGAAACTTCGCCGATGATGACACCATCGCACATCACCAAAATTCGGTCGGCAAGCGACATGATTTCGTCAAGCTCCACGGACACCAGAAGGACAGCCTTGCCAGCGTCCCGCATGGCAACAATACGTTTGTGAATAAATTCGATGGCCCCGATATCAACACCACGGGTCGGCTGACCAACCAAAAGAAGTTCCGGGTCCCGCATGATTTCACGCGCCAGAACCAGTTTTTGCTGGTTGCCGCCGGAAAAATTGGCGGCTTTTAAATCGGGATCATCCGGGCGTACGTCAAATTCCGACATCATGTTCGCCGTGGCCTTGGAAATCGCGTGCCAGTCCAAAAGGATCCCGTTGTTATAGGCCGGGTCATCCTCGTAGCCCAGAATGGCGGCTTCCTTTGCCGTAAAGCCAGTAACCATCGCCATGCGATGCCGGTCTTCTGGCACATGGGCGACACCGCGTTTGCGCAGTTCGGCCGCATCAACGCCCTTGCCCGGTGTCACATCCTGATCATTGAGCAAAACACTGCCTTCACTGGCAGAACGAATACCGCCAAGGGCTTCGAGAAGTTCGCTTTGCCCGTTGCCTGAAACCCCGGCGATGCCGACGATTTCACCTGCACGCACGGTAAAACTCGCATTTTTGACCTTGCGAACACCTTGGGCGTTATCAACACAAAGATCGTTCACCTGAAGAACTGTCGCCCCCGGATTGGCTTCGCCTTTTTCCAGACGGAGCAATACACGACGGCCAACCATAAGTTCGGACAATTCTTCGGGACTGGTTAGAGCAGTTTTGCGATCTGCCACCATTGCGCCCTGGCGCATGACAGACACGTTGTCCGTCGCAGCCATGATTTCGCGCAATTTATGGGTAATCAGAACGACCGTTTTACCCTGTTCCTTCAGGGTTGCCAGAATGCGGAACAAATGATCCGCTTCCTGTGGTGTCAAAACACCGGTCGGCTCGTCCAAAATCAGGATTTCCGCACCACGATACAGTGCTTTTAGAATTTCTACACGTTGTTGCAGGCCAACCGACAGGTCGCCGACAATTGCATCCGGGTCAATGTCGAGCGAATATTCGCGTTCAAGCCGTTCAAGCTCCACGCGGGCCTTATCGACCCCGTCGCGTAAAACAGCCCCGCCTTCGACACCCAGAATAACGTTTTCCAGAACAGAAAAGGTCTCGACCAGCATGAAATGCTGATGAACCATGCCAATACCGGCGGCAATGGCGTCTTCCGACCCTTTGATATCGCACAGCTTGCCATCGACATGGATGGTGCCACCGTCGGCCTGATAAAAGCCGTACAGGATGCTCATCAGCGTCGATTTACCTGCGCCATTTTCGCCCACGATGCCGTGGATTGTTCCCTTATCGACCTTAAGGTCAATTTCCTTATTGGCATGTACCGCTCCGAACCGCTTGTCTATTCCACGCAGTTCAATAGCGGGTTGCACGGCACCGGTTTCCCCGGTGCCGTGCATTTGATGCATCGTATCCGACACTACAAATCCCCGGTTTGCTTCACCACTGCCTTACATCGGGCAGGCGCTATCGCTCATGTAATCATGCACTTCAAGCGAACCCGAAGCGATGTCTTCCTTGGCTTTTGCAACAGCCGCTTTCATGTCGTCGGTGATGAGCTTCTCGTTGTTTTCATCAAGAGCCCAGTCAACACCGCCTTCTGCCAGACCAAGAATGGTCAGGCCCGGCTGCCAGTCATCGCCAGCGGCTGCTTCGAATGCTTCGTAAACAGCAACATCAACGCGCTTGAGCATCGAGGTCAGAACCGATCCCGGATGCAGTGCGTTCTGGTTGGAGTCAACACCGATACCGAGTTTGCCTGCATCAGCTGCTGCCTGAAGAACGCCAACGCCCGTACCACCAGCCGCATGATAGACAACGTCTGCGCCACGGTCGAACTGTGATTTGGCCAACTCGCCACCCTTAACAGGGTCATTCCATGCTGCACCAGTCGTGCCGGTCATGTTCTGGAACACTTCAGCGTCGCTATTGGCGTATTTAACACCCTGTGCATAGCCACACTCAAATTTGCGAATCAACGGAATGTCCATGCCACCGACAAAGCCGACTTTACCGGTTTCAGATGCCATTGCGGCCAGAATACCAACCAGGAACGACCCTTCGTGTTCTTTAAAGACCACGGACTGAACGTTCGGCAGGTCAACAACCATATCAATGATGGTGAATTTGGTTTCCGGGAATTCTTTGGCGACTTTTTCCAAGGCAGAAGCCTGCGAAAAGCCAATCGCAACGATCGGGTTCATACCACGACGTGCAAAGTTGCGCATCGCCTGTTCACGCTGGGAATCGTTCTGAATTTCGAAGTCGCGATACTCGGTACCGGTGTCTTCTTTGTATTTTTCAGCGCCGTTATATGCGCCCTGATTAAACGAACGGTCAAAACGGCCGCCAAGGTCATAGACCACTGCCGGATTGATTTCTGCAGCCGCTGCAACACCTGCATAGCAGGCGACAGCCGCGACCACGGAGGTCAGAAGCTTTTTCATTCCGATGCCCTTCTTTGCTTGAATTCTGTTTATTCTTCCGCCGGTGCCCTTAACCGGTGGAACTCCCTCATCGAAAAACCTGATCCGCAGTGCGACCAAAATTTGGCCCCTCTACCGGATTGAACCGGAATGTCTGCACTGCGAGATGCTTATGGTAACTACAAAAGATAGTACCCTGTAAATAGAAGACCGCGCAAACTGCGGCATAACCTGTCCATTTGGTCAAAAAAGGCATGCAGCAATTCCGCCGTTGCACGTCCCCTTCCTGCGGGGTTTCCCTTAGGTTAGGGCGCATTCCTCATTCAGGTTCGACGATATTTCGCACGATAGATTTTCTTGGCAAACTTAATAATCAACCAAACGGGTTTTATGACGTTCGCCATCGCAACACGGTCATTCTGTGCTGCCGATTCTTTACCGGATACATAAAACCATACGCATCCAACGCGCAGGCCATGGTTGGAAAATTGCATTTTTCATCGCACCGTCATCAACCGGGCGTACCACCGGCGATTAATTGGTGTTAGCATTCCGCACGTTTAAGGCTTTGTCATATCATGCCAGCTTGCTGTGAGGGATCGGCAAAACTGGCCCATTGCTGGAGATCAATAATGAAACATAAGATTGCAGGGCTTCTATCGGCATGCACCATGTTGACCCTTGGTGCGGGAAGCGCATTGGCAGATTATGATTTGCGTATTCTTCATACCAATGACGTTCATGATCGCGTTGAATCGGTCACCAAGTATAACAATACCTGCTCGGTCGAAGACGATGCCGACGGAAAATGTTTTGGCGGATACGCGCGTCTTGCGACCGCCATCCGTGATGCCAAGGCCCAAGGCGGCAATGTGCTGGCTCTTGACGGTGGCGATCAGTTTCAGGGATCCCTTTATTATTCGACCTATCGAGGCCAATTGACCGCCCAGTTGATGACCATGGCTGGCTATGACGCCATGACAATTGGCAACCACGAATTTGACGATGGCCCCGAAGTGCTTGAGGCTTTTATCAAAGCCAGCACTGTTCCGGTCCTGTCGGCCAATGTAAATCCGACCGCGGCCTCCAGCCTTGATGGTGAAATCAAGCCCGACATCATTATCGAACTTGGCGGTGAAAAAATCGGCCTGATCGGCATCACGACGGAAGAAACCCCGGATATCTCAAGCCCCGGCGATCAGGTTGAAATCACAGATTCCGAGATGGCATTGCGCTATTCTGTGGCACGTTTACGCCTTAAGGGGGTCAATAAAATCATCGTCATGAGCCATTCGGGCTCCTACAAGGATTTCGAACTGGCCAAAACGGTCAGTGGCATTGACGTCATTGTTGGCGGCCATGACAACCAGCTGTTTTCCAATACCAATGAAAAGGCCAACTACCCCTACCCGGTTGTTGAAACCGCACCGGATGGTAAACCTGTTCTTGTGGTGCAGGCGTATGCCTATAGCCGCTATCTTGGCGAACTGAACGTCACCTTTGATGATGATGGTGTCGCAACCGCGTGGTCAGGTGAGCCGATTGCCCTTGATGCCAGCATAAAACCGGCCCAGGACGTTCTCGACGTTATTGCCTTGTCCAGCGGCAAGGTCGACGCGGTTCGCAATGTCGATGTCGGTAGCTTTACCGCACCGGCCGACGGATCGCGCGAAACATGCCGTCATATGGAATGTTCCATGGGCTCGCTGGTCGCCGATGCGATGTTGTGGAAAGCGGGCGACGGTTATCAGATCGCCATTCAGAACGGTGGTGGAGTGCGTGCCAGCATTGACGAAGGAACGGTTACCATGGGCGAAGTCCTGACGGTTTTGCCGTTCCAGAACGCGCTGGCAACGTTTAACCTGTCGGGCAAGGATGTTGTCGCATCGCTTGAACATGGTGTTTCGAAAGTTGACGAGGACAAAGGCCAGTTCCCACAAGTCGCCGGTCTTAAATTCGATCTTGATCTGTCCAAGCCGGTTGGATCGCGCGTTTCAAACGTCATGGTCGCCGAGGGGGACAGTTATGCGCCGATTGATATGAACAAGACCTATGGCGTTGTATCCAACGACTTCATGCGCAATGGCGGCGATGGCTATGCCCTGTTCCGGGATAATGCGACCAATGTCTATGACTTTGGTCCCAACCTTGAACAGGCGGTTGCCGACTATATCGGTATGAAGTCGCCAGTGACCCCTATGGCGGGTGACCGGATCATGCTGAAATAAGTGCCGCACATATGGCATCAGATATCAAAGGGCGGCCACGTGGAGCCTGTGTCAAAACCCCGCTGCTCCTGTAGCGGGGTTTTTCATAAACTGTGTGTGTTTTCCTCATACGGGGGCGAGCAAGAGCCTTTCGATGATGTTTTTTGCCCCGAGGATGTTGATGGCGCGCTTGAGATTGAAAGCTGTGACGGATAAGGCCATTTCTGCCTTGACCGCAGGCAAGCCCCGGCACAGGAACCTCGGTGTTCCCATCATGTGTTTGAGAATGCCAAACGGATGTTCGACAAGGGATTTTCGTCGTGTCATCGCCTCGGGATGGTCCGCCATGCGTTGGGCCGTTTGCTCGAGGGGCCCCTCAAGCAAATGGCGGCTGACCCGTCGCCGGTCGACTTTGGTGCAACGGGATTTGTGCGCACAGGCGGCGCAATCCTTCGGATCGGCCACGTAATTGGCGCTCTGGTTCTTGCGCGAGGCATTCTCGAAGGACAGGACATTTCCTGCCGGACAGATATAATGCTGCTTGGCTGCATCCCAGTCGAAGTCGGACTTTTCAAAGAAATCACCATGCGTGTTACGTGAGCGAGGATGGGGAACAAAAGCGGTGATGCCATCTTCGTCACAGGCCGCGATCTGCTCTGCATCGGCATAGCCCGCATCGGCCAGAATATCTATCTTTGTGCGCTCAAGCACGTCCTTTGCTGCTTTGGCGACCCGATGCAATTCATTCTGGTCCGATGTCGCCTGTGTCACTTCATGATGAGCGATCAGCCCGTGGGCATCATCGACCGCAGACTGAAGATTGTAGCCGACAATCCGGCCTTTGCCTGATCGCATGATCCGGGCATCCCCATCTCCGATAACCACCTGTGTCTGTCCCATCTCGTCCATCAGAAGCACCGACTGGGCCAGATCGGCTTTCTGCGCGCGCAACTTTGCAAGGGTTGCACGCACATCACCTGTTTTACCTCCTGTGCCGCCCGGGACGTCCGACGGGGTGTACCGACGGGCCATCCGTAGCATTCTGGCTATGGTCAATGGCGTCCATCTCTGCGAGATAGTCCGATATTTGCCGGTCAATATCGGCGATCCGCTTTTGAAGCTGTGATTTCGTCCAGACTTTTTGCGGACTGGTATCTGCCTGGAATTTCGATCCGTCCACGGCCAGGCACTGACCCGCGATCAGCCCTTCCCCGCGCAGAAACAGCACAAGACTGCGACAAACCCGGCCTATCCCCTCCCGGTTCGTTCGGCGGAAATCGGCAATCGTCTTGAAATCAGGGGCCAAACGGTCCAGCAGCCACAAAAGTTCGATATTGCGGTGGCATTCGCGTTCCAGCCCCCGGCTCGAACGCAAACGGTTCAGATAGCCATACAGATACAATTTCAGAAGAACGCAAGGATGATAGCCCGGACGACCTGTCGCCTTTGGCTGCACCCGGACAAAACCCAGTGCCTGTAGATCAAGGGCCGAGACAAAGGCATCAATCACCCGCACCCCATTGTCATCGGCAACAAGATCATCAAGCCGGTCCGGGAAAAGTGTTCCCTGTTCGCGACTGGTTCCTTCGATAAAGCCTGACATAAAAAAACTGCCCGAAATTCATCCTCCGGGCAGTTTCTCAAATCAGACAACGCTTGGGAATCCTGTTTTCACACAGGCTCACGTGGGTCGCCCTTTGTTGTTTTTCTTGCCTTTGATCGGTGTCGCGGCTTAGAAAGTCGCTTGTTTGAAATTGCCTGTCACTCCCTGACCCTCACCACAAAGAGCAACAACCTGTGATCACGCCCTCGGCCAATATTCTTTGTTTTGGTGCCGCTCATTTTGACCGCACCTTGCAATGTACGGAACAGTTTGTCCCGGCGGCCTCAAACCCCGTCAGAACCCTGCACCGCAAACCCGGCGGTGTTGCGCGCAATATTGCGGTTCATCTGAGGTTGCTTGGCAACAATGTCGCAATGCTGAGCGCGGTTGGAGATGACGGTGACGGCGAACAGGTGATTGCCGCCCTGTCTGAACTGGGGATCGATACCCGCCGGATGCACAAGCTCGACGGTAAGCATACAGCAGGCTATACCGCCGTGCTTGATGACACCGGCGAACTGGCGTTGGGCATGATGGACGCCGAAGTCTATGACCTGCTGAGCATTGATCTTTTGAAGGATCAACTGGCCAACCTTCAGGCGTGGCCATGGTGGCTGATTGATGCCAACCTGCCCGCCCCCACCATTGACTGGCTGACGAAAAACAAGGGCAGCTCAAAATTCTGTGCTGCAACCGTTTCACCAAGCAAGGGTGCGCGCTTCGCCCCGGTTCTTGACAAGCTTGACCTTTTGATCGCCAACCGGGCTGAGGCAAAAGTCCTGACCGGCATTGAAATCAATGAGATTGATCAGGCAAAGACCGCCATTGACGTTCTGCGCGGCAAAGGTGTTTGTGACATGGTGATTACGCTGGGGGCAAAAGGTGTTGTGTCATCATCTGGTGACAGCACGGCATTCTGGCACCCGTTGCCAACAAAGGTTTGCGACGTCAACGGGGCCGGTGATGCGTTTTATTCCGGGTTCCTGTCACGGTTTACCAAACCGGGCGCGACGATGGATGAGGCAGTCGCCGAAGGTTTGGCCATGGCCAGCCTGACGGCTGAAACCGAAGGAACCACCGTTTGGAACCTGACACAGAGTGCGGTTGACGCACGCGCCGAACATGCCTTTAAAAAACTGATTTAACCGTCACGGATCGGGGTAGCGTGTCTTATATTGACCGGTTACACGCGCGATAAGATTGCAAGCCCTGCCGTGTCGCGATAGCTTATCTGAAATTCAAACCTACTGGAGCACTGCCGATGCACCCCTTTTTCATCTTCGTGAAATGCGAATTGGGCAAAGCCTATGACGTCGCCGCCAATCTTGTCGAAGAAGTCGAAGGTGTCTCGGAAGTCTATTCCATTTCCGGCCCGTTCGAACTTCTGGTCAAAGTTTATGTCGAAGACGAACAGGATATCGGGCGCTATGTGAACGAACAAATCCACAAGCTGCCCAATATCAAGGACACCCAAACCATCATCACGTTTAACGCGTTCACCTGATCACTCAGGCAAGGGCGTAAAATGACAAACGCGGCGAAAATCTTCGCCGCGTTTTTTGTTTGTGTGCCGTCAGACATTTCGTCTAATTGCGCACGACGTCCGAGATCACATCAAGAATAAGCTCGGTGCCCTTCTGGATCAGGACAACGTCATTGCCGACAATCTGGCGAATAGCGTCATCTGTGCGATTTGGCAGGCGTGCGCGCAGATCATCCGGAAGGTCGCGCTTGGCAATTCCTGGTGGCAACGAACCACCCCTCTCAAGCTTCATGGCAATTCCCGGCGGCAGACCTTTGTTGCCCTTGCCTTTGTTTCCGAGGCCTTTACCACCTTTGTCGTTGCCGTGCCCCTGATCGGCATCAACGGTCCCAGTTGCGACATCGAGAACATCACGGATGATGCGGCGTTCTTCATCGGAAAAAATACCGCCGCTTTGTGCGATTTCGACATATCCATGATCATGCGCGCTGTTTGACGCATGCGCCATCACCGATGGTATTGAGAACATCGCACAGGCAACGGCAACCGCTTTGGTCATGCATCCTGCGTAAACTGTCGTTTTACTGGGCATTTTTTCCTCAATCATTGTGGTATCGCATCCATGATCAGATGAGGGCTTTTCGCAAAAATGCGAGCCCCCGATCCCCAGACAACGCTTGAGAAGGAAGTTTTCTGCCATTTAGGCAAAGAAAAAGGCACCCTTTTAGGGTGCCTTTAACATTGGCGGGCAAGGAGGGATTCGAACCCTCGATAGGGCTTTTGACCCTATACTCCCTTAGCAGGGGAGCGCCTTCAGCCACTCGGCCACTTGCCCTCTATGTCCTTGGTGTTCCCTGCGGAACGACGCCTTTCTTAAACACCGGCACGGCGTGTGTCAATGCCCGAAACCAGCGTTTACGACGTTTTCTTTTTAACAGGCCCATCAAATAAAACCAGCAGCTTTTTGAGACCCCGTCTCATGGCATTTTGCGGTTGAAAGCCAAAAGAGTTCTTCAAACCATCACACAGCTGTCATCTGTTGGCAAAAAACACCTGTCATAAAGCGACAGTCGATTGGTTTTTCAACGTCAGAAGACGCTACAAGCTGGTTGGAGTAACATGCGTACCATCTATCAGAGCACCGATGATTTCGGCCACACTCTTCGTGCCCTCAAAATGACCCCGGAAGGTTATACCGATCCGGTGTATATGGGGCTGGTCATTCAGGACCGCGAGGTTCTTTTCCGTACCCGTGAAAACAGCTCGCGAGAGTTCGTGTTGCAGAAGATCAAGGAATTTGTCGCGGGCAATGCCCCGTCAATGAACGCACAACCGGCCTGATGGCCGGTTTTTTATTGCCCGGACCTCACACAACCTTTTGCGCCGGGCAGTTTATCGCGCCGAGGCGAGCCTCCCCGCTCGTCTCGCAACTCCAACCGCCGGTCATCGCGACCGGCGGTTTCTTTTATCTTGCTTAGACGTTGGCCGGAATTTGGTCCTGCCGTGCGCGCCACATCATGATCAGCGCCACACACAGGAACGGCAGCACGCCGTAATTGATCAAATCCCAACCGGCCCCGGCAATCAGGGCCCCTGATATGACAGATGCGATGGTTGCGGTAATACCGTTGCCCAACTCCATCAGGCTTTGCGCATGACCACGTTCGGCCTCAGTGTGCCCTTTACCCAACAAGGTCGTACCCGCCAGAAGCATCATGTTCCAGCCAATCCCAAGCAGAAACGAGCTGACCAAAAAGGCCGTAACCGTCACCCCGGACAAGGCCGCAATCACACTGGCCACCAGCACCCCACTGCCCAGAACCGCGACACGGCGCGCACCGAACCGATCAATCATCGGCCCGGCAACAAAAGCCGGAAGAAACATGCCGACCAAATGCCAACGGATAACATTGGCCGATACATCGACATCAAAACCGCAATACTTCATTGCAAGCGGCGTTGCGGTCATCACCAACACCATAATGCCGTGACCGCTGGCACTAACCGCGATCGCCCCACGAATGGCCGGACGGCGCAAAAGGTCCCGCATGATGCCCCGACTGGTGTGCGGTTTGACCGGAATACCGCCATCAGGCAACATCAGCATCAAAAGCGCGCCCACAGCCGCCAACGCCGCCAGTGCGACATAGGCCCCAGCAAAGGGCACGGGCAGCATATCGCGGCTCGAGGCGGCAATTTCCGGTGCGATCAACGCGGCCAACACACCGCCACCGACAACCAGTGCTGCGGCCCGGCCTTTATGGGTGGCATCAACTGTTTCAAGGGCGGCGTAGCGGTAATACATCGCAGATGCCTGATAAGTCCCGATCAAAAAAGGCGCGGCTGCCACCAGCCAGAATGCACCGATGTAAATCCCCACCGATAGCAACAGTCCGCCAGCAACACCACACAAAGCCCCCAGAAACAGGCCCGTGCGTCGGCCATAGTTCTGCATGATCATCGACAGCGGATGCACAGACGCCAGATTACCAAGCATCAAAATGCCTAACGGCAAAGTCGCCAAGACCGCCGTTGGCGCAAGCGACACGCCAACAATCGAGGTCAGCGTAATCCCGATCAGTGAACAGGACCAATACAGTGCCTGCGCGACAAACAGCAGACGCAATGATCCATTGGTCAGCAACAACATGTTTCCAACTCCCAAAAAAACATTCAATTTTAAGACAAATATTCGCCCGTAATTCCGGTCGTTAAGGATCAGGTCCTAAACGGGTGAAAGTGACTTTCGGGCAAACCGTTCAACATATTCCTGCGGGCTGACGGCCAAATGACGTTGAAACGTACGCCGCAGGGTTTCAGGGTGCCGAAACCCGCACAAGGTCGCAACATCTGCAATCGTCATGGCTTCGTCTTGTAGCAAGGCCCTTGCGGCCTCAACCCGGATCCGTTCGATGTATCGCGCCGGGCTCATGCCCATATCGCGCGCAAACACACGTGAAAATGTTCTGGGTGCCATCCCTGCCCGACCCGCCAGGACGTCAAGCGAAAGGTCCCGTTCAAGATGGCCCGGTAACCATTCCAGCAAACCGGCAAGACGCGCGGTCGCCCCCTTTTGCGGGATAAGATAGGAACTGAACTGTGCCTGTCCGCCGGGGCGCTTTAAAAACATCACCAACCGGCGGGCAACGGATAAGGCAAGGTTACGGCCAAAGTCGGCCTCGACGATTGCCAATGCCAAATCAATCCCAGCGGTCACACCAGCAGATGTGAAAACATGAGAATCCCCGTCAAACCCCGTTGGGTCATAACTGTGCAGACGGTCGCCCATCATTTTGATTTTTGGAAAATCGCGCGCCATTTCATCGCACCGCGACCAGTGGGTTGTTGCCATGCGCCCATCAAGCACTCCGGCCTCGGCAAGGATCAAGGCACCGGAACATACAGAGCCCAGACGCACGACCCGTTTTTCCGCATCCCGGACCCATTGATGCAACGCTTTATCCTTGCGGCGCTCGGGCATTCCGTTGCCGCCCGGGACCAGCAGGGTATCGACACCAGCCAGATCAAGGTCACGCAACGCCATATCAGCATGAAGCCGAATGCCACATGACGTTTTGACCGGGCCTGCTTCATCTGCCACGACCATATTCTCATAGGTCCGCGCACGGCCCAGAGATGATAATTCATCGTTGGCAGTGGCAAACACCTGCAACGGCCCGACGATATCAAGGCTCATGACCTCGTCATAGGCGTAGCAAACGATCAACCGGGTATCGGGTGTTTGTACTGACATAGCGTGATCTCCCTAACGCACCCCAACAATGCCGGAAATCAAAACTGGCAACAATGACAAACACCCCACCAATCTTGCCACTATGGCTTGGTGGGGTGTTGTGTATTCGCCAGCTTGTCAGAAAGAACGTCGCTAGAACCCGCTTCGCTGCAAAAGCGCATAGAAGTCACGAATGGTGCCTTCCTTGGCGGGCATGTCGGTAATGTCATCGACCAGCTTGTCAGTGAAGTTCGGTTGCTTGAGATACCCGACCACCCGTTTTCGCGCCATGTTGGCCGATTTTCCTTCGATCAGGACGCCGCTTGAACAAAACTGCACCAGCATATAGGCGCGTTTGCGCAAATGCAGTGACGGGTTGTCGATCCGCTCAATCACCTTTTCGCGCACCAGATAATCCGCCAGCCCGTCATCAAGCTTGCCACCGATTTCCTTTTTCTTGTCATCGGGCACAACCGATGCTTCAAGGATATCGTTCATGTGTTTGACATTGGCCATCTTGTCACGCGGCTTTGCGTCGGCATCACAAAACGCCCGCAGTGCACGCATGTCTTTGACCGCATCGGTCATCATGCCATACAGCTCGTCTTCGAAACCTTCGGCGACACCGCTGTTGGCAACCGCAATCAGCCAGGTCAGCTTGCGCCAGTTCGGGATCAGACGCCCGCAGATTTCCTCGACCCCTTCGATCATGGCGCGCGGGCCACCAACGTTGCGCAACCGCGCACCACGCTCCGCCAGTGCCGCCGTCATTGGCGTTCCATAGATAACGCCATTTTCGGTCACCAACCGATCCAGAATATCGGTTAACGGGTCCGGATCGCTTTCGTGGCGTGTCAGGTTATTGGGGCTTTTAAGCTCACGTACGATGTAGTCAAACATCGCTTCCTGACTGGTCGCCAAAAGGCCCGAACCAAACAACGGGTTCATCAGTTCAAGAATATCATTCGCGGCACCGCGATTGCCCTTAGCCCGCCCCAGTGCCAGATCAATGTGCAGCGTGACGGCTTCGCCGAAGCTGCGTGAACTGCCAAGCAATTCTTTAAGCGCAACCGGGGATCCCAGAATATCTGCGATGACATCATCAAGCAGTTTACGGGCGGCTTCGTCTTTCTCGTCGCCTTTGACCTTAAGTGCCAGATCAAGCTTGCCGACCCAGTTGCGCGTCGAGGACATAACGCGTGTTAGCGCTACCATCGTCAGGAAATCAGTATCTTCGGCCAAATTCAGGCGGCGAATTTCGTCGCGCACTTCTGAAATTGTTGCGTCTTCAAATTCAGGAAGATCAACCTTTTCAACCTCACGGGCGCGGGCCGCAAGCTGCTCAATCGCGCCGTGCAGATTGTTCATCGCCTCAATATGATCGCCGTCGGTTGCCTTGGCATGCAGCCCGGCAACCTTGTCGACCGCAGTCGGCATCAGGGTATCATGGAACATCAACTTGCGCAGATTCTGGTAATTATACATTACCTCGCAAGGAGTCAGGATTTCCTGTTCAAAATACTTGCGCAACAACCGGTTGATGGTCGCGCGGCTTTCTTTCTGGAGAAGGTCATTGTCGGTTTCGCACAGCGGCGCTTCGTCAATCGACGTGACACGCACGTCTTTTTCTTCTTCGTCGCCAGCCCCTTCTTTTTCAAGAAGGACCTTTTCGATATGCTTCCCGTCGCCACGTTCCCAATCACGGACAACGCGCACGGCCGAAACCTTGGTTTTCAAAAGCTTTTCAGCTTCTGTTACCGCTTCTTTTTCGACATCAAATGTCGAATGAATGATCCAGCGATCCCCCCGCTGAACCCGTACTTCAAATGTCGTATCCGACATAACGCGCTCTGGCTCCCTAACTTCCTGTTTGGGCGGCATCTACATGCCGTTTTTGCAGTCAGGCGCGTGTCCCATAGTTTTTATATTTATATCTTCTATATAAGCCCATTCGTATGATGAAAACAATAGGTTGATATTGATCTTTTCCAATCTTCAGCGATTTCGATGTGAAGTCGGACACCTTTCCAAGCCTGATCATTCACCCCAAAAGCCTGCCCAGCCTAGATCCGCGCGACAGGCCAAGGCTGGGCAAAAAAGCAGGGCACACCGGCACTCCGACACGTATCACGGAATGTATTTTGCAATATCAACCGACATATCGGCCAAAAGGTCGCTCATGGCCGAAACCGTGCTTTCAACATCGGTGTTTTTGGGATCAACAACCTTCTCATACCGGTTTGATGCAGTGATATCGCCACTTTCAAACGCAACAAGTTTCCAGCGGGCCGCCAAAAGGACCTTGCCATCCGCCTGACGTTCGAACCGGTCTATGTCGACCACAATCTGCCAGTCGACACCATCGCGCGACGTCCATGGGAATGTTTCCAACCGGACTGCCTTGCCGGTGTGGTCTATATTCTCCAACAGGATGCGGTTGATGTTTTCATCGAGCGGTTCGGCCCACCGATGACCAGCATTGACTTCCAGCCGGTTGGAACTGCTGCGTGACACAATCATCGAACGATCCAGATGACTTGGGATGGTCACAGGCCCAATTCCGATCACAGTCCCCTGCCCGGCAACCGGTGCCGCCGGGTTCAGGGTCGCCGAAAGCAGGTAGTACCGATCCGGGGCCGGTGTTGAACAGGCCGCGATCAAGGGTGCGATAAGAAACAGAAGCACCCCCGCACGGATATGCATTGGCAATGTCTGACGCATTATTCGTCCTCCCTCGGGCCTTTTTTGCCAAGTATCAGAGCACTTGGGTTTTGTTCAAGAAACTCGGCAAGATCGCGCAACGAACGTGCCGTTGCCGTCAGTTCCTTAAGGGCCTGTTCCAGATTATAGCGCACAGGCGACGTCGGGCCGGTCACATCGCGCACACCGCCCAATGCTTCGCGGGCGGCATCAAGTGCGCTTTGGGTTGCAGGCAGCACACTGCTGTCAAGGTTTTCAACCAGCTTGTTAACGCCATCTGCCGCCTGTTGAAGACTTCTCATACCGTCGGTCAAGGCAGGTGATGTGACGATGTTTTCCATCCCCTCGACCGTTCCAAGCAAGCGAATACCGATTTCTTCAATCGGGAACGTTTCAACCTTTTCAAGCAAACTGGTCAGTGAATTGGCAATCTCGTCAAGCTTCTGCGGCAGGGTTGGCAATTCAGGTATATCGCCCTTTTGATTGCCCAGATATCGGGCTGGCGCGACCGTATGCATCGACAAATCGACAAACAGCTGACCAGTGATGAAACTTCCTGTTTTCAGCCGCGCCCGCAGGCCATTCTCGACCAAGGTTCCAATGGTTTCCGTATGATCAATCTCAGCAGAATCACCGCCCACAACACTGACCCGCTCCGGCTCAAGGGTGACAACGACAGGGACCCGGAAGGCGCGCTGATCAACCACATATTCCAGATCAACGCTTTCGACTGTGCCAACACGAATACCGTTGAATTCCACCGGTGCGCCGCGTGACAGTCCGCGTACGGATGAATCGAAATAAAGAATGTATTTCTTGCTGTATCCTTCGGTCAGAAGTTCAGCCTGCTCAAGCGTTTTAAACAGATTGAAAACCGTGTCAGACGGGGCTCTTTCGCTTTGTTCACTGGCATCGGGGGTGTAAAAATTAATCCCCCCGGCCAGAACCGATTTAACCGATTGCGCGCGCAATGACAGCCCATCGGAATTAAGATCAACCGCAATGCCGCTTGAATCCCAAAAACGGGTATCGCGCTTCACCAGCTGATCAAACGGTTTTCGAATAAAGACGGGGACGGAAACCCCCTTGGCATCGTCATCAAGTTCGGTATCAAGAACTTCGCCAACCTCAACCCCGCGCAGCAACACCGGCGCACCAACCGACAATGACCCAAGTTTGTCCGCCGTCAGGATAAAGCGCGTCCCTTCTTGGTCACTTGTGATGAGTTGGGGCTCCTCGGCACCGACAAAGGTATCTTGCGCAGTACCGCTATCATTAGGAGCAACTTCGATATATGCACCAGAAACAATTGTTTCCAGACCGGTAATACCGCGCCCCGACACACGCGGGCGCACCACCCAGAACTGGGTCTTATCCGTCAGATAGTCACTGAAATCGGCATTCATCCGCACGGTCAGACGGACATGATCAAAGCCCTTCGCCAAGCTGATTTCGGTGACCTGCCCGACATCAACATCGCGATACCGTATCGGGGTTTTCCCCGCCACCAGCCCGTCAGCCGTTTCAAATGTAAGGGTGATTTCCGGGCCCTTTGACACAACATCGCGCCACAGAAGCCACCCTCCGACCAGAAGCGCCACCAACGGAACCAGCCAGATGATTGAAAATCTGCCCCAGCCTTTTTTGACGTCAGGTTGACCGACTTGTCGTTCGTTTGGCCCTTGTGGCGTCATATTCTCGCCGCTCATGACGGGCTCCCCTGTGTTTCTTTCAGACTATTGCTGCGTAAGGTTTTATTGCGCAGTGTTTCGCGGCGCATCCCGGCGCGATCCCAGATCAACCTTGGATCAAAGGCCATCGCCGACAGCATGGTTAAAATGACCACGCCACAAAAGGCAACCGCGCCAAATCCCGGCTGAATGGATGCGATGTTGCCCAGTTTCACCAAGGCCGCAAGGATGGATACCATAAACACATCTACCATCGACCAGCGCCCAATCAGTTCCGTAATCCGATAGACCCGTGTGCGTTGCCGCAACGGCCCGGACAGCCCCAACCATGTTGCAAGGTAAATCCAGCCCAGCAAAACAATCTTGATAATGGGTACAAGGATACTTGCGGTAAAGACAACAATGGCAATCGGCCATTCCCCGGCCTGAACCAGTACCGCCACACCAGACAGAATTGTATCGGCCTCCGCCCGGCCCAGATAGGTCACGGTCATGATTGGAAAAACATTCGCCGGGATATAAAGAACAACTGCCGTCAACAGCAGGGCAAAAGCCCGCGACAGACTGCGGGCTTTACGCAGATGAACAACCGCCCCACAGCGCGGGCAATGCCCATGGTCAACATTCCGCGCGGCAACAACCATCGAACAGGTATGACAGGTCATAAGCCCTGCGTCTGATCCTTTGGCGTTGTTTTGCCCCGAACCGTTGGAACGGCTTTCTGTCAGGTCATCTTCGGTAAGATATCGCAAACCCGCAGGCGCAATGCGGCGCCAAACCGTCCGGGGATCAAGCGTGATATTCATTAAAAGCACGGTCGGGATCAAACAACAGACCGCAAAGAATGCCGGTCCTGCGATCACCTGGGCGAAATCAGTCAGCTTGGTCAGCGCGACCAAAAGCCCGATCAAAAACACATCAAGCATCGACCACGGACGAATGATCGCCAGAACACGCCAGACACGTTTAACCCCCGGCACAGTCCACCCCATTGAGAGCGGTAACAAGACATAGATATGGGCAGCGATCACCACCATCGGGGCGGCTATCGATGTGAGTGCGACCATAAAGGCCAGAAAGGGAAACCCTTCCTGCCAGAATGTCAAAACGCCACTGCCCAGGGTATTGGTCTCGGCACGGCCGTCCATTGAGAAGGTCAAAAGCGGATAGATATTGGCGATCACAAACAACACGAGGGCCGTAAAGGCCAGTGCCAATGGCTTGTCAAAACGTGGTTGTTCGGCCGCATAAAGCGGTGAACCACATCGAATACAGCATGCGACACTGCCTGCGGGAATGTCGTTTTCCACATGCACATAGTCACAATGTTCACAAGCAATCAGGCGATGCGCCATGGTTTCCCTGTTTAAACAGACCGTTATCGAATTTGTTTTACCCGCCAAAGTAAGCGCCAGTTTGGCCTTGAAGTCAAACCGGATCAGAAAAGAGTCATTCCAAACTTTGGTAAAACGCCTTGTTATCTGAATGTGTTAGCGATCAATTGCGGGTAAAAAACGGCGCGCTTCAGACAAGATTGTTTCATTGACCCGATCGAGCAGTTTGCTTTTCATGGTGCGGTGATGCCAATAAAGCGGACGTTCAATCACATGATCACAAGGCTGGACCAACCGCCCGGTACGCAGGCCTTCTTCGGCCTGATGAATTTCCACAACGGCATAGGCAATGCCCTGCTCGGCCACGGTCACGAACCCTTGTGAACTTGGCACCGTGTGGGCAGGAAAATCGCCGGGGTTCAAACCGAAATGGGTTTTAAGGTACTGGTTTTGCAATTCATCATGATGTGAAAAATTCACCGCCGGACAGGACCGCAATGCATCTGCCGTCACCCCGGCCGAAAAATAGCGTTTTTGAAATTCCGGTGACACCACCATGACATAGCGCATCTTACCAAGTGGTCGTGCTCGACAGCCTTGCATCGGGGTTGGGCGCAGGCTGATGGCGCCAAGCACCCTGCCATCCAAAAGAGCCTCGTGATTAAGCGATTCATCATCGACACTCAGATGAACCAGAAGTCCAAATTCATCAAACAAGCATTTGGGAACATTAATAAACCATGTTGCCAAACTGTCTGCATTAACCGCAAGAGCCACCTGCCCAAAACCGCCATCAGACGGGATATCGGGCAAGTCATCCTGAAGGTCGTGTTCCAGCAACCGGACACTTTGGTAATGCTGCAACAGGCGCTTACCAGACGCCGTCGCGACAATCGGTTTGGCCCGAATGATCAGCGGTTGGCCCAAACGGTCTTCCAGCAATTTGACCCGTTGCGATATCGCCGATTGCGTCAAGCCCAGTTCGCGGGCCGCCTTTTCAAAGCTGGCATGACGGATCACTTCGGCACAGGCTTGCAGCAATTTATAATCCAGCATGGCCAATCCCAAACTCCCACTCGTTCACATTAAATATTCTAATCCTACATGACTATAATTCTATTTTCTTATTTGATCCAATTGCTATGACTGGGCTTCCAACACACACAGGAATGCCCGAACATGTTTCTTAGCTATGCAACCGGATTTGGCCTTGGCGGCGGATTGATTATTGCCATTGGCGCACAAAACGCCTTTGTCCTTGGCCAAGGATTACGCCGCAATCATCCGATGATGGTGGCATTTGTCTGTGCGCTGTGTGACGCGGTCCTGATTGCCGCAGGCGTTGCGGGCTTGGGGACGTTAATTGCCGCCTACCCGCTTTTGACCAAGATCGCCGCATGGGGCGGTGCGGCGTTTCTGATCTGGTATGGGTTTGGGGCACTCCGCCGCCTGTTTGACACGGAAACACTGGCCGAAGAACATATCACCAAGACCGGCTGGAAAGCCGTGCTGTTGAACGTCACTGGCCGTCACCCTGCTTAATCCGCACGTCTATCTTGATACGGTGGTGATGCTGGGCGGGATTGGCGGGCAGTATCCGGTTGATGAGCGGCTTGGCTTTGCGCTCGGCGCGATGAGTGCCAGTTTCGTGTGGTTCTTTGCCATTGCGCTTGGCGCGTCATGGCTCGCACCCTATGTCGCACGGCCGATCACATGGAAAATTGTTGATGCCCTGACCTGTGCGGTCATGTGGCTGGTGGCCTATAGCCTTCTGGCGCCGGAAATTGCCGCGCTTATTGGCGGCTGACCGCCTAAAATCAATTCATCATACAATTAAAAGGATGCGGGGTTATTGCCCCATCGCATCCTTGAAATGACGGCGGCACACCGGAACATAACGATCATTGCCGCCGATTTCGACCTGAGCCCCTTCGCGCACCGGATCACCGTTTTCATCAACGCGTAAAACCATTCCTGCTTTGCGCCCGCAATGGCAGATGGTTTTAAGCTCGTTCAGCTTATCGGCCCAGGCCAGAAGCCATTTCGATCCTTCGAACAGCTCGCCTTGAAAATCGGTGCGGATGCCATAGCACAGCACGGGAACCTTATGCTTATCGGCAATGTCGGAAAGCTGCCAGACTTGGTCCTTGGTCAGGAACTGCGCTTCATCGAGCAAAACACAATCAACCTTGCCCTTTTCCAATTCGCCAAGAATGAGGGCCGTCATGTCGGTTTTCGCATCGAATAGCAGTGCCGGGGCTTCCAGACCAATACGCGATGCGATTTTGCCCTCGCCAAACCGGTCATCAAACGACACCGTCAGCAACAGCGTCTGCATACCGCGTTCCCGGTAATTGAAGCTTGCCTGAAGCAATGTCGTCGATTTGCCAGCATTCATCGACGAATAATAAAAGAACAGATTGGCCATGGGTCCCCCGAATGATCGTAAATGGGGAATAGCCGATCAGTGCCAATTGATCAATATGGCTTAATGCGCAAGTTTTCTTAATGTCGGCTTTCGTCAATATCGGCCAGTTGGGCACGCAGGAAATCAAGCAGTGTTTTGACCTTACTGCTGCGCATGACATCACCGGAATAAACCGCATAAACACTAAGATCCGGCAAGTTCCAATCAGGTAAAATCCGCATCAAGTCGCCGTTTGCGATATCATCGGCAACATCCGAAAAGGGTACCACTGCCATCCCGTGACCATCGCGCAGAAATTGCAGCCGTGCGGTTGCACTATCGACCTGAACACTGCCCGACACCGGGATTTTGCGTTCTTGATCGCCTTGTGCCAGTCGCAGGGTTTCAGGCACCCGGCTATACATCACCCAGTTATGATCGGTCAGGTCCTCGGGCTGGTTTGGAATACCAAAGGCGGCCACATATTGTTGGCTGGCGACAATGACACGGCGGGTTTCATAAAGACGGATGGATTTTAGTTCCGAACTGCGCAACGGGCCGGATCGAATGGCGATATCAATCCCCTGCCCGATCAGATCGACAACCTCGTCGGTCAGGCGCACATCAAGCGCAACGCCGGGATAGGTTTGACGAAACCGGCTTAAGATAGGGACGATCCGCAAATTGCCCATGTGAACCGAACAACTCAGCGATATTTTGCCCACCGGCTCATCACGGAGTTCTTCAACGCGTTTGCGCGCGGCTTCGGCTTCAAGCGTGATGGTGCGGCAACTGTCGTAATAGCGGGCTCCGGCATCGGTCAGGCTAAATGTCCGCGTGCTGCGCCGAAGCAACGGCACGCCGAGCTTTGCCTCCAGCTGCCTGATCTGATGGGAAATCGCCGCACGGCTTAACCCCATTTTACGCGCAGCGGCGGAAAACCCACCTTCTTCAACCACGCGGGCAAAGATCATCATGGCCCGAACTTCATCCAATGCCGACATTTTATATGCTCAATAAATTTGACAATCTGTTCATATCTACGATCTTTCGCAAAATTTGTCAGCCAACTATATTCGGTTCAAACCAAATCAACGCATGGAGGACCTTATGCGTATCCTGATGATTGTCACATCCCACGACCAGATGGGCGATACCGGCCACAAAACCGGCATCTGGCTTGAAGAGCTTGCCGCCCCTTATTACCGTTTCCGTGATGCCGGTGCTGAAATTACGCTGGCCTCCCCCAAAGGCGGCCAGCCGCCCCTTGATCCCAACAGCCAAGTGCCAGATGCGCTGACCGATGCGACAGCCCGGTTTGAAAAAGACGACGTGGCGCAAAAGGCATTTGCCAATACCGTCACGCTGGACGGCTTAAACGCCGATGATTATGACGCCATTTTCTATCCGGGTGGTCACGGACCACTTTGGGACTTGGCAACCGATACGAAATCCATCGCATTGATCGAAGCCTTTGTTGCCCAAGACAAACCGGTTGCGGCTGTTTGCCACGGCCCGGCGGCACTGGTGAATGCCAAAACCACCGATGGCAAGCCATTGGTCGCAGGCAAAAAAGTCACCGGCTTTACCAATGACGAAGAAAAGGCCGTTGGTCTTGAAAACGTCGTTCCGCTGTCGATTGAAGACGAGTTCAACAAACAGGGCGGCCTTTATGAACGCGGTGAGATGTGGGCGTCCTATACGGTTGCTGATGGCAAGCTCGTCACCGGTCAAAACCCGGGATCAAGCGATGCGATGGCCGATGCGGTCATGAAGCTTCTGGGGAAGTAGTCGTCTGACCTTATGATGCCCAAACACCAATGGTGCCGCCCTGAAATACGTTACAGTTTTCAGGGCGGCACTTTTAGTCGGTACGCGCATCAGGCTTTGTGCCCATGCTCGATATCGGGCAGGAACACCGCCAGAAATCCGATGGCGGGCAAAAAGGCACAGACCTGATAGACAAGTTCCAAGCCAACGGCATCGGCCATCACGCCTAAAATCGCCGCTCCGATCCCGCCAAGCCCAAAGGCAAGACCAAAAAACAGGCCCGAAATCATGCCGATGCGCCCGGGCACAAGTTCCTGCGCATAAACAACAATGGCTGAAAACGCCGAGGACATGATCAGGCCAATCGCAATGGAAAGCAGCACGGTTGCCATCAGTCCCACATAGGGCAAGATAAGCGCAAAGGGTAGCGCGCCAAGGATCGATCCCCAGATCACCTTTTTACGCCCGATCCGATCCCCGACTGACCCGCCGATCAATGTTCCGGCCGCAACCGCGGCCAGAAAGATGAACAGGTAAATCTGGGCATCGCCTTCGGAAAGCGGAAATCTTTCCATGAGATAAAACACGTAATAGCTGGTGAAGCTGGCCAGATAGAACCATTTTGACAGCATCAGGCAAAACAGGACGCTCAGGCCACCAACCACCTGACGATGGGCTGGACGATTTTCTGGTGCGACAATTACACGTGGACGCCGCACGGCATGACCGTTGCGCTTATACCAGCGCCCCAACAGCGTTAGGATGATCACCCCACCAAGGGCGACAAAGGCAAACCACGCCAGACTGCCCTGCCCGTAAGGCAGAACAACCGCCACCACCAGCAACGGTCCAATGGCCGAGCCGACATTGCCGCCAACCTGAAACAGCGACTGGGCAAAGCCATGCGCCCCACCGGAAGCCAACCGTGCCAGACGCGAGGATTCCGGGTGAAAGATCGACGACCCCACACCCAGCATGGCACTGCCGATCAACAACACCGTAAAGCTTGGGGCCGAGGACAGCACCAGCAAACCAGAAAGCGACATCCCCATGCCAAACGGCAAGGAATAGGGTTGCGGGCGCCGATCGGTAAAATGACCGATAAAGGGCTGTAACAGCGATGCTGTGACCTGATAGGTCAATGTCAGCAACCCAAGCTGAGCAAATGACAGGTCAAAGCCGCCCTTAAACACCGGATAGGCCGCTACAAATAGCGACTGAATCATATCGTTCAGCAAATGACAAAAACTGGCGGCACCCAAAACCGGTAAAACGGTTCGGGTTGTTTGCGGCGATTTGAGAACGGCTTCGTTCATGGAGGACCTCGTTAAGTGGCAACTGTGCCCGTTTCCGGTGCGCGGTCCTTATTATAAAAATTGCCATTCGGCCCACCACCGCGTTAGGGTCAACTTATTACGAGATTGGGCCAATTCATCGACATAGGGATTGCCATGTCATCTTTCCGCGAGGTTCCCCGCCCGGTCATTGCATTGGGCACCGATTATCCCGACGGTCATGTGATTGCCGCCCATCGTCATGATCGTGACCAGTTGCTGTATGGCTTGACCGGGGTTTTGATGGCATCCACCCCGCAAGGCGCATGGATGATGCCGCCCCAGCGCGGCATGTTGATCCCGGCCGGGGTTGTGCATGAAGTCCGCTTGTTTGGCGATGTTAAAATGCGGTCGCTGTATCTGCGCCCGGAACAACTCGGAACGCCGGATCGCCAGTGTAAGGTGGTCGGTATTTCATCGCTGATGCGGCACTTGCTGAGCGAGGCGGTGACAATTCCGGCTGAATATGATGTGGAGGGACGTGACGGGGCGCTGATGACACTGATTGAGCATGAAATCAAGCGGTTGCCGGTTTTGCCCTTGTCGCTTCCATTGCCGGAACATGCATCCCTTGGGGCAAAATGCAGAGCATTTCTGACATCCCCGACCCCGCATGAAACGATTGAGGACTGGTGTGATCATCTGGGCATGAGCCGCCGCAGTTTTACCCGCCTGTTTCGCAAGGAGACCGGATCAAGCTTTGTCGAATGGCGGCAACAGGCCTGTATCCTTGCTGCCCTACCAAGATTGGCCGCGGGGCAAGCCATCACGACCATTGCGCTGGACCTTGGCTATGACAATCCAGCAGCGTTCAGCAATATGTTCAAACGCATTCTTGGCACATCGCCGCGCGATTACCGGACGGCAGATACATAAATGCTGTTTTGTCCAACCGGGGGTTTTCATCGCGGTGTAAAGCCCCCTACACTGCCATCCGAAATTCGCCATCAGCACACACCAACCGTCAGGAAAGCATCCCGATGCCCCGTCATGTTCTTGCAATCTGTGGAAGCCTACGGGCGCAGTCAATTAATCGCACCTTATTACTGGCCGCACAGAAATGCGGGCAAGAGCATGGATTAGAGATCCATCTTTGTGATGGGTTGGGCAATTTACCGATTTTCAATCCTGATAATGAGGAAACACCCCCCAAAAGCGTTCTTGATTTTCGGGCCAAGCTTGCACAAAGCGACGCGGTTTTGATCGCCAGTCCGGAATATGCCCACGGGGTGACCGGGGCGATTAAGAATGCGCTTGATTGGGTGGTGGCCAGTGGCGAGTTCATGCAAATGCCGGTCGCAGCCATCAACGCATCGGGCCGGGCGACCATTGCACAAGCGGCGTTGATCGATACCATCCGTACGATGGATGCAACAATCATCGACGATGCCTGTGTGACCATTGTGCTGAATGGTAAGAAATACAATGCCGATGACATCATCAATGACCCTGAAACGGCAAGGATGCTTGATCAATCACTTGGCAATTTGCGCAAGGCACTTGATGATGCGGATCGGAAACGCGACATCGCCTGAAACGATAAAAGCCGCCCCTATCGACTTGATAAGGGCGGCTTTTTCAAATCGTCTGATGATTAAAATCAGCCGAGGATTTTATCGCGCAGCATTTTGTTGACCATGCCCGGGTTGGCTTTACCACCCGTGGATTTCATCACCTGCCCGACGAACCAACCAAGCATACGATCCTTACCATCACGGATTTCCTGGACCTTGTCCGGGTTGGCCGCAATGACTTCGTCAATCGCTGTTTCAATCGCACCGGTATCGGTGATCTGTTTGAGGCCTTTTTCTTCGACGATCTTTTCAGGATCACCGCCGGTTTCGATCATGATTTCAAAGACATCCTTGGCGATACGGCCAGAAATGGTGTCATTGGAAATAAGATCGATCAGCTTACCAAGATTTTCTGCTGTGACCGGGCTATCGGCGATGCCGACTTCGGCCTTGTTCAGCGCGCCAAACAGGTTGGTGATTACCCAGTTCGCCGCCAGTTTGCCATCACGGCCCTTGGCAACGATCTCGTAGTAATCAGCCTTTTCCTTTTCGGCGACAAGAACACCGGCATCATATGCCGACAGGCCGTTTTCATTGATGAAGCGGGCTTTTTTCTCGTCCGGGAGTTCCGGCAAGGTTTTTTCGATTTCAGCGACAAACGCATCATCGAACACCAGCGGCAGCAAATCGGGGTCCGGGAAATAGCGGTAATCATGCGCCATTTCCTTGGACCGCATCGCGCGGGTTTCGCCAAGACGCTGATCAAACAGACGGGTCTGCTGAATGATTTCGCCGCCGGCTTCAAGAACTTCGACCTGACGTTTTGCTTCGATCTCGATCGCCTGCATCACGAAACGGATGGAGTTGACGTTCTTGATCTCGCAACGCGTACCAAACGGCTCACCGGGACGACGGACCGATACGTTGGCATCACACCGCATGGAGCCTTCGTTCATGTTGCCATCACAGGTACCAAGATAACGCACAATCGCGCGCAGTTTGGTCAGATAGGCACCTGCTTCTTCGGGGTGGCGGATGTCAGGGTCCGAGACGATTTCCATCAGGGCAACGCCCGAACGGTTCAAATCGATGTGTGAATATTTCGGGTCCTGATCATGCATCGACTTCCCGGCATCCTGTTCAAGATGCAGGCGTTCAATGCCAACCGATTTGGTCGTACCATCGGGCATATCAAGGATGATGGTGCCCTTGCCGACAATCGGTTTATCGAACTGCGAAATCTGATATCCCTGCGGCAAATCGGCATAGAAATAGTTCTTGCGCGAAAAGACGCTTTCCTTGTTGATCTGCGCCTTGAGGCCCAGACCAGTTTTTACCGCCTGACGCACGCATTCGGCGTTAATCACCGGCAACATGCCTGGCATCGCGGCGTCAACAAGGCTGACATTGCTGTTGGCGTCATTGCCAAATTTGGTCGAGGCACCAGAAAACAGCTTGGAATTGGAAACCACCTGACAGTGGACTTCCAGACCGACAACGATTTCCCACGGGCCGGTTGAACCTTCGATGATATAGGTCATAGATCAGCCCTCCTGCCCGAACGGTTTCGCGGTGAAGTTGGCTGTACTTTCAAGTACGCCACCGACACGCAGAACGGTTTCTTCGTCAAACGGTTTACCGATCAGCTGCAGACCAAGCGGAAGACCTTCGGACGACAGACCAGCCGGCAACGACAGGCCCGGAAGACCCGCAAGGCTTGCCGGAACGGTAAACACGTCATTGAGATACATTTTGACCGGATCGTCTTCGTTTTCGCCAATTGCAAAGGCCGCCGACGGTGCGGTTGGTGCCAAAATGGTATCTACGGTGCCAAAGGCGGTGGCGAAATCCTCGTAGATGCGACGACGGACTTTAAGCGCCTTGTTGTAATAGGCGTCATAATAACCAGCCGACAGCACATAGGTCCCGATCATGATGCGGCGCTGGACTTCTTTACCGAAACCAGCCGCACGCGATTTGGAATACATGTCATCAAGGCTGTCGCCTTCGTCCATGACACGCTGTCCATAACGCAGACCGTCATAGCGTGCCAGGTTCGAAGATGCTTCTGCCGGGGCGACGATATAATAGGTGCCCAGCGCGTATTTGGTGTGCGGCAGGGTCACATCGACCACTTCCGCACCGGCATCGCGCAACATGGCAACGCCGTTTTCCCAAAGCTTGCTGATTTCCTCGGGCATGCCATCAACACGGTATTCTTTCGGAATACCGATTTTCATGCCGCGAATATCACCCGTAAGGGCGGCTTCGAAATCAGGCACCGCCATCGGGGCAGACGTGCTGTCCTTGGCATCATGCCCGGCCATTGAACCAAGCATGATGGCAGCATCACGTACGGTTTTGGTCATCGGACCGGCCTGATCAAGCGAACTTGCGAAGGCAACAACGCCCCAGCGTGAGCAACGACCATAGGTCGGCTTCAAGCCAACAATACCGCAATAGGATGCCGGTTGACGGATCGAGCCACCGGTATCTGTCCCGGTTGCGGCTAGCGCCATGCCACCGGCAACGGCAGCAGCCGAACCACCCGACGAACCGCCGGGCACAAGGTCCTTGCCGTCTTTGCCTTTCCACGGGTTAATCACATTCCCGTAGTAGGATGACGTGTTGGCGGACCCCATGGCGAACTCATCAAGGTTCGCCTTGCCCAGCATCACAGCGCCATTATCAAACAGCTTGCTGGTGACAGTTGATTCGTATTCGGGTTTGAACCCTTCAAGGATGTGCGATGCGGCCGTGGTCTGAACACCTTCGGTGCAAAACAGATCTTTGACCGCAATCGGCAGGCCTTCCATGTTGCCAGCGTCACCTTTGGCGCGCTTGGCATCGGATGCCTTGGCCATCTCGATGGCTTTGTCCGGGGTTTCGGTGATGTAAGCGTTCAGGTTGCGATGCGCTTCCATCGATTTCAGGTGTGCTTGGGTCAATTCGACCGAAGTGTAATCACCCTTTGCCAGACCGTCGCGGGCCTCGGCAAGTGTCAGCTTTGTCAGATCAGTCATTATTCAACCACCTTGGGCACAACAAAACAGCCAGCATCGGTCATCGGTGCATTTGACAGCACTTTTTGCTGGATGTTGCCATCGGTGACTTCATCCTTGCGCAGCGGCAAGGTCAGATCGGCAACCGACGTCAGCGGCTCACAGCCTTCGACATCAACTTCTTGCAGTTCCTCGACAAAATCGAGGATACGGGTCAAATCACCCGCCAGTTCGGTCAGGCCTTCTTCGGACACGTTGATACGTGAAAGATAGGCAATACGGCGAACTGTTTCCTTATCCAAAGACGACATGGATGAAAGTCTCTCTTAAGGAATGACAAAAAACCCGGCAGATGATCCATCTGCCAGAACGTGAATTACAGCGCGGAAACTAGCACCCCGACGCCCCCGCCGCAAGGGCCGGTAATGCCGATGATCATGTGCCATCGTGGTTGTTTTGGTTTTACGATTTTACGGCATCGTATTGGCACGACGCCCACACACATCAATACACAATAACAAACGCCATAATGCAGATACGAATGTGCGGATTTTTAGGGCCCGACATGCAAACGGGCCGACGACACTGAATGCCGCCGGCCCGATTTAACTCAGATATATATCCCGGTCTGTTTAACGAGATACAGTTCTGGTCTGATGCATTCGGCTTATCCTGGGCTCATGCCACGCAGACGCTCGGAACGACGACGGAGCAACTCAACCGTTAGCAGAAGCAGGATCGAGACCGACACAAGGATTGTCGCTGCGGCCAAAATGGTCGGAGAAATTTGCTCGCGCAAACCAGTGTACATCTGCCATGGCAGGGTTTGCTGACGGGCTGAGCCGACGAACAACACAACAACCACTTCATCAAACGAGGTGATGAAAGCAAACAAACCGCCCGAAATCACGCCCGGCAGAATAAGTGGCATTTGCACCCGAAAGAACGTAGTTACCGGGTTGGCTCCCATATTCGCCGCTGCACGCGTCAGCGATTTATCAAAGCCCACCAATGTCGCCGTGACAGTGATAATAACGAAGGGAATCCCCAGCACAGCATGGGCCAGGATCACCTTCACATAACCAACAAATGCCTGATTAAGGCCGAGATTTACCTGAAGCCAGTTGCCAAGCGGCGCATAGAAAAAGAACATGCCGGTCGCAGAAATGATCAATGGCACAATCATCGGTGAAATCAGGATAGCCATCATTGCCTGTCGACCGGGCACATGAGACTGGCTCAGACCGATGGCCGCCAGCGTTCCCAGCGACACCGATATGATCGTCGCAATCGGTGCAATGATCAGCGAGTTTTTGAGCGGCACCATCCACTCATCCGTCCCAAGGAAGTCACGGTAATGCTTCAGACTGTAACCTTCGGCCTTAAAACTCAGCATTTCAGGCGTAAAGGTGAAGAAGTTTTCAGCATTGAAGCTGAGCCAAATGACTGGAACCAACGGCGCAATCAGGAAGAAGAAGACAAAAGCACAGATGAACAGGAACGTGCTGTGCCAAAGCACCTGCCCCGGTGTGTAATAGATTGGCACACGTTTGCGATACTGACCGGTGCCAACCCATGTCGCGAACCAGCCCATCGAAAGGCCGACAAGAAATCCGCCAAACAGACCGCCAACACCGCCGAAAATTGCCGCGACGACGCCGAAAAGCACGGCAACGCCCCAGATGCTTTTCCAACGCTTGACCGACGTGATCTTCGCCAGAATACCGGCCAATGCCGCACCAACAATGGCGCCGCCGATCAACCCGATCCATGGATCACCAAAGATGTTGCCGGTTATAAAGCCGAACATGGCCCCCAATACTGCCACGATTGGCATCGTGAAGGTCAAAAGGTCCGGCCGTTTGATTTCAATGATTGCAGTACTCATGCCCTTAGCCCCCCAACTTCACGTTATCAATGCCGACAATCCTGTCATAGCACCAGTACAGACCGAGCACGACCACCAGAAGGATCGAACCCAATGCTGCCGCCAAGCCCCAGTTGAGTGAACTTGAGATGTGATAAGCAATCCGGTTTGAGATAAAGACACCACTTGTGCCACCAACAATTTCCGGCGTGATGTAATAGCCAATCGCCAAGATGAAGACCAGGATCGAGCCCGCGCCAATACCCGGCACCGATTGGGGGAAATAAACCCGCCAGAATGCGGTCCAGTTGGTCGCACCAAGTGATTTGGCCGCCCGAAGGTAGCTCGGCTGAATGGTTTTCATCACCGAATAAAGCGGCAAGATCATGAACGGTAGCAAGATATGCGTCATGGCAATGATCGTACCGGTCGCATTGTTCATCAGGATCAAACGATCAGCATCATTTACAAAGCCAAGCCAAACAAGGATTTCGTTGATAACCCCTTGTTGTTGCAAAAGGACTTTCCATGCAGAGGTCCGAACAAGAAGCGATGTCCAGAACGGCAGAAGAACAAGGATCATCAGAATACTGGCCGTGCGCATTGGCAAGTTTGCCAGCAGCCACGCAACTGGGTAGCCCAGAACGACACAGCTTGCCGTAATGATGAGTGCCATCACAAGTGTTCGCATAAACAGCTGAGTATAGATTTGCTGGTTTTCTGGTTTCTGTTCGATCCCGTCCGGGGTCAATTGCATATCGACCGCATTGAGGAAATAGCCTGACGTCATGCTCGATGAATAGAGCTTGATCGTGGCCCAGACATCAGGCGACAGCCAGTCTTCATTCTCAGCTGCGAAGGCTTCGCGGAAGCCGGTTTGCGGCAGTTGGCCGACATTAGCCGCCGCTGCTTTTAAGGCCTCAGCCCCCGGCCCGGTATAGCTTTGGATCGCGGTGACAGTTTCGGGGGTGGTCAAATCCATCCCCAAGGCACCATAGACAAATTCCCAAGGGTCTTCCTCGGCAACGGTGTCTTCTTCCTCGATCGCGGTCCAGATCGCAAAATCTGTGTAGGCACGCGTGGTCCAGGGCAACATCTGAGCAACCTGCTCTGACGGGACAAAGCCGACATCCCCGCCCATGCTTTCGCCAACCATTGCAGCCCAAAGATCGCGGCGCTCCTCAAGCAGATCTTCGCCGTCGGTGCCAGACATCATTTTGTACCAGAACGCACCGTCCTTGAAATTCGCATCGATATCTTCGAGCGGATCCTGCCATTCTTCACCAACGTCATCGAGCGAACGCCCGGTGGTGCGCAACAAGGAAGACAGTCCGGTTTTTTCATAGTTCAGGCGCGTCCCTAATCTGGTGTGCTGTTTGGCTTCTGATGCCTTGAACAGGTCCAGATAAAGGTAGCGGAAAACTTCTTCGGACGGCGGCAGCCCGGCGGAACCATCCCATTCGGCAAGTTCGGTTACAACGCCGGGAATTGTGTCGGGCACGATGTCGTTTTCAACAGAGCGGAAAAGCATCGACAAAATAGGAACGACAAAGGTCACAACCACGAACAGCAAAAGTGGCGCGATCAGCATCAGCGCTCGTATCTTTTGCCGCATTAAAGCCCGTCGCAAGCTCTGTTTTAGTGGCCTGCCATCCGCTGCCAGCACTAACTCTTGTGTCGTATCACTCATCACGCCCCCGTCAGCCCGCCGTTTTGTCGGTCTGTTATATCGATTGGTCACACTTTAATGGGAAAAGGGGGCCGCAGGCGGCCCCCTTCCAATTAGCTCTTACTGAGCTAACCAAGCCTGGAACTTGGCATCGATATCATCGCGGTAATCAGCCCAGAACTCGTAGTTATACAGGAACGTGTTCTTGCTGTTTTCCGGATCGGTCGGCATATGCGGCGCCATTTCGATACCCAGTGTGGCATGTTTGCCAACCAGCGGAGCCGAAGACGCACGTGCCGGGCCATAAGATATATATTTGGACTGGTCAGCCAAACGCTGCGTGTCGGTTGCGAAGCGAACGAAATCCTTCACGCGGGCAAGACGATCTTCTGGCAGACCGGCCGGAATGATCCAACCGTCAAGATCGAAGACCTGTGCATCCCAAAGCATACCAATCGGTTGATCCTGCTCAACAATCGCGGAGAACAGACGACCGTTGTAGGTCAACCCCATGAAGACTTCACCATCAGCAAGCTGCTGCGGCGTATCTGCACCAGCGCTCCACCAGATCACGTCGTCCTTGATAGTTGCGAGCTTATCAAGTGCCTGCTGCTGACCTTCCGGGGTACCGAGAACGTCGTAAACTTCGTCCTTGGCAACACCGTCGCAAAGCAGTGCCCATTCCATGTTATTGATCGGGCGTTTTTCGAGCGAACGCATGCCCGGGTATGTTTCGGTATCGAAAATTGCACAGATATCGGTCGGTGCAGCGGTGCCTTCCGGAACCATGTCGGTGCGATAACCAACGGTCGTGGAATACACAATCTGCGGGATAAAGCAATCGCTGACCAGAAGATCACCAAAGTCATCCTCGGCCGATGTGCCATCAGGTGCTGGCGCAAGAAGCTCGTTGGCATCAATTTCCATTGCCAGACCTTCGTCGCAAAGGCGCAACGCGTCAGAAGCAACAACATCAACCAAATCCCAAGTGACGTTGTTGGCTTCATTCATCGCACGCAGTTTGGCAACGGCCTCGTTCGAGCTTTCGTCCCAGGTGATCGTAACATCTGGGTTCATGGCTTTGTATGGCTCGGCATAAGCCGCAACCTGACTGGCCTGATACGCGCCACCCCAGCTTACCAGCGTCATGTTCGAAGCCATATCGGCGGCAAAAGCCGTACCACTGGCTGCGACAAGCAGTGTCGTCGCTGAAAGGGTCTTTAAAAGTTGCATAGTTATGCTCCCTGATTGTTTCCCGGAACTATTGACTTCGGAAGGCACCCGGGCGTGCCAATCCTGTTTCTGCCTAAAGTCTGATCGTCACGCGTCTAGTGCGCGGCAATCTTCTGCAAGCCAGCCGATTTCGATCTGCTGGCCCCGCTTCAGACGTACCTGATCTGGTGCATTTCTTGTTTTGATCACAAACTCGTCGTTCCCGGCCACACGCAGACGTGTGCGGAAAATATCACCCATATAGATGAATTCCAGCACCTCGGCTTTGAGTGTGTGGGCATCTTCGTGGAGACGATCCCGGTTATATTCAACGCGTTCTGGGCGGATCGACACACGGGTGCGCTCGCCGACTTTACTTACGTTGACCGGTACGGCGTCAATGACTTCGCCGCCATCGAGCTCAATCACGCAAGTATTACCCTTGATTTCTTTGACAACACCTTCAAGCGTGTTGTTTTCACCGATGAACTGGGCGACAAAGCTGTTTTCCGGTGTTTCATAAAGCTTATCGGGCGGCGCAAGCTGCTGAATACGGCCATCGTCAAACACGGCAACCCGGTCTGACATGGTCAGGGCTTCGGTCTGATCGTGGGTCACGTAAACGGTGGTGATGCCCAACTGATGCGCCAGATAGGTAATTTCAAACTGCATTTTTTCACGCAGCTGCTTGTCAAGTGCGCCAAGCGGTTCATCCATCAGAACCAGTTCCGGCTCAAACACCAGTGCGCGCGCCAAAGCGACACGTTGCTGCTGTCCACCCGACAATTGTGCCGGACGGCGACCACCAAAATCGCCCATCTCGACCATGTCGAGTGCCCTTTTGACCTTCTGTTCACGCTCGGCCTTGCCAAGCTTGCGAACTTCTAGCGGGAACGCAAGATTCTCGGCAATGGTCATATGCGGGAACAGTGCGTAGTTCTGAAACACCATACCAATACCGCGCTTGTGCGGCGGGATATTATTGATGGAAATACCGCCCAAGCGAATGTCGCCATGTGTGGCTGTCTCAAAACCTGCGAGCATCATAAGGCATGTCGTTTTGCCAGACCCTGACGGGCCAAGCATCGTCAGGAATTCGCCCTTTGGCATCGATAGGTTGAGATCTTTCACGACAAGCGTTTCGCCATCGTAGCTTTTCTGTACGCGTTCAAATTCAACAAACGCGTCATTAGATGCACCGTCGGTCAAGCCCAAATACCCCCTGTTTTATCTTCATTCACTTTGAGTTTCGTTTTCGCACAAATTTTGTGCTGTTTTCAGTTTTGCTCAAATTTTGAATTCACACATTAGAACAAACAAGCTGCTTCAGTTCAACCTAAAGAAACACCAAATATAGAAGCATTGCGACATAACCACACAAAGATTACACCAAAAGCAGCATTATCGACTGCTGCCAGGGGTGCAGCCTGCTATGCGTTCACGGATGGGCAACATGATTGCTTTGCGCTGGTATTTTATCGCCAACGAACCTATAAGGTCGCCATGATTTGCAATGATACACAGGAATTGCTGCGGTGCCTGACACCAGCAGCGCGCGTTTTGGGGCTTGATCTCGGCACCAAAACCATTGGCGTGGCCCTTTCAGATGTCGGGCTGCAGATTGCATCACCTTATGAGCTGATCTCGCGGAAGAAATTCACCCGCGACGTTGCACAGCTTTCATCAATCGTGACCAAGCAGAATGTCGGGGGCATTGTCATTGGCTTCCCGCGTGAGCTTGACGGCACGATTGGGAAAGCTTGCCATCGGGTTTACGCGTTCATCGACGAAATGGAAAAATATATCGACCTGCCCGTTTTGATGTGGGACGAGCGCCTGTCTACCAATGCGGTTGAGCGCATCCTGATCCAAGAAGTCGATATGACGCGCAAACGTCGCGCGGAAGTCGTCGATAAAACGGCGGCCGCTTATATCCTGCAAGGTGCGCTTGATAACCTTAACCGTCATACCGATCCGGGCGAAAATGCCGTACCCGATGAAGAAGAAGACGATTTTGATGATGAGGGCGACGAGGCATAAACGCCCCCGCCCCAAGCACAAGCGACGTAAGACCAAATTGAAAGCTGCCTGATATTTCAGGCGGCTTTTTTATTTGGCAGTGATCACAACCATCACACCAAAGAATTTCGAGGGCGGCAGGATCAGTTGATCCTTTTTATAGATCGCCCCCAGCGATTTGGCCGCATGCGCAATCCGCGACATGTCATCGACAATCAGCTCAAACCCGGCGAACCCGTCCGTTGGGAAGTTTGGATCGTCAATGGCGTATTTGTCGATCAGCTCATCGCCGTGCAGGGATTCGATCACTCCATCGACATCAATGCCTTGATAGAATTCACGCACGGCATCCGCAGCCCAATGCGACAAGAAGACCTTGCCAATCGTGCAGGCCGTATTTTCGTGTGACTGATATTCGGGGAAATAGAAATTCTGAGGTGGATGGCGGTGCTGGCAGACGAAACTGATCGCATTTCGCAATAACGGATGATTGGCGAATGCCAGCGCAAATGCCACACCAACGTCATCACCCTGTGGCGTTTTGGCATCGCGTTCAAAATGAAAGACGCGCGGCACGGCGGCCCCGGCGGCAATGAAATCTTCGCGATCTTTTTCCGCATCGTGTGATTGCAGGGCCAGCATCGACATGCCTTCGCGATGGCGCAGGTAGTCACGATTATAAATGGCAAAGGAAAATGGCGACGCCAGATCGGTTTCGGCAATCTTGGCTGGCTCAATGACCGACAGCAATTCGATATACATACCATCAAGCTGGATCAGCGCATTGCCGGTCCCAAACGGGTGGATCGCACGCGGGGTTACGGTAAAGCCAAGCTCGGTATATACGGCAATTGCGGCATCAAGATCGTTTACACACAAAACAAGATGATCAATCGCGCGCGGCATTTGGTAACCCCTTATGGTGGTGGCGTAGAAAACGCTTTCAATTGAAATCAGTGTACATTGTCAGCATTATGAACCCTGTGCTGACTATCACAGTCTGATATCATCAGCAAAGCACAACTGGCTCACGGTCAGATCATATTCTGCAAACCAGTTCCTTAGAGCAAGTGGTTGCTTTACAATCGTAAATCAAGCTCCAGACTGCTGATCGAAAGACAAGCATCCCTCGCAGTTCTATGTTGAAAGACATTTGATGATCGCCATTCTTTCCGCCCTGCTGCCGACATTTGCCCTGATCATTCTGGGGTATGTTTTACGTCAACGGCGCTTTCTGCCTGATACGTTCTGGCCGGGTGCGGAGAAACTGACCTATTTTGTGACCTTCCCGGCCTTGCTGTTTTCCAATACGGCCAAGGCCGACCTTGGCAGCTTACCGCTGCTCGGGATTGCCGGGGCGATGCTGGGGACGATTGCGATCTGTACGCTTTTAATTCTTGCAGTCAAACCGGTACTTAAAGTCAGCCCGGCGGCATTTTCATCGCTGGTGCAAGGGGCCATTCGGCCCAATACCTATATCGGCCTTGCCGTTGCAGCCGCCTTGCTGGGAACGCACGGATTAACGGTGACCGCCCTTTGCGTTGCACTCGTGGTGCCGACCGTCAATGTTATCTCGGTTCTGGCCTGCGCGCATTGGGGCGACAATGACCGCACACCGGGTGTGTTGTCGCTGCTGCGCGATGTCGGCAAAAACCCACTGTTGATGGCCTGTGTCCTCGGAAGCCTTGTGAACGTCATCGGGATTGGTTTACCCCCGGTCATTGGTCCGTTTCTTGAGGTTCTTGGCCGGGCAGCCCTTCCGATAGGCTTGCTTGCGGTTGGAGCCGGACTTGATCTGACAGCAGCCCGGCAGGCAGGCATTCCCGTTGGTATCTCAACAATTGGAAAACTGGCAATCAGCCCGACAATCGCCGCAGGGCTTTGCATCGCTTTGGGATTGCCCACGACCGACATGGCAGCCGTTGTTCTATATGCCGCCCTGCCCTGTTCGGCCAGTGCTTATGTGCTGGCGCGCCTGATGGGCGGAGATGCGCCGATGATGGCCAGTATTATTAGTGTCCACACATTAGTAGCCATCGCCAGCATGCCAATCATTGCCATTCTGGTACATGCGGTTTAACGCAGGCCCTGCCCACGCAACCAGCCCGAAAACTTGACCATGCAGTCAGGAAACAGGCAGTATAACAGCGCAATATTTACCTTTTCGTGACCGGGCCAATTGGGTATGCTCCGCGCGAAATTCTTCTAGGATCACCCAAGGGAAATGTGCAACGCCATGAGCGTCATGGGACCAGCGGCGGATCATTATCCGCACCCACACCTCCTCGGCATCGAGGGTCTTACCCCCGGGGAAATCACCCTTATTCTTGATCGGGCACAGCATTACGCGGAAAAGAACCGCTCTGCTGACAAGACCAGCAATATTCTGGCCGGTGCCACGGTTGTTAATCTGTTTTACGAAAATTCCACCCGTACCCTGACATCCTTTGAGCTTGCCGCCAAACGGCTTGGTGCGGACGTCATCAACATGACGGTTGGAACAAGTTCGGTCAAAAAGGGTGAAACCCTGATTGATACGGCAATGACACTCAATGCGATGAACCCGGACGCGCTTGTCGTGCGTCATGGCGACAGTGGTGCTGTCAAATTGCTCAGCGAGAAGGTCAATTGCGCGGTTTTGAATGCCGGGGATGGTCGCCATGAACATCCGACACAGGCGTTACTGGATGCATTGACCATCCGTCGCCACAAAGGTCGCCTGCATCGTCTCAACGTTGCTATTTGTGGTGATATCGCCCATTCACGCGTGGCACGGTCCAATATCTTGTTGCTCAACACTATGGGATCGCGGGTGCGCCTTGTGGCCCCACCGACCTTGATCCCGTCAAAGATCGACCGGATGGGTGTTGAAATATTCCATAACATGGAAGAAGGCCTGAAAGACTGCGATATCGTCATGATGTTGCGTCTTCAGCTTGAACGCATGGAAGGCAGTTTCATTCCGTCTGTGCGTGAATATTTCCATTTCCATGGGCTTGATCGCGCCAAACTGGCAAATGCCAAACCCGATGCGCTGATCATGCACCCCGGCCCAATAAATCGTGGTGTCGAAATCGACAGTGAAGTGGCTGATGACGTTGAACGGTCGGTCATTCGCGAACAGGTCGAAATGGGGGTTGCCGTCCGCATGGCAACACTTGAAATGCTTGTCCAGAACCATAGAACGATGGGAGGTCAGGCATGAGCCCCGCCATTCGCGCCAAAGGCGCTGGCCAAAAGGCATTTATAAATGCCCGCCTAATTGACCCAGCAAAACAGACCGATACCCTTGGTGGTATTCTGATCAACGACGATAAAATCCTTAAAAGCGGTGCAGATGTTACGGCCGATACCGTGCCCGAAGGTTATCAGGTCACTGATTTGAACGGAGCATGTCTCGCCCCCGGACTGGTGGATATGCGCGCGCAATTGCGCGAACCGGGGTTTGAGCATCAGGAAACCATTGAAACCGCTGGAAAATCGGCGGCCACTGGTGGCATTACAACCATCATCGCCCTACCCAATACCGATCCGGTGATTGATGACGTGGCGGGTGTGGAATTTATCGCACGGCGCGCGCGCAAGGTTGGGTTGGCAAAAGTTTTTGTCTATGGCGCGGTCTCCAAAGGCATTGAAGGCAAGGAAATTACCGAGCTTGGCCTATTGCATCAGGCTGGTGCGGTTGCCTTTTGCGATGGCATTCAAACAATTGCCAGCGCACGCCTTTTGCGTCAGGCGCTGGCCTATTCGACCTTCTTTGACGGCATGATTGTTCAGCATCCCGAGGAACCGGAACTTTCCAGGGGGGCGGCGATGAACAGTGGCGAACTTGCCACCCGCCTTGGACTTTCGGGTGTATCGCCCCTGGCCGAGGTTATTCAGATTGAGCGTGACCTGCGTTTGGTTGAAATGACGGGTGGGCGTTTGCATTTTGCCCATATTTCGACTGGTGAATCGGTTGACGTCATCCGCAAGGCCAAGAAACGCGGCCTGAAAATTACTTGTGATACCGCGCCGTTCTACTTCGCCTTGAACGAGAATGCGGTGTCCGATTACCGCACATTTGCCAAACTGTCCCCGCCGCTTCGATCCGAAGATGATCGTCAGGCGATTGTTGCGGGGCTGGCTGACGGCACGATTGATGCCATAGCATCGGACCATAATCCGCAAGATGTTGACTCAAAGCGCCTGCCCTTTGCGCAAGCCGCCGCCGGTGGTGTCGGATTTGAAACGTTGCTGCCCATCGCACTTGAGCTCTATCACAACGGGCATATATCACTGCTTGAGGTCATCACGAAATTGACCCGTGTTCCAGCAGCGCTTGTCCGTATCAAGGGGGCTGGCACGCTTGAAGAAGGAACGCCTGCGGATCTTGTGGTCTTTGATCCGGACCGTCCGTGGAAAATTGATCCTTACCAATTCCAGTCCAAATCAAAAAACTCGCCCTTTGATGGTCGTCTGACGCAGGGCCGCGTTTTGCGCACCCTGATTGATGGCCGCGAAGTCTTTACGGAAGGTGCCTGAGATGGAACTTGATGCAACCTACAAAGCAATGTTGATGTCGCTTCAGGTGGCAACCGTTTGCGGTTATTTGCTGGGGTCCATTCCGTTTGGCCTTGTCCTCACCCGCATGGCCGGTCTTGGTGATATTCGCAAAATCGGTTCGGGCAACATTGGTGCAACCAACGTTTTACGCACCGGACGCAAGGGCCTTGCCTTCCTGACCCTGATTGGGGACGCGGGCAAAGGTGCGTTTGCAGTTCTGATTTTCACCCACCTTGTCGGCGTCGAACAGGGCATCTTTGCCGGTGGGGCCGCCGTGATTGGCCATATGTTCCCGGTCTGGCTACGGTTTAAGGGCGGCAAAGGTGTTGCCACGACCCTTGGAACCCTTGCTGCCGTAAACTGGATCATGGGGCTTTGCGCAGCACTTACGTGGCTGGTGATGGCGCTGATATTCCGCATCTCATCGCTTTCGGCGCTGATTGCGATGATCGCAGCCCCACTTGCCGCTTTCTTTATTGCCAATGATCCGGGTGCTGGATGGCTTGGCGTGTTTTTGGCGGTGATTGTCTGGCTTGCGCATCACGCCAACATCAGACGCCTTCTGCGCGGTGAAGAACCCAAAATCGGGCAAAAGAAAAAAGACGCACAAGCAGACGGCGACAAGGACGAAGATATCCAAGCGAGCTGAGCGACAGTCTTTTGAAGTACTTGACGAATTAACGCCCGGATGAGCACAATCCGGGCGTTATGCTTTTTGATCATGAGCAACCTTCGCGATTATCGCAATCTGAACGTCTGTCGCGCATACGACTGGCGCGCAGCAGCAATATTGGCCCGATCACATTTCGCAAACTTCTTGATCGATTTGGCACGGCCCGTGATGCGATCGAACAGTTGCCTGACATCATTGCCAAAACTAAAGGATTTCGCAAAATCGTTCTGGCCAGCAGGAACGACACGGTTGTGGAAATCGAACTGGCCCAAAAATGCGGGGCAAAACCGGTTATTTGGGGCGACCCGGAATATCCAGCCCTTCTGGCCCGGATCGAAGATGCCCCACCTTATTTTTATGCCATCGGCCGTGTTGAGCTTTTAGCCCGCCCTGCGATTGGGCTGGTCGGGGCACGCAATGCATCGGCAAACGGATGCGGATTTGCCCGAAAGCTTAGCCACAGCCTATGTGATGCGGGGTATGTTGTGGTGTCAGGCATGGCGCGCGGCATTGATGGGGCAGCCCATGAAGCGGCCCTTAAGGCCGATCCAAAAGCGAATGGTGGCACGATTGCCGTTCTGGGCGGCGGGGTTGATGTTATCTATCCACGCGAACATCGCGATCTTTATGGCAAACTGTGCGAACAGGGCTGTGTTATTTCTGAAATGCCGCCCGGTTTACAGCCACAGGCGCGTCATTTCCCAAGGCGGAACCGCATTATTTCCGGCCTGTCATATGGAACGGTTGTGATTGAGGCGGGTCGCAACTCCGGATCCTTGATCACGGCAAGGTTTGCCGGTGAACAGGGACGCGATGTGTTTGCCGTTCCCGGCTCCCCAACCGATCCGCGAGCAGCAGGCCCAAATAGCCTGATCCGGGATGGCGCAATATTATGCGACTCTGCGGATGTGATTTTGGATGCTTTGCGTGATGCGACGCAAAACACGCACCTTTTTGAAGATTTTCATCAATTTAACACGAACGCACGCAGCCCTGAGGCAAATAGCGATCCGGCGCGGTATGATGACATCGAACAATCGATTGTTCAGGATGCGGAAAATTCCGGATCAAAAGAACCGTCACAAAGCATTGAAATTGATAACGAACTGGGGGATTCATCCCCCACCGACACCGATGCGGATCATAGTGGCAAAGTTCTTGATCTTTTATCGACCACACCGCTTCTGATTGATGACCTTATTCGAGCGTCTGAGCTTCCGGCAAACAGCATTTCGAGCATTCTGATTGAACTCGAACTTGCAGGAAGGGTTGAACGTCACCCCGGAAATAGGGTATCGCGTATCGCCAAATGAGAGTCGCGTCGAAATCAGGCGTGACAAATATTGTTGTGATTTGCTGCAATTTGCGCAATCTGGTCTGGACTCCCGATACACTATATATGTGTCGCTCATTCGGATTATTCGGATTATTCGAAGCACAACATAATGATCGCCTTCGGGCGCAAGAACCGGACACGAAAAACGTAATAAATCTTGTCATCGTCGAATCCCCGGCCAAAGCCAAGACGATCAACAAATATCTCGGTGATGATTATAAGGTGCTGGCCTCTTTCGGTCACATCCGCGACCTTCCGTCCAAAGACGGTTCGGTCGATACCGACAACGACTTTTCGATGATCTGGGAAACAGACGGTCGATCTGAAAAACAGATCCGTGAAATTGCTTCGGCAGCGCGAGAACTCCGACACCATCTATCTCGCGACTGACCCGGATCGCGAAGGTGAAGCCATTTCGTGGCACATTCTTGAGGTGCTTGAGCAGAAAAAATTGCTCCGTGGGCGTGACGTCCATCGCGTCGTGTTTCACGAGATCACCAAAAAGGCTGTTACCGAGGCAATTGCCAATCCGCGTGAGCTTAATAAAGAGCTGGTCAACGCCTACCTGGCGCGCCGCGCATTGGATTATCTCGTCGGGTTTAACCTGTCGCCGGTTCTGTGGCGCAAACTGCCCGGTTCACGGTCGGCTGGCCGTGTGCAATCGGTCGCACTTCGTCTGATTTGCGAACGCGAAATCGAGATTGAAGCATTTCGCGCCGATGAATACTGGTCGCTCGAAGCTGGGTTTACGATCCCGGAGGGCAATTTTTCGGCCCGCCTCACCCATTTGAATGGTGAAAAACTCGACAAACTTGCCCTTGGCAACGAAGACGCCGCCAAGATTGCGCAGGAAAAAGTCGAATCGCGTAGTTACACGGTTTCCAAGGTTGAGCGCAAAGACGTTAAACGCCGTCCGCAGCCGCCTTTCACCACCTCAACCTTGCAGCAGGAAGCATCGCGTAAGCTTGGCTTTGGGGCCAAGCGCACCATGCAGCTTGCCCAGCGCCTGTATGAGGGGATTGATATTGGCGGCGAAACCGTTGGTCTGATTACCTATATGCGTACCGATGCCGTCATATTGTCGGGAGAAGCATTGGCCGCGGCACGTCGCCTGATCGGCAAGGATTACGGTGATCAGTATCTGCCCGCAAATGCGCGCAGCTTTGCTAACAAATCCAAGAACGCGCAGGAAGCCCACGAAGCCATCCGTCCAACCGATCTGTTCCGCCGCCCCGATCAGGTGGCGCGACACCTCGATAAAGATCAGTTGAACCTTTATACCCTGATCTGGAAGCGGACCGTCGCCTGTCAGATGGAAGACGCGCGTTTTGATCAGGTTGCGGTTGATCTGTCATCGAATGACAATCACGTTGTTTTGCGTGCCAATGGCTCGGTCGTGAAGTTTGACGGCTTCCTGAAACTGTATCAGGAAGGCAAGGATGATGATTCAGACGATGAAAAAGACCGCCGTCTGCCGCCGTTAAAAGAAGGTCAGAAACCCGATCTTGGCAAAGTCAGCATTGATCAACACTTTACCCAGCCCCCGCCCCGCTATACCGAGGCGAGCCTGGTCAAGAAGATGGAAGAACTCGGCATTGGCCGTCCGTCAACCTATGCGTCGATCATTTCAGTGTTGCAGGACCGTAACTATGTCTTGCTCGAACGTCGTCGCTTTGTCGCGCAGGACCGTGGTCGAACTTGTCACAGCGTTCCTGTCGAAGTTCTTTGAACGTTATGTGCAGTACAACTTCACAGCCGACCTTGAAAACCAGCTTGATGAAGTCTCGATGGGCAATCTGGCCTGGAAAGATGTTCTGAAAGATTTCTGGTCTTCGTTCAAAGGCAACGTTGACGAAGCCAAGGAACTTAAAATCACCGAAGTACTTGATGCACTTCAGGTGATGCTGGAAAACTATCTGTTCCCGACCCGCGAAGACGGCAAAGATCCACATAAATGCCCGAAATGCGAAGATGGTCAGCTGAGCCTGAAACTGGGTAAGTTTGGCGCCTTCCTTGGCTGTTCAAACTATCCGGAATGTAATTTCACCCGTCCGTTGGTTGCCAATGAAAACGGCAGTGATTCCGAACTTGATGCCGGACCAAAGGTCCTTGGCGTTGACAAGGAAACCGGCAAGGAAATTACACTGCGCAAAGGCCCATACGGCGTTTACGTGCAGCTTGGCGAAGAAGAAGAAGTCGAAGGCAAAAACGGCAAGCCCAAAAAGGTCAAACCAAAACGGACATCCTTGCCCAAGGGGCTGGAACCGTCGGTCGTTGACCTGTCGAAAGCCGAGGAGCTTCTGACTTTGCCGCGTCTGGTCGGGATTTATCCTGATACCGGTGAAGAAATGAAAGCCAATGTTGGTCGTTTCGGCCCCTATGTTCAGGCAGGCAGCATATTTGCGTCGCTTAAGGCCGATGATGACGTCCTGACGATTGGCGAAAACCGCGCCATTACCCTGATTGCGGACAAACGTGAAAAGGCCGGCACGGAGATCGGCAAGCATCCTGACGACAATGAACCGATCTTCGTTGCCGTTGGTCGCTGGGGTCCGTTTGTGAAGCACAAAAAGACCATCGCCAACATCCGCGACGTTGAACGTGACGACATCACGCTGGAGATGGCGATCAAGGCGATTAAGGAAAAGGAAGCCAAGTCGGGCAAAACCACCAAAGCCACGGCGAAGAAAGCGGCTCCGAAGAAAACAGCGGCGAAGAAGACCCCCGCTAAAAAGAAAGCTGCAAAGAAACCTGCAGCGAAAAAGACAACCACGAAAAAGGCGGCGGCGACGTAATCGCCGCCTTCCTTTTTCGGGCGACACGATTGAAAGGACGCCGCAAAGTTGGCGAACGATAGAGACGATAAGAAGCACTTCCCGACACGGGAAGAAATCATTGAGTTCATCGGCATGAGCCCGACCCCGGTCGGTAAGCGCGAGATCGCGCGCGCCTTTAACATTAAAGGTGCGGCCAAAATTGAGCTTAAAAAAGTCCTCAAAGACCTGAATATCGGTGGTGACGTCGTCAAGGGACGTCAACGGTTTGATAAACCAGACCGCCTGCCCCCGGTCGATGTTCTTGAAATCACCGGCATTGATGATGACGGCGAAGTTCTTGCCAAGCCAAATGTCTGGAAGCACGACTACGAACCGCCACAGATCACAGTCAAGTCGATCCGTCGCGGTGGACCAAGTGCACCGGGCGTTGGTGACAAAATCCTTGCCAAGTTGCGCTATACCGGCAAGCAAACCTACGAAGCCAGCATCATGAAGGTTCTGGGCAGCGGTCCTCAACGCGTTCTGGGTCTTTATCGACCGAACGAGCGCGAAGGCCGTGTTGTGCCGACAGACCGCAAGGATAGCGGCGAGATCGCGGTGCCACTTGATGATCATCCCGATCTTGAGACCGGTGCGCTGGTTTTAACCGAAATTCTGCCGGGCAAACATTTCGGATTGCGCAAAGGCCGCATCACCGAAGTTCTTGGCAACATCAACGAACCAAAGTCGATCAGCCTTGTGTCGATCCATGCGCGTGGCATTCCATTTGAATTCCCGCCAGAAGTCGAATTACAGGCCCGTGAGTCCAAGGCAACGCCGATGGACAAACGTACAGATCTGCGCGACATCCCGCTTGTCACCATTGATGGCGCCGATGCGCGTGACTTTGATGATGCTGTTTGGGCCGAAGCCGACACCGCCCCGGAAAACGAAGGCGGCTGGCACCTTATGGTGGCGATTGCCGATGTGTCCTGGTATGTGCGTCCGGGCGATGCGCTTGACCGCGAGGCGGTAAAACGCGGCAACAGTTGCTATTTCCCTGACCGCGTGGTGCCGATGTTACCGTTTGAACTGTCAAACGGTTGGTGTTCGCTTGTTCCCCATGAAGACCGTGGCTGTATGGCCGTGGAAATGTGGCTCGACAAGAATGGCCATAAGCTTCGGCATAAATTCTATCGCGGAATGATGCGGTCCGCGGCCCGTCTGACCTATGATCAGGTTCAACGCGCCGTGGATGGGCAGCCAGACGATACGACGGGTCTGCTGGTTGATACGGTTATCAAACCGCTTTATGGCGCGTTTGATGCCTTCCTACAGGCCCGCAAGCGCCGTGGCGTTCTGGAACTTGACGTTCCCGAGCGCAAGATCGAACTGAACGAACAGGGTCAGATCGTTGCCATTGCACCGCGTGCCCGATTTGACAGCCACAAGCTGATCGAAGAGTTCATGATCGCGGCCAACGTTTGTGCGGCCGAGGAACTTGAGCGCATCAAGCAACCTTGCATGTATCGTATCCACGATGCACCAAGCGAGGAAAAGCTCGAAGCGCTGCGTGAATTCCTTGAAGGGGCTGGCTATACGCTGAATAAGGCAGCCGTTTTGCGCCCACGTGATTTCAACCAGATCCTTGAAAAAGCCAAAGACACGCCAGAGGCCGAACTGATCAATACCGTGGTATTGCGCAGTCAGTCACAGGCGATGTATAGCCCCGACAACATCGGGCACTTTGGGTTGGCGCTGAACAAATACGGGCATTTCACATCCCCGATCCGCCGCTACGCCGATCTTTTGGTTCATCGCGCATTGATTGCCGGACTGAAACTTGGTGAAGGTGGCCTGCCGCCTGAAGAAGGGGAACGGTTTGAGCAAATCGGTGCAGACATCTCCGGCACCGAACGCCGTGCAGCCATGGCAGAACGCGACGCGGTTGACCGGTATGTTGCAGCCTACATGTCCGACAAGGTCGGAGCCGAATTCCCCGGCAAGATTTCCAGCGTCACGCATTTTGGTCTGTTCATTTCGTTACAGGAAACCGGCGCGGATGGTCTGGTACCGATTTCCACCCTGCCCGACGACTATTACGTTCACGACCCCGCCAACCACGCATTGGTTGGCCAAAACCGTGGCAAGACGTTCCGTCTGGGGGATCAGGTTGTCGTACGTATTGCCGATGCAGACGCCGCCACAGGATCGCTGGCACTGCGTTTGGCCGAACATGCCGATATCACGGCACGCGATCTGGAAGAACGCCCACGCACTGGCCGTCGTGGCCAGCAAAACCGCCGCGGCAGCCCGGGGGATCGCAGCCACCGTCATGGCAGCAAGCCAGGATTCCGATCCGGCCCCCGTGATGCCGCTGGTCCGGGTGGGACGTCAGCGACAAAGTCCAAGGGGAAAGGTCCGGCCAAGCCCGGGGGCAAAAAGAAAACAACCCCAAAAAAGCAGCGTAAAATGGTCGCATCCGATCGCGTTGCACGCAGCAACGCAAAACGCGGTGACAAACCGCAATAAGACCCAAGACATCTATTAAGACGTTTAAAGGGCGGCCCGTTTAGGTGGCCGCCCTTTTTCGCATCTGTCTAGTTCCTACAAACATTGCTTACATCATTGTATCGATGAATTTTGCAAGTTGGTCGGCCGTTTGTTTGCCACGGTTACTGATAATCGCAACATTGCCCGGCAAACCTTCAAGGTCGGGATGACCGGCATCGAAGCTTGTCAGCAAACCAAGTTTTTTATTGGCCAGAGTTTTCATCGCAGCCAGTGCACGGATCAATTCAATACCGCTTAATCCATCAAGAACGGCGGCTGTGATCACGGCATCAGGATGTGATTGCACAACGGTTTCAAATGCTTCGACAGCAGTGCGTGCCGTGATGGTGCGGAAACCCTTTTCGCGCAACTCGCGCTGCAGAAAACGTGCCTGTACAGCCGTCGCCGTCACCAAAAGGACTTCCTTGTCATTGGCCGTGACCGCAGTATCTTTTGCTCCCTCTTCGTCAGCTTTGGCGCTGCGGGTTGGCAGAGAGCGCAGAATACGTGTTTCTTCATCAGCAGCCGGGTTGGTCCCGCTTTCAATGATCTCACGGATCCAACTGGTGAAATCGACAAGGGAAGCCGCTTCAAGATCATTAATCTCGGTCAATTCGGCAATGTAGTCTTCCAGACGATGGGCAATTGCCCCAACCAGTGGGAAGCCGAATGATCCCGCAAGTCCCTTAACGGTGTGGGCTTCGCGGCGCAATTCGGCAATCCCCGGTCCGGCTTCATCCATACCACCTGCGATACGATCAATTGTGGTTTCAATCCGGTTCAACCCGGTCCACGGTGTCCTCAATGAAGTCCTGTTTAAGACTGGCGACGATATCGTCAGCATTTCCCATTGGGCAACTCCTTTGGCAGGTATTTGATAACGTTCAATAATCTTTAGTTCGCGCAGGAGCTGAATTGGGTGGCACGAATTCTCTTGCTTACGCTATTGAACATCATGATGATGGTTTGACGTTTCAATGCCCCTTTTTAGCCCCCGGATCAAGGGGGCAAAAAAGAAACTGGAGTTCTCGCCCCATGACCGACGCGCACGCCCCACACCAAAGCCGCGGCAGCCGACTAATGACAGGTCTGCGCCGTGGTTTTCGCCGCAAATGCCCCAATTGCGGCCAAGGTTTTGCTTTTGGCGGCTATCTTAAACTTCGATCTGAATGCGACGTCTGCGAACATCCGATTGGCGAGTACCGCTGTGACGATGCCCCGCCCTATTTCACCATTTTTCTGGTGGGACACATTGTTGTGTCAGGCGCCCTTGCCATGGAACAATCCATGAGCCCATCGATGACACTTCAATTGGTTGTCTGGCTGCCAACAACGGTTGTGTTGTGCCTTGGCATTCTGCCCTTCGTCAAGGGAGCTGTTCTGGGCACGCAGTGGGCCATGGGGATCAAAGGATAGCCATTGGCCTGATGGCGATTTTCCTTTAGAATTAGTCCTCTTGGCACTTTATTTGAACCGGAACATTTAATTGGTTACAGCTGCTTTGCCAATCACCGACACCTGCTCTTTGACGTGCCGTCCGCGAAGACATTTGCGTATGGTCGTACTTGTTGGTGCCTGTCTTTGGCAAGCAGCATGTGCCACATCCAACCAGCCCGCAATAACATCAGTTGATGATCCGCAAACGCGAGATCTGCTTAACCAGACCATTGAACTGGTTGCGACACGCTATATTGATCCGATCAGCCGTGAACAGATTCTGGTTAACACACTTGATGGCCTTTCTGATCTGGATAACAACATTCGGGTAAATATTACCCCTGATGACCTTGTTCTGAACTATGGCACGCAAACGGTGCAAACCATCGAGCTTCCCAAAACGCCCGACAGTGGCGGCAGCCCGATGGTGTGGTCAGAGATCACCATCAAGGGACTGAGTACATACCGGGCTTATTCGCCGGATTTGCGTTCCAGTTCGACACTCGACATTCAATCCGCACTGATCAGCGGAGCGATCCGCAATCTGGATCGCTACAGCCGTTATGAAGGCCCAAAGCAGGCTGAAACGGCGCGCAACCGTCGTGATGGCTATATCGGGATCGGGGTCCGTGTGATTGGCGGGGAAGGATACCCTGTGGTCAAACTGGTCCATCCTGATAGTCCAGCCGATTTGGCCGGTTTGCATCCGGGTGATGAGATCATCTCAGTCAATGGCGATGACATGTATGGCCAGACCAGCCAGTTCACAGCAGACCTTTTGCATGGCGAAGAAGGCAGCAGTGTGCGCATGGAGGTCAATACCGCCAGTTCACTACAAATCATCCCAATGGAGATTGTGCGTGAACGAGTGATTGACCGGACAGTCTTTACCGAGTTTCGCGACAATGTGCTGATTGCGCGCCTGAGCAGTTTTAACAATGCGACGGCCTCTGCCCTTGGTGACAGCCTTCTAACGGCTCAATTACGTCCTGGCGGGCTCAAAGGGGTCATCCTTGACCTTCGTGGCAACCGTGGGGGCCTTTTGCAGCAGGGTGTGGCGGTTGCCGACCTGTTTTTGGAAAACGGTCCCATTGGCAACACGTTTTCTCGCGTGATGGCCGCACGCCATGTGTTTAAAGCTGAAACAGGTGATGTCAGTTCTGGTGTCCCCCTTGTGGTCCTGATTGATGGGCGCACGGCATCATCGGCGGAGTTGGTCGCAGCAGCACTTCAAGATCGCAATCGCGCCGTGCTGATTGGATCGACCAGTTTTGGCAAGGGTTCTGTTCAGGCCATCAACGATCTTCCTAACAAAGGTACGCTGACGTTCACGTGGTCACGCATGACGGCACCTTCTGGCTACACGTTTGATCGAATTGGTCTGTTCCCGGCGGTCTGTACGGGCACACCGGCGACGCAGAAAATCAATGCGTCCGATCAAGTAACAAATGCACTGGCCCATCACGATCAGATCACCAAGATCATGACAAAGTGGCGCAGTCTTGATTATCAGGACGAAGCAACACGGCGAGAGCTTCGGGACGTCTGCCCGGCCGATACGCATGGCACGGGATTTGACGTTGAAGTTGCCCTTGAATTGATCAAAAACCACCCTTATTACAGGACGCTCGTCTTTGCTGGACAACAGGAAATCGCGGACATTTTTAACGTCGAGTAAAAATGCATTATTTTTTGCCAAAATGGCTTGACAGTCTGTCGATAACCTTTATGTTCCGGCGCCTGAGATACACCTGAACACAGGATGCAGAGACATGGCGAAGCCCGCTTCGATCCTCGTAAAGTTGGTAAGCACCGCAGATACCGGTTACTTCTATGTTGTTAAGAAGAACCCGCGGAATACCACCGAGAAATTCCAGTTTCGCAAGTACGACCCCGTCGTGCGTAAGCACGTCGTGTTCAAAGAAGCGAAAATGAAGTAATCTGGTTCTTCGGAACTTGATTGCACTCAGACTTTAAAAAAGACGTGTCCTTCTGGGCACGTCTTTTTTTATTGGTCCCGGAAGGTTGTGCCAGATCGAGCTGAATGGCATCCACATTTAAAGGACGACCATTACGTCCTCCCAACACCCGCACGTCGCCTAAGACGAAAACTGCCGGTACCCAGCCACAGCAAGCAACAACCAGCCGACAATAAATGCGATGCCCCCAATGGGTGCTACGGCGCCAAAAACTGACAAGCCGGTAAACGCAATCACGTAAAGCGCGCCACAAAAGAACACGATGCCAACCAGCATGGCATAGGCAGCAGCCCGCAAAAGCTTTTCATCGGGCACTTGGCGAACAACTGCCGCGATTGCAACAAGGGCCACGGCATGGATCAATTGATAATGTGCGCCCTTTTCAACAAGACCGCGCGCATAGTCCATGTCGCTTCCGGTCATCGCGTGGGCGGCAAATGCGCCCAGTCCGACCGCGATAGCGCCATTCAGCCCCGCCAGAATAACAGACATACGCATGGTGGGTTTTCTCCTGCTTGGCTACGCCATGAAAGTCATGCGCGACATTACCGGGCGTTTGGGAAAACAGCCATGCGATAACGCAAAAAAAATGGCCGTACATAAAAATGTACGGCCAGTAAACTCTCTTGGGGGAGATGTGTCGAACAATCTAAATGTCCGTCACAAGACTATTACTACCCCCGCGATCATCGAATTTCTGTGACAACCATCACAATTAGAAAATAATTTTCGAGGATGGCTGTCCATCCGAGACACTCATTCAAAGCCCCCAGCCAGAACAGATCACAGCTTAGTGGATGGATTCACTCAGGAATTCTTCAAGTCGGCGCACATCGGGAACATGCAGGCCGTTATCGACCTTGTTCACAAGTCCCTTGCGGCCAAGACTGCCCATAACGCGGGCCACCGTTTCACGCGATGTGCTGACACGTCCGGCAATTTCGGAATGCACCGGCACCGGTGACAATACTGCGGCGCCTGTATCATCTGAGACTTGCTGTGCACGGCGCATGATTTCGGCAACCACCCGTTCGTTGGCACCAAGGGTGCTGACATCGACAATGCGCCGTGTGGATGTGCGTACAATGCGCGCAAGTTCGCGAATGACGTTCCAGCCGACCGACGGATGGCTTTTGACAACCGTTTCAAAATTGGCCGGACTTAGGATGGCGACTTCCGTATCGTCCACGGCAAACACACAGGCCGACCTTGGCTGTCCATCAATGGCTGAAAGTTGCCCGACACAGCCACCCGCACCGATTTCTTCAAGCGTGATCTCACGCCCGGACAGCGAGTAATTCACGATCCGCACCCGACCAGACAGGATCAGATAAACATCGGAGCTGTCGGCTTCCGGTTCGATCATTTGCGCCCCGGCCGAGAAGTTTTTCCGGTTAATGTGGCGCTCCACATCAGTAAGCGCCTCCTCGTCCAAACCCGCCAAAATCCCGACGACAGATAATTTAACCATGTGTCCGTGCTTTTCGCTTTTGTGTTGTTTTTATGAGAACAGCCCATTGTCTTAAACAGGAAGGCCCACCCCATTGCAGTATCAAGTTTGATCATATGCAAACAAAGGTAGACTGACAATCATTGCGCATTGAAATGTTCGAAACCAGATCACGATAGACTTATCCATGCTGCATGTGCGAACATGTGATCGACGTTTTCAGTCAAGGCTTCATCTTTCGTCCGTCCCATTACCAAGGAGACCGACCATGAGTCCCGAGTTGGAAATCTTTCGCCGCAGCCCGACTGGCAAAGCCAAAAGCAAAAACCCAATCGTTTTTGTCCATGGCGCCTATACCGGTGCGTGGTGCTGGAACGAGCATTTCCTCACCTGGTTTGCCGATCAGGGGTTTGAAACAATATCCTTCTCTCTTCGTGGCCATGGCGGCAGTGGAGGCCGCGCACTGCGCAGCCTTGCTTCAATTGACGACTATGTCGAGGATCTGGAAGAAATCGTCGAGACATTGGGTAAAAAGCCTATCCTGATCGGTCATTCGATGGGCGGCTATGTTATTCAGAAATATCTTGAACGCCATACCGCCGAGGCGGCAGTTCTTTTGGCATCCGTCCCGCCAGAAGGACTTTTGGCAAGCAACGCGATGATGGCGATGGCCCAGCCTGATCTGTTTTTCCAGATGTTCTGGTTACAGGCCATCGGGCCCCATACATTGCTGCGCGAGCGTCTTGGGCGTGCGATGCTATCGCCTGACATCGCCGAAGATGAAGGGATGATCTATTTTGGGCGGCTCGAGACCGAAAGTCATCGAGCATTGATGGACATGATGGGGGCAAATCCTGTTTTCCTGTCACCCACAGAAGTACCGTCGATGCTTGTTCTTGGCGCACGCAATGACGAGATCATCCAAAGCGAACTGATCCATCGGACCGCCCGACGCTATAACGCCGACTATGCGCTGATTGATGATATCGCGCATGCCATGATGCTTGATAAAAACTGGGAAAAGGTTGCAGAAACTATCCTGCAATGGCTTGAAGTTACACTCGTTACTCAGGAACGTCGCAAAGGCAACAAAAGCGCTGCATGACAACGGCGAAAACAAGCGCTTTCCATTTTGTGGAAATTCTGGAAGCATGAACAACCTCTGGATTTAAAGTCTCACCAGATAAAAGGTTGTTGATATGCCCCGCAAAAATACATCTTTCCGCTTTGCGTCCTTTGTTACGATTGCTTGCTTAACCAGCATGTCCATACCCTCGGCACATGCCCAGCAAGCCACCGACGCCGTCGCGCCAGAAACCGGCAACACACAACGCATCGGGCTCGCCAGATCGATCACATCCGATAACTGGATGATCGCGGCGGCCAACCCGCTTGCAGTTCAGGCCGGGGCAGACGTCCTGCGCCGTGGCGGCAATGCGATTGATGCGATGGTCACCGTGCAAACGATGCTTGGCCTTGTAGAACCGCAGTCCTCGGGCCTCGGCGGGGGCGCTTTTCTGGTGTATTATGATGCAAACTCAGAAAAGCTTACAACGCTGGATGGACGCGAAACCGCACCGGAAAATGCCACACCAACCCTGTTTCAAGATGAAAACGGCGAACCGCTTGAATTCTATGATGCAGTTGTTGGTGGACGGTCGGTCGGAACACCGGGGACTCCGGCCTTGATGAAATCCGCCCACGAAAAGTGGGGGCAACTCCCATGGGAAAATTTGCTTGTCCCGGCAATTAACACAGCGACCAACGGCTTCTCAGTTTCCCCGCGACTGGCAGAACTGATCGCCAGTGACCAAGAAAAGCTTTCACGTGATCCGGTTGCGAAAAGCTATTTCTTTGACAAAGACGGTGCGCCACTGACAGTCGGGACGGTTTTAAAAAACCCGCAATATGCCACGACCCTAAAAGATTTGGCCGAAAACGGTACAACGAACTTCTATACCGGACAGATTGCGAGAGACATCGTGGCCAAAGTCACCGGTGCAAGCTGGAACCCCGGTGTTTTATCGCTTAGCGATCTTGCCCGTTATCACGTCAAAGAACGCGCTGCGGTTTGCGCGACCTACCGTGCATATGATGTTTGCGGCATGGGGCCACCGTCGTCAGGTGCCCTCACGGTTGGTCAGACGCTTGGGCTTCTTGAGCCTTATGACATTGCATCTCTTGGTCCGAATTCAGCAGAAAGCTGGCGCCTGATTGGGGATGCATCCCGCTTGGCCTTTGCTGATCGCGGGCGCTATATGGCCGATGTTGATTTCGTTCCCATGCCGTTAACCGGGTTGCTTGACGCGGACTATCTCGCAGTCCGGTCCGAACAGCTTAAGCGCGATACAGCCCTTGAAGATGTCGCACCGGGAACGCCAGCCTTTAGCCACGCGATGAACCTTTCTGACGACGACGCCATCGAATTTCCCAGCACAAGTCATTTTTCTATCGTTGATGCCTACGGCAATGTTGCGTCGATGACCACCACGATTGAAAACGGTTTTGGCTCACGCCTGATGGTGCGGGGCTTCATGCTCAACAACGAACTAACTGATTTTTCCTTCCGCACGCACACGGACGGCGTTCCCATTGCCAATCGGCTTGAACCGGGCAAACGCCCCCGCTCCTCAATGGCGCCGACAATCGTCATGAAGGACAATAAACCATTTATCGCAACCGGATCGCCCGGCGGGTCACGGATCATTGGCTATGTCACACAGTCGATCATCGCCATGATTGACTGGCAACAGCATCCTCAGGCAGCGGTCACCATGCCCCATTTGGTCAACCGGTTCGGCACCTTTGATCTGGAAGCAGGTACCTGGGCCGAGAACCTTGCCCCGGCCCTTGAGGACATGGGATTTGAGACCAGCATTCGGGATCTTAATTCCGGTATCCATGCCATCATGATCACCGAGGATGGGGTGATTGGTGGCGCCGATCCACGGCGCGAAGGCATCGTGATCGGGGAGTAACCACCTTGGTCAGACAAAACGGGCAGCACATAATGTGGCTGCCCGTTTTTCATTGGAAACGTCATACATTCAGGCTTAGCTGCCAGTTAGACAGTTAGCCAATCATCAAGAAGGGCATTCAGCTCTTTATGGTCGCTTGCGATGTAATCGGCCCCCGCTGCGCGCAGCATGTCGGCGGGCGTGATATCAACCAAACCAATGGTGGTCGCACCGGACGCAGCACCTGCACGCACACCGTTCTGACTGTCATCAACGACGACACATTCTGAAATTGGAACATCGATCTTTTTAGCTGCCAGCAAATAGACATCCGGGTGTGGCTTGGCATTAGCAACATCGTGGGCCGAACAAATATTGCCGTTAAAGCGTTCTTTAAGCCCAACCTTGCCCAATGACACTTCCATTTTGTCATGTGGACCATTGCTGCCAACCGCCATAGGGATGCCCTTGGCATCCAGAAGATCAAGGATCGGGCCGAGGTCGGCATAGGGTTCAAGGTCGTTGCGAAATGCCGTAAAAGTCCGCGAATAGCATTCTGACAGCCAGTCTTCTGGCAAGGCAATGCCAAACAGGTCTTTCATTTTGGGTGGCACCATCGCAAGTGTACCGCCGATGAAAAGATCATGGGTTTTTTGCATATCCATATCGCAACCATAGCCACAGAGCTGCTCGGTCAAGACACGACATGCAAGAGTTTCGGTATCAACAAGAACACCATCGCAATCAAAGATTACACCGTGTACAACTGGTTTGGTCATGTTTTGATTATCCTTACACACCAGCCAGTTCTGCCCACCGGGCTTCGTCATAGGCGACGGTGCGGGTACTTCCAAAATCAACCACAGGACGCTTGATCACGGTTGGATTGGCCGCAAGGATTTCCGCCGCCGCTGGTCCGCCCTGCTCAAGCGTTGCCTTATCGGTGTCTGACAGATTGCGATAGCTTGGCCCGCGTTTATTGATCAGCACCTTGCCACCGACTTCATCCAACCAGCTCGCAATAGTTTTGGCATCAATGCCATCGACACGGAAATCATGAAGTTTGTTTTCAACGCCCTTGGCGTCAAACCATTTCAGGGATTTGCGCACCGTGTCGCAATTCTTGATGCCGTAAATCGTAACCATGTTCATTCCTGTTTTGATGTCTGTGCGATGCAGCCATGCACGACACAAACGGTTTTGACCCTAAATCATTGAACCTATATAAAGACCACGCCTTGACGACGGCAACCCCATTGACCCTGATTTGATGACGAACGGCACAGATATGACTGTTAATCGACGTATTTCCGTCGCCCCGATGATGGATTGGACGGACCGGCATGATCGCTTTTTCTTGCGGCAGATCAGTCGGCATACGTTGCTTTATACCGAAATGGTCACAACAGGTGCGATCATTCATGGCGGTGTGGATCGGCATCTGCGCTTTAACGATGCGGAGCATCCGGTCGCCTTACAGCTTGGCGGCAGTGATCCCGATGATCTGGCGCGTGCGTGTGATATCGCCAATCGATATGCATACGACGAGATCAACCTTAATTGCGGGTGCCCGTCGGATCGGGTGCAAAATGGGGCGTTTGGCGCGTGTTTGATGGCGACACCAGATATCGTTGCCAATTGCGTTAAGTCGATGATTGCGGCCAGTGGTGCCCCGGTCACAGTCAAAAATCGAATTGGCATTGATGATCAGGAAGATTATCCGTCGCTCAAACGGTTTACCGAAACCGTGGCCAATGCCGGGTGCAAGACGTTCATCGTCCATGCCCGTAAGGCGTGGCTTAAGGGTCTGTCGCCCAAGGAAAACCGTGAAGTGCCGCCACTTCGCTATGAGCTGGTCTATCAGCTTAAGCAGGAATTTCCCGAACTGGAAATCCTGATCAATGGTGGCATCAAGACGCTTGATGAGACCGAAGATCATCTTAAGCATGTCGATGGGGTAATGATCGGGCGCGAAGCCTATCAAAACCCGTATGTTTTGTCGGATGTCGATCAGCGGTTTTACGGTGATGATACGCCCCCCCTGACCCGCCATCACGTAGTCGAGGCAATGCTGCCCTATATCGAACAACACCTTGGCGAAGAAAACGGCACGATTGGCCATGTCACCCGTCATATGCTGGGCATTTTTCAACAGATGCGTGGAGCCAAACAATGGCGCCGGTATTTAAGCGAAAATGCACACCGCAAAGGGGCCGGGACAGAGGTTGTGCGTGAAGCACTTGCCCTGGTGCCCGAGCTGCAAGACGAAGTACTTTCGGCATGACAGCCGATGCACCGGGTGAAAACGCCGATCCCGTCGCCGGTGACATAACCTGGCTCGACGGCAATGTGCCGTTTTCACCGCATTTTGGCGATGTGTATTTCAGCCCCAAAGATGGTCTGGCAGAAGCACGCTATGTCTTTCTGGACGGCAACAACCTGCCAAGCGCATGGCAAACGCGCGATAATTTCACCATTGGTGAAACCGGATTTGGCACCGGATTGAATTTTCTGGCGGCTTGGCACTGTTGGGCACAAGACCCCAACCGGTCAAAACGCCTGCATTTCGTGACTGTCGAAAAATATCCGCTTTCGCGCGACGACATGATCCGTGCCCATCAAAGTTGGCCGGAGCTTTCGGATTTCTCACACCAACTTGTCGATATCTGGCCGAATGAGACCATGTTACCCGGCGCCCATCGTTTCATCCTTGGCGAGGGCGCAATCAGTCTGACAGTTCTGATCGGTGATGCGGCTGACTGTTTTGATGATTATGACGGTACGATTGATTACTGGTTCCTTGATGGCTTCACCCCGTCGCGCAACGCCGACATGTGGCAGCCAAAGCTGTTTGCGGCCCTTGCATCTGCGTCACATGATGATGGGGCGACACTGGCGACTTTTAGCTCCGCGCGCATTGTGCGTGACGGGCTCAAAGATACTGGGTTCATGGTCAGTAAACGCCAGGGCTTTAATCACAAGCGTGACATGATCATCGCCACCCTGCCCGCCAAGGCACCGCCAGCGGCCGGATTAAAGATTTCCGATGATCCATGGTTTATCCTGCCCAAAGCCCACGCGCACCGATCAGTCGCGGTCATTGGGGCTGGCATGGCAGGGGCGGCCTGTGCACAGGCGCTGCGACAACGCGGGTGTGACGTTCATCTGTTTGAAAAGAACACACATACCGCCAGTGCGGCGTCGGGCAATGCGGTTGGTATGCTGGAACCCTATTTAACCGTCGATAACGCCATTATGGGGCGTTTTTACGAAGCCGGGTTCCGGTTTAGCCATCGCATGATCAAGCGCATGTTAGACGCCGGGTTGGTTGATGCTGATTTCTGTGGTGTGCTTTCCATGGTGACAGACCCGCGCACGCAAGAACGTCAAAATGGCCTTATGGCCCGCCTTCCCGACAAACCAGATTTGGTCAGAGCCCTTAACCGTGATGCGGCCAGCACGGCATTTGGTTTGCCCCTTCCTGCGGGCGGGTTGTTTTATCCTAATGCTGGCTGGGTTAATCCGCCGTCCTTTGTCAACGCCCTGTTGGATGGGATTGCCATCCATCTTTCCACAGAAATCGTCACAATTTCCGATGATACATCGGGCAAGATTTTGACATCCCGTGATGGGGTGCAGCACGGCCCGTTTGATGCAGTAATCATTGCCTGTGCCACCGAAACCGGGCAACTTTCACAAACGGCGTGGCTTAGCGCGCATATGCAACCTGTGCGCGGCCAGATCAGCACATTTTCGCAAAACATTGTCAGCGATGCACATGGTCAAGATAACATCCGCTGTGTGTTGAGCCATAAGGGATACATCACCCCGGCGCGCAAAGGTGTTCATGTCTTCGGGGCAACATTTGCACGTGACGACACACAAACCGACCTGCGCGAAAGCGACCATACGGTTAACATTGCCCAACTGGCCGATGTGTTACCCGATGTGGCAAAGGTGCTTTCGCCCGGCGATCTTGGTGGGCGTGCGGCCCTTCGTACTGTCACAACCGATCATTTGCCCATTGTTGGCCCGGCCCCTGATTATGATGCCTTCCTTGCGACCTATCCCGATCTGGACAAAGGTAAAAATTACGCGCGATATTTCAATGCGCCCTACCACAAGGACGTGTATATCTGTACCGGATTTGGGGCGCGCGGGTTGATTGCCGCCCCACTTTCCGCCGAAATTCTTGCCAGTGAGATTTGCGCCATGCCCCTGCCATTGGAAAAACAGCTGATGCATGCGATCCATCCCGCACGGTTCATCATTCGCGGATTGAAACGGCGGCAGATCACGGCATGAGTATGCGCGGAAAATTCCCACTGCAATCGTCCGAACGGATGCAAACAGCGACGATCCTTGCGCTGTTTTTCGTCGGGCTTTTCTTAATCCAAGGCGTTTTCCTGCCCTATTGGCCGGTATGGTTAAAGGCGCAAGGATTGTCGGCGGGTGAAATCGGCATTTTGCTGTCGCTGCCAAACTGGGTGCGGGTGTTTGCCGATCCATTGATTGCCCAGCGTGCGGACCACACAGGCAACCGCAAAACACCGATGATGTGGCTGGCGGGTATTTATGTCCTGACCGTTCTGGCGTTTCCGGTTTCAAGTAACTTCTGGTGGCTGGCCGGGTTGTCCGTTGTGATTGGCTTTACGTTTTCCCCGCTGTTGCCACTCGGCACGACCATTACCGTGCATGAATGCAAAACCCGCGACCTTGATTACGGGCGCGTCCGGCTTTGGGGATCGCTTGCGTTTATTTTTGCATCTTATGGTGCGGGTTGGGTGCTCGATGGAACCTCGACTACATGGATTGTCTGGATGCTATTTGTTGCTGGCATTGTCAATTTTGCCATCACCACCCGCATGCCTGATCCACAAACAGACCGTTCTCTGAGGTCCGGATCATCTCTTATGTATCTGCTGCGCAAGCCGGTTTTCCTGATCTATCTTGGCTGTATCGGCTTTGCCCAAGGATCGCACGGAACCTATTACAGCTTTGCCTCGGTCCATTGGGAAACGGTTGGTTATTCCCATGAAATGATCGGCACATTCTGGTCCATCGGAGTGATTGCCGAAATTGCGCTGTTTGCCGTTGCTGGCAAGTTTGTTCGCGGACGCCATCCGGGGATCCTTTTTGCCCTTGGTGCAACAGCGGGTATTGTGCGCTGGATTGTACTTGGCAGCAGTGATGCATTCTGGATGATTGTTCTTGTTCAGCCGTTACACGCCATGACCTTTGGCATCACCCATCTGGCAGCCGTCAGCTTTATCGCGCGCGCCATACCGCAACAATTGGCGACCTCGGCACAAAGCCTGATGGCGACCTTGTCGATGGGGGTGTTTTTAGGCAGCAGCATCTGGGCATCCGGCCCGCTGTATGATCATTTCGGATCACAGGCCTATTACGCCATGGCCGGACTTTCAGGGATTGCGCTGGTATTTTCCTTCTGGCTTATGCAAAGCTGGCGCGGCGAGGACAAGACATTCTGTGACTGACAGAGTTTTAATGAAAACAAACACAACCAAATCCGTCAAACGGGAGCCTTCATGACGTCAATGCCGTTATCACGCCGAATACGCCGCTGGAAATTCGGTCTGAAAACCCTGTTTGGCAGTTCACCTGCGGGCTATTTCATCCCGTATCGCTATGCCGATGAAACGGAAAAGGCGGTTGGAAAGCCAACCTACCCGGCGATTGAACGCATGATGGATCAGGCTGCGCCAACGATGAAGGCATGGCTGACCAAGGCGGAAAAATACCAAAGTATATTTGATACGCTCAACGATGCTGTGCCGCCCGAACCGCGTTGGCAGCAAAGCTGGTTCCCGCGCCTTGATGGCATGATGGCCTATGTCATGACGCGTGAATTTCGCCCCAAGCGGATTGTTGAAATCGGATCGGGCCATTCCACCCGGTTCTATCACCGTGCGATCCGTGATGGTGACCTTGAAACTGCGTTTCACGCGATTGATCCGGCCCCGCGTGCCGATATCGCCGAACTGCCAATTACGGTTGAGAAAACCATCGTGCAAAAGGCCGACCCGGCAGTTTTTGAGACCATCAAGGGGGCCGATATCCTGTCGATTGACTCAAGCCACATCCTGATGCCGGGAACCGATGTTGATTTGCTGTTCTCATCAGTCATCCCGACATTGCCAAGCGGCACAATCATTCATATCCACGACATCACCTTGCCCGGTGATTATCCTGCAGAATGGCAGTGGCGCGGATATAATGAACAACAGGGTGTCGCGTCCCTTTTAGCCGGAAACGGCTTTGAAATATTGTGGTCGAGTGCCTATGCAACGACACGGCTGCAAGATCTTGTTGATGCGTCCCCGGCAAAAAGCATTCATCTGCCAAAGGGTGCGATTGAAACCAGCCTGTGGTTGCGCAAGAAGTAAGATACCGCCTGCAAAAAAGGCACCAGAAAAAACAGGTGCCTTTCCTTCTGCCAAGCTCAGAGAATTGGCTTAATTTTTATACGGATCGGCCGCATCGCGCAGGCCGTCGCCCAGGAAGTTAAACGCCAGAACAACAATCACGACCGGCACCACCGGCAACATCAGCCATGGATACACCGCAACCGCATTGATGTTTTGCGCATCATTAAGCAACACGCCCCAACTTGTCACCGGTGCCCGCAGGCCCAGCCCCAGGAAGCTAAGCGCTGTTTCACCCAAAATCATGTTGGGGATCGACAGGGTTACCGATGCAATCAAGTGGCTGGCAAAGTTTGGCAGAAGATGACGTGCGACAATCCTTTTGGGCGATGCCCCCATCAAACGAGCAGCAAGCGCGTAGTCTTCTTCGCGAAGTGCAAGCAACTTGGACCGTACCGCTCGTGCAAGACCGGTCCAGTCAATCAGCCCCAATATGATCGTTATCCCGAAATAGATCAGGATCGGGCTCCAGGTGACCGGCAAGGCTGCGGATAACGCCATCCAAAGCGGGATTTCGGGCAAGGAACGGATCACCTCGATCACGCGCTGTGCGGTTGCATCGACCCAACCACCGTAATAGCCAGCCGCCCCGCCAATCACAATCCCAAGGAAGAAACTGACGGTAATGCCGACAAGACCGATGGTCAGCGAGACCCGCGCACCATAAATGATGCGTGAAAACATATCGCGTCCAAGACGGTCGGTGCCAAAGACAAACAAGGTGCCGTTTTGTGCTGGGCAGACGAAATGAAAATCGGTTTTAATCAGGCCCCAGAATTCGTAATCATCGCCAGAGCAAAAGAACCGAAGCCGATCAACCCGGCCCATGTTTGGCACGTAGTTCGGTTTAAGCGTTTCCATATCGACAGAGAAATCCGTGCCATATGTAAATGGCCCAACAAATTCCCCGTCATGAAACAGGTGAATGGATTGCGGCGGATGATGGATGAAATTCGAATTGCGCGTTTCCTGCGCATAGGGTGCGATGAATTCGACAATAAACACCGACGCATACATCACAGCCAAAATGATCAGCGAAACATAGGCCAACCGATGGCGTTTTAACCGCCACCACGTCAATCGCCACTGCGATGCGAGATAGTATTTTTCCTGTTCCGGCGTCAGGGCATCGCGTTCGTAGGGATTAAAGGGTGCTTTATCGATAAAATGCGCGTTGCGTTTTTCTTCATCACTGCTCATTTGCCGACCCCTCCCTGCAATCGAATGCGTGGATCAAGCCAGGCGAGTAAAACGTCGGAAACAAACATCCCCACAACCGTCAGAAGGGCAAGGAACATCAGGAACGAACCAGCAAGGTACATGTCCTGACTTTGCAAAGCGGTGAGCAACATCGGCCCGGTTGTCGGTAAGGACATGACAACCGATACAAGGACCGAACCCGAAACCACCTGCGGCAGGATATTACCAATATCGGCAATAAACGGGTTAAGCGCCATGCGCAGCGGATATTTAAACAGTACCTTAAGCGGTGACAGACCCTTGGCATGGGCGGTGACCACATATTGCTTGCCCAACTCATCAAGCAAATTGGCGCGCAAGCGTCGGATCATGGATGCGGTTCCCGATGTCCCGATGACGAGCACCGGCGCCCATAAATGTTCGACAACGGACATAACCTTGGCAAACGACCAACCCTGATTGATGAATTCCGGATCCATCAGCCCGCCGATTGAGGTACCAAACACCACATTGGCGTAATACAGCAATATCAAAGCAAACAGAAAGTTTGGCATCGCAAGGCCAAGGAAACCAAGCAGCGTAAAGCCATAATCGCCCCAGCTATATTGCCGGGTGGCGGAATAAATGCCGATTGGGAAGCTGACGATATAGATGAACAAAATGGTGCTGAAATTCAGAACCAGCGACAACCACAGCCGGTCGCCGACGACTTCGGTCACCGGCAGGTTATATTCAAATGAAAACCCAAGGTCGCCATGCAAAAGCCCCCAGGCCCAATCGAAATATTGTACATAAAGCGGCTGATCAAGGCCGTATTGGTGCTTTAAAAATTCGATTTTTGCCGGATCAACCGCCTCGCCCTGTGACTGCAGCTCGTTGAGATACGTGCTCAGGAAATCCCCGGGGGGCAGCTGAATGATCACAAACACCAGAACACTGATCATGATCAGTGTCGGCACCATTACAAAAAGCCGTCTAGCCAGAAAGGTCAGCATCGGCGGTTACGCTCCCCCAAACGTTTTATTCCCAATCCCACATCAGGAACAAACCGTCGAATAATCAAGTTGTTCGTCTTATCGATCCCACCAGAATGTATCTGGTCGATAAATGCCAAAGAAGGCACCCGGCTCCCAACTATGGATACCTTTTTCCGGCACATTGCGCATATCTTTATCAACGACAACCGGCTGCGGTACATTCCCGATCAATCCAATGGAAAACATGTTTTCCGAATTGATATCAAGGATCGACTGCCATGCCGCCATTCGTGCGGCATCATTGCCGGTTTGCCATTTGCGATATTGCACCATCAATTCCTTGGCCGCAGGCATATCCGGTGCTTCGCCAGCTTCGCCGTCGGTTTGATAGTACTGCCCCCATTTCGGCCATTGCAGGGTGTCTTGCTGTACCGGGACAAATTCGGACGGTACGGAATTGGGTGTTGCCAAACCGTTGTCGATGCCATTGAAAATCGACATGATGGTTTCGCCGGTATAGGCACGGTTGCGCAAAACTTCGCGCTGTAGCCCTTTGACAAACATCTTAATCCCGACCTGCCGCCAGCTATCACCAACCAGCTCAAGCATATCATCGTGTTCGGGGTTCTCGCCTGTTGTCTCAACAATGATTTCCATTGGCCGGCCATCAGGCAAAAGCCGGATGCCATCACCGTTGCGTTCATCAAGCCCCATCTCGTCAAGCAGTGCATTGGCCTTATCAACGTCGAACTGGATATAGTTTTCGCGATATTCCGGCTTGTACAACGGGCTTTTTGGCAAAACCGTATTGTTGGTTGGCTGTGCCAGACCAAAGAACATAACGCGGTTGATTTCGGTGCGATTGATCGCAAGTGACAATGCCCGGCGGAAGCGAACATCACGTAATACACCACGCCACACCGGATCAGAACAGGTCAGGTTTGGATAAAGTGCGGCATAGGCACCGGCCCCGACATCCCACAGGCGGACGTTATAGTTTTGTTGTGGTTCAGCCTGTTTGAGGAAGGTGTAATCCTTTAGCGACAGAATGCGGCTTTGTAGATCGACCTCACCTGCCCCGACTTTTGCCGGGACCAATTTGGAGTTGGCGATATTAAAGATCATCTTGTCGATATAGGGAAGCTGGTTCCCGGCCGGATCAACCCTGTGATAAAATGGGTTACGCACAAAGACGAACCGATCAGACGGTTCTTCGGTGGTGATCAACCATGGTTCAAGCGACGGACGGTTGATATTTGAAAGCTTGTAGGGCCGGTCAATATCGGTGTGCAATACAGCCCAGCTGCGCAAACCGCGTTCTTTGACCATGGCATCCAGTTCGGCCGCATCGCGGTAGTTTTCATGGAACTGTTTTAGATAATTTGCCGGACGATAAATGAATGGAGGCCGTGTTCCGGCAAGTTCGGTCAAAAAGAACGGGTTGGGCTGCGACCAGCTATATCGCACCGTAAATTCGTCAATAATTTCAAAGGTTGCGGGTTCATCGCCAACAAACAGGAACCGCGGCGGGCCGACCGGGAAAAGTTCATCGTTGTTAACAATATCTTCCCAGTAGTAGCGGAAATCTTCAGCGGTAAAGGGTTCGCCGTCGGACCATTTATGACCTTTGCGAAGGTGAAGGGTAAAGACATTCCCTTCTTCGTTCACATCAAGGCTTTCAAGAATATCAGGCTTCAGATCAAGGTTTTCATCATAACCGATCAACCGCGCATAGCCGTAAACAACCGCCATGCGGATGTCTTTTGACCGACCCATGATGGTCACGAACTGACCACCATACTTGCCAACAGTTTTATCCTCAGCCTCGAAATCGATCACTTTGGGATGTTCTGGCAACCGATCAAGCATCGGTGGCAAGTCGCCACTGGCAACGGCATCCTCAAAATACGGTACCTCTGCCTGCGCTGATGTCGAAAGAACAGCCGCACCGGACCAAAGCCCACCGGCGAAGATAACCCCCACGATGGCGTGGCGGAAAACACAACCTTTGTCATTGGGCCACCGGGTCATATTGCTATCTCCGTAAAATCGGCACGCTCGGCGCGTACAAAATGGTCTTCCGCAAACTGCATCATTTTTGGGTCGCTATCGCGGTTAATCGTAAAGGGTGCCGGCCAGCGCGCCGGATCAGACGCCTTGCCATCCATGATCTTGTTGAAATCAAGTGGATGGTCCAGATCAGCAAACGGAACCGCATTGAGCAACGCCTGCGTATATGGATGCAGCGGGTTGCGGAATAGCTGTTCACGTGGTGCAGACTCAACAATACGACCAGCACACATCACAGCAATGCGATCCGCGACATAATCTATGACCGCAAGGTTGTGCGAGATAAACAGATAAGTCAAATTAAGATCACGCTGTAAATCTTTTAAAAGATTAAGTATTTGCGCCTGAACTGATACATCAAGTGCCGACGTCGGTTCGTCAAAGATCAACAGATCCGGCTTAAGGCTAAGCGCACGGGCAATGCCGATACGCTGGCGTTGGCCACCGGAAAAACTATGTGGGTAGCGGCTCAGGAAGCGTGGATCCAGCCCGACAACTTCCATCAATTCGAGTACCATCTTACGGTGATAGGCGCTATTGCCGACCCCATGGATGATCATTGGCTCTGTGATGATATCCTGCACCGTCATGCGCGGGTTCAGCGACCCAAACGGGTCCTGAAAAACAAACTGGATACGTTTGCGATATGGATTTAGCTGATCTTCATCAAGACCCGTCAGTTCGGTCATCTGACCGCTTTCACCGCGAAACAGGATCGATCCATCATCCGGGTCCATCGCGCGCATAATCAGCTTGGACAGCGTTGTCTTGCCACAACCACTTTCGCCAACCAGACCAACGCATTCGCCGCGGTTCACCGTAAGCGATACGTCCGATACTGCCGGGATTGAATGATGTTCGGCCTTAAACCAGTTGCCCTTACGCTGGGTAAAGCTTTTGCTGAGATGACGAACAGCCAATACCGGTTCGCTCGCCATGCTTGGATGTAAGGCCAATGACGGTGGAACTTCGGTTTGTTCGCGTGGCTCATCTTCAGCTTCGTTAAGAGCTAAAAGACTGCCGGTCTTTGGTTTGATTTCACGCAACGGCTTTAGCCGTTCGTCGGGCCCCATGTCAAAATGCGGTACAGCAGCGAGCAGCGACTGGGTATAGGCATGGCCGGGATTGATAAACACGTCATCGGTCCTGCCCGACTCAACAACCCGGCCATCATAGATAACCACCATGCGATCAGCCATATTGGCGACGACCCCAAGATCATGGGTAATCAGCAGCACCGACATTTTAAGTTCGCTTTGCACTTCCCGGATCAAACGCAGTATTTGCGCCTGAATGGTAACATCAAGCGCAGTGGTTGGTTCGTCCGCAACCAGCAGGGCCGGCCGACACACCATGGCCATGGCAATCATCGCACGCTGACGCAGGCCACCAGACAATTCAAACGGATATGTCTTAAGCGCGCGTTTTGGGTCGGCAAACCCGACAAGCGTTAGCATTTCCTTGGCAAGTTCGCGGGCCTCGCTGTTGCCGACCTTTCGGTGAAGGCGGACAGCCTCGCAAATCTGATCGCCAATGGTATGAAGCGGGGACAGGGAGCTCATCGGCTCCTGAAAAATCATCGATATCCGGCCACCGCGGATTGACCGCATTTGCGCGCCAGAACGGTCAAGCATGGCAATATCGACACGCGTTCCGGGCTTATCGGGGTCTGCAAATATAATCGAACCGTTGGTGATCTGTGCGGCCTTGGGCAACAGCCCCATGATGGCCTGTGAAATTGTGCTTTTGCCCGACCCCTGATTCGCCGACCAAAGCGACTGTTTCCTGCGCACCAATCCGAAAAGTGACGTTTTCGACTGCCTTGACCCGCATATGGGGCAAAACAAATTCAACCTTCAGGTCCTTGATACGCAGAATGTCAGTCATAATTTCTTAGGCACCACCATTTGACCTTTCTGATGCGACAGCCCGAACAAGCGTTTCAGCCTCATCCATGCGCATCAGATTGGTACGTGTAACGTCGTCCACAAGAAGTTGGTTATCTTTCGCCCAATCACGAGAAATATCAAGAAGTTCGTCGAAGCCGACCAAGGTGGATTCAGCTACAATCTTGGCATCTCCGGCTTGCAGTGTAAGTTCAAACCAACCTTTGTTGCCATCGCGCTTGGTACTGAAGTAACGCAAGCGGAACTTCGAAAGTTCCGACCAGGCAAACGCCGTCCCGCCCCGCATGCTTGAAAGACGAATGCCATATTCGGAAATGTAAATTTTCGACTGGAACCGCAGCAAAGTCCGCACAAAGTAAAAAATGAACAGCAAGGACAGCCCGGCTGCGGTCCATTGAATGATGGCAAGCATTTCCGGGATCAGGGCAATCACCCCGCAAATCAGCAAACCAACAATTGATTTGGCCAAATCAGGCGCCATTGTTTTTGTCGGATAGGCCAGCATTTGCACATCACGATCATGCACCCCGGCTGGTTTTACCGGATCAACCGCTTCGTCAACGACTGGCGCGTCATCGAGCTCCGGATGTTTGTTCGGACTTATTGCCATGGAAATACTCCGGGAATTCTTAGCCAGCTGAGTGCTGAATGTTCCATCGAAAAAAGATTATCAAGAAAATGTGTTGTTGCCCCGTCATGGACCAGATGATGGGTCAGGATACCAGTCGGCTCTTTTGGGTCAGCAGCACCGGTACGACGGGCGGCAAGATGGGCGATCATAGACCCAAGCGCCACGTCTTCGCCAACAAATCCACGACTGCCCCGCCAATCAATGACATCGACATGGGTATTTACCTGCAACAGCCCCTTATACGGCTCGGCAGTTTGGCGCGCATTAAAGGTGCTTAAACCACAGAAACCGAGGGAATTTAGGGTTGCGATCACATCATCGGCGATCCGGTTCCACGGCGGAACAACCACCGGAAGAAACCGGTTCCCAAACCGTGATGACAGCACCGAAAACCCTGTGCGCAAATCGGCAACGACAGCACCAAGATCGCGCACGTCATCAAGTTCCTGTTTTTTGCGCCCGTCTGGCATATGGTTCTGGTGGGCCCACCCATGCTGCAATACACGGGTATCAAGAGTTTCTGCCAGCCGTTCGACCAGATTATTTTGCAAATTTGCCGGAATCACGGCCAAGGCAAGCGGCACCTTGTATTTCTGTTCAAATGCCAGAATGGTATCGAGTTGCGGGGTTACCGTTACAGCATCATCATCGCGCCACCAAGCCGTGGCAATCCGTCCTTCGGACTGCCACAGATCAAGTTCTGCGCGCAAATGATCCCAACTGCTCATGCCGATCCCTTTATCAAAGCTGCGATAAGTGACGCAGTTCTTTGCGCACCATCCAACGCAATACTGAGATTTTGCGGTTGATTGGCACGATCTATTTGTTTTGCTAATGATTGCGCAGTCAGGCCACTAAGATCAAGCAGGGAAATGACACCGGCACTTGATAAAATTTCGCCGCGCTCTTTTTGTTCACTTTCGCCACCTTCGGCAAACGGCACCATAACCGCAGGTGTCTTTGTCGAAAGAACATCCATCAACGTATTGTACCCGGCTTGCGAAACAGACACAGCAGCCTTGGCCATGCGGGCGCGAAAGTCTGGCAGGAAGCGATGCAAAACCATGCCGGGCGGCAATGTTTGCGATACTGCGCCAAAGCGTTCTTGCGCGAAATGCGGCCCGGCAACGATGTCCCACTGCGCATTTCGAAACCGCTCTGAATGCTCCCGCGCAGCAATGGCAATTTCGATCAGCTCAGCACCAACTGCACCACCGCCCGCCGATACCAGAACCCCACTTCGTGTATCATCCTGTCCGGTCAAATATTCCGATGCGTTGGTTGGCGCGACATAGCCAGTATAGGTAATCAGGTCGGCGATATCATTAGCGTACGGAAAACTATGGTCAAAGCCAAACAGATCGGAATCGCCGTGCACCAGAACCTTGTCGAAATACTGACGGGCGATATCGCGCATCCACTTGGTCTTTACCGGGTCTTTCTTACGCACCAAAAGGTCGCGCACCGAACAGACAATGGGGATACCGGCCTTCTTGGCCGCGTCCATCAGGGGGATCAATTCGAACCGAAATGCTCGCCGTCCAAACGGGAACATTTCAATTAGAAGCAGTTTTGGCGATGCCTTTTTGAATGCTGCCAGTAAGTCCTGTGTCCGGCGGCTTTTCCAATCCTCATCGACCTGACAATCATTGGCATCAACAAGCCCTGAAAAATTGCTGTCGGCTGTGCGGCATGCGGGTAATTGCACAACTTGGTCTGCGGCAAAATCAAGTGCCGGGTCCGGGATGCCACCACTGGCAACAGTCACCGTTAGTCCCTGCCCGCGCATCGCCTGATTGATCAGGGCCATACGCCTTACATGCCCAATACCAAGCAAATGCTGAACATAGACCATGACGTCGCTCATACATTACCCCCACCGGCGGGAATTAAGGCGATGTTGAGTTTCACAACCTCAAAACCGTCTTGCTCAGACCAGTCAAAAACATGCAGGCATTCCCAATCCAGTTTATCGGGGATTTTTCCCATCATGTCCCATCCACGTGCCGCAGCACAAACAGCACGAATAACGCCTTTGTGGGTGATCGCGCCAAATTTTACGGCGCCATGCGTACTTATCTGTCTGGTAAGGAAACCCTGGACACGCACCAGAACATCTTGCGGGCTTTCGCCGCCGTCCGGGCGAAACGCCCAGCCACGATCTTCATTCTGCGCCATGGCAGCCCCAAGCAACTGACGAAGATCGGGCAATCGCTGACCTTCCCAATCGCCCCAATCCATCTCAATCAGATCGGGTTGCGGTGTGACCGGTGAAATCGCCAAGGCATCGGCTGTTTCACGTGTGCGTGACAGTGGCGTGCAAAACCACGGAACGGCTCGCCAATCGTTTGGCAAACGTCGGGTCTGGTATTTGGCGATGGTATCAGCCCGCAATGAAATGTCAGAACGGCCCTGAATACGTTTTTCAACGTTCCAGTCGGTCACCCCATGGCGTAAAAGGGCAAAGCGTATTTTGTTCATGCGCGCCCCACCGTTGCATTTGCAACGATCTTGCGAAGCTCAGAACCCAATACATCTGATGCTGCACCGATGGTGTGATCCTGCTTGGCTTTTGTAGCCGCATTGCGCCCGAAAGAACGCAGTGTATCAATCTGATCTGTCAGACATCTTGTTAGCTGCGCACCAAAAGCATATTCATCCCCAACCGGGACAAGCCAACCTGTTTTCTGATCCGACACCACACCAGGCACACCACCCGTATTTCCCGCCAACACAGGTAACCCTGAAGCCTGAGCCTCAAGCAAGGCCATACCGTATGCTTCGTTAATCGCCGGCCAAACAAACAGATCGGCAGACGCAAGATGTTTGCGTGTTTGACCTGAACTACACAGCCCTGCGAAACAAAGGTTCTGTGTCGTGATCCCCTGCGCGGTAAACAAACCTTCGACTGATGTCCGCTCCGGACCATCACCAATGACGGTCAAATGCCAGTTTTCAACATTTTCGCGTTTAAGGCGGCCCAGCACGCTTGCCAAGACCTCAAAGGATTTCATTTTGTCGCCATCGCGCATCATTGCCGTTGTGACAAGTTTTACGCAGGCAGGATCGATATCGGCCCGTTGGGTCACCTGCCAGTTTTCAATCTGGGTAAAGGGTGCGAGATAATGCAATTTCCTAGCGTCACAAATTGGTCTTAGGCATTCCATATCCGCACGATTAAGCGAAAAGACCGCATCTGCGTGACGCAGAGCCAATTCCACCGCCTGATGACTTTGCTGCCACGGGCCATCTGCGCGTTTGGGGGCAAAGGATGCCTCGGCCACGACATAGGGGATGTCCAACGCATTGGCGACAATCGGACCAACCCAGTCCGGTGCCTTGTAATATAGATGATAGGTAAACCAAATGTCGGGCTTTGGGCGAAAGCCGGTTTGATATTGGCGCAACAGTCGTCCAGCCAGCTTCGTCCCCAACTCGGCCAGACGCGCCTGTTTTAGGATATTGCCATCTGAAACCCGGCTGCGCAGACGCGCTGCAATATCGACCTGCATGTCAGCCCCTTCAAGGGCGGCAACCAACATCCGCGCCATCAACCTGTCCCCCGACGGCACTGGATGGTCAGCAGGCTTTAGCGGAGCATAGAAGGCAACCCTCAAGATGGTAGCCTCCTACTCTGCTGCGGGTTTCTGAGAACGGTTGGAAGAAATATTTTCCGGATTAACGTCCGTTACGCCAAAGCGATGGGCGAGATCCTTCATACCGCTGTAGAAGGAAAAATCGCGTCGTACGATTTCATTACCCTTCCGGCCCATTTCATCGCGCTGTGTCGGGTTTGTGATCATGGTTAGCAAGGCCTTGGCCAGTTCATCGGGATTGCGCTGAGGAACCAGCAGGCCGTTCACACCATCTTCGATCAGTTCCGGAATTGCGGAAATCGCGGTTGAAACGGCTGCCAGACCACAAAGCTGTGCTTCCATCAACACATTGGGCAGACCATCACGGTCACCGTCCTTTTGTATCCGGCTGGCCAGAACAAACAAATCAGCAGACTGACAGGCAGCAATGACTTCTTTCTGATCCCGGGCACCTTGCCACTCACAACGTCCTGAGATGCCAAGCTCAGCGGCAAGTTTACGGTATTTATCGCCACTTCCCCCACCGATGTGCACAAAACGCCACGAAAGGTCCTTGGGCAATTTGGCCAAAGCACGCAGCAAATCGTCATAACCCTTTTTGCCGACCAAACGCCCGACCGACAAGATCGTTACCGGCTGATCGGCATTACCGCCATCGTGCATTTCACGATCTGGCAGATTTTCGGGAAACCGTGAAAAATCAAGTCCGTGATAGAGCAGATGAACCTTTGACGGATCTTCAGCCAGCCCCTGCAGGTAATCGACATTGGCCTTGGTACAGGTCACCAGCCAATCCATATCGCGCAGCTTTTCGCGCATGTCCCAGTCCGCACTGGTGTAGATATCCTTGGCGTGCGCCGAACAGGACCATGGAATTCCCCGCATGATCGCGCAATAGCGTGCGACGGATGCAGGTGTATGGAGGAAATGGGCGTAAATACGGGTGATATCATCGGGAAGTTCCGCCGCCATGACAATGGCCTGCACAAACCGTCGGGCGCGGTTTGGTGTGCGGTCACGGCGGTAATCCTGCCACCAGATATTGACCGCGCGGCGATAGCCACGCAATTTTCGGACTTTTAACCAACTGCGCACAACACGCAGCGGTTCCTGATAGACATATTCGGGAAGATAATCGATATCCCCCGTGATCCTTTCATGGATCGGGTGACGTTTTTTATCCGTGGGATGACGCAGCGACACAATTCGATAGGGAATTCCCGCCTGCTGAATGCCGAGGATTTCCTGCGCAATAAAGGTTTCCGACAATCGCGGATAACCTTTAACCACGATTGCAAGAGTGTCGCGTGTCATAAATTGGGCATCCCGGCGTTACTTATTCGGCCGCCATTTGCGGCGGGAGCCAGCGATCAACAAGATCACCGACCCGATCAAGCCCGCCCATCAGGTTGGGAACGGTTACATGCGACGGCTTGGGCTGCGAAATCAATCCATGAAGCGCATCCGCCATTTGACGCGGATCCCGACCGTTGTCTTCCGTTAGCATTTTGACAAGACCGAGCTTTTCCGCCGCCGAGGCACGGACATATTGTTCAAGACGCGGGACGGTGCGCGGCACAATGACGGCGGGCTTATCAAATGACAGAATTTCGCAGAACGTATTATAGCCGCCCATGGCAATGACGCCGGCAGAATTATGCATCAGCATTTCGACATTGGCATCAAATGTAATGACCGACAGCTTGTCGATCTTTTCAGCCCGTTCCATGAAGGATTTCTGCTCGACCGGGGCCATGAACGGCCCAAGCACGACAAGCGACGGCACGGCAATGGTCTCATCGGCTTCATAGGCACTGATCACCCAATCGACCAAATTAACCCCATCACCACCACCACCCGTGGTCACCAGATAATAAGGTTCTTCAAGACCAAGGGCCCCGTGCTCCGGTGTTGGACGCTGGGTGGCGGTACGCGGCAGATACCCCGTATAAGCCATTTTGTTTTCCACACCCGGGGGCAAATCAATCCCTTCAAGCGGGTTACAGATTTCCTGCAGACCATAAACCCATATTTCGTCATAGAGCTCGGCCAAGGCAGGCACGCATTGCTTGCGGTCCCATTCTTCGCGTAAGTGAACCGGATCATCCATCACATCGCGCAACCCCATAACAAGACGGGTGCGGCGATGACGCAACATACGCAAGGTGGACTCAACCTCACCGCGCAGGCCAAGGGGCTCTTTATCGACGATGAAAATATCGGGATTAAACACGTCTGCGGTGTGTTTGATGATCAACTCACGCATCTCAAGTATCTGATCAACATCGATATTGAGATTGAGCGACGTGTATTCCCCGTTCGAGAGTTTGATCACTCCGGGAATACGAACAAAATCAACTCGCGAACGGAACTCGAAACTGCCGATAATCGGGGATCCCGACAAAATCAGAACAGAAACATCATCCCTGCGAGAGACCAGCGCATGCGCAATAGTCCGGCACCGGCGCAAGTGGCCGAGCCCAAAGGTATCGTGGCTATAGATTAGAACCCGATAGCCTGAGTTCCCTACGATTGACATATATTCGCCCGCTTACGCAGTGGTCCCTGATACCTATTCAACCATAAATATGGATGGCAAGATATCCCTCATCGGTAAGTAAATCCGTTTTGGACACACTTTTAAACCGTAATTTTTAATTCGCCCTATTGCTCTCACACAGAGGCAATATCGCGCAAGACTTTTTCAAGCAGATCACGACGTTGCGCATCGTTTTCGACAGAACGCAGTTTTTCCGAAAGTGCCGTAATCGTTCCAGCATACAGATTATGCCAGTCATCCCGCGATAATTCTTCGCCCGACAATCTCGGTCGGACTTTTGCCGTTTCAACCGTCCCGGATCTCAAGATTACGGTCTCGTCAAGCATGGGCAAGGCTATCTTTTTACTATCGATCCCTTCGGCCAGCAATACTTGCTGAAAGGCGGTTCGCGCCCCTTCTTCGCCGTGGGTCAAAAAGATCCGCCTCCCGACAGGCAGGCGGTCGCGTGTCCATTGCAAAAGCATTTCCTGATCGGCGTGACCGGAATAGACATCAAGGGTACGAATACGCGCATGAACCTCAATTTCCTCACCATGAATGCGTACCCGTTTTGCACCACGCTGCAACACCCGCCCAAGAGACCCCGCGGCCTGGAACCCGACAAGCAGAACTGTCGCCTCCGAGCGCCAAAGGTTGTTTTTCAGATGGTAGCGAATACGCCCGGCATCACACATCCCGCTTGCGGAAATAATAATTGCACCGCTTTTGACCAAGGCAAGCTGCTTACTGGCCTCGACATCCGGTACCATGTGAAACTTTGGATGCGCTAACGCACGTGCATCCGAGCCGGTTAGATGCTTTGCAAAAACGTCGGTCGCTCGTTGCGCAAGCGGACTATCAACAAAGACAGTCGCCTCGGGCAATTCGCCACGATTAAACAAATGCGCCAAATCAACCAGTAACTCTTGGGTTCGCGCGACAGCAAAGCTTGGAATAACGAGATTTCCTCCCGCCTTTAGAGACTCACGAACCTCCTTACCGAGCAATGCACGACGTTCATCGTCCGTCATATCGTCGCGATTTCGATCGCCATAGGTGGTTTCAACAAAGAGATAATCGAGATCAGTGGGGGCCTCTGGTGCATTATTAAAGACCGCTTCACCGGTTCCAATATCGCCAGAGAACAGCAAACGGGTCGGCTTATCATCAGGTTCCGTGGCCGCCACTTCGATTTCAATTGATGCCGATCCGAGCAAATGGCCTGCATCCCAAAACCGTGCTTTAACCCCTGAAATAACATCCTGCCAAACGTGATATTCAACGACACTTAGCTGGCTGAGCGTATTTTCGGCATCGTGACGGGTATAAATCGGCGTGACCTGCGGACGACCGCGTCGGGCATTGCGACGATTAAGGCGTTCAACTTCTGATTCTTGAATATATCCCGAATCCGGCAACATGTATGTCAGGAGATCGCACGTCGGTTCCGTAGCAAAAACCGGCCCTTCGAATCCCGCTTTGACCAATTTTGGCAATAAACCTGAATGATCAATATGAGCATGTGTCAGAACGACCGCCGATATTGAGCTGACATCAAATGCGAAAGGTTCGTAATTCAGTTCCCGAACGGTTTTGCTGCCCTGAAACATCCCGCAATCGACAAGGATGTTGCCCTGATCTGTTTGCAGGAAATAGCACGACCCGGTCACACCGCCAGCGGCACCGCAAAAGGTTACTGATACTGTCATGACATCCTCAATCGGTTTCTGATTATCTCATCACCATCACGCAAAGATCACGACATCACAATGACATGGATCACGCAGGGCTGCTTTACTGGAGCCCACGTAACGGAAGGTAAAAGACTTCATCACCCACAACAACCTGACCGCAGTCTTCCGGTATTTCGATCAAACCGTCGGCCCAGACCATCGATGACAGCATCCCGGAGCTCGTGGAACTAAAGGCAATTGCTTCAAACGCGCCATCCTCATTTTGCACAAGTCGTGCGCGCAACCATTCTCGCCGTCCAGTCCCCCGTTTGAAATCAAATCCAGCACGAACGGGCATCCTTACCGGGACCGTTTGCGAACGATCCGCCCCCATCATATGGCGCAACAACGGCATAGCAAATAACAGCCCGGCAACCAGCACCGAAACCGGATTACCCGGTAGGCCAAGAACAAGACAGTCCCCAATCTTGCCCCGCATTAACGGTTTTCCGGGTTTTATCGCCAGCTTCCATGCGTGAATTTCACCAAGTTGATCAACAACCGGCTTAAGCAAATCCGCCCGACCAACTGATACTCCACCCGACGTCATAATCACATCGTGGGTCTTGGCCGCACTATCCAAAGCATCGCGCAAAACATCGAAATCATCGGTCAGCAGACCAAGATCAGTAACCTTACAGCCGATATTACGCAGCATGCCAATCATGGCAAATCGGTTGGAATCATAAATCCCGCCAGGCGGCAACAGGTCACCCGGCTTTGCCAGTTCATCGCCGGTGGAAAACACCGCGACCGACAAAGGCCGCGCCACGGCCAAAGTCCCAAGCCCCTGCCCGGCGGCAATCGCAATATCTTGGGGTCGAAGGACCCTGCCCGATGAAAGGACCACGGTTCCTTGCTTGATATCTTCGCCCGCACGGCGAATGTTCTGCGCAAGTTGGGTGCGTGCAATCACATCATCGCGAATTTCAATGATGGTTTCATTTTCATTGGCGGAAACGTTTTCCTGAATGATCACGCAATCCGCACCATTCGGAATGGCGGCACCAGTGGCAATCCGAATAGCTTTCCCCTTGGGAAGTGTGCCTTCGAACGGATGGCCGGCCATGGAACTGCCGATCACATCAATTGCCCCCGTCATATTCGCAAGGTCGGCAAACCTTAGCGCATAGCCATCCATGGCCGAATTATCAACCGATGGGACAGCAACCTTCGCAATCACATCACGCCGCAACACCGCACCAAAGCAGTCGTCAAGCGGACGTTGTTCGACATCCTGCACAATACCAACCTCGGCAAAGGCGATATCAAGCGCATCGGAAAGTGTCGTCAATCCGGGTTTGATGGTTTGCATAAAACTGGGAGCCTGTTGTGATTTACCTGACTTAGATAATCTTATGCGATGTCACCGCAAGGACAAAATCACTTGCCGTGGCCAGGACGTGAACGTGAAATCGCGCGGCTGAGCATAATAACCGGGATCACCCCGACCACAACAATGGTCAAGGCCCCCAGCGCAGCCTGTTCAATCATTTCATCCTTGGCAAACTGATAGACATACGTCGCCAGTGTATCAAAATTGAACGGCCGCAGGATCAAGGTTGCGGGGAGTTCTTTCATTCCGTCAACAAAGACAAGCACCGATGCCGCCAGAATGCCGCCGCGCACCATCGGGAAATGAATGCGTTTTAGCGTTCCCCAAGGGCTTTCGCCCAAAGTGCGTGCCGCGTCATCCATGCTGGGGCGAACTTTACCCAATGCCGCCTCGATCGAGCCATAAGATACCGCCATGAACCGCACGGCATAGGCAAAGACCAGCGCAAACACCGTTCCACTCAGCAACAAACCGGTCGAAATGCCGAATGTATCGCGCATGACCGCATCAACCGCATTATCAAGACGGGCAAACGGGATAAGAACGCCAATCGCCAGAACCGCGCCGGGCACTGCATAGCCCACCGATGAAAATCGAACACAGAATTTCAACAATGGTTGCGGGAACAGGCGCAGGGCATAGCCCATGAAAATCGCACATCCAACCGCGACCAGCGTTGCCAGTCCGGATACCAGTAGACTGTTCCCGGCAAACTCAAAGAAATCTGACGTCCAGCTTTGATCAAAATAGCCGATGGAATAGTAGATCAGAACAGCCGACGGCACAACAAAACCAAGCAGTATCGGCAGGATACAGACGGACAAGGCACCCACCTTGCCCATGGGGCCGAGATCATAGCCCGGTAATTCCTGAAACCGGTTGGTGGTATCGTGGAACCGCTGGCGACGACGTGAATAGCGTTCAATCACCAACAGTGCAATCACCACAGCCAGCATCGTCAAGGCAATCTGTGCTGCCCCACCGGCGTTGCCCATCCCCAGCCAGACGTTGAAAATGCCCGCCGTTAGGGTGTGGACAGCAAAGAAGTCAATCGTGCCAAAATCATTGAGCGTTTCCATCAATGCAATGACAACCCCGACCACAATCGCCGGACGGGCCAAGGGCAAGGCCACCGTGATAAATGAATTCCAAGAACTGCGTCCCAGTATGCGGGCAGCTTCGAGCACACAGATCGATTGCGCCAAAAAGGCGGCCCGCGCCAGCATATAGACGTAAGGATAAAGCGTCAGGCTGAGCACCACAATCGCCCCGCCCTTGGTACGAATATCGGGAAACCAGTAATCGCGCGCGGATTGCCAGCCGAAGACATCACGCAACATTCGCTGCAACGGCCCGGCATATTCCAGAAGATCGGTATAAACATAGGCAACGATATAGGCCGGAACCGCCATCGGCAGCAACATCGCCCATTCAAAGAACCGCTTACCCGGCAGTTTGCACATGGTGACAACCCATGCGGTCGAAACCCCGATCAATGTCACCCCGACCCCGACGCCAAGCATCAAGATACCCGTATTTTTGAGGTATCGGGGCAGCATCGTCGATGCCAAGTGCGGCCAGATGTTTTCGGTCGGAAAGAGCGCGATATAAATCACCGCGACAATCGGGGCTGCCACCAGAAGGGCAATCACAAACGCGCCAAACAACCATATCGCCGACTGCCCACGCGGCAACCAGCGCATGGCAACGCTTCCGGTTGGTGTCCGCATCGGATCAAACGTTTCCGTGGCGACGGTCGGACGAATATCTTCGTCCCTTTTAATTTTGCGGCTTGTTTGGTGTGCGGTGTTCAATATCGTTCTCGTCTTCTTGGTCGAAGGCCACATCATCCAAAAGCTGTTTGGCCACATCGTGATAGCCTGCAATGGCGCTTAAAGGCAAACGTTCAGACGCAACCCACCCCGGTAAATGCACCGTTGCACGACATTTCGACCACACATACGCCCAACACGACGGACGATATGATTAATGCGCCGGATCTATTCGTTAAATCCGACTTCATCAATCATGCGGATCGCATCCCCACGTTTTGCGGCAACGACATTCAACGACAAATCGTCGTGTTTGAACGTGCCCCATGAACGCACCATTTCCGACCAGGCCACGCCCGGTTTGACGGGATATTCAAAGTTGACATCGGCATACATGTGTTGTGCTTCATCACCCGACAGGAATTCCACCAGCTTGATGGCGTTTTCCTGATTGGGGGAATGCTTCATCAGGGCAACGCCGGAAATATTGACGTGTGTGCCGCGATCCCCCTGGTTGGGGAAGACAATACGCACGTCTTTGGCTGCCGGGGCCTTGTTGGGATCATCAAGCATCTTGCCGTAATAATACGAATTACCAATCGCGATATCACATACGCCCTGTGACACGGCTTCAATCTGGTCGATATCGGCCCCCTGAGGCTTGCGTGCAAGATTGTCCTTAAGGGCTGTCAGCCATTTTTTGGTATATGCTTCGTCATGATTGGCAATCATCGATGCGATCAACGCAATGTTATAAACATGCATGCCCGACCGGATACAAATGCGGCCTTTCCATTTTGGGTCCGCAAGGTCTTCGTAGGTGGCGATTTCATCGGGGGCAACACGATCAAGTGAGGTGTAAATGACACGTGCGCGGGTTGTCAGCCCGACCCAGAGATTATTCTCGTCACGGAACTGATCTGGGATGTTGCTACGGATTATAACGCTTTGAAGGGGTTGGGCAATATCGGCATCAACTGCATCCTGAATACGTCCAATATCAACGGTTAAAAGCAAATCCGCCGGGCTATTGCGCCCTTCGTGTTTGATCCGTTCAACCAGTCCACTTTGTGAAAACAGCGTATTGACGCGAATACCGGTTTCCTCGGTAAAGCGCTTGAACATCGGTTCGATCAAAAATGGCTGGCGTAAGGAATAGACATTCACTTCTTCTGCTGCAGTGGCCGGCTGGTTCAACGATATGCCCATTGCGACCGCAACAAGACCAAAGACCGTTTTGCGCAGTGAAATCATGAATGCCTCTCTTGGGTGTGCCACGCGGGTTTGCAGCAATTAGGAATGATTTGTATTTGCTTTGGCCGAAATTAACGACCCCGCCCCCCATTTTGCAAGCCCCAAAACCACATATGAGCAATGCTCACGTGCCGAAACTCTGTCAAAATAACGTGATCACGAACGTAGAAAGGGGATGGCATATGACCATCCCCTTTGCAAACAATGCTGTCTCAAATTGTCTGACTATTCGTTGTACCCGATTTCGTCGACCATCTTGATCGCCGCAGGCGTCAGACGGGCAATCTCGGCCAATGACACGGTATCAGCCTTGAACGTGCCCCATGATTTAACGTTTTCGGCCCATTCGACACCCGGTTTGACAGGATATTCGTAATTTACTTCGGCATAGATTTTCTGTGCCACGTCATCGCTTAGGAATTCCATCAGCTTGACCGCATTCTCCTGATTAGGCGCGCCCTTGATCAGACTCATGCCGGAAATGTTCATCGACATGCCGCGACCGTCCTGATTGGGGAAGACGATATTGACCGCTTCAGCCCATGGACGCTGCTCTTCGTTGTCAAGCATCTTGCCATAGTAATACGTATTACCAATCGCCAGATCACATTCGCCTTCCTTGATCGCCTTGACCTGTGCGCGGTCATTACCTTGCGGTTTGCGTGCAAGATTTGATTTCAGGCCTTCAAGCCATTCCTTGGCTTTTTCTTCACCGTGAACGGCAATCATCGAGGCAAACAAAGCAACGTTATAAACATGCGTGCCAGAACGGGTGCAAATACGGCCCTCCCATTTCGGATCGGCGAGGTCTTCGTATGACGTGATTTCGCCTTCTGCCACCCGATCTTTTGATGCGTAGATCGCACGACCACGCTGGGTCAGGGCGAACCAGTGCCCTTCGGGGTCACGCAGATGTGCCGGAATATTGGCAGCAAGGGTGTCGTTCGAAACAGCTTCGGTAACACCGGCATCGACCGCCTGCTGAATACGGCTGATATCAACTGTCATCAGGATATCGGCCGGGCTGTTTGCGCCTTCCTGCTTGATGCGTTCAACCAGCCCTTTTTCAGCAAAGATCACATTGACCTTCACTCCGGTCTGTTCGGTGAATTTTTCAAACAGGGGTTCGACCAGAAATGCCTGACGCAAGGAATAGACATTCACTTCCTGTGCTGAGACCGCCGTTGCGGCCAGTGCTGTTGCACCGAAGACTGCGGCGCTGATGAGTTTTCCGATATCCATTTGAACGTTTCCCATTGAGGTTCTAATGCAGGTGCAAATCAGTTGCATATGCATTCAGCAAGTAAGCCCTATTCCCTACTGTTTCAATAAGCTTTCGTCTGGATCAACGCGTCGATGTGACATGCATCACTTCCACTAAAACATGCATACACCATCATGTTACGCGGCACTGATTGGTCAAAGGACGTTAAACGACCCGCCACTTGAGTCCCGCCATCCATCAAGGAATTCCTGATAGGTAGGAATATCGCCAGCGCGTTCTTCAAGCCACGCCACCGTTAGATTGATCGCATGGTTATAGCTGTCATGGTCGGTCAACCCGGTATGCAGCGCATGGCGCAAATACAAAAGATAGGTGTTGAGTACATCGGTTTCGCAATAGCGTCGAATGCCATCAATCTCGCCGTTATCGAACATGCCCGACACCTTACTGCCATCGACCCCGGTTTTCCCCGGCAGATCAAGGGCAGCACAGACTTCGTTCATTTTGGTGCGTGCCGATGCGCCGTAATCCGACAGAACTTCGGCCAGATCACAATGCCAATTCGGAGCATAACGCGATGTATAGTTTTCCCACTTGTTGGTCGATTGATGCAACCAGCGTGCCGTCACACCGTGCTTCATCGCGCGATACTTCAAAACCGGCAGATCAAACCCCCGCCCGTTGAAACTGACAAGACGCGGGAAAAGCTTGCCGCAATAGGCAAAGAACCCGTTGACCAAATCCTTTTCCTCGGACGTTAGATCACCGCCCGACCGCAGTTCTTCGATTTCGTACATTTCAAGATTGTCATCGCGCTGGATGGTGGCGCGCAGGAAACTGATGGCGACAACCTTGTGAAACGGCTGACGGGGAAAGCCATTGCGTCCATTGGTGATTTCAAGATGATAGTCTTCAAGCATCTTGCGCCCGGCTTCCGGGTCTGGCGCAATTTCACCTGTCAATTGCGGCAAGACGTCGATATCGGGAACGGTTTCGATATCAAAGACGAACAGACTGGTATGCATCATGACAGGCCCCACAGGTTTGTTTTGCCCAACATAGCGATAAAACCCGTTAAATTCACGGAATTATCGCCACATAAAAATGCAGTCCACTGACAGCTCCTGCCATGGATGTCAGTAGCCTTCTGCGATGATCATTCAAACCGTGTCCGGCATTCTTTGCGGTAAATACCAATGCGCAGGGTTGCATGACTTTTGAACCCACGGTTAAACTCACATCACCTGTATCAGGGGCAAGGTCTGGTTTGAACCCGCGAGATCACGGCACGAACCTGCAAGACATTGCATTTGATGCGATTCCGGACCGCAACAACGAAGGGACAGAAGGATGAACACCCTGCCTACCGGAGCCGCAATGTTGATGGCCGCTGGCCTCGCATTTACCACATTCGCAACCACAGCACAGGCACAGGACGCATCCTGTGAAATAGATCGGCCGGTGATGTTCGCCGGACTGAACTATGACAGCGCCCTGTTCCATAATGCCGTGGCCCGTTTCATCATAGAAAAAGGCTACGGCTGTAAAACCGATGCCCTGCCCGGCGATGTCATCCCGCTCTTGACCGGGGCTGGCAAGGGCGATGTTGATGTCGTCATGGAAATCTGGCGCGACAATGTTGCTGACGCCTGGAAAAAGGCAGAGGCCGCCGGCAATGTCAGCCAGATCGGGGTTAACTTCGATGACGCCGTTGAAGGCTGGTTTGTCCCGCGCTATGTCATTGAAGGCGATGCCGAACGTGGTATCGAACCGATGGCCCCTGATCTGAAATCGGTCGATGATCTGCCCAAATACACCGACCTGTTTGCCGATGCCGAAGAACCCGGAAAAGGACGTTTTTACAACTGCCCGTCGGGCTGGGTCTGTGAAAAGGTCAATTCGGGTAAGCTCGCGGCCTATGGCCTTGATGACAGCTTCACCAATTTCCGTCCTGGTACCGGGGCGGCACTTTCAGCAGCCATCGCATCGGCACACAAACGCGGCAAGCCAGCCCTTTATTATTACTGGGGTCCGACGTGGGTGATGGGTCTTTATGACAGCTATCGTCTTGAAGAACCGGCGTATGACAAGGAAATCTTTGATGCGCTGAAAACCGATGCCACACCGACCAAGGCAACAGCCTATCCGCAAAGTACGGTAACGGTGGGTGTGAATAATGATTTCAAGGAAGCTGCCCCCAATCTGATCACGTTCCTGACCAACTATGAAACAAGCAATGCGCTGGTTTCTGAAATGCTGGCCTACATGCAGGAAAATGATGAAAAGCCAGATGGGGCTGCGCGTTATTTCCTGAAACAGAAACCTGATATCTGGAAATCATGGGTTCCTGAAAGTGTTGCGCAAAAGGTTGAAAGCGCGCTTTAGGGGCTTTGATACCAATAGACTTTCCAAACAAGGCGCGGTGAAATATCTGCGCCTTGTCAGCTTTTGATCACACTATTTGCGCATTCATCGATCTTGGCTGGGTTCAAGATGGATTGGGAATGACGATAATATCGGATCAAGTTCATCATCACTGACCGATGGGCAGGTGTCAACGTCATCAGACGCCATCAGGTGTGCAACATGTTGAAGTGTCTCAAGAATTTCGCCGCGCTTGGCAACATCAAGCATCTGATAGCGGCGCATGAAGTGCCCGTCCATCAAGGGCGGCGTATCCACAAGAATTTCACGCCCCTTATCGGTCAGACAACTGTTCACAACGCGCTTGTCCGTGGCATTGCGCGTGCGCTTGATGAAATCACGGGTTTCAAGCCGGTTCAGGATTGTCGTTACTGTTGCCTGGCTGAGCGACACGTGATGGGAAATCTGCCGCACGGTCACAGCCCCGAGCTCCTCAATCGCAAGTAGAACAACAAGCTGCGGAACAGTAAGACCACAAACTTTCATAACATATTTTGAATGAAGGTCTGTTGCCCGGATAATCTGCCGCAACGCAACAAGAACATCCAGAAATTCCCGCTTTTTTTGTTGTTTTTCAACCATAACACCACGTCTCCTCGTTCCCCAATCGTCGGAAGCGTAACGTGATTATAATTTGACATCAAATGTTTTGACCTGTAACCATTTGCCGACAAATTCAAACATGGCTTGGGGAAACCTGCGGGGCTTTTGGCCTCTTATGCCACCATCGACATAAAAACAAACTGATGAACGATGTTTGCCGCGCAAAGGCTGTTTGCCCGCGTGATGTGCGTTGTTTGTTGCCAAGAATCGACAAGGACTCATGACCGAAAAAATCGTTGTAAAAGACCTTTATAAAGTCTTTGGCGACCGTCCTGATCAGGCAATGCAAATGATCAATGACGGGATCGACAAAGACGAAATCTTTGACAAAACTGGACAGACCGTTGGTGTTTGCGGGGCAAACTTCACCGTCAAACAAGGTGAAATATTTGTCGTCATGGGGCTGTCTGGCTCGGGAAAATCGACCCTTGTACGACTATTGAACCGCCTGATTGAACCGACATCGGGTCAGGTTTTATATGATGGCGTTGATATTGCCGCGATGTCCGACGAAGAATTGCGCGATCTGCGCCGCCGCGACATGGCGATGGTGTTTCAATCCTTTGCCCTGATGCCGCATCTTTCGGTCATCGATAATGCATCGTTTGGTCTTGAGCTGGCGGGTATGGATGAAAAAGAGCGCCACAAACGCGCCCTTGTCGCACTTGAGCAAGTTGGCCTTCCCGCACACGCCAATTCATATCCCGACGAACTGTCGGGCGGCATGCAGCAACGTGTTGGCCTTGCGCGTGCGTTGGCCAATGATCCGGCTGTGATGTTGATGGATGAGGCCTTTTCCGCACTGGATCCTTTGATCCGTACGGAAATGCAGGATGAACTCCTGATCCTTCAGCGCGAACATAAACGCACGATCATCTTTATCTCGCACGATCTTGATGAAGCCATGCGGATCGGGGATCGTATCGCAATTATGGAAGGCGGCATTGTCGTTCAGGTCGGCACACCAGAAGAAATTCTAAACAATCCGGCCAATGACTACGTCAAATCGTTTTTCCGCGGGGTTGATGTTTCCACCATCCTCAGCGCCAAGGACATTGCGTCAAAACGTGAAGTGACCGTGATCGAACGCGAAGGTGTCGGCCTTAAAACCGCGCTCAGCCGTTTGAACAAGGAAGACCGCGAATACGCCTATATTGTTGGCGACAAGCTTGATTTCCACGGTGTGATTTCGATCGACACCCTTGATGCCGCCATCAAATCGGGCGCGGATAAACTTTCAGCCGCCTTTTTACCCGGCGTTGAACCGGTTTCCCATGACACACAGCTTTCCGAACTGATCGGAACTGTGGCGCACGCCCCGTGTGGCGTGCCGGTTGTTGGTGATGACGGCAAATATATGGGCGTGATCAAGAAAGCCAACCTGTTGGCAACACTCGACCGTGAAGGAGATGGCACCAATGGCTGATAACAGTAATCCTTGGGGCCAAACCAACGCCACTACCGAAAGTACCGATAGCGCATCAGGGGTTGCATCAACTGGTGCATCTGGCCCGGGCGGCGCTACTGGCACCGCGGCCCCATCAGGTCCGGGCGGCGGCACTGGCGACGCGGCATCATCAACCGATTGGCTGTCCAATGCCGCCCCTGCCCCGGAAAAGCATTTTGATATCCTGCATCCCTTTCAGGATGCTGTGATCCCGCTGGATGGCTGGGTCAATGATGGTCTTGATTGGATTGTCACGCATTTCCGTAGTGTTTTTCAGGCCATCCGCTGGCCAATTGATGCTGTTCTGAGCGGTGTTGAAACCGGTTTACAGGCAACACCGGCCATTATCATCATCATCATCATGGCCTTGATTGCATGGCAACTTGCCGGGCGTCGTTTGGCCATCGGCACATTGATTTCGATGGTTGTTGTCGGCTTGATCGGCGCGTGGTCCGAAGCAATGGTGACCTTGTCGCTTGTTCTGACATCGGTATTTTTCTGTATTGTGATTGGTCTTCCGACTGGCATTTGGCTGGCGCGTAACGAACGTGCATCGAATGCAGTCCGTCCAATCCTTGATGCAATGCAGACCACCCCGGCGTTTGTTTATCTGGTGCCGATTGTGATGCTGTTTGGTATCGGCAATGTGCCGGGTGTTGTCGTGACCATTATCTTTGCCCTGCCACCCCTGATCCGCCTGACCATCCTTGGCATCCGTCAGGTCCCAAGCGATCTGGTTGAAGCCGCCCGTTCATTTGGGGCCAGCCCGAAACAGCTTCTGTTTCGTGTGCAGTTACCGCTTGCGATGCCGACCATCATGGCCGGCGTCAACCAAACCCTGATGCTTGCCCTTTCGATGGTTGTGATTGCGTCGATGATTGCGGTTGGCGGTCTTGGCCAAATGGTTCTGCGCGGTATTGGCCGACTTGATATGGGGCTGGCAACGATTGGCGGGGTTGGCATTGTCCTGCTGGCCATCGTGCTGGACCGCATGACCCAGGCACTGGGCAAGGACCAACGGTCCAAAGGCACGCGGCATTGGTATGACGCTGGTCCTGCGGCACTTGTCCGATCAGTTCTGGGCAAAAAATAATACATTTAAACGAGGCAGCGGACGGAACCTTTTGCGGTTCCATCTGTTTGGAGAACCGGGTCAACGAACAAGACCTCAATCTATCAACAAGGAGAAGTTCATGACGTTCCTGAAGAAACTTTCTGCGGGTGCTGCTATTGCCGTTACCGGCTCGATGCTGATGACCGGTACTGGGTTTGCTGACAACATGATGCCGGGTGAAGGCGTTGAAGTTCAGCCGCTTAAAAGCTCCATCGCGGAAGAAACCTTTCAGACCGTTGTGGTTATGAAGGCTCTTGAAGAGCTTGGTTACGACGTTAAAGACATCCAGGAAATCGAATATGCTGCTGGCCATGTTGCCATTGGCAATGGTGATGCGACCTTTATGGCCGATCACTGGAACCCGCTGCATGCCGATTTCTACAAGGCCGCTGGCGGTGCTGAAAAAATCTATCGCGAAGGTGTTTACTCACCGGGTGCGCTTCAGGGTTACCTGATCGATAAAAAAACGGCTGATGAATACAACATCACCAATGTCGAACAGCTTAAAGACCCGAAAATCGCGGCATTGTTTGATACCAACGACGATGGTAAAGCCGACCTTTCGGGCTGCAACCCGGGTTGGGGCTGTGAAGGTGTGATTGAAAACCACCTTGATGCCTATGGCCTGCGCGACACCGTTATCCACAATCAGGGTTCCTATTCAGCCATCATCGCCGATACGATCACCCGTTACAAAGCCGGTGAATTGGTCCTGTATTACACATGGACCCCGTATTGGGTGTCGGGCGTTCTGGTCCCGGGTAAAGACGTGACCTGGTTGCAAGTACCGTTCTCATCGCTTCCGGGTGAAAACAAGGATGCCGATACCGCCCTTCCAGACGGCAGTAACTATGGTTTCCAGGTCAACAACCAGCAGATCATCGCCAACAAAGCATGGACCGATGAAAATCCAGCGGCGGCGAAGCTGTTTGCAATCATGGAACTGTCGGCCAATGATATCTCGGCTGAAAACCTTGCCATGCGCGACGGTGAAAAATCCGCCGAAGACATCGCACGTCATGCCGATGCCTGGATCAAGGGCCATCGCGCAACCTTCGACGGCTGGCTCGAAGAAGCCCGCGCTGCGGCGAAGTAATCCAGACGAATGCTGTAGTCAGAGCTTAACCTGATTACTTGATACTCAACACCTCGCAGGAGAAATCTTGCGAGGTGTTTTTGTCTCGAACTGCCTGCTTACAAAAAACTGTCAGCATATGTCAGTCAATTCTCGATTTACAGTCGCGCGGGAAGATTGATGTTGCTAGGCTGATACGCTCGTTGATTTATTGAGCAAACTGGGCGTAGCGCCATCATGTTTCCTGAACAGTTGAATGTGCCTTTGGGCAAGTGGGTTAATCAGTTTGTTGATTGGCTGGTGATCAATTATGGGGCTGCGTTTGAGGCATTTGCCGACAGTCTGCTGACAATCTTGGTCGCGCTGGAGAAAATCTTACGCGGCGCACCATGGTGGGTGGTGTTGATCGGGGTTGCTGCGATCACGTGGCATGCGTCGAAAAACTGGAAACTGGCGACCGGACTTGTGATTGCGATGTTTGCCATTGGTATGCTTGGCCTGTGGGATAAGGCAATGCAGACCTTGGCCCTGATGATTGTTGCCACTTCGCTTTCGGTGATTATTGGCGTGCCGGTCGGCATTGCGATGGCGATGTCCAACCGATTGCGGGCGGTGATGTTGCCCGTGCTTGATACAATGCAGACCATGCCGAGTTTTGTCTATCTGATCCCTGCCCTGATGCTGTTTGGGCTGGGTAAGGTTCCTGCCATTTTGGCCACGGTTATTTATGCCGCCCCACCCGTCATCCGCCTAACGGATTTGGGTATTCGTCTTGTTGATCAGGAAGTGATCGAAGCATCACGTTCCTTTGGCGCCAGCCGCAAGCAAATCCTGTTTGGCGTGCAGTTACCGCTTGCCCTTCCCAATATCATGGCCGGCATCAACCAGACGACAATGATGTCGATTTCGATGGTGGTGATCGCATCGATGATTGGCGCGCGTGGTCTAGGTGAGCAGGTATTGATGGGCATTCAACGTTTGGACGTTGGGGCCGGCATGGAAGCCGGAATTGCGATTGTGTTGCTGGCGGTTGTGTTTGACCGGATCGGACAGGCTTATGGCAAACGATCACAGCGCAGCCATGCGGAGGACGTGTGATGAGCTACATCGAAATCCGCAATATTTTCAAAATCTTTGGCCCTGATCCCAAAGGTGCACTTGAACTGGCAAGGGCCGGTTCTGATAAGGATGAAATCCTTGCCAAAACAGGACATACGGTTGGCCTGCATGATGTTTCCCTGTCGATTGAACAGGGGGAAACCTTTGTCGTCATGGGTCTTTCCGGATCGGGGAAATCAACCCTGATCCGACACTTAAACCGCCTGATTGACCCAACGGCAGGAAGCGTTTCTTTTGGTGGTGAAGATATCCTTGCGATGGATATTCCGGCCTTGAATGCGTTTCGGCGCAAACGGCTTGGCATGGTGTTTCAACGGTTTGGACTACTGCCCCATCGCAATGTGATGGATAACGTTGCCTATGGCCTCGAAATTCAGGGTACAGACCGTAAATCTCGTGAGGCCGCCGCATCAAAATGGATTGAGCGAGTTGGACTTGCCGGATACGAAGCCAAATTCCCCGATCAGCTTTCAGGGGGCATGCAACAGCGTGTCGGCCTTGCCCGCGCGCTTGCGACCGACCCGGAAGTTCTTTTGATGGACGAGGCTTTCTCGGCCCTTGATCCGCTTATTCGCAGCGACATGCAAGACGAGTTGATGAAGCTGCAGGCAGAGCTTCATAAAACCATTGTGTTTATTACCCATGATCTGGATGAGGCACTTAAACTCGGCGACCGGATCGCAATTTTGAAAGACGGTAAACTGGTGCAGGTCGGACGGCCTGAGGAAATCATCCTTCATCCCGCCGATGATTATGTGCAAGACTTTACCCGTGATGTGAACCGGGGGCGTGTGCTGCGGGCCCGAAGCGTCATGCAGCGTTTAACACCCGGGTCAGATCTATCTGAGGATGATAGTAATGCGCCTGTCATTCGCGACGACACACGGCTTGAGGATATTGTGAGCATATCGCTCAAAACCGGACAGACCATTTCAGTAATGGATCGAGATGACAATCGGGTGGGATTGATTGACCGAGATCAAGTTATTTCCGCATTGTCTCGATAACATGAAAAAATGCTTATAGTTGAATTTTAACTCATACAGGTATAAATCGACAGGAATAACAAAGATAACACTTTAAATAGCGGGCTGCGGTGAACGACAGACAGAACATTATCCATGTCCTCTGCGACGAAGAACACCGCCATATGTTGCCATCAGCGCTTATGGGGTTCGGGGTGCGTTTGCTTGATCCACACAAGCCAATCCCGGGCAGCACAATGATTTTGATGGTAGATGTTGACCTTCGGAATCCTGAAATGGTCGCCCGGTTGCGCGAATTTCGCAAAGTATCGCAACGTGGTTCGGATCAGGTCTTTGCCATTGGCAAAAACGATCTGCAAGACGAACTACAGGCAACCGCGTTGGGAGCCAGAAAGACCATCACCAAGCCAATCACCGAAAAGGTATTGGCCAAACATATTGAAGAACGCCGCGTTGCCTTGGGCATGACCGGGCAAACAGCCATTACCGCTGCACAAGCCGGTGCCCAAGCAATTCAGGACAGTTTTGACGAGGCCAAAGACGACACACCGGTCAACATCGATAAAATAAGCGAAGCTGGTAAGAACATTGCGGCTTCTATTGCTGATCTCGGCATTTCAGAATGGCTCAGCACAGTCCGGGTTTATCACCAATCCACATTCCAGCATATCCTGCTGGTGACCGGCATTGCCTGTGCATTTGCGCAAAACACCGGCATGAGCAATTCAGACATTGCCAAGCTGACCCAAGCGGGTCTCTTACATGATATCGGCAAGGTTTGGATACCCGAGGAGATCCTCGACAAACCCGGAAAGCTGACTGCTGAGGAGTTTGACATCGTCAAGCGTCACCCGATGGATGGCTACAACAAATTGTCCTCACAGGGCAATATTGATCCGTTGATCCTGCATGGTGTGCGGCATCATCATGAATATCTCAATGGCAGTGGCTATCCCGATGGCCTGTCTGCGCCCGAAATTCCCGATTTAACGCGCATTTTAACCATATGTGACATCATGGGCGCCTTACTCGAAGACCGGTCCTACAAGCCACCTTTTAGCATCGAAAAATCCACCTCCATTCTGATGAAGATGGCCGATGACGGCAAAGTCGAGCGGGCTCTTGTTCGTGCACTTGCACATGTGATGACCCAGCATTGGAAACCGGCAGAACAAGCGAAAAATTCTGGCGCGCTGAAAGCCTAGAACGATCCCCCGCCCATGCGCGCACCGATCAAATCGCCTGCGTTTCCTTGATCAGATATCTTGTTCAATCAGTTTGCAGCGCTGGAAATAGCGGATGTTTTCACCACTATCGGCATCGATCATTTTTTGATGCAAGATCCGATACATGCCACTGGCCAGTGCGCCGGTGTGGTTGGTCGCGATGATCAACCACAAGAATGCGTGTTCATCGGCCCGATCCCGGTCGGTATTGGATGGTAAGGCGTTGCCGTTCGGATGGGAATGGAAACAGCCGACAATTTCCTCGCCGGTTTCCCTGACGATCCGGTGGGTATCAATCAAGGTTTGCGGATCAATTTCAAAGGTCTTTTGCGGTTCATCGGCAACATTTCGGGCAACGACCACGCGCTGAATGCGATCAGGAACGGCGTTTGACGCAATCAGAAGGCCACAAGTTTCTTCGGGCCAATGTAGGGCGCAAAGATCCCGAATTTCTCCATGCAGGCGTGCAGAAAAGTAAACCCGGTTCTGGTTCTGCCGGTTCTTTTCACTGCCCCGATCCCCCATGCATTATTTTCCTTTTGATTGACCCGTAAGACGGTCTACTGCGCCGACGATCCAAGCAGGATACGACCCAGAACCTTTTTCTGGCTAATCGATACGATGACAAGGCGTGAAGCGTTGCCCTGATCCCCCTCGATATGCAGGGTCACATCGTTGCCCTGACGTGAATAGCCAATAAGTTTCTCACCGGGGGCTATATCAACCGCAATATCGCCAAATGCAAACAGCGAAGCAGAGGGCATAATTGGTGCCGCATTTGATGACACAACATCCCCCGCCAAAGGAACAGACGGGTTTACGGGGGAAACCGATGTCGTTTTTGGATCATCTGCATTCTTGTCAAGGGACAGCCCATAGGCCACCAGACCAATGCCGACAACAATCAGCACGCCCATAAAAAGAACTAAAACCTTAACGATACGCATCGTATTTCCAACCGATAAAACTGTGTGATCGCTGCATTTTCGACCTTGTGAAACCGATCACGCAAAACGTATGTCAACGCCATAGCGCCATGGTCAACGAATTGCAAGTTCCCAAAATGCGATTGATCCGTGATTGTGATGAGGATCAAGCATGATTAAAAGTCTTTCACCACATTTCATTTGATTGCATTACACGTCAGACGCGCTAAAACCTGCAAAACAAAGGTATCACGCCTGCCCTGACGTCATAACGATGTCGCCTTGCATGGCATAACAACACACATTTGGCAGATGAACGAAACCGATCAGAGTACAGAGATCCTTGAACATACCGCCACGTCCGCGGACGAAGGTGCACGCCTTGACAAGGTTCTGGCTGGTGCATGGCCGGAACAATCGCGTTCCCGGATCAAGTCGTTGATTGAAGACGGGCATCTTTTGCAAAATGATCAAACCGTTCTGAAAATGTCGGGAAAGGTCAAAGACGGCGATAAATTCGTCCTTACGATCCCGCCTACTGAGCCAGCCCTGCCCGAAGCCGAAGATATCAAGCTTGATGTCCTTTATGAGGACGATGACCTTCTGGTGATCAACAAGCCTGCAGGCATGGTCGTCCATCCGGCCGCAGGCAATGAAAGCGGTACACTGGTAAATGCCCTGCTCGCGCATTGCGGTGACAGTCTGTCGGGGATTGGCGGGGTTAGACGCCCGGGGATTGTCCATCGACTTGATAAAGACACCAGCGGGGCGATGGTGGTTGCCAAGAACGATGCTGCACACCGTGGGCTTTCGACCCTGTTTTCCGAAGATAAAGACAATATCGACCGGGCATACCTTGCGGTTGTGTGGGGCGTTCCGGCCAAAAGCGACGGCGAAATCGAAGGAAACATCGGGCGCAGTCCGCGCAACCGCAAGAAAATGACGGTCTTGAAATCTGGGGGGAAATACGCACTTACCAGATACAAATTACTGCAAAAACGCGACGACTTGCTGGCATCACTGGTTGAATGCCGCCTCGCGACCGGTAGAACCCACCAAATCCGCGTTCATATGAGCCATATCGGACACTCACTTGTGTGTGATCCTGTTTACGGCAGAAATAAACATTCACAGAAGTTCAACTTCGAAACGCAAGAAATTTTGAACGCATTCAATAAACAAGCCCTACATGCCAGAACCCTTGGGTTTGTGCACCCAAACACAGGTACGTTTATTTCGACGACAGCCCCGCTCCCCGACGACCTCACAACCCTTATTGAAAGCCTAAACCTATCCATTAAGATAGGTTGAGCTAGACTTTATGGTCTAAATACCATTGACGGAGCCTAATACCCATGTATAGCATGATGGAAGGTGCCAGGGGATAAACCGCACCATTTCGAAGCATAACGGGAGGCTTCAATGAAACAGGGAAATGCACTTCCAACAGTTTCTCAAGATGGTTTGACTGTATATCTACAGCGTATTCGCCGTTACCCGATGCTAACACCGGAACAAGAGACGCAGTACGCCTGTGATTTCCGAGACCACGATGACGATGCCGCCGCAGGGCGCATGATTACAAGCCACTTGCGGCTGGTGGCCAAAATCGCGATGAGCTATCGCGGATATGGCCTGCCCGTCAACGAGCTGATCTCTGAGGGCAATGTCGGTCTTCTTCAATCTGTCAAACGGTTCGATCCGGATAAGGGTTTCCGACTTGCAACATATGCGATGTGGTGGATCCGTGCCGCCATTCAGGAATACATCCTTCATTCCTGGTCGCTCGTCAAAATGGGCACCACTGCTGCTCAGAAAAAACTCTTCTTCAATCTTCGCAAACTCAAAAGCCAGATGCAGGCTATTGATGAAGGTGATCTGCAGCCAGAGCAGGTCGAATTCATCGCCACCAAACTGAGCGTTACCGAAGACGAAGTAATCATGATGAACCGTCGCCTTGCCGGTCCTGATCATTCGCTAAATGCACCGGTACGTGTTGAAGGTGATGGTGAATGGCTTGATTGGCTCGAAAGCAACGAAGAAGATCAGGAAACGACATATGGCAAGCGCGAAGAGTTCCTTCAGCGTATGGATATGCTCAAAAGTGCGATGTCGCATCTCAATGAACGTGAACGAGACATTCTGACACAACGCCGCTTGCTGGAAAGCCCGGTAACACTGGAAAACCTGAGTGTTGCTTATGGCATATCACGCGAACGCATCCGTCAGATCGAAGTTCGCGCGTTTGAGAAAGTCCGTAAATCAATTCACACTGATCTTCCGCACTGAACCCTTCCCGGGTTGAGTTCCTGATACGCGTCCCTCCATCAAACAAAACTACGGCGGACATTGTCCGCCGTCTTTTTTTTGTTACATCGTTGATTTGATTGATCGTTGATTTGATTGCGTGCAGGCTTAATTAAAGCGTTTTGTCTTTTATAGGAATCAGAGAGGGTATTCCCCTTTTTGATTTTATGTGATTCACTTCCAGTAGGAGGTGTTTGATGGGCAAACCTTATTCAGTGGATCTTCGCGAACGGATTGTAAGCTACGTGAAACAGGGGCATTCGGCACGGGCGGCGGCGGTTGTCTTTGGGGTGTCCCCGAGCACAGCGGTGCGTTTTGCTGCTGCTTCTCGAGATGGCGGCAAGATCGGGCCAAAACCACAAGGTCGTATGCCTGGTACAGTCGGAAAACTGGCTGCACATATGGCGTTTATGATAGGGCGGCTTCAGAGCGAACCAGATATCACCTTGCAAGAGTTGGCAGATGCGTTGCGAGAGGATAAAGGCGTTTCTGTACACCTCTCCTCGATCCATCGTGCCCTCAAACGAGCCAACTATTCATATAAAAAAAGGCCTGATCGCCATTGAGCGCGAACGTGCCGATATTGTCAGAGACAGGCGATTGTGGATTAACGGACGCCAACCTCGCATGCGACATGAACCGCACCGACTGGTGTTCATTGACGAAACCTCGGTCAAAACCAATCTGACACGGTTGCGCGGCAGATCCCCCGTCGGCGAGAGGCTCTATGGCCCGGCTCCCTTCGGTAAATGGCGGACGCAAACGTTTATCGCAGGCTTGACCAGCGATGCTTTAATTGCGCCCTGGATCATAGAAGGTGCGATGAATGGTCCAGCATTTGATACCTACATTGAAACTCAACTTGCTCCCTTGCTCGAACCGCGAACCATCGTTGTTCTCGATAATCTCAGTACTCATAAAAGCCCGCGTGCCGCTGCAACCCTTAAAGCTCAAGGCTGTTGGTTTCTTTTCCTTCCGCCTTATAGTCCCGACCTCAATCCTATTGAACTGGCCTTCTCAAAGCTGAAATCTCATCTCCGGCGGATAGGCGCCAGAACCTACGGAGACCTCATCTCTGCAATCGGAAATATCTGTGACCTCTATCAACAGATTGAATGCTGGAACTTCTTCAGGGCTGCCGGATATGTGCCATATTAAAAGCAAAACGCTTTAGCCTGACCGATCTACTTCCTTGATCAGGCTATCGCCCCAGGTTTTGATCAGTCCGCGTTGGTTTTTGCGCAATTCGGCAACCCTGCGCTGAGCCGACAGGTTCAGAACATTTGCAACAATTGGCGGCATCGCAAGATACAGCAACCAGCCCAACCCAGCCGCACCATACATAATTGAAAGAGCAAGTGGCTGGAAAATCTGTTGTGTTGCCCCGCCGACAGTCTGTGCACCATCTTGCCAAAGCTCAAGAATATAGGGTGCCACACCAGAAAAGTTCAACCCAAACACACAACGCGCCATCATGCGCCCCGGGCTGCGGTCAAAGATGAACGCGACCAAGGACGGCAATAGCCCCACCGTCAGTGTAATGAACGTCGGTAACGCAACCATGAACAACAAAACGGCTGATGCGATAACCGACAAGCCGGAAAATGCGCTGCGTCCTTTGGGCTTTCTACCTCTTGCTGCCATGTCAGTCCCTTAAAAGATATGCATCAAAAACAGCGCGGACACTGTCAGAAGTGCGATCATGGTTGATGCGAATGCAGCTGCCTGCTGCCCGACTTTTTCGGCCATTTCAAGACGCGCGGGGCCAGAGGATTTAAGGTCAAAGACCTCGCTTTCGGCTTCGGAATATTCCGCCACCGCCTCGACAAACTCAGACTGGTCCTTACGACGTTCCTGTTCATCGTTGATCAGGTTGTAAAGTTCGACAAGGTTGCCGCGCTTCGCCAGTTTCGGAATTTCGGTTTCAACACGTTCACGACGTGCCTTGCTGTGGAAGACCTTCACAGCAGGCTCCATCAGACGTGCGACCCAGTGCGACAAGTTCTGCAAATTGTCCGGCCCGTGACGCCATTGAACAACCGCCAACATACTGATGATCGCACGGCTATATTCAACCTCGTCAGACGGGTTTTGCATTGCCATCAACTGGCCTTCAACATCATCTTCAAGACGTGTTGCGATAAAGGCAGCGATGTGACGGTCTACCGGCCATGCATCGTCCGATACATTTTCAGCAGCCTTTTCCAACGCAGGCAACAATTGCGCGATATCAACAACATATTCCTGTTCGATCATCGGACTTAGGCAATGTTGGTTCCGCACCATCGAATACAGGCACCTTTCATACCCATATCCGGCACTTTTTTGCTGAATGTAGTAGCGCAGGTTTTTATATGCACTTTGAAGCCGTTGAACTTCAGGGCTGTAACCTTCCTGGCGGCCAAACCAGAAAGCAGGAATATCGCGCACAATAACATCGGAAAAACGCTGCGGGCCACTGCCATGCTGCACATCATAAGACAGCATATTACCAAACCCATCGACCATCGCCGAAAAGCCCTTGTAACGAACAGGACCGCTCGGATCGAGGATGAGGATCGACCGGGCAACAAGAACTTCCTCGGCTGATCGTTTATCCGCACCGGCCCATTGTAATTGGCGCATGGCATCGGCCATGGCCTTTGCCCGATCGTTGTCACCAAGCCCCCGGCGCAACCAGATTTCCACCGTGCCATCGCGCAAAGGTGTCAGGGCATTTACCCAGTTTTTGGCAACCCCTTGGGCAAGGGCGCGCACAGTGTAGTAATCCTTGCCAGAAATATTTTGTGATCGCGCAGCGCGTTTTTCCGTATTGCCCTGAACCGGCTTGGTACGACGCCCGTCAAGCCATGCGTGCAATTCGGCAAAGCCCCAACGTTCTTCGGGATCGTCACACAGCAATCCACGGACCGGTTCAATCATGATAAGTGGGAGTTTTTCTTGTGACGCGATAGCCTGGAACGATCCCTTGGACAATTTAATGTCCATGATTTCCTGATCGGTCATATTTGCCAATGGCCGGCGTCCAATTGCCAATTCTGCAAGCGTCATACCCAGCGCATAAAGATCATCGCTCAAGGTTCCGACACCACGGCCTGCTGGATCTGCGGCCATGCGGGCAGTCGTTTCATAGACCAATGGTTGGTCATAACCAGGGGGACCCGAAGCACAATCCCCCAGAATGACTTTCCCCCCTCCGGATCACCAAAGAAAAGGTTGGTCGCCCTGACCGCACGGTGTGTAAGCCCCTTCTCGCCAAGTGCCTGAAGCACATTCATCAGCGGTTCGACCACCGATGCGGCGATGTCTTGTTCATTAATTGAGCGCTGCTTGCCAGAAGAAACGATAACGTGGCCACCCTTTGGCTTTTCAAAGAAAAGCACCATGGTTTTACGCCCGAAAATCGGCCAATGGGCGATAGCACTATCAAGAAGATCAATCTGGCCCGCCATATGAACGCCAGACAAAAACTTGATCAAATCATAACGTGTCGGCAAAACCGGGTCAGTCACAAGCGCAAATGCATTGCCCTCGCTCCGGCGCAGATTGTCGGCGGCATAGGCCTTACAATGGCCCATATCAAATTCCGGTAAGCGCAAATCGGTAAAGACACGGAAGTTACCGATTTCCAGATTTTTACCGCCAGTCGAAATTTCTTCTTCCGGATTGGCTTTGGCATCCGCGGTTTCGTCCACAGGCGCACCACCGCCGGGCTTGTCCATTTCTGGTTTTTGCCCAGCGTCATTTGAAACGTCCTGTTTCTGGTCTTCCGCTTGCTCTGCCATGGTCCCGATATTCATTACCGACTGTATCATTCCCTGAGTGGCAGGATCGCATTAACCAAATGTCTGCCTGACAGGACTATCAATACGCTACCCTCAAAAGGTTGATAAAACGATACTTCTGATATCACACCGTAGCAAGCGGTTATAAGCCGTCGGTATGGCAAAGCGTGCCAGCAAGTCTTTCATCTAGAACGCAAAAAAGCCACCAGCGAGACTGGTGGCTTTTGCAGTGCATGAAACAAATCTTATATTATCCGCTGAACGGGTCGTGCACCAGAATGGTATCGTCACGTTCCGGGCTGGTCGAAAGCAACGCAACCGGTGCTTCAATCAGCTCTTCAATACGACGGACATATTTGATCGCCGCTGCCGGAAGGTCGGCCCAGCTGCGTGCGCCCATCGTGGTATCTGACCAGCCTTCGATGCTTTCATAAACTGGTTTGGCTTTGGCCTGCAGACGCTGGTTTGCAGGCAAATGATCATAGATCGTGCCATCAATGTCATAGCCCGTGCAGATCTTGATTTCTTCAAACCCGTCAAGAACGTCAAGCTTGGTCAGCGCAATACCGGTAATGCCGTTGACCTTGACCGACTGACGGACAAGTGCGGCATCAAACCAGCCACAGCGGCGTTTACGACCGGTCACAACACCGAACTCATGACCACGTTCGCCAAGACGCGTACCGTGTTCGTCAAACAGCTCGGATGGGAACGGACCTTCGCCAACGCGCGTGGTGTAGGCCTTGGTGATTCCAAGAACATAACCGACACCCGATGGGCCCATGCCTGAACCCGCCGCCGCCTGCCCGGAAACAGTGTTTGACGAAGTCACAAACGGATACGTGCCGTGATCGATATCAAGCATCGTACCTTGCGCACCTTCAAACAGGATACGCTTCCCAGCTTCCTTGAACTGGTTCAGCGATTTCCAAACCGTGTCAGAAAACGGCAGGATTTTCGGTGCGATTTCTTTAAGCTGTGCCAGCAACTCGGCGCCATCGACTTCCGGCTGACCCAAACCGCGCAAAAGCGCATTGTGATGGGTCAGAAGGTTTTCGACCTTGGCTTCAAGCAGATCTTCATCGGCCAGATCACCAACACGGATCGCACGGCGACCAACGCGGTCTTCGTATGCCGGGCCGATCCCACGACCGGTCGTGCCGATCTTGTTGTCACCCGAAGCCGCAGCTTCGCGGGCACGATCAAGGTTGCCATGCAGAGGCAGGATCAGGCAGGCATTTTCAGCCACACGCAGGTTTTGCGGCGAAATATCCACGCCCTGTTCTTTCAGGCGCGCAATTTCGGTCAGTAATGCCCACGGATCAACAACAACACCGTTGCCAATCACTGAAAGCTTGTTCTGACGCACAATGCCAGACGGCAGAAGGCTCAGCTTATAGGTCGTCCCGTCGATCACCAAAGTATGACCGGCGTTATGACCACCCTGGAAACGAACAACAACGTCGGCGCGTTCTGACAGCCAATCGACGATCTTGCCTTTTCCTTCGTCTCCCCACTGGGATCCGATCACGGCAACATTGGTCATCGCAAAACTCCTTGTGCGATAGAGATTTCGTAAAGTTACGCGCTTAGCGGCATCACTTGGCCGCCAAGGTAAATAAAGTCACAGCCCATGCGGCGCGCTTCAATGCGTGCGCCGTCTTCTGTTTTGGCCTCAGCCGCCCCTTCAAGGGCAGCAACCGTGTAATGACCATCAAGGCGCAGCTGACGTGCTTCGCGCTGCGGCGTGCCAAGCGGCAGATAAACCCGCGATATCGCGTCACCGTCCGGCAAGCCACGCAGAATACTATCCATATAAAGCGACATGCCGGTTGCGGCTTCGCCCGCCGTGCCACCCGCGCGGTAACGACCACCCCGGCCGATCTCACCGCGAACGTTTTTGGCAAACAGGGTAAAGCTGACACCGGTCTGATATCGGAAACCAGCCATTTCAACCGGATCGATCGTAAGCGCGGCATCAAGCCCGGATGCCAAAACGCGTTCGGCAACATCAATCAGGCGATATAACTCATCAGATGCACCAAGCGGCAATTCGAGTTTTTTAAGTTTTGGCAATGCGGTTTTGGCCGGGCCTGCTGCCTCAAGCAACGCCACCAGAACATCTGTCACCTTGCCATCAATCCCCTTAAGGGCGGCGACATCACGACGCTCAAGCGCCTCAACGAGCGCCTCACGCTGATCGCCCTTAACGCCAAAGGCATCAAACAGACGTACGGGCAAAGTCGGCAAATTGAGGTCAACCGAAACAAATGGCACATTGATGCGATCAAGGGCTTCGAGGGCCAAAAGAACAATCTCGGTATCGGCTGCGGCACTTGATACGCCAATCAGTTCGGCGCCAACCTGGGCGAACTGACGTTCCGGACGCAAATGCGATCCTTTGATCCGCAGAACATCACCCGAATACGACAGGCGCAGCGGACGCGGCGCATCAACCAATCGGGTTGCAGCAATTCGACCAACCTGCGGGGTCATATCGGACCTAACACCCATCATGCGACGCGATTCGGGGGTCCATAAGGCGAAATGTCTGGGTGGAAAGTTCGGGGGCGGCACCTTCAAGAAGGCTTTCCTCGAACTCGACCAACGGGGTTTTAACCCGGTCATAGCCTGCATGTGCCAAACTGGCCATCAGCTTTTCACGGATTTCAGCTTCCCGTGCGGCGGTTCCTGGCAGGACATCCTGCAGGCCGGCGGGCAAAAGTGCTTTCCTGGCGAGTTCGGTCATTTTGTGTGCTTTCCGGACTGGGCGCGCAAATTCAAGTTGATGGCAGCCTGATCTTGGTCATGGCTCACTATCCGGTAGCGGTTACTACCGCTTTGTGCCGGACAGGGCAACGGGGAAAAGTCCTAAAACGCAAATAATACGTACGAAATAGGTCTTATCCAGTCTGAATTTCAGCTTTTACAGACAAATATGCCCAATCAAGCCATGGCAAAAGAGCCTTTACATCGTCGGGTTCAACCGTTGCCCCACCCCAAATTCGCAAGCCCGGGGGCGCATCGCGATAGCCATTGATGTCCATTGCGATGTCTTCGGCTTCCAAAATCTGTGAAATGCGCTTGGGCAAGGCTGCCTGCTGGTCATCAGACAATGACAACGCCCACGGATCGACGATTTTGATGCACATTGACGTGTTTGACGCCGTTTCCGGGTCCGCTGCCAGGTCTGCGGCCCAGTCGCTGGTCGCCAACCATGCGTCAAGATGCGCACGGTTTGCCCGAGTCCGTTTCAAAAGACCATCAAGTCCACCAATGTCCTCAGCCCATTTCAAGGCATCAATCGCGTCTTCGACCACAAGCATCGACGGGGTATTGATGGTTTCGCCCCGGAAGATGCCATCAATCAGTTTCCCGCCCTTGGTCATGCGGAAAACTTTTGGCATTGGCCAGGCTGGCACATGACTTTCAAGACGCGCGACGGCACGCGGGCTCAAGATGATCACACCATGACCACCCTCACCGCCCAGAACTTTCTGCCAGCTATAGGTCACAACATCGAGTTTATCCCACGGCAGTTCCATGGCAAAAATCGCTGACGTCGCATCGCAAATGGTCAACCCTTTGCGATCATCGGCAATCCAGTCACCATTGGGCACACGTACCCCAGCGGTCGTTCCGTTCCAGGTGAAAACCACGTCGCGGTCAAAATCAACTGTATTGAGATCGGGCAACGTGCCGTAATCGGCCTCAAGAGTTCGGACATCCTCAAGCTTCAGTTGCTTGATCACATCGGTGACCCATGTCGCGCCAAAGCTTTCCCACGCCAGCATATCCACATCGCGCGCGCCAAGCATCGACCAAAGCGCCATTTCCACCGCCCCGGTATCGGACGCGGGCACAACGCCGAGCAAATAATCATCAGGAAGATTCAGGATTGCGCGTGAACGGTCAATGACCTCTTCCATGCGTTGTTTACCCAGCTTCGAACGATGTGAACGACCGAGCACGGTTGTCTCAAGCGCATCTGCGGACCAACCGGGACGCTTTTTACACGGACCCGATGAAAAGTTCGGACTGGCAGGACGAAGGACGGGCTTGGCGTTCGCAGCATTCTGGGCCATCGGCATATTCCTGAGCAAGAAGAACGATCTGGATGAATTAATTCAGATCAAATTACGGGGCTGATCCTATTGAGACGAAGGCAAAAGTCAAACGCCATCACCACAAACGGGCCAGCCAAATTTGCATGGCTGCCCCGGGTAGTCATTGGGGATTGCTATTGCGTGAAACCCCAGATCAAAACGGGATACCGTAGTACCAGGGCGCAAACAGGCTGAAGGTCACCCAAAGCAGTATAATCAAGGGCGTCCCGGCCTTAAGGAAGTCGATAAAGCGATAATGCCCCGGCCCCATGACAAGCAGGTTGGTCTGATAGCCAACCGGGGATGCAAACGAACAGTTTGCAGCCATTACCACGGCAATCGCAAACACATGCGGGGGCACGCCAAGTTGCTGTGCCATACCGATTCCAATCGGGGTAAACAACACCGCACAGGCATTGTTTGACAACACATTGGTAAAGGCTGCAACGATCAGGAAGAACAATGACAAGATCACAGGGGCCGGTGCACCACGCGTAGCGGCAAGCAACTGATCAGCAACAAATTCCGCACCACCGGTCATTTGCAAGGCATTGCCAAGCGCAAGGGCGGCGGCAACCATCAAAACAATCTTGCGATCAATCGCACGCGATGCCTGACGCAGGTTAAGCGCGCCTGACGCAATCATTAATCCCGCTCCGATGAAGCTTGAAATCATGATCGGGACAATTCCCGTCGCCGCCAAGGCAATCACAGTCAGGAAAATCGTTGCCGCACGACGGGCGTGGAACGGACGGGGCAAGGCACGTGTTGACCATTCCAGCAACACCACATCACGGATTGTGCGAAGTGCTTCGACATCTTCGGAACGGCCCTGCACCAGCAAGACGTCACCGGCCTCAAGCCGGATTTCTGTCATCTGGGTGCGGATCATACGCGACCGGCGCTGAATGCCCAAAACAAGGCATTTGTACTGATACCGGAAACCGATCTGCTCAAGGTTAAAACCAATCAGGCGCGAACCAGGCGGCAACATGACCTCGGCCAGAAGCTGGGTCAACTTTTGCGGTGTGTCCTCGCCACTATCACTGACCGCTGCGGCATCAGCATGCAGCAAACCGGGATCCTTTTGCAGCGCTTCTGTAAGGGCCTTGCGCGTGGCGGCCACCACTAGAACGTCACCTGCCTGAATTTCCATGTCATCTTCGAATGGTGGCAAGTCGGCATGTTCGCGGCGCACAATCATTTGGATGGTGATGTTGGGCAAGTTTTTAAAGAACCCGGCAACCGGACGCGTTCCGATCATTTGCGAGGCAGGACCGACCGTGATTTGGGCAATAAATTGTTTGCCGCTGCTATCAGGATTGGCAAGCTTGCTGCTCATGGAGGCCAGTGCAGGCAAAAGCCGCGGCGCAACGAACAAAACATAGGCAAAGCCGACCAGAGCCAACACACTGCCGATGACGGTGAACTCAAAGAATTCAAGCGGCGGCATGCCCAGTTCAATCAACGAACTCGACACCAAAAGGTTGGTTGATGAGCCAATCAGGGTGGTCATCCCGCCAAGGATGGCCGCGTAGGATAGCGGTATCATAAGCGCACTTGGCGATCGCTGAATACGCTCGGACAGCGCCTGAATGATCGGGATAAAGATAACGACAACCGGGGTATTATTCAGGAATGCCGACATCAACATCACAACGAACAAGCCGATAAAGATGGCCACAGCGGGCTGCTTGCCGCCATGTTCGGTAATGAGACCGGCGATATAACTTACCCCACCGGTCAGAACCATGCCCTGCCCGACCACGAGCAACGACAGCACTGTCAACAATGCCGGATTGGCAAAGCCGGACATGATGGTTGCCGCCCCCATCATGTTGTCACCATTGGCATCGGCAAGCGGGAAGAAGTTGAAGAACAACAACAGGGTCGCGATCAGCGCCATGCTGGTCAGCTCGAGCGAAATACGCTCCAGCCCATACAGAACAAGCGACCCAGCAACAAGTGCCAGAACCACCCACATCTGCATTGGTGTTGCAGAACTGGCGACAACACTTTCGATCACGATCTATCTTCCCCTGCTATTGCAAACCCATGCGGTTTCAGACCAGTGGATTTTCCCGTCTGGCCCTGCCGCAATCATCGTATTTTCCCATTACTTAGACGAAAGCCCCATACCGTGGTCAATAAAAAACAAACCGAAACCAGCGCAATGCGGATTAATCGGTAGTCGCACGATTACCAAAATACAGGTAAATCCTCACGATATCCGCATCAAAAAACGGGCACCCTCACAGATGCCCGTTTCGCGAAATTCATATTCGACATTATCAACCAATCAGGCTGGAACGGTGATTTCACCTTTCAGGTACAGCACAGCCTCCCCCGTAAGATGCACCCGATCACCAACCACCTTGCAGGCAACGACACCACCACGTGCGGATGCCTGATAACCGACAACATCGTCCTGACCGAGCTTGTCTGCCCAATACGGCGCGACAACACAGTGCATGTATCCCGTCACCGGGTCTTCGTTGATGCCAATGGCCGGTACGAAATAGCGTGAAATCATATCAAGCCCGGTCTTGTCCCCCGGTGCCGTCACGATAACCCCACGATCCGCAAGCTTGGCCAAGAGTGACATATCGGGCGTCATCGAACGAACAATCGCCGCATCGTCATAAACCGCAACAAGATCAGTATCGCGACTTGCCACGCCAAATGTTTCCACCGGCGTATCGCCACCAAGGGCCGCAATCACATCATCTGCGATTGTTTCTGGCACAATCGGCTGTTTTGGGAAGTCCAGAACAATGGCATCTAAATAACGGCGGGCAGTCAGAATGCCGCTTTTGCTTTGAAAGCGGACAATGTCGCCTTCAAAGCCCAGCTGATTAAAAATCACATAGGTGCTCGCAAGGGTCGCATGCCCGCACAGCGGAACTTCAACTGTCGGAGTGAACCAGCGAATGTGAAAATCTGCTCCCCCTGCCGTAACCGGCACGAAAAACGCCGTTTCCGACAGATTGTTTTCCATTGCGATTTTCTGAAGCACGTCATCAGGCAACCATGTCAACAGCGGCACAACAGCCGCCGGATTACCGGCAAACAAAACGTCGCTAAAGGCATCAATCTGATAGATGGGCAAATTCTTGGTCGTCATCGTCACTTCCTGAAACAGTAATGTTTTCCGATACATAGCAGCCTATTATAACACCACAGCATTACAACACAGCGTCAATTGCCTGCTTGATAATGACAAGATCATGGTCCTGCGTCCGCCAATTGCTAAATGCTGCGCGGAACCCAAACCGCCCGCCATATACCGTTGGTGTAAGGAACAGTTTGCCACTTGCATTGATCCGTTCAAGCAAGGCACGATTGTCATCATCTGATCCAAGACTGGTAAACATTGTGACATTCAATTTTGGCTCGGCAAGCAGTTCAAGCTTTTCATGGGTTCGAACCCACGCGGCAAGATCGGCTGCCTGGTCACAGTTTGCACGAATGATCCCGGCAAATCCTTCGCGGCCATAGGCCTGCATCGACACCCAAAGCGGCAAGGCTCGGAACCGACGCGAATTTTCCACCCCGCGGTTGATATACATGTTGCCTTCGGCCTTGGTGTCGAGATACGGCGCAAACGCCCGGCAGCATTTTTCCAAAACACCTATATGACGGGTCAGGAAAATTCCGCAATCATAGGGGACATTCAACCATTTATGCCCATCAGACGTAATCGAGTCTGCCCGATCAAGGCCCGCCAAAAGGTGTGACCTCCGATCATCAAGGGCGGCAAACATTCCAAATGCGGCATCAACATGCAGCCATGCGCCATAGGCTGCACAAAGATCTGCAATGACAGTCAAATCATCAAAGTCCGTCGCATTAACCGTCCCGGACGAGGCAATCACGATTTTACCGCGTGCACCGCTGGCAGCAAGCTTGGCTTTAAGGTCATTAACGTCGGTTTGCTCTGTTCCGGAAAGGGTCGCAACCTTGGTAAAGTTGTTCCGTCCAATCCCAGCAATCGAAAGGTCCTTGACCATGCTGGCGTGCGGGCTGGCGGCAAAAATCTCCAAATCGGGCAAAGCACCCGCACCGTCCGCGTCAATATCGACACCAACTTTTTCACCACACCATTGGCGACCTGCGACCAACCCCAAAAGGTTTGATACCGTCGCCCCGGTTGTTAAAACGCCATCAAATTTCTTTGCTGGCAGGTGGGCGATTTCGCACAACCAATTGATGACCTGTTCTTCGACAGCGGCATTTACTGATCCTTCTGGTCCGGTGGCATTTTGATCAATGGCCCCGGCAAGCCAATCGCCGACAAGGGCTGCTGGCGTCGTACCGCCGGTCACAAAGCCAAGATATCTTGGACCAATTGAGGCGGCGAGCAGCGGCAGAATTTCATCCTGCACTGCGCGCAACGCATCGAGTGTGCCGCGACCTTTCTGCGGTAGTGGGCGCGAAGGGTCAAATGCAGAAAAGTCGCGGCATGTCGCATCCATGTCATCCGCGCCTTGAACAAAGCTGTGCGCGACGTCCCCTGTTTGCACAAGGATACGGCCAAGCTTTTCAAGGTCATCAAACATCAGATGACGTGCTGTATCGGCAGTGGGGCTGCTTTCAGCACGGTTTTCGACGCGGTTCATCAGATATCTCCTGCTAGAATTCGGGCATATTCAGCCCGATCAATGTTCGCGCCGGTCAAAATGACGGCGACTTTTTTGCCGATATTGTCGTCGCGCCCGGCAATGGCCGCGGCCAGCGGTACTGCACCAGCACCTTCTGCGACTGTGTGACACGAACTGAAATAAAGTCGCATGGCGTCACGAATTTGTTCTTCATCGACCGTTACAATATCCGCCGCCCCCTTTAGGATGATATCAAGGGCAGTCGGATTCGGACTGCGACATGCCACCCCATCGGCAAAGGTACGCGCAGCCGCCGTTTCAACAACCTTACCGGCCTTAAACGACTGGGCAATTGCATCCGCGCCGCTGGCGACAACACCGATGATTTCGGTCTCAAGGCCAAGGGCATCACGCGCCGTAATCAGCGAACAAATCCCCGACCCCATCCCGACTGGCACATAAACGCGATCAAGCCCCGAAACAGCATCGAACAGTTCAAGTCCATAGGTCGCCACACCGCGAACAAGTTCGCGATGAAAGGGTGGGATCATTACAAGGTCTTCGTTCGTGGCATGCTTGGCGGCAAATTCAGCAGCTTCCTGAAAATCCTCACCGTGTTCGATGACCTCGGCCCCCCACGCGCGCATGGCGGCATTTTTCTCAACCGAATTTCCATGCGGGACAACAATCGTCGCAGCCATGCCAAACCGGCTGGCAGCGTGTGCAATGCTTTGTCCATGATTGCCACGTGTTGCACTGATCACCCCGCGGTTCACATCAACGGAGTTCCCCAGATATCGGCAGAATGTCAAACCACCACGGACCTTAAAGGCCCCCAGTTTGGTGTGATTTTCATGCTTCACATACAGCGACAATCCCGTTGCACGATCCAGAAGCGGCCAACGTATCGTTGGGGTTGGCGCAACATGCTGATGCACAAATTCCGCCGCATCACGTAATTCGGTCACATTAAACAAAGGCATTGTACCCCTTCAATCCATAACAAGAAGAATATCAACACATGTGCACGCAAAGCACATCGAAACCGGACCGAAACGGAGACACCGGGAGCATGGTGTCTCCGTTCAACGCGGCAGTGGCTAACCGCGCGGGGGGAAATTGGTCCAGTGTGACTGCGACAGCTGCCGATCAAGTTCGGCACGCGTCATCCCGATGTCCTTAAGCAAATGATCATCAAGGTTTTGCAAAGCCTTACGATCACGTGCACGTTCTTGTAAATGGCGGAACTTCTCGACAACGGAGATGGCAGTGCCAATCATCGCTGAACGCCAAGTTACGGTCTTTACCGTTGTGGGGCCGTTCATCACATTGCGATCATCGACCCCGATATTGGAAATCCGAATTGTATCGTTACAATTTACCATATCCATCTCCTATCGGGTAATTGTCTCGATATTGTTTTGTCATTGACATTGTCATTGTGTCAATTTAAACATTGTCACCATGACAATATGGTTTCCAAACCTTAAAGATGCCGGCGGTCCTGTTTATCGACAGATCGCACAGGCCATCCGCACGGCGGTCGATGACGGCACGTTAAAGCCGGGCGAACGCTTACCCACACACCGTGACCTCGCCTATCATCTGGGCGTTACAGTCGGGACCATCACCCGATCGTATCGGGAAGCAGAAAGGATTGGGCTTGTTGCCGGGGAAGTCGGACGCGGCACATATGTTCTTGATAACATTCAGGCCCAACTCGACATGGCGGCAACAGCGCCGCTACCACCGTCATTTACCAACAACATCGGCCCGATGCGCCATGGCACGCCGGAAGTCGAAGTTGAAAACACCGGACCAATCAATTTTCGGATGAATTGTCCTCTGCCGCCGCAGAATGATCACTTGCGCAATACGTTACTTGAAATTGCCCAAACCATGCCGCTTGACGACATGGTTACCTACAAGTCGGAATATGGCATGGCCCATCAGCGCAAGGCACTTGCGGCTGCGGCTGGGCGACTTGGGCTGGACGACAACCCCGAACGCGTTGTTCCGACTGCAGGCGTGCAACACGGCATGACCGTATCGTTGCTGGCAACCATTCGTCCCGGCGACCTGGTTCTCTGTGAAGAGATGACCTATCCGAACTTGCGCAGCCTTGCCAATTTGCTGCAATTTCGTCTGCGCGGTGTTGCAATGGATGACGATGGCATCATCCCGGATGTTTTGGAAAACCTGTGCCGCACACACAGTCCGCGCGCTATCTATCTGATGCCAACTCTTCACAATCCGTTGTGCAGCACCATGAGCCAGCAACGTCGCATTGATATCGCCGAAATCTTGCGCAAATACGATCTGACCTTGATCGAAGACGGCATTTACCACTTCCTTGATCCGAACGCCCCGCCCCCGCTTTCATGCTTTGCACCAGAACGCAGCATCTACCTGGATGGTGTATCCAAAAGCATCGGTGGCGGATTGCGCGTTGGTTATATCCATGCACCCGGCGAACTCATCGGCAAGCTGGCAAGTGCCATCCGCGCAACCTGCTGGATGGTTTCAACCATCAACCTTGAACTGGTGTCGCGGATGATCATGGATGGCAGCCTGCAACAATTTGAAGCATGGCACCGTGAAGAAGCGGCCAAACGTCTTGCGATAATCCTTGGTACACTCAAAGGATACGACATCCGGTCGCACCCGACGAATTATCACATCTGGCTTGACCTTCCTGACCACATTGACCCCGGCGAGCTGGTTATGAACGCCGCCAACAGCGGTGTGTTGTTAACCGCCGCACAGCAATTTGCTGTCGGCCCGGTCCCGCGTGGGCTTCGCCTGTGCTTTGGGGCCGAAAAGTCGGTTGAGCGGCTTCGTCGTGGGGTTCAAACAATCGACCGGCTACTTAAAAGTAGCGATTTTGGCAATTCAGTTGTCATGTAATGTGACCTGATGCGGTGTTGCGTGGCGTGAACCTTCGGGCGCACCGCGCCCCCGCTATCACGCACTTAAAGCTTGTTGTTTTGGTCTTTCTTTTAATCGCCGCGATCTTTGGGGCGATGATTTTTGTTGTGATAACAACAATTTCTCCAAGCAGCGCTTGACCACTGTATTGCGTTGCTTCCAAGATATGCTGCACGGCCTAAAAGCCCGTCGCCATTTATTACCTTGGGCAGAAGAAAGTCAGCAGATGCCAGTTTCCCGTCTCGACGCAGAAGATTGCGGTTTTCCGCACTTTCGGATTAGAAGCCCACACAAAGACCAAACGCCAAAGATTTTTGATTTTTCATCGCACTACCGTGCCGCAGAGGCCCTGAAATTCGGGCTTTCCATGCAAGAACCCGGGTTCAACATCTTTGTTCTGGGGCTTGATCGGGCTGGTCGCATGACCGCGACGCTTGATTACCTGAACAAGGCCATGGAAGAACGCGCGGCCCCTGACGACTGGGTATATCTAAACAATTTCTCACGTACCAACCGGCCCCGCCCCTATGCGATGGCGGCCGGTGACGGCCACAAATTAATGACGGCGATGGAAACGCTGATTTCGCATCTGCGCGAAGCCTTTTCATCCGCCTTCAATGCTCCGGCCCATCTGACCGACACCCAGTCACAAACAGAAGAAGCCCGTGCTCAGGTGCGCGAAAAGTTTGATGCCCTGCGTGAATACGCCCGTGAACGCGATCTTGATGTTCAGGAAAACGAAAAAGGTGTCATGATCGTCGCCCTGAACGAGGATGGCGAACCGGTATCGCTTGACGAAATCCCCAAGGAACGCCGTCGCGAGGCCGAAAAATCGTTCGAAGACGTCGCCGAAGAAGCCCGCAAAACCCTGCTTTCGACCCGCGACCTTGAAGAACAAATCGCTGACACCCTTGATAGCCTGCGCCGCGATGCTGCGAAGGTGGTTTTGAAACCCCGTATCAAGAAACTCCGCGACAAATTCACAAGCCCCGGCCTGAAGGCATGGTTTGAAGCACTTGAAAAAGACATCCTTGATAATATTGATGCCTTTGAAGAAGAAAGCGATCAGCCTGCCATCGAAAGTGGCGATGGCAAGATCCCCGAAACCGTGGATGATCGCTATGCGGTTAATCTTTTAATCGATCATTCACGCGATACCCACCCCGATGTCGTGCTGGAACCAAGCCCAAGCTATGACAACCTTTTCGGGCAAATCCAGTACCGCCCGATGGGGGGCGGGATGCATCCGCATTTCAGCCTGATCAAGCCCGGTGCGCTGCATCGTGCCAATGGCGGCGTTTTGGTTTTGCGCGCCGAATTGCTGCTTGAGCATGAAGACAGCTGGGGCTACCTCAAGGCAGCCCTTCGTGACCGCGAAATCCGCATTGAAGAAACCCATAAGGGCGGACCACCAACCGCAGGTGCGCCAGAACCACGCCCGATCCCGCTTGATCTTAAGGTCGTGATCGTTGGGGCACCGAAATTCTATTACAGCTTCTTCTCGCTGGATGTGGATTTCCGAAACCATTTCCGGGTCAAGGCCGATATTGACGCCGATATGCCTGCTGCAGGTCGCAACATATCGATCTATACCGGACTCTTGCGCGAGTTTGCCCTGTCACGATCCGGCATTCCGGTCGATAACGGGGCCATTCGTCAACTTCTTGGTCAGGCCGCCCGTTGGGCGGGCGAACGCGACAAACTGACCGCCCAGATCGAACGGGTGGAAGATGTCGGCACCGAAGCCGGCGCACTTGCCAAAACCGATGGCCGTGACAGCATTCGGGCTGCCGACGTGCGCCGCGCCATTGAAGAACGCCGACACCGCAACAGCCGCCTTGAAGACAAATCCCATGAACGGGTGCAACGCAGGGAAATCCTGATTGACAGTTACGGTTCCGTCGCAGGTCAGGTCAATGCATTGACCGTGCTTGATTACGGCGATCATGCATTTGGATTGCCTGCGCGTGTTTCGGCACGGTCCTATGTCGGAAGTCTTGGGGTTTTAAACATTGAACGCATGGTGGATATGTCGGGTCCGCTTCAGCAAAAGTCGGTCATGACAATCGAAGGGTTCCTGAAATCACGCTTTGCTCAGCAATTCCCGCTTTCGTTCGCATGTAACGTCACGTTTGAGCAAAATTACGGCGGGATAGAGGGCGATTCGGCATCAATGGCCGAGCTTTGTGCGATCATTTCGTCGATTGCCAACATTCCGATGCGTCAAAACATCGGCGTAACTGGCTCGATGAACCAGTTTGGCGAAGCTCAGCCGGTTGGCGGTATTTCGCATAAGATCGAAGGTTTCTATCGCATTTGCGCCGATCAGGGCTTTACCGGCGATCAGGGCGTTATCATCCCCCAACCAAACGCCGAAAATGTTGTTCTGCGCGAGGAAGTCGTGCAAGCCATCCGTCAGGGAAAGTTCAACATCTGGACCATTGAACACATCAATGATGCAATTGAACTTCTAAGCGGCATGCCATCTGGTGATCGTGCTGACGGGCAATATCCGGCCGAAAGTGTTTACGGTAAGGCCATGGAACGGTTGCGCCAGAATGACATTATATTGCGTGACAGATATGCCTATCCGCCACGGGGCGAGCGTTAAGAAAATGTCAGAACCCATCCACCATAGACCACATTATGCGAAACCCGCTTCGCATAATCCTTGTGTGGTTTTATGGCGGGGGTTTATCGACCTCGGCAAAGCCTGCATAATTTCATGTTCTGTGATGATTATTGCCACTCAACACGCGGTCATCGCACAGCAAAATTCTGATGATGCACCAATCAGCGGGATTGATGCCATTCCAACAGACATTCCTGTGCATGCCTCAACTGTGCGCGATCCCAACCAGCCGGTAAGCCTGCTGCCCGGAACCATCCCAATCAGCGACTCAGCAGAGTTTGTTGAAGAAGTTCCGTCGTTAGCAGCGCAATATCATCAAACAATAAGCGGCACAGCCCCCCGCGCGACCAAGCAGGCCCCTAAAAAACCAAAAGTCTCGTCGGCGCCCCAAAAAACACCGGCAGTCAAACGCCCTGCCCCGATGCAAACTGTGACAGTCGCAGCCACACCGTCACCATCCGTTGAGAACGCGTCACTTGGTGAGACAACGGGCCAGTATCAGATACAACTTGGCGCCTTTCACGACACCATCAGTGCGCAAACATATTGGGCCAGTTTTCGTATCCGCTATCCCGATCTGGCTCAATCCCACCCGCGCGAAATCGCCACGCCGGACCTGGGAAGCAAAGGCATTTTTCATCGCCTTCGTCTGGGGGGCTTTCCCAATCAGGTAACCGCTGATGAAAAATGCCGCCAGCTTATTGCTGACGGCACCGATTGTTTCGCCGTCCGCCCGTAAACGATGGCGGGACAAAGTCCCGATTTATTTCGCAGGCACAAGCAGAACGATCTTATCAACAATAAGCGTTGACGCCTCGGTGCAGGTTGTCATCAAGGCTTCATGTCCCGTGACACGAACCTTATCGCCCGGGCGGAATTTCGTTGCCTTGTTCGCCAACGCATACAATGTGCCGTCATCGGCACGGAAAATTACGCATTCTTGACCCTGATCGGTAATTTCACCGGCAATGGTGAAATTATTCTTTTGTATAAATGAACAGGCCGACAGTGCCGCTGCGACTGTGAGAATCGCAATTTTCATTGAAAGTCCTGCCATTAAACCGGTCTTCATTCTTCAATCTCCTGTGTGTGAACGATTGTTCTTCGTCACAAACTCTTTCGTGTCGCGTTAAGGTTCTTGTAACGCAGCCAGCTGTAAAAAGGTATTCATCCTTTTACGGGTTTCGCAATCTGATGTCATGGGTTACCAGACGGGTTATGGAAAAGTCGCAAATCGAATTTCTGACAGAACTTGCTGAAGAATTTCAGCAACAGACTGCGATTAACAATCGCGCGACGGAGGAATCCGAGCAAAGCGACGCACTGTCAACGCTGGTTGATCTGGCGCGTGACATGCAAGCCCGGCTGGACCAGCAGCAAAACCGCATTCGTCAGCTTGAGCTAATGGTCGAAACCGACGAACTCACCGGCCTGTATAACCGTCGCGGCTTTATGCGCCGCACCCGCGAAGCTCTTGCCCGCTCGGCGCGCAGCGGCGAAAAAGGTCTTATGGTAATCGCTGATCTTGATGGCTTCAAACAGGTAAATGACGAGCACGGCCACGCGGCGGGCGACGCAGTCTTGCGTCATTTTGGCCAAAACCTACGAACTCATACCCGGGCTGATGATTTTGTTGCACGGTTTGGTGGTGACGAGTTTGCCATTCTTATGACCGGAAGCGACCCGGATGCCGCAGAAAAACGCCTTAAACAGCTTCAACAGGCAACCGCCCGCTTCCCGCTGATCTGGCATGGTACACCACTTCGCATTCAGGCCAGTTTCGGGTTTTCGGTCTACACCACCAAGAATGACATTTCCGACCTGATAAGCGATGCTGATAAAGACATGTATAAAAACAAGCACGCGGGCCGCGATAGTCAAAAATCCGCCCAAACGGACCATAACGCCGCCTGACCTTTCAAGCGCGCTTTAGTTGCCCTGCCTGCATGAGAAAAATATTCGCCTCCTCACCGTATTCTATTGCTCAAGCCCCCATATCAAACGTCGGTACCTGACTGATCACACGCTAGAATCTGTCATGTTGTCCAGTTCAGAAAGCCGTGCGGCAACGATCGAGCATGACAACGTCTGATATTTTGGGTTTTTGTCTGATATTTTGGCGAATAATGTGCAAATCTTTCATATCCCCTATAGGATAGTTACTTAATATATACAGGTAGTATCGCACCTAGTTTTATCAGGTGTTTTTTGATGATGGGTCCTCAATGACAGACAGCGTTGGCTATTCAGCGGAAATAAATGACCAGGACCTTTTGGCTGCCATGGCATTTTGCTGGGCAGACATGCTGCTGGAAGTTGATGAAAACGGATATGTGCTGTTTGTTGCTGGTGCAACCGAAAGTCTTTTGGGTTGCACCCCGGACTGTCTGATTGGCGAAGCGCTTGAAAAGCTTGTTGTGAAGTCGGAACGCCCACTGTTACGAGCTTACCTGCACAGCGGATCTGGCCTAAAACGGCTTGAAGAGCTTGATCTTGATTTCCAACTGTTTGATGCAGATGGGACCCCGGTGCAGGATATCGTTCCGCTGTCACTGAGCGGTTATATGATCGCCAATCCAGCTAGCCGATATTACATTGCAGCACGGCACCGGGCCATCCGACCGCGTGCGCGCTCGGGCATTGATCGTTTGATCTTGCAAAGTGCGGTTCAAGAACAAAAACGCGGATCAGACACGCTGTCGGCTTCTCGAAATCTTGATCAAATATCGTCGAAATATCACAGCGAAGCACTGGTGGTGCTTGAAAATCTGGCTGCATCGCGATCACAGGCCGAAACAGCCGCAACCAGCGAATTAGCCCATTTGATTGGCATGCGCACCATGCAATCATCGAACTTGTTCGCATCGGCCAGTACAAGTCCGTCAGACCAGATCCACCCGGTTGATGAACCGATGATCGAACTTGAACGCAGGATCGTTGCCTATGCCAGCGCATTGCGTGTTGATCTGGGTGATGCCACTACGGGTGAAACGACAGATGCGTTATTGTCTCTGACCAACGGCATGGCAGAAACCTTCACAAGCAAGCAGAAGACCATATCATCTAACAAGGATATGTTTGGCAGTGACTATGAAAGCGCGCGCAATTTTCATCAGTTTGACGCCACAGAAAACTTTGTCGGTGGCGACAATGATCGTGAAACCAACCTGACGCGCGCGGTTGCCTATGCGCTTAACCGTATGCAACACCGAAGCCAAAGCGATGTATCGGCCGAACGCCTGTCGGCCAGCTTGCCACACCTTATTCAGGAAACGTTGAAATCCGTTCGCGCCTTTCGTGAGATCGTTGAAAACGGTTCATTTGCTGTCGCCCTGCAACCGATTGTTCATTTGGGCAGTCAGGAAATGCACCATTTCGAAGCCCTGGCACGCTTCACCAATGGCAGTATCCCGCTTGCTGTTGATCAGATCATTCACTTTGCCGAGGGCACGGGCCTGATTACAGAATTTGATCTGGCGATGAGCCGCAAGGTTCTCGACCATGTACGTGACACCCCTGATAAAATCCCCTATCCGGTCGCGGTTAACCTTTCGGGGCATTCGCTTGAACAAGCTGATTTCTTGCCTGATTTGATCAGCCTTCTCGATCAGTATGATATTAGATCGGAACATGTTCTGTTTGAAGTAACCGAAACATCGCGCATTCGTGGGCTTAAAGACGTGAACAATGGCCTGCAGAAACTGCGCGCACGCGGTCACGAAATTTGCCTTGATGATTTTGGCGCCGGGGCGGCCAATTTTGAATATCTGAGCGCACTTGACGTTAACATCATCAAGTTTGACGGCGGTGCAATGCGTACAGCGCTTGCCAACCCCAAAGGCCGCGCATTCCTTAAGGCAACGGCCCTTCTTTGCCGTGATCTTGGCATTCATACGATTGCAGAAATGATCCATGATCAAGCCAGTTACGAAATGGTCTGCGAGCTTGGGATTGATTATGGTCAAGGGTATTACCTTGGCCCGCCGGTAACCATTGGCAGTACTCCAACCAACAGCGACCTTGAAATGGGCTCAAGCAATACAGATCGCAGTCAAACAGTTTCAGGAGGACGATCATGAACACCCGTCATCCTGCCCCCATCGACCATAATAGTGACGACCTGACAGGTTACGACGCAGAAGTCTTTGCGCTTGATCCAAAGGTGATGGCAGATGCCGAAGCACCAGTGATTGTCATGGACGCGCATGGCGTTCCGTTGTTTGCCAATAAGAATGCGGTTGGTTTTGCCAATGGTATTCGCGACGGGTTGTTTCCCGAAATTTACCAACTGATCCGCCGCGCGTTAACTACACCCGGCGGTGTGGTTGAAATGTTGACCTTTGAAGTTCAGCGCGGTACGGCTACACTTGAGTTAACAGCGCTTCCGACGACCAACAATCATGTGATGTTGCTGCCGCGCGATGTCAGTATGGACCGCAACCTGCGCGAAGCCCTGATTGATTCGCGCCAACGGTATCGCGACATTGTCGAAGTATCATCCGCATTTGCCTGGGAAACCGACGAAAACGGCAAGTTTATCTTTGTTTCGCCGCGCGGCGCACTTGGCTATCGCGCCGAAGAAATCGTCGACCGCTTTCCACGTCATTTCATTCTTGATATCGCTGATCAGGATGCCGAGCACGTTTTCCGCACCCAGAAGGCCGTGCGCGATGTTCCGGTATGGTTGCGCCGGTCAAACGGCAATGATGCCTGTCTTGCAGTATCGTCAACACCGGTTTATTCACGCGAAGGAAAATGGATCGGCACCCGCGGGCTTGCGCATGACATCACCGAACAACGCCGCCGCGAAAGCGAAGTATCTATCGCGCGAAACCGTGATCGACTGATGACCTATATCGTGCGGACCATGCGTGATGAAATTGATCCGTTGATGGTTCTTAAGGGCGCATCGGAGGCCAGCACACGCGCACTGGCCTGCGCAAATTGTGTCATTTTCAAACGCAATGATGAAACCAACGAACTGGAAATCGCAGCAGGTGATGACAACAAAGACGCAAACGAGATTTCCAGACAGGCACTAGCGAAACTCCAGCAATCGGGCGAAGTTTTCGACGCCCAGATTGACACCTGGCATGTCTTTGCCCTGCCCTGCCACTATCACCAGCGTAACAATGGTGCAGTCATCTTCCTGTTTGATAGTAATCATCCGGACCCCAATGACGGCGAACGTGCGATCATGACGGAAGTTGCTGATCAAATCGGAATCGCCATCGAACAGGCAATTCAGCATGAACGCATTCTGACCTTGTCACGTACAGATGGTATGACTGGACTTCTGAACCGCCGGGCATTCTTTGATGAACTCAAACGCCGTCATAGCCGCCTGCAACGCGACCTTGAGCCAGCATCGTTGATGTATGTCGATATGGACAACTTCAAAATGGTCAACGACATCCACGGACATCAGGTTGGAGATGAAGCCATTCTGGCCTTAACCAAGGTGCTCGAAGAAAATGTCCGCCCATCAGATCTGGTTGCGCGGCTGGGTGGCGACGAGTTTGTCTTATGGCTTGAAGGTGCTGATGTGGCGGCCGCCTCAAATCGTGCCAAGACACTGATGAAAGAAAGCGCCATACTTTCGAAGTATTCCGGTGACAAGGACCATCCGCTGGGCATATCAGTGGGGATTGCCGTGCATGAAGCCGGTTCGAAAGAAGATTTGGAACTCCTTGTACAGCGTGCTGACCAAACGATGTATCAAGTTAAGAAACTCGGCAAGGGCCGCTTTGGCATTGCATCTGCCCCCGGGACAACCAATTCGGCTAAGATCGAAGATTAGGAGGAATGCCCGATGAAGGGATTTTTGCAGCGGGTATTTACCAAGCGACGCGAAACCCCCATCACCTACGACGAAGCCAAGGAAATGGCGGCAAGTCCCGATGCTGGTGTGCGCGGAACGCTTGCCCAGCGCCATGATACGCGCCCTGAAATCCTGTATTTCCTTGCCAACGACACCGATTCTTCGGTGCGTCGGCATATTGCCGCCAACGAAGCAACGCCGGTACAAGCTGACGTCTTTCTAACCGACGATACAGATGACAGCGTTCGTGGCAGCCTTGCCGAAAAAATCGCCCATCTTTCGGCTGGCCTGACGCCAAACGAAAGCGACAAACTCCGTCGCATGACCTATGAGGCACTTGATAAACTGGCGCGCGATCAGGCCGTCCATGTTCGTCAGGTTATTTCCCAGACACTTAAAGACATCGCCGACGCCCCGCAGCCGATCATTCAGCAGCTTGCGCGTGATGCCGAAAGTGTCGTGTGTGGCCCGGTCTTGCAATATTCGCCGGTTCTAAGCGAAGACGACCTTCTTGAAATCATCGAGGGGAGTTCTGGTCGCGGCGCGTTGAGCTTTGTCTCGCGTTCAACGCAATGTCGGCGAAAAACTGGCCGACGCCATTGCTGCAAGCAGTGACAAAGACGCGATTTCGCATCTTTTGGGCAACCGTTCGGCACAAATCCGCGAAGAAACCCTTGATCAACTGATTGATCGTGCCCCCGATTATCCGGAATGGCACCAGCCCTTGGTCGAGCGCCCGGAACTGCCGCCAACTGCGGCGGGTAAACTTGCCCGGTTTGTTGCAGAAAACCTGATCAGCGTACTTGAACGGCGCAAGGACCTTAAGAAAGATCAGCTTGAGGCCGTGCGCGAAGTCGTCCAGCGCCGAATTGCATCTGGCGAGTTCGAAAAACGCGAAGCCCCCGCCGAAGAGCCCAAAAAGAAAGCCCAAAAAGGTGCACCCGCTGAACCGGCCAAAGGCAAAGCCGATGGCAAGGATGCGGCAACGGCGGCTGCCGGAGAAGAGGAAGAAGAACCAGCCTACGACAAGGCGGTTGCCATGCATGCAAAAAAGAAGCTGACCGATAAGGAAGTCGCCAAAGCCCTTGCCGCCAATGATGTGAAATTCGCCCGTGCGGCCCTTTCCGTTCTTGCCGGCATTCCCCCGGAAGCTGTGACAAAGGTGCTCAACACGCATTCCGCCAAAGGGGTTGTTGCCCTGACATGGAAAGCCGGGTTGCCTGCCGACCTTGCCGTTAAAATTCAGGTCAAATTGGGCCACGTCCCGCCAAGTCAGACGCTTAATCCACGCAACGGCAATCAATATCCGCTTAGCGAGGATGACATGAACTGGCAGCTGGAATTCTTTACCGGGATGACAACAACCGGCTTGCGCTGATCCCCCACAATCAGCGCAATTCCGCCCCCCGTATCAAGGTATCAGGAAGCAGATTACGCCGGGCGTTCCATACAAATGTGAGGAATGCCGTCTTCCTCGTACACCTCGCCAAACTGAATAAAGCCAAGGTCTTCGTAGAACTTCTTTAGATACAGCTGCGCATTAAGATAGATCGCCTTGCCGGAAAATTTTTGATCGCAATGGTCAATCGCATGGGTCATCAATTGACGCCCCACCCCCTTCCCGCGCAAAACTTCACTTGCCACGACACGGCCAATCGCAGGTCGGTCGCCTTGTTCTACATGATCAGGATCAATGCCCGGTCCGACGATGCGAACGGCGGCGAGAACAGTCTCACCATCAAGCGCAATGATGTGATCGCACAGCGGATCAAGACCATCAATCTCGGGGAAAATGCATTCCTGTTCGATGATAAAGATTTGCTGGCGCAACTTTAGCAGGCTGTAGACCTGATGCGGGGTCATCTCGTCAAAAAGACAGGAAACCCATGTCAGTTTTTGTGGGGCGTCTTGCATGGAAATCGTCTTTCTCAGGGGCGTTGTGCATTGTCAGACAGATGCAAACCAGATGTTTCGCATCGATGGTATTTTGCTATCCCGGATCAGAGCGCGACTTTTTCAATGTGATAAATGAAAACGTCATCGGATTGCTCAGACGACCGCAACCGGTTTCCGGTCATCTCACAGAATGCTTTCATATCCGCCACCGATCCCGGGTCTGTGGCCAGAACCTTAAGCACACCGCCCGCAGGAACATCCCGGAGGGCTTTTTTCGCCTTGAGCACGGGCATCGGGCAAATCAAGCCCCGCGCATCCAAAATAACATCAAAATCATCACTTGAAGATGTCAACATGAAGGACCTTATAAAAAAAGCGGTTTCTGTGTGATAAAGCGCCAATTGGCGATTGTTGCATTTGCACAATATGTTAGACTGAATAATAACAATCAATCAAACGCTGTTAGCCTCCCCAAGATGCAAATCTATCTCCCGATTGCCGAAATATCGGTAAATATATTCCTTATTCTGGGACTGGGCGGCGGGGTAGGCTTTTTGTCTGGCCTGTTTGGCGTCGGCGGCGGCTTCTTGATTACGCCGCTTTTGATTTTTTATGGCATCCCCCCGGCAGTATCTGTTGCCACGGCAGCAAACCAGATCGTCGCATCGTCAGTATCTGGTGTTTTCGCCCATTGGCGACGCGGTAATGTTGACCTGAAGATGGGGCTGGTTTTGTTGGTCGGCGGCATCGTCGGATCAACGGTTGGTGTCTGGATCTTTGCCTGGTTGCGATCACTCGGGCAGATCGACCTTGTGATTTCGCTTTGCTATGTGATCTTCCTTGGCATCATTGGCGGCATGATGCTGTTTGAGGCATCACGCGCTATTTTCCGTACGCGCCGCAAAGGTGGCGGCATCCGCCGCCGTAAGAAACACCAGCACAGTTATATTCATGGCCTGCCGTTCAAAATGCGGTTTTACCGTTCGGGCCTTTACATCAGTGCGCTTTTGCCCCTTGTTATTGGGTTCTTCGTCGGCATGCTGACGGCCCTGATGGGGGTTGGCGGCGGCTTTGTCATGGTGCCTGCCATGATTTACCTTCTTGGTATGCCGACCGGTGTTGTGATTGGTACGTCGCTTTTTCAAATCATCTTTGTCACTGCAAACGTCACATTCCTGCAGTCGATCCAGACTCAAACGGTTGATGTCGCCCTTGCGACCCTGCTTTTGATTGGCGGGGTGATTGGCGCACAGTTCGGCGCGCGGTTTGGATCGCGCCTGAAGGCTGAACACCTTCGTGCGCTCCTTGGTTTGCTTGTGCTGTCGGTCTGTCTCAAACTGTTGTTTGATTTGGTGATCGAACCAAGCGAGCTTTATTCGATCATGCCGGGTAACCTGTGATGTCATTGTCCCCGCACATGTTTCGCATCGCATTCATGGCTGCTGTTACCGTCATCGCAGTGACCTTGCCGCTTAAGAACAGTCGTGCCGATGCGCTGGTGGTGGATTTGTCAAACCACCTTGTTGCCATCACAACCGGCTTTACCGGCACCGATGTTTTGCTGTTTGGTGCGGTTCAGAACGAAGGCGACATTATCGTCACTGTGCGCGGCCCCGATCAGGATATGGTCGTGCGGCGCAAGGAACGCACCGTCGGAATATGGGTGAACCGCGAAAGTGCAACCTTCAAAAACGTTCCGACATATTACGCCAGTGCATCAAACCGGCCGATGGACATTATTGCCAACGATAATGTGCTCAGAGATTATCGTATTGGCTTGGAACATCAGCGTTTTATCGCAGCCACCGACATCACGGAAGTTGACCAGAAGGCCTATCGTGACGCGCTGGTGCGCAACATGCAAAACGTTGGCTTGTTTAACCAGCGTCCGGCAAAAATCAGCTTTTTGTCAAACCAGCTGTTCCGGACCGACATCCATTTTCCGGCCAACACACCGACCGGCACCTACATGATCAATGTCTATTTGATCCGCGATGGACGCATTGCCAGTGTCAAAACAACCCCGCTGGTGGTTTCTAAAACCGGGGTCAGCGCAGAAGTCTATGACTTTGCCCACCGTTACTCGGCACTTTACGGCATCATTGCCGTGATCATTGCCGTGATTTCTGGCTGGGTCGCAAGCGTCGTCTTCCGCAAGGGATAATTTCCCAAACCGTCGCCGGATAAGGCTAACGTCCCTTATTGCCTGCTTTCAAAATATCTGACTGTGCTTCCGCAGCAATCATCTCGCACTTGCGCAATAGATAATTCTTTGCCCGACGAGCTAAAAAACAGCTTGGAAACAGGCCTCGAATTACGGCACACTTTATGGAACTGGCCAATGACGCTGTCCCACACTCAGTGCCATGATTGCCGATCAGGTAAACTAATCAGGGCTTACATATGACTTCACACGATGCCGATGCGGAACTGCGCACATCAACTAACCGAACGTTTCTTGTTGTGGTCGATGACAGTGACGAAATGACCAAGGCACTTCGTTATGCCTGCCGCCGCGCGCAACATACAGGCGGTCGAGTTGCGTTATTGAGTGTTATTGAACCCGCAGAGTTTCAGCACTGGGTCGCTGTTGGCGACCTGATGAAGGAAGAAGCCCGCGAGGAGGCAGAAGCCCGCGTCAATGAACTGGCAGCCTATGTCCATGAACAAACCGGCGCCATGCCGCTTCTGTTTATCCGCGAAGGCCGCCTGAAGGATGAATTGCTGACGTTGCTTGAAGAAGAAGAACAAATTTCCATTCTTGTTCTCGCAGCTGGCACCAATTCCGAGGGCCCCGGCCCGCTTATCACTGACCTGACCAAAAGCGACACGGTTGGTCAGTTGCGTTTGCCATTAACCATCGTCCCTGCCGCCCTGTCAGAAGCAGACATTGATGCGTTAAGCTGACGCAAGCTTTTGCTGAAAACCTTGATGAAACATCAAATCAACCGGCCGCCTATCCTCAGACATCGGGATCAGGCATAGGCCGGTTGAATGGTTTTCTCAAGAAACTGCATATAGGCGTCAAAGGATGATTTTTGCCCAAACAGGATGTGGGATCGGCTCCGGATAGCCTGTGAGACGACCGAACGGCGACGTTTATCCGTCGCCAATGTAAGGGCGGTATCAACGTAGTCGGCAGAATGATACGCCACACAATCAAACACTGAAATCTGACGATAACAGGTATGACTGCGCCGTGACCTGGCCGCACTACCGGGCAGGGTCACCAACGGCACGCCAAGCCCGAGGCAATCAAACGCCAGCATAGCATCATTCCATGCCGGACTTTCAAGCACCACATCGACCGCACACAAAAGTGACAGCATATCGGACCGATTGCGCACCGAAACAAACCGCATACGTCCGGCAACATCAGCATAATTGACCGCAAACCGCCGTCCCCATGCCGCGTCCCAGCTATCGCGTTCCGGTGCAATCAAAATAAGTTCAGCCGTTTCATCAAGTCGCAGGATTTCGGCAATCAGCGGATCAAATTCGGCGGTCAAAACATCCAATGGCTGCGGACACAAATAGGTATTTCTATCTTGCGCCAGGCGCCAGTGTCGTTGCAGATCAGTCGTTGTCAGACCAAGGTCATCTGGCCGTGTGGCATTGACAAACAATCCGGGTAACCGGATCAATTTTTCGCTAAACCGTTTTTCACCGCCTGCGGTTTCCCAGTCTTCGGCAATCAAGTGATAATCGATATTTGAAAGACCACTGGTTGCGGCAATACCGCCACCGGAAATCTGCATCGGGGCCAAACGCCAGCTTGCCAGCAGCATTGTATAGGCATCCGACTGCGGATCGACATAATGCAAAACATCAAGATCAAGTCCGGCAATCACGCGCGCGGAATGCAAAGGATCAAGTGGCAATGGCACGACAAGATCGGCATGTTCGTCAATACGCGCAGTAATATCGTCTTCACCAGTTGGCGGGCGGATCACAGTGACATCGAACCGATCCCGGTCAATCGCATCCACAAGCCCGACAATCCAGCGCCCGATACCATTTTCGCACATATTGGCGGAAACGACCCCGATGCGGATTTTGCCACCATTATGGACCTTGTCCTTGCTGACTTCGGGCACGTCATATCCCGACACCAGCTGTTCCCAATAATGACCAACCGCACGCAGTTGCTTGTCCCCTTCAGGACGAAGGGCGGCACGCCAAACTGGTGGGAACCGTGTCAGAATAGTAGGATCAATGCGGTCTGCACCGACGTACTCCAACCCCGGTTCAAGCGAGTCTTCATCCATCGTGTCGTCAAGCAACTCACGAACGACTTCGTCATTCTGTGCCGCAATGTTGGTTGGTACCGGGGCAAACAGCAACCGGCGGGCCGTCCTAAACAGGGCGGCGTTTTCGCCTGCTGCGATCTTGCGATCAATGCCGTTTTGCAGGACCGATTGCGCCGATGCAGTATCACCTTCTTCGGCCAATTCGACAGCAAGGCGAAATACCGCGTCATCGCCGCCACCAACACCGATTGCCGCGCCAAACCGTTCAACGGCTTCGCTGTGGCGGCCCACAATGCTAAGCGCCTCGCCCATCATCAGCAAAAGTTGAGGATCCTCAGGGTTGGCCTGTAAAAGTGGCTCAAGCGCGCCAATAGCTTCTGTTCCCTGCCCGACCCGCAAATTGAGCAATGCCAAAGTCCGGCGTGCGGGCGCATCGGTGGGATCAAGCGCAAGAACCTGACGCAAACAATGCTGCGCCCCGGCAAACTGTCCCAAACGGAAAAGTGCGTCGCCATAGGCCGTTAAGGCCCGTTGATGACCGGGTTCAAGATCAAGCGCGCGGCGTAACGGTTCGCTCGCTGAAACCGTTCGTCCCTGATCTAGCCTGATTTGGCCGATCAGAACCAGCGCATTAACAATATCATCACGCATTTTAAGCGCGGTCAAACAAGACGTTTCAGCCCCACCAACATCGCCCAACGCATAAAGGCAGGCAGCATAATTAGCGTGAATTTCGGCAACGTCCGGGGCCAGTTCCAACGCATATTGGTAGTTTTCCCGGGCTGCGTCGAGTTCATCAAGTTGGCGATATGTATTGGCGATATTGCAATAAAGTGCAGGTGCATCCGGACACAGCCGTATGGCGCGCTTAAACGCACCAATTGCATCACGCAATTTGCCAACGGCTTTCAAGGCTTGTGCGTGATCATGCTGGATTTCAGCACTGTTGGCGTCGGCAATGGCCGCACGCCCCATGCGTTCGGCTGCAACGGCCTGATTTCCCTGACGCATGGCAACAAGACCGGCAAGATGCATTGCTTCTGCAGCCTGTGGAAATGCGCGTGTCATCTTGCGACAGGCTTGTTCAGCCTCCGCAAGCTGGCCTGCTTCATACAGGTCCATCGCAGACCGGAATATGTTGCCGAAATCAGACAAGGGATGCCTTCGCCGTTAGAGTATCAATTTATCCCGTCACCATACGGGCCAAGCGTTAACAAACCACGTCTTTGCCATAAATTCTTGCTCGTGGCCATGCCCAAGGGTTGCATTGATGCAATACCATCCTGCGCCACGGTGAATTTCATCTTTCAATCTCTTAGAAATTCACAGTAATCCCCGAAAAAACCAGAAAAAATCCCCTGAACTTCCATTCAGGGGATTTTATGGACATCGATAAAGCAATGCCGGAAAGGTTAAGGCCTATCCGTCGTGACTGAAATACCGGCCAAACCGGTTGGCGAGAAAATCATCAAGACCAACTTCTTCCTGACGGACATAACCAGCCCCGGGAAGCTGTTGGGTCAAAACCATATCGATCAGCGCGCACAACCCGGCAGAGGTCGTAATCTGGATCGCTGACCATTTTTGACCACCAATTTCAGTACCATGCACTTTGCGAATGAAGTTTTCTTCGCACAGGTCCCCATTTCGCATGCCAACCGCATCAGCAAAAATGACAATCACATCCTGCTGGGTAATCGGCAGGGCGTTTTCAAAAATTTCCTTCATCATATCGGGGCGTTCGCCCAAACGCAGATCGTCGATCAGGATTTTCAGGATTTCCTGATGCCCCGGATAACGCACCGTTTTGTAATCAAGATTGGCGACCTTGCCTTCAAGCATGTCACATAATGCCCCAACCCCACCCGACGTATTGAAGGCTTCGTATTCTGTGCCATCAATCGTGAAGCGTTCATATCCTTCAAGCGGCAGCACCTCGACACGTTTGCCATTGAGGATGACCTCACACGGATTAAGGTACTCGTTAATCAGTCCGTCAGTTGACCAGGTCAGGTTATATTTCAAACGGTTGGTCGGATTTTGCGGTAACGCCCCAACCCGAAGACGCAATTTCTGCACGCTATCAAACCGCTTAAACAGGTCATGGGCAGCAATTGAAATAAATCCTGGTGCAAGACCACATTGCGGCACAAACGCGCTGCTTGCCCCCTCGGCGATTTCACGGATGGCACGGGTGGTTTCGACATCCTCGGTCACATCGAAGTAGGATGCTCCGACTGCGCGCGCCACACGGGCAATCGCAACATTCAGATAAAACGGACAGGTCGACAAAATGGCATCATGCCCGCGTGCAACCTCGGTCAGGGCGGTTTCATCTGTAACATCAACCTTTACAAGCGTTGCTGCATTATCCTGCGCGCAGAATTCCAGCATATCGCCATTGGCATCGGCCAGTGTCACTGCATAATCGCTACTTTCATTCAGCATGACGGCGGCAATACGCCCGATTTTACCAGCCCCAACGATCAAAATCTTTTTCATTTTCGTTCACTCCCAGATCAACAGACAATGCATGTAAGATCATCATGTTTGATGCCGCACCTGCTCTGATAACGTTTTGTTTATGACCCTTTTATCGTCCGCCGCTGGACTGATGCTTACAACCCGGCGATACTGTTAAAATCATTGAATAGACCGTCATTTTTATGGGCACACCCGATGAAACGCCGACTTGATGAAACCGACCGTCGCCTGATTGCCCGATTGCAGGAAAATGCGCGTATTCCGATTGCCGCCCTTGCGCGCGATGTTGGCTTGTCGCGTAGTGCGGTTCAGGAACGTCTTGAACGGCTTGAAAAATCACAGACAATTGTGGGCTATACCGTTCAACTCGGTGATCAGGCACGGCCGGTTCTTCTGGCCGAAGTCATGATCCAGCTTGAACAAAAGCAATCTGCGGGTGTTGTTGGCGCATTACAGAAAATCCCCCACTGCATTCGCTGCCTTGCGATTGCCGGGGAGTTCGATCTGATCGCGGAAATTGCGGCCGATACATCCGAGGAACTCGATACTGTACTTGACCGGATTGGGGGGCTTGCCGGAATAAAACGCACGTCGAGTTCGATCATCCTTTCAACTAAATTCGATCGCCGCTAAACTGGCTCTCAAGGTTGGGGAACCTTCTTTTCAGGAAGAAACACCGAGTGACGTCAAAACGTAGATATTCCGTCCTTTCTGTCCTTCTTGCCGGTTTTTCCGCCACCAGCATTCTGGGCGTCGGTTTGGCCCTTTATGTCGGGCTTGGAGCGGCCTATGAGAACACCCGCAATCTTTGGGTGATGCTTGCAGATGTCGATCTGACATCTGTTCAACGCACCATGCAGGAACGCATGGATGAGGTTGACAAAAGATCAAACTGGGTCGCCGACCAGGTTGCCGAAGGTGCGCTTGACCCCAGCTTCCAATACGGCTGGAACAATGCAATGCGCGCGCTTGCCGCAGCGAATATGGATGTCATGGCCTATGGCCTTGTCACCGGTGAACGGCAGTTTATCGGTTATAACCCCGATGATATGAGCATCATCCAACGTACCCTTCCCATGGACGACATGCTGTTTTCCGAATTGGCCCAGATACGCGGACCTGCGACCAGTAGAACCGGCTTTCCCCGCTGGGACCCATATTTCGATAAAACCGTGTTAACCAGCTGGGTCCCGTTATTTAATGACGGGCAGTACCTTGGAACCTTCATACAATATCTATCGCTTTCGAACCTGTCCGATAGCCTGATTAGAGGGCGCGAAGATTTACCCGGAACACCTTTTATCCTGATTGGCGGCAATCGGGTGATGGCACATCCGGGTTTGCGTGACTGGGGCACAAACACGGCATCCAAACTGATCAATGACGCGAACATTGCGCGCAGCCCAATCCCCCTTCCAACCATAAATGACATCAGTGATCCGGTTCTGGCCAATATCGGTAAATCTGAAAGGATCAGAACCGAACGCGATGACGACGGGGAAAAACGTAAAGGCATTCAGCTTTCCGGTCTTGAACTTGACGGCAAGTATAACCTGATCGTTACACGACAGGTCGAAAACGCTGCCATTTCACCCATCATCATCGGCATGCATTTTGACGAGGAACTGTTTAACGATGAATGGGAACGGCTCGTACTGGCGTCCATTCTGGGGGGCGGTGTTCTGGTGCTTGCCATCCTCGTCGCGGTTGTGATGTCTCGCCAGTTCACAAAACCCATCCGAAAGTTCGCGGCCGCGGCACGTGCGTTCGAAGACGACGCAATCGCGTCTGCCGATGTTCCTCAGCTTGAAGGTAGCCGAATTCGCGAATATGACGATGCTGCCCGATCCTTCAATCACATGATGATTGCAGTTCATGACCGCGAACGTATCACCAGTCTGTTCGGTAAGTTCGTCCCGCAATCCATTGCCAAAAAACTTCTGGCATCGGGGACAAATTCCGGGGCACTGCCGCCACAACAAACAGAAGCAACGGTCCTGTTTATCGACATCGCCGGATTTACATCGATGTGCGAGACGCTTGACCCAAATCAGATCATTTCGATGCTCAATGCCTATTTTGATTGTGCGACAAGCATTATCGAATCGCATGGCGGCATCATCACCCAGTTTCAGGGCGATGCTATCCTTGCGGTTTATAATGTGTTTGATGACCTTGAAAATCACGCTGATGCCGCCCTCGACAGCGCAATTTCCCTGCAAAAAGAAGTCCATAGCAGAACATTTGAAGGATTGTCGATCCGTTGCCGATGCGGGGTGAACACCGGTAATATGGTGGCCGGGAATGTCGGTGCGAAGGCACGGCTGTCATTTACGGTTCACGGCGATGCAGTCAACACGGCGTCGCGTCTGGAACAGGAGAACAAGGTTCTGCATACCGATGTTTTGATATCAGAAAGTACGCGTATCCTGCTTTCGAACCCAAACAGAGTAATCAAGGCAGGTGAAGTTCTGCTGCGGGGGCGCCATAGCATGACCGAGCTTTATACAGTGCCTTCGGACTTGCTCCGCCTATCATAAGTCAAAACACACTGAGCAGCATACACCTACCCAAAGTTGACTGCCCTCTTTCCATGCTCATCAAAAGTACGTAAGCTGATGAATTGAATGGTAATATGAGCATGTTCAAAGTGGACAGGCATCATCGAATTTTCATTAAACTTGGGGGAAACAGTTTGGCAAAACGTCACGGACGCTTTTCCATTTTTGGCGTTTTGCTGGGGGGCTTGTTGCTTTGCAGTGTGGTTGGTGTTGGTCTATCGCTTTATATTGGGCTGCAGACTGCGGTTGAAAATACCCGCGACCTTTGGATCAGCATGACCAGTGCTGACCTTGCCGAGGCGGAACGCACTGTCGAAAAACGCCTGATCCGACTTGCCGATCGCAATAACTGGGTGGCAACACAAACTGCCGAGGGTCTTGTCAATCCGCGCAAACCGTCGTTCTGGACCGATAATATCCCGTCATTGATTGCCGGTGAAACCGATATCGCCGCCATCGGAATGACAACACCGGATGGTGAATTTCTTGGCTACGATCCAAAAACGCATAAGTTTTTAAGAACCAAGGCGGATCTGTTTGACAGACAGATTGCACAACTTTTCCCCGAGACCGGTCCAGCCATGAGCCAAACGCTTTTCCCTTACTGGCAAAGCGCACTTCGTCAGGTCGTGATTGGCGAATCTATCCCGCTTTTTCAGAACGGCGAATATCTTGGTGTCCTGATCCAGTATCTGACCCTGCCCGGTTTGTCACGTGACCTTCCAATGCAAGAGCAAGGCGATGGGCGAACAGCCTTCATCATGGTTGAAAATCACATCATCGCCCATCCCAGTCTTTCAAACTGGCAACGGGTCAACATGCGCGCCGAGGATTCAGCCTTTGTCCCCGAGACGCTAGAAGAAGCGACAAGCGTCCTTCCGCAACTTGATCAAATCGGCGATCCCATCCTTTCCCAGCGTGCCCGATGGAAACCGCTTGACCTTGGTGACAGCCTTAAGCTCGCTTTGGATCAACGCCTTGATGTATCGCAGGTCATCATCAATTCGACTTACAACATTATCGTCACCCGCGAAGCATCACAGTCGTCTGCGACGCCAATCACCTTTGGAATGCATTTTGCGCCGTCTGTCTTCGCAGCAGAAAGCCGTCGCCTTGATTTTCTGCTGTGGATTGGTGTTGTTGTCTTGATTGGTGCTCTGATCGGTGCGGCTGTGATTGCCCACTATTTCTCGCGCCCTCTTAAGCGGTTTTCCGCCGCCACCCGCCAGCTTGAAGAAGGCAATCTAACATCCCTGCCCCACCTTCCAGAAAGCTACATCACAGAATTCAACGATGCTGCGACGTCCTTTAACCAAATGGTCATCACACTAAATGACCGCGAACGGATCGGACGCCTGTTTGGCAAGTTCGTGCCCCCGGCGATTGCCGAGCAACTTTTAGCATCACAAAGCGATGCCGGAACAATCCCACCGCATAAATGCATTGCGACAACGCTTTTTGTTGATTTGCAGGGCTTCACCAGCATGAGCGAGAAGGCAGACCCGCAGCATATTGTTGATATTCTGAATGCCTACTTCACGGATGCTACGGCAGTGATCGAAGCCAACCAAGGGATCGTCATCCAATATCAGGGCGACGCGATCCTTGCGGTGTTTAACGCGGTTGGCGAACTGCCCAACCATGCCGATGCCGCTGTTGAAACGGCCATTTCACTACAAAAGCTGGTTCACACCAAACAGTTTAAGGAAACAACATTAAGGTGCCGCTGCGGGGTCAATACTGGTGAGTTGGTTGCCGCCAGTATTGGTGCACCGGGCAGGCTTTCCTTCACGGTGAACGGCGACACCGTAAACAGTGCGGCCCGCCTTGAAGCGATGAACAAGGAACTGGGAACGAAAATACTGATCGGCGAGAGCACCTATAACAGGCTCAGCGATCCGTCACAGGCCATACCGGCCAAGGAAGTTCTTCTGCGTGGCCGAAGCGAAACAACAGCCGTCTATAAAGTTTTGATTGACGGCATCGATGACGCGGCGAAAGACAGCACATCCCCCGAAAGCAGATAAAACAAAACGCCGCATTGGTTTTCCAATGCGGCGTTTTGTAAAACCTTTGCGGTCAAGATGCCGGGAATTAACCCTGACGCGCCTTGAAACGCGGGTTCTTTTTATTGATCACGTATACGCGGCCACGGCGGCGCACGATACGGCAGCCCTTTTCCCGCAGCTTAGCGGATTTCAATGAGTTCCGGATCTTCATAATCTTAAACCTTAGAAACTTAGCCCCTTCGAGGAAGCCGGAAAATAGAAGTAGGACTTGCCCCTGTCAACACCTAAAACAGGTTGCGGCGACAGAAATCGGGACAAATCCCTATAAAAGCGCCAGCAGCAATCTAAAACCTTACCGATCACCTGATCGTTGCGTAGAACCGATAAAAGGCTAGCGACCCATTTTCAAGCATTTTTACGCGATTCATCCACATTTCCATCTCAGAAACCATATAATCCATCACATCGGGGTCTAAACCGCTCTTTTGGATGTCTGACAACAAGGTCATCCACGCCATTTTTATATGAGCCAGATGTGTTTCCGACTCATCTTTGGCAATACGGATGTCAAATTTAAGTGCGCCTAATTTTTCTTTGTATTCCTGTGCCGTCCATGGAAACAGCTCTTCGCCTTCCAACTTGGCCCATTTTCCAAGCTCTGCCTCGTCAAGATCACGGGTCAGCACGTAATCGGTCAGCAATATCTGTCCGTGGTCACGCAAGGTATCCGCAATCGCAGGAAGAAATGCGTCCTTTTCCGGGATTTTGAACAACTCCCCATAGGAATAGACAACGTTGAAATACGCTTTGCGCAATTCCGGGGCACGCGGATCAAACACCTGAACGGGAACTTTTTTCTGAACACCTGACTGAACTGAGCGTTCCATCCCAAGGAGCGCCAATTCGCCGTCCTGTTCATACGCCGTGACCCAAACGCCCAGCCGATCTGCCAGAATACGTGCCACCCCGCCAAGCTTCGCCCCAATTTCCAGACAACTTAACGTCTCATCAAGTGCCAGCGGCTTGGCCAGTTCAAGTGCGTATTCATGCCCCCCTGGGATCATGATCCCGTGATCAAACAATTTGTCGTACAGCCTGATGCGCTCAGGCGGCCAGCGCCCGATTTCGTCATCAAGGTCAAGTTCGCCCAATTCCGGCTCGACAGGACGGGCAAGGAATACCCGCATTTTGCGCAGCCAATCGGCATAGGCATCTATTTCAAGCTGAAGCAGATAGTATTCAACCGGATCGTCATACCCTTCCCACTTGGCCCGCATGCGGATACCAAAGCTAAGGTGATGACCCGGTGGCATCTGGAATTCGGACGCGTTGTCGTCTTCGGACAAATCGTCGTCATCATCGACATTGCGTTGCCAAAATTTCAGCTTCAATGTTGCTACCTGCTTGTTCCGGACGTGTTTAAACTTGATTCTTGCAAAATATGGCAATTCGTCAAAAGTGACAACGTGTTAAGATTTCAATCATATGATTGTGGCGTAAAGGCCATTGTCAAAATGGCCATCAAATAACTTCCCCATGCCGGGAACCCATGCAGGACAGGAATTTTCTTTCACCATGAATCAGGATCGCCTGAGCATATATTACCGCATCCTAAACGTTGCGCCTGGTGCCAGTGCGAAGGAAATCAAGCTTGCCTATCGCAAACTGGCGTTTGAATTCCATCCTGATCGCAACACTGACGCGGATTCGGAAGAAAAATTCAAAGACATTACCGAGGCCTATGAAATCCTGACCGGTGAACGCAAGGCTCCCGCGCAGGCCAGTAGTCCTAAAAACGGCTCCGCAGGAGCTCAAACCAAATCATCGACTTCCTCGGCTTATGGCCCGGATGCTGCAGGCGCACGCAATGCCAACAAAACCCGTCAAGGATTTGCCGGATCCGGCCGCAAAGAACAACACGCCAACCCCGGCAAGGATGACAAGGTCGCCCGTGCCAATCAGGCCTACCGCGAACAACAGGCCAAAGCCAGCGCGCGCAAAAGCAACATTCACCCCGGCGCACGCCGCCACAAAGGCAAAAGACCCGACAGCAACGCAGCGGGATTTATCCAGTGCGCCGTCACCGGCGTCGTATCGGCACAGCCACGTCTGGTCGAATTCAAAATCGTGCGTGGCTTTTTCAATTCTGTCCGTACAGAAGTCACCTCAGCCTACCTTGCACCCAAAGGGGCTCGGCGGATGGCGCTAAAAGCAAGCTTTAAGACATGGCTGCGCGGTTTTTGGGGCTGGCGCAGTTTTATTCCGGCATGGCGCGCAATCATTGGCAACATGCGCGGCGGCACCTTCCCGGCAGAAGGCAATGCCAAACTGCTGTTTACCCAGGCCACCGCATTTGAAAAATCTGGCAACCGTCCGCTGGCACGCGCAGTGTTGCTTCAGGCGCGTGATTTCATCGGCACGAACAGATCCGCCCTTGCCGAACAAATTCGCACCAGCATTCGCCGCCTCGAAGATGGTCAACCCGCCAGACGGGTGCGTGATGAATGGCAACGGGTGGGCATGATGGTTGCCCTGCTCCATCTCAGTCCGGTTTTCGTCGTGATATTTGCCCTACTGATCGCCTTTGGCCCCGGCCAAGGGTTCCTGACCCGTGATCTGCCTGCCATGGTCGCTGAAAAAGGCAGTCAAATCACCCGCCAAGTCGAACAGATGATCGGCGAAGACCGCGATCCATATTATGTTGACCGTGATTTACTCAACATGCGCAACGGTGCGGGCGTGACCAACACGATCATTCGACGGCTGGCGCGGTTTGAAACGGTTTATATTTCCGGCGACAGCAAAGGCATCTGGGTTGAGATCGACACATCAATCGGTGAAACCGGCTTTGTCAATCTTGATGCTCTTGTTCCGGGTAATGGCGCAGATGCACGCGATACATGGTGCAGCAAAAACAGCTGCGACTGACCACCAAAGGCAGCCAATCGCAGCATCAGACTTCTAATCTGCAGGTCTTTTCACGTCACAAAGACGATTAGGCCTTGGTCGGAATCGACTTCAATGCCGCTAAAAGATAATCCCAGAAACGGGTGACACTTGGTACATGCACACATTCGTCCGGGCTGTGCGCGCGTTTAATCGTTGGCCCGAATGATACCATATCCCAATGCGGATATTTCGATCCCAGAACCCCGCACTCAAGACCGGCATGGATCACGCGAATTTCCGGATCTTTGCCAAACATGTCGCGATGAACCGCCATCATCATTTTAACAGCTTCGCTATCCGCGTCCGGTTTCCAGCCGGGATAAGCATCGCCCCAGGAAACCGTCGCACCAATGTTTTCAAAAACAGCCGTTGCGGCTTCGCGGATCGAATCACGCGCCGAGTTGATTGAGCTTCGTGCCGACAGGGTCACATCGGCCTTGCCATTTGCCAGTTTAATGATCGCAAGATTGATCGAGGTTTCAACAACCCCTTCAACACTTGTGCTCATGGCCTGCACACCATTTGGCGCACCGACACAAGCATTGTTGAATTTTTGCGAGTCAGACGCGCTCATTGCGGTTGAAGGAAGATCAGCATCCTTGGCGGCAATGTTGAAGTTTGGCTCGATTGCGCCAATCTCGTCTTTCACGGCAGCACCAAAGGCTGCCAGTGTGGTGTTGAAAGCAGAAGCCTGATCAGCTGGCAAAACAACCGATGCAAAAGATTCACGTGGAATGGCATTGCGGGCCGTTCCGGCATTGATGGTGACAATCTGCGCACCAAGGTCGCGGATTGCGGTACGCAGGAAACGCGCCATCAGTTTGTTGGCATTGCCAAGACCAAGAATAATGTCGATGCCCGAATGGCCGCCCTTAAGACCGGTCAGCGCGATATCACGGGCAACAAACCCGGCATTCACGGCAACTGGCGCATAATTAAAGGTCGCGACAAGATCGCCGCCGCCAGCACAGCCGACACACAGCTCATACTCGTCTTCGGTATCAAGGTTCAGCAGAATGTCGCCTTTAAGACGCCCCGGTTCAAGGTTCATCGCGCCGGTCAGGCCGCGTTCCTCGTCAACCGTAAACAGAAGCTCCAGCGGACCGTGCTCCAGACCATCTTCGGTCATAAAGCCCATCATGGCCGCAGCACCGATACCATTGTCCGCGCCAAGCGTGGTGTTGTCGGCGGTAATCCATTCGCCGTTCATCACCATACGGATCGGGTCGGTATCAAAATTATGGCTCGAACCGGAATTGGCCTGCGTCACCATGTTCGACATGGGCCTGTAAAATGACCATTTTACGGTCTTCATAGCCCGGCTTGGCGGGAACCGTTATGACAAGGTTGCTGCCGCTATCGCGGAAGTGTGCGAACCCTTTGGCATCGGCCATTTTTTCCAAGAGCTGCAACACAGCTTCTTCCTTGGTCGATGGACGCGGGGTATCGCAAAGTTTCTGGAAATTCTCCCAAATCGCGACCGGGGCAATTTTGCTGATCTCGTTCACGGCGGCGCTCTCCTGTTAAAGTCTTCGTTTGTGAGTTTTCGCGGGTTCGATCAGTTGATTACCTCATTCACGGCTGAATTTAAAGCGCATGTAAGGGTTTCTGCGCAATTTTGCCCTGCTTAGCACCATCGTAAAGTCCGCAAGTTATTCAATACCAACGATTTCACTGCGCCGTTGCAACACCATAACATCGCGCCACTGGCCTGCCATTGGCCCATAATTCATCCGGCCCAAGCCACGCTTGCGCCCGACAATATCAAATCCGTGTTTTTGGTGAAGCGCGATGCTGGCTTGGTTTTCTGGAAAAATTCCGGCTTCCAACGACCAAAATCCATTCTGTTCACTCTGCGCGATCAGGGACGCCAGCAACATGTTGCCAATGCCCCGTCCTTGGTTGGCCGGGTCAACATAAACCGATATTTCGCCAACCCCTTGATAGACACATCGCCCGGAAACACCCGAAAGCCCGGCCCAACCGCAAATATGTCCGTTCCCATCACAGGCCACCAATCGACAGACATCAAGATGCCCCTGATCCCAATCAGACCATGTGCCTGCATTTTCCTGAAACGACGCATGCCCGGACTGTAATCCGCGGTGATAGACATCAACAACGGCGAATCCATCGTCGGGTGTCATGGCGCGAATATTCATTGGCAACTCTCCTGCTTCACATGGCTATGGCATGCAACAGAATAGGAGAAAATCGATTTTCGGGAATTGTGAATTTAACAACCGGGCATTAAACACTGCCGCCCCTAATCGTCTATCTCATCAAGCGTTTTGAACTTGATTTGATCACGACCGGCTTCTTTGGCTTCATACATGGCGCGATCCGCAACCCGCATCGCATCGGCAAGCTCAACAAACTTTTGCCGTCCTTCACCGCCAACGGTTGCGCCGAAACTTGCCGTGATTTTTGCGACCGTACTGCCGTCCTTGTTCGACGGCCACTTCGATTTCTCGGATCATGCTGGCCAAACGTTCTGCAATGCGTTTGGTGACCGCAGCTGTCGCCGATGGCAACAGAACGGCAAATTCTTCGCCCCCCAAGCGCACGACAAGGTCATCATCACGCAATGCCTGGCGCAAAACCTGAGCAACTTTTTCCAGCAGACGGTCACCAACAGAATGGCCATAGGTATCGTTGGTCTGTTTGAAGTAATCAAGATCGAGAACAATTAGACCAAACAGCCAACTTTTATCTTTAAGATGACGGATTTCACGCAACCGACTGACCGCACTTTCAAAGCCGCGCCGGTTAAGCGCCCGGGTAAGCGGATCGGTCGATGCCAGCGTATCAAGGAACTCTTCTTTACGCTTGTGATCGGTGATGTCAGTGGCCGAAACCATCACACCACCGCCCTCCATCATATTCATGCGAATATCGGCCATCCGCCCGGAAGGTGTTTGCATTTCATCAATCGTCGCGTGCCCATGCCCAACGGCCTTTAAACGTTCATAACAATCGCGCAACGCCGTAATTTCAAATGATGGTTCGACGTCTTCTGCCGTTCCGTCAGCGCCAAACAGGCGGGAAAATTCATAATTGTAATGAATGACATCAAGCTTGCTATCAAGCATCGCCACGGCCGAAGGCACCATGCGGATGACTTCGGTGACGGCCGCCTCAAGTCCGGACTTCGCACGCACCAATTCGTCATGCATTTCGACTTCGTCACGGACATCATGTGCGGTTGTTAAAACCGCAGGTTTTCCGTCATGCCACAAAATGCGCTCATCTGTCAGATCACGCCAAACCGATGTTCCATCATCAAGAACATCCTCCACCCGATGACGATCACCCGTGCGGTCCCCACTCAGAATATCGGCAACATGCTTAATGGCTCTGGATTGATGTTTCTTAGGGATAAACCGCAGGACGTTGGGCCGTTCCATAAAACTGCTGGCATTTTTCGCGCCCATAAGGTGCGCAAAGGAATCGTTCACATAAAGTGCGGTCATATTGCGATGAACCATCACGCCGATGAAAGACCGGCCAAGCATGTGATCGACCTGCATGGCAGTCGTGCCATTATCAATCATCTGTGCGGTGGTCAGAACAGCACTCCCATCTTCCCATTCCACGGTTTCATCGCTGATTTCCATCCACACAGGCGACCCGTCAGCCCGAATATTATAGACCTTCTTCCAGCCGTGAAAGCCAGTGCTGCTTTGATAGTTTTCGGAAAGTTTGGTGGCTTCATGGTGAAAACTGGGCGGGATATACTGGCGCATGTCGGGTGCGGCCATGAAATCCTTGACGTCCCGACGGCCAAGCATCTTGGCATAGGCATCGTTGACGTACACGGCTTGAAGGTCCTTATGGACAACAACCCCTACGCGTGAACGCCCATACAGACGTGCGATCTCTGTTGGTTCGAACCGCATCAACGTCCTGCATCCCCCGGAATCCGGACCATTTTCTGCAGGGATCGATATGTGTCAATCACTGCGCCTAATTGGCCTCTTAGCCTACATTATATTAGCGATCATTAAAACAACCCGATATCCTGCCTGCCACTCAAACGCCTGTATCACCCTTAATGTGATATCGCCTGAATAAACAGGAGTTTAGAGTTACCATACAAATGGATAATAAATACTTTAGGCTGAGTATTGCCTCCCAAACACCCTACAAATATGTTCATTGCACATGCTCGAAACGACTATGGAAACGGATTACATGTCCCCGAAAAACTACGAGATTATCGAACACAGTCGCGGCTGGAACGGGTATTTCAAGCTTGATGTGTATCGCCTGCGCCACGACACCTTTGAAGGTGGCAAAAGTGCTATTCTTGATCGTGAAGTGCTTGAGCGCGGACATGCGGTTGCCGTCCTGCCCTATGATCCGGTACGTGATGAAGTCGTTCTGATCGAGCAGTTCCGACCGGGCGCGATATCGGTTCAAAAAACCTATCCCGGCATGCCACTGTGGCTAAATGAAATTGTCGCAGGCATCATCGAAGATGGTGAAGAACTGCAAGACGTTGCGCATCGCGAAACCCTGGAAGAATCCGGCGGCACCATCATTGGCGATCTGGAATATATATCGCGCTACTATGTCACACCGGGCTGCTCAAGCGAAACCGTCACCCTGTATTATGGTCGCGTGGACAGCACGAACATTGGTGGCATTCACGGCGTTGTTGACGAAGGCGAAGACATCCGCGTTTACAAAGTATCGGCCGAGGAATGCTTTGCCATGTTGCAAAACGGGCAACTCTGCAATGCAACGGCGACAATTGCAGTACAGTGGCTTATGCTCAACCGTGACCGCATCCGTAAGGAAACCAGCGCATTGCGCCCATAATATAGACTTTGTGCTCAATTGACATTTAACACAAAATAAACGTGATAATTTTCAAACCATCTTGACTTTTGTGTATAAAAGACCCAATCAACAGGCAATCACATTTTAAACCTAACCACGTTGGGAGTTTGTCATGGACATTCGCAATGGCACCATTGACGCCATTGGCCGCACCCCACTTGTGAAGCTTAAAAAAGTTTCCGAGCTGACGGGCTGCACCATTCTGGGCAAGGCAGAATATGCCAATCCAGGCGGATCGGTGAAAGATCGCGCCGCCCTTGCCATCATTCGCGACGCCGAAGCACGCGGCCTTTTAAAACCGGGCGGCGTCATCGTCGAAGGAACGGCTGGCAACACTGGTATCGGTCTTGCTGTTGTCGGCAATGCGCTTGGCTATCGCACCGTCATCGTGATCCCGGAAACCCAAAGCCAGGAAAAGAAAGACCTGCTGCGTCTTTTGGGTGCGGATTTGCGCCAAGTCCCGGCCGTGCCTTACCGCGATCAGAACAACTATGTTCATGTGTCGCGCCGTCTGGCCGAAGAACTGGCACAGTCTGAGCCCAATGGCGCGATCTGGGCCAACCAGTTTGACAATATCGCCAACCGTCAAGGTCATATCGACACCACGGCACCAGAAATCTGGGAACAGACCGACGGCAAAGTCGATGGCTTTATATGTGCTGTTGGCACCGGTGGTACGCTTGCTGGCGTGTCGCTGGCACTTAAAGAACGCAATAAAGACATCCAGATCGGTCTTGCCGACCCGATGGGGGCCGCCCTTTACAGTCACTATAAATTCGGTGAATTGAAGTCCGAAGGAAGCTCCATTTCCGAAGGCATTGGTCAGGGGCGTATTACCGCCAACCTCGAAGGGGTTGAGATTGATCACCCGTTCCAGATTTCTGATGAAGAAATGCTGCCAATCGTCTTTGACCTTTTGAAAGAAGAAGGTCTGTGCATGGGCGGTTCCACCGGGATCAATATTGCAGGTGCCGTGCGTCTTGCCCGTGAACTCGGACCGGGCAAAACCATCGTCACCATTCTGTGTGACCTTGGCACGCGCTATCAAAGCAAGCTTTGGAACCCGGAATTCCTCAAAGAAAAAGGTCTGCCGAGCCCAAGCTGGCTCTAGGCCACGCCGAAAACAGCACCCGAAACAGCAAAACCCCCGACCAGAAATGGCCGGGGGTTTTGTTTTAGGCCCTGAGATTCAGGAACATATGTGCCCCCTCACCCATGCCTACGCCGCCTCAACTAAATTACCCTGCGCGCGTCGGGCGGCCTGCGTTGCCAACCGCCAAAGATACAGACCACATAACAGCGCACAAACCAGAAGCATTCCGGCAAATCCAGCCACCGCATTCCAGCCGCCATGCGCCCAGAACCAGCCACCAACCGACCCCATGATACTTGATCCCAGATAATAGGCCAGCAAGTACAGCGATGATGCGTGGCCCTTGGACGTCTCGGCAAGACGTCCGACCCAACCGCTGGCAATCGAATGGGCAACAAAAAATCCACTGGTCAGAACAACAATGCCGCCAATCACACCAAGCAAGCTTTCCAGCATGGTCATCGCCACACCAACACCGGCCAAAAGAACCCCCACAACCAACACAGGCCCCCGACCAAGCTTGTCCGACAAAGCCCCGGCAATCGAAGACGTCACCGAACCGCATAAATAGACAACAAAGATCAGGCCGATCTGACTTTGGCTCAGCCCATATGGCGCATCTGAAAGACGGAACCCAACATAGTTAAAGATCGTCACAAAACAGCCCATGGCAAACGCGCCGATCAGAAACACAAACGGTAATCCCGCATGGGTTAAATGCCCAGCCCAAGCCCGCAGATGATATCTGATCTGAAATCCCGGTCTCTGGACAAAGTTGCGCGATGCTGGCAACAAAATCGCAAACCCAAGGGCCGCGACAAGGCCAAGCGTCCCCATGGCCCCCAATGCAATATGCCAGCCAAACAGATCGGTCAGGAAGCCGATCACGACACGGCCACTCAGCCCGCCAATCGCCGTCCCGCTGATATAAATTCCCATCGCCATGCCAAGGCCCTTGGGATCAATTTCCTCAGCCAGATAGGCCATGGCAACCGCAGGCACCCCGCCCAGCATCAATCCTTCAAGAGCGCGCACCACCAAAAAGGCATGCCAGTCCGAAAGCAATGGCGCAATCAGGTTCAAAACCGACGCCACACACATCGATACAAGCATCAGTTTCTTGCGCCCTGTCGCCTCCGATACGGCACCGGCCAGCAAAATGGCAAAGGCCAGAAAACCAGTCGTCAAGGAAAGGGCGAGCGAGCTTTCGGCTGGCCCAACCGCAAAATGGCGCGCAAGTTCAGGCAACAATGGCTGTACACAGTAAATCAGCGAGAATGTCGCATAACCGGCCAGAAAAAGTGCGATGCTGATACGGCGAAACGCCGCTGAACCGGGTTTAATCCAGACCGGTTCAGTGGTCGTTTGGGCGTTGGTGGACGCGAGTGGGTCATCAACACGTTGGGGCGACGTGCTTTTCTGTGATGTGGTATCAGCATCGCGATCAGATAGCGCAGCCGGGGATTTTTCCCGATATGCAGGCATTTACGGCCTCATTTGGAACTATTCGTGGAACGGTTCTTATGGTTGCACTTCGCTCGCCATCCGTCCAATATATGATACAGTCAATCTTGATATGTTTTGGATATACCAATCATGGAACTGCGTCATATCCGCTATTTTCTGGCCGTCGCCCGCGAAGGAAACTTCACCCGTGCAGCGGCCAAGATCGGCATTGGTCAGCCGCCACTCAGCCAGCAAATCCGTGATCTTGAAACCGAAATCGGAACACCGCTGTTTCACCGTGTCCCCCATGGTGCGGAACTGACCGAGGCCGGATCGGCCTTTTTAGACATCGTAGTACAGTTCCCCGATCTGGCTGAACGGGCCATTCGTGCGGCCCAACGTGCCGGGCGCGGCGAAGTCGGTTCCATTCGGGTTGGCTTTACCGCATCTGCGGCCTTCAGCCCATCGGTCCCGCGCATTTTTCGCGATTTCCGCCGTGCCTTTCCCGGTGTTGAAATGACACTTGAAGAAGCCAACTCCGCACAGCTTGTCACCGGGTTAAAGGACGAACGTCTTGATGCGGTGTTTTTGCGTCAGGATGCGGTTGCCGGTGACGGCATTCGCCTGCATGTGATTTCGGCCGAACCGATGGTGTTGGTCCTGCCCGCCGGACATCCTGCAGCCCAGGGCGGCAAGGTTGCCTTGACGGAGCTGCGCGATGACGCCCTGATCCTGACGCCGCGCGCGGTTGGCCCCACCCATTTTGACAAAGTCGTCACCGCCTGTCGCGTGGCCGGGTTTGAACCGCAACTGGGGCAATCCGCGCCACAACTTGGCTCGGTGATCAATTTTGTTGCCGCTGAACTTGGCTTTTCGCTTGTCCCCAAACCAATGACCCAGCTTCAGGCCAACGGGGTTGTCTACCGCGAAATAAAGGGCGATGTGCCAATCGCTGAACTGTCGCTGGCCTATCGCGGCAATGACATCTCAATCGCACTTCGCAATTTTGTCAGCCGCACCCTGGCCGCTCATCGCGACACAACACCCAGCGAAACCTAAAAATAACACTTAGAATCAAAATTTTGAATCTTGATCCTGAACAAATTCAACAAGTTTTCCTGCCGCTTCTTCAACTGACATGTGTGCTGTATCAATCACCAGATCAACCTGTTGCCATGGCTCGTACTCACGCGCGCAAACCTTCGCCCAGTCTGGCAGCTTATGGTTTTCGATGTCACTGATCCGTGTTTCGACCCGTTGACCATGGACCGCCTTGTCCGAGCAAATCAACTCAATTTGAACATATCGCACTTCGGCACGTTCAGCAGCACGCCGCCATTCAGAACGGCTTATTTCAATCGGATTGACGGCATCGCCAATCACCATATGGCCCAGCCGCAAGTTATCCGTCGCAAGCCGGTTTGCCACCATATATCCAACCGGACCTATATCGTCATCTGGTGGCACATTGGCATCAAGAACCGCCTGTTCGATTGTATCAATCCGCAAATGCATTGCCCCAAGGGCACGCGCGGCAATTCGCGCCACAGACGTCTTCCCGACACCGGGTAAACCACCAAGAATGATCAACATTTCCGATCTCTTTTGTTCTGTTCCATCATGTTCATTGTCTCTTGGTACTGGCAAGGTTGCGATTTCAGGCTAGATTAACATCAACGTCGAAATCAGGCGCGCCTGCATCTAACGGCCTGCGCCAAACTGAAAGTCTGTCGAATGGTACAATACTCTCTCCTTGATCTATGCCCGGTCAATGCCGGTGAGCATCCCAGTGATGCATTGCGCAATACGCTCACACTTGCCCAGCATGCCGAAAAACTCGGCTATCACCGCTACTGGCTGGCCGAACATCACAATATGCCCGGCATTGCCAGTGCGGCAACGTCGGTCGTAATCGCCCATGTGGCGGCGGGCACGAAAACCATTCGCGTTGGATCGGGCGGCGTAATGTTGCCAAACCATGCGCCGCTTGTGATTGCCGAACAGTTCGGCACGCTTGACGCATTACACCCCGGGCGGATTGACCTTGGCATTGGACGCGCACCGGGAACCGACCAACGGACCGCCGCGGCCCTACGCCGTGACATGCACGGGTCCGAAGACCGCTTCATTCAGGACGTGCTTCAGGTTCAGGCTTTTCTGGCCCCGCTTGAAGGCAACCCGCCGATCCGCGCAGTTCCGGGTTATGGATCGCAAGTCCCGATGTGGCTTTTGGGCAGCAGCCTGTTTTCAGCCGATCTTGCGGCACGCCTTGGCCTGCCGTTTGCCTTTGCATCGCATTTTGCCCCGGATATGCTGATGGATGCTCTTTCGCTCTATCGTCACCGGTTTGAACCAAGCGAACAGCTCGACAAACCCTATGCGGTTGCCGCGATGGGTTTCTTTGCCGCGGATAGTGACGAAGAAGGTGAATATCTTGCGACATCCATGCAGCAACAGTTCCTGAACTTGCGCCGCGGTACACCGGGTCAACTTCCCAAGCCGGTTAAGGATATGAGCGAAATCTGGAACCGGGTCGAAAAAGCCGGTGTTGACCACGCCATGCGCTATGCCGCCATCGGCGGACGTGACACCGTGCGCAAAAAACTGCGCGAATTCATTTATATGACGAATGTCGATGAAGTCATGGTCACAGCCAATATTTATGATCAGGAAGCCCGCCTGAAATCGTTTGGCATTGCCGCTGACCTGTTCAATGAGATCGGCGCAGAAAAAAACGAACAAGACTGCGCCTAACCCATCAAATAACCGATCAAAAAATGCAAATACCGGGTGCTCCGTGAACCCGGTATTTGCATTTCATCATACGAAATACAATTCATCACAGCTTGCACTTGCATCCGTGCTCGGACACTATGCGCGCACCGTCGCTATCGTGACGACAATACCCTTGTTTCAAAAGGTTATGGTGCGCTCCCTATGACTGAGTTTCTGCTGGCGGCAACGCCGATTGCGACGATCCTTTTTTTAATGATCAAGGCCAATTGGGGGGCAGCACGTGCCGGTGCTGCGGCATGGTTTGTCACAGCCCTGATTGCCGTTTTCTATTTCGGCGCCCCAACCGACATGCTGATCATTGCCCAGGCCAAGGGCGTGATGCTGGCCCTTTATATCCTTTATATCGTTTGGGCTGCCCTGATCCTGTATTTCGCCGCCGACGAAGCAGGCGCGATTAAGACCATTGGCCGTGCGATCCGGTCGCTAACCGATGACCGCCCACTGCAATTGTTGATCCTTGGTTATGTGTTTGCAAGCTTCCTGCAAGGGGTTGCGGGCTTTGGCGTGCCAATTGCCGTGGTCGCACCGCTTTTGCTCGGCATGGGGTTTTCGCCGGTTCTGGCTGTTGCCGCCCCGATGATCGGGCACAGTTGGTCGGTGCTGTTTGGCAATATGGCGACCTCGTTCGAAGCCCTTATTGGTGTCACAGGCATCCCCGGAACCGAGCTTACCCATGACGCCGCCATTCTTTTGGGGCTGTCGGGGATGATGTGCGGCGCTGCTGTTTTGTGGCTTGATGGCGGCTTTCGCACCATTCGCCGCCGGATCGTGCCGCTGGTACTCATTTCCGGCACCATGGGAATTGCACAATATGTTATGGCCAATTACGGCGTCTGGACGCTGGGCGGTTTGACCGCCGGGATTGCCGGGCTTGCAATGTCGATCCTTGTCACCCGGTTCTGGAAACCCCATCCCGATGATATTGTCGAACAAGTCGAAGACGACCATCAACACATGCCGCTTCTTGAAGCGCTGACACCCTACCTTGTTTTCATGGTACTGGTCGGTTGTGCGACCTTTATCCCCGCAGTCGAGGCGTTCCTTGGCCACATCCGCTTTACCCTTGATTTCCCGGCCACCAGCACCTCGCTTGGCTGGCTGATCAACCCGGAAAGTGCCAAGGCAATTGCCATTTTCGGCCATCCGGGGGCGTTGCTTCTTTATACCTCTGCCATCAGCTTCGCCTTCTTTAAAATGCGCGGCCACTATGATGACGGCATTGGCAAACGTATCTGGCAACGCACCCTTAAAAGTGGCCTTCCGACCAGCATCGGTATGGTGCCAGTGATTGGGCTTGCGATCATTATGGACCATGCAGGCATGACCTATGCCTTAGCCGAGGGCGGTGCAGCCCTATTTTCCGGGGCCTTTTCGGTCGCTTATCCGGTGATTTCACCAGCCATCGGTGCGTTGGGTGCGTTTATGACCGGCAGCACAAACAATTCCAACGTTGTCTTTGGCATGTTCCAGCGCCACACCGCCGAACTTGCCGGCATTTCCACATCATTAGTGTTGGCCGCACAGGCGGCGGGCGCATCGCTTGGCAGCATGCTGGCCCCATCCAAAATCCTTGTTGGTTGTTCAACTGTCGGCCTGTCGGGCAAGGAAGGCCCGGTCTTGTCGGTTGTTTTGAAAACCGGTGTTATCCTGACCTTTCTGTGCGGGGTGATGGCGCTGGGCATGTTGCTGATTTCGATGCACGCAGGGGGTGTTTGACATGAAAAACAAACTGTTCAATCCGGCATTCTTGTTTCTGGCATCCCTGATCCTGCCGGTCGCCGCATTTGAAGCGGTGATCGCCCAAAACACCACAGCAGCCGACATTCTGCTTGGGCTGTTTGCGGTCATCATGGCGTTGATTGTTCTGCGCAAATAAAAACCCGTCGGGCAATCATCCCGACGGGTGCGACCGACTATCCGAATTAAAATGCGTTTAGGGCCGGAACGTTGCCAGTTTAACGCCAAAGGCAATGAAAACCGCCCCGGTGGTCGCCTTTAACACCCGCTGAAAACGCCCGCTTCCGGCATAACGGGTCAGACGCGCCAACAGCATGATCATCGCCCCGAACCACACCGCGTTGATCATGGCATGCACGCAGACCAGCATGAAGGCCGATCCAATAGCGCCCTCGCCGACCGGAATGAATTGCGGGAAAGCTGCCAGATAAAAAATCGACACTTTCGGGTTGAGCGCATTGGTCAAAAAACCCTCGCCATAGGCCGTGATCAAGGTCCGGCGACGCTTTGCCGGCGAGATGTCCGTTACCTTGGCAACACCGCGCCACGCATCGCGCAATGCCTTAAACCCGACCCAGCACAAATAGGCCGCACCCAGCAATTTGACGATCATAAACGCCTGTGCCGATTGCACCAGAATGACCGAAATCCCCAGGATCGACAGCGCACCATGCAGGTAAAAGGCGGTAACAAAACCAGCCACATTGGCAACCCCGGCTGCCCGACCAGATGTCGGCACCGTGCGCGCGATCAAAACGCCATTCGGGCCGGGCGACATCACCAAAAGCGACGTCACAAGCGCAAAACTTAAAAACTGTGTCCAATCCATGGGGCACTCCTTTGAGGCTGGCAGGCACCGTAAGAAGCACCTTTCCCAAAACTATAAATCTATTTCCCCAACCAACAAGCAGGTAATTGTCACCATGACATTTACCATCAACGCCAAATGCCACATCCAAAACGCGTTGGCGGAAAATGATAACTCTTGCGAAAATGATAAAGAATACCAGTGGTTCGCAACGATCTTTGCCGATAACTTTACCGCAAGAAAACAGAGACATGACAAACAGTCATGCATGAGCGGGACACTGTAACTCCCACGTATTTATACTCCTGATGCATCTCGGTGCTGCGGCATATTGCCGTTGCGCAATGATGCCTGCTGACCAGATTTTGAGATGTACATAAAAAAGACCACCCTGATTGGATTGTTGTTTGGCTCCGCAATGCTGGCGGCTTCTGGCGCCCATGCTGAAACCTCGCACGCCACCAATAAATGGGGACCGCATATTGATCTTGAGGGCAAAGCCGGAACAGATCGCAACCTTGGCGAGACCGATCTGTTCATCCCGCTTTGGCAAGATGACGACACGCTGAGCTTTGGCAGCATCCGCGCACGCATGGATGACAACAACAGCCACGAAGGCAATTTTGGCCTTGGCATCCGTCAGATGCTTGAGAGTGGCTGGAACATTGGCGGGTACGGGTATTTTGACCGCCGACACAGCCCGTATGGCAATAAATTCAATCAAGTCACCGTCGGGGCCGAGGCCCTGTCGCTTGACTGGGACTTTCGCGCTAATGCCTATGTGCCGGTCGGCACCACAAGTTATATGGAAGACAGCCTGAGCACGGTTGACTTTTCGGGCACATCGATCATGTACCGCCAGGGCGAAGAACGCGCCCTTCGCGGGTTTGATGCCGAAATCGGCTGGCGCGTTCCGCTGTTTGACGCAACTGCCGGACAACAACTTCGCGCCTATGCCGGTGGGTATCGATTTACAGAAAAGAACGCTGATACGGTGCAAGGCCCGCGTGGGCGACTTGACCTGACCTTTGATGAGGTCCCGTTTCTGTGGGAAGGGTCACGCTTTTCACTCGGCGCTGAAATTCAGCATGACGATCCGCGCGGTACACAGGGATTTGCCAGTTTCCGGTTGCGTATTCCGCTGCAAGATTTTGGTGATAGCCCAAAACCACGCCTGACCGCGATGGAACGACGCATGACCGATCCAATCATGCGCGACATCGATATCGTCAGTCAGGCCGGGCAGTTCACCGCAGCCGAAGAAATCACGGCAACGGGCGACGGCGAAACGATTACGTTGCTGAACAGCGACACAACAACTGCTGCCAATTTTGCAACCGCTATTGCCAATGCAGGCGCCAATTCAACGGTTGTCCTAAGTGGTGCCTATGCCGACATCGACAGCGTCACTGACGTTCAGGACGGACAGACAATCATTGGCGGCGGTGCTCTGGATATCAAAACACCATCCGGGCGGTCTGTGACGATTGGCATCCCGAATGCCTCCATTTCCGGAGAAGGAAGCAACGGTGGTGCTGGTGGTTCCCGTCGTTTCTTTAACATGGCCGATAACAGCAGCCTGATTGGCGTAACAGCCAGCCTCAACCAAGCAAGCAGCTTAACCATCGCCAGGATTGATGGCAAACAGAATGTCACGATCCGTGACAACACTTTTACAACAACAAGTGGTGCAACCGCAAACGGCATCCAAGTTCAGGACAGCCAAAACGTCACCATTGACAACAATACGGTTTCCATCGTTGCCAATGGCAGTGGCGGTCAGTTCATTGCATTCGTCGGCACCAATTCGAATGTAAGTGTAAACAACAACACTGTTTCAATGACCGGTACAACCGCGCCTGCCAGCCAAGACTATATCTTCTTTGCCGGTGGTGTCACGGTCAACAACCTCTCAGGCACGGGGAATACATCCAATATTACCAGCTGTTATTTTGTGAATGCGGGCACCAGCACCGTTACCGGATCAATAACCACCAGCGGCACAACATGCCCCTGATATAAGGTACTCGCAGGTTCGAGATTGGTGCATTTTGCTTGAATGTTCTTATTTTGTTCTATATCTTGAGCATATGAGATACACAATCGAACCGCCATCAGACAGCATAACGGAATCCCTTCCCGGCGAAGGCTGGCAGGCCCCGAATTGGGACCCGGATCTACTCCCTGCGCGCCCGCAAAAGGGCCGTGGCGCGGTGTCAAATGTCGATGGCCGGTTTGAACGTCATATCCATCAGGCCGTTGATGACGGGTGGATCAATCAGCTCCTTGACGACGCACCGCCACGCATCAAAACCACCCTTGGCATTGATGGTGCGCGCAGAGTCATTACCCGCAACCAAAGCCCCGATGTGCCGTTTGATCGTTCAATTAATCCGTATCGGGGGTGTGAGCACGGCTGTGTGTATTGCTTTGCGCGACCAACACATGCCTATCTGGGGCTGTCGCCGGGACTGGATTTTGAAACCAAGCTGTTCTGGAAACCTGAGGCGCCCACTCTTTTGCGCAAACAACTTTCGGCACGCAGCTATTCCCCCGCCCCGATTGTAATTGGCACCAGCACCGATCCCTATCAGCCTGTTGACCGTGACAAGCAATTGACCCGATCCATCATAAGCGTGCTAAGCGATTGCCAGCATCCGTTTTCGATCATCACCAAAAACGCGCTTGTCACCCGCGACATTGACCTGATCGCGCCGATGGCCGCTAAAAACCGGGCGTCGGTTGCCGTATCGGTCACCAGCCTTGATCACAAATTATCCAACCTTCTCGAACCGCGCGCCTCGGCTCCGCACCGCCGCCTTGATGCCATTCGTAAATTGTCCGATGCCGGCATTCCGGTCACGGCTCTATGCGCGCCGATTATTCCCGGCCTCAATGACATGGAAATAGAAAATCTGGTCGCCGCCGTTCATGACGCCGGGGCAACATCGCTATCACATATCGTCATCCGCCTGCCGCTTGAAATTGCCGATCTGTTCGAAGAATGGCTCGAAGCCAACTACCCCAATCGCAAAGCAAAGGTCATGTCCCTGATCCGCCAGATGCGCGACGGTGAACGCTATCAATCCGAATTTGGCACCCGCATGCGCGGCACTGGCCCGATTGCCGATTTGATCGCCACCCGGTTTAAGGCCGCGCGCAAGAAACACGGCCTGATCGGACGGTCGCTTGATCTTGATTGCAGCGGATTTAAACGGCCCAGTGCGGATGGGCAGATGTCGTTGTTCTAGGCGTATCCACACCCCCAACATCCACCCGGCACATACCCAAAATGCTCAACCCACCCGCCGAATTGTTGTGTGCTTGCCCGCCCCAACCGAAAGCCGCAAAATTTCACCATCATCAAAGGCGTAATTAAGCACATGATGATGGGGATCTGTAATTTGCTTTTCTTCTATCCATACCGTCCCGCGCGCGACAAGGTCTTGGGCTTCGGTGCTTGTTTTGGCAAATCCCGCCATCAGGATAAGGGATACGACTTCGATCCCGTTCTTTAAGGCTTCGGGTGCGAATTCAAGTGCCGGGGTACGATCAATAAGGGAGATATGGGTCATTTCGGTTTTCCTTCGTGGTGCGACCACCTAGGGCAAACCGGGGATGAAAAACAAAAGGCTGCCCTGTGGCAGCCTGTTTTCATTTGATCAGATACAAATCAACACGCGCCGCACTTATGTGTACGACGTAAAATAGGCGTTGAAATGAATGATCGCGTTTTCCATACCAAAATTAGTAAGGCTGAAAACAGAGATGGTCAAGCGTCTTTTGTAACAGGGCATGCTGTGGCCACATGCATGAAAAAACCCGCCGGGCGAACCTGACGGGTGAAATCACTTAAAGCGGACGATGAAATCATCAGCAGATATCAGCTGACAACGCGGTACCGCGCATGGGGGGCCGGATCAGCAATGATCGCCGGATCAAGCCCGGCATCGTTAACCGCCGACGCGATGTCCGCATCACCAAGCGCAACAGTGCCATTTTCCGACAACGCCATTGCACGCGCACTTTCAAAGAACCGCAACCCGCGCTTTTCCATAACATACAGGGTTTCACCCCCCCATTGCCCGGTCCAGACAAGGCCCGACAGGCCGTCCATCTCCTGTTCGATCCGGGTCGGTGAAATCGGCATGCCCAAACAGGTCGTCAAAAGGAAGGAAAGCTCGGCGGCAGTCACCCCGTCTTCGCAGCATTCCTCGGCCAAGACCGACATCACCGCCATGGTCACAACCCGAAGCGATACCTTACTGGTTTCAAGCCCCGGAAAACGGTTTTGCTGCAACTCGACAATGTCATTGGCAATACGATCAACATCCCCCCGGATGACATAACGACCGCGCCACACCCGACAACTGGTTCTAACTTCCCATTCACGCATTTTTTGGTCCTGCCCGCTTTTATTGTCCCTGTCAAAAACGATACATCAACCATACATTTCGTCAACATATTTCTCGACAAATTGTACTATTAATTACATTCCGCGCGAAACCACTGATAGCCAGCCCTGGAAACAACAAATCCATCATCGTTTTCAATCGGTTCAAGATACCCACGTGACAGCGCAGCATGGAAATCACGGCTGAAGTTTCGCGGCATACGCAGATGATCCTGTCTGCGGAGCCCCCGGCGAATGTCATCACGGGTCACCATGTTGCGCCCATCACGGTAATGCAGCCAGATCGCCGCAATCAGAATGGTTTCTGCATATCCACGCGGCTGAAGACGTGCGATCAAATCCCCAAGAGATCCGACAAAACGGGTCAGGAAACTACCCGGATCCGTCGCCCCATCCCACGCGGCCGAACCACCGTCAAATGCATGGGGAACTTGATCCGTTAAAGCTGGGCCAACAATGGCGTCATCGTTACGCGACATTTGCGTATCGGCCCCAGACATATCCAAAGAGGCATCAGCGCCTCCCTCAAAAGGCAGGCTTCCAGAAGGTTGGGCCTCAGAGTTCTGGATCGGATAATCTGACGGTGGCAGCGAAGTCTGCGCAGCAGACCGCGAAGGCCGACCAGCAGGCGCCATGCGCGCCGCAGTTGTCGCGCCCGAAACATTCGATGCCGAGACAGGCTGACCAAACAAGGCCGCCATCACCACAGGCAAACGCGCAGGCGGGATCGCACATTCGAGATCCACCGGCCCGAAATCCCCTTCGCCCGTCAATTTAACGTGAATAAGTGCCGCCAAGGTTGGTGATACTCCTGATTTACGCCACCGGGATATCATACATTATGTACATCTACAAACATCATTTTTCATTTTATGTAAATAATTATACATTCCTAATAAATAGATGCCGGACACATTTCCCCTCGACAACCTGCCCCACCCCACCGCACGATGAATTCAACTAAAAGAACACATCCAAGATCGCCCAGTACGCGACCTGAGTACGCGCCCCCACCCCCAGCACGCCACCATCGCCACCAATACGCCCAAGGGAGAACATCCGAAAAATGACCCGCCTTTTATTTCGTGAAGATGCCTATGCCAAAACCTGCACCGCGACCGTAACGGGGATTTCAGACCGCGGCGTCGCCCTTGATCAGACCGTATTTTACGCAACGTCCGGCGGACAGGCCGGCGACATTGGCGCGCTTAAAACCACATCAGGCGCAAGCCTTCCGGTCGCCACCACGGTCAAGGACCGCGAAACCGGCACCCTTTTGCACATCATTGCCGAAGGTCATGATCTACCAGCCATCGGCGACAGCGTCGAAGCTGAACTTGACTGGGACAACAGACATCGTCTGATGCGTTATCATACATCCCTGCATTTACTCTGTGCGGTGATCGACGGGGATGTGACCGGCGGCAACATTGCCGCCCACAAGGCGCGACTTGATTTCAACTTGCCGGATGCGGTGCTTGATAAAGACGACATCACTGCAAAGCTCAATGAGCTGATCGCGCGCAACGCCGATGTCTATGACGGCGAAATCAGCATTGCAGAACTGAAAGCCAACCCCGAACTTGTCCGCACCATGTCGGTTCAGCCGCCGATGGATGGGCACTCCATTCGCACAGTCACCATCGAAGGCATTGATTTTCAGCCCTGCGGCGGCACGCACGTCAAAAACACATCGGAAATTGGCCGCGTCACCATTTCAAAAATTGAAAAGAAAGGCCGCCAGAACCGACGCATCAATCTTGTTTTTGAGGAATAAGACACAATCGATTTCAGGCCGGATATTGCCAGCGCGGTATGGGCCCGTTACAAATTCACCTACAGGACCACTTTAAAAACAATCGATCCCCGGACCAACGGGGATCACGCAATACCCACCATTGCCAATCGGAGCTTGTCCATGAACAACCCACTTTCCGATGCCCTGGTTTCCACCCAGTGGCTTGCGGATCACATCGACGCGCCGGACGTGCGCGTCGTTGACGCCAGTTATTATATGCCCGCCCAGAACAAAAATGCGCGCGACCTTTATAATGCGCAGCACATTCCCGGTGCGGTTTTCTTTGATATTGACGACATCGCCGCTGACGACAGCGCCCCCCTACCCCACATGATGCCAGACGCCATCAAGTTTTCCGCCAAGGTCCGCAAACTTGGCCTTGGCGATGGGGTCCGCATTGTGGTGTATGCTCAGACCGGTGCCGCCATGGCCGCATGTCGGGCGTGGTGGATGCTGCGTCACTTTGGCCATCAGGACGTTGTCGTTCTGGATGGCGGCCTGCCAAAATGGCTTGCCGAAGGTCATCCGGTGACCGATGCGATCACCCCGCCGCGCGAACGTCACTTTACCGCGCGCGCCAACAGTTTCTTGCTGCGCGAATATGATCAGGTGCTGTCAAACATCACCAGCAAGCGCGAACAGATTGTCGATGCCCGTGCTGGCGAACGCTTCCGGGGTGAGGTCGAAGATCCTTGGGGAAAATCAGGCCATATGCCCGGCGCGTTTAACCTGCCCTTTGATCAGCTGCTGAACGCAGACGGCACCTTTAAAGATGCAGACGAAATCAGTGCTGCATTTAAAGATGCCGGTATCGTTCTTGATCGCCCTGTCGTCGCCACCTGCGGATCAGGCGTTACCGCCTGCGTGCTTGCAATGGGTGCTTACATCGCCGGTCACAAGCAAGTCGCCGTCTTTGACGGGTCATGGGCACAATGGGCCACCACCGAAGACAGCCCGGTCACAACCGGCCCGTCACAAAGCAAGGCCCCATAAAGCAACAACATGAATTGCGGGCCGTTTCGCATGCATATGCCAATCTGTTAGACTGTCCCGCAATCATCGACCCTGCATGATTGATCGTTCTAAAGATATAGATACCGACTGGAATAAAAATGCCCGACCCGACGTCTTATCGCCCGAAACCGACCCCAGCCGTAAATGCGGCCACCTCGGCGGGCACAGATGACGGGGCGGGCATTTTACTTGAACAGCTTAAAACGCCGTCGGATGACGATATTGCGGCCATCACGCGCCTTTGGATCGCCACGGCCCTGATCCCGGCAATCCGTGATGCCCGTAAAGACATCGAAAATTGCATCAACGCCAATCACGGCAGCCTGATCGTTGCCCGCCTGCCATCAGACCGCCAAATCATTGCCACCATGATGACTGGCCATGATGAGATATTTGGCTGGATTCATTATCTAGCGATTGCCGCGTTCGCCCAGAGCCTTGGCCTTGGTCGTCAACTGGTGGAGCTGGCCGAAGACATCCTGCGTGTGTCCAATCTTGCTGAAGTTCGGGTCACAATCGAAACGCCTGAGATTGCTGACTTTTATGCCAAACTGGGCTATGAACCGATTACTGATGCCCCACAGATAAAGGCGCATGACGTTTTTCAAACAACCCTCATGTGCAAGAGGTTAACCCCATGACCCCATCCAATCCGCGCAAGCTTGACGTTGTTGTCAGCTTCCTTGAAATGCCCGCACCACCCGAACGCGCACCCGCCACCATCCCACCGGGAAAGGTCGCCATCGTGCGGGCAGAAAACCTGACACTGTCTTTTTACCGCTACTTATATGATACGGTTGGCGAACCGTGGTTGTGGTGGCAGCGCCGTTTAATGAGCGACGATGAACTTGGCCCGATTCTGGCCCTGCCTGAAACACATGTGTATGTTTTGTATGTTGCCGGTGTTCCGGCGGGCTTTGCCGAACTTGATCTGGGCGACCTTGAAGAAAACGGCGTGATCGACCTGCATTACATGGGTTTGATCCCCGATTTCATCGGCAAGGGCTATGGCAAATACCTTTTAAACTGGGCGATTGATACCGCCTGGGGCCTTAAGCCGCGCCGCCTTACGGTAAATACCTGCACTTTGGATCATCCAAGCGCATTGGGGGCTTACCAAAAGGCTGGCTTTGTTGTATACGACCAGCGAACAGATATTGTTGACGATCCTCGCGATGTCGGGCTGATCCCGCCAATTGATCACCATGTTGATCATGCTGGCAATCAGGACGGCGAAGCGCCCGACAGCGGAAGTGCCACAGAAAATGCAGATAATGAAAATTCTGACACTTTGATCGTTGACTTTCCCGAGCGCGCACGGTAACAAGCGCGCCTGAGTTTACCCAAGCCAGAGGATGATGACCCATGGCAGTGCCAAAGAAAAAAGTGACCAAGTCCCGACAGGGCATGCGTCGCTCGCATGACAAGCTCGCCAAGGGCTCGTACCGCGAAGACAAAGAAACCGGCGAACTGCATCGCCCGCACCACATTGATCCGAACACCGGTATGTACCGTGGTCGTCAAGTGGTCGAGCCTAAGATGTAATTCCGTTCCAAAGGGCTTTTGCTCTTTGGCGGTTTGCGACGCTACAAAATTCCGCGCCATCCGTTTTTCGGATGGCGTCTGGTTTAAAAAGGGATGGAGCCCAACGGTTCCATCCCTTTTTATTTGTCTGATGATTTAGATGTGCGGCGGTAACGCTTTAAAAACCATAACAAAACGGGCGGCACAGCCCCTTGTCCGCCCGCATATTGTTGTCAAATACCCGCGCACCAAACCGGATTATTTCATCCCGTCATTCCCGGTCCCGCAAATAATCACACCAATCCTGCCCGGATCATCCACCCCCAAGCGGTCTTTCATGATCGCAGCCATCCCGGCCGCCGCGGAAAGCTCAACCGCAATGCCAAGCTCGCGCCAAAGCCAGCTTGCCGCCTGTTGCATTTCCTCATCGGAGACCAGCGCAATGCGGTCAACATTCTTACCGATCAAATCGACGTTTAATGCGGAGGATTGACGCGGCGCCAAACTGGTTGCGGCGGTATTGACCGTTGGCAAAGTTACAACCTCGCCGGCCTTTAAGCTTTCAAACAGGGTTGCCGCACCGGTTGGTTCAACCCCAATGATCCGAATGGCTGGCCTTAGCAAACGCGCTGCCGTTGCAACACCTGAAATCAACCCGCCACCGCCAATGGCAACAACAAGCGTATCAAGATCAGGTTGCTGTTCAAGCATCTCAAGCGCAATGGTGCCCTGCCCGGCAATCACCTTGGGATCGGCAAAGGGATGGATATAGGCCATGTTGCTTTGGCGTGCGTGATCCATTGCCGCCCGGTTGGCATCATCCCAGACCGCCCCGGTCAGTGCGACATCAACGCCCTGCGCACGCAGCTTTTCGACTTTTGGCTTGGGCGTGTTGGTCGGTAGAAAGATTTTAACCGGAACACCCAAAGTTCGCGCCGCATAGATCACACCCATGCCGTGATTGCCACCTGATGCCGTGCACAACCCGTTGGCGCGCTTGTCTTCATCAAGGGCCAATGCAGCATTCATCGCCCCGCGCGCCTTAAACGATCCGGTGACCTGCATGTTTTCAAGCTTCAGAAACATGTCAGGCAGGTGGTCGGCTTTATCAAACACCGATTTGGACACAAAATTGTCTGCCTTAAATACCGGGGTCAAGCGCATATGACTGGAAATGGCGCGACGCGCGGCACGGAAATCCTGAAGATCGATCACGGGGCCTCCTGACGGGAATGGTTTTGTCTGACGGGATGGTAAAATGCACGAAGGACCGGTTGGTCCGCGCCTAAGAAATAACCCAGTTGGCTGATTTCACAATGGTGATGCGTGACCAAGCGGTGAAAAAGCCTTGAACGGTCGCGTTTGAGATGCTTTGTCTTATCCATAAACAATAAGGCCCACGCCCAAGGAGAAGCACCACCGATGTCAGGTCATCGCCCCCAGAAAACTGAAACCAAACTGGTTCACGCCGGTCGCCGGTCCAGCCAATATCACGGCGTGGTCAACCCGCCCGTGCTACATGCCTCAACCATCCTGTTTGACAGCCTTGCCGAGCTTGAAAAGGCCGGTGCATCGGCTCCGGGCAAAGTCACCTATGGCCGCCACGGCACGCCAACGCGATTTTTGCTCGAAGAAGCCGTTGCCGAACTTGAAGGCGGCTATGGCACGCTATGTGTATCATCGGGAGTTTCGGCGATCACCAATGCGATTTTGGCATTCGTCAAACCGGGCGATCACATCCTGATCACCGACAGCACCTATTTCCCGACGCGTAATCTGTGCAACACCTTCCTGAAACGCTTTGGTGTTGAAACCGAATATTACGACCCAACCATTGGCGGCGATATTGCCAGACTTATCCGTGACAATACGGTTCTTGTCTGGTGTGAAAGCCCGGGGTCGCTGACCTTTGAAATGCAGGATATCCCCGCGATTGCCGCCGCGGCCCATGATCGTGGCGTCAAAGTCATGCTTGATAACACCTGGGCGTCCCCGATCCTGTGTCGCCCGTTCGACTTGGGCGTCGATGTTTCGGTTCAGGCTGGCACCAAATACATCGTCGGTCATTCCGATGTGATGATGGGCACGATTACCACCGCGACCGAGGACGATTTGCTGACCATTAAAAAGCAGGTCCTGATTTCCGGCGACGCGATTGGACCAGATGATTGCTATCTCGCACAGCGCGGCCTGCGCACCCTTGCTGTCAGGATGAAACAGCACCACGCAAGCGGCCTTAAAGTTGCCAACTGGCTGCAAACCCGACCCGAAGTAAAAACGGTCCTGCACCCGGCCCTGCCCGATCATCCTGGCCATGAAATCTGGAAACGTGATTTCAGTGGTGCGTGTGGCCTGTTCTCATTCGTCATGCAGCCCGTCGAGAAAAAGCAACTGGCCAATATGGTCGACAATATGGACCTGTTTGGCATGGGCTTTAGCTGGGGCGGGTTTGAAAGCCTGATCCTGCCATCCGACCCAACCAAAATCCGCACCGCCACCACATGGGAAGACGACGGCCAACTGATCCGCCTGCATATCGGCCTTGAGGACCCGGACGATCTGATTACCGACCTTGAGGCCGGGTTTGAACGGCTAAAGACGGCCTAGTTCAAACAGGCAAACCAACGACAAAGGCGACGCAGATCATGCTGCGTCGCCTTTATCGTTTTAAAATATTGACCAAACCGTGGATGGACTTAATTTCCCAAAAATGTCACATCTAATTTTACACTGATACGTGCCTATCCAATAAACAATCAAATCAAACAATTAGGGGATGGTGGTTAAGAACTGCCACGTTCTTCACGAGTCCAAAATACGGATGACTGGCAACCTGTATCGCATCGCGTTTTCATGCAGACATAGGGCACCAGATCGTGGCGGATACCCTCCGATGAGGCACTTAATGATCAAAGGCAGACGTCAAACCCGATTAGAAACAGCACGCTTTGATATCGGGGCGGCGTGCGTCGGGATGCTGGCGACACTGCCGCAGGCGGTTGCCTATGGTTTAATCGCGTTTTACCCGCTCGGACCTCAGTGGGCATCCTTTGGCATTAGTGCAAGCATCGGAAGTGCCATTCTGTTTGGCATCATAAGCGGGATGTTTGGCGTTAACCCGTTTCTGGTATCAGGTCCGCGTGCCGTTACGGCACTTGTTCTGGCATCTGCAATCCAGACCGCCATTACACGTGGCAGCTCAGCCGGTGATGCCATCGTTATTGCCTTTGTCGCCGTTTTGGCCGCAGGTATATTTCAGTTTGTCGCAGGTCTGCTTCGTCTGGGAAATGCGGCGTCTTATATTCCGGCCCCCGTGTTGTCAGGTTTTGTAAATGCCTCGGCCCTTCTGGTGTTGCTCAACACCCTCCCGACCGCGCTTGGCAGTCTGACACCCGATATCACGGCCATTTTCGAACCTGACGACAACAGTATTCTTTTCTTTGCAATTGCCGTCAGCCTTACAACGATTTCGTTCCAGTTCATTGCTGCGCGCACCATTCGGTTTGTGCCGGCTGCCATTGTCGGGTTGGTCGCAGGTACGGCCATTTATTATATTGGTGTCTCGATCTTCCCGCTTGCCAATGCCCCTCTGATCGGCGCCATCGAGTTTTCAGAAATCTGGCGCATGCCCATCCTGATCAAAACAACACCGGTCTGGAATGAGCTGAGCCCAAACATCGACATCGTCATCACAAGCGCACTGACCATCGGGTTGCTGTCGTCATTTGATACGGTGATCTCAAGCCGGGCAATTGACGCCAGAACCGCCGGGCATAGTGACGTAAATGCCGAATTACGCCTCCACGGCCTTCTGAACATTCTCATGGGCTTTATCGGCTTCCTGCCCGGTTCCGGTACAATCAGCAGATCGGTTGCCATTCTGGATGCCGGCGCAAGATCACGCACCGCCAATTGGGCAAGCAGCCTCACACTCGCACTCAGCCTCTTGATCTTCGCCCCATTGGTCGCGGCCCTGCCGATCTGGGCAACGGCGGGCATGGTGATCGCGATTGCCATTCCGGCAATTGATCAACCAACCTTTATCAAGCTCTCGAAACTTGTCACCGGCAAATTCCCCTACCCAAGGGTCATTGTCGGAGATGTACTGATCAGCCTGTTTGTCGTGGCCATTGCACTTCTTTTTAATCTGGCATCTGCAGTCTGCGTTGGCGTGTTGGTATCGGTGATTTTATTCGTTCTGGGCATGAGCAAAAACCCGGTCCGGCGCACCTATCTTGGATCTCGTGTTCATGCGCATCGACAGCGTAAAGTCGCCATCGTTGAATGCCTTGAAAAAGAAGGCCATAGCATTGCCGTCCTTGAACTTCAGGGCGCACTGTTTTTCGGATCATGTTCCCGGTTACGCAGCACCGTCAGCCGTTACCTTGAAACCAGGATCGATTATCTCATCCTTGATTTTCGCCATGTCACGTCAATCGACAGCACTGGCTCCGAGGCCCTTCGCGCCATTCATCAACAATGTCTCGACGGTGGCAAACACCTGTTCCTAAGCTCCATTCAGCCGGAACGCAGATTGTCCCCGAACAAACAACGCTCTGAACCCGCCACGGGCTCGTCCCCCGATCAACGCGATCACAGATTAAAGCCACGCTGGATCTGGTTAAATCTTGATGCGAACGGGGTTATCAAAACGGTCGGCAAGGAGAACTTCTTTGCCGAAACCGATGCTGCCCTCGCTCATTGCGAAGAACTTTTGTTGCGCCGGTTCTGCGACAAACCTGATCGCGGCATTCACAGGGTTTTTGCCAAAAGTTTGCTGTTAAACGGCATGACGCGCGATCAAATCACAACACTTGGTCACAAAGCCCAACGTCAGCGTTTCAAAAAAGGCGACCTTGTTTTCCAGCAGGACGACACCTGCAATCGCGCCTATTTCCTGATTTACGGGCGTATGGATGTTGTGATCAACGTGCCGGGAACGGGTCGTCAAAAACGCATCAACACCATCACGGAAGGCACTTTGTTTGGCGAGGTCGCACTGCTTGATGGTGCACCAAGATCAGCCACTATCGTCGCCACAACCGATGCTTTGTGTCTGTCACTTGATGGTACCGATTTCGCAGCCCTGCGACAGAACCATCAGGACATTGTCACGCGCCTGTTGCTTAATCTCAATCGCATTCTGGCAAGCCGCCTGCGTCAGGCAAATATGATGATTTCAGAACTTGAACAGTAATCCCGTTCATCATGCCACGGCTCATCTGGTAACAGTGCCTAACCTCCTAGTTACGGCGCAATCCCATCATCACAATCGAGCTGAGTACAAACAAACCGGCTGCTGAAATCACGATGCTGGGGCCAGCAGGTGTATCGACATGCCATGACAGCGCAATACCGGCCATCACAGACGCCACGCCAAACACCGCCGCGCCAATCGCCATTTGTTCGGGCGTTCTGGCAAAGAACCGTGCACTGGCGGCAGGCACGATCAAAAGGGCTGTGATCAAAAGCACCCCGACAATCTTGATCGCCATGCCGATGACAAGCGCCATCAACAGCATGAAAATCAGGCGCAACCGTTCAACCGGAATGCTTTCCGCCGCGGCAATTTCCGGGCTGACCGTGACCGCCAGCAACGGCCGCCACATCCAGATCAGTACCGCGATGGCAAAGGTTCCGCCCGCTGCCAAAATCCAGATATCGGTGACATTGACCGCCAGAATGTCACCAAACAGATAGGCCATAATATCAACAGCCACACCCTGCACGAAGGCAAGTGCCACCATGCCAAGGGCCAGTGTCGAGTGCGCCAACATACCCAGCACCGTATCACTGCCAATCCGTGATTGACGTTGCCCGATGGCAAGGATCAACGCACTGGCAAGGCACGTGGCAATCATGCCAAGGCGCACATCAACCCCGATCAGCAAACCAAGTGCAACACCCAGCAACGCCGAATGGGCCAGCATATCGCCAAAAAACGCCATCCGTCGCCAAACGATAAACGCGCCAAACGGACCACAGACACAGGCCAGCAAGACGCCACCCGTCACTGCACGAAACAGGAAATCATCCATCATTTTGTGGTTTCTGCCTCTTGCTTCTGATGGCCATGATGATGATGCGAATGCCCGTGATCATGCGAATGGTCATGGCCACAGTCGCCCACCACATGCCCCGACAAATCATGTTCATGATCATGTTCGTGGGTATAGATGCCAATCGCATCGGCCTCGCGCACGCCAAAAAGCGACCTGTATTCAGGATGCTGGCGCACCGTGTCAGGTATGCCCGAACAACAGACATGGCGATTGAAACACACCACCTTGTCGGTTTTGGCCATCACCAGATGCAGATCATGGGAAATCATCAGGACTGCGCAGTTCAGCTCCGCACGGATGTCATCAATCAGCCGGTAAAGTTCCGCCTGCCCGCTAACATCAACGCCCTGTGTCGGCTCATCGAGAACAAGAAGTTCCGGGCGCAACAACAAAGCACGCGCCAGCATGACGCGTTGGGATTCTCCACCTGAAAGGCTACTCATCTGCGCATCGATCACATGCGCGGCACCGACCTGCCCCAACACCGTTTCGCAGGCACTGCGTGCAGCTGCCCGCGTCAGGGTCAAAAACCGCTTTACGGTCATGGGTAAAACCTGATCAATCGCCAACTTTTGCGGCACGTAACCAATACGAAGGCCGTTTTTGCGGATCACATCGCCGCTGTCAGGCTTTTGCAAGCCCAGCAACGTCTTGACCAGCGTTGATTTACCCGCCCCATTGGGACCGATCAACGTCATGATTTCGCCAGCCTGAATGGACAGCGACACCTGATCAAGCACGCGCTCACTGCCAAACGAAAGGGTCAGTCCCCGACCCTCAATGAGTGGCGCAGTCATGGCAAAGCCCTTTGATTTCAACCGTGGTCGCCTGAATGGCAAAGCCGACATTGCCTGCGGCCTTACGCACAGCGTTGCTCATGTCTTCGTTGACTTCCTCGGCCACACGGCCGCAGTCGGTACAAATGAAATACTGCCCCAGATGATCGCAATCTGGCCGGTCACAGCCAAAATAGGCATTTAGCGATTCAATCCGATGCACCAAGCCAAGGTCGGTTAAAAATTCCAGCGCCCGATATACGGTTGGCGGCTGTACGCGCTGTCCTTCGGACGTCAGCGCATCAAGCAACTCATAGGCCGTCACCGCCTTGTGCGATTGCCAGATCAGGGTAAAAACCTTGCGGCGCATGTCGGTAAACCGCGCACTGGCGTCGTCACAGACTTTCTCTGCCTGGGCAATTGCGCTATGTACGCATCTGTCGTGATCATGGCCCTTTTTCGGGAAAAGATCGCTCATACTAGGTTTTCTCGCAGCATTGCCACTGTGGCCCACTTTCGGTCATATTGGCAGCAGCCAAAAAGCCGTGGCATTTGTTGAAATGTTATAATATATCATTTTCTGCCGTGCCACGCCCCAAAAGTCAACCATCATCGACCGGAGCCCTTCATGACCACCGCCAATGAACAGATTGCCGATAAACTGAAATACAATGAAAACGGCCTGATCCCGGCAATCGCGCAACAGCATGATACAGGCGAAGTCCTGATGATGGCATGGATGAACCGCGATGCGGTGCTTGAAACGCTGTCAACCGGTCGGGTGTGCTATTTCTCACGCTCGCGCGGCAAGCTGTGGCGCAAGGGCGAAAGCTCCGGCCAGATACAGACACTGGTTGATTTTCGCTATGACTGCGATCAGGACACGGTACTGGCACAGGTTGATCAGCTTGGCGTGGCCTGCCACACCGGGCGGCGCAACTGTTTCTATTTTGCCGCGCGCGATGGTGCAGAAGTCGTGATTTCCCAGCCGGAAGTCGCTGTCGATGAACTCTATGGCAAGAAGTGATCAAAACCAGTCCCATGGCTATTTCCAAAGAACAAGTCGAACGCGTCGCCACCACGGTTATCACCGGCTTTCTCGGCAGTGGCAAAACCACCCTGCTTAATGCATTTCTGACCCAAGACGGCATGGATAAAACCGCCGTCCTGATCAACGAGTTTGGTGATATCGGGCTGGACCATTTGTTGGTGCGCGAAATCTCCGAAGATGTTGTTTTGCTTAATTCCGGCTGCATTTGCTGTTCAGTGCGCGGCGATCTGATTTCAGGTTTGCGTGATTTATTTGTCAAACGCACGCGCGGTGAAATCCCGCTGTTTGATCGCGTGATCATTGAAACCACCGGCCTTGCCGACCCCGCCCCGATCCTGCACACCCTTATGACCGACCCCTTGCTGACCACCAAGTTCCGCCTTGATAGCGTGGTAACCACGGTTGATGCGGTGAACGGTGCACATCAACTTGATCACCATCCCGAAAGTGTTAAGCAAGCCGCCGTTGCCGACCGTATTCTCTTGACCAAGGCCGACCTTGCCGGCGAAACACATAGCAACACGCTGGCAACACGCCTGCGCGCCCTTAATCCCGCCGCACCAATTTATCCGGTTCACAACGGCGATATTGCCGCCGACAAGCTGTTTAATGCCGGGCTGTATGATCCGACGACCAAAAGCATGGACGTGCAGAAATGGCTGCGCGACGAAGCCTATGATCATCACGGCGAAGAAGTGCATGACCATACGCACGACCACAAACATGACCATGACCACGAGCATCATGGCCATAGCCACGCCAATGACGTAAACCGCCATGATGACCATATTCAGTCGTTCTGCATCACCTTTGATGATCCGATCCACTGGGATGCCTTTGTCACCTGGGCCGAAATCTTTACCCAGATGCGCGGCGAGAGCCTTCTGCGGGTAAAGGGCATTTTAAATCTGGTTGGTGAAGACGCACCCGTCGCCATTCACGCCGTGCAGCATATTTTCCACCCACCCGCATCCCTGCCCGCATGGCCAAGCGATGATCATCGATCAAAGATCGTCTTTATCACCAAGGACCTTGGCCCGCAGATCATCCGGGAATCGCTTTATCATTTGAATGCAGCCGTCGCCGAAACGGCGGAAAATGGCGCGCCTGATTGATTTGCCCAAACGGACATAAATTCCGCGATTGAGCCACATCAAGGATATCAACCGTCCGTTCAGGCATCCTCATTTCTGGCTTGATACAGCCTCACTATAGGCTCAGGACCTATTAATTTGGTTTGAATGGTTGACCGGATTTGTGCGGATACGCGGAGCGAAACCGCAGGAAGATATACATCTTTCAAGGTTTTGCGACAAAGTAGCCCGTGCAAATCCGGTCAATCCAAAGGACAGACGTTATATTTGCAAACTCCTGCGTCAAACCCCTTGGCCGGGATACCAGCCCGCACGGCGGGCTTTTCCTTGGATTTCACAAATATAACGTCTGCCATTCCAATCAAATTAATAGGTCCTGAGCCTAAGTTCAGAACTTCAGGCGGCCGTGCGTTGGTCGCCCTTTTTTTTGTGAACTTTCTTTTTTTGGCACAAGCCCATCCCCTTGCCGTCTTTGCCCGAAAGAACAGCCCGTTTAATCCAATCGTACAGGTTGCGATGATCTAGTTATGGACTAAATCAGGCGCATATCGGGATATTTGTCACCTCAAGGACAAATGACAGCACCCACAAACACAACAATCAAACCAAGGGGGTACACACATGATTTACCGGAACTGGCAGGGTAACAAGATTCCGGCCCTCGGATTTGGGACGTACGAGCTTGATAATGCTGCGGCCGCAAAGATGGTCGCCGAAGCCGCCAAAATTGGCTATCGCCATTTTGATACCGCCCAGATGTATCATAACGAACAAGGTGTTGGTGAGGGTCTTAAGGCCTCAGGCCTTGCGCGCGACGATTATTTCTTAACGACCAAAGTCTGGCCTGACGCCTTCCAAAGCGGCGATTTGCAAACCTCGGTCGTTGAGTCTTTACGCAAACTTGACCTTGATCACGTTGACCTGTTGCTGCTGCACTGGCCAAACGAAGACGTGTCTCTTAGCGAAACCATCCCCGCCTTGAACGAGGTTAAAAACCTTGGCATGACGCGCCTGATCGGGATTTCAAACTTCCCGACCGTGCTGGTGGATAAGGCGATCAACCTGACCAACGTCCCGCTGACGGTCAATCAGGTCGAATATCATCCCTATATCGATCAGACGAAGGTGCTTGAAAACGCGCATTCGCATGACATGCTGATGACGGCCTATTGCCCGATTGCACGCGGTGCTGTGCTCAAGGACGACGTTCTTACCGACATCGGCGACAAACACGGCAAGTCGGCCGTACAGGTCACATTGCGCTGGTTGATGCAACAGGATGGCGTCATGGCAATCCCGAAATCAGGATCGCCCAAAAATGCGGCGGCCAATTTCGACATCTTTGATTTCGAGCTGACCGACGAAGAAATGACAAAAATCGATGAGCTGGCCAAACCCGACGGCCGCCTGATTGATCCAGACTTTGCGCCTAAATGGGATGACGCGTCCTAACCATATATCCCCCAACACATAAAATTACCAAGACCGGCCTGATCTGGGCCGGTCTTTTGCGTTTACATGCGACGTCCGATCAGAAACCGGCGAAGAATACGGCACCATCGACGGCTGCTTGTTTCGCACCTGCGAACATCGTATCCTGATCACCATTCATCAGACAAAAGACAGTTCGCAGATCATGACCAAACCCACCGCACACACCACCAACTCCGACACCCCAAAAAAGGACGATATTTCCCATCGCCTGTATGAGGACGTCTTGGCCCTTCTGCTCGGCACCATGGTGGTCTCGCTTGGCGTCACACTCTATAGCGAAAGCGTTCTGGTCACCGGCAGTACCGCCGGCGCGGCCCTTTTAATCGAACATGCCACCGGGTTTAGCTTCGGGGTGATCTTCTTTGTCATCAACCTGCCGTTTTACTGGCTGGCCTATAAACGCATGGGGAAGGCATTTACGCTTAAAACCTTTGTCGCGGTCGGGTTGGTATCGATCTTTTCCAAACTGACCCCGATGATGGTCGATTTCACCATGCTCAACCCAATCTATGCAGCGGCTGCAGGCGGTGCGCTGATGGGGATTGGCCTTCTGATGCTGTTTCGCCATCGGGCGGGCCTTGGCGGGATCAATATCCTCGCGCTTTATCTGCAGGAACATTTTGGCATTCGGGCCGGTTACGTGCAGCTTGCCATCGACATGATCATCCTGATTATCGCCTTCCTGACGCTGCCGTTTGATAAAGTCCTGCTATCGATCCTTGGGGCGGTTGTGCTGAACCTGATCATCGCAATAAACCACCGTCCGGGGCGGTATTTGGCTGCGCGATAAGATAAATGGTTACGATGGAAACATAACTGAATACCTATACCAACGCTCCATCAATGATTTGTAACTTTCTACAAGGTCGGGATAATTATCGGTAACCACGCGCTCGTTCAATAAACTTGACCTGACTGTCGCAACCCCAGTTATCGTATATTTTGAGCAAGGTTCTTCAAAGGTGTAATTTGGAGATGGGAGATCAAATCTGTCCCCAGCAGAAACAGGTCCTTGAGCTGGACTAACCAAACTAGCAACAGTCTTATCGTTACAGCGGTACTCATACTCCATGCGCATCAACCTGAGGGGATAACTGCCAGTGTTTGATACATAAAACAAACCATCACTTACGACCATCTTTCCTTCATTCTGAGTAAATTTGGCATCTCCCTTTAACTTGAAATACGGAGTAACCATTTCCAATATCTCAATTTTGTGTCTTATAGCTGAAATCTCCCGAGCCTGAGAAACACTTTTCGTATCCTGAAGTATTTTCTCAATTTCTGGCCCGATTTTTTTCAAAGTACTTGCAACCTCGACCTCCAAAGCTTCCATTTCAACAAAGTTTTTATTGCCAGAAGAAATTAAACTCCAAACTTCCGCACAAATGGCCACCACCCCCAAAATCGCACCAATAAAAGACAAACACATCGCCAAACGTAAACGTTTACGCACCTCCCCCTCCTCAAAAAAGTTTTCCAAATTTATCTTCACTACTTAAGGATGACTGAATGTACGCTTATGGCGCAATCTAGTCTTTAGTAGCTTCTCTTTCGACACCCGATTTTGGCGCAGGAACAATAACTAAAAAGCGAAAAATGGCGATCCCTGCAGGACTTGAACCTGCAACCTACAGATTAGAAGTCTGTTGCTCTATCCAGTTGAGCTAAGGGACCGCGGTGTGGGGTGGTTGTTGCCCCGGATGGTATTTGAGGGCACGGCATTGGGCGCCTGCCCGTCATTCGTTTCAGGGTTTAACGTCCCCTGTCAGACGAAACGGGGCGGAAATCCGCCCCGGTGAATGGTCTTTGACGTTCCGTTACCCAGAAGTCCGCCCGTAATCAGACGACGCGTTTAAACGCGAAGTTATCGGCATAGGCTTTGATCTGGATTTTACGGCGCTTGGGCTGTTCGACATCAGCGATCAGCTTGTGCTTGGCGGCGAAGGCCTGCGCTTCTTCAAGCGTTTCGAAATACATTCTGACCTGTCCGCGGGTATCGGTGGAACCGATCCATCCCATCAGTTGATCCGCGACTTTTTTCGCACCCGGTTCAAATTCCATAACCCAGTGCTTGGTCGCAGCCTGACCGGACTGCATGGCGTTCTTGGCAGGTTTGTAAACACGGACCTTCATCGGGACCCTCGTCTTGACCGTCAGGATAAGATGGAGATGGCAGTTAAACGGGGCTCTGTACCCCCTGCTATCACCCCATCTTTTACACCTTTTGCTGCCAATTGGAAATCCCATTGGAACTTCATAAAACAACAAAAGGGGAAAAGTGGTCGGGAAGGCGAGATTCGAACTCGCGACCCCCTGCTCCCAAAGCAGGTACGCTACCAGGCTGCGCTACTCCCCGAACGAGGGAGGGTTTAGCACCACACTTTGATGTGGGCAAGCCCGTATTATCGTTTTTATCGTAAAAACGTACAAAAAACCAAAGCCCGCAGATATCCTCTGCGGGCTTGCTATTGCTGATTGATATATTTCGTCCGAAATCCGGTCTTTAGCGCGGCAGGCCCTCGACCTTTTCGCCCACTTCAAATCCCATCCGGTCGGATGCCCCACCATTAAGCTCCAGCACAAAGCGCACCGGCTTTGGACCCAGAATGATGGCTTCCGACTGTGGCACGGTGCGTTTTTCAATACCGACAATCGTGCCCTTGGCATCAATGAACAGCATATCGAGCGAGATGAAAGTGTTTTTCATCCACATCGAAATATCCGCCGCCCGGCCAAAATCAAACAACATGCCCGCGTCATTGGCCATTTCGGTACGATACATCAATCCACGCGATCGCTCATCAGGTGTGATGGCCATTTCCACATTGAAAACTTCGCCATCCACCAAAATGCGGGATCGTTCAAACCCGGTTGCCTTTGCATTCAGTCCCGCAACAACTGCGGCACTGATAAAGCACACAACCAAGGCCATCTGAAAAAGCGACTTCATACCCCATACCCTCTTAGTCTTCTAACACGCTCACGGGTGTCCTCCCGGATCGTGCCACCCCGCCACGGATCGCAAAGTGTCGTAAACATCGTTTCGTCGGGCTGTCTTCCACGGCTATGCGTCCATTTTATGACACGCAGGATATTTTCCACTGTGATGGGTAGCACAGCAGGTATTTCGATCCCGTTAATGGTTGCCCACACCCCGGACCAACAGCGCGCCACCCCATACGGACTATATCCTCCGCCGCCAAGGACAAGGCTCCGTGGCGCCAATTTGGTCATCGTGCCAACGACTTCCCAGATCGACTGATTGCCCAACAGCTGCTTTGACAATGGATCTTCTGCTAATGTATCACACCCACATTGTAAAACAATGGCTTGTGGTACAAAACTTAATGCAAGAGGAATCAAATATTCATGTAGGACATAGCGCATCTCATCATCGTTCATCCCCGCAGGCATCGGAAGGTTACGCGCCATGCCCCCGGCGATGTCATCAATCGCCCCGGTCTTCGGCCACAGGTCTTCCTGATGCATGGAAACCGTGAGAACCCGGTCGTCTTCGGCAAAGGCAATCTGCACCCCGTCGCCATGATGGGCATCAATATCGACATACAACACACGATCCAGCCCCGAATCGAGCAAAGCATAAATCCCCAGAACCGGATCATTGAAGTAACAAAACCCCGATGCCCGGTCGCGTAATCCATGATGCGTCCCCCCGGCAAGATGATGGACAATGCCCCCTTTCGCGATCATTTGGGCGGCAAGGATCGATGATCCGGCCGCAGTCGCCGGACGCCGGAAAATTTCCGGGTAGATCGGGTTGCCGTTTTTGCCCAATCCGAATTTAACCATCATGTCTTCGGGGAGAATCTGATCACGTTCGGCCTGCATCACCGCACGCACATAATCAGGATCATGAAACCGAGTGAGTTGCGCAGGTGTCGCCACCGGCCCGGTGACATAGCTGTTGTCATCGACCCAGCCCAGCGCATGCACCATGTCAACAACCAACGATACACGCGGGATCGCCAATGGATGTTTTGGCCCATAGCTCGACCCTCGATAAATCTCAGCCGCGATCATGCGCGGCGATGTATCCGGTGTACGGTAATCAGGTAAGTTTTCAGGAAGCGTCACGGTGGGTTCAGTCAGCCAGGCAGTGTCAGAAGCCCCTAGCATTGCCTGCACATATCGCTCTGCACAAGGACTGTTTATCAAACGTCCGCTATTTGACATCCCGATGCATGGTGGTTGCAGCCCTGAAACCAAACAGATACCGCAACGGCCCGATATCCTGTGTCCCGGTTGCGCGAAAACCGCATCGTTCATAAAGCGCACGTGCACGCGGATTGATATCAATCACATCAAGACGAACCTGTGATAGCCCGCGTTCCCGCGCCGTGTCGGCCACCGCGGCCAAAAGTGCCGTTCCAACCCCCTGCCCACGCGCAATCGGATCGACAAAAATACCATCCATCAAAAGCGTATCTGCCGCCAGATCGCGTTCAAGCAGATCAAGCAACAGCCCGCGCCACAATCCACCCCACGCACCATACACAGAACAAATATCGGACAATCCACCCCCGACGAAGGCGCCTGCCGTGGTTTTAAACCCGGCAACACCCAATAAATGGCCATCCTGACCAATCGCACTGATGGCATGGCTCGACGCCATCACTTGTTTTAAAAACGCCAATGCCTTGTCTTCGGGGTTCATCACACGGGCTAGCTTTTGACGGAACGCTTCCCAGAATAGGGCACAGGCCGCCTCGCGATGTTTATCGGCAATGCCGGGCTGAAGGGTAAATCCCTGATGCTGCATTTTTGTGTTCCAAGCGCCTTTCCAACCACACCCAAACAAAAATAGACAACCCGTCTGAAATAACAATCACAGGCTGTGACCCCGGTCACCTTTTCAAATCATCAGACCAATGCATCGACACCCCAAACACGGGGGAAAACCGAAGTTTCACGCCGTGACATGCTTGGAGCCATTGCGATCAATTGTTACAAAACTTGACGCGGGTAAAATGTCTGCGCATAGTCCCGTCATCTCCGGGGGGGCCGATCGTAAATCGGCTGAGAGGTTTGGTGTTGCCAAACGACCCTTTGAACCTGAACCGGTTAAGACCGGCGTAGGAAGGATCGTATGACCGACACGACACCCAAGCCCACTGCGGCACCCAATCCAACCCAGTTCGATATTGACCTGCGTTCTGCCCGCGTGGCATTTGGCGGCGTTGATATTTTCCATGACCTTGATCTTGGTTTGCCTGCAGGCAGTTTCACCTGCTTGCTCGGGCCAAGTGGTGTGGGCAAAAGCACGCTTTTGCGCTTTCTCGCCGATCTGGTCGAAGGCGATGTTAGCGGTAACATCACCTGTTCGGACGGCGTTCCGCTTAAGGGTCGCATTGCCTATATGGCGCAGCAGGACTTGCTGTTGCCATGGCGGACGGTGCGCGAAAATGTCGAACTTGGCGCATCCCTTCGCGGGCAACGCCCCGACCATGACAAGGCCGACCGCCTGATTGCCGAGGTCGGGCTCAGCAATGCCGCTCATCTGCGCCCCGCCGAATTATCGGGCGGGATGAAACAGCGCGCCGCCCTTGCCCGCACCCTGATGGAAGACCGTCCGGTTGTTCTAATGGACGAGCCGTTTTCCGCCCTTGATCCGGTTAACCGGTTACGATTGCAAGAGCTCGCCGCACGGGTATTGCGCGGTAAAACCGTCCTTCTAGTCACCCATGATCCGTTAGAAGCGCTTCGCCTTGGCGACTTTGTCCATGTTCTGCGCGGCAGCCCAGCCCGCCTGCAAGATGCCATCACCCCGGCAGGCCATAGCCCGCGCGACATCACCGATGCCGATATCTTGCGCCAGCAGGCCCAATTGCTGCGCCAACTGGGCGCCAATGAAACCGCTGCAGCAGTGTCGGAGAATGCCCAATGAGCACCCCGGCAAAGCGCACCCCACTGTCTGAACGGCGGCTTTTGAAAATCGCCCGCCCGATCATCATTATTGTTGCGCTGATTGCGACATGGCAACTGACCGTGACCCTGACCGGGGCACCGAAATATATGCTGCCGACCCCGGTTGATGTCTGGAACACCCTGATCACGCGCTATGCGGTGTTGTTTGATCACGCGCGATATACCATTGCCGAAACCGTGATTGGCCTGTTTGCCGGGGCGACCCTTGGCGCGCTGGCGGCCATTCCGATGGCGCTGTTTACACCCGTCCGGTTCTGGTTGATGCCGATTTTGCTGGTGTCCCAAGCCATTCCGTTCTTTGCCTTGGCCCCGCTTTTGGTTCTTTGGCTGGGATTTGGTTTGGCCTCCAAAATCGCCATGGCAGCGCTTATTATTTTCTTCCCGGTCACCGTCGCGTTTTTTGATGGCTTGGCCCGCACCGAACCCGGCTGGCTTGATCTGGCGCGCACCATGGGGGCCAGCCGATGGCGTCTTTTGACCCATATTCGTTTGCCTGCCGCCCTGCCCGCATTTGCATCGGGTTTCCGGGTTGCCACCGCCGTAGCCCCAATTGGGGCGGTGATTGGCGAATGGGTGGGATCAAGTCACGGGCTGGGATATTTGATGCTACACGCCAATGCGCGGGTTCAGATTGATATGGTTTTCGCCTGTCTTTTGATCCTGTGCGCCTTTTCGATCACGCAATATTTCATTGTGGATCGCGTGTTGCGTGCCGCCCTGCCCTGGCAACCCGACAGCCTGACGCCGGTTCGATAAACCCCATCCGTCGCGACTGAAAATGGCCGCGACAGCAAAACTCATACAAATACGTAATGGCCCATCACAACAGAGGTTCATCCATGTCACGCCTGAAATCCATGATCAAAGCAGCCACCATTGCCGCAACATTAAGTGCCGCCGTTCTGGGCACATCCAGCCCGGCCTTTGCGGCGGACAAACTGACCATCCTTCTGGACTGGTTCGTCAACCCCGACCATGCGCCACTGATTGTCGCCAAGGAAAAGGGCTTCTTTGCCAAGCATGATCTTGATGTTGAATTGATCGAACCATCTGATCCATCCGCTCCGCCGCGCCTTGTTGCTGCTGGTCAGGGCGATGTTGCAGTGAATTATCAGCCACAGCTTCATGTGCAGGCCGCCCAAGGATTGCCGCTAACCCGGATCGGGACGCTGGTCGCGACCCCGCTTAACAGCCTGATTGTTCTGAAAGACGGCCCGATCAAGGAAATCGCCGATCTAAAGGGCAAGAAAATCGGCTATTCACTGGCCGGGTTTGAGGATGCGTTGCTCGGCACCATGTTGGGCAATCACGGGGTTTCGATTGATGATGTTGAGTTGATCAATGTGAACTTCTCGCTGTCGCCGTCGCTTTATTCCGGGCAGGTCGATGCGATCATTGGCGGCTATCGCAATTTCGAACTGAACCAGATGGAAATTGAAGGCAAGCCGGGCAAGGCATTCTTTGTCGAGGAAGAAGGTGTGCCGCCCTATGACGAGCTGATCCTGACCGTGCGCAATGATAAAACCGATGATCCGCGCTTTGCCCGGATGTTGGCGGCCCTGGAAGAAGGCGTTCAGTACCTGATCAACCATCCCGATGACAGTTGGGATGCCTTTGTTGCCGCCTATCCCAACCTTGATGATGAGCTGAATATCAAGGCATGGGCCGATACCCTGCCGCGCTTTGCGCTGCGCCCGGCCGCCCTTGATAAAGCGCGCTATGCCCGCTTTGCCGATTACATGGTCAAACAGGGCCTGATTACCGATGCCCCGGCCCTTGAAACCTATGCCACTGTTATTGAGTGATGATCGCCTAACCAAACAGTCCCCCCTGCTTTCGCATTGTTTGTCCCGGTGAATGCGAAGGCACCCCGAAAGGTCGGAACATTTCCCCGTTCCGGCCTTTCTTTATGTGTGCATCATCGACGCCAAGCGTTGAAACCTTGCATCGCATCAGCAGACGGTTACCTTATGGTCACCCCATAAAGTGCGACATCTACCGCAAGCCGGATCAACTCACAGTCAGGACAACCAAGTGCAAAGCAAAACCAAGCCAGCACACCACACCGAAACCGGATTTGAAAACCGGCACCCGCTGCCCGATCCGGTCAAACGGTCGTTCTGGCGGTTTTTGAAACGGCGCTATTTTGGTGGTGACGAATGGCCCAAAGCCAAACATCAGCACGGCAAAACCCCGGTCGAGCCCCCTAATCATGACGCCGTCCAAAATCCTGATCCGACGCGTTTGCAGGTCACATGGATCGGCCATGCCACGGTTCTGGTGCAATATGGCGGGTTGAATATCCTGACCGATCCGGTTTTTTCGGACCGCGCATCGCCGTTCAAGCGAGTCGGACCGAAACGTTATAGCCAGCCGGGCCTGACCATCGATCAGTTGCCAAAGCTTGATCTGGTGTTGCTGTCGCACAATCACTACGACCATTTCGATCTTGATAGTTTGGCCAAACTTGGCAACACACCGCGCTATGTCTTGCCGCTTAAAAACGGCATCTTGCTGGAAAAGGCTGGAGTTACGTCTGATCGCTATGATGAACTTGATTGGGATGATCAGCTTTCCCATCCCGGTGTGACCATCACCCATGTTCCGTCCAACCATTGGTCGAGCCGCACGACCAAGGACCGCAAGGAAATGCTGTGGGGTGGTTACATTCTTGAATTTGCCGATGGGTACCGGTTTTATTTCGTCGGTGATACCGGCTGGAACGAGGCGCTTTTTACCGAGTTGGGTGCACAATATGGCGGTATTGATTTTGGCCTGATCCCAATCGGGGCCTATGACCCGCGTGATTTCATGCGCAATGCGCACTGCAACCCCGAAGAAGCCGTTTCGATCATGCAAGTGATGGGCGTTAAGCAGGCGTTGGCCATTCATTGGGGCACGTTTGTTTTAACCGCCGAACCGGTTGACGAACCGCCCATGCGACTGGCATCTGCCTGCACGGATGCGGGCATTGGGCATGGTGACTTTATTGCCCCGCCGATTGGTGCCACCCGGTTCTTTGACGGTAAATCCGCCGCCCCACAGACAACATCGCAAAAGGTCGAGCCCACAGCGTCCCCGGCATAGCAGCCCCCATCAGATCGGTTTAGTGGTTATTCCGTCCCCGTGCTAAGCATCAGTGATGCGTCACAAAACCGTAACACTGGTTGCTTTGCCATGAGCTTGACCGTCTTTCTTGCCGTTATGGGTGCTGCCCTGATGCATGCCGTCTGGAATGCATTGGTCAAGGGTGGCCCGGACAAACTGATGAACATGACCGCGATTGTGCTGGGTCATATTCCAATTGTTCTGATCCTGTTTCCCTTTGTGGACGTTCCCGCACGCGAAAGCTGGCCCTATCTTATTGGCTCGATCGGACTTCATATCGGCTATCAGCTGTTTTTGATCCTGGCCTATCGCCTTGGCGATCTTAGTCAGGTGTATCCGATTGCACGCGGATCCTCACCCCTGATCGTGGCTGCCGTATCGGTTCTTGTGCTCGGTGTGACGCTTCAGGTCAGTGAATGGCTGGCGATTGTTGTCATCGGCTTGGGGATTTTAAGCATGTGCATCGTGCGTCAGGCCGATGGCATGCGCAACCGCAACGCCGCCCTTGCCGCCATTGTAACGGGCTGCTTTATCAGCAGTTATTCGCTGGTCGATGGCACCGGGGCAAGGCTGGCCGGAAGTGCACTTGACTATTATGCTTATCAGACCGTCGGTGACGTTTTGATCTTTGGCCTAATCGCCACGGTTATGCGGCCGCGCATCCTTGTTGATATCGCCAAACGCGGCAAAAGGATCTTCTTTGTTGGCGGCACGGCATCCTTTGTCGCCTACGCCACGGTGATGTGGGCCTTTACGCAAGCACCAATCCCGCTGGTGGTCGCCTTACGCGAAACCGGGATTGTCTTTGCCCTTTTTATCGGCGTGTTTTTCATGGGCGAGAAACTCAATCTTGTGAAAGTTTCCTCCACCATGATGACGCTGGGCGGAGCGATTATCCTGCGTCTGTCCAAAAGTCTTTAATCAGTTTTATCAGCCAAGTGCGGTGTGGATACGGGTTGCCACCAAGTTACCAGTTTCCATCGCACCGGCAACTTGCCCATACCAACGCGTTGATGCCGCCTCACCCGCGTAATAGATCCGCCCATGTTCGAAATTCTGCAGGTCTTGGCGACTTTGCCATGCCCTTGGGGCTGTGGTCGAATAGGCCCCACCGATAAGAGCATCATCGCACCAGTCAAGGACATAGGCTGTGACCGCGCCAGGTGGATTATAGTGATCATCGTCGCCATTGTTCAGCCGATTAACCGCACCAAGCAAAACGTTTGCGGCAAGTTGATGATTGGCTGACATCACGCGCGCAGTATCGCCAAATGCGTGCATATAGACCTGTGTGCCCGTCCCATTCTGGGTGATGATAAAATTGCTATACCCAGTTTCAAACGTAACCGTGACTTTCTTGCCCGGTGCCGGATGCGCAACATTGGCCAAGCCGGTCATTGCCATTTTAAGGTAACAGCCAAGCGGATTGGCGCGGAATGGGGCTACGTTCTGAAGAGATAAATCGGCAATAACAAGGTCGTTTTGCCCTGCCTGTTCTGCGCCGGACTTCACCCTGTCAGTTGGAACCGTGACAAGCACCGCGTCATAAAGTTCCGGGTCTTTGTTCAGGGCGGCGACCTTTACCTTGTTGTCGTCGGTGTTTTCGATCCTATTGACCTTAACGTTTAAGACAACATTCTGCGCAATCCCTGCGGCCGTCGCCCATTTTACAACCCGGTATCCAAGTGTCTGATCAATCGCATAATCGCCGCCTTCGGCATTGGCATTTTGCTGCACTGATCGGATGTGGTTGTGAATAGATCCCCATGGCGGGTTAACCTCAACCGCATCGGAAATGACCTGCCAATTAGCAAATTGTTGCTGACGGAACGTTACGTCATCAGGCGTAACTTGCCCCAATCGCATGTCCACATTCCCAAAATAATCGTCGTTTTGCGTACCGTTGAAATTATTACTGACGGCATCAATATTGTTTTCAACTGTTGTGGTTTGTGCTGTTGGTTCTACTGCATCATCAGGCAATGGCGTAACCGCATCATTTTCGTCAAATGGCAGAATAAAAGTTCCGGCATTGAAGTCCGCATCAACCGGCTGTTGGCCTATATCAGGATCGACGTGGGCAAAGAGCCACGCGGCAGCATCGGTTGTTGCCTCAATCGCCTCTGCACCCCAATCAAAGGCATTACCGCCAACCATTGTGCTATATGTCCGCCCTCCAAGGATCGGGGCTGCTTCATAGATTGTCACATCATGCCCTGTTTCCTTTAATTGGATACCTGCACTTAATCCGGCAACACCAGCCCCGATGATCAAAACTTTTGCCATTAACCTGCCCTCGTAAGCGACTTTAGGGTGACTTTCGTCTGCGACTGCTTAAGCGTTCCAAGCTCCACCATGATTGCCTTGCGATAGTCCCCAGCAGCACTCTTGGATGGAGATAGAGACTGGAGCTTGATAAGTGCATCCACCGTATTCAGGCTTGTCAGGGTTTTCTTCAACAGAACAGAGAATGCCGTACTGACCTCTGTTGAGACTTTTTTCGATGTATTGAGCTGTCCTGTCTTGGCACTCATTTTCGCTTCACTGATATGAAGCTGTCCCAGTCCCGGCGAAATCGCAGCGATGGATTTTTCAATGCTACCCGCCATAGGTGACGTCATGCTCTTTGCCACAAGGACCGCATTCAGTTCCTTTTCCAAGACCATAGCGGTCGTCACCACATCATCGCCTGGCTTTACGTCACTTAAGTCCCGACGCGCCAGAATGGTCTTGCTGACATCGTCAACATTTTGCAATGCAGCCTGAATACTGTTTTGAAGATCGGGATCAAGTGCCATTGCCTGCCTCATTCATGCTTCATCGGGCAGGACCACGGAGCGACCTGCACCTGAATGACGAAAGCAGCAACCGTCTGTGAAAAGACCGGCAACACCAAAAGGCGATGCCGGTCTTAGCCGAAGTATCTTGGGCGGACATAATTGATCAGGTTGCAGGTTGTCTTATTCCAAAGCTCAATTCTCAAACCCGCGAACGTGGCCGCCGGACCGATCCGTCTTCAAACCGTGAAAGTTCCATCCCGGCCAGTGTGATCGATGGTTGCCCGGTGGTGATCCAGTCGGCCAGTACTTTGCCCACCACCGGCCCCATGGCAAATCCATGCCCGGAAAAGCCGGTTGCGACAAAGAAATGCTTAGGATTGTCGAACTGATCAATCACCGGCACGGCGTCCGGGGTAACATCAATATCACCGGCCCATGTGTCAACGATGCCGACCTGTTTGATCTGCGGGAAAACCTTTTGCAGGTTGGCCATCGCGTTGCTGACCCGCACTTTATATGGTTCAGCCTGATTGGTGCGCCGTCCGATGGTTGGTTGTTTCGAGGCGTCCGATCCCGGCATGCGATCGACCAGATCGTCAAAGAACCGCTTATTGAGGTGGAACTTGAAGGTTGCCCAGTTATCAAACAGCCCCGGCGCAAAATCGCGCGCGAATTTAAACCGGCCCAAAGTCAGATCAATATCGGTCATAAACTCATCGGCGATGTTCATTGACCCGTCTATGCGCTGGCGAAAGGCAAGGCCAGCCGCCAAGGTTCCGGCGGCAGAAATACCCGGGACCGGTGTGGTGCGGATAACCGTGCCGCGCGTGGTTTGCTGGGGCAAACGGCGACCTAGTTTGGCGACGAATTTATGCGATGCGGCCCCGGCGGCACAAATGACGTATTTGCATTTGATCTCGCCGCGCTCGGACACGACAGAGCTTACTGCATCGCCCTCCGTTTCAATTGAAAGCGCACCACATCCTTGCGCAATCACCGCCCCCAGCTCAGATGCCCGTTTAGCAATCGCCGGGGCGGCCTTTTTCGGTTCGGCCTGCCCGTCGGATGGGGTGTAAATCCCGCCGACCCCCGGTGTTGTGATGCCCGGTGTCAGTTTCTCAACCCCTTTGGCATCAAGAACCTGGGTTTCGATGCCAAACCCCTTGGTATCTTCTATCCATTGTTCGTAATCAGCCATTTCAGAACCATCCCGCGCGACAAAAAGAACCCCGCCTTGCCGCCATTCCAGATCGGCGTCGAGTTCCTTTTCCAGCCCCTGCCAGATGCGGTTACATTCCATCATCAACGGCAATTCGACGGGATCGCGCCCCTGTTGACGGACAAAACCCCATGCCCGCCCGGACTGGTGTGATGCAATCGTGTCCTTTTCCAAAAGAACAACCTTCATCCCGGCCTTGGTCAGGTAATACGCGCACGATGCGCCGTGAATACCGCCACCAATGACAACGACGTCGCATTCTTTGGGCAGGTTAATTTCAGGGTAATGGGTCATGTGGGCCCTTAATCAGGTTTCATGTGGTTTTCGGTTTGGTGTGTGGCGCGAACCAAGTTATGTTGCGCGCCAACAAATCTCAACAAAATCAGGTGCCATCATGTCTGATCAGACAAAGAAACAATCCCCGGCAACCATCACCGCACAGGCTTTGGGCTGGGTCGATGACGCCACTAAATCTGTCACCCCACCGCTGTATCCGTCGACCACCTTCGAACGGAATACGGACCTGAGTTACCATGACGGGCGGTGCTATACCCGTGCCGATAACCCGACATATGATCAAACAAGTGCGGTTTTAAACGCACTTGAAGGCGGCACTGAAACCCGCCTGTTTGCATCGGGCATGGCGGCCGCCGTTGCAGTATTGCACGCACTTAATCCCGGTGATCATGTTGTTGCCCCCAAGGTCATGTATTGGGCGCTGCGCAGCTTTATGCTCGACAGTGGTGTGCGCGCCGGACTGACATTTGATTTTGTTGATAATGGTGACACCGCCGAATGGGTAAAACATATCCAGTCTGGAAAAACCAAAGTGGTCTGGCTTGAAACCCCGGCCAATCCCGATTGGCAAATCACCGACATTGCCGCCGTGGCCGATGCCGCCCATGCGGCGGGTGCACAGGTCGTGGTTGATAACACGGTGGCCACCCCGCTTTTGACCCGCCCGATTGATTTTGGTGCGGATATCGTCATGCATTCAGCAACCAAATATCTGAACGGCCACAGCGACGTTTTGGCCGGCAGCCTGACCACCGCCAAGGACAGCGAGTTCTGGCAACGTGTGTGTAAGCAACACGCATCGGGCGGCGCGGTTTTGGGTGTGTTTGAAACGTGGTTGTTGCTGCGTGGTATGCGCACCTTGTCGATCCGGGTCGAACGGGCCTCTGCCAATGCCATGGCGATTGCCAAACATTTTGAAAACCATCCGGAAATCGAACAGATCCAGTATCCCGGCCTTGAAAGCCACATCGGCCATGACATCGCGAAAAAGCAGATGACTGGTGGCTTTGGTGGCATGTTGTCGATCCGAGTAAAGGGCGGCGGCAAACGAGCAGTTGAATTCCACAACCAGTGCAAACTGTTTAAACGCGCCACATCGCTTGGCGGGGTTGAAAGCCTGATTGAACACCGCGCATCGGTCGAAGGCCCGACAAGCCCCGTACCTGATGATCTGTTGCGGTTGTCGGTTGGCATCGAAAACGGCGATGACCTTGTTAACGACATCGAAACAGCTCTGACCTTAAGCAAATAAGCCTTATTGTTCCATCATCGGGGATGTGCCTGTGACGCCATTGCGACTGACAACACCAGCATACAAGTTGATATCCTTATGCGGCCCAATTGCCGCACGCCGATTGGGCGTTGTCACTGGAATTGTAACCACCGCAATCTTGCTTAGTCCGCCAGCAAAAGCCGATGAAGCCCTTGCGAATAATCCGGCCAAAACAAACGATGTTAGCGCTAACATCGTGATTACAGATGTCAGTCCCCTTCCGCCTGCACCGGGGTTGATTTTTGATGTTCAGGCCGGGGAATACATCATGCTCGGCGAACTGGTCCGGCGCATTGGCGACGCCAAATATGTCCTGATCGGGGAAAAGCACGACAATCCGATCCATCACCACCATCAGGCTGAACTGATTGATGCGCTGAGCAAATCGGGCAATCGCCATCGTGCGGTCGTTTGGGAAATGTTCACCCGCGATCAGCAGGATTCGCTTGACCAAAACTGGCACGATTTGACTGTGGCGGATCTCGGTCTGGCCATGACTTGGGAAGATCGCGGCTGGCCATCCTGGCAGGATTACGCCCCGATTGCACAAGCCGCACGCAACAATGATCTGGCAGTGGTGGCGGGCAACCTGCCAGATGATATTTTACGCTCGATGATTGCCGATGGTGTTTCGGCCCTGCCAGATGATTTGGCAAAGGATCTTTCGCTTCCTGATATTCCCGCAGACATTCAGGTTCTGCTTGATCAGGAAATCGCCGAGGGGCATTGCAACACGTTGCCAAAATCAATGCTACCTGCCTTTTCAACCGTGCAATTTGCCCGCGATGCATCGCTTGCGCGTGCGATGTATGATGCCGCAAACAGTGACACCACAGATGGTGCCTATCTGATTGCCGGTGCGATGCATGTCCGCCGTGGCATCGCCGCCCCATGGCATCTAAGCCGGTTTGATACGAACCTGACCGATCAGGATGTCGCAGTTGTCAGTATGATCGAGGCGGATGATCCAAGTGACGATCCCAGCAATATTGAAGATTACGCACTGCGGTTTGGCGCATCTAATGCGATTGATTTCATGTGGTTCACCAATGATATCGTGCGCGGCAATCCGTGCGATGACCTTAAAATGGGTCAGTAACGCACAAGATCGACTTCCCCTCGTCCCGTAGGTTTTAGGACCATCTCACCGACTATTTCAGGCGGCGCGGCAACCAGTCCGTTGTCGCGACCGGTTTGCCCTTGTGCGACTGCATGACACGTGGGCGCACGACTTCCTTGGCTTCTGGTGTGGTTGCAGATTTGCGCACCGACGCATAGAAATCGACCAGTTCCTGATAGGGGATGATCGTCCCTGTACCCGCCTTGTAGGCCTTGGTATAGGGCGGATGGTTACACACGGTCATGCTGAGATGTTCGACCGTGTGGTGGCCAAATTGTGCCCAGATGCTTTCGATGAAATGCGATGTTTTCGGATCAACCGGTTTAAGCCGCACATCGGGGCGGCATTCTTCCATCACGGCATACAGGTTTGGCTCGACCGGACCGAATTCCTCGGCGACAAAGATGGCGGGCATCAACATGTTGCCGTGGTAATTTGCCCCGTAATAGGCTTGCGCCAGATACAGAAGCCGGTGCAGCTTTTGCGGCTGCAGATATTCGTTATCATTCAGCGCATGATCGATAAGTCTGAATGCTGCTTCAAAAACCGTATTGAGAACCGGCTTGTTCTTCATGCTGCGCCCGATGGTCTAACTAAGAATTAACAACAGGTAATCATACGGCCTATGGCAGACACCAACAAGCACCCACCAGCCCATTTTTCAAAATTTTGAATGAAGATTGTTCTGCCAAACAGCGATCAGACAGACGTATCAAGATGCGTCCCACGATAGCCCGCACCATGTACCACCGCATTCACCACGGCGTAAAAAGACGTGCCGCTGTTTGACGACAGATCGAACGGAATGCTGGGATCAAGCAGGCTTGCGAAATCAATGTCGCCCTGCGGTTCAATCGCGCCGTCCTTGTCACTGGAACGGCGCGCGGCCGACATGCCGCGTTGTTCTGTGCGTTGGTCTTTTTGCTCGCTAGAATGCCCCTGCCCCGATTGGCGTTTGTGTTTACCATCGACATAGGCATTGAACAAAATGCCGTCATCGTCGGGGTTATATCCGAAATGCTGGGAAGATTCTTCGACCTGACTGTTGCGGTCAACTGTTGCCACACCGCGCGCACCCGCAGCCATCAGTCGCCCGTACTGACTGACTTGCGTAACGGCCTGCGGTGTATTTACAGCAACAACCATTTTCCATTCCCTGCCGGTAACCGGCAACGCATTAAATTTTATTCAACTACAACATTATACTCGAAAACGGGGCAAAACGGCAGAAAAATCGACAAACCGGCCTAATGAGGCCTGTTTTAATCGCCTTCAAATTCAACCAGATGGAATTCATCGACACCTCGGTCGCGGATTTTCTGCGCGCCGCCAAGGTCGGGCAAATCAATGATAAAGGCGCAACCGGCAACGTCGCCACCGGCCTTTTCAACCAGATCAATCGCACCAAGAGCCGTCCCACCGGTGGCAATCAGATCATCCATGATCAAAACGCGCTGACCGGGTTTAATGGAATCCTTATGGATTTCAATCACATCCGAACCATATTCCAGATCATATTCAACACTGATGGTTTCAGCGGGCAGCTTGCCCTTTTTACGCACCGTGACAAACCCGATGCCAAGCGCAACGGCAACTGCCGGACCAATGACAAAGCCACGGGCTTCGATCCCGGCAATCACGTCGATGTTTTTATCCTGATACTCGGCGGCGAAACCGTCGATCACATCACGCAATCCGTCCGCATCGGAAAACAGCGTCGTGATATCGCGGAACATAATTCCCTTTTTCGGATAATCGGGAATGGTACGGATCAACGACTTAATCGACATGGGAAACTCCGCTTAGCAATCAGGCATAAAACGCTTTTTGGGATAAACGACGAACATGGTCGCAGCTTACCCTGCATAAGCATCACTTGATGCCTCAAACCGATTGCCTTGGCAAGGTCGATCACCCTGCCCGCTACTGAATCCGGTCGTTTATGTTTGCCGCGTGATCAGGCTGCGTGGGCAATTGCCGTGCGCGGCACAGATGCCTTGGGTCGCGTGACAAAATCATTGGCAAGTTTCTTGCTGATTTCAGCCCGTATACCACGCGAAAGGCCGGTTTCGGCGGCTTGCCGATTGCCCCATACCGCGCGGTAAAGGCGATAGTCATGGTCATTGATCTGACCGAATACTTTTTCGACTTCCATCAGAGTTTGGACATAACTCTTTTTCATGTCAGCCATCCTGTTGCTCGTGCCGTTTCACGAGATATTTCGCGAAACAATGACGGGGCGTTCATGCCGCGTCCTTGGAGCAGCGATATAATCGGTGTTTGGCGGTCTCTCAACGTCAGGACGGTGACAACATCGGGAATATTTTGTGACACCCCGCCTTAATCGCAAAAGCCGCAGCTTTTCGGGCAATGACAACTATAATATTTCCGTCACGTATCAGCAGTTGCAAAACCAAAAACGCCTGTCTTCTCAAACGGAAAACAGGCGCTTCAAATTTTCGCGATATGTTTGGTTTCAGCAGCGCTCACGCAGGCCTGACAGGTTTGGCTTTCAGTTCAGCTTTTTGGCGGCCTCTGCCTGCTTGGCTTCCTGATCAATCTGCTTTTGAAGGGCCTCGCCGTATTCACCGTAAATCCGACCTTCAAGAGACAGTTCAAGGAAACGGATGTAATCGCGCTCATCTGAAATCTTGGCGCGCGCCACGGCAATCACGTCAAACGGACTGGCAGCATCAAGATCATACTTACGGATCAAACCCACCATTTCAGCGGTGATTTGATCGAGTTTTTTGCGCGTATCGCTATATGAAAGCGTCATCAAACAGTCCTGTCTTTCGGATGTATCTCTTGGCGTGGTTATGCCTGTTGATCGTAAGGCTGACAAGTCCCCGCGCCCGGTCTTTCCAGATCAATGCGCCGATGACCCTGCGCGCGCCACACGACTTTACCTTGTCTTGACGCACATCAAAGCACGCAGCCCGCGTTCAGACGATGTTCGGTTCATCCATGAACCACAGGAAATCCGTGCGGGGCATCCGCGTGGTTTGTCCGTTACTGCCACCCGGGGAAGAAATATGCGCATTCTGTCTGCCTTCAATGCCATGGGCATCCGCAAACGTTTCATGTGGGCGTCTGCGTTCGGTGTGACAACAACTGTGGTCATCGCGCTTTTGATGATGACCATTGTCGAAGAACGCGCCATGGATGCCAAGCTTGATCAACTTAGCCAGAATGAACTGACGTCTCTTCATGCCCTGATCGTCAATGTTATGGCGGCCCGCCCAGATGATGTTGATGATATTGGTATTAACGTTTTCAACAACTGGTTTGACAGCCGCAACCAAGACTACCCCGGCGAACTTTGGTCTGCGTGGGGGCCAACAACGGTCGCCTACATGCAGGAATTTGGTGACAAGCCGATCAAAGCCCCACGGGACGCCATTGATATCGAAGCCATCCAAACCGGCAAAACCATCGGTCGCTATACCGATGATGGCACCTATCGCAAATCCATGCCGATTGTTCTGGGTGTGACCAAGGGGGCGGACCACGAAGTTTGTTTTAGCTGCCATGGTGCAATGGACGCCCAAAAAGGCGATGTGATCGCAGTCCTGTCGTCCAGCCTGTCTGTAGCCCCGGAACAGGCAAAAACCAACCGCATCCTGATCGGCATCTTGATCGGCGGGATCGCGATTGCGATTGCCACCATCATCGGTATGCGCGTTTTGCTCCCAAGGATCGTGACCGGGCCGCTGTCAAATTTGGGTGCGGATATGACAGCCCTTGCCAATGGCAATACAGATTTTGAAATCAATGCCCTGACTCGCCGCGATGAAATCGGACGCATGGCGCAATCGGTTGATGTCTTTCGCACCAACGCCATTGCCAAAAAGAAGATGGAGGCCGAACAACACGCCGCATTCCAACGCCGCGAAGAACGCATGGGCAAGCTCGAACACCATATTGAGAATTTTGATAGTCTGATCGCCAAAATCATCGATGCGGTATCGCATTCAGCAGGCGAAATGCAAACAACGGCGCGTGGTTTGGTGCAGGCCGCTGACCTTGCCAGCAAAAGTGCAACAACCGTCGCCGCCGCGTCCGAAGAAGCCACCGTTAATGTCCGCACTGTCTCGAACGCCGCCGATCATTTATCCGCATCAATTTCCGAAATCGGTCAACAGGCTCAGCAATCCAGCCGCGTTGCGCAGGAAGCATCGCGCGAAGCCGAACAATCATCCGCCACAGTTGCGGGTCTGTCGGATGCTGCCAACCGCATTGGTGAAATTGTCGAGTTGATCAGTGACATTGCCGGTCAGACGAACCTTCTTGCCCTCAATGCCACCATTGAGGCCGCCCGTGCTGGCGAAGCAGGCAAGGGATTTGCCGTTGTCGCGGCCGAGGTCAAAAACCTTGCCAATCAGACTGCGCGTGCGACCGATGACATTTCAGCACAGATCGCCGCCATTCAGGAAGAAACCGGTAAAACGGTGACTTCTATCAGCGATATCGCAGATGTAATCACGCGGATTACCGATATGACCAACACCATTTCGGATGCGGTTCAGCAACAGTCCGAAGCAACCGACGAAATTGCGCAAAATGTTGAACAGGCGGCCATCGGCACACAGGAAGTCAGTTCCAACATCGAACGTGTTAGTGGCACTGTATCGGAAACCGATCAGGCTGCCCATCTTGTGTTGGCCGTTGCCGACGAACTTGGTGGACTGTCGGTTGATCTGCGCACCGAGGTTGACAAGTTCCTTAGCGACATTCGGGCGTCTTAGAACATTCACGAACCTTGATTATGTAACCTGAAGCTGGCGAAACCTTGTATTTCCCCATTGGCGGGCAAAAGTAAAGGTATCAATTTACGAGCAGATGGGCGCCTCCACTGATCTAAACGTCACGCGATACCTGATCGAGTGCCTTAAAGGAAGGGATGATCACCGGACGGCATACTCAATACCCTGGAACCCCTGCTCCCCTTAGACACCTGCATCCTTCAAATCAGGCAATATCTCGCCCCAAGTTTTACCGAATGGCAACCATTGGGACAGCTATGCTAGCGTAAAAGATCTAGACTGTTTATAAAGAACGAAGTCATCGGTTGGGGAATTCCGATGCGTACTTTCTGGGGGAATGAGAGCAACCATGTCGTTTACGACAATTTTGGGCATCATGGTCGGGCTTGGGCTGTTTATCGGATCGATTTTTATTTCGACCGATAACTACCTTGTATTTGTGAGCCTTTCGAGCGCATTGATGGTTATCGGCGGCACACTCGCCGCGACATTTATTGCCTATGAAGCACGCTATGTACTGCTTGCCTTAAAACTGATTTTCAAGATTTTTCGTGCCCCGCAGATGGGCCGTGGGCAACTGACCGGCGAAGTCGGCCGTGTTGTCAAATGGGGATATCTTCTGCAGAAAAAGGGCATCAACGCGCTTGAGCAGGAAGCCGAGCGCGTTGGCAAGGACGAACCTTTTCTTGGCTGGGCAATGGAAGTGGTCATTACCGGCTACGACGGCGATGAAACCGCCGATATGCTCCATAACGCAATTGAAAATGCGTTCAGCCGCAATCTGGTCCCGGTTTCAATCCTTAAAAGCATGGCGGCGGCTGCACCGGCTTTTGGCATGATCGGCACACTGGTCGGTCTTGTCATCATGCTTGATAAAATGGCTGATGATCCGACGTCATTGGGTGCCGGTTTAGCAATTGCCTTGATCACAACGCTCTATGGCATTGTTGCCGCCCGGTTTTTCTTTATGCCCGCCGCCAGTAAAATTCAGCAGCGCGAAGAAATCATGCGGTTTCGCAATTACCTGATTGCCGAAGGCCTGATCATGCTGGCCGATCGCAAAGGCCCACGCGCCATTCAGGACAGAATGAACTCATTCCTTGATCCTGCGATCCACTTTAACATCGACAAGTCGTCAAAGTAACAGCCCGTCACGCGCACTGATCTGCAAGAAATGAGCGACTGACAAAAGGAAGACATCATGGCACGCCGCAGAAAAGGCATGCAACGCACAGAGGAAGAACAAGTCAACGAGGACTGGCTGGCAACCTATGCCGATGCCATTACCCTTTTGATGGCCTTTTTCGTCATGCTGGTCAGCTTTTCCAAAGTCGAAATCCCGATCTTTGAAAAAGTGCAGGCCGGCATTGCCGAACAAATCGGCAAACGTGAGGTTATCCGACCGACCGAAGTGCTTGAAACCGACCTGAAAGATGTCGTTTTCAATATGGCGATGGACAGTGATGTCAATGTGTCCACCGACGATGAAGGCATCTTGATGGAGCTTGGCAGTGGCGCGTTTTTCCAGCCAGGATCGGCCAATCTGACACGCGACGCAGTCGTGTTCCTCAAAGACACAGGCGACCTGCTAAAACAGCCGCGCTATCTGGGTTTTCAGGTTGAAGTCGCCGGCCACACCGATGACAGCCCCATCAGCACCCGGCGGTTCCCGTCAAATTGGGAGTTGGCCGGAGGTCGCGCCATTGCCGTTGTGCGATTTTTGCACGCACTTGGGGTTGACCCCGATCAAAAACGCATGCGCGCGATTTCATATGGTGACACCAAGCCAAAGCTACCCAACCGCGATGATTTCGGCAACCCAATAGAGGAAAACCGCGAGGCAAATCGCCGCATAGAAATTCGCATCTTCCCGAAATATTCCCGCGTTTTCTAAACACCAAACACCCCAAAGTGACCTGACGTTTCATCACGTTAGGTCACTACATGACGACACGTTACCGTGTTAGGAAACCGGGAAAATTCGCCTATTCGATCCGAAGAACCATTTCATCACGCGCGGCAAAGGCATCCGCCCAGGTCGATCTGGCTTTTTGTTCGATCACAGTCATGGCGGCATCATTATGATCCGGGTCATGATGGAACAGGGCCAATCGTTTGGCATTAGCCGCCCGGCACAACCGAATACCTTCCTGCCATGTGGAATGCCCCCAACCCACCTTGGCGGGGAATTCTTCGTCGGTATATGTGCTGTCGTAAATCACCAGATCGGCATTTTGAATAAAGTCTAAAATGGCCTGATCAGGTGTATCGGGATCATGTTCGGTATCGGTGACATAGCACACCGAATTACCCTCATATTCAACGCGGTAAGCCGTCGCCCCATTCGGGTGGCGCAAAGGTGCCGTCTTCACGACAATGCCTTCACCCGGATGCAATTCATCACCAACATTGAAATCCTCGAACGTCAGCTTGGATCGCATGGTCAACAAGGGCACCGGGAATGTCGGGTCTGCCATCTGGGCGGAAAACACCCGTTCCACCCCACCCTGATTGGTCAAATGCCCTGCCATCACCTTAAACGACGCATCCGGGTTATAGGCAGGGACAAAGAACGGAAAACCATTGATGTGATCCCAATGGGTATGGGTCAAATAGATTGTGGCGTGGGTGATCTTGCGACGGATCATGTCCTTGCCAAGGTTGCGAATGCCGGTCCCGGCATCAAAAATCAGAACCTGATTGCCAATCCGCATTTCAAGGCAACTGGTGTTGCCGCCATACACAACATGGTCCGGTGACGGGCACGCAATGCTTCCACGCACCCCCCAAAATTTGACCTCAATCGTCATTTAACGGACCCCGGCTGACTTCTGTTCGCGTGATGCGAACCAATGATGAAATACCCTTGAAAGATATCACTTTTCCCAGACAAACCAATCACAGATTGCTGTCATCAAGGCGATGTTTTGCAACCGCCGTTCCAATCACGGCATCAAACTGCTGATCGGCGCGTCCGCAATTAACCGCGATTTCACACAGGCCGATTGAGTTGCGATAGTGAAATCCTTCTCCCAAGTTCACGTCTGAAAATGTGCGCGCCCCCGAGATAACCTGATTGTTGAGCACCAGTTGATCTGACATTTTTTGCGCCAGTAGTCCGGTCATCAGGTTGCCATATGCATCGACATAGATCACTTCCGCCAGCTCATCTGGCCAGCCTTGCGCCGTTATATTTCGATCTTTGGCCGCCATTGGGCGCGTTTCAAACGACGTATTAGTCGCAATCATCGCCGCAACCGGCGCAAAAATATCCCGCCCGTGAAAACTGGCCGACGGATCATCTGGCATCCAGTCAATCGTGCGCATGGAAACGTCTTTGCCGCGCCGCATGATGATTTCAAACAGACCGTTGTCCGGCCCGACAAATGACACCCCATCACTTTGCACAATCACCCCTTTTCGCGCACTGCCAACGCCGGGATCAACCACCGCCAGCACCACATCACCGGGCGTGAATTCGCAACAAAGGGCTGCCAGCAGATAACTCGCTGCCTTGGGATTACGATCTGGCGCATCCACCATCAAATCGCACACCGGCACAGCGGGTGCCATGCGCATCACTACTGACCGCATGCTGCCGCTGTAGGGTCCGTTAATGCCAAAATCGCTAAAGATAAAAATCATCACTTTGCACCGTTTTGGGAACAACTTGCGGATAGCCTTGCACAAACAATAACGCCGGCGGGATACAAGATCACGAAGGATCAACCCACCGGCGTTATATCAATATCTTGGGCTTAAGGCCGTTTGCCCCAAACCCCTGCTGTGAGAGCGTTATTTAACGTCGCAGAACTGACCACGACGTTTAAGGTCCGTGCACAGCGATTTTGCCGCACTGTCACTAAGCCCGGTCGCCATCAGGCGATAATATGTGCCTTTGCCGGAAATTTCGGCGCGTGTTACACCATGCTGCAAGGATGCCAACTCACCATAACGCCCCTTAAGGACTTGCCAGCCCCGCTCAGCCTGCTGTTCATTGCGGTACGATGCAAGATGGGCTGAACGCCCACCACTTGCCATCGGTGCGGCATCTGCGGCCATGGCGTCGGCATCGCCCGGTTGAACAGCACGACTTTCGCCTGTGGCGACACGGCGTACCGGCTCACCGGAATTAACGCGCATAACATTTGCCTGCGCTGGCTCGATAATCGCAGCCTCGATGGCGTCGCGTTCCCGTTTGAATTCATCGGCTGTCACAAGCTTCATCTGCGACAGGTCTTCGATCCGGGCAATCTGGCGGGCCGCATCCATCAAGCCTTGTGGTGCGGGTGCCGGTGTTGCACGCTGGCGTGGCTGGGCGGGCAACAACGCATCCAGAATGGCGGTGCGTTCTGCAACGTGTTCCTGAACTGTGATCGCACCGATTTGCAAGGCGCGGTTCAACTGGTTCAACCGTTGTTCGACCTGCGACCCGTCTGGTGGCGGGCTATCAAGAAAGGCTGACGGCACCTGCTGGCTCATTGGCAACAAGGCACCAAGGTTTGCTGAGCGCCGTGCGGAATATTCTTCGGGTGTGATCAGGCCGGTCGATTGCAGATCGCGCAAAATCCCGAACCGTTTTGCAATGGCTTCATCGCCTGCCGAAAGTGCCGCACCTGCCGGAATGTTCGCCGTCCGTGTCGCGGTCATGCCCGGTTTTGCCTGTGGCATGCTGTTGCCCATGCCAGCCGGTGTATCCATGCCACTGTTCACATTGGACAGCCCCGACGGCCCGGTGACAATTTGATCATTAATGCTAAGCGATCCGGGCAATCCGCGCTGCAAACGCATCAGGTTGAATTCCGCCGCATCGCGCAACGGGCGCGGCTGCGTGCCGCTTGCCGTACTCATCAAAACGGTTCCAGGCGGGTTCATGGCGACCAATGTGTCATAGCCATCCTTCGCACGGTCCGGTCGATTGGTGTTTTGATAAAGAACCGACCGCCACAGCATCGCGTGACCGTCTTGCGGATTTTTGCGCAATGCCTCGTCAAACAACTTCTCGGCCGAGGCATAATCGCCACTGGCAAGTTGCTGCAGACCAAGTGCGGTATAATTTTCATCCGCAAACGATGTTGCTTCGTCCCAGAAGTCCTGATCTAGCAGCGGCGCACAGGCCGACACCCATGAAACCATGCCGATTACAGCAAGCCCCTTGCTGATTTTCAGCCAGTTTGCGGTCCGCTTTGCGGATACCTGCATGGCGCCAATCCCCTATAATCTAAAGACAATTCGTAAAATCATACTGCATTCCCACCTGACAATTGGCAAAAAATTAGTATCGATTACCCCATATCACATTGATTTTGCACTCTGCTTGCCAAGAATTCGTTAAAGAAAAAACCGTAACTGTCATTCAGCTCCGACTTGCCCTTGGCAATAGATACTTCATATAAAAGAGACAGGCAGATCGGCGTATTAACCTGAACTTCAGAAGAATATGATTTGCTCCGGCGTTGCTCGCCATTGTATGGAATGAGCCCATAACGATATAAAACTATTAGTTTCTCTTTCAGGGGTCGCTCGTGATTGAACCGCAGCAATATGGTCAGCAGGCGTTACAGGAATACCTGTTGCTTGATTATGTGCAACGGCTGGAAACCCGGAAATACGGGCATCGCGCGGTACATATCCATATGTCGCGGATGAAACCGTTTCATCGCCGCGATTATCACATCCGCGTTGCGACCAATACCTTTGAAAGCTATGTGAAACTCTATGTCGGGCGTATTTTTGTTCTGACCAACAACGATCTTATTTTCGTGTGGAAAGACAAATCAATCGCCGATGTGGAGCCCGCGGTCGATACGCTGCGCTATCTGTTCCGCGATGATCCACTGTCACAGGACGACAGCGAGGAAACCGGCTTTTGCACCTGGTACAACCTGAATACCGAGTTTCAGGAATTCCTGCTGCTGTGTCAGCATCTTGATGAACGCGCCAAAAAGCTGCAACAAAACATCAACATGCGCGCAGCCCAGCAGCGCGACAAGGATGAAACCCTGCAGCCGATTGATGCGGAAAACCTCGCCCAGCTTGAAGAAACCATTCATTCGGCCGACCTTTCGGAACATATCCGTCAGCAACCCGTCTGCGTATTTGCCCATGGCGGGTCCAAGGAACTCCATCCGGTTTTCGACGAATTCTTTGTTTCCATCACCGATCTGCGCAATGCCTTGATGCCAAAGATTGATCTGGCGTCAAACCGCTGGCTGTTTCAGCATATGACCGAAGTTCTTGATAAACGCATGCTCAATTACCTGTGCAAGCGGACATTCAAGACACACGCCAGCTCATTCTCGTTAAACTTGAACCTTGGCACCCTGACGTCCAAGGATTTTGACAAGTTCGATGAAACCGTACGGCGCAAATGGCCGGGCAACGTGATCATCGAACTTAATCAGGTGGATCTGTTTTCCAATCTGGAAACATATTTGAAAGTGCGTGATGATTTTCATGAACGCGGTTATCGCATCCTGATTGATAACCTGACCGTGAAATCACTGTCCTTTGTGGATCGCAAACGGCTTAAGGCCGATTTCATCAAGGTCGCATGGCGCGAAGAAATGACCGACAATGTCATCCGCAAAAAGTACGGCGAGATGGACAGTCTGGTGAAGAATTCCGGGCGTGAACGCGTCATCCTGTGCCGGTGCGACAGCCCGACTGCCATCAAGTTTGGTCAGTCGCTTGGCATTACGCTATTTCAGGGACGCTACATTGATCAAATGATCGCCCGTCAGCGCCGCGCAAAACGTGCCGCAAAGGCCGGACAAAAGCCCGCAGCGGCAAAACCGGCCGCACCAAAACCAACCGAGCGCAAACCAACAAGCTAGCATCAGTCGCCAAGCAAATGCGCGAGTGCCCATAAGACCAATGACCAAAGCCGGGCACACCCCCGGCTTTTTCTTTGCCCGACTTGCTGACAACACCTGTCAGCAAACATACAATTCAAACCAGCTTGGCCAATTCCGGACTTGGCAACAAAGGAACAAAAGAAGTACAAACAAGCATGCTCTATGCGCTTTGCACCGATTGCCAGCATAAATGGCGCCTGCCCCTTGACCGACCGCTACCCAAGGGCGGTGCGGGCTCCTATGTTGCCTGCTCATCCTGCGGTGCCAAACGCGCCATTGCGCACGCTGAACTGCCGGACCTTTTTATCGGTCACCTTGATTGCGATGCGTTTTATGCCTCCATCGAAAAACGCGACCGCCCGGAATTAATTGATCAGCCCGTGATCATTGGTGGCGGCCATCGCGGGGTTGTCTCAACCTGTTGTTATGTGGCGCGTAAATATGGTGTCCGGTCTGCCATGCCGGCCTTCAAGGCCCGTGAACTGTGCCCTGATGCGGTGTTTCTGCCCCCCGATATGAAGAAATATCAGCGCGAAGGATACCGGGTCCGCGACATGATGCGCGCCCTGACCCCGGACATCGAACCGCTGTCGATTGACGAGGCCTTTCTGGACCTGTCAAACGCCCATGACATGCACGGCAAATCGCCTGCTGAATGCTTGGTCGAACTTCAGGCAAGCGTCCGCCAAGAGATCGGCATCACGGTCTCCGCCGGGCTTTCCTACAACAAATTCCTCGCCAAGATCGCATCTGATCTCAACAAGCCCTTTGGCTTTTCAATAATAGGTGCGGCCAAGGCGGTTAATTTCCTGGCCGACAAGCCCGTGCGCATGATGTGGGGCGTTGGACCGGCGATGGAACGCAAGCTCCATGACGATGGCATCACCACCATCGGACAGCTTCAGGAACGCGATATCCATGCCCTGCAGGGCCGTTACGGCAGCATTGGCAAACGGCTCTATTACTTTTCACGCGGAGAAGACAATCGTCGGGTCGAACAAAGTACCGAACGCAAAAGCCTGTCGTCGGAAACCACCTTTAACGAAGATGTCGCAGGCCTTGATGAATTGACCGCGATCGCCACCCGCTTGACCGCCCGTGTTGCCAGTGATCTGGCGCGTAAGGAAATTGCTGGCCACACCGTGGTGTTAAAATTGAAATCATCGGATTTCAAAATCCGCACCCGCAACATGCGCCTGACCTATCCGACGTTACGCGAAGACGTCATTCTCGATACCGCGCTAACGTTGCTGAAAAAGGAAATCGACGGTACGAAGTACCGTTTACTCGGCGTGGGCGTTACCGACCTGTTTGCCGCGGACCAAGCTGACCCAGTAGATTTATTCGCCGAAACGGCAGCGGTCATCGCCACGGACAATGCCACCACAGAGGATGAAATGCCCTACCTGCGCAAAACCATCGAACTCCCCCGCCCGACCGCCGAACAACTACGTGAAAGCCTGACGCGGCGATATCGCCTGCACAAAAAGAAAGTCGTCCGCCAGCAACAATTCAGGTTTTAGGAGAGAAATTTGAAAAACTTAATAAACCGAATTCCTGTTTATTCCAACCCAAAAAGCAATTGGATGGAAAGGTGCTTCATGACAGGAGTTATTTTCGCACTCGCGACAACTGTAATTTCTTTTTTCTACATCAAAGAAATTTCTTCCAGCACTGTTCTCTCGGTATTCCAATTTTGCGTATTGATTATGAGTGTGATTTTATGCGCCCTCCCATTTTTATATGCTTCTTATAAATACTTCGTTGAAGAACTATCATCACATCTGAAATCCGTCATTTTTGCTGTATTAATCGCAGTGAGCATGACCATAACCTATGCATACGCATCCCAAGTAGTAGGAAACGTAACGAAATCGGATCCCACAGCTTTTCGTTACTCCGTCCTAATATCCGCATTTTTTATAACACCAATCACATTTAGTTTAACTGCATACTTGCTGGTCTGTATTTTCGGTATTATTCAGATGCTTCGTTTTTTTCTCAATGAGCTTTTGCAAAGCTCTAGCATAATTGCAGAAATGCTAAAGTTACTCTTTATTGGACATATAACTCCAAAGACGGATCACAATTCGAGTACAAAAAAAATTAACTGGTTTATATCGTTCCTCGCCACCAGTTCTATTTTGGCAATGGCAATTGGCGCTTCTGATCTCATGAGAATTAGGTACTTCGGGCGTGCTGTTGAGATAATTGTCTATAACTATGAAATGTATGACTTTTCGAACTGCACAAAAAGCACATCGGAGAGGATTGCTTATCTTCCCGGAGATCAAATTTTAGTGGCAAATGTCAACGCAGAATGGAGAGTGCACTTTTCCACACGTAGCTGCACAAACAACTAAAAAAAATGCCCGCCGAACCATCGGACGAGCATTTGGTGGTAACACATTGATCCTGCGACCTGAAAAGTGGCGTCCCCTAGGGGATTCGAACCCCTGTTGCCGCCGTGAAAGGGCAGTGTCCTAGGCCTCTAGACGAAGGGGACGCAGATCGCAAAGCGATTTTATGTGGACTGTGTTTCGGTGGCGTCCCCTAGGGGATTCGAACCCCTGTTGCCGCCGTGAAAGGGCAGTGTCCTAGGCCTCTAGACGAAGGGGACACGGTCACCAAAAACAGTCTACGTTAACGAGTGGCGTCCCCTAGGGGATTCGAACCCCTGTTGCCGCCGTGAAAGGGCAGTGTCCTAGGCCTCTAGACGAAGGGGACGCAGCGCGTTAACGAGGCCGGTTTTTAGCGATTGGGTCGGGTAAGGTCAAGCGGCTTTTTCGCCCCTGTGACGTTTTTTTTAATCCCCCGCCCAAAATAGGGCCATAACCGGCCAAATCCCGGAAAAACCAAGCCTCATTGTTTAACCCCACGGTTTATTTCACGTTTCGTCCTTCCACATAAGGATTGAAGCATGTTGCGACAACCCGGGCGGATGGATGAACGTTTCGAAATTATCCTTTTGTGCGCCGTGCACCGAACCAGAAACTGATCCCCGCCACGCCAAGCCCTACTCCAAGGAAAACAAACATCGCGCGATAGCCATCGGGCGATCCGGTTTCATACTGGCCAATGATCAACCCGGCGATGCCTTGCAGCACAAACAGCCCGGCAAAAGTCGCGAGATTGATCGTGGTTAACGCACGACCGATCTGATGTTCCGCAACAGCCTCACGCGAGGCGGCGTAGTTAAGCGTCGCGCTGCTGCCAAGGAAACCATGCAGCAAAAGCAACAACGCGGCCACACCAACCCCCACAGGGCCCACAAACGCCTGTAACAGACATGTCACCGCCCCGACCAGCACCGCAAAGACAATCAAGCCATGCGTCTTACCCGCCCACTTGCGTGATAACTGCCCATAGGTCGGCGGTCCAAGGATCATGCCCACCGTCATGATCAGCAGGATATTCCCAACGCCGACCGGCCCGAGGTCAAACACATCATGCAAATAAGGGCCGCCCCAAAGCCCACGCACCGTCAGGATCGTCGGATAGCTGAAAAACGCCACCCCGCACAAAAGCCAGACCTGCCGATTTTTCCAGACTGAAATCATCCCGCGCAGGGCCTCAACAACGGTTTCGCCCTTCTGGTCGGCCTTTGCTCGGCCCGGCGGCGTATCGCGCACCAACAGAAAATCAAGGATCACGGCAAAAACACTTAACCCCGCCAACCCGTAATAAACCACGCGCCAGCCATGGCTTTCGACCAGGGCGGCCAATGGTGTTGCCGATGCCAGAACCCCGAGCAAACTAAACGACACAATCAAACCCGATGTTGCGGCAAACTTTTCCGGTGCCACCCAACGTGCGGCCAGAACTAGGGCAGACATAAATGCCGCCGAGCATCCCAGTCCAATCACCGCCTGCCCGATCATCAATCCGACAACGCTTTGTGCATTGGCAAAAATCAAAACGCCAACCACCGTCGCCAACATCAGGCAACCGTTGGTCAACCGCGGGCCATAACGGTCCAGCATCACACCAACCGGAATTTGCATCAGGGCAAAGGCAAAATGGAAACTGCCCGAAATCAGGCCTAGCTGCTCGGGCGAAACCATAAGCTCCGCGCGAAGCGGTTCTGCGAGAAGCGCCTGAGCGGATCTGAAAAACTGGCTGAGTGAAAATGCCAGAAGGATCGGGATCAAAACCGTCAAAAAAGCTTTGAGACCGTGAGGAGAAGATGAGGATGGCGTCGTGGGGTACTGTGTCATGATGCGTCTGGCATAATCCCATCTCGGGATTACAGCAAGTCTTTGCCGCACAGGGCAAATATGCACGAGATACCTGTTATCGACCTGCCGACCGGCCTGTTATGCTCATAGATTGATCCCCCAAACCATATTTTCGGGCAATCACTGCTGCCATCCCACTCCCCTGAACGATTTCAAGTGCCTTGCGCCATGGTACAAGCGTCGTATCGGGCGTGTTTTTTGAAAAGGCAAGATACATCTCATATTCTCCCAGCTCGACCGTCGGAACAACTGCGGCCTTTTCAAGCCCCAGCATCTCGCGCTGAAAATTCATGACGATGTCCGATGCTTCCCAAAGATCGATGCGGCCTTCAGCCAGCATGCGCAAGGCATTTCCTGGGACATAAAGCAATTCAAGGTTATCAAACCCCATCTCGCGCAGGCTGCGTTCGGCCGCTCCACCTGCCTGTACTCCGATCGACTTCACGGTTCTGGCATCCGCAAGCCCGGTAACATCGAGGTTGCGGTTCGCCATTTGATATAACCATCCCCGAGTAATAAAAATCGGCCCGACCCATTTGAACTCGTTTTCGCGTTCGGGTGTTCGAACCATTGAAAACAGAGCCGTATCAGGTTCAGATTTGACGATATGCAGCGCACGTTTCCACGGGAGAACCTCAAAGCGGAGCGGATGACCAACAAGAACAGCCATCGCCCGTACAATTTCGGCCCCTGCCCCCGACAGACCATCGGGCGTAATATAATTGAACGGGGCGAAATCCTCGGTATAGACCTTCACATTGCGAGCAGCAGCAAACCCCGAAGGTTCCTGCTGCGTTGCCAATGCCGACAATGGCAGCAAAACCAAAAATGGCAGTAAACAGAAAAACCAGCCCCGGCAAAATAATCGCCAGACAACAGGGCTGCGCCATGGTGACACACGGTCATCCATCAGACACCGCAACCGGCCGAAAACTGCATGAATAAAGAATTTCACCCAGAAAATGGCCCGGAACAGAACCAACAGGCGAACATTCTACATACCAGAAACACCAGACATCTGGATTGTCAGTGAGCGCATTCATATCTAAACTCATATATGGAAAGGAAACTGATCCAGAGAGGAAACTGCTAATACAACCATAAATATCAACCTGTCAGGGTCTTCAAAAGCCCATTCAAAACCAAAGACGCCCCAAAACCCTTAGGTTATACGGATATAATCATATTCCGTTATTCCTAAATTCACATGCCCAACCAGCCATTCCCATAAAAAGTGAATGGCATGCTTGAAAGCAATTGGCACACGAACAGTTAAAGTTGAACATGAGCAAGATTTACAACGAAAAAATTCGTTATTCAACTAAAAAAATTCGACAAGTCGAATATTCCCGCATAACGGGTTCCCCGTTCTGTTTTCCGCAGATATGCAGCGTTCAGCATGACGAAACGTAGCCCCTCAACACCTCTTCCAGTTCTGGACGCGGAAATGGGGGATCGCATCCGTCATGTTGTAAGCCTGTTTGATCGCAAAAAGGATGCGGCAGAAATCGCAGGCGTTATTCCCGAACAATTGAATCGCTGGTGTCAGGCACAGTCGGAACCACGCTTTGTTGGTGTCTCGCGAATGGCATTGATCAAGGGGATTTGCCTGAACTGGATTGCAACCGGCAAGGGCACCCCAAAACTGTCAGAACTGCCCGAAAGCTGTGTCGCCGGTTCATCATCTCCGTCACGCGACACCATCCACCGTGATATGCTCGTGGCGGTGATCAGCGGCTTTCTGGCCGCCGAGGGGATCGACAATGCCGCTCAGACCGCACATGACATCATAACAACATACGACGACATTATTGAAAAAGCCGAAAAAAATCGACACTCTACCGATTATGGTTATATTTTGTCGGAAGCCATATCAACGATTATCTCTCGCCATCGTCGCCGTACGGCGGCAACAACACCAAAAACACGCCCATAACCTGTTTGCCGGTCTCAATTACTGGTCTGGATCACGGGCTCCGACCAGTAGTCAGCCCTGTCAGGGCGTTAAAGCATCACACCGGAAGGGACACATCATCAATCATCAACTGAACACCTTCGCGCCCCTGCCAGCTATCGCGCCGCAAATGCCCAAGGATATGTAACGGACGCCCGCCATGCTTGATAAGAGTCTGGCCCATATCGTTATCAAGGCACCGAAATGCAATGGCCTTAAGCCGCCCCTTGCCGTTCGATCCGGTCAGGATACAGCGCACATGATCAGCCCCGACAACGTCAGCCTTGATCACCCGGCAATCAACAAACACAAACCGGGGTTCGGCATTTCCCGCCCCAAACGGCCCCAGATTTTCAAGCGCCTCAACCAGATCAAGCGTCGCCCCTGCCGCATGAAGCGCACCATCGACCGTGATGGTCGGGCGAATATCATTTTCGGCAATGATCTTGGCGAAGCGTTCTTCTAGGAATGCTTCAAACGCATCGCGCTTTTCAGGATCAAGGGTAAAGCCCGCCGCCATGCCGTGCCCGCCACCATTGATCAGAAGACCCGACTGGCGTGCAGCAATGATCGCCGCCCCAAGGTCAATGCCGCGCACAGATCGCGCCGATCCCTTATAGACCCCATCGACCATCCCCATCACCAGGGATGGCACGTGATAACGGTCCTTCAGCCTGCTTGCGACAATGCCAATCACGCCAGGATGCCAATCTTCGCCGCCGACCAGAACCATTGATCCGACTTTTGACTTTCCTTCGGCAGCGCTAATTGCTTGATCAAGGACAATATCCTCAATCGCCTTGCGCTCACGGTTATATTCATCAAGCTTGCGGGCGATATCCTGCGCCTCTGCGGGGTTTTCGCCTGAAAGAAGGGTTGTACCGAGGAAACTTTCGCCAACGCGCCCACCGGCGTTCACACGCGGCCCAAGGACAAAACCAAGGTGATAGGCACTGGGTGTTTCATTGACCCCGGCGACATCGGCCAATGCCGTCATGCCGACATTGGATCGATGACGCATGACCTTGATCCCCTGTGTGACAAAGGCACGGTTCAACCCACGCAGCGGCACAACATCACACACCGTGCCCAACGCCACCAGATCAAGCCAGTTACGCAAATCCGGCGCACGCAGTCCGGCTTTTTCGAGCCAGCCGCGACTGCGCACTTCGCGCAAAATCGCGACACACAGTAAAAACGCCACACCTGCCGCACACAGATTACCAAGACCGCTTTCGTCATCCAGTCGATTGGGGTTCACCACCGCGACCGCAGGCGGCAATTCCGGTTCTGCTGCGTGGTGATCGACCACAATAATCTCGATCCCGGCATCCTTGGCTTCTTGCAGCGGGGCATAGGCCGTCACCCCGCAATCAACGGTCAGGATCAGGTTGGCACCGTTGCGTTGCAGCTCGAGCAAGGCCGGGGCATTCGGGCCATAGCCTTCTTTCATACGGTCGGGAATATGGACCGGCACATCCGCACCAAGGGCACGGAAAAACCGTTTCAAAAGCGCGGTACTGGTTGCACCATCCACATCATAATCGCCAAAGACGGCCAGTTTCTCACCCGCTTCAATCGCATCGGCAATACGCGATGCGGCCTTGTCCATATCCTTTAACGAGGATGGATCGGGCATCAAATCGCGTAATGTGGGGGTCAGGAAACTTTCAGCATCATCAAGGCCAATACCGCGCGATGCCATCACCCGCCCGACAATTTCGGGCACCCCGAACCGCTGGGCAATGGTAATGCCAAGCCGCTCATCCAGATCGCGCTCCCGCCACCATTTTCCGGTCGCGGATCGTTCGATCCCCATAAAAGTCTTTTCAAACGCATGATCTGTCATGCCCATGAAATAGCGCAATCTTGGGTCAGCTTAAACTGGATAATTTTTCGGCTCGTACAGTTCGGCTCAAACAATGGTGAAATCCGACAACCATAATAACCGCCCATGCGTCAAAGATCAGGCCGACGGATTGTCCCGACACCATTTCAAAACGTTGTCGGCATCTTGTGCGGGCGCCGAAACCGGATAGAACACCTTGGCAATTTTGCCATCGTCCAGAACCATCGTCAGACGCTTGAACAGCCGCATACCTTCGACTTCAAAGTCCGGCATCGCCATGGCTTCCTTGAACCGATGATCGGCATCCGACAACAACGCAAACGGCAAATGAAGGCGCTCGCCCGCTTCTTGCTGGTATTGCGTGCTCTGGCTTGAAAGCCCAAACAGGTTGGTGACACCAACGCCAGCCAGTTCTTTGGCGTGATCGCGGAACGAGCAGGATTGCGGCGTGCAGCCCTTGGCCCCTGGAATTTGGTCCCACCCGGCGGGAGATGGCGTTCCGGGCTCAGCAGTACGTGGATAGGCATAGACAACCGTGCGCCCGGAAAGGACAGACAAATCAACCGACGGCCCGTTTGTTGCCGGCAAGGGAAGTGCGGGCACAATTTGCCCGGTTAGCCGTTCAACGACATGCGTGTCACTTTCCATACTCATCGGTCGTTCTCCCTGATCTCAAACGCGGACCTTCGCATGCCGTTGCCGACCGTGTCCGTTACATTTGCAAATAGATGTGGTTGAACCATCTGAAAAGAAAGGGCGATTGCGCATGGTGGAAAACATCACCCACACCACAACGGATTGCACACAGCCAAAAGGTATGCAAACTGGTGCGACAACAATAACAAAGAAAACAATCAAAACACTAAACGGATACGCGCAATGACCCATAAAAAAGGCCTTCGGATCACCTTGACGATCATCTCCATCCTCGGCGCGCTTCTGTCGCTGCCGATGGTGATGATGTCGCCAATGATGTTTGATGCACCAGGATCGGAAAATAATCCGATTACCCAACTGATGTTTTACAGCCTTCTGGCCTTCCCTGCCCTGTGTCTTATGGGCGGTATTCTGCCATGGGTGTTTAAACGCCATGCAGTATCGATTTGGCTTTATGCTCTAAGCGGCTTGGCAGTTGGCCTATTTTTCGCCGCAGTCGTGCTTTTGCAAATCCAGTGTGGCGGGAATTTTTCGTGCTCTTAAATAGCCTGCCGACTTGCAGGGTTTTGATCAAACAATCCCCTCATCCGCCGCAATCAGGGCCAAGCCATGGGCGACCGACAGGAAAGGCTGGCCGATTTCGATGCGATCCTTGCCAAAGCCGTCTTCGAAGATTTTGCGTACTGCCGGGACATAGGATGAGCCGCCGGTCATAAACACCTTGGACACGTCACCGGCTTTTAAGCCTGCCTGATCAAGGCAGTGTTTGGCTGCGATCTCAATCTCGGCCATGTCCGGCGCAATCGCAGTCTCAAAATCAGTCCGCGTCAGGCGCTCTTCTATTTCCACCCCACCGTGGGAAAATTGCAGTAAGGCGCTGTCGTTGTCAGACAGCTCAGCCTTGGCCTTCGATACCGTCTGATAGAGATGGAAACCCATTTCTTCTTCAATGATCGCCACCAGATCCTCGATATCATCGGGCTTGGTCGCCGAGCGGATCAGACTTTTGATTTCATTGATGGTTTTGGGCTGGTTCATCATGGCAAGTTCGTGCCAGCGTGAAAATGCCGTGTAATACTGGCGCGGCACCGGCAGCGTCGCCCCCATGGATTTATAGTCGGAGCCAAAACCAAGGCGCGGCCAGACCGCCTTTTGGATGATACGATAATCAAACCGGTCGCCCGCAACGCCAAGGCCGGTATGGGCCAATGGTTGCACGCCACGCATGCCAAGACCGGGTGTAAAGCGGATCAGCGAAAAGTCACTCGTCCCGCCGCCAAAGTCGGCAACGAGAACGGTTTCGGCCTTTTCAAGTTCACGCCCGTAATAATAGGACGCGGCCAAGGGTTCAAACACCATGGCCTCAACGTCAAACCCGGCCTGTTCATAAGCACTGCGCAGACGCATTTCGGCAAAATCATTGTCCGGGTTACTCCCGGCAAAGGCCACCGGACGCCCGGAAATCACCCGCTGCCCCAACCAGCCAAGGCTGTGCTGCGCGAAATGATGGATCTGGGTGAGGAACGTCGCGATCAAATCTTCGATCGAATAGGTCGTGCCAAAGATATCGGTGCCGTCAAAATCCTTGGATGCAAGGTATGACTTCATCGACTGGATCAGTCGGCAATCATGACTTTCACGCAGATACTCGGCAATTGCAAACGGGCCCGACCGGCTTTGCATATGGGTTGGTGCGCCCGGCGCGGTCAGCTCCTGTTCTTCCCAGAAATACAGGATGGTGCGATAGGTATCAAAACTGTTGGCACCCACTTCGAACTTTGCCGATTGCACATTTCCCGCACTGTCGGCCACCGCCAAAACGGAATTGGTCGTCCCAAAATCAAGCGCAATAATTTCCGACATCTGGCGGGCTCCGGCGTTTTTTATGTTTTGAAGGGGCGCAGGATGTAACCCAGACCGCCCTGCCCTGCAAGCGATTAGAATACTGGTATAACGACAAAAGGGAGTGCACCGCACTCCCTTTTGTCCATTCCGAAAAGACGGCGCTTATTTGTACCAGATTTTCCGGCTGAAATCGTGGACCGCACGGACATAGCGCACGGTACCTGACTGGCTGCGCATCACGATGCTTTCGGTTTCCGCACCATTGGCAAAACGGCGCACACCGCGCAACATCGCGCCATCGGTAACGCCCGTGGCGGCAAACATCACGTTGCCCTTGGCAAGTTCGCCAAGTTTGTATTTGCGATTGAGGTCTTCGATACCCCATTTTTTCGCACGTGCGATTTCATCGTCATTGCGGAAAACAAGACGGCCCTGGAACTGACCGCCGATACAACGAAGGGCTGCTGCGGCAAGAACACCTTCTGGCGCGCCGCCGGTGCCCACATAAAGATCAATGCCCGATGTTTTCTGCGAGGTCGCGATCACACCGGCTACATCCCCGTCGCCAATCAACATAATGCGTGCACCTGCTTCGCGGGTTTTGGCAATGATGTCCTGATGGCGCGGACGATCCAGAATACAAACCACAAGATCAGCAACCGCACAGCCCTTGGCCGCTGCAAGGTTTTTCAGGTTTTCGGCCGGGGATGCATCAAGATCAACAACATCGTCTGGCAAACCACCGCCAACGGCGATTTTTTCCATATAGGTATCCGGCGCGTTCAAAAAGCCGCCCTTTTCCGCCATGGCAACAACCGCCAAAGAGTTCGGACCGCCGGTCGCACAGATGGTCGTGCCCTCAAGCGGATCAAGCGCGATGTCGATTTCCGGACCTTCGCCCGAACCAACTTCTTCGCCAATGAACAGCATCGGGGCTTCGTCGCGTTCACCTTCACCGATGACGACCGTGCCTCTGATGTCCATGCTGTTAAGCGCATTACGCATCGCATCAACAGCCGCCTGATCAGCAGCCTTTTCATCGCCACGTCCCATCAGGCCAGAGCACGCCAGTGCTGCGGCCTCGGTAACCCGGACGGTTTCAAGCGCGAGATTTCGATCCATTTTGTCTTCCTTGTTTCGTGGTGCAGGGTCTGGGGGCCCTGTCTCGTTGTTGTCTTGCTTTATTGTTCTTGTCTTTTCCGCATTCCCCCACTGACCGGGGGGCTAACTGTAAAATCCTACAGTGGCGCGAAACCTTGATCGAAATATGTCTTTCTACAGGTTTTCTATGACAGTCGCCTCAAGCCACGCGAACCCGCGTGATCATACCAGTCAAACGGCCTGCTGCAACAACGCCCCGCATCTTGACAGGTGCGAGGCGTTTATATCTTGTTTGTTTTATTAAGATGCGAAACTTTCAATCCGCATCAGAACCGGCGGCTGCGAATTGCTTTCAAACGCTGCGATGTCTTCGACCGCCCCCGACATGGCCGCTTCGGTTGTCTCATGCGCAACAATCACGACGGGCACGACACCACCTTCGGTTTCAGCCCGGCCATGCTGGATCATGGAGGCCATCGAAACGCCGTGCTGCGCAAGGGTTGCGGTCACCTTTGCCATAACCCCGGGACGATCCCAGACCATCAGACGCAGGTAATAGGCACCGACATGCTTTTCGAGCGACGCACGCACGTTTTTCTTAAGCCGTTCAGCGGGAACACCAAACACCGGCGCAGTACGACCCGCCGCGATATCGACGATATCGGCAACAACAGCGGATGCGGTCGGGCGCTCACCCGCCCCGCGTCCCTGCAGGACAACCGGGCCAACATAATCGCCTTCAAGCGCAACGGCATTAAACACGCCTTCGACCTTGGAAATCTGTGTTGAACGGTCCACCATCACGGGCGATACGCGCTGCTCAATGCCTTCTGGCGTCTGTTTGGCAATCCCCAGAAGCTTGATGCGGTATCCGAGTTCTTCGGCCAGTTGAATATCAAGGGCCGATACGCTGCGAATGCCTTCAACCGCCACCGCATCGAAATCAACCTCAACCCCGAATGCCAAACTGGCAAGAATGGCCAGCTTATGTGCGGCATCAATGCCATCAACGTCAAAGGTCGGATCAAACTCGGCATAGCCAAGTTTTTGCGCCTCGGCCAGAACGTCGGCAAAATCGCGGCCCTGCTCACGCATGGTGGTCAGGATGAAGTTACAGGTTCCGTTCAGGATGCCGGTGACACGCGAAATGGCATTCCCTGCCAAACCTTCGCGAAGCGCCTTGACCACCGGGATACCCCCCGCAACCGCTGCTTCATAGGCAATGGTGACTTTGTTGGCATCGGCAATCTGGGCCAGTTCCGCGCCCTTAAGCGCAATCAGCGCCTTATTGGCGGTGACAACATGCTTGCCGTTTTCAAGGGCGGCCTTGCACACGTCATAGGCAATGCCGTCTGATCCACCGATCAGCTCGACCAGAATGTCAACGTCCTTGTCGGCAGCCAAATCACGGGCATCTTCATACCAGGTCAGGCCGTCAGTTGAAAAACCACGATCGCGAGTTCGATCACGCGCCGATACCGCTGTAACAACAATCTGGCGACCCGAACGGTCGGTCAGAATGTCGCGATGTTCACTCAGCAGTTTAACGGTTCCGGCACCGACCGTACCGAGGCCTGCCACACCGATTTTAACGACGTCTTTCACGATAACTCCTAAGCCCGTGGTTTAATCCGCAGGGACACAAACCGCATCATTTCATGCGTGCTGCATCCTGACAAAGTAACGCCCGGGACATGTCCCAGGCGAAACACAGAATGCTTTATGAGATATCAGACAGATTTCTTCAACAGTTCACGTGCAGAATTTGCATCCGGGCACTTGGCAAAGAACTGTTTGATGTTCCGATTGGCCTGTCGAATACGGTGTTTATTTTCCACCAAGGCAATGCGCACATGCCCATCGCCATACTCGCCAAAGCCAAGCCCCGGCGCGACCGCAACGCCCGCTTCCTGCAAAAGAAGCTTGGAAAAATCAAGCGATCCCAACTCGGCAAATGCTTCGGGGATTGGGGCCCAGGCAAACATGGTGGCCGCCGGGCTTGGAATTTCCCAACCAGCACTTTGCGCGCCTTCGATAAAGATATCGCGCCGTTCACGGTACAGATTGCGGAATTCTTCAACGCAATCTTGCGGGCCGTTCAACGCGGCGGTCGCCGCAACCTGAACCGGGGTAAAGGCACCGTAATCAAGATATGATTTAATCCGCGTCAGTGCATTAATCAGCTTTTTATTGCCCGTGGCAAAGCCAATGCGCCAGCCCGCCATCGAATAGGTTTTCGACAGGGAATAAAATTCAACGGCAATGTCCTTGGCGCCCTTGCACTGCAAGATGGACGGCGGCGGATTGCCATCAAAATAAATCTCGGAATAGGCAATATCAGACAGCACATAGATTTCATGCTTACGGCAGAAATCGACGACTTCCTGATAAAACGCCAGATCCACCACAAGCGATGTCGGATTGGCTGGGAAATTCAACACCACCGCACTTGGTTTTGGCACGGAATGTTTCACCGCCCGGTGCAGCTGCTCCATAAAGCTTTCTGCATTGAACGTGCCCTGTTCATCATGCCCGATCGGGATATGGCGCAAGGCCGCACCGGCAATGATGAAACCAAACGCATGGATCGGATAGGACGGGTTGGGCACAAGGAAAATATCCCCGGGGCTGGTAATCGCAGCCGCCAGGTTGGCCAAACCTTCCTTGGAGCCCAGTGTGACAACTGTTTCGGTTTCCGGATCGATATCGACCCCGAACCGCCGCCCGTAATAGGCCGACAACGCTTTGCGCAGGCCGGGAATGCCGCGTGACATGGAATAACCATGGGTGCGCGGGTTCTGAACCGTTTCGACCAGTTTATCGACAATATGCTGTGGGGTGGCCGGGTCCGGATTGCCCATGCCGAAATCGATAATGTCCTCACCCGCGCGCCGTGCCGCCGCCTTCATCGCATTTACTTCTGCGAATACATAGGGCGGGAGACGTTTTATGCGGTGGAAGTCTTGGGACATTATCCTACATCCTCATCAAATTGGCGATTTTCGAATTTTATGCGAAAAGCACATCCTCGAATTTACGAATATTGCGTGGAGGCACCAAAAAAAGGTGCTTCACAGCGTACAATTCGAAGGATTTACCTTTTCTGGGATAATGACTCAACGAATTAATGCACTTGAACCGTGCTTAAATTCAAAACCGGGCGCGTAAAGCCCCCTGAAACAACATCAGCGCGGAAAGGCATGCCCTTCCGCGCTGATGATAATCGTTTCGTCCACCTTGCGAACCGCTGTTCGCTCAGGTGATAATTTTAAAGTCGCGATCAGTAATCGAGGAAGATTTCCACGCGACGGTTGCCCGCCTCACCGGCAGGAACACCTTCGTAATACCGCGGATCAGCCGAGCCATCTGCCCCAACAAAGATCGCGCCTGGATTAACACCAAGTGACAACAGGCGTGACACAACTGCCGACGCACGTTTTTCTGAAACGTGGCGGTTTGCCTGCATATGCTCTTCAAGGCTCATGTTCGCGGTTCGCATTGACGCATGGCCAATTACACGAATGGCGCCGCCAGTCTGCTGCCAGGTAGTGGCAACCTGTTGCAAAACATTGCCGTCCGTACCGGCAAGGTTTGATGAACCATGGCCAAACTGGATTTGTGCAATCTGAACACCATTGACAGACGGACCAGCCTGATTGATCGACCGCACGCCAAGGCGGGATGCCAGCATGTCGTTGGTTTCCGACATATCCATTGTCATGGTGTCGCCACCATAAACCGGATCGGAACCGCCAAACTGGCTTTCATCGACAGTGACCGCGCCATTGTCAGAATACATCGAATAGTCAAAGTCCTGACCCTGACCAACCGGTGCATACGATGCGGTCGGTTCATTGGCAAACTGGCCCTGACCTTCGGCAAGGCGGCGCTGATACTGATCCATCACCGGATCACCAGACGACGGTGCCGCTGCACTTGATGATTCTGGTGTGCCTGCATTACCGGCCTCTGCGGCCTGTGCTGCCTCATAGGCGGCCAACTGCTCGGCCTCACGCTCACTGGCGGTTGATGCGGCACCTGCAGCAGCCCCTGCTGCGGCACCCGCCACAACAGCCGGACGATCAGGTGCAGCTTCCGGGGTTGGAATCGGGCCGGAGGTTGGTGACTTTGCCGACCACTCATCGGCGATTTTCGACCCGGATTTTGCCGATGTAACGCCACTGGTCGCAGCCGCGGTTGTTTCGGTGGCACTTGTGGTCGTCGCACTGGTCGCATCCGCCATCGCACTGCTGCTCACCGGGGTGGTGGGGGCAGGCTGGATGACGGGTTCAGATGCAGAAACTTCTGGTGCAGACTGCAACGCATTGACCGGCTCGGACGTCTGACGACGGCCCCCTTGGGTATATTGCGCATTGGTGCGATCCGCAGCAAGGCCCGCAATCAGGGCATCGCGCTCTTGATCGCCAGTGACAATGGGCTTGGCCGGCGTATCTGACAGGCTCGGATATTCGCCGTCTTCACCGGGAATGGCTTCTTCGGATTTGGCGGTTTCATCGCCTTCGCCGTCGAACATATCACCAACGGATTTGCCCCACTCCACCGGATTGATCGCATCAGGAACCGAAGAACAGGCGCCCAGTGTCATGACCACCGCCAGCGCAGAACCGGTCTGCAGCAATAGCCGCAGCTTCCCCCTTGCAGTCTCCTGCCACGACCACTGCCCTGTCGTCGATTTCAGAACGCCCATTTGTTTTCGCTGCTCCAAACTTTGGTTTGATGACGCCTGCGTTGAATAAGCCTGCAAAACGTCACCTTATAATTCTTGTACTACCCCATACCGGCAAGCTAGGCTAAGACCATGATTAGCTTGTGATCAAGCAGAGTTTCAACCCGGCGCGCCAAATGGATAGCCGGAACATAAAACGTAAAAAGTCTTGCGATATTGCAAAGATGCTTACCACGTTTTTGTGTTACGCCCTATCCATCGCGGTATCATAAGGGAATGCCCCATGAGCGATCAACAGGCCAAAGAAACTGAACTCAATCACCCGGACCCCGAAAAACTGTCAGAAGCAATGGCAGAAATTGCCGAAAGAAGTCAACGACTTGTCGCAGACTTCCTCGCAAAACAGGCTGAAGACCCTGAAATTTCTGATCCTGACCCCCTTAATATCGGCTCGGCCTTTGTCGAATTAACCAGCCAGATCATGCAAAACCCGACCAAATTGGTCGAGGCGCAAATGGATTTGTGGCAGCAATATTATATGCTGTGGCATAACACAACGCTGCGCATGATGGGCGAAGAATCCGAACCTGTGGCGTCACCGCTGCGCGGGGATCGTCAATTCCGTGACGAAGCGTGGGAAAATAATGAAGTCTTTGACTACATCAAACAGTCCTACCTTCTGTCATCGCAATGGATGCAAAATCTTGTCCATGACGTCGACGGTCTGGATGACAAAACAGCCCAGAAGGTCGAGTTTTATACCCGCCAGTTTGCCGATGCGATTTCACCGACCAACTTCCTGATGACCAACCCGGAAGTTCTGCGCACCACCATCGAAAGTGGCGGCGAGAATTTGCTTAAGGGGCTGCAGAATCTTCTGGGCGACCTTGAACGTGGCAAGGGCAAACTGCAAATCCGCATGACGGACCTTGATGCATTCAAGATTGGCGAAAACGTCGCCACCAGCGAAGGATCGGTCGTCGGCAGAACGCCCTTGATGGAATTGCAACAATACACGCCAAGCACCGATAAGGTCGCCAAACGCCCGCTTATGATCGTGCCGCCATGGATCAACAAATACTACATTCTTGATCTGCGCCCGGAAAATTCCTTCATCAAATGGGCTGTCGATCAGGGACATACCGTGTTTGTCCTGTCATGGGTCAACCCCGACAGCGAACTGGCCGAAAAAAGCTTTGAAGATTATGCCAAGGACGGCGTCCTTGCGGCTTTGGACATGATTGAAAAAGCAACAGGTGAAAGCGACGTCAACGCGATTGGCTATTGTCTTGGTGGGACGCTGCTAAGCTCCACGCTTGCCTATATGGCCAAAACCGGGGATGACCGGATTAAATCCGCGACATTCTTTACCACCCTGATGGATTTTGAAAAATCGGGTGAACTGTCGGTCTTTGTCGATGATGAACAGATCAAAAGTCTCGAAAACAAGATGTCCAAGGAGGGCTATCTTGATGGGCGGGACATGTCGATGTCGTTTAACATGTTGCGTGCCAATGACCTGATCTGGTCGTTTGTCGTCAACAACTACATGTTGGGCAAAGACCCCTTCCCGTTCGATCTGCTGTATTGGAATTCCGATTCCACCCGCATGCCAAAGGCCATGCACAGTTTTTATATGCGCAATATGTACAATAAAAACTTGCTGCGTGAACCCGGCGGAATTTCAATTCTGGGCGAGCCGATTGACCTGCGCGATATCAAAATCCCGGTCTATTTCCTATCAACCCGCGAGGACCATATCGCCCCGTGGCAGGCAACCTATGCCGGAACGCAGCTTATGTCCGGTCAGGTCAAGTTTGTGCTGTCGGCATCGGGCCATATTGCCGGCGTGGTGAACCCACCTGCGGCCAAGAAATATTGCTATTGGACCTATAACCGCACCCCGGAAAATCCCGACGACTGGATCGCCAAAGCCACCCAGCACGACGGATCATGGTGGACCGACTGGCAAAACTGGATCAGTCGTCGATCGGGTGGCAAAGTCGATGCGCGCAAACCCGGCGACGGCAAGCTCAAGGTCCTTGGCCCTGCACCGGGCGATTACGTCAAAGTGCGCTTGTCTTAAAGCCCACACCTTTTCAGGCACACAAAAAGACGCGCTGTGCTCATAACAGCGCATCTTTTTCATGGGATCAAATAGGTTTCACACCCTTCAATCGGAAGATCCGTTTCATATATTTGTGCCTTGCGATCAAACCTGAAAACCGCATCAAAACTACATGCAAGGTCAGGCGCACGTACCATTTCCTGCTTGCTCAAAGGCGGTCGGACACTTGAGTCCGTGCCAAGATCAGCGTTTGGCGGAAACCGGCTTGCCCGTGCAACATACTGAAGCGACGGCATGTTACCTTGCCCCGCGTCATCGTCACCAACCTGCGCGCCAACCTCCGATACCGGCGTAATGCTGGCTTCAAAATCATATTCATCATGGCAAACCTGATGACGGTCGATCACATCCTGTTCGCTAAAGCAGGCCCGGATCATTTTGGACGCTTCCAGTGGCACCGTTGCAACCATGCCAAGTAGGGGCGGCGTTCCTGTCGGGTTATTTCCTGGCATCGGGTCCACCCGAATGAGTGACAGCATCGCAACAGATGCGCCACCGCCTGAATATCCAACCGTCGTGGTCGTCACAATTCCCATAAGAAATGCACCACGGCGTTGCGGATCATGAAACCGGTGCGGCCAAATGCCGGTCTTGCGCCAACCGCCATTGCCGTCATGCCGTCTTTTCCCCAGAATAATTTCCTGACGCGTCACCTCTTTACCGTCGCGCAGGACAAGAAGAAGCGGTGTGTGCCCCTCGCCGGCATTACTGGGTTTCTGGGCGAGACCAAAACACCAGTCCATCGTCTCGTCGCAATAAAACTGGCCGCTGGGATCTGCCTTTAAGTCGCTTTTCCTAAAATCGGCAGATGCCGCAAATGGCCATAGCGTTACCGCCATCGCGAAAATCATCGAAAAAGAAGTTCTGATACCGGTCACGTCATTTCCCTGTTTTGGACTTCCATCATCATAATCGCCTTTATTCAAGGGCTTGGCATGGTACATTCATGGCAAATTGTGGCATCGCCAATCGCAAGATACCGCGCAAATTGCATAATATAGAATACAGGATAAACCACATCATGACCCAAACGATCGGATTTCTGGGAACTGGCCGCATGGCATCGGCAATGATCATCCGTTCCCTCAAGCAGGGTTATGCTGTTCAAGTCTGGAACCGAAGCACGGCTAAAACCGAACCGCTTGTTGCCTTGGGGGCCAAAGCCTGCGCCACACCGGCCGATGCGGTGCGCAACGCCGATATGGTAATCTCCTTTATGGCCGATGACAGCGGTGCAGAGGCCGTCTGGCTGGGCGTTGATGGTGCACTTTCCGCCATGAAACCCGAAACACTGGCGATTGAATGTTCCACCCTGTCGCATGGCTTCGTTATGGAACTTTCCGCAAAGATCACAGCAGCAGGCTGCGCCTATATCGACGCGCCCGTAACCGGCGTTCCCGCTGATATCCAGGCAGGCAACACCGTCTTTCTGATCGGGGCGGATAATGCGGTTCTTGATCGCGCCCGACCGTTCATGAATGCCGTTGGTAAACAGATTGTTCATTTCGGCCCGATTGGATCGGGCACGGTGTATAAACTGATGCACAACCTTCTTGGCGCGGTGCATATCGCTGCGGCCGCCGAACTGGTCGCGGTTGCACAAAAGGCTGGTCTGGATGGTGATTTGGTCGCGGAAACATTCGCCAAAGGGGCAAACGCCAGCATGTCAGGCAAAATCACGGTTCCCGGCATGGTCAGCGGCAACCATCACGAAGGCATCCACTTCACCACGGGCCTTCGCGCCAAAGATGCAAGCTATGCCATGCAACTGGCAACCGACATGGGAATGTCCCTGCCCGTTGGCCGGGCGGCATCGGATGTCTTTACAAAGGCGACATCAGACGGATTTGGTGATCTGGCGCAAAGTGCGGTGATTGAGACGCTTAAAACCAATTAAAATCAGTTCTTTGCAGCTTGTTCTTCCTGATCTGCCAGAAGCGGTTCATAGCGTGCATCGGTTAGCGTTTTCAAAAACGCGACAATCGCATTGATGCGTTTACTATCAAGCGCATCGCCCTGCTCAAGCTCGGTCAGTGAAATCGTATCGACCACTTCCGCATCGCCCCACGGCTTACCCGTTTCGGGGTTGGTCTGGTTGGCTTTCGCGCGGCTGTTGTACTTGTTGTAGAACCGCACGACGGTAGAAAGATCGGAAAACACGCCGTTATGCATATAGGGACCCGTCACCGCCACATTGCGCAATGACGGGGTTTTGTATTTGCCACGATACCCCGCATCCTCAATCGCCGGGTTATCCAGCAACCCGTTATCGGTAAAGGCGACATCCTTGTCATTGGCGCCGCGCGTGGCAACATTGCGCGGCACGCCGATGTTGTGGAATTCGTAATTGGTGAAGGTTTCGCCCTCTGCCGTTGGGCTGGTTTTCAACATGTGGCAGGTATTGCAGTTGGTAAACTGCTGCGAGAAGAACAACACCCGGCCAAGTTCCTCCTGCGGCGTCATTTTGTACTCACCGCGCAGGAACCGGTCGTATTTGCTGTCGAACGGGGCGAATTCATCGGTTTCCTCAAATGCGGCAATGGCCTGCGTCATTGCACGATAGGCATCATCATCATCTGACCAGACATCATCGCCAAACAGCGCCTTGAACCCGGCAAAGTAATCTTCATCATCACGTAACCGTGCGATCAGGGTTTGCTTATCGGCCATGCCCATTTCAATCGGGTTAAGCGGCGGCCCACCGGCCTGCTCGGCCAAATCAGCCGCACGCCCATCCCAGAACTGCCCCCCGACTGCGACACCATCTTCGCGGACATGGAATGTTGGCGAAAACTTCGCATAGGCCGCCATTGGCGCATTCCGGTCACCAAGGCTTTTGCCGTCATCACCTTGTGAAAACGCGCCGTCCGCCACATCAAAGCGCGGATCGCGAAACGCCGTTGATGGATCATGACAGGTGGCACAGGCTTGCGTGCGGTTGGCCGAAAGACGGGTATCGAAATAAAGCGCCTCGCCCAATGCCGCCCGGTCTTCAAACGGGCTGTCTTGCAGGCTATCGGTGGCTGCGGCAATTTCATGCACAGTCGGGTTGGCCGAAACACCATGTGCATCGCCAACAAGCTTACGCAAGAAGTCTTGCTGCGTCGTGGTTTCAGAACCCTGCGCGCCACCCGCCATTCCTGCAGCCATCACCATGGCAACGGCCATGACGGCTGCACCGGAACGGACAGGTTTGAAACGACGGCATTTTAAAACACGCATGGCGGGCACTTTTAATTTCTGCGAAACAGGGCGAAACGGCGCATATCGGCATCGTAAATGATACTCATTTACACCCCAGATTTGCCCCCTGCTTTGATAAAAGTCAATGCGTGCATCAACATCTTTCCATGGCAAGATAGCATCAGGTACATGCGCCCGACATCAAGGCAGATTTCTTTTATACCGCAACGCGCGGGCGGCGGCGCATCATTGGCAACAGCTGCACACCAACGATTGCAGCCAAAATAACGCCGCAACCGGCATATTCCGCCGGTGCCAAGCGTTCACCAAGGAACCACGCGCCCGCAATGGCGGCAAATACCGCCTCGGCACTCATGATGATGGCAGCATCGGCAGCCTCAGTATAATTCTGGGCCACCGCCTGCAGGGTAAAGGCAATCCCGGCCGACATAATCCCGGCATAGAGAATTTCAAATCCGGCGTTATAGATATCGGCAAAACTGAACGTTTCGGTCATGGCTCCCATCGCCATCCCCAGAATACCGGTAATGAAAAACTGGGTTGCTGCGACCAAGGCCGGGGCGTTGGTACGATTGACCATCACGCCGATCAAAACGACCTGTGTCGCCCAGAACACCGCACTGCCCATCACCCAGAAATCGCCCGAACCCAATGCCGAAAGGTTACCCCCGCTCAGCATATAGGTGCCCAGAACGCACATCATCCCCCCCGGCCAAACCGACCAGTGCGGGCGCGCCCGAAAAACGAAAAAGGCCAAAACCGGCACCATCGGCACATAAAACGCCGTCAGGAATGCCGCATTGGTCACAGTCGTCGAAATAATACCGATTTGCTGCAGGATGCTGGCCAGATACATCGAGATGCCCGTGGCCACCAATCCAAACATATCTAGACGCGAAAGCGCCCCGCCACTGCGTTTGATTTTGCGCAGATCACGTAGCGCAAACGGCAATACCGCCAATGCCCCCAACAGGAACCGCACACCCGTAAAATATTGCGGGCCGATGTTTTCCATACCGGTTTGCTGAACAACAAAGGTTGTGCCCCAGATCAGGGCGACAAAGACAATTACGGCGTTTGCCTGCCAACGTGTCATATCCCGGTTCCGTTTCCTGTGACCGGGCGTGGTGGCGCACGGTAAAGTTTATTATGAAGGGTTGCCGTCTTGCTACCGTATGACCAACCGACAGGCAAGCACATCGTGCCAATCACACCCACAATCGCACGAAACCTGAACAGTCATGATCAGAGGCAATTGAGTTCAGCCCCTAGTTTCCCGACATTTCCGTCACCGCATCAATCCCGTAAAGCGCTTTATAGGCCTGCGTTTTAACGGCGGCATCAAGTGCAACATCGATGCGACCAACAAGTTCTTTCGAGACACTTTTTTTCGAATACATCAAATGAATTGGGTCTACGCCGAATTTAAACGGATGGGCCATTATCTGATCGGCAAACCCGACTTGATCCGCATATGCAAGGGTTATCGCAGGACTGCCGACCACCCCATCAATACGTCCATTCAACAGCAGATTAAGTCCGTGTTCGGCTTTGCTGACCTCAATCAACTGCTTGTCCGCGCCCGGCATTTCCAGAAATGCGGCAAACAGCGCGCCGCGATACGCCCCCCGAACATATCCAAGCTTCATATTATACAGAAAAATATCATCGACCGTTTGTAGCGGAAACCGCCCGACATCACCTTTGCGAATAACCATTCCGGAAACCTCGTTCCGGTAGGGATGCGAAAACCGTGCAAATTCTTCACGTTCCGGGGTGATCGATGCAGACGGCAGAACATCAAGTTCGCCATTTTCAATACCGTGAAGCGCCCTTTTCCAAGGCATGAAGACAAACTCGAACCGACAACCCATCGATGATAAAATCTGGCGAATGAATTTGATATCAGTACCAGATGGATCGCCGTTGTCATTTTTCACACTGAATGGAAAATAGGTTTCCGCCACCCGCACAGTTAACGTCTGCCCACAGGAATCAGCCTGCGCAGGATATGCGGTCTGGGCGGTCGCCACACCACCGATCTGTGCGCCAACCAACAACCATGCGCCAAGCACAATGTGCCAGACAGTTCTCATTCATGTTCCCCTACAACGGCCAATCACACCCCATTTTTGCAGACGTATTACTTTGTTATGCGCGGACGGTTTTGACGTTGTTTTCTGGCCGGATCGATCATCTCAGCCCTCTTGCCCAAGGTCGAGCGGAATAGACACCCGGTATTCCTGTGCAAGATCGGCATATCGATCAGCCGACACCTTAAAGAACTCAATTTCTTCCTGGGTCAGTTCGCGCACCTTACGGGCAGGAACACCAGCCCAAAGTTCACCAGCAGGAATACGTTTTCCCGGCGCCAGCAATGCGTTCGCGCCCAGCATCCCACCCTGCTCAATAACACAGCCATCCATCACGGTTGCCCCCATACCGACAAAGCTTCTGTCTTCAAGCGTGCAGGCATGAATGATTGCGGCATGTCCGATGGTGACATCATCGCCGATATATGTCCCGAATTTTCCCTTGGCGACATGAACCATCGTCAGGTCCTGAATATTGGTGCGTGATCCAATGCGGATTTCATGCACGTCTCCTCGAATGACGCAACCAAACCAGATACCGGTTTCAGCCCCGATCTCCACATCACCAATGATTGTCGCATTGGGTGCAATGAAGGCGGTTTCGTCGATGGTGGGCTTCACCCCGCGATAGGATAAACGCATAGTCACACGACCTTTCTTAAAATGCTGTTCGTTCTCAATGACGTTCCGGCTTTAGATCACAACCACCCTGCCGTCACATACCTTGATATGCCAGTTTAAATTCTAATATGTGAAGTTGAAAATTTTTCTCTGAAAAATCCAGCGCATGCACATTGTCAAAACAAAACCTGCATCATCCCACATTACTGGAAAACCGGTGATTACAACATTGCGCAGGGCGTGCGCCATTGCCGTGTGCCTGCTGTTTTCCCATCCTGCGCTGGCCGACCACGACAATCAGGCACCTGCATCACATGCGACAGGAACAATAATTGCCGCCTTTTCGGTATGGGAACCTTTTGCAATAGAAGATGAAGACGGCGGGCGTCAGGGCATTGATCTGATGCTACTGCACGAAGTCGCACGCCGGCTCGGGCTGGAACTGAAATCCCAACCCTGCCCTTGGCGCCGATGCCTCAAGATGCTTGAACTTGGCGAGATCGACGTCCTGACAAGCTTTGCCTATTCCGACGAACGGGCGAAATTCGCCCAATATATTTATCCGCCCTATAGCCGGGTAACTCCGGTCTTCTATGTCAACAAGCAAAGCCCGGCATCGATAACGCAATATGCTGATTTGCGCCGGCTTGCCATTGGTTCGGTGGTTGATTCGCGCTATTTCGAACCGTTCGATAGCGACACATCGCTTGAAAAATACGAAGCCGGTTCGGAAATTCTGATCCTTAGAATGCTCGAAGTTGGCCGAATCGACACCATCGTTGGGTCGGATGCCAACGCCGATTACCAAATTCGCAAGAACAACATGCAAGACAGCATCATCAAGGCCCCATTCAGATCAGATGTTCACAATGACATCCACATGTCCCTTTCGCGCAAATCATCCCTGATCGCGCAGCAAGACCGCATCGTGAAAACTATGCGTGATCTGCACAAGGAAGGCTTCATACAGAAAATCCACGAACTCTATTGGCCGGATGTCATCCCGGTTGACCTGCCTCAACTTGACGAATTTCCAATCACACCGCCGATATCAAGTGAATAGGCAAATATACGCTTCGCCCATGCCCTGGCGACCAAATGCTTCTGACAACTAACGCCTTAATGCGCAAATCGCTTTGCCCCGGCAACACAGGCCACCACCCCGACCGTTACGACAATCATCGCCCAGCCAACCGGCTCCGCCAAAATAAGAGCTGCCAGCATCAAACCGAAAAACGGTTGCAGCAATTGCAATTGTCCGACTGCAGCAATTCCACCAACGGCCAGTCCACGATACCAAAAGAAAAACCCGATCAGCATGCTAAAGACCGAGACATAGCCAAGGCCAAACCACGCGGGCATGCTGATCTCGGTAAAACTGTCTGGCATCATAACCGCACACAGGATCGCCATGGGAACCAGCGAAATCACCAGCGCCCAGCAGATCACCTGCCACCCGCCCAGACGGCGCGATAGCTTCCCACCCTCGGCATAGCCAAGCCCGCAGACAACAATCGCACCCAGCATGTAAAGATCACCACGCATCGCACCGGCATCACTGCCAATCGCGGCAAACCCAGCCACAAGCGCACTGCCCAGAACCGAAAACAGCCAAAACACCGCGCGCGGTCGTTCCCCGCCGCGCAACAAACCAAAGATCGCCGTCGCCAGCGGCAACAACCCGATAAACACAATCGACCGCGCCGATGTAATATGCTCAAGCGCCAATGCCGTTAACAACGGAAAGCCGACAACCACCCCGAATGCCACCACCAAAAGCGATCCCCAGTCGGACCTCTGTGGCCGGGTGGTGCGGGTCATCATCAAAATCACAAGTGCGATCATCCCGGCGATTGTCGCGCGCGCCACAGTCAGGAAAAGCGGATCAAAATCCATCACCGCAATTCGGGTTGCCGGAAGTGATCCACTAAAAATCAGAATCCCGATCAACCCGCTAAGCCAACCACCCGTTGTCCGTTCCACTGCAATCGCCATCGTCGCCTCCACATAATTCGAAGACGTATCTTTCGCTTGCCTGCCGCCCGATCACCAGACACAATCAAATACAATTACACCAAACTGTATTGATTACAGGAGCCGTACAGTGACAGGCGATCGCGCAGTAATACCGACAGATGGCAGCACACTTGTCGCCCATGTCATGGCCACAATCCGCAGCCGAATTGGCGCGCGTAATCTGTTGTCGGGGGATCGTTTGCCGTCGATCCGGGCCTGCGCCCATCAAATGGGGGTGTCAAACTCCACCGTGGTCGAAGCATACGACCGGTTGGTGGCCGACGGTGTCATTCAGTCACGGCGCGGATCGGGATTTTTTGTTTGTGCCCATACCGCCCCGCTCTCGATCACCCGGATCGGTCCCAAACTGGATCGGGCCATTGATCCGTTCTGGGTCTCACGCCAGTCGCTTGATGCCCGGCCCGACATGCTCAAGCCCGGCTGTGGCTGGCTCCCGGCAAGCTGGATGCCCGAAACATCGATCCGGCGTGCGTTGCGCACATTGTCGCGCACCCGCACCGAAACCCTGACCGAGTATGGAACGCCGCTCGGCCTTGCCCCCTTGCGCCAATTACTGTCACGGCGCATGGCGACATATGGCATTGATACCAGCCCCGATCAGATCCTTTTGACCGAGTCTGGGACACAGGCAATTGATATGCTCTGCCGGTTTCTGATCGAACCGGGCGATACTGTCCTGATTGATGATCCGTGCTATTTCAATTTTCAGGCACTTTTGCGCGCCCATCGCGCCAATATCGTCGGCGTTCCCTTTACCGCGAATGGCCCCGATGTTGATGCCTTTGACCGTATCGTCAAGGACACTAAACCCCGTCTTTACATCACCAATTCCGGGCTTCACAACCCAACCGGCGCATCCCTTTCGCCCATGGTTGCCCATCGCATTCTCAAAACCGTCGAACAGCACGACCTGATTGTGATTGAAGACGACATTTTTGCCGATTTTGAAAACACGCCCGCTCCGCGTCTTACAGCTCTTGGCGGGTTGGACCGGGTTATTCATATTGGCAGTTTTTCCAAAACCCTGTCGGCATCGGTGCGCTGTGGCTATATCGCAGCATCGCCTGACTGGATCGACGGGCTGACCGACCTTAAAATCGCTACCGGATTTTCCAGTGGCAACCTTGCCCCGGAACTGGTTTTGTCGATTTTAAAGGACGGCACCTATCGCAAGCATATGGATGCTTTGCGCACCCGCCTAGCAACGGCCATGACACGGGTGACGTCCCGATTGCAGTCGCTGGGGATCACCCCGGTCTCAACACCCGATGCGGGGATCTTTTTGTGGTGCAAACTGCCCGATGGCATGAATGCCGCGACGCTCGCACGAAATGCCCTTGCCGATGGTGTGGTGCTGGCACCCGGCAATGTTTTTAGCATTTCACAAACCGCCGATCATCTGATGCGGTTTAATATTGCGCAATGCGACGATCCCAAACTGTTTGAAATCCTCAAACGCGCCATGGGCTAAAACATAAAAAAAACAGGCGCGCCCGGTTTGGACACGCCTGTTTTTAATTGTATGAGGAAACCTTTTCCCGCCCCTTACGGGAACAGCGGCTCGATCTCAAGCCCCATGGTTTCGGGCAGGCCCAGCATCACATTCATGTTCTGCACCGCCTGACCAGACGCCCCTTTGACCAGGTTATCCTCAACCGCGACAATGATCACACGGCCCGGTACACGGTCCTTAACAACGCCCATCAAAACGTAATTCGACCCACGCACATGACGGGTTTGCGGCGTCACCCCAAATGGCAGGATGCGGACAAACGGCTCGTCGGCATAGCGTTTGGCAAGGGCGGCCTGAATGTCCTCGGCGGTCGTACCATCGGTCATTTTGACATAGATGGATTCCAAAATACCGCGGCTCATTGGCATCAGATGCGGGGAAAAGTTGACGACAACGTCGTTTCCCGATGCCCATGCAAGCCCCTGCTCAATCTCGGGCGCATGACGATGCCCGCCGGTGCTATAGGCATGAATGCCTTCGGTCACTTCGGCAAACAGGGTCATTTCCTTGGGCGAACGACCCGCCCCCGTCACCCCGGACTTGGCATCAATGATGATGTCATCGGCATGCACCAACTTGCTTTCCAAAAGCGGGGTTAATGCCAATTGCACCGGGGTTGGATAACAGCCCGGATTGGCCACAACACGGGCTTTTTTGATCTTTTCACGGTGCAGTTCGGTCAGGCCGTAAACAACCTGCTTTTGCAAATCCTGTGCGGCATGTTCCGCGCCATACCATTCCTGATAGGTCGCCGGATCAAACAACCGGAAATCCGCTGACAGATCGACAACTTTGACGTGGTCGGGCAATCCGGCGATCACTTCCTGTGTCGTGCCATGGGGCAGCGCACAGAAAATAAGGTCCACGGTTGACCAGTCGGCATCTTCGATCTTGATCATGGTCGGCAGATTGATATGGGCAAGATGGGGGAAAACTTCCCCAAACGGACGTCCGGCGCGTCGGTCTGCGGTCAGCAATGTGATGACCGAAGCTTCATGGTGCGCAAGAATACGAACCAATTCCGCCCCGGTATATCCGCTGGCACCGAGAATTCCGACTTTGACCTTAACGTCACTCATTTCAAATCTTGCTCCTATAGGCGTGCCCCGAACATACACGGGGCCTTGATAAGGCGCGGATGTTGGCAAACAAGCCCCCGATATGCAAGCGTTTAGGCACAGGATATTTTGCAAAATGCACTTTTATTCAGGTACTGGCTAATTCGAAGAATCAATCCGCGCTGTTAATATCGGATATTCGACTCTTAAGCTTATTTCTCGAGAAGATTTTTGTATCAACCAATTCAGAATAAACTTTTTTGAGATATTCATTTGCTCAGCAACAGGATCAATATTAAGTGATATGCCTTTAATATTGAGAGTAATTTTACTAACCCACCCCCCTTCCAGTCGATCATACACACAGCTGTAATGTTGGGTGTTTTTACTTGCAGTTCCGAGAATAGCAGTATGGCAGCTTGAGCTGTCCTCAGGATCAACCCAAGACAAAGACCCCCAAACAGGCGTAGTTACGCTCTCTGGCTTGATGAGCTCATCTCTCAGGTGTTGAATATAATGCCGAAAGTCTTCTGTAACTTTTGTTTGTCGCAAAAATCTCCTCATTTCTGGACTCTTCTGGCTCAAGCCCGGAACGGATTGCATCAGTTGGCGAACACGATACACATCGTCAACAAAAGACCATGCATTAGCCAAAACCGCTAGTAAACGAACAGGTTCCGCTTTCAGTTGGTTCACATTTAAATAAAGCTCTCGAACGTGCATTTCACTTATAGCAAAACCGGTGACCAGAGCCTCAAACAACTGCAAATATCTTGCATCATAGCTTTTCCTCATGGCACCTCCGATTTCCTATACATCAAAAGATTATTGCTTACGTGCACGCCGCACCGTTGACGGACAGGCGCGTTTGTCTTCGGGCAGCACGGTATAGAACTTTTCGATTTTCTCGTATCCCGTCGGGGCAGCAACCGGGTAGCTCGCGACTTGGCGTTGATCGGAAAGGCCAAAATCGCTGGCTTTCAGGCCGGATCGTTGTTGCCACATGCGGCGATGGGCGTCTGATAAAATAACGTCCGGGTCATCAATCAGGAAAATCGCATCGCGCGCCAGCCGGTCATTGTATTTATGATGAGTTGGCAACCACGCGGCCAACTGTTTGCGAAGTTCCCCCGGACTGGGAAGGTTGCGGGTTCGGGTGGCAAAGCTTGTCATGCGATCAACAAGCTGGCTGATATCGCCCGGCGGTACTGATCCATGTGTGGCCCGATCAATGAAAAACGCCAGATCAATTTCAGTTGGATCGCGCTTGATGATCGGGCGGAGTGCCCCGTACAGCTTAAAAAACCGGGCGATTTTGCCGCCATCGGCATTGGCCGCGTCATAGACTTGGCGATAGGCACGCTGCACTTCAGGCCGCGCGCCATAGTCGGCGAAACGGCGCTTGAAATCTTCACGTTGCGCAGTATCAATCCAGATCGAACACAGGATATCAAAGGCCGCATCGTTATTGCCCAGTGCCAGCCGGTGCATGTCCTCGGTCAGCGGCCCGAATACGGATCGCAGCAACCCCGGATTGGCCCGTTCGGCGGCAAAGATAATCTGCTGTATTTCCGCCCCTGCCCCGGCGGTTGCCCCGCGCGGTCCCCAGGTCAAATAGGCGCGCGGATCATTTGTATGACAATATGGATCGCTTTCAAGGAACCGCTTGCCGCTGCGCGGGTTTTTCGACTGACAGAAGTTAAACTGGATGACGTCGTAATCCGTCCCCTCAAGCGCAAAGGTCAGCTGATTGGCGCGCTCAATCGCCCCTGGCGGTGATATGTCGGCGGGCATCAACAACCGCCAAAGCCCGACCGTGATCGCACCATACTGCTCTGCGCCAACAGCGGCCCGCACCGCGGAATTCAAACAAGGTTGAAGATCAACAATCGCTTGGCGGGTTTTCGCCCCGACAATACCATCAGCCTTGCCATAGACCGCAACAGGACCCTCCTTGCACCGCGCGGCTTCGACAAACAGCTTGCGCTGAAACCCCGATACCGACCCATAACGCCCCAATGTCAGGGCGCGGTTTTCAAACCGATACAATACCTGATCAAGATTATCCGCCTGCGCTGTACCGGCCCCCATAAGCCAGATCGCAAACATAAACGATCCCGCCAGCACCAAAACATATGTTGGCAGAAACGAAACGCGACGGGACCAATGTAAAAGATGGTGTTTCAGAACGCCCTCAATCAAACAGTAAATTTCAGCGCAAAAGTATCATCAAGCTTAACCGGGCTTACCGGCCACGCCAAGCCGTTGCCTCTAACGCAGCAGGTAACTTGTTCGTCTTCAACCGTCAGTCGATTGGTAAGTGCGGACTCGTGATGGAGCGAATTTCAGTCTTGATCCACTGATGTAACGTTTCAAACCGGTTTGTTTGCGCAAAACTGGGCGAACAAACCAGCCAATATGCCGACGGCATCCGGACTGCCGGGCCGATTGCCTTAAGGTGCCCCGCCTTAACATCCCCCTCGATCAAAAGGGTCCTTCCCAACCCGACTCCCATGCCGCCGATTGCCGCCTGAAGCATCAAATCGGCACGATCAAATTGGCCGCCCGGCGTGATTCTTTCGCGGTCCAGTCCGCAATTGGATAGATAGTAATCCCAACTAAATTCCGAGCCATCCACTTCGCCGCGCCGGTCGGCAAGAAAGACTGTATCTGGATGACTTAAAAGCGTTTCAGGTGCAGGGGTATGTTCAAGATATTTTGGACTTGCGACAGGCTGCAACCAGCACTGCGCAAGATGGGATGAATGCAAACCGGGATACGGCCCCCGGCCAAACCGGATCGCGGCGTCGGCCTCATTTGCCTGAAACTCAATGGCCTGCTCATTGACATCAACCGAAATATTGAGGCCCATTGCCCGGGCGTTCGGCAATATCGGGATGAACCATTTCATCGCCAGCGACGACGGCATGGAAAGATGAATCAGGTTGGTCGACTGGACACGGTCAAGCTTATCAAGTGCCCGGTCCCACCCAGCAACGCTTTCGCGTGCCGCCCTACAAAGGATCCCGCCAATCTCGGTGAGCCGCAGACTGCGTGTAGTGCGATCAAACAGCGTATGACCAAGCGCCTCCTCAAGCGACCTTGCCCGATGGCTCACCGCCGACTGGTTGACGTTCAGTCGCGCAGCCGCCTTGGTGAAACTCATCTCCTCGCCAATGGCGGCCAGCATCGGCGCAGCTTGCATGAGTTTTGCGATAGCTTGCTTTCGATCCATATTCATGAATTCATCTCATGTATTTATGAGTACCCTGCCGCAAAACCATACCGTAAATAGACAACAAGGATAAATTATCTCTGATATTCTGGATAATAACATGAAACAAACTCACGCAAACACACAAACAATCACTGCCCAAGTCGTCAACGCCTTTGTCACCGGCAACGTTGGTGGCAACCCGGCGGCGGTCGTACTCGATGCCGACAATCTGAGCGATGCGGACATGCTGCGAATTGCAGCCAAGGTTGGCCTGTCTGAAACGGCATTCGTTTCCGCGTCACAGACACAGGCATTCAAGCTTGATTTCTTTACGCCAAATCGCCGCATTGCCCATTGCGGTCATGCGACCATCGCGACCTTTTCCTACCTTGCCGAACTGGGAGGCGTTTCCGAGGGCGAAACATCAAAGGAAACCGTTGATGGTCCACGCAAAATCGTCATTAAAAACGGTGCGGCCTATATGGAACAACTCGCGCCCAGCTACCGCATGCCAAGTGATTGGGTGGGCGACGACGTCACTGCTGCCGACGTTTTGAAATCACTTGGGATTAAGGAACACGATCTCGCCCAAAACGTCAGCCCGGTTCTTGTCAACACCGGCAATAATTTTGTCGTCGTAGGTGTGAAAGACGGCGCAACCCTTCGCAACTTGAAACCCGATTTTGACCTTATTTCCGACATCAGTGAGAAACTCGATCTTGTCGGATATTACGTCTTCACAACCGACAGGGACGCAACGGACAAGGATGCCACAACCCGGATGTTCGCCCCGCGCTATGGCATTGAGGAAGAGTCAGCAACCGGCATGGCCGCAGGACCGCTCGCCTGTGTCCTGCACGACCATTTAAACATCAACAAAGAAACTCTGGTGATTGAGCAAGGCCGCTTTATGGCCCCGGCATCGCCAAGCCTTATTACAGTGGAACTCACCGTTGAAAACGGCAAAATCCTTGGCTTGATGGCTGGCGGTCACGGCAAGGTATCAGAAAGCCTTACCATCGATTTTTAAACAAAACCGCCCCTGCCAGCATAACACATGCTGGCAGGGGCGAAATATATTGGCACCGATATCAAAACGGGCGTGACAGCCAACCTTGATCAAACGGCGAGCTGTGGCTCCAACTGGCCGTCAATTTTAACAGGGCACTCAAGCAACGCCAGGCGATAGCGGCCGATTTTGGCAAATCCAAGCGCCTCATAAGCCTTTGCCGCCGCTTCACTGTCGGTTGACAGAATGGCGTGCTTTACCCCGTTGGATCGCGCCGCCAACAGAGTTTTGGCGACCAGAATACGGGCATAGCCATTTGATCGCTGCTCGACCGGCGTCCAGACCGGGCCAACCTGCACCACTTCAGGCAGCTGCGCGTTAAACCCCGAAAGACTGACGGGTTTTCCATCAACAATCAGCCCCCACATGGTGCGCGCATCAAGCGCATGCACCAGTCGCGATGCGATCTTACTGTCAAGCAACGGGGTATCCTGTGCGCCAAGCGCCTCAATCTCATAAGCGCGCAACCAGCGCAACAAAGTGCTGCGATCCAGTTTTTCCGCATCGACCATCTGAAACCCATCAGCCCGGACATTTACCGGGACAATCAGATCAGCCAGATCAAGCGTATAGAGCACATCAGATGCATTAATCGCAAAATTCGCATCGCCAAGGCCAAGCTGAACAATCATGTCGGCGGCCTGATCGGCATCACCAAAGATACCCGCCACCGGATGCGGGATTTCAGCACGGAATGCCGTGGTCAAGGCGTGCGGGATATGTGCCTGATCCCCGGCCTGAACAAACACATTGCCATTACCAAACTGCGCAACGATCGCAGAGACGTGTCCCGCTTTGGAAACTTCCCCGAAGTATGTTCCAGAAAGCGGATGACGACGTCGTTCGATACCCGCAGTTCGCAAATTCCCGCGCAGAACCATGCTGGTCGCAGCATGGTTGGCAAGGAAGGCGTTTGCGGCATCAAAATCGGCGTCGTGCAGCTTTCTGTACTGCATATCGGGGGGGGCCCTTTCTTTGGGGTTCAGGTCTTTGCCAACCTTTGAAATTGGCACAAAAAAAAGACCGCTCCATTAGCGGCCCTTCACAAATAACGGGGAAATCCAACAGAGGTTCAAAAGTTATGTTTTGAAAATTCGTCGCATATTTCCCACCATTGGATGACACCTTAAATTCAGAAATTATCTCTTTGACCTTTTGTTCTTATCACAACCTGCAGAATTTCCGATCCTTGTTTTTAAAATTCTTTCCCAACAAGAACATCGGCCTGCTTCCAGCATGTGGAAACGGTCAGCAAGAAGCTGATTTTCAATTCGGTTTGCGATAACCTCTGAAACTGGTATTACCATTACCGAGCGCATTTTATTCGGAGTTGACCTCATGCCAGTGATTACCTGCGTCGAAGACCTGAAACGTATCTATAAACGGCGCACGCCGCGCATGTTCTATGATTACGCAGAATCCGGAAGCTGGACCGAGCAGACATTCCGTGAAAACACGACTGACTTTCAGGATATTCACCTGCGTCAGCGGGTGGCAATGAATATGGCCGGACGGTCAACCCAAAGCCAGATGATCGGTCAGGATGTCACTATGCCTGTCGCGCTTGCGCCTGTCGGACTGACTGGAATGCAATGCGCCGACGGCGAGATAAAGGCCGCCCGTGCGGCTGAAAAGTTCGGTGTACCCTACACTTTGTTGACCATGTCGATCTGCTCGATCGAAGATGTCGCCGAACATACATCCAGTCCATTCTGGCTGCAGGTTTACACGCTCAAAGATGACGACTTCATGCAGCGCCTGTTTGACCGGGCGAAAGCAGCCCAGTGCTCGGCAGCCGTCATCACGGTGGACCTTCAAATGCTGGGCCAGCGACACAAGGATTTGAAAAACGGTTTGTCAGCCCCGCCCAAACTGACCGCGAAATCCGTCGCGAACATGATGACAAAGGTGCAGTGGGGCCTGGGCATGCTTGGCACCAAGCGACGTTTCTTTGGCAATATTGTCGGACACGCCAAGGGTGTTGGCGATCCGTCATCATTGAGCACCTGGACGGCCGAATTCTTTCGACCAATCCCTTGACTGGAACCGCATTCGCGAATTCCGGAAAATGTGGGATGGGCCTTTGATCATCAAGGGGATCATTGATCCACGCGATGCGCTGGAGGCGCTCAATGTCGGCGCTGATGCCATCATCGTGTCCAACCATGGCGGACGCCAGTTGGATGGCGCCTTATCCTCCATTCGCGCATTGCCCGCCATCATGGATGCGGTCGGCGACAAGATTGAGGTCCATCTCGATAGTGGCATTCGCTCTGGCCAGGATGTTCTGAAAGCCCTGGCCCTGGGTGCAAAAGGCACCTATATCGGCCGGGCATATATCTATGGCCTAGGGGCCATGGGCGAAGAAGGCGTCACCAAATCGCTTGAGCTTATTCATAAGGAACTTGAAGTTTCCATGGCGCTTTGCGGACATACTGACGTGACCAAGGTCGATCGCGACATTCTGATGGTCCCGCGCGATTTTTCTGACCGCTGGCAGTAACGCAGCAGACACCGTTTCGTGTCTCAAAATCAAACAAAAAAGCGGCGTCTTTCATCTGTAAAGACGCCGCTTTTTTATAGGTTTTGCCGACAGGCAAAATCACGCCCGACTGAACACCCACAAACAGAAAAAGCGCCACTCGAAAGTGACGCTTTTCCAATAAAATGTTGGGCGTGCTGCCCGGAAACGAATTAACGTTTCGAGAACTGGAAGCTACGACGAGCTTTTGCACGACCGTATTTTTTACGTTCGACTGCACGTGAGTCACGGGTAAGGAACCCACCAGCTTTAAGCGACGGACGCAGTGCCGGCTCAAAGGAGGTCAGTGCACGTGAAATACCGTGACGAACTGCACCGGCCTGACCAGAAAGGCCACCACCGTTAACGGTGCAAACAACGTCAAACTGATCTTTACGATCGGTGACGGTGAACGGCTGGTTGATCACCATGCGCAGAACCGGACGACCGAAGTAATCTTCGAATTCGCGGCCATTGACGGTGACTTTGCCTGAGCCCGGTTTGATCCAGACACGTGCAATTGCGTTCTTACGACGGCCAGTTGCATAGGAACGGCCCTGTGCGTCGATCTTTGGTTCCGGCAGGGTGCCTTCTGCAGCTGCAGCAACGGTTTCGCCGCCCTGTGCCAGATCCTTGAGATCTTCAAGAGTTTTAGTTTCGGCCATTACTTAGCACTCCGCTTATTCTTTTCGTTCATAGCCGCAACGTCGAGGACTTCCGGCTTCTGAGCGTCATGCGGATGCTCGGTGCCTGCATAGACGTGCAACTTGGAAAGAACCTGGCTGCGCAGCGGGCCACGGGACATCATACGCTCAACAGCTTTGATGATCACGCGTTCCGGATGCTCACCGTTCAGGAGCTTGTCCATGGTGCGTTCTTTGATACCGCCCGGATAACCGGTGTGCCAATAGAACTTCTTGTTCTGAAGTTTACGGCCGGTAAGTTTGATTTTTTCAGCATTGACGATGACGATATGATCGCCACAATCCATGTGCGGAGTAAACATCGCTTTGTGCTTACCACGAAGACGATTGGCAACAACAGCAGCAAGGCGGCCAAGGACGACGTCTTGGGCGTCGACCACGAACCATTTGCGCTCAATGTCGCTCGGTGTCGCAGAGAAGGTTTTCATTATTTCTATACTCGAAAACTGGGTTCCACGGAGGGAATGGTCCCTCGTTGAAAGTCGGCGCATTATGCCAGTATTCAACAGGAAAACAACAGGAATATTTCGTTTAAAATCAATAACTTAAATAACGAGGTATTATTTTACCACACTATTTTATCCGGTTTTTACGCCGGCGGCATCGCATAGGTGCCAATCACATGCGCACACAGGCTGTCATCGACAGCAGACCTTATATGGCATTCCGCAATCAAAAGCCGCCTGCCCGCCTTAAGGATTTTGGCTTCGGCAATCAAATCGCCGGGCTTGGCCCCGGACAGGAAATGCACCGTCGCCTCGGTCGTTACTGCCAGATCGGCCTTGGGCACGACCAGCCACGCCACGGCATAAAGCGCAATATCGGCCAACGCAAAAATCGCCGGGCCGGTCACGACATTGCCCGGTCGTAAATACCGTTCGTTAAACGGCAAACGCAACGTGGCGCTATCATCGGTCAACCGTTCAGTGACCACCCCCATGTCCCCGACAAACGGCACCTTTTCACGCATGATGGCATCGAAATCGGCTGGCGTGATACCGGAACCTGCCGGAAAGGTTTGGGTGTGGGTCATTGGGTCGTCTCCCTGCTGTGCTGTCTTGTTTGATACAGCATCTTTCATCATCAACCGGAAGACTGACATAACGTTTACGTTAACGTCAATATTTACAGGCACGCATAGCCCAACCTACGACCAAAGCACAACACCCATTCGACGTTGCGTTAATCCATCACAATACGGGCCATATCAGTATAGATCGTGGCAACAACACACAGAATGACAATCGCAACAATTGATGTTGCCCCAATCTTTGGAAGGTTGGCGCGCATCCATTCCCCCACCGACATCGACGGTCCGGTGTTCCGGTTACGCCGAAATCGGGCCCGGATCGGTCCACGCGTAACATCGACCACAGGTTTATCGACTTCATCATTGGATGCCCAATGATGGCGGTTTTCGGGAAGATATACCGGACGGCGGTCTTCCTGACCTTTTACATCACTTGTCATAGCGACTTTACAGCGTCACACGCTGCCTCCGAACCAAGGGTTAACTCGCCCCCTCATCCCGGCCAAATTGTTTAGGCGGCCCGGATCACGAATGTTCACACATCCCCGCCCCATAATGTCCCAAGATCGCACGTAGTCTTTTTATATGGCAGGCTTTTCAGATGATCATCAGGCCATGCCCAAAACATGCCTGACGTCTGCCACTGATGTTACGGCCCATCGACAACATTGATTGTCCAATGGGTCAACCGCCCATGCCAAACATCTTGCTTCGGCGCGGAACGGTTTAATATTCTATGACTGTATATGGTAATTACGGCAGGCAATGGGCAGTGTTTACTTAGCCAAAATCGCCGAGAACTGATTAAGCGTCAGAACCAGAACATAGCCAATACCAACAGCCGCAACCATATAGGCCGCGATCTTTGGCAGGACCTTGTTCCAGTTGATCGGTACGCCACCAGCAGATTTCCGCTTGGACCGCCGTGTCCCTGATTTGGATTTCCCTGCACCTGACCGGGTCATGCCGGGTGTGTTTTTACCCCCATCACGCGCCACCCAACTGGACGAATTATCTGGCAGATCAATGCGTGATTTTGTTTCTTCGGCCGATTTAAGATCATCCACGCGTCCCTTGATCGGGGCATCATCGCCGCGCATGTGATCAAGCAAGGTCGGGCCACCATCCAGACTATCGACATAATCCTGATAGGCGGCATTTTCGCCCCCCGCCTGCGCATCGCCAGCAGAACTACCGTTTACGGGGGCTGCCTGATGAAGCTTTTGCGCCACACCACCCTGCACATGAACATGGCGCGATGGTTTGGCGGTTGATGCATTGCTGGCGGCTTTGGCCGGTGCAAGCGGTGCGTTGTTCACCTTGGCCAACGGGGCTGGCTTCGGGCCTGTCATAACGTGGCTGTGAACGTCGCGCACTTCATCCGGGTCAATTTCAGGGATATTCCCCTCTTCGTCTTCGCTGACTGGGGGTTTGGGCATAAGGTACGCGGGCACATCAAATCCGTTGCGCAACAAACGTGCGCGGGCATCGGCGCGATACCGGTCAAGATCGCGCTCCATTGCGTCTTTCCGGTCAAAACGCTTGATCGGTGTTGCGGCCACCGGCGTTTTGGGCCTGCGGGTTTCGATAATGGTCTTGGTCGTCACAAAACGACCTGGGGCCCGCCCCGGCTTACGCATTTGATCTTTGCTCATCCACAGCCACTCGCCTGATATGGCAGCAAGCCACCCCAAAATGGCGTCCTGCAGGGTTTTATTTTTTTTCCTGTTACGTGCAATTCTACTACGACAATATGTATAAGAAAATAAGAATTACCGCTTGAATGCGGTTGATAGGGAGTACACCAATGGTTGATGAACGCATCGAAACGCCACTTGCCACCCGACACGATCAAGACGGTGTTGCCACCGTAACCCTGACCAACCCGGGACGCAGAAACGCGCTTTCCTGCGCGATGATGAAATCCTTGCACGATATTTTCGACGCCATCGCCACAGATCGCGATATCCGCTGCGTCATTCTGGCCGCCGAAGGACCGGTCTTTTGTGCCGGTCATGACTTAAAGGAAATGAACGGGATTTCGGACTGCGACAAACACGCCGCCCTGTTTTCCCAATGCAGTGATTTGATGATGCGGATCGTCACCCTGCCCCAACCGGTCATTGCCAAGGTGCACGGCATGGCGACCGCGGCCGGATGTCAGCTTGTCGCCAGTTGCGACCTTGCGGTTGCCGGCACATCGGCAAAATTCGCCACACCGGGGGTCAATATCGGGCTGTTTTGCTCGACCCCGATGGTCGCCCTTAGCCGCAACATTTCACGTAAACACGCCATGCGCATGTTGCTGACCGGCGATCCAATCAATGCCGAGACCGCCTTTTCCATGGGGTTGGTATCAGACGTCGCCGCAGATGACGATCTTACCGATGCCACCACAACACTGGCGCGCGGCATTGCTGCACGGTCGGGTATGACAGTTCAAACTGGCAAGCAGGCGTTCTACAAGCAACTCGAAATGCCGCTGTCGGATGCCTATGCCTATGCATCGAGCGTCATGACCGGCAACATGCAAAAACACGATGCGCGCGAAGGCATCGGCGCCTTTGTTGAAAAACGCCATCCGACATGGCGTCATGAATAACCGATTAAATTCAAACCATCACAATAAGGGCGACAAAAGTTTTTCCCTTTTGCCGCCCTCAATCATCAAGGGTCAGGACCAACCTTTGGTCGTCTGTGTATTTGGTATCTGATTACTTTTGCCCGAACAAATCGATCACCCCATCGGCAAGCGCACCGCGCCACACCAGATAATCATGCCCGCCAGCATATTCCCGATAGGTAACGTCATACCCCTTGGCAATGAGCACATCACGCAAATGACGGTTGCTTTCCAAAATCCCGGCAACACCCATGCGGCCGGTTTCAAATAGTCCCGCAGTTAAAAACAGACGGACCGGCTGGCTATCGGTTGATGCCGCCTGATGGGAGACATATTCGTTCTGATCATCGGGCGTATCTTTGGGATGCCACCAGAACGACCCGGACATCGAAACAACATTACCAAAGACATCCGGGTGACGCAGTGCCACCGTAACCGATGCCAGCCCGCCATAACTTGACCCAGCCAGAACCGTTCGGCTGGCCGGGATATCCACACCAAGATGACGACCGACAAGCGCCATCACATCCGTGGCAAGCACATCGGCAAAAACCTGATTTACCGGCAATTCAACCCCGCGGGTTGCGTTATCAGGATTGGCAATGAAGGCGACCGACACTGGCGGCAACACCCCGTCTGCAATCAGGTTATCAAGGATTTTGGGGGTAGGAACCTCATCGCGATATTCTGCTGAGTCAAACAGCACAAGCAAAACGTTTTTCGGGTTTTCCGGATCAAATCCGTATGGCCGGTACAGTGTAATATCGCGTTGATTACCAAGTGTTGCACTTTCAAAGACAAAACTGTCGAGCGTCCCTTTGGGCACATCACGTTCGGCCATGCCCGGTTGAACGGGTGCATCGGGAAGTTCAACAACAAATTCCTGATTAAACACATCTGGTGCATCTGCCGGCCATGGGAATTTATTTAGCGGATCAACCTGTGCTGTCGCCAAAAGGGCAATCCGGCGCGACCGCGCATCGGCATCAAATTCAGGCACATCACGGGCAATTCTGTACGAAAGCCGTGTCGATCTGGGCACAACAAAGCTTTTGAACCAGACATCGCTCTCGCCAAGCCGTTGTAGAAATTCATGGTCATTACTGGGGGCACCAACAATGCGCCCGTTGCGTTCCAATCCGCGCGCAAGGAAGGTCATGATCACCTCATCCCCGTGGGATGGCTCAACCATCGGCGTTCCGTCACGCGTCACCTTTGCCCAAAATGCATCGGTCGCATGTACTTTCCCTTTGCCGATATCTTTAGCCAACTCCGTGATGGCCGGACTTAAATATTCTGCTACTGGCGGATGCTGGTCTTTCTTTTCAACAAGGTAGCGAAAATCAAAATCATAATTGGTGATACCGTCCTGTTCGGCGGTAATGCGCAAGGATGCATTCTCGGTTGGCGTCAGTACTTGTATCCACGTTTGCCCGGATGCCTGTTTTGCCAGAAGGCGCACAGTTTTTCCGTCCTGATCGAGCAATTCCAGCCGAACCGGGGCCGCGCCAGTCTGAACATGACCGCCAACATAGCCCCCGACCCCAAGCCCAAGCGGGACAATCTTGCTGTGCCCCATATGGTCAAGCTGGCCGCGCAAAGTGCCGTTGACGCCTGATCGCCCAGCATCTGCCTCCGCTTGTGCTTTTGTCTGAGGGCTTGTTTGAGCCTGTGCCAAATTCGGTTCTCCAACAGTCGTCATTATCGACACTCCAATCAAAAGTCCCGACAGCTTTGCGAAACCAGCCATTTTCATCGCGTTATTACCATTTGTATTTCAGGGTTGCGACAATTGAACGCCCCGGACCATACCAGCAAGCCCACGCGCCAACCGTACAGGACGAAACATAGGTTTCATCAGTAAGGTTAACCGCATTGAGCTGGATGCTCGCCCCGTCAAGCGTGTTTGAAACAACGCCAAGATCATAGGCAACCATCGCATCAAACAGCATGTATTCTGGAACCTTGGTGGTATTTTTCCGATCATAACTGACACCGGTATAGCGAACACCACCCCCAAGTGAGACACCGTCAAAGGTACCTGTATCAAATTGATATTTGGTCCAAAGTGCAGCCTGATCCCGTGGCGTGTTCGAGGTTTTCAGTCCGACATTGGCCGGGTCTTTATCCTCAATCGTTTTGGCATTGATCCGTGAATAGGATGCCACCATCGAAAGGTTTTCGGTCACAGCCGCACGCCCCTCAATTTCAAAGCCGCGGCTTTGGATCTCACCTGTCTGATAGGTCAGACTGCTATCGGCAGGATCTGTTGAAACAATGTTTTGCTGGGTCAGTTGATAAACCGACGCAGTCACCATGAACCGACCATCGCCCGGTGCATAGCGCACCCCAGCTTCATATTGCTGCCCCGTCACCGGATCATATGGAGCACCATTCTGGTCTGTGCCAATTTTCGGTTCAAACGATGTGCTGTAACTCGCAAAGGGCGCTATCCCATTGTCAAAGCTGTAAACAGCACCGATACGCCCCGAAAGCGCGTGGTCGTCCTGACTTTCGGTCGTACTGTTCAAATAATCGTCGGTATTGCTTCCGGCCCAGTCATGACGCAGGCCAAAAGTAACATCAAGTTTGTCAAACTGGACCTGATCCTGCGCATACACCCCGGTTTGCCAGGATTTTGTTTCCTCGTTCGTTGACGACGCCGGAAGTTGTGACAACCCGGTATAGCGGGTCAGATTATTCCAGTCTTCATAACCAAGGCTTTTGCGGCCAAACGTTGAATTCTTGATCCCGTATTTGTAATCAAGCCCAACCAGCACCGTGTGTTCCAGATCTCCGGTGGCAAAATCAAATTGTCCCTGATTGTCGATGACAAACTGGTCAAGCTCATCACCCGATTGCACCGCCGCGCGCAAAATCTGGTCATCGTTGGCGTTATCAAGAATAACGCTTTTGTAATCGGCCTCGATATGGTTGTAGCGCGTATTCTGACGCACCGTAACGGTGTCATTCAGGCGATGCTCAAACTCATATCCGACCGACGCCTGTGTGCGTGTTGATTCTTCCCAGTCATACGCCCCAACATAAAAATCACGCGGATAATAGCCAATACTTGTCGGATAAAGCGTCCCGCTGGCCGACAGGAAGCCGCGCGTCCCGGCATCCGGGTCATTCTGATAGATCGCCGAAACCGTCAGGCTGGTATCGGTATTTGGTGTCCAGTTGATCGACGGCATGATGGCAACGCGGTTTTTCTCGATGTCGCCTGCTTCTTCTTCCTCGGTAAGGCCCTTGGCGACAAGGCGATATGTGATGCCATTGTCTTGGGATACGACACCCGAAATATCACCCATCGTTGACAGAAGGTTATTGTTCCCGACTGAAAACTGAACTTCGTTGGGGGAATTCGTACCGGCTTTCTTGGTCGCCATATTGACCACCCCGCCGGGATTGGCTTGCCCATACAGGATGGATGACGGGCCACGCAGAAGCTCGACGCGCTCCAGCAAATCGGGGTCGATCTGACCAAAGGATGTTTCGCCGTAATTCAACCCATCAAGATATTTCGGCACATAGGAAAACCCGCGCACATACATTTCGTCATGCTGGTTCGACGTGCCGCGATATTCCGTGACCACACCCGGCGTATAACGCAGGGCTTCGGCCACAGACTGTGCTGCCTGATCTTCAATCTGTTCGGATGGAACAACTGAAATCGACTGGGGAATTTTTTCAATCGCTGTATCTGTTTTTGATCCGGCAAAGGTTCGTTTGGCAACATACCCGTCAACCGAACCGTCTGCGTCTTCGGCATATCCGTCCACGACAACAGGGCCGGTTTGCGTTCCGTCGCTTGCGGCATTGGTCGGATCAAACACACTGACGGAGCCATCCGGAGCAAACCGATACGAAAGACCACTTTGCGCAAGCAGCCGCGACAGACCTTGTTCCACGGAAAATGTCCCGTTCAACGCCCCCGATGTCTTGTTGTCGGTCAGAACTGTTGGATAGACAATGCGCAAGTTGGCTTGGCGCCCAAACGTCAAAAGCGCGTTTTCAAGTGATCCCGATGGCACCGAAAACGCCACCACCTCAGACTGTTGCGTTTGCGCCCTTAGCGCATTAATCGGCGCAGACGCCAGCAAGGCCGATACCGAAACACTCCCAATCGCCAATGCCACCAAACCAAAACGGGCCGCATTTCCCACCTTATAACGATACATTTTTCCCCACTTCAGGATAATTTCTATGGAACGCGCCGATTTTTCAGTCGCGCCTATCCTGTAAGAGCAGGGAATTTGAGAAGTCCTGACGTCTGCGGATGACTTTTTTCAAATTATTTTTCATCAATGATCGTCAACAGGTCCGTTGCCCGGGTAATTCGGATCGGCAACCCGTTCGCCAAGGACCGAAGCGCCTGATCCGTATCATCCAGATCAAAGATACCGCTGACCCTTTTTGCACCGACTGCTTTGTTCAGCAGAACGATTTTGCCAAACCGATATTTTTCAAGCGTGGCCAACACCGTCGATAAGGGTTGATTGGAAAAGACCAGCTTTCCATCCCGCCAGGCTGTCGTGTTGCCGAGATCAATCTTGCGTACTGCAAACTGTCCGTCAGCAGACAAGAATCCTCCCTCTCCGGCATTGAGCACCACACGTTCGGTGCGGGTGGCGACCTCAACCACACCGTCCTCGACCTGCACATCCGGTGCACCGGCAACGGACTGCTCACGCACGCCATAGCGCGTACCAACCGCGCGAGCACGGAACTGATCATCGACAACAATGAACGGTCTATCTGGGTTGTGCTGAACGTCAAAGAAAACCTCACCGCGCAACAACACCACTTCACGTTGTTTTGGCGAATACGCGACCCTGATAGCACTATCACTGTTCAGCGAAACCTGCGTGCCATCGGGCAACGTGACCTGTTCTGTCTCGCCCATGACCGTATAATGGTCCGCTCTGATCCGATCCGAGATGCCGAAATGGTCGGCTCCAACCGCCATCACCGCCACCATGCCAACCCCGACAACAGCAGCACGTCGCAATGTCCGCGTCCGACGAATGCGACTTAACTTACCAGCGGGCAGTGGTACATCTTGCAAATCAGTCCATAATTGATCGAACTCTTCATAAGCCCGAACATGCCGCGGGTCCTGATCCAACCAATCCTGAAACTGCGCAAGGTCAACCGGCGTCGCATCACTTGACTGCAACCGTGCGGCCCACCTTGCCGCCGCCGTGATTAGGTCTTGTGGAATTTCTGCTTTGGCTTTCTGCGCATTCATGCTCATGCACTCATGAGCCCCCTACTGCCAAAGCAGTATTCGCCCCATTGCCCCACACGTCGTTTGACAGGCGCATACGCACATCCCGGCAGGTGATCAGCGCCCGCATGATGTGCTTTTCGACCATGTTTCGGCTGATGCCGAGCGACTTTGCGATCTCGCCATTTGCCAGTCCGTGTAGTCGGCTTAAGATGAAAACTTCCTGGCAGCGCGCAGGCAATCCTTCGATCGCACGTGCCATGATTTTCAAATACTGCCGGGCAGCAACGATGCGCTCCTGACAGGGGGCATCTTCGGCAATCTCGTCGATCTCATGATCGGACGACAGCATTTGACGATCAATCTGCAACCGCGCACCATTTCGGCAGGCAACGGACTTGGCAATCTGAAACAAATATGCTTGTGGATTTTCGATGCGCAAACGCGGTGCAATGCCCAGCATACGGGCAAAAGTTTCCTGCGTTGCATCAAGGGCATCATCCTGATTGCGTAACCGACGCATAAAGAACCGCTGTAAACGCCCTTCTTCTTGCCGATGTAATTCTTCGAAAAGAATATAGCCCATACGCCCTAACCATACTGAAGTTCATCCATCTTTCACCAACCACCCCCTGATAAGTGAAGATGTTCACATCACTACAGTTGTTAATAATGAATTGCAAACTCTTTCGCAACAACTCGATATTCTTGCAAATATCATCTATTCAGGCACTCTAGCTGCCCCCTCTCAGACGGAGACCTAAAATGCCCATCGAAATCTGGCTTGCCTATGTTGTGGCCTGCTCCATTGTTCTGGCCATTCCCGGCCCGACCATCATGCTTGTGGTAAGTTATGCCTTGGGCAAAGGACGCCAGACGGCATGGGCAACGGTTCCCGGTGTGGCGCTGGGCGACTTAACCGCCATGACCGTATCGCTTGCCGGTGCGGGTGCGCTGCTTGCAACCTCGGCCGATGCTTTTACCGTCCTGAAACTGTGTGGCGCGGGATATCTGATTTATCTTGGGATAAAGATGTGGCGCGAAAAGCCGGGCGTGCTTGAAGACAACGCCGACGCCAAGCGCAACCGCCCATCACGGATGTTTTTACAGGCCTATATCGTGACCGCACTCAACCCAAAGGGCATTGTCTTCTTCATCGCCTTTGTGCCGCAGTTCGTCACCGCAAGCAGCCCGGTCTTGCCGCAGTTCATAATCATGACAACAACCTTTGTCATTCTGGCGGCGGTAAATGTAACGATTTGGGCGGTGATGGCATCGGCCTTACGGGAACGGTTTCGCAATCCCGCTGCCATGCGCCGCCTGACCCGCACCGGTGGTGCGGTGATGATCGGGGCTGGTCTTCTAACCGCCCTTACCCGCCGCGCGAGTGCTGCGGTTTAAGCCGCACACTGGCCATCACATTTGCGATCACAGTGCGCGCAGCACCATCGCGTCCAAACTGGCAGACAACGATCATGAAAAGCCCGGTCAGGAAAACAGTCCAGGCTGGGCGCATCGGCCACATCCATTCAAGATTGGCGGCAAACACACGATCTGCCGGAACACCGGTTGCAAGCGCGTACCACGCATATTCAATGCCCGCCGTTGCCAATCCGGCCACTACGGACACGGCAAGAAGCGGCATAAAACTGCGCAAGGACCACCCGCGCCAGTGCGCAAAGCGATAAAGCATAAGCGCAACAAAGAACCCGGCCATCAGGGTCGCTTCGCTGACGTCGATCTTTGACTGCATAAAGAAATGCAGTGCGCCCAAAATGGCGATCCCGTAGCTTGCCTTGTGCAGGCGCGACCAGTTCGCTCCAAGCTTGCGCATGGCAGCCTTTGTCGATGTCGCAGCAAGGACCGACAGCCCGACAACTGCAGCAAACCCGATGGTCAGATAAATCCGTAAGAAAATCTCGCTTACGATTTTGCCAAGATCAAGGTTCTGACTGATCGCATAAAGCAACAGATGAACCATCACATAGACAAATGCCGCAACACCGATCTGACGGCGTACTTGCACCAGTTTTGAAAACCGTGTGATCCGGCGAAGCGGTGTAATCAATAGGGATATCAACAGTATCCGGATCGTCCAGTCACCGCTTTCAAGGATGGCTTCCTTGACCGGAATGGTCGCACCACCTTCAAGCACGACCGGCCACAGCAGCAGAACTCCCGGCACAAGAAGGGCCACAAAGACTGTAAGCTTAAAGAACGAAAAGCGCCCCGAAGGATCAAGCCAAGGATACATGCAATAGATGTCCGTCAAAATGAACTGATATGTCACACAACCGCTTTTTAGAGCGCGCGTCACCTAAACTCGCTTTCAACTTTCCGCGAGGCCCCCGCGATCCATGATCACGTCACCGTCCCGAACACCTGTTGATGCCTGCCAGTTGCCAAGCGAAAAATATCATATAACTTCAAAGCAGTGATACATTTAACAAACAGCGGATGTGAGAGATGACCGAATTTTCAAATCCGGATGATAGCGGTGTTAAAACACTGCTATCAAACACAAAAACCATCGCCCTTGTAGGTGCGAGCCCAAAGCCGGAACGCCCATCCAACGGGGTTTTAAAGTTCCTTCTTGATCGCGGATATCACGTTATCCCCGTTAACCCCGGGCAGGCCGGACACCAAATTCACGGGCAGACGGTTGTGGCACAGCTTTCAGACATCAATGAACCGGTCGATATGGTCGATATTTTCCGCAACAGTGATGACGCGGCCGGTGTTATCGACGAGGCCATCGCAATTGGGGCCAAATCGGTCTGGATGCAACTTGGTGTGATCAATGTGCCTGCCGCCGATAAGGCAGTTGATGCGGGACTGGTGACGGTCATGAACCGCTGCCCGGCGATTGAAATACCCCGCCTGTTTACTGCCGATTGGCACGTCAGCTAAGCCATATTGCCGTAAATCGCAAATCGACAAACAAAAAGGCACCGGGAATTCCGGTGCCTTGTATCTTTGATGTTACCGGTGTCGGTCGGAATTAACCGCGCCCGCATTTCAGCAGCAATTCAGGCATCAAACCTTGATTGCCCATAAACACAGACTGAACAGCACTTGTAACGGTATAGGTGGTGGTCTGTTCGTCGACCAGCGGGTCATACAGGCCCGATGTCTCAAGAACCAGTGACATCACACCATCACGCTTGATCCGAAGGGCCGCGAAACCATTGGCGTATTCGCTACGCGCACATTCTTTACCAAGAATCTGATCAAAATTTCCGACCAGTGCATAGCGCGGGTTTTCCATCAGATGGTCGCGTTTGACAACCGATGACGCCTTAAGACCTACTTTGGGGATGTATTTGCCGAACCGGGTTTGTGACTGAACGATATAGCCATCGGGGAAATAGACCGCGACGTCTTCTGAAAGCAAGATGCGATCACCGATAACCTGACCCGATCGCAGCAATGCTTTGATGCGCTTGCCTGGAATTTCGCCAGAAAATGCGTTAAACCGCAGAAACTTTCCGTCACCGCGCTGATCAGCAAAATATTTCTCAAAGGGCATAACCGGCGTAACGTCAGCAGATTGCGCAACCCGCGGAGAAACAACCGCCATCATCGCCATGCCCAACACGGCACAGCATGCACGTCGAGAAAAGACCAACTTCAAGGCCCCCATTATACGTCCCCGCCTTTAGCTCTTTGGTATAAATCTACAGCAGACATTATGCAGATTAGCGCCAATTTCAACTGCAATTACGCCAAAAAGTTTTTGTTTTCCAAAACCACATACAAAAACAACGAGGTGGCACTATGCCACCTCGTTGCCGAAGATTTGGTAAACGTCGTCGATTAGTCGACGGAGATCGTCACACGACGGTTACGCGGCTCACGAACACCATCCGGAGTCGGGATAAGGAGTTCACCCTCACCAACCGCATCGGTGTCAACAGAGTCACCTTTAATGCCGCGACCGGTCAACTCACTCAGTGCTGCCGAAGCACGACGCTCGGACAGTTTCAAGTTGTAGGCTGCTGCACCGGAAGAATCGGCGTGACCAACAACATTGATGGTGCCCATGCTCTGTGCCCACTGCTCAGCAGCGGCATCAAGAACACGTTCGGAAACCGGCGTGATTGCAACGCTGTCAAAATCGAAGAAGATCGTGAACAGACGGCTTTCTTTCGGCGCGACTGCAGCAACCGGAGTTGCCATTTCTTCTTTACGAAGTTCAGCCATCGCTGCTTCGAAATCTTTCCAGCACTGGCTGATCAGGTCGTTCTGCCAGCCTTCTTCACTTTCTTCGATCCAGCAATCAAAGCGCGCCTGCGCGATTGCTGCGGTCTCAGGTTTTTCTTCACGTTTGCCGTCGTCCAAAAGCGCGATCAGCTCATCACGAACTGCACGTTTCTGGGCGACCTCTTCATCAGAGAAACGCCAGTTGGCCGGATCTTCTGGAAGAAGTGTTTCGTTTTCTGCAACTTTGCCTGCTTTCTTGGCAAAGAAATCAGCATCGAAGAAGTCATACCATTCATCAGCTTCACGCTGCGCATAGGCGATGTATTCTGCCTTAAGCGCCTTACCAAAGCTGGTTGACGGCTCTTGACCAGAAATCGCGCTGGAAACAGAGTTACCATAGGTCAGTGGGTTACCACCGTAGGCAACCGCAGTGCCTGAGTTATCGACACTGCTACACGCGCTCAGCATTGCAACACCGCCGAGAGCGAAAAGAACGGAAGAACGAAACTGCATGTCTTACCCCTGTCGTTTAGGTTGTTATTAGATTAGCAATATATCACCAAAGATGGTTATATTATGACGTAAAACGCACGAAAACACGATCTGTTCCATAGCGATAGTTACATTTTGGTGTTCTTGGCTACTTTTCAACAGCCACTAAACCTGTATTGTTGAGTATCTCATACAGACGTATGAGTAGCAACCAATACAACCATGACACGGAGCGGACGAGGTTCATATGCTTGAAACCGATGTTGCAACGATCACAGAAGCGCTGAAATCCTTCGCTTTGGGATTCGGCCTGGATATTCTGGGCGCAATCATTCTTCTTATCGCGGGCTGGTGGGTCGCAGGACGTGCCGCGGCACTTGTCCGCCACTCACTCAAGAACGCCAAATTTGTCAACTCAACATTAAAACCATTGGCCGCAAGCATCGCGCGCTACACGGTTTTAATTTTTGTCCTGATCGCCGTTTTGTCGAACTTCGGCGTGCAAACCGCAAGCATCATCGCCGTACTCGGTGCTGCCGGCCTGGCCATCGGTCTGGCCCTGCAAGGGACACTATCAAATATCGCCGCTGGCGTCATGATCCTTGTGCTGCGCCCGCTTAAGGTTGATGAGTTTGTCGAGGCTGGCTCTGTTTCGGGAACCGTTGTTGAAATCACGCTGTTTACGACCTTGCTAAAAACGCCGGACGGCGTCTTTATCTCGGCCCCGAATTCGCAGATCTGGAATAGTGCGATCAAAAACTATTCACGCAACCCGACCCGCCGCCTCGACATCAAGGTTGGTATTTCTTATGACGATGACGTCGATGCCGCCCTTGATTTCCTCAAAAACCTTGTCGCATCTGATGCACGCGTTCTCAAGGATCCCGAACCGATGAGCTTCGTCGCCACCCTTGGTGAAAGCTCGGTTGATCTGACGGCACGTGGCTGGGTCGCAACGTCTGAATTCTGGCCGACCTTCTGGGATCTTAGCCGCCGGTCGAAAACCGAACTTGAGGCCGCCGGGTTCTCTATTCCGTTCCCGCAGCGCGACTTGCACATCAAGGAAACGGCCGAAACGGCCAGTGGGGCAAAAACCGCAGCCAAGCCTGCGGCGAAGGCTCCTGCGAAAAAACCGGCACCGCGTTCAAGCGCCAGCACGGCAAAAACCGCAACCAAAACAGCGGCCAAATCGACAACGGCCCGCAAAACAGCAGCTTCGAAAGCAACACCTTCCAAAAGCTGACCTGTCTTTAAAATTTAATACTGAAAAGAGGCCCAACCGGGCTTCTTTTTTTTATATCCATCTTTATGCCCGGCACCAGACATGGGGGCCCGACATCGGCAATGCCGGGCAACGTAGTATCCCGCTGTTACCCGCCCCCGATCAAACAAGCCTATAGTTCACAGATCAAAAACCTGCGGGAGGATAAAAAATGTCTGCAAAGAAAATTCTGATGATCGTTGGCGACTATGCCGAGGATTACGAAACAATGGTTCCGTTCCAGACCCTGCTGGCTGTCGGCCATCACGTTGATACGGTCTGCCCGGATAAAAAGGCTGGCGATACCGTCGCCACTGCCATCCATGATTTTGAAGGCGATCAGACCTACAGCGAAAAACGCGGCCATAACTTTGCACTCAATGCAGATTTTTCTGCGGCGCGTGCCGAAAACTATGACGCAGTTCTGATCCCCGGTGGACGTGCCCCGGAATATCTGCGCCTGAACGAAGATGTCATTCGTCTTGTCCGTGATTTTAACGATGCCAACAAACCAATTGCCGCTGTTTGTCATGGCGCGCAACTTCTTGCCGCGGCTGACATCCTGAAAGATCGCCGTGTATCGGCCTACCCGGCCTGTGCACCCGAAGTAAAAATGGCCGGTGGCACCTATGCCGATATCGCCATTGATGACGCCTGTGTTGATGGAAACCTTGTGACCGCCCCGGCATGGCCCGCCCACCCTAAATGGATGGCAGCCTTCCTTGTGGTTCTGGGCACCGAAATCAAATTGTGATCGCGTGTCGCCCAATCGCTGATTGCGCTTGGGCGACATTTGCCTGACCATGGCCCTGTAAAAAGAAAAGCTGTCGGTGCGATGTATCCGACAGCACTTTCAGGAAAGGCCATCAATATGTGTCAAATATATTCCGGCACCGAACCCGAACTGTACCAATGCGTAAGCCGGTCTATTCGGATGAATGGTGTTGTCACCAGCCTGCGCCTTGAATTGCGCTTCTGGCAAATTCTCGATGAAATCGCAGCAGGCGAAGGGTTTAGCACCCCACAGTTTTTGGGTAAAATCCACGACGAAGTCTTCACCCAACGCGGCGACATTCCCAATTTCGCATCCTTGATGCGGGTCATCTGTACGGTATATCTGGAAAAACAGGCTGGACTTCACGCAGGCCCACACAACAACGCCGCCGAATCCCGGCTGGTTGGATAAACGCTATTATCTGGAAAACAGACTCTAGTTCAGCCAGGACGACAATTCGCGCGAACTAAACCCGCCGCTGCTCATCATCGGTGGATTAACCGTGCGCTGTAAGGTCTGTTCTGCGGGTTTGATAATGCTGTTGCGACGGTGAAGGCCTGCGGCAACACCAAAGTCAATTTGCGTGCCTGCCGCCATATCCTTGATCGGACGTGACGCTGCATTTATCGGCGCTTGCGACGCTGGCTGCTTTTGCTTGGCTTCGTAAATCCAGCGCAGTTCCTGCTTTAACGTTTGGTACTCCGGGGTATCAGGTGCGGAGTTAACCTCGTTAACAATCTGGAGCTTGACCATCTGCGGGAACTGATCAAGACGTTCAAGCAGCATGAACTTGACACTTGGCCGCACTGCATCGGATCGCATCAATTTCATCACCAAACGGCGATATATATCGATGCGCAGATTGCCGTTCGATGCCAGTTCAATAAACTCTTCGACAAATTCACGCGCAACCATCTTGCCATCCAAAAGCGCGCGCAGATTTTCTGCCATCGCCCGGCGATAGGATTCTCGAATTTCGACAACGTGATTGGATGCGCGCGTGCGCACCAGATGAAATGCTTCCGGGCTAAAGGCGTTCTTGGTCAGAAGCTTGGCGCAATCGGCCACCAGTTCGTGTTTGGTGGCGTCAGAAACCACTTCAAACACGCCGGTAATCAGCTCCTTGCACTTTGCGTGCGGCCCCATACGAATGGCCGCAGCAAGTGCCATCGGGCTTTCCGGATCACGGGTCGCAATCACTGCCAGTGCAATCGGATCATCATATTGCATCAAGGCCAGATCATTGCTCAGCAAGTGTTCAGGCATCAACAAACGCAACTGCTTGGCAGCGCCCATCACCGTAAGCGGCTCTCTGCTTTGATAACTTTCCTTGATGTTAAGCGCGTATTTCAGCCCATCATAGGAGATGCCGTGATTGTTGCTCATGGCATTCAGTCTCCCTTACGACCCTTGGGCCGACTATCAGAGACCAATCCTTCAATGCCACTTCCCTTGCGGGTCCGGCGGCTTTGTCCGACGCTTTCACGCGGCTTTGCTTCACGCGCGGCCGCATCTGGTTCTTTTTCGACGCGCGGCTTGGATACTGATGGCTTCATATCGTTAAAGAAATCGATATACCAATCCATATCCGTCGTCGCCAGGGCATAGCGCCCACCCGCAGCCGGGCTTTCGATACTGGCTTCCGGAATACCGCTGCTAAGCTGCAAGACAACCGCAGACGGTGCCGTCATGCCCGACCGCCACGCCAGCGCGGTGATTGCGCGCGCACTGCCAGAATCAAGAATTTTGGATACGACAACAACCGGCAGCTGGGCATAATGCCCAAGCGCCTGCACAACCAGTGCATCCTCGTTGCGCGACAGCGCATCAAGAACATACTGGTCAATTGTCATCTGGGTATTTGACGCGACTTCCTCGCTGTGGTCTTCCATCTGACCATCGGTAATATCGACCATCATGCCATCGGCCGGGTCGTGGGCCGGCATGCGGTTTTCAAACCGGGCCTTTTCGATCCGCTGGCGCACAGATTGGCGCATGGCGCGCGCAACTTCTGTCCGCATACGCCCCTGTTCAACCAATGTGTCAAACAGCGACGCCATGATAAAATGCGCAATCCGGCGTTGTGCCTGCCGTGAAATACGGTTTTGTCCGCCCAACAAGTCGTTTGCCGGTGCGGCTGGTTTCTTTTCAAGACGCTCGGCGAAATGCGGGGCCAGTGCCACAACATTGCGCGGTGCTTCGTCGGACGACAACAGACGGTTCAAAAGACCGCCCTTCTCTTTTTCGGTTTTCTGTTCAATCAGGCGCGCCTTTGCGGCGGCTTTCTGCTCGGAACGTGCCCGTTCCGAAGCGGTCTGAACAAACTCACCGCGACCGCGCATGATATCAAGGAAATCCGAATCGCTCAGAAGTTCGATATATTCACCAATCGATACCCGGCCAATCGCCTGAATATCCTGACGCAGGCGCGTTGCGGCCTGACGGGTCATATAAGGTGTATGGCCAAGTTCCTGATCAATCAGCGCAATGACCTGCGGGCGATAACAATCGCCCATATTGGCAATGGCCGCCACGAACTCATCAACCATTGTCAATCGTTCGGACGGGCTGACATCGGCAAGATGGCGGCGCAGGCGCCGGGCAACATCCATGCGAACGTCGCTGTCAAAATCCGGTGAGCTGTCTTCATCGTCTTCCGCGTCGGCCATTTCCGATGAAAGGCGCGCAGCATGTTCAAGTGCCGAAAGATTGGGAACATCGTCGGTGGACTGTTTTCGGGGAATCCGGCGTGCCTGTGCGTTGGCCTGATCTGCACCAAAGGCATCAGGTGCAACAGTACGGACCGTTTGTGCAAGGTCACGAAGCTTCGCAGTGGCTTTATCATCAAGCCCCGCGTCACCCGTATTTTTTTGCCGATTGAACATCCAACTCAGCATTGTCGCAGCAATTCCCCTGGTCCCGTGCCTTGCGGCAGGTCGGTGTTAACAACCGTCAACACCCTGATTTTATTATTGTGTCAGCGCAGTTTAAACAGAACTTGGCGCGCTTCACAACCTGACCGATCGTCTATCCTCGGCTCCCCATTTGCAACCATCACATATCATCAGATACATGCCTGATTACCGATCAACTATCGACGGAAAGACTCAAAAAAACATTAACAATACAGAGGCCTATAGAAGAACCACCTAAAACTACACGCCCCGCCACGCCAGACCAGTCTTTCCGGCCTGTTTTAGACCACAGCACGTCCTCGTCGCCCAAAAGCCAGACAAAGAAAACGGGCGGCCCTGAAAGCCACCCGTTTTGGTAAATCGGCAAACAAACGTCAAAGATGCCGTTAGCTAACCCATGCAATGCGCAGGATGTTGGTTGCACCGGGTGTCCCAAACGGCACACCTGCGGTGATCACCAACGAATCCCCGACCTTGGCGAATTCTTCGCGCTGGGCAACTTCACATGCAATGCCAACCATTTCTGCGAAGTTCGTCGCATCACGGGTAAACACAGCATGCACACCCCAGCACAACGTCATCCGACGTGCTGTCTGGATTTTCGGCGTCAGGCCCAGAATTGGAACTTCCGGGCGCTCACGCGCGGCACGAAGCGACGTCGAACCCGACGTGGTATAGGTCACAACAGCCTTGGCACCAATGGTCCCGGCCACCTGACGGGCAGCAGCACTGATGGCATCAGGGGAATTGTGTTCCGGGTCAGGACGATTGGCATCGCGCAGACGATAATAAAGCTCGTCCTCTTCGACCCGGACCATAATACGGTCCATGATCGAAACGGTCTCAAGCGGATATTTACCCACCGCACTTTCCGCAGACAGCATCACCGCATCCGCACCATCATAAATAGCAGTGGCAACGTCGGAGGCTTCGGCACGGGTCGGGGTCGGGTTTGACACCATCGAGTCAAGCATCTGGGTCGCAACAATCACCGGCTTACCGGCTTCGCGGCAAGCCTTGATGATGCGTTTCTGCAAGATCGGCACGTCTTCTGGCGGGCATTCAACACCAAGGTCGCCACGGGCGACCATGATGATGTCCGACAGATCAACAATCTCGGCAAGGTGCTCAATCGCCTGCGGCTTTTCCAGTTTGGAAACGATGGCCGCACGGCCCTGAATGATTTTGCGGGCTTCGGCAACATCTTCAGGACGCTGAACGAATGACAGCGCCACAAAATCAACGCCCATTTCCAGACCGTAATCAAGATCGATACGGTCTTTTTCGGTCAACGGCGACATCGGCAACATGACGTCAGGCAGGTTAACGCCCTTACGGTTGGACAGCGGCCCACCGGTGATCACGGTACATTCTGCGGATTTATCGTCGCATTTTTCAACACGCATGCGCAGCTTGCCATCATCGAGCAAAAGGTTTGCGCCCGGTTTCAGGGCTGCGTAAACCTCGGGATGCGGCAGGGAAACGCGTTTTTTGTCGCCCGGCTTTTTGTCCATGTCGAATTTGAATGTATCACCAGCCGCAAGCTCGATCTGCTCATCGGCAAAGGTCCCGACGCGAATTTTAGGACCCTGAAGGTCCATCAAAACCCCGATCGGACGGCCGAGCTTGGATTCTACAGCGCGGATAGCTTCGAAACGTTTTTGGTGTTCTGCATGTTCACCATGCGAAAAATTCAGCCGGAAAACATCTACACCTGACTTTACGATCTTCTCCAGCATATCTGGATGAGAGCTCGCTGGCCCCAGGGTTGCGATGATTTTCGCCTTACGTTGACGGCGCATCGGCTAATACCTCTTGTTACTTGGGTTACACATGAGCCCTTCCGCTTCGGCCTGCATCTGCGGCGAGGCGTCAAGGCGTCCTGATCTTTTCTGGGGGTATCCCCTTAATAGTCAATAAGCCCCGCTTTGAACAGGGACTTTTCACTAAATGCCTTTACAAAAATGTGATTTTTCACTGGACAATTACAAGGAGCACCTTCTTAAAAGACCTGATAGCATGCGCAGCGCCGCGTAAATGTGACACGCTGATTAATCTGATACACCTTTGGCAACAGGGCCCCTTTTCATGAGCAAATGGCACCATCGCTTTCTTGGTCTTGCGGCACATATCGCAGACTGGTCAAAGGATCGCAGCACGCAGGTTGGTGCGGTTGTCATCGGCCCCAAAAAGGAAATTCGGGCTGTTGGCTATAACGGTTTTCCGCGCGGTGTCGATGACACAGTCGAACGTCGCCATCAACGCCCGGAAAAATACGCCTATACCGAACATGCCGAACGCAACGCCATTTACAATGCCAGTTATACCGGCACATCGCTTGATGGCTGTGCGCTGTATGTGACGCATTTCCCCTGCTGTGACTGCGCACGTGCGATCATTCAGGCGGGCATCGCCGAAGTTTTTGTCGACAAAAGCAAATTGACCGACGATTTTCTTGAACGTTGGGAACAGGATATGAAAATTTCGACCGAAATGTTCGAGGAATCGGGGGTTGCGGTACAGGTCATTGACGAAGAAGGCGCAACCGAACCCCTGAAATAAAACAGCCTCCCCCTTTACTCCGGGAACGACAGCCCAATATGATGGGCTGCTCTCTTGGGCACGAGCAAAAAACACAAGAAACTGAAACGTCATTTGTTCAATACCTTCAACTGTCTGCGCGTCAGTATTTGTCAGAATTCAGCTCGGTTTTCCGATCTGTTTGCGCTTGCTGGAAACCAGACAAAGGTATAAGGGTTTAAGACCAACAGCACACTAGGGGTTTGGTGCTGTTCCCCTGAACACCGACGCATTTCGTGATGATGCTCAGGAAGCAAGGCTGGATGAACGCAAAAATCGACTTTAGTAAAATCAGTTTTCTGATTGTAGACGGGGATAAGATTTCAGCACAGGTTGTGTATGATACCCTCGCATATCTTGGTGCCAGTCATATTCAGCGGGTTAAGAAGCCCAATGACGCCTTTGACGTGCTACGCCGCGAACAGATTGACATTGTTGTCTGCGAATGGCGGCTACGTGGTATGGACGGACTGGAATTCCTCGATGTCATGCGCAATTCGACCAACTCACCAAACCGCTTTATCCCCGTGATCATGCTGACCGCACATTCCGAAATGAAGTATGTGACGACAGCACGCGATCTTGGAATTACAGAATTTCTTGCAAAACCCTTCAATGCCAAGGCACTGTATAGTCGCTTGGTTTCGGTCATCGCGCGACCACGACGTTTCATTAATACCGGAACGTATTTTGGTCCCGATCGGCGCCGTCAACAGGTACAATTCGACGGCCCTGACCGAAGGGAACTGTAACGGATGACACATTATGACTGGGGAAGCGGAGCAATCGTGACACCAGAAGAACCGAAGAAAAAGAAAAACGTGCAGATCATTCCGGCTCAGACAGACCTGAAGCGGCGTGCTGTAAATTTCGTCAAGGGATTCGACATTAATTTGTCCCCCGAACAGCTCGAAGAACTCGAAAATGTTGTTCAGCGCAGCACAGAAACCTTTGTGCGCGACGTCGGCAAGGAACTTATGGATTGCCGCAAAATTGTCATCGGCGCGCTGGGCGATAAATCCAGGCGCCCGGAGGCTGTTGCGGCCTGCGGTGACCTTGCCTATTCGGTAAAGGCCCTTGGTGGCACGTTCCAGTATCCCCTGATGACCCAGATTGCAAAATCAATGGAAAGCTTCGTCGCGGACAGGACAACTGCAAACGAAAAACAGCTTCTTGTGTCGCAGCTTCATATTGATTCTCTCTATGTCATTCTGGCAAGCCGCGTCACCGGGTTTGGCACAACTGTGGAACAAGCCACCGTTGCCGCCCTGACCAAACTTGCCGAACGCTATGAGCTGCCGCGCGAATAACGATCCGGCGGACAAAGCCATATTGCCCCCCCTGACACGCGATCAATCATCTTACTGCACGCTATAAATAATTGTCTGGACTGACGCACCAGAAACGGCAAAGGCGCATTTCACGGGCCGGGTTAAACTTTTGCGCGAGACGGTAAAGAAAATTACTTTTCGCACTCAAAAAGCCCTTGCCACAGCGCACAGCCACTTATATAAACCGCGCCACACACCATGCGGGTGTAGCTCAGTTGGTTAGAGCGCCGGCCTGTCACGCCGGAGGCCGCGAGTTCAAGTCTCGTCACTCGCGCCATTCCCTCCCAATGGGAATGAAACAAAAAAGCACCACGGTTTTACCGCTGGTGCTTTTTTGTTTTTCAATGCCTGACGACGGTTCTTTGCAGCATTGATCACCTTCCGCACCAAATCCCCCTGCGCGCGTTCAAGACGACATCACATATGGTCGATCATGGCCTTTCATCCCCTGCAATAGCTTCCTTAATCCACGCAATTTGACCGTCAAAAACATACAAAATTCGCCACGCAAGTTTGACCCATAACACATTGAAACAAAGCAATATTTCCACGAAACCCCGGAACAAGACCTACAAGGTTCATTTTTTTGCAAAAAAGCCCTTGCCACAGCGCACTGCCGCTTATATAAACCGCGCCACACACCATGCGGGTGTAGCTCAGTTGGTTAGAGCGCCGGCCTGTCACGCCGGAGGCCGCGAGTTCAAGTCTCGTCACTCGCGCCATTCCCTCCCAATGGGAATGAAACAAAAAAGCACCTCGGTTTTTACCGCTGGTGCTTTTTTGTTTTTGGCCGATTTCATATGCCGGTTCACACCAAAAGTGTCGGCATTGTTTTTCTTTGAAATTTCGGCCAGAAAACACTTGCCAGCAGACAGCGGTATTTATATAAACCGCGCCACGCACCGCGCGGGTGTAGCTCAGTTGGTTAGAGCGCCGGCCTGTCACGCCGGAGGCCGCGAGTTCAAGTCTCGTCACTCGCGCCACTCTTTTTCAAGAGTGTGCAAAGTCGCTTTTCAAAAGCGGCTTTTTTTGTGTCTGAATCCCCCTTCCCGGCGGCCCTCATTTTTTACGTCAGTCCTTTACGGGCCCAAACGCCCAAAATTCACAACCGATACGCGAACACATCTGAATTCACACCGCCATTGCGTGGAATTTAGGCAATCCTGACCGTCTGGTCATTGATTAATCGTATAATTTATGCTCAGCTTCGCGGACAACAGACAACGATCTTGCAGGCCGCCCCACTTTCAGGTGATGTGAATTTTTCAGATACAGTTTCATGCTGGTGTCTGAAACACGCATTGCTCAGGCCTGCTGTCCCACAACAACAAAACGGGAGGCGCATCATGCGCAAATTTATTGCAGGGCTGGTCATGGGGACCGCGCTCATAACGACGCCATTGGCAGCACAGGCCGACACGCCGAAAAACGCGTTGGTCATGGCCTTCGCCATTGATGACATCATCACACTCGATCCGGCACAGATTTTCGAATTTTCCGGTGCCGAATATGCCGGTAACACCTATGACCGTCTGATCGGGTTCGATAATGATGACGTGTCAAAAATCTATGGCGTTCTGGCTGAAAGCTGGGACGTTTCCGAAGACGGTAAAACCTTCACCTTTAAAATGCGTGATGGCGTTGAATTCGCGTCGGGCAACGACCTGACTGCCGAAGATGCCGCCTTCTCGCTGCAACGTGTGATCCTGCTCGATCAGTCCCCGGCCTTTATTCTTGGTCAGTTCGGCCTTACCCCGGACAACGTCAAAGAAAAAATCCGTGCGACGGACGAGTCGACGCTGGTCATGGAACTCGACAAACCTTATGCGCCAAGCTTCGTTCTGTATTGCCTGACCGCAGGTGTCGGTGCAGTGATCGATAAGGAAGAAGTCCTTGCCCACGAAGTTGACGGCGATCTTGGTCATGAGTGGCTGAAAACCAACTATGCCGGCTCCGGCCCGTTCAAACTGAACAAATGGACCGCTGGTCAAAGCCTGAGCCTGACGGCGAACGAAGATTACTGGGATGGCGCACCTGAAATGAAGCGCGTCATCATCCGTAACGTCAAAGAAGCCGCTTCCCAGCAGCTCCTTCTGGAAAAAGGCGATATTGATATTGCCCGTAACCTCGAAGCCGATCAGTTGGCGTCGATCAAGGGTGACGACGACATCAAGTTGATGTCAAAGGGTAAAGGTGCACTTTGGTATCTTGGCCTGTCACAGAAAAACGAATATCTGTCCAATCCGAAGGTCCGCGAAGCCCTGAAATACCTTGTCGATTACACGGGTATTTCTGAAACCATCCTCGCAGGTCGTTCCCAGATCCATCAGGCATTCCTGCCTGAAGGTTTCCTTGGGGCCTATAACGAAAATCCCTATAGCCTGAACATCGAAAAAGCCAAGGAACTGTTGGCCGAAGCAGGCCTTCCCGATGGCTTCAGTGTCACCATGGATACCCGTAACACCACCGCAATCATGGCGATGGCACAGTCGATCCAGGCAACCTGGGCGCAGGCGGGCATCAATCTGGAAATCATTCCGGGCGATGGCAAACAGACCCTGACCAAATACCGCGCACGTCAGCACGATATCTATATCGGTCGCTGGGGCCCGGATTATCAGGATCCGCACACCAATGCATCGACCTTTGCATGGAACCCGGACAACTCCGACGATGCCGTTGCCAAACCGCTGGCATGGCGTAACGCTTGGGACGCTGGTCCCCTTACGGCTGAAACCGATGCCGCGACCCTTGAACGCGATGATGCGAAACGTGCAGCAATGTATGTTGACCTTCAGAAAAAAGTTCTCGAAAGCGGTCCGTTCGTTGTGATGTTCCAGGAAACTGAAATTGCGTCCATGCGCAAGAATGTGAACAACTTCGTCCTCGGTCCGTCGTTCGATAACAACTATTATCGTTTTGTCACCAAAGACTAAGGAGACAACGGTCGTAATGTCCGCTGTTACACGCAAAAACCGGGACGGGCGCACACGCGCCCGTCTCTTTTCCGGCAAGGCAGGAAGCCTTCTGCGCCTTGTTTTTTCGCTGGCCATTACATTCTTTGGTCTGCTTCTGGTCACATTCCTGATTGGCCGCGTTCTGCCAATTGATCCGGTTCTGGCCGCCGTTGGCGACCGTGCTCCGCAAGCCGTCTATGACCGCGTGCGCGAAGAAATGGGCCTTAACCTGCCACTTTGGCAGCAATTCTTTATTTATATTTCCAATATCCTTCAAGGCGATTTCGGTACGTCTGTTTTGACGTCGAACCCGGTCCTTGACGACATCAAGCGCGTTTTCCCCGCCACCCTTGAGCTTGCCACACTGGCAACCATCATTGGTGTCATTCTGGGGATACCGGCAGGTGTTTTTGCGGCCATCAACAAAGGAAAATGGCCTGATCATGTCGTCCGAGTAGTCGGTTTGGCAGGACATTCAATCCCTATTTTTTGGCTTGGCTTAATGGGGCTTCTGGTCTTTTACATGAAGCTTGACTGGGTAGCAGGCCCCGGCCGCCTTGATGCATTTTACGTCGATTTTATCGAACCCACTACGGGCCTGATGCTGGTTGATACCCTGATCGAAGGTGACATGGACCTGTTCTGGAATGCGGTGTCACACATTATTCTGCCCGCATCCATCCTTGCCTATTTCTCGCTGGCTTATATTGCCCGCATGACCCGATCGTTCATGCTTGAACAGCTCAGTCAGGAATACATCCTGACCGCACGGGTCAAAGGCATCTCCGAACATCGCATCATCTGGCGCCATGCGCTGGGCAACGTCATGGTCCCACTGGTCACCGTGATTGCCCTGTCATATGCCAACCTGCTCGAAGGGTCGGTTTTGACCGAAATCATCTTTGCCTGGCCCGGTCTTGGCCTGTACATCACCAATTCACTGCTCAATGCCGATATGAATGCGGTTCTGGGTGGAACTGTAGTCGTGGGGGCCGTCTTTATCAGCGTGAACATGTTGTCTGACGTGCTCTATCGCCTTCTCGATCCACGAGCCCGGAGATAACCCATGAACGCACAAACTTCCACCGTAAAACTGACGCTGAAACAATGGCTTACTGTGGATGCCCCGCAGTCACGTTTTCAGGCCAAATGTGGTCGTGTATGGCTCGGCTGGCTTAAGTTCTCTGAGAACAAGCTGGCTATGATTGGTCTGTCAATCGTCATCGGTCTAATCCTTGTCACCATATTTGCCCCTGTTTTAGCCCCTTACGATCCACTTGCCGCAGATTTGACCCAGCGCATTTTGCCGCCGGGTGCAGAGCACTGGTTTGGCACAGATCAGCTTGGCCGAGACATACTCTCACGCGTAATTTACGGCGCGCAATATACCTTGCTCATCGTAGGTCTGGTCGCCATCACTGCCGCCCCGCTTGGCCTTCTGGTCGGCACCGCTGCCGGTTTCTTTGGTGGCTGGATTGATGCGGTCTTGATGCGCATCACCGACGTTTTTCTGGCATTCCCGAAACTGATTTTGGCACTGGCCTTTGTTTCCGCACTCGGACCGGGGATTGAAAACGCGATTCTTGCCATCGCGATTACCGCGTGGCCGCCCTATGCCCGTATTGCACGCGCAGAAACCATCACAGTGCGCAAAGAAGACTATATCGAAGCGGCCCGTCTTCAGGGCACCTCGAACTTTGCCCTAATCATTGGTCACATCACACCGATGTGCATGAGCTCGCTCGTCGTGCGTGTCACCCTTGATATGGCGGGCATGATCCTGATTGCGGCTGGTCTTGGCTTCCTCGGTCTTGGCGCACAACCGCCCATGCCTGAATGGGGGGCAATGGTGTCTGATGGGCGTCAGTTCCTGCTTGAACAGTGGTGGGTTGCCACCTTACCTGGTGTTGCGATTTTGATTGTCAGTTTGGGCTTCAACCTTCTGGGTGATGGCCTGCGCGATGTTCTTGATCCACGCGGAGGGGATTGATCATGAGTTCCGAAACCCTTCTGACCGTCAAAAACCTTAAAGTCACGTTCAACACGCCAAAGGGCAAAGTCCATGCCGTACGCGGTGTGTCGTTTGACCTTGGTCGTGAGCGTCTTGGCATTGTTGGCGAATCCGGGTCGGGAAAATCCCAGACCGGACGCGCCATCCTTGGGCTGACGGCGGCAAACGGCGCCATAACGGCTGAAAAAATGCAGTTTCGCGATGTCGATCTTGCCAATCTGACGCCAAAGCAATGGCGCAAGGTGCGTGGTGCGCGCATTTCCATGATCATGCAGGACCCGAAATACTCGCTTAATCCTGTCATGACCATTGGCGATCAGATTATCGAGGCCTACCGCGAACACCATAAGGTCAACGCCAAGGAAGCCCGCCTTCGCGCCCTTGAAATGCTCGAAGCCGTCAAAATCCGTGACCCGGAACGGGTGTTTAATGCCTATCCGCACGAAACATCGGGCGGCATGGGACAACGCGTGATGATTGCCATGATGCTGATCCCCGATCCGGAATTGATCATTGCCGATGAACCGACATCGGCCCTTGATGTGACGGTACAGCTTCAGGTCATGGCAATTTTGGATGATCTGGTGCGCGACCGTGGCATGGCACTGATTTTCATCAGCCATGATTTGCAACTGATCTCAAGCTTCTGCGACCGGGTTCTGGTGATGTATCAGGGCCATGTTGTCGAAGAATTGCGGGCATCCGAACTGCACAATGCCAAACATCCCTATACCAAGGGCCTTTTGAACTGCTTGCCGAAAATGGATGGCGATCATTCCGATCTGCCGACCCTTGAACGCGAAGCAAGCTGGGCAGAGGGATAAATGGGGCAGGTTCCATGAACGTCATACAATTCTGTTTGACTAGAAGCGTTCAGACGGTGGGGATGATTGCGCAGGAGAGGCTCGCGCCCTCTGCAAGCAATCAGCCACTTTGGATGGATGCTTCTAGCCAAACCCTTCGGGCGCGGTTGAATTTCTTTGTAGCCGCGTCACAACACCTAAAAAACCACCCCAGGTTTCTGGCGGTATTGTTCCTAACCACAAAGAAATTCAACTGCGCAGAATGGATGAGGTTCAAGGAGCCTGCCCCAATATGATTGAAATCAGCAAACTCAACGCCTGGTTCGATGACAATCACGTGCTCAAAGACGTCGATATCAGCGTCCCCGCAAACGGATCATTTGGTCTGGTGGGCGAATCCGGGTCGGGTAAATCGACCGTCCTTCGCACCGTCACCGGCCTTGTCGATGACTGGGAAGGCACCATTACAGTCAAGGGTAAGAAACTTGGCCCCAAACGCGACAAGGATTTCTATCGCCTTGCACAAATGGTGTTTCAGGACCCGTTCGGCTCCCTGCATCCGCGCCACACCATTGACCGCATTCTGACCGAACCGGTCAATATTCACGGTCTGGGCAATTCCGATGCCCGCGTGGTTGAGGCCCTTACGCAGGTCGGGCTCGATAACGCGTTTCGGTTCCGCTACCCCCATCAGCTTTCCGGTGGACAGCGTCAGCGTGTGGCGATTGCGCGTGCGCTTATTCTTGAACCGAAAATCCTGCTGCTGGATGAACCGACATCGGCATTGGATGTGTCTATTCAGGCAGAAGTGCTCAATCTTCTGGGCCGGTTGCGCCGCGACCTTGGCCTGACCTATATCATGGTCAGCCACGATCTCGCCGTGGTGGCGCATATGTGTGACGATATCGCCATCATGAACCATGGCCGCATTGTTGAACGGGCCACCGCCGAACAACTTGCCGAAGGCACGCTCGAACACCCCTATTCCCAGCAACTTTATAAGGCGGCTGGCGGCTATGATCGTGCGGTTGTTGACACCTTTGTTGATTGGGACTGAACGGAGATACCATGACAAACGCCACCGCCAACAGCTTTGCAACGCCCTTCGCCACTTCCGACAGTAACCTCACCAATTACCAGCGCAAGCATATCCCGGCCTTCACCTGGGATGCGCATGCTTGCCTGCCGCTTGATGAAAAGACACCGATCAATCTGCTTGATACCTATGTCGCAGGCAAGATTGATTATGTCTGCGTCAATGTTGGCATGGATATGAACTCTGTTGCCCATATCCTGCGCGTGATTGCGGCCTTCCGCGCCAAAATCGCCGCCCATCCCGACAAATACATGCAGATCGAAAAGTTCGAAGACCTCGCCATCGCCAAATCCAAAGGCCTTCTGGGTGTAGGGTTCGACCTTGAAGGGTCCGTCATGCTGCAAGACATGCCCGACATGGTGCCGGTCTTTGCCAAGCTTGGCGTCAAGCAAATCCACTTTGCCTATAACCGCAACAATTCCGTCGCGGGCGGTTGCCATGATGTCGATATGCCGCTGACCGATCTTGGCCGCGAAATGGTCAAATCGGTCAATACCAGTGGCATGATCATGGATTGTTCGCACACCGGGCGTCAAAGCTCGCTCGATATCATGGCTGTTTCAACCAAACCCGTCGTGTTCAGCCACGCCAATCCCAAGGTGCTGGGCGGCCATGAACGCTGCATTGATGATGAACAGATCAAAGCCTGTGCAGATACCGGCGGGCTGATCGGCATCTGCGGGTTTCAGCGGTTTATCAAATCGCCCAATGCACCCGAAGTCCCCGATATGATCAAACATATCGACTATGCCGTAAAACTGGTCGGCATCGATCATGTCGGCATCGGCCTTGATACCATGCCGTCTGTTGCTGGATGTGACGATTTCCCTGACGGTATTGACCGTTCCTATTACTGGCCCGCCCAAAGCGGCTATGGCCCCGGTGCAGGCGGGGCTGCGGTGTTCGATCCGCGCAAACTCCCGGCCCTCGCCGATGCCCTGATCGCAACCGGCTATTCGCCCGATGATGTCGATAAAATCATGGGTGAAAACTTCATCCGCGTGGCGAAGGCCAGCTGGTAATCCGCATTTACCAAACAGGGGCAGCACACGTTCAGCCGATGTTGCCCCTTACGGTGCAGTGGCAGCATCGCCGATCTGTTCGGGCAGATTGATGGCAATCTCTTGCCCGCCAAACCCATGCACCAAATCACGTGCGCGCACTATCACCGATGTTATGCCGTTGGGGATCGCCACACCGGATAACGACCGGGTAAAGGGCTGCTCATTGACATGCGGGTGAGCCAGAATACGCTCGCCAAGCACCTTACCATCGGGCCCAATCACCTGCCACGCATCGGCATAATGATCCCATCCCGTATCGTCATGCGCCACCGTGACGAAAAACCGGTATGTCGCATCGCTCGTTTTGCTGGCTTCAACGCCAACCACATCGGCCTCCCCGGCATGACTGGACGCTGGGTCAACAAAAACCCCACCACACAAACCGAAAAATGCCCAAAGGACGATGCTTTTCGAATTCATCATGGCGGGGCTCCTGTTATTTATTGAAGCGTAGTAAACTCGACCGTTTCCTCTCACCTTTTTAGCAGGTGGTTCTTGTCTCACTTCTTACTTGAGAAAAAACGCTATGCTAAAAATCGCTTCCAAGTTTCGTTGCGTTCCCTTCGTGAACCCAACCAAATCGTGCACCTCCCGATCAGAAACTTCGCCACCTTCAGCATGCCGATCTAGTAAACCCTTGACCCGGGCATAATGCTCTTCAAGAGTAGCTACAAAGGTTGATACACCTTGCCTTAATGCATTTAGGTTTGACATGACATCTTGAGATACAGTTGCCCCAACTTTAAAGTCAGAGACTAAGGCCCGAACCAAGAGCATATCCAGTTTCATCGAATTCGTGTGAGCTAGCATTAACCCAATAGCATCCAATCTTAAAGATCGGTCAGCAGATTTGTCCGCAAACTTTCTCTTCCACTCATCATAACGCCGACTATCTTGGTGTCGCAAAGTTCGAGTGATGATTTGCCTAACAGATTTCAGACAGCTGCTGACATTCTCGCAGCTCACTTCTTCGTCTATCTCGAATATCAACTAGACGCTGAATCCAGAACAAACTCACAGCAAACAGCCCTGACAATACCGAACCTATCAGCGCTCCCCATCCACTATCGATGGAGCTGGGCATACTTAACCCGCGCACAGTCGCGTCCAGAATGTCGGTCGCAACTACAGCTGCAAAGACTGCACCAGTAAGAAAGCCGCACACGAGAAGAAGGAGTGAGTTTCTACTAAAACCGTTCATCGAAAAACCCCAGAACCATGTTGCAAATTCCGAGTTAAAGTAAGCACTTAAAATACCTATGCGATGGCTTCATCCTTGCGCACCGGCCGCGGGCGGCCTTCGGCATCAATGGCGACAAAGGTAAAGGTGGCTTCTGTTACCTTGATGCGCGGCGGCTGATTGCGGCGCAACACCCAGGATTCGAGATGCAGCACGACCGATGTTGTTCCGATCCGTTCGATATCACCATAGACACAGACAACATCACCAACATACACCGGACGCAGGAAAGTCATGGCATCCACGGCCACCGTGGCGATACGGCCTTCGGCAATCTGACTGGCCAGAACACCGCCGGCGATATCCATCTGCGACATCAGCCAGCCACCGAAAATATCCCCGCTGGGGTTGGTATCGGCGGGCATCGCAAGCGTTCGGGTACACAGATCGCCACGCGGCATCGTGTGTTCAGGCATTTGTGTGTTCTCGTTTTCTGTCGCCATCAGGCTAACTCCTGTTAGGGGTACGTTGCTCTTGCGTACCAATTTTTTTATTGGACCTCCCGGTCACGGTTTTCTGCGCCATGCCGCCTAAATTTTGGTCCCCACTCAAGACCACCGCTTGCATTGGACTTAAAAACACATTTTTATGGGTTCGATCTACCGACATATGGTACTCGTTTAGCGCCGAGGTATCCAACCTTAGAGTCCAACCAAAAGCGCCACCATGGAATTTTTGTTTGGGCTCGTGAATATCGATCAACAGATATGCGTTGCTGAGCCTTGTTTTAACACAAAGAAGAAGTGCGTTCCGGGGACATGACCGACCTATTTGAAGACTTAAACCAGTCAACAGACAATGCCTATTCCGCCAAAGACATCGAAGTTCTCGAAGGGCTAGAACCCGTTCGACGCCGCCCCGGTATGTATATCGGGGGCACGGATGATGCTGCCTTGCACCATCTGGTGGCCGAGATTCTCGACAACTCCATGGATGAGGCCGTCGCAGGACACGCCGACTGGATCGAACTGGAACTGAGAACGGACAACACCGTTCTCGTCCGCGATAACGGGCGTGGTATTCCAACCGACCCGCATCCGAAGTTCCCTGACAAATCCGCCCTTGAAGTCATCCTGACCACCCTGCACTCGGGCGGTAAATTCTCGGGCAAGGCCTATGAAACATCGGGCGGTTTGCACGGTGTTGGTATGTCTGTGGTGAACGCCCTGACCGACATGTTCCGGGTTGAAGTTGCGCGTGACCGCAAACTGGTGTTTCAGGAATATTCCAAGGGCACCCCGCTGGGTCCGTTGCAGGACGGCGGTGCGGTTAGCAACCGGCGCGGCACCACGGTCATCTTCCGTCCCGATCCGGAAATTTTTGGATCGCGCTTAAAGCTTAAAGCCGCGACCATTTTCCGCATGGCCCGCTCCAAGGCCTATCTTTACAAGGGTGTTGAAATCCGCTGGTCGGTTGATCCGTCATTGCTGACCAGCGACGACCCGACCCCGCAACAAGAAGTCCTGAAATTCCCCAACGGCATCCTCGATTATCTTGAGATGACGCTAAAGGGGCGCGACCTTGTCACCGAACGTCCGTTTGCGGGTGAGGCAAAGTTTTCTGACAGTGCCGGGCGCGTGGAATGGGCCATTGGTTGGCCCGAAACTGGCGAAGGCTATTTCCATTCCTATTGTAATACCGTCCCGACCCCGCTGGGTGGCACGCACGAAGCTGGCTTCCGCTATGCGCTGACCAAGGCAATCAAATCCTATGGCGACATGGTCGGTCAGAAAAAGGCATCGGCGATTACCGCCGAAGACGTCTTTGGTGGTGGCTGTGTGATGCTGTCGGTGTTCCTGCCTGATCCGCAATTCCAGGGCCAGACCAAGGAAAAACTGGGCACTCAGGGGGCGACCAAACTGGTTGAAACCGCGGTACGTGACCATTTCGACCATTGGCTGACCGGGGATACCGAAAACGCCAAGCGTCTGCTTGAAAGCATCATCCTGCGCGCCGAAGAACGTCAGCGCCGCAAGGAAAAAAAGGAAACCAAACGTCAGTCGGCAACCCGCCGTCTGCGTCTTCCGGGCAAACTTTCTGACTGTTCGCGTTCTATCGCGGCCGGTACTGAAATCTTCCTGGTCGAGGGTGACTCGGCAGGTGGTTCCGCCAAGCAGGGCCGTGACCGTGAAACGCAGGCTGTCTTGCCGCTGCGTGGTAAGATTCTGAACGTGGCCTCGGCGACCTACGAAAAGATGATGGCCAATCAGGAAATCAAGGACATGATCGAAGCCTTTGGCTGCGGTTCAGGGAAGGATTTCCGCTTGGCGGACCTGCGTTATGAGCGCGTGATCATCATGACCGATGCGGACGTCGATGGCGCGCATATCGCATCCCTTCTGATGACCTTCTTCTATCAGGAAATGCCGGGCCTTATCGAAAACGGCAACCTGTATCTTGCCATGCCACCGCTCTATCGCCTGACACAGGGGGGTAAATCGATCTATGCGATGGATGATGCCGAAAAGGAAGTCATCCTGCATGGGGAGTTTAAAAACCCCGCCAAGGTCGAGATTTCCCGATTTAAGGGTCTGGGTGAAATGCCTCCGCAGCAGCTTCGTGAAACCACGATGGCACCTAAAAAACGCACCCTTCTGCGCGTAACCCTGCCCGATGCGGCCCTTCCCGATGAACAGGGTCAGACCAAGGACCTTGTCAATCGTCTGATGGGCAAAAAACCGGAACTGCGTTTCCAGTTCATTCAGGAACACGCCCGTTTCGTCGAAGACATCGACGTCTGATCAGAAATTTATGTTCATGAAAAACCCGGCCATGTGTGCCGGGTTTTTTGTCCGCTTTCCCCGTTCGCAACCAAACAGGATCGCATAATGTCGCACGATTATGCCGCCATCCTCGAACAGATTGCCGACCATGTTGCCACAGAAGACTTTGGTGACGCGCGCAAGGCTGATTACATCCCCGCCCTGTCGGACGTTCCTGACGATCACTTTGCCATGGTGATTTGTGGCACCGACGGACAGGAATTTACCATCGGTCAGGCAGACCAGTCGTTTTCAATCCAGAGCATTTCAAAAATGTTCGCACTTGTGCTGGCACAGCGTGCCCATGGCGACCAACTCTGGCAGGCGGTGCGCCGCGAACCATCCGGGTCGGCGTTCAACTCCCTGATCCTGCTTGAACAGGAAAATGGCATTCCGCGTAATCCGTTCATCAATGCCGGGGCCATTCGGGTCGCCGACCTGATCACATCGCGTTACGCCAATCCGGATCGCTCGGTTGCGGAATTTCTCGGTCAACTCTGTGGCAATCCCGATATCCGGGTCGATAACACTGTGTATCTGTCCGAAGATCAGCACGGTGATCGTAACCGCGCGATTGCCTATCTGATGAAAAGTTTTGGCAAACTCGACAACCCGGTCGAAGACGTGGTGCGTGCTTATTTCAAACAATGCTCGGTCGCAATGACCGCGCGCGAAATGGCGCGGGCGTCTTTCTTCCTTGCCAACAAGGGTGTGGGCATTGATGGCCTCACGGTCATTGCGCCTGAAGAAACCAGACGCATTAATGCCCTGATGCTGACATGTGGTATGTATGACGGGGTTGGTGATTTCGCCTTTACGGTCGGCATCCCCGCCAAAAGCGGGGTTGGCGGCGGAATTATCGGAATTGTACCGGGCGAATTTTCCGTCTGTGTCTGGTCGCCGCGCCTTGATGGACGGGGCAATTCAGCAGCAGGCATACGCGCGCTTGAAATGCTGATCCGCGCCATTGGCCGGTCGGTTTTCTGATCACACCCTAACCGGCGCTTTTAAGGCCCCATTTTCCATCGCTGCGACACGTCAATTTTGCAACAAATTGCCCACAATTGCCGTGTACGATACGCAAAACTGCCAAGAAGGAGGTCCCAAGTGACCACACGAAAACTGCGCAAATTATCCTCTATCGCGGCTTTGGGTGCGTTATCGGTACTGACCGGGTGCGGGGCGGCTTTGGTTGAGGCCCCTTATTACAACGTCAGCGAAGTCCAAAGCTTCAAGGTCGCAGGTGCTCCAAGCCAGATCATGATGCTTGATATTGTTGATGCCAATGACACCCTGGACAATCAGACATGGGCAGATGCCCTCTCCAATCACGGCTACCCGCCGCGCCTGAATTTCGTCACCGATGCGGCGGGCATTGCCGATACACAAACGATCAAGCCCGAAAACCGTCTTGTGGTCGTGGTAAACCCGACCCAGACCACCATGCGTGGCACGCTGTGCACAGACCCGCAATCCGCCAAAAGCGATAGTACCTCTGATCGGGTAATTGTCCGGTTCGGATTTTGTGCCGGTGACGATATCATCTCGGAAACACGGGCGCGCTTGGTCCGCGACAAATTTGAACAACAAGTGATCAATAGCGCTGGCACAATTAGTTTTCAGCTGTTCCCACGCCATATCCGCGATGAAGATGATGACAATTGCTCGCGCCGGGTTCCGGGCTGCTAATCACTGCCCCTAATCATACCAACAACAGCAGCTAACGCGCCAAAAGCGCGATCAAGGCATTGGCAAACACCCCGGGCGCCTCAAGTGGCACATAATGCCCTGCCCCCGGTACAACGGCAAACGATGCCCCGGTGATGGCATTGGCCATGTCGCGATGGCTTTCGGGGTTGATCACACGGTCAGCCTCGCCAACCATCACACTGCACGGGATGTTGATACCGGCCAGAACCGCCGTGCTGTCGGGTCGCCCGGCCACGGCCTTGCTTTGGCGTTTAAACACATCCGGGCCGCAGTCATCGGCCATCGCGGTCAAAAGCCTGACCAAACCGACATCCTTGCGGTTAGCGGGATGGATCAAATCATCCAGCATGGCGTCATTCACCCCCTTAAACGGGGTATTTTCCGCCACCAGATGTGCCAGCAACATACGCCGCCGCCGGATTTTAGGCGGGTCTTCAGTCGCACGGGTATTGACCAGCATAAGATGGCTGACCCGTTCAGGGGCGCGGCGCAGAATGTCAAACGCGACATATCCCCCCATCGACATGCCCACAAGCGCAAAACGATCCGGGGCGCGATCAAGGACGGCCGTTGCCATATCGCCCACGCTGTCTTGATCAAACAGTTCGCAAAATACCGGTTCAATCAAATGCCCGGCATCACCGCACGCATTGGCCAACACATCAACGGTCGGTTGCCACATCCGTTGATCGGCCAGCATGCCCGATAAAAACACAACGGGCACGCGATCAGGTGATCCGTGCCCGTCTAGTTCTATTGCGGCACGTAAAGTATCGGCGGTCATTTAATCAGTGCGCTCAGTTCCTTGAATTCCGGGGTTCCCGCCACACGCAGCCATTCAAACATCACACTTTCGCGCGTCACGATCTTGGCCCCGGCATCGCGCATGCGTTCAATCGCGAAAATCTTGTCGTGCATGCTACGTGACGTCACCGCATCGGCGACAAGATAAACCTCACGCCCGCGCTCAATCAATTCCATCACGGTTTGCAATACGCATACGTGGGTTTCCATCCCCACCACGACCACCTGATCGCGACCGGTGTTTTCTTCGATCTTGTCGATAAAACCATCTGCTGGCACAGCCGAAAACGCGACTTTGGAAATAACATTCCCGCCCTCAGGCCCATCGCCGTTTTGCGCGACAAGCTCAAGGATTTCGGGTGCTGTATGTCCCAACCCCTTGGGATATTGTTCTGTCACCAGTACGGGAACGCCAAGCCGGTTGGCACATTTGACAAGAAAGCAGCAATTTGCCACCGTTTGATCCGGCTCCTGACACGCAGGATAGAGTTTCTCCTGCACATCGATGATAAGCAAACTTGCGCGCGTGGCATCCATCAGCACGGCATTTCTCCCCTGTTCATTCTTTGTTGTGTCAGGTTACGCTGCCAAACTGTTGCGAACAAGCCTCTCGACAGTCCCGAAATCGGTTTTCAACACGTTTTTTGCGGCGTTTTTCTTGACTTAATTCGGTCTTCGCTTTACGACCCAAACAGCTTTTATAGCACTTCCTTAACTTCAACGCATATCATTGCGGGAAAACGAACCATATGAATTTCGCCGATCTCGGTCTGAGCGAAGATATCCTCAAAGCCGTCGCAGACGCCGGCTACGACACCCCGACCCCCATTCAGGCACAAGCAATTCCGTCGGTGCTTATGGCACGTGACATTCTGGGCTGTGCACAAACCGGGACGGGTAAGACAGCAGGCTTCACCCTGCCGATGCTTGATATTCTGCATCACGGGCGCGCACGCATGCGGATGCCACGGTCGATCATTCTCGAACCGACCCGCGAACTTGCGACCCAGGTTGCAGCAAACTTCGACACCTATGGCAAATACATGTCTCTGTCGAAGGCCCTGATCATCGGCGGTGAATCCGCATCTGAACAAGGCAAAATCCTGGAAAAAGGCGCAGATGTCATCATCGCGACGCCAGGACGCCTGATCGATACGTTTGAACGCGGCAAACTGCTTCTGTCTGATTGCAAACTTCTCGTGATCGACGAAGCCGACCGCATGCTCGACATGGGCTTCATCCCCGACATCGAAAAAATCGTCAACATGCTGCCAAAACAGCGTCAGACGCTTTTCTTCTCGGCGACCATGCCCAAGGAAATCCGACGCCTTGCGGACAAATTCCTGTCCAATCCAAAGGAAATCACCGTCTCCCCGCCCTCGACCATGGCGACCACGGTGGAACACAAGCTTCTTGTTCTTGACGACATGGACAAGCGCGAAGCCCTGCGCCACCTGATCCGTCAGGAAGACGTCAGAAACGCTTTTGTGTTCTGTAACCGCAAAAAAGACGTTGATATCCTGTTCAAATCGCTGACCAAGCACGGCTTTAATGCCGGGCGCATGCACGGTGATCTGGCACAAAGTGAACGGACCGAAACGCTCGCCAAATTCAAAACCGGCGAAATCACGCTTCTGGTCTGTTCCGACGTTGCCGCACGTGGCATTGACGTTGCCGATGTCTCGCACGTATTTAACTTTGACGTGCCATTCAACGCCGAAGATTACGTTCACCGGACCGGTCGTACCGGCCGCGCAGGACGTGCGGGCAAGGCATATACCCTTGCCGTGCCCGAAGACGGCAAATTGGTCGCAGCAATCAACAAATCCATCAATCTGGACATTCCACTGACCGGGATTGAAGGCATTGAAACGCTTGAGCTGGACTTTACCGGCAAGAAACGCCGGAACAAGAAAAGCCGCAAACCGGCTGGCCGCGACGATAAACCGTCGCGCGACAACCGACCGGGCCGCTCGGCGCGCCCTGATAACCGTTCGGACAATCGCTCTGACAACCGGTCTGATGCGCAATCTGCCGGGAATGCTGGCAAATCAGACACCAAGTCTGATGCACCAACTCCACAGACGCAGCCCGCACAGCCCGCAGCAGCCCCCGCACAGGCGCAGCCTGCTGCACCAGCCAAGGCCAAAGAAGCAGAAACCCGTAAACCTGCACCGCGGGATGCCAGACCGAATAACGACCGTTACGAACGCAATGATCGAAACGACCGTAATAATGATCGCAACGATCGTCAGAACCGTAACAACAACCGTCGTGATCGTGATGACCGCGATGACAAACCGGTTCTCGGCCTTGGCGATCATGTTCCGGCCTTCCTGCTGACCCCGGTTCCGGCCTCAAGCCTTGCACGCGGCAAAAACGACATCGACGACGAACCGCAAAAAACAACTGCGGCCCGTAAACCGGCGGCGAAATCACCGCGTGCGGCCAAAACCACCCGGGCAAAAACCCCGCGTCGTCCTGCCCGGAAAAAGGCAGACGACACTGGCACCGAGGAAACTTCAGCTTCGGCAACACCGGCGACTACAGCACCCGTTGCGTCCAACGCATCGGACGCCCCGGTACATGACACCCCGGCACAGGATGCAAAACCGGCTCAGGCCGACGCCCCTGCTCAGGATCAGGCCGCTTCAGAGAAGCCAAAAGCCGAAGCCAAGAAACCACGCGCCCCGCGCCGTCCACGCAAGAAACCAGCCCCCAAGGCTGCTGCGCCGGACAGCACAGAAGGCACCCAATCCGCACCGGAAAGCAGCGAAAGCTAAACCACGCGGGTTACCTCAATACGAAAAAGGCCGTCAGAACATTCCGACGGCCTTTTTGTTTGTCTGAATTTTGGTGTCTGTCCGGGGTTTAAACCGCGCGGAACAAGCCGGTGGATGATGGTTTTTCCGGGCGTCGCTTGCGCATGAGTTTCAGCATGGTTTCAAGCGTAATCGACAGCAACGTCGCATGGGTGATTTCTTCGATCTCATCCATCACCTGCGACAAGGCCGCCCCGGCATTGGTTTCCTGAACAATGCTGTTCGACGGACCGGTACCGACCTCCTCAAACAATTGCACAACATCCAAAAGGGTCGTGCGCTTGGCATTGCCACAGAAACGATATCCCCCCCCGGCACCCCGTACCAATTCAACCAAGCCCGCCCGACCGAGATCACGCAGGACCTTGGCAAGATGGTTGGTGGAAATGTTGTAACGCTCGGCGATTTCCGATGCCGAAAGCTGCCGGTCGGTATCCTCGGCCAGTTCCAGAACCGCATACAGGGCAAACAGGGTTGCCTTTTGCAAAGACATCATGGCTTAAGCCCCCTCTTCCATATCGGTTTCAAGCTGGATAAACGGGCCAGCCATCATGCCCTGTGATCGGAAGAACGACATAAGATCGGTGGCATCGCGCGGGATCATGGTGCGCACTTTGGTCACCCCGGCCTTGCGGAAGCACCGGCACATTTCATCATACAGAATGGTCCCGATCCCGCCCATGCGCAAATCCGGTTCGACACTGACCGTGCCAACCCAGCCACATGGCACCGAATTAAACTCCCACGACCGCACTTCACCGAAAATACAGCCAAGCAACGTACCGTTTTCTTCTGCAATCAGGAAAAATCGGGAATCCTTGCGATTGCCATAACGGGTAAACAAATCGTCCCAATACTCGGGCTTGCGCAAACCTGTTGTCCGATCATCAAGATCAACAACATTTGGCAGGTCCCCCTGAACCGCCGGACGGATATTGATTTTATGCTCGCCAATCGTGACCAGGTTATATCCCGGTGTGTTTTGCGCAGCGTCCACCATGTGTGCCTTTCTATAACGCGGCTGGATCAACCACCCTCTCCCAGTCCCCGACAGGAGATTAACCGCATTCAAAATAAGTAAATTGGTACGATTATACTACACTGTCAAAACGCGTTACGGCAATGATAAGTTCCGCTGCGGGTGCGAGGAAACGGCGTCAAAGCAAAGCTTTCCAAGCAATTGAAGGACATAGCGATATTCCCATCCCCGTGCAAGCGCAAAGCAGTGCCATACTGTGTTGGGCCGCCACCTTATATTCACAGTTTAACAAGGTGAAAAATAACATCTGTTACCATGCAACGATTGACAGAAACGCGAAGTCATGGCTTATCGCGCAGCAGAAAACACGTACAGGCGGATTAAATTTTGGCAAGATTTACCCCCTGAAACCAGATATGTGCGGGCGGTTTTTACCCCCGCCTTTTATCGACCAAAGGAGTGTGGCACGCCATGGCGCGCAACGGATTCGACGCAATTGATCGCAAAATTCTTCGTGAAATTCAGGAAGACGGGCGGATTTCGATGGTCGAACTGGCTGATAAGGTTGGCCTGTCCGTCTCCCCATGTCTGCGGCGCCTGCGCAAACTCGAAGAAAGCGGCGTCATTCGCAAATATGTCGCCCTGCTCGATCCGTCGCATTTACATCTGGGTGTGAACGTCTTTGTCACGGTCTCTTTGACCCAGCATGACGAACCATCTCTACGCCGGTTTGAAACCGCTGTGCAGGAACACCACGAAATTGTTGATTGCTATGCCATGGTCGGCAATCAGGATTACATGATGCGCATCATCGTGCCCGACCCGGCGTCCTATCAGCGCTTCCTGTCCGAAGTCATGATGAAGCTGCCCGGTGTCGCCAACATGAAATCAAGCTTCACCCTGCATGAAGTCAAAAACAGCACAAAGCTTCCGGTCGCCGAAACCGACTGATTGCAGCACATCTGCCATCGCGCCCAAAACCAAGAGCAATACGGCGGTACGTTACCACCCTACCCAACCGCTTTCCGACGTTCCGGGATGATGGTCGGAAACAGCAGCGCCAAAGTCACCCCGCGCAGCAGGAAGAACGCGTTAAACGCCGCCCACAGCATATGATTGCTGCCTGTCTCAACCGCCCACCAGGCAAACAGCCCATAAATCGCCACCGACAGCAACATCATGTTGCGCCACTGCTTGGTCTGCATGGCGCCTAAAAACACGCCGTCAAACTGAAATCCAAGCACACCGGTAATCGGCAATATCACCGCCCAGACCAGATACTCATAAGAGGCAGCCCGCACTTCGGGAATGCTGGTCAGCCCATCAATGATCCACGGGCCCGCCGCGGCAAACAGGGCCGCCATAACAACCGCCGAGATGATCGACCAGATCGTTGTTTTGCGCACCGCCCACAGAAACTGTTTGCGCCGTTCCGCACCGTAAGCCTGCCCAACAAGCGTTTCCGCCGCATGGGCAAACCCATCGAGTGCAAACGACCCGAACATCAAAAAGTTCTGCAATACCGCGTTCGCGGCCAATGTCACTTCGCCAAACCGCGCGCTGAAACTGGTAAACAGCGCAAAGGCCGATGTCAGCGCAAGGGTGCGGACAAAAATATCACCATTGATTTTCATCAGTTTCGATAACTGTGCCCGATCCAGAATCCCAATGCCGCGCCATGTCCCGCCAAGGCGCTTAAGATGCGGCTGCATCAAAAACCATCCCAATACGACACCTGAATAATCGGCAATCACGGTTGCCCCGGCCACCCCGCGCACATCCCAGCCAAATCCTTGAACAAACAGGATATCAAGGATAATGTTGATCGAATTCAGGACCACCTGAAAGATAAACACAGCACGGCTGTCGCGCATCGCAAGCAACCAGCCCAGCATGCAATATTGCATCAGGGTCGCCGGCGATGCCCAGATCCGAACGGCAAAGTAATCGCGTGCGGATGCCTCGACCGCCGGACTTGGTGCGATCAGCGACATGGCCAGTTCAATGATCGGATATTGCAACACCATGACCGCAAGACCGGCCACAACCGCGATAAAGGCCGCACGGGCAAAAACCGCACGCACCCCATTGGCATCACGCCGCCCATGGGCCTGTGCGGCAAGGCCCGTGGTCGCCATGCGCAGGAACCCGAACCCCCAAAACACATAGGAAAAGATCAGCGCCCCAACCGCAACTGCCCCGATATAATGCGGGCTATCAAGATGACCGACGACAGCAGTATCGACAGCACCGAGCAACGGGACGGTGGCATTGGACAGGATAATCGGCAAGGTCAACGTCAGAACACGTCGATCCCCCTTGCTTAAAGCACGTTGCATTTAACCTGGGCCTCTAAATTTTATTCTTCGTGTGGGGCGGTCTGGCGGGACCGGACGATTTCTTGTGGCACAGAACGGCGCGCGGCAAAAGACAGGTTTTAAACGTGGAATACCTCAAAAAATCCACACCGTTGAATTTCTGTCTCCCTCATGCCTACTCAGTTGAGGATTTTCGATTTCATTTTGGGGGGATTTTGAACAGTTTTTGAAATACCAAATATAGCTAACCCCTTGAATATATCTGTAATACTTTGTTTTATATAAGATAAATTTGCATTCTGGGTTTATTGCACTGCGGTCCATTTCACCCCTGAAAAACTATACCACGGCATAGGACAACCACACGTCAACCGGTCAAAACGGCGTACAATTGCAAAATTGGTCTTACGTAATCCAATCCATCCACACTTTTATCCACAGGCTGACGGGATATATTTCATCGTGCACCGCAACGGTAAATCGATTACCTGTCGTGCGGTGCAAAAAACACTGGTCGTCCAATCCATGGGTTGCTAAGCAGGGGCACAGGAATATTCAGGGAAGTCATAATGAGCACCGAAACATTATTGTCCGGTCCGACGTTGCCAGCAGCATCGGGCACCACCAAAAGCGTCGTCATCCTGCTGCATGGCTATGGCGCAGATGGCAATGACCTGATTGGTCTGGCCCCGCATCTGGCCCGCAAGCTTCCCGATACGACATTTTATTCGCCAAACGCGCCCTACCCGTGCGAAATGTCGCCGTTTGGTCGCCAGTGGTTCAGTCTTGCCGAATATGATCCGGAATTTCTGCGCCGTGCGCCTGAAACCATGTCCGGCGCGCTTAAGGCCATGGCACAGGGTGCCGCCAAAAGTGCCGCCTATGTCGATGACTTTATCGACCATGTGATGGAAACCCACGGTTTGGGCGCAGACCGCGTTGCCCTGCTTGGTTTCTCGCAAGGCACAATGATGGCGTTTCAATCTGCCCCGCGTCGCCAAGATCAGATCGCCGGTGTAATCGGATTTTCCGGCGCACTTCTGGGCGAAGATGCCTTTGCCGCCGAAATCAAGTCGCGTCCGCCGATGGTGCTGGTCCATGGCACCGCCGATCCGGTTGTCCCGATCGAAGCATCCCGCCTTGCCAAGGAAACGCTTAGTGCGAACGGCATTGATGTTGCCCTGCATGAACGCGCAGGCCTGCAACATGGCATCGACGAAGAAGGCATCACGCTTGCGTCAAAGTTTCTGAAAACACATCTCGGCTGACAGGTTTTCGATACCGGGACATAAACCGGCATCCAACTGTCTTCTCGCGGCATTGCCCAAAACGCTTGGCATCACTTTGATGTCAGGCGTTTTTTGTATCAAATTCACATCGATTTTCTCTAACTCATATTGAAAGTTGCATTCTACGGTGCCACCTGCGTTAAATATCCCTCTTTGGTATAGCTTCTATACCAATGCGTAGTAAAATCTCTGTATGGCTTTCATCATGAGCTGGGCCGCGAACCGCCACTGCCCCGCCTCTCTGCCGAGGAAAAAGTCCGAATGCTGCAACAAATTAAAATCGGTCGCAAGATCACCCTGATTTCCCTTATTGCTCTGGTTGGCCTTATTGCGATTACGGCCTTTGACATGATGAGCCTGCGCAGCTCCCTCCTCGAAGATCGTAAGGAAAAAATCCGCGCGGCGACCGAATTTGTTGTGTCTCTGGCCGATGAATATCAGGCCAAGGTCACCTCAAAGGAAATGGATCAGCAAACCGCGATTGATGCTTTTTATAAAGTCGTCTCTGGCGGAAAATATGATGGTGGGATCGGCTATTTCTTTGCCCTGTCCAAAGACAACGTGATGGTCATGCATGGGGCCAATGCCGGTCTTGTCGGCAAGGACATGGGCGGCGTACAGGATCCCAACGGGGCTTACTTCATCCGCGATCTTATCACGGTCGGCAGTAAACCCGGCGGCGGCTTTTCGTCCTATTACTGGCCCAAACCCGGTGAACCCAAAGAAGTGACATTCGAAAAACTGTCCTACTCGCATCTTCTGCCGTGGGGGGCTGTAATTGGTACCGGTATCTATATTGATGATGTTGATACGATCTTCTGGGAAAACGCGACAAAATCGCTCGCAATCAGCGCCTTGATTATCGTGATCATTGCTTTGGTCGGCGTTGGTATTGGCCGCGATATCACAACTGGCTTGCGCAAACTGTCTGAACGCATGGCCCAAATTGCCGATGGCAATCTTGACGGACATATCGAAGGTCAGGAACGCGGCGATGAAGTTGGTGACATGGCCAAAACGGTCGTTGCCTTCCGCGAGCAGGCCAAGCAAAACCGTGATCTTCAAGGCCGCCAGAAACAGCTTGAATCGGATGCTGACGATAAACGGCGTTCTGGTGTGCTGGAATTGGCCAACAGCCTTGAACAGCGTGTCAAAGGTCTGATCCGGTCGATTTCTGCATCGATCAACGAGATGAAGCAGGCAACCGCAAACATGCAGGAAGCCAGCAACACCAACAGTTCTCTGTCAGCAGCGGTCGCCTCGGCCACGACCCAGACATCGACCAATGTTCAAACCGTCTCGGCCGCGACCGAAGAACTCACCGCATCAAGTGACGAAATTGCCCATCAGATCGCCCAATCGGCCGATATTGCCAATCAGGCCAATGAACAGGCAACCCGCACCAATCAAACCGTAACCGGCCTTGCCGATGCGGCACAGAAAATTGGCGATGTGGCAAAACTGATCGGCGACATTGCCGAACAGACCAACCTTCTGGCCCTCAACGCCACGATTGAGGCCGCCCGTGCCGGTGATGCAGGCAAGGGCTTTGCCGTGGTCGCATCTGAGGTCAAAAACCTTGCCAATCAGACCGCCAAGGCGACCGAGGAAATCAATCAGCAAATTCTCTCGGTGCAAAATGAAACCGGCGAAGCGGTTGAGGCCATCCGTCTGATTTCCGAAACCATCGCCAAGGTCGCCGACAGTTCAACCGCGATTGCGGCTGCGGTCGAAGAACAGCACGCCGCGATTGGCGAAATCTCGCGCAATGTGCAACAGGCCGCCGACGGCACCAGCGAAGTGTCCGAACGGATTGAAACGGTCAATGAAAATGCCGGGCGCGTATCGTCAGGCACCAACCAGTTGGCCCAGTCGGCAGAAAAACTGGTCGATGAGGCCCGATCCCTTGACGAGGCGGTCGAAACCTTCCTTGCCGATTTGCGCGAAAGTGCAAGAACCTAAAACAGCGCAATCACTGTCCCGTCTTGTCGGGACCATCCCATACAAAAAGCCGCCCCGCGTAAATCCGGGGCGGCTTTGCTTTTGCGGGTAAAGCGCTTCTGACACTCTGAACCCTAACTGTCATTCCCACGAAGGTCAGAACTCTATTCTGTGTCAGCCCCCCCCCCCGCGAATTCCGGGCGGCTCTGATTATTTGCGGTCGGCTTCGATTTCAATTTCAATCGTGACATCATCCCCGACCTGTGCGGTATCGGTCCACTGGCCCTGACCAACGCCAAAATCAGTCCGCTTGATCGTAACAACGCCTTTGGCCTCGGCCTCGTTCCCCGTAATCTCAAGATCAAACGGCAAGGTCACCTCACGCGTCACATCACGGATCGTCAAATCAGCAACCGCTTGATATTTGCCTGGGGCAACTTCACTAAACGACTTTGTCACAAACTTGGCCGTTGGCCATTGCCCGGCATCAAACCAGTCTGGTGAAACAATCTGGCTGTCGCGATCTCCGTTCTGGGTATCGACCGATGCAATATCAATCAGAACACTGACCGACGATCCGGCAAGGTCATCTGGCGAAAACACGATGGTCGCATCAAAGGTCTTAAATTCGCCTTCGAATTCCGCACCAAGCTGGGTGCCGGTAAATTCGATCTCGCTGTCATCGGCAACAACCCATGCATCAGCACCCTGTGCGACACCGGCAAAACCAATCACGCTGGCAAACACGCCCGCTTTCAGAATATTTTTCAGGTTCTCAGACATTGCTCTGTTCCTTCGCTGATTTCGTCGCGGTATTCTTTGCACCCGCTGGCAGCATGCGCCGCAAGGTCGCGTCACGGTCAATAAAATGATGTTTCAGGGCTGCGGCAATATGGGTTCCGACCAGAACCACAATCGTCCATGACAACGCCCAATGCACAGTTCTCAAGGTCTCAAACAGTTCCTTGTCCGGACCAACAAGGTTCGGCAAGGTAAACAGTCCAAACACACTGACCGGGAAATTTGCCGCCGATGACATCATCCAGCCACTCAGCGGCATGGCAATCATCACACCATAAAGCCCCAGATGGCCAAGCTTGGCCGCCACCCGTTCAAGTTTGTGCGGGCTCAAGGCTTGGGGTGTCGGCTCACACAGCCGCCAGACAATGCGCAAGATCGTCAATGTCAGGATCGTCACACCCAACGACTTATGCCGTGACATCCATTCAAGTTTCGCCATGCCAAGCGGCAGGAAATCCATATACCAGCCAATGGTAAAGACGCTCAAAATCAAAAGCGCCATAACCCAATGCAGGCTTTTGGTCGCGAAACCAAATCCGTTTTTATGACTTTTGATCGCCATGGCAACCGTCCTTACACCCATCAGACAAAAGATGGCAGGCGACACCCTAAGGGCCGCACTGCCATCCATAACATCTTGAAATTACTTCTGCTTAAGGAACTCAGACGAAATCTGAAGGTTAACTTCCGGAGACACGGCCGGAACAAGATATTCCATGCCGTAATCCGTACGCGTTACCGTCCCGGTGGCCGCAAAACCAAGAACCTGGTCGCCGGTCATTGGATGGTCGCCTTCGCCGGTCAACGTCACATCAAGAACAAGCGGCTTGCTCTGCCCAAGGAAGCTCAGGTCGCCGGTGATTTTCGCGGTGTTATCGCCAGTCACTTCAACCGAGGTGCTGGTGAAGGTCGCGGTCGGGTGGTTTTCAACGTCAAAGAAATCAGCCGATTTCATATGGGTGTCAAGCGCCTCAACACCGCTGTCGATCTTGGTCAGATCAAGCGTAATCACAGCCGAAGATGCCGCAAGATCGTCGCGATCAAGTGTCAGTTCACCCGATGCGCCGCCAAAACGGCCCTGATAGTTGGAAAAACCAAGATGGTTGACGATAAAGATCACGCTGGTGTGGGTCGGATCCATTTTATAGGTATCTGCAGCCTGTGCAGAAAAAGCCGCCCCCGAAAGACCCGCTGCGATGGTCAGTGCAAGACCAGCCTTTTTAATCGAATTAAACATTGTCACTTCCCTCATGTGAATGACACGGCGCGCCTGAACGGCACCGCGAATTAAGTGGGTGCACAGTGACAGCCTCGCGCGTGGCCCTCAAGCCAGTGCAGCGGCAACATTCTTATTCTATTTTGGAAACAATAAAAGATATCCCGGCCTTATTTCTGCCAGATTGCGAACGGTCATATGTAACCATGTGACGCTATTCCAGATCATAATTCCAGACAGAAAACACACCTACCCCATTGTTTCTAAATGTGTTTTGGCGGGAATACTCCGTCCTCTGTCAACAAATGCCCAATGGTTTTCAGTCTAGTGCATCTATGGTGTCGCCGCTGGGCATCTCTGGCGGTCCACAAACACGACACAATCGGCCCAAATGACAAACCCCCGATGCACTGTCCGCATCAAGGGTCCTGTCGTTCAAACGCATAAAATGCGGGGAATTTTAGGGGCGACTAATTGCCGTCAGGTGCCGGTTGAGCTTGCGGGGTTTGGTTCGCCGCATCTTCCGGGTTCAGACATTCTTTCAGCCAGACGTCATAAACCGGATGCTCAAGCCCCGACAATCCCGGACTGGATGCAAACATCCAGCCGGAAAACAGCTCGTCGCGGCTTTCGCGGCCATCTTCATGCACGTCACTGATTTTCAAGAATCCGGCACTTTCAGGAAGCTCTTCGGGCGGCGTGCGATAGCAGGCATCAACCGTAATCTGCAAGGTGCCAAATTTTGCCATCTGCCCGACCGGCACATCAAATGTCGAAATGCGCGCGGTGATTTTATCAAGCCCCTGAAGCTGGGCAACCGGGGCGGGGCGATAATCAAGTGCCGCAGTGGCAACTGTGATGGTGGCGGCTCCGATCAGTGCACATGTCGAAAAAACAGCGGCAATCGCAAAAGATCGTTTCATCGTGTCATTCAGTCCTGTTTATCGCTTTGGTCACTTTGAACATTGGCATCGCGCGCATCCCTGCCGTTGGCAGTGTCAGGCGCGCTGTCGGACCCATAAGGATTGTGCATTTCGGCCACCAGATCGCGCATCACGGCGCGAAACTGTTCTTCGTCACAGCCCATCAAAAGCGCATCTTCAAGCGCATCCTGCATGATTTCGCGCAACTCGCCGAAATTGTCATTCAGAACCTTGATCTTTTCCACGCACGACAGTGGCGACCCATCCGGGGCCTGCCATGTTGGAAAATGCTGCAACGCGTCGGTCTTCTTCATCAACCGCTCCGATGATTTTGACGTGAACCCTTCAGATAAAATCCTCAGATGGGCCAATAGACCCAAATCCGCAATTCCTTACCTGAAAAATCCAAATCACAACCTTGCTGGAAAAACCGGCAAAATAATGGCCGCCTGCTCCGTTACGACCCTTGCGACAGAAACACCTGCGACGGCGACGTTATTTGTCGCTGCTGGTCGATGAATAAATCACCTGACCAATCAGGTCTTCAAGGTTGACCGATCCTTGGGTGTATTCGATTTCACCACCGGCTTCGATCATGTCAATGTCCCCGCCCGGTTCAAGGGCCACGAACTTGCCACCCAACAACCCGTCAGACGCAATTTTTGCCGAACTATCAAGTGGCAGGGACAAGTCCGCGCGCACCGACATTTTAACAACCGCCATAAAGCTATCAGGGTTAAGGTCCTGCGCGGTGACCGTCCCGACCTTAACCCCCGAAATACGCACATCATTGCCGACACTCAAACCGTCAATCCGGCTAAAGTTGGCCGAGATTTCATACCCTTCCACCGTCCCGATTCCGGCACGTGAATAGGAGTAGGCTGCAAATCCGACGGCAACGGCAATTACCGCAGCACCCGCAAGGCTTTCGACCAGTCTATTGCTCATAGGCCCTATCCGTTATGTATCTCTTTGATACGTATATTGTCTTGCGTCCGCACAAATTACAACCGCGCAAAACGCTCATAAAACACAAACGGGCGCGAGTTTCCCCGCGCCCGCCTGAAAAAACAGTTTATGGCCGATCAGCCTTCCGGCGACCAGGCCTGATAATCACCGGTTGCCTTGGCGCGCTGACCACCCTGATATTCATGGCCTGCCGGGCGATAGGCATGCTTGGTCCCGGTCAGGTTCGGCAGATGTTCTTTCTGCCAGTCATACCGATCCTCGGCCTTGTCTGACAGCGGCGCATCAACAGTGTAATGCAGCCATGCATGCCATTCAGCCGGAACCTTGGACCCTTCGACAATACCTTTATAGACCACCCAGCGACGGGTGCGACGGCCTTTGGCCGCTTTCTTTTCGGTATAATAGATATTGCCGAAACGGTCTTCGCCAACGCGCTTGCCAAACAGCGCAGTATAAATACGGGTACCGACGGTGGCCATGTTGGGTCTCTCTCCAGATCTGGTTTATCCGCCAAACGCGGCGCACGACACATACGCGGGGGTGCCCTGCGATCAACAAGGCTCTTATATGTCGTGATGTTCGGGCAAAGTCAATGTTTCAGGCAGGCAACACCCCCCCATCACACCGCCTCATAACGGCACCTCAACCCAAACCGGAAACACCATCCGCCCGCGCTGACATTTATCGGTTCACGGCCAAGCCGCCTCATATCGCGTTATTCAACCGATTTGACGCCGCAAAACGCCCGTAATCCGGGCCGATCAGCACGAGAACCAATGTCACTATGCGTTGACGGCAAACAACCCACAACTGCTTGTGGGGCGACGACTCATTGATCTGCATATGGTGTGGGGCTTTGTCCACCTGCTTATCCACAATATATCGTGCCTATCCCCTGACATATCACTCGGGATACGACCAGATTTTTCACAGTAACAAAACAAACACTTTTATATACATATCAAACTGTTATCTGTTGCAAACAGGCTAAGTTGAACTGCAAACCAATAAGTTTTCAGCTTCGCACTGGAAATGCACCGCAATCAGGGTTAGTTTGCTTCAGCTTGTGGCGGATCATCTCGTCTCGCCACTACATATAGTCCGAGTCTTTCGACCGGCCTACAAAGCAGCTGCCACCAAAAGCGCAGTTTTCCGGGCCTCCCGGCCTGATTCAGAGATTGTTAACGAGAATCCCCCGAGCATCAAATCAGCGAGACAGCAACTGAACCACAACATGTTGTGATAAAAGTTGATGTCAACCACAAAGTTTAGTGGACTGAGGCCAGATTATGGCTTTATAGTTCCGCCCACGGACCGGATGGTTCCAAGGGGGGACCACACCACCAAATACAGAATTGCCGTTGATCCCGATAAGGTCAAAAAAAAGGACCAAAGGGGCAGCGTTTAGCCATTGAGCAAACTATATAGAATCAGGCAATGCCGGCGCATGTCCAGAGTAGCGCCGCGTTCATGTCTGATCAAAACCGGAGCAGACCATGCGGATTACCAGAAAGTGCACACAGGAAGGCGTTAGCCCATACGCCGACATCGATTTTCGCAAATCGTCCTGCGTTATCAAAAACCCCGACGGGTCGGTTGTTTTTGAAATGAAAGACATCGACGTTCCGGCGACCTGGTCACAGGTCGCAAGTGACGTTCTGGCACAGAAATACTTCCGCAAGGCAGGTGTTCCGGTTGCCCTCAAACCGGTTAAAGAAAAAGACGTTCCAAGCTGGCTGTGGCGTCAGGCACCTGATGTCGCCAAGCTCGACAAAATGCCGACGGAAAAACGCTACATCAGCGAAACCAGCGCAACCCAGGTTTTTGACCGCCTTGCGGGCACCTGGACCTATTGGGGCTGGAAAGGCGGTTACTTTGACGCCGAAGACGATGCGCAGGCTTTCTTTGATGAAATGCGTTATCAGCTCTCCCACCAGATGGGCGCACCGAACTCTCCGCAGTGGTTCAACACCGGTCTGCATTGGGCTTATGGGATTGATGGCCCGGCACAGGGTCACTCCTATGTTGATTTCAAAACCGGCGAACTGACCAAATCGGCCAGTGCCTATGAACATCCCCAACCGCACGCCTGCTTCATTCAGTCTGTTTCCGATGACCTCGTCAACGAAGGCGGCATCATGGATCTCTGGACTCGTGAAGCACGTCTGTTCAAATTTGGCTCAGGTACGGGTTCGAACTTCTCGAACGTGCGTGGCGGCGGTGAAAGCCTGTCGGGCGGCGGTCGTTCTTCGGGCCTGATGAGCTTCCTTAAAATCGGTGACCGCGCTGCTGGTGCGATCAAATCGGGTGGCACCACACGCCGTGCGGCCAAAATGGTCGTGGTCAACATTGATCACCCCGATATCGAAGAATACATCGACTGGAAAGTCGTCGAGGAACAGAAAGTCGCCGCCCTCGTTGCCGGTTCGAAACTGGCCGAAAAACACCTCACCGCCGTTCTTGCCGCATGCAACAACTGGGATGGTGCGGCGGACTCCGATGATCGTTTCGCCCCGCGTCAAAACCCGCAGCTCAAAGAAGCTGTGCTGTCTGCGCGCGCTGTCATGATCCCGGATTCCTATATCAACAAGATCATCGAATTCGCCCGTCAGGGCTTCACCGAGATCAGCTTCAAAACCTATGACACCGATTGGGACTCCGAGGCTTACCTGACCGTATCGGGTCAGAACTCGAACAACTCTGTCCGTGTTTCCAATGAATTCCTTCAGGCTGTTCTTGATAACGGCGACTGGGAACTGATCCGTCGTACCGATGGCAAAGTAGCCAAGACCCTGCCCGCACGTGAATTGTGGGACAAAGTCGGCGAAGCCGCATGGGCCTGCGCTGATCCGGGGATCCAGTACGACAGCACGATCAACGAATGGCACACCTGCCCGAATTCGGGTCGCATCAATGCGTCCAACCCGTGCTCGGAATACATGTTCCTTGATGATACCGCCTGTAACCTTGCATCGCTCAACCTGATGAACTTCCGTTCAGATGATGGCGGCGTTGATATCGAGGCTTACGAACATGCCGTGCGTCTGTGGACCGTGGTTCTGGAAATCTCGGTTCTGATGGCACAATTCCCGTCAGATCGTATTGCCGAACTGTCCTATCGCTACCGTACCCTTGGCCTTGGCTATGCCAACATTGGCGGCCTGCTGATGAGCATGGGCATTTCATATGACAGCGACGAAGGCCGTGCGATTGGCGCGTCCCTGACCGCGATCATGTGTGGTATTTCCTATGCCACCTCGGCCGAAATGGCCGGTGAACAGGGTGCCTTCCCGGGTTATGGCGACAACGCCAACGAAATGCTGCGCGTCATGCGCAACCATCGCCGTGCCGCATACGGCGAACAGGACGGATACGAAGGCCTCGCCATCAATCCGGTTCCGTTGGTCGCCGCCGACAGCCCCTATGCCGATCTTCCGGTTGCCGCACGTGCTGCATGGGACAAGGCGCTGGAACTTGGCGAAAAGCATGGTTACCGCAACGCCCAGACCACCGTTATTGCCCCAACCGGCACCATCGGTCTGGTCATGGATTGCGACACCACCGGGATCGAGCCGGACTTCGCACTGGTGAAATTCAAGAAACTCGCCGGTGGCGGGTACTTCAAAATCATCAACCGCACCGTTCCGGTCGCCTTGGCGACACTCGGCTATACCGAAAACCAGATCCGCGACATTGAAAAATACGCGGTAGGTCATGGCACCTTGGTTGGTTCGCCGTCCATCACCCATGATGACCTCAAGGCCAAGGGCTTTGACGACGACGCCATTGCCAAGGTTGAAGGTGCGCTTAAAAACGCCTTTGATGTTAAATTCGTGTTTAACAAATACACCTTTGGCGATGACTTCTGCATCAATCAGCTCGGCCTCGATGCCAAACAGATCAACAGCATGGACTTTGACATGCTCGCCGCCCTTGGCTTTGATCGCAAACAGATCGAACTGGCCAACACCTATGTCTGTGGTGCGATGACGCTTGAACAGGCCCCGCATCTGCGTGACGAAGACCTGTCGGTCTTTGATTGTGCAAATCCGTGTGGCCGTATCGGCAAACGTTATCTGTCGGCTGAAAGCCACATCCGCATGATGGCCGCGGCCCAGCCGTTCATCTCCGGTGCGATTTCCAAAACCATCAACATGCCAAGCAGCGCCAACATTCAGGATTGCAAAGACGCTTACATGCTGTCCTGGCGTCTTGGGGTGAAAGCAAACGCGCTTTATCGTGATGGCTCGAAACTCAGCCAGCCGCTGAGCTCTGCGCTGGTCGAGGAAGACGATTACGCTGATCAGCCAACCGCCACCAAGGCGACCGCAGCATCGCAGCAGATTGTCGAAAAAATCATCGAACGCGTCATCCGTGGCGACCGTCGTTCCCTTCCGGGCCGCCGCAAAGGCTACACCCAGAAGGCCACCGTTGGCGGTCACAAGGTTTACCTGCGCACCGGTGAATACGAAGACGGCAAACTTGGCGAAATCTTCATCGACATGCACAAGGAAGGTGCCGCCTTCCGCTCGTTGATGAACAACTTCGCCATTGCCGTTTCCATCGGCCTTCAGTATGGCGTGCCGCTTGAGGAATACGTCGAAGCCTTCACCTTCACCCGCTTTGAGCCGTCGGGCATGGTGTCGGGCAACGATGCGATCAAGATGTCAACCTCGATCCTTGATTACATGTTCCGTGAACTGGCGATTTCCTATCTTGGTCGTAATGACCTCGCCCATGTTCAGCCGTCCGACATCCTTCCCGATGCGGTTGGCGAAGGTGTGGCCGAAGGCGATCTTGGCGAAGCCGCCAGGAAATCCGAAGATCAGGCAATTGAAACCATCCGTAAAGTCGCGTCTTCCGGCTTCGTGCGTCGCAACCTTTATGTTGTCGATGGCGGTGCCCAGACCGAAGAACGCGTTGTCGAAGTCAAATCGACCGGCACGGACGGCCATAGCCACAGCCACGAAACAACCGCAAGTGCCGCAACCACAACCGCCACACCATCAGCACCGCAAACCAACGCGATCCTGACGGCGGGCGAAGAAGTCTCGGCCAAGGTTGATGCCAAAATGGACCAGATCCGCGAAGCCCGCATGAAGGGCTACGAGGGCGATGGTTGCCCTGATTGCGGCAACTTCACACTTGTCCGCAACGGCACCTGCCTTAAATGCGAACTCTTGTGGTGCGACTACCGGTTGCTCGTAACGCCGACACAAAAGCCCCTCTCAAATGAGAGGGGCTTTTTACGTTTTCGCATCATCCGACTAACTTTGGTTGCCTGATACGAAAAAAGCCGAAGCAAACTGCTTCGGCTTTACTCACGAAGTACCAGCCAAGGCACTTGTGAGGGCAACACACCGAGTTGGCGTGTTAGTACGTCAGAAACACGAACATCTCCGATTCTGTTGCGTTTGTCGAGCGGAACCTTGGCGACCTACTTGAGGAGCCAAAAATCATGGCTACGAACCCGCCGTCCGGCGACGGACACCGCAACGGAGCAGTACGCGACCGGTCACAATTCCAACATCCAAATGGAAAATGGATAAAACGTGACAAAGATAACGGTCGTATCATGGACGTAAAGAAAGACGACAAGCCGTTTAAGGGTGTACGTCGAGAACGTTCCAAACCTTGAAGGTACATCATCTTGATGTATCGTACAAAACTCCGGTCGGGATTAATTTCCCGGCCGGTTTTGTTTTGGATATCGAAAAAGGAATGCGTTATGGCCCTGCCCGTGTTTGAAAACGACACAGCCCTGATCGTCCTTGATGTGCAAAAGGCCATCGACGATCCGAAATGGAACAGCAAAAACAATCCCGGTTACGCCGATGTGATTGCAAAACTGCTTGCAGCGTTCCGGGCAAAGAACCTGCCGGTCATCCATGTCCGCCACCAAGAAGCCAATCCGGCCTCAACATTCTATGCAAACGGCCCCGGCCAACCGTTCAAGGACGAAGCATTGCCGATGGCGGGTGAAAACATCATCACCAAATCTGTTAATTGCGCCTTTATCGGCACCGACCTTGAACAGCACCTGCGCAACCGGGGCATTACGTGCCTGATCTTTACCGGCGTTGTCATTCATAATTCGATGGATGTATCGATCCGCGCCGCCCATTGCCTTGGCTTTGACTGCCACCTGCCACTCGATGCCACCACCGCGATTGATGTCACCGACGCCAACGGCAAACGGTTCGACGCCCAAACCGTGTTTGACCTATATGCTGCCGTGCTGGCCTCGGAATATTGCAGCCTGACTCAAAGCCCGGATGTGATTGCCGCTCTGGCCGGATGACGATGATGCGGTCAAACGACCGCGCACCCTATCCACTTTCCGGCAACCATTATCCACTTATGGTCAAAAATCGACATAACCCCCTCTTTAAGAATAGCTCTTCGCACGTCTGCCCTCTAAGGCTCTTTTAACGGGATCGATCCGTCGGCACCGATCAAAAAGGATATGGGCATGGCGAACAATGTATAAGAACAGAAGCACCTTCAAACAGGAGCGATCTGATCGTTCTCCCGTCACCACGTGCAAATCTTTCTTTAAAAAAGGGCTCTATGCGCTGGCCCTGATCGGGCTATCCCTACCCTTTGCCAACAGCGCTTTCGCCCTGAGCGCGGGGTGTACTGGTTGGAACGTATCAGCCACCAGCGACGGCGTAGTGGCCAGCAACCAAGCGTTTGGCGCTTGGGAGGTTGCCAAAGTCACCTTCACACACGCAAGCGGCGCATCGCCAAACAATTATACCTATACCTATACGGACAACATAAACGCCGCCAATTCCCGCGCCGCCACGGCGGGCAGCACCATCATCGGCGATACTGTCACCCTTACCATCCAGATTCCGGGCGATACAACAAACGGTAAGCTTATCATGTATGGCCCCGGTGCGAACTACAACATAACGGCAAGCTGCGTTGCCGGATCGCCACCTGCTGCGAATTCAACATCTTCGGCCAGCACTTCGCCCGCCGTTATCGGTGCAGTCTCGCGGTCCCAAACCACGGTCATTCAACAAAATATCAGTGCGCGCGTCTCATCCGTGATCAGCAGCTCGAATAATTCCAATACGAACAATGTGCCGGACCTAACCACCTCAGCGCGCGAAGCCAGCCCCCATCGTACCAGCCTGATCGACACCACCGCCGATGACGATGATCGCAACAGCAACAGCATCACCGACCGCAATGATGCGCTGCGTCGCATGGCGATGATGGGCAGCTTTGACAGTTCCACCGGTCAGGGCATGCAAATGCTGGGCCTTGGCCCGACCGATCAAGGCGATGTGGGCGGCGCCAGCGGCATTGATGGACGCTCGGCCTTTGCCACCACGACACCCTTTACCGTGTGGGGTCATGGCTCCTTTACCTCGGTTGATAACAACTATGTCAATGGCACCACTGACAGCCGCTATGACGGTGATGTCTGGGGCTATAATGTCGGGCTGGATTATCGTTTTGCCGATGCCCTGATTGCGGGCGTCTCGCTGGGTTATAATGATACCGACCTGACCACATCCTTTAACACTGGCAGCTACCGCGAAACCGGCTGGACTGCCTCGCCCTATGTCATTTACCGCCCGATTGCCAATCTGACCATCACTGGCGAAGCCGGATATGGCATGGGCGACATTGATGTGACACGCGATAACAATGCCGTATCGGGCACCACAGAATCCGACATGTGGTATGCCGCCATGACCGCCTCTTATCGGGTCCGCCCGATTGAAACCCTGTCGGCGGCATCCCTCACTCCGTCGCTGGCCTTCATGGCCGCACGCAAAACCGTGGATGGCTATACCGAAAGTGACGGCACAAACAATGCCACCAACCGGTCCAACACCCGCCAGATCAAACCGGCCATCGAAGCCGCCTATGATTTCACGCCCACCCAAAGCCTGATCGTAACGCCATTCCTTGAAACCGGCCTGATCTATGATTTCACCGACGAAATCAACAATGACAAAACCGCGTTCAATATCGGCGCAGGTGTGCGGTTGTCTGATGCCATGACCGGTTTGAATGCCGCTCTTGAAGGCAACTATCTTGCCGGGCGTGCTGATTACACCGAATACACCATCGGCGGCACCATCACCTATGGCTTTGCGCTTTCAGATGATCAGGGGCGTGAACTGGGCATCCTCACCCCGTTTTTCACCAGCAATCTCAACGAATACGGCAATCAGCGCATGCGCACCGGTTTTGGCTTTAATACCGGTCAATTCACCAGCCAGCTTGCCCTGAGCCACATGATGTCTATCGCCAATGACAATGACGACACCGACAGCAGCGCGGTTGAAATCACCATGTCGATGCCGTTCTGACGTTTCAGCCAGACCGCAATCGGCCCTGACCAGACAAGATGTTTTTCCTTTGCCTTGGAACAACCTTAATCAAGCCGCGTTATCGTTTCTGTTCAATATGTTCAAAAGCATTCTTTTAGAAAAACAGAACACAGAAAAGACAGGAGCAATCATCATGTCCATGGGTCGTATTCTTGGCGTTGTCATTCTGGTGATCGGCGTTGCCCTTCTGGTGACGGGTTATAATGCCTCGGAAAGTGCTGTTGATCAGATTTCCGAAACACTGGTTGGTCGCTATACCGATGAAACCATCTGGTATCTGATTGCCGGGATTGCCGGTGTTGTCGGTGGCGTGCTGCTGATGCTGTTTGGCCGCAAACGCTAAACCAATATTTCTCAACATCTGTTGCCGGTGCGTCGCGCGATATTAACAAAGCGCCCCTTCACACAAGCATCGGCAACAGACTGTTGACGAACCGCATCTGGTCATCGCCGTCCCTTCGGATCATATTGACATCAAATGATGTCATAGACCGAGGTGCCCGATGACCAACGCATCCCTTTCCCCAAATACCGCCCAAAGCTTCGCACCGATCTTTATCTCGCATGGCTCCCCCATGCTGGTCGCGCGTCAAAACACCCCGGCATTTGATTTTTTTGCCGCTGAATTGGCGGACCATTTTGACGGAGTGCGGGCCATCCTGATGGTTTCTGCCCATTGGCAAACCGACGTCCCCACCATCTCGACCGCCAAACATCAGGAAACCATTCACGACTTTTATGGTTTTCCCCAGCCGCTTTATGATCTGCGCTATGACGTATCCGGTGCGCCCGCACTTGCCCGCGAAATCGCCGATCTGATCGGGGCCAAAACCGATGATGCGCGCGGTCTTGATCACGGGGCGTGGATGCCTATGATCCTTGCCCGGCCCGAGGCCGATATTCCAGTGTTTCAGTTATCCATGCACACCCACGGCAGCCCGGCGGATCATTACGAACTGGGCCAAAAACTGCGCGGGCTTCGGGATTTGGGGGTTCTTGTGATCGGCAGTGGCGCAATGACCCATAATCTTCGCGCGCTTGATCACGCCGAAGGCCCGATTGAGCCATGGGCACAGGACTTCACCAACTGGATGGTTGATAAGGTCAAAACCCACGATATCAATGCCCTGCTTGATTACCGTGCACAGGCGCCGCATGCGATCAAGGCTCACCCCGAAGACGATCATCTGATGCCGTTTTACGTCGCCCTTGGCGCTGCCACGGACGGTTACACCGCCGATTTGCTCCATGACAGCTATGAATTTGGCAACCTTGCCATGACGGCATTGCGCTTCTACGATCAAGCCAACGCCAAAGCCGCGGCCTGACCGGACGCCAAAACCAAAGTCCCGTCCGGCAGCGCAAACCGGACGGGATGCCATGCTGTCACAAGACCAAACCACCCTTGAAATTCGCACCAATGGTCAGGGCCTGACTGAAATCACCGATATGGTTCAATCCTGGATCGGGCAAACCGGCATCAGGACGGGTCAGGTGACGGTGTTTGTCCGCCATACCTCGGCCAGCCTGACGATACAGGAAAACGCCGATCCGGATGTGCGTCTTGATCTTGAAACGTTTTTTGCCCAACTGGTGCAGGAAAACCCAAGCCTCTATCGCCATACCTGCGAAGGGCCCGACGACATGCCCGCCCACATCAAATCAAGCCTGACCGATGTGTCGCTGACCATTCCGGTCGCTGATGGCTTTGCCATGCTGGGCACATGGCAGGGGATTTACCTGTTTGAGCATCGCCGCGCCACGCACCGGCGGAACGTCGTGCTGCATCTGATCGGCGAATAACAACGGCTATTGGTGTTATTCCGCCGCAAGAACCGGCTCACAGATCCAAAGCCCCGCCACCTGTGCCTCCAGCAATTCACGCAAGGTCGCGCACATGTCTTCGCAATCAAAACTTTGCAGGCTGATATGCTGATGAATGGTGAATAAAAACAGCGCCATGATCGTCTTGCGAATCACATTGACCGGGATGTCGGGGTTAAGTTCCCCGTCAAGTTGCGCATCCTCAATCAGGGCTGTGACCGCACACAAAAGCCCGCTTCCCTGCATCATGTCCTGCACCGCCCCTTTGCGCGGCGTAAACACAACCTGCTGCAAGATCACCTGCCAAAGCCCCGGCTGAAAGGCAATCTGGGCAAAGCGGTACGACGCAATATGCATCAGCTTGTCAACAAAGCACCAATCGGGCTCCATCGTATGAAGACCCCGTTCAATCGCCTCGGCCAAATGCTCGCCAAGGCTGGCGACCACCAGTTCTTCCTTGCTCGGAAAATGGCTGAAAATAGTGCCCTCGGCGACCCCGGCCTGCGCGGCAATGGCGCGGGTGGAGGCCTTGTCAAAACCGAGCTGGTTAAAACAGCTCCGCGCCGCCTCAAGAATTTTCTGGCGGGTTTCTCCGCGCTGCTTGATTCGTAAATTCATCGGTCACCCCGGTTAAATGAGCAAACTCACTGAGTACACTCAACTAACCGGGATCGCCCACATCTGTCAAGGATCGATGCTATTGCACCTTGAGGCCAGCATCGGCTTGCAGCTCCGCGTCCAGATCCGCGCGATAAATGCTGTCTTCACAACCGTCAAAGATATCAAGCTTTGGCTGATAGACATTGCTTTGAACCCCCATCACACCCAGCACGGTGGAAAACAGATTGTCATGTGAAAAGCTGCCGGTTTTGGCTGCTGTATCAAGGCAATCGGGTTGGACATTGCGCGCCGCGGCAAATCCCGGTGACATCCATGTAAACATCGGCACATGCGTCTGCTCGTCGGGGGCAAACATATAGGGTGCACCATGCAGATACATGCCACTTTCCCCCAATGATTCCCCGTGGTCTGACACATACAGCAACACGGTATTGAACCGATCCTGATAATCGGCCAACCGTTTGATCAGTTTCGCAATCACAAAATCGGTATAGCGGATTGTATTGTCATAGGTATTGATCAGTTCTTCCTGCGTGCAATTCTCGATATCGCTGCGCTGGCAATCGGGCGTAAAGAATCGATGCTCATCCGGATACCGTTTGAAATAAGTCGGCCCGTGGCTGCCCATCACATGAAACGCCACCAACCGGTCGCCCGAAAGACGGGCAACTTCCTGATCGAGCCCCTCAAGCATCACCTCGTCACGGCAACTGCCACCGGCACAATAGTCCGGGAAATCATCGGGGTTAATGTCAACATGGTTGGTACGGTCACATACCCCCTTGCATCCCTCGTCATTTTCCTTCCACAGCACTGATACCCCTGCCTTGGCCAGAACATCCATCAGGCTTTCACTATGGCGCGCGACGTCACCATCGTAATTGTCATGCCCCATGGTCGAAAACATGCAGGGCACCGATACCGCCGTTGCCGTCCCGCACGACCGCACATTTTGAAAGGCCAGAACACCGGGAATTTTGCCGGTAAATGTCGATGTCGGCCGCCCATACCCATTGGCCTGCACACTTTGCGCCCGGGCTGTTTCCCCGATCACCAGAAACATCAGTGTCGGCTTGCCATTGGCGACATTAACAACCTGATGGGCATCATCGCCCACGGTGCGAAACGCCATCGAAGACGAGATATACCGCCGCTTGGTATATTGAATGGCCCCGGTAAAGTAATTCACCGGCGAAACTTCCTTGCCCAGAACCTTGTTGTTGCGCCCGACCGATGCGTAATCCTTGAAATAAAGCCCGGCAAGCCCACCCAAAAAGACAAACGGGATCAGCATCATCGTAACCCGCTGCACAACCCCGCGCACAATCGTCGCCGGATAGCGGATCGGCATCAAAATCAGGATCACAACCGGCACAAGACCGCTTAACACAAACCACAGGACCGACTGCATATTCAGATATGAAAATGCCTCGGTGGTGTTGGTTTCAACAATATTTTCAATCATGCTGCGGTCAAACACGATGCCGTATTTCACCATGGCATAATTTGAAAGTGCACCCGTGATCAACAAAAGTGCAAAAAACGGCTTGAGCAGATATTTGAACGAAAACGGCGTGAAAAGAATAAGCGACCCCAACAGCAACACAAACGGCGCGCTGATCGCAAAGCCGGGATCATAATCAACAAGCCCGCCCAGAATGCTGTAAAAATGCCCCAGCACTTTCCAGTTCAGGCCCAGCGCAAAATAAAGCGCCATCGCAACAATCACCCACCGGTAATCAATACCTGCCCACCGTGATGATACATTCCGTTTATCTTGGGATGAGGACCTGACAGGTAAACCGAACGGCACATTGGATCGGGACATGGATACTCGCAAAATCTGGCGGACAACATGCCCCGCGCACGCCGTTGATGCTGTCACAAACATCGCACGAGCGGACCCGGGGCAATCGGCTCATCGAACCGACCGCAAATCTTTATCGCCCCAACCTGACAGCAACCTGAACCCGCCCCACCAAACCAACCTGCCCAAAAAGCCAAAAGGCGGCGTCACATCTGACACCGCCTTTTGCATTACTTCGATAAATTCTGTTGTTTGAATTGCCTGTGATGGCCCCTATTGGGCAGGCGTCGCACGCAGCCTCCTGCCCGCCCGCATGCCCAGAATGCTATGAACAACAAGGGTCACAATCACCACGGCCCCACAGATCAATGTCGTGCTGCTGGGCACTTCATGGATCACCACCCACACCAGAAACGATCCAAGGATCGCTTCATTGAGCATAATAAGCCCGACCTCGGCGGCCGGAATTTTGCGCGCCCCTGCCGAAATAAACAGGAAAGATACCGGCAACACCCAAAAACCCAGCATCAAAAGCCACACCCAGTCAAGCCCATAGACCTCGGTCGGATGTGCGCCGGGAACCATGGCAAGGGTTGACATACACGCACCAAACAGCATCGCCTTGACCGCATCAATTTCTGGACGTGCCCCGAGGACATTGAAAAATCCCGCCATGCAGAAGGCCGCACATAGCGCCAAAAGGTCGCCAAGCGCATTCTCCCCGCCAAATCCGGCACCGACAATCGCAATCAGGGCGACGACCACCACCACCGATGCCACCCATGTGCGCATCGGCTGGGCGCGTTTAAACACAAACACCCCCATCAACCCGGCCAGAAGCGGGGTTGCCGAAATGATCACCAATGTATTGGCCGCATCGGTATTGCGCACCGACAGGATGAAAAACGCACAAGTGCCGCCATAAAACATCCCGGTCAAAAGCTCGTACTTGCCCGGCAACACCGACGCAACGACACTATCGCCGCGCCGCGCACCCCGCCAAAGCGCGATCAACAGTAACGCCGTTGTCAAAAAGGCCAGCCGCCAGAATGTCGCGGTGATGTCGTCGGCCTTGATCAGCCGGATCAACATCGCATCCGGGGAAATAATCAAAACCCCCAACAGGGCCAACCACCCGCCATGCAAATTATTCAACCGATCCCCAAATGACATGAATGCCGCCTTTTTTACGTGAGTGTTTTTGCCAGAACCGACATTCGGAACGCATAATATTCAGCATACAGTTGTGGGGGGCTTTGGCATCGATGGCAAATTCAAATTTCTCAACAATCTGAAAACCCTGCTCAGCCCCCCCTCATCGGCCAAACACCGCACCGGACAAAAGAAACTGTTTTGTTCACACGCCAAGATCGCTAAGTTTGCCGCAACATTCTTCGTCCCCACAGTAAATAAGGATTAATCCTCATGGCTGGAAAAATTGACGCCCATCTTGCCGACCTTGGCATCACCCTGCCCGCCGCCACCGCCCCGGTTGCCAATTACGTGCCCTATGTTGTTGCGGGCAACCTTGTCCATATTTCCGGTCAGATCACCATGGAAAATGGCGAGCTGAAATTCGTTGGCAAACTCGGCAAGGACTATCAGGTCGAAGACGGCCAAAAAGCCGCGCGTCTTTGTGCGCTGAACTTGGTCGCACAGCTCAAATCCGCGATTGGTGATCTGGATAAAGTCACCCGCGTTGTCAAACTCAACGCCTTTGTCAATTCCGATCCGGCCTTCACCGATCAGCCCAAAGTCGTCAACGGCGCGTCCGACACCATGGTCGAAATCTTTGGCGATGCTGGCAAACACGCCCGCTCTGCGGTTGGTGTTGCGTCCCTGCCACTTGGTGTGGCCGTCGAAATCGACGGGATTTTCGAAGTCGCCAACTGACCCTGATCAGCACCTCCACATCAAAGCCGGGCACCTGCCCGGCTTTTTTTGTCCCCGACAAAAACCCGCTTGACCCCAACCGTGGTTGAGGTCTGATAAATCGCGCATCACATCGCAAAAAGGAAAAACAACGATGCGCATTTTTATCACCGGCGGCACCGGCTTAATCGGATCGGCGATTGTTAAAAACCTGATCGCCCATGATCATCAGATCATCGCCCTCGCCCGGTCCGAAGTCAGCAAGAACAAACTGATCGAGGCCGGGGCAACCCCAATCCCCGGTGACATCACCCAGCCCCAAAAATGGTGCGCGGATTTACCCGATATCGACGCGGCCATTCACACCGCCTGTGATTTTTCCGATGCCATGGCGCAAATGGATGCAACGCTTCTGGATCACTTGATCCCGGCCCTTACACGTCCAAAACAACATCACTCCGGTCCGGTGCGGTTTATCTATACCGGCGGCAACTGGATGTATCCCCCAACCAATGCACTCCCGACCTCACCCGGCGTCGCGAACGCCGTTGATGAAATCACCCCCTTTGACCCCTTGCCGGAATTTCTATGGGGGTTAACCGGCATCAAACGGGTTCTGTCGGCCGCCAATCTTGCGGGCATCGTCATTCACCCGTCCTGCGTTTACGACACCGGGGATAAGGGCCAAAGCGGAATTCTTGCGCGCGACATCGAAACCGCCCAAACCGACAACCGCGTCACCCTTGTCGGTGGCGATGATATCTATCAACCCATGGTCCATGCCGATGATATCGCAGACCTTTACCGTCTGGCCCTTGAACACGCCAAACCCGGCGAAAGCTATATCGGATCGGCCATCAATGATGTCTCAACCCGTGAGGTCGCCGAGCTGATCGCCACACATTTCGGATCGGAAAACTGTCAGATTGACACCATCAGCACGGCTGACGCCATGGCACGCTTTGGCAACTGGGCCCGCGGCCTTGCCCATAATCAGCAACTTAGCAGTGCCAAGGCCATGCACGACCTTGGCTGGTCACCGCGCCATACCGATTTTGCCGCCGACATGGCACGTCATGCAAAAACCATTGCTAAACTGGGGCCTAACTCTCGCTGCTGATCGCCTTAAGCCCAACAACCCCGCCAATAATCATCAGAAGGAAAACACCCTTCATCACGGTCATGGGTTCCTTGAAAAACACCAAACCAATCACCGCAATCGCCGCGGTGCCAAGCCCGGCCCAAACCGCATAGGCCGTGCCAATCGGAATAACGCGGAGCGTCAGCGACAGCACCCAGAAGCTCAAACCATAGACACCAAGGGTGAGAACCGAAAACCGCCAGTCGGTAAATCCGTTGGAGAATTTAAGCGACACTGTCCCGATCACCTCAAGACCAATCGCAATAAACAGATAAACCCAGGCGAGCATGACAAATATCCTATGGTGGCGCGGATGGTGCGCGCGCAAAAACACGCGCATCGCGGGGCGAACCATCCCAAAATGGCCGATGCGGCCCCATGACGCAATCCCTGCATCCGCATAGCCACTGCCCGTCACAGGCATGATGCCCGCGCCCGATGTTCATCCCCGTGTTTATCCCCGTGCTCATGCCCCCGCACCGCACACGATCCAAACACGATCTGCATCAATCCAATTGCCCAAATCACCGCGTATAACCTCCACCACGTAAACCATTGCGTCCATCGGGCCAAACGGGCACATTGCCCCAAATGACAGCTTGCCGACGCACGGCAAATGACGAGGAAAAACGACAATGATCAAAACCGATATTCTGATCGCAGGCGGCGGGATCGCTGGCATGAGTGCGGCAGCACGGCTGGCGGCCGACGGACATTCGATCATCATTGTCGATCCGGCCCCGGCTGATATCGGCGAAGGATCCGATTTACGCACCACCGCCTTTTTGGAGCCGGGCATCGAAACCCTGAAAAAGGCCGGCGTCTGGGATGCCATCAAACCAACCGGGGCGGAGCTTCGCGTCATGCGCATTGTCGATGCCGGCGGCGAAACCCGCACCCCGCGCGAAACCGCCGACTTTGACGGGGCCGAAACCACCCAAGGTTTCTTTGGCTGGAACGTCTCGAACAAGGCCGCGCGCGTTGCCCTGATGGCAAAGCTCGCCACCCTTGAAAACGTCGATTTCCGCTTTGCCACCACCGTCACCGGCTTTACCGGCACCGCGCGTGCAGGCGTAGTTGAACTGTCTGACGGTGAAACGGTCGAGGCCAAATTGGTTATCGCTGCGGACGGTCGCAACTCATCGCTCCGTGACATGGCGGGCATCACGCACAAACGCTGGGCCTATGATCAAAGTGCGATGGTCTTTGTCGTCACCCACGACCAACCGCACGATAACATCTCAACCGAAATTCACCGCACCGGCGGGCCGCTGACCCTTGTGCCAATGCCCGATCTTGATGGCAAGCCCTGCTCGTCCGTCGTCTGGATGGTGCCAGCTTCGCGTGCCGATGACCTCAACGCGCTCAGTGACGAAGCACTCTCCGCCGAAATCACCCATGACACCATGAACCTGTTTGGGCCGCTCACCGTCGCCAGCCCCCGCGCCGTCTGGCCGATGATTTCACAAGTCCCCGGCCGCCTGATATCTGCGCGCCTCGCCCTGATCGCCGAAGCCGCCCACGTTGTCCCGCCGATTGGTGCGCAGGGGCTTAACATGAGCCTTCATGACATCGAAACCCTGGCCGAGCTGATCGCCCGCGCCAAACACAATGATGAGGACATCGGCGCAACCAGCCTGCTGAAATCCTACGAACGCAAACAACTGCCCAAAACACTGGCCCGTGTCGGCGGCATTGACCTTCTCAACCGTGCCTCAATGTTTGAGCCCAAACCGCTGCGCGATCTGCGCTATGCCGGACTTTCCGCCATCAACCGCATCGGCCCGCTACGCAAATTGGCCATTAAGGTCGGCGTGGGCAAATAACCCACCCGACCAACATCCCGCCCACACCCATCATTCCCGCGAAGACGGGAATCCATAGTGCGGCATTTGGCAACGAGAGGTGCGATCCCGATCAAAGGACATTGCGCCTGACCGGTACAATGTCCTAAATTGTTGCGCATTCGATCATCATTTCCATCACCACGCCAATCCTGCATATGCTAAGAACAGGCTTCCAAAAATGAACGCCGTCGAAATCGAACAAGCCCTATCTGATCTTGCCGATACCCCCTTTGAGCGGGACGAATTCCCGTTTGCCTTCCTTGAGGCTTTCGGCAACAAGGCCACCACGATCAAACGCCTGCGCAGCGGCAACACCAACGGATCAGATGTCGAAAACGGCGTGCTGCAACGTCAACACGTCCATATTGCGACCTGCGATATCGGCAAAGTTGAACAAACCCTTGATGCCCTGCGTCAAAGCCCAAAGACCGCATCGGCAAAGGCGAAATATATCATTGCCACCGATGGCGTTGAATTTGGGGCCGAGTATCTGATCGATAAAGACACAATTGCATGTGACTATCCTGATTTCGCTGGCAAATTTACCTTCTTTCTGCCCATGGCTGGCATCACAACCGTTCGTGAAATCACCGACAGCAAGATCGATATTCAGGCCAGCAACCGCCTGAACCGGCTCTATGTCGAACTGCTCAAGCACAATCCCGACTGGACGACAGAGGACCGCCGACATGCCATGAACCAATTCATGGCGCGCCTGATCTTCTGCTTCTTTGCCGAGGATACCGGCATTTTCAATGGCGACGATCTGTTTACCGCGACGCTCGAACAAATGAGCGACGCCAAATCCGCTAATGTCGATCAGGTGCTTGGCGAACTGTTCCGCGCCATGGCCACCCCGATTGAAAAACGCGCCGATGCCAATCTGCGCCCGTGGGCGGATGCCTTTCCCTATGTCAATGGCGGCATGTTTGATGAAAGCTGCCCGATCCCAAAATTCTCGAACGTCGCGCGATCCTATTTGCTCCGGGTTGGCAAACTCGATTGGCAGGATATCAATCCTGACATTTTCGGTTCGATGATTCAGGCCGTCACCGATACTGACGAACGCGGCGAACTGGGAATGCACTATACCAGTGTGCCCAACATCCTGAAGGTCTTAAACCCGTTATTCCTTGATGACCTGCGCGAAAAACTCGACGAGGCTGGCGACAATCCGCGCAAACTTCTGAACCTGCGCAAACGCATTGCTAATATCCGTGTTTTTGATCCAGCGTGCGGATCAGGCAATTTCCTTGTCATTGCCTATATCCAACTGCGCGAGATCGAGGCCAAAATCCTCAAACGCCGCAAGGAAACCCACGACCGGTCCTGGATCAAACTGGAAAATTTCTTCGGGATAGAAATCAAAGATTTCGCGGTGGAAGTCGCCCGCCTGTCGCTGCTGATTGCCGAATTTCAATGCGATGTGCGCTTCATTGGCCAAAAAGAAGCCCGCGCCCTTGTTTTGCCACTGCGCAAATCAGGCCAAATCAAACGCGGCAATGCCCTGCGCGAAAACTGGCTGGAAATCTGCCCGCCGGCCCCGAAACCGAACCTTGAGGAACATGACCTTGGCGGGCCTACTGGCAAACTGGCGCTCGACGCCACCCTCGATGCTTCAGGTTTTGAAATCTATATTTGTGGAAACCCGCCTTATCTCGGAAGCACTTGGCAATCGCCTGCACAAAAAGACGACCTCAAAACTATTTTCGATCATCGCGTGAAAAACTGGAAGTCGCTGGACTACGTCGCAGGCTGGTTCATGAAGGCCGCCGATTTCAATGCAACCCAAAACGCAGCATCCGCGTTCGTATCCACCAACTCAATTTGTCAGGGACAGCAAGTACCAATATTATGGCCTGAAGTATTCCGAACCGGAAATCAAATTCATTTCACCCATACTAGTTTCAAGTGGGCAAACCTTGCGAGCAACAAAGCTGGAGTTACAGTTGCAATTATTGGGTTCACCATCATTCCTACCCATAAGAAACACATATATAAATCTCTTTCTGATGGTAGCTTAAACATCCAAGAAACGAATGAAATAAATGCATACCTTATTTCTTCATCAAATATCATCATTGAAAAATCATCCAAGGCACTTAGTCCGTTAAGCACAATGAGCTTTGGCAATAAACCCGTTGATGGCGGAAACCTTTTATTGAACAAATTTGAACTAGAGAGTTTAGGTTTATCCAACCGTCAAAAAAGCGTCTTCGTTCGAAAAATTTATGGTTCAGCCGAGATAATTCGCGGTATCAACCGTTACTGTATTTGGATAGAGGACGAAAACCTAATCGAAGCTATTTCCATACCAAAAATACGTAACATAATAGAAAAAGTTAGAAAAACCCGCCTGAATAGCAAAGATAAATCTGCAAATGAGATGGCCAATCGTCCTCACCAAATGAGAGAAATGAACATTGGCAAAATTCATACCATTGCGTTACCCAGTGTATCTTCTGAAAATCGATTATACCTTCCTGTAGATTTAATTGATAAAAGATCAACAGTTACAAATCTATCTTTTGCTTTATACGATGCACCTTTATGGAATATGGCTATTATTGCCTCCAGAGTACATTTATTTTGGATTTCTACTGTTTGTGGAAAAATGAAAACAGACTTTCGGTATTCTAATACGATGGGCTGGAACACCTTCCCTCTTCCAAAACTAACGGGAAAAAACAAGGAAGACTTGACGCGCTGCGCGGAAAATATCCTGCTGGCGCGTGAAGCTCATTTTCCGGCCACTATAGCCGATCTGTATGATCCCGAAACCATGCCGGAAAACCTGCGCCAAGCGCACGAGGCCAATGACGAGGTCCTCGAACGCATCTATATCGGACGACGTTTCAAGAACGATACCGAACGTCTGGAAAAGCTGTTTGATCTTTATGCAAAAATGATCGCCAAAGAAGATACACGTACAAAAACAAAACCCACGAAACAAAAGGCTTCCTGACCATGACAGCACCAAAATCCATTCCGTCGGTTTCGGTCAAATATGGTCAGACCGGACGCTCAAAGTCATCGAATGAACTTGGCATGCGGGTCATGCAGGAACGTGCCTTTGAAAAACGTGGCGAACAGTATCTTTTGATCAAGTCGCCTCCCGCATCGGGCAAAAGCCGTGCCTTGATGTTTATCGCGCTGGACAAACTGCACAATCAGGGCCTGAAAAAGGCGATCATTGCCGTGCCTGAAAAATCCATCGGGTCGAGTTTCAACAGCACCCCTTTGTCTGATTATGGTTTTTGGGAAGACTGGGAAGTCGCGGCCAAATGGAACCTGTGTAATGCACCGGGTGAAGAAGGCGGCAAGGTCAATTCGGTCAAGGCGTTTCTGGACGGGGATGACCGGGTTCTGGTCTGTACCCATGCCACATTGCGTTTTGCCGTCGAACGGTTTGGCATTGCGGCCTTTGACAACTCCCTGATTGCCATTGACGAATTTCACCATGTCAGCGCCAATCCCGACAATATCCTTGGCAGTCAGTTGGGCACCTTCATTGCCCGCGATCAGGTCCATATTGTCGCCATGACCGGCTCTTATTTCCGTGGTGATGCCGAGGCCGTCCTGTCACCGGAAGACGAAGCCAAATTTGATACCGTCACCTATACCTATTACGAACAGCTCAATGGCTATGAGCATCTTAAAACCCTTGATATCGGCTATTATTTCTATTCCGGCTCCTATGCCGACGACATCATGGGCGTGCTTGATCCGACTGAAAAAACCATCATTCACATTCCAAGTGTGAATGCGCGCGAAAGCACCAAGGACAAATTCCGCGAAGTCGAACATATCATTGAATCACTTGGTGACTGGGAGGGAACCGATCCCGATACCGGCTTTCAGCTTGTCCGCACGGCGGGTGGCAAGTTGCTTAAAATTGCCGATCTGGTTGACCCCGACGGCACAAAACGCGACCGTGTGGCATCCGCCCTTAAACGCCCCGATGCAAATGCCAATCGCGATCATGTTGACATCATCATTGCGCTCGGCATGGCCAAGGAAGGCTTTGACTGGGTTTGGTGTGAACATGCCCTGACCATCGGCTATCGCGCCAGCCTGACCGAAATCATCCAGATTATCGGTCGTGCCACTCGTGATGCTGTTGGCAAAACCCATGCGCGCTTTACCAATCTGATCGCCGAACCCGATGCCTCATCCGAATTGGTCACAGAGGCCGTCAACGATACACTCAAGGCCATTTCAGCAAGCCTCCTGATGGAACAGGTTCTTGTACCCAAGTTCAATTTCGTACCGAAAAATCAAGATGCCACGGCGGCAGATGGGTATGATTACGGAGAAGGCGGCTATGACCCGGCCCGCGAAAATATCGGCTTTAATGAAGAAACCGGGCAGTTTCAGATTGAAATCAAAGGCTTGATTGAACCGCAAAGCGATGTGGCAAAGCGCATCTGTCGCGAAGACTTGAACGAAGTGGTCACGGCTATTGTTCAGGACAAAACCGCCCTTGAACGCGGGCTTTTTGATACCGACATGGTGCCCGAAGAAATCACTCAAATCCGGGTTGGTCGCATTATTCGTGAAAAATACCCCGATCTTGATGAAAGCGATCAGGAAGCCATTCGCCAACATGCCATTGCCGCCCTTAATTTCACACAACAGGCCAAAAAGCACGCAAGCGAACTGGATCAAGAAAACCCCGAAAAAGCAGGCAATACAGCCCTGATTGACGGCGCACGCAAATTCGCCTTGCATGTTCGCGAACTTGATATCGATCTGATTGATCAAATCAACCCGTTCAGCGAAGCTTACGCCATTCTAGCCAAGACCATGAATGCCGAGCGCCTCAAGGAAATCGAGGCCATCATCACCAGCAAGAAAATGAGTCTCTCTCTCGACGAAGCCCGTGAATATGCAACCCGTGCGGCACGTTTTAGAAAAGAACGTGGTCGATTGCCGGAAATGACCGCCTCGGACCCTTGGGAACGGGAGTTGGCAAAAGGCCTTGCTGCTTTCCGAAGCAAGGTGATGGAGGCACAAAATGCCGGACAATAAGAAACCGGTTGCCGACCTTGCAAGCGACCTAGCACTTCTGGCTGAACTGGGGCTTGATACCGAACCAGAACAAAAGGCCACATATACCCCGCGCCAGGAACGGATCATTGCCGGGTTTGAGGAAATCCAGCGATTTTTCGAAGAAAGTGGTCATGAACCAACACAGGGTGAAGACCGCGACATTTTTGAACGCATCTATGCCGTACGCCTTGATCAAATTCGCAAGCTTGAAGAATGTCGAGAACTGCTCACCTCGATGGATCATCAAGGGTTACTTGCACAGGGTAACACTGATACTGCACAGGTAGACGCCGAAGACCTTGATGATATTGCCCTGCTGGAAGAACTGGGTATTCCGGTATCAAGCAGTGGTGACATCACCAAACTGCAACATGTAAAATCGCAGGCTGAAAAACGCGCTGCCGAAGAAATCGCAAACCGCGAACGGTGCGAAGATTTTGAAAAATTCAAACAGCTTTTCAAACAAGTTCAGGAAGATCTTGATAACGAAACCCGTACAACACGCCCGTTTGTAAAGGATGCAGGCTTTCTCAAGGCCGATATCAAGCAGGGTCAGTTTTTCATTCTGGGGGGGCAAGTTGCCTATGTTGCTCATATTGGCGAACGTACCAAGGCCCCGAATGGCGAAACCGATGCACGCCTGCGCGTGATCTATTCCAATGGCACGGAAAGCAATCTTTTGCTGCGTTCCCTGCAACGCGCCCTGTACAAGGATGAAACAGGTCGCCGCATCACTGATGCCGATGCAGGCCCGCTTTTCAGCCACGATGCGCCCGACGAAGGCGAAACCTCATCGGGCAAGATTTATGTTCTGCAAAGCAAATCCGATTTGCCGGAAATTGCCGAAAACCGCGATGTAATCCATAAAATCGGCGTCACAACCGGCGATGTCAAAAAACGCATCGCCAACGCCCGCAAAGACCCGACATATTTAATGGCAGATGTTGATATTATTGCCGTCTATGACCTCTATAATATCAACCGCAAAAAGCTTGAACGTATTTTGCACCGGGTCTTTGAACCAGCCCGTTTTGATATTTCGATCAATGACCGATTTGGTAATCCTGTCCGGCCTCAGGAATGGTATCTCGTACCAGGTTTCGTCATAAACGAAGCCGTCGAACGCATCCAGGACGGCACAATCACCCAGTACGTCTATGATCCCAAACAGGCGCAATTAATCGCAACCGACAAATGAAAAATCGCCCCTCAACCCCCGCCCCAAAAGGCGGGAGTCGGGGAAAATCAATGGATACCCGCCTGCGCGGGCATGACGAGAACGCGGCGCAAATCCGCCTAGCTCTCAACTCTGATGCAACCAAAGCTCCGCCATAAACCCGTCCGGCTTGCCGGGGCGCGGCGAATGCAGGGTGAGTTTGCCACCAGTATTACGCATGATGGTTTCCACAATCGAAAGCCCAAGCCCCGCCCCGCGTGCCTTGGTCTGGGCGCGCTTGAACCGTGCGGTAAGCTCCGTCATATCACTCGGGTCAACAACATCGCCGCCATTGCTCACCCGAATGACGTTGCTGCCTTTAATCTCAATCGCCACCGGCTGGTTTTGATCACCATGTTTCAACGCATTTTCAATCAGATTGCGCAGGCAGATCGCAAAGGCATCGACATCAATATTGGCGTTGAGCGCCGCGGCATTTTTGCCATCCCACTCGATGCGTCCCGCCCCGTCTGACACCCGTTCAAGATCATCAATCACAAGCCCCAATGTCGTGCCAAGCTTCTGATTTTTTCCCGTCGGGCTTAATCCCACCCCGGCCTCGGCACGGGCAAGCTGAAGCAACTTTTCCGACAACCTTGATAAGCGCTTAAGCGATTCTTCGGTCTGTTGCGCACGTTTAAGCCCCGGATGATCGGCCGGAAGCTCCAGCAAAAGCCGCTGCGTCTGCGCCAAAGCCGCCGCAATCGGCGTGCGCAATTCATGCGCACTGTGCGCGGTAAAGGTCCGCTCGGCACGCAGAGCCGCATCAAGCTTTTCCATCAACCGGTTAACCGCGGTGATCATGGTATGGATTTCATCGGGCGCGTCATCTTGCTCAATCGGCGAAAGATTGCCTTCGCTGCGCGCCTCAATATCATCGCGCACGCGGCGCACCGGCTGCAATCCCTGGCGCACGGCAAAAATAATGCCGATGATCACGGCGGGGATCAGCACAATGATCGGCAAAAACTGCGCGCTGACACTGGCAATCAGCGCCTCATGGCGGTGATTAAGCGATTCCGCAACCTGAATAACCCGTGTGCCGTCATGGACCACGGCGGAATAGATGCGAAAATCGTCGTCGGTATGAAACCCTTCAATCAACGGGGCGGAATAAGGCACCTCTGTCGAATTGGCCGAGCGCAGCAGCATCCGCCCGGATGGGTCGCGCACCTGATACATCAGGTAATCCTCGCCGATTTCATCCTCGCCTTCGCCGCGATCACCGGTTCTATTTTCGCCCTGATCGGGGCTTTTGACCACCACCGTTTGGCTGTCACTGCCATTGTGGATCAGGTAATCATCAATCAATGGCGCATAGCGATAGGCCGATTTAACCAGACTGCTGTCAAAGACCTCTTCCATTTCATGATACATGGTGAAATCAGCCAGCAACGACCCCGCGATCCAGAAAACACCGACCATCACCGTCAGGCGTTTGGTCAGGGCAAATTGCAGGCTTTTGGTCGAAAACATCCGCATTCTCATCCCCCCACCCGATAGCCAACACCGCGCACGGTTTTAATCACGTCCTTACCCAGTTTGCGCCGCAGGCGGCTGACATACACCTCGACCGTATTGCTTTCGATCTCCGCGCCAAATTCATACAGCGCCTCTTCAAGCTGGCGTTTGGAGAGTGTCTGTCCGGGGCGGCGCACCATCTGATCAAGCAACGCCCATTCGCGCGATGTCACATCGACCTGCACGCCGTCAATCAGGACCACCCGCCCGGCAAGATCCACCTCGACCCCACCAGCAAGTGCGACAAACGGGTTGGGATTGCCGCTATAACGCCGTGCGACCGCCGACAGACGGGCGGATAACTCATTTAAATCAAACGGCTTCACCAGATAGTCATCCGCCCCGGCATTCAGCCCCTCAATCCGGTCGGAAATCTGGTCTTGCGCGGTCAGGATAATGCACGGCATGGCCGATCCGTTACGGCGCAAAACCCGCAACAAATCAATCCCGCGCCCATCGGGCAAGTTCAGGTCCAGCAACAGCACATCATAGTTGGTCCCGCGGATCATGATTTCGGCATCATGGATGCTTTCGGTGTGATCGACCGCCTCGCCTGCGGCCAGTAAATGATCGCGGACCGCCTCGGCCAGCATGACCTCGTCTTCCACCAGAAGAATGCGCAAAAACCTGTCCTCGCCTGCGTTACGCCCATGTGACCGGCCTGAGTATCGGCCTTTCCTGACAACAGCCTGAACACCCGCGATTTCGCTCTTCAGGTAGCTGTCAGGAAACGCTGCCATATTCTGGCACATCGAATGTACATGGCTTTAACCCGCTTTGTCTTTGACCTTTATGAAGGAACTGCACTGTGAAAAGAACTGTTTTCCCATCCGTCGCCAAAAGCCTTATCGCCATGACCCTGCTTGCCGGGGCGTCTTTGGCCGTCCTCGTCCCCCCGGCACGTGCCGATGATGACATGTGCAACGTGCCCAAGGCCGACTGGCAAACCAAAGAAGCGCTGAGTGCAAAACTCACCGCCGAAGGCTGGGACGTCCGTAAGGTCAAGGTCGAAGACGGCTGCTTTGAAGTCTACGCCATCGATGCGGCGGGCAAAAAGGTCGAAGCCTATTTCAACCCGGCCACCTTTGACGCGGTCAAAATCAAAAAAGAAGACTAACCGCCCCGGGAAAGCCCCCGGTTCTGCTGTCCCCCTTTAAGTTGGCCTGTTTTAGCCAAGGACGACTTAAGGGCGTTTTGGCGGGCATGCTCAATGCGTCAGGTCCCCACCGACGCATCGCCCGCCAAAACCACCCGCGATGTCTCCAAACCTAACGCCCCAAGAAGGAACCCACATCATGTCATCGGTAAAAGTCTGGGACCCGTTTGTCCGTCTGTTTCACTGGGGCCTGGCCGCAAGTTTCGTCATCGCCTGGATCACGGCGGATGACTGGGACACGCTGCATCACTGGGCGGGCTATGCCGCCGCCGCCTTGATTGGGATGCGTCTTGTCTGGGGATTAATCGGCTCGCGCTATGCCCGCTTTACCCAGTTCATCAAAAGCCCGGCCGCCACCATCGGCTATCTGTCCGACATCATGCGCGGCCGCGAACGCCGCTATATCGGCCATAACCCGGCCGGTGCTGCGATGGTGATGGTCCTGATATTTGCCATGCTGGGCTGTGCCTTTACCGGCTGGCTTTGCACCACCGATGTCTTTTGGGGCTCGGACTGGGTCGAGGAAACCCACGAAGTTCTCGCCAATGGTTTGTTGATCCTCGTTCTGGTCCATATCGCCGGCGTGCTGCTGGCAAGCCTGCGCCACCATGAAAATCTGGTGCGTGCGATGATCACCGGCAAAAAACGCCGCGCGCTTTCCGACGACATCGGCTAACGCCAACACGATCCTTTTGCCAACCTTCCTCAACATCCGGCTCCCTCAACACCTGTCCCAACCTTGCAACCGCGCCGGGTTCCCCACCACCGTCACCCCGGCGGGGACGTCCTTGGTCACCACCGATCCGGCGCCGATGATGGCATTCTCGCCAATCGTGATGCCGGGCAGGATAATCGCCGCCCCGCCGATCCAGACGTTTTCGCCAATCGTGACCGGCATCGCACGTTCAAGGTTCTGCTGACGAAGTGCCGGGTCCTTATGATGATCGGCACAGTAAATCTGCACATTGGGGCCCAGCATCGCATAATCACCAATCGTCACTGGCGCACTATCAAGAACAACGCATCCGGCATTAAGAAACACCGCCTTGCCAAGCGTAATATTCACCCCGTATGCGCAATGAAACGGCGCCTCGATCCGCGCATCCTCGGCACAGGCGGCAAACAATGCGCGCAACTTTTCCCCGATATTGCCGCGGACATCGGGCGGGGTTGTGCTGTGTTCAAACGCCGCCGTGCGGGCCGCAGCACGCAGGGCTTCAAGCGCCGGGTCAAGGCAGGAATACCAATCGCCGGACTTCATTTTCTCTAACGCACTCAAAGGCATGGTGATCCACGGTGTTGTTTGGGAGACAGAACGTTACGTCGGATTGCACGCCTGCGCAATCACCACCGCATCGCACCCAAACAGGTTGCGGAGCACCATGCTTTGCTGCGCTACTGCCGCGCTATTTGGCCGTCACATGCGCAAGATCCCCGGCATGGGTTGCCAACCCGTCGCACGCCCGTGCCCATGCCGTGTCGCCATCATAAAGCGCGGATCGCAGATAGGCCCACGTCATGCGCTGCGTAATCGCCAGACGGTCCGGGTCCTCATCATCGGTTTCCTTGGCATCATATCCGGCAATCCCGCCAAGCCCGTGTTTGCCGCCCACCAACGTCAGCAAGGCATCACTGCCCGGCGCATGGTAAAACGGATCGGTATGCCATGCCGCCCCGCGCGTGGTCAGATGCGGGTTCACATCACTGTCCCCCGCCACCACCAAAGTCCGGGTGGTCAAATGCGCAAAATCCGGATTAAGCGCGGTATAATTTTCCCGCGCATGGGGGCTTAAACTATCCCCGCCGTTGCCCGGTGCGGCCAATAACACACCGACCTTAATGCGCGGTTCAATGAGGTTCACATCCCTAGCATCCGGGTCTTTTACGTCGGTCAACCGCGCGCCCAGCAACATGCCCACCGTCTGCCCGCCAAGCGAATGCCCGACCGCCGCCACCCGGTCATGGTCAAGCCGCCCATCCAGCACCGGACTTGCCGCCTCGATATCGCGCAGGTGATCAAGGATCAGCTTGAAATCCTCCACCCGCGACCGCCAGAAAAACGGCGCCCCCGGCGCATCCATGTCAAACCCGGCAACCTTCGAATTGCCATGTGTTGGCTGGATCACGACAAAGCCATGCTCGGCATAAAAATTGGCCAGCGGCCCGTAGCCGTCCTTTGACGGGATATAAAGCGACGGCCCATGCCCGTGCGACAGCAAAATAATCGGCAAATTCCGACCCTGCATCGGGGCGGTAATCCGCATTTCAATCGGCTTGGGCCGGGCGGGTGCCGCCAGCATCACCGGCGTGATCGAAATGGTTGAAACCGGTTCATCCATCGGAATATGCCGCGCCGTAGTGATCAGTTTGTTCATGGTCGGTCTCCTTGAAACTGGTTGGCGAAGCCACAGATTTCGCCTATATATCGTGAAACGGAACAATGATCCGCACCACAAATGGAACGCCGTTCCGCTTACGCAAACCAGATACGGAACATTGTTCCGTTTATCAAGTGCAAATGTGACCGGGTGATTTCCGTCTCACAGCAAAAGACCGATTTTAGGGTTGGAAAACAACGCGATGGCCAAAGAAACCACGACCGAAAAAAAAGTCGCCAGCGCCACGAGCACGACCAATTCCCCCCGCACCACGCGCACCCCCCGTGCCGATGCCCTGCGCAACGAAGACGCGCTTCTCGAAGCCGCCAAGGTGGTTTTTGCCAACATCGGGGTTGATGCACCGGTGCGTGAAATTGCCGCCCAGGCCGGGGTGGGTGTCGGAACGCTGTATCGCCGTTTTCCCACCCGCAGCGACCTTGTCGTCGGGGTGTTCAAACGCGAAGTCGATGCCTGCGCGGCCGAGGCGCCCAAACTGGCCAACGCCCACCCACCGGGCGAGGCACTGTCACGCTGGCTCAAACGCTATTGCCAGTTCATTGTCACCAAAAAGGGATTGGCATCCGCCCTGCATTCGGGCGATCCGGCCTTTGACGCCCTGCCGGCCTATTTCCGAAGCAACTTTGAACCGGCCCTGACCGATCTGCTCACCACTGCCGCCAAGGCCGGTGAGGCGCGCCACGATGTGAACGCCTATGACCTGCTGCGTGCGATTGGCAACCTTGCCAGCACGGGTGGGAAGGACGGCCCCGATGGCATGGAACATACCTATCGCATGCTTGATCTGATGATTGACGGGTTGCGCTTTGGCACGTCGCGCTAAGCCGCGCCCACTTAATCTTACTCGTAATCGGGCGCAAACAGATCAAGATCAAGCGTCGGCTTCACCCCGATATCGCGACGGTGCTTTTTCAAAAACGCACTGGCGGCATCGCGCCCGGTATCGCGCAGCTTGGTCATAAAGCTCCATTGCGCATTCATTTTTGATGATTGATCAAATTCCAGCATCGCCTCGCTGGCGATACAATGCATCCGCATTGCACCCCACTTGCTGGCCTCGCAGGCGTGGGTCGGCGCATCATTGCGCAGGATCGAAATCAACCGCAGTTCCTTCATCAGGCTGCTGTTAAATGACACTTCATTGAGCCGGTTGGAAATATCGCGGGACGTTTTGGGCACACCGGGTCGTTTGACCGGATTAATCTGTACGAGCACCGTATCATCCGATCCGCATTCACGCACCAACGGCCCCAGGCTGGGGTTGCCGGAATATCCCCCATCCCAATAGGGCACGCCATCAATTTCAATCGCCTTGTAAATCGTGGGCAAACAGGCCGACGCCAGTAACACATCGACCGTGATATCGGGATTGCGAAACACCCGGCCCTGCCCGGTTTCGACATTGGTCGCGGTGACAAACAATTTCGCCGGACTGTGATTAAGGGCGGCAAAATCCACAACCCCCTCAAGGATCGCGGTCAACGGATTATCGCCAAGCGGATTAAGGTCATAGGGCGAAAACATCTTCGCACTCATATCCATCCACATATAGGCAAATGAGTTTTCAAGCGACCAGTTGCCAAACAGGATATCCATCGGGCTGCGCTGAAGCGGGCTGAACCGCGCCGCCTCCGACACATTTTCCCAAAACGTCTCAAGGTCTTCACGCGCCGCCTTATGCCCGCCCTTGGCCAAACCCGACGCCACCACAGCCGCATTCATCGCACCCGCTGACGTCCCCGAAATCGCCTCAATGACGATTTCCTCATCCTCAAGCAACCGGTCCAGCACCCCCCACGTAAACGCCCCGTGCGACCCGCCGCCCTGAAGGGCGAGACTGATGTTCTTTTGCGGTTTTGTCCCCGTCGCCGGTTTCTTCACTACACCGGATTTCTTTGCCACCCCGGATTTCTTCACAGCTTCGCTCATGCCAACTCCTGCGTCACATCATCCTGCCATCATGTCATTGTGCCATCATGCGGGCAGCAACCACCCCTAATGATATGTTGCAATTGCGAAGAATTACCAGTTTGGAAGGGATTGAATCTTCACTCTCGGAGCGAGGATTCGTCGCTAGAAACGTGAAGATGATATGCCTCCAAAGCTTGCAAATAGAGCGCCTCTGACGTCAACGCAAAGTAGCTGGGATGATAGACATTAAGGAATATTCTCCCTTTGTCGCAATGTACGCGATGGCTGACTTTTTTCATTTCGGGAAACAGATACTTTTTCACCATTCGATAGGTTCCACAAAGAACAACAATATCGGGCTTGATCGCATCAACTTGTGCTTGAAGGAAATGCGCATACCGGGTGACGTGGTATTCGATTTCCTTGGGGTTGCTTTTTGCCGTTCCAGTCGTCTTCTTCACATTAATATATGAAACCGATAGTGGCGCTTCATATTCGAAACTGCGTGCGACTTCAAAAGACGGGATAACGCCATCATAATTCAACAATCCATAGGCCCAACGACCAACCCGCGCGAGAACTTTACTCCTACCTCCTCGCCACCCCGTCTTCTTGTTCGTCACCGAACATGAAATAGATTTTCTAACATCTCCTTTGGAAGCATTTGTTTCGCGCAGAATGAACAGAACCTTCTTTCCAGCAGCAGCCCAATGTTTCTGAGACACGATTCCGTCTGGAATAAATGCTCCCCCTTCGCTCTCTATTTCAGTTTTCCAACTTTCTTCAAGTTCCTCCAGATTGAGAATGTAGCTAGGCCGATGAACTACTTGTTCTTCTTGGTTGAAGTTTTCTGTCATTCTAATTCCCCCACTCAATCGCCGCCGGTAAATCCAGTTTCGGCGCCTGATCCATCACCATCGCAAGGAAAATCCGCGCAATCGGCGACAGGCTTTTGCTCTGGCGCGTGATCACGCCAATCGGGCGGTAGCGTGTGGGGTCGCTCAGTGGCACGAAGGTCAGTTTGGCCTCGGCCGTTTGGTCCGACACCCCGGTGGCAATGCGCGCGGCTTCCGGCAGCACGGCTCCCCCCTTCGGCAACCATCTCGGCCCCGAACAAAACCGATTGCCCCTCTTGTTTGTGGGCTGACATCACGTAGCCCCAGAGGAAAAGCCTCAGGAACCAGACGTCGAGATCAGTCCTTCACAAACCAGGCAATCACAAACTGAGAACAGATAATCCAATATATTCCAAATAAGAAGAAAACCTCAGATTCGCCTAATGCATAAAAAATGATAAAAGAAAAAACAAGAACGAATGAAGAGCCTATTTTTTTTAGAAATCCATTAGAGATAAAATTGTAATTCATAACTGCGACAGCGACATCATCACCAAAATATTTCACGATATACAGATGAAACACAAGAAGAGATGAAATAACCAACATCAGGCATATTATAAATAAATCACCATCAACCATGAATATTTTAAAATAAAAATAATCAATAATTGATAGTAAAACAATTATCAAATGAACATTGTCTAAAAACTTATATATTGAATTCAGCATTCTACGCACAATAATTCACCCAAAAACCAAGACTGATTCTCTTGCATAACGAACACCAAGAAAATGTGGGTAGTTGCCCCCCCCTATTCCTCCCCCCTTTTTACCCCCACTCAATCGCCGCCGGTAAATCCAGTTTCGGCGCCTGATCCATCACCATCGCCAGGAAAATCCGCGCAATCGGCGACAGGCTTTTACTATGCCGCGTGATCACGCCAATCGGGCGGTGGCGTGTGGGGTGGCTCAGCGGCACAAACGTCAGTTTGGCCTCTGCTGTTTGGTCCGACACCCCGGTGGCAATGCGTGCGGCCAATTCCGGCAGCACGGTAATCCCCACCCCCTCGGCGACCATGGCGGCCAGGGTTATGGTGTTGGATGTTTCGACCACCGGGCGCAATCCCGCCACCAGATCGGCCGCATTGCTGGTCGCCGGTTTTCCTTTTGAGTGTCCGCTTTTGGCCGCCTCTGCCATGGCGTGCTCTGCCCGCGTCGCCCCCTCCATCACCGCCTGTGCCGCGCCAATGCCAAGGGCGGCGGCCTTGGCCACCGATGCACTGACCGGCATGGTCGGCAAGATGGCCGGTATGTTGGCCGATGTGGTGGTTGATGTGATTGGTGTGGTGGATGTGGTGGCCCCAAATCCCTGATCGGCCATCATCGCGCGCGTGCCTGATTCCGGGCCAAGGCCGACAAACGGCTGATCAATAAGGTCGGACCACGCGATTTCAGATTGCCCGGCAAATTCATGATCGGCCCGGCATAGCACGCCAAACCGGTCGGAAAACAGCGGGCGAAACGCGATATCGGGCAAATCCTGCCATTCCCCGGCGATGCCAAAATCAACCACCCCATTGGCCACCGCTTCATGCACTTCCCCGGCATTCATTTCATCAAGCCGCAAACGCGCATCGGGATGCTCGGCGATGAAATGGCGGATCACGCCGGGCAAAATGCGGGTTAAAACCGACGGGGCCGCCGCAATGCGGATTTTCCCACCAATCCCGCGCGACAGCGCATCAAGATCACCAAGCGCTTCTTCAAAATCGCCAATCAACCGACGCGCAATCGGCAAAAACCGCTCCCCGGTGACGGTGAGCGAGACATGCCGCGTCGTGCGATCAAAAAGCGCCGCCCCCGTCACATCCTCAAACTGGCGAATGGTCGCGGTAATCGCGGGCGATCCCAGCCCAAGGGCGGCGGCCGCCGCACTAAACGATCCCTGCTCGGCCACGGCGACAAACACGCGCATATGGCGGATATTAAGTGATGACAGCATGATTTTCGATGTCCATTCCAGTAAATGTGCGCCTGCCCAAAAAGACCATAGCGCCCAATCCCCATCCGGGCAAAAGGCTTCTTGCGTGTTTTACATCGCCAAACGCTACTTTAAAGGGCATTCTGGTGAAGCACGTCCCTGCGACAACAGAGAATGACGTTAAGAGCATGACAGAAGACGGAAAACAGGAAACACCAACACTGGAGGGCGAAGCTGCCCTCAACCTTTGGCGCCAAGGGCGGGATGCATGGAACCGTTGGATTGCTCAAAATCCGGACACCCATATCAGCTTCGCTGGCATCGATTTCTCAAAAGAGCAACCATCTAAAAAGACACTATCCTTTGCTGCGTTTTACTTCGGAAACTGTAATGTGAACTTTTCTCGCGCAAATTTCAGAGGTCGTACTGTAACTTTCTTCACTACTCAATTTGGCAAAGGTCCCATACATTTTGTTGAAACTACTTTTGGCGATGTTAACTTCTCATATGCGAAATTCGACAAAGGAAATGTGAGCTTCTATCAAACAGAATTTAATAACGTAGATTTCTCAAATGCCACTTTTGGCAATGGAGATGTGTCCTTCAAAGACGCAATTTTCAGAGAGGGAGAGGTGCGTTTTAGTGAAGCAAACTTCACAAAATTGCGTTTTACACCGGCTCGCCTAGAGTCCTCCCGAATAGTTGCTCACGGTCTTGCAGTCAAACATCGAGCTGTTTTTGAGATACCCACTTCTTCTAAAAATCTAATATCACTAGATTTCTTAGGCGCATCATTTGATGGACCTCTTATTCTATCAGCTAACTTGGGCATTATCCCGGACTTGCGAGCCACGCGATCAACTCATCAAAATGAACTTAGTGACCTGAAAGTGCAATTACGCCGCAAGCGGATACGATATTTAGGGCTCCGAGAATTTTCCACGATAGCAGAAGACCCAGAAGATTCTGCTCGCCTAAGACGCCTCAAAGAGATCGCCGAAACCAACAAGGATCATCAGGCCGCCTTGCGGTTTTCCGCCGACGAAAACAGGGCGCGGAGGTGGATTGAAACATCGTGGTTTGGATCGGTTCTGGACATCGCCTTCAGTGCGTGCAGCAATTACGGTCAGAGCATCCTGCGACCGTTTGTTGCTCTATTCGTACTCGCCGTCGCCAGCATGGGGTTCTATAAAAAACAGGCTGTGACGACAGGCGTCGAATGGTGGACGGCTCCGGGTTGGGGGCAATCGTTCCTCTTGTCTGTCAGCAACAGCCTGCCCTTTCTGCCGCAATCGCGTGGCTTGCGAGAGGCCGCGCAGACAGCACTTTACGGCACGGCAAAAGATCCCGGCTTTTGGGTCGATGCCCTCATGATCGGCCAAGGCGCACTCAGTTTCGTTTTCCTGTTCCTCATCGGTCTGGGTCTGCGCAACCGTTTCCGTCTGTAGGGCAAAATACCCCCTTCTAACGTACTCCCCGATATCGAAGGAGGCGACGAAATCCCGGTTCGGCGCGCATAGCCGCCATTCGCGGCGATGTGGGACGTGTGAAAATTACGTCAGTAAATCAACATGATGTGCGCCGCCATTGTCCTGCGCCCACCACATCATCGCCTCATGATAGGCGGGCATATTTGGAAGATCGTTTGAATTCCCGCCTGCTGCGCTGAGCTGCCCCCAGGCTTGCATCAGTTTTTCAACAACCGGCATCCCCATCCCGACATCTTCCCTTCCGCCGTGCACGAAATAGGATTTCTGCACCTCGGAGCGGTCCACCACCCAGTCAAACGTGGCCTTTTCGTCGTCACTCGCCGCATCGTAAAAATCAATGACGTCACGATACCCTTGGGCGGGGTCATCGGGGTTGGCATCCATGATATCGGAAATTCTGTTGTTGAATTCTTTTTTGGCGGCCGAAACCTCCGCCTCGGAAAAAAGGCCCCCTGCATTGCTCTTAACCGCAAAAAGCATCTGACGATCAAGATCCGGGAACCCAACCGCGTCCCATTGATCCGCCGTCGTGCCAGACGTCCCGGTGATGCCAAGCTTGGCATATCCCGCATCAATCTTGTCGCGCGCCATCATCGCCGCGCTGGCAAGGGTTCCCGGTGCAGGTGCCGCAGCTTCCTTCGAAACGGCCTGTTGTGACGAAACAGCAGCATTTCCCGCCGTCTGTGATGCCGACTGCCTCTGCCCTGCATTCGAAGACAAAGCGGCATATCTGTTCGCCATAAAACCGGAAATAGACGTCATGACCGTCCCTTACGCTTCCACAATAAAAGGAGAGGAAATCTTATTACACACAACCTTAACACGCAATTTATTTCTACCTATACGTGTTTACGCTACAGGGACCTCTAACCCATGACGTACCACCAAAGGTAACGCCTGACAAAACCACCGCAAAATGCGCAAATCCAATTGTATGATGATTTAATTTTTCCCGGGTTTTCGCCATTTTGACCCAAGGCTCCTACGCTTTTGGTCCTCAAAAAGGACTGAATGCCGCACATGGGCAGCAAACGGGTGGCTCAATCATCAGACGATTGCAACAATCGCCCGTCACCCCGATTTTCGCGAAAAGGACGGATGGGGCATCGCGGGGCTGTTTTTCCGGGTCGATTATTCACTAAAAATGAATAATCAGTCAGAATTTTCGATTTGTGTATTTAATCATCCTCCGGTCAAATAGGGTAAAAGCACCCCAAACAACCGATCAATTCGGATGAGAGAGACCCCAATGCCTGCTTCGCCCGCCCGCAGCTTTACCCGCTTTAACCGCCTGCCGGTTCTGACCCCGGATCGGTCACTCGATCACCTGACGCTCAGCTTCCTTAAGACATTGGAATCAGAGGGAAAATTCACCGGCGAAATCCATGCGGACTTCCCGACCCGCCTGATCAATGCCACCGATAACAGCGTCTATCAGGTGATGCCGACCGCGGTGTTGCAGCCAAAATCGCGCGATGACATCAATATCGTCATGGAAATGGCCGGGCGCGAAGAATTTAACGAGGTCAAAATCACCCCGCGCGGTGGTGGGACCGGCACCAATGGCCAGTCTCTGAACAACACCATCACGCTTGATACATCTAAACATCTCAATAAGATACGGGGTTTTGACAAGGATTCCGGGCTGGTGAAAGTCGAGCCGGGCGTGGTGCTTGATCAGCTTAATGCGTGGCTGAAACCCCACGGGTTTTTCTTCCCGCCTGCGGTCTCCACCGCCAGCCGGGCGACCATCGGCGGCATGATCGGATCGGATAGTTCGGGCAAAGGATCGCGAATTTACGGCAAAACCAGCCACTATATCCATGACATGACCACGGTTCTGATTGATGGCACGGATTTCAAAACATCTGCGCTAAGTACTTCTGATGCCAAGGAAATTATGGGTCGTTCCGATCGCACTGGTGCGCTTTATCGCATGGTCCATGACGAAATTTTCCCACGACGTGATCAGATCAAGGCCATTTTCCCCGAAATGAACCGCGGGCTTACCGGCTATAACCTCAAAGAAGCCGTTTCCGATCAAGGGGATATGAACTTAAGCTTCCTGATCGCCGGGGCCGAAGGCAGTCTTGGCATGGTCAAGGATATCACGCTGCGCGTCATCCCATTGCCAAAGCATAAAGCCGTCTCTGTCGTCCGCTACGCCAGCTTTGACGCGGCTTTGCGCCATGTTGGCACGTTGGTGCAATTTGATCCCGTCGCGATTGAAAGCATCGATGACAAGGTCATGAAACTGGCCGAGCAGGATGAAAGCTGGCACATGCTGGGCAAATTGCTCGGCACGGACACCAGCACGGTGCAGACGCGCGGCTTTAATGTTGTTGAATTCATTGGCGAAACCGCCGACGAAGTCGCCGCCAAGCAGGCCGAACTGGCCGCCTACCTTGCCGCCAACCCGAATGAAAACCACGCACCGATTGGCTGGGTACAGGCCACCGATCCGGCCCAAATTGCCGCCATCTGGTCAATCCGCGCCAAATCCGTCGGGCTTTTGGGCAATCTTGAGGGCAAACGCCGGGCGACCCCGTTTGTCGAAGATACTGCTGTGCCGCCGGAAAATCTGGCCGATTTTATCGCAGAATTCCGCGCTTTACTTGATGCCGAAGGGCTTGATTACGGCATGTTTGGCCATGTCGATGTCGGCTGCCTGCATGTGCGCCCGTTGCTTGATATGATGGACGAAGAAGACGAAGCGCGCATTCGCCGCGTGTCGGACGCGGTTGCCGATCTGACCAAACGCTATAACGGGCTGATCTGGGGGGAGCATGGCAAGGGATTTCGCGGCGAATATTCCCCAATTTACTTTGGGCCAGAACTTTATGATAGCTTGCGCCGCATCAAAGAAGCCTTTGATCCAGAAGGACAATTAAACCCCGGCAAGATCGCATCACCCTATTCGAAAAACACCCCCATCACCAAAATTGATGAAGCCCCGATGCGCGGCCAGTATGACCGCCAGATCGAAGAAAAACTCCGCGATGAATACCTTAATGCGACGCGCTGTAACGGCAATGGGGCGTGCTTTAACTGGGATTTGATGGATCCGATGTGCCCGTCTTACAAGGTCACACGCAACCGCATTCATTCGCCCAAGGGCCGGGCTGGCATGGTCCGCGAATGGATCCGCCAGATTTCGGTCGGCACCGATCCGATGAACCAGGATTTGGCCGTCATCAATGCCCGTGATTTTTCCCATGATGTGTATGAGGCGATGGCCGGTTGCCTGTCGTGCAAGGCCTGTGCCGGACAATGTCCGGTCAAGGTCGATATCCCGGAAATGAAATCGCGGTTTTTAGAGGCCTATCACACCCGTTACAAACGCCCGGTCAAGGATTACGTGATCGCCAGTCTGGAGGCGCTTGCCCCCGTGATGGCCATGGCCCCCGGCCTGTTTAACACCCTGCAATCGATCCCACCGATGCCGTGGATTTTCAAACGCTTCATCGGCCTGACCGACTTGCCAAAGCTTGATCGACAAGGCCTTAAATCCGCCTTACGCAAACGCGGCATTGCCCGGTTCAAACAGGCCGATCTGGATGCGCTCACACCCGCACAAAAAGCCAAATCGGTGATCATCGTGCAGGATTGCTTCACCACCCATTATGATACCAATGTGCTGCTCGCCCATGTGGACCTTCTGCAAACCCTTGGATATCAAGTCTTTGTGCCGCCCTACCGCGCCAATGGCAAGGCCATGCACGTCAAAGGGTTCCTGAAAAAGTTCGATTATCTGGCCCAGCAAAACGACATTGTGTACGGCAAAATTGCCAAATCCGGTGTCGCCATGGTCGGGATTGAGGCCAGTGTGGCCCTGACCTACCGACAGGAATACGCACAACGCTTGCACGACCGCCCGGACTACCGCGTGCATCTGTTCCACGAATGGTTATCGACCGAAATCGCCGAGGGCCGCCTGAGCCCGCCCAATATGGATAACAGCGTTAATACCGCTACCCCGGCAAGCCTGTTCCCCCATTGCACGGAAAAAACATCAATCCCCGATGTCGGCGTAAAATGGCAAAACATCTTTGCTGCGTTTGGCCTTACGCTCACCACCGAAAAGACCGGCTGCTGCGGCATGGCGGGCGTCTACGGCCACGAAACCCGCCATCAGGAAACCTCGCGCGAGCTTTACGATATGAGCTGGAAAAAGAAAGTCGATGCCACGGGGGCGCAAAACATGCTCGTCACCGGCTTTTCGTGCCGCTGTCAGGTCAAACGCTATGAAGGCGCAAAACCGCAGCATCCGGTGGAGTATCTGGCCAAACTCATGGCTTAGAAAACCTTCGAATTCTCATATTGAGAATTTTAAACTTGCCCGGATGTTCTCAATATGAGAACATCCGGAATAAGCATAGGGAGGGCACGCGTGCAAATCAGATATGAACCCAAAGCGATCCGCGACATGCGGTCCCTTCCGATTAAGGTTCGTATCCAGATTGATGGCAAAATAACAACCTATGCCGACAACCCGGATGCCCAGCGCAACAATGTTAAACGATTGCAGGGGTCTGAATACTACCGACTTCGGGTCGGAAATTATCGGGTTATTTTCAGCATCGAAAACAGTCAGGTCACCATCATGGTTGTTCAACGTATTCGCCATAGGAAAGAAGCTTATGACTGACCAGACATCAACCGAATTTGTGCCAATCAAGGAATATCAAGCACTTGCAGAGATGGTTGAGGATTTACGCGACATCATCGCCGCCAAGGATGCCAAAAGCGATTATGCGCTGCCTGCTGAATTTGCCCGGCGTATTTTCATGGAAATTGATCATCCGGTGACAGTCTGGCGCGATTATCGCGGCATGACACAACGTGCTCTATCGGAAAAATCCGGCGTTGCCAGCGGTTATCTGTCAGAAATCGAAAGCGGGAAAAAAAAGGGATCGCTTGATGTCTGGCGCAAGCTTGCCAAGGCACTCGATACAAGCATTGACGCGTTAGTGAACTGAACATCACAAAAACGGCAGCATCTTCCCAATATGTCCCCCAAATGCAACGATAGCCGGGCTTTTCCGGCCTTCGCCTGTCGCGACTTTAAGGCCCAGTTTGGGCAAGGGTGGCAGCGGGGATTTGAGGATGTACAGATCGTTCGGAACCGCTTTTTGCATCATGACACTGATGGCAAGGCCCGAACGGGCGACTGCGATCAGCCCTGCAAGACTGTTGCTAGCGTAAGATATTTTATAGGGCATGTGGGCCACGTCCATGGCATCGCAGGCGGCCTTGTGGTCGAGTGCATTTGAGGCGGCAAGGGCGAGCGGGATGGGGGTGGTTGGGCCATGTGTGCCCATGCCGAAATCATGCAATTCCAGCGTTGGTTTGCTGCCGACCCAGGCCAGTTGTTCGGTTCGGGCGATATCGGTTGCGGTCGGATCGGCAACGGAGACCAGCGCCATGTCGATCTGACGCGCATGCAGCAATCGGTGCAGGTCCGGTGTCGGGGCCGAGACAACCTTGATTTCGATATCCGGGTAGATCGTGCCGAAGCTTTTGAGCAATGCCGGGAAAAAGGCGATCAGGTAATCTTCGGGGCAACCAAAGGTGATGGCACCGCGCAGTCCCTGATCGGAAAAGGCCGACAGGGCTTCGTCCTGTAGTTTTAAAATCCGTTCGGCATAGCCCAAAAACCGTTCGCCATGCCCGGTCAGATGCACGCCACTGCCGCTTCGGTGAAACAGGCTTTGGCCAAGGGTTTCTTCCAACCGCTGGATTTGCATGGTGACGGTCGATTGGGTGCGCCCGACCTGAATGGCCGTTGCGCTGAGCGTGCCCGAATGGGCCGCGCGGACAAAGGTGGTCAGCAGTTTGAGGTCGAGGGGCGTTTGCATGGTTAGCGTTTCTGACTATCAATTTTTCCAATACCTGAATGCCATAACTATCAATTTTACGCAGGAACCACCAGCCGATAAGATCGACCGCATTGAACGCAACATGCATTTTGCCGGGAGCCCCCAATGTCAAACAACACCGATCCGAAATTCTGGAAAGCAGCACAAAACCACCTGATCCGCTATGGCAGCCCGTTTGATCCGGCGATTATCGAGCGTGCCAAGGGATCATTTGTGTATGACGCCGACGGGCGGGCGATCCTTGATTTTACATCCGGGCAGATGAGTGCTGTTTTGGGCCACGGGCATCCGCGCATTATTGAAACCGTGCAAAGACAGGTTGAAACGGTCGCACATCTGTTTAGCAGCATGCTGACCCGCCCGGTAGTTGATCTGGCCGAACGGTTGGCAGAACTGGCACCGGGATTGGAAAAGGTGTTGTTGCTGTCGACCGGTGCGGAAAGCAATGAGGCCGCCATTCGCATGGCCAAGCTTGTGACCGGCAAGCATGAGGTCGTGGCGTTTTCCAAAAGCTGGCACGGGATGACCGGGGTGGCGGCATCGGCAACCTATAGTGCCGGGCGTAAGGGATATGGCCCGGCCGCGGTTGGGTCCTTTGCCATCCCGGCCCCGAATGCCTTTCGCCCGCGGTTTAAACATGCCGATGGGTCGCTTGATTGGCAGACGGAGCTTGATGATGCCTTTGAGCTGGTGGACAACCAGTCAACCGGCAATCTTGCCGCCTTTGTCGCCGAGCCGATTTTATCAAGCGGCGGGATTTTGGAGCTACCCAAAGGGTATCTGGCCGCCCTTAAGAAGAAATGTGAAGAACGCGGGATGCTTTTGATTTTGGATGAAGCGCAAACCGGGATTGGCCGCACCGGCCATATGTTTGCGTTTCAGCGTGACGGGGTAACACCCGATATCCTGACACTGTCCAAAACCATCGGGGCGGGATTGCCGTTATCGGCCGTGATGACCACGCCCGCCATCGAGGAAGCCGCATATGAAAAGGGCTTTTTGTTTTACACCACCCATGTGTCCGATCCCCTGCCCGCGGCGGTCGGTTTAACCGTGCTGGATGTTGTGCGCGATGAAAATCTGGTCGCACGCGCCGGTCAGATGGGCGCGCAGCTTTTTGACGGGCTATCACAGCTTAAGGATCAGTATGACTGTGTCGGCGATGTGCGCGGGCGCGGGTTGCTTTTGGGGATGGAAATCATCAAGCCAACCGGCAACCGCGAACCTGATCATGACATGGGGGCTGCGATCATGGCCGAGGCGTTTAAACGCGGGCTCAGCATGAATATCGTCAAGATGCCGGGCATGGGTGGGGTGTTTCGCATTGCCCCGCCACTTACGATCAGTAGCGATGAACTTGATCAGGGTGTGTCGATCATTGGGGATGCGATCAAGGCCGTTTCCAGTATCTGAACCCAATTGGATGCTTGAAATGGGTTCAGACCTTAGCCGTGCCGCAACTTGAAGAACAGGATGGTGCCCGCCAAAAGGATGGTCACGGCATTGGAAATGATCACCGGCCAGTCACCGCGCAGCAAGCCATAAACCAGCCACAGCAGAACGCCGCTGCACAGCACGAGAAACATCACAAGCGAGATATCGGCGGTCGATCGGGTGCGCCATGTCCGGATGACCTGCGGCAGGAAGGCAATCGTGGTCAGCGTACCGGCAAGCATTCCAAGTGCGGTTTCAAACGTCAGCAGCATGTAGGGCCTCCTGCCGGGGACGGGTTGGGCCACGGTGTCGCCCGTGGTGTTCATGGATATCGGGAAGACTGAATGCATTCAACACGACTGGTCGAAAACTGCAAGCCCGATTAAATGCCCGATGGAACGTACCGTGCCAGCCAACATTGACAGCACGGCTCGATTAAAGGAATCATCGGGTGTTATGCTTTGCAAAGGAGCCCCCGATGATCCGTCATATTGTCTTGATCAAATTCAAATCCGGCATTGACCAAAATGTCATCGATAGCCTGTTTAATGCGCTGGCCGACCTTGGCCGGGAAATTGCCGGAATGCGGGGCTTTGACGGCGGCGTTTCGGTTAGCCCGGAAAAGCTTGAACAAGGGTTCCGCCACGGGTTTTGTATTGATTTTGATAATGAAGCCGCCCGCGATGCCTATTTAGCACACCCCACCCATCAGGCGCTTGGAGCCGAACTGGTCAAGGCCGCCGAGGACGAGATTTCAGGGCTGATGGTGTTTGATTTGGCGATGTAACGTATAGAGCCCATGCAAGGTCGCACAGCTATCACTGGCCTCAGACACACAAAACCCCGCGCGGTGAACCGGCGGGGCGGGAATGGTGGGCCTAACAAGACTCGAACTTGTGACCTCTCGCATGTCAAGCGAACGCTCTAACCAACTGAGCTATAGGCCCGTAATTTGTGTGAAAGATGGTGGGCCTAACAAGACTCGAACTTGTGACCTCTCGCATGTCAAGCGAACGCTCTAACCAACTGAGCTATAGGCCCGCAAATCCATCTTTCGAAAGACCGCTCCATCTCGTAAGAAGAAGTGGCCCTGCCGTTTGCGTCGGCGAGGCGGTATTTAGCCCAAGGCAGACAAAGGCGCAACCCCAGAAATGGGTTTTTGACAAAAATTCTTCATCAATTGCCAGCCAATTCCCATATGCTATAGATCAGATTGTGAGAGATCGGAGTCGGGATATAACCAAACCGCCATCAGGGATGGATGATACCAAGACAATGAACCAGTTGCCTTCGGAAATGGCCACAACCGGCCCCGCCACCGTTATTCTTCCAGCACGGCAAACCCTGCCCGTGGTGTTTGCATCACCGCATTCAGGACGCCAGTATCCGCAAGACCTGATTGCCAGCGCGCGGATCGGATCGTTTGAGCTGCGCGCGTCCGAAGACGCCTTTGTCGATCAACTGTTTGCCGCCGCCCCGCAACTGGGCGCCCCCTTGTTGTGTGCGACGTTTCCACGCGCCTATGTCGATGTTAATCGCGGCCCGCTGGAGCTTGATCCACGCATGTTTGACGGTGACCTGCCCGCCGATGCCGAAACCCATTCGATGCGCGCCCTGTCAGGCTTGGGATCAATCCCGCGTGTGGTCAGTGGCGGGGTTGAGATTTATAAATCCCGCCTGCCCGTCACCGAGGCATTTGATCGCATTGACACCTATTACCGGCCATATCATCGCGCCCTGCAAAATTTGATCAAGGCGACGCGTGACGCATTTGGCTACTGCATCCTGATTGATTGTCATTCAATGCCCGGCGATTCTGTCGATAGCACCAAAAACCGCGTTGATCTGGTGCTTGGCGATTGCTATGGAAGTTCCTGCCACCCGTCATTGACGCGGTTTGTGGATGATCGCGTGCGCAATCTGGGCTTTATCCCGGCGCACAATGATCCATATGCCGGGGGCTATTGCACACGCCATTACGGCCACCCGGAGGCCAATGTGCACAGCCTTCAGATCGAGCTTGCCCGATCACTTTATATGGATGAAGCAACGATCACGCCGCATCGCGGATTTGATACCTTGCGCGAACAAATGACCCATCTGATTTCAAGCTTCCACGATCTTGACGGGAACCCGTTTTAATGACCAGCCCCGCCCATACTGATGCCAATGCTCCCTTAGTTGACCTGATCATCCGGGATGCCGAACCCGAAGATTTCGCGCGCATTACCGAAATTTATGGCCACCATGTTTTGCATGGCCTGGCATCGTTTGAAGAACGCGCACCGGAAATCGCCGAACTGACGTCGCGTTGGCAGCATGTGCGTGAACGCGGTCTGCCCTATCTGGTTGCCGAGATTGATGGCCGGGTTGAGGGATTTGCCTATGCCGGGGCTTATCGTACCCGCCCGGCATATCGGTTTACCGTCGAAGACACGATCTATATCGCGCCTGACGTGGTTGGTAAGGGAGCGGGTCGTGCGCTTCTGGCAGAGCTTTTGACGCGCTGCACGACCCTTGGCTATCGCCAGATGGTGGCGGTGATTGGCGATTCTGCCAATGTTGCCTCGATTGGGCTGCATGCACGCCTTGGCTTTCGCGTTGCCGGAACTTTGCAGTCGGCCGGTTTTAAACTGGGTCGCTGGGTCGATAGCGTGATCATGCAGCGCGGACTGGGGGATGGCGATGGCAATTTCCCTGATGGCAATCCAGAGCGCGAAAAGTGAGTATAACCGCAATTGCGACACAGATCGCGCATCAGCGGCTATACATATCTGGTGCCCCACTCTGAACTGAGGTCGGAATCATATCGTCGCACAATTCCCTATCTGACGGCTTGCGCCAACTTGGCAGCCACAAAGCATTGCCGATTGCAGTCATCGTGATTGCAGCGGTAGGCTTTTATGACATGGATTTTCTGACCAACACCAAAGACTGGCGCGAAGATCTGGCCTGTGCAGCCTATTACGAGATCAATCCCACCGCCGCGACCGAGACGAGCAATGCAGAAATCTGGATTAAGCGCGCTGTTGCCAATGCATCCGAAAAGCCCAGCCCACAAAGCGAGGCCGCCATTCGCATCAAATTGCGTTATATGATCAAGGAATTGCGCGATCCGGCCCTGCCAGAAGCAGATCAGAACACTCAAATTGTCGCGCTGAAGGATAGCTGCAGCTAATTTCGACCGGCAATTGATTTGCACCGCACCATTTCGCGCAAATCGAAAACGGTGATATGCTCAGACGATGATCATATGACCAAAACTGGCTAAACGGCTGAATTTAGACAAAAAAAAGGCCGCCTATGAAAGCGGCCCAAGTCTAGGGAGGAAACGTCCAAGAAACGAGCGAACAAGTCGCTCGCCGGAATGCACTGCGTCCTACCGCAGCGCACAAATGGAGATTACCCATTTGCCCGACAGGACGCAATAGCTTTTTGACTATTTTTTTATCAAAATTATTCCTGCACCTTTTTTCATCACAATTTCACAGAACTGACACTGTTTCGTGCTGATTTCAGGCGGGTCTGGGTTAAATTTTGATCACCTGCGGACTCCATACACGGGTCCCACCGCCTGCCCCACTGTGCTTCGAATGCGAATCGCACGATAAAATTTGGCTGTTTTGTAGCGATTCCACATTGAAATCATCGCAAACGAATCATTTTCGGCTAAAACTTCCACAAAAGAAGCATTCCCCACGCGGCAATTCCCAAAGCAGCCCTCCCCGGCATTTTACAAATGCAGGAAGAACGGTCCGCGGACCGGATAGGGTGAAGCACACATACACACAGAGGTTTCGTGTCGCTGCAGGCCATCATCAATGGGAATTTGCGAAACGGCCCACTGGCAACATCACCCCTGCGCGCCAGCGCTGCGGTCTAGTAGCATGCGGCGTGGCGACGTGACGGGCAATGGCACGATAGATCCACTTGATCGCGCAGGGATGGTGCGACGTCAGGCTATCAATGACACCCTCTGGTTGACAGGCATCAAGTTTGATTTTGGATGATAGGGAAAGGACCGTCGCGGGCGGTGACACCCCCAGCATCAAACACTAGTTGATAGTCTGATTCGCGGTCTTGCTGTCTACGCGGCTTGATTTGTGAGCCGTGGCGGCAATTGCTGCGGCGTCGGCCGGGCGTTTACGGCCCGACATGCTTTCGGCAATCATGTCATCATGATCGCGGCGCTTTTTGGCGTCATACATGCGTTGATCAGCAAGATCGATCAGGTTCTGCGGGATTGAAATGGCGTCTTCGATGCGTTCTGACAGGCCGACACTGGCGCATTGTGTCTGCCCCCCTTGCAGATTGGCAAGCCCCGGCGCCATGACACGCGCAAGGACCTCATTTGCCTGCGCCATTGGAAGTTCCGGCAGAAGCACAAGAAACTCTTCACCGCCCCAGCGCACCACAAGATCCGAACTGCGGAAGCGATCGACAAGGTTATTGCCGACTTCTGCCAAAATCCGGTCACCGTAATCATGACCATGGCGGTCGTTGATTTGCTTAAAATCATCAAGATCGATGAAGGCCATCGTATAGGGCGCATTCTTGCGCATGGAACTATCGAAGGTAACCCGGATCATTTCCATGCCAAACGCACGGGTAAAGCAGCCGGTCAAAGGATCAATCGCCACCTCCTGCGCGGCAACGATCGTGCGATAAAGCTGCACCAGAGAAGACAGGATTGCCAAAGGCAGCAAGACAGCCAGGATCATCTCAAGCGCAACAAACCCCGTCGCAAGCGATGTCTGCGCACCAATCACCAGCAACGCCATGATCGGGGATGACAGTATCGCGCCCTCAACCAAGGTCAGCGGCATGATGGCAATCATCAACACCAGCCCGAGCAACAGGAAGCTGTGTGCGGAAAACATGCGCTGTGTGGCCAGAAGGTCATGCGCTCCAAAAACACACAAAAGACAGGCCGCAATCACCAGCATCAACATCGGAAGATACGGGAAATGCCGGCGCCAGCGCGCACTGACCGCACGGTTGGTCAGAACCACAATTGCGATGCCGACAACAAGAAGACGCATGATGGAGGTTTGCGACAGCCACATTTGACTGTCATAGGCACCATCCCAGAACGGAATGACAGCCAGTAGGACACATGCAAATACGGCGGCAAAACGGGCTGTAAGCTGGATCGACTCCTTACGCCGCAGATGCAGGATTTCTGCATGCCGAGGCGTATAGAAGAAGTCTTTGTAGCGACAACGCAGAACCCCTACGCGGCGCTTAGCATCTATGGCTGGACCAGACAGCACGCAAAACAGCTCCAACATCAAAAATTGCAGGAGCCAATTGCTCCGTAGAACTACCTATGATCGTTCCCTTATTTAACCATAGATACAACTATCCATAAGAAGGGTATGTATACATTGCGCCAGTTTTGCGCCAACAGTTCAGGTGAAATCCATCAAATAGTATATTGATAAATAAATGTATTTTCCTGAAACCGGAAAAATTAATCAAAGAAAAATAATTTAACTTTTTATAAAGTTCAAGCGATTCGGCGTGGCCTGAGCTCACCCTCCGATACAAAAAGTGCGGCATGCCATAACAACATGCCGCACAGATGATTCTTTTGATCGGCAAAAGCCCGCTTCCAGACACTTTGGGCACGTGTCGTTTATCGAAATACGTGCCCCAAAGAAGCTAGCCCCAAAGCGCCCGCTCAGGCAGTCCCATCACGCCATTGTCAAACGTCAGACCGTGTTCACGGTCCTTGGCCATCCAGATCGGACCATCCAGATCAACAATGCGCGATTTTGCGCCAATGATCATGGCCGGTGCCATCGCAAGCGAAGTTCCGACCATGCACCCGGTCATCAGTTGCAAACCGGCCTTGGTTGCGGCCTCGGCCAGTTCAAGCGCACCGGTAAGACCACCGGTTTTATCGAGCTTGATGTTGATCATGTCATAAAGATTGGCCAGACGCGGAATGTCGGCAATCGTATGGACCGACTCATCGGCACAGAGCAAAACCGGGCAATCAATCGTGATCAGGCCATCATCCTGCCCGGCAGGCAGGGGTTGCTCGATCATTTCCACACCCAGCGCATCAAGTTCCGCGCCAATGTCGGCAAGAAGCTCAATCGACCATGCCTCGTTGGCATCGACAATGATCCGGGCCTTTGGCGCGCCTTCGCGGACCGCACGCACCGATTCGAGCACGTTCTCGCCGTTAAGCTTGACCTTGAGCAAGGGGGCATGGGCAATCTTACGCGCGGCTTCACGCATTTTATCGGGCGTATCGATGCTGAGCGTTTCGGCCGTGACCAGACCTTCTGGCGCGTCACATTCGGCCAGTTCCCATGCACGACGACCATATCGCTTGGCCTCAAGATCCCAATAGGCACAGTCAACAGCATTGCGTGCCGCCCCGGCCTTCATGGCATCCTGAAGCTCCTTGCGCGTCATGCCGCGTGACAGGGCGTCTTCCTGTGCCTTGATGTCGGCAATGACACCGTTGACGGTTTCGTCGTACCGGGCATAGGGAACGCATTCCCCATACCCGGTGTGTTCACCGTCCGTCAGGGTCACCTTGACCACATGTGCCTCGGTCCGGGCCCCGCGCGAAATTTTAAAAACCTGCGCGAGGGGGAAGACTTCGGAAATCACACTAAGTTGGGGCAAGATTAAATCTCCTGGAGCTTATCGACAATCGGCGCGACACCAATACGAACCGGGTCAACGGCCGGGAGGCCAAACTCGGCTTCGATATCGGCCAGAAGTTTGGTGGCGGCGGCCTCATCGAGCGACTTGGTATTGATGGCAAAACCAACAACAACGCAATCGGGATTGGTCAATTTTGCGTGCTGCAAGTTGACTTCCAGACAGGTTTTCAGATCTGGCAATTTATAGCCCGGAAGACCACGCATATGCGTGCGGGTCGGTTCATGGCAAATCACAAGCGCATCTGGCTGCGAACCATGGATCAGCCCCATTGTCACGCCTGAGAAGGATGCGTGGAACAGGCTACCCTGCCCTTCGATGACGTCCCAGTGATCCGGGTCGTTTGCCGGTGCAATGGTTTCAACAGCACCCGAGATAAAGTCAGAAATCACGGCATCAACCGAGATGCCTTCACCAACAATGAAAATACCGGTCTGGCCGGTGGCACGGAAATCAGACTTCATCCCGCGTTTTTTCATTTCTGCATCAATGGCAAGGGTCGTGTACATTTTACCGACCGAACAATCGGTTCCCACGGCAAGAACGCGCTTACCCGAACGTTTTTCGCCGTTTCCGACGGGAACCTTGCCGTCAAAATGGCGCACATCAAACAAGCGAACACCCTTGGCTGCGGCCGCTTCAACCAATTTGGGAATCGTGCTCAGGCGGGTATGCAGGCCGTTGGCAATGTCCATGCCCGCATCAATTGCGGCCAGAAGCGTTTCCATCCATGCCGGACCAATGATCCCGCCACGGTTGGCAACACCAAGCACAAGCGTTTTAACGCCGGCGGCTTTTGCCTCGGCAATCGTCATTTCGGTCAGGCCGAGATCGGCCTTGCAGCCCGGCAGGCTGAGCTGCCCAATGCACCATTCCGGGCGCCATTGCTTGATCCCGAGTGCGGTTTTTGCCGCCAGTTCATCGGGCGCGTCACCAAGAAACATAAGATAGGGATGATCGATTTTCATAATACCTCCTTGACCAGCATCCAAACGGTGCCCTTATAATCTGTGGTAACTATAGCGCAATATGGTGGACCCGTTCTAGAGATATGAATTGATATCTTCGACGATACACCCGATATTTCGACTATAATTCGACTATGAAAAGCAAAAACAAAATAAAATACAAAACTCTTTGAAGACCATCACTCTTTCTTGTGAATTTTGTCGGGAATGGCCCGAAAAACGCAAGAAAATGCAATTTTGAAGGACTGGCGTGAAAGCGCCCGACTACATATGAGCACCGATCTCACGAAGTGGCTATCTGAGCGAAAAATCGAAGAAGTCGAATGCATTGTACCGGACATGTCAGGGGTAGCCCGGGGCAAGGTTTTGCCGACACAGAAATTTCTGCGCGGGCTGGAGGCCAAAAGCCTTGCCATTCCAGAGGCAATTTTCTGCCTGACTGTGACAGGCGGCTACCCGGAAGAAACCGATGCATTCCTTGATCCGGCTGAAAAAGACGTGGTCATGGTGCCCGATCCGGAAACGATTCGCGTCGTGCCGTGGTACGAAGAACCCACCGCCCAGATCATCTGCGATTGTTATCACTTCTCGGGCGAGGAGGTTTCGATCTCGCCGCGTGGTGTGCTCAAACGTGTTCTCAAGGCCTTTGAAGAACGCGGCATGAAACCAATCATTGCACCGGAACTTGAATTTTATCTGGTGGCGAAAAATACCGATCCGGACAATCCGCTTGAGCCGCCGATTGGCCGGTCAGGCCGCCCGGAGCGTGCGTCAAATGCGTTCGGGATTGATGCGATCAACGAGTTCGATCCGTTGATTGAAGATTTGTATGATTATTGCGAAGCCATGGATATCGATGCCGATACCATGAGCCACGAATCCGGTCCGGCCCAGCTTGAAATGAACTTCAACCATGGCGCACCACTGGAACTGGCTGATCAGGCATTCCTGTTCAAGCGCACTTTGCGTGAAACAGCGCTTAAGCACGGTGTCTATGGCACCTTCATGGCCAAACCGATGGGCAACCAGCCGGGCAGTTCGATGCATATTCATCAAAGCTTGCTCGACATCACCAGCGGCAAGAACCTGTTTGCCGATGATGACGGCGAAAATTCGAAGATGTTCCTGAACTATATCGGGGGTCTGCAGCGCTATCTGCCTGCGGCCATGCCACTTTTGGCCCCGAACATGAACAGTTATCGCCGTTTGCAGCCATGGTCGGATGCGCCGATCAATATGCATTGGTCGCTTGACAACCGCACGGTTGGCCTGCGCCAGCCCAATGGCCCGCCCGCAGCCCGCCGTATTGAAAACCGGCTTCCGGGTGCGGATGCCAATCCGTATCTGGCAGTGGCGGCATCGCTTGCCTGTGGTCTTTTGGGTATTATCGAAGAAATCGATCCGACGTCCCCGATCGAAGGATCGGGCTATGACCGGGCGCATTCCCTGCCCCGCCATATCCACGAAGCATTGGCAAAATTCCATCGCTGCAAGCCGCTTAAAGAGCTGCTGGGTGAGGAATTCTCAACCGCAGTTATTGCGGTCAAGGAAGCCGAGTGGGACGCCTATCAGACCGTGATCAGCGCATGGGAACGCGAGCACCTTTTGCTCAACGTTTAAAATCGATGATCGAATTTTGCGCCGGGAGATCGCGCCCGGCGCAAGATTTTCTGCATTGCGTATGCCTAAATTTTCACTTGATGCGAAAAATGCACAATTTTCCATCTTGTGTTTGACAATATCCTGATCCATTCAAAGGATATTAGAAGTGTCCCTCGGTCTTGGGGAAACCAAACAACAAGACCATTAAATTTTCAAACGCTGCCACATGGGAGGCTCAGCGAAATGAAATCTCTTCTTAAAACCTCAAGCATGATTGTGCTTGCAACAGCCGTCTCCGGCTTTGCCTTTGGCGCATCCGCACAGGAAGTTCTCAACATCTATAACTGGTCTGATTATATCGGCGAGGAAACCGTTGCGAATTTCGAAAAGGAATATGGCGTCAAGGTCAACTATGACGTTTATGACAGCAACCAGTTGGTTGAAGCCAAGCTGCTTGCCGGTAACTCCGGCTATGACATCGTGGTTCCGACCCTTGCAGATGCCGAACGCCTGATCCGGGCCAAGCTGTTCCAGCCGCTTGATAAATCGAAGCTGTCGAACTATGGCAACCTTGATCCGGTCATCCTGCAGCAGCAGGCAAAATACGACCCGGACAACACCTATGCCGTGCCGTATTTCTGGGGCACCAACGGCTTTGGCTACAACGTTGCCAAGGTCAAGGAAGTTCTTGGCGATGATGCGCCGCTTGATAGCTGGGCAATGATCTTTGATCCGAAATATGCCGAGCCTCTGTCGAAATGTGGCCTGTCGCTTCTGGATGATCCGGGCGAGATCGCGCCGCTGGTGAACTTCTATCTTGGCAATGTGCCGGAAGGCGAGCCAACCAAGGAATCAATCGAAAGCTCCTTTGCGCAGCTTGATAAAATCCGTCCTTATGTGACCTATTTCCATAGCTCGCAGTACATCAACGACCTTGCAAACGGGAATACCTGTATTTCTGTTGGCTGGTCGGGCGATGTCGGTATGGCGGCCCTGCGTGCAGAAGAAGCCGGCAATGGCAACGAGATCAAGTATGTCATTCCAAAGGAAGGTACGCTGATCTGGTTTGATGCGATGATGATCCCGGAAGATGCACCGAACCCGGATCTGGCACACAAATTTATCGACTATGTGCTGCGTGCCGATGTCGAGGCTGAAATCGCAAACTACGTTGCCTATGCAACCCCGAACCTTGCAGCTATGGAGATGGTTGACCCGTCCCTTCTGGAAGATCAGGGCATCTATCCGCCGCAGGAAGTAAAAGAACGTCTGCGTTCCAAGGTCGAGCCGGATTCTCGTCTTCTACGGACCAGGACCCGCATGTGGACCAAGCTTAAAACCGGTCAGTAAGGCATCTTTACCAATTACGATCCAACCTACCGGACGAGCAAGGGCGCGATTGCAATCGCGCCCTTTTGCTTTGCAGCATTCCACGGGTTCCCTGTCCGAGTCACCATATCGCGGACTCGCGATCGCACCATCAATTCCACCCTGAATTCTCGAAGTCACACATCACTCCCACAATCGAATAATGCATATTTTCTGAACACCCAAAGGCCATTTCCTGCCGTTTATAGCGGCAGAAACCTATTGTTGTTCAAAATATCGCACACCCCTCTTTACAGATTGTAGAATTGCTTCATCCTGTTATCAGAACGGACCGACATCTTGGCGCAGGCGCAACAATCAATGATTGCGCAGCAGGTCATCAGGGACTGTCGCCCAATGAAATCGGTTCATCGTGACATTGATCAAGGGGAGAATGCTGGTGCCAGAGGCGGTTTTGGATCGTGCACATGAGGATGTGCATAAGACACAGCCTTGGAACAATCCCGATGCGGTGCCTTTCATCCGCTTTGAGAATGTGACCAAGAAGTTTGGTGACTTTTACGCTGTGGATGATGTTTCTCTCAACATTTACCGGCACGAGCTTTTTGCCCTTTTGGGTGGATCAGGGTGCGGTAAGACCACATTGCTTCGGATGCTGGCTGGTTTCGAAGAACCAACATCGGGCAAAATCTATATCGATGGTGTCGATATGGCAGGTGTCCCGCCCTATGAACGCCCAACCAACATGATGTTCCAGTCCTATGCCCTGTTTCCGCATATGAATGTTGAACAAAACGTCGCGTTCGGCCTGTTACAAGATGGGGTATCCCGCAGCGAAACCAAACAGCTAGTGGCCGATATGCTGGCCCTTGTGCAGATGAGCAAATTTGCCAAACGCAAACCCCATCAGCTTTCGGGTGGTCAGCGCCAGCGTGTTGCACTGGCGCGGTCCCTTGTCAAACGGCCCAAGGTGCTTTTGCTGGATGAACCGCTTGGCGCGCTTGATAAAAAGCTGCGCGAACAGACCCAGTTCGAACTGGTCAACATTCAGGAAAAAGTCGGCACAACCTTTGTCATGGTGACCCATGACCAGGAAGAAGCCATGACCATGGCATCGCGCATTGCGGTGATGAATGAGGGTGTCATCAACCAGATCGGCACCCCGTTTGAACTTTATGAATATCCCAACAGCCGCTATACCGCGAACTTCCTTGGGCAGGTTAATCTGGTCGAGGGCGTTTTGATTGATGATGATGAAAAATATGCCGTCATCAAGTCGGACGAAGGTGGTTGCGAAATCTATATCGATCATGCGGTTCAGGGCCACCGCGGCATGACCTTCTGGGCCGCCCTTCGCCCCGAACGTCTTCGCCTGACCAAAGAACCGCCAGAAGACATCAAATATAACTGCGTGTCGGGCAAGGTTGAGGAAATCGGCTATCTGGGGGGTATTTCGACCTATCACGTGCGCCTTGCCAGTGGCAAACGCATCAAGGTCACCGAACCCAACTCCACACGTCAGATTGAACCCCGCTATACGTGGGAAGACCCGGTTTGGGTATCGTGGGAGGCCGGGGCTGCTTCGGTTCTGAACAAATGACCAGTGACACACCAGAGAAGTCTCTTAGCTTAAAGCAACGATTTGACCGCTGGATGATCAAGCACGGTCGCGTGCTGGTGATCGGCATTCCTTATGTCTGGCTGTTTCTGTTTTTCCTTGTGCCGTTCCTGATCGTTCTCAAGATCAGTTTTGCCATGGCGGAATATGCCCAGCCGCCTTATAGCTCGCTGTTTGACTGGATCGAAGAAGGCGTGACTGTCACGCTGAATTTCGGGAACTATCTGTTTCTGCTGTCTGATAGTCTTTATGCCACAGCCTATCTCAATTCGATCCGGATTGCGGCCATTTCGACCGTCATCACGCTTCTGATCGGCTATCCGATGGCGTACGGCATTGCCCGTGCGCGCGGGTCGGTTCGCAGTATTCTTTTGATGCTGGTGATCTTGCCGTTCTGGACCAGTTTTCTGATCCGTGTTTATGCGTGGATCGGCATTCTGGACCGCGAAGGATTGATCAACGCGTTCCTTCTGTGGACGGGTATCATCACGGAACCCTTGATCATGCGCCAGACAGAAGGCGCTGTTTTTGTCGGGATTGTGTACACCTATTTGCCGTTCATGATCCTGCCGCTTTATTCCACACTGGAAAAAATGGATGTGAGCCTGATTGAGGCCGCACTTGATCTTGGCTGCAAGCCTTGGAAGGCGTTCCTTAAGGTTACCCTGCCCTTGTCGATGCCGGGCGTTTTGGCCGGATCGCTTTTGGTGTTTATTCCGTCGGTTGGTGAATTCGTCATTCCGGAACTTCTGGGCGGACCCAATACGTTGATGATCGGGCGAACGCTTTGGAACGAATTCTTTGCCAACCGTGACTGGCCGATTGCGTCGGCTGTGGCGATTGCCATGCTGGTGTTCTTGGTCGTGCCGATCATGTGGTTCCAGCATATCCAGACCAAGCAGGAGGAGCGCCAGTCATGAGCGGTAAAAGATCTACCTTCCTGATATCCGCACTGGTGTTTGGCTTTGCCTTTCTCTATGTGCCGATCCTGCTGGTGATGATTTATTCGTTTAACGAGGGCAAACTCGTCACCGTCTGGACCGGATTTTCGACCAAATGGTATGTGTCGCTGTTTTCCAATGACGGCATGATCGATGCCGCATGGAACAGCCTGCGCATTGGCGTGATGTCGGCGACACTCGCCTTGGCCCTTGGCACGCCTGCCGGGCTTGTCATGTCGCGGTTTGGTCGGTTTAAGGGCCGCACCCTGTTTTCAGGCATGATTGCAGCACCGCTTGTCATGCCTGAAGTCATCACCGGCCTTTCGTTGCTGTTGCTGTTTGTGACGCTTGAGCAAATGGTTGGCTGGCCCGCAGGACGTGGTATTTCGACGATCACGATTGCCCATACAACATTCTGTGCCGCCTATGTTGCAGTTGTTGTGCAATCGCGCCTGTCGGGGATGGATACATCGGTCGAAGAAGCGGCCATGGATCTTGGGGCAAAACCGGCAAAGATCTTCTTTGTCATTACCTTGCCGATGATCCTGCCTGCCCTTTTGGCCGGGTGGCTTTTGTCGTTCACCCTGTCGCTTGATGATCTTGTGATTGCAAGCTTTGTCGCCGGGCCGGGATCGACAACCCTTCCGATGAAAGTCTTCTCATCGGTACGGCTTGGGGTTTCGCCGGAAATCAACGCGTTAGCGACCCTGATCATTTTGGCGGTGTCGGCGATGATCCTGATTTCCAGCCTGCTGATCCTGCGGTCTGAGCGCAACCGCAGCCGGACGTCATCGACTGAGGAAGCCTAACGCACAGCCTTTAAAGGGCTTTGACAAACCCAATAAAAAAAGCAGCGCCCGTTATGTCGGGCACTGCTTTCGTTTTAGGGGTATTTTTGTAGTATCGCGACGTTACTTGACGGTCATGCCTTCGCTGGCGCGACGCATCATTTCACGGCATTTCATGCCCGGTGCAACAACCCGCCAATAGCTTACAACCGCTTCTTCTGCGGCCTCGGCAAAATCAATAATCAGGTTATTGAGCGCGTTCTGTTCCATCAGCTTCTTGACCCGGTCGGGCAACTGCGACATTTGCCACAGGCCAATAACCAGCGCATAGGATGAGCGCATCAGCTTATTGGCTTCATCTGGTGTGATTTCATAAAGCTCGGCCAAGGCATCGGCGGTACGTTTGACCATGGATGCCAGAAAACGCCGCTGACCGACAACCATTTCATCATCAGAACCCGATTCCAGAACACCTTGTGACAAAGATGCCAGATACAGGAATTTCTCGTTCTTCACGAGATAGTCAACAAACTGCCGCGCAACCCGCGTTGAGTCCCGGTCTTCGGGACGCCGCAAGGCTTCCTGATCAATGATATCAAGATTGTTCTCAAACCAGCCTTTCTGAAAGTGCCGAAGCACCTCAAGAAACAGCGATTCCTTGCTTGAGAAGTAAAGATACAGCGTACCTTTAGCGAGGTTTGCCTTACGCGCAACCTCGGCCGCAGACGGCAAGGTACCGTCGCCTTCAAGATAAAGTTCGCGCGCGGCATCCAGGATGTCCGCACGACGTTGCAATTTCTGTTCGTGGCTACGCGCCCGAACAAGATTTTCTTGTTCCATAAAATGTCTTCCCCCAACATTTTTCCCCTGACACATATTATTGCATATTAATTCACCTCAAAGTCAAATCACGTGACCTAATTAAATAGACAAAATTTATGAAACATCGGCAAAACAATCGCTTCGCCCCTATGACCGCACTAAAAATAAATGAATAAAGGTCATATAACATCAACCATAACGATCAAATCTGAACAAATTCATTATATCTGTCCATCTCCATCCCGAGTCGCCCTGCCAAAAGGTGTCTTTGCCTAACCTTTTGAGTGAGTGCGCCCCTCATGAAAGAGCGATAAAACGAACTTGGGGGGAAATAAACATCTGAAAAATCAGAGAACTTTCACGACAGCTTGAAAGACACCCAATTAGAGACCGAGGGGCACATGAGCAAAGAAAACACCGGGCCGGGAAATGACGGCCCAAACAAACCTCTATCTGAAAATTCGACATCTGAACCTACCGCGAACATGCACGATGATGACACGTCGCAGAATACTGCCAGTTCACAAGACCGTCCGGCTTACATGGAAGGACCAACCACATCAGGAACTGGTGGCAATGAGCCACCCCATACAGGCCAACCGTGGGGCAACGGACCGTCAGACGGCGCACCATCGCATGGACAGCCCGGTGACATCTCATATTTCGGACGCTGGCAAGACGTCTTGAAATTGTGTTGCTGGAACACGTTATGGACCATCCTGACACTGGGCATTTTCCGGTTTTGGGCCAAAACACGCATGCGGCGCTATATCTGGAGCAATATCGTCATTGACGGTGACGCCCTTGAATATACCGGGCGCGGGTTGGAACTGTTCCTTGGCTTTGTCATTGTGACGCTCATTTTGGTGCCTGTCATTCTGGCCCTTAATTTCATCGGATCGATGTTGCCAGCACATCTGATGATGTTGCCGATGATCTTTACTTATATTGCTGTTGCGTTCCTGTTCTTTGTCGCAACCTATCGCGCCACACGGTATCGCTACAGCCGGACATTCTGGCGTGGCATTCGCGCACGTCTTAGTGGATCAGCCTTCAAATATGCCCTGATCGGGTTTGGCACCTCAATCGTAACACTTTTGTCGCTCGGTCTTCTTGCACCGCTTGGCTTCATTGCCACCACCCGTTATCAAACCGACAACACATGGATCGGTGATACGCAGGCGCGCTTCAATGGGACACTTGGTGCTGCCTTCAAACGCTGGCTCAAAAGCTGGGCAATATTGGTTCTGGTCGTTGGCAGCGTCCTTGCCCTAAGTGCTGTTGCCTCGGGACCTAGCATGATCTGGCTTCCGATTACGGCAGGAGTGATCGCCTATTTCGGGGTTGCTTTTGTTTTTCTGAATTATAATGTCTGGCTTTTCCGGTATCAGGCCGATTGCACAGAAATGGGCGCCATTCGGTTTTCAAGTAATCTGCAGACATCGCAATATATCAAGATCATCTTGCGCTTTTTGGGGTTATCTTTGCTTCTGCTGATTGTTGCGGGACTTTTGATGCTTGTCTTTGGCGGGTTTGCGGCGTTTTCCGCTTTCAATCCAGGGAATGCCGGTAATCCACAACAGATTGCCGCTGTGTTTATTCCAATCGTGATCGTCATGCTTTTGATCGGCCCGCTGCTTAGCATTGTCGGGTTTACCTTTATGATTCATTCAATGTTGGCCGCCGACATTTCATCCCTCGCGTATCAGGGGGAAATTGCCGACCTTCATGCCAACGCAGAGGCCCAGAATGTCCCGCGCACTGGCGAAGGATTGGCAGAGGCGTTTGATCTTGGTGGAATTTAGTGGATGAAACATGAACTTTAACGTCACCGCCCGTTACTTTGACGGGAAGACATCCGCAGCCCAAAACGTCACGGTTATCATTGATGACCGTGACGTCCTGATTGCCGATCCTGACGGCGAGATTTGCAAAATTGCCCGTCAGGATTTGCTTTTATGCGAGAAACCCGAAACCAACCGCCCATTACGCCTGCGTCGTGCCCAAGATAACGGCATGAGAATTGTGTTTGATGCACAAGACGCCAGTTCGGTTGCCGACGCACTCCGACATGGTTCGCCGGCAGTTGCCGTAGACGAGACATCACGCAAGTCTATAACGCGCCTGATTTCTGGCATTGTTGGTTTTACCGTGTTGGTGGGGCTTACCATCTGGCTTGGTGTGCCGGTGGCGGTAAACCTTGTGGCGGCTCATTATCCACGGCAGTCGGAAATCGCTCTTGGCAAGGCAGGGCGTGAGCAAATCCTGTTTGCACTAGAACAGCTTGAGGACGACTTTGCGGTCTGCACCCCCAAAAACGCGGCAGATAGGGCAGTGCAACAAATCGTTGCCCAACTCAGCAGCAGCAAGCCATTTGACTATGACTACGACGTCACCTTTGTGCGGAGCAAGATCCCCAATGCGCTTGCCCTCCCCGGTGGTCAAGTTCTGGTATTTTCCGGTCTTCTCGACATTATGGAAAGTCCCGAAGCCTTTACCGGAGTCCTGGCCCATGAAATCGGGCACAGCGAAAAGCACCATGGCCTGCGCAACATGTTTTCCAATATCGCCGTCACCCAGCTGATCCGTCTGATCAGTGGTGGTTCGGCGATGGTCCCGGCGGAATTTATCCTGCAACAGGGATATACCCGTGACATGGAACGCGAAGCTGATCAGTTCGCATTTGAGACCATGGAGCGCGCCAACATCCGCATGACAGATACCGCGGTCCTGTTTGGCAAGCTCAACAAAACTCTGAAAGATGGAGCACACGGGCTCGACTTACCCAAGATGTTTAGTTCCCACCCGGATGTGGAAGCGCGTATCGCACAATTTGAAAATGCCCCCTCAACAGGGGCCGTTGATATCAGCGACCAAGACTGGCAGGCTCTTAAATCGGCTTGTGACGACTGATCAGACAGGCAGTTCGGTGGTGCGTTTAACTTCGCGCAGGGTGATGATGGTTTGCACCCGCTCAACACCGGGAAGTTGGGTGAGGACTTCGCTGTGGATGCGTTCGTAGTCACTGGTGTCGCTATAGACCACATGCACGAGATAGTCGCTTTGCCCGGCCAGCAGGTAACACTCGACAACTTCGGGAACCTTCTGGACTTCTTTTTCAAAAGTTTCCAGAGCTTCGCGGGTTTGGCGGGTGATGGAAATATTGACGAACGCGTTGCCCGGCTTACCGATGCGGGCCGGATTGAGCAACATCGTATAATGATCAATGAACCCGGCTTCTTCGAGCAGGCGCACGCGGCGCAGGCATGCCGATGCCGACAGGTTCACTTTTTCGGCCAGTTCGGCATTGCTGATGCGCCCGTCTCGCTGCAGCAGGCGCAGGATCATGCGATCACGTTCATCAATCTGCATTTCGAATATTCCTCTGATAACATGGTTATTTTTTAAAATTATCTAGCAATTATATCACCAAACTCACCATGAATTGAAGATTAATTGCCCAATTTTTAGGGTATCATGCACAAACAATAAAAAAGAAGGCGTAAAGCCTGACCCAAATAGCGCAATGCGCTAGGGGCACCGCCGGACATGCCAGCGGAAAGCCCAAGTGTCACCACATTCGTCGGGAGAGAACGCAATGCTTATTGGTGTTCCAAAGGAAATCAAAAACCATGAATACCGCGTGGGATTAACCCCGGTCTCGGTCCGGGAAATCACCACGCATGGACATAAGGTTATCGTTGAAACCGGTGCCGGTGACGGTATCGGGTGCAGTGATGCGGACTATATCGCCGCTGGTGCGGAAATCATCGGGACGGCATCCGAAATCTTTGCCACCGCCGAGATGGTGGTCAAAGTCAAGGAACCGCAAAAAGTCGAATATGAACAGCTGCGCGATGGGCAGCTTTTGTTTACCTATCTGCATCTGGCACCGGACCCGAACCAGACCGCTGGACTGGTGAAATCAGGTGTCACCGCGATCGCCTATGAAACTGTAACCGATCGCAATGGCGGCCTCCCCCTTCTGGCCCCGATGTCCGAAGTGGCCGGACGCATGGCGCCACAGGTTGGGGCCGCCGCCCTGCAAAAAGCCAATGGTGGACGCGGTATGTTGCTGGGCGGTGTGCCCGGTGTCGCCCCGGCCAAGGTGGTTGTAATTGGTGGCGGTGTTGTCGGCACCAATGCCGCACGCATCGCAGCTGGCATGGGGGCAGATGTGACGATCCTTGATCGCAACATCAAACGCCTGACCTATCTTGATGATTTGTTTGGACCGCGCATCAAAACCCAATATGCCACGATCGATGATACCGAGGCGCTGGTTTATGAAGCCGATATGGTGGTTGGTGCCGTGCTGATCCCCGGTGCCGCCGCCCCAAAACTGATCCACCGTGATCAACTTTCAAGAATGAAACCGGGCTCCGTCATTGTTGACGTCGCGATTGATCAGGGCGGGTGCTTTGAAACATCCAAAGCCACCACCCATGCCGATCCAACCTATATCGTTGATGATGTTGTGCATTATTGCGTTGCCAATATGCCCGGTGCTGTCGCGCGCACATCGACGTTCGCGCTAAACAACGCCACCCTGCCCTTTACGCTGGCCCTTGCCGATAAGGGCTGGAAAAAGGCCTGTCAGGATGATCCCCATCTGGCAGCAGGACTGAACGTCCATGCCGGTCAGGTGACCTATCAGGCGGTTGCTGATGCGTTGGGATACACACACCTGCCATTGGAAAGCGCGCTTTCCTGATCACAAAGACCTATGAACCAACAAAGCGGGGCACCAATGGTGCCCCGCTTTGCTTTTACGTCCCTAAGATGGGCCGAAACTTTATCTCAGATCAAAATTCGACCTGCGTTACGTCACGGACAGCACCCTGATCAGCGCTGGTTGCCATCGCAGCATAGGCGCGAAGGGCGGTTGTGACTTTACGTTTGCGCGGCTTGGCCGGACGCCATGCTTCGGGGCCTTTGGCCTCCATCGCCTTGCGACGTGCGGCAAGCACCGCATCATCGACCGCGATTTTGATCGTGCGGTTCGGAATGTCGATTTCAATGGTATCGCCCGGCTCGACCAGTGCGATGTCACCACCAGCGGCGGCTTCGGGGGAAACGTGACCAATCGACAGCCCCGACGTCCCGCCCGAAAAACGACCATCGGTAATCAGCGCGCACGCCTTGCCCAGGCCCATGGATTTCAGATAGCTGGTCGGATAGAGCATTTCCTGCATGCCCGGACCGCCTTTGGGGCCTTCGTAACGGATGACGACAACGTCGCCTTCCTTGACCTCACCACCAAGAACCTTGGCGACGGCTTCGTCCTGACTTTCGCAGATCACGGCCGGGCCGGTGAATTTCAGAATGCTTTCATCCACGCCACCAGTCTTAACGACGCAACCATTGACCGCCATATTGCCAAACAGAACGGCAAGCCCACCATCCTGACTGTAGGCGTGCTCAACGTCACGAATACAACCTTCTTTTTCATCAAGGTCCAAGTCATCCCAATAACGTTCCTGGCTGAACGCTGTCTGGGACGGCACGCCACCGGGCATCGCACGGAAGAACTTGTGAACGGCGTCATTCGTCGTGCGCTTGATGTCCCATTTTTCAAGGGCATCGGCCATGGTTTTGGCATGAACCGTCGAAACGTCGGTATGGAGCAAACCAGCGCGTTCAAGTTCACCTAAAATACGCATAATGCCACCGGCACGATGGACGTCTTCCATATGGAACATCGGGTGGTTCGGGGCAACTTTGGAAAGATACGGAATCTTGCGCGACAGACGATCCATGTCCGTCATGGTGAAATCAACTTCGGCTTCCTTGGCGATTGCCAGCAGATGAAGCACGGTGTTGGTCGAGCCCCCCATCGCGATATCAAGCGCCATGGCATTTTCGAACGCCTCAAACGTTGCGATGCCGCGCGGGGTCGCACCGATGTCTTCTTCTTCGTAATAACGACGCGCAAGCTTGACCGAGGTGCGGGCCGCTTCAAGGAACAGTTCCTTACGCGCACCATGCGTTGCCAACACCGAACCATTGCCCGGCAATGCAAGACCAAGGGCCTCAGCCAAGCAGTTCATCGAGTTCGCGGTAAACATACCCGAGCACGACCCGCAGGTCGGGCAGGCAGATCGCTCAACAACACCAAGCTGTTCGTCCGAGACATTCGGATCAGCGGCCTCGACCATGGCATCGACAAGGTCAAGATGACGTTCGTTGCCGTCGATGGTGACTTTACCGGCTTCCATCGGGCCACCGGAAACAAATACCGCTGGGACGTTAAGGCGCATTGCCGCCATCAACATGCCCGGTGTGATCTTGTCACAGTTCGAAATGCAGACCATCGCATCGGCGCAATGGGCATTGACCATATATTCAACGGAATCAGCAATGATTTCGCGTGAAGGCAAGCTATAGAGCATGCCGTCATGGCCCATCGCGATGCCATCATCAACTGCGATGGTATTGAATTCCTTGGCAACACCGCCAGCGGCCTCAATCTCACGCGCGACCATCTGACCGAGGTCTTTGAGGTGCACGTGACCGGGCACAAACTGGGTAAAGCTGTTGACGACCGCGATGATTGGCTTGTCGAAATCTTCGTCTTTCATACCAGTGGCGCGCCAAAGGCCGCGCGCACCAGCCATATTGCGGCCATGTGTTGTTGTACGGGACCGATATTCCGGCATGGAAGGAACCTCTCTTATTCGCGGATTGCGTTTTCGTGATATGGGTGCGTTCTAGCACAGTCTTCGCGCATTTTGACAGTTTTTTGCCCGAAAATTTCGCCATATTCCATCATATGGCACGATTGATACCCAAGTGCCAGAGCACCAACCATATCATTCATCGGAACGGACGTGCATTTGATGTGCGGATACCAGAAGCGTAGCCACCGGAAAAACCTATCCTAAAGACCCTAAATACTATCCCATTAGATAGGCGACCTCTGCGCCATCACACCATATCTTAGTAGGTGATTATCGCCGCCAGGCGATTCTCCCACTCCCATTCTCGCCCCGGGCCGGTTCACGGTTCGGGGCTTTTTTTTACCCTAAATCCAAGAACCTCAGTCGCACAGCTTGAAACTCAATACTTTAAAGGCGATCCGGAACCATTTAATGTTTATACCATTACAGAGCAGTAGTGCGTGAGCACCTACTCTCTCACATAGATTATTTTACGATCAAAGCAAGGCGGAGCAGCCCCCACCCATGTCCGACCAACTCAAGACACTGTTGCGACGCGGACTGAGTGCGCATGAAGGCAATCGCGCCGAAGAAGCAGAAGAAATCTATCGGCAGGTTCTTGATATCGCGCCAGGCAATCCAGAGGCCGAACACCTTCTGGCGACACTTTTGACAAGTGTCGGGCGGTACGGCGAAGCACTTGATCTGTTTGAAAGCTGCCTTGGCCGGTTTGGTGCCAATCCGGCAGCGCGGTGCAATTATGCCATCGCACTTGAAAGTGCCGGACAGCTTGAAAAGGCGATTGATCAGTTCAAGCAGGCCATCAGCTATCACGGTGATTTCCCCACCGCCCTTTATCATCTGGCCCGTCTGGAATTACCGCGTGGCCATCTTGGCCAGTCGGTTGATCTTCTGGGGCGTTTGCTGGGGATTCAGCCAGATCATTTTGAAGGGCTTCTTCTGTTTGGCGAGGCGCTACATGCGCTTGGTCAGGAGGAAGCGGCGTTAAAGTCCCTTGACCACGCCGCCGAGGCCGCGGGCATTACGCCGATCATGATTGCCCGTGTCGGGGCAATGTTATTGCGGCTTGGCTATCCCAAACCGGCACAGAACCTTTATCAACGGACCCTTAGCATTGATGCGAAGTTCGTTCCGGGTCTGCGTGGGTTGGGGCAGGCACTTGCCCATCAGGGACAATATGCCAAGGCAATTGCCCTTCTTAGAACCGCACGGCAATTGACCACGGATACCGTCGATATTGACCTTGTGCTGGCCGATATCATGCTGAAATGCGGTGATTTACCCGAAACCATCGCAATCCTTGAGGCCGTTCTTAAAAAGCATCCTGACAATGTTAATGCTGATAGCATTCTTTTGCGATCACTGGCCAAACAGTCGACCACGGATGGTGTGACCTTAAGCAAGGCCGTGAAAAACTGGGCCAAACATCACATGCCCATCGCAGCGCAACCCGAATTTACCAACAGCAAGCAAACCGATAAACGACTGCGCATCGGCTGGATTTCGCCGTTCTTTTGTGACCATCCGTCCTTTAAGCTTCTGGGCGCACTTGCACGGCATTTGAACCGTAACGACGTTGAGCTGTTTTTATATTCGGCAACACCACGCCCCGATCAAGTAACCCATGCGTGGCAGGTGATGGCCGATGGCTGGCGCGAGGTATATGGTCAGGACCCGATGCATATCGCCAACCGCATTCGTAAGGACAAGATCGATATCCTAATTGATCTGTGTGGCCCGCACCCAGCCCAACCGATTGAGGTTTTCGCCCTGCACAGCGCGCCGGTGCAGGCCAGCATGGCGGCAAACAGCACCGGCATGTCGCAGATTGATTATCTGATCGGGCATAAGGAATTGTTCAGCGGTAAGCTTGCGGCCAACAAATTGCTTTCTGAGCAACCACAAATCTTGTCATTCGGACCGTACCTGCCCGGTGAGTTTGATGACACTATACCGGTGTCGCCCCTGCCCGCGGCGTTTGGCGATGTGATCCGGTTTGGCTGTATTGACCGGCTTTCTCATATCAGTGACGAGACGCTGATGTGCTTTGCGCGGATCCTTAACAAGGTCAAAAACAGCCGCATTGTTGTTCAGGACGAAGTTCTTGAAGATGCCTACGCGGCCAAGACGTTTCTTGATCGTGCACGACAGGCCGGGATTAAACGCGACAAGCTTGATCTTGCCGGGCGCATTGAACAGCAAGACCGCGCCACCCTTTATGCCCAGATTGACGTTGGATTGGCACCATTCCCGGCCATCTGCCTTGAAAACCATTTCGAGATGCTGTGGCACGGGGTTCCGTTTGTGTCATTGGCCGGTGAGTTGACCGGATCACGGATGGGTCTTGGCCTTTTGAGCGATATCGGGCTTGGTGCGCTTTGTGCACATACGCAAAAGGGCTATGTCGATAAATGCATCATGCTGACAGCAGACCTTGCTGCACTTGGCAGCATTCGTGAAAACATGCGCGAGCGCCTGCAAAACAGCAAAGCCCTGCATGCACCCGCTGTTGCGCGCGAATTTGAAGATGCCTGCCGCGAGATGTGGCAGAACTGGTGCATCAAGCAACCGTAAGATCGACGGACTTAACGGCCAATGACGGATGTGAAAATATAATCAACGGCAGCCGCCAGATCATCGACGATCACATCGGCCTTGGTCGCATCGGGAAGTGCGGCTTCCTTCGCGCCGTGCCCGGTGCGCACCATAATGGTTCGCGTGCCCGCCGCATGCCCGGCACGCAGATCATTGATCCGGTCCCCGACCATGACGCTATCGGTCAGGGAAATTGCAAACTCCGCCGCAGCCGATAAAAGCATGCCGGGTTTTGGTTTGCGATAGGGGCTTTCGCGGCGGTATTCGCCGTCACCATCCTTATGAAACGGACAATAGTAAATGCCCTGTAGGGCGGCATGTTCGCGCGCAAGCATGGCAATCATTTCCTGATGGATATCGCAAAGCTGATCTTCGGTAAGGTAACTGCGCGCAACACCCGACTGGTTTGTCACGACAATGACCGGAATACCGGCATCGTTTAAGCGCGCAATGGCACGCGCCGAGCCGGAAATGAGTTTCAGGTCTTCAATCCGCGACAGGTAATGAACTTCTTCGTTGATCACCCCGTCCCGATCCAGAAACACCGCAGGAAGCAGATTGCGCTGATCGCGAAAACGTGGAGCCGGATCAATGAAGTGACGTTTGACGGGTTCTGTTGACGTATCGTTCATGCGGGACCTGCTGATTATGCGCGTGTAACAACAATGCCGTATCCGCATGACCAAAGACAAGCGCGGTAACACGCAAACTGCGACTTTATACACATACCGAAAAATTGGTATTACCATTATTTTCTTGCAGAATTACTGCGTCACATGACAATTTGGGCGCAAATCGCTTTCTTGGGGACCCTTTGATCAATGTTTGCCGATATTTTTGCCATTTTGGCACCTGTTTTCATCACCACCGGGCTTGGCTATTTCTGGGCCCGTGCCGGCAAGCATTTTGACACCAATCTGGTCACATCGATTGTCACATATTTTGCAACACCTTGCCTGACCTTTGCCGCCCTTGCGACGGTGGAGCTTGGTGGTGATACCCTGATCTCGATGGGGACCGCCGCACTTGCTGCCAACGTCATTTTCGCCCTGATCGGCTGGCCGATCCTTAAGGTGTTCAAACTTTCCCCGCGCACCTATTTGCAGTCGCTTACCTGGCCAAATGTTGGCAACGTTGGCTTGCCGCTTTGCATGCTGGCATATGGCCCCGAAGGACTGGCATTATCGGTTGCGTTTTTTGCCACTTACGTCGTGATCCAGTTAACGATCGGGGTGGCGTTTGTATCGGGCAGTTTTTCGCTTCGGTCTTTGGCCAAAATGCCGATTATCCCGGCAACCCTGATTGCGACGGGCTTTCTTGCCACCGATACCACCGTTCCCGACTGGCTTTACAATACCACCAACCTGATTGGTCAGCTGACCATTCCGTTGATGCTGTTTACCCTTGGCGTGTCACTTGCGAAACTGCGCCCGGTCAGCCTGGCGCGTAGCACGGCATTGAGTGCCTTGCGTCTTGGTATGGGGTTTGGGATTGGTCTTGGATTGTCAGAAGTGATGGGCCTGACCGGGGTCGAGCGCGGCGTTGTGATTTTGCAATGTTCGATGCCGGTTGCAGTCTTTTGCTATCTGTTTGCCCAGCTGTATAACCGCGACCCCGAAGAAGTCGCCGGTGTTGTCATCAGCTCAAGCTTCCTTGCGGCCATCGCCCTGCCCGCCTTGCTTTGGTATGTGCTTTAAGGGATCTATTGCAGTGTCAGGCGGTAGTCGCCCGTGACGCCTTTATCGTCTTGCTGCGCATAAAATCCGATTGCGCAATCGTAGCGACCTTTTTTAAGGTCGGGATCGTCATGTTCGACAGCCAGATTGTGGATATGGGCACGACAGGCTTCAAGATCGGCAAATTGCGCATCTGAAACCAGGACATTGTTTGGCTTTGATGTATCGGGCACGTAAACAGCCGTCACCTTTTCCCACGGTGCGGCATCATCGGTCCAGATCACGTCAGCAATGTAGCGTTCCGGACTGCCATAAGTTGCCGCGGCCAAGATCGCAATCCCGCCAGCAAGAACAGCACGGCGGATCATTGTTTTATTCATGGTTATCCTTATAGACCATAGCAGCCGATAATCCGGCGACATTCCAACCTAATACAGCGAAGTCACTTTTGCGAAATTCTGCACCGGATTCAAGGTGATATTCGTCAAGTTGCGGTGGCGATTGTGTGGTTTCGCACAGCATCGCATGGATCTGCCCTCGATGATGGGTTTGATGAACAAACAGATGTGACAAAACCGCTGAAATGCTTTCACGGACCATCACATCGTCGGGTCTGACGAGGGTTACGTCGCGCACCACATCCTTGTCATCGAGTTTTTCACAAAAGGCCATCAGTCTGACATCGGCATTGCGCTGAGCCGCAACAAACGTCTCGATGGTGATAAACGGCATCTGGTTGGCAAAACAATCCTGCCCGCGCCCACCTTTGATCAGGGCATCCAGATAATACCAATCGACAATCAGGCTGTGATTAAGGGTTTGCAAGATTGATGGCATGAAAGACGCACGGCGTGCACGAAGTTCTGTGGTGGTGAGTTTTTGACATGCCCCCAACAGGCGATGATTGGACCAAACGTTGTTACGGGCCTGGTGGAAAAACGACGTTCCCGGCATACCACGACATCCTAGATTGGCGCGTCCTGCCGCGTTTTTATCCGGTGACAGGGTGCGCGTGGTTTAGCGGACCGTTTCCTTTGCCGTAATTCGGGGCGGTGCGGATGGCTTCGCGAACATAGGCCCGTGCACGCGCCACCGCGTCACTCAGTCCCATGTCCTGTGCCAGCCCGGTTGCAATCGAACTTGCAAGCGAGCAGCCCGTACCATGATTATTTTCAGACGGGATGCGATCACCTTCAAACCCTTCGGTGTCCCCGTCGCGACGCCAAAGAATATCAACAATCTTATCACCCTCGGCGTGACCGCCTTTGATCAACACCGCCTCTGCGCCCAACTCTCCAATTTTGTGCGCTGCAGCAATCATATCACCTTCGCTGGAAATATTCATGCCCGATAGCACTTCTGCCTCTGGAATATTCGGGGTCAGGACCGTTGCAAGTGGGATCATATGGGTTATCAAGGCTTCGACCGCGTCTTCTTCGAGCAATCTCGCGCCGCTTTGAGATATCATCACAGGATCAATGACAATCGGAATATCAATGCATTTTGACTTGATAAATTCCGCCACCGCTTCGATCACAGGCACACTATGGAGCATACCTGTCTTAACCGCGTCTGCACCAATATCATCAATTGTTACGGTTGCCTGATGAACAATCATCTCAGGCGAAATTCCCAACACATCAAAGACACCGGTGGTGTTTTGAATTGTCAGGGCGGTAATTGCCGTTGCGGCGTAGCCCCCAAGAGCCGTCACCGATTTGATGTCGGCCTGAATACCGGCCCCGCCAGAACAGTCCGATCCGGCAATAATCAAGACACGACCCTTCATGATCATCCTCCCCAACGCAATGCAGCCAAAGTAAGTATTTTGCAGAATTCGCTGTTGATCAGCCTGCAACGGCGGTGATTTCAGCCACGATACCATCGACAATCTGTTCGACTTTTACCGCATCATCGCCCTCGGCCATGACACGGATCAGCGGTTCTGTCCCGGATTTACGGATCAAAACCCGTCCATCACCGTTAAAGGCCTTCTCGGCCGAAGAAATGGCGTCAATCACGCGGCTTTGCGACAATGGATCGGCCCCGGCGGTATAACGCACGTTTTTAAGGATTTGCGGCAAGGGTTCGAACACGCGGCTCATTTCAGACACCGGCCCGCTGCGCGATGCCAGAACGGCCAAGACCTGAAGCCCGGCCAGAAGACCATCGCCGGTTGAGGCAAAATCAGACAGAACAATATGGCCCGATTGTTCACCGCCGACATTACAATCAAGAGCACGCATCTGTTCAACCACATAGCGGTCACCCACCTTGGTGCGGATTAGACGCAAGCCATTGCTTTCAAGATAGCGTTCAAGCCCCAGATTGGACATCACGGTCGCCACCAGCGCATTGCCGCGCAGTTGACCAGTGCGTTTCCAGTGGGTGGTTACAAGCCCCATCAGCTGATCACCGTCGATCAGATGGCCTTTTTCATCGCACATCTGAATACGATCCGCATCCCCATCAAGGGCAATCCCGACGTCGGCCTTTTCAGACAGGACCCGATCACACATGGTTTTGGTATGGGTCGAACCGCACTGGTCATTGATGTTCAGGCCGTTGGGTTTCGTGCCGATTTCAACCACTTCGGCACCAAGTTCGCGCAGCACCTTTGGCGCAACGGAATAAGCCGCACCATTCGCGCAATCAAGAACGATACGAAGACCTTCAAGCGTGACACTGCCCGGAAGCGAAGATTTCACAGCTTCGATATACCGCCCGGGGGCATCGTCAATACGCTGCGCCCGGCCAAGCGCATTTGCCGGAACGAGCTTATGCGACAGATCACTGTCCATCAGCGCTTCGATTTCAAGTTCCACCTCGTCAGACAGTTTGAAACCGTCCGGGCCAAATAGCTTAATGCCATTATCCTGAAACGGATTGTGGGATGCTGAAATCATCACACCGATATCTGCACGCATCGATTTGGTCAGCATGGCAACAGCGGGGGTCGGCATAGGCCCGACCAGCATCACATCCATGCCCATGGACGTAAAGCCCGCCACCAACGCTGGTTCAAGCATGTAGCCAGACAGACGCGTATCCTTGCCGATCACAACTTTGTGGCGGTGATCACCACGGGTGAAGTAGTTGCCCGCGGCCATACCGACCTTTAGTGCGACTTCGGCGGTCATGGGTGCGGTATTGGCGGTTCCGCGAATGCCGTCCGTGCCAAAATATTTGCGGCTCATGCTTGTGTTCTCTGTCTGTGTGCCGGTTTTTAACGCCCGGTCCATAAATCCTGACTGCCGGTTATATCAAAGTGACGTTTCAATGCTACCGGCAAGTGACACATTTTAACGCCTCGTTGGCGACCATTCCGTTAACGCGCGCCCATCAGACTATTCTGATAAAACCGATGACCTGATCAAAAAAAACCGCTATCAAAAATAGACTTGTTTAATTGTCTGAAATTGGGGGCGCTTTGCGCGATTTTCGCCAGATGTTGACTTGGCGCGACGTCATAAGTGTCCTGACGATTGCCCTTGTCGCATCCATCACATGGTTTTCGCCGCCTGCATCGGCACGGACCGATATGGCACACCTTGTGTTGCCGGCAAATGGCGCGACAGCCAGTATCGATCTAAACCGGTTTATGGAGCGCCTGACATCTGATCGCAACGTCACCGATCCTGCCCAACTGATTGATATTCCGTCTTCTGAATTTGAACCCGTCGCCAGCACCGCAGGGCCCGGTTACACCCCACGCGTTATTTGGTATCGGCTGGCCTTTTCGCTTACCGCGCCGCAAGGCAATGACATTTCACGGGCCTTCATCGAATTGGGGGAGCCGTATCTCAACGAGATCCGCCTGACCGTGATTGACGATGAGACGCGCAATGTCATCTGGAAAAATGTTGTTGGTGACCGGATCCCCAACACGAAAGACAGTTTGATCAGCCTCCGGCATTTATCAGAATGGCCGGATTTACCATCAGGACACTATTGGTTGATGATCGGTGTGCGCACCAACAGCGCCCATGTTTTCCATGCCAAACTATACCCCGAGGCGGAGCTTGTTTCCGACACCGAGGAACATAACCTTGTTGAAAGCAGTTTTCTGGGTGTCCTGTTGATCGGGTTTGGTGTCTATCTGACCTTTGGCATCATATCACGCGACAAATCGGTGCTGTGGTACAGCGGATATGTTTTATCTGTCTTTCTGTTCAACCTTGGTACGTCAGGATATGCCCAACTTCTGCTAAAGGGGATTTGGCCACTTGCCAGCGACCTTATTACCGGAACAGGAACCGCGTTTGCCTTGGGCACCAGTGTCGCGATGTGGACCCATATCGTCAGACTTGATCACTATAACCCGGCTCTGTTTCGGGTGATGATGGCCTTTTCCATATTGGCGATGATCGGTTCGGTCACTGCGATATCGGATGCCTATATCTATTTCACGCAGATCTTCTTTATCCCCAATGTGATTTTGCTGTTCACGCTTTTGATGTATCTGATTTACGTCAGCTATCGTGAAAGGCGTCTGGCATCGAACAGCTTCTTTTTCATCGCACTTGCTTTGCCAACCCTTGCGGCCAACATCCATGTTTTGACACTGCTGGGTATCCTGCCGATCACGGCCTTCACAACCAAGGTCTACCCGCTTAGCTCGTCGATACATCTTGTGATGGTTGCAATTGCGATGGCCTATCGCACCCAGAGACTGACCTACAATTGGACTGATGCGCATCAAACCAATGCGCGGGCTGATCAGCTTGCTGGCGAACAGCGGACTTTCATAACCATGCTGTCGCACGAATTTCGAACACCACTGGCGATCATTCAGCGATCAGCAGAAATTCTCGGCCTACATTTGCGCAACGAGCCTGCCCCTGTTCACAGCCGCCTTGCCACCATTCGTGGGAATGCCGGTCAGCTTTCGGGATTGGTCGATGCCTTTTTGACCAAGGAGACGCTCGACAGTGCGAACTTCACAACATCCTTGCAGCCGACCAACATTGATCAGTTGCTACGTGATTTGATCAATCGACGGAACCGTGAAATCCCGGACCAGAAAGTCAGCTTGAAAAATATCGATTTTGCCATTGTCGATATTGACCGCATTCTGTTTGAACGCGCGATCATCAACTTGATCGACAATGCCCGTAAATACGCCCCCGATGCTCCAGTCTGGGTCGCATGCAATCGGTCGTCGAACGGATTTGTCTATATCCGTGTTATCGATGCCGGACCGGGCATTTCCATTGACGATCTGACGAATGTATCCAACGCGTTTTACCGTGGACGCGACGCAGGCGTCACACAAGGTGTTGGTCTGGGCCTGCATATCACCAACCGCATTGTGCAATCCCATAACGGATCAATGTCGATCAGTGTCGGCGAGACATCCGGCACAACGGTAATGATCAAAATTCCCTATAACCGGGAAGAAACGATTAAAGCGTCCCGTCAAAACTTCTTTGGTTTGGCCGCCCCCCATGTATCGCGAAAAAAGCCCCGAACACACGATGACGATGGTGCGCTGTCATGAGTGCCTTCACATCATTCCGCCGTCATATGTGGACCGTCTCCGCGCGTCAAAACGTGGGCCGAACGCCCGTGGCCACCTTGATACGCACCAAGTTACCGCGCATTTTGTTCATCTTGTTCGTCACCATGATCGTCGCAATGATTGGTGAGCCCAAGAGTGCACGCGCGCATGGGACTACGCCATCAACCACCGGGCACACCGATAAAATTGTTTTAAACGGTGATCTTCCCGGCAAGCTTGATCTGACACCCTATCTTTCATGGTATGTCGACCAAAGCCAGCAGATGTCACTTGATGATGTTCGCCAACTGCCGTTTGACGACTTTCAGCAAAGCGCATCAATCCCATCGTTTGGGTATACGTCAGATATCATCTGGTACAGGATCGATTTCGGCGTCGATCAGATGTTGACCGCCCCCTCATACATTGAGGCCAACCCAAGCTATCTTAACCACATAGATGTGTATCTTTTTGACGATGTCTCAACAGCCAAGCTTTCCGATGCCATTTGGCAGGAAAGCTTGGGCGACCGCATTCCAGCAAACAAGCGTCCCTTTACCAGCGGCACCCATGTCGCATCCTGGCCGAAACTTGATGCGGGTGCGTATCACCTGTTTATCCGGGTACAAAGTAACAGTACGAACTTGCTGACTGTCACCCTTTGGCAGGCCCAAGACCTTATTTCATCGATGACGCTTCGCAATCTGGCAACAAACATCTTCTTTGGGGTGTTTCTCACCCTTGGCATTACGTATTTCAGCCTTGGGCTTATTGCCCGCGATGCAGTTGTTGTCAGCTATGGCATCGGGATTGCGTGTGCGGGCATGCTCATTTCACTTGTAAATGGTGTCGGATTAAGTCAGCTGCGCCCTGAAATCTCATGGATGAATGATTTTCTCATTGGGGCCACCAACATCGTTTCACAGGCTGCCGTTGTCTTTTTATGGATACATATTCTTGAATTTCGCCAACGCACACCAATTTTGTTTTGGCTCGGATGTGCCTACTGCATCGTCATTTTAAGTTTCCTCATTGGTACGACCAATGAACTCTATACCGTGTTTGGCACCTATATCGTTCCGTCTGTCGCACTTTTCATGGCCTGCGCCTGTTTGGTTCTTGTCAAAAGGCTTGCCGCAGATATCAGAAACAAGACGCTTTGGGCGTATTTGATAGCCCTTGCCTTGCCTTGTGGTCCTGTCATCATGTTGCAATTGGCCCATGCGGGACTTATCGAGGTCACCCCGATACGCATAGGTCTCCATCAATTCACCTTCATTTTCCACATCATCGTGATGGGCATATTGATGGCCATACGCCTGACCCAAATGGACAGGGAACAGGTGTTTGCATCGACCAGAGCCGAAGAAACAACATCGCTTGTCGGTGAACAGCGCAAGTTGATTTCAATGCTGTCGCATGAATTCCGAACCCCGCTTGCGGTTATTCAACGTTCGTCAGAAATGCTGATGCTTCGTTTACGAGATCACAGCGATGATATTCAGAACAGGCTAAAACGCATTGAGCTTCAGGCCCGAAAACTTGCCCGTCTGGTTGATATCTTCCTAAGCAAGGATGGTATTGACGACAAGGAATTCTCGTTGGCGCGCGAACTTGTCGGGCTGGATCATTTCATGAACGATTTCGTCGCCAATACTACACGCGATGATGCCGAAATTCTGGTGACCTGTACGGGAACCAACGGTGTTGAAGCCTATATCGATGAAACACTGATTGGTCTGGCGATGACCAACCTGGTCGAAACGTCACGGCGTTTTGCCCATGGAAAGCCAATCCATATTACCGCGCGCGCGCAAAGTAACTGGCTGGCGGAAATATCAATCCCCTGTCAGGGCGAAGGACTTGATAGCGATGAAATCCGCTTGATTGGAAATGCGCTGTTTCGCCGCGAGATGGAAACAAAGGCCCTGCGCAGTGCGCTTGGCCTGCATATTTCACAACGAATTGTTGACGCGCACGGCGGTTCGATCAAATTACGTGATCTGGGGCCGACGGGAATTGCACTGTGTGTGCTGCTACCGTGTGAAACTTCCAATCAGGACAGCGCGGCACCACTTGCGTGATGGCGCACCAAGCGTCAGAGATTTTCTGCTTCACCGGAAACGGCGCCAAGCGATGTGAAGGCATAGCCACGACCATATGCTGTGCGCACCGGAAGCTCTTCACCAATTTCCTTGAGAGCCTTCTGGCGCACACGTCGGATTGCCGTATCAAGGTTACGGCAGTTTTCAGCCGTATCGGCCTTACCCAAGGCGATAACGATTTCCGGCCGGGTCAGCCATGCCCCGTTCGCGTCAATCAATAACTTGATGATTGTCCGTTCGGTTGCGGTCAAGGATGCCGACTTTCCAAGCGGATTAACCAATGTCCAATTGAGCAGATCAAGAACCCAGCCCGCTTCCATACCAGCGGCATCAGCCCCCTCATCGGTGTCACTGTCTGCACGCGAGGAACGGCGTAATAAAGGCTGCAAAGCGGCTTCGATTACCGACAAAGGGCTGTCTTTGGTCAGATAGACGTCTGCACCTGACTTGTAGCCTGTCAGATGATGATCCATGCCTGACAGGGACGTCAGCATCATGATGCCGCAATCAATGTTCTGGCGGACGTATTTGGCAAGATCATAGCCATCAGCATCGGGCAGCATAATATCAAGGATGACCGCATCAGGCTGTTTGGTTTTAAGCGCGCGAAAAAAACTCGCACCGGTTTCGCAACCAATCACGTCAAAGCCGCACATCTCAAGATACTCGCACAGATCCTTATTAAGATCGGTGTTGTCTTCGACGACAAACACACATTGCGCCGTCAGACTTCGACTTGATGCCATACTTTTGTTTCCGACCTCGGTCAGGCCTACAATTCCGTTCATATACAGACCTTTGCAGTTGCTCGTTTACTCAACCAATAAGCGTGACTTTGCGCCACTTTGTTTATTTCACTCTTTGGTATGTGGTGCGGCTTGCAAATGCGCAAGCCTCAACCGCAAAAGGTCAGAAAATGCCAGATTCTAAATATAAAAAAGCAAGACCCAACCAAAAGGATATACATCCTCAAAATGTTGAATGGTCTTGCTTTTAATCAATCGGGTGAAAATGACAACCTATACAGGAAGCAAAGGTACGCTGAGCTTCCTATACCAGAGCCGTCGAACTTGCGACCGAGATCGCCTGAACAGTTTCCTGAACATCATGAACGCGCATTATCTGCGCCCCGTGCCGCCATCCATTGACGGCAGATGCAATTGATCCACCGAGCCTTTGTTTTGGGTCCGCTTTGGGGTCAATTTTTCCGATGAACGACTTACGCGACGTTCCAAGCAAAATCGGGCAACCCAAACCGTGGAAAATCGCCAGCCGCGACTGTAACTCAAGGTTATGTGACAGTGTCTTGCCAAATCCGATACCCGGATCAATACAAATCTTGTCGCGCGATATCCCGGCCCGTTCGCAACTTTCGACGCGATCGAGCAGATAGTCGTACACATCAAGAACGGCACAATCATATTGCGGATCGACCTGCATGGTGCCGGGTTCGCCCTGCATATGCATCAGTATTACAGGTACCCCCAAACGTACCGCCACCTCGAGAGATCGTTCATCGCCTTCGAGCCCGGTGACGTCATTGATGATGGCAGCACCGGCATTGATCGCGGCTTCCATCACATTGGCGTGGCGTGTATCGATTGAAACCACATGGCCCTTCTCGGCCAAAGCACGGATCACGGGCACGACACGATCGATTTCCTCAGCCTCGGTAACATCATCCGCCCCCGGACGGGTAGATTCCCCGCCGATATCAAGGATTGATGCGCCAAAGTCGGCAAGTTCACGCCCCCGGGCAATCGCCTGCTCGGTCGTGTTGTAATCCCCGCCATCAGAAAAGCTGTCAGGTGTCACATTAACAATGCCCATGACGTGGCATGATGCCATATCAAGTCCGGCAAAATCGGCGCGCTTGGTCATCAAACGATCAAGCACATTGTTAATTTCATCAACACGCCCGCTATTTTGAACCCAGCCCTCAAGGGCAAGGAGTGGCAGGATCATGCTTTCGGCACCGCCATCTTCACGACGACGGATAATTTCAAGCGCCGAAAAGCCGCGGCGCGATCCGGCCAGCGGGAGTGTATTGGGATCATCGGCATGGTCGATGAAACCGGTAGGTGCATAATAAAGCGGTCCGTCAAAATCAGCAAAGCCCCGCACATCGGCGGGGCTTCGCAGGACCGATCGGGTGATCTTGTCCATCAGTCTCTTTCTGTTAGCTGCCCGGCTGCGGCTCAGGGGACATATCCCCGTCACCTTCATCCGGGCTGTCTTTACGTGCAGCGCCCGAGCTTGGCACGGTGGAGCGACGTCCACCGGAATTCCTTGCCGTTACTGCCACTTGAATGGCCAGAACGGTTGATTTCCTCGCCACGCAGAAGCGCGTCGATTTCTTTGCCCGACAGGGTTTCGTATTCCAAAAGCCCTTTGGCAAGAATGTGCAAATCATCAAGATATTCTGTCAGAACCCGCTTGGCGAATTCATAGGCCTCATCAGAATAACGACGGACTTCGTCATCAATCAGCTGAGCGGTTTTTTCCGAAACATTCTTGTGCTGTGCAACACTATGGCCAAGGAACACTTCTTCCTGGTTGTCGGCATATTTGACGTTACCAAGAACATCCGAGAAGCCCCATTCGGTCACCATCTTGCGCGCATATTGCGTCACCATATTGATGTCCGAAGACGCACCGGTTGTGACCTTGTCCTTGCCAAAGATAAGTTCCTCGGCAACACGGCCCCCCATGGCAACAGCCAGATCAGAAATCAGCTGTTCATAGGATTTCGAAACCTGATCACGTTCTGGCAAACGCATCACCATCCCCAACGCACGACCGCGCGGAATGATGGTTGCCTTATGGATCGGATCGGATGCCGGGGTATGGAGTGCGACAAGTGCATGACCGCCTTCGTGATAGGCTGTCAGCTTTTTCTCGTCATCCGTCATGATCATGGAACGGCGTTCCGCCCCCATCATGACTTTATCCTTGGCATTTTCAAAGTCGGCCATGGTGACTACACGCTTGCCAAGACGGGCGGCAAGAAGGGCGGCCTCATTGACAAGGTTTGCAAGATCAGCACCCGAGAAGCCCGGAGTGCCACGTGCAACCGTGCGCAGATCAACATCCGGACCCAGCGGAACTTTGCGGGCGTGCACACCAAGAATGCGTTCACGGCCTTCAAGATCGGGGTTCGGCACAACAACCTGACGGTCAAAACGGCCCGGACGCAGCAATGCCGGATCGAGAACATCCGGACGGTTGGTTGCGGCAACAAGGATCACACCTTCGTTGGCCTCAAAACCATCCATCTCGACCAGAAGCTGGTTGAGCGTCTGTTCACGTTCATCGTTACCACCACCAAGACCGGCACCACGATGACGACCGACAGCATCGATCTCATCGATAAAGATGATGCAAGGAGCGTTCTTTTTGCCCTGTTCGAACATGTCGCGCACACGAGATGCACCAACACCAACAAACATTTCGACAAAGTCCGAACCCGAAATGGTGAAGAACGGTACGTTTGCTTCGCCTGCAATCGCACGTGCCAGAAGCGTTTTACCCGTGCCCGGAGGACCGACCAGCAACATGCCTTTGGGGATTTTACCGCCAAGACGCTGGAACTTCTGCGGATCGCGCAGGAAGTCGACAACTTCTTCAAGTTCGTTTTTGGCTTCTTCGATGCCTGCGACGTCTTCAAAGGTAACCCGACCGGATTTTTCGGTCAGCATTTTCGCCTTTGATTTGCCAAAGCCCATGGCTTTGCCGCCACCACCCTGCATCTGACGCATGAAGAAAATCCAGACCCCGATGATCAGCAGCATCGGCAACCAGCTGATCAGCGCACTCATCAGCGGCGACAGGCTTTCTTCCGGTTTTGCGATAATCCGAACGCCCTTTTCGTTGAGTTTTTCAACAAGGTTCGGGTAATCGGGGGTGTAAACATTAACAGAGCGACCATCGCGCGTTTGCGCACTCAGGGTATTGCCCTGAATTGTGACTTCTGAAATCTGGCCGGTATCAACTTCTGCCAGGAAGTCCGAAAACGCCATCGACGATTGACCGGACTGTCCAGAAGGCGACTGAAACAGGTTAAACAAGGCCACCAAAAGGATGGCAATGATAACCCACAGTGCGAGATTTTTTCCCATATTCATTCCAAGCTACTGGTCGCAAAATATTTCTACCGTCGCGCACAATACTCCTGCGCAAGGCATGGCTAACAAATAGTCAAAAGCCTCGGCTACGCAAGTAGGCTGACGGGTTTCGGTAACGATTTGAACCCACTTTCCCACAAAGGGGTGTGAGGTGCAAACCGCCATCGTCCATCAATTGCATTTCCCCCCCTACTCCGGGGCGTCACACAACCGGCGGCGGATAATACGTCGGAAAGTGCCGAAACCTCAAGCCCGCCAACGGATCGCAAGCCTTCTTTATCGTAGAGAGCAGGCATGGATGCAAGGGCTGCGCGGGGTAAATCAGCAATAAATGCGACTATTTCCCCAAATGCGGCGCGAAATGCCTTCGTGTGAAACACATCACAAAGCACCAGTGGCCCAATCCATATCCCTGCCAACGGGGGCAAAACAGGCGATAAAGCGGCCCATTCAAAGCGATTATCCCACCGCACACATCCACCAGAACGCAAAACGTCGGGGTAAATGACCATCGGAGTTTTATCCATGCGGCCAACTTCGCGGAAGATATAAATCCGGTCTGATTTGCGATGAATGACACATCCGCCCAAACTGCTGCGGTGTGACGCATCATTATATGTGGCGTCGAGCAGGTTGGCTAAGGCATCAAAAGACGGCATATACGCCGCCCCACCGATGGTTCGAATGACCTGACCAAGGGCATAGCAGCGGACATCGCGGTCCTGAGAGCGATACATTCCCGCCGTATCAACAACCGCAACCCCAACCGGCAGGATCATCACTGACCGGGCCAGAACATTGGCAACCATTTCTTCGAGCGCAAGACGGGTCTGCACCGCATCAGATGGAATGTTTTCCTGATCCGCGGCAACCGTGATCCTTGTATCTTGACGAATCCGCACGCGTTCGAATTTCGGGTTCTGATTGGACGGATCTTCGATCCAGTCCTGCCGGCATACCTTCAGCGTCGCAATCAAATCGTTTTTTGCCACGGACAAAAACGGACGCAGCAGCCGCACGGATTTTAGAAAACGACGCGAAGACATGCCCGCACGTCCCATCGGTTTCGTCCCGTGGGAAGAGCGCATGGCAATGGTTTCGATTTGATCATCAAGATGGTGGGCGACCAAAAGATGAAGAATGCCACGTGTGGCACAGGCCTGATCAAGCAAGTCATAGCGGGCAATACGTGCGCGTTCTTGCACCGCGCCGCGTGGCTTATCGCCAAGCCACGGCAGAACAATGTGGTCAATCCCGTGTGTGCGCAATGCCTGCCCGACCCATTTGGCTTCATGCGCAGAATCTGACCGCAGGCCATGATCCACTGTCATTGCGACAATTTTACCGCCCCGCGTTTGCGCCCATTCATGCGCCAGCAGTGCCAAGGCCATGCTGTCAGCTCCGCCAGACACCGCAACCGCCAAAACAGGGTCGGTTTCAAATGGCGCGAAACCATCTATTAGATGCGCAAAAGCAACGGCGTCCAATGGTGTATCATCGGACGCCGCGCGATCATCTGTCGTTGGCTTATCGGGATTGCTCATAATGCCGCATTCTTGGGGGTTGAACCTTATGAACACCCACGACTTTTGCGTTCCTGACGCGCGCGATCAAGGACAACCGCCGATGCATTCGGGAAGTTATCGATCAGGTGCCCAAAGGTCGTGCAGGCATCTTCATTCTTGCCAAGATTGGCCAGCGACATGCCGAGCTTGAGAAGGTTATCAGGGGCCTTCGTGCTGTCGGGATAGGTCTGGAAACCTTCGGTAAAGGCGATGGCAGCATTTTCAAATTCGCCGCGCACATAATAGGTTTCACCTAACCAATATTGCGCATTACCGGCCAGCGGATCGTTGGGATGATCTTTAACAAAGGTCGAAAGCGCGCTTTCGGCTTCGGAAAACTCCTGACGGCGCAGCAAGCCAAAGGCATTGCGATATTGTTCTTCTGGCGTCACGCCAGCAGCCGCACTTTGCGTCGCGGTCGCCGCCGCCCCGGCAGATGCACCCGCAGCCGCACCGGATGGAATTTGCGGTGGTTGACCCTCGTTTTCGATTACACCAAACAGTTTGGTACCACGATCATTAAGAGGTTCGCCCGAACCGGCCGAACCGTTATCAGCGGTGCCACCTGTGGACCCTGCGGTCTGGCCCGCAGCACTACCCGCAAGCGGTTCTGCCGATGCGCCGTTGCCATTATTGGCAAGTGGCGCACCAGAACCGTTTTCAAGCTGTGTCAGGCGAAAATCGATGTCGGAGACCAGCCGTTCAAGGCGGTCTTCCATTTTGCGGATTCGAAAATCAAACTGTTCGATCTGTCCGGTCAACTGGGTTGCAGAGCGTTGCAGATCATTGATCTGTACTTGCTGACGGGCAGCCGCCGGGGTCGATGGATCACCACCGCCGGTTACCGCCGAGGCAGCATCACCTGCGGGCGGGCCTTCGCGGTAAACATAACGCTGCAGCAAATCGAGATCCTTGCGCAGCTGTTCGACCTGTCGGCCAACGTTTGCATCCTGAGCAAAGGCCGAAACCGATCCGAGGGACGTCATCCCCACCAGAGCGCCAATCGTCAAAGCGACCAACAAGCCAGGACCTTTGCGAACAGATTCAGCCACTTTTCCACGGCCGGTTAGGCGGGAAACGGCTTCAGCGCGATTTGCCGACTCCACGATTTCCTGTGTTTCAGTGGTTGAGCGAACTCGGATCATCATCAGAGCCTGGTGCATTTAATCTGCTCCATTTTGTTTGTTTTTTGGCGTGTCGTTTGGCAAAGCACTGCGTGCAGGATGATGCGGCGCATCGGCGAAACAATATAACGCAGCGAAACGCCGCGAAAAGCAAACCCTTCGGATCGGGATGTCTCTCTGCATTGGTATGTCACCCCTTGTAACCATAGTCACTCTGTGCTTCTACGGACCTTATCCTTGCAGTGTCGCAGGATGCGTCTGGCAAAAAGGGACACATTAAATGCAACAGCCTCTCGGTCCTTTGTCGTCAATGCAATATTACCAAATGCCGATTTGAACAGGGCACGACTACATTTTCAAACATTTTCAGGCGGCAAAAATAAGGCGCCTGCCCCAAACGGGACAGGCGCCTTGATATTCAGTCAGGCTTTAGCCCACACGCGCTTAACGGATAACCGATACAGAGCGGCGGTTTTTGGCCCAGCTTTCTTCGTCATGGCCAAGAGCAACAGGGCGCTCTTTGCCATAGGAAATGGTTTCAACGCGCGACGGGTCAATGCCCAGAGCGATCAGATAATCTTTGACCGAGCTTGCGCGACGTTCGCCGAGTGCAAGGTTGTATTCACGGGTGCCGCGTTCGTCGGCATGACCTTCAACAACAACTTTGTACTGCGGGTATTTTTTCAACCAAGCAGCCTGCAGTTCGAGGGTGCGACGTGCTTCACCGGCCAGGTCATATTTGTCCAGGCCAAAGAATACGCGGTCACCAACGTTAACAGCAAACCACTCAGGGCTGCTTTCGGAAAGCGAGGTGCTGGTAGACGGCTGGTTTACAGTCGATACACCTTCGCCACCAGTGGTAGCTGAGCTATCAGGAGCAGTTTCACATGCAGCCAGAAGCGCGGCAGCAGCAAAGACGCTGAGAATACGAAGTTTCATTTAAAATTTCCCCTTAACACCGGACGCATTCGCCCGAGTTGGTGTTTTCCATGTCTCGCGACACCGAAAATGCCCGCGATTTAAGCGAATCGCATTCAGTGCTTCGCGATGACTATACTCTTGAGATATCAGGGAATCAAGGGCGACCATGCAGGATCCGACCCATCCGCAGGTGTAACGATCTCTCGCTCGTTATAACCTGTCAGATCAATCGAATACAAACGAAAGCGATCCTTGGTTCCGTCCTTGGACGGATGCTGGCGATGATACATCAACACCCGGCCGTTCGGCGCCCATGTTGGGCCCTCTACGAGGAACCCTTCGGCCAGCAGTCTTTCTCCACTACCGTCTGGCCGCATTACGCCGATATAGAACCTTCCTCCTTGCGATTTCGTGAATGCAATCAGGTCTCCGCGAGGCGACCAGACCGGAGTGGAATAAAGGCCACCACCGAAACTGATACGCTGTACGCCGCTACCGTCGGCATTCATCACATAGATTTGTTGTGCGCCGCTGCGATCGGAGTTGAACGCAATGCGCGACCCATCTGGCGAGTAGGATGGCGACGTATCCACGGCAGGATGTCGCGTAAGCTGACGTTTTTCACGGGTGCGAAGGTCAAGTTCATAAACTTCGCTGTTACCGTCTAACGCCTGCGACATCACAACCGAGTTGCCGTCTGGTGCGAATCGGGGCGCGAAAGTCATCCCCGGAAAATCGCCCAGCAATTCCAACTCGCCGGTATCAATATCCAAAACATACACGCGTGGCTTGTCGTTAAAGTACGACATATAGACCACTTCCTGTGCCGTCGGCGAGAACCGCGGGTTCAGCACAAGGAACCGACCATCGGACAGGAACCGGTGGTTTGCACCATCTTGATCCATGATTGCCAACCGCTTATTGCGGTTGTCAGCCGGACCTGTTTCCGAAACATAAACAATACGGGTATCGAAATAACCGCTTTCGCCTGTGATCCGCTTATAGATTTCATCAGCGATCTTATGGGCAATGCGGCGCCAGTTATTGGGTTGTGTGCGATACGCAACACCCGCCATCTGGTTTTCGGCCAACACGTCCCACAGGCGGAATTCAACACGCAGAAGACCGTTTGCTTCGGTGACCACCCGTCCGTTCACCAAGGCCTGCGCATTAATCGCGCGCCATTCGGCAAAGTTCGGGTTCACCGCAAGCGACGCGGCACTTTGGATGAACGCCTTTTCATTGATCGGCGAAAACAGTCCCGAACGTTCCAGATCAGCACTGATGACCTGCGTCATGTTCTGACCGATTTCCGTTTCGGCAACCCCGTCGCCCGGGAACCGGGCAACAGCAATTGGCATCGGTTTAAGCTCACCTCTGGTGATATCAATCCGAAGTTCTGCCTGTGCCGGCGCAATGAAACCAAAATTCAGGCCAGCGACGACAGCAAGCGCGCACAGCCCTGCAAGGCCGCGGCTCACCATATTTCGTGTTCGTACGTTGGTCTTGATCGTCATCCTGCCTCGCTATTTTCCACGCGTGTTCAAGAACTTATAATTCAAAGGCCCAGCATTTCACGCATGTCAAAATTGAACGTGAATGTGCGCCACATTTCGTATTTATCCAGCGGCAGTTTCAGAGGGCTGCATTGCGGATTTAGCACAGCTCGAAGTGCACTTTCCGCAATTGTTCGACGTGATACATCACCCTGAATATCGTTCAGGTTGCTGATTTGCGCCTGTCGAACAGTCCCGTCCGGGTTTGCGCTGACATGGATTTCCACCGCAAACGCGCCTGCTTCCTTCGCCCCAGCCGGTGGGCTCCAGCATTTTTCAATCTGACGTTTGACCGCATCAAGTTCGCTCATGGTCAGATTCTGCATCAAGCCGGGTTGCCACCACTTCGCTCGCATTTTCTTCCGGGGTTTCCTCGGGCTGCGGCTCTGTTGGGCTGGCTTCTGATGTTTCCTTAAGCTTGCGAACGTCCTTTAGGATATTGTCCAGAAGGCGCTTTTTCGGCTCCTCCTTCTTGGGCTCTTCCTTTTTCGGTTCGGTCTTTTTGACCGGTTCAGGTTTAGGTGGCGTTGGTTTGCTTTGCGGCGTTACTTCGGCCAACTCCTTAACAGGTTGAGGTTCCGGTGTCGGTTCCGGCTGTTTTTTAACCTCGGGCGTCGGAACCGGCTCGGGCTTGGGAACCGGTTTCGGTTCTGGTTTCGGTTCTGGTTTGGGCTCAGGCTTTGGTTCCGGCTTCGGTTCTGGTTTCGGCTCAGGCTTCGCCACCGGTTTTGGCTCTGGCTTTGCCACCGGTTTAGGTTTTGGCTTTTCTTTCGGCTCGGGCTTTGGCAAGGCCTTGGTCGGTGCAGCGGAAAATTCATCCACCGTCACAACTTCGACCGAGATCGATTGCAAATCCATTGGCGTTTCTTCGAACAGGTCGGGCAAACCGAACCATGCGATCAAAAACAGCACAAAATGCAAACCAAACGATATGAGAGCGTAGCGCAGCATGTCTGGTTACGAACCCTTTTTGGGCAATTCAGCGATCAGGGCGACCTTGGTAAAGCCGGCATCCTTGATCAGTCCCATCACTTCCATCACACGGCCGTAATCAATGGCCTTGTCACCGCGTACGAAAATGCGGGTTTCCTGTTTGTTGTCGGTGATGGCATCGAGTTTTTCGGTCAGGGTTTCCTGTGCGATTTCACTATCCATAATATAGATCGTGCCTTCGCGCGAAACCGATACCACAAGCGGCTCATCCTGCCCGGTCATCGGGGCCGCACTGGTTTCAGGCAGGTTGACGTTGACACCAACCGTCATCAGCGGTGCCGCGACCATAAAGATCACCAGCAGAACCAGCATCACGTCCACCATCGGTGTGACGTTGATGTCGCTCATGGCGGCACGGCGGTTGTTACGACGCCCGCGACGTCCGCTGCCACCTGATCGGGATGAAAGCTGTGCGCCCATGATCAGTCTCTCGCGTCGTCAAGTTGGCGCGACAGGATCGAAGTAAACTCATCAACGAATGCTTCGAGACGGTTGTTATACCGGTTCAGGTCGCTGGAAATCTTGTTGTAGGCCACCACAGCAGGGATAGCTGCAACAAGGCCCATTGCGGTTGCCAAAAGTGCTTCGGCAATCCCCGGCGCAACCACCGCAAGCGATGTATTTTTCGACGCAGCAATCGCCTGGAACGATACCATGATGCCCCAAACGGTTCCGAACAGACCAACAAACGGTGCGGTTGAGCCGACCGATGCCAGGAACGTCATATAACGTTCCACCCGGTCCATTTCACGACCAAGCGTCGTTTCCATGGTTCTTTCAAGGCGCTGCTGCAAACGTGCGCGCATTGTATCGCCCTTGATCCCACGGGCATTCGAGCGACGCCATTCGCGCATGGCCGAGACAAAAATCGCGGACATCGGATCGCGCGGCTTATCGGCAATCCGGTCATACAGATCTTCGAGCGAACCGCCCGACCAAAAGGCTTCTTCAAAAGTACCAGCCTGCGCGCGCAACTTGCGAAGGCGCAGCATTTTTTCGATAACGATAGCCCATACCCAGACCGAAGCCATTAACAGTCCGATCATCACGACTTTGACGACCAGCCCAGCCTGCATGAAAAGCCCCCACAGAGACATGTCATGCGACATGACCGACTGCCCCAGCGTTACCGCGTTGACCACTTGATTTTCCATATTCTCTTTAGTCCTTGTCCACATCCAGATAGCGATTGAACGCCGTTCTCAGTTCATCGGGCAATCTTTGTGCCCGAAGTTCTTCAAGCGACATGCAGGCGAGATATATCTCGATCACCACAAGTTCTTCATCGTCGCGCATCACCTTTTGTTCAAAACCGAGCGACGCGCCCCCAAGCTTTATCACACGGCTTTCCACCGTAAGGCGGTCTTCCAACCGGGCCGCACGACGAAAATCGAGCGTACAGTGTCGAACGGCTATGGCAACTTTGTGGCGTTCTGCAACATTACGATTGGTAAAGCCCAACAGGTTAAGCATCGCTGAACGTGCGCGCTCGGCAAATGCAAGATAGTTGGCGTGATAGACAATACCGCCCGCATCCGTATCCTCGTAAAACACAATCAACGGATAGATATGCCGGTTGCCATCAAGATAGCCCCGCAACGCGTCATGATCGTTTTGTGTCATTCCGATTGATCCCCCGCCGGGCCATCAACCTGACCATCGAACAGATCAGAAAGTGGTACGCCCCCTGCTTCGCGTGGCGGTGTAAGACCAAGGTGCTTAAACCCCTTAATCCCAAGCATACGGCCACGTGGCGTGCGTTGGATCAACCCTTGTTGCAACAAATAAGGCTCGATCACGTCTTCGATTGTATCGCGTTCTTCAGACAGGGCAGCAGCAAGCGTATCGACCCCGACAGGGCCGCCGCCATAGTTCCCGGCGATACAATTCAGATAGCGCCGATCCTGACTGTCCAACCCAAGGTTATCGACCTCAAGCCGGATCAAAGCTGCATCGGCAATAAATTTATCAACCGGTGATTTTTCTGCCACAGAGGCGAAATCACGCACCCGGCGCAACAAACGTCCGGCAATACGCGGTGTTCCGCGCGACCGGCGTGCGATTTCCATGGCCCCTTCGCGGGTCATATCGAAATTCAAAAGTTTCGCACCACGGGCAACGATGGTGACGAGTTCTTCGGGTTCGTAGAATCGAAGACGCAGCGGAATACCAAACCGATCACGCAGCGGTGTGGTCAAAAGCCCCGAACGGGTTGTCGCCCCGACAAGGGTAAAGGGGGGTAAATCAATCCGTACAGACCGTGCGGCCGGACCTTCGCCAATGATCAGATCAAGCTGGAAGTCTTCCATCGCCGGATACAAAATTTCTTCAACCGCCGGGTTCAGACGGTGAATTTCATCAATGAACAGAACGTCGCGTGGCTGAAGGTTTGTCAGCAAGGCGGCAAGATCACCGGCCTTGGAAATGACCGGCCCCGACGTTGCGCGAAAGCCGACACCCAGTTCACTGGCAACGATTTGCGACAAGGTGGTTTTACCAAGACCGGGCGGACCAAAGAACAAAACATGGTCCATGGCTTCTTCACGCGCCCGTGCAGCCCGAATAAAGACATCAAGGTTTTCGCGCACTTCTTTCTGGCCAGTAAAATCATCCAACCGGCGCGGACGCAGCGATCCATCCTGTTGATCTTCGTCGCGACGCTCGCCACTGAGCAGACGGTCTTCTTCCTCGCTCACGCGCTAAGCTCCTTTAGTCCCAAGCGGATCAGAGTATCAATCGACTTGTCCTCACCGGCCAACTGGGCGGCCTTGCCGACCGCACCAAAAGCCTCGGACCGGCCATAGCCAAGATTGACAAGGGCGGATACGGCATCGGCCAACACCACACCATCATCGACAATCGGCTCAACACTTGCTGTGTCGCCACTCACATCATCGGATGATTTTGACGTTTTCTTTGATTTTGAGGCTGCTTTGGCTGGTGCAGCTGCCTCTGTGACAGGTGCCGGCGCGGCAACCGGGCCAAGGTTCAGTTTGGCGGCCTTGTCTTTAAGCTCACCGACAATACGGGTGGCAACCTTGGGGCCAATGCCCGGCGCACGGCAGAGTGCCGTTGTATCCTGTGCCGCCAGGGCGCGCAAAAGATCGGTCGGGCTCAAAACAGACAAAAGGGCCAAGGCGACTTTTGCGCCAACACCTTGCACCGTGGTCAAAAGCGAAAACCACTGCTTTTCGGCGTTATCGGCAAATCCATACAGATGAATATGATCTTCACGGACATGGGTTTCGATCATCAAGCCTGCATCACCGCCCTTTGCAGGCAGCATCGACAGGGTTCGACGGGATGCAAAAACAAGATATCCAACGCCATTCACATCTATAATGACGCTGTCTTCGCCGATGAAATCGATAATTCCACGCAGTTTCGCGATCACCTGTATTTTCTCCCATTCCCTGTTGGTCTGCCGTTGCCTGTCGGTTTGGCTGCCATGGTTGCGGCAAGGGCTCGGTTTCCGGCATGTTGCGCGTGACAAATAGCAACTGCAAGCGCATCGGCGGCATCGGCCCCGGCAATTTCACACCCCGGCAGCAAGGTTGACACCATCATTTCAACCTGTTGTTTGGCTGCGTGACCGGCACCGACCACCGTCTTTTTGACGGCATTGGGTGTATATTCCGTTACCGGGATGCCACTTCGTGCCGGGGCAAGCAAGGCAACACCGCGTGCCTGACCCAGTTTTAGTGTTGAAACAGGGTTCTTGTTCACAAAGGTTTCTTCGACCGCGGCTTCGTCAGGGGTCCATGTTTCGATCACTTCCATCAACCCGGTATGGAGCTGATCAAGACGTTCGGCAAGCGACAGCGACTGGGTCGAACTCACAACCCCGTTGGCAACATGACGCATGCGGTTGTCCTGAAGGTCTATCACCCCCCAGCCAGTACGTTGAAGACCGGGATCAATCCCGAGGAACTCTGACCACAGTGTCACCCTATAATTTACCGATTAGATACAAAACACCCGCCATTCAAAAGCGAAAGGCGGGTGTTGGCAAATACTAATTAGTTATCGAGGCCAGCGACAATTTCGTCGGTCCAGGCAACGTTGGTCCAGACATTCTGAACGTCATCGTTGTCTTCAAGAACATCAACAAGTTTCATGATGCTTTGGGCCTGATCGATTGTGACATCCGCCTCGGTGACGGCACGGAACACCATTTTGGCACTTTCCGGATCACCGAATTTTTCTGTCAAAGCTTCGCGTACCGTATTGAGGTCTTCGAGTTCGGTATCAACGATATGGCTGTCATCGTCAGACTCAACATTGGCAGCCCCAGCTTCGAGGGCGGCTTCAAAGATTTCGTCAGCACCGGCAACGCTCGCCGGATAAACGATTTCGCCAAGACGGTTAAACATGAAGCCAACTGAACCTGTTTCACCAAGGTTACCACCGCTTTTGGTGAAAGCTGCACGAACCTCGGATGCGGTACGGTTACGGTTATCGGTCAACGCTTCGACGATGACGGCAACACCTGCGGTGCCGTATCCTTCGTAGCGGACTTCTTCGTAGTTATCGCCTTCGCCAGCACCGGTCGCCTTTTTGATGGCACGTTCGATGTTGTCCTTGGGCATGTTTTGAGCACGCCCTGCGGAAATTGCCGCACGAAGACGCGGGTTGCTGTCTATATCGTCACTGATTTTTGCAGCAACGGTAATTTCGCGCGCAATCTTGGTGAATATCTTGGCGCGTTTTTTATCCTGGGCACCTTTGCGGTGCATAATGTTCTTAAATTGGGAATGGCCGGCCATAACCTACAACCTGTATTCATTAAACTTCATGTGGATCGGTGCCGACTGACACCACGCTGGCCCTAATGGCATTTCCCCATTCAAGCCAGCCTGTCCGGGCATTTTCAGATACAATAAAGTGCGGTATCTACAAAACGCGCGAACGAAAATTTCGACCGCTCCTATAGCCTGTTTACCCTGCAAGGTCCAGCCATGCTTAGCGAAACGACAGGTCGAAACCCACGTTTGCCATCAAATAACAATGTCGCACCGGCTTTCACATACAAATTTCCATTGAGTTTTTGATACGACTAAAGGTTAAATGTTGCAGTCGCGATAATATTCTTCCATTAATGGGTATCGCTTAGGCAATAAACAAAAAAGAACTCTTAGGGATTGTACGACTGCCCACAAAATCAATGGGTTCACCCACCCGGGCGGTTAACAAGAACCTCGACGGACGCAGAAGCTGTCAGGGAAAAGTCAGGAAACAAAAAGGTAGAAAGAATGGGAACTAAATTCGGGGTCCAAAGCAAATTATTGATTTCGTTTGCTGTGGTTGGATTGATGGCTGTCGTTTCGGCTGTTGTCGGTGGCGTATCATTTACCAAATTCGGTGATGCGCTCACGACCATCACTGAGGAAAAACTTCCACCAATTGCCGCCGCACAGCGACTAGCAACCGGCAGTGCAGAAATTGTTGCCATCGCACCACGTATCGTTGCCTCGGCAAGTACCGAAGAAGAAATTGCCATCAATGATGAACTTGCTGTGCGTCTTTCGGCACTGGTGACTGACATCAACGAGATTGAAGCCACAGGTTTCATGCCAGAAGTCATCGCCAGCATCAATGACAGTCGCAATCTTCTTCAGGGTACGCTTGAGCAGCTTCATACAGTTACGCAGGAACGGTTTTCCGTCTCCAATGAAAAAGCCGAGAAGCTGACAGAATTCCAAAACCTGGCAAAGCGATATGCCGATACTTTGAAGCCGGTTCTGTCCTATACCCAGAACGATATTTCCCAAGGCGGGCAATATGCAGCGTCATTCGCGGAGGACTCCTCGCGCCAATATAGCGAGGGCAAGGAACAAATCCTTGAGACCTTCGTGAAATTGGCATCTGCGATTGATACGCGCACACCGATTCTTGAGATCGAGCGCCTTGGCTCTGCTGCGTCAAACATGATTATTGCCAGCACGACGGAAACACAGGCTGTTCGTCTTTCGATCATTCCTGTTCGTATTCGTGGTGTCTATACCGATGCACTCGATAAGCTGGAGGCGCTCGACAATGATCGTCTCAAAACATTCTATGCCGATCTAATCGACAAAATGCAGGCGCTTTCGATTGGCGACAACAGCCTTCCCGATCTTCGTAAACGTGAACTTGCCGCGACCGAAAGCAGTCAGGCACTGGTTGTTCAAAGTGCCGAATATGCCACCGCGATGCGCAACAGCGTAAATGAGCTGGTCTCAGCCCTGAACGCCGAAGTCGATGCTGCTGCTGCTGAGGCAAATATTGTCCAAAAACAAGGCCTGACCGCATTGTTCGTGGTTGCAATTGCTGCGATTCTGATTTCGCTTGCGATTTATGTGCTCTATGTTCGTGGCAACGTACTGCGCCGTCTTGGCGGGTTGCAGAAAACCATGGTTCAGCTGGCGGACGGCAACCTTGAAGTTGCGGTACCGTCCAAAGGCAACGATGAAATCAGCGCCATGGGCCGTGCAGTTGACGTGTTCAAAGATAATGCGATCAAGGTCCGCGACATGCAGGCCGAAGAAGAACGCCTTAACCATGAACGCAACGAAGCGCTGCGCGATGAACTTCTTGGCCTTGCCGATACGCTTCAGAACGAAGTCGAAAGTGCTGTGAATGAAATCGCAGCTCTTGGTGATCAGTTGCAAGGTGTGTCGGGTCAGATGACCTCAAGTGCCGAACTGGTTTCGGGTCAGACCGAAGAAGTCGCCAACTCGGCACAAGAAGCCACCGGCAACGTTGAAACAGTTGCCGCAGCGACCGAACAGCTGTCGGCATCGAACGCGGAAATCAACCGTCAAATGGCGGAATCAACCCGGATTTCCGGCGAAGCATCGACCCGTGCACAGGAAACCAACGAACTGGTGGTCAGCCTGTCACAGTCGGCAGATCGCATTGGCGAAGTCATTGCGTTGATTACCGACATTGCCGAACAGACCAACCTTCTCGCCCTCAACGCAACGATTGAGGCCGCCCGTGCCGGTGATGCCGGCAAAGGCTTTGCCGTTGTCGCCGCCGAGGTCAAAAACCTTGCCAACCAGACGGAAAAAGCAACCGAAGAAATTTCGGGGCAGATTTCCGGCATTCAGAAGGCAACCGGTGAATTGGTGACGGCCATCGGTGATATTGGTCGAATTATTGAAAACCTCAATGAAATCGCAACCACCATTTCGGCTGCGGTCGAGGAACAGGGTGCTGCAACCGACGAAATCACCCGGAACGTTCGCGGTGCAGCGGATCGCACCCGTTCGGTATCGTCGTCGATTACCGAGGTTTCCGCCGAAACCAGCAAGACTGGCGAACTTTCAAGCCAGGTCCTGTTGACGGCACAAGAAGCCTCGCAAAAGGTCGAAAACTTGCGATCACGGATCAACACAATCCTCGACGATCTGCGCCAGCAGGCACATGATCGCGCGGCTTCCTGATCCAAAACTGCTTTGTGATCCTGACGAAAGGCCCGCCGCGATGGCGGGCCTTTTTTATGGCCAGTTTGTTCCCCCTACTCTTGGCATTGAGCGGCAGCGCACAAACAACCTATACGTAGGACTAAGGGGAAAAACTCGTGCTTGTGTTGCAAAGGCTATGCTATAGCTTTGTCTAATAACAATAACATAAGCCACCTTTCCTCATCTGAACTGCCGCCCCACACACTGGCAGAACAGATGTCCTCCGAAAGCGGCATTCCCGGGAAGTTTCATCTGAGAGACCCGTACAACGTGCGTCGATGCAGCAATGTGTCGGCACCCGGCTTATTCGTCTATGGGGATACCAAATAATGGGATTGAATATAAAACGCGGCAACAAGCCGTCTGCGCCGAAAGCGGCGGGAAAATCGGGATTGGGCGTACGCGAAAAACTGGCGGGTGCCTTTTTCCTGGTTGGCCTTATTGCTGTATTAGCAGCAGCCGTTTCCGTATTTTCATTTAATAAATTTGGCACTCGACTTGACGAGATTGCCTATGAACAACTGCCACCAATGTTCACAGCTCAGCAACTGGCAACCGAAAGCGTAAAGATCGTCGCATCCGCACCGCGGATTGTTGCGGCATCAACACCGTCCGAAGAGCAGGTTGTCAAAATCGAACTCGACATGTTGCTCGATGGCTTGCGCGAAGAGCTTGAGAAACTCGCGCAATCAGGGATGTCACCTGAATCCCTGTCACATATCGAAAAAAGCGGGCAAGACCTTGCCGGTGGCTTGGAAGAGCTGCACCAAAAAACTCTGAACCGCTTTGAAGTTGCTGCTGAAATTTCCGAGAAGCTTGATCAGTTCCAGCAGCTGAGCGGTCGCTTTGCATCAATGATCAAACCATTGACATCGATGTCACAAAATCAAATTTCCACTGTTGCAGCCCAAGTCGAAGAACTGCGCAAAAGCGGCAATTATCTGACACCTGATCAGCTGACCCAAAGCAAAGATCTGCTGTTTACGCTTGATACAACGCTCAGCGACCGTGCGCCGATCCTCGAATTGGCACGTCTTGGCGGGGAAATAACCAACACAATTTTGAGCACTGCGTCATCAAGTGACTCGACGCGCCTAAAAATCACCAGCGTTCAGATCCGTGGCACAATTGATCAAGCCGAAAAAACCATCAATGGCCTTGAAAACAAGAAACTTCAGAAGTTTTATCTTGGTCTGATCAAGGACATTCGTGAGCTGACGGTTGGGGATGCAAGCATCCCGGCGTTACGGATGCGCGAACTTGAACTGTCCGAAGAACAGGCCGCTGCCGTTGTCCATACTGCAGAATACGCAACCGCCATGGAAAATGGCGTCAATGCGATGGTCGAGGCCCTTCAAACCGGCGTAGACCGGGCTGCAGGTGATGCAAACACACTCAACACCCAAAGTACCTATGTCATGTACGGGGTTGGTGCCGCAGCAATCCTTATCCCGTTACTGATATTTGTCGTCTATGTGCGTGGTAACCTTTTACGTCGTTTGGCCGGTTTGCAGAAAACCATGGTTTCGCTGGCGGATGGTGATCTTGACGTCGATGTTCCGTCCAAAGGGCATGACGAAATTTCCGCTATGGGACGCGCTGTTGATGTGTTTAAGGAAAATGCGATCAAGGTCCGCGATATGCAGGCAGAAGAAGAGCACCTTAACCGTGAACGCAATGAAGCGCTGCGCGACGAGCTTCTTGGTCTGGCTGATACACTTCAGGATGAAGTCGAAACAGCGGTCAATGAAATCGCCACCCTTGCCGATCAGCTTCAGGGGGTTTCGGGTCAGATGACCCACAGTGCCGAACTGGTATCCACCCAGAGCGAAGATGTCGCAACATCGGCACAGGAAGCCACCGGCAACGTTGAAACGGTTGCCGCCGCAACCGAGCAACTTTCGGCATCCAACGCCGAGATTAATCGCCAGATGGCAGAGACGACGCGTATCTCTAACGAGGCGTCTCAACGTGCACAGCACACCAACGAACTGGTACACAGCCTGTCGCAATCGGCCGGTCGTATTGGCGAGGTTATCGCGCTGATTACCGACATTGCCGAACAAACCAACCTTCTGGCACTGAACGCAACGATTGAGGCCGCCCGTGCGGGTGACGCTGGCAAAGGCTTTGCCGTTGTCGCCGCCGAGGTCAAAAACCTTGCCAATCAGACAGAAAAAGCGACCGAAGAAATCGCCGGTCAGATTTCCGGTATCCAGAAGGCAACAGGTGAGTCTGTGACAGCCATCGGTGATATCGGAACGATCATTACCAGCCTCAATGAAATCGCCACCACGATTTCAGCAGCTGTCGAAGAACAGGGGGCCGCGACCGATGAGATCACGCGAAATGTGCGTGGGGCAGCAGACAGAACCCGTTCGGTATCAGCATCCATTACCGAGGTTGCCAACGAGACGGGTAAAACCGGCCAGTTGTCTGGCGAAGTTCTAACCACATCCAAGGTCGCATCCGAGAAAGTCAGTGAAATGCGCAACCGCATCACCAACATTCTTGAAGATCTGCGTCAGCAGGCCCGCGACCGCGCTGCCTGATCATTTGCTTAGGCGTCAAACATCTAAAACAAAGGCCCGCCAAATCGAGCCTGTGTCAAAACCCCGCTGCTCCTGTAGCGGGGTTTTTCATAAACTGTGTGTGTTTTCCTCATACGGGGGCGAGCAAGAGCCTTTCGAAGATGTTTTTTGCCCCGAGAATGTTGATGGCGCGCTTGAGATTGAAAGCTGTGACGGATAAGGCCATTTCTGCCTTGACCGCAGGCAAGCCCCGGCACAGGAACCTCGGTGTTCCCATCATGTGTTTGAGAATGCCAAACGGATGTTCGACAAGGGATTTTCGTCGTGTCATCGCCTCGGGATGGTCCGCCATGCGTTGGGCCGTTTGCTCGAGGGTCCCCTCAAGCAAATGGCGGCTGACCCGTCGCCGGTCGACTTTGGTGCAACGGGATTTGTGCGCACAGGCGGCGCAATCCTTCGGATCGGCCACGTAATTGGCGCTCTGGTTCTTGCGCGAGGCATTCTCGAAGGACAGGACATTTCCTGCCGGACAGATATAATGCTGCTTGGCTGCATCCCAGTCGAAGTCGGACTTTTCAAAGAAATCACCATGCGTGTTACGTGAGCGAGGATGGGGAACAAAAGCGGTGATGCCATCTTCGTCACAGGCCGCGATCTGCTCTGCATCGGCATAGCCCGCATCGGCCAGAATATCTATCTTTGTGCGCTCAAGCACGTCCTTTGCTGCTTTGGCGACCCGATGCAATTCATTCTGGTCCGATGTCGCCTGTGTCACTTCATGATGAGCGATCAGCCCGTGGGCATCATCGACCGCAGACTGAAGATTGTAGCCGACAATCCGGCCTTTGCCTGATCGCATGATCCGGGCATCCCCATCTCCGATAACCACCTGTGTCTGTCCCATCTCGTCCATCAGAAGCACCGACTGGGCCAGATCGGCTTTCTGCGCGCGCAACTTTGCAAGGGTTGCACGCACATCACCTGTTTTACCTCCTGTGCCGCCCGGGACGTCCGACGGGGTGTGCCGACGGGCCATCCGTAGCATTCTGGCTATGGTCAATGGCGTCCATCTCTGCGAGATAGTCCGATATTTGCCGGTCAATATCGGCGATCCGCTTTTGAAGCTGTGACTTCGTCCAGACTTTTTGCGGACTGGTATCTGCCTGGAATTTCGATCCGTCCACGGCCAGGCACTGACCCGCGATCAGCCCTTCCCCGCGCAGAAACAGCACAAGACTGCGACAAACCCGGCCTATCCCCTCCCGGTTCGTTCGGCGGAAATCGGCAATCGTCTTGAAATCAGGGGCCAAACGGTCCAGCAGCCACAAAAGTTCGATATTGCGGTGGCATTCGCGTTCCAGCCCCCGGCTCGAACGCAAACGGTTCAGATAGCCATACAGATACAATTTCAGAAGAACGCAAGGATGATAGCCCGGACGACCTGTCGCCTTTGGCTGCACCCGGACAAAACCCAGTGCCTGTAGATCAAGGGCCGAGACAAAGGCATCAATCACCCGCACCCCATTGTCATCGGCAACAAGATCATCAAGCCGGTCCGGGAAAAGTGTTCCCTGTTCGCGACTGGTTCCTTCGATAAAGCCTGACATAAAAAAACTGCCCGAAATTCATCCTCCGGGCAGTTTCTCAAATCAGACAACGCTTGGGAAGCCTGTTTTCACACAGGCTCAAATCGGCGGGCCTTTGAGATTCTCAGGTCAATCTAACATTGATGGCTAGGTGTGGACCCTCAATAGGTTGTCCCGGTTTATTCCGAGGCGACTGATAGGTGTCAGGTCTTTTATCCCACCGTGGGGTCTGTGCCAATTATAGAGATGAACCCAAAGATGAAGGTCTTTTGCGCGTTGATCCGATGACTGGTAGGGCCGGGCATAGGCCCATTCACGCAAAGCCGTCTGAATGAAGCGTTCAGCCTTTCCGTTTGTTTGAGGGGTATAGGGTTTTGTCCGCAGGTGTTTGATCCCGAGCTGTTTGCAGGCTTTTGCGAAGGCCATTGATGTATAACAGGGTCCGTTATCGGACATGATCCCTGTTACCCTGACACCGAGGCTTTGATAATAGGCGACGGCGGCCTTGAGATGAGCGATGGCACTATCGGCCTTTTCATCGGGATGGATCTGGCAAAACGACAGGCGTGAATGATCGTCGATGGCGACATGGACATATTCCCAGCCATAGCCACCCTGCTTGCGTGAGCGTGGGTTCGACTGACCGGTGCGCTCCCCCGTAACGCGGTGACCGGGCTGCTCGAAGCGCCCGAGTTTCTTGATGTCGAGATGGATGATTTCGCCGGGGCTTTCGCGTTCGTAACGATGTATCGGCTCGGCAGGGGCAAGGTCTTTGAGGCGGGATAGTCCTGCGCGTTTCAGGACACGGCTCACGGTTGCTGGTGAGACATTGGTTTCCCGGGCGATATGCTTACCAGTCCAGCGACGTCGGCGCAGGGCGATGATACGGTCGATGGTCTCAGGTACTGTCGGGTTGTGCAGTTTCCTGGAGCGTGAGGAGCGGTCCTGTAACCCTGCCAGGCCTTCAAGCTGGTAGCGCGTCCGCCATTTGCGCGCGGTGCGCGGGCACACCCCTGCGAGTGCTGCCGCACTCTCCGGGCTGTGCCCGCCCTCCATCAGACGGACCAAACGTTCTCGACCTATCGGTGTTAAACGGGCATTCTTGTGCATGTTCATTCGGGCTGGCCTCCAAGGATGGTTGAAGCTTGGTAACTCCAGTCTCCTCGGTCTGGCCCGAATGGACAACCTGTTGAAAGTTCACAGCTAGGCGCTTGGCCAACTGCCCTTAAGGCGTCCACCGATCCGGACTGATTCAATACGCTTGGCCAATCCGGTGTTATTGTCGGTTTCGACAAAAACACCACAAACCGTCGCCGGGCCTTCTGCTGGTTCAAACCGGCCAGATGGCATTTTGGTCAGGAATTTGCGGACAGAGGTTTCTTTTTTCATGCCGATGACCGAATCAAAATCACCACACATGCCAACATCGGTTTGATAGCCTGTACCATTTGGCAAGATTTGCGCATCAGCAGTTGGCACATGCGTGTGCGTGCCCAAAACGAGTGACGCACGCCCGTCACAATGATGGCCAAACGCCATCTTTTCGGATGTGGTTTCAGCATGAAAATCAAGAATGATGGCATCAACGTTTTTGCCAAGCTTATGCTTGGAAAACAACTTGTTCGCGCCCTGGAACGGGCACGACATCGGGTCCATGAACAAACGGCCCATCATGTTGATTACGCAGACCTTCTTGCCCGAACGGGTTTTAACAACGTAGTCGCCCTTGCCCGGTGTGTCATCCGGGAAGTTCCAGGGACGCAGAAGTTTTTCATCCTCGTCGATATAGGCAATGATCTCGCGCTGATCCCAGACATGATTGCCTGTGGTCAGAACATCCGCACCAGCATCATAGAATTCCTTGCAGATTTTGGCCGTAACGCCAAAGCCATGGGCTGCGTTTTCGACATTCACCACCGCGACATCAACAGACAAACGATCGCGGAGCATCGGCAATGCTTCCAAGGCAGCTATACGACCGCTCTGACCCAGAACATCGCCGAGATGGAGTAAACGCATATTATTTCCTGTGTTTCTTCACATGCCCAGAATGCGGACATGCTTTTTAAGGGCAGCACCCAAACCCGGGACGCACCGCAACTGCATTACGTAAAGGAGACGGGATATGTTCAGATATCTTCAATAAATAAAGCGGGAGCCACACTGCCGTTGGTCATATGGTAATTCCTCGTGACCTGCGTGTGCAGGTGGGCGCCGTTTAACGAGACCACGGCCTCGACAGGGACAGCTCCCTAGAGAAATGAGCATCGGCCCCGGGAATTAGCGAACCTGACGCACAGGGCAGCTCCCTTAATGCTGTCGTTCTTGATCACCGCGAACGGCGCATCGCAAACGGGTCAGCGATCGGAACTTAGTCCTCGATTGGGGTAATTTCAAGTGCCTTGAGAATTCGTCCCTTGCCAAGGCCACGTCTTTGTCAGGTCCATGCCCGACCTTTGCACCACACTTTGGCAATTTACAAAGCACAACAATGGCGCAGCCCTGCCCGTATACAGACTAATTAATCCCTGATCAGCTTTGCGGCGATGCCTTCGATCCGACCGGCCATATTTTCAATATTTTCTGCCAGCACGTCGCTTTCAGCAGCCGAAAGACTTCCCGGCTCTGCAACGGTTGGCTGTTCTGGTTTTGGCGCACGCAGTTGCTCATGGGCATCACCCAGTTCATCGGCAATCAGCAAACTTGTCATCACCAGCAACCGCTGTTCACCGATCTGGCCGACCGCGCCAGAGATTTCCTTAACCCGTTCATCGACATAATTAGCCAAAGAATGGATGCGTTCTTCCTGACCGTCATCGCACGCGATGTCATAACTGCGACCATTAATGCGAATGGAAACCTGTGCCATGAGTTATGCCTGCTCCTTGACGGGTTCTTCTGAAAGAACGAGTTTTAGCTGGTCAACCGCGCCATCAAGCCGTGCCGAAACGGTTTCAGTGGTATGGGTAAGTTTGTCGTAATCTGCGCGCAGCGCTGAAAGCTGACTGCGCAATGCTTCGACTTCCTGCACGTCAGACGACTGGTCCTGTGCATCTTGATCCAGCACCGACTCCACGGCGGTATCAAGACGGTCCAATGCTGTCTTTAGCCGATCACTTGCCTGTTGCAACCGCGACATAAATTCCTACCCGATATTATACGTTTCGAGGGCTGCAGATCGACATGATCTGCGGCGAATCATCACAATCGACCATAAAGCCAACCGATGATGTCATGAAAATGGCCGAAGTATCCGTTACCATTGTAGTGATCAATTTTTCTGCGACACCAAGAACCTACGAACGCGAAAATCAATCATTCCAACACAATGACGATAAACCTCTGAAAACATAGTGCCTCAATCGCACCAACGTCAACATGCCGCACGAAAGCAATGCAACATGAGAATATCCGTTAGCCAGATTTAAGGTAATCGGCGTCGTTTTTTGACAGAAGCGGTTGACGGATGGCGCCCATAAGGGCATCTTCCGCGCGAATTACGTTAATGTTTGAATAACCGTATTTAAGTGTTTTCATCGCCCGACCGCGAAACCCCCAGGAACCGCATCACATGACGACGCAAGCAGAACACAATCGCATGGCCAATGCCATCCGCTTCCTTTCGGCCGACGCTGTCGAAAAAGCAAACTCCGGACATCCGGGCATGCCGATGGGCATGGCAGATGTTGCGACTGTTCTTTACACCAAATTCTTGAAATTCGATCCAAAGCACCCGAACTGGCCGGACCGCGACCGTTTCATCCTGTCCGCAGGTCACGGTTCGATGCTTCTGTACTCGCTTCTGCACCTGACCGGGTACGAAGATTTCGATCTTGATCAGATCAAGAATTTCCGTCAGATGGGCTCACGCACGGCAGGTCATCCTGAATACGGCCACGGCGAAGGCATTGAAACCACCACCGGCCCGTTGGGTCAGGGGATTGCGACCTCGGTTGGTTTCGCCCTTGGCGAGCGCATCATGAATGCCCGTTATGGCAATGACGTTGTCGATCACTTTACCTATGTGATTGCGGGCGACGGTTGCCTGATGGAAGGTATTTCGCAAGAAGCCATTTCGATGGCTGGCCACATGAAACTGTCGAAACTGATCGTCCTGTTTGACGACAACGGCATTTCCATTGATGGCCCGACGTCGCTTTCGACGTCTGAAGATCACACCAAGCGCTTTGAAGCTGCTGGTTGGGATGTTCAGTCAATTGACGGTCACAACCCGGCTGCCATCGAAGCAGCGATTGCCAAAGCGAAAACCACCAACACCCCGTCGATGATCGCCTGCAAAACCGAAATCGGTTTTGGCGCACCGACCAAGGGTGGCACCTCGGCAACGCACGGCTCCCCACTTGGTGCCGAAGAACTTGCTGGTGCACGCAAAAAACTCGGTTGGACGTCTGAGCCGTTTGAGATCCCTGCTGACGTGCGTGACGCATGGACCGCTGCTGGTGCACGCGGTGCGGACGACTTCAATGCTTGGGGTGGTCGCTTCGAAGGTCTTGATGCCGCTCTGAAAGACGAGTTCGAGCGCCGCATCGAAGGCAAGCTTCCGGAAAACTGGATCGAAGCGTTTAACGACTATAAAAAGCAGATCACAGCAGATCAGCCGAAGGTCGCCACCCGTAAGGCGTCCGAGAACGTTCTTGAAGTTCTGACCAAAGCGATCCCGGAAATGATCGGCGGTTCTGCCGACCTGACCGGTTCGAACAACACCAAGACCAGCGTTCAGGCCCCGATCACCGCCGACGGTGGTTATGAAGGTGGCTACATCTATTACGGTATCCGTGAACACGGTATGGCCGCAGCCATGAACGGTTTGGCCCTGCATGGCGGCGTCCTGCCCTACGGCGGGACCTTCCTGGTCTTCACCGATTACTGCCGTCCGGCAATCCGTCTGTCGGCCCTGATGAACCAGCGCGTTGTTTACGTCATGACGCACGATTCAATCGGTCTTGGCGAAGACGGCCCGACCCATCAGCCGGTCGAACACGTTGCTTCGCTGCGCGCAATGCCGAACGTCACTGTCATCCGGCCGGGTGACGCGGTTGAGACCGCAGAAGCATGGGCAATGGCAATCACCAACGAAACCGGCCCGACCGTTCTGGCCCTTACCCGTCAGAACCTGCCGACCCTTCGTACCGAATACCGCGAAGACAATCTTGTCGCACGTGGCGGTTATGTGATTTCCGATTGTGACGGTGATCGTCAGGTTACCCTGATCGCGACGGGTTCCGAAGTTGAAATCGCAGTTGACGCTCAGGCCAAGCTGAAAGCCGACGGCATTAATGCTGTTGTGGTTTCGCTGCCAAGCTGGGAACTGTTTGACGCCCAGTCACCGGAATACCGCAAGGACGTTCTGGGCAGCGCACCGCGCGTTGCCATCGAAGCCCTGTCGGTGTTTGGTTGGGAAAAATATGTTGGCGATACCGGCAAGGTTATCGGCATGCATGGATTTGGTGCTTCTGCACCGGCTCCGGTTCTGTATGAGCATTTCGGCATCACTGCCGAGGCATTGGTCAAAGCGGCCAAGGAACTGGTTTAATTCAGAGGGTCGGATCGGTAATATGCCGATCCGGCCTTTTTTCTTTGGGTTTAAGCCCCAAGTCGTGATTGATACTCCCCAGGTAACAATCAGTATAATTTTGGAGGGATGAATGGCTATTCGCGTAGCGATTAATGGTTTTGGTCGTATCGGCCGTCTTGTTCTGCGTTCTATCGTTGAAAGCGGCCGCACCGATGTTGAAGTTGTTGCCATCAACGACCTGGGTGACGTGTCCACCAACGCACATCTTCTGAAATATGATTCTGTTCATGGCGTTCTTGCCAATGACGTCAAAGCCGAAGGCGAAAACCTCGTCATCGACGGCAAGGCGATCAAGGTTTGCTCTGAACGTGATCCGGCGAACCTGCCGTGGGCAGCACTGAATGTTGACATCGCATTTGAATGCACCGGTATCTTCCTTGACGAAGCGGGTGCTGGCAAACACCTGACCGCAGGTGCCAAACGCGTTCTGATTTCCGCCCCGGCAAAGGGTGATATCAAAACCGTTGTTTACGGTGTTAACAGCGACAGCCTGTCTGCCAGTGACGTGATTGTTTCGAACGCATCCTGCACCACCAACTGCCTTGCACCTGTTGCCGACGTTTTGAACAAGACCGTTGGCATCACCAAGGGCTTCATGACCACTGTTCACGCCTTTACCGGCGACCAGAACACGGTTGATAGCCTGCATAAAGACATGCGCCGTGCGCGTTCGGCATCGCTTTCAATGATCCCGACCTCGACCGGTGCGGCTAAGGCTGTTGGTCTTGTTCTGCCGGAACTGAACGGCAAACTTGACGGTACTTCGGTTCGTGTTCCGACCCCGAATGTCTCGATGATCGATCTGACCTTTGTTGCAGGTCGCGACACCACCGTTGATGAAATCAATGCTGCGATCAAAGAAGCTGCGAACGGCCCGCTTAAAGGTGTTCTTGGCGTCTGCGACGAACCGCTGGTATCGATTGATTTCAATCACAACCCGAACAGCTCGACCTTTGACGTCACCCAGACTCAGGTCATCGGTGGCAACTTTGTGCGTATCCTGTCGTGGTATGACAACGAATGGGGCTTCTCGAACCGTATGAGCGACACTGCTGTTGCCATGGCGAAGTTCCTGTAAGCATATCTGATCAGATTATCTGATTGATGATTTTGCAAAGTGCCCGAAGTATGCATCACTTCGGGCACTTTTCTTTTCCGGGGCAGCACGGCACAGTTGAGCCCATCCCTGCCCGTCCAAAATGACGACGCCCCAACCATGCGCACAGGAGCCCACCGTGAGCCTTTTGTTCAAAGAACTTGATTACCGGCCAACCCCGATGGGGGTGCTCAGCCTGCGCAGGCGGCGTGAACTCAGCCTTGAGATCGATGTTTATGAAATCAAGCTGGATGACGAATATCTGATGTCGAGTCTGTTTACCGATGCCGAGGTCGCACTCGCCGACCTTGGGTTGGCCGAGCTTGACCGAAATGATTTGAATGTCGTGGTTGGCGGGCTTGGTCTGGGCTATACCGCCAAGGCCGCCCTTGATAACCCAAAGACCGGCAAACTTGCGGTTCTTGATACGTTAAACGAAGTTATCGAATGGCATCAGGAAGGGTTGCTGCCCCTTGGTGAGCAACTCGCGCATGATACGCGCTGTGCGCTGGTGCATGGCGATTTCTTTGCCGCCTCCTTTGCCGACACGCCGGGCATGAACCCGGCCGAGCCGGACGTTAAACATGACGCCATCCTTTTGGACGTTGACCATTCACCGTCGAACGTTTTGCATCCCGATCACGCGCGGCTGTATACCGAAGATGGCCTCAAACGACTGGCACGCCATCTTGTGCCGGGCGGAATTTTTGCCCTTTGGTCAACCGAAATGCCCGAGCCGTGGTTTGACGCAAACCTGAAATCCGCCTTTGACAGCATCCGGGCCGAGGTGATTACTTTCAAGCATCCGGTCATGGACCGCGAAGACATCAATACGGTCTATATCGCGCGCACATCTTCATAAGGCGGTCTTAGAACCATATCGCCATGGCATCATCACACGCTGATCTGATCATTCGCATTCACGGTATTGCCGGTGCCCGTGCGGCCTGCCGGGGGATGGCAAGCGTACCCTTTACGCTGCTGTCGCCATCAAATGCCGCAATGTCGCTTGGGGCTGGTTGGTTTGGCGCTGTTATTGATCAGGTGCGTCAGGAATTTCCAAACGCGGATTTCAAGGCAATCCTCGATTGCCGCGGGCGGGTATCGGGTGCGCTGGCGGCCATTGAAATTGGCCTTGATGGTGTGATTGTCGAACCGGATACGTCTTCGCAATTTGACCGGTTGTCCGACCTTGGCGCACAGTCAAATTGCGACGTCGCCCTCGACCTTCCCAAAGACAGTTCGATCTATGAGATGGGTGATGACGTCCTGCCCGATCATGAATTGGACCGCCGGTTGCGGCAGCATCTGACGGACTAGTATCAATTGCCAAACGCCGTGTCAGAGGTTACACAACTGACAGGAAATCATCAGGAATTATCATCGTGAACGCAGACGAACATGCCGGTCTTTATCTTCTGACCCCGCCGAAAATCGAACTTGCCAGCTTTACGGAAAAGCTGAAGTCGGTTCTTGATACTGGTGCGGTCGATTGCCTGCAATTGCGACTGAAAGATGTTGGCGATGACGAAATCCGCAAGGCAATTGATGCGATTTTGCCCTTGTGTAACGGCCTCGACATTCCGCTTATTCTCAATGACCGGCCCGACATTGCCAAACAATCGGGATGTGACGGTGTGCATGTCGGCGAGGACGACGTCAGTTATGACGAGGCGCGCGCCATCATGGACGAAGAACACATTGTTGGTGTGTCGTGCTATGACAGTCGCCATCGCGCCATGGAACTTGGTGAAAAAGGGGCTGATTACGTTGCCTTTGGCGCGTTTTACCCGACCCAGACCAAAGAAGCCAAAACCAGTGTCACGCCGGAAATCCTTGAAATCTGGACGACATTTACCACCGTGCCCTGCGTTGCGATTGGCGGTATTACAGCGGAAAATCTGGCGCCAATCGTTCTGGCTGGCGCAGACTTTGTCGCGGTCACGGGCGGTGTCTGGAACCACATGGATGGCCCTGAGGCCGGTGCACGGGCGATCAAGGCGGCAATCATCGCAACCGACATCGAATAATCTGCGAACCGTAAAAACGGCTGGGCGGACAAATATTTGCCGGTAGCCATGCGTGAACGATGGGGAGTTATGCGCGATCCCCCTGTTCAATCTGCTTGCAGCACAGACGGCAAACTGGTAGTTAACGCCTCTTAAATGGGGCAAGTGCCCCCTATTACATTGTGAATCTGTGATCTGAAAGAACGGTTGGTGCCATGAAAATCAACGGCAACGAAATCCGTCCGGGTAACCTTATCGAACATAAAGGTGCCCTGTGGCGTGCGGTAAAATGTCAGGCTGTCAAACCAGGTAAAGGCGGTGCTTTTAACCAGGTTGAACTTAAAGATATTCGTAGCGGCACCAAGCTGAACGAGCGTTTCCGAGCATCGGAAACCGTTGAGCGCGTTCGTCTTGAGCAGAAAGAATACACCTATCTGTTCGCTGATGGTGACATGATCACCTTTATGGACAGCGAAACGTTCGAACAGATCACAGTAAACGCCGACCTTGTTGGCGAGCCTGCTGTTTATCTTCAGGATAACATGGTTGTTACCATCGAATCGTTTGAAGATGAGCCGCTTGCCGTAACCCTGCCCGAGCATGTTGTCTTCAAAATTGTTGAAGCAGATGCCGTGGTCAAAGGTCAGACCCAGTCTTCTTCTTTCAAACCGGCCGTCCTTGAAAACGGTGTTCGTGTGATGGTGCCCCCGCATATTGAATCGGGTACGCGCATCGTCGTGAACACTGTCGAAGGCACCTATCTTGAGCGTGCCAAGGATTAAGGACTTTTCCCGTCCTCTGGTTTAAGGATTGGGTCCATCCATATGAATGGAATGGGTCCCGACCCTCCTTTTAATTCAAATTCCGGGAGATATGCCGTGCGAGGCGCCGCCCGTCGTTCAGCAAATATCAACGTCATGTTCAAGGCCGTCGAAAAGGCTGCCTATGGACTAAAACGCGACTTCGGTGAAGTCGAGAACCTTCAGGTTTCGATGAAAGGCCCGGCAGATTTCGTATCTTCGGCTGATCTTCGTGCCGAAAAACGCCTGCGCGAAGAGCTTGAACGCTCCCGCCCCGGATACGGCTTCCTGCTTGAAGAAGGCGGTGAAATCAAGGGGTCCGACCCTGAACATCGCTGGATCATTGATCCGCTTGATGGCACCACCAACTTTCTGCATGGCATTCCGCATTTTGCCATTTCCGTTGCCCTTCAGAAGGGCGATGAAATCATTGCTGGCATCATTTATGACGTCGCCAAAGATGAATTCTTCTGGGCGGAAAAAGGCGTTGGTGCATTTCTTGATAACCGTCGCCTGCGTGTTTCGGGCCGTCGTCGCCTGAATGAATGCGTTCTGGCCTGTGGCGTTCCCCATATTGGCCACGGCGACCATGCCGTTTTCGAAAAGCAGCTGCACACAGTCATGGACCGTTGCGCTGGCGTACGTCGCATGGGTGCCGCATCGCTTGATATGGCATATGTTGCGGCTGGCCGTTATGACGGTTACTGGGAATCGCACATCAACGCGTGGGATATTGCGGCGGGTCTTATTCTCATTTCAGAAGCCGGTGGCTATGTCCGCGATGCCAAAGGTGGCACCAACATGCTCGGTACGGGCAGTGTCGTCGCTGCTAACGACTATATCCAGCCGGTTCTCGCCAAGGCACTTAAAAAAGCAGTTACCGACTAACTGTCGGCTTTTATTACCGTTTTTTGAAAGGGCTCCTTCGCATTTTGTCGAAGGGGCCCTTTTTCTTTTGCCGTCAAAGCGGTTGTCCATTACCTGGCTCTAAGTTATGGTGCATGGTACTGCACGCCGTCGCCCGATGCGAGGCAACCAGACAACAGGGGGGCATTCGATAATAATTATCGGGTGCCTAACGATCGACACAAAACTGTGTGAAATAGAAAAACGTTATACAAGACGGTTTCAAACACAGGGTATTAAGGGGCCTGCGATTTGATGGGGTATTCCAAGATTTCGGTGCTGGCGTTAATGACGGCACTCGGATCCAGCGCGTTCTTCGGCGGCAATGCTTCCGCACAACAATACTCCCCCGTTTCTGTAGACAGCAACGTACAGGTCAACTGGGACGTTGCCGACGGATATGGCGGACAGACAACTGTTCCGCAATATCTCTCCCCCACGGTATCGCGTGAGCATATTGTCATGCCGGGCGGTGATTTGATCTATCCCGAAACCCGCCCGCAGTCAGCTTTCCTTGCCAATGACCAGTTCTCATCCGCAGGGAATAGTTCATATGACGGTGGCTTTGAAACTGTTGTGATTGACGGTGCTGGGGGTAATGCCGTCCCAAGCCAGTCACAGTTCTATGGTGTACCCGGTGTGTCTGATACCGCCATGTCACCCTCAATGGATGACGGAGCGAACCAGACAATCGCCCTGCGCCAGCCCGAGGCAACCGCAGCCCCGCGAACCAAACCCGCAGCGCCGACAACAGTCGCAGCAACAGCCCCCTCTTCATCCACCTCATCTTCTGGCACTGCGCCAACGCCACTGACCAAACCTGCGCCTGCTCCGGCGGCTTCGACCATGACCGAGACATCAAGCGCACCGGCTGCTCCGACGACGGAAACTACCATGGTTGAACCGCCAAAGGCGCCGCCGCTTCCGAGTGCCGAAAGCAAGGCATCCGAAGCCCCCTCAGCACCGGTGGCTGAGCCGATTGGCAGTGGATCAGAAATTCCGGTTGCACCGACATCTGCGCCCGATACGACGTCTCAGCCAGCCCAGATGGCAGAAGTCGCACCGGCAGCACCCAAGCCAGAACCAAAACCAGAGCCAGCTGCCGCACCGGCGGCTGAGGAAGCATCGCTTCCACCAGCGACCAAAGCACCTGCCGCGAGCACCTCAACCGGTGCAGGCGAATACAGCCTTGGCTTTGCCAGTGACAGCTTTGAACTGACCAGTGCCGCCCAAAGCGAGCTTAATCAGGTCATTGCCGCCATGAGCAACGACGACAGCCTGCGTATTCAGCTGCAGGCATACGCCGAAGGCGACAGTGCAAATGCCTCAAAGGCGCGCCGACTGTCGCTGTCGCGTGCTCTTCAGGTCCGTTCCTATCTTATCGACAAGGGTGTGCGTTCCACACGCATTGACGTTCGCGCCTTGGGTGCGAATGTTCCGTCCGGCCCGGCAGACCGCGTCGATATCAAAACCGTTCAACGCTAGGATTAATCCGCTATGAGCAATCATTCGGCCAATGGTACCGGCACAGTTACGCCCATTACCAAACCCGGAAGTTATCTGACACGTATGGCCGTTTTTGTGGCCATTATTGTCGGGGTTGGCGCCCTGCTTTACCCTGCCCTGTCTGATGCCTTTATGGCCAATATTGTTCTGAACGGCCTGATTATCGGCGTCTTTTTCGTGGGTGTTATCTATACATTCCGCATGGCCGCAAGTCTGGCCCCGGAAGTCACCTGGATCGAAGATTTCCGCCGTAACCGCCCTGGCCTGACATCGCAGGTTCCGCCAAAACTGCTCGCCCCGATGGCCAGCATGATGACCGAACAACGCCGTGATCGCCCGCAACTCTCGACCATGTTGACCCGAACAATCCTTGATTCCATCCGTTCGCGTCTGGATGAAAGCCGTGAGCTGTCACGATACATCGTTGGCTTGCTTGTTTTCCTTGGCCTGCTCGGCACCTTCTGGGGCCTTCTGCAAACAGTGAATTCGGTTGCCGGCGTCATCAGTGACGTCAATGTCGGCGGCGGGTCCAACATGGATCTTTGGTTCTCCGAACTTAAAAATGGTCTTGCTGAGCCACTTGGCGGCATGGGCACAGCGTTTTCATCTTCCCTGTTTGGCCTTGCCGGATCGCTTGCCCTTGGTCTTTTGGACATGCAGGCCGGTCAGGCGCAAAACCGTTTCTTCAACGATCTTGAAGAATGGCTTTCAAGCTTTACCCGTCTTGGATCGGGAAGTGCTGTTGGTGATGGTGAACAGTCTGTTCCTGCGTATCTTTCGGCCCTGATCGAACAGATGGCCGACAACATGGAAGGGTTGCAAAACTCGATCCAGCGGTCGGAAAGTTCCCAGATCAAAAGCCATAACACCCTGATTGATCTGGCCGACAAGTTATCAACGCTCACCGATCAGATGAAAGCCGAACAGCAATTGATGGTCAAACTGGCGGAAAACCAGATGCACCTCAAACCCGTTCTCGATCAACTTGCGGATTCGATGAAAATGGGTAGCTTTGGCATTGATGATAATACCCGCGCCCACATCCGGTCCCTTGATAGCCAGCTTGGCCGTATTGGCGAAGAACTGACCATGGGCCGTCAGCAATCGACACAGGAAATCAGAAGCGAAATCAAACTTCTGGCCCGGACCATCGCCGCCATCGCCGAGGAGGGCTGATCGCATGATCGGGCTTTCGCGCCGTCGTAATCGCGATGTAAACACCTGGCCGGGCTTTGTTGATGCGCTGGCAACGCTTCTGATGGTGATCATCTTCCTTCTGATGATCTTTGTTATTGCGCAGGTATACCTTGGCGCTGCTCTATCAGGCCGTGATGAAGCGCTCAGTGACCTTACCGCACAGGTCAACGAGCTGACCAACCTTCTGTCGCTTGAGCGTGGCAACAATCAGCGCATGGAACTGGAATTGACCCAGCTCACGACCGAGCTTTCCAACACCAGTGACCAGCGTGACGACCTGAAATTACGTGCAGCCGCCCTTGCCAGCCAACTTGCCGATGCCCAGCTTTCGGCTGATGATATCGAAAAGAAACTGCTCGCAGCGCTGGCATCGATTGAAGAGAAAGATGCCGAACTGAACGAGATCCGCGAAAGCAAGAACGAAAAGATCGAAGATCAGGACGCCCGGATCGCCGAACTTTCCGCCCTTCTGGCATCGCGTGCCGCCGCCCTTGAGACGGAAAAGAAACTCAGCACCGAGGCCAAGGCACAGGTCGCAGCTCTTAATCAGCAGATGCTTGCCCTGCGTCAGCAACTGCAAAAAATCGAAGCCGCCCTTGAGGCTGCCGAAATCGAAAATGCCGATAAGGAAGCCCAGATTGTAAACCTTGGGCAGCGCCTGAACGCGGCCCTTGCGACCAAGGTTGCCGAATTGCAGCGCTACCGTTCGGAATTCTTTGGCCGCCTGCGCGAAGTACTTGGAGACCGTCAGGACATCCGGGTTGTCGGCGACCGGTTTGTGTTCCAGTCCGAGGTCCTGTTTGGTTCTGGCTCGGCTGATCTTGGCGAAGGCGGTCAGGAACAGCTGGCGAAACTTGGCGAGACGCTCAAAACCATCTCCGCTGATATTCCTGATGATATCGACTGGGTGATGCGGGTCGATGGCCACACCGACAAAGTGCCAATCCGCAACCTGCAATTCGCATCGAACTGGGAACTGTCAGCAGCACGTGCGATTTCCGTGGTTAAGTTCCTGATCGAACAGGGTGTGCCACCCAACCGTCTGGTTGCCGCCGGGTTTGGGGAGTACCAGCCCCTTGATAACCGCGTTGACGAAATCGCCTATCGCCGCAACCGGCGTATCGAGTTCAAGATAACAGAACGATAAGTCATCGTGCGAAACATTCCATCAACGGCACCCCATCGTGGGTGCCGTTTTCGTTCCCATCCCACTTAACGCGGCCGAAAAGTCTTGGAAACAATCGACGCACCAGCACGTTGGTCACAAAGGAGCCTTTCAGCATAAAGGAGGCCACGATGACCATTCTCAATCCCCGTCGGGAAACCGTTGGTGTTTTTCACGATCTCTCTGCTCTGCAACATGCAGCAGAAGACCTTTGTTCTGCGGGCTTCGCGCAAACAGACCTGAGCCTGCTGACAACCGAACACACCATCGAAGACAAGTTCGGCCACATTTACCGTAAGGCCGAAGACATCGACAACGACCCGAACATGCCGCCGCTGGCCTATACAACACCGACCCCGATCGGCAATGCAGAAGGTGCCCTTGTTGGCGCCCCAATGTATGCCGCGGCATTTGGCGCCGCGGGGGCTGTGATTGCGGCAGGTGGACAGATTGCCCTGACCATTTCAGCCATCATCGGTGCCGGTGGTGTTGGTGCCGCCGCAGGCGGTGTCATTGCCGCAATCATCGGAAAACGATATTCCACTGAATTGCAAGATGCCCTTGATCAGGGCGGGTTGTTGCTTTGGGCCAAAACACCTGATGAACCAACGGAAAATCGGGCCAAGGATATCTTTACCCGACATCGGGCAGAACTGGTCGGCACCCACGAAGTGGCAAATTCACACACCAAACGCGACATGCTTTAACGGGCCCTTCGTCAGCACCGTTCCCTGTTGCTTTGACCGTGGCAGCGTATGGACCAAATAAATGATCAGAAAAACAGTTCTCGTTTCCGGGGACTGTTTTTTTTGCACTGGTGAGTTCAATGACTTCACGCTAGGGTCTTCGCCCTGATTAATGCCCACTGCCCTGATTTTCCATATAAATGCCGGAGCCACCATGCTGCGTGATATTTCGCCTCAGAGTATTTTCATGGGCCTGTTGGCCGGGTTTGTTGGATCGGCAAGTTCGTTTGCGGTTGTATTACAAGGCTTAACCGCGGTTGGTGCCACGCCTGAACAGGCAGCATCGGGCTTGATGGCACTGTCCCTTTCCATGGGGCTTTGTGCGATTGTTTTATCACTTAAGACAAAGCTTCCGATCAGCATTGCCTGGTCAACTCCGGGGGCGGCACTTCTGGCAACGTCCGGGGCGATTGACGGCGGCTTTGCCGTGGCGGTTGGGGCCTTTATCATCTGTGCCATCCTGATCATCATCAGCGGTGTTTGGAAACCCTTGGGCCGTACGGTTGCGAGCATCCCTGCCCCGCTTGCCAATGCGATGCTGGCCGGTGTGCTGCTTGGCCTTTGCCTTGCTCCGGCCAAGGCGGTTGCGTTTGATCCGCTGTTGGGCCTCCCCATCGTGATTGCGTGGCTGGTGGTCGGGCGGATTAACCGTCTGCTTGCGGTGCCTGCGGCCCTTTTGGCGTTTATTGGCGTGATGATTTTCGGGATCGATTTTCCGCCAAATGCCTTGGCGAACCTTGGCAACTCCATCGCCCCACCAGTGGAATTCATCATGCCGGACTTTACCCTTGCCGGGCTGGTTGGCATTGCCTTGCCACTTTTCATCGTTACCATGGCATCACAAAACATTCCCGGCACAGCCGTTTTGCGCGCCAACAACTATGACACGCCCCCAGGCCCGCTTTTCACCGTGACTGGGATATTTTCATTGCTATCCGCACCATTTGGCGGCCACGCGGTCAATTTGGCAGCTATTACCGCTGCGCTTTGTGCAGGCAAGGACGCACATCCTGATCCGGCAAAACGCTATTGGGCGGCCGTTTTTGGTGGCGTATTTTACATTGTGTTTGGTTTGTTGGCCGGGCTGGTGACCGCGTTTATCAGTCTGGCACCCGGCATCCTGATCGAGGCGGTAGCCGGTCTTGCCCTGATTGGCGCCTTTGCCGGATCAGCAGTTGCCGCCTTTAAGGAAGAAGACGCCCGCGAAGCCGCCGCCGTGACCTTTATCGTCACAGCAGCCGGTTTGACATTTTACGGTGTTTCAGGCGCGTTTTGGGGATTGCTGGCCGGTGGTTTGATCTACCTGCTGACACATCTTAAAAACCGTTAGGCTCCCACGGGGGGTATTTGGCCCGGATCGTATTTTTTGCCAATCTCAGTGATCGCCTCATATTGCGACAAAAACACCCGACCCGTTAGCTCACCCAGAAAATGGCCGCATTTTAAACGGTCCATCACCGGGCCTTTGACCTCGGACAAATGCAATTTGATGCCCATTTCATCAAGGCGGTGATTGATCGCCTCAAGCAATTCAACAGCACTTAGATCAATCTCGTTAATCGCCGAGCACATTAAAATAACGTGTTTGAGCTTATCTTCGCCGACAACCCGATCAAGAAGGTAATCCTCAAGATAACGGGCATTGGCAAAATACAGGCTTTCATCAATCCGGATGGTTAGAACTTGTGGGTCGGTGATCACGTGATGACGGTGGATATTGCGAAAATGCTGTGTGCCAGGCACAAGGCCAACCTCTGCAATGTGCGGGCGCGACGTTTTGTATAAAAACAACCCGATTGAGAGTACAACGCCCGACGTCACCCCGACCTCAACCCCAAAGCCAAGTGTTAAAAGTACTGTCGCCAACACCGCGACAAAGTCCGATTTTGAGTAGCGCCAACTGGTTTTTAAAATGCTGAAATCCACCAGCGACAGCACCGCGACAATGATCGTGGCCGCAAGTGTGGCCTTGGGCAGAAAATAAACCAAGGGCGTTAAGGCAACCGCCGCAATCGCCAGCCCCACCGCCGTAAAGGCCCCTGCGGCGGGTGTTTGCGCCCCGGCATCAAAATTGACAACCGACCTGGCAAACCCACCGGTCACCGGATATCCGCCGGTAAAAGCCGCGCCGATATTGGCCGCACCAAGCCCAATCAGTTCCTGATTTGGATTGATACGCTGACGGCGTTTGGCGGCCAACGTCTGGGCGACTGAAATTGATTCAACAAACCCGATCAGCGAAATCAGCACCGCAGGTACCAGCAAATCCGCCATTAGCCCAACCGAGAAATCCGGCATGGTCAGCGGCGGCAAGCTTTGCGGCACATCGCCGACAACTTTGACCCCGGCATCAACAAGATGGAAATACAACACCACCAAGGTTGTCGCGAAAACAGCCATCACGGGGCCTGCCTTGGTGATGACATCGGCCATCCTTGGTCCAAGCCCCAGTTTGATCAAGGCGGGTTTGAGCCCCCGACGCACCCAAAACAAAAATACCGTCGCCGGAATGCCGATCAACACCGTTGTCATATTCGTTTCAGGCATTTTCACAAAAAGGGCTGAAGCAATTTCCCAAAGGTTGTGCCCGCCCGCATCAACACCAAGGATGTGTTTAAGCTGACTTGCGGCAATCAATATCCCCGATGCCGTGATGAAACCGGCAATCACCGGATGCGACAGGAAGTTTGCCAGAAACCCGAGCTTAAACACCCCCATCATCCAAAGGATCGTACCGGAAAGGGCTGCCAGTGTCAGGGCTGCCACCGCGTAACCAATCGTGCCGACCGCTGCGACATTGCCAATCGCTGCCGCCGTCATCAATGAAACAACCGCAACCGGACCGACCGCCAAGGTACTGCTTGTCCCGAAAATCGCATACAGGATAATCGGTGCAATCGAAGCATAAAGCCCGGCTTCGGGCGGCAACCCGGCCAAAAGCGCATAGGCCAGTGATTGGGGGATCAACATGATCGTCACGATGGTGGCGGCAACCATGTCATTGCCAAATGCCGTGCGATCATAGCGACGGCCCCAATCAAGAACCGGGATGTATTTTGAAATCGACTTCAACTGCATCAATTGATCTCTTTGATCAGAATTGGCCCAAGGCAGACACATGCCCACCCCGCAAGCGGTGATTATTTAACCGAAACCTTTTCGGGTTTTGCCAGCCATTCCTTGCCGCGCAGCATGGCTTTCCAGTAAATCGGCGGCAGCAGTTTTTCCTTAAGAAACCAAGCCAATCGCGACGGTTTTGTGCCATCAATCAGCCATTTCGGGAACGATGGCAAAAGCGTGCCGCCATAACCGAACTCGGCCAAAACAATACGGCCGCGCTCCACCGTCAGGGGGCAGGACCCGTATCCGTCATATTGGGCAACGGCTGATTTTCCGTCGATGTCCGCAATGACGTTTTCGGCAACAACCGGCGCCTGTTTGCGCGCCGCCGCCGCGGTTTTTGCATTTGGCGCATTCATCACATCGCCAAGCGACCAGATGTTGGCATAGGTCTTGTGGCGCAACGTTGCCTGATCAACATCGACCCAGCCTGCCGCATCGGCCAATGGCGATACCCGGATAAAGTCCGGGGCCACCTGCAGCGGACAAACATGGATCATGTCAAAGGACTTTTCGATGCGCTGTACGTCCTCGCCCGGTTTGATGACATCAAACCACGCCTTTTTGGCCGTACCATCAATCGCAACAAGGTTATGGAAAAAGTTCAACCCTACGCCATAACGGTCGATATATTTCTCAAGGGCCGGAACATAGTCCTTCACCCCGAACAGAACACCGCCAGCGTTACAGAACTCGATAGTGATACGGTTAAGAACGTCACTTCGCTGCCAATGATCTGCTGACAGATACATTGCCTTTTGCGGTGCGCCAGCACATTTGATTGGCATGGGGGGTTGGGTAAACAGGGCCTTGCCATGACGCATGGAGGACACCAGTTCCCACGTATAAGGGGCAAGGTCATAGCGATAGTTCGACGTCACACCATTTCGGCCCAGCGTATCAACAAGCCCGTCAACAGCGTTCCAGTCCAGTTTAAGCCCCGGACACACAATCAGACGACCGTATTTCACAACCCGGCAGCCATCAAGAACGATGGCGTCATCTTTTGGCTCGAACGCCGCCACAGCAGACTTGATCCAATGCACCCCCTTGGGGATCAGCGAGCCCATTGTTTTGGCGGTTGTGCTGGCATCAAAGATACCGCCTCCCACCATGGTCCAGCCAGGCTGATAATAATGGATATCTGCCGGATCAATGACGGCAATCTGAAGTCCGGCACTTCTGGCCTGAAGGCTGGACGCAATCGAAATACCCGCCGCCCCGCCGCCGACAATGACAACATCATATTTTGCGTCCGCCTGATCGGTCGGCGTTTTACCGCCATTCACGATCCGGCGCACAACCCCGCCCATGTCATAACCTGCTGCCTTGGTCGCACGCAGGATTTCGCTTGTGGCAAGACGCGACGCCTGACTAAGCGACCATAAAGTTGCCGAACGCGTTCCCGTCCGGCAATAGGCAAAAACCGGTCCGGGCAATGCGCCAAGCAAGCTGCCAAATTCGTCGGCGTTCTGATCTGTTACCTTGCCAGATACGATTGGCAGATAACGCGTTTCCAGCCCCGCATCAGATGCCGCCTTGGTGATCTCGTCAAAGGTCGGTTGATCTGCCCCTTCGCCGTCCGGACGGTTACAAATGATCGAACGGAACCCCAGACGCGCGATCTCCTTGATGTCATCAGCAGAAATTTGTGGACTGACCGACAGGTCGTCGCTGATTTTCTTAGCTTCCATAGACGTTCCTCCTGATAATTAAAGGCCGTTAACCGGCACTTTGAGCATTTGCTTGCCGCTGTCATCCGTCGGCAGACGTCCGGCGCGCATGTTGACCTGCAAAGATGGAAGAATCAGACGTGGCATGCCCAGTGTCGCGTCACGCTCTGTGCGAAAGGCGATAAATTCCGCGCGGGTTTTGTTGCCGCCGACATGGATGTTGTGCTTTTTCTCATCGCCAACCGTGGTTTCCCAACGAATGTCGCGCCCGTCAGGGCCGTAATCGTGGCACATGAACAAACGCATCTCATAGGGAAGGGCGAGAAGTTTCTGGATGCTGTCATACAGCGTTCCGGCATCACCGCCCGGGAAGTCGGCACGCGCCGAACCGCCATCTGGCATAAATAACGTATCACCGACAAAGGCCGCATCACCCATCACATGCACCATGCAGGCGGGCGTATGACCGGGGGTATAGATGGCAAAACACGTCATGGCGCCAACCTGATAGGTGTCACCATCCTCAAACAGCTTGTCGAACTGGCTGCCATCGCGCTGGAAATCAGTCCCTTCGTTAAACACCTTGCCAAAGGTTTCCTGAACCACCTTGATCTTCGCACCAATGCCAAGCTTGCCGCCCAGCTTTTCCTGAATGTAGGGGGCGGCTGATAAATGGTCGGCATGAACATGGGTTTCGATGATCCATTCCAGTTTCAGGTCATGTTCCTGAATGAAGGCAATCATCCGGTCCGCATGGCCAAAGCTGATGCGTCCTGCCGCGTAATCAATATCCATGACGGAATCGACAACAGCACACGCAGCGCTTTCAGGGTCCTTCACCACATAGCTGATCGTGTTGGTATCGGGATCAAAAAAGGCCATGACTTCTGGTTTTATGGTCATATTCACCGGGTAGTCAGACATATGTTCCTCCTCAGGGTCCATGCCATTCACTTGATCCATTAGAACCTTTGGATGGCATGCTACGGACGGGATTGGTTATATGCCGCGCTTTGGCACGCAGCCTGTATTTCAATCTGGAATTATAAGAGTTCGGGAACCGGCTTTCGGTGACCTTGTCACCAAACATTAAAACATATTGGTTTTTTAATGTTGAAGGTCTGTATTCAGGGCAGATCGGCATCAATGTTTATAGGCGGAATCAATCAGCTTTGTGCCAACCCCGAAAGTCGATCCCGATCCATCAAACGAATGGTGCCGCGTGATTGTTCAATCCAGCCGCGACGCTGGAATTCCTGTAATTGCCGTGAAATGACTTCCCGCGCCGAGCCAAGCTCCACCGCCAGTTTCTGGTGTGTTGACGAAACAATATCACCGTCCTCGGCAAGCTCGATTAACTTATGTGCCAGTCTGATGTCCAATCGGCGAAACGCGATTTCTTCGATCACAAGAAACAGGTCAGTGATCCGTTTTGAATAGGCGGTAAAAACAAACTGCCGAAACGCGACAAAGTCCGAGACCAGCTTGTCAAAAGCAGCCCGCGGGATCGCGACCGCACGGGTTTGGGTTTCTGCAATGCCCTCGGCGGAATAATCCTCATAGGCCAGAAGACAGGCGGTCGTCAGAACGCAGCTTTCACCGGCATGAACGCGATACAGCACGATTTCCCGCCCGGTATCGGACGTCTGCTGCACCCGAACCGTCCCGTCAAGCAACAGCAAAAGGTTCTCTGGCGATTTTCCCGGACCAAAAATGACGGTATTTTCTGGAACGGTGACGATATTGCTTTCGCTTAGAAGATAGTTTCGAATGTCTTCTGGTAATCGTGACAGGCCCGGAAACTGGTCAATCCAACTCACGGTCAAAACCTTCCTGTTTCATCTTCAGCAAATCGCCGAAGACATTTCGGTAGATAAAAACACACCGTTTGAATTGTTAAAACATTCAGGTAACGTTTCAATAAATTAAAATCGGTTCGTCACGATGACGCCATTGGCGAAATATGCAAATTGCCATTGTCATCAAGCTGCCAAAACGGATTGAACGCGACTTCCCACGCATGCCCGTCCGGATCGCGAAAATAACCGGAATAGCCGCCCCAGAATACTTTCTCCGCCAGTTTCTGGATTTTGGCCCCGGCTTTTTCGGCCTCAAGCATCACCGCGTCAACTTCAGCTTCGCTGCGCGTATTAAACGCCAATGTCAGCCCGCCAAATGTCGCCCCGGTATCATCGTCAAATTTCCCATCCTTGATCAGATCCGCCCGACCAAACAGACCAAGTGCGAGCCCATTGGACAGTTGATAGAACACAACCTGACCTTCGACCATCTGGGTGACGTGCCAACCAAGCCCGTCTTCGTAAAACCGCCGGGACCGATCCAGATCAGCCACGCCAAGTGTGATCAGTGAAACACGTTGGTCCATCTATATGATCCTTTCCTGGTACTCTGCCCAAATTCCACGCAAACGATACCACGTGGGTTTTGCTGTTCCGAGCAGAGACTCGGCCAACCCGAAATATCGCACCGCAGCAGCAACGCAATTATATTGCGCGCAAATCGGTACCGGAATAAGTAAATATTAAGTTGACGTAACGTCAATCCATACAATCGGGCGTTTTGGGCTGTGCACTGCGAGTTCGCTTTGAAAAAAGGTCAGCATTCATTACCATTACGACATCTCACATTGGTCCCGCAAACCGTGTGAGATGGATTTACACACGGGCCATACCGAAACACTGCACCAACGCCCATATCCCTATAAGCAGTGTGTAAAAGGTCCGGCACATCAGAGAGATCGAGGGAGACTGGTCATGGCACAATTGGCGGCAATTAGCCTTGATGATAAATATACGCTTGAAGAAGGTCGAGTTTATCTGACAGGCATTCAGGCACTTGTTCGATTGCCTCTGATGCAGCGCCAGCTCGATGCGCGCGCAGGCCTTAATACTGCGGGCTGCATTTCCGGCTATCGCGGGTCGCCGCTTGGTGGTCTGGATCAACAATTATGGCGGGCCCAAAAGTTTCTATCCAAGCAACAGATCGAATTTCAGACCGGGGTCAACGAAGACCTTGCCGCAACGGTCGTTTGGGGCAGCCAACAGGTCAATATGTACCCGGATGCCAAATATGATGGCGTCTTTGGCATGTGGTATGGCAAGGGTCCCGGCGTTGACCGATCTGGCGATGTCTTCAAACACGCCAACTATGCTGGCACATCCAAAAATGGCGGTGTCCTTGTCCTTGCAGGGGATGACCATTCTTGCAAATCATCCACCCTGCCCCATCAGACCGAATATGCCTTTATTGATGCGCAAATCCCGGTTTTAAACCCGTCCGGTGTTCAGGACATCCTTGATTTCGGCATTCATGGCTGGGCCATGAGCCGCTATTCCGGTTGCTGGGTGGCGATGAAAACCATTGCCGAAACGGTCGAAAGCTCGGCTGCGGCTGACGTCGCACCAGACCGTATCACCCCGATCATCCCCACTGATTTCGCCATGCCCGAGGGCGGCCTGCATATCCGCTGGCCCGACACCCCCAAGGAGCAAGAACATCGCCTGATGAAATATAAGCTCTATGCCGCATTGGCATATGCGCGGGCAAACAAGCTGAACAAAACCGTGATCGACAGCCCGAATGCGCGGCTTGGCATCATCACGACGGGCAAGGCATACCTTGACGTCATGCAGGCATTTGATGACCTTGGCATTTCCGAACAAGACGCCGCACAGATCGGCATTCGGGTTCTGAAAGTCGGGATGAGCTGGCCGCTCAACCGTGACGATGTGCGCGAATTTGCCATGGGCCTAGAGGAAATCATCGTCGTCGAAGAAAAACGCGCGGTGATGGAAAATCAGGTCAAGGAACAGCTTTATAACTGGCGCGAAGATGTCCGCCCGCAGGTTATTGGCAAGTTCGATGAAAAAGGCGAGTGGATCCTGCCATCGATGGATGAGCTGACCCCGGCCCGCATTGCGGTTGTCTTGGCCGAGCGGATCAAACGGTTCTATGATAGCCCGGCCATTCATGAACGCATTGACTGGCTGGCCGAAAAGGAAAAGGAAATCGCCGAACCGCGCCCGGATGTGGCGCGCATTCCGTGGTTCTGTCCGGGCTGCCCGCACAACAGTTCGACCAAGGTCCCCGACGGCAGCCGTGCCATGGCCGGGATCGGGTGCCATTACATGGTCAACTGGATGGACCGTTCGACCGAAACCTTTACCCATATGGGCGGCGAAGGTGCGACCTGGATCGGTCAGGCGCCCTTTACCCATGAAAAACATGTTTTCCAAAACCTTGGCGATGGGACCTATTACCATTCCGGGTCTTTGGCCGTGCGCGCCGCCGTCGCGTCGGGTGTCAACATTACCTATAAAATCCTGTTTAACGATGCGGTTGCCATGACCGGTGGACAGCCGGTTGATGGTCCTTTGACCGTGCCACAGGTCACCCGTCAGATGTTTGACGAAGGGGCCAAGCGCATCATCGTTCTGTCTGACGAGCCAGATAAATATCCGATGGGGTCTGATTTTGCCCCCGGTGTGGATATCCGCCATCGTGATGAACTGGATGCCACGCAAAAAGAATTGCGCGAGATCGAAGGTGTTACCGTCCTTGTGTTTGATCAAACCTGTGCGGCCGAAAAACGCCGTCGTCGCAAACGCAAATTGATGGTCGATCCGCCCAAGCGTGTTTTCATCAATGACCTTGTCTGTGAAGGCTGTGGCGATTGCGGTGAAAAATCCAACTGCCTTGCCGTGGTGCCGGTCGAAACCGAATTTGGCCGCAAACGTGCGATTGACCAATCGGCCTGTAACAAGGATTTCTCATGCCTGAATGGATTCTGCCCAAGCTTTGTGACGATTGAAGGCGGATCGCTGCGTAAGCCAGATGCGGCAGCCAAGGGCGACACCCCCGGCGATGCTGTCTTTGCCAGACTCCCGCGCCCGACTCTGCCTGATATCCACGAACCATGGTCGGTTCTGATTACCGGCGTTGGCGGGACCGGTGTGGTTACCATCGGTGCATTGCTGGGCATGGCCGCCCATATTGAGGGCAAGGGCATTGTCGGACTTGATATGGCGGGGCTTGCGCAAAAAGGCGGGGCTGTGGTCAGCCACATCCGCTTTGCCAATGAACAAAGTAAACTCCATGCCGCGCGCATTCCGGCCGGTGAAGCCAATGTCGTGCTGGGGTGTGATCTTTTGGTCGCGGCAAGTTACGAAGGCTTGGCCAAGATGCGCCGCAACTTTACACAGGCCGTCATCAACACCCATGAAACCGTGACGGGTGCCTTTACCAGCAACCCGGACTTTGAGCTTAAAACCAACGAGCATATGAAAGTCATCGCCGACACCTGTGGTGCGGGCGCAGTCAATTTTGTCGAAGGCAGTGACATTGCCACCCGGTTGATGGGCAATTCGATTGCGACCAACCTGTTCATGCTTGGTGTCGCGTGGCAGCGCGGCCTGATCCCGATCACCGAAGAAGCCCTGATGCAGGCGATTGAGCTTAATGGTGTGGCTGTCGATATGAACAAACAGTCATTCTATTGGGGCCGCCTTTATGCCCACGAGCCCAATCGCGTTCTTGAGGTTGTCGGTCCGAACGAAACCGAAGCTCACCCGGTTGCCACCGAACTTTCCGACATCATCGCCAAACGCGTCGATTTCCTGACCGGTTATCAGAATGCCGCCTATGCCAAACGCTTCACGGCCCTTGTTGATCAGGTCGCCGCAGCGGAAAAACGCCTTGTTGGTGGGGATGAATTGACCCGGACAGTGGCGAAATACTACTTCAAACTGCTGGCCTATAAGGACGAATACGAAGTCGCACGACTTTATACCGATCCAGCGTTCTTCAAGAAGTTGGCCAGAAACTTCACGGGTGATTACAAAATCAAATTCCACCTTGCTCCACCGGCGATTGCGGATAAGAACCCGGAAAATGGTCAGCTAACGAAATCGACCTATGGTCCCTGGATGATGAACGCCTTTGGCATTTTGGCGAAATTCAAGTTCCTGCGCGGCACGGCCCTTGATCCGTTTGGCCGGACCCATGAACGCAAAATGGAACGCCAACTGATTGCAGATTATGAAATGCTGGTGACCGAAGTCATTGCCGGGCTGACCCATGAAAATGCCCGCATTGCCAACGCGCTTCTGGCCTTGCCCGAACAAATTCGCGGATATGGTCACATCAAAGATGGCAATATTGAAAAGGTCAAAACGCGTGAGGCCGAGCTGATCGACCAGTTCCGCAACCCGCCAGAACACCTTAAGGCCGCGGAATAATCCCGCACAGACCACCAAAACCAAAGGCCCCGACAAATGTGCGGGGCCTTTGTATTTCAGGGCATAAACACGTTATCGCCAATCGTGTTACCCAATCGTCCTGCCGCCGTTTGCCCAAATGAAATCAACAGCTTCTTGCGCCGTGCTGCTGAAAGTTTCTGTTCTTCGGGCATGCGAAGGATCGCTGCTTCAAACCGGTCGGCAACAATTAGTCCCACACTCTCGGGGATCAGTTCCTTGGGAAAATCCATCGGCACGGCAAAAAACAACCTGTCGCAATACTCGACATAGCTTTCCCATTTCTGATCGGTTTTAAAATCCGCGACCGATGATTTGACTTCAACCGCCCAAAGTTCCCCCTTGGCCCCAAGCGCCAAAACGTCCAGCCTCCGCCCGTTGCCCAACCGAAGCTCGGTCAGGCAGGGCATCTGATGGTGATACAAAAGCCTACAGACACCATCTGTGACTTCGGCCGTAATTTCGGGACGGGTTTGCGTGTTCATTCGATCAGGATACAAAAACAAAAGCCCGCTCGAAAGCGGGCTTTGAATTCAGGTTGCAGTCTGCTGACACAAGGTGTCAGCTCATGCCAAGCGCTCGCTTGTACACTTCAAGGATTTGTTCCTGCTCGCTGCGTTCGTGGTCTTCGATTTTACGCAGACGGATAATCTGACGCAGGATTTTCACGTCATAGCCAAGTGCTTTGGCTTCGCCGTAAACTTCCTTGATATCAGCCATAAGGTTGGCTTTTTCTTCTTCAAGACGTTCAATACGCTCGACATAACTCGCAAGCTGATCAGCTGCGATACCACCGACTTCGGTCATTCATTCTTCTCCGATGATGGGCTGCACAGCGGATACCCGGTGCGCGAAAACTTTTAATGCGGCGCGACGATACTCAATGCGTTGCGCGCTGACAAGGGGCGTTAGACGACCGATTGCGATCCCGGCACTGTCTGCGCGATCAAGTGGTCCGCCACCGCGACAAGCGCATCGCGCGGGCTGATCCCCTTTTCAATCGCAGCGTCAAAGACCTCGCGCTGGCGACGCGCGCTGGTGCCACGTCGCACGATTTCACGCGCATGTTCAATTTCCGCAACACAGCCAAAAAATTCCGCATCCGGGCGGATCAGTTCAAGGATTTCCTCGACCAGATCGACATACGGCACAATTTCAGCCCGGCCAAAATCAATCAATCCGGTTTTCTCGCCGGGATCACTGCCATATCGGCAGGCCCGCCAACGGTTTTCGCGTACCAGCATGTGCGAATAAATCCGCCACCGCTGATTGTTACGCCGCAATCGATACAACATCCGCATCAGGCATCGCGTGATGGAAGCGACACAGACCGCATCTTCAAGATCGGTACAAACATCGGCAATCCGCATTTCAAGTGTCGGCCACCGGTCCGATGGGCGTAAATCCCACCAAAGCTTGGTACCGTCCTCAATCACACCGGCCTGGATCAGCATATCGACATGTCGGCGATATTCCGCCCACGACCCAAACACTTCGGGCAGTCCCGTACGTGGCAGATTATCAAACACCGAAAGCCGGAAGGTCTGAAGCCCGGTATCACGGCCCCGCCAAAACGGCGAACTGGTGGTCAAGGCCAGAAGATGCGGCAAAAAGTAACTTGCCTGCGCCATCAGTTCGATCCGAAGGTCATCATCCTCAATGCCGACATGCACATGCATGCCGCAAATCAGCAACCGGTCAACAACCGTGCGCAAATCACGCGCGATGGTGCTGTAGCGTTCGCCTTCGGTATGTTTCTGGCTGTCCCACTGGGCAAATGGGTGGGTCGATGCCGCCAACAATGCCATGTCGTACTTGCTGGCAATTTCGGCCAGGGTTGAGCGCATATGGCTCAGTTGTTCGCGCGCGTCCTTTGCACTGTTGCAAACCTTGGTACCGGTTTCGATCTGGCAGCGCATAAACTCGCTGGAAACCTGATCACCCAGCTTTGCCTTGGCATCCTTTAAAAAGTCCGCTGGCGGATCATTTGCAAGATCGCGGCTTTGGCGATCAACAAGCCAGAATTCCTCTTCGATACCAATCGAAAACCCCGGTTCTTGCGTCTGGAACGCCGCCAAATCAGTCTCTCCTGATCTTATAAAGGTTTGGATCGGCAAGAATATCGACAAACGCGTCGCCAAGAATTTTTGCCCATTTCTCGCATCCTTCATCAGTATCAATCAGATCCTGACGGATTTCAATCGACACACAGGGCAAACCACCGGCTTCACCATGATGATCAATGGTATAATCGGCCATTTGCTGCCCGGAATAGGGTTCATTGTCACCGATGGTCAGATCGGGATTCTGTTCGCGCAGCCTAGCCAGCAGCGGAACTGGAATACGATCATCCTGATCCCAAAGAATGCCAAGTTCCCAAGGCCGTTCAAAGTCTTGAAACACCGGTGTAAAGCTGTGGATTGCGATCAAAGCTGGGACAATTTTATGGGCATGGAAATTGGCAATCTGTTCTTCAATCGCCCAATGATACGGCAGGAAAATCTCACGGATCCGTTTCATATGTTCTGTGGGCGACACGTTTTTATTGCCCGGTACCACCGTCTGATCAGCAATTTCAGGCATCCCGGTCGGATCCCAAAGTTGGCGATTACAATCAATCACCAACCGCGAATAGCCCCCCAGAACAGCCGGGCAATCAAACCGGTCAACGAGAATTTCGGTTACTTTGCGCGCCCCGATGTCCCACCCAATATGACGTTTTCGTTCGTCTTCGGGCAGGCCAAGCGTACCGAGACTTTGGGGAATTTCACGCGATGCATGGTCGCAAACAAAAAGCGAATGTCCTTTGCCATTTGCGTTCAAAATTTCAAACGGGGCTGGATCATCTTGGCCCAAAAGAGGCCCTGCATGGTGACGCACGCATATTCTCCTGAAAGTCGGTAACGGAACGGCAAACCGGGAAATCGTCAAACATGCCTGTCATGGGGCAAGTATGTTGCGTTGGTTTACATCTGTTGAAGTATCAATTTATCGACGCTCAGACAAGCTCATGCAAGCCGATCTGCCCTGAAAACCAAGGGTCATTATCAATGAGCCTTGGCATAACAATGCATCTTGAGCGTATCGTGCTTTGCGTCCGCCCCAAACATCCCCTAAACTGGTATGACCATTTATAAAAATACGGTACGACTTCGTGACAGCATCGGCTGATAAACCGCGACTGGAGAAACCTCAAAATGCCGTCTGCCAAAATGCCCCCGGCCCCGGACGATCAGGAAACGAAACGTCCCAAACGGATTGCCGATCAGGTCGCAGACCAGCTGCTTGAAAAGATTTCAGACGGTATCTTCCTGCCCGGTGACCGGCTTCCGGGTGAACGCCAACTGGCCGAAACCATGAAAGTCAGTCGCGTTTCGGTGCGTGCGGCCCTGCAAAAGCTTAAAACCCGTGGCTATCTGCGCGCGGTTCAAGGCGGCGGCACGGAAATCCTGTCATCGACCGGGATCGACATGGATACCGCCATGACCGATCTTGTGCGCGATTCCATCAGCAACCTGCGCGATCTTCAGGAAATCCGTTGTACGCTGGAAACATGGGCGGCTAGGCGGGCTGCGGTCAATGCCAGTGACGAAGACATCAAATTGCTGCGCATCGCCTACCGTCAGGCCCATGATCCGCGCCGTGCGTCCAAGTACCGTGCCGATGACGATCATCGTTTGCACATGATGATCGGCCGGGCCACAGGATCGATCATTTATTATCACGTGATGAAAATGCTCCACGATGTGTTGCAGGCTGCCTTGATGGAAATCCGCTTCAACAATCTGACCGGCCCCTCGTTTGACCGGATGGTGCAGGAACATCATCATGACATCATCGAAGCCATTGCCGCACGCGATCCTGATGCAGCGGAAAAGGCGATGTCAAACCACCTGCAAGCCGTGCTTGATTTCTTTAAAACAGCCTCAGACAAACAATCGACTTAACAATATTCAAACCGCCGCCCAAAGACGGTCCAGACCAAAACTCCACTCAGGGAAGCTAAGCATGACAACCGCGCGCGAAAAACTTTTGGCCATGATGGATGCTGCGTTAAAGGCAGCCGACCCAGCCGTTCAAATCCCATTGAACATGCCAGAAAAGCCAAAAGGCAAAACCATTGTCATTGGGGCCGGCAAGGCATCGGCCAATATGGCGCGCGCATTTGAAAAAGCATGGGATGGCCCGCTTGAGGGATTGGTTGTCACCCGTTATGGCCACGCGGTTGACTGTGAGCAAATCGAAATTGTCGAGGCATCCCATCCGGTCCCCGATGCGGCAGGTCAAAAGGCCGCCGAACGCATTCTTGAGATCGTCAAAAAAGCCGGACCAGATGATCTGGTGGTCTGCATGATTTCAGGCGGCGGGTCGGCCCTGCTGGCCCTGCCCGGTCCGGGCTTGACACTCGAAGACAAACAATCGATCAGCAAGGCACTTTTGCGCAGTGGTGCGACCATTTCAGAAATGAATTGCGTGCGCAAACATCTGTCCGCGATCAAGGGCGGCAGACTGGCACAGGCATCCGCCCCGGCCCGTATGGTGACATATCTTGTCTCTGACGTTCCCGGTGATGATCCGACGATCATTGCATCGGGCCCAACGGTTGCCGACCCGACAACGGGTAAGGATGCGCTTGATATCCTCCGCCATTATCAGATCGATATTCCAACGGCTGCCAAGGATCTTCTGACTAATAGCACCCATGAAACCGTCAAGCCCGGTGATGCCTGCTTTGACGGGCATGAAACCGTGATGCTGGCCCGCCCGCAAGACAGTCTTGAGGCCGCCGCCAAGATCGCCCGCGAATTGGGCCTCAACCCGGTCATCCTAGGGGACGCCATCGAAGGCGAAGCCCGCGAAGTCGCCATCATGCATGCCGGCATTGCCCACCAAGTCGCCAACCACGGCCAACCGGCCACCAAACCATGTGTGTTGCTTTCGGGTGGGGAGACCACGGTCACCGTGCGTGGCAAAGGCGGACGCGGCGGACGCAACAGTGAGTTTTTGCTATCCTTGCTTATTCAGTTTCGCGATCAAGCTGGCCTTAGCGCGCTTGCGATTGATACCGATGGTATTGATGGCAGCGAAGACAACGCCGGTGCGATCATTGATCCGACAAGTTGGCAAAAGGCCCAAGATGCCGGAATTGATCTACGCGAATATCTGGCCAACAACGACGCCTATAGCGCCTTTGCCAAGATTGACGATCTGCTGGTCACTGGCCCGACCCTGACCAATGTGAATGACTTCCGCGCTATTTTGATCGAATAGGACACCACAAATAGCTTTGGCGATTAGGCCCCCGGCTTAGGCATCCATGGCCGCAGCCAACCCAGCCCGTCTTCGGTCTTGCCATGTGGCTTGTATTCACAGCCAATCCAGCCGTCATACCCAATCCGATCCAGCAGATACAACAGGAACGGATAGTTCAACTCGCCACTATCGGGTTCATGACGGCCCGGCGCGCCAGCCACCTGCACATGACGGGTGATCTCAAAATACTGGTCAAGACGGGCGGCGATGTTCCCGCCGACAATTTGTGCGTGATAGATATCAAACTGCAATGCCAGACGTGGATGGTCGAGCTGTTTGAGGATAACCGCCGCCTGCTCCACCGAATTAAGCAAATAGCCCGGCATATCCATCGGATTGATCGGTTCAATCAGGATATCGACACCGGCCTGATCGGCCAGATCAGCGGCATATAGCAGGTTGTCACAATAAAGCCGGGCAATTTCACCGGCATCTTCGTCCTTGCCCATGACACCGGCCATGCAATGAAGCATTTTGCAATTGGTCGCCGCCGCATAATCAAGCCCCTTGACCACCGAGTCACGAAATTCATCTTCACGGCCCGGTCGGCACGCCAGCCCACGATCCCCGGCATCCCAGTCACCAAGTGGCAGATTGAATAAAACCTGCTCAAGGCCATTATCGGTCAGAAGCGATTTTGCCGTTGCCATCGGCACATCATAAGCCCCGATATATTCCACGCCGACAAATCCCGCCTCTGCTGCTGCCGCAAAACGCTTCTCAAACGGCAGATCAGCAAACAGGAACGACAGATTGGCAGCAAAACGTGGCATAATGCACCTTCAATGACTTTACATATCAAGACTGTATCGTTTCGCATGCGACCCTTTAGGTCAATCATCAATCGCCTGCGGGTTTTGAATGTTCTTGTGATCTGGCAATTTCGCTCGCAATCCAGTTTCCAAACACCTCGACTTCGGCCCGATGGTCGCCGCGTCCGGTATGCACCAGATTGTAGGTATGACCTTCAATCACTGGCCCAAACGGCTGCACGAGCAGCCCGCTGTCAAGTTCGGCGCGTGCCAGCTCACGGCTGGCCAGAACCACGCCCTGACCGGCGATGGCCGCCTGAATGGCATGGGCATCATCGGAAAACGTAAATCCCCCCGAAGGTTTCAAACCACTGATACCCGCTGCCAAGCCCCAGCGTTCCCATGTCGGTGTCTGATCATCGGGTCTTAGCCAATCGAGATGCAAAAGCGCACAGCCCTTCAGGTCTTCGGGATGTTTCAGCCCCAGCATCGGACTGCAAAGTGGCACGAACCGTTCTTGAAACATGGTTTGCGCCACAAGTCCGCGGTAGGGCCCGGCACCATAACGGATTGCAGCATCGACAACCCCACTTGCCAGATCAACCACCTCGGGCGAGGTATGCAAACGCAGATGAATATCAGGATGTTCGGCCTGAAAGCGCGGAAGTCGCGGCAACAGCCATTTGGCAGCAAAAGACGGCAAAACCGACACCGTCAGGCTTCTGGCCTTTGTGCGTTGCCCAACACGATCAATCGCCAAGGCAAAGGATGCAAACCCATCACGCAGAACAGGGAAAAGCTCATGCCCCGCCGGCGTCAAAACAACCTGCCTTGGCTTGCGGTCGAACAAACGAATACCAAGCGTTTCCTCAAGCAGGCGTATCTGATGGCTGATTGCTGTTGGCGTTACGGCAATTTCAGCCGCAGCCTTTTTAAAACTCTGATGGCGGGCGGCAGCCTCAAAGGCGCGCAATGCGGCAAGTGGTGGCAACGACATATAGGTGAACCTAATTCATCCATGAACTGAGGAATTCGATTTTGCCGAAACATCCAAAACAAGGCAAGTCTTGGTCATCGAACAAAACACGGATGAACAAGTATCATCCTTTGGAGGATATCATGACCACGATCTTGCACATCGACAGCAGCGCCCGCCCCAGCCGATCCGACCAAAAACAACACGGCTCCCACAGCCGCCGCCTGAGTGCCAAATTCATCGAACTCTGGCGCACCCAACGCCCCGATGATGAAATCATTTACCGCGATGTTGGCGCATCCCCGCCCAAACCCGTCACCGGTGATTGGGTCCATGCGGCATTCACCAAACCCGAACAACGCGAAGACTGGATGCATGATGTTTTGGCCCAAAGTGACACACTGGTCGATGAACTGCTACGTGCCGATGTGATTGTTGCCGGTGTTCCAATGTATAATTTCGGCATGCCCGCCCAGATGAAGGCCTGGCTTGATAACATCGTCCGGGTGGGTCGTACCTTTGGGTTTGACCGGACGCGCGACGGCGTTCCTTATTGGCCGATGGTAACGGGCAATAAATCCATCGTTGCCCTGTCATCGCGCGGTGACTACGGCTATGGCCCGGATGGCCGGATTGCGCATCTGAACTTTGTCGAAGGTGCCCTTTTCACTCCGCTTGAATATATCGGGATCACCGATCAATACGGCACGGCCATCGAATATGACGAGTTTGCCGATGACCGGACCCGTCAATCCATCGCCGATGCCGAGGGTGAGGTTGCCAACATCGTTGATCGCTTGATCGCAAAACACAGAACAGAGAACGCGGCCTGATGTTTGCGGCCAAACACAGTCATTCAGGTTTCCTTTTACGGCGGCGGCACAACCGCCGTCGCATTTTCCCTGTCCTGCCCGGTAATCAGACGCGCACCTTTTTTACGAAACAGGTAACTCCACATCCATTGCACCATGACAAGTGCCGGGGCGCGCAACCCGATCAGAAAATAAATATGCGCCAGCCCCCAGAACCACCAGGCCAGCCATCCTCTTAGCTTGATGCCATTAAGGTCCATCACAGCGCGATGTCGGCCAATCGTCGCAAGGTTGCCTGCATGACTGTATTTAAACGGCGATGTTTCCTGCCCGTTCATCAGATCAAGAATACGCTGCCCGACGTATTTTCCCTGTTGCTTGGCGGCCGGTGCAATGCCTGGCACAGTCAAACCATCGCGCCACGCAACATGGGCGGCATCCCCGATGATAAAAACATGTGAATGACCGGGAACGGAAAGGTCCCCCTCAACCATGATCCGCCCGCCACGATCCGCAGGCTTTTGCGTCCAGTCTTTCAAATCAGGGACCTGAACCCCGGCCCCCCAGATGACATTGGCACTGGGAATAAATTCATCGCCGATTTTCGCACCTTGTGCGGTGATCTCAGTGACAGCCTGCCCAACGCGCACTTCAACCCCGATGCTTTCAAGCGACTTTTGCGTATAGTCAGACAAATCTTCGGGGAATGCAGCCAGCAACCTTGGCCCACCTTCGGCAAGGATGATGCGGGCGTCACGCGGATCAATTCGGCGAAAATCATCAGACAGTGTCTTTTTGGCAAGTTCGGCAATTGCCCCGGCCATTTCGACACCGGTCGGACCACCGCCAACAACAATGAAATTCAAAAGTCGGCGTTTTTGATCCTCATCCTGACTGTTTTCCGCCCTTTCAAACGCCATCAAAAGGCTTTTGCGGATGTTGGTCGCCTCGGTAATATTCTTCAAACCCGGTGCCACCGACGCCCAGTCATCATTGCCGAAATAGGACGTCACCGCCCCGGTTGCCAAGACAAGGTAGTCATATTCCAGAACATGTTCTCCGGAAAGAACACGCTGGTTTGGCAAATCAATCCCGGTAACTTCACCCATGAAAACGGAAACATTTGGCGATTTACTGAACATGCTGCGGATCGGCCAGGCAATTTCAGCCGGCGACAAATCCGCCGTTGCCACCTGATACAGCAACGGTTGAAACAGGTGATGATTGCGTTTGTCGATCAGAATGACGTCAACATCTTTACCAGCAAGTTTTTTGGCCGCACTCATGCCACCAAATCCGGCCCCAACGATAACGACGCGCTTTCGATCCGACATACTGAGGTTTCCTTTTGCTGCGTAAGGCATGAAAGCCAACCCAGTTGTTAGCTAGGAGCAAACCAATCAAATCGCAAGCAAACCAGTGTGATCAGCACCACAAGCCACTGCGGCAAAAGGATAAGGCCGCCTGAACTTCGTATGAAACCATATGCGTCACCTGTCAGTCACCGAACGATCCAACAGGCGGCACTGAAAGACCTTTTAAGCCACCGCGCACATAAGATTTCATTCCCCTAACCAGGGCATCGAACACCATCCGGCAGCGCAATGTATCGCGCAGGCCTTCGTGCATGGTTATCCACGTGTCCAGTCCGACCGAAAACTCTGGTATCAGACGCACACAATCGCCACTTCGTGCAGCCAGATGCGACTGGCAAAGAGCAACACCGAAACCCGCCCGCATCATCGCCAACTGCGCGGTATTGCTATCAACACGCATATCAAATTCCACATTACCAAGGTGATGATTTCTTTCAATGATCGATCGAATGTCAGCTGTCTTGGTGTCAAAACCGATCAGATCAAGTTTGACAAGCTCCGACCAGTCAATTTTATCATGGCGATCCGCCCAGCCAGATTGCGCAAGATATCGGGTCGTCGCATAAAACCCGATCTCAACGGTCCCGGTCTTCTGCGCGATGAGGGAATCCTGATTTGGTGCAACCATACGCACCGCAATATCGGCATCGCGTCGCAGCAAATTTTCCACCCGGTTTGACAACACAAGCTCAAATTCAAGATCAGGAAATGAATTGCGAATACCCGTCAGGATGGGCGGCAAGACCTCTATGCCAACCACTTCAGCTGCGGTGATGCGCACAGTACCTTGAACGGCACCTCTCTCGGCACTTGCAGCGCGTTGAAGTGCCTTTGCCGTTGATCGCAGTGCTTCTGCGTGTGGACGCAACCCAATGGCTGTATCTGTTGGCACCAACCCAGATTGCGACCGGGTGAAAAGCACAATCCCCAACTGCTCTTGCAATTCATCAATGTGTCGTCCAACCGTCGGCTGCGTTAAGCCGAGCGCGCGTGCCGCCGCCGAAAGAGACCCATGCTCTAACACAGCAAGAAACGTCCGATAAAGGTCCCAGTTGGGTTCATGCATTGCCATACATTTATGTATATCATGAATGCTATTTTATAGAATACCGTTTTACGGACATGACCAGTACCCTTTGTCCATCCCAATTAACGGAGGACAAAATCATGACCATAAATTCAAACCGTATCGCCCTTGTCATTGGTGCCAATGGTGGCATCGGATCGGCCATTACCAACGCTCTTCATGACCATGGCTGGCAGGTTCGCGCACTGGTGCGAAAGCCACCCAAGGCCGATCAATCCAATGCAGATGATATTGACTGGCGCGTCGGCGATGCCATGTGCCGACATGACGTGTTAAATGCAAGCCGATGTGTTGATGTCATCATTCATGCCGTTAATCCGCCGGGCTACCGCAATTGGTCCAAGTTGGTTTTGCCCATGCTTGACAACACGATTGCGGCCGCCATCGTAAACAAGGCACGCATTGTCCTGCCCGGAACGGTTTACAATTTCAATGAAGACCAACTTTCCAATCTGACCGAAACCAGCCCGCAGCTCCCGAACACCCGCAAAGGCGCTATTCGGGTCGAAATGGAACGGCGGATGCGCCGAGCTGTTCATTCAGGTGCAACAGGATTGATTGTTCGCGCCGGTGATTTTTTTGGACCGGGCGCAAACAACAACTGGTTTTCCCAATGTCTGGTCAAGGCCGGTCAACCTGTTCATGAAATCACCTATCCGGGCAAGGCGGGCGTGGGCCATCAATGGGCCTATTTGCCCGACGTCGCCGAAACGATTGTCCGGCTTCTTGATCAATCCGATGTCTTAGGATCCTTCGCGCAATTTCACCTGCAAGGACATTGGGACAACGACGGGACACACATGATCGCTGCGATCAAACGCGCGGTTAGAAATCCCGATATTCCAGTCAAATCCCTTCCATGGACGATGATTGGCCTGCTACGCCCATTTGTTCCGTTCTTCCGCGAAGCCTGGGAAATTCGTTACCTTTGGCGCAACCCGGCCCGCATGCACAATGATCGTTTGCGTGCACTGTTTGGTAAAGAACCCCATACGTCGCTTGATGTCGCCGTTCATCGGACACTTGATGCATTGGGCTGTCTGGCGCCTCAATACCATCAAAAACAAAATACGCGCCCCGATCAACCGGTCGCCACACCACCCCATCTTCGAATGGTCGGATGAAAGTGACGTGATGCCGGTCACTTGCCAAATATCACCACGCAAGAGAAGACACTTCCGGCAGAGCAGGTTATAACAACACGTCTTTTTGGCTTAAGATTGAGGTCCCCACATGAACAACGCCTTTTCGCTTCATCCCCAACTTGCTGCTGATACGACCCTGGTCACAGACGGCCCGCTATCACATGTTTTGTTGATGAATGATGCGCGCTATCCTTGGCTCATTCTTGTCCCTAAACGTCCTGATCTTGTTGATTATGATGATCTCAGCCCGGAAGATCGCAAAACGCTGGGCGACGAAACCGCCACCGTTTCAGCCGTTCTAAAACGCCGGTTTGATGCCCATAAAACCAATGTCGCGATGCTGGGCAATATGGTGCCACAGCTCCATTGCCATGTGGTTGCCCGCTTTAAGGACGATGCTGCTTGGCCCGGCCCGATCTGGGGTGTTGGACAATCAAAACCCTATGAAGAAGACGAAGGTCGCGAACGATTGGCCACTCTTAGAGCCGACCTGATTTCGGCGTTCAAGCATCTCTGATAAAGTGCTGCGATATCCACGCGGCGAAACACCTTCTCGCCCCCATAAAAAGGCGCTGCCCATGCCTGTTATCGAGCGTGATACGATTTTTGTCCTAAAACCCGATTTTGAAGATCCGGCATGGCCCGGACAGCGATTTTATTGCTGGCACTGCGCGCTGATCGAGGGTGTTCTGGCGTCTTTTCCCGATCTGTGCGGCGACCTTGATGTTCATCGCATTGCGTGGTCGCGTCCGCGCGCGGAAATTGTTGACCTTCTGGGGGAAGACCACCAATCTCTTCCGGTGATGATCCTGAAATCGGGTGATACGTCTGATGTTCAAGCCGGCGTTGCAAATGGCCATGCTTTTATTGATGACAAAGACACCATCCTGCAGGCCCTGAGCGAACGGCACGGTTTTCCCGTTCCCCATCCTTGACGCACATCAAGGCGCGCGTCATTGGAATGATGCAAAAGACGGAAAGAACGCACCAATCGGGATGTCCGTCATGCAGCTTGCCCTTTATGAAAAATACGACCTGCGCCTGCCGCGCTACACCAGCTATCCAACGGCACCGCATTTTCATGACGCCATAAACGGCAAAGTGTTTGCAAACTGGCTTGGCGAGTTAAACCCGCTTCAACCGCTGTCGCTATATCTGCATGTCCCCTATTGCGAGGAAATGTGCTGGTTCTGCGGCTGCAACACCAAAATCACCAAGCATTACAAACCCGTTGGCACCTACGTCGCGGCCCTTCTGACCGAGATCAAAAACACGTTGGGCAAGCTTGATCCGACACACAGGTTCACGGTCTCGCACATTCATTTTGGCGGCGGCAGCCCGACCATCCTTAAGGCCGATGATCTTCGGACCATCATGGGTGCTATCCGCAAAAAGGTTGATATCCTGCCCACGGCCGAAGTCGCCATTGAAATGGACCCGCGCACGGCAAATGATGATCTGATGGATGCCATGATCGAATGCGGTTTTAACCGCGCAAGCATTGGCATTCAGGATTTCAACGCCGATGTCCAGCGCGCGGTTAACCGCGTCCAAAGTTATGATCTGGTCCGTGACGTCATTTCCCGATTGCGCCATCACGGCCTTCGCGGCATCAACGTCGATCTGATGTATGGCCTGCCCAATCAAACCGTTCAATCCATCCGCCAGACCGTCGATCAGACCGCCACACTCTGCCCGGATCGTCTGTCGGTATTTGGCTATGCCCACGTACCATGGATGAAAAAGCACCAAAACCTGATCCCGACCGAAACCCTGCCAAATACGCAGGAACGCTGGGCACAGTATGAAGAAATCCAGAACAGGCTGGCCTATCACCGCTATGTCGCCATCGGTCTGGACCATTTCGCTCATCAGGCTGACCCGATGGCAACCGCACTTTACAACGGCAAACTACACCGTAATTTCCAGGGATATACCACCGACCGCGCCGAGGCCCTGATCGGGTTTGGTCCATCGGCCATTTCGTCCCTGCCGCAAGGCTATGCTCAGAATGATCCGGCACTGGCCCGTTGGCAGCGCGCGGTGGAGGGCGGCGACTGTGCGGTTGAAAAAGGCGTTGCCGTTTCAAACGAAGACCGCCTGCGCCGTGACATCATCAACGAGCTGATGTGCAATCTGTCGGTGGATGTTGCAAAAATCTGTGCCACACACGGCACATCCGCCGACAGATTTGCACCAGAACTCAATCGCATTCGTGCAATGACCAATGATGATATCGTGGAGGTTAACAGCACGCACATTAAACTGACCGATACGGGGCGCCCGCTGGTCCGTGCGGTCTGTGCCGTGTTTGATACCTATCTCAATCATGCCCATGGCAGGCATTCACAAGCGGTCTGAGTTTTCCACTCATAAGCATTACAAAAGGGGCCATCTGGCCTCTTTTCTGCATTTTGACCTATGCCCGACAATCAGGCTGATTTGCGCAAACTCAGGATCACGATCCCGCTGATCACGACAAGGCCACCCGCCATCTGGATCGGGCTGATCATTTGGCCAAGCACCACCCACGCAAACAGTAATGTCGCAATCGGTTCCATATTCATCACCGGCGCGTTGCGCGCCATGTCTAGACGCGGCACGGAGATGAACAGAACCGAAAACGCCCCACCATAGAGCAACACCAAGGCCGCCAATCCGAACCAGCCCGGGGTTGCATCAGGCAAGGCCATGCCACCGGGTAAAACATCGCCAAGACCAGCAATGATCATGGAAATGAAAACCACGACCATGGTGAACATTGACCGAACAGACCCGTTCAAGGCCGCAAGTTTATGATCGGTCACCCAAAACGCCACGGACAAGGCGGTCGCCGCCGTCAGTGCAAAGGCAATCCCCTGCCACCAGGTTTCACCGACCGAAACGTCACCATCCAGTTTACCGGGCACATCAAGTGCCAAGACCAGCCCCGACAGAATAAACAGCATCAGCGCAGTTGATTTCAGTGTTGGACGCGCGCCCCCTAAACCCCACGTCAGGAGGGCCAAGATGATCGGAAAACTGTTGGCCGTAAGCAACGCCAGTGCAACAGGAATGCGCGCAACCGCCGAATACAGGCACAGGCTTTGGATCGTGATCATCAAGCCCAAAAGAATCTGCCAGCGCACCGAACTTTTCGGCAGACGAATGGAATGGCGTTGTCCGACAACAATCGCGATCAGGATCAATAATGCCACCCCGGACCGGCACAAGATTGCCAACAGCAACCCCGTCCCATTTTCAAAGGCAAGACGCGCAGCAACGTGGTTGGCGGCAAAACAGCACGCCACAGTCGCCAACAGCAGGATCGCCGTTTTGCGTGGGAAAAGATCAGGTGCAGTCATCGCACCATTGGTCGCAGACATAGGGACAAAACCTGTTTTGTGGGGCACATGATCAAACAACGCCAAAACGGCAATTAAAACAAGCCTTTCTGACACCCACCCCACCTGATGCACCAGATGGGATGGGATCAAAAACGGTTATGAGGCCGAAAGAACCGAACTGGCCCGACGATCCAGCGCACCACTAATCCGAGTCAACCCGACAGCAAAGGTAACAAGAATGGCCGCCACCCACGGCGTTGCCGACAGGCCAAGCGACGATGAAACCACCAGCCCGCCAACCCATGCCCCAATGGCAATGCCAAGATTGAACGCCGCAATGTTTAGCGCCGATGCCACATCAACCCCACCCGGGCGATGCAATTTCGCTAGTTGCACAACATAAAGCTGAAGCCCCGGCACACTGGCAAATTGCAAGAAACCAAGGGCCGCCAAAGTCACCAAAGCCAGAACCGGCGAGACGGCGGTAAAGGTAAAGACAACCAATGTTGCCACCTGTAAAGCAAACAGCACGCTTAAGGCGCGCACCGGATTGCGATCTGCAATACGGCCCCCGGCAAGGTTCCCCACCGCAATCGCCAATCCGTAAAATACCAGTATCAGGCTGACCGATGCCTCGCTAAATCCGGTAATGTCCTGCAAAACCGCAGATAAATAGGTAAAGGTCACAAACGTCCCGCCATAGCCAAACGCCGTCATGCCAAACACCAGCAACAAACGACCACTGCCCAGCACGCGGACCTGATCAAGCAAACGTGCGGGTTCCGCACGTGTCAGGTTGGATGGCAACAAAACGGCAATTGCGGCAAAGGCAATCACGCCAAGTGATGCAACACCCCAGAATGTCGCGCGCCAGCCAAACATCTGGCCGATGAACGTACCCAATGGCACGCCGGTGACAATCGCAACCGTCAACCCCATGAACATCATGGCAATTGCCGATGCACGGCGGTTTTCCGGCACCAGATCGGCGGCAATCGTTGCCCCGATTGAGAAAAACACACCATGGGCAAAGGCCGAAACAACCCGGGCCACCAGCAGCATTTCATAAGTCGGGCTGAGTGCGGCGGCACCATTGCCAACCACAAACACCCCCATCAGGCCGAGCATCAAGGTCTTGCGCGGCAGCCGTCCGGTAAGGGCGGTCAAAACAGGCGCACCAAACGTCACGCCAAGGGCATAAACACTGACGATCAACCCGGCCATGGGCAGTGTAATCGAAAGATCATTTGCCACGGTCGGCAATAAGCCAACAACGACAAACTCCGTTGTCCCGATTGCATAGGCCGCAATCGTCAACGCAAATAAAGCAAGCGGCATTTTCATTCTCCGGCCCGCGCGCACTACGCTGCGGGCTTTAAAAAGTGATGGGGCATTCGGCCCCGTCCATTGCCGCCCAATATGACGATGGAATGGTTGCGCGATAATCGGGAATGCGCGACAAATTCCTTTGAATTGAATTCAAAGATGGAGGATCAGTTGGATAATCGCGCAGGGGAAATGGAAGCCTTCATCCGGGTGGCTGAACTCAAAAGCTTTTCCGAAGCCGGGCGCAAACTCCATCTGTCGCCATCCGCCGTCAGTAAACTTGTCACCCGCATCGAAGACCGATTGTCGACCCGCTTGATCGTGCGGTCCACCCGTGGCCTGCAACTCACCCCCGAAGGCGACATGTATCTGGTCCGGGCGCGCCGTGTTCTTGATGAAATTGACGATGCTGAGCGTGCGGTTGCCAGTGGCGGCAAGGCCGCACCAAGTGGCCGTTTGCGCGTCAATGCATCGATTGCATTCGGGTTGATGTATGTGCAGCCGCTGATCCCGGCGTTTCTGGAACGCTATCCAAACGTCGAACTGGATTTTTCACTGACCGACGGGATTATTGATTTGCTCGAAGAACGGGCCGATATCGCGATCCGGTCGGGGGCACTGCCCGACTCATCGCTTAAGGCCCGCAAACTGATTGAAAGCCACCGCATGGTCGTGGCATCCCCCGACTATATTGCCAAGCACGGTTTGCCGCATCATCCCGACGATCTTGTGAACCATAATTGTCTGCGGTTTAACTTTCCCCTGCCCTTAAATGAATGGGCATTTCGCAGCCCCGAAACAGGCGACAGGCTCAAGCGTACCATATCGGGGAATTTCATGTGCGATAACGGCCCGACAATGCGGCGCATGTGCCTTTCCGGGCTTGGCTTGGCCCGACTGGGGCGTTTCCACATTCAGGCTGACATCAAGGCCGGAAATTTGATCGAAGTCCTGTCAGACTGGACGCCACAGGACGAACAACTCATTCATGCGATGTTTGCCGGCCACGAACATCTTGCCACGCGCATCCGTGCCTTTATCGATTTTCTGGTCGATCATATCGACCCGATGGGAAACGGCCTCCGCCACCCCGATTAACGGATCAGGATACCGGCGCACTTAGCAATTCAAGACACCGCTGGGCAACCGCGCGGGCGGGCTGCAACGATGGATGCTTGAATGGGACGAGTTCGGTACTGTCAAGCAACGGTCGGGCATATTGCCCGTCATATAACGCCTGGTGCAGTCGTTGATGCCGCGTCCCCGCTAGTCCTTGCGGCGCATAGATATAAACGCCCCCCGGTGCAGCGGCAGCTTCGCAACACATCGAAACCGAATCACCCGTTACGATCAATACATCGGCCAGTGCGAGATATCCGAAATACGGATTTTCGGCATCCGATGTCCAGTCGTGCAAATGATACGAAATCCCCGACTGCGCCAATCGGTCTGCAATCAATTCTTCGTTTTCACGCCCGGTGCGACGGCTTGTCGTCACCAGAAGACTACCATCAACAGCCTTCGCCGCATCAATAGCGTGTGAAATCAGATCATCGGCCATGTCTGCGGTAAACGTCGTTTTCTTTGAACTGCCGCCAACAATCACGGCAAACCGGGGACCGGGCAAACCTTTGAAATGGCTGCGCCAGTTATCGGCTTCGATCAAAAGACGCGTTTCCGTGATCCGATGCGGCGCTCCGGGAATTTCCAAAACGTTTTCACGCGCAGGCATCTGGTCATGGGCCGGAACGGCAATCAGATCAAAATCCTTTTCACCACTATCAGGACGCATGATCTGACAAATTCGGGTGTGACCACGGCTTTGCTTTTTGATCCAGCGGGCAACAGGGGCGGTTCGGCGCCCGGCCGCAATGACAAGATCAGGCCAGGGTGCGGTCAAACGCGCACGCGTTCCGTCATCCACACCAAGCAAACTCGCGCCACGCAGGATGTTGGGCAGCCGGGCCAGCTTTGTATATTCGATATCAACCCGCTTGAATGGCTGTGCCAGCGCTTCGGCAACGCCAATCGCCTGATTGATGTTGCCGGCCCGATCATCGGCCAAAACCCAAATCAGGTGTGTGTCTTGTTCGCTCATTCAAGGGGAACTTTCTTGATACGATAAACGGCTTTTTGATCTTGGCGGATGCCAAACCTGCTTTCAAACCGTGCCGACTGGCATAGTCGCGTCCTTGATAGGTACAATCTGATCAAGCGATTATCAAGCGTCAGGCCGAACTTGTGAAATTTCATCTGGGAATTGAAATGAATTTGTAATTTAATCCCCCGGAACCACCTATCCTTAAGTGGTGGATGATCGTAAAAATGAATGGGTGGAAATGCTAAGAACATCAGTCTCGGTCAAACGCACATCGCGTGCTGTTCTTTGCATATTGCTGCTGTTGTTGCCTGTAACGGTTTGGACCGTGACCGAGTTCTGGCGCGAAACCCGCCTTGTCGATATCGCGCAGGATGGCCGCAACAAACTGGAACTGTATCGCTCCAACCTTCAAGGCGCGATCAAGGAACACGAATATCTGCCGATCACGCTGGCTTCTGATAACCGCATCCTCAACCTTGCCACCTTTGCCGACCCCGCCAATGCCGCACAGGTAAATGTCTATTTGGAAAAACTTGCTGCCGACAGTGGCGCATCCGACATTTATTTCATGAACCGTGACGGCACGACCATTGCGGCCAGCAACTGGAACAGTGACGCCTCCTTTATCGGGCGGAATTTCTCTTTTCGGCCCTATTTTCAGCAGGCACGCCGCGGCGAAACGGGCCATTACTTTGCCTTTGGCATCACATCGAACGTTCCGGGCTACTATATTTCCCATCCGGTGCGCTCCGATGGCGTGACGTTTGACGGGGCGATGGTTGTTAAAACCCATCTTGATACATTGCTGCAGCGCTGGACCAAGGGCGGAGAAAGCGTGCTTGTCACGGATGAAAACGGCGTCGTCATCATATCCGCCCGTCCGGAATGGCGCTTTCGCACCATCGAAGACCTGCCCGCCAAAAATCGCCCGCGCATCATTGCATCGCGTAAATATGGCGATTCTCCACTTGAACTGATGCCTCTGACCGACGGGCAATGGCCCAAGGGTGATGAGCTTTCTGCTCTGACGTTGTCGACCATTCCCAAAGACCTGTCTGACCTGCCCCCGACGGAGCGGGCGGAAAAAGCAGAACCATCGTCAACAAAGACCAACCTAGGCAAGACGACATATCTCGCAACCAGCAGCTCCCTTCCCAAGCAAGGGTGGCGGATGTTTCTTTTGACCGACAAGTCGGTTCTGGATCGCTCAACCCTTAGTGCCGGACTAATGGCCGGGGCCGCCCACGTCATCTTTGCCGGGCTGGTTTTCATCATCCTGCAACGCCGTCGCACGATGCTTGAACAACTTGAAATCCGTGACTGGTCACAACGCGAACTTGAACGTCAGGTCCGCCTTCGCACCGCCGACCTTATGAGCACCAACTTGCGTCTGGCACAGGAAATCAATGAACGGTCACGTACCGAAGATGCCCTGCGATCCGCCCAAACCGAATTGGTCCAGACAAGCAAACTGGCCGCCCTTGGCCAGATGTCGGCGGGCATTGCCCATGAAATCAATCAACCGCTGACTGCCATTCGCAGTTATGCCGAAAATGCGTTGAAATTCATATCACGCGGCAACAGCGATACGGCCAACCGAAACCTGCAACGCATTTCCGAACTGACAGACCGAATGGGCCGGATCACAAGCAACCTTAAAACCTTTGCCCGCCGTCCCGAACAGGACAATCAGCCGGTTGATGTTCATGAACAAATGCAAAAGGCCATTGACCTGATACTTGAGACCGGTCGCACCGGCGCATCAAACATCGTGCTCAGCTACGCCCCGGACTTAAAACCCGTCATTGCCGAACCCAACCAGCTTATTCAGGTCTTTACCAACATCCTCAATAATGCCGCCGATGCCTGCCCGAGTGATGAAGACGCAAAAATCGAAGTCCACATCACCAAGGGCGACGACCGCCTGCTGGTCAGCATCAAGGACAATGGGCACGGCATCCTGCCCGACAACCTGCCCAAACTGTTTGACCCGTTCTTCACCACCAAGCCATTCGGCGACGGATTGGGGCTGGGACTGTCAATCTGCTATGGCATCATCCGAAGCTTTGGCGGCACCATCCGTGCGAAAAACCGCCCAAATGGCGGCGCATCGTTTATCATCGAACTTCGTTACGATGTGGTCACCGCCGACAGTGGCGACAACTGGCACTCGACGCAAAACGCTTCGACTGATAAACAGATCGAAACTCCGCATCAATCGGAGAGTTCATAACAGATCACGCATTGGATATGCCTTGGCCACGTGATCTTTGAAACGGATCGAAGGAATGCCCGTGCAAACCACCGCCCATTGCGTTCTGTTTGTTGATGATGATGCCGATGTGCGAGAAGCCGCACAGCAGACACTCGAACTGGCAGATATCCGGGTTGAGGTCTTTGCCGATGCGCTATCCGCCCTTGCCCGCCTGCGCAAAGGCTGGTCGGGCGTTGTCGTTTCTGACATCCGCATGCCCAAAATGGATGGTCTGGAATTTTTGACCGAAGCCCGCAAAATTGACGGCGAAATGCCCATCGTCATGATTACCGGACATGGTGACATCGCAACCGCTGTCCGCGCCATGCATGACGGGGCGTTTGATTTCATTGAAAAACCATTTGATCCCGACCTTTTTATCGACATCACAAAACGCGCCATCAGCCACCGGAAACTGGTTCTGGAAAACAGGACCCTTAAGGTCGAACTGGCCCGCCACAGCAAAAATGTATCGGGCTTTATCGGTCAAAACCCGGCGATGGAAAAACTGCGCACCCTGATTGGTAATGTCGCATCGACCAATGCACATGTGCTGATCAATGGTGAAACCGGGTCTGGCAAGGAAGTCATCGCACGCAACCTGCATGAAATGTCGGGGCGCAGCGGTCCGTTCGTTGCCGTGAATTGCGGCGCAATGCCCGAACAACTCATTGAGTCCGAACTGTTTGGTCACGAGGCCGGGGCTTTTACCGGGGCGGATCATAAACGCATCGGAAAATTCGAATTTGCCGATAAGGGCACCATGTTTCTTGATGAAATCGAAAGCATGCCGCTCGCCCTTCAGATCAAGCTTTTGCGGGTTTTACAGGAACGCGCCCTTGAACGGTTGGGATCAAACCGCGTCCAGCCGATTGATCTGCGCGTGGTTGCGGCGACCAAAATTGATTTGCGCGACGCCGCATCACGCGGCGAATTTCGCGAAGACCTCTATTACCGCCTGAATGTCGTGCAACTTCATATCCCGCCGCTTCGCGATCGTAAGGACGACATTCCATTGTTGTTTGAACATTTTGCCCGCGATGCCGCCCACCGGTTTGACCGCCCGACAAAACCGATCACCCCGGCCGAGCAGGCAACATTTAACGCCCATGACTGGCCGGGCAATGTGCGCGAATTGCGCAATGCCGCTGAACGCCGGGTACTGGGGCTTGATCCACTGGCCAATGGCAAGGACGACAGCAACACGGAAATTGCATCCCTGCCCCAACAGGTCGATGCCTTTGAAAAAGGTGTGATTTGCGAAGCCCTGCGTGAACATGGCGGCAATGTCACTGCAACGGTCATGACCCTTGGCCTGCCGCGCAAGACATTCTATGACAAATTGACCAAATACGGCATTACCCCCGCTGATTTCAGAAAACCCCGCAGTTCCACCGATGCAGAACCCGCCCGATAAGGCGGGTTTTTGTTTATCCCAGTCCATCCACATCATCGCAGAAATACGTACACATTATCTCCCCACTTGCGTGTGTGGATTTTCACACATTCGTGAAATTTGATGTGCGAAATCCCCAACAAAAACAGTCACTTATGCTGCATCGCACACTTACATCAATGCCCCTAACCGGTTGTTTTCATGTAGTTTATAGGCAACCGTAAAAACTGGCCCGCGCCTTGCTGATAAGAGGCCAGCGCCGCACGGCGTTTCAAAACGACGCCGACAAAAGGCGCGCTACCGGGAAAACGCACAAAACTTATAGGGAGACATTTTGATGCGTCTTATCAGCAAGAAAATCCTCGCAGCCAGTGTTGCAACGGCCGCAATCCTTGGCATGAACGGCATGGCATCCGCACAGGAAGTCATCAAGTTTGCCCATGTGGTCGCGCCGAACACCCCCAAAGGCAAGGGTGCGGAATTCTTTAAAAAACGCGCCGAAGAAATTCTTGGCGACAAAGTTAAAATTGAAATTTACCCGAACTCGCAGCTGTTTGATGACAGCAAGGTTCTTGCCGCCATCCTGCGTGGCGATGTTCAGTTCGGCGCACCGTCTCTGGCGAAATTTGGCAAATGGACCAAAAAGCTTCAGGTCTATGACCTTCCGTTCCTGTTTAAAGACATGGATGCAGTTTCCTGCTTCCAGAACGGTGAAAAAGGTCAGGAACTTCTGGGCGCCATGTCCGACAAGGGTTTGACCGGTGTTGGCTATTGGCACAACGGCCTCAAACAGCTTTCGGCCAACAAGCCGCTCAACAATCCTGCCGATGCCGAAGGCCTGAAATTCCGTATTCAGTCGTCTGACGTAATCGCGGCACAGTTCGAAGCCGTCGATGCGGTGCCACAGAAAATGGCATTCTCGGAAACCTATTCCGCCCTGCAAACGGGTGTTGTTGATGGTCAGGAAAACACTTGGTCGAACATCTATTCGAAGAAATTCTTCGAAGTTCAGGATTACATCACCGAATCCAACCATGGTCTTCTGGACTACATGGTCGTCACCTCGACCAAATGGTGGGACGGTCTGGACCCGGAAATCCGTGACGGCCTGACTCAGGCCATGAACGAAGCATCCGACTATGCCAACAGCCTGTCGGCTGAACTGACCGCCGAACAGCGTCAGGCCGTCATTGATTCAGGTGAAACCGAAGTTCAGCAACTGTCCGGTGACGATTTCTCCGCATGGCAGAATGCTGTCAAACCGGTTTGGGCGGAATTCTCCGACGACATCGGTCAGGACATCATCGACGCAGCTGCGGCGTGTAACTGATCCGTTCTTCTTTCCCTACATTTGGAAAAGGGCCGTTTCTGATGATTTCAGCGGTCGTTACCCGGCTGGAGGAGGGCTTGATTGCCCTCCTGCTCGCCGCCATGACGTCACTTACCTTTGTAAATGTCGTCATGCGCTACGTGTTTAATTCCGGCCTGACATGGGCTCTGGAAATCACCGAGTTCCTGTTTGCCTGGCTGATCCTGTTTGGCATGTCCTATGGGGTGAAGGTTGGATCGCATATCGGGGTGGATGCGCTTGTGCGCCTGTTCCCCGATAAGGTCCAGCGCGTCATTGGACTTATCGTTGTTGGCGCAGGCCTCCTTTATTCAAGCTGGCTGATCATTGGCGGGTGGGAACTCGTCAGTTTCAACCACATGCTTGAAATGGAGGCCGAAGACAGCCCGGTCATGCTGTGGTTCGTCTATCTGATCATGCCGGTTGGTGCCGCCCTTTTGGCGTTCCGTCTGGCACAGGTTGGCTGGCGGATCATTACCGGCAAGCAGGTTGGTTTCAATCTGGCTGACGAAGCCCGCGAAGCGATTGATCAGATTGCCCCCAATGGCAGTGACGATGATCAAAATGCTTCTGCCAAGTCTAAATCATAAGTCAGGCAGGGACACAAAATCATGACAATTGCATTCCTGTTTATCCTGCTGTTCGGCTTAATGGCATTGGGCGCACCGATTGCCATTTCACTTGGCGTGTCGTCGCTTGCGACCATTATGCTGTTTGGCGATGACAGCCTCGCCACGCTGGCGGAAAAGCTGTTTGGCGGGATGGAACATTACACCCTTCTTGCCATCCCTTATTTCATTCTGGCATCGGCATTTTTATCAACTGGGGGCGTCGCGCGCCGTCTGATCCGCTTTGCCATTGATACGGTTGGCTGGTTCCCCGGTGGTCTTGCCATGGCATCGGTTCTGGCCTGTATGCTGTTTGCCGCCGTTTCCGGCTCCAGCCCGGCCACCGTTGTTGCCATCGGCTCCATCGTGATCGCCGGGATGGTGCGCGCAGGCTATCCACAAAGCTTTGCCGCCGGTGTGATTTGTAATGCCGGAACACTTGGCATTCTGATCCCGCCCTCCATCGTTATGGTGGTCTATGCCGCCGCGACCGAGGTTTCGGTTGGCCGCATGTTCCTTGCCGGGGTGATCCCGGGAATCATGGTCGGCCTGATGTTGATGATTGCGATTTACATCGTCGCACGCGTCAAGAAACTGCCAAGCCAGCCACGCCCGACCCTTGGCGAATGGGGCCGTGCATTGCTGTCGGCATCTGGTGGACTTTTCCTTGTGGTGCTGATCATGGGCGGTATTTACGGTGGTGTTTTCACCCCGACCGAGGCCGCCGCCGTTGCAGCCTTCTATGCCATGATTGTTGCCGTGGTATTTTACCGTGACATGGGCCCGATCAAGGAACAGTCATGGGTGCCTGAAAACGGCAACACCGGTTTTGGCAGCCTGCTTGCCTATAACCTGCCGAAAATGGGCAAAGCACTCGCACTGATCCCGTTTGACAAGGACATCCGTCAGGTCCTGCTTGAGGCTGGAAAAGTCACGATCATGCTGATGTTCATCATCGCCAATGCGATGCTGTTTGCCCATGTACTGACCTCGGAACGCATTCCTCATACCATTGCTGGAACCATTATCGACTGGGGACTTCCGGCATGGGGCTTCCTGATTGTTGTCAATATCGTGCTGCTGATTGCTGGCAACTTTATGGAACCCTCGGCGATCCTTTTGATCATGGCACCGATCCTGTTCCCGATTGCCATGCAGCTTGGCATCGATCCAATCCATCTGGGCATCATCATGGTGGTCAATATGGAAATCGGCATGATCACCCCGCCGGTTGGGTTGAACCTGTTTGTGACATCCGGGATCACGGGCATGCCGTTGCTCAAGGTCGTTAAGGCGGCATTGCCGTGGTTGATGATCCTTTTGGGCTTCCTGATCCTGATCACCTATGTTCCGGTCATCTCGACCTGGTTGCCAAATACATTGATGGGCCCTGAACGGATCATGACCCATTGATCGGGTGAGCTGATCTGCAATTCAAATTGCCAAATACATTGTAACGCAAAGGGCGGCATTCCAACGGATGCCGCCCTTTGTGCGTTTACGATCAATGGCCTGCATGGCTGCCATACTGCTGTTCATATCTACCATCTCTGGAAAGAACGGATTTTTTGTGGATAATGAACAGCTTGAATCGTTTCAGGTTGCTGTTACCCGATAATTTCCAGAGCCCCACACCACAGCCACCTTCATCCTGCTTGCCTCAGGCTGACGGCATTCGCAACGTCCTCCGTTGGCAAGTTGAAATAATGCTCTGATCTGGACATCGGGAAACCTGCTCCCCACCTGCCACCTCATGAAACGGAATGGAATGGAATGATATGGCCAGCAACGCGCCAAACACCGAGTTAAACCCAAAACGTCTGGCATTGTTGCTGGCAGCGTTGATTGCGACGGCCCCGTTCGCAATTGATACCTATCTGCCAGCCATCCCCGCCATGGCGGATGATTTTGGCGCGACAACCCACGCGGTTGAGGTCTCCATCAGTACGTTTCTCATCGGGTTTGCCTTGGGCCAGTTGATTGGCGGTCCGATATCGGACCGTATTGGCCGTCGTCCCATCGCACTGACCGGCCTTATCATTTACATCATCACCAGTGCCATCATCACCAGCGTTGAGAGTTCCACCGCCCTGAATGTCATGCGGTTTATTCAGGCGATTGGTGGCGGCTTTGCCCTTGTGGTAGTCGGCGCCTCGGTGCGTGATCTTTATGATGGCAAGGAAGCCGCGCGCATGTTCGCGCTGATTGCCGTAATCATGATGATTGCCCCGCTTGTCGCCCCGACTGTCGGATCGGTGCTTCTGGTCTGGTTTAACTGGCAGGCGATCTTTGTTTTATTGGTGATCTATGGCAGCGTGATGCTGTTTGTCGTCTGGTTCAAAATGCCCGAAACCACCAAATACCGGCCCCGTTATGCCGGACCGGCGCGCCGTATCTGGTGGACATATCTTGGGGTTTTGCGCACGCGCAAGGCGGTTGGTTTTATGCTGACCCACACAGGTGCGAGTGCGGTGATGTTTAGCTTCCTGACCGACAGCCCATTCATGTATATCGACTTTTTCGGCGTATCCCCGGCGGTCTTCCCCTATCTGTTTGGCTGCAATGTTGTTGTGATCGTGATCTGCAACCGGCTGAACAATCCATTGCTGCGCCGTCTTGAATGTCATCAAATTCTGATGATTGGTGCTGGCATCCAGCTTGCCAGCGTCATTGGATTATTCTTTGCAATCAACGTGTTTGAGCCGACCCTTTATAGTGTCGTACCATTGGTGATGCTGTCAGTCGGCATGATCGGGTTGACGGCTCCCAATGCCACCGCATCCTTCATGCAGTATTTCCCTCACATTGGTGGTACGGCCACGGCCCTGATGGGCACCATCCAGTTTGCCACCGGTGCGGTCGCCGGGATGATGATTGGGCATTTTCATGACGGCACGCTCTTGCCTGTCACCATTTCAATGCTCTGCTTTGCGATTTTTGCCAATCTGATGGTTCATTTCGTGGCCGAGGCAAAGCTGCCCGAAGTTGCCTATGACTTTAACGCGCCAAACACCCCAGAAACCGAAGCCAAACCGGTATCCGCAGAATAACCCGTCCCAAAGGAGCCCCATACACATGGCGAAATTGACGTTCGATGACTACGGCCGTGTGATGGCCCGCTACAACAGATGGCAGAACGACGTTCTGTTTAACCTCTGTGATCAGATCGGGGATGACGAACGCCGTCGCGACCGTGGCATGTTTTTCAAATCAATCCATGCAACTCTGAACCACCTGGTCCATATCGACATCCGCATTCTGGGCATCATGAAAACCGGTGAGGCCCCGGTGTATGATGCGCATGGCGCGGTTGCCGATGATTTCGATACCCTGCGCCAAGCGCGCCGTGACCTTGATGCAGAGATCGAGGCATTTGTCACATCCGATGATCACGACTGGCAGGACGGGTTTCGCGAATTCACCGGGGTTGACGGCATTACCCGCAATTTGCCCCGCCCACTGTTTCTGATCCAGTTTTTCAATCACCAAACCCACCACAGATCCCAGATCACCAGCGAACTGCATAAGATGGGCCTTGATTACGGCATCACCGATGTGCCGCTGACGCCGGACCTTCCGCTATAAGCTTAACGCTTACTTTCCAACAAACACCGCTTTGCGCTTTTCAAGGAACGCGGTGTAGCCTTCCTTGAAATCCGCACTGTCAAAGGCGCGGTATCCATCGTCAAATTCACGCGCATCAATCGCCCCGCCTTGGCGCAGTCGGTTGATCATTTTCTTGTGCAGACGTTGGGTGATCGGCGCACCGCCAACAATACGGTTTGCGGTTGTCGCCACTTCGCCGTCAAAATCAGCAATCGACACATGGCGGGCAACAAAGCCGATTTCACGTGCGCGTTCGGCACCAAACATCTGTCCTTCAAGCAGGATTTCAAACAGGGCTGCCTCGCCCAGTAAATCCAGCATGATTTGCAATTCCGGATACCCAAGTGTTGCGCCCAGTTTCATCGGCGGCACAGCAAATTTGGCGTTATCGGCGGCAATGCGCAAATCACACACGGCGGCCAAAACAAACGATGCCCCCATGCACGGCCCGTCAATCGCGGCAATCACTGGATGCGTGCAGGACTGAATGGCTTGCAGGGCTTCGGCATGCAGCATTCCGTAATCGCGCGCCTTTTCAAATCCGGCCCGTTCGCGCACAAACTCATGAATGTCTGCCCCGGCGCCAAACCCAACCCCGTCGCCACCGCGAATGACCACACAGCGCAAATCCATATCATCAGACAATTCCTGTGCAATGCGCGCCAGCGTGCCCCACATCGGTTTGGTCAGGGCATTTTTGCGTTCCGGTTGGCAAATGGTGATGGTCGCAACACCGCCATTGGTATCCACAACAAGTCCGGTTTCCTGCGCCATCGTCCTGCCTTTCAAATCAACAAATCGGTATTCATATACCAAATAACGCCCAAACCCCTATTTGCCAATACTTTAGGCATAAAGCCCCCAGCAAACGCGACAAATCTGGCTGATCTTGCTTGTGTCGGCTATGCGGTCATATTGAATGTGAGGCGCCCACCTTTACCCCCGTACGCTGCCCACAGCCTTTTCAATCGTGTGTTCGTACTGCACCAATGGCGGCTTGATGCCATGGGCAAACAGTTCCCGTCGCACGTCGTGGGATGTTCCGGTCAATATTACTTGCACACCGCGCCCATCGGCCTTGCTGGCCAGACTGGCCAGCGTATTGGCCGCTGTAGAGTCCAGAAACGGCACGGCGGCGAAATCAATGATCAAGGCCCGATGAATATCGCCAATCTGGTCAAGCACCGAACCGATCGAAGCCGCCGCCCCAAAAAAGAACACGCCCGAAATCCGGTAAACAATAATACTGGGATCAGTTGCGGGTGCGACATCCGATGATATCGGAGCCCCCGCCTTTCGATCAGCCTGATCTTCAGAAACAAACGGCGTGTGGCTTGCAATGGCGGTGGTTTTTGACATGCGCTGGATAAACAGCACCGCGCCTAAGGCAAAACCAACCACGATGGCCTCCATCAGATCGCGGAAGATCGTCAAAAGGAATGTCGCCATCAGGACCGCCGCATCCCCGCGCGAGGCCCGCAAAAGCGTGGCAAAGGCATGTCTTTCGATCATGTTCCACGCCACAACCGCCAGCACCCCGGCCAAACAGGCCAGCGGGATGAAACTTGCCAGCGGTGCGGCAATCAAAATGAACATCAACAAAAACAGCGCATGAAGTATTCCGGCAATCGGTCCATGGGCGCCTGCGCGAATATTGGTTGCCGTGCGCGCAATCGTGCCGGTCACGCAAATCCCGCCAAACAGGCCTGACGCAATATTGGCACCCCCTTGGGCCACCAATTCGCAGTTGGAACGATGTCGCCGTCCGGTCATGCCATCGGCCACAACGGCCGACAGCAGCGATTCAATCGCGCCAAGCAACGCAAAAGCAATCGCATTGGGGATCACCGCCTGGACCTTATCGATTGAAAATGCCGGCAAAGACGGAAGTGGAAATTCACTTGGAATACCACCAAACATGCTGCCAATCGTCGAGACCTGAAAGTCAAACGCGATGGTCACAATGGCTGTGCCAGCCACCGCAATCAGCATGCCCGGCCAATGCGGCCGCAACCGTTTTAGTCCAACAATCACAACAATCGTTCCGCCTGACAGCATCACCGTGATCGGATCAATGCTCGGCAATGCAGCCCAGATTACCGGCAGTTTTTCAAGCAACGGCCCCGGCTCTGGCCCAAACAGGGTCAAGCCCAGCAAATCCTTGATCTGGCTGGAGAAAATGATCACAGCAATGCCAGCGGTAAAGCCAACCGTCACCGGATAGGGAATGAACTTGATATAGGTGCCGAGCTTCAATCCGCCGACTCCCATCAGGATGAAGCCCGACATGATCGTCGCGATAATCAGCCCGTCGATGCCATGCACCTGAACAGTGCCAGCCACCAAAACGATAAAGGCCCCTGCCGGTCCACCAATCTGAAACCGGCTTCCACCAAGCAGCGACACCAGAATTCCACCAACGACGGCAGTATAAAGCCCCTGTGCCGGGGATACCCCCGATGCAATCGCAATCGCCATAGACAACGGCAGGGCAACAATTGCCACCGTCAGTCCGGCAATCGCATCTGCCCGCAATTGCGCAAGCCCATATCCCTCGCGCAGGACGGTAACAAGCTTCGGGGTAAAAAGATCAACATATCCGGGGTCGGAAATCGTCTTGGTTCTGGTCGTTTCAGTTTTCATTTTGTCCGGCGGCCTTGTGAAAAGGCGGCGGGATCGTCGGCAAGTGTCGGCGGTCTCCGTCGCAAGTGATGTTGCGGTTTATTCTTCGTCCTGTTTGGTCGTGTTTTCGGCGGGACGTATTGCAGGATCCTTCAGGCGCACACCTCGGCCCGTTGAAATACTTTGCACGTTATCCCCGATCAGCTCGATCCCGGCACGATCAAGCGCCTCGACAACCTTAGCCAGCGTATCGACCACACCGCGCACATTGCCCTTGCTGGCCTCCATTCGCTGAATGGTCGGCACCGAAACCCCGGCCATTTCAGCCAGTGTTTTTTGATCAATGCCCAACAGGGCCCGCGCCGCGCGCATTTGTCCTGCGGTAATCATAAAGCAAACCCTCTATTGGAACCGAACCAAAGCCTAACAAAACGCATTTAAAACTTCAATTATGATATTTGAGATATCATTTATGATACCTTATACCTTCATTTCACAATTCACGCCGCGCTCATTCTTTGCCAATTCTCTTTTTGACCGTGCGACAGCCCCAATCCTGACCACCCGGTCAGCGGCTTTTCTTTGCGCTTTTTGGTCAAAAGCGTTATGAGGTCGGCAAATCTTCGAGCCAAAGAGGGTAAAGCTGCCATGACCACCCCATCACCGACCGCGCATTGTTCCTATGCTGCCAAAACCGTTGCCAAGATTTTGCTGGACATCGGTGCGGTTAATTTCCGCCCGGAAGAAGCCTATATCCTGACGTCTGGCTGGGCCAGCCCGGTCTATATCGACTGCCGCAAATTGATTTCATTCCCGCGCGCACGCCGCAAGGTGATTGAGCTTGCCGCCCGTCAGGTTTCTGACAAAGCAGGTTACGAGGCATTTGATGCCGTCGCCGGTGGTGAAACGGCGGGTATCCCTTATTCCGCGTGGCTGGCCGATGTGATGGACCTGCCGATGCAGTATGTTCGCAAAAAACCCAAAGGGTTCGGTCGCAAGGCCCGCATCGAAGGCGACATCCACGAAGGTCAGCGCGTTCTTCTGGTCGAAGATCTGGCCACCGATGGTGCCTCGAAAGTCAATTTCGTCAATGCCATCCGGGACGCCGGTGGGGAATGCAAACACGCCTTTGTCGTGTTCTTCTATGACATCTTCGAAGGTGCGCTTGAAGAACTGCGCAAAGACGACATCGAAATGCATTACCTTGCCACCTGGGCGGACGTTCTGGCCGTTGCCGAAGAAGGCGAATATTTCAGCCAAGACGCCATCGAAGGGGTGCGCTCGTTCCTTGCTGATCCGATTAGCTGGTCCAAGGCACATGGCGGCAAGCACGACTAAGCGAAGCCAAACAGCACACATTCAAACGCCCGCCAGATTTTGGCGGACGTTTTGTTTTTCACCTTGTGACGGCCGGGATAGAAGAACCGGGATTTATCCCGCCATATCCAGATCAGGTTGCGCCACCTTGGCCGGGATCGCCGCCCCAAGGTCATGCGCGGTTTTCAGGTGTGCGGCCGGATCATTGCCATCGGCCAGCAACATCAATTCGGATGACGCGACCTCAACGCCGCAATAATCAAAAATACCCTGATGGATTTGCAGCTTCATTGCGCCGAAATACCCATGCCGGGCAAATGTGCCCAAACCGGCACCGCCAATGGCGACAAGATGAACCTTCAAATGAGTCAGCTTTTTAATCACCTTTTCGCCGTCTATGTCCTCATAGGCCCAGCCATTGGTGAACACACGGTCAATCCACCCTTTCATGATGGCGGGCATCGACCACCAATAGATCGGAAAAACCAGAACCAGCGTATCGGCACGGTCGATCCTCTGTTGTTCGGCGATGACGTCATCGGGGTACGGCGTGACAAGGTCAACCCCCGCGACATCGCCCAAACTGAACCGCGGATCAAATCCCTCTGCCGTAAGGTCGGCAAGTTCGAAACTGTGGTCCGATCCGGCATCTTCAATGCCCTTGCCGATATGACTGGCAACAGCATGGGTAAACGAACCGGTATTTGGATGTGCAACAACCACAAGTGCGTGCATGACTGATCTCCTTCTTAACCGATTGCCTCAGGACGGCAATCACTATATACTTTTAGTAAGTTACTTTCCGTAAGTTACGTTTGGTATATAGCGATGTCAAGCACCAGCGCAAATAATTCTCCAACCCGCCACAAACCGCGCAAACGGCTCTCGCGGGAGGATCGATATTGTCAACTTGTTGATGTCGCGTGGCAAATGGTGCGTGGGCAAGGAACCGAGGCACTTAGCCTTGGGTCCCTTGCCGAGCAGGCCGGTGTGACCAAGCCGGTTGTCTATGATCATTTTGGCACCCGGTCGGGATTACTGATCGCCTTGTATCAGGATTACGATATGCGCCAGTCCGCCGTGCTTGACGCCGCCCTTCAGGCAAGTGCGCCCACCCTGAACGACAAGGCGTGGGTGATTGCATCATCTTATGTTGATTGCGTGTTGTCACAGGGGCGTGAAATATCAGGTGTCATTTCCGCACTTGCCGGGTCGCCAGAGCTTGAGCAGGTAAAACGCGACTACAACCTCCTGTTTCTTGAAAAATGCCGCGACATTCTTGCCCCTTTTTGTGCCAACGGCACCGTATCAACGGTCAGCCTATGGGGGTTCCTTGGCGCGGCAGAGGCCCTGTCCTACGCGGCGGCAACCGGCGAAATCACACAGGAACAGGCGAAGAACGAACTTTTTGACACCATTGTCGCCATGGTGGCACGACACGTATCCGACTGACATAAACAGACACAGGTCTCTAACCAGCGTCTTGTCTATAAGCCAAATGCACAGGCGGCAGTACCGCCAACCGGCGGGCTAGATACCCTTCCTTCGTCGCAATGAATTTCTGCATTTCCGCAAGGTAGCTCCGGGGCACGGCATTTTGGATGATGTCGTGCCCCGAAAGCTTGATCGACCAGTCTTTCAGACAATCCATTCCGGCATAAAGATTCCGGTTCAATCCAACCGAAAGCAATGGAAACGGTCGAAAAACCGTTGCGAAAACAAAATCAAGCAGACCAATGCGTCCCAGCGCCTGCAAAGGTTTTGTCTCAACATGGCAGGCAAGTATTTCAAGCCGTTGGGTTATCTGTGCCACCGTTGCATCGACCGTATCCTCCGTTGGCGCCTGATAAATCAGCATTGCCGTCAACGACAATATCTGTTCGCCAAGTGCAATCAGCCCACGGTGCAGGCCACGTTCATAAGGATCGCGAGGCAACAACGTCTTGCTGGTTAAATCATCAAGATACTCACAGATCGCAGCGGCCTCGAACAGGACCCGCCCGTGATCAACAACCAAGACCGGCACTTTGCCCGTCGGGCTGATGTCAAAAAGCCAGTCCGGCTTATCATCAAGTGAAATATCAACCCGTTCGTGATCAATTGAACGTGCGGCCATGACCATGGAAACACGCTGCACATAGGGACATAATCGATGTCCCACCAGACGAAAATGAGGGTACATCACACATCCCCGAAGTTTGGAAAACTCTAAAAACCATTCTGACGAACAGCTGACGGAAATCATGACGCCGCACTATCCCATGAAATGCACGTTCAGTTTATTGCCATCCAGATCACGGAAATATGCGGCATAAAATCCGTCGTCGGTGCGCGGACCGGGTGTGCCTTCTGATGTACCGCCCAACGCCAGCGCCTTTTGATAGACCTCGTCAACCTGCTGGCGCGATTGTGCGGCCAAGGCGATCATTGTGCCATTTCCGACGGTTGCCGGTTTGCCATCAAACGGAACATGGACAGAAAAACATGGGCTATCGGTACTCTGTCCCCAGACAATAAAATCGGAAACAACCATGACGCGGCCTGCCCCAAAACACTCAAACAATGCGTCATAAAATGCGCCAGAGCGCGTCAGGTCATTCGTTCCAACGGATGTGTAGCCAATCATCACAGTTCCCTTTGTTATGTGCGTTCAACATTTCGCAGGAACAGAAATAGAGAATTGCAAATTTGCAATACATACGCGATTTTGAAATCAATGATTGCAAATTTGGAATTTATGCCGATGGACTGGAATTACATGAAGTCCTTTCTCGCCATCGCAGAGACAGGATCGCTCGAACAGGCATCACAGAAACTACGCGTCAGCAGCACGACCGTGTTTCGTCATATTCACGCTCTGGAAAAAGAAACTGGTGCGAGGCTGTTTGACCGGGTTCGGGGCGATTATCAATTGACCGAGGCCGGGGCAGATATGCTGCACCCTGCCCGACAGATCATGAACAGCTTCGATGCGATCAACCTGAACATTTCCGGGCGTGATGTATCGCCGTCCGGGTTGGTCCGCATTACCGCCCCGACAAGCTTTTCATATTTCCTTTTGCCCGATTGCTTTGCGCGATTTCATACAGAACATCCTGACATTCAGCTTGAACTGCTGACGAGCAATCAGGAATTCAACATGACACAACGCTATGCCGACATCGCAATTCGGGTCGCCAGCCATCCGCCCGAACATCTGGTCGGCCGCGAGGTCCGAAAAATCAGTTGGGCCATTTACGGCACCTCTGATGATGTTGCGACTGACGATCTGGATTTTCTATTACAGCAGAACTTTATCGGCGCGTGCGGAACGCTTCGCAGTCACCCCGTTTTCACATGGTTGGAAAAATCTCACCGGGGTAAAATTCATCAGCAGTCCGATGACCTGATCGCAATGGCGCAACTTGCACTTTCGGGATGCGGCTTTGCCTGCTTGCCGACCGATCTTGCCATCCCCGGTTTGAAACGGATCACCGTGCTAAAGGATATCGCGCCAAACAGATTGTGGGTCTTGACCCATCCTGACCTCAGGCACATCGAACGGATAAAACTTACAATGCGCTGGATCACCAGCACCTTAAAAAACGAACCGAAATTATCAACGCCCGGAATACACACAGCGTAATGCCCGGAGATCGCCGGTCGGTCAAAAAGCTTTCATCTGCCCATATCTGGACAGGCGCGATAAGTCAGTCCAATATGTTCCATAACAAAAGCAAAGTCGTAGCATCCAATACGGCCGGTTTTAGGGACAACGCGATCGCGTGACCACGGTAAAACGCCACAGGTCCAAGGAGCACGACATGTCGATGCATACAACAGCCAAGACTCTGACCATGATTGCACTGACATGTGCTGTATCTGCCTGCATGGCACCGGTCGAAGACCCCGTCACCGTCGCCAATGACAGTCAAACCATCGTCACCCCATGGGGCCCGCCGTCCAACGCACGAGCCAATAGCGCGCCCCAAACCATGGCACGCCCAACCGGGACAACCGCCGGATCGGTCGCAACACAGCCTGACAACCTGGTGATGATGGAAGACCAAAATCAAAAAATGCTCGATCAAATGCAGAAACAGCAAATTGACGAGGCCCGCATTGCGCTCGGCATTCTGGATCGCATGGCGCAACGCTGCGTTCAGCAAGGCGATGCCGCGTCCTGTGCCACGTTGCAGAAAAACTGGGCGCCACTGTCCCAGCAACTGCATAAAAGTCTGTCGATGTTGTCGGGCGATGCAATGAACATCCCGATGTCCGACCCAACCATGAGCAATATGCCCGGCAGCAACATGGGCGGCCAAATGGCACCCCAAACACCGCCAGCACCACAAGGGATGGTGCCGTCAACTGGCACAGACACCCCGGAAATGGAAAAAGTCATCCCAATGACCCAGCCGGGCACAGATGGCTAGCGGCACATACGCCCCATAAAGTCGTTTTAAATTCTTCAATTTGAGATAGAGCAAAGACGCCCAAAGCACCCGAGATTATGCTTGTTCCATATCGAAAGGACCCGCGTGTGATCCTCACCCTTCTGGTGAAGATGACGGGCCGTACAATGGAGACAGTCTCATGTATCGGGATATTCTTGTTCACATCGACAATTCGCCTGCCTGCACAGAACGCCTTGCCGTCGCGCTGAAGGTTGCCAAGGCGCAGAAGGCCCATCTGACAGGTCTGTTCCTGCTGCCTGTGACTGATATTCCGCGCTTTATGGAAGTCCAAATTCCACAAGAAATCATCGCTCAGCAACGTCAGGCAATGGCCGATCAGGGCAAAGTGGCGCAAGGCGTATTTGAAACCGCCTGCAAAGATGCCGGTATTGAGTTTAGCTGGCAGCAAACAACCTGTGCCGCCACCGAACTTGCCGATACGGCAGCAATGTATGCCCGCCACCATGACCTGACGATTTTAGGACAGCACGACCCGGAAAGCGGTGATCCGTGCTCTGTCTCTGAAATGCCAGATAAGGTTGTTCTGACGTCTGGCACACCTGTTCTGATCGTGCCCTATGTCGGAAAGTTTGCCACCGTCGGCGAACGGGTTCTGATTGCCTGGAAACCTTACCGCGAAGCCGTTCGCGCAGTAAACGACAGCATGCCGTTCCTTGAAACCGCCAAGAAAGCCGTGGTTCTGTGTGCCGATCCGAACAAGGGCGCACGTGATACCCTGCCCGTGCCGGGCATCGACATCGCGGACCGTCTCAAACGCCACGGCATTAGTGCGACCAAGGAAACGATGAATGCATCGGGCATCAGTGTTGGTGACTTGCTGTTGTCGCGGGCAGCGGATGAAAGTTCTGATCTGATTGTCTGCGGAGCCTATGGCCGCCCGCGCCTGCGCGAATTGATGATGGGCGGTGTGACACAGCATCTTTTGCGCCACATGACCGTTCCGGTCCTGATGTCACACTAAGCCGATATCGCACGCACCCGCATTAAAACTCCATATCAAAACCGGTCGGATCATTCCGGCCGGTTTTTCGTCATCAAGGGTTAATCCATTGCAAAGTTATCGCAGTGCAAAGGAATGGGTTGCGCCCGATCAAAGTGGGATTAAAGTGCCTTAAAAGCATTTACGGGTTTCAGGGCCCCACATCAAAACGAGGTTCGCCATGACCATCGACGCCACCAACGTCAATCCAGCCGTCGCCCCAACCGTTCCGGGCAATTCAGATGCCAGCCGCGATGTCGCGAGCTACCTGCATCCCTATACCAATCATGCCACCCACGAACAAACCGGCCCGCACATCATTACCGGCGGTGACGGCATCTATGTCACCGATGATGCGGGTCACAAACTGATCGAAGGCATGGCAGGTCTTTGGTGTACGTCGCTTGGCTTTAGCGAAAAACGACTGGTGGATGCCGCCACCAAGCAGCTCAACATACTGCCCTATTATCATACCTTTGCATCCAAAAGCACAAACCCGGCGATTGATCTGGCCGAAAAGCTGTTGGAAATCGCGCCCGTGCCGATGTCGAAGGTCTTCTTCGCCAACAGTGGCTCAGAAGCCACTGATTCCGCAGTCAAAATGGTTTGGTATTATCATAATGCTATTGGCCAGCCGGAAAAGAAGAAGATCATCTCACGCAAGAAAGGCTATCACGGGGTCACCGTGGCGGCGGCCTCGATGACTGGCCTTCCGGGCAATCACAAACTGTTTGATCTGCCGATTGATCGTATTCTTCATACCGAAACACCGCATTACTGGCGCGATGCCCTGCCAGGTGAGGAAGAAGAAGATTTCGCCACCCGTCTGGCCGAACAGCTCGAAGACCTGATCCAGGCCGAAGGCCCCGAAACCGTCGGCGCGTTTATCGCCGAACCGATCATGGGGGCTGGTGGCGTGATTGTCCCGCCACGCACCTATTTTGAAAAAATTCAGGAAGTGCTCAAACGCTATGACATCCTGTTTATTGCCGATGAAGTGATTTGCGGCTTTGGCCGGACCGGTCGGATGTTTGCCAGCGAAACCTTCCGCCTTAAACCCGATATGATCACGGTCGCCAAACAGCTGTCATCGGCTTACCTGCCGATTTCCGCCCTGTTTATCAACGAGGCGATTTATCAGGCCGTCAAAAAGGGATCAGACGAGGTCGGGACATTCGGCCATGGCTTTACCTATTCCGGGCACCCGGTGGCAGCAGCCGTCGCACTTGAAACCCTTAAAATCTATGAGGATGACGGGATTATTGAGCATGTCCGCAGTGTCATGTCGCCGTTCCAGAAACGCCTCAAAGACCTTAACAAGTTCGATCATGTCGGCGAAACTCGGGGCCACGGCCTGATCGGGGCGTTTGAACTGGTTTCTGATAAGTGTGCGAAAACACCGTTTGATCCCTATGGTGCTGCGGGCAAAGCCGTTGCGGCCAAATGTCTTGAACATGGTGTGATCCTGCGTGCGCTTGGTGATACGGTTGCCTTCTGCCCGCCGCTGATCATCACCGAAGATCAAATTCATACGATGTTTGACGCGGTCGAGGCTGCCCTGACCGAGTGGCACAGCAGCCTTTAAGTCGCGCCACAAATCAAAAACATCAAAAGGCCCGGCTCAAATCCGTTTTGCGCCGGGCTTTTTTTTCTAAAACCACACGTCTGATCCCGCAAAACACCGCCTAAAATCGCGACCAATAGCCTTAAATACCAAATCACACCAAATCGATTGATTAAAACTATGGTCTGAATTGATATAATTGTGGGGTGAAATGCGTTCAAATCCTTGCCAAATGCCGCCAATGGCCCCAAATTGACAACTGAATTGAGACGGGGTACGCCAAGTCCGTGAAACAGGACCAACCCTGCGGCGAGATCGACAAACGAAAGATGGAACGCCTTCTCTGACCGTGCGGTTCAAAACAAACTGGAATCGCTTTAATTTTTGACAAGGGTCAATGCCGTGTCGGACGCCATGTCCGATAAGGGAAACATCAAGACCCGGTCAAGCCGGACGACGTGTCCCGATCAGATCGCTGATCAGGACAAGACCAGAGCTTTGTGATGTGCGAAACTGTTCCGTCGCAAAGAGACAGGCGAAAGTAACAAAGATGAATTATAACAACTTCTTCAAAGACGCGATCTCTGGCCTTAAGGCTGAGGGCCGATATCGCGTGTTCGCCAATCTTGAACGCATTGTCGGCAAATTTCCCAAGTCCCTCTATCATCCGGAAAATGGGGAAGCGCCGCGCGAAATCACTGTCTGGTGTTCCAACGATTATCTTGGCATGGGTCAGCACCCCAAGGTTCTTGAAGCCATGGACAAAGCCGTTTCCGGCCAAGGCGGCGGTGCGGGTGGCACACGCAACATCTCCGGTTCCAACCATCTGCACGTCGCGCTTGAGCAAGAGCTCGCCGATTTGCATGGCAAGGAAGCCGCGCTTCTGATGACGTCTGGCTATGTCGCCAACTGGACCACGCTGTCAACCCTTGGCTCCAAATTGCCCGATTGCGTGATCATTTCCAACTCCCAGAACCATAATTCGATGATCGAAGGCATGCGCCATTCCAAGGCCGAACGCCGCATCTGGAACCACAACGACGTCGAACATCTTGAAGCCATCTTAAAGGACCTCGGCCCGGAGCGCGCCAAAATCGTCGCGTTCGAGTCGGTTTATTCGATGGATGGCGACATTGCCCCGATTGGCCAGATTCTTGATCTTTGCGAAAAATACAACGCGATTTCATACCTTGATGAAGTCCATGCGGTGGGCATGTACGGCCCGCGCGGCGGCGGTGTTGCCGAACGCGATGGCGTTATGAACCGCGTTGATATCGTTCAGGGCACACTGGCCAAGGCATTTGGCGTCATTGGCGGTTACATCGCCGCCAAACCGGAAATCGTCGATTTCGTGCGCAGCTTTGGCAACGGGTTCATCTTTACCAGCTCCCACCCGCCAAGCATTGCAGCAGGCGCATTGGCAGCTGTCCGCCATCTAAAAGAAAGCAACGCGGAACGCATTGCACAAAAAGAACGTGCTGAAACCCTTCGCGAACGTATGCGTGAAGTCGGTCTTCCGGTAATGGACGCGCCAAGCCACATTGTCCCACTGATGGTTGGCAATGCCGCGATGTGTAAGGAAGCCAGCGACCGCCTGCTGTTTGAACATGATATCTACGTGCAGCCGATCAACTATCCAACCGTGCCGCGCGGCACCGAACGCCTGCGCTTCACCCCCGGTCCGTTGCATAATGACGAATTAATGGATCACCTGATCAACTCGCTACTTGCCGTCTGGAGCCAGTTGGGCATTTCCAAGGCCGCCTGATCGTGCGTCAGGGATCAGAAAACGAAGGCCAGTGGCAAATGCCCTGGCCTTTTTTGATCCGTCAACGAAACTGTTCTGATCTAACATCTTCAAATCAGCCCCGAATGTTTGCTTTCGCCATTGGGCAGCCTATATTCATGCTGAAGATGATCGCGGGCATTTAAAGTGCCCTTAAGATCAAATATTGCAATTAATAACCGTTCGCGTTAACGTCGGTCCTGTCATCAAACAGGGGCCGCCCATGTATTCGGATAGAACCTTGCTCCCCAAAGAATGTCTGCGCCTGTGCGCACTCGGCACACTTGCCCTTTCGGATAAACCAATCAGCTATGCTGATCTGGCCAATTCCGTGCGTCATTTCATGTCCCATATGATGGGGCCGTCGCTTGATATGATGGGAAGTTCATTACAGCTTTTGAAGCTTGAAGGACTGGTCAAGGAAGACAGTGGAAGCACCGCATTTTCCGACGGGCAGCTTATCCTGACCCAACAGGGCCACGATAAATTCGTCGAACTGATGCAAGGCAACCTGCGTGATACATCGGGTGAACTATCGCGTTTGATTATGGCGCTTAAGATGCGCTATCTGCATTTGCTTGATGATGACATCCGACGTGAGCAGCTCGAAATCCTTCAGGATGTGTGCGAGCTTGATCTTGAACGTGTTTTGGCCCTGCGCGAAGAGCACGCCAACGAAGCATCAAACTTCACCGGCTGGCTTGAAATGGAAGTCAAACGCCTTGAACAAAAAAACGACTGGCTGAAGAGTTTGCTGGTTTAACACAGCCTTGCCCTACCGCGTTTTCCCGTTATAGTCGTGGGTGACGGTCCGCAGGAAGCAGACCCTACGTCACAGGCAGGGACGAAAATGCTTATTCGTGAAGAAACCGAACATGACATCGCGGCGATTCACGCGCTTCTGGCAGGTGCATTTGAAACAGCACCCCATAGCCAGCAGACAGAACACCTTATTGTTGATGCCCTGCGTGAAAAAGGGAAACTCACCCTTTCACTGATTGCTCAACAAGATGACGAGCTCATTGGCTGCATTGCCTTTTCCCCGATTAAAATCAATAACCTGGAATGTGGATGGTACGGGCTTGGCCCGGTTGCCGTTCTGCCCGACCGTCAAGGGTTTGGCGTTGGGTCCGAACTGATCCAAAGCGGCATCCGTCATTTGCGTGCCGATGATGCCGCCGGGTGTGTTGTTCTGGGGGAGCCAAACTATTACAGCCGGTTTGGCTTTGCGCCCCTGCCCGATCTCAAGCTTGAAGGTGTGCCTGATGAATACTTCATGGCCCGCCCGCTGATCGATGAAATCCCGGCTGGAAAAGTTGATTACGACCCGGCCTTTCACATTAAATGCAACATGCTTTAGCCAGAACGCATAAGGCAGCCAAGCTTGGCTACCTTTGGTCTTTCAAGCATATCGCCTCAGAAACACGGCCTCATCACCAACAATCGCTCCGAACGCAGCGATCAGCAATTAATAAAGATGCTGCCCGCCGGTGACAAAGATTTCCGTGCCGGTAACATAACTGCTGTCTTCCCCGACCAGATAATGCACCGCGGCCGCCACGTCTTCAGGGGTGCCCATTCGGTTCATCGGGATACGTGGCACCAGTGCTTCATACTCCGGGGAAATCATGTCGGTTTTGATCTCGCCGGGGGCAACAGCATTGACCCGCACGCCCAGTTCGGCAAACTCCACCGCCATTTCACGCGTCAGCCCGGAAAGGGCTGCCTTTGATGTGGAATAGGCCGATCCGGCAAACGGATGCACATAGTGCCCGGCAATCGATGTGATGTTGCAAATCGCCCCCTTGCCACGATGCAAGGCCGATGCAAACCCGCGTGCGAGCGTCAGTGGGGTGAAGAAATTAAGTTCAAACACATCGCGCCACGCATCAATATCGCCGTTCAAACAGCCAAGCCGTTCCTTATAGGGCGTCTTGGGCGAGACCCCGGCATTATTGACCAAGGCATGCAGCGGATCATCGCCCAGCACCTCATTGGCCTGTGCGATGAAAGACTCCACGTCTTCGGGTTTGGAAAGATCAGCACGGATATGAATGCCAAGTGACGGGTCACGCGGACAACTGGGTGGCGGTGCTTCACGTGAACAGCAAATCACCCGCCAACCACGCCGGGCAAAATAACCAACCGTCACGTGACCGATCCCACGACTGGCACCTGTCAGAACGACTGTTTTCGGGGCTGGGTTATTCATTATTCGGGCTCTTTATGTGGCGTGCGCATGCGTGACTGCATGTGATCGCATTGTTATAACATCCCCCGTCAAACCATTGAAGGAAATGCCCTGTTTTCGGTAAAATTTCTGTCGGCCTTGGATCATGGCCTCGTTTTAGGTAGTACGCATCGCAGGATTTGGCAAAGCCCCCGGCAGCTATTATCCTGATGACCGAACCAGTGTAGGCAAATACATGTGCAGCCGATTTGATCTTAGCAGCAACGTCCACGCCCTTCAGGCACAACTGGGACTGGAGATGGAAGACATCCGGCGCAACATTTTGCACAACGGGTTTGACGACGCGCAGCTTGCCCATCAAACCGCCGAAAACCAGAACGATCTTGATGCCGCGTTTGAAGGCCTGACCGGCACACGCCGCCCGACCGATCCGATTGCCGTCATCCTGCCCGAACGCAAAGCCGCAATCCGCCACTGGGGGCTAACGGTTCCGGGCCTGAACACGCCACTGATCAATGCGCGGGCCGAAACGCTCGACCAGAAACCCACATTTCGCCCCCTGCTTGCCCGGCGGTGTCTGATCCCGGCCACAAGTTGGTATGAATGGCGCAAAGACGGCACGGCCAAGCGTAAAAATCAGATCACGCTTCCCGATCATCAACCGTTCCTATTTGCCGGACTGGAAAACGGATCAGAAGCAACCATCATCACCTGCGCACCATCGGATGTGATTGCCCATATCCATGATCGCATGCCCGTGGTGATCGGACCAAACCACCTCGATGCGTGGCTTGATCCGACAGAAAACTTCACACAGGTTGCCCATATGCTGGCCCCGCTTCCTGACCATGTCTTGTCATGGCACGAAGAACCACCCACCGCGCAAAAAACCAAACGCGATGAAGATCAAATCAGTCTGTTCTCAAAATAGGAAAATGGACCTGCTGTCAGCACAGGAAAGCTGTCGGCACCAGAAGAAGCATCAGGTTGGGGCATATATCACTATCACCGCGCACCCGCGTCGCCTGCATACTTGCCGTCACATTTGTTGGCCGCACAGGGTGCTGCTTCGCAGCTGCGAACGGAATTGTCGCCACCACCACCTTGGCCAACGACCGCAGCACCAAGATCGGGCAAACCAATTTTAAGACTGTTTAATTCGTCAGCCAAATCGTCGGACATGGCTGCAAAATCAATGATGTCGCGAAGTGATAACATCGCAATTCCCCTAGCAGACGTTTCTTCCTCAATGCGGAACGCCTCGTTTTTCGGGGTTCCGTCTTTGTAAGATTTCCGTAACCCTCCCTCTATTTCTTCGCGGATGCAACAAAAAAAGGCGCACCAAAATGCGCCTTTCTGACCCATTCAAAAGAATAGGTAATTTAATTTCGCGAAATCATATGGTTATGATGACGCCCGGTCAGCGGAACACTCAGTGCATGATCCAAAGTGGCAACGTACATTTTGCCAGCATATCTTGCGTCACACCGCCAAGGATCATTTCCTTAAATCGTGAATGGCTATAGGCACCAAGCACGATGCAATCAGCGGCGCATTTTTCTGCTTCCAAAATCAAGGTATTAGCGACATTTCCGCCTTCGGTATGTTCAACAACGCCCGCCTCGACTCCGTGCCAGCGGAATTGTTCCGCCAATTCTCTGGCACTGGCCCGGCCATACGGAACATCCCCGACACTGACGATTGTGACGGTCTTTGCCGTGCGCAAAAGCGGCATGGCCGACGTCACGGCACGCGCGGCTTCGACCCCGCCGTTCCACGCGATCATAACCTTTTCACCAATCGTCGCAGGTGGATCCAGCGGGGCGACAAGGATCGGACGCCCGGTTTCCATCAATGCGGCATCAAAGGTCAGCGACGCAGAAGCTTCTTTGGGATCACGCCCCACCACAACCAGATCAAACAGGCGGCCCCGGCGCGCAACGGTTTCATCTTCACGGCCATTGTCCTTGCGCCACGCACAGGTTGCTTTGGACTGGGTCGTCGGCGCCTCTGCTATCTCGATGCCTGCCGTGGCGACAGCGGCCTCAAACGCAGCCTTGCCGTTGGCTTCGCGTTTTCCTGTTTCGGTTTCCGCCGCCCGGATCATTTCTTCAATGATCAGGCCCGACATGCCTTCGCCAACAATCGGAATGGCATCCTGTGGTTCGGCGGCGACAAAAAGCGCCTCAAGATGCGCGTCGAACCGCTTTGCAGTACGGAACGCCATATCCATCACACGGCGATCAATTTCCGAACCGGCTACTGGCGCCAGAATTGTTCTTATTGCCATTGCACTCACTCCCGCCTGTCATCTTGTGAACAGTGCCCGCGTCTGATCGATCATCATCACGCAGGATCGCCATTATGTTGCTACTTTTGATCACTCTATTCCTTGTTCAAGATCAAAAATATTGCGGCTGTAATTGTTCTTTCAACGCTGTATAGAAACAAGATCAGCTTTTCGTAAACCTGCCCGATAGAATAGCTTACAAGGTGTATTGTATCATTTATGGCTCCGATTACGATGGCTGTTTGACGACAAGACCGAAAATACGCTGACCCCGACCGATACCAACCAAGGTCAGACCGTAGATGTAGATTGGTATGTAATTTGGAAATGGGTTTGCTGGCGGATGGATTACGAAGCGCTTCATCAAAATGCACGCGAAGCAGCAGAATTTCTCAAAACGCTGGGCAATGAATGGCGGCTGATGATTCTTTGTTCCCTTGGCGATGCCGAAAAATCGGTTGGCACGCTTGAGAATGAACTGGGCATTAAACAATCCGCCCTGTCACAGCATCTCGCACGATTGCGGCGCGACAGGTTGGTTAAAACCCGGCGCGAAGCCCAGACGATTTATTATTCGCTGGCAGATCAGAACATCATGAAAATCATTGCCGTCTTGCAGGAAACATTCTGCCCGCCCGAACAGACCAAATAGTCAGACGAACCGGACCGGGAAAACAGGCCGCCCAATCAAAAACGCGCAAAAGATCAACTCTTTTGCGCGTTCTATCGTTCAGGGCATAAAGCCAAATCCTTACGGGAACAGCTTTTGGGTGTTCCAGCCCGCATCATCGGCATCACGGGTAAACAATTTGCGATCATGCAGACGGAATTTTCCCTCGGCCCAGAATTCAATCCGGTCAGGCACAAGGCGGAAACCACCCCAGTGATCCGGGCGTGCGACCTTGCCCAAACCAAACTTGGCGGTAAATTCCGCCACCCGTTTTTCCAGATCAAACCGACCGGTCATGGGGCGTGACTGTATCGAAGCCCAGGCGCCAAGCTGGCTGCCACGTGGGCGCGATGCGAAATACTCATCGGATTCAGCGCCATCGACCTTGGCGACCTTACCTTCGATTCGCACGCATTTTTCAACTGTTTTCCAATGAAAGCACAATGCCGCATAGCTGTTTTGCGCAAGCTGGCTGCCCTTGCGGCTTTCATAGTTGGTGTAAAAGACAAAGCCGCGATCATCAAACCCCTTAAGCAGAACGATCCGCGCTGATGGACGGCCATCCTTGTCCGCGGTGGCCAATGTCATCGCGTCAGGATAGGCATCTTCGGTGCTTTTGGCGTCTTTGAACCAGTCGTCAAACATCTCAAACGGGGCGACATGGGGTTCATGCCCCATTTTTGGCGTATTTTTTTCGTCCATTGGGGTCAAAGTTCCTCTGATTATCCAAAATCGGCTGGCTTAAGTGACAGCCGATGACGAACACGGGGTGGCAACACAGGATCATCGTTCGTATATTCAGAGCATATCGGTTGGGACAGGAAAAACAAGATGGGCAGAAACAACATGAAATTCCGTCATATCGTCATACCATTGATCATGACCGCCTTCATCGCAGGCTGTGCTCAGGATCAGGGCCAGAAACAAACCGCTGGCACCTTGCTGGGTGCGGTTGGCGGCGCGGTTGCTGGCGCACAGTTTGGCAAAGGCAGCGGCCAGTTGGTCGGGGTTGCACTTGGCACCATGGCTGGCGCGTTTCTTGGCAGCGAAGTCGGGCGTTCACTTGATAACGCAGACCGCGCAATCATGGCCCAAAGCACGCAGAAAACCCTTGAAAGCGCGCCAACAGGCAAAACATCAAGTTGGCAGAACCCAGATACCGGCGTTCAGGGCACCGTGACACCAACACGGACCTATCAGAAACCAGAAACGCAGGAGTATTGCCGCGAATACCAGCAGACCGTCATGATTGGTGGGCAGGAAGAAACCGCCTATGGCACAGCGTGCCGCAAACCTGATGGCAGCTGGCAGGTCGTGAATTGATCAGACCCGTCTGATCTGAAACCAGATTTTCAAAAAAGGCGGTGTGATCCTTGCGATCTGCACCGCTTTTTTTATATCCGGACACAGCAATAAATAGCCTTTCTTGTTTTCGCCAAGACGGGCTAGAGTACGGAGCGCGCAATCAGCGCCATTTTGTTTGTTTTGGCATGCCGTTTGGCAAAAGACAGCGCGGCAGAGCAATATGACGAAGCCCTTGATCGTGGCCCCGCTACATTCACTGGACTTGTCCTTGCTTGATATAAAACGTGCCCGACGAAATCGTGACGAAATGGTTCTGATTGCGCGCATCATGCACTTAAATTGTGCCACCGCCCATTTTGTTCATCCAACCGGTTAATTCATGCAGGATCCCTACAAAATACTCGGCGTTGCAAAAAACGCCACTCAGGACGAAATCAAAAAAGTCTATCGCAAACTGGCGCGCGAACTCCATCCCGACGTCAATCCCGGCGATACCAAGATTGAAGAACGCTTTAAAAAAGTTTCAAGCGCCTATCACCTGCTTGGCGATCCTGAACGTCGCAAGAAATTCGACAACGGCTTGATTGATGCCGACGGCCGCGAAACCGGGCCTTTTGGTCGCGGTGGCGGGGGTGGTCACTCGCGTTCGGGCGGTGGATTTGGTCAGAACGACCCATTCGGCTTTTCCGGCTCGAACCCCGAAGATATCTTTGACGAAATTTTCGGCAAAGGCGGTCGGGGTGGTCGCGGTGGCGGCGGATTTGGTGGTTTTAGCGGCGAACGCAAACCGCAAAAGGTCAAAGGCCCGAACATCTCCTATGAGCTGAGCCTTGATTTTTCCGAGGCCATCATTGGCACGACCAAGCGGATCAACCTTGCCAGCGGCAAAAGCCTTGAAGTCCGCATCCCACCGGGAAGTGAAGACGAACAAACCCTGCGCCTGAAAGGTCAGGGCATGGCGGGCATGAATGGTGGTGAGGCAGGCGATGCCTTGATCAAGCTGCATGTTCATCCCGACAAAACATTCCGTCGCGAAGGCAATGACCTGCATTGTGAATTGGCGATCACACTGGCCGAGGCGGTCCTTGGCGGGTCCATCGAAGTCCCGACTGTCAATGGCAAGGTCAATATGAAACTGCCTGCAAATGCCAACAGCGGCACCAAACTGCGCCTGCGCGGTAAGGGGGCACCCTATGATCGCAACACCAAACACGGCGATCAATATGTCCATCTGACGGTAAAACTTCCCGATGAACGCGATGACGAATTGATCGAGTTTATCCGTGACTGGTCGGAAAAACACCCCTACAGCACCCGATAGCATCCCGCTCAAAAGCCGGCTTCTCGTCGGCTTTTTTATTGCCAAAGTTGCTAAAACACCCGCACTCACCGTGGCAGGTTACAGTTCCAATTTTCTTTTAAATGCAACGCCCTGCCTGAAAATCCGTTCTCGTGCTACCATATGATTTAAAGCGTTTTGCCGTTAAGAACCAAAACAGAAAATCAGGAAGACATCAGGGCAACAATGGAACAGTTTACCAACCCGGATCAATATCTGCTCTGGATTGACCAAGCCATAGACTGGGTACAGGCCAATATTCTTCTTGGCCCAATCCTCATACAAATTGCCGCCTGCCTGCTGGCGATGCTGCCGGCCTTTTTGCTGCGCCCGACATTGACCTCCCTGCTTGCCCGGCTGCAAAACTGGAAACCGCTTCTGCACTATGCCGGTTTCAGACGACTGTTTTCTGTCCTGCCTGACCTGGCGTTTCCCCTGCTGCTGGTTGTATTGGTCTGGGTCCTTGAGGCCATTGCTGTTCAAACCGGATATCGCCATAACATCCTGCGCCTCGTTGCAAGCCTCCTCAACGCTTGGATCGTCATTCGTCTGGCCGCCGCCGTGGTGAATGATCCGGTCTGGTCACGCACCATTGCGGCTGTGGCGTGGGGACTGGCCGCCCTTAACATCGTTGGCTGGCTTGATCCAACCATCGCAGCGCTCGACAGTCTTGCCATGCAAGTCGGATCGTTCCGCGTTTCGGTCTATGGCGTTATAAAAGCTGTCCTGTCGTTGGCAGTTTTGCTTTGGGTTGCATCCTTTTCATCGCGACTGTTTGAACAACGCATCAAAAAAGTCCACCGCCTGACTCCCTCGGTTCAGGTGCTGATGTCAAAACTCCTTAAGCTTGTTTTACTGTCCGTTGCCGTTCTGTTTGCCCTGTCAACGATTGGCGTTGATTTAACCGCCCTTGCGGTGTTTGGCGGTGCGGTTGGTGTCGGCATTGGCCTTGGTCTGCAACGCATTGTTGCCAACCTGATCAGCGGCGTGATCCTGCTTTTGGATCGGTCGATCAAACCCGGCGATGTCATTGCCATTGGCGAAACATTCGGCTGGATACAGTCCCTTGGTGCACGCTACACCGCCGTTCGCACCCGGGACGGCACAGAATTCCTGATCCCCAACGAAGACCTCATCACAACACAGGTCGAAAACTGGAGCCACACCGACGTCAAGCTGCGCCTGAAAATCCCGGTTGGCATTTCCTATAACTGTGATCCGCATTTCGCGATCAAACTGTGCAACGAAGCCGCAGGAAAATGCGCGCGCGTACAAGACAACCCCGGCCCCAATACATTGTTGCGTGGCTTTGGCGACAATTCCGTCGATCTTGAAATCCGCTTCTGGATCACCGACCCGCAAAATGGGCGCGGCAACATCATCAGCGAAGTTCTGCTCAACGTCTGGGATACCTTTAAGGAAAACGATATCGAAATCCCGTTCCCGCAACGCGATCTGCATCTGCGCAGCGGCGATGCACCGATACGGGTTCAAATGGAATCCACTGGCCATCCAGAAAATCCGGACACATAACGTTGTCCGAATTTTCTATTCTTCACAGGGCTTTCGATTTCCCGCCATGGCTTAATCCACCGATTGGGCCATATCATTTTGACTGATTTCTTCCTGCCGCGGATGATCCGGGTTTGGCTTGATTTGCTCAGGGACTTTGTCTTCGGGCTTTGGTGTATCAAGCAAGGCACCGACTTCAACATCCAGAACCGAACCTCTGGTTTTTTCAAGCTCGACAAGCCGCTCACGCATTTTACCGGGCCAGCCACCATCCGACTGAACCACCAGCAGCCGATCATAATCAAGAAACAATCCCAGACGGCTCATCAAATCGTTCAATGTCAGACGCGATAAATTACCAGATAACAACCAGCGATGACTTTCGGACCGATCAATCAGCTTTTCCCGCCGAAGGGCGGCCAATGCCCAGTTCAAGTCACGCCCGCCAAGCTTGACCTCACGCATCATGCGGCGATAGGTCGGCGGTTTGGATGCCTTATGGAAACCGTTTTGCAGATATTCCAGCACCCGCAGAACCGCGATAATGCGTTCCATGTGGCCCGGCACCGCCCCACGCGGATCGGGAATAAGGCCCGCAGCTCGGGCTGCACGCCATTCAGACCGTGCGGCGGCCACCTGTGCGCCCAGCAGGATCACAATCCACGTCAGATACATCCACAACAGAAAAATCGGCACAATTGCAGCCGCGCCGTAAATCGTCTGATAGGTCGGGAAATTGGTAACATAAAATCCGAACCCTTTTTTAAGCGCCTCAAACAATCCCGCCGCGACAAGGCCGCCCAGAAACCCATCAATAATTTCAACTGAACGGTTGGGCATACCAATGAACAGCAACGAAAAAGCGATTGCCGATAACAGGAACGGCGCGATTAAGGTAAGCTGACCAAGTTGCCCGCCGATCAAATCACCGCCGACCATATAGCGCATGGCAAACAGATAGGACGCCAACGACAGGCTCAACCCCAACAACATCGGCCCAACCGTCAGAAGCGTCCAGAACACCACAAGACGCGACAGCAACTTGCGCGGGCTTGTAACGCGAAAGACATCATTCATCGCCCCTTCAATCGCGCCGAGTAACATCACCGCCGTCAAACCAAGCACCATGGTGCCAACGGCGGTCATCTGGCCGGTGTTTTGCAAGAAGTTTCCAAGGTAGTCGGTTACCTGCTCACCGGTTTCTGGCAGGAAGTTATTTAAAACAACGCTCATGATTTGATCTTTGAATTGATCAAATACCGGAAAAGCCGAAAGCACCGTCAGCGCGACAGCCAGAAACGGAACCATCGCCAAAAGAGTCGTATAAGACAGGCCAGCCGCGCGCTGCACCGACTTATCATGAACAAACCGCATCAGCGCATAGCGCCAGAATGCTGTTCGATCTTGGATCAATTTCTGAATTTCCACCATTAAACGCTTATCCCTACGCATTTTCCGGTTATACTGTAATTGATCAACAGGATAGCGTGCCCGCACACGTTATAACAGGCCAGATTGACCTTGGCCTTGCTTTGTGTAGGATGCGCCCAATGACCAATAGCTCCTGTACCGGTCGTGGCTTTATTTAAAGGGCCTCCACCTGACAGAGAGAGATCGTGGGAACGAGAGGAAAAATGAGCCTGTCCACCGATAATATCTCGGGCCTGATGGCCGGTAAGCGTGGCCTGATTATGGGCGTCGCGAACGACAAATCCATTGCTTGGGGCATTGCACGCGCTGCCGCTGCTGCTGGCGCTGAAGTTGCTTTTACCTATCAGGGTGAAGCACTGGAAAAACGTGTCCGTCCTTTGGCAAGCTCAGTTGGCAGCGACATCGTCTTGCCATGTGACGTGACCGATGCGGCCAGCATCGATTCCGTTTTTGACACGCTCAAGGAAAAATGGGGAAAACTCGACTTTGTCGTTCATGCCATCGGTTTTTCCGACAAGAACGAACTGCGCGGTCGCTATGTTGACACCTCGCTTGAAAACTTCACGATGTCGATGAACATTTCGGTCTATTCCTTTACCGCTGTTGCTCAGCGCGCGGAAAAGCTGATGACCGACGGCGGATCGCTTTTGACCCTGTCCTATTACGGGGCAGAAAAAGTCATGCCGCATTACAACGTGATGGGCGTTGCCAAGGCTGCCCTTGAAGCCAGCGTTAAGTATCTTGCCAATGACCTTGGCCCGGATCGCATCCGGGTGAATGCCATTTCAGCAGGTCCGATGAAAACCCTTGCTGCTTCGGGTATTGGCGATTTCCGCTATATCCTGAAATGGAACGAGTTTAACTCACCGATGCGTCGCAATGTGACGCTTGATGATGTTGGTGGTTCGGGGCTTTATTTCCTGTCGGATCTGTCAACCGGTGTGACGGGTGAAACCCACCACGTCGATTGCGGTTATCATACCGTGGGCATGAAACAGGCCGATGCACCTGACATCAATGTTCAGAAATCCTGATCTGAACATGATATGATTTTACGGGCCGCCTTTCGGGGTGGCCCGTTTGTCACTTTAATACGTTTTTCCGTACCCTTTGAATTCTGGATTTTGGCTTATGGCTGGCAACAGTTTTGGAACGCTTTTTCGCTTCACCACCTTTGGCGAAAGCCACGGCCCGGCCATTGGCTGCGTTGTTGATGGCGTCCCACCGCTGCTTGACCTGACCGAGACCGACATTCAGGACTTCCTTGAAAAACGCAAACCCGGTCAGTCGCGCTTTACCACCCAGCGCCGCGAACCTGATCAGGTCAAAATCCTGTCGGGGGTGTTCGAAGGCAAAACCACCGGCACCCCGATCGGCCTTCTGATTGAAAACGTTGATCAGCGGTCCAAGGATTACGGCGAAATTAAAAACCAGTTCCGCCCCGGCCATGCCGATTACACCTATTGGGAAAAATACGGCACGCGCGATTATCGTGGTGGCGGGCGCTCATCGGCACGTGAAACCGCCATGCGGGTTGCTGCCGGTGCGATTGCGCGTAAAATCCTGGGCGATGATATTAAAATCCGGGCCGCCTTGGTCAAAATGGGCACCAAGGAAATCAACCGCGATAATTGGGACTGGGACGAGGTTGATAACAACCCGTTCTTCTGCCCGGACCCCGACGCCGTCCCAGTATTTGAAGAATACCTTGATGGCTTGCGCAAGGATGGCTCATCGGTTGGGGCCGTGATCGAAGTTGTCTGTTCGGGTGTTCCCGTTGGGCTCGGCGATCCGGTCTATGACAAACTTGATGCCGATCTGGCCAAGGCAATGATGACCATCAATGCGGTCAAGGGCGTTGAAATCGGTAATGGCTTTGAAGCCGCCGAGCTGACCGGCATTGAAAATGCCGATGAAATGCGCCTTGGCGAAGATGGTAAGCCGGTATTTGGTTCCAACCATGCCGGTGGCATTTTGGGTGGGATTTCATCAGGCCAGGATGTTGTCATTCGCTTTGCCGTCAAACCGACCAGCTCGATCCTGACGCCGCGCAAAAGCATCGATATTTACGGCAAGGAAGTCGATATCGTCACCAAGGGCCGCCATGATCCGTGTGTCGGCATTCGCGGTGTGCCTGTGGGCGAAGCCATGGCCGCCATCGTTCTGGCCGATCACCTTTTGCGTCATCGCGGCCAATGCGATGGCTGGAACGCCAACAAGCATTTCCCAAGCTAAGGTCAGGACCGAACGCTTCCCTGTTCTGATTTCCGATCACAAACGGGTTTTTGCCACGTCTAGGTGGCATGAACCCAATTTTGCTCAAAACATTGATGTCACTTGCATCCTCCAACGCATCAGGCGCGCCTCGTGCTGCGGGGGGTATGGATGCGAATTTGCGCAATCGCACCGTTCTTTATCCCGATGAACCGGTCGATTTGCCGCGCTGGGGTATTTCCGCCCTGCCCTCGATGATCTTGGGCGCTGCGCCGCAAACGTGCCTGTTTGTGAATGATCTTTCTGTTGGCCCTGCCAGCACGGATCACGAGGCTGGCTCGGACAGCACGTCCGCTCATGACGATGCGGACCAAGCCAGTGAGACCGTCTCGTTCTCGCTTGCTCTTGATAGCCCCCCGGATAAGACAAGCGGGCTTACCGCGCGCAAGATCACGTGGCAGCTTTCCATGCCGATTGCTGGCTATCGCGACATTAGAACCAGCGCCAATAGCGCCAGTGTTCGCGCACCCGTCATTCGCACACGTATGCAATTGCGCGGCATTAACCGTGATGTTGAAATCGGACTTTTGGAAATGGCCGGCCTCGAACAGCCACTTTTGATCGGACAGGATACGCTCGGCGATCAATTCCTGATCCGCCCGGACCGGGCAAAAGACGAAAAACCGGCAACCCCGCCCTCTGCCAACCTGGCTGCGAACACACCCGAGGCTGCGTCAGACGACAAAGACAAAACTGCGCCCAAAGATGCCGCGCCACAAAACAGCGACATAACCCCATCGACACCGACAACACCTACTGACGTCGCACCTGTCACACCGCCTGTGTCCGATGCACAACCGCCGTCAGACACATCGACCGACGCCAAGAATGCCGACAGCGCCGTGACAGCATCCACACCCGATGCTTCCACACCAACCGCCGCTTCCCCAACGCCACCAGCGGCACCTGCCACGCCAGCACCGGCACCAACACCGCAACCAACACCATCCGCCGACGCGGCCAACGCACCTCAAGGCGCACCTGCGTCTGATCCAGCACAAGCAACGACAGAACACGCAACAGAGACACCCCCGTCTCCTGCGCCGCAAACAGATACCACGAGCACAGAAGCAAACACGTCCAACACCCCATCGCCCCAACCGACAGCTCCGGTCACACCACCGGCATCAAGCGAAACTCAACCCGAACCAAAGCCCGAAAACAGCTGACGTCAGCCGAAAAGAGACGTCAGCTTTAACAACAATCCTCCTCCCCCTAAACGCACTGCGCCGCCCATTTGGGCGGCGCTTTTGTTTGAAAGCCGGGTGAGAAACATAAAATCCACCCTTGCATCGGGATATTTTTCAAGATAATGTAAACATAGTTAACATAAGAAAATAGAGATGCAAACTTATGGGGAAATACCACCACGGTGACGTCCGCAATGTCCTGCTGCAAAAAGCCGAGAACATCCTGGTTGACGAAGGCCCGACCGGGCTTTCCCTGCGCCGTCTGGCCCGCATGACCGGTGTGTCGGAAGCCGCACCCTATCGCCATTTTGACGGTAAGGATGGCATTTTGGCGGCAGTGGCGATTTCGGCTTTTGAACGCTTTGCGCAAAAGCTTGAAGATGTCGCCGCGCGCATTGACACGCATGAAGATCGCATCATGGCACTCGGTGCGGCCTATGTCGGCTTTGCCATCGAACACCCCCAACATTTTCGTCTGATCTTTGGCCGCGAACGCCCGCCACTGGATCAATATCCCGAACTGCGTGATGCAGCCGACAATGCCTTTGATGTACTGCAACGCGCGGTGACATCGGTGGACCGCAAGGCCGAAATGACCCTGACCGAGGCCGCGACGGCCTATAACCGCGCCCTTGCCGCCTGGAGCCGCGCGCACGGCATCGCCATGCTGGTGATTGATGGCATGATTGCGCCCCCCGCCGACATCGAACTTGATGATTTTGTGTTGGGATTATTGGCCGAGGATTTAAACCGTACAGACGCCGCCTGATCGTGCAACGCAAAATTCTCGTAATGCTCATGTTGCTGGTTACAGCACACATTTTTGACCTTGGGACACACCATGGAATATTCCATTGTTAAGCTCGTGCACCTTTTGGGTGTTATCCTGTTTATGGGCAACATAATCGTTTCCGCCCTTTGGAAAACTCAGGCTGACAAGACCGGAAATCCTGTCGTGATCGCCTTCGCCTGCCGTCTGGTAAATATGACCGATCTGGCCTTTACCGCATTTGGTGCCGCCCTGATCATCGTCGGCGGGATCGGCCTGTTTCATGCCACCGGCATTGCCATTTCCGATGCGCCGCATTTGACGATTGGCATCAGTCTGTTTGGCATGGCGGCTGTTTTGTGGTTGGTCGGGTTACTGCCCCTTCAGCTGTATATGTCCAGAATTGCGGCCCAAACCGTTGCGAAAGGGCAGGATGTCATGCCTGCGGCTTACGATAAATGTCGCAAGCTCTGGGGCCTTGTTGGCTTCATCGCCACCGCCCTACCACTTGGCGCGCTGTATTTCATGATTTTTAGATGATGGGGTTCGTAACGCGGTGACGGGCAGCATCAAAGCCGCCACCGCGCAGTTCCACCATACGGAAAGACGTTTTATGTGATTGATCACTCTTCAGCACAGCCCATAAGATGCCGCCAACTGAAGAACCCTCAATCCACCGGAGACGCTGTTATGTTGATCATCAAACGCCTGTCGATCGAAGACGCCTACATCCTGATTGAAGGCGCACGTGCCCGTGCCACTGAAATCGGCGTGCCGATGTGCATCGCCATTACCGATGAGTCCGGTGTTTTGATCGCGTTTGAACGCATGGATGGCGGCAAGGTCACCAGCACGACGATTGCACAGGACAAATCCTTCACCGCATCGGGTGCCCGCAAGGCAACCCACGAATATGCCGCTGCCGCCCAGCCGGGCAAACCGGCCTATGGCATTGATTCAGAAATCGGCGGACGGCTTTCAATTGTTGCCGGTGGCCTGCCGGTCATGGTTGACGGCGATTGCGTTGGTGGTATCGGGGTCAGTTCGGGCACCCCCCCACAGGATCAGGATTGCGCACAGGCCGGGATTGATCATTTCCTGAAAAAAATCGGCAAGTAGCAGAAATGGAACAAGGTGCAGGTCGGCCTGAAATCAGGCCGATTTCCGCCCCCCAATCAAAAACTCAACATTGCCTTCCGGCCCGGTGATCGGGCTTGTCGCAATCCCCAAAACCTCCCAGTCCGGCAAATTGCCCAGCCACTCGGAAATCGTATCACAGACTTCCTGATGCAGCTCAGGCTCGCGCACGACACCCTTTTTGCCGACACGTTCCTTGCCAACTTCAAATTGCGGCTTGATCAGTGCAATCACATAGCCCCCCGGCTTGACCCGGTCCAAACTGGCTGGAAGCACGGTGCGCAGGCCAATAAAGCTGGCATCACAGACAACGATATCAATCGGGTCGGGAATATGTTCTTCGGTCAAATGGCGTGCGTTGGTTTTTTCCATGACAACCACCCGGTCGTCATTGCGAAGCTTCCAGTCAAGCTGTCCTTGCCCGACATCGACGGAATACACCTTTGCCGCACCATTTTGCAGCAAGACATCGGTAAAACCACCCGTCGATGATCCAACATCAACGCCAATAAAACCGGTCACATCAAGCTCAAAATGCGACAAACCCTTTTCAAGCTTGAGCCCACCGCGTGATACCCATGGGTGCGGCTGTCCGCGTAGGGTCACCGCAATGTCTTCCTTGCACTGCATGCCCGGCTTATCAAGCCGCTGCTCACCGCTAAAGACATTGCCTGCCATGATAAACGCTTGCGCCTTGGACCGGCTTTCCACCAGTCCACGTTCCACAAGCAACTGATCCAAACGTTTCTTTGCCATCAGCGGTTTTTAGCGCAAAGTGGAAACAAGGTCACGCTGGAAACGAAAAAGGTCGTATGAAACGTGAATAAACGCCTTGCTTTCAAACATTAATGCGTGAGAATACACACCTTAAGTGCATCATATTTTGACTAGAATCGAAACGATCAAACATTGAAAATTCTGTACCTTTCATCAAGCGCGGTACCGTCGGAAATGGCAAATGCTGTGCACGTCATGCATATGTGTGATGCCTTCAAGTCGCTTGGCCACAACGTCACGTTATTTTGTTATCGCGGCTCAAGTGATGATCCGTTTGCTTATTACAAAACAAAGAACAATTTTTATCTCGAACAAATCCGTAATAACCCGCTGCCGCTTTGTGGCCGCTTAATTGACTCTCTGCGCATTCGATACAGATACGGCAACCGTAGCGATTTTGATCTTTTTTATGGACGCAATTTGTTGGGTCTCTGGGCACTTCGCAATAATGGCACCCCCATCATTTATGAATCACACGCTGTACCGCCTTCGAACACACATACAAAGTTCGAAAAGGAAATCTTCCAATCACATAGCTTTAAAAAGCTGGTCGTGATTACGGAAAAATTGAAATCAAAATACCTTGAGATTTTCCCATTTCTTTCTGCCGACGACGTAACCGTAGCCCACGATGCCGCGAATATACCAACAGCTTCGCCTACGCCAAATTACGAGCAGAAAGATAAATTGCGTGTCGGCTATGTCGGGACTCTCAGCACCGGCAAAGGTGCTGAGATTGTCTACAATCTCGCAAAAGAAAACCCACAACACGAGTTTCATCTAGTTGGTTGACTGACCCCCGATTGCAAGCAAATCCTCGAGAGTGCTACATCAAACGTCTATCTTTACGGGCACCTTCCTCACCGCGAACTCGACCACATCTATCCAACATTCGACATAGCGCTGCTGCCCAACCAATCGACAATGCCCGTCGGAAACCGAGATATTGGTGCATGGAACAGCCCGATGAAACTATTCGAATATATGGCCTATAGCCTTCCGATTATTGCCTCTGACCTTCCCAATCTTCAGGAAATCATTACAGATCAGGAAAACGGACTGTTGGCGGTACACGACTCGGTAGAAGACTGGTTGACCAAACTTCAACAACTGGCCGACGATGCAGGGCTTCGTGCCCGCCTTGGCACACAAGCACTCCAAACATTGCGCAAAGGCCATACGTGGTCCGCTCGTGCAGAACAGGTTTTGTTGTAATGCCACTTCAGTCACGGTCTCTTTTGCTGGTACTATCCTGCTTATTTTTTGTGATGATTTTTGGCTGGAAAATTACGCCAGTTTTGGATCTATCTGTTCTAATTTGCCTACCTGTTTATGCCTATGCACTCTTCAGACCTCGCGACATACCAATACTGATATCCAAGTCAATCTGGATATCAGCAGCGATCATTACTCTAATCGCTTATAATGCTGGTCTATTTATGAGTAACGAGCCCGCATCTACTCAATGGATTTTGCGCACAATAAGAAGTGCTATAACCTTTGGTGCTGTATTTATTGTCATTGATGAATTTTACAAAAATAGAGATCTCCGCTACATCCGCCATATATTGATTTCTCTAGCAATCTCAATATCCGCTCATGCTTTAATTGCAAGTATATCTCAAATATCCGATGACTTCCGGTTGACATTGTACTCTTTGACGTCCACGGCAGAGTATGTAAATAAAATGACAATGATGATGGATAGCAGACCACTCGGCCTAACTTATAGTCTTTCACTCACGTCATTTCTGTACTTTGTAGCAATTTCTATTTTTGTCACACACCAGACTACTTCTTTGCCACAAAGAATAGTGACGTCTGTCCTCATTGCCATCAACATAATTGCATGCATATGGACCGCAAGAACAGGCATAGTTTTTCTCCCTCTTCTGATGCTGCTTTCCTACAAAAAAGTACTCCAGATGCGTACGGGCCAATTAATCCCTTTAACAATTACGGGGACCGCAATGATAGCAATAATTGCGGTCATTGTTGTATTAGGACCATGGCCTTTGCTGACCCATTACCAGAGAATACTTGAGATTTTCGTATTTCTAACCTCGCCTTCTCAAAGCGTATTTGGTCAACAGTTTATGACCATGTGGCATTTGCCAAACGACTTGGGGCAGTTGCTTTTGGGGAATTCACTAACTGGCCGAGAGGAAGGACATTACGTCGCTTCAGATGTCGGCTACATCCTGACAATCTATGGCATTGGGTTAGTTGGGCAACTCTTGATGCTTTTGCCGATTGTGATTGCCGGGTTTGCATCGTTTAAGCTGCTCAAAACGAAATCAGAATATGGGCTTCTAGCCCTCGTTATTTTGGGCAGCTATCTGATTCTGAACGTTAAGGAACTTGCCTTGATGACCCGGACAGTCTGGCCGGTCATTTGCGTCTTTATCAGTATTTCAATCTTGGAATATCAGGCAGAAAGAAACCGTCTGCATGAAAGCGACACCCCGTAACCAGCTGCTAGAAGACGCATTTTGGCTCCTTGGTGGCAACGTCATCAATGCTGGATGCCAGCTTGTCACCACACTTTTATTGGCAAGCATTCTGCCTGCATCAAGTTGGGGCGGCATTGCGGTTATTATTTCCTATGCTCTGATTATGGAGACACTGTTTTCGACAAAGAACTGGCAGTTGGTTTCATCACATGCCTACCCGCATCTAGATACAACCCCCAAACGGTTCAGCGCCCATTTTGGGGCCCTTTTCACGACCGAACTTACCAGCAACTTATTGGCCACTATGCTCGCACTAGCATTACTTCCAATGGCAATGGCTATGATGAACTTGCCCGATAGCTGGTATCTTGCCGGCAGCATTTACAGCATATCGATCTTGTTTCGCTTTTCGGGCAGTGCGGGTGCCATTCTGCGTCTTTCGAACAAGTATTTATGGCAGTCCATCCATGCCAGTTCACTCGGAGTAACCAGGCTTCTTGCAGTAGCACTTGTCTTACCGCAAACGCATAGTCCCACAATCATTCTGACCTGCTTAGCAATCATCGAGAGTATTTGGCATATTGGACTAACTACCGCGGCAACCGCGATATTGAAGCAAAAAGGCGTCGAAATTCGCGATTTGATGCGCAATACGTGGAAAAGGCTACAGCATCAAGATTGGAAACTTGTCGCAACGTCCCATTGCACCAACCTGTCAAAGGTTGCGACACGTGAACTTGATGTCTTATTTGTATCTGCCTTCTCCAGCCCGGAAATAGCTGGCATTGTAAAAGTCTATAAGTCGATTCTTCGCGCACTTCTTATTTTATCTGATCCGCTCGCAAATGCCGCATTCCCTAGGTTCATCAATTTTCAGGAAAGCAAAGACCCGCTTGGAAAAATCACCAAGCTTCTTCGAAAACTGATTTTGCTGGGAGCAACGATTTCAACGGTAGCACTAAGTGTTCTTACACTTTTGATTTATGCCTTTTGGGAAGATTACACACCACTTCCCTCCCCACTTGGTAGTGGATATTTCCTTGGCTATGCCATTGGCATCTGGATTGCGGTTGGACTTTTCTGTTTCCCGCCCGCAAACTTGGCCCTCAAACGCTATAGTTTTGCACTAAGGCTCAACATTGGCCTTGCTGCAACTTACCTCGTTGCCCTGACATGTCTAACGCCGTTATTTGGCGCTGCGGGTGCCGGGTGGACCTTTGCTATCATCCAAGTTCTATGGGCAATAGGGTATCTTGTCTCTTTCAAGCAACTCAGCGCTAAAACAATTCCCTAAACTGCGTCTAGCTCGCCAACGGCTCCAGATACCCGCGCGGGACAATCGCCAAAAGGTCATTCAACGCTTCACCCTGAACGGCAACATGCTGATGCATGAGCTTTCCGGCGGTCTGCGCATCGCCGGTCGAGATAGCGGTCAGAATATCTTCGTGCTCGGCATTTGATTTTTTGACACGGCCCGGACGATGGAGCTGCAAGCGTCGGTACGGTGCTAAACGGTTGCGGACATTCTTGGTCTGGCGTTCAAGGAAGCTGTTGCGGCACCCGGCATAGATCGCTTCGTGAAAACTGACATTGGCCTCGTAATAGGCATCCGCGTCGGCGTGCTCCTGAAGCGCATCACATGCCGCCGCCAGCTTGATCAGGTTTTCAATATCGACACGCGGCATGCGCCGTGCGGCAAGACGGGTACACATGGCTTCAAGTTCTGCCATGACTTCGAACATTTCGATCAACTCACCGACCGTGATGGCGGCAACAATGGTGCCGCGTCTTGGCATGGTTGCGACAAGCCCCGATCCGGCAAGCGTTTGCAGCGCTTCACGTACCGGCGTGCGCGAAACTCCGAACCGTTCGCTTAACGACCGTTCATCAAGTTTGTCCCCCGGTTTAAGAACACCGGTGACAATATCGCGCTCCAATTTCTGCACCAAATCGGTAGCAAGCTTTCCGTTCTGCGCCATCAACGCCCTCATTCAACAACCATTCACTGGTATACCAGAACACATAATCTGGCACTAATCAAAACCTTTTGGACGTCTGCTCAATGTGTTTTTGTGCTGCACTGCAAAAGTTATTTCCCGGTTTTCCGGGATTCCAGCGCAAACACTCAAGCGCGAGTTTGTGGCACTGCGAAACGCATCTCTGGTATACAAAATTGCATGGACAGGATGCCAGAAATCTGTAACGCTTTCTCTCAATGCGAAAACCGCATCAATAAAAAGACGCGTAAAAGCCCATTCAAATGCATTTAGAACGCATGCTTCATCCGGGAGGAAAAGATGAAGATTTTTAAGAAGACCCTTTCGGCGTCCGTCGCCGCCATTACCATGTCTGTTGCCGCTTTTGGTATGTCTGCATCAGCAGATGCTGAAACCCTGAAGCTGTCGCATCAGTGGTCCACCAGTGACATCCGTCACAAGGTTGCACAGATCGTTGCCGACGAAGTCAAAGCAGCCAACGTTGATCTGGAAATCCAGATTTTCCCATCAGGCTCGCTGTTTAAAGCGAAGGAACAGTGGACCCCGATGACACGTGGCCAGCTTGATATGATTGTTTACCCGCTGGCATATGCCGGTGGTCGCGTTCCAGCAACCAACCTGACCCTGATGCCGGCCCTGGTTAAAAACCACGACCATGCCAACCGCATCAACGAATCTCCGTTCATGGAGAAAATTGAAGAACTCCTGAACGAAGACGGTGTTGTCACGGTTGCCAAAGGCTGGCTCGCTGGTGGCTTTGCATCGACCAAAGGCTGCATCCGCAAACCTGCAGACGTAAAAGGCCTTCAGATTCGTGCGGCAGGTAAATCCTTTGAGCAGATGCTTGAAGGTGCCGGTGCGTCAATCGCCGCAATGCCAAGTTCGGAAATCTATCCGGCGATGCAGACCGGCGTTCTTGATGCAACCAACACAAGCTCATCAAGCTTTGTTTCCTATCGCATCTACGAACAGGTAAAATGCTATACTCCGGCCGCAGGCAATGCGCTCTGGTTCATGTATCAGCCGGTTCTGATGTCGAAGGCGAGCTACGACAAGCTGAACGACGCACAAAAAGAAGCGTTGGCAGCAGCTGCGAAAAAGGCAGAAGCCTATTACACCGCAGAAGGCAGCAAACAGGATTCTGACAGCATCGCGGTCTTTAAAGAAAACGGTGTTGAAATCGCAGAATTGAGCGACGAGGACTTCGCCGAATGGCAGAAACTTGCCATGGAAACTTCTTATAAGAAGTTCGTCGAAGAAACCCCGAACGGTCAGGAACTTCTTGATATGGCACTTGCCGTCAAGTGATCCGTCCGTGATGTGATTTGATAGTGGTGCCGGACGTTCCGGCACCACCCCATCATTTCCCAAAGAATATAAACAAACAGAACAATACGGTTCCGTCAGAGGAGTACGCGCGTGTCGAACGCCATGTCCCCGCACACACTTCCGATTGATCTGCCCGATGATTTCGCGCAGACACCAAGTGCGTCGCATTCCGTTAAATCCGATATGCCGCCCCCACCGGATGTCGAGCCGATCGATCCGCAAGATGCACAGGCAGAAGATCGTAGACGACCGCCCCAAGGGCCGCTTGATACGTTCATTGCCGTCATTCATTTTGCCTCAAGAGTTTGCGGTGTTGCCGCTGCTGCCATGTTTGCCTTGGCAATGCTGGTCATTTGTCAGTTGGTCTTCATGCGCTATGTGCTGAATGCCTCCACCGTCTGGCAGACCGAAGCCGTTATTTTCATGATGATTGGCGCCACACTTGTTGGCCTGCCCTATGTCCAGTTGATCCGCGGGCATGTGAATGTCGATCTTTTGCCGCTGTATCTTAAAAGCACGGCCCGCATGGCACTTGCCGTTGTGACCTTGCTGTGTGGCATGGGGATCAGCGCCCTGTTTGCCGTCTATGGTTTGGAATTGGTTGTCGAGGCATTTGAAGGTGGTTGGCTTTCTGAAACCATCTGGGCTGTGCCTTTGTGGAAACCATATGCCGCTTTGCCCATCGGGTTTGGCTTGCTGTTTTTACAGTTCCTTGCCGATTTCCTGTCCCTGATCACCCGCCGGTCGACACCGTTCGATCTGCGTGACGACGCATTCTAAGGAGGCCGCACTATGGATCCCTTGCTTCTTGCGGCCATCGTTGGCATCGCAACCACTGTTGTTCTATTTTCCGGCATACCTGTTGGCATCGGCCTTCTACTGGTAAGCCTTGGCTTTATCATCGTCTTTGATGGCACCGGTTCCTTGCCGCTGTTGCCAGAAATCCTGTTTGGTAAACTTGAAAGTTTTGAAGTTCTCGCCATCCCGATGTTTATCCTGATGGGGGCGGTTGTTGCCTCCTCCCGGGCGGGTGGTGATCTTTATTCCGTGCTTGATCGCTGGTTGACCCGCGTTCCGGGTGGTCTGGTTATTTCCAACCTTGGCGCCTGCGCAATTTTCTCTGCCCTTTCGGGTTCCTCACCTGCGACCTGTGCGGCCATTGGTAAAATGGGCATCCCGGCGATGCGCGAACGCGGCTTCCCCGATACGGTTGCGGCGGGTTCGATTGCCGCTGGCGGCACGCTGGGCATTCTGATCCCGCCAAGTGTCACCATGATTGTCTATGGTATCTCAACCGAAACATCGATCGGACGTCTGTTCCTTGCCGGTCTGTTGCCCGGGCTAATGTTGACGGCACTGTTTATGGCCTGGTCACTGTATTCGACATGGCGTCAGGGCAATGCGCAAGGCGCGCTTAGTGCTGTGAAATATAGCTGGAAGGAAAAATTTGAAATCCTTCCGCGTGTGTTGCCATTCCTGGTCATCATTGGTGCGGTTTTGTTCGCCCTTTATGGCGGCGTTGCAACCCCGTCTGAGACGGCCGGCGTTGGTGCGCTGTTCTGCCTGATCACAGCGATGGTTGTCTATCGCATGTGGAAGCCGGGACAGCTGTGGCACGTTATGCGCGACACCACCAAAGAATCGGTCATGATCCTTCTGATCATTGGTGCGGCTGGCCTGTTTAGTTACATGCTGTCATCGCTGTTCATTACCCAGTCGATTGCACAGTGGATCTCGATGCTTGATGTCAATCGCTGGGTACTGATGGGTTTCATCAACGTGTTCCTGCTGATCAGTGGCTTCTTCTTGCCGCCGGTTGCCGTGATCCTGATGAGCGCACCGATCTTGCTGCCCGTCATCATCAACGCCGGATTTGATCCCTACTGGTTTGCCGTGATCCTGACCATCAATATGGAAATCGGCCTGATCACGCCGCCGGTTGGTTTGAATTTGTACGTGATCAACGGGATCGCCCCCGACATTCGCTTGCAAAGCATCCTTAAGGGCGCGTTCCCATACGTTCTGTGCATGATTGCAGCGATTATCATTCTGTGCTTCATCCCGGAAATCGCCACCTGGCTTCCAGAAACGGTTATTGGAGGACGCTAATGTCAGGCATTTCTGTCAGAAGCTGGATTTCCAGCATTGCGGACCGTGGGCGGGAACTTCTTGACCTGCCGCTGTCCACACCGCAAGACCAGTTCGCGCAGCTTACCGCCATGTGCAAGGACCTTGTTTCGCAAAAGGGTGAGGCCCGTGGCACGGCCATCGCCCGCGAAGTGGTCCGCATGTGGGAAAACCTGCCCGACGAAGACAATTTGCGTTTTTTCCAGATGATGCAAAATGACTTCAGTGCCGACCGCGCCAAAGTCACCAAGGCCGCCGAAGCATTTGCCAAGGATCCGTCAGAACCCAATCTTGCGGTCCTGACCCACGCATCCGAACCCGTCCGTCAGGACCTGTTGCGCAAAATCAACATGGCCCCGGGCGGCACGCGTGCGATTGTTGACATGCGTGAAACCCTGATCGGGTTGCTTAAGACCAACCGCGATCTTGAACCGCTCAATGCCGACATGCAGCATCTGCTGACCAGTTGGTTTAACCGTGGCTTTCTTGAGTTGCGCCATATTGATTGGGATACCTCGGCCGCCATTCTTGAAAAACTGATCCGCTACGAGGCGGTTCATGAAATTCAGGGATGGGACGATCTGCGCCGCCGTCTGGCAACGGATCGCAAATGCTTTGCCTTTTTCCATCCGGCCATTCCCGATGATCCGCTGATCTTTGTTGAGGTCGCCCTTGTCCATGGTCTTGCCGATAGTGTGCAGGCGCTTCTGGCACCCGAAATCGACAAAACCGCACCCGAAACGGCCAACACTGCGATTTTCTATTCGATCAGCAACTGTCAGGCCGGGCTTAAGGGTATTTCGTTTGGCAACTTCCTGATCAAACAGGTTGTCGAAGAACTCAAACGCGAATTCCCCAAACTCAAACAGTTCGCCACCCTGTCGCCCATTCCGGGCTTTGTCGGATGGCTGCGCACCCGCCAAAAAAGCAAAGCCGCCGATGCTGATCTGGCGGGTGAAGTTCTTGATGGCTTAAGCCAGGATAACTGGATGGATGATCCGGTTCAGGCCGAAAAACTTCGCAAACCAACGGTTGCCTTGTGTGCGACATATCTTGCGACGTGTAAGCGCGGCAAATCGCCGCTTGATCCGACAGCACGGTTCCATCTTGGCAATGGCGCACAGCTTGAACGGCTGAACTGGCTCGGCGATACGTCGGACAAAGGATTGCGTCAGGCCGGCGGCATGATGGTGAATTATGCCTATCATCTCAACGATATAGAAAAAAATCACGAAGCACTGATGAATGACGGAAAAATCGCCACATCAAAATCCGTTGCACAGCTTGCCGGTATCTAAGGAACAAGACCATGTCAGATAATCTATTTCAAACACTCCTTGACCGCTTCCCGGCAGACAAATCACAGACCTTTTTGGTCGAACGCGACGGCACGGAACGCAGCTTTACCTGGCTGATTGGCCAGACCGGGCGCTATGCCGCTGTTTTGGCATCCCATGGTGTCATCAAGGGCGACCGCGTTGCCGCACAGGTCGATAAATCGTCCGATGTCCTCGCACTGTATCTGGCCTGCCTGCAACTTGGGGCGATCCATCTGCCGCTCAACACCGCCTATACCGGTGACGAGATCGCCTATTTCCTGGGTGATGCGGCCCCGCGTGTCTTTGTCTGCCGCCCGGCAAACATCGATATCGCACAGGAACTTGGCGGCAAAAACAACGTCGGCACCGTCCTGTCGCTTGGCAGTGCCGGGGATGGCAGCCTGAATGATCAGACCAAAACCGTCACCCCGCTTATTGATGTGGTTGATGCCAATAAGGATGACGTTGCTGCCATCCTGTACACATCGGGCACCACCGGCCGGTCCAAGGGTGCGATGTTGACCCACAACAATCTGGGATCAAACGCCAAAACGCTGCATACCGCATGGGGGTTCAAACCCGGCGATACGTTGCTGCATGCCCTGCCGCTTTTCCACACCCACGGGCTGTTTGTCGCCATCAACATCATGCTGATGAATGGTGGCAAGGTCATCCTACTGCCAAAATTCGATGCTGATGATGTGATTGAACGTTTGCCGCAATCAACCGTTCTGATGGGGGTTCCGACCTTCTATACCCGCCTTCTCGCACATCCGCAGTTTACCAAGGATGTTACCGCTAACATGCGGTTGTTCGTTTCGGGGTCGGCCCCGCTTCTGGCCGAAACCCATGATGCGTTCTTTGAACGGACCGGCCATAAAATCCTTGAACGCTATGGCATGACCGAAACCTGCATGAACACATCCAATCCGCTGGACGGCGAACGCCGCCCCGGTGCGGTTGGCCCGACATTACCGGGTACCGAGGCCCGTGTCTGTGACAAGGATGGCAAGGTTCTTGGCGCTGGTGAGATTGGCGTTCTCGAAGTCCGCGGCCCGAATGTGTTTAAGGGATACTGGCAGATGCCCGAAAAAACCGCGTCGGAGTTTCGCTCTGATGGGTTCTTTATCACCGGCGATCTCGCCACCATCGGCGAAGACGGTTACATCACCATCGTCGGTCGGGACAAGGATCTGATCATTTCGGGTGGCTTTAACGTCTACCCCAAAGAAGTCGAAGAAATCATCGCCGACTATGACGAAGTTGATGAAGTCGCGATCTTTGGCTTGCCCCACCCCGACTTTGGCGAAGCCGTTGCCGGTGTGATTGTCCCCGCAAATGGCAGCACGCCGGACACCGATGCCATCATCAAACGCACACAGGACAAACTGGCAAAATTCAAGGTCCCCAAACGCATCTGGATTTTGGATGAATTGCCGCGCAACACCATGGGCAAAATTCAAAAAGCCCAACTGCGTAAGGCCTATGAAGACACCTTTGCCACAGGACCTAAATAAGCCACTCGCTATCTCCCGCTGCCGGACACGCAGCACCCAACTTCCGGTCAGAAACGTTCTGGCCGGATTTTTTTTGGGCCTTGCGCGTGCGCCCATCGTAAGCCAGTTATGACATGTCCACTTCCGGCATATCCCCGCACCCCAGACAAAGGCCCGTCATGATTGATCACCCCGACCACAAAGTTGCGTTTATCACCGGTGGCGCACAGGGACTTGGCCTTGGCATCGCCCAGCACCTTTTAAATGTCGGGTGGAAAGTCATGATGTTTGATTGTGATGAAGAAGCCGGGCATGAAGTCATGGCCGCACTCGACGATGAAACCCGGACCCGGTGCCTATTTTTCCCCGGCGATGTTTCCAACGAAAAGGATGTCGCCATCGCCGTGCAGCGCACGATTGACCGGTTTGGCCGCATAGATGGCCTTGTCAACAATGCAGGCATTGCCAACCCGCATTCCGGCGCGGTCGAACATCTTGACTGGGATGACTGGCAACGGGTGATCAATGTTAATCTTGGCGGTGTGTTTCTGACGACCAAGCACGCGACCCAGCACCTGCGCAAAACCAATGGGGCCATCGTCAACATCACCTCGACCCGCGCGTTTCAGTCCGAACCCGACACAGAATCCTATGCCGCCTCCAAGGGCGGCATCGTCGCCCTCACCCATGCCTTGGCGGTCAGCCTATCGGGGGATGTGCGGGTCAATGCCATTGCTCCGGGCTGGATTGAGGTTAGCGATTGGCAAAAACAATCCAACAAGTCGTCGCCCGACCACAGCGAAACCGACAAATCGCAACACCCGGTCGGGCGCGTTGGCACGCCAGAAGACATCGCGCAGGCTGTTTCCTTCCTTCTTGATCCTGAAAAGTCGGGGTTCATGACCGGGGAAACCATCCGGATTGATGGCGGCATGACCCATAAAATGGTTTATCTCGACTAACACATACCCCGCGATCAAAAGCATTCCGAAACAATAAGTTGAATATCCCTTCCTTAAATGTCTTACCGGAAATAATAATCATTCTCATTGAGAATAGTTATTACTTGTGATAACTACCCCTCATCATTGTGCTGTCACTCACAGCATTCTTTTGATTTTGGGGTCAACAAATGTCTTTCTCACCATTTCCGAAACGGTATGCACTCAGTACACTCTTGCTGGCATCCGTTAACACCTTTGCAGTCGGTATTCCGCATCTCCACGCACAGGAACAGTCGCAAGACCAGTCTGGTGTGGAAGACAATTCCAAAACAGACACCTCTGAAACCGACGAACTTGAGCCAATACGGGTTGAAACGTCGATAAACCAAAAAGCAGGCGATCCGACGCCCGAAGCATACGCAGGCGGACAGGTCGCGACCGGTGGCCGCGTTGGTGTTCTTGGCAATCAAGATATTCAGGATACGCCTTTCGCCACCACCAGCTACACAAGCGACCTGATCCAGAACCAGCAGGCAGAAGACATCGCCGACGTCGTCGACAATGATCCTTCTATCACCAACTCTTACAGTTACGGCGGCTTTGGTAACCGGTTTACTGTTCGCGGCTTTAACCTTGATTCCGATGATATATCGCTCGATGGCATGTATGGCACAGCACCGCGCCAACTCGTCGCGATTGAGATGTATGATCGCGTCGAAATCTTAAAAGGCGCCTCGACCTTCCTCAATGGTGTTCCACCGGGAACAAGCGGCATTGGCGGCTCGATCAACCTCGTACCGAAACGTGCGACCGATGATCCGATTACCAGTGTCACCACAAGCTATGCCAATGCCGAACAAGCCGGCGGGCATCTTGATGTCGGACGGCGCTTTGGCAAGGATGATCAGTTTGGTGTGCGCACCAACTTTGTCTACCGTGATGGCGAAACTGCGATTGATGATGAAGACCGCACAACGAAACTTGGCTCCATCGCCCTTGATTACAGGGGCGACAAAACGCGCATTACGTTTGATGCCGCGATCAACGAACAAAACATTGATCGTGGCCGCTCACCGATCAACATTGGCTCTGCGCTGACGTCAATCCCCGATGCACCTTCGTCGGATTTGAATTACAATAGCGAATGGACCTACAGTGACCTGCAGGACACATTCGCTCAACTTCGCGCCGAATATGATGTTTCCGACGACACGATGGTCTACGCCGCCCTTGGTGGTCGTCACATGGAAGAAGAAGGTGGCTATTCAACGCCCAGACTGACAAGCACAGATGGCACCGCCGACTACACTGGCAGCGTCATCAAACGTGAAGATGAAAATATCAGCACTTTAGCCGGCGTGCGTCAAAAATTTGAAACCGGCCCGATCCAGCATGAGGTTAACCTTGGTGCCTCGGGCATGTGGCAAAAGAACCATCAGGCATATGAGTTCTACTCAACCCTTTCTGGTGCAGGTAACATTTATGGCGACCATCCGGCCAACCATAGCCCAACTGTAACGCTGGCACGCGGTGACTTTGACGATATGCCACTACGTGACACCACCAAAATGACAAGTTACTTCCTCGCCGACACTCTGACATTCTGGGACGATACAATTCACGTGACCGGCGGGGTTCGCCATCAAAAGATCAATGTAACGACATTTGATCTTGCCAGCGGAAACGAGACCGAAAACTACAATCAGTCGGCCTATTCACCCATGGCAGGCATTGTTGGCAACCTTTCTGATCAGTTGTCGGTTTATGCCAACTATGCCAAAGGTCTGCAAAAAGGTGAAACCGCGCCAAACACCGCCGCCAATAGCGGCGACACGTTGGCCCCCTATAAGGCCGAACAATTCGAAATTGGCGCAAAGGCCGATTACGGCGTGATTGGCGGCGGCATTGCCCTGTTCCAAACATCAAAACCAGCGGCCTATACCAATTCGGACACGCTGATCTATGCAGCAGACGGCGAACAGCAAAACCGTGGCGTCGAGTTGACCGCATTTGGTGAACCGGTCTCGGGCATTCGGATTCTGGGCGGCATGACATTCTATGACTCTGGAACTGACCGGCACCGCTGGCGGCAACAACGACGGCAACACACCTTCCGGGGTTCCGGAATATGTCGCAAAGCTGAATATGGAATATGATCTGCCGTTCTTTAAGGGGGCAACGGTTAATGCCCGCGTCATCCATACGGCATCACAATATGTCAACGAGGCCAATACCCTCGAAATTCCGTCATGGACCCGTGTTGACCTTGGTGCACGCTACGTGACCGAAGTACATGACTACCCTGTCACCATTCGCGCCAATATCGAAAACATCGCTGACAATGACTATTGGGCATCGGCCAATGGCGGATACTTGACGATGGGTGCCCCTCTGACGGCAAAGCTGTCTCTGACTGCCGACTTCTAAACCACGATCACACAGATACCAAAACGCCGCCCATATTTGGGCGGCGTTTTGAATTTCAGTTGCTAAAAACAGATCAGATTAGATCAGGCCCGCGCCTTGCTTTCGCTCAGTCCCAGCACACCAAGGGCGGTTTTGACAATTGCCTTGGCATCAAGGCCCGCTTTCTCATACTGGATTTCCGGCTTGTCATGATCCATCAACACATCTGGCAACGCCATGGTGCGGATTTTAAGCCCGTTATCGAGCAATCCCTGCCCCGCCATATGCTGCAACACCATCGCACCAAACCCGCCAATTGATCCTTCTTCAATGGTGATCAGGACTTCGTGATTGCGCGCCAAATCGGCAATCAATTGATGGTCCAGCGGCTTGGCAAAGCGCGCATCAGCCACCGTGGCGGGAAATCCGCGTGCGGCAAGGTCCTCGGCGGCAATCAAGGCCTCCGCCAGACGCGTGCCATATGAAAGGATGGCAATCTTGCCGCCTTCGCGCAGAATGCGGCCCTTACCGATTTCAAGAACCTGACCCTCGGTCGGCATTTCAACGCCAACCCCTTCGCCGCGCGGATAGCGGAATGCACTGGGGCGATCATCAATCGCCCATGCGGTCGTGGTCATATGCACCAGTTCGGCCTCATCGGCCGCCGCCATCAAAACAAAGTTCGGCAGGCACCCCAAATAGGCAATATCATAGGCCCCGGCATGGGTGGCCCCATCGGCGCCAACCAATCCGGCCCGATCCATCGCAAAGCGCACCGGCAAATTCTGAATTGCGACATCATGCACAACCTGATCATAGGCACGCTGCAAGAATGTCGAATAGAGCGTGCAGAACGGTTTATATCCTTCGCACGCCATCCCGGCGGCAAAGGTCACTGCATGCTGTTCGGCAATCCCGACATCAAACGCACGATCCGGGAAATGATCGGCAAAGATGTTCACCCCGGTGCCTGATGGCATGGCGGCGGTAATCGCCGTAACCTTGTCATCCTTTTCGGCCAGCTTGACCAGTGTTTCGCCGTACACCTTGGTGTAGCTTGGCGCATTCGGGGTCGGTTTTGCCTGTTTGCCGGTTACAACATCAAACTTGGCAACACCGTGATATTTATCCGCCGCATTTTCCGCCGGACCATATCCCTTGCCCTTTTGCGTCACCGCATGGATCAGGATCGGGCCATCAACCTTGGCATCGCGGACGTTTTTCAAAACCGGCAACAGATGATCCATGTTGTGACCATCAATCGGCCCGACATAGAAGAATCCCATTTCTTCAAACAAGGTGCCACCCGTGACCATGCCACGGGTATATTCTTCAAGCTTGCGTGCGGCTTCTTCAATCTGACGCGGCAAATGCTTGGTCAGGCCCTTGGCCGCATTGCGAAGCCCCTGATACCCCTTACCGGAAATCAGGCGCGACAAATACCCCGACATGGAGCCCACCGGCGGGGCAATCGACATGTCGTTATCATTGAGGATCACAATCAAACGCTGATCGGTGGCGGCGGCATTGTTCATCGCCTCATAGGCCATGCCCGCACTCATCGACCCATCGCCAATCACGGCAATGACGTTTTTGCGTTTGTCCTCGGAAAGCTGGTTGGCAACCGCCATCCCAAGACCGGCCGAGATCGAGGTGGAGCTATGCCCCGCCCCAAACGGGTCATATTCAGACTCGGATCGTTTGGTGAAACCCGAAAGACCACCGCCCTGACGAATGGTGCGCATCCGATCACGCCGCCCGGTCAGAATTTTATGCGGATAGCATTGATGCCCAACATCCCAGATCACCCGGTCATAGGGCGTATCAAACAGGTAATGAATGGCAACCGTCAGCTCAACCACACCAAGGCCAGCGCCAAGATGGCCGCCAGTGACCGATACGGCATCAATCACCTCGGCACGCAATTCATCGGCAATCTGCTTCATCTGGGCAGGCTGCAACGTGCGCAGGTCTTCCGGAGTGTTCACCGTATCAAGGAGCGGGGTCTTGGAGGTCGTGCTCATACCGATCTCAATTTTCAATTTTTTATAAGACGATTGTTACAACAGGGTGACGTGTTAAGCCCGATGTTGCAAGCAGCGTAAAATAGCGGGGTTCACCTGATTTAGCGACCCTGAATTTCACCTGTTTTCACATGCTGCAAAAAGCCATAAACAACCTGCTCGACGGTGCGGTGAATGGCCTCTCGATCCCGCCCGAAATCCCGACATAAAAAGCCGAAATTTTCGGCAATATAGGGCGTACATTTGGGCAAAAATGAATAATGCCCTGCCCCCTTGATCCGAACAAATTTTGCACGGCCCTTCAACAGTTTGCGAAAATGCGCCGCATTGACGTGATCAAGCAGGATTTCATCTGTATCCGCCTCAACAAACAACACCGGCACATTGATATCGGCCAATCCATCATCGGTTGCCGCCACCCCAAAGGCTGGCGCAATCGCAACCACGGCAGAAATCCGGTCATCGCGCACCGAGACCACCGGCCCACCATATCGACCTTGTAGCCCTTCAATGTGATGATCTTGCGGCGCATATTGGCAAATCACATGGTCTTTGTCCGCATTGACCGCGCAATAGCTTTGCCACGCCCTGGCATCAAAATTCCATCCGGCCATCTTAAGCACCGTCGCCCCACCTGCCGAATGACCAAGGGCATAGATTTTATCCTGGTCGATATGCGGGGTGATATCGCCGTGATCCAGCAACAGATCAAGGGCGATTTCCATTTCACGCGGACGGCGTTCAATGATTGTCAGTTGGCGGGCATCGGATGGATCAAGGTAATTGTCCCCGGCATGCTGCGGGGCGGCAACGATATAGCCCCGCCGGGCGAGATATTCCGCCAGCCAGAACTGGTTAAACCGGTGGCCTTCCGATCCATGCGAAAACACCACCATCGGAAACGGCCCATCGGATGCAAACGCCGCACCGCGTGCCGCAGTTGACACAACGCCCATATGCCGAACCGGCTTTTCCGCCACGCCCGACGGATACCAGATCGCCAATGGGAACGGGTCTTTGTCAAACAGCCGGTCGCGAAAACCGGCTGAATACTGCGGCTGATCCGTCATATTAGGCGCTCTTATCGACCGCGCTCAACCACAAACCGTGCGACGGCGCGCAGTGGCTCGGCTTCGGCGTCAAAGCAGCCCAGATGATTGATGGCCTGATCACACAGCATTTGCGCCTGATCACGGGCCTGATCAAGCCCAAGCAATTTGACGAAGGTTGACTTGTCCTGATCAACATCCTTGCCTGCCGTCTTGCCCAGTTCTTCCGAACTTGCCTCTACATCAAGAAGGTCATCCTTGATCTGGAACGCCAGCCCCATGTCATGGGCGTAGGATCGCAATGCCATGCGAATGCTTTTGGGCGCCTTGCCCAGAATCGCGCCCGCTTCGCAGGCAAAGGCAAACATCCGGCCGGTTTTCAAAAGATGCAAATGGGTCACTTGGGCCTGATCAAACGACTGGCCCTCGCCCGCCAGATCAATCATCTGCCCGCCGACCATGCCATTTGGTCCGGCCGCACGCGCCAAGGCGCGCACAAGATCGGTGCAAACACGCGGATCGGGATGGGTATCCTCATCGGCGATCACTTCAAAGGCTTGGGTCAAAAGCGCGTCGCCCGCCAAAATCGCCGTCGCCTCGTCAAACTGCTTGTGGCAGCTTGGCTTGCCACGGCGCAGATCATCGTCATCCATCGCGGGTAAATCGTCATGGATCAGCGAATAGCTGTGCACCATTTCAACAGCAGCCGCGACCCGAAGGGCAGAACGGCGCGATACCTTAAACAGTGATGCGGAGCTCAGCACCAAAAACGGGCGCAGTCGTTTGCCATCGCCCAAGGTTGAATAGCGCATCGCCTGATACAGGCGTTGCTCAATCTGGCCATTGGGACGTGGCAAAATATCATCGAGCGTCTCGCCAAGATCGGCAGCAGCAACACTCAGGCCGGCAAGCAGGTCATAACTCACCACGCGGTCTCCGATTATTCAATTTCAGTGGGGGTAGCAGCCGGACGGCCATCTGCATTCAGGGTAATTTTCTCAATGCGCTCTTCGGCGGTACGCAGCTTGTCCGCACAATGGCGTTTAAGCGCCGCACCACGTTCGTAGGATGCAATCGCGTCATCAAGCCCGACTTGACCCTGCTCAAGCTGACGGACAAGGGTTTCAAGCTGGCCCAGTGCCTCTTCAAAGCTGAGTTTGGCGATATCTTCGGGGATGGCGGGGGTTGCAGTAGCCTCGGACATGTAAGCTCCATTAATTTGATTGGCGCGGAGTTTACGCCCTGATCGGTTTCAGGGCAACCAGACAGAACGGAATTTCGTCATCATGAAACATTCGCGCGAACCGCAATAACAACCCCTTAGCCGACCGTTAGCCCATCATAAGTGTCCGCACATGCATCAACACACATTTCGCCAGCGACGGCAGGTCATAGCCCCCCTCAAGGATCGAAACCACCCGCCCCTGACACTGCGCATCGGCAAGTGCCATCAATTGCTGTGTCATCCAGACAAAATCATCATCGGAAAACGCCAGTCCGGCCAGCGGATCGTTCTTATGGGCATCAAACCCGGCCGAAATGATCAGAAGTTCCGGCTTGAACGCCGCAATACCGGGCAATACCGTTTGCGTAAAGGCATGCTGTAGTTCTGCCGTCCCCGATCCGGATTCCAACCCGACATTAAGGATATTATTGGCACATCCGCGTTCGGTTTCCGCCCCCGTGCCGGGATAAAGCGGCCATTGATGGGTGGAACAATAAAACAGATCGGGATCGTTCCAGAACAAATCCTGCGTGCCATTGCCGTGATGCACGTCGAAATCCATCACCGCCACCCGCTTGATCCCGTATGTATCGCGCGCATGACGGGCGGCGACTGCGGCATTGTTAAACAGGCAGAACCCCATCGCACGATTATATTCCGCATGATGACCGGGCGGGCGCACGCCAACAAACGCATTGCGTTCGTGACCCGCCATCACCGCATCCACCGCCACACACGCCCCGCCCACCGCACGAAGGGCGGCATCCCCCGACCCCGGCGACACATAGGTATCGCCATCAAGGGCGATAACACCCTCGGTCGGGATCGATGCCATGACGCTATCGACATAGTCCGGATCATGCACCGACTTGATCAGATTGATGTCTGCTTTCGGGGCTTCTTCGCGGTGCAGGAACATGAATTCCTCGGATTCAAGCACACGCTGTATCACGCGCAACCGATCGGGGCTTTCGGGGTGTCCCGGCCCGGTGTCATGTTCGATGCAATTGTGATGGGTCACAAACAATGTCGCCACGGTCTGGATCGCCTTCCTGTTTTGGTTTCCCTGTATGGCCAGCGGCATATGAACGGCCATAATGGCACGATGACACCGGGGTGCTTCGCGCTCTTGTGATGCGTTTTGTTTTAACAGCAGAAATGTACCGCCACTTTGTTTTAGGGTCTGAACCCAATTGAATGCTTGAAATGGGTTCAGACCCTAAATCAGCACATCAGACCGGGTTATCGCAAGTTCTTTAACAGGGCGCTGATGGGGCTCTGGCTTTTTCGTCTTGCGCCGAGTCTAAGAATTAGAATTGTTTTATGATCGGGTGTGACGGATCGCACAGCCTTACATAATAAACGTGTGATATTCGATAATCATGATGAACAAAACCGCAAAACCACGCCACCATCAATCGGCCAACAGATTGCCCTAAAATAGGCGCAAAAACTTTCTAAAGTAGTGTAATACGTTAGAAAGTCTGTAGAATTCCATTTCCGGGCGAAAGCCGGGATACATGTTCGGCATTCGACAGACGGACAACAAAAACAAGTTTATGACCAAAGCAATGCGGTTTTCCGCAAGCGTCTGTGAAAACACTATCTTGACAGAAACGTCATATACTTGAGAATAAGGTGCATACTGATTTGATCGGGTTGAATTGTCCAAACCTTCCCGGATAATTGGTTGTAGAAAGCATGGAAATACTTCTTAAAAGTTGCCGTCAGCGTAAATGGTAACTATATGGTATTTTCATTGGGACAATGGCCCGTTGAGGCCATGTTTATAAGGAAGCCAAATGGAATTAAACCATCTGGAACACAATGCCGAGCAGGCAAGCACCCTGCTTAAGGCAATGAGCAATCAGAGCAGACTGCTTATTCTTTGCCAACTTAACGAAGGCGAGAAATCGGTCGGCGAGCTGGAACGGATTGTCGGACTGAGCCAGTCCGCTCTATCACAGCATCTGGCCCGCCTGCGTCGCGACAAACTGGTGAAAACCCGTCGCGAAGCACAAACCATCTATTATTCTCTTCAGGGTGATGACGCACTGCGCGTGATCAAAACACTGTATGGGCTGTATTGCGAAACAAGCAATGCTGCCGCAGCCTGAAGACAGAATAGCGGGATCTCCCCACAAAAAAAGCCTGCCAGAAATGGCAGGCTTTTTTTGTGGCTTCGGTTCGCCCTGAACCTGAACGGCCCAGTCAACGAACAACAATCCTTATTTACCGCAATCAGGTGCCGGCAACTCGGTCACTTTATCAAGCGTCCCAAGAACGGCAAAATCGCCATAGTCAAATCGTAATGCGTGCGCCACACCATTGCGCGCCAGATCAACCGCCATTTCGGTTGTCGGCCCATTTTCCACCTCACCAAGCGGGTAATACGCAAGGTTCATGCGATGGAATGGCACCTTGGTCAGACCGCTTTGGTCCTTGGCACTGCTATCTACCGTTTTGGCGTCTGAAATAACAACCGCCACCCGATTGGTCGGGGCATCGCCGCTGCCATCAAACACCAGATCATTGGCAAACTTTTCGCCCTCTTCCGCACGCGCAAGCAACTGGATCGAATGTTGGGTCGGGAACATCGTATCAACCGGCAGCTCATCGACCACCTCAACCGGCTGTTCATAGGTGACCTTGACGCCGTCGCTTTCACGGACCGCGTCACCAACAACCTCATCAACCTTCGTCCCGTTCAGATAATCACGCATACGAAAACGATAACGGGTGCCGTCAAAGTTTTCCCACTGGGTCATCGAAAATGCCGAATTGATCGGCGTGCCTTCGGCCCCCTGAAGGATCATGATTTGCTGCATCTCGGTGATCCAGCCATCACAGACCTTTTCAAACCGATAGCCAAGCGCACCTGTCGCATCGACAATCGAACTGCCCTGATCGGATCGGGACATTTTGAAATTGTATTCTGCCGTATGGGACACCAACGCAGACTGCGCCGATGTCACGTTTCCGGCCTGTGCAGCACAGCCCGAAACACCCAAACACAAGATCAGCGTCCCCGCAAAGGAACGCCGATGTTGGTCAATATTTTTAAGAAACCCAGACAAACTTATTCTCCGGTAGGAGCAACTCCAACAATCCAGGGATCTTTAACCCCCTTTTTGGCAGCAAGAAGGCGCAAATCATTTGCATGCTCGGACGACAGCGGACCAACCGCAACACGCAGATAATCACGTCCCTTGACCTTAGCACTGATCAGGCGCGGTTGATATTCATGATAAAGTTCCAGTGCGTTATGCGCCCGTGCCTGATTGCTAAAGCTTGCCAGTACCACATACTCACCAGGCAACGGCACGGTCAACACATCCCCTGCCATCGCATCGCCATTGGCATCGGTTTCAACCGGCTTTGTCACCCGTTCGACAGTGTCGCTCACGATGGTGGTATCGACCAAGGCGGCCGTTTGCGTTTCGCCGACAACATCGGCCGGTGTTTCGGCCGGAACATATCCGGCAATCGCGGCGTTGGCTTCTGCCTCAACATTAAGCGGATCGTTGCTGCGCGCATATTGCGCCATCGTACGTGACGGCAGTTCGTCGGATGCAGCAGCGACTTTCACCTCAGACACCGGCGCAGATACCGTCTCTGCGGCGTTGGATCCTGTGGCTTTGGCTTCCGGGGCACGCGGGGGCAAATCTGTTTTGATCACGGTCTTGGACACGCTGCTTGGCGATGCCGGACGTGACCAGTCTTCGGCCGGGGCGTTCACCGCATAGATTTCCGGACGTGCAGTGCGGATTTCCTGTTTGATTTCCGGCTCGCCCATCACCGCAAGGGCGGATGCCTGTTCGGCAAGAATTGTGTCATCATCCTTGCAGATATCGTCGGAAAACAGCGGACGATGCAAGGCACAATCACGATCTGCGACCACCGAAACGGCATGATCGGTTGTGCTTTTTCCCGTGGTGACATAGCTGATTAAATCACCGGCCAATTTGGCAACGGTCAATTCCACCGGCCCGCCACACGCAGAAAGCAGCAACGGTGCCGCGACAACAAGTATCTTCTTCACAAGGCCATCCCCCGACGGATCGATTTTATTTTCAACCCGCACTGTGGATCAAGGGCAGTTAATATTAGGTAAGCGACCCGGTGAAACATGTGCGGAAACAATCGCCGCCAAAACAAAACGGCCCGGTAAAAACCGGGCCGTTTGATGCAGTCTGATCGGGATGACGCCCAAAATCAGTCTTTTTTGACTTTCGCTGGCATCTGCACACGCAGATGAAGCTCTTTAAGCTGCTTGTCTTCGACACCGGACGGCGCGTTCATCATCAAATCCTGTGCCTGCTGGTTCAGCGGGAAGGCAATGACTTCGCGAATGTTCGGCTCATCGGCCAGCAACATGACAATACGGTCAACACCCGGGGCAGAACCACCGTGCGGCGGTGCGCCGAATTTAAATGCGTTAAGCATACCGCCAAACTGTTCTTCGACCACGTCCTTGCCATAACCGGCAATTTCGAACGCACGGTACATGATGTCCGGGCGATGGTTACGAATGGCACCCGACGACAATTCGATACCGTTACACACGATGTCATACTGCCATGCCTTGATATCAAGCGGGTTCATGTTCTCAAGTGCGTCAAGTCCGCCCTGCGGCATCGAGAACGGGTTGTGGCTAAATTCGATCTTGCCGTCGTCGTCTTCCTCAAACATCGGGAAATCAACGATCCAGCAGAACTTGAACATACCTTCTTCGCGCAGTTCAAGTTCGTCACACACCTTGTCACGAACTTTACCGGCGAATTTGGCCGCGGCCAGTGCCTTGTCACACACAAAGAACACCGCGTCGCCATCGGCAACACCAGTGATTTCCTTAATCTGCGCGATGCGCTCGGCATCAAGATTTTTGGCAATCGGGCCTTTTGCTTCGCCGCCTTCGGCAAAGACGATATAGCCAAGACCAGCAGCCCCTTCGTCGCGCGCCCAGTTATTGAGCTTGTCAAAGAAGCTACGCGGGCGGGCGGCCGCACCGGTTGCCTGAATGGCACGCACGACCGAGCCTTTTTCGATGTTCGATGCAAAGATGCCAAAGCTCGACCCACGGAACGGCTCGGTAACGTCGCTGATCAGAAGCGGGTTGCGCAGGTCAGGTTTATCCGACCCGTATTTCGCCATGCTTTCATCAAACGGAATACGCGGGAACGGGAATGGCGTCACATCACGATCACCGCCAAACTCGACAAAGATGTCATGCAAAACCGGCTCAATCGCGGCAAACACATCTTCCTGAGTGGCAAAGGCCATCTCGAAATCAAGCTGATAAAATTCGCCCGGTGACCGGTCGGCACGCGCATCTTCATCGCGGAAGCATGGTGCGATCTGGAAGTATTTATCAAAACCCGACACCATCAGAAGCTGCTTGAACTGCTGGGGGGCCTGCGGCAGGGCATAGAATTTACCCGGATGCATACGCGATGGCACCAGGAAGTCACGCGCACCTTCTGGCGAGCTTGCCGTCAGGATCGGGGTCTGGATTTCCAAAAAGCCCTGCGCGGTCATTTTCTGACGCATCGCCGAAATCACGTTCGAACGCAGAACGATATTTGAATGAACGCTTTCACGACGCAGATCAAGATACCGGTGACGCAGGCGAACTTCTTCGCCGTATTCAACATCGCCAAATACCGGCATCGGCAGAACGTCGGCAGACGACTGAACTTCGATGTTCGATGCGTAAACTTCGATCTCGCCGGTCGGCAGGTTCGGGTTGATGGTCTCAGCCGTACGTTTAACGACCTTGCCATCCACCGTGATCACGCTTTCGGCGCGCGCCTTATCAAGCACTTCAAACAGCGGGCTTGAAATGTCGATGACGACCTGGGTGATGCCGTAATGGTCGCGCAGATCAACAAACAGCAGGTTGCCGTGATCACGTTTACGGTGGATCCAGCCAGACAGGCGAATTTCCGCGTCGGCGTCGGTCGCGCGCAGCGCATTACAATTGTGTGAGCGAAAAGGATGCATTGTCATTCCAGGTTGCTTTATATTTTGGGCCGCAAATTTGGCCGCAAAGGTGCATGCCAGTCCCGCGCTGTCAAACAAAAAACGCACCGCAACACCTGCGCCACAGTAAATCCGGGGCGTTTGTGTAGGGTGTGTTCAAAGCCGATCATGCACGGCATCAAAATTTCAGCGGTATAAAACGCTTCTGGGGGCACCGCGTCAAGTGCGGTCTCGCCGTTGGGCGCAATCAATCCGCACCAATCTTGGCTGCTTGCAGTTCCTTGACCTTGGTAAAGCCCATCATCCGCCCGGTCTCAAATTGGGTATCGGCCCAGTTTTCCACATCAAATTCGAAATGCGCCAAGGCACAGGTTGGATATTTGCGCTCCATCATCGCGCGCGCATCCTCATCCCCATCGCGGTACAGTTCTTTGGCAAAATTCTCGATGCCGGAATTATGACCAATGATCATCACCCGTTTTGCTTCGTCATGGGTGTGATGAAGACATTCAAGCAACGTGCGTTCGCTGGCCATATAAAGATCTTCGCTATAGATCACATCCGCATGCCCGGCAAAATCACGCCCCAGCAGGCCCAGTGTCTGCACCGCACGTGCCGCTGTCGAACACCAGATAAGGTCTGGAACCAGATCATGCTCACGCAAAAAGCGCCCCATAAAGGGGGCTGCCTTTTCCCCGCGACGGTTCAGTTCGCGGTCATGATCAACCCGGCTCGGATCAGACCAGCTCGATTTGGCATGCCTTAGAAGCAATAACGTCTTCATATCTTCGTTTCGCTAGGGTTTAAGACGGTGTTCTTCCATGCCATATCGCAGCCTTGGATGCCATCAGAAAAACTGACACATAACTTTAAGAAAATTGCACGGGCGTAAGCAGTTATCCTATACTCCATTTACAACCGGGTCATGTCGCATAAATTCAAAGACATTCCCTCAATCCGCAGGAGGCATAGCGTGTCACACGCCGCTGCAGTTCAATCAAGCGCGATCACCATTGATTCGGAAAGCCGCTTCATCAACCGCGAACTTTCTTGGCTGGCTTTTAACAATCGCGTGCTTGAAGAAGCCCAGAACAGTGGTCATCCGCTGCTTGAAAGGCTGCGTTTCCTGTCGATTTCAGCCAGCAATCTGGATGAATTCTATATGGTCCGCGTCGCCGGGCTCGTCGGACAGTTGCGTGCTGGCATGACCAAGGTCAGTCAGGATGGCATGAGCCCGTCTGAACAGCTGCGCGCCATCACCTTTGATGCCAACCAGTTGATGCAGGATCAGCAACGCATCTGGCGTCAGCTTAGCCGGGAAATGGAACAGCAGGGCATTTCGGTGATTGATCAATCCGATCTGACCCAGACCGACCGCAAATGGCTTGATGGCTATTTCATGCGCGAAATCTTCCCGACCTTAACCCCGCTTGCGATTGATCCATCCCACCCGTTCCCGTTCATCCCGAACCTTGGCTTTACCATCGTCATGCAGCTGTTTGACCCGGCGGATGGGCACAACATGCGTGGTCTGATCCCGGTTCCGCAAAAAATTGGCCGTTTCTTGCGCCTTCCGGGCCGTAATGAACGCTATCTGCCGGTCGAACAGGCCATCTTGCTGTATCTCAACAAACTGTTCCCGGGTTTTGACATGATCGAACACGGGTTCTTCCGCGTCATCCGCGATTTCGGATGTCGAGATCGAAGAAGAAGCCGAAGATCTGGTCCGCGTCTTTAAAACCGCCCTTAAGCGCCGCCGTCGCGGCAGCATCATCCGCCTTAAGGTCAACGCCCATATCCCCGAAGACCTGCTTGATTTTGTCATCGACGAATTGGATGTCGCACTCGAAGAAGTTGTGAAGGTCGATGGCCTTCTTGGCGTTGTTGACGTCAAACAACTGATCGATTCTGATCTGCATCATGATCTGCTGTTCGCCCCCTACTCGCCGCGTTACCCTGAACGCGTGCGTGACTTTGGCGGCGATTGTTTTGCCGCGATCAGTAAAAAAGATCTGGTGGTTCATCACCCGTTCGAGGATTTCGACGTTGTCGTGCAGTTCCTGCTGCAAGCCGCACGTGACCCGGATGTGGTCACCATCAAACAAACACTTTATCGCACATCGGAAAACAGCCCGATCGTCAAAGCCCTGATTGCGGCGGCCGAGGCCGGAAAATCCGTCACCGCCATGGTTGAACTTAAAGCCCGCTTTGACGAAGAAGCCAACCTGCGCTGGGCGGCTGATCTTGAACGTGCCGGTTGTCAGGTGGTCTATGGCTTCCTGGATTGGAAAACCCATGCCAAGGTATCGCTTGTTGTCCGCCGTGAAACCCATGGGCTTCGCACGTTCGTTCACTTTGGGACGGGCAACTACCATCCGATCACCGCGAAATTCTATACCGATATTTCGTTCTTCTCGTGTGATCCGGCCCTTGGGCGTGATGCCGCCAGCATCTTTAATTTCATGACCGGCTACGCAACACCACGCTCGCTTGAAAAAATCGCCATTGCGCCCCACACCATGCGCCCGACCCTTCTGGCCCACATCGATCAGGAAATCGAAAACAGCAAGGCTGGCAAGCCATCTGGCATCTGGGCCAAGATGAACAGCCTGGTCGATCCTGTGGTGATTGATGCGCTTTATCGCGCCAGCGAAGCCGGGGTTCACATTGAACTGATTATTCGCGGCATTTGCTGTCTGCGTCCGGGTGTACCGGGGCTTTCGGAAAACATCCGGGTCAAATCGATTGTCGGACGGTTCCTTGAACATTCGCGCATTGTTGTCTTTGCCAATGGGGCAAAGCTGCCCTCGCGCAAGGCCAAGGCGTTCATCTCGTCGGCCGACTGGATGCCACGCAATTTGAACCGCCGGGTTGAAACGCTGGTCCCGGTTGAGAACCCGACCTGTCAGCGCCAGATCATCGAACAGATCATGATTGCAAACCTCAAAGATACAGCGCAGGCTTGGTATTTGCAGCCCGATGGTTCATATGAACGCTGCGAAGGCGGTGAAAAAGCGTTTTCGTCACACAAATACTTCATGACCAACCCGTCCCTGTCAGGCCGCGGAAGCGCGCTTAACGAGGCGGATCCGAATGTCCCCGTGCTGCAGCTCGATGACTAATGTGGCCAAATTGAAGACCGACGACCAACAGGTGCCCTCAAAGACATGCTGACTGACCAAAGAGCATCCAACCGCATCGCGATCATTGATGTTGGCTCCAACTCGGTACGCCTTGTCATTTTCGATGGCATGACCCGTGCCCCCGCCCCGATTTTCAACGAAAAAGTCATGTGCGGGCTGGGGCGCGACCCCGAAGATACCGGCAAACTCAACCCCGAGGGGGTTGAACTTGCCGTTGTCGCCATGCAGCGCTTTGCCACCCTGCTTCAGGCCATGAAGGTGTCGCACATCGACGTACTGGCCACCGCTGCGGTCCGTGCCGCTTCCGATGGTCAGGAATTCTGTGACCGTATCCATCGCGAAACCGGCCTTACGGTCAAGGTGATCGACGGGCTTGAAGAAGCCCGCCTGTCCGCCCTTGGGATTATTTCCGGTGATCCGCGCGCCAGCGGGATTATGGGTGATATTGGTGGCGGGTCGCTCGAACTTGTCTTGCTTGATCAGGGGGAAATCAAAAAACGCGTTAGCGTCCCCTTGGGGGCCATGCGGCTTCATGCCGTCTTTGCATCCGACCGTGCGCGCCTGACCGCTGAAATCAATCGCCACCTTGATACCATCGACTGGCTGAAAGAAGCCGCCGGCGAGCAGCTTTTTGCTGTTGGCGGGGCATGGCGGTCGATTGCCAAGCTGTTCATCGCACAGGAAGACTACCCGATTTCTGTCGTCCATAATCTGGCAATGCCGCGCGGCGAAACCGAAGAACTCACCCACATCATTTCCCAGCAAAGCCGCATCTCGCTGGAAAAAGTCGGCGGTGTTTCCAAACGCCGCATCGACAGCCTGCCCCATGCATCGCTTGTCATGAATATGCTGTTGGCGCGCATGAAGCCGCGCGAAGTGGTCTTTTCCGGTCATGGGCTACGCGAAGGCTGGATGTATGAGGTCCTGCCCGAAGACTTGCGTCAACGCGACCCGCTGCTCGATGCCTGCCTGAGCTTTGCCGAGGACGGCGAACGGTTCCATCAACATGGCGAAGAACTGTTTCGCTGGTGCGCGCCGATCTTCTCCGACCTGCCGCAAAACCTTGAACGTCTGCGTCTTGCGGCCTGCATCATCGGCGACATCGGCTGGAACGAACACCCTGATTACCGCGCCATCCAAAGCTATAACCGCATCTTGCGTCACCCCTATCTTGATCTGAACCATCATGATCGGGTGTTTCTCGCCTATGCCATCGGGTCGCGCTATACCGGCAATTTCAAGGGCGATGCGTCAAGCGACCGCATTCTTGACGAAGAAACCCGCGTCACAGGCCGCATTTTTGGTCATGTCATTCGTCTGGGCCACACGCTTTCGGGTGGTGCTGAAGGCATCCTGTCGAAAACCGCGCTTAAAGTCGAAGACGGCAAAATGATCCTTGAATTCGACAAGTCTATTTCGACCCTGTACGGCGAAGTGGTTGAACAACGCCTGTCAAAACTGGCCAAACTGATGAACCTTGATAGTGAAGTACGGCTGTCCTGATTTCGGCGTAAACGCACCGCTTGATGCTTGCAATCGTTTGTAAAACAGATAAATTAACCGGGCTTTCCAAGCACCTCGTCCGCGGAAAGGGCTGCGCCCGGTTCGACATTACGAAACACACGGTTTCCTTGCCTGTCTGGCGGACACAGGCGTTATGATCAGGGGAATCGTATGTCTGCGTCACGCACATCGAAATCCAAAAATACCAAACCTGCCAAAAGCCCGGTCTTTGATGGCCGCCTTAATCTTGAACAGCAACGCAAACGCGCCAAGGACCTTTTGCGCGCGCTTGGCACCAAAACCGGCGATGCCGTCGCACGGTTTGAAAAGGCCGGTTTCACCCCGACGCCCCAGACAATTACTGACATCAAACTGGCCGATGCCCAATGGGTCATCGCGCGCGAAAACGGCTTTGCCAGCTGGCCAAAGATGAAGGCCCATATCGATCAGATTGCCGAACGCAACCGCCAGATCAAAAATGGCACCTTGGCATCACTTGATACAGATAAAACCCTGCATTTGCGCTGCGGATCAGACATCCGCCACGGTCTTCAGATTGCAGGGTTCAAAGGGGCCTTCCTCGAATTTGCCGATCCGTTCTGTCAGGGACCGGTCCCGGACCTTCCCCTTGACCAGTTCGTTCAAACCCGCGCGGATTTTATCGCCACGGCTTACGATATCGTCCCCAAAGATGCGCTGGCACGGGCCAAACGCGAATATGGCGCACTGGCAACGCTCGGCGAGTATGACCATGTGGTCCTATGGTTCGAACATGACAGTTACGACCAGTTAATCTTGGCCTTCCTGATGGATTTCATCAAAACCACCCGGCAGGAGACACAGCTTGAGGTGATATCCGTCGGTGCTGTCCCCGGCGTTGAACGCTTCATCGGTTTAGGGCAACTCTCCCCCGAACTTCTGATCTGGTGCTGGGAAAATCATCGGGCCCCCGTGACCGATGCCATGCTGACCTGCGGCAGCAAAGCCTGGCAGGCGGTGCGATCCCCAAGCCCCGATCTTTTGACCGACTTCATAACATCGGGTACCGGCCCCCTGCCCCATATGATCACGGCACTCCAACGCCACCATGCCGAACTACCCGATCCCAAAACCGGACTTGGCCTGACACAGAAACTGACCCTGCAAATCATTGCAGACCATGGCCCGCTGACCATAGGCAAGACCTTCGGCCACCTGATGCGCACATATGACCCTTTGCCCTATCTCGGTGATTTGATGTTCTGGGCCGATGTGCAACGGATGATGGCGTGTGTCGATCCTCTTTTCACCATCACATCCGATGACAGGGATGCGAACTGGGCCGAACGCACCGTCACCCTGACCGACACCGGGCACCAAACATTGGCCGGACAGCGCAACCACCTCGATAACTTCACCGGCACACGCTGGGTCGGCGGGGTGGTGATCACGGGCAGAAAACCGGATTAAGACAACCGTTTTGCAATCCTGAAAATCTCGCCGCGCAACCATTTATGCGCGGCATTTTCGGCATTGCGCACATGCCATATCTGGCTGAATTTATAGGCCGCGAAATCAAACGGAAAATCGCACTGGCCAAATCCCTGCATAACGCCCCCCGCCAGACGCGACGGCAAGGTCGCAATCACATCCGTGCCGCGCATCAGACTGGCGACACTGGCAAAGTTTGACACCTGCAACACCGTGCGGCGTGACCGACCTTGGGCGTGCAACAGGTCATCGACCGCCGATGTATCATTGTTTCCCAGCATCACGCGCGCATGGGCCGCGGCACAAAACCGGTCGGCCGTATCAGGTGGTACTGGATGAAACGCGGCATCATAAAAACAGCTCATATGCTCACCCAGCAGGACTTGCTGGGCGATATCACCAAACTTGCCCGTAAGCTGAAGGCAAATCGCATGATCAAGCTTGCCCTCGCGCAACAGCTCAACAACCTGCTCGCCCCCTGTCACCGGCACGACCTTAAGCCTTATGTCCGCCGCACAGGATCGAATGCGCTTTATTAAGGGCGGTAAGATAACCGCCACCTCGTAATCATTGGTGCCCAAAACAAACCGTGCGCCATGATCCGGGTTTTGTGGATCAAACGCCCCCACTCGCGTCAGATTACGCATGTCTTGCAATAAGGCGCGGACCCGCACCGCCATTTCATCGGCATGGGCGGTTGGTGAAATGCTCCGCCCCGACCGCACAAACAACGGATCACCAATAATCTGGCGCAGCCGGTCGAGCCCGTGGCTGACCGTGGGTTGCCCAACACCAAGACGGTTTGCCGCCCCTGTCACCGATCCTTCGTCATAGATCGTCAGAAACAAACGCAGCAACCGGTAATCAAGGTCCAATTCATCGATGTTCATGCATATATATTATCATACCCATCGAATTGATCATATGCGTTATTCGGTCCAGATTTCTCCCATGAACAGGCGATAGCCTGACCACCACACATCGGAGAATACAAAATGAAAACATTGATTACCGGCGCCACCGGCCAGCTCGGCAGCCTCGTTGTCGCGCACCTGCTCAACCGCATCCCCGCAAGCAACATCGCGGTCAGTGTCCGCACACCATCCAAGGCCGATGATCTGGCGGCCAAGGGCATTGACGTCCGCCATGGCGACTTTGATGACCTTGCTTTGATGACCGCGGCCTTCAAGGATATCGACACCGCCCTGATCATTTCGGGTGAAGCCGACAATGCCACGCGCATTGCCCAACACCGCACAGCGGTTGATGCCGCCAAGGCCGCCGGAGTCAAACATCTGGTCTATACCAGCATCATCGACCCCAAAGCCGATGCCGATTTCACCTATTCGGCCATTCACCTTGATACCGAAAATTACATCAAGCAAAGCGGGCTGCGTTACACCATCTTACGCAACAGCTTCTATGCCGATCTGTTGATGGCCGGTGTGCCGCATGCGCTTGAAACCGGTGATTTTGGCGCCCCGGCGGGCGATGCAAAAATCACCTACATCCCGCGCAATGATCTGGCAGAAGCCGCCGCAGTCGTGCTTGCCACCCCGGAAAATCACATCAATGCGACCTATGACCTGACCGGTGGCAAGGCCGTCACCCACGCCGAAATCGCAAGCTACATCGCCGCGGCAACCGGCAAACCGGTCAGTCATGTTCAACCTGCCCGCAGAAATCCACAGTGGAATTCTCACAAGCCTCGGCCTGCCCGGTCATCTGGTCGAAGCCCTGGCCGGTCTCTATGTCGGCGCGAAAAAGGGTGACTACGAAACTGTTAGCAACGATTTCGCCAATCTGGTGGGCCGCCCACCACAAAGCACCGAAGATTTCCTGACAGGGGCGCTGAAATGATCAAGTCAAAAGCCATTCTTGCATCGCTGCTCGTCGCCGCAAGCCTTGCCGTAAGCCAGCCGCTTCATGCTGGCGAGGTCGAGGATCGCAACACCGCCAATGTCGTTGCATTTTATGACGCGGTCTTTAATCAACATGACGTCGAAGGCGCGATCACAAAATATATCGGTGATGAGTATATCCAGCATAATCCCTTTGCCCCTGACGGTATCGACGGTTTCCGTACAGCCATCACAGGGTGGTTAAGTTCGGATCCCTCAATCCAAGCCGAAGTCGTCCGCACCGTGGCTGAAAACGATCTGGTCGTCGTGCATGTCAAATCGACATCGTCAGAGGGTGAAAGTGCCGTGATGGATATCTTCCGTCTCGATGATAACGGCAAGATTGTCGAACACTGGGATGTTTCCCAGCCTGTGCCAGACCAGCAGGCCCACGACAACACTATGTTTTAGGACCAGTACCCATAGCGAACATCCCACACCAAAACAGCCGCCCCTTAAAAAGGGCGGCTGTTTTGGTACAAGTCGAACTGGCTGTTTAGAATGCCATTCTTATCTCAAGGAACAACCATCTGATGTTCTGACATCCCCGAACAATCAGCCTCCGAAAAGTGATTATGACACCGCCTAAAGACCGAGGTCCGACAATCCCGAATGATCATCGGGGCGACGGCCAAGCGGCCAATGGAACAAGCGTTCCGCGTTGGTGATCGGCTTGTCATTGATCGATGCGATGCGATGGCGCATCAGACCGTCCTCATCAAATTCCCAGTTCTCATTGCCATAGGCCCGGAACCAGTTGCCGCTATCGTCGCTGTATTCATAGGCAAATCGCACCGCGATGCGGTTTTCATGAAATGCCCAAAGCTCCTTGATCAGGCGATACTCGATTTCTTTCTGCCACTTGCGGGTCAGGAAGGAGACAATATTCTCACGCCCTTCAAAAATCTCTGCGCGGTTGCGCCACTTGCTGTCGGGCGTATAGGCCAAAGAAACCTTTTCAGGATCGCGGCTGTTCCAGCCATCTTCGGCCATGCGAACCTTCTGCATGGCCGTTTCTTCGGTGAATGGAGGCAACGGTGGTCGTGACATTGTCTGGTTTCCTTGATGCTGAAGCGAAAAAAGATACCCCGGTCGATTGTGGGCAATAATGCGGTTGGGGGAACCATCGACCGGGGCATTCCCGAACGCAGGGCCCCCCTACGCAGCAGCGGCATGCACCGCCGGGAAGTCAATCGGCGTATCAAAGGCTTCGTTGAGGTAGTTGGTCAGGGTGCTCAAGGCGACATGGGCAACAATCTCGACAAGCTCAGCATCGCCGTAGCCCGCCGCCTTAACCGCCTCAACATCGTCTTCGCTGACCTGTCCGCGGTTCTGTACAAGCGCAACGGCAAAACGCACCGCTGCATCGGCCTTCTCGTCGGTCGAACGACCATTCCGGTTTGCCGCGATCTCGGCATCATCAAGCTTGGCAAGGTTTTTACCAATATAGGTATGCGCCGACAGGCAATAGTCACAGCCATTGATCTGGGCAACCGCAAGGGCAATACGCTCACGCGTCTGGGCATCAAGCGCCCCCTTTGCCAGCGCACCACTCAAACCAAGATAGCCTTCAAGGGCGGCCGGGCTGTTTGCGGTCAGACGAAACAGGTTCGGAACCGATCCAAGCTGCTTTTTTACAGCTTCAAGAAGCGGTTGGGCACCTGTCGGTGCGGCATCGATAGAAGCAGGAAGTGAAATACGGGTCATGGTCATTTTCCTTTGTGTGTGGAGAGAAGCTCTCGACTATGGAAGTACATATACAGACCGATCTGTCTATTTGTCAAATTAATTTTTGAACGTTCATTCCACCACTGGAAAATCGTTGATTTTCTAAGCTCTATAGCACATATATATACAGAACGGTCTGACTACTGGAGATATAAAATTGAAATCGCGCCGCGACGAACTTGTCGATACAGCCCTGCGTTTGTTCTACAAACAGGGCTTTAACGCGACTGGAATCGACAAAATCCTGTCCGAATCCGGCGTCGCCAAAATGACGCTCTATAAGCATTTCGGCTCGAAAGACGAATTGATTTTGGCCGCCCTTACCCGGCGTGATGAACAATTTCGCGACTGGCTGACAAATGCAATGGAAACAGCATCACCCGATCCCCGCGCACAGCTCCTGTCGCTGTTTGACGCTCTGGAAAAATGGTTTCGGGGGCAGGCATTCAAGGATTTGGGATTTGCTGGCTGCGCATTTATCAATGCTTCTGGTGAGTTTACCGATCCCGACCACCCCGCCCATCGTATCGCCAAACAGCACAAGCAAGAGATCGTCGACCATCTTGCCAAGCTTTGCACCAAGGCGGGGGCTACTGATCCTGAAACCTTGGCCGAACAACTCGCCCTGCTTAAGGAAGGTGCCATCGTCACGGCACATGTCCGCGGGATGCCCGAAGCGGCCAGAGTGGCGAAAACAATCGCCACCGGACTGCTTGACGCCGCCCTCCCCGCTTAAAGTAACAACAGAACGACAACCAGAATCACAAAACGGGGTCAAAGGGGCCCCGTTTTTGCGTTCCGTCAGAATGTCGGTTCTTGGCCTTAGCTATCGCCAAGCTCAACCAGCGTCACTTCACCGTTTTCAAGCTTAAGGCCAAGTTGCCCGTGTTTAAGCCGCAGGGCATATTGACCATACAAGTCACGACGCCAACCCCGCATGGCCGGAACATCGGCCTCATCATCGGCGGCAATATTTTGCAAATCATCACTTGATGCGACAAGGCGCTGGGCAACGCCCTTTTCCTCGGCACAGAGTTTCAGCAAGACTTTCAAAAGCTCAACCGTCGGGCCAATACCGGCAGGCAGTTCGGTCCGCTGCTTTGGGGTGGGCCACTGATCTTGCGGGCTATCAAGGGCGGCCTTGATGGCATCAATAATCGCCTGACCGGGTTTGGAACTGCCAAAGTTGCGCCCGACACCGCGCGTCTTATCAAGATCGGCTTCGGTCATGGGTTGACGTGCCGCAATATCAAGCAACGTATCATCACGCAAAATGCGATTACGTGGCTGATTTTTGCGCTGGGCTTCGGTTTCGCGCCATTCGCCAAGCGCGCGGGCGACGGCAAGGAATTTGGGGCTGTTGGATCGGGTTTTAAGCCGCTTCCACGCATCCGCCGGATCAATCGAATAGATCGATGGATCGGTCAGACGGTCCATTTCCTCACGCAGCCAGATCGCCCGGCCATTGGCCTCAAGCCGTTCATGGAATTCTTCGAAAATCACCCGCAAATGGGTGACATCCGAAAGCGCGTAGCTGATTTGTTTTGTCGACAACGGCCGACGCGACCAGTCGGTAAACCGCATGGATTTATCGACACTTTTGCGCGTGACCTTATTGACCAGCGTTTCATAGCCAACCTGATCGCCATAGCCCAGCACCATCGCTGCCACCTGGGTATCAAATACCGGATGGGGGACTTTACCCGACAGATGGACAAAAATTTCGATGTCTTGGCGGGCGGCGTGAAACACCTTGATCACGCTTTCATCCTGCATCAGCTCAAACATCGGGGTAAGGTCAATACCCTCGGCCAGCGGATCAACCGCCGCACCGTTATCGCCCGGTTCGGGACTGGCAAGCTGCACAAGACACAGTTGCGGCCAATAGGTCGAATCGCGCATAAATTCGGTATCGACCGTGACATATTCGAACGTCCGCAGCTTTTCGCAAAGTACGCGAAGTTCTTCTGTAGTTGTAATTGGTTCCATAAGATTTTCTATAGCATTGCACGCCACAAATCGCCAGTGGACAATGCGGTGCCGCAACGCAGGTCTGATCTACGGCACGCACAACCAGCAAAATGGCGAAAAACACCGCCAGAGATCAGAATAAGTGATCAGAATAAGTGATTAGATAATCTCGTCCTCATCCAAAAGCGGATCGGACTGCAGGTGGGTTTCAATGGCGTCCATGCGTTCCTGCAATTCTGACGGGCGCTTGATCGATGCAATATGGAAAAGCGCATCGCCCTGATTAACAATCGGCAAGTTGGTCCGTCCGATAATAAGCCCGTCTTCGCGCGATGTGACTTCTTCATCGGTCTGGCCAAATGGGTCGGCAACGGCGGCGACCACATCGCCCGCATGAACAAACTCACCGGCCAGTTTGAATGTACGCAAAAGCCCGCCAACGGGGGCGCGCAGCCAATGGCTGTTCGATGATTTAAACGCTGGCGCACGTGGTTCACGCACCGCACGTTGTGACGTCATGCCAAGTTTGCGCATCACACGCAAAACACCCGATACACCGGCCCGGATCGACATTTCATCAAACCGAAGCCCCTCGCCCGCCTCAAAAAGAAGGATCGGCACATTCGATTCGCGCCCGGCCTGACGCAGCGACCCTTCACGCAGCGGACTGGTCAGAATAATCGGCGCGCCAAACGCCTCGGCATATTCCATGATGGCGGGGTCGTCTTCATTGACCCGGATTTGCGGCAAGTTAACGCGGTTAACCGCCGCCGAATGAAGATCAATGCCAAAATCGGATCGTTCAACAATTTCACTGAGGAAAAGATGCGCGAGCTGGGCCGCAAGCGATCCCCGCGCATGCCCCGGAAAACAGCGGTTAAGGTCGCGCCGGTCAGGCAAATAACGTGTATGGTTTAAAAACCCGAACGCATTGACCACGGGCACGGCCAAAAGCGTGCCACGCATGCCGCGCAACGCAGGCGATTTTAAAACCCGCCGGATGACCTCCACCCCGACAATCTCATCGCCATGCACCGCCCCGCTGACAAACAGCACCGGCCCCGGTCGATTGCCATGGACAACATTGACCGTCAGATTAACCGGCGTGTGATTGGATAAAAGCGAGATCGGAATATCAACGATCTTGCGTGTCCCCGGAGCAACCTTTTTCCCGCCAATTTCAAAATCAGGGGTTTTGGAAGACTTGCGTTTTCCCTCGGCTGTTTCGGTTTCATGCATGCTTTTATCCTTTGCCTTTGGTCCGCACCTTGCCCGGACGGAAATCTTTTTCCATAAAATCGATGATCATACCGGCAATGTCTTTGCCCGTTGCCCCTTCGATGCCCTCAAGCCCCGGTGACGAGTTGACTTCCATCACCACAGGTCCGTGGTTGGACCGAAGAATATCGACACCACAAACATTTAGCCCCATTGCCTTGGCCGCTTCAACTGCTGTTGAGCGTTCCTGCGGGGTAATGCGGATCGAACGGGCCGAACCGCCGCGATGCATGTTGGACCGGAAATCACCTGCCGCCCCGGTACGTTCCATGCTGGCAACAACCTTTCCACCGACGACGAAACAGCGGATATCGCTGTTGCCGGCTTCCTTGATGAATTCCTGCACCATGATATCGACACTGGCCCCGCGGAAGGCCTCGATCACGGATTTCGCCGATTTTTCGGTTTCGCCCAGAACCACACCAATGCCCTGCGTACCCTCAAGCAACTTGATCACCACCGGTGCACCGCCAACAATCGAAAGAACCTCATCGGTTTTCTTTGGATCATGGGCAAAGGCCGTCACCGGCAGGCCGATACCGCGCCGCGCCAAAATCTGCAAACACCGCAGCTTGTCGCGCGAACGGCCAATCGCCACCGATTCATTAAGCGGATAAACCCCCATCATTTCGAACTGGCGCAACACCGCCAGACCAAATGACGTAACCGACACACCAATACGCGGAATAACCGCGTCATAGCCGACCAGCTTGAGACCACCGTAATAGATTTCCGGTTTCATCGACGTGATGTTCATCGTGACACGCAGCGTGCTGATGATATCAATCTCATGTCCCCGCGATTCGGCGGCCTCAACCAACCGTTTGTGGGAGTAAAGATTTGGATTACGCGCAAGCATCGCGATTTTCATGCAATGAGCTCCCGGGGTCGGAATGAAAAGGCTCGCAAACGATCAAATCTCGTTTACGGGAACGATAAAACTGTCTGAAAGAAAAAACGATCCTGCCCGTTTATTGTTCCGGCGCATGATCGTTCTGCTCCGCGTCTAACTCTGATCTGGCTTCCCTGCAAGATAAGATTTTGATGGTAGAATCAAAAATCTTCCTGCCTTCATGGCTGTGCGGCCCAAAAGCATGGGAAAGCCCATGATTGAGCGGTTTGCCAAAGAAACCTCAACCTTAAGCCGATGGTGCCCGACCACAATATGGCTTGCAATAATAAACCGTTCTTCGGCATTTCCGTTCGAACTGCGAATCTCGCGAAGCTCAACCAGTGGTGCGGTACATTCAATCCGTCCATGCCCGTCACCACGATAGTGCGGCAGGACAAAACGGACAAAATCCTTGCCGTCTTGCGTGATAAGTTTCGGATACAGCGCATGGAGCGACGATGTCCTTGCCCCGGTATCGACCTTGGCCTTGATCCACGGCACCCCCAGATCAGGAAGTCCGATCCATTCGCGCCACCCCAATACGTGACCGCCGTCAATCAGCGCATTGGTTTGAATTTTCAACGACGGTTTGGCTTTGGTCTGCTGTGGGCTCACACGTGCTATCCGGTAATTGATATTGCTGCGAATATAGCCTGCAACCGTAAAAGATACCTATGAATTTCGCGTAAATTTACAAGCCCGTCTGGCATCATCAATCTGGATTGATATGGGGATCGCCCCCGCCACTAACAGCCGTTGTAATCTAAAGCTCTTCCATAACACTACGCACAAGCGGCAAGGTCACCGCACGCTTTTCCGCCAGTGCCCGCCGATCGACTGCAGCCACCAATTCGCTTAACGCCACAAAGGATCGCTCGATCCGGGGCAGGATATAACTGATGGTCTGTGGGCCTGCCTGAATTTGCCGATCAGCAAACAGCTTTAACAACAACCCCACCATCAAATCATCATCGGGCGGGGAAATTTCACACACAAGTGCCGCCCCCAACCGCGATTTCAAATCCGGCAACGCCACTTTCCAGCGGGCCGGTGGCTGGGTCGCGGTCAACAGCAAATGCCCACCGCGCTCTTTAAGCATATTGTAAATGTGAAAGCAGACGGTCTCGTCAAGGCCGCTATCGGCATCCTCAATCACCAATCCCTTGGCATCGCCCAAAAGATCATCGGGATGAACCCCGTCCAGATCACGCGCCATGACACGCAAAGCAGCCGACCTCGCCCGCCACACTTCGGCAAGATGGCTTTTGCCACATCCCTTTGGCCCATAAAGGCACAACGCCGGTACAGGCCAGTTTGGCCACTGGTCAATCCAGGCCACCGCTTCGCTGTTGCTTTGGGCCACCATGAAGTCATCGCGCCCCAACGCCGGACGCATTTCAAGGGCCAAGGGCAATTGCTGCGGGGCAACCTCGGCCGAAATGGCATCGGTTTGGCCCGGCAGATTGGCCTTCTGGTTCTTGATATCCTTTTCTGGTGGCGTGTTGACCCGCGTCACTGTGATCTCAATTCTCGGTACTCTCGACCCCATCACCCTCTTGGGGATGGGAACCATGATCATATAAACGACTGTCGAGATACTGTCTTAACCCGTAGCGCACAAGCACCCCGATCACGGCGGCCACCGGCACGGCCAGCATCACGCCAAGCAATCCAAACACAGCCCCACCGGCAAGCAGGGCAAACATCACCCAGACCGCATGCAGCCCGACCTTGTCCCCCACCAGTTTCGGCGTCAGGAAATTACCCTCAAGCAACTGCCCGACCAAAAAGACAATGACCACAATCCCAAGGTCAAGCCCGACCCCGAATTGTGCCAAGGCCACCCCGAAACCAACGGCAAATCCGACAATCATCCCGAAATACGGCACGAACGAGACAAGCCCGGTCATAAGCCCGATGACAAAGCCAAATTCCAAACCCGCCAGTGTCAGGCCAAGCCCGTAAAACAGCCCCAGCAACATGCACACCGTTGACTGCCCGCGGACAAACCCGGCAAGGGTATCGTCAATTTCGCGTGCGCACTGGCGAATATCACTGGCCGAACGGCGCGGCAGATAACTGTCGATCTTGGCAACGATCTTGTCCCAGTCGCGCAAAAGATAGAACGACACAACCGGGGTAATGAACAACAGGCTGAGGAAGTTCAAAAACGCCAACCCGCCCGACAAAACATTGGTCAGAACATTGCCAACCCATTTAAGCGCGTTGGCCGTTTGCCCCTTGATCGCATCGGAAACACTTTGCAGCGTTTCGGGTGCCACCCGGTCGAGAATATGCTGAAGATAAGGTCCGACATTGGTCTGCAACGTGTCGACATAGCCCGGCAGCCGTTCAAGGAACCCGGCCAACTGGCTGCCGATCATCGGCACAATCAACAGTAAGACAAACAGGAAAACCAGGAAGAAAAGGGCCGTAATAATGCTGGTTGCCACGGTGCGGCTAATGCCGCGCGCCTCAAGCTTATCGGCCAGCGGATCAAGGAAATAGGCAATCGCCATCCCGGCAACAAACGGCAACAGGATGCTTGAAAACAACCACACCAGGAAAAAGAACCCGATGGTGAAAACCAGCCAGAAACGTGCTTGCTGCCGAAATGTCATGTCTGGTTTCCCCTACGCCCAAAACCGGTAATCACCAAGATACCGCGATGTATCGGGTCGCTGGCAAACCACGGCTTGCCACTCCCCCGATATTAGCCGCCAAGTGACAGGCCTTCCAGCCGGTCTGTCCCAACCGGCTGAATGAACCACAATTCGCCCATACGGGTCAGGCTAAGATTTTGCTGATTAAGGGCGGTTTGCAACTGATCGGTCGATCCGACGAACTCAAGCGAAAGCTGAACTTCACGGCGCGACATTGCCACAACCCGCGCACTGCGCACGACCGGCAGGCCAACCATCTTATCTTCAATCTTCGCCCAGTCCTGAAGACCGGTAATCGGGATAAACACCATCAGGCTGCCACCGGTACTGAAATTAATCAGATTGGCGCGTTTCCAGCTGTCTGAAAGCTGATCGGCAACCGACTTGGCCGCACGTACCAAAGTTTGATCCAGCGTCTCACCGCTCTGGGTGGCTTCACGCACCCCAAAAACCTGCGGCGCGCCGTTCGGGTCATAGCGCGTCACGGTCACATCAACCGTTTCCCCGCCGCTTGGGCCACTGACATCGGCACTGGCAACAACGGCAACATTGGCCCCATACCGTTTGGCAAGTTCCGAAAGACGCTCCATAGCACCACTTTCCGCCTGTTCGGCCGAAATAGTTCCGATGTCGCTCAAATCACCAATCGGTGCCTTGATCGGCACCAAACCGGACGCGGCAACATTGCGCGACCAGACATCGCGCCACGGGTTCGGATCATCCCACAGGGTAACAGCCCCTTGCGTGCGATAGACCGGCACCATGATCACGGGTTTGGATTGCAGTTCAGCAAAGGAAATATCGCGAAAACGCAAATAATTGCGCAGTTCATTGTCCTTGAACCGTACCGTCATGTCGGCGATGTAGCGCACAGAGGATGTTTTCTCGTTCGACACGCCAAAATCACGCACCATATTGGTGATCTCCGACGTATTGGGTGTCGAAAGGGCCTGACGATCTTCGGGCAGTGTCAGGCGCGCCACAACTTCTTCGAACGCACGACGCTGACCGATTTCAAGCGCCTGTTCACGGGCGGCGGCGGCTGTATCTGCACTTTCATCGACATGAACGCCGCTGACGGTGAATATGTCCTGTGCCATTGCCGGAAACGCCAGGATCACGGAAACCGTCGCAGCGCCAGCCAACATCTTGATGTTTTTCAATGAAGTAAGCACTTATGCCTCTTTGCCCTAATCTCGTCGTATGTGATTCTTTATTGCTGCTCTTTGTGGCATGTTGAACGCATTCTGCAAAGAAAACTCTGTCATGCGCAGGTGATCATTGCATATTGTCCGCGTTTGAGTATTTTCGGCCCAGCGGAAATTATCAAGCCCGCGTTTTTTATCAGTAGGACACAGCTTGTTTCTTGCATCTGATTAAAGGCGTCAGTATGGCGGATTGGTCAAACAGCAGCCTTGCAAACTGCGACCCGGACCGCAAGTGACACTTGGATATCAGGACGTACTGATGAAAAACGCGGGGTTTTCCCGCCCATTTATCATGCATGTTTGCTGCCAAGGACCCCTGAAATGACCTCCTCCAATGGCCTTACCTATAAGGACTCCGGTGTCGATATTGATGCCGGGAATGCCCTTGTCGATCGTATCAAACCGCTGGCAAAGGCAACCTCGCGTGCGGGTGTGTCCGGTGGCCTTGGTGGATTTGGCGCACTGTTTGACCTTAAGGCTGCGGGCTATAACGATCCGGTCCTGGTATCTTGCACCGATGGTGTTGGCACCAAACTCAAAGTCGCCTTTCTGGCCGACAAACACGACACGGTGGGCATCGACCTTGTCGCCATGAGTGTGAATGACCTTGTCGTTCAGGGTGCCGAACCGCTTTTGTTCCTTGATTACTTCGCCACCGGCAAACTGTCGGTCGATAATGCTGCTGATGTGGTTGCGGGCATTGCCGAGGGCTGCAAACAGGCGGGCTGCGCATTGATCGGTGGTGAAACCGCTGAAATGCCGGGCATGTATGCTGACGGCGAATATGATCTTGCCGGGTTTGCTGTCGGGGCGGCTGAACGTGGTGAACTTCTCGATGGCAGCACCGTTGCCGAAGGCGACGTCATCCTTGGTCTGGCCTCAAGTGGCGTTCATTCCAACGGCTATTCACTGGTGCGCAAGGTTGTTGAGAAGGCTGGTCTTGGTTACGCCGACGATGCCCCCTTCGCACCGGGCAAAACCGTTGGCGAGGCCCTTCTGGAACCGACCAAAATCTATGTCAAAAGCTGCCTTGCCGCGCATAAGGCCGGTCTGATCAAGGCCCTTGCCCACATCACCGGCGGCGGCCTGACCGAAAACGTGCCGCGTGTTCTGCCCGAAAATCTGACGGCTGTCTTTGACGCCAGCACGTGGGAATACCTGCCGATCTTTAAATGGCTCGGCGAACAGGGCGGCATTCCCGCCATGGAAATGGCGCGTACCTTTAACTGCGGCATTGGCATGTGCGTTGTGGTCCCTGCCGACAAAGCCGACAAAGCCGAAGCATTGCTGCGTGAACACGGCGAAACCGTCAGCCAGATCGGTTTCATTGGCCCGCGCGCCGGGGACGGTCCGCAAGTCGTGATCAAAAACATGGCCCGGTCATGGGACAAGTAACCAACGGCAAAAAGCTGAAACTCGCTGTCCTGATTTCAGGCGGCGGGTCGAACCTGCAAGCCATCCTTGATGCCTGCAATGCGCCCGATTACCCCGCCGAAGTCGTTCTGGTGTTTTCAAACCAGCTTGATGCCGGTGGGCTTGACCGGGGCCGCCGTGCGGGCATCCGGGCCGAGGCCATCTCGCACAAGGGATACGCAGGCGGCCGCGAAGCATATGATGCGGCGGTCACTGACCTGATCGAAGAATCCGGTGCCGACCTTGTTGTCTTGGCGGGCTACCTGCGCTTGGTCAGTGACAGCTTCGTTACCCGCTGGAAAGACCGCCTGATCAATATCCATCCATCCCTTCTGCCAAGCTTTAAGGGCCTTGGCGTTCATCAGGCCGCCCTTGATGCCGGGGTGAAATTTGCCGGATGCACCGTGCATTATGTCGTGCCCGAAGTCGATAGCGGCCCGATCATTGCACAGGCCGTTGTGCCGGTTCTGCCCACCGATGATGCCGGTAAACTGGCCCAGCGTATCCTCAAACAGGAACACAAGATTTACCCACAGGTCATCCGCTGGATCGCTGACGGGCGCGTTTCTGTCGATGCCAAGGGCATTGTAACCGTTGCCAACGCCAAAACACTTGAAATGGCCGATATCAATCCGGTGCTTGAGCCCGGATGACAGAACCTGTGGCGGGCGATCCGCAAATGGTTTTAGGGGCGGACGAAAGTCTGCCCCTTTTTTATGGCACTCTCTTGCGCCAAAACGATTTCTGGCCAGATTATGCAGGCCATCGCCATGCCCCCGCACCTTCCGAGGTGCCGCAATATCAAAGGCCCCAGCCATGATGAAATCCGCTCAACCCGCCTCCCTTGGCATTATGCTCGTGTCACTCATCTTGACCGCAACAGCCCTGTTAACCACCCTCTTGACCACCACGGATGCCCACAGTGCCACTTGGCGCGAAACCAAGTGCGCGCTGTATCAAGACAACCGCGATGAAACCCGTGCGCACATGCCCGCAAACGCAACCAGTAATGCGTTCAACCAGCAGGAAGACGCCTTCATCGCATCGGGCTGCACAGAACGCATTTACGTCTGCCCGCACAGCAAGGCTGAACTTGCGTACGCCAACCTGATGTCGATCAAAATGATGAATGCTGGCGCGACCGGATCGTTCCTGCCGTTTGTCTGCGAAGGCGGCCTGCAAACCGATCAACCAACGCAATGATATCTTGAGTTAATTGACATCTTGCACTGCATCAACTTGATGGATATACATTTGAAAAATCCCAAAACGCAGGAGGCAAGTTTGCAGGGTAAAGATTACGAACTGACCGAAACCCACGTTGATATCTATAACGGTTTCACCGTCTTTATGAAGTGGGGCACCCTTTCAGTGATCGGCGTTCTGATCCTGATGGCCATCTTCCTGCTGTAATCTGCCACCACCGGCAGAAATCCAGATGTTCAAAAGCTGCCGTTTTCCGGCAGCTTTTTTTGTGTCTCACATGATGTCGTTCTGATAGGGGACGATATTAAACCCTTCCGCATCAGATGGCGGTTCAAACCATGCTGAAATCTGATGAAACTGCGCATCACTGGCGGCAAACTGATGCGCGCCTGCCTGATTGCGCGCCCGCAGGCGCTGCATGCAAATGTCTTCTGGCAGATTAAGATAATGCAGCCTGTGATCGGCTCCAACATCATCAAAAACATCGCGCATCCAGCAGCGGAGCTTGACGGTATTGGCCGGAAAATCCAGCACCACCGAAAGCCCTGACATCAACAGCATACTGATGTGCGGCCCCATTACGCGGCGCAGTTTTTCCGATACCGCGACATAATCGGCAACCGAGTGCATCTGATCGCCAAAAAGTGTCGAAAGCCATTCGTCTTCCGCGATCAGGATGGTGCCCGGCTTTCGCGCCAGTTCAGCCGCCAGTGTTGATTTCCCCGCCGCAATTTTCCCGCACAGCATATGCAAAACAGCGGGCGCTTGATCAGCCCCGTTTAAGGGGCGCCGCCCGTTTACGGTTCGTCGGTGTGGTTCTGAAACGGAATGTCGCATTGGTCATCTCCCATGTTGGACAGGCCGGGAGACAGCCATAAAAAAACCCGCCTCTCCGGCGGGTGGATCTCATTTGGTCAAAACGTCTCTACCCCGCCATCCTATGGTTGGCGGTAAAAATTCGTGCATCGGTAGGGGTCACAACGTTTTCCATCGCAAAATCATGGCACACCCCTTCTGTCATGTCCAGCGGGGCCCAAGGTGATGGGTAAATGGTGACGGGTGAAAGATAACAGTGCAGCGCACAAAAAGAACACTCAAACAAAAGATATTCACCCCAGAGTTAAATCACGCTAGAGTTTCACAGGTGCCGTGCGCGATCACCGTGGCGCACGGGCATAAAGTCCGCCGCACAAAGCATCAAACAATTGGGCACAACCAACTGGCGGCCCCAAACAACGACTGGGAGGAACCAATGCAAGGAAGCGACTACGACACCAAACTGGTCGAAGGCCATCAGCACGGCTGGGAAAACTGGACCAAATTCATGCTCTGGAGCGTGCTCTCCATCGCAGTTCTGCTGCTTTTGATGGCCGCATTTCTGATCGATTGATCGAACCAGCCAAACCGGCATAAAAAAACGCCCCGCAAATCTGCGGGGCGTTTTTCGTTCCGGGTAACCGGAATTTCGTCTTTCGACGCTTAGCCGACGATTTCGGTCTGCGCGAAGAAATAGGCAATTTCGATTGCAGCATTTTCAAGCGAATCTGAACCGTGGACCGAGTTCGCTTCGATGGATTCTGCAAACTGTTTGCGAATGGTGCCTTCCTCGGCATTTGCCGGGTTGGTTGCGCCCATTACTTCACGATACGTGGCAACAGCGTTTTCGCCTTCAAGCGCCTGAACCACAACCGGGCCAGAGATCATGAAGTCTACCAGCTCGCCAAAGAACGAACGTTCTTTGTGAACTGCGTAGAAACCTTCAGCCTGAGCGCGGGTCAAAGCGACACGCTTCTGCGCAACAATGCGCAGGCCAGCTTCTTCGATGACGGCATTGATTTTGCCAGTCAGATTGCGGCGCGTTGCGTCCGGCTTGATGATCGACAGAGTGCGTTCGACAGCCATTGGTTTCACCTAGCTACTTAATAAAAAATGGGACCCAAATCAGGCCTGCAGAAGATAAAGGAACCATACATAAGAATTCCCTTATCATCTGCAGACCCAAAGGTTGGCGCTATATAAACGGGGTTGGATCGCAACGCAACACATAGTTCTACCCACGCAATCCAGACCTGCGGTTGGTGCATTCACCCATGTGGCGGCGCAAAAACGCCCAAAAACCCGTAAAACTGCGATTTTCCATCGGGTTATGCTGCGCCCATTCCCCCTGGAACGCATAGGGTTACATTTTCAAGAATCCTTGCGTCCAAGCGCTTCCTGCCCTATTGAGGGCACAGAATTCCTTGCGATTCTCCGAAATCGCATGAAAACCGCACCAAACCCAACTCAAAATACTCAAGAGAACGACCGATAAAATGCTCCAAATTACCGACCTGACCTATCGCATCGGCGGCCGTGTCATTCTTGACCAGGTTTCCATGACCATTGCTGACGGACATAAGGTCGGCCTGATTGGACGCAACGGTGCGGGCAAATCCACCCTGCTGAAACTGATTTCCGGCGAGCTGGCGACCGATGGCGGCGATGTCCGCCTGTCCAAGCGGGCCCGCATGGGTGTTGTCTCGCAAGAAGCCCCCGCCGGCAGCCGTTCCCTGCTTGAAACTGTTCTGGCTGCGGACACCGAACGGGCATCCCTTCTCGAAGAAGCCGAAACCACCACCGATCCCAACCGCATTGCCGAGGTTCACACCCGCCTTGCCGATATTGATGCGCACACCGCCGAAGCACGCGCCGCATCGATCCTTTCGGGTCTTGGTTTTGATGGCGATGCCCAGAAACGCGCCTGCGATGATTTCTCGGGCGGCTGGCGGATGCGTGTGGCTCTGGCCGCGACCCTGTTCCTTGGCCCTGACCTTTTGCTGCTTGATGAGCCGACCAACCACCTTGATCTTGAAGCCACCATCTGGCTTGAAAACTATCTGATCAATTATCCCGGCACCATCATCCTGATCAGTCACGACCGCGACCTTCTGAACCGGGTGGTCAAAACCATCGCCCATCTGCATGACGGCACCGTGACCCTTTATGGCGGCAACTACGACAAGTTTGCCAAGACCCGGCGTGAACAGCTTGAACTCGCATCCAAGCATTACGACAAACAAATCGCCCAGCAAAAGCACCTGCAATCGTTCATCGACCGCTTCCGTGCCAAGGCCAGTAAAGCCAAACAGGCACAAAGCCGCGTGAAAATGCTTGAAAAAATGGGCCCGGCGATCCCGGTGGTCGAAGACCGCGGCATTTCGTTTGACTTCCCAAGCCCCAAGGAACTGCCACCACCCCTGATCAACATTCACGAGGGCGATGTTGGCTACTCCGAAGGCAAACCGGTCTTGCGCAACATCAGCCTGCGCATCGATATGGATGACCGCATCGCGCTTCTGGGTGCGAACGGGAATGGTAAATCGACACTGGCAAAGCTTCTGGCTGACCGTCTTGAACTGATGTCGGGTGAAAAGGCTTCATCGAACAAACTGCGCATCGGGTATTTTGCACAGCACCAAACCGATGAGCTGCGCGGCGATGAAACCCCGTATCAGCACATGGCATCCCTGATGCCTGACGTGATCGAACACAAAGTCCGCGCCCAGCTCGGCCGCTTTGCATTTGAAGGCCAGAAAGGCGACACCAAGGTCAAGGACCTTTCGGGTGGCGAAAAGGCACGTTTGCTGTTTGCGCTGATGACCCTTGATGCCCCGCATATGCTGATCCTCGATGAGCCGACCAACCACCTTGATATCGACAGCCGCGATGCGCTGAACCACGCGCTCAACGCCTACGAAGGTGCGGTCATCATCATCAGCCACGATCCCTATTTGATCGAAGCCTGTGCTGATCGTCTTGTTCTGGTCGCCGATGGCACGGTCACGAGCTTTGACGGCGACGTTGCCGAATATCGTCAGTATCTGCTGGACCGTGCCCGCATGGAACGCCGTGCCAATAAAAACGGCGGCGATGATGCCAACGGCAATGGGAATGGCGGCAAGGACGCCAAACGCGACCGTAAGGCCGAACGCCAAAAGGCGGCGGAAAAACGCAAAATCGCTGCCCCGGTCAAACGCGAAGTGCAAAAGCTCGAATCCGATATGGAAAAGCTGACCGCACGCAAGGCAAAGATCGAACTCGATATGGCCGATCAGACGCTTTACGAAGACGCCAATGCCGACAAGCTTGCCAAAATCCGTCAGGAACTGGCCAAGCTCGAAAGCGATCTGGCTCAAATCGAAACCAAATGGATGGCCAAGCAGGAAGAATATGACGCCATGGTCGCCTGACCCGGCATCTTCATCCCTGCATTGACCCCACATAAAAAACACAGGCTGGAGATTTCCAGCCTGTGTTTTTTATTCTGTTCCCCGGTCAGGCAAAGCCCCCTACCCGGCAAGTCGCATGGGTTCAGACCCTAGCCCGATTTACGGATGCGCTTTTGCTTGTACATTTTGTCATCGGCCAGCCCAAGCAACGCAACGGTTTCGGTTGAATCTTCCGGGAACATCGCAACACCGATACTCGCCCCGACCGAAATGCTCAACGCCCCCATCTCCATCGGGCGCTGTACTGATGCCGAGATTTTCTGCGCGACCCACTCGGCCTCTTCCTTGTTTTTGACGTCATCGGCAATGACGGCAAATTCATCCCCGCCAAGTCGGGCGATGGTATCCCCGTGGCGCACGGTATTTTTAATCCGCTCGCCAACCTTGCGCAGCACCTGATCGCCGACCTCATGACCATATCGGTCGTTGATCGGTTTGAACCCGTCCAGATCAATATACAAAAGCGCAATCGAATGACCTTCGGTTTCGGAATGGCCACAGGCAACTTCAAGCCGATCTTCAAACAGCAACCGGTTCGGCAAGCCAGTCAGCGCATCATGGTTGGCCTGACGCCAAAGCTCCTGCGCGTTTTCCATATGGCGTGAAATATCAAGCCCCATCTCAACGAAATTGACTTCGCTGTCGCCCGGATCGGTGATCGCGCTGATCACGACATTGGAATAGAAGAAATCACCGCTTTTGCGGCGGTTGCGCACTTCCCCTTCCCAAATGCCGTTGGCCCGTGCCGCCATCAGGATTTCGTCAAGCTGCTCGGTGTCTTCGCGCTCGGCCCGTAGGAACGACAACGGTTTGCCAATCGCCTCATTGGGCAGATATCCGGTCATCGCGGTAAAGCCCGGATTGACCTTGGCAATGATCCCGTCCTGATCGGCAACCACCACGCTGTTTTTCGATGCGCGCAACACCTGTTCGGACAGGCGCGCATCAAAGCTCGCGACCAGTTGACGCTGCCGCGTCCAGGCATATGCCGCACTGCCAAGCGCAATCAACAACATAAAGGCCACGGTCACAATGATCAGCGTCCCGCGTTCGGGCCACAACAGTGCACTGAGCGTATCACTTGGCAAATAGGTGCCGACATACAGGTTCAACCGACTGTCGGTTTCGCCCTCCCCGCCAAAGATGATCGACAACGCGCGGGATGCATTGCGCGCCAGAAACAGATCAGACGCATCAAGAAGCTGCACCGAATAAAATCCGGTGTCGGTTTCAAAACTTTGCAGGCCAACACGCATGTTTTCCCATGCATTGGGGAACCGGTCGGCAAAAACCCGCGCCGTCCCCGTCAGGTCCTTAGCCCAGTTTTCACCATTCTGCCCGCCAAGGATCCAGTTTCCGTCGCGATCCAGAACAAACGGTTTCGCCCCCTCAAGTGCCAGCGGCGCGATCACCTCATCCAGGATCGGGGCGGCACGCAAATTCAGGACAACCACCCCCTGACGGTCACCAAAATGATCAAACACCGGGGCCGACAACCGGATCACCGGCTTGATCGGCTTTTCGATCTCGCCAAATTCCTCGTTCAGGTCAATGCCGGAAATATAAACCGTGCCGCGCGGTGCGTTCTGCGCAAGATTGAAATACGGACGGCTTGCCTTGTTCTGAAGATCCCGGCCGGGAACGGCATAGGGAATGCCACTGCCGTAATTGACCCGCACCGTTTCATCGCCATCATTGTCCAGATAACGGATCTGGTCATAGATGCCCCGGCGCAGCGTAAACAGCTTATACTCGTCGGCAAGCTGCTCAAAACTCGCCCGCCCTTCAAGAACCGCCGCAAGATGCGTGCTTTCCGACAGGATCAACAGATCGGAAACAACGATATCAATCCGTTCCTGCAAGCTTGATATCGACTTATCGAGCGCGAACCGCTGGTCATCGGCAATCGACTTTTCACGCACAGACGTGCCATCCCACGCCAACAAGCCGACAAGAAGAAGAAACACCGCGCTTAACGGCGCAAAACACACCAGAAACGACTTGATATGTCCAAGATTGATCATCGCTCATCCTGTCGATGGTTATGGGACAGTCTGCCAAACAGACATCCTGCACAGTCGGGCAAGCCCCTAATGCGCAAGAATAGTTTGGCTATATCATACCCAAAATCCCAAAGACACAACACACAACACGACCCGCCAAACAAAAAAGAACTTAAAAACACTTCAATTTCAACAGCTAGGCGTATCCTTATGTTTCTGGAATGATTTGAAGGTAAGGACCTAGATATAGGTAATTTCCATGCAGATTACGACATCTGCTGACGGCATAATGCCATTCAGATACCGCCCGCCTCCTGCAAACCGCTTTTCTCCTTAAAATAAGTGCCGGGGTACAATACTTCACCAATGCAACTTGTGGTTTTTATTCGAAATGAAGTTTGATAGTCTCCGGGCATGAGCACACCAGATAAACCCAAGCTGCTTTCAAGTGGAAATCCGCAAATCCCCAAGGGCGACGGCAACGAACCTGTCCAAGCCTATATTAGCGCCATGCCGGAATGGAAAGCAGACATCGGACGCCGCATCGACGATATCGTCGAACAGGTATTTCCCGATGTACGCAAGGCCGTCAAATGGAACACGCCACTTTATGGCAAGGATGACGGCTGGTTTCTGGCAATGTATTGCTACAAGAAATACGTCCAGATCACCTTCATGCAGGGCACATCCCTGACCCCTGTTCCCCCGGTAAGTTCAAAAACCCAAGGCACCCGCTATCTCAACATCCACGAGGATGATGCCCTTGACGAATCCCAACTCACCGACTGGATCAAACAGGCCATCGGGCTGCCCGGTGTAAAGCTGTAAGTCGGAAAAACCGCGCGGATACGACGTCATCATCATTGATAACTGGACCGCAGAGCATACAAAAACCCGCACCTGATAGAGAAAGCTGGATGATCGAAAGTTTTCGGGACAAAAAGTTGGCGATCATTCCATCCGAATAAATCGCCAATGGCGGCTGATCTTTTGCTGGAATGGTGCCAAAGGCGAAGCCACCAACCTTTACCTCGACAATCACAGCGACCGGTGAGCCCCCATGACCATGACAGCAAGAAAACCCGTCAGCGTCGGTGAAATGCTTACCGCCGAGTTCATGGAACCGATGGCACTGACCCAGACCGCATTGGCCAACACCATGGGCGTCCCGCGCAAACATGTGAATGAACTGTGCAACAACCGTCGCCGGATTACCGCCGATACCGCCCTGATTCTCGCCCGCATCTTTGGCAACAGCGCTGAGTTCTGGATCAACCTCCAAACCCGCAATGAACTGCGGGACGCCTGAACATCCCTGATCGCCGCGAACGGATTGAGCGCGCCCGCCCGGTCATCTCTCCGGTCGCCGCATAACACCCCCTTCCTGCCTGCCTGAAAATCCGGGATTTAAGTACTGCTCCTGACACAATCCTGTCAGGAGCGTTGGTTTATCCATCACAAACCAACAACCCATGATTAACTCACAGGATTTTTTCATTCAATACTTAACCCAATGGTTAAGTATCAAGACGCCGAATTAAACGACATATTCTCAGCCCTCGCCGATCCGACGCGCCGGGCACTTCTGGCCCGGCTCGAAGGCGAAGACGCCCTGTCCATCAGCGCGCTGGCCCAGCCGTTTGAGGTGTCGCTGCCTGCGGTGATGAAACATTTGAATGTTCTGTCCGATGCCGGGTTGATCACGCGTGAAAAAACCGGGCGCACGGTCAGCATCCGCCTTCAGGCCGAACCGATGGCCCACGCCATGCAATGGCTGTCGCGCTATGAACATTTCTGGACAGAACGCCTCGACCGGCTTGCCGCCTTTGTCGAAGCCGCCTCGGATGCCGAGACCACGTCTGAACCGGCTAAATCGGCGCCTTCGGCCAAGTCGGCCAAGTCGCCCCATCCAAACGCATCAAAGGCCCCGTAATGGAACGACAAAAACCAAGCCTGACGATCCGGCGTCGCATTGCCGCCCCACCCGCAACAGTTTTTGCCGCATGGACCGATGGGCAAAAACTTGCGCAATGGTGGTCGCCCCATGACTGCGAAATGATGGATGCCCATCTTGATGTCCGGGTCGGCGGCGGTTTTCGCATCCGGTTCAAGGAACCCGGACAGGACGGCGAAATTCACGATGTCAGCGGCACCTATGACATCGTCGAAACCGATCAAAAACTATCCTTTAGCTGGCACTGGATCACCACGCCCGAACGCACATCGTACGTCACACTGACCCTGTCACCCGATGCAAACGGCACCGCAACCATCCTTGTCCTGCATCATGAACAGTTCGCCGATCAGGCCGCCCGCGACGGCCACCAAAACGGCTGGAACAGCACATTGGACAAACTCGAAACCTTTTGCGCCAAGGAGCAATAACCCCCTTGACCTCAACCACGGTTAAGGCCTGAGCATCACCGCGAATTAAGACCGCATAGCGTACTGGACACCGATGCCGCCCCATGAACTTGCGCGATTGGCCCCAATCCATCGCGCCACAACGCCACCACAAGAAACTTTAGGAACCACAAGACATGAGCGCCCCCCAAACCAACACCAACCAAACCACCCCCGGCCAACCCGGAGCCAAGGCCACCAGCAAGGAATGGATCGGCCTTCTGGTGCTGACCCTGCCCTGCCTTCTGATTGCCATGGACATGACGGTTCTGCATCTTGCCGTGCCCCATCTGACCGCAAGCCTCAACCCGACCAGCGACCAGTTGCTGTGGATTGTCGATATCTATGGCTTTTTCATCGCCGGATCGCTGATCACCATGGGCACCCTTGGCGACCGGATCGGACGGCGCAAACTCCTGATGATTGGCGGTGGCTGCTTTGGCGCGGCCTCCGTACTTGCCGCCTTTTCCGATACGCCGGAAATGCTGATTTTCGCCCGGGGTGTGCTTGGCGTTGCCGGGGCGACGCTGATGCCTTCTACCCTGTCGCTGATCCGCAACATGTTTCACAATGACAAGGAACGCTCCTTTGCCATTGCCGCATGGATGACCACATTCATGGTCGGCACGGCGGCCGGGCCGCTTCTGGGCGGTGTGGTGCTGAGCTACTTCTGGTGGGGGGCGGTGTTTTTGCTCAACGTGCCGGTGATGGCGCTGTTGTTGCTGGTCGCCCCGATCCTGCTGCCCGAACATAAAGCCGAACGCTTTGGCCGGCTTGACCTGTTCAGTGCCGCCCTGTCGCTGTGCTCGGTTCTTGCGATCATTTACGGGGTTAAGGTTTTTGCCGCTTATGGCTTTGGCATTGATGCGCTTGCCGCCCTTTTGCTCGGTCTGTTTGGCGCGTGGGTGTTCTTTCGCCGTCAACGCAAACTTGCCGATCCGTTGCTTGATCTTGATCTGCTCAAACAAAAAACCATCGCGTTGCCGATTGTCATTCAGACTGCGGTGATCTTTGCCGGGATGGCCTATTTCATGTTCCTGTCCCAGGCTCTGCAACTTGTCATCGGCCTGACACCCATTCAGGCCGGGCTTTCAATGTTGCCCGCCACCCTCGCAGGGATTGTCGGCTCGATGGGGGCCCCGGTTCTGATGGGCCGCTATAAACCCGGACAGGTGATGACCGCCGCCCTGATCCTGACCGGGATTGGCTTTGGCATGTTGTCGTGGCCCGGCAGTGTCGTCAGTCTTTACGTCCTGATTGCCGGTGCGACGATCTTTTCGCTCGGCATTACCCCGGTTGCGATGATCTGTACCGATATGGTGGTGGCCTCTGCCCCGGCGGACCGGGCCGGATCGGCGGCGGCCATGTCTGAAACCAGTGCCGAGCTTGGCGGCGCGCTTGGCATTGCCGTTCTGGGCAGTGTCGGCACCGCGATCTATCGCGATGTCATGGTCAACGCCGTGCCATCGGGCATTGATCCCACGGCGGCGGAGGCCATTCGCAGCACACTGGGCGGGGCGGTCAATGCGCTGACCAATCTACCACTGGCCCTGTCATCCGATATCTTGCCCATCGCCCGTGCCGCCTTTACCGACGGGCTTCAGGTGATTTCAATCATCTGCACCATTCTGATGGTTTTATCGGCCATTGGCACCCTGATTGCCCTGCGCGATGCCCGCTGTGAGACCAATGATGCCAATGACACCGGTGACCGCAATGACGATGACGGCACAAACGGCGATGCCGTGATCGATCCGGCCTTAAAACAGGCTGTCTCGGCCACGGGATCCGTGAAGTAACCCCGATAAGCGCGCCCGACATCCAAGCGGATGAAAGGCGTTTCTTCCCTGCCGTTCGCGCCTCAACCGGGGCGCGGCACCCGCCGCCCCGACGGCCAAAACGAACACTTGGAACAGCCCAAACGACATGGCTTTACCGCCCCTTGGATCAACGCCGCCGCCCGACCAGACCAGTTTTCCAGACCAATTTGGAGGATACAATGAAACGTCCAGAAATCGTCTCCCGCGCGCAATGGCTTAACGCCCGCAAAACGTTACTCGCCCGCGAAAAGGAACACATGCGCGCCTACGACCGCCTGTGCGAAGAACGCCGGGCTTTGCCGTGGGTCAAGGTCAACAAGGACTATGTTTTTGACACGCCCGATGGCCAAAAATCGCTGGCCGATCTGTTTGACGGGCGCCGCCAGCTCATTGTCTATCACTTCATGTTCGGGCCGGGCTGGAAAGAAGGCTGCGTTGGTTGTTCCTTCCTTGCCGATCATTTTGACGGCGCCAACCTGCATCTCAAACATCATGATGTGTCGCTGGTTGTTGTCTCGCGCGCCCCGCTCGCCGAATTTCAGCCGTTCCAAAAACGCATGAACTGGGGTTTCCCGTGGGTTTCATCGGCCGGATCGGACTTCAATTACGATTTCGATGCATCCTTCCGCCCCGATGACGTCAAGGCGGGTACGGCGACCTATAACTTCCGGCCCTATACCGGCAAGATGGAAGACCTGCACGGCGAAAGCGTCTTTGTCCGCGATCCCGACACCGGCGAGATTTTCCACACCTATTCCAGCTACGCCCGTGCCGGGGATGCCCTGATCGGTGCGCACACATTCCTCGACATGACCCCGTTTGGTCGCAACGAGGACGGGGTGATGAGTTGGGTGAAGCTGCATGATTTGTATGAGGATTACAAATCAGCTGATTCCTGCTGTCACTAAACCCGACAAATGCAAATCGCCCGCGCGCCTGATTTAGGCGGCGGGCGATTCACTTTTTTTGAATAATAGCTTGGATTATTCAGAAATTTTGAATACCGGAAGCACCGAACCTTCGTATTTGGTTTCGATGAATTCGCGGATGCTGTCATCGTGATACAACTCAACCAGGGTCTTGACCCAAGGTTTGTCTTTATCCTGCGTGCGGGTGACAATCACGTTGGCATACGGGCTGTCATTGCCTTCGATCACGATCGAATCCTTGACCGGATTCAAACCGGCTTCCAGCGCATAGTTGGTGTTGATCGCCGAGGCATCCAGATCGGTCAACGACCGCGGAAGCTGCGCAGCGTCCAGCTCTATGAACTTGATATTCTTGGGGTTTTCAATGACATCAAGCGGGCTGACAACCAAGCCTGCATCCGGATCAACCTTGATCAGGCCTTGGGACTGCAGCACCAGAAGCGCACGGCCACCATTGGTCGGATCGTTCGGAATACCGATTTCCGCACCGTCTTTAAGCTCATCAAGGCTTTTGATTTTGTCTGAATAAATGCCCATCGGGGTCAGGATGTTATAGCCGACCACCGCAAGGTCATAGCCACGGTCCTTGATCTGGTTATCCAGATACGGTTTGTGCTGGAAACTGTTGGCATCCAGATCGCCATCATCAAGTGCCTGGTTCGGAATAACATAATCCGAGAAGCTGATGATTTCGATGTCCAAACCCTTGGTGGCTGCGACTTTGGCGACTTGTTCCATGACTTCTTCATGGGCACCCGGGGTCACTGCGACCTTGATTTTTTCATTGGCGATTGCCTGCCCGGTCAGGGCGGCAGTCAGAACGGCGGCAGCCGTCAGTTTAAGTAGAAACCGCATGATAAAGCTCCTTGGTTGCTTTGTTTTCTTTGGTGTTTTGCGGGAATTCGAAAAATCGAATGTGGGGCATCAATTCTGTATTTTGCGATCAGATGTTGCGTTTATCGGCCTTGCGCGCCAAACGGTCGCCAAACATCTGCACCGCCTGAACCACGACAATCAGGGTCACCACCACCAGCGCCATCACATCGGGACGGAACCGTTGATAACCATAGCGAATGCCAAGATCACCAAGCCCGCCAGCACCCACCGCACCGACCATGGCCGAATAGCCAATCAGGGTCACCGCCGTCAGGGTCAGACCATGAATAATCCCCGGCAATGCTTCGGGCAGCAGCACCTTGGCCACCACCTGTAACGGGCGTGCGCCCATGGCTTGGGCCGCCTCCGTCAGTCCGCCATCCACTTCGCGGATGGCCCCTTCGATGATGCGGGCAATAAACGGAATTGCCGCCACGGTCAGGGGTACGATGGCCGCAGACGTTCCGATCGATGTGCCGACAATCAGCCGGGTAAACGGAATGATCGCAACCGCCAGAATGATGAATGGAACCGAGCGGGTCGCATTGACAATCGGGCCGATAAGCTTTTGAAACAGCGGTGCTTCAAGCAGCTCACCGCGCCCAGAGGTCGCCAGCAATACGCCAAGCGGCAAGCCAAGGGCGGTCGCCAGAAACAGCGACACGCCGACCATATAAAGGGTTTCCCAAGTCGCCTGAAGCAGGATTGGTGCGAGTGTTGTTAGCATGGCTTAGCCCTCCTGCCCGTCAGATATCGTGGCGGATGCGTCTGCATCCGTAGCAGCATCGGTACCGGCCCGAAATTCCATAAACTCATCGGCCAAAAGCGACTGGGTTGTCGCATGCACCGGATTGGCAAAGATGCTACTCACAGTGCCTTCTTCGACAATCACGCCGCGATCCATCACCGCCACCCGGTCACACAGCGCCTTAACCACCGCCATTTCATGGGTGATCACCACCATGGTCAGGCCAAGGCGTTTGTTGATGTCTTTCAGCAGCGTCAGGATTTGACGGGTGGTTTCCGGATCAAGCGCGGATGTGACTTCGTCACACAGCAAAACCTTGGGGTTGGATGACAAAGCGCGTGCAATACCGACACGCTGTTTCTGCCCACCGGATAATTCGGCGGGATAGCGATCACGTTTGTCATCAAGCCCAACAAGGGGCAACAGTGGATCAACGGCGGCGGCAATTTCAGCCTTGCTGGCACTGGCCAGTTCAAGCGGCAATGCGATGTTGCCATAGACCGTGCGCGACGACAGAAGGTTAAAGTGCTGAAACACCATGCCAAGCTGGCGGCGGAACAACGGCAAGTCACGCTTGGAAAGTGTGGTGACTTCTGCACCATCGACAATCACGGAGCCAGAAGTCGGCCGTTCGAGAAGGTTGATGCAGCGGATCAGAGTTGATTTCCCGGCACCTGATCTGCCAATCACGCCGACAATCTCGCCCGCCGCAATATCAAGATCAATGCCGCGCAATGCCGCATGCGCATCGTTGCCGCGTCGGGCAGGATATGTTTTCTGAACGTTCGAGAGCCTGATCATCGGTCTCAACCTTTTCCGTACATACAAAAAAACCGCCGCGGCGAAACCGAGGCGGTCGTACATACGGAGCATATACGCCCTCTCGCTTTAGCCGCATTTTTATCGCGCCCGCAAGCTGAGGAGCAAATCGGCGCGTTCGATACGACTGGTATAATTGACTAAACCGGGTTCATCAACAGTTATCAGCATGCATTTCACGCATGTCTTTTATGATATCGAAATATACAACACAAATTTACGTGTTGAATTCCCGACCAAAACAGAGGATAGCTGATTTTAGCTTTCGGCCTTTTTTTCCCACGCACCTTGCGGGGTTTGCTGCCAATAAGACAGCTTGTGGCCTGCGTCTTTCCAGTCTTTCCAGCGCGTGCGGGCTTCTGCCACTGCGTCATGATCGCGGTCATCAAACAGCATGATGACCCGTTCATAATCAGCGATTTTTTCACTGACCGCCCGGTCGGTCAGAAACAGGAACTGGGCACCATTGGGGTTTTCATCCTCAGACGTTAGCCAGACGGGTTGCATTTCCGGATCGCCATCCGATTTCGCCCCATGGGGCAACCAGCTTGCCGCATCATAGGTCCAAAGCAGGGTGTTGATGGCATCAACCCGTTGCTCAATCCCGGTCATCACCACAGCACGTTTTTCCCGCTCCAGCGTTTTGGACAGCAGGGTCGGGAGTGCGCGTTCCAGCGGCATGCTGGTGAGATGATAGAACCAGATATCAGCCATAAGGCGTTTCTATCCCGAAGACGAAAACGGGGCAAGGTGATCATCACCCTGCCCCGTCGATTATTCTGTGCTTTAGCCTGAACCATCAGGCGCGCCGTTTAAGCTTCGTAGTTATCAGCAACAAAGCGATCAAGCAGACGCACGCCAAAGCCAGTCGCCCCTTTTGGTGTGACTTCCTTGTCGGATGTCGACCACGCGGTTGCGGCAATATCAAGATGCGCCCACGGGCGATCCTTGGTGATAAAGCGTTTGAGGAACTGGGCCGCGGTGATCGAACCCGCCGCACGGCCGCCAACGTTTTTCATATCGGCAATGTCAGATTTAATCTGCTTGTCATAGCCAGCCCCCAGTGGCAAACGCCAAACGGTTTCATCAACCGACAGCCCCGCCGTGGTGATTTGCTGCGACAGGTCATCATTGTTGGAAAACAGACCGGCATTTTCATGACCAAGGGCAATGATCACAGCCCCCGTCAGGGTCGCCAGATCGACGATCAAACGCGGATCGTGTTTTTCCTGAACGTATGTCAGGGCATCACACAGAACCAAGCGGCCTTCGGCGTCGGTATTGATGACTTCAATGGTCTGACCCGACATTGAAGTCACAACATCGCCCGGACGCTGTGCGGTTGAGGATGGCATATTTTCAACAAGGCCGATAACCCCGACCACGTTGCATTTCGCCTTACGCCCGGCCAGTGCCTTCATCAGGCCGGACACAACACCGGCCCCGCCCATGTCAAACTTCATGTCCTCCATGCCAGCCGCCGGTTTGATCGAAATCCCGCCGGTATCAAAGGTCACACCCTTGCCAACAAAGGCGACGGGGGCGTCTTTTTTCTTGCCACCGTTCCAGCGCATGACAACCATATAAGGCTTTTGGGCCGAGCCCATGGCAACGCCCAAAAGCGCGCCCATGCCAAGCTTCTTCATTTCCTTTTCGTCGAGCACGTCAATCTCGACACCGAGCTTTTCCAGCGCGCTGACTTCTTTCATGAAGCTTTCCGGATACAGCACATTGGCCGGTTCGGACACCAGATCGCGGGTGAAGAACACGCCTTCGACAACCTTTTTGGCGCTATCGAACTGTTTTTTGGCGTCCTTGTGATCGCGCGCCGCAATCGACAGGCTCTTAAGAACCGGCTTGTCGTCCTTGGTTTCGGTGGTGCGGTATTTATCAAACCGATAGTCGCGCAGCATGGCACCGGTTGCGAAATCACAGGCCAGACCATCCATATCAAACAGAACCGACAGGTCTTTCTCCCCGGTCGAAATCGCACGGGTGGTCACCGTGCCACCAAGTTTCTGGGCGGCGATCACGTCAAACTCGGCTTCCTTGCCAATCCCGAAAACAATCACGCGCGACAGATCAACATTGGCCGGGGCCAGAATCTGCAGGCTTTGGCCGGACTTGCCCTTAAAGGTCGAAGATTTGATCGCCTTGGTGATTGTACCGCCCATGGCTTCATCAAGGGCAACCGCACTTGGCATCAAGTCGGCACCTTCGGTGGCAAAAGCGATGACCGCACCGCTGGTCGGAAGGGCAAGATCGGAAAACGTGATCTTCATGGTGAACAGGACTCCTGTCATGTTTCGGGGCACACAGCCCTTTTCAAAAGCAGCTGTGTTGTTGAAATACTGCCCTTAATCTAGCGCGTTAAACGGCGATGAAAAGGTTTATCGTTGAAAAAGCTGCGTGATTTCACGCAATAGCAATGGTTTGATCGATAAAAACATTACCGATGCCGATTGCGCAACATCAAGGACGCCCCTTACAAAGGCGCTATTATGACGCATTCCAGCTTTTTGGAGCCTGCATCATGAATGCCAAAACTGCCCCCGTTTCAATCCGTGAACCCGCCGCGCAACCCCATCCATTCTGGAGCGGTGCGTTTCGCCCGCTTTTCCTGTGCGCGGGCGTTCTTGCCATTGTTGCCGTTGTCTGGTGGGTTGCCGGGTTTGTCCATGGCGTCCCGACACCGATCCTTGGCACCGCATCCTTCTGGCACGCCCATGAGATGATTTTTGGCTTTGGCGGGGCGGCAATTGGCGGGTTCCTGTTAACCGCGATTGCCAACTGGACCGGTCGCCCGGCAATTTCCGGACCGATGTTAATGGGCCTTACATTTTCGTGGGTTTTGGGGCGGGTCGTGATTGGCTTTGGCGAAAGCCTGCCTGCTGCGTTGGTGATCCTTGGCGCCATTGCCTATTTTGTCTTTCTGATCGCCCTTGGCCTACGGGAACTTATGGCCGCGCGTAATTTCAAAAACCTGCGGGTTTTGGCCGTCATTGGTGTGATTGCGCTGTTTGATGGATTGTTCACCGCGGCCTGCCTTGATGTCCTCGCCCTTGATGCGGTGATGCTCTATCAAACCGCCATTCTGACGATCATTTTGTTGATATCGCTGATTGGCGGGCGGGTGATCCCGGCCTTTACCCGCAACTGGATGGCCCGCGATAATATCGACGCACTGATGCCCAAAATGTTTAACCGGTTTGATATGCTCTGCCTTGCCAGTGTCGCCATCAGCATCATCGCCGGGATTATTGATCCGGCGGGCATGGCATTTGGTTCTGCCCTGCTGCTTGCGGCAGTCCTTCATGGCGTGCGATTGATCCGCTGGCGCGGCATTCATAGCTGGCGTGAGCCAATTGTCGCCATGCTGCATCTGGGCTATTTCTGGGTCCCGGTAGGGCTTGCCCTTCTGGGCGCGTCCATCCTCTGGCCTGATGCCATCACAAGCCGCGATGCCCTGCACGGGCTGACCGGCGGGGCGATTGCCTGCATGATCATTGCCATTGCTGGCCGTGCGGCCCTTGGCCATACCGGACGGGAGGTGCGCGCAGGTGTTTTGCTGAATGCTGCCTTTGCCCTGATCTGGGTTTCAACCGTGTTTCGGGTTGTCGCGGGTCAAAGTGATGGCCATTACATCACCCTGCTGGCGATTGCCACCTTGATGTGGATTGGCGGCTGGCTGGCGTTTTTGATTGGCTATGGGCCGGTTCTGATCGGGCCATCGCAGAAGAAAACACGCGGCATTCCGGTACGCTAAACGCGTTAGGTGAAATCAAACAGCGACATCGACGGGTTGGATTTGATGTATTCAACTTCGCCACCATCTTCATCCCCGGTGCTGATCCAGCCGTGCATTTCGTAAAAACCATGTGCACGGTTTTTGGGGTCGGCCCCGGTAGTCAGCGATATGTCGTCGCAGCCCTGTTCAAACAGCCAGTCCTCGGCCATGCGCAACAATGCAGCCCCCACCCCGCGCCCTTCAAAATCGGGATCAACAAACAGTGCCCATAATGTCAACTCAGCCGGGATGGCGATGGCAAAACCCGCCGCCGAGCCATCAAGATCAGCAATCCAAATGCCGTAGCCGTCCGTCAACCATTTGCCAAAGGCCGTTTTGGTGATGCCGCGTTCGGCAAGCTGGCTGGCCGACAGGTGGTTTTCGTGCACGCGGCTTCGGATGGCGAAAATTGCCCCGACATCGCCGGTCCGTGCTTTGCGAATTTTCAGTCCGGCCATGTGTTTTATCCCAATACGTCCTTAACCGGCGGCACTTTAGCCAAGCAGGCGCAATGCACCAGAAAAAACGTCATTGCGCGGGCGATTTAAGCCGTACCGGCAATCGTTTTGGCCCCCATGTACCCGGTTTGGGTGCAAACACGCCCCCGCAGTGGGTCCCGCAGCTTTGACATGCGCCGTTCGGATCAAGGTTCCAGTCCGATAATTGATACCAGTCCCGGCCAATCAGAAGATCGCCACAGCCATGGCAATAGGTGCTTGATGCCGACTTGTCATGCACATTGCCAACATACGCATAACGGATGCCGTTTTTGATCGCGATGTCGCGCGCCCGGATCAGGGTTTGGGCCGGGGTGCGCGGATGATCCATCATTTTCCAGTCGGGGTGAAAGGCGGTGAAATGCATTGGCACATCGGGGCCAAGTTCATCCCGCACCCAGTTGGTCATGGCATCAAACTCGCCGTCCCCGTCATTCTCGCCGGGGATGACAAGGTTGGTCAGTTCAAACCACACCCCGGTTTCCTGTTTGAGGTATTTCAGCGTTTCAAGAACATCACTCAGGTGGGCCGAGCAGAGTTTGTGATAGAAATCTTCGGTAAAGCCCTTAAGATCGACATTGGCCGCGTCCATATGGCGAAAGAATTCCTCGCGCGCCTTATCGCCGATATAACCCGCAGTGACCGCCACGGTGCGCACGCCTAGGTCGCGGCAGGCTTGGGCGACATCAATCGCATATTCAAGGAAAATCACCGGGTCGTTATAGGTAAAGGCCACCGCCGAACAGCCATGATCCTTGGCGGTTTGCGCGATCATTTCCGGTGTCGCCAGCGAGGATAGCTTATCCATCTGACGCGCCTTGGAAATCTCGTGATTCTGGCAGAACTTACAGGTCAGGTTACAACCCGCCGTGCCAAACGACAGGATCGGGGTGCCGGGCAAAAAATGGTTGAGCGGTTTCTTTTCAATCGGATCAATGCAAAAGCCCGAGGATCGGCCCCAGGTGGTCAAAACCATCTGATCGCCTTGGCGCGCACGGACAAAGCAAAGGCCCCGCTGCCCGTCATTCAGCTTGCAAAAGCGCGGGCAGACATCGCACTGAATCCGGCCATCCTCAAGATGGTGCCAGTAGCGTCCGGGGACATCGAGCTGTGCCATACCCCACTCCAAACTCATCCCAGAACCAGCACATCAGCCTGCGCCAAGCGAGCGGATGTAAGGGTTAATTTTGAGGCCAAAGTTTATCGCAATTACAAAAAATGCTGCTAATTGCGTTCCAAACGCTATCCAAAACCCGACTGAGTATACTTTTTCGATCCGGTATTCGCTTGTTCCATGCACTTCCTCCTTATTAATTCTCAGCACCAGTTTCTTTTTTGCGTCGTAATGATGATAAATAAAATAGCACGCAATAAGGAAAGCGGCCAATTCTCCAACTATAAACGCTCCCACCCCACCATTAAAGGACGTGGTAGCGGTTACAAACATCCAAAAAGCGTTGTACCCAGACACCCACGCTGAAATGATTGATGTAATAATCATCAGCATAAAGGGCATTCCTCTGCCAGCCTCAGTCAATCTAACCAAGATCGCACCAAACGCATAAGCAAGGCTACCCTCAAGCAAAACGAAGAATATCAACCTTAAAACAAAACTAAAATCCATTTCAGGAGGGGCTTCACGAACTTCAAACAAAGTTGGCAGAGATATGTAAAAATTCCACAAAGCCACTAATATGGTAATCAAGGACGCAATAGATGAAAATGGTTGAGATTTCCATTCTTCCATAAATATTTTCTTTATAGATGGAAGGACTCTTTTTGGCTTTTCCATAATTTACTTCTTCTAAATTCAAAAATTGCACAACCCCAATTCTCAGATCGCAAAATCAAATCCGAGCAAGAATATATGTAAACATTAATTGAACTCATTTATATTAAACAACAGATAAATGACAACTTATCAGAGCTCAACACGTGAGAACCTCTCTTGATCGAGCAGACTATGACCATTATCCGCCCACCTGCTGTTGCCGGGACGTTTTATCCGAATGATGCCGATATCTTGCGAAGCGAGATTGACGGGTTGCTAGATGCGGCCGTTAAATCGGACGCTGCGCAGCAACAGACGGCGACGCCCAAGGCGATCATTGTGCCGCATGCGGGTTTGATGTTTTCGGGCAGTCTGGCGGCGCTTGGCTTTGCAACGGTGCGCGCCCTTAAAGGCCAGATCAAACGCATTGTGATTGTGGGCCCCGCACACCGCATGGCGTTTCAGGGGGTGGCCCTTGCCAAGGCCGATGGGTTTGCCACACCGCTTGGCACGGTTAAGTGTGATCTGGCGGGGCTTCAGACCGCCCTTTCGTGGCCGCAGGTTCAGATTTTGGATGATGCGCACCGCCAAGAACACGGGCTTGAGATTGAGTTGCCGTTTATACAGCGGCTGTTTGGCGAGGACAGCGATATCGGGATTGTGCCATTGCTGGTCAGTCGCTGTGGCGCGCGACAGGTGCATGAGTTGATTGAAGCGCTTTGGGGCGGGCCGGAAACCTTGATTGTGATTTCATCGGATCTGTCGCATTTCCATGATTATGAAACCGCGCGCCACATGGACAACCGCACGCGTGACATGATTGAGCGGTTTGATGCCGAGGGGATTGATAGCAATGATGCCTGCGGGGCGTTGCCGGTCGCGGGGATGTTGATGTCGGCCCGCAAGCGCGGCATGCGGATCAAGACCCTTGGCATGCGCAATTCCGGCGATGTGACCGGCGATAAATCGCGCGTTGTCGGCTATGGCGCATGGGCGATTTACACCGGATCGGAAAAGATGCGTGAGCGCGATACGAGCACCGAACCATCGGACGGATTTACCGGTACGACCGAACAACTTTTGGCCCAACATGGGCCAGAGATGATTGATCTAGCACGGCAATCAATTTGGTACGGCATTCGTCATGACGGGCCGCTTAACGCCGGCTCAGCATCTGTGTCCCCGGCCCTTTTGGAGCCCGGTGCGTGTTTTGTGACCTTGAAGAAATCCGGCCAACTTCGTGGCTGTATCGGATCGGTGATGGCGCATCGCGATTTGGCGACGGACCTTTGCGAAAATGCGTTCAAGGCCGGGTTTGCCGACCCCAGATTTCCGCCGCTCCAAGAAGCGGATTTAAACGATGATCTGGAAATCTCGATTTCGGTTTTATCTCCTGCGCGTGATTTTCCGTTTGACGATGAGGCCGATCTGATTGCCAGGCTGACCCCGTTTGAGGATGGCATTATCCTGTCGGACGGCAATAACCGGGGGCTTTTCCTGCCGCAAGTGTGGGAACAATTGCCCGAACCGGCCGATTTCGTTGCGCATTTAAAACGCAAGGCGGGGTTATCAATGGACCATTGGTCCACCACCATGCGCGCCCAGCGGTTTATCACGCGTGGCATTTCGGGTAAGGATATCGAGATGCACGATTTCTGGAAAACTTCCGATTAAAGGGTCAAGACCATCGCGACCGTTACAAACATCACCGCAACAACAGACCCAAACAACCGCTATGCCGATTTTCTGAGTGCCGTGGCCACCTTCGAAGGGGTTTGGGGGCTTTATCGCAATGGCTGGCTGCTGTGTCCGGGGGCGGACGGGCAGAAATTCTGTCCATTTTTCCCATCGCGTGATGATGCAGCACACTGGGAAGATGCGGCTAATACCGGCTATGTCCCAACTGCGATTACGCTGGTGGAATTGATGGAAAGCCTGCTGCCTGATTTGGCGAAAAACGACATTGTGGCCGGTATTTCCCCAACCCCGGATGCTGGTCCCATTGTGCCGGGCCATGATCAGCTTCACCATGATTTGATCACCGCATTCAAGGCCGCAATCGCCGGGAAATAGAGCAAACCCCAGTTGCCCATCGTTTAGGGTCTGGACCTTGGCGGCAAAATTCCCTATGCCCTTTGCCATATAAATTTCACGCCAACACATGAGATTGCAATGACCATTGCCCTGCCCGCCGATGCCGATGCGCTTGAAAACGGTTTGATCGAGATTGCCCGCAAAGCCGGTGCGGCAATGATGGAAATTTATAAAACCGATTTCGATGTGCGGTCCAAAGACGACGCATCGCCGGTGACCGAGGCCGATGACGCCGCCGAGGCGGTTATTTTGCCGGGTCTGCGCGCCCTGACCCCGGATGTTAAAATCGTATCCGAGGAAAGTGCCGCCAAGGGCGATGTGCCCGATGTTGATGGCGGGACGGATTTCTTCTGGCTGGTTGATCCGCTGGATGGGACCAAGGAATTTATCAAGCGCAATGGCGAGTTTACGGTCAATATCGCGCTGATCGCCAAGGGGCAGCCGGTTCTGGGTGTTGTCTATGCCCCGGCGATTGAAAAGCTTTATTACGGCGATCCGCGTGGGGCCAAGCTGATCGACGGTGACGTTACCCCGACCATCACCGACATCACGGTGCGCGACATGCCCGAAGACGGGGTTGTTGTCGTCGGGTCACGCTCGCACGGCGATCCGGAGGCGATGAAGGCGTTTCTCGGTGACCTCCCGGTCAAGGAACTGCGCCCGGCGGGTAGCTCGCTGAAACTCTGTTTGGTGGCGGCCGGTGAAGCGGATCTTTATCCGCGCCTTGGCCCGACCATGGAATGGGACATCGGGGCCGGTCATGCGGTTTTAAAAGCCGCGGGTGGTGTGATTGAAAATATGGATGGGTCGCGATTCTGTTACGGCAAGGCCGATTTTCGCAACCCGTTCTTCATCGCGCGCAGCCCATCTGTGCCGGTAAAATACCAAGACTGATCCTTCGCAACAGCGGGCCGAAAACGAATTTCAAAGCATGATCAGCGGCTTGTGCTGTGTGCGCTGCACATAACACAGGCCGCCGGTGATTCAGCCAAAAATAAATCGCCTGAAATCCGCAGTTTCCTTGACTTTTTCACGCATCTGAATTACACATGTCTTATCGCCACACAACGTGTAGGTGACGTAAATAGCCGCCGGAATCACGGCGACGCGGTCCAGCTTCACCACCGCGGGGCGAAGTCGGGCTAGAGCGTAAATTGGCGCCGCCATTCTGTATGGCGGCGCTGCGCTGTTTGGGGCCTGTTTTCGCCAACTTCCCACAGATATGTCATTCCTTTTTGGCTGCTATCACATCTGTGATGGGTGTTCTTCCTTGTCATCGTCAATGATCGTCGCTAGGTATTTCAAGACACTGGATTTTTCTTTTGGTGGTATTGCATGTGCCCTGCCCTGACCATTCGTCCCTATTCCGAAGGTGCGCTGAGCCAAGCGGCGGGAAAACTGCGTGCGGGTGAATTGGTCGCCTTTCCGACCGAGACGGTTTATGGGCTGGGTGCGGATGCGACAAATGCCGATGCGGTTGCCGGGATTTATGCCGCCAAGCAACGCCCAAGCTTTAATCCGCTGATCAGCCATTTTCCCGACCGCGATGCCGCCGCCGCCCATGCAACATTTGATGCACGGGCCGATAAGCTGGCCGCGGCATTCTGGCCCGGTGCGCTAACACTGGTTTTGCCAAAACGTTCCGACAGCACGGTGTGCGAGCTGACCACGGCGGGCCTGCCCAGCATTGCGGTGCGGGTTCCGGCCCACCCAATGGCGCGCGAATTGCTGCGTGCGGTGGGGCGTCCGGTTGCCGCCCCCTCGGCCAATCGGTCCGGGCGCATCAGCCCGACCACGGCCGGGCATGTCGCCCATTCGCTGGGCAATGCGATTGGGATGATTTTGGATGGCGGCCCGTGCGGTGTCGGGCTTGAAAGCACGGTGATTGATCTGGCCACGGATCGGGTGGTGATGCTCCGTCCCGGTGGGATCACCAAGGAACAGATTGCCGAGGTCCTGGGGACTGAGGTCATCATGGCCGAAACCGATGACAACGCGCCCAAAAGCCCCGGCATGCTGACCAGCCATTATGCGCCGGGCTTGCCGGTGCGCCTTGATGCGACCGCCCCCGATAAGGCCAAATACGGCCATGAAATCCTGCTGGGGTTTGGCGATTGCGTGACCAAGGGGTTTGATGCGGTCTTATGGCTTTCCAAATCCGGGAATGACGTTGAGGCGGCCGCGAACCTGTTTGCCCGCCTGCATGAAGCCGACCAGAAACGCTTTGACGGGATTGCCATTGCGCCGATCCCCGATACCGGGCTTGGACTTGCGATCAATGACCGCATGAAACGTGCCAGTGCGCCGCGCGCACCGCACCCATCGCCATAAGCGGAGCAATGCCACAATGACCCGCCCGCGCGATGCCGCGATCCTTGAGCTCCAAAACCTGCTTGGCCCGAAAGGCTGGAGCATGGAACGTGATGTTCTTGAAACGCATAACCGCGAGGCACGTGGCAAATTCGAAGGCCATGCCGATATCATCCTGTTTCCCGCCAGTACCGATGAAGTCGCCAAGGCAGTTGCCATCTGTGCCGCGCACGCCATCGCCATTGTCCCGCAAGGTGGCAATACCGGGCGCTGTGGCGGGGCGGTTGCCGGTCAGGATCAGGTTCTTTTGAACCTGAAACGGATGAACAGGATTACCGAGATTGACGCCCGCGACTTCACCGCAACCGTGGAGGCCGGTGCAATCTTGAAATCCATTCAGGATGCCGCCGAGGAACATGACCTTTTGTTCCCGCTGAGCCTGGGCGCCGAGGGCAGTTGCCAGATTGGTGGCAACCTTGCGACCAATGCCGGTGGGCTTAATGTCATACGCTATGGCAATGCGCGTGATCTGGTGCTGGGGCTTGAGGTTGTTTTGCCCGATGGCAGCATCTGGAACGGGTTATCGAAACTGCGCAAGGACAATACCGGTTATGACCTGCGCGATCTGTTTATCGGGGCCGAGGGCACGCTGGGTATCATCACCAAGGCGACCTTGAAACTGTTTCCACGGCCCAAACATATTGCCACCGCATGGGTGGCGGTGGCTTCCCCCGAATCCGCACTTGATTTGCTGGCACTCGCACGGCGCACGACCGGCGATGCGATTGCTGCGTTTGAGCTGATGTGCGGTTTTGCCCATGACATGTCGGTGACACATCTGCCCAATCTGACACGCCCGCTTGCCAGCCCGACTGACTGGCATGTTTTGATCGAACTGACGTCATCGCGGCCCAAGGATGACCTGCAATCCGTGCTGACCGACCTTTTGGGCGACGCCATGGAAGGCGGGCTTGCGCGTGATGCGGCCCTTGCGCAGTCCGACGCGCAACGCCAAAACCTGTGGGCCATCCGCGAAGGCATTCCCGAGGCGCAAGGATTTGAAGGCGGCAGTATCAAGCATGATGTGTCCGTACCTGTATCAAAGGTCCCCGATCTTCTGACACGCGGGATGGCGGCGGCAAGCGACCTGATACCGGGCATTCGCCCCTGCCCGTTTGGGCATGTCGGGGATGGCAACATTCATTTCAATTTCACCCAGCCGGTGGATATGGACAAAGCCGACTATCTCGCGCGCTGGGAAAACCTGAACCGCGTCATTCATGACATTGTTTCTGATCTTGGCGGGTCGATCAGTGCCGAACACGGTATTGGGCGGCTTAAGCGCGATGAACTGGCCCATTACGCCAGTGCGGAAAAACTGAAGTTGCTGCGTGCGGTTAAGGCCGCAATTGATCCCGACAACCGGCTGAACCCCGGAAAGGTCGTGTAAACAGCCCGCGACCGCACGCCTAATTTCCGTCATTGCCTGAGTGAAATTATGCCCGCAACGATAATCATCATGATGCCGGTGAGTGACTGCGCATCGGGCGTTTCGGCAAAGAACAGCACGCCCCAGATGAATGAAAACCCGACATAGGCAAAATCAAAGGTGCCGATCATTGGCGATGGCCCGTTTTGATAGGCAATCGCCGCCCCGATGCTGCCAATCAGGATCGAGGCCGCCAGCATCGCCATGATGCCAAAGTCCGAGAGCGTCATCGCACTCCACGGTGCAAGCAGAAAGCCATCCCGCACCTCGTCCGAGAGCATGCTGATCACGGCGGCAGCCCCACCGCCGACCACCACAAAGGCGCAGTTTAGCGCAAGGGAAAGTTTGATCGGATGTTCAGCCCGGCATTTGGTCCGGGTCAGGATCATCGCAACCGCATAGAGCATGGCCGACAGTAATGGCAGCAAGGCATAGCCGTTAAAATTCCCGGCATTCGGGCGCAAGATCAGGACCACCCCGGCAAACCCCAGAATGACAGCAAGCCAGCCCTTTTTGCGGATTGGGCTTTGGGTGATGGCGGCGGTAAACAGGGTGATAAAGATCGGCAGCGTGTAATAGGTCGCAGCAGCGACAGACAGGGTCAGATGTGGCAGCGAAAGGTAGTAGCTGATCCACATCACGACCAGCAAAAGACTGCGCAAGATGGTCCAGCCCACCGCATCCCCAAGGCGCAAGGATGCAGGCGACCGGATCACCAGATAGCCGACCAGAAACGGAATGGCGATGGCCGAGCGGATGACAAAAATCTGCCAGATCACAAAGGTGCTGCTTGATTGCTTGATCAGCGCATCGCCCAATGACAGGGCGAAAACCGTAAAAATGATCGTTCCCACGGCAAGCGGGATACGGTCACGATAATCGGGGACAGGCGAGCTTTTCATGGCATCCAGCATAAAGCGGGGTTCGCGTTGGGCGATAAAACCCTATCACCCTTGCCACCCAAAAATGAACCCCACATATCGCCAAACAAAAAGGGCGCCCGAACCATCGGACGCCCTTGATAACATCGGTTCTAAACCGCTGGCTTATTCAGCCGGGCCTGCCCAGGGGGACATGCTGTCGAGCTTGTCCTGACGGCGGGCTTCTGGTGACTTTTTCCAGTCATTGCCAAAGGCGGCTGATTCCCATGAGCCGTAGCTTGGGTTTGGCAACATGAACCAGCGTTCGCCCCAATAGGTCGCGTATTTGTCCATGACCTCAAGACGTTCATCAATGGAGCCATCGATATCATCGGTGAAGTCACCAAAGTTATCCCCAAACAACATGATCACACGGTAATCGTCGGCAACCGCCTGACGGCGCGGGGCCTTGGCCGATCCCCATGTTTCGATTTCACCGCGCAGCATGACGTGTTTTTCATCAGCAAACGGGAAGCCGTATTCCTGCAAGTTCTTGATGGTTGCGGCTTCTTCCGGGGCCTTACGGTTGGACACGTAAAACACTTCAACGCCCTTGGCTGCTGCTGCCTTGGTGAATTCAAGCGCCCCCGGGGTCGGGGTTGAAATCGCATCATTCACAAATGCCGCCCAGGTTTTGGAGCTATAATGCGTGTCTTCAGTCACAACCCAGCTCTGATAAGCCGAATTATCAAGAACCGTTTCATCAACATCCAAAATCACAGCCGGTTTTTTGGCCATGAAATTACCGTCCTGCTCAAGGGCGGCGGTCCAGCTGTGATCGCCGATGGCGGCAGGCAGAAGACGGGTCGCACCCGCATAAACAGACATTGCCGTGGTTTTATATTCAACCGATGTCTGAAGCCAAAGCGTGCCGTTCAGGCCATCATTCTGGGCTGGTTCCTGCGCACTTGCGCCAAATGCGCAAAGCGCACTGGTCGCCATGATGGCGGCCACACCGAAGGATTTTGCAATAAGTGTCATTTTAGTCTCCCTGTTGATTTCCCGCCCATTGGAAGCTGACCATACAGACAGGATTTAAGCAGCATGCCATTGCAGTGCGGCAAAGAAAAAGCCTTTTTCCAAAATCACTCGGAAAAAGGCATTTATGACATTTTGATAAAACCGCCACGCGGCAATTGTCATGCGGGTTTCATGCGGTTGAACGCTTTTCAAACGACGTGAACCCGTCTTCAAGTGCCGGTTCCTCGTGAATGCGATCAACCCGCGCATGAGTGGGGCCTTCATGGCAGGCGGCAACCATTGACCGCACAGCATCAACCGAGCCACAGAATACGGCCTCCACTGTGCCATCGTTTCGATTGCGCACCCAGCCGGTCAGGTCGCGCTTTGTCGCCTGCTCCACCGTCCAGGCACGATACCAAACGCCCTGTACGCGGCCTTCAATCCGGGCATGAACGGCGATATTGCCAGAACCGGTTGCAGGATCGGGGCGTGTGTCGGTCATGGGAACGTCGTCTCCCTACTTGCTTATTTGGCGGCCTTATTTTGCACCGGGAATTTTGGCGTGCAGATGGGCGGTATCCTGAAACGTCTGTTTCTGCGTGTCCGATGCCGGGGCCTGATGGCTGTCTTTCCATGCGTCATAGGTCATGCCATAGACGACTTCGCGCGCACCATCATAATCCATGGAAACACCCTTTTCGCGCGCCGCCGCCAGATACCATTTTGCCAAACAGTTACGGCAAAAACCGGCCAAATTCATCAGATCAATGTTTTGAACATCCTTGCGGTCCTGAAGATGCGTCACAAGCCCGCGAAAGGCCGCCGCTTCGAGTTCAAGCTTGGTCTGCGGATCAAGGTCGGCCGCCGGACCATTGGCAAGGGAGGCTTCTGTTGACATTTCCGAGCCTGCGCAATCAGACATTCTCCATACTCCCGGCTTTGCTGTGCTGTTCAAGTTTGGCGATCACATCAGGGACATCGGCAATGGTTTCGACCGTGACAAACTGGTCGTTGTCGATTTCGGTCTGATCGACCATTTCATGCACCCATGTGATTTCATAAGGGATGTGGATCGCGGCCCCGCCCGACGCAAGTACCGGCAGGATATCGGATTTCATCGAGTTGCCGATCATGACGGCTTCTTGTGGCTCGACACCATAGCGGCCAAAGATATTGCGATAGGTCAGCGGATCTTTTTCCGAGACGATCTCGATCCCGTCAAACAGGTCTTCAAACCCGGACCGGTCGATTTTAAGCTGCTGGGCAATCAGATCACCCTTGGTGATCAGCACAACCTTGTAATCGGGATCATCGGCATAGCGTTTGAGAACGGTCTCGGCCCCGTCAATAATCCGGGTCGGCGCACGCAGCATCGATTTTCCGATTTCGGCCAGCCTGTGAATGTCTTCGGCACTGATCTTGCGATCTGAAAGCTCAATCGCGGTTTCAATCATCGACAGGGTAAACCCGGTCACGCCATAGCCATAGATCGAAAGATTGGCCAGTTCGGCCTGATACAGGCGATCATCAACCTGATCGGCGGGCACATAATGCCCCAGCATCTCGCGCAGTTCGATATGGGCCTGACGGAAAAGCGGCTCGTTGTGCCACAGGGTATCATCGCCGTCAAAAGCAATCAGTTTATACATAGGGACGCCTCGTTTCTTGTTATTGGATGGCAAGCATACATAGGGGTTCAGCCTCAATTTGCGACCATATGGTACGGCTAATCGTGGGTAAAGCCCCGTTTTCTGTATTTAATATGCGCTGACGCTTTGTAAAAGGGGTTGAAACCGGCATCCTTGCATCTGTCAGAAAATTAAAGGCGCCGGTCAATGACAACCAGCGCCTTTATCAAGCAAAGCCGTTTGAGGGATCAGGCAGCTTATTCTTCGGTTTCAAACTCGATAATGATCGCATCAACCGACAGGTTTGCGCCCTGCTCGGCGTGGATTTTTTTGACCACACCTTTGCTTTCGGCTTTGAGCACATTTTCCATTTTCATGGCTTCGAGGATGCAAAGCTCTGTGCCCGGCTGAACCGTCTGGCCTTCTTCGACCGATACCTTGACCAACAGACCCGGCATGGGCGATTGCAGGAAGTTTGACATGTCTGGCGGGGCCTTGAACGGCATCAGTTTCTGGAGTTCCGCCACGCGGGGCAGCATGACCTTGAAACTGCGCTGAATGCCATTGGCCGACAGGCGATAGCCAACGCCTTCCAGATCAATCTGCACACAGACCGGGGTGCCATCGATTTCCCCGACAAACATCGCATCGCCGATTTTCCAATCCGATACGACGCCATAGCTGCGATCGCCAATGGCGACGATGTAATCGCCGTTAACACCATCAAATTCGATATCGAATGCGGTGTGGTCATCGCCCGATACGGCGACCCAGCTTTCGGCAATTTCAAGCGGATGGTCGCTGACCTGTCCGGTGATCCCGGCGTTGCGTTCGGCAATGCGTTGATTAATGTAACCTGCAACCACAATCAGGATGGCGGGATCATCATTTGGCAAATCATCGGCCGAGAACCCGTTGGGGTATTCTTCGGCAATGAAGTTGGTGGTGATGTTGCCGTCCTGAAACCGCTTATTGGCCATAACGGCGGCCAGGAACGGAATATTGTGCGAAATGCCGCGGATGTAATAGGCATCAAGGGCGGCGCGCATTTCACCAATGGCGTCATCGCGGGTTTCGCCATATGTCACCAGCTTTGCGACCATCGGGTCGTAAAACATTGAAATTTCACCACCTTCAAACACGCCGGTATCGACACGCACTTTGGCACTTTCGGCGGGTGGCTGATAGCGCACCAGACGCCCGGTCGACGGCAGGAATTCGCGGAAGGGATCCTCGGCATAAATGCGGGTTTCCATCGCCCAGCCGGTAAGCGTCACGTCATCCTGTTTTAAGGTCAGTTCCTGCCCATCGGCGATCTTGATCATCCATTCGACCAAATCCTGACCCGTGACAAGTTCGGTCACCGGATGTTCGACCTGAAGCCGGGTATTCATTTCCAAGAAGTAGAAATTCTTGTCCTTATCAACAATGAATTCCACCGTCCCGGCCGAGCAATAATCGACCGCGCGTGCAAGTGCCACGGCCTGTTCACCCATGGCCTTACGGGTGGCGGGATCAATAAAGGGTGACGGGGCTTCTTCGACGACCTTTTGATGACGGCGCTGAATGGAGCATTCGCGTTCGCCCAGATAAATCGTATTGCCGTGTTTATCGGCCAGCACCTGAATTTCAATGTGGCGGGGTTCTTCGACGAATTTCTCGACAAAGACCCGGTCATCGCCAAAGGAACTGGCGGCCTCAGAGGTTGCGCGTTCGAACCCTTCGCGGCATTCGGCGTCATTGCGCGCAATACGCATGCCCTTGCCGCCACCGCCTGCCGATGCCTTTAGCATCACTGGATAGCCGACATCATTGGCGATCTTGACTGCCTCGTCAGTGTCCTTGATGACACCCATGTATCCGGGCACGGTCGAAACACCGGCATCGGCGGCAATCTTTTTCGATGTGATTTTATCGCCCATCGCGGCAATCGCGCCATTTGGCGGGCCGATGAAGGCGATTTTTGCCGCATCAAGCGCCTTGGCAAAGGCCTGATTTTCCGACAGGAAGCCATAACCCGGATGAACGGCCTCGGCCCCCGTCGATTTGCAGGCATCGATGATCTTTTCAATGATCAGATAGGACTGGTTGGACGGTGCGGGTCCGATATTAACCGCCTCATCGGCCATCTGGACATGCAGGGCATTTTTATCCGCATCGGAATAAACCGCGACGGTTTTAATGCCCATTTTGCGGGCTGATTTGATCACACGGCAGGCAATTTCACCGCGGTTGGCAATCAGGATTTTCTTAAACATTTTTGTGTCTCCCAATATGACGTGGCGGCTTACAACGGAATGTTGCCGTGTTTCTTTTCCGGGTTCTTGATGTCCTTGTTGCGCAGCATCGCAAGCGACCGACACACACGGCGGCGCGTGCCATGCGGCATGATGACATCGTCAATGAACCCTTTGCGGCCCGCAACAAACGGGTTGGCGAATTTTTCGCGGTATTCCTCGGTGCGGGCTTCGATCTTGGCCGGATCGTTCATATCAGCGCGGAAGATGATCTCCACCGCCCCCTTTGGCCCCATCACGGCGATTTCAGCCGTCGGCCAGGCATAATTGACGTCACCGCGCAGATGCTTGGATGCCATCACGTCATAGGCCCCGCCATATGCCTTGCGGGTGATCACGGTGACCTTGGGCACTGTGGCCTCGGCATAGGCATAAAGCAGTTTCGCACCATGCTTGATGATGCCGCCATATTCCTGTGCGGTGCCCGGCATAAAGCCCGGCACATCGACAAAGGTGACAATTGGGATGTTATAGGCATCGCAGAAGCGGACAAACCGGGCGGCCTTTTTGGAGCTGTCGATATCAAGGCAGCCGGCCAGCACCATGGGTTGATTGGCAACAACACCGACCGTACGGCCATCCATGCGCGCCATGCCGACAATGATGTTTTTGGCGTAATCGGGCTGAATTTCAAAGAAATCGCCTTCGTCGACGACCTTTGCGATCAACTCCTTCATGTCATAGGGCATGTTGGGGTTTTCAGGCACCAGCGTATCAAGCGAGAAATCATCGCGTTTGATCGGGTCTTCGCACAAGCGTGCTGGCGGGTCTTCTTTGTTACAAAGTGGCAAGAAGTCCATGAAACGCCGGGTCTGAAGCAACAAATCCACGTCATTGTCAAAAGCCAGATCAGCAACCCCCGACACACTTGTGTGGGTGGATGCACCGCCAAGCTGTTCATGGGTGACTTCTTCGTGGGTGACGGTTTTGACCACATCGGGGCCCGTCACGAACATGTATGAACTGTCCTTGACCATGAAAATAAAGTCGGTCATCGCCGGGCTATAGACCGCCCCACCCGCGCACGGCCCCATGATCAGGGAGATTTGCGGGATAACGCCGGATGCCTCGACATTGCGTTGAAACACATCAGCATAGCCCGCTAAGCTTTCGACCCCTTCCTGAATGCGGGCCCCGCCGGAATCATTGATACCAATAACCGGGGCGCCAACCTTCATCGCCTGATCCATGATCTTGCCGATTTTACGCGCATGTGCACCGGAAAGTGCGCCGCCAAACACGGTGAAGTCCTGTGAGAACACAAACACCAACCGGCCATTGATCGTGCCGTGGCCGGTGACGACACCATCCCCGGGAATGCGGTTTTCGGTCATGCCGAAATCCACACAATCATGTTCGACAAACATGTCCCATTCCTCGAACGAGCCGAGATCAAGCAGCACATCAATCCGCTCACGCGCGGTGAGCTTGCCTTTGGCGTGCTGATTATCGATCCGGCGCTGCCCACCGCCCATGGCGGCCTCGGCGCGTTTTGCTTCGAGTTTGGCGATAATATCTTGCATTCTGCGTGATCCTTGCTGTGGGCGGCCCAATGGCGCACAGGCCCGTCATCCGCTTAACCTGAAGAATGAAATAGCATTATTCGGTACTGGAATGCCAATTATTTCTGACAGTTTTGCTTTGGGGTAAAATATACCGCAACCACCTGATTTCCCTAACGTCATTGTGATATGCCTGATTTCTGTGGACTAAAGTCTAGGCCACGTCAAAACGGATGAAAACCACCCCCGACAGGCCACAAACGCAATGTACTGCGTGCTCACAGTCTTATTCTGTTGCGCAATCAATGCTATCACTCATGCAAAGAATAATGTGTGATACATCGCGACATGAGCCCCCCCTTAACGTTAAGTGACCAGAAATTTGATGTTTAAAATCAAGCCCCGCACCACAGAACCAACTGGCGACGATACGCCTGCCTCATCACTTTGGCGATATATCTGGCGCATGAGTGGATGGCATCAGGTTGCGGTATGCAGCCTCGCGGTTCTTGTTGCCATTTTGGGGATCGCCCCGCTTGAGCTTCAGCGCCGCCTTGTCGATGACGCGATCAGCAAACAAAACCTCGACCTGCTTGTGACGCTGGCATCGATTTATGGGGCGATCATTATCTTGCAAGGCGTGATCAAGCTTGGGCTGCGCATGTATGAAGGGTGGCTGAGTGAAAGTGCGATCGCACATAACCGCCGCCATTTGACCCGCCTTTATGCCGAAGACCAAACTGGTCACCATGACCCCGACGATAAAAACGCCAACAACAACGGGCGTGCGGTATCGATCATTGGTGGCGAGATTGAAAAGCTGGGTGGATTTGTTGGCGACGGATTATCCCAGCCGATTGTCAACAGCGGCATGCTGATCTTCGGGCTTGGCTATATGCTCAGCGTCGAGCCGATTGTCGGCCTGATCGGGGTAATTGCCCTGATCCCGCAGGTCGCGCTTGTCCCGGTTATTCAAAAACGGATCAATGCGCTGATTGAAGAACGTGTGACCAAAATGCGCGATGTCAGCGATGAGTTATCGCAACTGGCGCCGGGTAAGAAAAACACCCAGACGGTCGAAGAAATCAATGACGGCGTTTTGCGCCTGTTTGATAACCGCATGAAGCTGTTTTTACTGAAATTCGGGATGAAGGCCCTGATCAATTTCCTCAACGCGCTAGCCCCGATCTGTGTACTGGTGGGCGGCGGCTATCTGGTTATTCAGGGGGAAACATCGGTGGGTATCATTGTCGCCTTTATTTCCGGCTTTGACCGCATGTCATCGCCGATGCGTGAATTGCTGTCCTATTACCGGGTGGCGTCACAGGCAGCAGTCCAGCACAGGCTGATTGCCAAATGGATGACGTGATCGCGGGGCGTCCTGTGACCGATGCGACGTGGCACAGCACGTATTTTAAAAAGACAAAAAGGAGTGGGTGACCGCTCCTTTCACTTTAACGCATCCGGCAAACATCTGACCTTAAGGGATCAGGAAAGCAGCTCAAGATACCGCCCGGTGGCGAGAATTTCGGCGCGGTGGCGATCGCGACGCTGGACCGCTTCGGCGTCATCGCCCCACTGTTCAATCGAATATTCTTCATCAAGCAACGCACATTCGGATGCTTGCTGAGCACTGATGCGGCCATGCATCACGGCAAGGCCGATAATGACGGAACCCGATACGGTCGTCAGGTTGTGCAATGCCGTCAGGTAATAATCATCAAACCCGTCAATCAGTCCTTGAATACGTGCCAGTGCATCCTCGTTTTGGCTGACCGGCATGACGCCCTCGGTCACGACCAGCTCAATGCCAAGTTCCTGTGCGACCCAATCAAGCAGCGGCTGCCACGCTTTGGCTTGCCGTTCGATCAGGTCTTCGGGGAATGCCGCGCGATAACACAACAGGTCGGACCGGCCATACCCGGTCAGCTCCGCCACCACGGTTGGGCGGTTGGGCCGAACGCGGTCAATGGCGGTTGCGGCGCGCTGCATGATCGGCATGGTATGGGGCAGGATTTTTTCGCCCTGCGCATCCCATTCGGCGGCAATTTCACGTGCCAGCACCTCGGACGGCAGCAGGAAGTCGGCCTTGGCCGGTGTTTTCACCGAGCGTCCGTCAAGCTGTACACGCCATCCCGCACCGCTGTCATCAACAGCAGCATCGGCCTTTTTATAGAAGCGATTGATCGTTTGTGTAACCATGATCGCCATATGCCTAAAAGCAGAGTTCGGCGCAAGGGGTTTCAGACGGTTTTACGTCATCAGAACGCCATTTAGGCGATTATCAATTTTTTCTGTATAATTTTTGATCAATTTACCCCATTGACCAAATAGTAAACATCCCTACTCTGCGACGTGAATATGACAAAAGCGCGAAAATGCGCGACAATAATGGACATGGCATGTGCCTTGCTGTGTCGTCAGGGGATTATTTCGGTTGCAGGGCTGATAATAACAGTCCGAAATCAGGAGAGGCTTCATTCGTATGACAAAATTCACAACCCGATTTTTTAGCGCCGCACTTGGCGCATCACTAAGCGCTGCCATTGCCTTTGGCGCAACGTCGGCCAAGGCCGAGATGGACCTTAAATTTTCACTCGACTGGAAATATGAAGGTCCGGCTGCCCCTTATATTCTGGCCAAAAAGAACGGCTATTACGCCGACGAAGGGCTTGATGTCACGATTGACTCGGGCAACGGTTCGGTCGGGGCGATCACGCGGGTTGCCAGTGGCGCCTATGACGTATCACTGGCCGATATCAATTCGCTGGTTGAATTTAACGCCACCAACCCGGATCGCGCCATGAAGTCGATCTTCATGGTCTATGACCGCCCGCCGTTTGCGTTGTTCATGCTTAAGAAATCGGGCATCACCAAACCCGAAGACCTGATTGGCAAGACGCTTGGCGCGCCGGTGTTTGACGCATCGCGCAAACTTTACCCGGCCTTTGCATCGGCAACCGGACTTGATGTCGATGCCGTCAAATGGGAAAGCATGGACCCGCCGCTTCGTGAACCGATGCTGGTGCGCGGCGATGTTGACGCGATTACCGGTCACTATTTCACATCCATCCTGAACCTGCAGGCACAAGGGATTGGCAAAGAAGACCTGACCGTTTTCCAGTACAAGGATTTCGGCATGGACTTTTATGGCAACGGCCTTCTGGCATCGCCGGAAATGATGGAAAAACATCCTGAAGAACTGCGCGGCTTCCTGCGTGCGGTTGTCAAAGGCTGGCGTGCGGCCATTGAAGACCCCGCATCGGCCATCGCCGCCCTTAAGGAAGTCGATCCACTGATTGACCCGGCCCTTGAGCTGCAGCGCCTTCAGATGGCGATTGACGAAAATGTCGTCACCCCGGACAGCTTGGAAAACGGCATGGGTATGGTCAAAACCGACCGTATGGCCAAGGCGATTGATCAGGTTGCACTGGCATTTGGTTTTGAAAACAAGCCGACTGTGGGCGATGTCTTTACCGATGTCTTTATGCCCGGCGAAGCAGACCGCCAGATCAAGTAATCAACACAGACATCCGGGGCAGGTTATCCTGCCCCGGCATGCATTGATCCCACCCATAACAGATAACAAAAAACAATCCGGACAAGCAGGGGGAATGACTGCCGTGTCTAAAAGCTTTGTCGAACTCAATAACGTCACGATGCGCTATAGCGAAGGCGACGAACTCGCACTCGACACCACCAACATGAAGATCAACAAGGGCGAATTTGTCGCGGTTGTTGGCCCGTCGGGGTGTGGCAAATCATCCTTGCTGAAACTTGTGTCCGGACTGATGCCGCCGACCGATGGCATTGTGCTTGTTGATAATAAGGAAGTTTCCGGGCCGCTTAAAATTGTCGGCATGGCGTTTCAGAACCCGACCCTTTTGCCATGGCGGACCACGCTTGATAACGTTTTGCTGCCGATGGAAATCGTCAAGCCGCACCGTAACCGCCTGCGCAAACATCGCGCCGAATACGAAGACCGCGCGCGCAAGCTTCTGGCCAGTGTCGGGCTTGAAGGACATGAAGACAAATTTCCGTGGGAATTGTCAGGTGGCATGCAGCAACGTGCATCACTGTGCCGGTCGTTGATCCATGAACCCGATCTTTTGATGCTCGATGAACCGTTTGGCGCGCTGGATGCCTTTACCCGCGAAGAACTGTGGGACATTTTGCAGAACCTTTGGATGGTGCGCCCGTTCACGGTTATTCTGGTGACCCATGATCTGCGCGAAGCATCCTATTTGGCCGATACCATTTATGTGATGTCCAAACGTCCGGGTAAAATCATCGTCGCACGGGAAAACCCCCTGCCCCGGCCGCGTGATCAGGAAGTCACCTTTACCCAGCCTTTCACCGATCTTGTCCACGAATTGCGCAGTCACATCCGTGACGTGCGCGCAGCATAGAAAGGCGGGCAGATATCATGAACAAGAAACTCAACCTGCGCAAAGCCTCCCCCTGGCTCAGTGCCATCAGCCTGTTTGTTTTATGGGAACTGATCGTTCGCATTTTCAACATCCCGCCCTATGTGCTGCCTACCCCGTCCGAGAGCATCATTGTCGGCTGGCAATTCCATGAAGCGATCTGGATGCATGCGACCCACACGCTTTATACGACGCTTGTGGGCTTTGCCATTGCTGTGGTGTTTGGCGTAGTACTTGGCGCACTCGTGGGATCCAGCCGAACGATTTATGACGCGGCAAACCCGCTTCTGGTCGGATTTAATTCGGTGCCGAAGGTGGCACTGGTGCCGGTTCTGGTCATGTGGTTTGGTATTGGCACGGTGCCGGCCATCATCACCGCCTTCATGATTTCGTTCTTCCCGATTGTGGTCAATGTCGCGACCGGGCTTGCCACCCTTGAACCGGAATTGCGCGATGTGTTGCGATCACTCGGCGCAACCCGAAAAGACATTCTGGTCAAGGTCGGCTTCCCGCGTGCCATGCCCTATTTCTTTGCCTCGTTAAAGGTTGCAATCACGCTGGCCTTTGTCGGGTCGGTTATTTCCGAAACCGTGGCATCGAACGTTGGTGTTGGTTATTTGATGTTGTCGGCATCGTCGAAATTCAACATGCCGCTGGTGTTTGCCGGGCTTCTGGTGATCGCGGTGATGGGGATTGCGATGTACGAAATCTTTAACGTCATCGAACGCCGGTCAACCAAATGGGCCAACCGCGCCAATCCGACGAATTGATAAAATTTAGGGCCTGAACCCAATCATCATACAAATATAAAGGCCGGGTTTGACCCGGCCTTTATACGTTATACCATTTGTCGCAAAGCAACCACTGCCTAGCCCAGATGATGATCAAAGAACGCCTGTGTGCGCGTCCATGCCATCTGGGCATCCTCGGCGTCATAGCGCCCGCCCGTCGGATTGGCAAAGGCATGATCGGCATCATACCAATAGAATTTATACAGCGATTTGCCCGCCGTTTCGAGCGACTGCTCAAACCCCTCGACCATTTCCTTGTTGATCGATTTATCAAGCATTCCGAAATGGCCCATCAGCGGTGCGTTCAAGGTCGCAACCTGTTCGGGGGTTTTGTTGACATTGCCGTAATAGATCACAGCCGCATCAACATCTGTGGCAAGCGCGGTATTAAGCGACCAACCACCACCAAAGCACCAGCCAACCGAACCAACTTTGCCCGTTGAGTCCTTGTGGTTTTTCAAAAACTCGACCGAGGACTGCAATTTGCGGGTAGCAGCAACCGGGTCCATCCCCGACATCAAGGCACGTGCGCCATCGGGTGTGGTCGCAGGTGGTTCACCATATAAATCAACCGCAAGCGCGATATAGCCCTGCTTGGCATATTCAGCCGCCACGGCACGAATATGATCATTAAGCCCCCACCATTCATGGATCAGAATAATGGTTGGTGCCGGCAAGGTCGCTGGCATGGCGATTTCGGCCACCATTTTTGCGCCTTCGGGTGTGGTGATGGTGACTTTATCAAGCATGGCCCCTTGCGCGTGGGCCAGAACTGGGTCGGCCAGAACAATCGCAAGCGGTAGCGCAACCGCCCCTTTTAAAAACAATCGACGCTGTTCATCTGTTGCCTTGGGTGGTGGTCCAAGATGCTCGTGTGAGCCACATCCATCAAGCGTACACATATTCAAGCCTCCTTTGATGACAGTTTCTTACGGTGCAATCATTCGCGATGACCGGGGGCATAGGCAAATCACACTCCCGTCATCGCCGCCGTAATGTGTTGACCTGTTGTCATACGGACAGTCGGGTACCTTCGATCAATGCAACATTTTCAACAAACTGCCGCTTGCGGTTCGCCCCGCCACCTGATTTAACCTCAGACCATCGAGCCCCCCCCCCGCAAGCAGGAGTATCCATGCGCGAAATTGAAACCGTACTGTTTGATCTTGGCGGCGTTCTTGTTGATTGGGACCCGCGTCATTTATATCGCAAGATCTTTGACGATCCGGCAGACATGGAACATTTCCTGAGCGAGATCTGCCATCCGCACTGGAACTTCCTCCATGACAAGGGCGCGCTTAGCTTTGCCAAATCAATTCCCGATTTGCAGCATCGCCATCCCGATCATGCCGATCAGATTGCCGCATGGTGGGATCGTTGGCCGGAAATGCTTAAGGGCCAGATTGACCGCACGGTCCACATCCTCGAAGATTTGAAATCACGCGGCAATGTGCGTCTGTTTGCCCTGACCAACTGGTCGGCAGAAACATGGTCATTTGCGGTCGAACGGTTTGAGTTTCTCAATCACTTCGAAGGTATTCTGGTGTCTGGCGAGGAAAAGCTCGCCAAACCTGATCCGCGCATTTTTGAGCTGACCTGCGCACGGTTCAAACTCAACCCGCGCGAAACCCTGTTTATTGATGACAGCGAAAAGAACATCCAGCAGGCGCGTGAGATGGGCTTTATGACCCATTGGTTCAATGATCCGGTCAAACTGCGCCGTGAAATGATCGAAGATCGGCTTGTTTAAAATTTGCTCCCGACATGACAAAGGGCACCTTTAAAAAAGAGGTGCCCTTTTACGTATCAGGCGCATAGGTCTGTTTTAGCCGCGTTTTTCCCGCAGATAGTTGGCAAAGCACTCGCCAAAGGCATATTCCCAGCCCGCAACATATCCCTTGCGCAGGGCCGGTGCGATATCGCCAACGTTATGCCAGTCCTTGTGCTCCAACCGGATCACACAGCGACCAAAATCATTCATGTCAAAGGATACCGCGACACGGGTATAATCCCCGGCATTCCAGCCCGGATGCCAGGTAAAGGCAAGATGTTCGCCCGGCTGCCAGATTTCGACATGACCCCATGAAATATTTTCACGTCCACGGGCACGTTCGACAATCGCACCGCCAAGACCGGGATACATATCAACCGCAATGCAGTCTTTTTTGGAAATCGAATGGCTATCGGTTGGCCACCACTGCCCAAATTCGGCGGTGAAGGCCTCAAACGCGTGATCGGGATCAACGGCCACGGTCAGTTCAAAGTTAATCGGTCCGAGTTCCGGGTTTTTAAGCGGCGTCACAATCAATTTCCCAAATACGATCCAGCACGGACGGCAGTTCATCAAAATGGCGGATAACCGCATGTGCGCCCGACGCCGTCAGGGTTTCAATATCATGATAGCCCCACGCAACGCCAATGGCGATCATGCCTGCCGCACGGCCCATTTCGATATCATAGCTGGTATCACCGACAATCACCGCATTGGGCGCATCAGCCCCGGCTTCATCAAGGGCCGCCATCAACATTGATGGATGGGGCTTGGACGGATGATTGTCGCAGGTTTGTAAGGTAACGAACCGGCCATCAAGTTCATTGCGCGCCAAGACCGCATCAAGACCGCGCCGGGCCTTGCCGGTGGCAACACCCAACAACCATTGGCGGCGGTCCAGTTCGGTCAGGACCTCGCGCACGCCGGGGAACAGCGGTTCGTGGAAATCAGGTGTCTGACGCAGGGTAAAGAACGCATCCTTGTAGGCCGCTGTCACCGCATCAATCACCTCATCGGTAACGCGGCGCGGTGCGGCAAGTTTGGCAATGGCTTCTGGCAGGCTCAGACCAATGATGGTGCGGGTATTTTCCAGTCCCGGGCAATCAAGCCCATGCTGGGCAAAGGCATGGTCCATGCAGTGTGCAATCGCATGCTGGCTATCCACCAGGGTGCCGTCACAATCAAATACAACAAGTCTAAGCGGGTCATTCGCCATGAAGCATCATCCATCATCATTTTATATGGCCGCAGATTAGGGTCTGAACCCAATTGAATGTTTAAAATGGCATCAGAACAAGCAAGACATGCAAGGAAATCTCCGCCGCGCGGGGTATTGCCCCGGGCAAGGGGATTGACGCAGCAGGTCGCAGAGTGTCCTGATGTCCTTCGGATCGGAGGAATTTGCACGGGCTACTGCGTCGCATCACCTTGCAAGGCAGCGAGCCTTGCTGCGGTAATGCTCCTGATATCCGCACAAATTCCTCGCGACCATTTCAAGCATTCAATTGGGGTCAGACCCTAGCCGATACCGCCCCAAAGATCGAGTCCCGTAGAGATGCAAATCAGATGCATTTTTTGCTGTGCGGGAAGCACTGGAAACCAATGGTGAAATTCAGGTCGCTTTCGAACGCCTTTAACGCGCGGTATACTGTTTTTCTGGCTATCGACAGTATCTGATAACAGCGGAGACAGAAGATGCTCACGCTTAGGGACTGCATAGATTTCAGCGACCTTCGAGAGGAGGAAATACTCGCCATAGCCGAATGTGAGCATATCCCAATTCTAACCGCCCTTGAGGAAGGCGAAAGCATGGTGCACACACCACGTGGCCGCAAACGCATCGCGGTCATGATCAAAAGCCAGGCCGTTATTTGTGAACGCACTGGAAACACCGTGCATGCACGGCACCTTCGCCGCGTTCATGACGCCTTTGTCGGGCGTTTCGGTAAATCTGCGAGGCACCATTAACCAAGACGACCAATGTCATTACAACGCCTTTTGGTATTGACCTCTGACAGGGACGAAAAAGCCGACGCAGTGCGTCGGCTTTTCGCGGTTTTAGGCTACGGAACTTGAGGCTGGCCGGTGAAAAAGTGAGTACTGGTCAATCCTCAATGAGCTCTGAGAAACGAATTCCCAAACCCATGAATCAAAAGCCCGCCTAGGTATATTGAGTAAGTCAGCTGCATAGGAGAACACAACTTTAACTGTATCGTAATCTACAACGTTGACCCCGGCGTTCTTGACGAACAGTTTTACATGCCTGTCAACAGCCACTGAGTCTAAACCTACCAAACAAGAAAGATAATCAACTGTCTTTGGCCCCACGCCGTTTACACTCAAGAGTGCTGTGCAAAAAGAAGAATCTTGTAGAGAGGACCTCAACACTTTTGTTGAATCAATATCAGAATCCTGAAGAAACCTCACCAATCGTTCGAACCTGCCGATCTTGACGTTGTGATCCCACATCAAGAAATCTGACGTTCCAACCAAATCGATTACTCTAAGGATCCCAGACGTCGTATCCGCGGAGGAGTAAAGCCTATATATTCTATCTACTCTTGGACGAACCACAGACTTGTAGTTAAGGCCAGCCTGCAACACCGAGTCAGCCAGTAGAGCTCCCATGTGCTTTACAGGCTTTCTGTGCGGAGTTGGAAATTCCAACGCCCCATGAGAAATAGCAAAGTTCGCGACCAACCTCGCGTGACTTAGCAACTCACTCATCTCTCCCCCCCTATAAACTAGATCAGCTCAGCTTCCCTCAACGCTGCCAACCTCTCAACACAGTTTGGACAAGCTCCGCAAGGAACATCGCTGTATATTTGACAAGAAAATGTAGCTCCAATCGGAACTTTCAGCTCTTCAGCCATCCTTGCAACATCAGCTTTACTTAATTCTCTAAAAGGAAGCTTAAAGCGCACAGGCCCAATGTCCTCTGCGAATTCACCCAATTCATTAAAAAACGCACTCGAGCAATCCAACTCTTTTGCATGGTTGCTGTTAATGAATCCAGAATAGACCTCTCGGATCTGCAAAGTCTGCGCAAAGGCCGACGCAGCTGAAAAAAAGATCAGTGTTCTATATGGGATATACATATCGTTGTCACTAACAGGCTCCTCCCACAAATTCGGTTCTCGAATTAGTCGAGATGTCGAGTTCTGGAAAACGTCTGAAATATCAAGTCTAACTGCCTTTTCCACAAGCTTATGGGACAGCACATTGTGAAGAGTCTCCCATTCTTTTTCTACGCAATGTTGACCATAATCAAAGAAAAGTGGGACGACTCGCAATCCTTGACTAATCAACGAATACATCACTGTAGTTGAGTCAAGACCGCCAGATGCCAGAACAATGACTTTAGTCATTTACTGTCTCCTTGGAGAGCAGATTGAACACAGCATTAATACAACTATCAATTTCTGATGAATATACGTCAGCCCCGGCTATAACCATTGTGTTGTTAGCCTCATTGTCGGGGTCATAGACAACAACCGGTATTCCTCGTTCAATCGCGATTCCTATCTCAACGAGTGTGCCAGGGTCTTTGTTGATTGGGATAGCGAAGAGCAAGCTACATTCTGAGAGTATCTGCAAATCACGATCATACGTTTCTTGCAGTTGATTGTACTCAGATCCTTGGGGCAACTGCCCATTCTCCTGAACCGGTCGTCTCACCCTAAAGTTATGGTACTTTAACGCAGAAACCACATGCTCAATATGTCGTCGATCAATATAATCAAAATCTGGAGCAGCCAAATATATGCTTAGTTCTTGTCGATCAACCCAAGGAACAACAGTTCCTCCAAGGTAAAGCAACTCTTCAGCACTGAGCTTCTCAGAACGTAAAACATACATCTTGAACGTATCCACATTAGTCGTTTGCGAATACGCTGAGCTTGCTTGAACAGCTCTCAACCCGGCTTCTTGGAGCTTTTTTTCATCAAGCAAAGCAGTCACATACCTTGAAGCAAATACATCCCCTACCCCTACAGAATTTAGCGTTACTCCCAACTGAGACGGCAACACAATTTCCTTTGCTTCGCCGCAAACCAAGACACGTGCTCCACCTCTGTTTTCTTTGAAGACAAAAGTTTCGCAGCCTAAATCGAAACAATCTGAGGCCAGCTTGGCGACATCCTGATTGTAAACTTCCAAAAACAACTTGGAGGATGTCGACATGAATACAGTTTCAATCTTCCAACTTTCCGAAGCAAGATCTCGAACATCACCTACATCATAAGCTACATCAATGTGCAGCTTGGTACTGGGACATGAGTAACGTTGAACTTCAGAAAGCGGGAACTCACCGGGAAACAGCAAAATGTCATTGTATTTTCTCTGTTTCTGTTCATCGTTAGGTACGGGTTCAAAGGACTTTTCATGACGAAGAAGATTGTCATACTCTTGATCGCTCACCTCTGTTGGGTCGAAGATCAACGTTACATTTGGCGCCCCGTCCACATAACCGAAAACCTCAAAATTTGAGCACCCCAGCATTTCAAAGTACTTTCTAGCACTTTTTTCCAAATATCGCGGAAGAACTACAGCTACATCAAAGTCACGATCCCATGCCCACATTCCTCTTGCGGCATGGGTCACGCCCCCCAACCTAAGCTTATTTTCTTGCCCCTTTGGAGTAATCGTCACATCAACAATTACCTCGCCAACCAAAAGGATCCGCTTTTCGTTATCGTTCGTCATGCTGGTGCAAAATCCACAGTCACTTTAGCAACTGTACCATTGCTGGAGCTAATAACTGTGCCGTTATAAGTGCGCCCCGCCTTCATACAGCCAGCAAGATAGTTAAGGCTTGTTGGAAGGTTCCCAATATCCTCACCTGCAATGGTCTGAGCCACCAACCTCTTCTTATGAGCGACAATTACATCGGTTCCGACAGGAGGAACAGTGCCCCTAGAGGTAAAATAAGTACTGTGATTCACATCCTCCAGCGCTGTAGAAAATGCTCGTTCACAACGGTCTCCTTGACCGCCATTTCCATCTGCCCCGCCTGAGCTGGAACTTCCGGATTTTCCAGAGCTTCCAGGATAGTCCGAAAAACTACCCGAACCAGTACTGCCCATGACTATTCCTCCCTTAAGCTGAAAATCTTTTCTTGATTTGAGTATATATACTTACATTCTAAAAAAATTAATCAACCTAAACGTATCATTCTAGAAATATTTTCTATGAAAAATTGAACGCACCAACCTAAAAAGCCGACGCTGTGCGTCGGCTTTTTGCAGATTCAGACCATGGTAAATCAGACGTTATCTTTTGCGCAGACGCGACGGTTTTGCCTTGGGCTTGGGCTTTGGCTTTTCTTCCTTTTCCCGGTGGATTTCCGGGGTCAAAAATTTCGTCGGTGTTTTCGGATCGAAGTTAAGCGCCTTGAGGCTTGTGGCGAAATGTTCTGACACCGGTGCTTCGATCACAACCCGGTGGCCCGTCACCGGATGGGGAAAATCAATCGCGCGCGCATGCAGATGCATCTGATTTGACATGCCATCAATGAAGGCCTTCGCCCCACCGTATTTACCATCGCCCAAGATGGGGCATTCCATGGCCTCACAATGGGCGCGCAACTGGTGCGTACGTCCGGTCAAAGGCGACAGCGCCAACCAGGCCGCACGGCGTCCGGCGCGGTGCAGCTGACGATAGACCGTCTGTGCTGATTTACCCTGCTTCTCGTCGATGACCATTTTTTCCCCGCCCTTACCGGCAAGCTTTGCCAGTGGTGCGTCAATCAGGCCTTCGCGCTCAACCGGGGCGCCGGTGACAATCGCCCAATACAGTTTCCGGGTGGACTTGTCCTTGAACGCCTTGGTCAGGGCATGGGCCGCCGACGATGACCGCGCAAGCAGAAGGACACCACTGGTATCCTTATCGAGCCGGTGAACCAGTTTCGGGCGTTCCTTGCTGTCGAGTTTTAGCGCATCCAGCATGCCATCAACGTGAATGGACGTATTGGTCCCGCCCTGCACGGCCAGACCGGCGGGTTTATTGATGGCCAGAACAACTTCGTCATAGAAAATGACGGAATCGCGCAAAGCCTGAAGTTCGGCTTCGCTGGCATTGGATTTTGCCGGGCCGTCGTGTTTGCGCTGCGGACCTTCGGACGCACTATAGGCGCCGTCTTTGGTCCATGGCTCCGAACCGCCGCCCGACATCACGGGAACCGGCGGCACACGAATTTCCTGCCCCGGCTCAACACGCTGGTTGGCCTTGGCACGTTTGCCATCAACACGGATTTGACCGCCGCGCAGAAACTTTTGAACCTGTCCGAATGTAAATTCAGGACAGTTGCGCTTAAACCAGCGATCAAGCCGAACGTCGGCGTCCTCAGCCTTGACCTTGCGCAGAGTGACACCACTCATTGCAGAATACCCCTTACCAGCGCGATTGCGCCAAACAGTGCGGAAATGCCAACCACAACAGAGACAATAATATATAGGGCCGTCAGCCCCAGATTGCCCCGTTCATATAGGGTCGCAACATCCAGCGAAAAAGTCGAAAAGGTTGTAAATGCCCCTAAGAACCCGGTGACAAGCAGCGCACGTATTTCCGGCGAAAGCGATAGCTTAAGCGCAGAAATCTCAAGCAGTGCCCCCATCAGGAACGAGCCAACGATGTTAACCGTCAAGGTTCCCCAGGGAAAGCCGCCGCCCATGATCGAGCCCATCATAACCGACACACTGTGACGTGCGACAGCACCAATGGCCCCGCCCAAGGCAATCGAAGCGATAAACAACGGTGAAAATTGCATGGCGCGGAACCTATTCCCTCAAAGATCAAAAGTCACGTGTGAAAACGTCATGGGCCCAAGGCGATAACAGGATCATAATTTGCCAATAGCACACTTTTTTCGCGTTCGTGGGTCTATCAGACCTCAGTCACGCCAATTTTTCAATCTTCACAGCATCAAAGCCCCTTTGAAACATCCTTTGGTTCAAGGGTTTGCCGCACATCCCGCAGCCATGCACGCGTGCGTTTTTCATTTTGCTGAAAATCATCCCGGCCATAGACCGATTTGGCAAACAGGCAGAATGTCGCCCCGGCCTGATCCGGGACTGACATCAGTTTTAACTCGACCCAATCAGGAAACTGAAAGACTTTGCTGCGGGCCAGAAACTGCAAACTGTGCGCTCCAACACTGCCGTCGGTCAGCTTCATGCCGTGATCTGGTGCGGTTGCGATAAAGGCCCTCCCCAACTTTGCGACGGACGCATCAAACTGTGGGCTTGTCATCTGTTGACCACCCCGCGGGGCCAAACCATCCGGGCAGGATAGAAAATAGTTTGGCGTGTCTGGTAATTCCGAATTGGGATCAAAGACAAACTGCGGCGGCTCCCCCGCCGTCAGCATCATGCCAAGCAATCCGGAAAACCGTACAACGGCAAATATCCCGGCCAAAACCAGAAGTCCCCAGATCATGATTGCTGTCAAACGTCTCACCCGCTGCGCACCTGATTGAAATGACACTTGGCATGTTACCCGCCAACCTCAGGAAACGTAGCGCGAAACCCCACAAAAGCAAAATGCCCAACTGTAAAACAGTCGGGCATTTTTTTTAAAACAGGTCATCGTTAACGTGCGTTGAGGGAGGGGGGAGATGTTAACGATGCCCCATTTCACATCAGATCAGCACTGCAACAGGTCGATCTTTAATTGGTTTGGTTAGGCCGCAACCGGAAGCGAAGCAGCTTCGACATTGGCAATCGCACGCTGCATGGCTTCTTCTGCGTTCACCGCAAAGCCAGAAGCATCAATGATTTCAACTTCGGTAATGCCGATAAAGCCAAGGACCTGCTTCATGTAAGGCGTTGCAAAGTCAGCCGGGCTGTTGACCGGAACGCCACCCGTGGCAACAACCACGTAAGCTTTTTTACCTTCAAGCAGGCCAACCGGACCGTTTTCAGTGTACTGGAACGTCACACCGACGCGGGCAATCATGTCGACCCATGCTTTGAGCGTTGAGGGAACGGCGAAGTTATACATCGGCGCGCCAATGACCAGAACGTCGGCAGCCTTAACTTCAGCAACCAGTTCGTCAGAGGTTGCGATAACCTGTTTCTGTTCGGCAGAACGGGAATCTTCAGGGGTGTAAAACGCCCCAACGATTTCGCCGGTCAGGGCCGGGATCGAACCGGTGCCGCTTAGATTGCGTTCAACGATTGTGGTTGATGCATTTGCGGAAACAATACGGTCGATCAGTTTCGATGCAATCTGGCGGGAGTTGGAATTCTCACCATTCACAGATGCGTTCACGTGCAGAATATTTGTCATTTTCAATCTCCAAGTCCGTGCTTAATTTGATGAAAGCACCCTACTTGGTTTCGGATTGAATGATTATCCTGCGAATTTTCACTTAATTGTTTCCATTTTGACAACTAAACAACCGTCAGTTATTCTCGCCCCGTCCCTTTTGTCGTTCATGGCGTAAGCGATCAAAATACTCCACCCGTTTTTTCAGATCGCGCTCAAATCCGCGTTCAACCGGTTCATAGAAATTCTGACGGCGCATGCCATCGGGGAAATAGTTTTGCCCGGAAAAACCATCTTTCTGGTCATGATCGTAGGCATATCCGGTGCCATAGCCAATATCAGACATCAGTTTGGTCGGCGCGTTGAGGATATGGGCCGGTGGCATCAGTGATCCGGTTTCGCGCGCAATCTTGAGCGATTTTTTATAGGCGGCGTACCCGGCATTTGATTTTGGCGCCAGAGCCAGATAAATGACCGCCTGTGCCAAAGCCAACTCGCCTTCGGGGCTCCCCAACCGTTCGTGAGATTCCCACGCGCTGATGCAAAACTGCTGGGCTTGTGGGTCGGCAAGGCCAATGTCCTCAACCGCCATGCGGGTTAAACGACGTGCAAGGAACTTGGGGTCCTCACCGCCCGCCAACATGCGGTTAAACCAATACAGGGCCGCATCAGGGTCCGAACCGCGAATGGATTTATGCAGCGCACTGATCAGATTGTAATGACTGTCATCGCCCTTATCATATATCGGCACGCGTTTTTGCACAGTGCGGGCAAGTTCGGCCACGCCAAGCGGACCATCCTCGTCACTGGGCGGCATGGAAAACAGTTCTTCAGCAAGGTTCAAACAATAACGGCCATCGCCATCGGCCATGGCACGCAATGTTTCGCGGGCTTCGGGCGTTACCGGCAGTTCAAACCCCATTTCCTTTTCCGCACGGACCAGAAGTTCTTCAAGCCCCTGATCGTCAAGGCGCTTCAATACCAGAACCTGACACCGTGACAGAAGTGCCGCGTTCAACTCGAACGACGGGTTTTCGGTCGTCGCCCCGATCAGGGTGATGGTGCCATCTTCGACATACGGCAGGAAACTATCTTGCTGGGCCTTGTTGAAACGATGGATTTCATCAATGAACAACAAGGTCGCCCCGCCGGTTGACCGCCGCCCGCGCGCGCGGTCAAACACTTTGCGAAGGTCCGCCACCCCGGAAAAGATCGCCGATAGGGGTTCAAACGCCATATCGGCAACATCGGCCATCAGGCGCGCCAACGTTGTTTTGCCACAACCGGGCGGCCCCCAAAGCACGACCGATGGCACGCGCCCGGTCTTGATCATGCGGGTGATCGGACCGTCATCGCCAAACAGGTGCCCCTGCCCGACGACTTCGTCGAGTTTCGCCGGGCGTAATCTGTCGGCCAACGGGCGCGACACCTGACTTTCAAACAATGACGGCATATCGGACCGATAGTCTCCAACTTAATCTTATGACCGGTTTGGCGCGGAACTTATCACGAACATCGATGTGATTACAGCGATAAGGCAAGAATATTGACACCTTGAGGGTCGAGGTATAGCGTGCAGATCACAAATCAGACGGAAATCTTTATGATGCAAGGCGCTGACTATACAGACCGATCTTATTGGCAGGGAACAATCAAAATGTCCTTGTCGAAGTTCTTTGTTCTTTCCGTTCTGCATCACAAACCGATGCATGGCTATCAGGTCGTTCAGGCGGTTGAAAAAACCACCAATGGATGCTGTTCGCCATCAGAAGGAACCGTCTATCCGGTTTTGAACGAGTTTGAGGCCGGCGGATATATGACATCCCATACCGAAGTGGTGAACGGTCGCCAGCGCAAGGTTTACGCCCTTACCGATAAGGGGCGCGATGCGTTTCGGGTGGCCACCGAAGCCTGGATGAATGTCACCCAGCATATCCTTGCAACCCGCGATGCGGTTGCCCCCGATACCGACCAACAGAACCCCAGTGGAAATGATTGCTGTGCGTAGTCCGTTTTTTTGCCCATATACCTCGATGATCGAGGTATAATATCATGACCACCGTTCCAAAGAAGCTTCCGATTGTCCTTGCACTGGGCACTGTGCAAACGCTGGCTTTTGGGTCAACGCTTTACCTTCCTGCTATTCTGGCCGAGCCAATGGCCAACGATATCGGGGTAACGCCGGGTTGGGCATTTGGGGCGTTTTCACTTGCCCTTGTGGTGGCGGCTCTGCTTGGTCCGGCGGCCGGGGCCCGGATTGACCGGTATGGCGGTCGCAATGTCATGACGGTTTCAAGTCTAGTGCTTGCCGCGGGCCTTGCCCTGCTTGGGCTGGCGGATGGTATTGTTGGAATATGTCTTGCGTGGCTGATCATTGGGGTCGGCATGGCCACGGGACTTTATGAATCCGCCTTTGCCAGCCTGACCGTCATTTTCAAAAGTGACGCCCGAGGCCCAATCACCGGCATCACGCTGATTGCCGGATTTGCCAGCACAATTTGCTGGCCGATCTCCGCATGGTTTGAAATCGAATATGGATGGCGGATCACCTGCTTTTTCTGGGCGGCGATGCATATTGTCCTCGCCCTGCCCTTGAACCGCTTTTTCATCCCGGCAGGCAGCAAATCGCCCCAGACAGATATCGCACAAAAATCACACGCAGAAGACCGCCCCGTCGAAACCGTAAAAACCAACTATTTTACGATGCCGATGGTGTTGCTGGCTTTTGTCTTTGCCGCCAGTTGGTTTACCGCAACGGCGATGGCTGCCCACTTGCCGCGGCTGTTACAGATTTCCGGGCTTGATACCGCAGATGCGATCATTGCCGCGTCACTGGTCGGGCCTGCACAAGTCATCGGTCGTTTGTTTGAGTTTGGTTTTTTGCAACGCATGCATCCCCTGATTTCAGCACGACTGGCTGCGATCACCCACCCGATTGGAAGCGTGCTTTTTCTGATCTTTGCGGGACCCGCCAGCATGATTTTCACCAGCCTGCATGGCATGGGGAATGGTATCCTGACCATTGCCAAGGGCACGTTGCCGCTGGCGATATTTGGTCCAACGGGATACGGAAAGCGACAGGGTTTTCTGATGGCGCCGTCTCGCTTTGCTCAGGCCGCCGCCCCCTTCGTGTTTGGGGTTCTCATCGATGGATATGGCATGCAGGCACTGTTGCTAACTACGTTGCTGGGGATATTGACCCTGCTGGCGTTGATGGCTCTTAAAGTTACAGCTTCGGCGAAAGAAACGGATTGATCCGCATCTTTCGCCGAAGAAAACTCAAAGTGTAAATTCGCCGGTCAGGACCTTGCCATCGCGTTTGACCGCGATTTTCCAGTCCTTGCTGCGTTCACCTGCTGTGACAACTTCCTTCAGGCGGGCAACCGAGTCAATTGCTTCGCCATTGATTTCCACAATATAGTCGCCGGGCTGTAACCGCGTGCGCCGTGCGAGGCTATCACGCGCCACACCAAGCACCACCACACCAGTACTTAGGGTGTTGGTCCCAATTTCGTCGGCCAGTGCCGGGTTCATATTGGCAATCTTGGCCCCGCTAAACGGATTGCGGCCCTCAATAATGCTTTCATCGCGCGCAGGCAGTTCCGGTGCAACTTCAAGCGGCAAGGTCAGCATCACCGATGCCCCCTGACGCAGGACCGAAAGTTCCGCCCCGCCGGTCAGCTCCAGGGTCGCAATGCGGAATTTCAATTCGTTGGGGTTATCAACCGCAAGTCCGTTGACGGCAACAACAACATCTCCGGGATGCAAACCGCCGCGTTCTGCCGGGCTGCCGTCGCGAATTTCGCTGATCAGAACGCCATGTGGGCGGTCAAGTTCCAATGAAGACGCCAAATCCGCTGTTACCGCCTGCCCGGCAGCACCAAACCACGGGCGGCGCAAATCACCACTGATCAGACCGCGCATGACCACCTTGACCATATTGACCGGCACGGCAAACCCGATGCCGTTTGATCCGCCAGACTTTGTAAAGATCGCCGAATTCACCCCAATCAGCTTGCCATCGATATCAATCAAGGCACCGCCGGAATTCCCCGGGTTAATGGCCGCATCGGTCTGAATGAATGACTGGTAGTCCTGTCCGGTGACACCGGCACGCGCAAGTGCCGATACAATCCCGCTGGTGACGGTTTGCCCGACCCCGAACGGGTTGCCGATGGCAAGAACAAGGTCACCGACCTCGACCGCATCTGAATCGCCAAATGTAATCGATGGCAGTTCGGCATCAACGTCGCGCAGTTTCAAAACGGCCAAGTCCGTGCGTTCGTCCGATCCAACCAGATCGGCATCAAATTCACGGTTATCATGCAAGACCACACGAATTTCACTGGCCCCGTCAATCACGTGATGGTTGGTGACAATCGTGCCATCCCCCGAGACAATCACACCAGACCCAAGCGAACGTTCAACGCGCTGACGCGGGGCCCCAAAGGCACCGCCGAACCGATCACCAAAGAACTGCTTGAAGAACGGGTCATTGAAGAACGGCGATCGCGCACGTTCCGACACGACCTTTTTGGTATAGATGTTCACAACTGTCGGGGCGGTTTGCTTCACCAATGGCGACAGCGACATCTTGATTTCTGTCTCGCTGGACGGAAGTCGTCTGTCTTCACTTTGCGCATGCGCGATGCTGGTGGGGCCGGAAACCGCCATCAGGCAGGTTACCGCAATCGTGAAAATGGTCGGAATCCATCTTGCTTGCACGTCGATCTCTCTTATCGCTGTCAGATTATCTGATTGGAAATGCGTTTGGGGGGAAGTCCATAAACGCACCCTGCCCCAAAAATTAAACCATCGGAAGAGGCAGGCTAAAGAATTAGGGTTTTCAGAACTGCCGCGCAACCTTGGCAGAAATATGAACAAAGGTGCGAAATACTGATTTAAGCAAAATTCGCAGGCAACCTTGGCCGTTGCACAGGGCAAAAGAAAACGGGCGACACCATATGGCGCCGCCCGTTTTTATTTCTTAAAGGCCGAAGCGGTGCTTATTCAGCAGATGCTTCTTCGCCTTCGCTCTCTGCTTCAACACGGGCGCGGTCTTCTGCACCCTTTGCATCGGCATTGCGTTCAACAAGTTCAATCACCGCAACCGGAGCGGCATCACCGTAACGGAAGCCAGCTTTAAGAACACGGGTGTAACCACCCGAACGCTCTTTGTAACGCTCAGCGATTTCGCCGAACAGCTTGGCAACGATTTTGTCATCACGCAGGATCGAAATAGCCTGACGGCGTGCATGCAGGTCGCCCCGCTTGCCCAGCGTAATCAGTTTTTCGACGTAAGGGCGAAGATCTTTGGCCTTCGGAAGAGTGGTTTTGATCTGCTCGTGGGTGAGCAGCGAAACGGCCATGTTGGCAAACATCGCCTTACGATGGGACGACGTACGATTAAGTTTACGGCCGTGCATACCGTGACGCATGGTAACTCTCCTTAATAACCTGGCTTCGCTCACGAAACCGATTGTAAAACCGCGCCGCCACCCTGATCAAAGCCAGGTCATGCACGTGCGGTGTGGGCAACTAGCCCGCCGGAAACGCCAAACAATTTGGTTTTCCCGGTTTGGAGCATAAATGCTCCGATCACGACCCGAAGGCCGAAGACCCGTTATTAAAACGGATCTTCGAACTTACGAGCGAGTTCTTCGATATTTTCCGGCGGCCAACCGCCGACTTCCATACCGAGATGCAAGCCCATCTGAGCCAGTACATCTTTAATTTCGTTCAGCGACTTACGGCCGAAGTTCGGCGTACGAAGCATTTCTGCTTCGGTCTTCTGAACAAGATCACCGATATAGATGATGTTGTCGTTCTTCAGGCAATTTGCCGAGCGGACCGAAAGTTCAAGCTCGTCAACCTTACGAAGAAGGTTACGGTTGAACGGCAGTTCGTCTTCTTTCTTCTCTTCGACAACCGCTTCCGGCTCATCGAAGTTGACGAACAGCGACAGCTGGTCCTGAAGGATACGAGCAGCCAAAGCGACCAAATCTTCCGGGGTCAACGCACCGTTGGTTTCAACGGTAAGTGACAGCTTGTCAAAATCGGTATCCTGACCGACACGGGTGTTTTCCACCTTGTAGGCCACTTTACGGATCGGGCTGAAGATTGCATCGATCGGAATAAGACCAATCGGTGCATCCGAAGAGCTGTGACCGCTTGCTGCGACATAGCCTTTACCGTTATCAACGGTAAATTCGATGTTCAGCGTCGCACCATCATCAAGATGGCACAGCTCGAGATCCGGGTTAAGGATTTCGATGTCAGCACCGGTCTGAATCTGACCTGCGGTGACGGCACCAGGGCCGGTCGCCTTCAGGGTCATTTTCTTTGGACCTTCGGCATGCATGCGCACGCCCATGGTCTTAATGTTCAAGATGATGTCGGTGACATCTTCACGGACACCCGGGATCGACGAAAATTCGTGCAATACGCCGTCGATCTGGATCGCGGTAACCGCTGAACCCTGGAGCGACGACAGCAGAATGCGACGCAGCGCGTTACCCAGAGTCTGACCAAAACCGCGCTCCAGCGGTTCCGCCACGATCGTACCAACGCGGCTGGCGTCTGTACCCGGAGTAACATCAAGCTTGGTCGGCTTAATCAGTTCCTGCCAGTTCTTTTAAATCACGAGACCCACCTTCGCAACTGGAGCCTAATATAAGGAGAGCAAGTTTTGCCCTCATGAGAAACGCGAAGGGGCCCGGGTGCACCGGGCCCAAACGCGGGGTCGTCCGCAGATCGACGCGATTAGACGCGACGACGTTTACGCGGACGGCAACCGTTATGCGGAATCGGCGTTACGTCTTTGATCGACGTAATCGTGAAACCAACAGCCTGAAGCGCACGCAGTGCAGATTCACGTCCCGAACCCGGGCCTTTAACCTGTACTTCAAGAGTTTTCATGCCGTGTTCTGCAGCTTTTTTACCTGCATCTTCGGCAGCCATCTGTGCAGCATATGGTGTTGATTTACGCGAACCGCGGAAACCCATACCACCAGCGGTCAACCAGGAGATGGTATTCCCCTGAACGTCAGTGATGGTAATCATGGTGTTGTTGAAGGTCGCGTTTACGTGCGCGATACCGTTCGTAATGTTCTTGCGCTCGCGACGACGTACACGAGTCTGCTGAGGAGCTTTCGCCATTGTCTCTGTCCCCTACCTTACTTCTTCTTGCCTGCGATCGGCTTAGCCGGTCCCTTGCGGGTGCGAGCGTTGGTGTGGGTACGCTGACCGCGTACCGGGAGACCGCGACGATGACGCAGGCCGCGATAGCTGCCCAGATCCATCAGACGTTTAATGTTCATTGCGGTTTCACGACGAAGGTCGCCCTCGACGGTGTAATCAGCGTCGATGACTTCACGAACCTTGAGAACCTGGTCATCAGAGAGTTGATGAACACGGGTTGCTGCTTCGATTCCAACCTTAGCGCAAATTTCTTTAGCTTTCGCCGGACCAATGCCGGTGATGTAGGTAAGCGCAATCACGACGCGTTTAGCAGTCGGGATGTTCACGCCAGCAATACGAGCCACTGTGTGAGACTCCTGTTTCCTGTTAACAAACCCTGCGGCAGATCCGGTTGGGTAGAGCGCTGCAAAAGCGGGCCAGCATTACTGCCAACCCGCCAGCAAAAAGACGCCCTGCCCGGGAAATTACCCCAGGATGGCTTCAATCTCGCGCGTAACTTCGTCGATTTCAGCCATCCCGTCAACTGTTTTCAGCTTACCGACCTTTTCATAGTAAGGAATGATCGGTGCTGTTTGCTTGTGATAAGCTTCCAGCCTAGAGGTGACCGTCTCGGCGGTGTCATCCGCGCGACGTTTGAATTCGGTGCTTTGACAAACGTCGCAGACACCTTCTTCAACCGGTTTCTGGAACTCGTCATGGTATCCCTGCCCGCATTTGGCACAGGTATAGCGACCGACAACACGGGCCACCAACGCTGCATCATCCACACGCAGTTCAATCACATAATCAAGTGCCAATCCTTTGGTTGCCAGCATATCGTCCAAGGCTTCCGCCTGGGCCGTTGTGCGTGGGAACCCGTCCAGGATGAAACCGTTTTTGGTATCATCCTGGTCAAGTCTTTCAGAAATCAGACCGATCATAAGATCGTCGGATACGAGTTTCCCCGCGTCCATGACTTCCTTTGCCTTCTGCCCCAGTTCCGTGCCAGCTGCTACCGCTGCACGAAGCATGTCGCCCGTTGAGAGCTGAACCATGCCGCGTCCTGTTTCAAGACGCTTTGCCTGAGTACCCTTGCCCGCGCCGGGAGGGCCAAGAAGGATAATGTTCATTTTCGTCCGTCCCCCTGATATCCGTAGTCGCTTCTTTATCGGCGGCGACCACGCAGTTTGGATTTCTTGATCAGGCCTTCATACTGATGAGCCAGCATATGAGACTGAACCTGTGCAACGGTATCCATCGTAACCGTTACAACGATCAGCAAGCTAGTCCCACCAAAGTAGAAGGGTACAGACCATTCTGCGATCAGAAGCTCTGGCAAGATACAAACGAACGCCAGATAAGCTGCACCGATCACCGTCAAACGGGTCAGAATGAAATCCAGATGATTCGCGGTATTTTTACCCGGACGGATGCCCGGAATAAACCCACCGTGTTTCTTCAGGTTGTCTGCCGTATCTTCCGGGTTGAAAACAACCGCCGTGTAGAAGAAGGCAAAGAATACGATCAGGCCAATATACAGCGCGATATAAAGCGGCTGTCCGCGACCAAGCAATGCCGTCACCGTCGACAGCCACACAGGTGCATCAACACCGGTGGTGAACTGTGCCACCGAAAGCGGCATGAGGAGCAACGAGCTTGCAAAAATCGGCGGGATCACACCGGCAGTGTTGATCTTGAGCGGCAGGTGCGAGCTCTGACCTTCCATAACCTTCATGCCAACCTGGCGTTTGGGATACTGGATCAGAACGCGGCGCTGCGCACGTTCAACAAAGACGATGAACGCAATAACCGCAATCGCCAGAACGATGATCGAAATGATCGCAAAGGCTGAAATCGCGCCAGTACGGCCAAGTTCCAAAGTACCGGCAATCGCGCTAGGCAGACCGGCAACAATACCGGCAAAGATGATCAGCGAAATACCGTTACCAATGCCACGCTGGGTGATCTGTTCACCAAGCCACATCAGGAACATGGTACCACCAACAAGCGTCACAACAGCGGTAAAGCGGAAGAACATGCCCGGATCATGAACAGCAGCACCGGTTGAACCGGTCATGCTTTCAAGACCAACAGCAATGCCCCATGCCTGCACCGTTGCAATCACAACTGTCAGATAGCGGGTATATTGATTAATCTTTTTGCGGCCCTGCTCGCCTTCTTTCTTGAGAGTCTCAAGAGTTGGCGAAACGGTCGTCATCAACTGAATGATAATCGAGGCCGAGATATACGGCATAATATTGAGCGCAAAGATCGTCATACGACCCAACGCACCACCGGCGAACATGTCAAACATGCCCAGAACGCCGCCTGCATTCTGACGGAAAATGTCAGCAAGAATAGACGGGTCAACACCAGGAACCGGAATATAGGTCCCCAGACGATAAACAATAAGCGCGCCCAACGTGAACCAGATACGTTTTTTAAGCTCAGTCGACTTAGTAAAAGACGACCAGTTCAGGTTCGCGGCAAGCTGCTCGGCGGCCGATGCCATGCACTCATCTCCCAATACACTAAAACTGGAGGGTCCGGTCCCGCAAATTAATGGAACCGGACCCTCACGAAGTCATTATAGGCTTATTCTGCGGTTTTTGCTTCAGCGACCGGAGCAAGAACCTTAACCGAGCCGCCGGCTTTCTCAACAGCTTCAACAGCTGCTTTCGAAGCACCGGTAATCTCGATGTTCAGTTTCGCTTTCAGTTCACCTTTAGCAAGAAGACGCAGACCGTCTTTCTGCGGACGGGCAAGGCCTTTTTCTGCAAGAAGAGCTACGGTGACATTCGCACCTTCTTCAAGATCACCGTTATCAACGGCGGTCTGAAGGGTACCAAGGTTTACAACACCGAACTGTTTCTTGAACAGGTTCGTAAAGCCGCGTTTCGGAAGACGGCGATAGATAGGCATCTGCCCACCTTCGAAGCCATTAATGGCTACACCTGAACGGGACTTCTGACCCTTCTGACCTGCGCCAGAAGTTTTGCCTTTGCCCGAACCGATACCGCGACCGACGCGGGTACGCGCTTTACGCGCACCCGGGTTATCGGCAAGTTCGTTGAGTTTCATCGTTCAACACCTTTTCGATCTGGGGTCAATCAAGCCTCGTCCACACGGACGAGGTGTTTGACCTTTGCGATCATACCGCGAACAGCTGGTGTATCTTCCAGCTCACGAGTCCGGTGCATTTTGTTCAGGCCAAGACCCACAAGGGTCTGACGCTGATCTGCCGGACGTCCGATCGGCGAACCCGTCTGGGTAACGCGTACAGTCGCTTTTTTCTTAGCAGCCATATCGAATTACTCCTTTTCGAGAACGGCGGCCGCAGCCGAACCGCTATCGCGACGGGCAACGACGTCACCGACTTTCAGGCCACGCTTAGCAGCGACCTGACGCGGAGACGCACCGTTGACCAGAGCGTCAAGGGTTGCGCGGATCACATTGTGTGGGTTGTTCGAACCGGTACATTTGGACACAACGTCCTGAACGCCCATGGTTTCGAAAACCGCACGCATCGCACCGCCGGCAATGATACCGGTACCAGCCGGAGCCGAGCGAAGGACAACCTTGCCTGCACCGAAATGGCCTTTGGTATCATGGTGAAGGGTACGCCCTTCACGAAGCGGAACGCGGATCATGTTGCGTTTGGCTGCTTCGGTGGCTTTACGGATCGCTTCTGGAACTTCACGGGCTTTACCCGTGCCGTACCCGACGCGACCGCGCTGGTCACCGACAACGACCATTGCGGAAAATGCAAAACGACGACCGCCCTTAACGACTTTCGCGACGCGGTTGATACCAACCAGCTTGTCAACGAGTTCGTTTTCTTCACGGGCTTTCGGCGCCTGCTGCTGCTGTTGATTCTGGTTACGTGCCATGGTCGTGCTCCTTAGAAGTCTAGACCGCCCTCACGGGCGGCATCGGCCAGAGCTTTCACTCGGCCATGGAACAAATACCCGCCACGATCGAAAACGACCGTTTTCACACCAGCTTTAACTGCACGTTCAGCAATGGCTTTGCCAACCAGAACAGCGGCTTCGGCATTACTGCCTTTGCCTGCAAGGGCTTTCTCTGCCGTCGAAGCAGCCACCAGGGTGGTGCCAGCGACGTCGTCGATAACCTGTGCATAGATGTGAGCGTTCGAACGGTGAACACAAAGGCGCGGGCGACCGGCCGCTTTCTGGCGGATCGCAAAACGAACGCGACGTTTGCGGCGCTCGAAAAGGCTTCTCACGTTTTTCATCGTGCCAGTCCTTACTTCTTCTTGCCTTCTTTGCGCAAGATATACTCGCCTTCGTAACGGACACCTTTGCCTTTGTAAGGCTCCGGACCGCGCCAGCCGCGTGCATTTGCAGCGAACTGACCGACAAGCTGTTTATCTGCGCCAGAGATGGCGACAAGGGTCGGCTTTTCAGCAACGACGCTAAGACCCGTAGGGATCTCCATTTCCACGTCGTGTGAGAAGCCAAGCTGCAGAACAAGTTTGTTGCCTTGAACCTGCGCACGATAACCAACACCAGTGATTTCCAATTTCTTGGTGAAACCTTCTGAAACCCCGGAAACGAGGTTCGAGATGTTCGCACGGGTGGTACCCCAAAGGGCACGAGCGCGCTTACTATCATTTTTCGGTTTCACCCAGATCTGGTTATCTTCCTGGGTAACGGTTACGTCCGAGGTCAGAGACAAGTTAAGCTCACCGAGCTTACCTTTTGCACTGATCTGCTCTTCGTTCAGGGTGATGGTAACGCCGTTAGGCACGACCACCGGATTTTTACCTACTCGCGACATCGTTGGCCCTCCTTAGAATACCTTGCAGAGGATTTCGCCGCCGACATTCTGTTCGCGAGCCTCCTGATCCGAAAGAACTCCTCGCGGAGTGGACAGGACTGCGATGCCCAAGCCATTGTATACCTTCGGAAGATCTTTGATCTTCGAATATACACGACGACCCGGGGTCGAGACGCGGTCGATCTGCTTAATCACACCTTCGCCCTCAAAATACTTGAGTTCGATGCTGATTTCACTGATGCCCTTGCGAATTTCACTTACATTATAACCGCGGATGTAACCTTCGCGCTGGAGAACATCCAGCACACCAGTACGCAGTTTCGAAGCCGGCGAGACAACGCTGGATTTCCCAACGCGCTGACCGTTACGGATACGCGTGAGCATATCACTTACGGGATCGGTCATCGACATGTGATGTCCTCCTTACCAGCTGGATTTCACCATGCCCGGGATCTGACCACGTGAAGCAAGTTCACGAAGTGCGATACGGGACAGGCGGAATTTGCGATACACACCGCGCGGACGACCGGACAACTGGCAGCGAATACGCTGACGGATGCGGGCCGAATTACGCGGCAGCTGGGCGAGTTTAATCACAGCCACGATACGATCCTCAGGGGACGTTTCGCGGTTGCCGATTACCGCTTTAAGGGCGGCACGCTTGGCAGCAAATTGCTTCGCCAGGCGTTCACGTTTGAGTTCACGCTCTACAGCGCTCTTCTTGGCCATGGGCCAACCTCCAGTTAGTTTCCGAACGGAAGATCAAAGCCCTTAAGAAGGGCAAGAGCTTCATCGTCAGACTTAGCCGTGGTACAAATGATGATGTCCATCCCGCGGACCGAGTCAACTTTGTCGTACTCGACTTCAGGAAAGACGAACTGTTCCTTCAAGCCCATGGCAAAGTTGCCACGACCATCAAAGGATTTTTTGTTCAGGCCGCGGAAGTCACGAACGCGCGGAAGCGCGATGGTGACAAGACGGTCCAGGAACTCAAACATACGGTCGCGACGCAAGGTCACTTTACAACCGATGTTCATGCCTTCACGAAGTTTGAAAGCCGCTACCGACTTTTTCGCTACCGTGAAGATAGGCTTCTGACCGGTGATAGCCGCGAGATCCGCAACTGCACCATCCAGTTTTTTGCGATCTTGGGTGGCGTCGCCGACACCCATATTGATCACGATCTTTTCGAGGCGCGGAATCTCCATGCTGTTCCCGTAAGAGAACTGCTCTAGGAGTGCGTCACGCACCACTTCTTTATAATGTTCGCGCAGGCGCGTCATTTTTCCGTCCCTCACTTGTCGATGACTTCGCCGCTAAGCTTCGCGAAGCGAACCTTGCGACCATCATCAAGGGTCTTAAAACCGACGCGGGTCGGCTTATTTTCTTTCGGGTCAACAATCGCGAGATTGGAAACGTTAATTTTCGCTTCCTTCTCGACAATGCCACCGGCATCAGCACCGGACGGGCGCTGGTGACGTTTCACCAGGTTGATGCCCGAAACCAGAACCTTGTTCTCGGTCGGGAATGCGGCGAGAACTTCGCCGGTCTTCCCTTTGTCTTTACCCGTCAGAACAATGACGCGGTCGCCCTTTTTAATCTTGGCAGCCATTACAGCACCTCCGGAGCGAGCGAAATGATCTTCATGTAACCACGCGAACGAAGTTCACGGGTTACCGGGCCGAAAATACGCGTGCCGATCGGCTCGCCATTCGCATTAATGAGAACGGCAGCGTTACGGTCAAAGCGGATCGCCGAGCCATCGGCACGACGAATTTCCTTTGCGGTGCGAACGATGACAGCTTTGTGAACTGCACCCTTCTTTACACGACCGCGCGGGATGGCTTCCTTAACGGAAACCACGATAACATCACCAACGTGAGCGGTTTTGCGCTTCGAACCGCCCAGCACCTTGATGCACTGGACGCGGCGAGCGCCACTATTGTCGGCAACGTCCAGATTGGACTGCATCTGGATCATGGGTTTACCCCTTGACTATGATTGGGCTGAGGACTCACTCCTCGACCACTACTTCCCAAGACTTCAATTTGGAGATCGGTTTGCATTCGCGAATGCGAACAACGTCCCCCGTCTTGAAGCGGTTCTCTTCATCGTGCGCGTGGAATTTCTTCGACTTGCGCACGTACTTTTTATACAGCGGGTGCATGACCTGGCGTTCCACACGGACCACCACAGTCTTGTCGTTCTTTGTAGAAACGACTGTCCCCTGCAATACACGCCTCGGCATGTGTGTTTACTCCTCTGCGTGTCCTGTTAGGCCGCGGTCGCACCCTTCTCGTTACCGAGAAGGGTTTTGATGCGGGCGATATCACGACGGACCTGACGGACCCGCGCAGTGTTCTCAAACTGACCGGAAGCCTGCTGGAATCGCATATTGAACGACTCCTTACGCAGGTCCAGCAGCATCTGTTTCAGTTCGTCAGCGCTTTTAGCGCGGAGATCAGCAACTTTCATCACTAATTACTCCCCTTCACCAAGACGTGTGACAAACTTGGTCTTGATCGGCAATTTTGCCGCTGCCAGCTCGAAAGCTCGGCGTGCAAGATCCAACGGAACACCGTCGAGTTCAAACATAATCCGCCCCGGTTTAACGCGTGCCGACCAATACTCGATCGAGCCTTTACCTTTACCCTGACGGACTTCGGCAGGCTTCTGCGAAACCGGTAGATCCGGGAAAACGCGTATCCACACACGACCTTGACGGCGCATGTGGCGAGTGATCGCGCGGCGAGCCGCTTCGATCTGACGCGCCGTTATACGCTCCGGCTCCAAGGCTTTCAAGCCATAAGCGCCGAAATTCAGTTCGGTACCACCTTTGGCCTGCCCTTTCAGGCGACCTTTGAAGGCTTTACGGAACTTTGTACGTTTCGGAGAAAGCATATCGGGATCTCCTTACTTACGACCGGAACCAGCCGAACTCGAGCGCTTTACGCTCTGAAGCCAACGGATCATGTGCCATGATTTCGCCCTTGAAGATCCAGACCTTCAGACCGCAAACACCGTAGGTGGTGTGTGCTTCTGAAGTGCCATAATCAACGTCCGCACGCAGCGTGTGCAGCGGAACGCGACCTTCACGATACCATTCGGTACGAGCGATTTCAGCGCCACCAAGACGACCAGCAGCATTAATACGAATGCCACCAGCACCGAGACGCATTGCGTTCTGAACCGAGCGCTTCATAGCGCGACGGAACGAAACACGGCGCTCAAGCTGCTGGGCGATGTTATCAGCGACCAGCTTGGCATCGATTTCCGGTTTACGGATTTCGATGATGTTAACCTGCACTTCTGACTTGGTCATCTTCTGCAGATCGTTCTTGAGCTTCTCGATGTCCTGGCCTTTTTTCCCGATCACAACACCCGGACGGGCAGAGTGAATTGAGATGCGGGCTTTTTTCGCCGGACGTTCGATAATCACCTTCGAGACACCGGCCTGCTTAAGCCGGGTGAAAATGAAATTACGGATCGCAATATCTTCATGAAGAAGATCAGCGAAATCGGTCTTGTTGGCGTACCAGCGGGAATCCCAGGTACGGTTAATCCCAACGCGTAGACCGATCGGATTTACTTTTTGACCCATTACTCGGTCTCCTCACGTTCGCAAACGACGATGCGGATGTTGGAGAACGGCTTAATGATCTTGCCGACACGACCGCGTGCACGGGCGCGCCAACGTTTCATCACGAAGGCCTTACCAACAGACGCCTCTTTGATAAAGAGACGATCAACATCAAGCTGATGGTTGTTCTCGGCATTTGCGATTGCCGATTCCAGCAGCTTTTTGACGTCCTGCGAAATACGTTTGTTGGAGAAGGTCAGTTCTGCCAAAGCAGCTTCTGCCTTCATACCACGGATCGACTCGGCGACGAGGTTGAGCTTACGCGGGGAAATGCGTAAAGCCCGGAGCGAAGCAGCAGCCTCGTTATCCGCCAGCCGACGGATGTCAGCTTTCTTACCCATCGTTACTTCCTCTTCGCCTTTTTGTCGGCCGCGTGACCATAGTAGGTACGGGTCGGCGAGAATTCACCAAACTTGTGACCGATCATATCTTCGTTCACGAGCACTGGCAGAAACTTCTGGCCATTATAAACCCCAAAGGTGAGGCCTACAAATTGCGGCAAAATCGTCGAGCGCCGCGACCAGGTCTTAATTACCTCATTCCGGCCTGAGGCACGGACAGTATCGGCTTTCTTAAGAAGGTATCCGTCAACGAACGGACCCTTCCAAACGGAACGCGCCATAGTCTAGCCTCCTCCGTTAGCTCTTGTGACGACGGCGCATGATAAGCGCGTCGGTCTTTTTGTTCGAGCGGGTACGTTTGCCCTTGGTAGGCTTACCCCACGGCGTAACCGGATGACGACCACCCGATGTACGACCTTCACCACCACCATGCGGGTGATCGATCGGGTTCATGGCTACACCACGAACCGAAGGACGTTTGCCAAGCCAGCGATTACGGCCGGCTTTACCAAGGTTGATGTTTTGATGGTCCTGGTTAGACACGGCACCAATGGTAGCCATGCATTCACCACGAACCAAACGTACTTCACCGGAGGACAGCTTCAGCTGGGCGTAACCCTGATCCTTACCAACAAGTTGCACATAGGCACCTGCTGACCGTGCGACCTGACCACCTTTACCGGCTTTCAGTTCGACGTTATGGATAATGGTACCGACCGGAATATTCTTCAGCGGTGCGGCATTGCCCGGCTTAATATCTACGCGTTCAGCGGCAATAATCTTGTCGCCAATTGCGAGACGCTGTGGTGCTAGGATGTAGGCCAATTCGTCGTCAGAATAACGAACCAACGCGATAAACGCGGTGCGGTTCGGATCATATTCCAAACGCTCGACGGTACCGACAATATCAAACTTGGTACGTTTGAAATCGATCATACGGTAACGACGTTTGTGACCACCACCAATACGGCGGGCGGTGATACGACCAGTGTTGTTACGGCCACCTTTCTTGCGAAGACCTTCGGTCAACGCTTTAATCGGCTTGCCCTTGTGGAGATCAGAACGATCGACAAGAACCAGCTGACGGCGACCAGGAGAGGTTGGTTTAAACTTCTTCAAAGCCATTGTCTTAGATTCCCGTAGTCACATCGACGGAATGACCCTCTTCGAGGGTTACCATCGCTTTCTTGAAATCGCTCCGACGACCGGAAATACCGCGAAAACGCTTGGTCTTTCCTTTTACCACAGAGGTATTGACCGCCTTGACCTTCACCCCGAACAGACCTTCCACAGCAGCCTTAATCTCCGGCTTGGTGGCGTCGATCGCGACTTTGAACGCAACAGCGTTGTGTTCAGAAATCAACGTCGACTTTTCAGTAATATGCGGGGCGCGGATGACTTCGTACATCCGCTCTTTGCTGATGATCGTCATTTGAGACGTGCCTCCAACGCTTCGACCGCACCCTTGGTGAGCACCAAGGTGTCACGGCGAAGGATGTCATAGACGTTAGCACCGATCTCAGGCAACACATCAATTTGCGGGATATTGCGCGCAGCGCGAGCAAAACCTTCGTTGACCTGCGTACCATCAATGATCAATGCAGACTTCCAGCCGAGTTTGTTGAAAACTGCAACCAGACTCTTGGTTTTAGCATCCGAGAATTCCGCATTATCAAGAACGATAAGCTTACCGTCCTTTGCTTTAGCCGACAGAGCGGTTTTAAGCGCGAGCTTACGGAATTTCTTGGTCAGATCGTGTGCGTGATCGCGAACACGCGGACCATGCACAACCCCACCACCACGGAACTGTGCTGCCTTACGGGAACCGTGACGAGCACCGCCACTACCTTTCTGACGCACGAACTTTTTCGTGGTTGCGGAAATTTCCGACTTTTCTTTTACCTTATGGGTACCAGCACGGCGTTTTGCCAACTGCCAGTTCACCATACGGTGCAGAACGTCGCGACGTACTTCCAGACCAAAGATCTCTTCTGCGAGATCAATGTTACCGGCCTTGGAAGCGTCAAGTTTAAGAATGTCGAGCTTCATGATGCTTATTCCTTATCCTCGGCGACAGCTTCTTCAGCAGCCGGGGCAGCACCCTTAAGCGCGGCTGGGAACGGAAGACCTTCCGGCGCAGCACGTTTCACAGAATCCTTAACAAGGACATATGCGCCCTTGTGACCCGGGACTGCACCATGAACCAGGATCAGACCTTTTGCTTCGTCAGAAGTGACGATTTTCAAGGACTGAACGGTAACACGTGCGGCACCCATGTGACCTGCCATCTTCTTACCTTTGAAGACGCGGCCCGGATCCTGACACTGACCAGTGGAACCATGCGAACGGTGCGATACAGACACACCGTGCGACGCACGAAGACCACCGAAGTTGTGACGCTTCATCGCACCGGCAAAACCTTTACCGATGGAGGTGCCGATTACGTCAACGTACTGACCATCAACAAAGTGAGTAGCAGAAAGTTCTGCACCAACTTCGATCAGGCCATCTTCGCTAACGCGGAATTCAGCAAGTTTGGCTTTCGGCTCAACCTTGGCTTTGGCGAAGTGACCGCGCATCGGCTTCGATACGTTTTTCACTTTCGCTTTGCCATAACCAAGCTGAACAGCGACGTAGCCGTCGAGTTCATTGGTACGGTTGGCGACAACCTGAAGATCTTCGACCTTCAGAACTGTTACAGGAAGGTGGGAACCATCGTCGTTAAAGACGCGGGTCATGCCGACCTTCTGGGTAATAAGTCCACTACGCATTGCGGCTTACTCCCGATTAAAGTTTGATCTCGACGTTGACACCGGCAGCAAGGTCGAGCTTCATAAGAGCATCAACGGTTTGCGGGGTCGGGTTGACAATGTCGAGAAGACGCTTGTGCGTACGGATTTCAAACTGCTCACGCGATTTCTTATCGATGTGCGGAGACCGCAGAACAGTGTATTTTTCGATGCGGGTCGGCAGCGGAATTGGGCCGCGGACCTCTGCGCCAGTGCGCTTCGCCGTATTGACGATCTCGCGCGTGGACTGATCCAGCACGCGATGGTCAAACGCCTTAAGGCGAATGCGAATGTTCTGACTATCCATGTAATTATGTACCGGAGCCCTCAAAAGGACACCGGCCCCTCAACTGGAGTTGACGATTGCCGCAAAAGTATAGCGGGCGGCCTATGTAGCCGCCCGCCACACAAAGATCAAGAGAAAAATTACTCGAGGATCTTGGCAACAACGCCCGCGCCGACGGTACGACCGCCTTCACGGATTGCGAAACGCAGACCTTCGTCCATTGCGATCGGTGCAATGAGGGTTGCGGTCATCTGAACGTTGTCGCCCGGCATTACCATTTCGGTGCCAGCAGGCAGCTCAATCGAACCGGTGACGTCAGTTGTACGGAAGTAGAACTGAGGACGGTAGTTCGAGAAGAACGGCGTGTGACGGCCACCTTCATCCTTCGTCAGGATGTAGGCTTCTGCTTCGAATTTGGTGTGCGGGGTGATCGAGCCGACGTGTGCCAGAACCTGGCCACGTTCGACGTCTTCACGTTTGGTACCACGCAGCAGCGCGCCAATGTTGTCGCCAGCTTCGCCCTGATCGAGCAGCTTGCGGAACATTTCAACGCCGGTAACGATGGTTTTAACGGTGTCTTTAACGCCGACGATTTCAATCTCTTCGCCAACTTTAACGATACCGGTTTCAACACGACCGGTTACAACCGTACCACGACCCGAAATCGAGAACACGTCCTCGATCGGCATCAGGAACGGACGATCCTTCGGACGTTCCGGTGCAGGAATGTACTCATCAACAGCTGCCATCAGTTCGAGGATAGCATTCTTGCCGATTTCGTCATTCTTGCCTTCCAATCCAGCAAGAGCCGAGCCCTTGATGATCGGAATGTCGTCGCCCGGGAAGTCGTAGGACGACAGAAGCTCACGGATTTCCATTTCGACGAGCTCAAGGAGCTCTTCGTCATCGACCTGGTCAACTTTGTTCATGAAGACAACAAGTGCCGGGACACCAACCTGACGGGCAAGCAGGATGTGCTCACGGGTCTGGGGCATCGGGCCGTCTGCTGCCGACACAACAAGAATACCACCGTCCATCTGAGCCGCACCGGTGATCATGTTTTTCACATAATCGGCGTGGCCCGGGCAATCGACGTGGGCATAGTGACGGTTTGCAGTTTCATATTCGACGTGCGCGGTCGAGATCGTGATACCACGAGCTTTCTCTTCCGGGGCTTTGTCGATCATGCTGTAATCCTGGAACGATGCGCCGCCGCTCTCTGCGAGAACTTTGGTGATCGCTGCGGTCAGCGTGGTTTTGCCGTGGTCAACGTGGCCGATGGTGCCGATGTTGACGTGCGGTTTTGTACGGGCAAACTTTTCTTTAGCCATTACTAACTCCGTTTATTCTGGCTTGGGCCTTAGCCGGCCGATTTGGCTTTGACTTCTTCAGCAACTGCTTGCGGAACGTCAGCATAATGATCGAACTGCATCACGAACTGGGCACGGCCCTGAGACATGGAGCGCAGCGTGTTGACGTAACCGAACATGTTCGCCAGCGGAACGAACGCGTTAACAACGCGCGCAATACCACGGGAGTCCATGTCACGGACCTGACCGCGACGGCTGTTCAGATCGCCAATGATGTCGCCCATATAGTCTTCCGGGGTAACTACCTCGACTTTCATGATCGGCTCAAGCAGCTTCGGTGAAGCTTTCTGCAGACCTTCTTTGAACGCAGCACGTGCTGCGATTTCGAAGGCCATGACGCTCGAGTCAACATCGTGGTAGGCACCGTCGGTCAGCTTGATCGACAAGTCGGTAACCGGGAAGCCTGCGATCACGCCGCTCTGAAGCGAGCTTTCGAGACCTTTGGCAACACCCGGGATGTATTCTTTAGGAACGTTACCGCCAACAACACTATCAGTGAAGGTGAAGCCCGTACCCGGTTGACCCGGCGTAAAGGTAAGTTTGATACGCGCGAACTGACCCGAACCACCCGACTGTTTCTTGTGGGTGTAGTCAACGTCGATCTCTTTCGAAATCGTTTCACGGTATGCAACCTGCGGCGCACCAATGTTCGCTTCGACTTTGAATTCACGCTTCATACGATCGACAAGAATGTCGAGGTGAAGCTCGCCCATACCCGAAATGATGGTCTGGCCGGATTCGTGGTCGGATTTGACGCGGAATGACGGATCTTCCTGCGCAAGACGCGCAAGAGCAAGACCCATTTTTTCCTGGTCGGCTTTCGATTTCGGCTCTACAGCGATTTCGATAACCGGATCCGGGAATTCCATACGCTCAAGGATGATCGGCTTGGCCGGGTCACAAAGGGTATCACCAGTGGTGGTATCCTTCATGCCAACCAGAGCAACGATGTCGCCCGAGCATGCGTATTTGATTTCTTCACGGTTATTCGAATGCATAAGAAGCATACGGCCGATACGTTCTTTTTTCTCTTTAACAGAGTTCAGAACATAAGAACCGGCTTCGAGAACACCCGAATAGATACGCACAAAGGTAAGCGAACCGACAAACGGGTCACTCATGATTTTGAACGCAAGACCCGAGAACGGCGCATCGTCGTTCAGCGGACGTGAATCAGGCTCATCTTCGGTGTTCGGCTTAACGCCGCGAACATCGTCGATGTCATCTGGTGCTGGCATATAATCGATAACAGCATCAAGAAGCGGCTGAACGCCTTTGTTCTTGAAAGCAGTACCGCAAAGAACCGGAACCAGTTCGCCTTTGAGCGTCCCTTTACGAAGGCACTTCTTGAGAAGTTCCTCGGACGGGATTTCGCCTTCAAGGTATGCTTCCATCGCTGCTTCATCGAAATCGATCGCCTGTTCAATCAGGGCTTCACGATATTCTGCAACCTGGTCTTTGAGCGAATCACGAACATCGCGATATTCGAATTCTGCACCCAGGTTTTCGTCTTTCCAGACGACTTCCTGGTTTTTGACCAAATCGACAACGCCTTCGAATTCCATTTCGGAACCAATCGGCAGCTGCATGACAGCAACATTGGCACCGAGACGATCTTTCATCATCTGGACACAACGGAAGAAGTCAGCACCGGTACGGTCCATTTTGTTGACAAAGCACATACGCGGAACGTGGTACTTGTCAGCTTGGCGCCATACGGTTTCGGTCTGGGGCTCGACGCCGGAAACGGCGTCAAACACAGCACATGCACCATCGAGAACACGAAGCGAACGTTCAACTTCAATCGTGAAGTCAACGTGGCCCGGGGTATCAATGATGTTAATGCGGTTGTCTTTCCAGAAGCAGGTCGTCGCAGCAGACGTAATCGTAATGCCACGTTCCTGTTCCTGCTCCATCCAATCCATCGTTGCGGCGCCGTCGTGGACTTCGCCGATCTTGTAGGATTTTCCGGTGTAGAAAAGGATTCGCTCGGTAGTCGTCGTTTTACCCGCATCAATGTGTGCCATGATGCCGATGTTACGATACCGAGAGATCGGAGTGCGTTTTACCATAATCGACTCTTGATCCTAAGGTCTAGATTACCAGCGATAATGAGCGAAAGCCTTATTGGCTTCGGCCATACGATGGGTGTCTTCGCGTTTCTTGACGGCCGAACCACGGTTGTTCGCAGCGTCCATCAGTTCACCGGCGAGACGACCGACCATGGTCGTTTCGGAACGCTTGCGAGCAGCGTCAACCAGCCAACGAATGGCCAGTGCCTGACGACGTTCGGTACGAACTTCAACCGGAACCTGGTAAGTAGCACCACCAACACGACGCGAACGTACTTCAACGTTCGGCTTCACGTTGTCCATGGCTTCATGGAACTGCGACACAGGGTCGGAACCCTTGCCTTCGATGACTTCCAGGGCACCATAAACGATCTTCTCAGCGGCGGATTTTTTACCGTCGAGCATCAGACCATTCATGAATTTAGTGAGAACCTTATCGCCGTATTTGGCGTCAGGTAATACTTCGCGCTTTTCAGCAGCGTGACGACGTGACATCTGAGCTGCTCCTTATTTCGGACGCTTCGCGCCGTATTTCGAACGACGCTGTTTACGGTCTTTGACACCCTGTGTATCGAGGGTACCGCGAATAATGTGGTAACGAACGCCCGGCAAATCCTTCACACGGCCGCCGCGAATCATCACGACAGAGTGTTCCTGAAGGTTATGGCCTTCGCCCGGAATGTAAGACGTTACTTCGTAGCCGTTGGTCAAACGAACACGGGCAACTTTACGAAGTGCCGAGTTCGGCTTCTTCGGGGTAGTGGTATAAACACGAGTGCAAACGCCGCGTTTCTGCGGGCATGCTTCCAGTGCCGGAACCATATCGCGCTGGGTGCGCGGTGTCCGCTTTTTGCGGATCAACTGGTTAATAGTGGGCATTAACTTTCCCTTTTACTACAACGGACGCCACTAGGGCGTTGCTCTTATCGACGCACGACGAGCGACCGCGCGCCTTTGCACAAAGTACAAAAACACGCGCGGACGCCCATAAAAGCAGGAATTCCTGCCTCGACGGCCGTCAGAGTCGCACTCAAGCGATGGGGGGCAAAACCGCCCGCTACCGCACAAAACGGTACCGACACAGTTACACCCCCCGTGATTTGGTGGGCGCATACTAGTGACGGCCCCCTTTTGCGTCAAGCAAAACCCTCAAGGCCTTCGAGTTGGCGCTTCAAACGCCGAGACGAACCGGTGCGTCGATAAGATTTCCGGTTCGCCTCTGATTCTTTAACGTATTGGCGCGACGATGTTATTCGCCTGCCGGCAGCGAAGTCGTATCGGCATCGGCCTGCGGGCCAAAGTTGTCGCCGATTTCTTCTTCTGCCTCGATCTGTACCGTTTTGTCGCGTTCGGCAGCCAATGCACGGAAGCGGTTCATCACCGCACCGGTACCAGCCGGGATCAAACGACCCACGATAACGTTCTCTTTCAAACCGATAAGAGTATCGGTTTTGCCCGAAACAGCTGCTTCGGTAAGAACGCGCGTGGTTTCCTGGAACGACGCGGCCGAGATGAAGGAATGCGTCTGGAGCGAAGCCTTGGTGATCCCCTGAAGGACCGGTGCACCTTCGGCCAGCTCGCCACCTTCTTTGACGGCACGTTCGTTTTCGGTATCAAAATCACCGCGGTCAATGATCTCGCCAACCAGAAGCGTGGTGTCACCGGTTTTGGTGATTTCCACTTTCTGAAGCATCTGACGCACAATGACTTCGATGTGTTTGTCGTTAATCTTAACGCCCTGCAGACGGTAAACTTCCTGGATTTCGTTGACCAGGTAATCTGCCAGTGCAGGTACGCCCATAACACGCAAGATATCATGCGGAACCGGCGAACCATCAAGGAGCTGATCGCCTTTTTCGACGAAGTCCCCTTCCTGAACGGCAAGATGTTTGCCTTTCGGGATCATGTATTCAACCGGTTCGGTCAGACCCGAGTCTTCGAGCGGATGCACGACGACGCGACGCTTGTTCTTATAGTCCTTGCCGAATTCGACGCGGCCCGGAATGTCCGAGATAATCGCGTGTTCTTTCGGTTTACGGGCTTCGAACAGCTCGGCAACACGCGGCAGACCACCGGTGATGTCACGGGTCTTCGAACCTTCACGCGGGATACGTGCAAGCACGTCACCAGCGTTAACTTTCTGACCGTTCTCGATCGAGAGAATAGCGTCAACCGACAGGAAGTAACGGGCTTCAAGACCGTTATCCAGGTTGATGACCTCACCGTTTTCGTTACGCAGGGTAACGCGCGGCTTAAGGTCAGACGCCTTGGGCATGCTTTTCCAGTCGATAACCGTCTTGGCCGCAATACCGGTCGCTTCGTCATAGACTTCGCGAATGGTTACGTTCTCAAGAAGATCGACGTAGTTAACATACCCTTCTTTCTCGGTGATGATCGGAAGCGTGTACGGATCCCACTCAGCCAGTTTCTGGCCGCGAACGATCTGATCGCCTTCATCAGCAAGCAGTTTCGCACCATATGGTACGCGGTATTTCGCACGCTCGCGTCCGGTTTTGTCGATCAGCAGGATCTCAAGGTTACGCGCCATAACAATTTTGACGCCGCTTGAGTTCTCAACGACGGCACGGTTTTTCAGTTTAACCGTCGCATCGAAGTTTGCTTCAACCCCGGAAACCTCTGCGCCACGCTGTGCCGCACCACCAATGTGGAACGTACGCATGGTGAGCTGTGTACCCGGCTCACCGATCGACTGTGCGGCAATAACACCCACAGCTTCACCGATGTTGACCGTGGTACCACGTGCCAGGTCACGACCATAACAATGGCCGCAAACGCCGGTTTCGGCATCACAGGTCAGGACAGAACGGATACGCGCGGTTTCAACACCGGCTTTCTCGATCACATCAAGATGATCTTCTTCGACCATCGCGTTTTTCGGGACGATGATTTCGCCGGTTGACGGGTTAACAATCTCGTCAGCGGTGAAACGACCCAGAATACGATCCGAAAGCGTTTCGATCACTTCGCCAGAATCGACAACCGCAGCGATATCGAGGCCACGTGCAGTTTCGCAATCATGCTGAGTGATGATGCAATCCTGTGCGACGTCAACAAGACGACGGGTAAGATACCCCGAGTTCGCCGTTTTCAATGCGGTATCAGCCAGACCCTTACGGGCACCGTGAGTGGAGTTGAAGTACTCCTGCACGGTCAGGCCTTCTTTAAAGTTCGAAATAATCGGGGTTTCAATGATCGAGCCATCCGGCTTTGCCATCAGGCCGCGCATAGCAGCCAGCTGACGCATCTGGGCGGCAGAACCGCGGGCACCGGAGTGGGCCATCATGTAAACCGAGTTTACATTATCGCCTTCGGCCGTTGCCGAGATGACTTTCATCATCTCTTCGGAAACGTCATCGGTACACTGCGACCAGGCATCAACAACTTTGTTGTATTTCTCACCACGGGTGATGAGACCATCCTGGTACTGCTGTTCGTATTCTTTGACCTTGTCGTGGGTTGCGCCCACCAGAACTTCCTTGGCTTCAGGAATGATCATGTCATCCTTACCAAACGAAATACCGGCTTTACATGCCCAGTTGAAACCAAGGCCCATCATGCGGTCAGCAAAGATAACAGTCTCTTTCTGGCCACAGTGACGGTAAACGACATCGATAACGTTCGAGACGTCTTTTTTGGTCAGCAACTTGTTGATGGTCGAAAACGGAATGCGCGGATGACGCGGCAACAGTTCAGACAACAACATACGACCGGCGGTCGTTGCAACACGAACCGTGATCGGCTCATTGTTTTCATCAACCGTTTTGTAACGTGCATTGATTTTCGAATGCAGGTTTACGAAACCGGCATCAAGCGCCTGTTCGATTTCAGCGATATTGACAAAGGACATGCCCTCGCCCGGCTGACCGTCGCGTTCCATCGAGATGTAATAAAGACCAAGGACAATATCCTGGGACGGCACGATAATCGGTTTACCCGATGCCGGTGACAGGATGTTGTTGGTTGACATCATCAAGGTACGTGCTTCAAGCTGCGCTTCAAGCGACAGCGGCACGTGGACAGCCATTTGGTCACCGTCGAAGTCGGCGTTGAAGGCCGTACAAACGAGCGGATGCAACTGGATGGCCTTACCTTCAATCAAGGTAGGCTCGAACGCCTGAATACCAAGACGGTGAAGGGTCGGCGCGCGGTTCAGCATGACCGGGTGTTCACGGATAACCTGTTCAAGGATATCCCAAACTTCGGCACGCTCTTTTTCCACCATACGCTTTGCAGCTTTGATGGTGGTTGCCATCCCGTACAGTTCCAGCTTCGCGTAAACGAAAGGCTTGAACAGTTCGAGCGCCATTTTCTTTGGCAGGCCGCACTGATGGAGTTTCAGGTTCGGACCCACGGTAATCACAGAACGACCGGAATAGTCGACGCGTTTACCCAAAAGGTTCTGACGGAAACGACCCTGCTTACCTTTAAGCATGTCCGACATCGATTTGAGCGGACGCTTGTTGGCACCGGTGATCGGACGACCACGACGACCGTTGTCAAACAGCGCATCAACCGATTCCTGAAGCATACGTTTTTCGTTACGCACGATGATATCAGGCGCACGAAGCTCGATCAGGCGCTTCAGACGGTTGTTACGGTTGATGACACGACGGTAAAGGTCGTTCAAATCAGACGTTGCGAAGCGGCCGCCATCAAGCGGTACCAGCGGACGCAATTCTGGCGGGATAACCGGAATAACTTCAAGGATCATCCATTCCGGGCGCGCACCAGATTCCTGGAAGGCTTCGATCAGCTTAAGACGCTTGACCAGCTTTTTGCGTTTGGCTTCGGAATTGGTTTCCTTGAGGTCGATTTTCGCGGTTTCGCGTTCTTCATCAAGATCGATAGCCGCAAGCATATCGCGGATGGCTTCTGCACCGATACCGGCACGGAAGCTGTCTTCGCCATATTCTTCCTGGGCTGTCATATACTGGTCTTCGGACAGGAGCTCACCCATTTTAAGCGGGGTAAGGCCCGGTTCGATCACCACATAGTTCTCGAAATACAGAATGCGCTCAAGATCCTTGAGCGTCATGTCGAGCAGCAAACCAAGACGGCTCGGCAGTGACTTCATGAACCAGATGTGGGCAACAGGTGCCGCCAGTTCAATGTGGCCCATACGTTCACGACGTACTTTGGCCAAGGTCACTTCGACGCCGCACTTCTCACAGATAATGCCGCGGTATTTCATACGCTTGTACTTGCCGCACAAGCATTCGTAATCCTTCACCGGACCAAAAATGCGCGCACAGAACAAACCGTCGCGTTCCGGCTTAAAGGTCCGGTAGTTGATGGTCTCCGGTTTCTTGATTTCACCAAATGACCAGGAGCGGATACGCTCCGGGCTGGCAATCTGAATCCGGATCTGATCGAAGCTCTGGGTGCCCTGCGGCTGCCCGAAGATCTTCATCAACTCGTTCATAAAGGCTCTCCCGCTATGCCCGGTCTCGCCGGGTTTCGCCAATTTCAGGCCGAAAGATGCGTAATGGCGGCCGGGCTGCCCTTATGGACAGCCCGACGCGCCAAACACTTAAAAGTCGTTCTGCTCAAGCTCGACATTGAGACCAAGCGAACGGAGTTCTTTAACGAGAACGTTAAACAACTCCGGAATACCGGCCTCAAAGGTGTCTTCACCACGAACGATGGCTTCGTAAACCTTGGTACGGCCCGAAACGTCATCCGACTTGACCGTAAGCATTTCCTGAAGGGTGTAAGCAGCACCGTAAGCTTCGAGTGCCCATACTTCCATCTCCCCGAAACGCTGGCCACCGAACTGCGCCTTACCACCCAGCGGCTGCTGGGTAACAAGTGAGTACGGACCAATCGAACGTGCGTGGATCTTGTCGTCGACCAAGTGGTGCAGTTTGAGCATATAGATATACCCAACCGTCACCTTGCGATGGAATTTCTCACCAGTACGACCATCATAAAGGTCAACCTGACCAGAACCATCAAGGCCGGCTTTTTCAAGCATACGAACAACATCAGGCTCACGGGCACCGTCGAAGACCGGAGTGGCCATCGGGACGCCGCGACGCAGGTTGTTGCCAAGCTCGATGACTTCACCATCAGACAGCTCTTTGATGCCAGCGATGTATTCTTCGCCTTCGTAGACATCATTAAGCTTGCCACGCAGGTCTTCCATCTCGCCACGACCGTCAGCAACAGCATCGACAAGTTCGCCGATCTGTTCGCCCAGACCACGTGACGCCCAACCAAGGTGGGTTTCAAGGATCTGGCCGACGTTCATACGCGACGGAACACCAAGCGGGTTCAGAACGATATCGACCGGCGTACCGTCTTCGAGGTGCGGCATGTCTTCAACCGGCATAATGCGCGATACGACACCCTTGTTCCCGTGACGGCCGGCCATCTTATCGCCCGGCTGCATTTTACGTTTAACAGCAACGAAGACTTTAACCATCTTCATCACGCCCGGCGGCAATTCGTCACCAGCCTGCAGTTTGTCAACTTTATCATCGAAACGGGCCTGAAGAACAGCGATCGATTCCTCGAACTGTTTTTTCAGCGCTTCGATGTCAGACATCACCGCATCATCGGCAACCGCAATCTGACGCCACAAACCACGTGCAACACCCGAAAGGCTGTCTTCGGTGATTACGCCATCAAGGCCCTTCGGACCATCAACAATCGTCTGACCAAGCAGAAGATTTTTCAGACGGCCATAGAAGTTGCGCTCAAGAATGGCACGTTCGTCATCACGGTCCTGTGCGAGACGTTCGATTTCCGAACGTTCGATTGCCAGAGCACGTTCGTCCTTGTCAACACCACGACGTGAGAACACGCGGACTTCAACAATGGTACCGAACTGTCCTGGCGGGACACGCAGCGACGTATCGCGAACATCGGATGCTTTTTCACCAAAGATGGCACGCAGAAGTTTTTCTTCCGGCGTCATCGGGCTTTCGCCTTTTGGCGTTACCTTACCGACAAGGATATCGCCCGGTTTGATTTCCGCACCGATGTAAACAATGCCCGCCTCATCGAGGTTTTTAAGGGCTTCTTCACCGACGTTCGGAATATCACGGGTGATTTCTTCCTGACCAAGTTTGGTATCACGCGCCATGACTTCGAATTCCTCGATATGGATCGAGGTATAAACGTCATCACGTGCAATACGTTCGGACAGAAGGATGGAATCCTCAAAGTTGTAACCATTCCAAGGCATAAACGCGACAAGCACGTTACGGCCAAGGGCAAGTTCACCCATATCGGTACACGGACCATCCGAAATGATGTCGCCTTTTTCAACGACATCGCCAACTTTCACCAGCGGACGCTGGTTGATGCAGCTGCCCTGGTTGGAACGCTGATACTTCAGCAGGGTGTAAATATCGACACCCGATGCCGATGCAGCAATGTCACCAGTGGCCCGGATCACCATACGGGTCGCATCAACAGATTCAACAACACCATCACGGCGTGCGATCAGGGTTGCACCCGAATCACGTGCCACCGGAACTTCCATACCGGTCCCGACATACGGTGCTTCTGAACGGATCAACGGAACCGCCTGACGCTGCATGTTCGAGCCCATCAGTGCGCGGTTCGCGTCATCGTTCTCAAGGAACGGAATGAGCGCGGATGCGACTGACACCAGTTGCTTCGGCGAGACGTCCATAAGGTCGATCTCTTCGGAGCGGGCCATATAGTGGTCACCGGCTTTACGGGTGTTGATCAGTTCGTTGGCAAAGTTAAAGCCTTCGGTCAACGGTTCGTTGGCCTGTGCGATAACATAACGACCTTCTTCGATCGCCGAGAGGTAAATAACCTCTGCTGTCACATTGCCGTCGGCAACCTTACGATACGGGCTTTCGATGAAGCCGTACTGGTTGACACGGGCAAAGGTTGCCAGTGAGTTGATCAGGCCAATGTTCGGACCTTCCGGCGTTTCAACCGGGCAGATACGACCATAGTGGGTCGGATGAACGTCACGAACTTCAAAGCCTGCACGCTCACGGGTCAAACCACCTGGTCCAAGCGCCGAAAGACGACGTTTGTGGGTGATTTCCGAAAGCGGGTTGGTCTGATCCATGAACTGCGACAGCTGCGAAGAGCCGAAGAATTCACGCACAGCTGCTGCAACCGGTTTCGCGTTGATCAGGTCATGCGGCATAACGTTGTCGATCTCGACCGAGCTCATACGCTCGCGGATCGCACGTTCCATACGCAGAAGGCCAACACGGAACTGGTTTTCCATCAGCTCGCCAACCGAACGCAGGCGACGGTTACCAAGGTGATCAATATCGTCAATCTCGCCACGACCATCTTTCAGGTCGATCAGAACACGGACGACTTCCAGAATGTCTTCGCGACGCAGGATACGAACCGTATCCGGGCATTCCAGGTTCAAACGCGCATTCATCTTCACACGGCCAACGGCCGACAGATCATAACGCTCTGAGTCAAAGAACAGGCCCTTGAACATCGCTTCCGCACCCTCAAGGGTTGGCGGCTCGCCAGGACGCATCACGCGATAGATGTCCACAAGGGCTTCTTCGCGATTGCTGTTCTTGTCGAGTGCAACGGTGTTACGCAGATACGCACCGACATTGTTGTGGTCGATCATCAACAAGCGAACGGAATTGACATTCCATTCCTTGAGCTGCTCGAACACTTCTTCTGTCAGCTCGTGACCGGCTTCTGCCAGAATTTCACCGGTTTCGCCATCAATCAGGTCATCTGCCATGAACCAGCCGTTAAGCTGCTCTTCTGGCACGAGGATCTGTTTGACGCCGGTTTCGGTGATTTTAACCGACGAACGCTTGGTGATTTTTGAACCAGCCGCTGCGACAACTTCGCCGCTTTTGGCATCAACAAGATCGTGCACCAGCTTCTGACCGATGTAACGCTCGGCATTGAAATCGGTTACCCAACCATCTTTGGTGCGGCGATATTCTGCCGACTCATAGTAATAGTTGAGAATCTCTTCCGGGGTGAGGCCTTCGATTTCCGACGGATCGACAGAGCGCCCTTCTTCGGCACGTTGTGCACGCAGCTTCTCGGACTCTTCATTTTCAAGAGCCATAAGCAACGTGGTCGCCGGCAGTTTGCGGCGACGGTCGATACGGACGTAAAGAACGTCTTTTGCGTCGAATTCGAAATCGAGCCACGAACCACGATAAGGAATGACACGCGCAGCAAACAGATATTTGCCTGAGCTGTGGCTCTTCCCTTTGTCATGGTCAAAGAAGACGCCCGGCGAGCGGTGCATCTGTGAGACGATTACACGCTCGGTGCCGTTGACGATAAAAGTACCGTGCAACGTCATGAGCGGCATGTCGCCCATATACACGTCTTGCTCTTTGATATCGCGAATAGAACGGGCACCCGTGTCTTCGTCGATATCCCAGACAACCAGGCGCAGTGTTACACGCAGCGGTGCGGCAAAAGTCATGCCTCGCTGGCGACACTCTTCGGTATCGTATTTCGGCTGCTCAAGCTCGTACGAAACGAATTCAAGAGTTGCGCGTTCCGAAAAATCTTTAATCGGAAAGACGCTCTTGAAAACTTCCTGAAGACCTGCATCGTCCCGCTGCTCCTGCGGGGTCCCGGTCTGCAAAAACTTATCGTAGGAATTCTTTTGAACCTCAATGAGGTTCGGGAGCGGAGCGACTTCGCTGATCCGTCCAAAGCTTTTGCGGATGCGCTTTCGACCAGTAAAGGACTTATCCATCATCGTTCCTTTAATCGCGCCTCCCCACACCGTCCGAACTCGTTCGTCTTTGCAATGCTGCGTTTCCGATTTGCGCAAAACGCATACAGCACAACGACGCCCGAGCCCCGTACGGGGCGGGCGTTCACTTGATTATGACCGTGGATGTTATGTGACATCCAACTTGAATGAGATCACTGATCCCTCGGCTGTCAACGCCGTCAAAGATAACCTTTGACCTAAACAGCCTACCGTTATGTACGATTACCTTTGGCAGCGTCAACCGTTAAATTCCTGTTCGCGTCGCTGCATCACCCGTAACACAATTGCCCGGAGCACAGAGACGGATGGGTCGGCGCCCAAAGGACGCCGACCCAGACCTTGGCAAGAAGCCGTCGATTATTTAAGTTCGACGGAAGCGCCAGCTTCTTCAAGCTTCTTCTTGATTTCTTCAGCTTCGTCCTTCGAAGCGCCTTCTTTGACGGCTTTCGGAGCACCTTCAACGAGTTCTTTGGCTTCTTTGAGGCCAAGACCGGTGATTGCGCGGACTTCTTTGATGACGTTGATTTTCTTGTCACCAGCAGCAGTCAGAACGACGTCAAATTCGGTCTGTTCTTCAGCGGCTTCAGCAGCAGCGCCGCCAGCAGCAGCAACAGCAACCGGAGCAGCAGCAGAAACGCCCCACTCTTCTTCGAGCATTTTGGAAAGTTCTGCAGCTTCGATAACGGTGAGCTTGGAAAGCTCTTCAACGAGTGCCTTAAGATCGGCCATGTGTATAACTCCTAGGCTTGAACTTGGATATCATCAGATATCTTGGATAATTGGTTTACGCGGCTTCGCCTTTGTCGGCGTATGCCTTCAGCACCTGGGCGATCTGTCCAGCCGGCTTGGAAGTCAGCGTAGCGATACGCTGTGCCGGGGTCTGGATCATGCCAACCATTTTCGCACGGAGTTCGTCCAGCGACGGCAGTTCTGCCAGAGCTTTGATGCCCTGTTCGTTCAGAACCTGTTCGCCGATAGCACCAGCAACAAGAACAAGCTTGTCATTGGATTTTGCGAACTTCGCAGCTACTTTTGCGACTGCGGCCGGATCGGCTGAATAGCCAATCGCGGTCGGGCCGGTGAAGTAATCTGCAAGACCAGAAAATTTGGTGCCTTCCAGAGCAAGTCGCGTAAGCCGGTTTTTGGTGACCTTGAAGCCCGCACCAGATTCACGCATCTGTGCACGAAGAGCGGTAATTTCTGCGACCGTCAACCCTTTATACTGGGTAACGACCAGACCTTCCGCAGCTTCGAACACTTCGCGCATTTCTGCTACGAACTGTTGTTTTTCATCGCGGTTCACTTTTAGTCTCCGACGTTGCTTTTTGCCCTGAACCCCACAAGGAGGTTCACAGACGCGACCAGTCCTTTCGAACCGGTCTGTGACGCCCGTCCGTTTGCCAGATGTCCAAGCCTTTTGTGATGCCCCATACGGGGAAAACTAAGAACCGGAACCTCTGCCTATGCAGGAGATTAAGAGCAACGAATGTCACTCACCTGCAGTCTGGGACAGACAGGTAGAGAGGGCTATAACCACCCTCTCCGGTCCTGACCGACCCCTTGGGATCGGTCAGAATTCGAAAATTTCTTATTTAGACGCGATGTCAGGGATCGACAATTTGACGCCAGCACCCATGGTGGAGCTGATCGCCGCACGCTGAAGGTAGATACCTTTTGCGCCAGCCGGTTTCGCTTTAACAATCGCACCAAAGAATGCTTTTGCATTCTCAAGGATCTGTTCTTCGCTGAACGAAGCCTTGCCGATACCTGCATGTACGATACCGGTTTTCTCTGCACGGAACTGAACCTGGCCAGCTTTTGCATCGGAAACGGCGGTCGCAACATCCATGGTAACAGTGCCGAGTTTCGGGTTCGGCATCAGGCCGCGCGGGCCAAGTACCTTACCGAGACGACCGACAACAGCCATCATGTCCGGGGTTGCAATAACGCGATCATAGTTCAGATCGCCTTTCTGCATTGCTTCCATCAGGTCTTCTGCGCCAACAGTGTCTGCACCAGCTTTAAGGGCTTCTTCTGCTTTGGCGTCTTTTGCGAAGACGGCGACGCGCATGGTTTTACCGGTACCATGCGGAAGCGAAACAACACCACGGACCATCTGGTCAGCGTGACGCGGATCAACACCAAGGTTCATGGCAATTTCGATGGTTTCATCGAATTTTGCTTTTGCACCTTCTTTGACGAGTTTGACAGCAGTTGCCAGCTCGTACTGGGTGTTACGGTCGATGCCCTCATAGGCCTGGGCAAGGCGTTTACCAGTCTTGGCCATCGTCTTACTCCACAACCTCAAGACCCATCGCACGGGCAGAGCCCTCGATCATTGCCATCGCGCCATCAACGTCAAATGCGTTGAGGTCAACCATTTTGGCTTCTGCGATTTCTTTGACCTGTGCTTTGGTCACTTTACCAACAAAACCTTTACCGGTGGTCCCGGAACCTTTGGCAATGCCTGCTGCCTTTTTCAGGAAGTAGGATGCCGGTGGGGTTTTGGTGACAAAGCTGAATGAACGGTCGGAATAAACGGTGATGACGACCGGAATCGGCATCCCTGGTTCCATCTGCTGGGTCGCTGCGTTGAACGCCTTGCAGAATTCCATGATATTCACGCCGCGCTGACCAAGAGCCGGACCGACAGGCGGTGACGGATTGGCTTTGCCGGCGGGAATCTGCAGCTTAAGATAGCCGTCGATTTTTTTCGCCATTAGAGTACCTCTTACAGAAGCGCGCGGTACGGTCATGGCTGACCTCCCGCGCTTTAAAAGCTGCCTGCGTATACAAGCAGCGACTTCAATTTACAAGATCGTTTTTTCTTAGAGCTTCTCGACCTGGGCATATTCCAGCTCGACCGGAGTTGAACGACCGAAGATCGAAACAGACACCTTAAGGCGTGAACGTTCTTCATCAACTCCTTCGACGATACCGTTAAACGATGCAAACGGACCGTCGGAAACACGGACTTCCTCGCCAACCTCGAACGAGATGGTTGGCTTCGGACGATCAACACCTTCCTGAACTTGATGCAGGATGGTTTGAGCTTCCTTTTCGGAAATCGGCATCGGCTTGCCACGGCTACCGAGGAAATCGGTGACCTTGGCGGTATTTTTGACCAGATGCCAGCTTTCGTCAGTGAGATCCATCTTCAGCAGGACATACCCCGGGAAAAACTTCCGCTCGGAATTGACCTTTGCGCCGCGACGCATCTCAACAATCTCTTCAGTCGGAACCAGAACCTCGAGAATCTCGCCTTCAAGACCTTTCTTGATGGACTGCTCGCGGATTGACTCAGCGACTTTTTTCTCAAAACCCGAATGAACGTGAAGCACGTACCAGCGATGCGCCATAAGCTTAACCCCCAACACCAAAGACCAGCTTAACACCCCATGCGAGGAGCTGATCGACAACAAAGAAGAAAACAGACGCAAGAGCAACCATCACGAAAACCATAATGGTTGAAACGGTCGTTTCCTTACGGGACGGCCACGAGACCTTTTTTGCCTCGGTGCGGACCTGCTGTACGAATTGTGCTGGCGACGTTTTTGCCATTGTTGGGGTTACACCGCTTTCTAATACTTTGTTTCACGACCCGGAAAAAAATTGGCAGGAGAGGAGGGACTCGAACCCCCGGCACTCGGTTTTGGAGACCGATGCTCTACCAACTGAGCTACACTCCTACAAGATCGACAGAAAGTTGAAAAGCTTATCTTCTTTCTGGCTCATCCCTGCCCGGGCGGCAGGGTGTGCGGGCGGTTTATATCCGCCCGCACATCCAAGATCAAGCACTCAATCGTGCAAAATCCTAAAAATTACTCGAGGATCTTGGCAACAACGCCCGCGCCGACGGTACGACCGCCTTCACGGATTGCGAAACGCAGACCTTCGTCCATTGCGATCGGTGCAATGAGGGTTGCGGTCATCTGAACGTTGTCGCCCGGCATTACCATTTCGGTGCCAGCAGGCAGCTCAATCGAACCGGTGACGTCAGTTGTACGGAAGTAGAACTGAGGACGGTAGTTCGAGAAGAACGGCGTGTGACGGCCACCTTCATCCTTCGTCAGGATGTAGGCTTCTGCTTCGAATTTGGTGTGCGGGGTGATCGAGCCAACGTGGGCCAGAACCTGGCCACGTTCGACGTCTTCACGTTTGGTACCACGCAGCAACGCGCCAATGTTGTCGCCAGCTTCACCCTGATCGAGCAGCTTGCGGAACATTTCAACGCCGGTAACGATGGTTTTAACGGTGTCTTTAACGCCGACGATTTCAATCTCTTCGCCAACTTTAACGATACCGGTTTCAACACGACCGGTCACAACCGTACCACGACCCGAAATCGAGAACACGTCCTCGATCGGCATCAGGAACGGACGATCCTTCGGACGTTCCGGAGCAGGAATGTACTCATCAACAGCTGCCATCAGTTCGAGGATAGCATTCTTGCCGATTTCGTCATTCTTGCCTTCCAATCCAGCAAGAGCCGAGCCCTTGATGATCGGAATGTCGTCGCCCGGGAAGTCGTAGGACGACAGAAGCTCACGGATTTCCATTTCGACGAGCTCAAGGAGCTCTTCGTCATCGACCTGGTCAACTTTGTTCATGAAGACAACAAGTGCCGGGACACCAACCTGACGGGCAAGCAGGATATGCTCACGGGTCTGGGGCATCGGGCCGTCTGCTGCCGACACAACAAGAATACCACCGTCCATCTGAGCCGCACCGGTGATCATGTTTTTCACATAATCGGCGTGGCCCGGGCAATCGACGTGGGCATAGTGACGGTTTGCAGTTTCATATTCGACGTGCGCGGTCGAGATCGTGATACCACGAGCTTTCTCTTCCGGGGCTTTGTCGATCATGCTGTAATCCTGGAACGATGCGCCGCCGCTCTCTGCGAGAACTTTGGTGATCGCTGCGGTCAGCGTGGTTTTGCCGTGGTCAACGTGGCCGATGGTGCCGATGTTGACGTGCGGTTTTGTGCGCGCAAATTTTTCCTTGGCCATAGCCCTCAGATCCTATATCCGAACCAAAAAACAAGTAAAACCCACCGCACGAGCCGACGGGTACATTCTAAAATTGGAGCGGGTGAAGGGAATCGAACCCTCGTCGTAAGCTTGGAAGGCTTCTGCTCTACCATTGAGCTACACCCGCATATTTCTAGTGCGAGCCCTCGCGAGGGCGAGAGTTATGGTGGAGGGGGCAGGATTCGAACCTGCGTAGACTAAGTCGGCGGAGTTACAGTCCGCTGCATTTGACCGCTCTGCCACCCCTCCATCAGGGTCGTAACGCCATCCGGGTCACCCCGGCCTCGTTGCGGCGAGGGAGGGAATACGGCGGAGGCCCCTGTGTTGTCAACAGCAAAAAAAACACGAAATCGTATTTCCTTTCCTATATGTTCCCCAAGCTTTGCTCCTTGAGCGAAACAAAGTGCATTCAGTTCCTTACGGCCCGGAGGTTTCCGCCATTATGTCGCGACGCAACAAACCACGTTCAGGAAATCGTCATCAAGATGACGTCGGGCAGGATAACCTCCCGCAAAACGACGAAAACCGTGAAGGCAATTCGCGTCGCGGACGAAAACGCGGCCGCGATAGCGCCCCGTCAGGCGGAAATTCACGCCTGATTCTCTTTGGGCGCCATCCGGTTATGATGGCAATTGCCAACCCGCAACGCACGATTCACAAAATCTGGGCCACCGAAACGGTCCGCGATGAAATTAATGCCGCTTTGGCCGATGCCGAACGCACCGACATCCCAGTAGATTCGGCCGGTCGCACCGATCTTGATGAAATGATGCCGCCCGGCACCGTTCATCAGGGCATGGCCATGCATTGTGCCCCCCTGCCCCAACTGTCGATCGAAGAATTCATCGCCGACCATCGGGATTCGGACCAATGCACCGTCATTGTGCTTGATCAGGTCACCGATCCCCACAACGTCGGTGCGATCCTGCGCAGTGCGGCGGCCTTTGGCGCGTCCGCCGTCATCGTGCCCGACCGCCACGCCCCGCTTGAAACCGGTGTCTTGGCCAAATCGGCCAGTGGTGCGCTTGAAACCATCCCCTATATCCATGCGGGCAACCTCAATCAGACGATTGATAAGCTTAAAAATGCACATTTCTGGCTGGCCGGGATGGATGGTTATGCCGAAAAGACTCTGGCCGAGGCCGACCTCAAAGGCCGGGTGGGAATCGTCATGGGGTCAGAAGGCGAAGGCCTGCGTCGCCTGACCCGCGAGAATTGCGATTTTCTGGTCAAACTTCCGATGTCTGACCGCATCGAAAGCCTCAATGTGTCAAATGCGGCTGCAGTTGCGCTCTACGAGCTTTACCGCAAGTAGGAATGATGCGAATTTAGGGGGTGAATCAAAGATGCAAAATTCTGCTAATCACCCTCTTGCATTCAGGAACGGTCCGGACTATGTTTCGCGCCGCCTGAGCCGGCATAGCTTTAATTGGTAGAGCAGCGGATTTGTAATTCGAAGGTTGGGAGTTCGAAGTCTCTCTGCCGGCACCACTAAAAAGAACACCCCGCACGCCTTTTGGCTGCGGGGTTTTCTTTTATAAACTTCAGCCTGCCCGACAACGAATGACACTGCTATGCCAAACTCAATGTGTTTGGCGGACTGCAATGTCCAATTTCAAAATGAGAATGCCGAAAAAGTATGATAAAGTCATACGATTGATGATTGGAGATACATCATGGGCACAAACAATACGATTGAACGCATGACCGTTACGGTGACGCAGGAAATGGCGCATACAATGCGCTCTGCAATGCGTGAAGGCGGCTACGCTTCGAGCAGCGAAATCATCCGTGAAGCCCTGCGCGATTGGCAGCATAAACGCAAACTCAAACAGAGCGAGCTTGATGCCCTGCGTGCAGATATCGCCGTTGGAGACCAAGACATCGCAGAAGATCGCGTAAGCAGCTTTGATGCTGAAACGATCCTCCAGAGAGGACAGGAAAAATTAAACGTCCGCTCCCGCTCTTAATTACCGAGACGGCTCAGAACGATCTTGCCGATATCTGGGCGTTTATCGCTGAGGACAATCATGATGCGGCAACCCGCCTGATCCATGAGATCGGTGAACGATTTGATCCCCTTTGTCAGAATCCGGAAATCGGCCCCAAACGCGACGAATTGTCGCCTGGCCTTCGCGTTTGCATCCATAGAAATTACGCCATCTACTACCGCATAATACCATCCGGGTTGGTCATTTTGCGTGTACTGCATGGTGCGCGCGATACCACGGCACAGTTTGATCCGAAATAGGCGCGCCAATCTGTCCGTCACCCAACGAAAATGGATTTGTATCGATATAAACATAACAGTCCCGCAAGATCGCGAAACCTTGCGGGACTGTTATCTGGAAAAGGCACTACTTAGCCATCCCGTCGCGAAGACGCATAGCGTTCCGAGTCTTGGTAATAGGTATCAAACCCGATGCGTTTGCGCAAATCAGCCCAATCCATCAATTTGTCATCGCGTGGAACACCCTGCTTCATGGTTTGCAAGGTCTCAACCATCGCCTTCATGGCTGCCGCCATCAGCGACAATGGATAGGCGGCAATCTGATATCCGATGTCTTTAAGCTCATCAGGTGACAGATCGGGGGTCTCCCCGCCCTCAACGATATTGGCCATCTTGGGGCCGGACAGTTCGGCACAGACGGTGCGCATTTCCGCGACCGATTTGGGTGCTTCGACAAACAGGATATCCGCGCCGAGTTCCTTGAACTTCGCCGCCCGATCAATCGCCTCAGTCAGGCCGTGCTGATGGCGGGCATCGGTGCGCGCCAGAATCAGGATATCGGCCCCCGCTTCGCGCGCATCCACCGCGGCCTTGATGCGGTCAAACGCCTCATCCCGGCCGACAACTTCCTTGCCCTTGGTATGACCGCAGCGTTTGGGCGCCAGTTGATCTTCGAACATCACCGCTGCACAGCCCGCCTTGGCAAAGCCGGTCACAGTACGGCGGACATTCATTGCATTGCCGTATCCGGTGTCACCATCGCCAATCAGGGGTATGGAAATCGCATCGGTGATGTTGCGCGCCTGATCCAGCACTTCGCCATATGACATTAGACCAAGATCAGGTTCCCCGATCCGGGCCGCTGACGTCGCAAAGCCTGACATAAACGTCAAACCAAACCCTTCCTGTTCAATCAGCTTGGCCGAAAGCGCGTCAAAGCAGCACGGCATGGTAATCAGATCCCCCGTCGCCAGAAGATCACGGAGTTTGTCGGCAGGTGTCACAATTTTTATCATACGCATCACAGTTTAAACGGAATATACAAGGCAAGATCATGCCAGACATAAAGGATCGCGGCAGTCAGGAACATCAGCAGCAAGAACGGTAAAACCCCGCGTGCCACCTCGCCCAATCGGGTTTTTGCAACCGACTGAATGACATAAAGGTTCAACCCGACCGGCGGGGTAATCAGCGCACATTCAACCATGATCACCATGTAAACCCCAAACCACACCGGATCAAAACCAAGGGCCAAGGCCGCAGGCAACAAGACCGGCGTCATGATCAACACCATGGACAGGGCTTCAAACACCAGCCCCATGATCAGAAGCACCACGGACACCACAAGGATAAAGCCAAGCTGGGTATCGATCCCCTGACTGATCATCACCGAGATGTCTTGGGGGATGCGATACAGCGTGATGGCTTTGCCAAACACCTTGGCACCGGCAATGATCAGAATGATGGCGACCGTGGTGGCCATCGAGTCAAAGATCGCCAGTTTTAATTTTTCCCACGTCAGAACCCGCATCGCAGCCGTAATGATCAATGCGGCGGCAAACCCGATGGCCGCCGCCTCGGTCGGGGTAAAGGCCCCGGAATAAATTCCGCCAATAATCAAAACAGCAAGCAGAACAGACGGCAATGCCTTAAAGGTTGCGCGTTTGCGTTCGGCCCAATCACGTTTGGGTTCGCGTTCCTGTCCACCCAACCGGGCATAGACCATCGAAAAAATGATAAACAGCACCAAAAGCGCAATGCCCGGCCCAATCCCGGCCAAAAACAGTGCAATTACCGATTCTTCGGTGACAAAGCCGTAAATGATCATCGGGATCGATGGCGGGATCAGGATGCCAAGCGTGCCGCCTGCGGCCAGCAGGCCATAGACAAACCGCTTGTTGTAGCCGCGATTGATCATTTCTGGGATGGCAACCGTGCCAATGGTTGCAGCCGTTGCCACCGATGATCCTGAAATCGCGGCAAACACCCCGCAGGACAGGATGGTCGCAACCGCCAAGCCACCGGGCCAATGGCCGACCCACGCACTCACCGCGGCAAAAAGGTCATTGCCAACCCCGGCACGCAACAGCGTATTGGACATCAATAAAAACAGCGGCACCGCCAACAGGATAAACCCGTCCAGCGTTGATAAAATCGCCTGTGGCGCCATCAAGGGCGAGAACCCGCCAAGGATCAACATGCCAAGCCCAAGACCGCCAAGGGCAAAGGCGACTGGCACACGAATAAGCAACAAGGCGAACATTGCCGCCAAGGTAAAGACGATGGTCATTCGTGCGCCCCTTTCGGAATTTCCTTGCCCCGCAAAAGGCCGACAATTTCAATCACGGCCTGCACGGCCAAAAGCGCAAATCCGATGGCCACCGGAAGTTCGGCAACCCACGACGGCAGATCAAGCATCGTGCCCGTCGTGCGCCCGCGTTCAAAGCTTTCAAAAAAGATGTCCCAACCCTTGATCGTCACCATGACGGAAAACGCAAGGATCGCCGTCATCGCAATAACTTCAAGCCCGCGCTGAACCAACGGCGGGCACAGCCGGGTGATCGCATCGACCGAAATATGGCGACGTGCAGCCAAGGCCCAGGGCATGCCCATCAAGGATCCCCAGATCAGGCAAAGTTGCGAAAGCTCGGCTGCCCAGATTGTGGGACGAATAAAGAAATACCGGGCAATGACTTCGTAGGTCAGCATACAGCCCGCTGCAACAAACAGAAGGGCCGCGACCCACGCCAGCAAAAGCATCAATCGATCAAACATCATTTAAATAATGCCGTTCTGCGATGACGGACCACTGGGGCCGTATCACAAGAACGGTTTGCTCCTGATCACGAAAAATACAAAAAATCACCACCGCACGCGGTGCCGGGACAAAGCAGAACGGTGGCGTGGCCCCCGCAAGAGATGACATTAAGATCATAGAACCCCATCCGGTCAGAAAACCGACCGGATGGGGCCCTGAATGTATCGAGGCGTTCCGAAAACAGTTCCTAGAATTTTTCAGCAGCGTCAAAGACCTGCTTGCCAAGATCACCGGCATCTTCAAGGAACGCATCATATACCGGCTGGGAAACCGCGCGCCATTTGGCAAGTTCCGCGTCAGTCGGACGATAAACCGTCATGCCTGCTTCTTCGGCCGCACTGTAAGCAGCGGCTTCAATGTCGCTCATACGGTCGCGAACATCTGCCTCGGCATTCATCGCTGCGGCATTGATGATGTCGCGCTGTTCATCGCTAAGCCCATTCCAGAAATCGGTATTGACCACAACAATGAACTCGATATCGGCATGGTTGGTCACGGTGATATTATCCATGACTTCCCAAAGCTGACGGGATTTGACGCCTGAAACACCGGTCATCCCAACGTCAACAGTGCCACGCTGATAGGCAATATACTGCTCGGAGCCCGAAACAAGCGTCGGCGCACCGCCCGCAGACGTTACAAAATCACCAAGCGTTTTGCCAAAGACACGGACTTTCTTGCCTTCAAGGTCTTCCGGACCATGCAGCGGTTCATCCTTGGACAGCATGATCGCCCCGCCGTACGCCTGCCACCACAAAACGGTCGCACCGGTATCGGCAATTGCCTCATCAAGCGGACCGCGCACCGGTGATCCTTTGGCAACGGCCTTGCGGACCTTTTCCTCGGAATCAAACACAAATGGCTGATAGAAAATATCAACTGCGGGAACATCACCAACATAACGGGTCAGTGACGCAACGCCCATTTCAATCGCACCCGAGCCAACAGCAGCGGGAACTTCCTTGTCTTTATAAAGCTGGGCTGAATCGTAAATCTGAACTTCGATGTCGCCGTTTGATTTTTCCTCGACCTCTTGTTTGAACATCAAAAGGTTCTGGCCAAGGTGGCTTTTCATCGGCAACTGCAAGGAGATGCGCAAGGTCAGGTCAGCGGCCTGAACCGCACCGGCAAAGCCAACAGACGCAATCAGCGCCGCGGCAAGGGCAAATTTCTTCATGATGGACGTCCTCCAAGTACTTTTATTTTAATTCTGTCGTCTCAAAGGAAAAGATGCGCCCATTTCGCGATAGGGTTCAACATGTTTTACCACGTTAAGGACATCCCCCAACAAACCCTTAGTGCGCCGCACAAGGCCTTGAACTCGCATGATAAAACGAAATTATAGCCAAACCCGCCTCACATCGCCGCAGCGCAGCACGACAATTGTCACTCACATGCCGGTCTGGATGGCAAATACTGGCATGCAAGAACGCCCGTTCTGAATACACCTTTCAGGAATCGCGTGATAAGCGTTGCAAAACTCCGGGGCTACATTCAAACCCGCTTAAACATAATCGTGGTTGCACTAAGGTGATCTGAAAAAGGATCACGGGCATAATCGGGGATCACCCCTGCGCACTGAAATCCAAGTGACAGATACAATGTTTCCGCACTGTCACCCGTACGGGTATCAAGGGTCAGTAACGACCGCCCCATGTCCTGAGCACAATCTTCGGCCGCCATCATCAACAACCGGGCAATTCCGCGACGACGGCAATCGGGTCGCACCATCAATTTACTGATGTCGCCGCGATGGCGCTGATTTGGCATGGTATCAACATCAAGCTGCACGGTCCCCACCACACGCCCCTGATCCATTGCAGCAAACAATATCCGCTTCCCGCCACGAAGGGCCGGAACAATCCGGTCACGCCAAAATGCAACCGCCTCCTCGACCGGGAACGGGTCGATAAAGCCGATGCTGGCCCCGTCATGGACACAGGCATGGAGCATCTCGCCAAACGGGTCGATCCGCGCGATCAGGCCATCGGCGTCAAGGTTGATTATCGTGGGGGCAGGTAAGGATGGGTTCATGATGGATTCTTTTCTGTGATCTAGGGTCAGGACCTAGTCGATAATGAACAGATGATAGCGCGCACCCGCGTTTTTCGGGGTTTGAAACACGTTGCCACCGCGCAACTGATAGCGCAGGCAATCCCCCTGCCCCAGATGGTGGGTTGTGCCGTCAATCTGCATGGACAACTGCCCATCAAGCATCACCAGATGATGTTCCAGCCCGTCGCGCGGCGATCCGCCATATTCAATGCGTTGCCCCGGATCGATTTCGCCTTCAATCACCTCACCCGAAAGCAATCGTGACGTCGGCGACACCAGTCGGCGACGATATCCGGTTTCCGGATCGGTCCAGACTTCCTGCGATGCATGGGTAACCAGCGGGATAAAATCATCCTCGACCATCTGCATCAGACGCGACAATGTCATGCCATATGCCACGCACAGTTTACCCAGCACACTGGCCGTCGGGCTGACATCGCCATTTTCAATCCGTGACAAGCTGGCACGGCTGACCGCACTGCGCTTTGCCAAGTCATCAAGCGACCACCCACGATCAGACCGCAATGCCGCCAATCTTTCGGCCAGTCTTGTTTCAATTTCGTCCATATCGCCCCTCGAATCTCTTTAATGGGATATTTTTCCATTAAAGAGAAGTCGTCAAGATAGAAAAACCGGCCATCACGGATGAGACCGGTTTGAATTGCCAATTTGAATAGCCAATTCGAATAAATTGTGGCTGCCGAACGTCGATCAAACGCCCGTCGGGTTATTTGCCTCCTTCAAGCTCAAACCCACCGCGGGTCCAGCTTTGAATACCGCCCTTAAGGTTGATCACCTTGCAATCAACATGCGGCAACACCGCATTCGCCGCGCCAAAGGATCGTTGCCCCACCGCACAGACAAACACAAGATCGGTGTCGTTTTCATCGGTCAGATCAATCAGGGCCGGGATATCAAAATTCGATGTCGGAATATTGATCGCCGTTTCGATGTGACCGGTGGCGAATTCGTCGGCTTCGCGGACATCAATCACCGTGACCGTTTCCTGCCCGATCAACTGATCAAGTTCATGGGGCTCTACAAATTCAACACTACCTTCGGTCATTCCGGCTTCCTTAATTCTTGCGCGTGCCCGGCGTTTAAAGCCGACTGCCTGTGATACCGTCTCAGGCCAACTTTGCGCAAATGCAAAATATTTTATCCCCGCACGACTTTTCCTGAGCCTACGGCAACCGCCAAACCGGCTCACTCACACGTGATCGGATAGGCGGAAATTCCGTCGATAATACTTATGTCTTGCCTTGCGGATGGATACGCAACTTCCCACGTTTGAAGAGTAGGCTTTTGCACCGATGAAAATCGGGGGCGGAAATCAGGGTCGCACGACGGATGACCGCCAAGACATTTCTAAAGTTCAACTAATCGGCCGCTGCAACAGGGCCAAATATCGCAACCATTGGCTGCAAATACAGATACCCGCGATGGAAATACTGTAAAACTTCAATTCTTGTTAAGTCCCGGCGAATTCCGCCATTCATTAACCAGAACGTCAATATTTTCTTTTAATATATTTACGGTCCGACAAACTCACCAAGACGAGCTTTGCCGACGTACATAGACTAAGGCGGCCCAAAACGGGCCTACCGCACCGCAAAAAATTCAGGAACGACAGGAAACGCACATTTTGACACGCATGAGATAACGTTTGAAAGGAGACCGCGCCATGGCTGAAGGCAAGGATATCTTCGAGCTGTATGCGGAAGGCTATGACGGAAAACAAGAAACCGAACTAACCATTCGCGATTACCTCAATTTATGTCGTGAAGACCCAACGGCTTATGCGTCCGCCGCAGAACGCATGATTACCGCCATCGGTGAACCCGAACTGATCGATACATCGACAGATCCCCGACTGGCCCGCGTCTTCCTCAACCGCACCATCAAACGGTATCCGGCCTTTGTCGATTTTTACGGCATGGAAGAAACCATCGAACGTATCGTAGGCTTCTTTAAATATGCCGCACAGGGCTTGGAGGAACGCAAACAGGTTCTCTATCTTCTCGGTCCCGTGGGTGGGGGCAAAAGCTCCCTTGCTGAACGGCTCAAAGAGCTGATGGAACAGGAACCGATTTATGTTCTCAAGGCGGGCGATGATATCAGCCCGGTTTTCGAAAGCCCGCTTGGCCTGTTTAATCCCGCCAAAATGGGCGACGCCATTCAGGACAAATACGGCATTCCCAAACGCCGCCTCACCGGCTTGATGTCGCCATGGGCGGTCAAACGCCTTGACGAGTTTGAAGGCGACCTAAGTAAATTCTCGGTCGTTAAACTGATCCCGTCGCGCTTGCGCCAGATCGGCATTGCCAAAACCGAACCCGGCGATGAAAACAATCAGGATATCTCGTCGCTGGTCGGTAAGGTCGATATCCGCAAGCTTGAATATTACAGCCAGAACGACCCGGATGCCTACAGCTACTCCGGCGGGCTGAACCGGGCCAACCAGGGCCTTCTTGAATTTGTCGAAATGTTCAAGGCCCCGATCAAGATGCTCCATCCGTTGCTGACCGCAACACAGGAAAGCAACTATATCGGCACCGAAAATCTTGGCGCCATCCCGTTTCAGGGCTTGATCCTTGCCCACTCGAACGAGTCAGAATGGCAAACATTTAAGGCTAACAAAAACAACGAAGCCTTCATCGACCGTATCAGCGTGATCAAGGTGCCCTATTGCCTGCGCGTCACCGAAGAAACCCAGATTTACGACAAGCTTCTTGAAGGATCGGAACTTGAACAGGGGGCCTGTGCGCCCGGCACGCTTAAGATGCTCGCGCAATTCTCGGTGCTGTCGCGCCTGCATGAACACGAAAACTCCAACCTTTATTCCAAAATGCGGGTCTATGACGGTGAAACGCTCAAAGACGTCGATCCCAAGGCCAAATCCATGCAGGAATATCGCGATACCGCCGGTGTTGACGAAGGCATGGACGGCATTTCAACCCGTTTTGCCTTTAAGGTGCTCTCAGAAACCTTCAACCATGACACCAACGAAGTTGCCGCCGATCCGGTGCATCTGATGTATGTGATGGAACAGGCAATCCGGCGTGAACAATACCCCGAAGAACGCGAAAAGGATTATATGGACTTCATCAAGTCCGAACTGGCCCCGCGCTATGCCGAATTTATCGGGGCGGAAATCCAGAAAGCCTATCTCGAAAGCTATTCCGATTACGGGCAGAACCTGTTTGATCGCTATGTGTCTTATGCCGATGCCTGGATCGAAGATCAGGACTTCAAGGATCCCGATACCGGTCAGTTGCTGGATCGCAAGATCATTGATCAGGAACTGTCAAAGATCGAGAAACCTGCTGGCATCGCCAATCCAAAAGACTTCCGCAACGAGGTCGTCAAATTTGCCCTGCGCACACGAGCCAATAACAAGGGCAAAAACCCGGCCTGGACGTCCTATGAGAAACTGCGCGAAGTGATCGAAAAACGCATGTTCAGTCAGGTCGAAGACCTGCTGCCGGTGATTTCTTTCGGCTCGAAACAAGACAGCGAAACCGAAAAGAAACACAACGAGTTCGTCAAACGCATGATTGATCGATCCTATACCGAACGTCAGACGCGCCGTCTGGTCGAATGGTACATGCGTGTCAACAAGGCCGGTTAAGCCAAAACGTGGCTTACCGACCGCACCGGACGGTTCTCCCCTTGTCCGTCCGGTGCCCTTCTTCCGACCACCATGGATGCAGTCTGTTTGCTGTTTCCTGTGTGTGCCTTAAGCGGGCAAAAGCCCCCGCAGACAACGCACATGACCCCGTGCAAGGATGTGACCGCCCATGCTTTACATCGTCGACCGCCGTAAAAATCCCACTGGCAAAAGCCTTGGCAACCGGCAACGCTTCATGCGCCGTGCAAAGGCCCAAATCAAAAAGGCCGTCGAAGAGTTTATTCGCACCCGTGGCATTACCGATATCAACAACGGCGATCAGGTGATCATTCCGGGCAAGACGCTCAAAGAACCCGGATTTCATCATGCACGCCGGGGCGGTAACCGTGATTACGTTCTGCCGGGCAATAAGAAATTCGTTCAGGGCGACCGCGTCGCACGCCCCAACGAAGACGGTGGCGGTGCCGGTGGATCAAAGGCAAGCCCGGACGGGGATGGCGAGGATGAATTTCAATTCACCCTGACCCGTGACGAGTTTCTCGACATCTTCTTTGAAGACCTCGAACTGCCTGACCTTTTGAAAAAAAGCCTCAAACAAACCACGGCATTTCGAAACGCGCGCGCTGGTTTTTCCGTACAGGGCACCCCGGCCAATCTCAGTTTGGTGCGCACCATGCGCAATTCACTGGCCCGGCGCATTGGCTTGCGCCGCCCCAAAACCGATGAAATCCGCGATCTCGAAGACCAAATCACCGCCCTTCAGGAAAAGGCCAACAAACGCCCATCGGGCAAACTGACCAAACCTGATGATGAAAAGCTCCATGCGCTTTTGGCTGATCTTGAAAACGCCAAACGTCGCATGAAGTCGATCCCGTTCATTGATCCGATTGACACCCGCTATAACCAGTTTCAACAAATCCCCGATCCCAATACGCAGGCGGTGATGTTTTGTCTGATGGATGTGTCGGGATCGATGTCCGAACAGATGAAGGAACTGGGAAAACGGTTCTTCATGCTGCTGCATCTGTTTTTGCATCGCCGCTACGAACATGTCGATGTGGTGTTTATCCGCCATACATCGCGCGCATCCGAAGTGGATGAGGAAACCTTTTTCTACTCGCGCGAAACCGGTGGCACGATTGTCTCCACCGCGCTCGAAGAAATGAAAAAGGTGCTCAAAGATCGCTATCCCACCGATCAGTGGAACATCTATGCCGCACAGGCGTCTGATGGCGATAACTATTCAAATGACGGCGCCAAATGCACGGCCCTTCTGGCCGAAGACCTTTTGCCCAAATGCCAGTATTACGCCTACATCGAAATCACGGACGAGCGAGAGGCCGAAATTTTCGCCGCCGCCGAGGGCGAAACCGCCCTTTGGAAGTCCTACGCCCCGCTTGCGGCCGTCAATCCCCGGTTTTCGCTAAAACGGGTGACCAAGGCTGCGGATATCTTTCCGGTATTTCGCGAACTCTTTGCCAAAAACCGCGCTGAGGCCAAGACATGAGCACATCATCGCACAGCAAAAACACCCCCACCGCCCAAACGTCCGAACCGGCCAGCAAGCTTTTGTTCAACGGTGCGGATTGGGATTTTGATACGCTCAAAAACACCTATGACGCGATTGAAGACATCGCCCTGAATGAGCTGAAACTTGATGTCTATGCCAATCAGGTCGAAGTCATCACATCCGAACAGATGCTGGATGCCTATTCATCGATTGGCATGCCGCTCATGTATCATCACTGGTCGTTTGGCAAACGCTTCGTGCGCGATGATGTGATGTACCGCAAAGGTTATCAGGGGCTGGCCTATGAAATCGTGATCAACTCCAACCCGTGCATTTCCTACGTGATGGAGGAAAACACCATTGTCATGCAGGCACTGGTGATGGCGCATGCCGCCTTTGGTCATAATCACTTTTTCAAAAACAACTATCTGTTCAAACAATGGACGGATGCCGATGGCATTCTCGATTACCTGCAATTTGCCAAACGCTATATCGCCAAATGCGAGGATCGCTATGGCTTTGACGCGGTTGAACGGGTTCTCGATGCCGCGCACGCTCTGATGGAACAGGGGGTTAACCGTTATTCCCATCCGGAAAAACCCAATCTGGCGGTTGAGCTTGAACGCGAACGCGAACGCGCGAAATACGAAGACGAAACCTATAACGATCTATGGCGCACCCTGCCCCAGACCGACACCGACGATCAGGATATTGACGAGATCCAGCGCAAAATGCGGATCGAAGAACGCCGGGCGCAATTTGGCCTGCCCGAAGAAAACCTGTTGTACTTCCTGGAAAAAAACGCGCCCGCCATGCAGTTGTGGGAACGTGAAATCCTGCGCATCGTGCGCAATATCGGGCAGTATTTCTATCCGCAAAAACAGACCAAAGTGATGAACGAAGGCTGTGCGTGTTACGTCCACTATTCCATCATGAACAGCCTCTATGACAAGGGACTGGTGTCCGAAGGGGCGATGATGGAATTCATCGATTCCCATTCACGGGTTGTTTTTCAGGCCGAATTTGATGACCAACGCTATTCGGGGTTCAATCCCTATGCACTGGGTTTTGCCATGATGCAGGACATCCACCGCATGTGCGTTGATCCCACCGACGAAGACCGCAAATGGTTCCCCGATATCGCGGGCAATAATGAACCGGTCGAAACACTCAAAGACGCCTGGGCCAATTACCGCGATGAAAGCTTCATCTTGCAGTTCTTGTCGCCCAAGGTCATGCGCGATATGCGTATGTTCATGATTGATGATCAAAGCGCATCCCCCCATCTTGAAGTCGCCGCCATCCATGATGATAACGGCTATCGCCGGGTGCGTCGGTCACTGGCACGCATGCATGATGTCTCGGTGCGTGAACCTGACATGCAGATCGTCGATGTTGATATTCGCGGCAACCGCCAACTGTATGTCCAGCACACCGAGCATGAAGGCATCCGCCTTGAAAAAGCCGAAGCCGAAATGACGCTGGGCTATATCGGCCAACTCTGGGGATATGGCGTCACGCTTCAGGCCATCGATTACAAAACCGGCGAAATCCTGCATGAAACAAACTACACACCCGATGACCTGAGTGCTGCCTGATCGCCCACCCTGTCCAAGGTGATCTGATTAAAGCCCATCGCATTTAAGCAACCCAAATCGCGATAACCAACGCGGTCTTGTATTTTCTTGCAAGACCGCGGCACGCCCGCACGCCATTCTCACGTCCGGGACCGCAATGACCCACATTGCGCAAATCACCATCTCGAGATTTATATAAATCAACTTATTCACTCATTGCGCGTTTAATTTGTGATTGTCACGCACTTAGTTAGCAATGAGCTGCCAGTTTCAATCCAGATGAACCATTTTAACGACATTAAGAATTAAAATCAGTTGCATCATATCTTTGAGAATGCTTATTAATTTCGAAGACTCATCGCCCCCAAAATTTTGAACCCGCGCACCGGCTTGAAAGGTCGTTTGATGGCATCTCGCCTGATCGCCCGCATGACGCATGCCTTGATACTGCTGTTCGTCGTTTCTGTCGTCGGCTTTGCCTTGCTGCGTTTGATGCCCGGCGATTTTGCCGAAATCCTGCTGATGGCGCAGATGGATGGCACCCTGCCCAACGCATCGCAAGTCCAGCAATTTGCCGCAAGCAACGGCCTTGATGATCCCCTGCCCCAGCAATATGCCCGATGGCTTTTTGCGTTACTGCAGGGCGATCTTGGCAAGTCCTTCATCACCGATGAACCGATCATAAATGATATCGCCCTGCGTCTGGGTCAGTCGTTGATACTCGCGGTCCTATCCCTCGTCACCGCCCTTGCGATTGCGGTTCCGCTGGGTGTGCTCTGTGCGCGCTACCCCGGAAGCAAGATCGACCGCATCGCCGGCATGATCAGTGTCATTGGCATGTCGATCCCCAATTTCTGGTACGCGCTGTTACTCGCATTGCTGTTTTCGCTTGTCCTTGGCTGGTTGCCAACCGGCGGGCATGGCACGTGGGCACATGCCATTTTACCAACCCTTGTGATTGCGACCTCGGTTGCCGGAGTTTTGTCGCGTTATGTGCGGGGTAGCCTGCTTGAAGAACTGTCAAAACCCTATATTCGCACCGCCAAGGCCAAAGGTGCCAGCCGGTTACGTACTGTTTTGCGCCACGCGATCCCGAACATTGCGCCGGGACTTCTGACGTTTTCGGGCATGCAGTTCGCGCGGATTTTTGATGGCATGATCATTGTCGAAACCCTGTTTGCCTGGCCGGGCATCGGGCGATTTTTGGTGGAATCGCTTTTGAACCGCGACTACCCCGCCATTCAGGCCTGTTTCCTGCTTGTCGCGGCGTCCTACATTCTGGTCAATCTGGCGGTTGATATTGCCATTGCCCTATACGATCCGCGCACACGGGAAATCGTGTAATGCAAAAAATGTCCTTTACCCGCGGCAAGCTGTTGGGCAGCTCCCATCATTGGCGGGGCTATGCCACCTTTATGATCGCGGTCATCCTTGCGGTTCTGATCCTGCCATTGTTTGCCCCGCACGATCCCCACACGGTGCAATTCCTGTATCGGTTAAAGCCGCCCAGCTTTGACTATCCGCTTGGTACCGACGCCATGGGCCGCTGTGTTTTGTCGCGCTTGCTTTATGGCGCGCGCCTGACCACCGCATCGGCGATGGCCGTTGTGGTCTGTTCATCCCTGATCGGCAGCCTGATCGGTGCGATTGCCGGTATGGTTGGCGGCGTTCTGGATCGCGCGATGATGCGGTTTTGCGAAGGCATGTCGGTTTTTCCGGCCCTTGCCATTTGTATGATTATTGCCGGGACGCTTGGATTGGGGCTTAAGGCCGTCATCATCGCCCTGATGTGTGTGCATTGGACCGACTATGCCCGTGTTGTGCGCAACGCCGTCATCGTCGAACGATCCAAACCCTATGTCATGGCTGCCGTTGCTCTTGGCGCACGACGCCACCGCATCGCCGTCCGCCATATTCTTCCAAACATCATCGGGCCGCTTTTGACCTTAAGCGCCTATTCCATGTCATGGGCCATTCTGGCGTTTGCCGGATTGAGTTTCCTTGGGCTCGGGGTTGAGCCAGGCACACCGGAATGGGGTTTGATGATTGCCGAATCTCGCAATTACTTGCGTGACTATCCGCGTCTGGTGCTTGCACCGGGCCTGACCATCGCGGCCTTCGTCGTGGCGGTCAACCTGCTCGGAGACATGTTGGGAGACCGTTTCCGGGTGCGTCAGATCAACTACCTTCATTAAATAGAGACAGTAAGATGATCAAAAGAACACTTCTTGGGGTTGCCATCGCGGCACTTGCACTGGGCACTTTTGGCGCCACATCGCAAGATGCCAAGGCATCAGACGACAATACCCTTATCATTGGCACCATGTGGGAAGCACTGCCACTGGCAATGAAACCGCGCCGGTCGCGGTTTTTCAATGAAAGCGAAATCCTCGATACGCTGGTAAAGCTTGATTATGACCTCAAACCGGTCCCAGGATTGGCGACGTCATGGGAACGGGTTTCACCAACAGTCTGGCGCTTTAACCTGCGTGAAAATGTTGTTTTCCATGACGGCACCAAACTGGATGCCGAGGCGGTCAAATTCTCGCTCGAACGGGTGGTCGCATTGCTGCCCTATGCGGCCGATCTTTTGAACATCAAATCCATGACCGCCGTATCGCCGCTGGTTCTGGAAATTAAAAACACCGAACCCTATGCCGCCCTGCCCAACCAACTGACCGACGCGATCACCGTGGTTTACGCCAAATCGTCGTTTGATGAGGCCGGCGACTTCGTCAAACCGGTCGGCACCGGCCCGTGGAAATTCGAAGAGTACCGCAAACAGGACAGAACGATTGTCACGCGCTTTGACGGCTATTGGGGTGAAAAACCGGCCCTTGAGAAGATCGTCTATCGGTATATCCCCGATCATAATTCACGAACTCTGGCGCTTGAAGCAGGCGAAATTGATTTCGTCACCAACATGCTGCCGTCCGATGTCAAACGTCTGTCCAAGGACGCGGATTTCAAGGTTTACGAACAACCAACATCAGGCCTGTATTACGGTGCATTCAATGCCGGTGACAAAAGCCCGCTTTCCGATGTGCGCATCCGCCGTGCGGTCAACGCGCTGGTGGACCGTAACCTGATTGTCGAAGGTGCCCTTGATGGCATCGGCGAACCGGCATGGGAATTCTTTGCACCCGAATTTGACTGGGCCCCGCAGGCCGACAGCAAATACAGCCTCAACCCGGAACGGGCCGCCTCGCTTTTGACCGATGCCGGGTATGAAAAAACCGATGGCAAATGGATCAAGGATGGCGAACAGCTGACCTTGCGGATCCTCAGCTATACCTCGCGCACCGAAATGCCAATGATCACCGAAGCAATGGCTGCCCTTTTGAAGCAGCAAGGCATTGCCACCGATGTTCAGATGTATACGTGGGGCGGGATGCTTGATCTGGTCAAACGCGGTGAATATGACATTTCCGTCGTGTTCTGGACCCCGGAAATGACCGGCCACCCGGACCTGCACCTGAAGTCACAATTCCATTCCAAAGCAGGCCTGAATTATCAATTCTGGGAAAACACCGAATTTGACGCCGCTGTTGATACGGGCCGCACCCTTGATGCGGGCACAGAGAAGGATGCGACCTATAAAAAGGCGATGAACATCCTGCATGATGATGCCCCGATTATTCCGCTGGTGCATAAGGTATTTGTCGTGGCCTCGACCAAGGATGTTAAGGGCTATCGCATTCATCCGTCTGGCTTCTTCTTCGATTTCAAAAACGTTTCGAAGTAATCTGCACTGCTCCACCTCCGGCAACCGCCGGGGGTGGTTTTCGTCTTTCCCGCAACATCGCAATGAGCCAACCGATGGGAATTTGCCTTTTTATAAATCCGATCAAGGGGGCGGGTGATGATTTGCCCGATATCGGATCGCATGCCCCAAACACCGCCTTTGTCGATCAATATGATCTGGACAAGACCGATTTATCGCAATTTGCGGCCCTAATCTTGCCTGCGCATATAGATCAACGCTTTTTGGGCACCCGATCCGATCAGATCACAACATTTCTCGACCAGGGCGGAACGCTTGTTTTTAACGGACATGTTGCCTGGCCGATGCTGCCAGAACTAAAACCGTTCGTCCCCCTTGAACGTCAGTCGCTTGAAAATCTGATGATCTATCGCGTCAATCACCATCCCGTATTTGACGGCGTTGATTGCAATGACCTGACCTTCAAACGCGGTGTCGCCGGATTTTATGCCCGTGGCAGCAACCCACCCCCTGATGGGGCCATCCCTCTTCATGTTCTGGGCAAAGAACAACTGGTGTGTGACTGGCTATATGAACGCCCCAAGGGCGGGCGCATCTTGATGCATTCGGGCAATGACCTTTGGATGTATATCGGTTCGCAAAACAGTACCTCGCGCATCGTGCCGCAACTGTGCGCTTGGGCAGGAGGGGAATGATGGGCAAAATAGCAATCATTGATACCGGGACCTATTACCATCACCGGGTTATCCACGAAGACCGCTTTGGTCATTTTTTTGATCAGGCAATCTATATCCGTGATCTGTGTAAGACGGATTTATCCGATATCACCACCCTGATTGTGCCATGCCGGACCGACCCGGCCCATCTGGTCGCCCATCGCAAACTGTTTGCCGATTTCCTAAATGACGGCAAAACCGTTGTCGCGATGGGATCGACAGGACCAGACAAATGGCTTGATGATATCAATTGGCGTTTCACGCCGACCAATTTCTGGTGGTGGAAAGAAGGCGGGTCCCTGAACCTTGAGATCGCCGAACCGGAGCATAGCCTGTTTGATTATGTCAAACTTGCCGATGCAACCTGGCATCACCACGGATTACTGACCCCGCCAGCGGGGGCCACATCCCTGATCAATGCCAACAAGGCCGGATCGATTTTCTATGATGACCGGGTGACTTCGCCGGGGCGGAAAATCGTCACCACCCTTGATCCGATGTATCACCACGGCAACCATTTCATGCCCGCAACCAGCCGCTTTCTTGACGGGTTCCTGCCATGGCTTAAAAGCCAGTAACAGTTCCAAAAGCACTGAAAAACCTACAATCCGCACTCAGTAACTACGGGTGCGGATTTTTCGTTTCGCAGATGGAACATGCATATTACGGTCAAACAATAAATCTTATTAAGGTCACTCAGTAAGCCAATATTGCTCTGCCGTTTGATCGTTTTCCGGACCAACACCCGGGTTATCAAGATCAATCACACGCCGATCAGACTGGCGAATGTAATCCATTGCAGCCGCGATAGAAGGATCAGAACGGAAGTATTCGTTAAACGCCCCGCTGAAAAACGCATTCTGAAAACCCTGCTCCAGCAAGGAATGCCGGATTTTATCATTCTTGCCGACATAGGTGAAAAAATCATACTGATATCGTAACAACAGTGTTTTCTCGACACGCAACCCGGCACGTTTGAGTTGCTGGACCCGATCTCTTTTAAGCGTCTCATGCACGGCCAAATGCATCATGTCAAACCGGTCGTTTTCCAGCATTGAAATCAGGTTGTTTTGCGGTGCCTCTGTCACACACAGTCCGGCATCTTTCAGAATTGCCGTATCAACCCATCCCTGCCCCGAACCGATACAGAACCCCTTAAGGTCCTCAAGCGATTTAACCCTCATCAAGGATGCCTGTGTGTCCGCCCGGATGACAAACAGGCGATACCCCTGCAAGCCACGGGTAATCGGAAAGTCGACCTGAAGGAACTCCTCGCTGAAATCAGGGTTATACCCGGCAAAGATGACATTGATCTCACCGCTGCCCAGCATCGTGAGTGCGCGCGTTTGGGTTAAACGCTCAACCGATAGAATTTCTAACTGATGATCCCCGGGGGCATTTGCGATGGCCAGCCGGATGGCACCGATCTGAAAGGCAAAGTTATCCTCAGAACCTCTTGGGACAGCCATGCGAAACGTTTCCGCAGATGCAGTGGAAACCATCGCAAAGCTAAGAAGAGCCAATATAACAACACCGCCGATGAGACGGTCGAAACCTTTTCGCATATTTTTCAAACACCAATACAGCCAAACAATCCTACGCAATAGGTTGTGCGGCATTGGCAAAAGATAAGGCCCCCAGAACGGCAAGGCTCATTTTTTTACTTGACCGTTTGTTATGATATAACATAACAAATAACCAATCTTATATGCTCCCCCATAACCGGACCGGATCAATGCAAAACTTTCCTTCCACTCTTCGCCGTCTCCTTCTCGCCTCTCCCCTCCTTGTGGCACCTTTCGCGGCTCAGGCTGCCGATGCACCATCAGTTGTTGCCACCCTCAAACCGATCCACGGCATCACAAGCGCGTTGATGGATGGTGTTGGGGAACCCACTTTGCTGATCGATGGGGCAGCCTCCCCGCATGCCTATTCGCTGCGCCCCAGCGAAGCACGTGCTTTGCAAAATGCCGATCTGGTGATTTATGTGTCGCACAGCCTCGAAAGTTTTCTGGAAAAACCTTTGGCAACCTTGTCGGTTAACAGTCATCAGCTTGAACTGATTGATGCCCCCGGCCTGACCCTGCTCGAGATGCGCGAAGGCGGCAGCTGGGAAGCCCACAGCCACGACCACGGCGCACATGAGGATCATGACGAGCATGGTGAAAGTGATCATGATCATGACCATGATCATGAAGTCGATCACGAGCATGATCACGACGCGCACGACCATGAAGCCGATCACGGGCACGAACATGCCGACAGTCACGACCACGATCATGACCACGATCATGACGCTGATGAACATCATCATGATGAACACGAACATGAACACGGCGGAATTAACCCGCACATCTGGCTTGACCCGGCCAACGGTGCGGCCATCGCCACCGCCATCGCCGATGAACTGATCGAAATTGATGCGGCCCACGCAGAAAATTATCGCGAAAACCTCAAAAAGCTGCTTGCCAGTCTCACCGTCCTTGGCAATGATCTGGGCGATAAGCTTGCGCCGGTCCGCAGCACGCCTTATGTGGTTTTCCATGATGCCTATCAGTATCTGGAAGCTGGCTTTGGCCTGAACGGGGTCGGCTCCGTGACCGTGTCGCCCGAACAGAAGCCCGGAGCCAAACGCCTCCATGAAATCGAAGAAAAAATCCGCGACACTGGTGCCGTCTGTGTCTTTGCCGAACCGCAATTCCGCCCGGCAATTGTTAAGGCGATTGTTGCCGATACCGGCGCACGCATTGGTACCCTTGATCCGCTGGGCGCAAACATCCCCAAAGGCCCGGATGCCTATCAAGGCATCCTTGCGCAAAATGTTGACGCCCTGGTCGACTGCCTTGGCAACGGTTCGTAATACGGGTTTTGCAATGCTGGTCGCGGGCTTTGTGCTTGCGACCAGCACGTCCGCCTCAGCCCATCCTCATATCTGGATTGATGCCAACGCCGAAATGGTGTTTGAAAGCGGCAAGCTGACCGCCATCAAAATGCACTGGGTGTTTGATGACCTGTTCAGCATGACGCTGATTGACGAGTTCGATAAAAATTTCGACACCCGGTTCTTTGGCGATGAAAACACCACGCTGCGCGACAATGCCTTTGTCGCCCTTGGCGAAGTTTCATGGCTGGCACATTTACGTAAAAACGAAGTTCTTCTGCCCTTTACCCAAACCCGCGATTTTACCGCCGACATCACCGATGACAGGCGAGTGACCTATGATTTCACCCTCGTTCTAGACGAACCGCTTGATCCGGTAAAAGATACCATCAGCCTTTCCGTCTATGACGCCGAGTATTATATCGACATCGCCTTCACACAGGTCGATCCGATCATGTTTACCGGCAACACCGCAACCAGCTGTCACTTTGAAATGAGCGAAGATGAAAAAAACCGCATCTATTTTGATCTGGTGGCGCCAATACGTGCCGACCTTGTCTGCACAGCACAACATGGCGATAGCGGGTCTTCTGGCGGTCTTGCTCCTGGCGATATGGTCCGGGTCGAGTAATCCGGCTGCGGCCCAGTCGGCCAATCTTCTGGGACGTGGTAACAGCGACGCCTCAACCACCGATACCGCCTCAGCCCCGCAAGATGGGGACAGCTTCATCACCCTGCCCGTCTGGTTATCCGATGTCGTCGGTCAGGTCATCATCATTCAGACAAAACTGAACCGCGAAATCACAGCCACCCTTCGCGACGCCAAAAACGGCGACAGCTTCTGGCCCGGCCTGATGATCATTGGCCTGTCATTTCTCTATGGCGTTTTTCATGCCGCAGGCCCCGGTCACGGCAAGATGGTTACGACCACCTATTTCCTGTCGCGTGATGCCGGATGGAAACAAGGTGTCGCCATGGGCACCCTGATTGCCGGGGTGCAGGCCATCACCGCCATTGTTCTGGTTGGGTCACTGACCCTGTTTTTAAATCTTGGTCCGGCGGCAATCACCCAAAACGGTCTGGTGCTGGAGGCGGTTTCATATGCCTTGATCGTTGGTCTTGGTCTGGTGATGTGTCTGCGGATCATACAGGGCCGCGATGATTGCTGTGATCACGCCCATCATGAACATCATGATCATCATTCCCATGACCACACACATCATCACAATGATGGTCATGACCACCACCACAGCCATGCACATGATCATACCAACACGCATCACCATGATGCCGCCCCCACCGCACATTCCACACCGTCGACGGCGCGTAATCGCTGGCAAATGATTGCCAGTGGCATTGTGGTTGGGCTGCGCCCCTGCACCGGGTCCATTCTCGTGCTGCTGTTTACGCTGGCCAACGGACTGTTTCTGATCGGGATTGCTGCCGCCTTTGCCATGGCAATCGGGGTTGCACTGACCATCAGCCTGATCGGGCTGGCCGCCATCGGCATTCGCACCGGAACGCAGCATCTGTTTAGTGTCTCCGAAACCACATCGGGCATTCTACGCCGCACGATTGGGCTTACCGGGGCGGGATTGATTACCCTGTTTGGCGCTATGTTGTTACTGGCATCGGCCCGCCAATTGGGCTGGCTTTAACCCCCCCCCCAACAAAAAACAGCCCGCAGGGCCAATGACCTTGCGGGCTGTTGAAATCTGGCGTCGAAAGGCTGTTTTGCCTTACTCGGCGTGAATGACTTTCATGACAAGTTTGCCATCCGGCTTGATCGGGCCGTCTTCTTTGGCACCAAGGGTGTATTCATACACACCGGTTTTCATGCCGCCGGCTTCGGAATGAACCATCAGCATCAGCATCTCGCCCGATTTGACCGGTTCCTGAAGAATGGCGGCAACATCCATGTTTTCACCCTTTTTGATCGGCGCATAGCCAACCACCGGGCCCGGTTTCATGTCTTTGTCGGTGCGATGGACAACCAGCCAGCCGTTTTCACCGGCCATGATTTTTTCCGCCGTCACGGTCCCACCCGATACATCCTGATCCATCGCATCGACCATCGGCCCCATTGCCAACGCACCTGTGCTGCTGGCCAGAACGAAACCGGCACTCAGCATCATGGCACCAAGAAAGCCCGAAGTTTTATGTTTCAACGTCATGTGAAGTCTCCTTTGCTTTTGATCTGGAACACGCTTTTCGCGGTTCGCTCATGTCGCGCGTTTCATCGCACACACAGAAGCTACGCAGAGAATTCAAACGGGTTTCAGCAAAGAAGAAATTTTTTGATCAGAGCGTGTTGCATCTAATGTTCGACCGAAATCAACCGACCATGGATCGCCGGACCGGTCGGTTGCCCGGTTGGTGAGCCGCCTTCTGGTTCAAGGCTGATACCAAAGGTCGCCGTGCGCAACATTGCCGGATCAAACTGGCCAAGGTTCTTGGTCGTCGCGACAGACGCATTCTGCAAAAGCCCCAAGGACTGTGGCACAGAACCGCTCTGGTCTGACTTGATCCAAAGTTGATAGGTTTTGCCTTCGGGCAACGATGCCTCAACCGGGCGAATGGTCACCGCACGGGTATCAAGATCAATCGTCATGACAAATGCGGGCTGGGTATCGTCGCGGTGAAATACCGCCACGAACGGGCCATCTTGCACCGGTGTGGCAATATCGGTCGCCAGAACCGCAATGATCAGGCTTGCGGCAATCGCTCCGGCCCCAAGTGCGCCGGAACGCCACATCTTGACCTTGCGCTTCAGGCTGGCGACCTCCGACAGACTGGCGATGTTAGCGCTAACATTTTGGCCAGCAGTTTCGATCCGGCTTCTGATGCTGGCAAATAGATCACGTGAGGGAGAAACTGCATCATATTGCGCATTAAGCGGTGACAGCCGCATTTCCCAATCGGTGATCGCCTTATCAATTTCCGGTTCCCGTTCCCGGCGGGCAACCACAGACTGACGCTGTGCGGGCTCAAGCGTGCCCAACACATATTCAGCGGCCAGCATATCAATGTCTTCCCGGTCGGTCATGATCCCAGGCATTCCTTTAACTGTCTTAAGCTGCGATGCAGCCACGTCTTGATCGTTCCAACCGGCTGGGCAAACCGTTCTGCCAACTCGGCCCGAGACCAGCCTTCAAGATATGCCAGTCGGACAATCTGTTGGCGGTCGTCTTCCAAACCGTCCAGACAGTATTCCAGTTGGCGTACCTCGTCGGCAAGCATGACCTCATCGAAAACCGTGTCATGTGACACCAGAATTTCAATCTCGGCGTCTTCAATGTCAGATTCGGGCCGTTGGCGGCGCACGATATCAATTGCCCGGTTACGTGCAATCGTTGCCATCCAGGTAATGATCGATGCCCGTCCCGGTTCGAAATCACCGGCTTTCTGCCAGATGCGCACATAAATATCCTGTAACGCGTCCTCGCTTTGCGCACGGTTTTTCAAGATACGCAGCACAACGCCAAAAAGTTTCGCCGACGTAGCATGATACAGCCGCTCAAAGGCGTCCATGTCACCATTAATCGACTGACCAAGCAGCTTTTCCAAATCCCGGGTCGTTGTCATTTTCACCGCCAGCTTCGTGCAGGAAAGACCGAATTCCCTGCGCCGTAGAAGAACAAATACCGGATTGCAAACCCGAGCGACCTTATTCCTACGGTGCAAACACCATACTTGATCAGTTCCAGCCCCAAGTCATATAGAGAATGCGTCCTGAGCCTAAGTATCTGAACAAAAAACACAATCAGGATTTAAATTCCGCAGGAATACTTTCGGTTGTTTTGATCAGCGCATCCATCACCATCCGCACGCCGGGGGACCGGCGCATGTCAGGATGAACCACAAGCCAGACCGGCTTGCTGATCTCACCTGGCGCGTCGTCAAACACCCTTTCAAGCCGATCATCAACATCGGCCATATAGCGCGGCAAAAGCCCAAGCCCATGTCCGGCCGCAACAAATGCCCGAACCGTCTGGCTGTCATCGGCCCTGACCCGCACCGGCAATTGCCGGTTTAGCATCTTCCACACCCAGGCCTGTTGATAGTGGCCAAATGAGAAACTGCCATCGGCACAGAATTCCCATTCGGCTTCAGGCACGCGCTCTGTATACCCCTTTGCCGCATACACGCCGTAGCGCAAATGCGTCAGTTTGCGCGCAATCAGCCCGCTTTGCGCCGGAGTTGCCATCCGCACCGCAACGTCTGCTTCGCGGCGCGCAAGATTGGCAACCACGCTTGATCCAATGATTTCATATTCAAGATGCCTTTGATCGCGGAGCAATTCGGCTAGCCGCGGCGCAAACAGCAATCGTCCGGCGGCGGGTGGCACGGAAATCCGCACCACACCATGGGCGGTTTCATCACCGCGTGCCTGTCGTTCGAACGCCAGAACGTCTTCTTCGATCCGGCCCGCCACCGGCACAAGGTTTTCGCCCGCATCGGTCAATTTCCACCCGGTTGCCAAACGGTCAAACAGATGCGCGCCCAGATGGGTTTCCAATGCTTCGATACGCCGCGCAACAGTTGTGTGGTCCTTGCTCAACCGCCGTGCAGCCCCGGAAAGCGTCCCTTCCTCGGCAACTGCGACAAAAAACCTAAGATCATTCCAGTTCATATCTGTGCGTCCCACACTTGCGCAATTTTGCACAACTATAGCGCATTTTATCTAAATTCCATTGTATTTCTGCGCATGCCAATCTTTGGTCATCGAAACGGCCCACCCCGATCAAGGAGCATGACAATGGCTGTATCACATCAGATCGACTGCAATACCCTCGTCGGGTGTGTGTCGACAAAAACATCGCACGGGAAGATGGCACAACGCCCAACCTCTCGCGCCACGCCCCCCACGGTTACCAAGGGTGTTAGCGCTATCATCCCGGCGATCGTCAATGCTGTTTTGCGGTCCTACAAACGCTATCAAAGCCGCATTGCCCTGAACCGGTTAAGTGATGACCAACTCTACGACATCGGTTTGGAACGTCACAACAACAGCTATGTGCCGCGCAACGAGTACCTCAACCGATTTTAACCAGATCAAAGCGACCAGCGGCCCTGAACCAATGGTAATCGACACGCTTTGATAAGAGCTATCTCCGCGATAGGGGTATTGCGGGGATGGCTAGGCTCAGGACCTACTAATTTGGTTTGAATGGTTGACCGGATTTGTGCGGATACGCGGAGCGAAACCGCAGGAAGATATATATCTTTCAAGATTTTGCGACAAAGTAGCCCGTGCAAATCCGGTTAATCCAAAGGACAGACGTTATATTTGCAAACTCTTGCGTCAAATCCCTTGTTCGGGATGCCGACCCGCCCGGCGGGCTTTATCCTTGGATTTGGAAAATATAACGACTGCCATTCCAATCAAATTAGTAGGTCCTGAGCCTAGAATGCCTTCCCTCAAGGCATGAAAAAGGCTCCCTTGAATTTTAAGGGAGCCTTTTTTCAGTCAATATTGGTCCATCGTCAGACCTGAAATTCTTCGGCAATGTTATCGGCCGCCTTGATCAAGGCATCCATCACCAATCGAACACCGGGGGATCGGCGCATGTCCGGGTGAACCACCATCCAGCCGGTTTCACGGCTTTGCCCTTCGACATCGGCATGGATCAATTCAAGTTCGTCGTCCTTGTCCCCGAGATAGCGCGGCAGAACCCCGACCCCGTGCCCGGCGGCAATGAACTGGCGCACGGTTTCGGTTTCATCGGCGCGAAACCGGCACGGCAATTCCCGGCCCAGCACATTGCGCACCCATTCCTTTTTTGATGCGCCGTAAGCGGTATCTTCATAGCCGCAAAATTCCCAGTCCATTTCCGGCACCCGGTCGCGGTAGCCTATCCCGCAATAAAGCCCAACACCCAGTTCGACCAGCTTACGCGTAATCAATCCCGGTTCACGCGGGGTGATCATGCGCACGGCAACATCGGCTTCGCGGCGTGCAAGATTGACCACATTGGCCGCCCCGATGATTTCAAACTCAAGCCCCTTGTGTGCCGTAAGCAATCTGGCCAGACGCGGCGCAAACAACACACGCCCCGCCACCGGGGGGACGGAAATGCGCACAACCCCATGGGCGGCTTCATCCCCCTTGGCCTGACGCTCAAAGGTAAGGGCTTCTTCCTCAACCCGTTCGGCCACCGGGACAAGATTATGCCCCGCCGAGGTCAGTTGCCAGCCGCGTGGCAGTCGGTCAAACAGCTTGGTGCCAACATCATCTTCAAGTGCCTCAATCCGGCGGGCGACTGTCGTATGTTCCTTACGCAGGCGACGCGCGGCCCCCGAAAGGCTGCCTTCACCCGCCAAAACAAGGAAATATCGCAAATCGTTCCAGTTCATATCGACACTTCTATCCGTATTTTGTCGTGTTAATCCGATCATTGTTGCACATCAGATATGCAAAACAACCTTCTTCCTGTTTTATTTTGCATATGACATTGTCCGCCCATCAACGGATCAATTCAACCTGAGACTTCAGGAGGCCACCATGGCACATCAGATTTCTGGAAACGCACCTTTCGACGCTGCAAACGACCCCTTTACCAAACGCATGCCGTTTGGCGCGCTCATGAGCCGCATCGAAAAATATTTCGAAAACAAGCGCAAACGCAAGAACCACACCGATCTCATGAGCAACCTCAGCCATGCAGATCTCGCCGATCTTGGCCTGCAGCGCAAATTTAACGGCACAACCTGGTATCTCGACCGGATATAGGAAACGCTGCCGGACCTCAAAGCCCGGCAAGTCTCCAACGCGAGAGCACAAAAAAAGGGGCCCACACGAGCCTGTGTCAAAACCCCGCTGCTCCTGTAGCGGGGTTTTTCATAAACTGTGTGTGTTTTCCTCATACGGGGGCGAGCAAGAGCCTTTCGAAGATGTTTTTTGCCCCGAGGATGTTGATGGCGCGCTTGAGATTGAAAGCTGTGACGGATAAGGCCATTTCTGCCTTGACCGCAGGCAAGCCCCGGCACAGGAACCTCGGTGTTCCCATCATGTGTTTGAGAATGCCAAACGGATGTTCGACAAGGGATTTTCGTCGTGTCATCGCCTCGGGATGGTCCGCCATGCGTTGGGCCGTTTGCTCGAGGGGCCCCTCAAGCAAATGGCGGCTGACCCGTCGCCGGTCAACTTTGGTGCAACGGGATTTGTGCGCACAGGCGGCGCAATCCTTCGGATCGGCCACGTAATTGGCGCTCTGGTTCTTGCGCGAGGCATTCTCGAAGGACAGGACATTTCCTGCCGGACAGATATAATGCTGCTTGGCTGCATCCCAGTCGAAGTCGGACTTTTCAAAGAAATCACCATGCGTGTTACGTGAGCGAGGATGGGGAACAAAAGCGGTGATGCCATCTTCGTCACAGGCCGCGATCTGCTCTGCATCGGCATAGCCCGCATCGGCCAGAATATCTATCTTTGTGCGCTCAAGCACGTCCTTTGCTGCTTTGGCGACCCGATGCAATTCATTCTGGTCCGATGTCGCCTGTGTCACTTCATGATGAGCGATCAGCCCGTGGGCATCATCGACCGCAGACTGAAGATTGTAGCCGACAATCCGGCCTTTGCCTGATCGCATGATCCGGGCATCCCCATCTCCGATAACCACCTGTGTCTGTCCCATCTCGTCCATCAGAAGCACCGACTGGGCCAGATCGGCTTTCTGCGCGCGCAACTTTGCAAGGGTTGCACGCACATCACCTGTTTTACCTCCTGTGCCGCCCGGGACGTCCGACGGGGTGTACCGACGGGCCATCCGTAGCATTCTGGCTATGGTCAATGGCGTCCATCTCTGCGAGATAGTCCGATATTTGCCGGTCAATATCGGCGATCCGCTTTTGAAGCTGTGATTTCGTCCAGACTTTTTGCGGACTGGTATCTGCCTGGAATTTCGATCCGTCCACGGCCAGGCACTGACCCGCGATCAGCCCTTCCCCGCGCAGAAACAGCACAAGACTGCGACAAACCCGGCCTATCCCCTCCCGGTTCGTTCGGCGGAAATCGGCAATCGTCTTGAAATCAGGGGCCAAACGGTCCAGCAGCCACAAAAGTTCGATATTGCGGTGGCATTCGCGTTCCAGCCCCCGGCTCGAACGCAAACGGTTCAGATAGCCATACAGATACAATTTCAGAAGAACGCAAGGATGATAGCCCGGACGACCTGTCGCCTTTGGCTGCACCCGGACAAAACCCAGTGCCTGTAGATCAAGGGCCGAGACAAAGGCATCAATCACCCGCACCCCATTGTCATCGGCAACAAGATCATCAAGCCGGTCCGGGAAAAGTGTTCCCTGTTCGCGACTGGTTCCTTCGATAAAGCCTGACATAAAAAAACTGCCCGAAATTCATCCTCCGGGCAGTTTCTCAAATCAGACAACGCTTGGGAAGCCTGTTTTCACACAGGCTCACACGGGTCCCTTTTTATTTGTCATACAATTGCAGATATCTTAGCTGCGAATCTCACGAACCCGGTCGGTTGCTTCCTGTGCCAGCTTGGTGATGGTTGCCCAGTCGCCTGCCTTGACCGCATCCTTGGGTGCAACCCATGATCCGCCGACGGTGATAATATTCGATAATTTTAAATAATCAGCCAGATTATTCAATGAAACACCCCCAGTCGGACAGAAGCTGACATCGGGCAATGGCCCCGAAAGCGCCTTGAGCATCGACACCCCACCCTGCTGTTCAGCCGGGAAGAATTTCAAAATGTCATAGCCATGATCAATCAGGTTCATGATCTCCGACGGTGTCCCCGCACCAGGCAACAACGGCACGCCAGTATCCTTGGCAGCCTTTAAAAGACCATCCGTATGGCCCGGCGAAACCGCAAAGGCACAGCCGATTTCAGCCATGCGTTCCATTTGCTTGGCATTGATCACCGTACCTGCACCGGTAATCGCACCGGGCACTTCGGCGATGATGCGCTTGATGCTTTCTTCTGCCGCCGCACTGCGCAACGTAATTTCCAGCACCGGCAATCCACCCGCCACCAGCGCCTTGGCCAGCGGCACGGCATCATTGACGTCTTCGATCACCAGAACCGGCACCACCGGGGCTTTGGACAGAATCTCACGCGATGAAAGGCTCATAAAATCTTCCTCCAGTTTGCCGGTCAGGCCGTTAAAATCTTGGCGCAACCGATCAGGGCCGGGTATTTCGCCGTCATCAGGCGCACCGGCACATCATTCATCAAATCATGGAAACGGCCCTTGGCGATCATCCGCTCTTTCAGGCCGCTTTGTTTCATATAATCGGCAATCCGCGGGCCAATGCCGCCACCGATAAACACACCGTCAAACGCACCGAGTGTCAGCACAAGGTCACCAGCAACCCCGCCCATAAACAGGCAGAACCGATCCAGCACCTTGCAGCACAGCGGGTCATGCTGTTGCAAGGCGCCGTCGACAATTTCGGCGGCGGTTTTCGGGGTCACATCAAGACCGTCAATGGCGGCAAGGGCGCGGTACAGGTTTTCAATCCCCATCCCGGACAAAATGCGTTCCGCCGATACGCGCCCCAACTCAGCGGTCAGGAATTTGACGATTTCAAAATCAAGTTCATCGATCGCTGGCAAGGACACATGCCCGCCTTCGCCCTGAATTGGCAACCAGTGCCCTTCGTGGGGCAACAAGCCCGAAACGCCAAGCCCGGTCCCCGCCCCGATCACCGCCAAGGGCAAGCCCGGACGTCCGGGACCATCAAACAGCGTAATCAGGTCTTCGCCGCCCAGATAGGGCACAGACATTGCCAAGCCGGTAAAATCATTGACCACCACAAGACGATCCAGATTGAACTCGGCCTTAAGCGCATCCTTGGAAAAAACCCACGGATTGTTGGTGAATTTAATCTCATCGGCCATGGCGGGGCACGCCACCGCCACGGCAAATTCACGCAAATCCGAACGGTCGGTTTTGACCATGAAATCACGCATGGCATCGCCGATGGTGGCATACTCACGCACCGGCAATGTCATTGGCGTATGGGGATTGCCAGCATCATCAAGCCAGGCAAAGCGGGCATTGGTCCCGCCAATATCACCGACAAGCTGCATTACGCGACTTCAGCCTCCCCCGGAAGGACAGCACATGCGCCCATTTCAGCCAGTCCAACATGGTCGCGGAACACGCCAAACAACTCACGGCCAAAGCCATCCTGATGGGATGCCTTGTCGTCAAAGGTGGCAAAGTCACGCTTGGCCAGTTCGGCGTCGGTCACATTGAGGATCAGGTCGCCGGTTTCCGCATCAAGACGGATGATGTCGCCATCCTGTACCTTGGCGATCGGGCCGTTCATCATGCCTTCTGGCGTGACGTGGATGGCAGCAGGCACCTTGCCCGATGCACCCGACATGCGACCATCGGTGACAAGGGCAACCTTATACCCCAGATCCTGCAGCACACCCAACGGCGGGGTCAGTTTATGCAGTTCAGGCATGCCATTGGCTTTGGGGCCCTGGAAGCGAACAACACAGATAACGTCACGATGGAGTTTGCCTTCCTTGAAGGCCTCCATCATTTGTTCCTGCGATGTAAACACCGCAGCCGGAGCTTCGATGACGCGGTTTTCCGGCTTCACAGCGGACACCTTGATCACGCAACGGCCAAGGTTACCCGACAACATCCGCAAGCCACCATCGGCACTAAATGCCTTTTCCGCCGGACGCAGGATGTCTTCGTCCTGACTGTCGGCCGGGGCATCACGCCATGCCAGTTTGCCCTCATTAAGATACGGCTCGGTGCCATAGGCCGCCATACCGCCGGTATGAATGGTTTCAAGATCCGGGTGCAGAATACCGTTTTTCAAAAGGTCGGAAATGACAAAGCCCATACCGCCTGCGGCATGGAAGTGGTTCACATCCGCCTGACCGTTCGGATACACCCGGCACAGAAGCGGGACCAGACGCGACAATTCATCAAAATCACCCCAGCGCAGCTCAATCCCGGCGGCACGTGCCATCGCAGGCAAATGCAGCGTATGGTTGGTTGACCCACCGGTCGCCAAAAGACCGACAATCCCGTTCACAAACGCCTTTTCATCAAGCACCTTACCAACCGGGCGATAATCATTGCCAAGTTTGGTAATCGCAAGCGCGCGGCGGGCGGCTTCTTCGGTCAGCGCATCGCGCAGATCGGTGTTTGGGTTCACAAACGCCGCGCCGGGAAGATGCAAACCCATGACTTCCATCAGCATCTGGTTGGAGTTTGCCGTACCATAGAACGTGCAGGTGCCCGGGCTGTGGTAAGAAGCGGTTTCGGCCTCCAACAATTCCTTACGGCCGACTTTGCCTTGCGCATACAGCTGACGAATGCGGGCCTTTTCATCATTGGGCAGCCCCGATGGCATTGGACCGGCAGGCACGAAAACGGCCGGGATATGGCCATAGGACAAGGCCCCCATGACAAGACCCGGTACGATTTTGTCACACACACCCAGATAAAGGGCGGCATCAAACACATCATGCGACAGTGACACAGCCGTTGACATGGCAATCACATCGCGTGAAAACAGCGAAAGTTCCATGCCCGGACGGCCTTGGGTCACGCCATCACACATGGCCGGAACGCCGCCGGCAACCTGTGCGGTTCCGCCGGCTTCAAACACGGCCTTTTTGATGCGGTCGGGATAGACACCCAGTGGCTGGTGCGCCGACAGCATATCGTTATAGGACGTCACGATGCCAAGATTGGCACCCTCATCGCCATTGATGCGCTCCTTATCAGCCGCACTACAGCCCGCCGACGCATGGGCAAGGTTGCCGCATGACAGGCTCGAGCGATGCGGGCGGTCGGAGGCGGCGGCCTCGATCTTGGCAAGATATGCTTCGCGGGTTGGTTTGGAACGCTCGATAATGCGTTTGGTAATCTGATCTATTTCACGTTTCATGGGGTTCAGCCTTTCGGGTTCTCGGCGCTCCACCACAGATCGACGGGGACGTCAGTCTGTTGCAAGATTGCGCGAACGGGCATCTCTTCGATTTCTGTGCCGTTTTTCGCGGTTTCAAAGGTTGACCATTTGGACTGTCCGGTAATATGGATACCAATGTACCGGGCATTAAGGATGGCGGGCAACGTCATGCTGATGCGCGGGACCGGGGATACGGTCGGGCGCGCAGCGACAACCAGTTCGCCATGTTCGGGATAAAGCCCTTTGCGCAGGGCTTCGGGCGTTGAGGATGGGAAAAGTGATGCGGTATGACCGTCATCGCCCATCCCCAGATACACAATATCAAGCGGCCAATGCAGTTCGGTGCGCAAACGCGCACTGACGGTATTGACCGCGTCTTCCGGACTGCCATCAGGTGTTTTAAGCGATACAAAGCGCGCGTGCTGGGCTTCGTTGATAAACAAATAATCGCGGACCAGTTTTTCATTGGACTGATCATCATCGAGCCCCACCCAGCGATCATCGCCAAGGGTCACGGTGACTTTGGACCAGTCCAGACGGGCGTGTGAAAGCGTTTCAAACAAGGGTTTTGGGAACCGCCCACCGGCAACTGCCATGCTGGCATGGCCGCGTGTCGCGATGGCAAATTCAAGCCGTTCGACGGTTTCCTTGATCATTGCCGCAAGCATTTCGTCGCCGCTTTGGAAAATGCGTTCGTTTGTCATGTCGTCATCCCGAAATTGGGGTGTCAGTGACAGCAAAGCAAGGCGCGTTGACGATCCAACGCGCCTTTGCCAATGCCTAGAACCCGGCTTCTTCGTTCCAGGTACGTCCATCGCGTTCAATCAACGCAATGGCGGCCGATGGCCCCCACGTACCCGACGTATAGCCCTTGGGCGTGATGTGATTGTTCTGCCAGGCATCCTGAATGGCATCAACCCACTGCCAGGCGATGTCCTGTTCATCACGGCGGACAAACAGGGTGTTATTGCCATCAATCGCATCGAGCAACAGACGCTCATAGGCATCCGGGCTACGCCCACCAAAGGCCTCGGCAAAGGACAGGTTCAAGGCCGTTGGACGCAGGCGTACAAGGCCCGGCCCCGGGTTCTTATTATTTAAAATAAGATGGATGCCGTCATCGGGCTGCAGACGCAAAACAAGACGGTTGGCCTGATAATTGGTCATGGATTTTGCCAGCGGGAAGATCTGATGGGGCACGTCGCGGAATTGTATGACAATTTCCGAATGGCGTTTTGGCAAGCGTTTGCCTGTCCGCAAATAGAACGGAACCCCGGACCAGCGCCAGTTGTTCAGCTCTGCGCGGATGGCAACGAAGGTTTCTGTCGTGCTGTCGACATTGGCACCTTCTTCTTCGAGGTAGCCCGGCACTTCTTTGCCGCCGACGGCCCCTTTGCGGTATTGGCCGCGCACGGTGGATGTGTCGATATTGCTGTCATTGATCGGCATCAGCGCCTTGAGCACTTTGACCTTTTCATCACGCACCGCGTCCTGATCAAGGACATAGGGTGGTTCCATCGCGACCAAGCACAGAAGCTGCAACATATGGTTTTGCACCATGTCGCGCATTGCACCGGCATCGTCATAATAGGACCAGCGGCCTTCGGCACCGACTTCTTCGCCGACCGTGATCTGCACGTGGTCAATATGCGCGCTGTTCCAAAGTGGTTCAAACATCGCATTGGCAAAGCGCAGAATCATAAGGTTCTGCACCGTTTCCTTGCCAAGGTAATGGTCGATACGGAAAATCTGGTTTTCGTCGAAGACTTCACCGATCTGGCCGTTGATTTCACGGCAACTGTCAAGGTCGTGGCCCAGCGGCTTTTCAAGCACAACGCGGGAATTTGGCGTGACCAGACCAACCTTCTTAAGGTTAAAGGCCATATCAGCAAACAGGGCCGGACTGGTCGAGAAATAATAGACCCGGTCGCGATCAGGCTGATCGGAAAGTTTTTCGTGAAGAACTTTAAACCCAGCTTCGTCGCCTGCTGAGACCTGAACATAGGAAATGCGCTTGGCGAACTTTTTCCAGATTTTCGCCTCAAACTCGCCTTCGGGGACGAATTTTTTACCGGCTTCTTCAAGTTTGGCCCGGAAATCTTCGTCGCTATGTTCGCTGCGCGATGCGCCAAAGATACGGGTGTCATCATCAAAACGCCCGGTCCGTTCCATTTCGTAAAGTGCGGGGAAAAGTTTGCGTAGTGCCAGATCTCCGGTCCCACCGAATATCACGATATCAGCAATACGATGTTTAAGCCTTTGTCTCATTCTGCCCTTAGCCTTCCAACGTTTCCTCCCCGTCGTCTAGGTGGGATCCCGGACTTTTGACAATCCGGGCAGACGATCGGGACACGGTAGTTACCGTGAAAACAGCACCGGATTGCCGGTTCTGTGCGTGTATTTACCAACCTGACACCATAGGGAAATTTTCCACTTAATGGCGCATGGCCGGTTTTGTATGAGTAATCAAACACAGCAAACTTCTGACACTCTGGTTGGCAGTGTCAGGCGTCGCCAGAATGTTTGACCACCTTATTTAGGCCAACAGCCATGCTGCGTCCTGATCAGCAAGGGTGCGATGTTCCGGTCTTTGAGCCCACTGTTACACGATCTATGAGGGCAAGACCACTGCGTTCAAGCCCCCGAAAGACGGCTTTACCGAAATCCGGTTTAACCGTAACAGTTTGTTGCAAAACAATCCGAACATTCGCCGAAACACACCCCATTTTAGGCCAGTCTGCATATCCTGCAACAATTTGATTTTATACAAATTGAATCGGTTTAAATCAGCCCCCTTTTGATCCATCAGGCGATCCCATAAAACCGACAACCGATTGATGATCCATCACACGATACCGCAACTATGCGGGTATTTCATCCGGGTTAAATGTACGTTTTGATGACACCTTGCGATCTTCTCCGCATGATCATGGATGGACATAGCAGGGCCGGAAATAGAGTGAGAACACCAGCAAGAACATCCTGCGTCTGATGTCTTTTATAAAGACTTGCGCAAACACGAGGTTTTCTGCGGGCCTTGTTCAACCCAACTCACTTGATCACCCTTGAATGTTCTCATTTCCCATTAAAAATGAGAACATTTGAGAACACTATTTTTTGATTATATTTCAAATACTTAAGTAGATTAATCCGCATTTGTTCCAATTTTGTTCTTGCAGGAACAAAATCAGAACGATATGGTCCTTGCAGACAGATTGAGGAGGACAAACCATGCTGAAACTGATCGAGAACCCAACCCGCTTGAACGAGCTTTGCAGCACTGTTGCTGTGGTTGGAAGTACAGGATTTTTTCTGTTCGTCATCGGGCTTGGCATGGCGCAAACCCTGCGCAGTCTGATCTGATAAAAAATCCCCATTGAAATTTACGAGGCCCGGACGATTGTCCACCAAGGGCACCTGACCGGCAGGCTACCCCGCACCCTGTCCCGCCTGCCGGTCAGACTTCCCCCATGCCCTTGCTCCCTTATGCATTCGTTCTTTTGGGCTTCGTTATCTCCGCACTTTAATCCGCACTGAACTATTATACTGGCGCTGCTGTTTTCCCTACGGCAGCGCCCTTTCTTTGTTTGGGCCCATGTCATCCCGAAAAATGTGCAGCCTCATTGACTTAAGGCAGGGTGTCGGGCGTTTTGCACAGCCGGGCGACGATTCTAAAACGTCTAACCTGCCCCGCCCCAAAAGCCATATCTCCCCATTTCCCTGCTAAAACTATTATTGCAACGCAACAGTTTACACTGCATTGCAATATTTTACTCGACATCGGCGTGAATTTTCTGTTGAATCAGAACGTAAAAGCACTATTTGGAATATCATCATACTTTATGGCTATTGTGTAAAACCTGTACTGCCGTAGGCTACATCGCGATTTTAAGGTTTTCTGACGTCTGGGGGTGAGCTGCTTTGGCGCTGCCCCGTTACCGCAAACGACAGATGCCATAGTACTTTGCCGCACGTGACTGCACGTCTTACAAAACGCCTGTGCGTGACAAAAAAACAGGACGAAAAGCCGTAACCAGGACGGTGACACCCGGGCCCTTGGGCCCCTGTCACCCGGGAGTGAGAATATATGCTGTACCACCTTTATGAATTGCAGCACGCCACGATAAGTCCGCTGCGTATGGCCGTCGATGCCAACAAAAAATGGCTGCGCAATCCGGCCAATCCGCTTTCCTATACCCAGCCGGGTCGGGCCGTAGCGGCAGCGTGCGACATGTTCACCCATATCACCCATCGTTACGGCAAACCGGAATTTGGTTTGGATACCACGACGATTGATGGTCAGACCGTGGCTGTCACCGAGGAAATCGTCCATAGCGAAGCTTTCTGTGATCTTTTGCATTTCAAACGCGAAACCGATCATTTGAAAACCCAGCCCGACGATCCGCGTTTGTTGATTGTCGCCCCGCTGTCAGGCCATTTTTCGACCTTGCTGCGTGGCACGGTCGAGGCATTGCTGCCTGATCATGATGTCTATATTACCGACTGGATTGATGCCCGCACGGTTGCGGTCCATCAGGGTCACTTTGATCTTGATACCTATATCGATTATCTTATGCGGTTTCTGCGCAAGCTTGGCCCGAACACCCATGTGATGGCGGTTTGTCAGCCATCGGTTCCGGTGATGGCCGCTGCATCCTTGATGGCGGCAGGAAACGAGACTTGTCAGCCAGCGTCAATGACGCTGATGGGCGGCCCGGTGGATACCCGCGAAAACCCGACCGAAGTGAACAAATTTGCCGAGCAGCATGATCTTGAATGGTTTGAACGCCATGTCATTTCACATGTGCCTCTACCCAATGCCGGTGTCATGCGCCGGGTCTATCCGGGCTTTATGCAGTTGGCAGGCTTCATGGCGATGAACTGGGACCGCCATGTTTCAGCCCACCATGACATGTTCATGCATCTGGTCGAAGGTGACGGCGAAAGTGCCGATGCCAAGCGGAACTTCTATCACGAATATCTTGCTGTCATGGACATGACAGCCGAGTTTTACCTCCAGACGCTTAAGGTCGTGTTCCATGAACATAACCTGCCCAACGGCACCATGCGCTGGCAGGGGGTTCCGGTTGATCCATCCGCGATTACCAAGACCGCACTTTTGACGGTCGAGGGCGAACGCGATGACATTACCGGCATGGGCCAAACCCGTGCGGCGCATAAACTGTGCACCAACCTGCCCGACAACATGCGCATGCATCACATGCAGCAGGGTGTCGGCCATTACGGTGTGTTTAACGGTCGTCGCTGGCGCGAACAGATCAGCCCGCGGATCAAGGAATTCATCCGTCTTCACGATCATGAGGGCAAAGGTGCACGCAGTGCCCCCAACGTCACCCATATCAACGCCGCTGAATAAATCCTTTAAGCGCGTTTAGAACCAATTGATAAAGCCGCCCGAACGCCTTACTGGCCGGGCGGCTTTTTCTGTTCTGGGCTTTTCTTAATCCCTGACTGGGCTTTTAAGCAACATAGCGTGGCTGAATACGGCCATTGACGATTTCACCGCCAAACGTCCCGTCGCCATAGCCATATTGTTCGACCGGATGCAGCGTATCGACAAGGTGTTGATAAACAGCCGCAGCAGATGCTTCCCATGCACTGATCGCACCGATCACCACCGGGTATGCCCCACCGTCAAGCAATCCAATCGCGGTATCAATGTCGGCATTGGTGACAGCATTTGTGTCATCGCGAAGGGTTAGATGAACGCCAATCACCTGATCATCCTTGATCGCCATGATCCCGATGCAGGATGTGAAGGCCGTAAACATGATCTCGTCGGCCTTGCCCCATTCACGTTCGGCAATGGCTTCGGTATCGGCGGCTTGGGTAAAGACATATGGCATTGGGATTTCCTTGATTTCAAATGAAACAAACACCCCGTTGAGACGCCATTCCACCTAGGATGTGAAAATTGCTGTTTTATTCTAAACGTGGTTCTAAACACTTCGTAAACGGGCACTTTCACGTTAAAACCAGAAGAACGATCCACACAAAACACCACGGAACAACGGAGAAATCGATGGCGCGTGTGTTAACGCTGTTTGCCCATCCTCGGCAGGACCGCTCAGAAATCAATTGGCCCATGTTCGAAGCAGCCCAAACTGTTGAGGGGGTAACCTGCGTTGATCTCTATGCGCGCTATCCGAGCTTCGAGATTAACATCGCCCGCGAACAGTCCAGCCTTTTGGACCATGACGTCATCATCTTGCAGCATCCGCTTTATTGGTATTCCGCCCCGGCCATCATTAAGGAATGGATGGACCTTGTGCTCGAATATGATTTTGCCTATGGCGCGGAGGGGACCGCACTCAGCGGAAAAGTGATGTTCAATGCCGTTTCGTGCGGAACAGCGCGCAGTGCCTATACGGTCAAAGGTGGACATACTGCCGAACTTCGGACCTTGTTGATGCCGTTCGAGCGCACAGCAGATCTATGCAACATGCGGTATCTGGCCCCCTATGCCACCTTCAGTGCCGGATCTTTGCGCGCCGAAAACCGTGTAAAGGAAACAGTGTCGCAGTGGCACAGTTTCCTGACGGCCTTGACACAGGATCGCATTGATCTTGATGCCGCGGCCAACGCATTAACCCTGACCGACCATCCCGACAGCTTTTTCATTGGGGAGAATGCATGATGGAAATTCTTTCGCATGCTTTTGTCTATCTGGTCGCAGCCGTTGTTGCCGTGCCGCTTGCCCAGCGCCTTGGTCTGGGGTCGGTGCTTGGCTATTTGATTGCCGGGGTGGTGATTGGTCCTATCCTTGGCATTGTTGGAAATGAAACCGCGGACCTTCAGCATTTTGCCGAATTTGGCGTTGTCATGATGCTGTTTCTTGTCGGGCTGGAACTGCGCCCGGCGATGCTGTGGTCGATGCGCGGCCAGTTGATCGGGCTTGGTGGATTGCAGGTTACGCTGACAACTGCCGTTATCGCGGCGGGCTGTATGGCGTTTGGCCTTTCGTGGCAATCGGGCATTGCCATCGGCATGGTGCTTGCCCTGTCATCGACTGCCATTGTGCTGCAATCGCTTAATGAAAAGGGCTGGCTTGGCACGGTTGGCGGCAAAAGCGCCTTCTCGGTTCTGCTGACACAGGATGTCGCGGTGATCCCGATGCTGGCGTTGCTGCCGTTGCTCGCTGTTGAAACACTGAGCCCATCGGGCGATGATCCCACCGCGCACGGCGCAATGTTGCTTGACCTTGTGCCTGATTGGGCGCAACCGCTTGTGATTATTGCAGCAATTGCCACGATCATCATTGGTGGGCGGTATCTTATTCGCCCGATGTTTCGCTTTATCGCCCATTCGCGCCTGCGGGAGGTTTTTACTGCTGCGGCCCTTCTGCTGGTGATTGGTATTGCGCTGTTTATGACGGCCATCGGGCTGAGCCCGGCACTGGGGACGTTTCTGGCCGGTGTGGTTTTGTCCGACAGCGAATACCGCCACGAACTTGAAAACGATATCGAACCGTTCAAGGGCTTGCTACTCGGCCTGTTTTTCCTGACGGTCGGGGCCGGGATTGATTTTGGTTTGTTGTTTGATCAACCGATCATGCTGATTGGTCTGGCGTTTGGTGTGATGATCATCAAGGCTGCTATCCTGTTTGCCATTGCCAGCATCTTTGGCCTGCGCGGTGCGGACCGATTGTTGTTTGCTGTCGGGTTGGCACAGGCTGGTGAATTTGCCTTTGTGTTGTTTGGCATGGCATCGGGCATGGGCGTTTTGCCGGTTGATCTGATCGGGAAGATGACGCTGGTCGTGGCGCTTACCATGATCCTGACCCCGGCGGCCTTTATCCTGTATGAGCGGGTTTTAGCCCCGCGCATGGTCAAAACCAACAGCCGGGAGGCCGATACCATTGAAACGCCGGGATCGGTTGTAATCGCGGGTCTTGGCCGGTTCGGGCAGATCGTCACCCGCCTTCTTGCCACCAATGGCCACGATGTGGTGGTGCTTGATCATGATCCCGAAGTGGTCGAAAACCTGAGCCGGGTCGGGTTTCGCGCCTATTACGGCGATGCCAGCCGGCCTGATCTTTTGCACACCACCGGCATTGAAGATGCCCGATTGTTTGTTGCCGCGATTGATAACCGCGACAAACTGACCGCCTTGGTCAAACATGTTGCCAAACACTATCCCAAGGTCCGGATTTTGGCGCGCGCACATGACCGACATCATGTCTATGAGCTTGAAAAGGCCGGGGCACATTGCGTGCAGCGCGAAACCTTTGACAGTGCGCTTAACCTTGGCCGTGATGCGTTGATTGAACTTGGCCTGCATCCGTTCCGGGCCGAACGTAAAAAACAGGCGTTCCGGGCACATGATTTTGAAACACTGGAAAAGCTGCGCGAACGCTGGAACGAACATGGGGTGGATAAGGGATATATCGACACCATGCGGTCCCAGAACGAGACCCTGTTTGAGCTTATGCGTGATGAACGCGATGAGAAAACCCACGGTGACCGGCATTGGACCCCGCCCCCCAGCGCCAATCCCGATCCGTAAATCAGATTGGGCAAAACCAATAGTGCACCGCCTGCGTAAGATTCCAAGCACCATCACCGCAGGAGCCTGACCATGACTGACGTGCCAGAACTTGACAGCTTCACCGCCCCATCAATTGCCGTGGTGATTGGTGCTACCGGCGGGATCGGGCAGGCTTTTATGGCGCAGCTTACGCAAAGCGACCGTTTTTCGCATGTTGTCGGTTTTTCGCGCACAACCGATCCGGCCCTTGATTTCACCAAGCCGGACGGCATTGCGGCGTGCGTTCAGCACCTTCGAGACCTTTCGGGGGATGTTCGGCTGATCATTGATGCCACGGGGTATCTGCATGATGACACCCATCAGCCGGAAAAATCACTGCGCCATATTGATGCCGACTATATGGCCAAGCAGTTTTTGATCAATGCGATTGGTCCGGCGTTGCTGATGAAGCATTTCTGCCCGCTTTTGCCCCGTGATGGCAAATCGGTGTTTGCCACCCTGTCGGCCAAGGTCGGCAGCATCAGTGATAACCGCATGGGTGGCTGGTACGGCTATCGCGCAGCCAAGGCCGCCCTTAATCAACTGGTGAAATGTAGCGCGATTGAAATCGGCCGCAGCAAGCATGACGCGGTCTGTGTTGCCCTGCATCCCGGCACGGTCGATACCGGGCTTTCCGGGCCGTTTGCCAAATCCGGACTAAAAGTACAGACACCGACTGAGGCGGCAACCAACATGTTGCGCGTGATTGACGGGCTGAGTGCCAAAAAGTCAGGTGGCTTTTATGCCTATGACGGCGAAAACCTGCCGTGGTGATCAAGCGTTAGTCGAAGATCTTCGCCAATTGGGCATGCTGTAGCAGGATCACAGTTTTGGCGTCCCGAATGCGACCATCAGCCACCATCGCAAGGGCGTCTTCAAACGGGGTTTCGAGAACGTGGATATCCTCGCCTTCGTCATGAAGGCCGCCGCCTTCACCGGTTCGATGTCCTTTGGTGACTTCGGCCATGAACAGATGCAGGCGTTCGGTTACCGAGCCCGGGCTCATAAAAAGGTCAAACAGCTTTTGCGGCTTGCCGATTTTATAGCCGGTTTCTTCCTGTACTTCGGCAATCACCGCAGCCGCCGGATCACGGTCATCAAGCAAGCCTGCCGGAACTTCGATCAACATGCCGTCTTGAGTGCCATTTACAAAAGTCGGCAGACGAAATTGCCGGGTCAGGATCACGGTGCGATCCGCACGGTTATACAGTAAAATTCCCGCCCCATTGCCCCGGTCATAGGCTTCGCGTTGCTGTCGTTGCCATTCACCATTCTGGCGGCGCAGATCAAACGTCACGCGATAAAGATGATACCAGTTATCCGACAGACATTCGATGTCCTCGACCCGGATCGCGTCATGGGTGGGCAACTGCCATCCCTTGGGAACGTCAACCATCGCGACAGTCTCCTAGCGGTTTAAAAACGCCGATAACGTCAAAAGAACCGCATCAGGTTTTTCAGCATGGACCCAGTGGCCTGCGCCTTTGATGCTGGTAAAGGCCGCCTTGGGAAACAGCGATTTGGTGTGATCGCGGTCCTTGGGATCGACATAATGCGAATTGGCCCCGGAAATGAACAAGACATCCCCGTCATATTGATCAGCAAGATCGCTTTGCGGCCAGCCGGTAATGTCGGATAAATGATCGGCCATGGCATCAATATTGACCTGCCACGCCATTTTGCCGGTGTCCTTGTCGGTCGTGACACTTTGGGCCAGGAACTGACGCACGCCTTTTTCGGAAATCCCCGATGATAATGCGTCTTCGACCTTGGCCCGGCGTGACACGGTATCAAAATCAACGCCACGCATGGCGGTAATATAGTCGGTATAATCATGGTCATAGACCACAGGGGCGATATCCACGACGACAAGATCGGACACCAACCCGGCATCTTTGGCATTTTGCGATAACGCCAAAACCATGGAGGCCTTACCGCCCATCGAATGGCCAACCAGATGCACCGGTGTGTCAGACACATCCTTGATCAGTGCGGCCAGATCGTCGGCCATGGCGGGGTATGTCATGTCCATATCCCAGCCCGACCGTCCGTGATTGCGCAAATCGGCCGTCACCACATGGTATTTTTCCGCCAGACGCCGGGCAATTGCCGTCCAGTTGCGCGCCTGCCCAAACAGACCATGGACAATTACAATGGTTCCATTGTCGCGGTTTTCTTCGCCAAAGGCGTAATGGGCAAGCTGCATGGGCTGATGTCTCCGGGCTATGCGTGATCTGCCTCATTCATAACCGCAAGGTTCGCCAAGGTGAAGCCCACATACGAAAACACCCCCGCATGGGAGGAATGCGGGGGTGTTTTTCAAGGCACCGGATGAACCGGCACCGGAATTCTATGTCGCGCTTGAATTAAGCGCCGGCAGCAACGCCACCATGCGGTTTACGGTTTGCACCGAACAGCGCGCCGATCTTGCGTACAAGGGCGACAAACATCTGCTGCATCGCTTGTGCACGCAGACGTTCTGCTTCGCGTTCGATAGCAACCAGGTCATAATCACGATAGGCTTTCATGGCCGTATCCTTTCAAAAGCATCACGCGCTATTCGCGCTTGGGTTTCGCGTTTCATTTCGTTGAACCCGATGTACGCCTGTTTGTTGATCCCTACGAGAAGAGTTTTCTCAGCTCACCCATGCATTTCACGCATATCATGAAACATTATCGACACATTTTCATCATGCGCCTGACGCATGATTGTCTCATGACAAATAACATGCTCGATTTGCTGCACTTTTTCCAAACCATCCGATGAAGACTGCGGAACAAACTTGTAAAAGTTCCAGATTACCCCGGCCTTCAAAGGTCTCATGGCCTGTAAGCGCAGAAGAAAACGACAGGGATAGTGCTTTGCGGCATACGGTTTTTTGGCAACAGGTGCTAAAAACCGACCAGATATTCTACTGGAGTCCTTCTGCACAATTTTGCATGGCTTGGTTCGGGCATAAAAAACGGCAATAGCATCCTCTGCTATTGCCGTTTTGCGATCTTTAAAACCGATCCTGCTGGTCAACCCGACCGATATTGGGAAATTCCATTCTCAACCGATGGCGTAGTTGAGATATTTGGGCTCCAGATATTCTTCGAGTCCCCAATGTCCACCCTCGCGGCCCTGTCCACTTTCCTTAACGCCGCCAAACGGCGCGCCTTCGTGGCTGGTGGTGCCATCATTGATCCCGACGACGCCCGCTTCGAGGCGATCAGCAATTCGTTGAATACGTCCGACGTCCCGGCTGTAGACATATGACGACAGTCCGGTACGCACCCGGTTTGAAAGTGAGATTGCCTCATCCTCGGTCTCAAACCGGTAAATGGGCGCAACCGGCGCAAACAGTTCCTCGTCAAAGCAATCGGCATCAAACGGCACGTCTGTCATCACCAAGGGCCGGGTGAAGTGACCATCCGCAGGAAGCTCTGCCCCGTAATGCAGGGTCGCGCCAGCCTTTTGGGCATTTTGGACCAGCCGTTCGACCTTTGCCACCGCCTGACGGTTGATCAACGGGCCAAGCTCCATCCCCGGGATAAAGCCATTGCCGATGGTCTGGGCATTGCTTGCGGCAATGAACTTTTCAACAAAGGCATCATAAACGCCGTCCTGAACAAAGATGCGATTGGCACAGACACAGGTTTGACCGCTGTTGCGGAATTTCGAAATCATTGCCCCGGCGACCGCGACATCAATGTCGGCATCATCCATCACGATGAACGGCGCATTGCCGCCAAGTTCGAGCGACAGCTTTTTCATGGTGGGTGCACATTGCGCCATCAGGCGTTTGCCGACCTCGGTCGAGCCAGTAAAGGATAACATGCGCACCCGTTCATCGCCGGTCAGGGCCTCGCCAATCGGTTGGGGCAATCCGGTGACAACGTTAAAGACCCCAGGCGGGAAGCCTGCCTGATGGGCAAGTTTGGCCGCGGCCAGTGCTGAAAGCGGGGTATCTTCGGCCGGTTTGACAACGACGGTACATCCCGCAGCAAGTGCCGGGGCACATTTGCGCACCACCATGGTCAGCGGGAAGTTCCAAGGCGTGATGGCGGCAACGACCCCCACCGCGTGTTTTTGAACCACAACCCGACGATCCCGTTGGGTGGCGGGCATGGTTTGGCCGTAGGCGCGCTTGGCTTCTTCGCTGTACCATTCGGCATAGGCGATGGCACCAACGACTTCGCGCCTTGCCTGATCATAGGGTTTGCCCTGTTCCAGCGTAATCAGGGATGCCAGTTCTTCCTGATGGGTTTCGAGCAGGTCGCGCCAGCGGCGCAAGATCACCGCCCGCTCCTTTGCCAGCCGGGTTGACCATGCCGGAAACGCCTCAGACGCCGCATCAATTGCCCGGCGCGCCTCGGATGTGCGCATGAACGGAACACCGCCAATCACATCGCCCTTGGCCGGATCAATCACATCAAGCTTTTCACGGCTGTCTGCTTCGCGCCATTCGCCATTGATATAGGCGCGCGTCAAATCCCAATCACGAATGACAGAACGTGCGCGTGCGCGGCCTTCGCGAATGGCGGTTTCATTGGCATTTGACGGGGTACCATTGGCAGATTTGGGGGCGACAGAAGACATTCGGGGCAGTTCCTTTGAACGCACGCGTTGAAAAAAGTCGTCGATTTCACGCGCTTGTGATTCCAGTTTTTGGGGCACAACTGGGACACTAAGCCGACCGGCAGTCCAGAAGCAACAAGATGCTTGCTTTATAGATAACAATAGAAGGCCTGTCTGGTGATCAGAGAGACATGCAAAACCAACGTAGAGAGAACCCCATGAAGCACCTTGTTACTGCAGGCCTGCTCGGCGCGATGATCGCGGCAGGGTCCGTTATGCCGATGGCAGCCAACGCTGACGAGATGATGGATAACGAAACCGTTGAAACCCGGCAAATGCTGATGGATGGCATTGGCGGCGCGATGGGCACACTTGGCTGCTATTTAAAGGGACAGTGCGACCTTCCCGATCCGGTCGTACGCAACCTTGCAAATGGTATCGCCTTTGCCGCCACGGCAGCACCAAATGCGTTTGAGCCCAAAACCATGGATGCATCGGTCAAAACCACGGCAGATGAAAAAATCTGGTCTGACTGGGATGGCTTTGCCAACCGCTTCCCCGAGCTTAAGAAAGCTGCATTGGCAATGGCATCTGTTGCCGGTGACAAAGCGGCCATGGGGGCAGCCATGGGTGACCTTGGCAAAAACTGCAAAGGCTGCCACGACGAATATCGTACGAAATAAGAAAAGTTAGGCTCCCCCTCCTCTGGGCGAGCGCCCCGGTCAGTAATTTCATCTCCCTCTGCTGTCCCCCAACAGCATCAAGGAAATTCTGACCGGGGATTTTTAGCCCCAAAAGGCCGATAAAGATGATGATGTGCGCTTCATCAGATTAGGTCTAGCCACGCGCGAGCGTGATCCCCACCCAAACAAGCACTCCACACAGTCCCAAAAGGCCAATCCCCAAAACCGGTGAGGCAAATCTGATCTGCGCAAAGGTGCTGGCCAGTTCTGCTGGAACTTTCCGCACGCCCGTCACCATGGCAACGATCAGGTTTTCGCGTTTGACCACCAGATAGAACAGGGCGGCGAAAACATGCAGGCCAACGGCAACATAAATCAGATTGATATTAGTGTGGTGGATCCAGTTCATGGTGCCAGCCACATCAGAACTGACATAGGCCACAAGCGGCCCGTCAAAGAACAGGAAGGTATCCTCGCTGGCAAAAAGCCCGCTGACAGCCTGAATACCGACCAGCAGCAACAAAACCACCACCATCCAGCCCCCGGCCGGATTGTGTCCGGCATAGGTTAGTTCCGCGACAGAGCCTTTGGGCACCTTCGATGCATAACCCAGAACCCGCTTTGGTCCGGTCAAGAAAGATGAAAACCGTGCATTCGAGCTGCCGACAAATCCCCAGATGATCCGAAACAGCACCAACGCAAGAATGGTGTATCCGGCAATCGCATGAAGATCGATCATCACCTGTTGGTTGGTCCACCATGACGTTACGATGGCAACAACAAGTGCCCAATGGAACAACCGCACCGGAAAGTCCCAAATCTTGACCTTTTTCTCAGCTGGCGTTTCGCCAGACTTGTCATCGGTTATCGGCTCAACCATACGACCCTCTTTCATATACCGGCATTGAATGCATCGCGCGTGGACACTGTAATCATAATGCCGCGTTCCACCTTGATGAACAGTTCAAATCGAGGATTTGCCTTCAAAAACATTAAAAAATTCGACCTAAAGTCATTCTTCAATTGAAAATCATTATCACAAGCAGTATCAATTGGATGGAAGCATAGGGATCGAAGCACATATTTGGCCGTGTAATTGTTTTATTGTGCACGTCATATGTGTCTTTGCGGTCCCCGGGGCTTTGCCCTTGGCTCACCTTTCAGGGATAGATGGGAACTCCGATGAAAATCGCTAAAATTCTGGGGACGGCCGTACTGGTTTCGACCCTTGGTGCGCAGGCTTATGCCGCACCGGCCGCAAAAGACGTTTTGACCACCTATGCCGACATTGCACATGCCGGTTACGAAGACTCGGTCATCACCGCACAGAAACTGCAAACCGCCGTTAACACACTGATTGCCGATCCGTCCGCAACCAGTTTTGATGCTGCAAAATCGGCCTGGTTGGCAGCACGCGCCCCTTACCAGCAGACCGAAGTATATCGTTTTGGCAATGCCATCGTTGATGACTGGGAAGGCAAGGTTAACGCGTGGCCGCTTGACGAAGGTCTGATCGACTATGTCGAAACCGACCTTTACGGCGAAGAAAGCGAAGAAAACCCGGCCTATGCCGCCAATGTCATCGCCAATCCGAGCCTGTCGATTTCCGGCGAGACGATTGATGCATCGATCATTGATACCGGCCTGATCGAAAGCCTGCATGAGATTGACGACGTCGAAAGCAACGTTGCAACCGGCTATCACGCGATTGAATTCCTGCTTTGGGGTCAGGACCTTCATGGTACCGACGCCGGAAATGGGGATCGTGCATGGACCGATTATGCCAAGGGTGACACCTGCACCAATGGTAATTGCGACCGTCGTGGTGCGTACCTTAAAGCCGCAACCGATCTGATGGTATCCGATCTTGAATGGATGACCGCACAGTGGATTGATGACGGCGATGCACGCGCAACCGTTCTTGAAGGCGACGGCGTTCCGGGCCTGACCGCAATGGTCACCGGCATGGGATCGCTTTCGTACGGTGAGTTGGGCGGCGAGCGCACCAAGCTTGGTCTGTTGCTCCATGATCCGGAAGAAGAGCATGATTGCTTCTCTGACAACACCCATAACAGCCACTATTACGACGCGCTGGGCATCCAGAACGTTTACCTTGGCCGTTACACCCGCGTTGACGGATCCGTTGTCGAAGGTGCATCACTTTCCGATCTGGTCGCAGCCAATGACGCGGCACTTGATACCGAACTGCGCGGCAAGCTCGCAAGCTCGGTTCTGGCCGGTAAAGCCATGGTCACCCGTGCAGAAGGCGGTGAAGCATTTGATCAGCTGATCGCAATGGGCAATGATGATGGCAATGCTGTTGTTCAGACCTTTGTTGATGCATTGGTCGATCAGACCAAATCAATCGAACAGATCATTGCGGCAGTTGGCATTGATGGCATCGAGTTCGAAGGTTCCGACAGCCTCGACAATCCGACGGCTGTCAACTAAGCCTGATGTCCTGATACCTGCCTTTTACGGCACCAAGCGGCGGGGGAATGGTTTCTCCCGCCGCTTTGCTTTGTATAAGAACAAGAATTAGAACAGATATATGAAACGTCCCGTTTTAAACCATGCCCTTGCAATACTTCTTGGTCTTGCCTGCGGTGCAGCCAGCATCATCCCCCGTGACGCATTGGCGCAGCAAACCGGCGATGATGCCTATCCGGGTGGTGCGACCACATGGCTCAAACCCGATGGGCGCAATGCCTTTACCCATTATTCGGCCAATATGGCCTTTGAAAAGCGGCTTGATTTCAAGCTTGGCGAAGCCCTTTTTCAAAGGCTTTGGGTCACCGCACCGACCCGAACCAAGGCAGCAGACGGTCTTGGCCCACTGTTTAACTCGCGCGCCTGTAACGGATGTCATATCCGTAATGGTCGGGGTCATCCGGTGGATGAAGATGATCCAGGTTCGGGGGCAACATCGATGTTGCTGCGCCTGTCTATCCCGCCCCAAAATACCGATCAGTTGCGCGACCATTTGAATGGCAAGACCGCCACCATTCCCGATCCGGTTTACGGCGGGCAGTTTCAGGATTTCTCCGTCCCCGGCATCCCGGCCGAAGGACGGGTTACGGTTACCTATGAAACTGTGTCGGTTGCCCTTGAGGGTGGTCAGACTGTCGCTTTGCGAAAGCCAATCTATGGCATGACCAACTTGCCCTATGGCCCACTGCATGCCGATATCATGGTATCGCCGCGCCTTGCGCCGCCAATGATTGGATTGGGGCTGCTTGAAGCCATTTCTGATGACACCTTGCTTGCCAGCGCCGACCCACAGGATGCCGACAATGATGGTATTTCAGGTCGGGTGAATTACGTTTGGGATCTTGCCAAGGATGACCTGGCAATTGGGCGGTTTGGCTGGAAGGCCGGCATGCCGACCCTTGATCAGCAAAACCAGAATGCGTTTCAGTTTGATATCGGGCTTTCGACCCCGCTTTATCCCAATGGATCGGGCGATTGTACCGAGGCACAAACACTTTGCCGCAATGCGCCAAATGGCAACAGCCCGGAATTTGAAAACCTTGAAGCACATAGTCAGATCACGGATCTTGTGCTGTATTATGCGCGCAACATTGCCCCGCCCGTGCGGATAAATGCCGGTGATTCGGACGTAATTGCCGGAAAAGACATCTTTAACGCCATTGGGTGTGCCGCGTGCCACACGCCACGCTATGAATTGCCCGAACGCGCTGATTTACCGGAACAATCCGGGCAGGTAATCTGGCCGTATAGTGACCTGTTGCTCCATGATATGGGGGATGGATTGGCTGACCATCGACCAGAATCACAGGCATCGGGCCGCGAATGGCGCACCCCGCCACTTTGGGGAATTGGCCGCGCAAAGGAAATTGATGATCGTGCGCAGTTCCTCCATGATGGGCGGGCAACAACCATTCTTGAAGCGGTGCTATGGCATGGGGGCGAAGCCACGCCTGCGCGCGACGCGGTCACAAAATTGCCACCATCTGATCGCAGCAAACTGCTGGCGTTTTTAAACTCACTTTGAGCTAATATGAGGCGGTGTAAGCCTGTCCTCGCCTTGTAAATCACGCGAATATTCGGAAAAGACACATGTCCTTAAAATTCTGCTGGCGCACCACAAGCTTGCTGACGACGGCGACCGCCTTGATCATCAGTACCGCCGCCCCAAAGGCATATGCCGACATTCCCGATGAAGACTATCGACCGATCCTCGAACACCTCCTGGGCACGGTGATGCCGCCCAAGCTTGATGCCCTAAACAGCGCAACCTCGGATTTGGCCGATGGCCTCACGGATTTTTGTTCTGATCCGGATGTGGACGGGCTTTCGGATGTCCGGGGTGACTTTCACGCTGCCATGGACATCTGGCAGGAAATTCAGCCGTGGCGCATGGGGCCGCTGGTCGCCAATGGCCGGGATCAGCACATCGAATACTGGCCGGACAAACATGGCACGGCAACGCGTCAGTTCCGCAAATTGATGTTTAACAAGCCCGTCGCCTTTACCGATCCGGTCAAACTTTCCGAAGCCAGCGCTGCGTTACAGGGCTTTCCTGCCCTTGAAGAGGTTTTGTTTGATGACGCGCATAGCAACGCATTGACCTCCGCCAGCGAAGACGGCGTTTTCCTGTGCCAGTATGGATCGGCAATTGCCACCAATCTTGTCACCATCACCGGTGAATTACGCGATGAATGGCCCACCTTTGCCGAGGCCATGAGTACGGCTGGCGCCGACAGCATGGACTACCCGACAGCAAAATTTGCTGCCACCGATCTTTATCGTGCCCTGCACGAAGGGCTTTTGATCATCTCGACCCAGAAACTTGGCCGTCCGCTTGGTGACGGGGACAAAGACGCCAAAGCCAGCCGGGGTGAGAGCGAAACATCCAAGCGGTCGCTTCGCAACATCCACCATAACCTGATCGGACTTCTTGCCATTTATGATGGAAAGTGGGGGGATGCCGGACAAGAAGGAAAAGGTTTGGCCGCATTAATTGACAGCAGCCTTCTGGATCGATCTTTCCGCCTGAATTGGCAAACTGTGCAAGACGCGCTTGCCGACCTGCCGCCGTCACTTTCGGAACTTCTTGATCAGCCAGATGGCTATCAGAAACTGGTCGACCTTCAGGGCCAGATCGATTTCCTGACGACCCTTGTTGAAAACGATGTTGGCGGCAACACCAATCTTGGCGGCGGATTTAACGCCCTTGATGGTGATTGACGCCCCGTTGGACTTAATACATCTGGCGAACAGGGCATTCTTGGATTGGAGACACTGACATGAGACATCAACGGCGCGAGTTCTTAAAGCTCATGGGGGTTGGCGGGGCCTTTACCCTGTTGCCGCTTGATCTGGCGCGTGCAGCGACACCCGCAGCACAAGACCGGGCGACGTATATTTCGGCCAGTGCCGGGGATCATGATGACTATTACGTCAGCGCGTTTAATGCTGCGGGCAAGATCCTGTTTGAACAGCCCCTCCCCGGCCGTGGTCATGACCTTGGCCTGCGCCCCAACCATGTTGATGTGGCCGCGGTTGAGCGCCGCCCGGGGCTTTATGCACTGATCCTTGACCGTCATACCGGGAATGTGCGGGCCAAACTGCATTGCCCGGAAGACCGCCGGTTTTATGGCCATTCAATCTATTCCAACGACGGCCGGTTTCTGTATGTCAGTGAAAACGATTTTGCGCATCAGCGCGGTGTGATTTCTGTTTGGGATGCCAATGATGGCTATCGCCGGGTCGCAGAATTTGACAGCTACGGCATGGGACCGCATGAGCTGCATCTGATGCCCGGTGGTGATCAAATTGCGGTTGCCAATGGCGGGTTACACACCCATCCCGATCACGATGGCCGCACGCCGCTTAACATTGCCACCATGGAACCGAACCTGTCGGTGATTGATCGCAAAACCGGCGCGCTTGTCCATCAGGCGTCGCTAAAACAGGATTGGCACCAGCTTTCCATTCGTCACATTGATGTTGCAACGAACGGCACGATTGCAGTTGGCTTCCAGTATCATGGCGGGCTGACCGACGAGGTTCCACTTGTCGGCACGTACAATCCAGGAAAAGAAATCCGGGCAATAGAAGCCCCCGATACGGTTCAGGTGCGCATGCGCCAATATTGCGGGTCAGTCCGGTTTGATGCATCCGGTCAGGTGTTTGGCATTTCCTGCCCACGCGGTGGGATCGTGACGTTCTGGGATGCAAAAACATCTGACTTCCTGACCCATATTGCCGCGCCAGATGGCTGTGGCCTGTCGGCAACCGATCGTGCGGGCGAGTTCGTCAACACCAGCGGCCTTGGCAATGGTTGGCGGATGGATGCGATTCGCCGCAAACGGGTTGAACTGCCTGACGATTCGCACAAAAGCCTGCGCTGGGACAATCATTTGCAGCGTGTTGCGATTTGATGTCGCCATATCTCGGCATAAGACAACATCATAAAAGCCGCACAAAACATAAGGTTTTCCATCGTTTTTCAGGCTGCACGGCCCGGAAAACCTTATGTTTACCCGACTGCTTTTGTCGGGATATTTACATCATCGAATACTCAACTAAAACTTTTATGCAATTGATAACGATTTTCACTTGCGCCGTGGTTTTTCCTCACCTATAACAGGTCTCGACACAGCCCGCGAATGCAACCCATTCGCATTTTGTCCCCAAAATGGCTTGTCTCTCACCTACGGGTCCTCTCTCCCCGTAGGTCTCTCAAGGTGGTAAGCGGTGGTTATCGATGCGGGAAACGATAACCGCCGCTTCTTCTTTTAGGGACAGAACAAAACTTCCTGATTATTTAGACCCACGTAGCGCCATCAACAGCCGAAGGCTATTGATCGTCACCAGCACAGTCGCCCCCGTATCGGCCAGAACCGCCAGCCACAGGCCCGTCAGGCCGGTAATGGATGTCAGCAAGAAGACTGCTTTAAGACCCAAGGCAATCGTGATGTTTTCACGAATGACACGCCGTGCGGCACGTGACAGTTTCACCAGATTAACCACATCGCCAAGACGATCACGCACCGCCACCGCATCGGCGGCTTCAAGCGCGATGTCCGTCCCGCCACCAATAGCAATCCCCACATCGGCCGATTTCAGGGCGGGGGCATCATTGATGCCATCGCCCACCATCGCCACCGGACCGGATCGTTTCGGGTCATCACGCAAGTCGGCCAGAACATTCAGCTTATCCTCTGGCAGCAACTCCGCACGGTAGTCGATGCCAAGATCTGCGGCCATGCGTTTGGCAACGCGGGCGGCATCCCCGGTTAACATCACCGGGGTAATGTTAAGGCTGTTAAGTTCGGCCAAGGCGGATTTGGCGTCGCTGCGCGCCGTATCACGCAGCGCCAATGCGCCAATAATCTGATTTTCTTTTAGAACAATAACGGCGGTACTGCCGTCTTCTTCCTGATCCGACAGCCATTTGGCGGTTTCCTCATCCGGGGTCACATCCAAACGTTTGGCCGCACCAACCCGATACAGCGCGCCATCAATCCGGCCTTCGACCCCGGCACCTGCGATGGTGCGGGCGTCTTCAATCACCGGCAGATCAAGATTACGGCTTTTGGCGGCGGCAACCACGGCACGGGCCAAGGGGTGGGATGTGACCGTTTCAAGGCCGGCGGCAATCGTCAGAACGCCGTTTTCGCCGTACCCGTTGGCAGTCTTGATCGCAGCCAGTTTCGGTTTGCCTTCAGTCAGCGTGCCAGTTTTATCAAACGCCATGGTGCGCACGGCACCAATCAGCTCAAGCGCAGCACCACCTTTAACCAGCAGACCAATTTTGGTGGCACGTGCCAGTGCGGAAGTCACCGCCGCCGGGGTTGAAATCACCAGCGCACAGGGGCAGCCGATTAAAAGCAACGCCAACCCACGATAAATCCATTCTTCCCACGCTTGCCCGAACAAGACCGGCGGAATAATGACCGTTAATGCCGCCATCGCCATAATGATCGGGGTGTAGATGCGGGCGAATTTAGCCACGAACCGTTCAACAGGTGCCTTGTGCTTTTCGCTTTGTTCGACCAGCTCAATCACCCGGTCCAGCATCGTCTGGCCCGCGGCACGGGTGACACGAATTTGCACCGGACGGTCAGTAACAATCGCCCCGGCAAAGACCTCGGCACCGACATAGCTATAGACCGGAACAGACTCGCCCGTCAGGTGGCTGTTATCAATCTCGGCCGCACCGTTATCAACAACACCATCGGCCGGGACACGCTCGCCCGGTCGCACTTCGACAACATCCTCAAGGGCAAGGTCGCCCGGTGTGATGTCTTCAAAGCCACCTTGCACGACACGGCGCGCCTGTTCGGGTGTCAGCTTCATCAGGGATTTCACTCCCTTGCGCGCCTGCCCGGCAGCAACACCTTCAAGCCGTTCACCAATGGCAAACAGCACGACCACCATCCCGGCCTCAAGGCTTTCACCAATGGCAACCGCACCGAGGACTGCGACTGACATCAAAAGTTCAATCGAGAAAATCGCACCGCTTTGTGCCAGACGGAAGGCCTTTTTCATCACTGGGACAGCCGCAAGCACAGAGGCTACCGATATGGCATAGGGTGCAGTTACCGGGATCACGGCACCAATAAGCCCACCGATCACAAGGCAAAGCACCGCAAAGGCAATTTCATCATTTTCCGAGGACCACGGGATCAGGCGGCGCATTAGGCTTTGACCCGTTGCATCGTCATGCGCATCTGCATTTGTCGGAGCATCTGTGCTCGATTTATCCGCGCAGCAACCTTTGGTCGCCGAAGCCTTATCGCCCTTGGTCGATTTTTCCTGTGCCGGGTAACCAAGCTTATTCAAGGTCTGGGTCACCGTGTTGCGCGTTTCAGGCGTTCCGTCATCAAGACCAAGTGTGACGGTTTCACGCATCATCGAAACATCGACGCAGGTAACACCGGCGGTTTTACCCAAGGCAGTTTCGATCTTTGACACACAGGATCCGCAATCCATGCCCGATACCTGCCAGTGATAATGCGATACGTGCTTGGCATGGGTGCTGAGAACATCGTTGGCAACCGCCGACGCATCGGCATCAAGGGGATGCTGTGACGTTACGCCCTGCCCATCGCTTTCAAATTTTTGATTGGGCAAGGCCGTACGCAAGGCATCAACAAGTGCCGTTTGGCACTGTGCGCAGTTTCCAATCGCCGGAACATCTTCCCATTTCGCGATGAAAGACATCACTTACCTCACAAAGATCAAAATTTCATTCATATGTTATATTCAAACTATGCTTCATGTATTGATCTGTCAATAACATTCAAACAGGCATTTGAATATTCTCATCTGACACATCAAACCGTGCCATCCACCGAACGGGTGACAGGCAAAACAATCCAAAAATCAAACCAGAAATATGTGTCGCAGATCAGTCGTGGGTCACGTGCGCAAAAACATCGCGCACCACGCGCGAGATATGCTCATCATCGATCTGATAGAAAATATGCCGACCACGGCGCTCGGATGCGAGAACCCGTTGATCGCGCAAATGGCGCAAATGATGGCTGCACAGCGATTGCGACATATTGGTTGCGTCGGCCAGTTCGCCAACGGTCTGGGGCTTTTCAATGCAGCGCAGAACAAGCTGCAAACGCCCAGCATCACCCAACAACGAAAAGATTTTCGCCGCCGCTTCAATATGGGGCAAGGATAAATCCGTTCCCATGGCCCGCGATGCATCGCGCGTGACAGCCGCCCCTTGCTCGGTACTCAGGCCAAGACGGGCCGCAGTATCGCATTCATCACAATTTACATCCGCGCCATCTTTTGTGGTCGCAGACGTAGGTGCAGCATCGGATTTACGGGGTGCGGCTTTGCTTTCTGACATACCCCCTATTTTCCACGTCCATCCCCCGGTGGCAAGGGGAACGATACAGCAAGACAAAAAATTGCGGCCCAAGAATAGCCGATTTGAAATACCTGTTTTCCACGGTAGCACGCCATTCAACGAGTATTTCTTGGCATTTATAAATTGGTCTCCCAAAAATCCTGATTGACTCTTTTCAATAATTTATTCATGTTTTACATTAATTAAATCGTGATATTCTGAAATCGCCCTATCAGGAGCCCCACCTATGCCAACCCCGTCAACGTCCAACACGTTTAAACGTGTCCGCATGGTCAGCACACTCCTGCACTGGGCCTGTGCTGTAGCAATTCTTTTTCAGATTTGCGTCGTTCCACTTATCTGGTACGCGCCGGGCTGGGCCGAGGTCAGCACCAGTCAGATGACGGTTAGCCTTGCCGAACTTCACGCCCTGTCGGGCTGGCAGAAATATGTCACGATGACAGTGATGATGATCCCGTCGCTGGTGATGGCCTATGGGCTTTATCGTCTGCGCAAAATGTTTGTCGCCTTTGCCCATGACGTCATATTCGCCCCTGAACCGATCCTGCATTTAAAGGCGTTTGGAATCGCGCTTTTGGCGCAAACCCTGATCAAACCCATGACGGGGGCACTCACATCGGTTCTTGCCACTTTCCTCCGCCCGGAAGGCGAACGCGTTTTATCCATCGGGCTTAGCAATGCCGAGGCCAACACACTTTTCCTTGGCGGGCTGATCATCGTCATTGCGTGGGTCTTGGGCGAAGCGGTTCGCATTGATGCCGAAAACCGGAGTTTTGCCTGATGGCCATCATTGTCCGGCTGGATGTGATGCTGGCAACACGCAAAATGAAGTCCAAGGACCTTGCGGCAAAAATCGGCATTAGCGAACAGAACCTGTCGCTTTTGAAATCGGGGAAAGTGCGCGGTGTGCGGTTTGAAACGCTGGCCGCCATATGCAAAGAACTTGAGTGCCAGCCCGGTGATCTTCTTGAATTTGAGAAACCCTGACAAACACCAAGCACCTTCAAGCACTGAAGACGAGTGCGGCATCCCTCATGCCATGAAATTGCCTTTGATCCGACATTGGCTGTCATCATTGATTTCTATGTCATAGGTGACAGCCATTTTCAAAGGAGGTATCCATGACGCCGCGCCCGATCCCGGAGCACGCAAAACTGCAACAGACTTTCAAGGACTGGGAGTTTGGTCTGTCTGCACATTGCAAGAACTCGGAAACTGGTATTGAACCGCTGCCCAGCGAAGTGGTTCAGGCATGGGATGATATGGAAGTCGCGTGGAATGCGATAAAGGATCACGCGCCTAATCCGTCCGAGGCCGAAGTTACCCGGTTTCACGCAGCCAACCGTCGCCTGCAACAGGTTTGGGAAGACATGATCTCAAACAAACATCCGCGCTAACCAGCGCCCATATAACGCTTCTGATCCACTTAATATCGGACGGAGCGTGCTCCGAGGCATGCGACTTAGATCCCCTAAAACTGATCCAGTTGCCGGGCATATTACGTAGGGCATTTATCACCCGTAAAATTTGGATTTCCAGTGACCTACGAACTTTCAATTCTTGTGCTCAATGCAATACTCTGCCTGACGTTTCCGTGGGTCTATAATTATGCCTATGCCAATCAACCCGGTGTCGGAGGCAAACGCTTGATGGGCAATCGCGATAACCTGCCTGAGCGCAGCGGCGTCTCCGCGCGTGGGTTGCGGGCCCATCAAAACCATCTGGAAAACCTTTTACCCTTTGCGATCATTGTCCTGACCGCACATGTCACAGGCATATCAAACACGGTAACGATTACCTGTGCAGTGGTCTTCCTGCTTTGCCGTCTGGCGCATGCCACTTTTTACATCGCAGGCATCAGCAGGCTTTCGGGCATCAACGGTGTGCGGTCGATCGTCTATTTCATTTGCGTGATTTCGATGCTGGTTTATGCGGCTCAGTTGTTCATTTACTAAAGCCACCCGCACGGAATAACAGATTTGCGCAACCACCCCTGATCTGATGCTTGCCGTGCCCTGTTTGATTTGACTAAATGGGGCAATGACAGGTGCGCTCGAGATAACAGCACCGACACCGATGGCCAAATGCTGCGGTGATATGGGAATGTTTCAGGAAAGGACGTTTGGAATGACGCAGAAAGTAGCCTTGGTCACGGGTTCCGCACGCGGGATCGGACTTGCAACTACCAAACTGTTTATTGAACAGGGCTGGTGCGTGGCGATGATTGATCGTGACGGGGATGAGCTAAAATCTGCGTCTGCTGATATGTCCGGCGCCAAACCGTTTGTGTGTGACGTTTCAGTCCCAAAGCAGGTTGACCAGATGGTTGATGCGGTGCTGTCCGCATTCGGGCGTATTGATGCAGTGGTCAACAATGCCGGGGTTGCCGACTTCCTCCCGATTGAAGAAACCGATTTTGCGGCCTGGCGCCGGATTATGGACACCAACCTTGACGGGGTGTTTCTTGTCTCACAGGCGGCCATTCCGGCACTCAAGGAAACCAAGGGCGCGATTGTTAATATCGGCTCGATTTCCGGCCTTAGGGCATCGACCCTTCGTGTGGCATACGGCACATCAAAGGCCGCCGTTATTCACATGACCAAGCAACAGGCGGCCGAGCTTGGCGAATATGGCATCCGTTCCAACTGCGTCTGCCCTGGACCGGTCAAAACCAAACTGGCGATGGCGGTGCATTCCCCTGAAATCATTTCGGCCTATCTCGACGCCATGCCGCTAAACCGCTATGGCAATGAAACCGAAATCGGCGAGGTGATTACGTTTCTGTGCTCGGACAAGACAAGCTTTGTCACCGGCCAGATCATTGCCGCAGATGGCGGCTTTGAAAATGTCGGTGTAGGTTTGCCTGCGCTGAGGAGCTAAGTTTTAAATGCGCCCGCTTCGCCTGATCATTCTTATCGTTGCAACAGTGTCGCTGTCATCCTGCCTGACCTTTAACTGGCAGCGCAGTGTGCAACAGGCGCTATCTAATGCGTGCAATTCGACGGATGATTGCGGGTCGGATGGGCCTCCGCCCAACTAAGGGTTTCGGCGGGCGAAACCATATCTGTCTATTAATCGGTTTCCATCGCCGTCCCGCCCAATTTCGGCGCCAAATGGCGCATCGCCTCTTGGATGAAATCCAGTACCGCACGGATACGCGCAGTTCGTTGTAAATCAGGATGGGTGAGAAGCCACAGGTCTGTGGCAAGTGGGTCAATCGGGGGACCGACACGCATTAGCTCATGTGCGCCATCGCCAAGATAACAGGGCAAAACGCCCTGGCCAGCTTTATGGCAAAGGGCGGCGAACATGCCCATGATTGTATCGCAGCGATAATCGCACTGTGCGAGAACCCCGTTTTGATCCATCCAGTTACGTAACGGTGGATAGCCCATGGCGTCATCCGGGCCGACCCAGTTGGTCGCCTCATCGACGGGCAAGTCGCGATGGCGATAAATGGTCTGTGTGATCACGCCAACCTTTTTACCGACAAGAATTTCTGGCGGGTTTGTCGCGGGACGAAGGGCGATATCGGCCTCACGCCGCGACAGGTCAAAAAGATCATTCGATGCAATAACCTCAAGCGCGATATCGGGAAATGTGCTCCGAAACTGTGACAGTATTGGGCTGAGGACACCCCAGAGCAACGTATCGGTTGTGGTCAGCCGAACTGTGCCCGATGGTTTCAGATCCCGGCCAATCACCCGACGTTCGACAGCAGAAATTGTGTCGGCAATGTCGTGTGCCTTATCAGCAACTTCCTGTCCGGCGGTCGTGACCTGATATCCGCGACGGTCACGAAGGAACAGCTCAACACCAAGATGGTCTTCAAGATCATTTAGACGCCGAAACACCGTGGCATGGCTCACCCCCAACTGGCGTGCCGCCCCTGATAACGATCCCTTTTCGGCAATCGCCAGCACAATTTTCAGATCATCCCAGTTAAGGTCACTGTTCATTTTTGCAAACTCATTTGCCAAATTCATCGAATTTACCGACACAGATAAACAATCATAGGATATCGCCAACCCGCCGTAAAGCCGGAAGAAAGCCAACAACGGCCTAACATTGAAAGGCGTATCATGAAAATCCTGATTGTTCATGCCCACCCGGAACCACACTCTTTTAACGCCAGCATGACGCAGAAAGCCGGTGATGCCCTGCGCCGTGCCGGGCACCAGGTCACAGTGTCCGACCTTTATGCCGAGGGTTTTGATCCTGTCGAGGCTCCCCGCCATTACCAAGACCGTGAAAATCGGGATGTTTTCGCCCCGCTTGGCGAACAGCGACATGCCTATAAGGGCGGAACACTTGCCCCGGATGTAACCCGAGAAATTGACCGTCTTGAGCAGGCCGATTTGCTTATTCTGCAATTCCCGCTTTGGTGGCATGGCATGCCCGCCATTTTGAAAGGATGGATGGACCGGGTGTTTGTCAGTGGCGGCCTTTACAGCAGCAAGATGCGCTATGACACCGGATATTTCCGAGGCAAACGCGCCCTTGTTTCCATGACAAGTGGTGCGCCTGCGCAAGCCTTTGGCCCCGGCGCACGTGGCGGCGATCCCGACACGCTGCTGTGGCCGGTGCATTATTCACTGCACTACATGGGATTTTCCGTTCTGCCACCGTTTACCGCGTACGGCGTCCAAGGCCATGGTTACAGCTATCAATCAAGCGATGCGCTTGAAAGCCACCTGCAAGCTTTGCTTGATGGTTGGGCCGAACATGTGACGCAGATTGACAATGCAAAGCCGCTAAGCTTTCCGGGGTGGCAGGACTGGGATGTTGATGGGCGAGCACTGCGTTAAGCCTTTCCGCCCCCATCGCCCACCGTGAGTGGGCTTAAAGTATCAAAACAAAACGGCGCGCCCCTTGGGACGCGCCGTTTGCAATTTACGATTTCGGAAAACTTATTCCCACTCGATCGTTCCGGGTGGTTTGGAGGTGAAGTCGTATGTGACACGGTTAATGCCGTTGACTTCATTGATGATCCGGTTGGCGATGCGGCCCAGAAGTTCCGGCGGATACGGATAGAAGTCTGCGGTCATGCCATCGGTTGAGGTCACCGCGCGCAGCGCACAGGCGTAATCATAGGTCCGCCCATCGCCCATCACGCCAACAGTGCGTACCGGTAGCAGCACAGCAAAAGCCTGCCAGATCGCGTCATACAGACCCGCATTGCGGATTTCTTCGAGATAGATCGCATCGGCCTTGCGCAGGATATCAAGTTTTTCACGTGTGATCGGCTGTCCGGGAATGCGGATCGCAAGGCCCGGTCCGGGAAATGGATGACGCCCGACGAAGCTATCGGGCAGGCCGAGTTCACGGCCAAGGTCACGGACTTCGTCCTTAAACAATTCACGCAGCGGCTCCACCAGTTGCATGTTCATGCGTTCTGGCAAACCACCGACATTGTGGTGTGACTTGATCGTGACGGACGGCCCGCCGGTAAACGAAACGCTTTCGATCACGTCGGGATAGAGCGTTCCCTGTGCAAGAAAATCAGCACCACCAATTTTCTTGGCTTCTTCTTCGAATGTTTCGATGAAGAGACGACCGATGGTTTTGCGTTTGGTTTCCGGATCAATTTCGCCTTCAATGGCACCGATAAAGGTGTCAGTGGCATCCACATGGACCAGCGGAATGTTGTAATGATCGCGGAATAGGGTGACGACCTGATCGGCCTCGCCCGAACGCATGAAACCGTGATCAACAAACACGCAGGTCAGTTGATCGCCAATGGCCTCGTGGATCAGAACCGCGGTGACGGAGCTATCAACGCCACCCGACAGGCCACAGATGACTTTGCCATCACCGACCTGTTTGCGGATTTTATCAATCGCATCGTCTTTATAGGCATTCATCGTCCAGTCGCCTGAGCACCCGGCAACGCCGTGGGTGAAGTTTTTGAGCAACTGCGCGCCATGCGGGGTGTGAACCACTTCGGGGTGGAACTGCACGGCATAGAATTTCTTGTCATCATTGGCGATGGCGGCAAACGGGGCACCATCGGATTTGCCAACAACGCGGAAGCCATCAGGCAGCGCATCAACGCGGTCGCCGTGGCTCATCCAGACCTGTTCGCGTGCACCTTCGGCCCAAGTGCCGGTAAACAGCGCGCAATCTTCGATCACATCGACAAAGGCGCGGCCAAATTCACGGTGATCAGATGTGGCAACCTTGCCGCCCAGCTGATTGACCATGGTTTGCTGACCATAGCAAATACCGAGAACTGGCACGCCAAGATCAAACACGCGGGCCGGGGCAGATGGTGCCTTGTCCCAATGGACAGACGCCGGACCACCCGAAAGGATGACCGCCTTGGGAGCATATTCATCCAGGAATTCATCCGAGATGTTATTAAAAGGGTGGATCTCGCTATAGACACCGCTTTCACGTACGCGACGTGCAATAAGCTGGGTGACCTGGGATCCGAAATCAATAATCAGCACGCGATCAGTCATCGGGCCGTATCTCCGTCGAAGATGGGGTTGCGCCGTACATACGCCAAACCATCGTTATGGGCAACCCGGCGCAAACCGTCACCCACCGATGCATTCAAAAAACTTTCCCCCATAAACCGGGTGTTTGGGGATAATTGCGACCTTTTTGAGCACTTCGTCCCCTGAAAAATACACAATTGGTCCCTTTTTAAAGCGCAATGGGCAGGCACATTCGCCTTTAACGGAACGCGGTCAAAAACGCGTCCACGTATGAGCACATCAACACTGATTAGAAATAGGGACACATAACCATGAGCAATTCCAAGGGTAGTAAAGTCGCACTTGCCGTCGCGGGTCTTATTCTTGTGGCCGGTGCCGCCACCGCCATTGCCATGACCCAGTCCAAAGGCGACAATCCGCTTGCGATTATCGGCGCCGAAGAAACCAGCAATGCGACCGGTGCGGTCAAAATCCCGAAAATCCCGGCACCGGATGCGGAAATCGGTGAAGCACAGCCCAAGTCCGATCCGATGACAGACAGCAAGACTGAGGCCAGCCCACAGACCGAAGAAGACGGCAGTGCGGTTCCGGGCATGAACAACTTGCTTAACAACGATGCCATGACCAAAGACGGCGCAACCAAAGAACCGGCCCAGAAGACAGAATAAGCTCTCTGTCTGATTTTCAGAGACGGGTTTGGTTTGGTGGCCTGAGCAGACTGTAGAAGATATCTTCAACGCAACTTTGCGTTCACGGTAAAATAAAACTGGCCCTGCGGCAAATGCACGCAGGGCCTTTTTTATATGTGTCAGAGCCAAAGTCATAAGGCCGGTCAGAGCGGGCAGAGTAAGGGCGGTAGCGGGCAAGGATCGTTGGGGGTATGCCGCAACCACAAGCATCATTACTTTGCCTTGCCTTTTGCCGTGCGCTCAAACACCGCGACAAAGAAACCGTCGGTACCATGCACGTTGGGTGACAGACGCAGCCATGGCTTGTCTTTACCGCCCGGTACCGGCACGGATTTTGGCGCATCGGGCCAAATGTCACTGATCGGAACCGGTTTGAAGTCCTTACGATCGCGCATAAAGGTTTCGATCAGACGTTCGTTTTCCTCGGGCATGATCGAACAGGTCGCATAGATCAAACGACCACCACGTGTCACACGTGCGGCACCGGCTTTGAGGATTTTGCTTTGTTCGGCCATCATCGCACGGACATCGCGCTGACCAATCCGCCAGCGCAGTGCCGGATTACGGCGCAACGTGCCAAGGCCCGAACACGGAACGTCAAGCAAGACACGATCAAAGAACCCGGATTTGCTGCGCAACCATGTGTCGCGTTCATCGGAAATAATCCGCTGCTGGATGCAGTCGCCTGCCCCGGCACGGCGCGCACGCTTACGTGCATTATCAAGACGGGCCGCATGGGTATCACAGGCAAGGATACGGCCCTTACCGCGCATGTCAGCAGCAATACCAAGGGTTTTGCCACCACCCCCCGCACACATATCAAGGATGGTCATGCCCGGCTTGGCATCGACGATATTGACGCAAATCTGGGATGCTTCGTCCTGAATTTCGATCAGGCCATCCTTATAGGCCGCCGTCACCAGCATATTCAGCCCCAGCGGCAACCGAAGACCGTTTGGCGCATAGGGGGTTTTCTTGATGTTCTTGATGCCGTCCGCCTCAAGCGACTTAATGGCATCATCAACCGTCCCGCGTAGGCGGTTCACCCGAAGATCAAGCTTGGCAGGCTTATTATAAGCCGCCATTTCTTCGGGCAGGTTTTCATGATGGAGCTTGAGAAGTTCCGAATACAGCCATTTTGGCAGTTCGGTTTTCACAGCCCCAGGCTGCCCATCATGATCAAGCGTCTTGCCCGACAGTTTGTTGATCAGGTGCTTTTCATTGGGATGAAGCGGATCTGGGCAGAATTGTTCGCCGGTGAATCGGTCTTCGAGATCGGCGGGCTTCAAATTATCATGAAGCACCAGATCGGCAATCATGCGCGCCCGGCCGTCCTGGAATTCATAACCGCATTCTGCCAGCCACCAGCCCAGACGGGCCTGATGCCGGATCAGGTTATAAAAACGTTCGCTGATTTCACGGCGATCGCCACCGCCAATATAACGGCGTGATCCGAAATAGCCTGATACAACGCGATCTGCGTCGTCTCTGGTATGGGTCCAACCGTCATAAAGTTCAATGACGGCCGCGATACGAGCACCGGGTTTCAAAACGATTTTCCAACCTGTTTGCGAGGTGAGATCAACGATCCCTATATGGGACCGGAATGTTCACCTTACGATAAAAAAGCTGATGACGGCAGGAAAGCCTGCCGTCACCTAAAATTGTCTGCCGCTCATATCATGGCTTTAACCATTCGCCAACCACATCAAAATGCAGGGCAGACCAGCCAATCAAAAAGCAGCCCGCATTAGCTGCCCGGACGGTAGTTCGGGGCTTCGCGGGTGATGGTCACATCGTGAGCATGGCTTTCGCGCAGGCCTGCATTGGTGATGCGAACAAATTCTGCACGTGCGCGGAAGTCGGCCAAGGTTGCCGAACCGGTATAACCCATCGACGCCTTAAGGCCGCCCACCAGCTGATGGATAATCTGACCGGCCGGGCCTTTGTACGGAACGCGCCCTTCGATGCCTTCGGGCACCAGTTTCAGGTTGTCGCGAACGTCTTCCTGGAAATAGCGATCCGCTGAACCACGTGCCATCGCACCGACCGAGCCCATCCCGCGATAGGATTTATACGAACGGCCCTGATACAGGATAACTTCGCCCGGTGCCTCATCGGTCCCAGCCAGAAGTGAGCCCACCATGCAGGTACTTGCACCTGCGGCCATGGCCTTGGCGATATCACCGGAAAACTTGATGCCACCATCGGCAATGATCGGGATATCAAGCTTGTGCGCCATCTCACCGCATTCCAAAACAGCGGTAAGCTGTGGAACGCCAACGCCTGCAACAATACGGGTCGTACAAATCGACCCGGGGCCAATACCAACCTTCACCGCATCAGCACCAGCCTCGGACAATGCCTTAACCGCATCGGCGGTGGCAACGTTACCGGCAATGATCTGGATATCGCCAAATTTTGCTTTGATCTGCTCGACAGCCTTGATCACACCAGACGAATGACCGTGTGCGGTATCAATCACCAGAACGTCAACGCCCGCTTCGATAAGGGCCGTTGCACGTTCAAAACCGGCTTCGCCAACACCGGTTGCCGCTGCTGCGCGAAGACGACCACTGTCGTCCTTACAGGCGTTCGGGTGCAGTTTGGCTTTTTCGATGTCCTTGACCGTGATCAGGCCGGTACAGCGATAGGCATCATCAACCACCAGCAGCTTTTCAATGCGGTGTTGGTGCAAAAGCTTTTTGGCTTCTTCGGTATTTACGTTTTCGGTGACCGTGACCAGACCTTCAAAGGTCATCAGTTCGGAAACCGGCTGCGCGCGATTGGAGGCAAAACGCACATCGCGGTTGGTCAGGATGCCAACCAACTTGTTTGTGCTGCGTTCGACAACCGGAATACCGGAAATGTGATTGACGTCCATAAGATCAAGCGCATCAGCCAGCGTCTGATCCGGATGAATGGTAATTGGGTTCACCACCATGCCCGATTCGAACTTCTTCACACGGCGAACTTCTTCGGCCTGCTGGACAATATCGAGGTTCTTGTGAATGACCCCCATGCCGCCATGCTGTGCCATCACAATCGCCATTGCACTTTCGGTTACGGTATCCATAGCCGAGGAAAGCAGCGGGATTTTCAGGTCAATCTTTTTGGTAATGCGGGTATTTGTCTGCACCTGAGCCGGCAACACTTCGGATGCGGCGGGTTTGATCAATACGTCGTCAAACGTCAGGGCTTCTGCTATGCGGGTCATCTGGCCACCTCGTTAATCTGAGTTGGCGCGGAACTTATACACGTTATGACCTATATGCCAAGTTTTCTGCGCCCATAACAGCCCTGCGAATTTATTGCTGCAATATTTTGTGCGTTGCGTTAGAAACTGGTCGATGGGGCTGCCGTCAGGCAAGCCCCCTTTTTTGTTTTCCCGGCACAAATGGCTTACAGGGTAAAAACAAACTGATCGTAATCGACACCCGCATCCGCCAAAAGCGCCCCCAGCTTTGCCGTACTACGCGCCATGCCTTCCTTACGGTTGCGTTCTTTTTCTTCTTCCTCGCACAGGGCTGCATACAGCGGGATCACCTGTTTTAGCGCATCACGACGCGGCACCCGGCGATTGGAATGATATCCGATGATCTTGCCATCCCGGCCGATGGTCGGCGTTACATTGGCCAGAACCCAGTAATGATCCCCGTTGGCACAGCGATTAATCACATAGGCAAAGATCTCGCGCCCCGCCGCAACTGTTTCCCACAGCAATGAAAAAACACATCGCGGCATATCGGGATGACGAATAATACTGTGGGGTTGGCCCAACAACTGCTTTTCGCTGTAGCCTGCGACACGCAGAAAAACATCGTTGGCGTAGGTGATACGCCCCTTGGTATCGGTTTTTGAGACGATGATTTCGGTATCATCGAAATAACGTTCGACACCCGTAAGAAACAACTGATCGTGCTTCATCCAATAGCCCCCGCGAATTCTGGTCAGATGGAACCAACCAAAACATCGTCAAAACGCTTGGACGTTCTGTGACCAAGCGTACCCACTTTGGAAGAAGTGTAACCCACAATCGACACGAAACTATTTGATATAGCGCAACGTCATTTGCGATTAATCACGATGTGCGTGACGACGCCGCCACGCCGGAAACCGGTGAATTAGTCCGTACTATTCAACCGGCGACCAATTGTCGTCTTCGGGGATTTCTGCGCTATTGATGTCATTTTCGGCATTGTTCTGCCCACGGAAACCAGTCGCGATCAAATAGGCTTCCGGGCTTTCCGGGCGCGATGCCGGTGGTTTGGCGTGCTTGGAAACGCGGAAGTTCTTTTTCACCCGATTCAACAGATCGTTTTCCGTACCGCCCTTAAACACCTTGGCGATAAAAATACCGCCCGGTGCGAGAACTTCCTCGGCAAACAGCAATGCATGTTCGACCAGATCAATGATACGAATGTGATCGGTTTGGCGGTGTCCGGTGGTTTCCGGTGACATATCGGAAATCACGGCATCAACCGGGCCCTGCAGGGCGTGTTTGATCATGTCGGGTGCTGCCGGATCAAGGAAATCGGCCTGAAGACAGGTCGCACCTGACAGACCTTCCCATTCAAGGATATCAAGGCCAACGACCTGACCTTTGCCTTGCTTTGAGCCGACCATATCGACCACAACCTGCGTCCAACCGCCCGGTGCAGCGCCCAAATCGACAATGCGCATTCCGGGGCGGAGCAAATCGAACTGGTTGTTGATTTCAATCAGCTTAAACGCCGCGCGCGACCGATAGCCAAGACGTTTTGCTTCTTGCACATAGGGGTCATTGAGCTGCCGGTCGAGCCAGCGGGTTGATGAAATCTTGCGCCCCTTGGCACTTTTGACACGTGTACGCAGGCCACGGCGTGCGCCGGTATCAATTGCGGCAATGGCCGAACCCTTGCGACGGCGTGAACCGCCTTTTCCGCTGCTATTGTCGCTCATGATATTTCCTGCACTGAATTCTGTGTTGACCAGCGTCCTGTCGGTGTCATCGAACAAATCGACGATGTCCGGTCAGGAGTTGGCTTTAATATGCGACACTGTATGACGGCGTGCATCGCACGGGTCAATAGCATGGCCGTCTGCACGCATCAAATCGACGAGAATTCCTTCTCGCAGGCCCCGATCGGCAACTTTAAGCGTCGCCAGCGGCCAGATATCACGAATCGCAGCAAATATCGCCGCCCCGGCATCCATCAGCTCGGCACGTTGATTGCCAATGCAAGGATGGCCTTTGCGCTTGTCTGATTCCATGCGCAGCAACAATTCGGTCACGCGTTCAGCGTCATCAAATCGCAAATCTGATCCGTCAACCTTGTGACGTTCATAGCGTTCCAGACCAAGTGCAATGCCGCAGAAGGTCGTCACCGTGCCCGATGTGCCGACCATTTGTACCTTGTCGTCATCAAGCATATCCGAACAGCAATTTCGACTGGCGAATTCTTCAAGCCGCTCGCGAATTTCGGTGCGCATTGCCTCAAACCGTTGGCGGCGTTCCTCGACCGAGGCATAACGTTCGGTCAGGCACAACACCCCACACGGCATCGACAATGTTTCAATACACTGGGTCTTACCGGTGTTATCCACCTTGATCCAGCAAATCTCGGTACTGCCGCCACCGATATCGAAGACCACGGCATAGGGACGTTCATCGAGAAGTGCCGAGCAAGCCTGAAGCGCCAAACGGCTTTCTTCGTCCGGATTGATGATATCAAGCGAAATGCCGGTTTCATCGCGCACACGCTGAATAAAGTCGTCGCGATTGTTTGCCGAACGGCAGGCTTCTGTGGCGACAGCGCGTAAACTTGCGCCGGGGTGTTTGCGCAGTTTTTTGGCGCACACCCTCAATGCATCAATCGCCCGATCCATTGCCGCCTCACAAAGATAGCCTTTTTCGCGTACCCCTTCGCCAAGGCGCACAACCCGCGAAAACGCATCAATGACCTTAAAACCATCATTGCACGGACGCGCAACCAAAAGCCGACAGTTTGAACTGCCCAGATCAATGGCGGCATACAGCGGGGCGGTAATGCAATCGATCATGCGCGACGATGTTCCCACCGGTGTTCCGGTGTGAACCGTGGTGCCAGGTTTTGGCAACACAGGTTTTTCGCGCACTTCAAGCACGGCATGCTCGCCCATCGCAGCGCCGCCATCGGAGCTTACGGCCCCTTGCGAATTGCTATGAGGATGAACCTGCTTCACCTTTCCAAAACCTGCTTTCTGTGACCAATGATCTATCTATGTCGCGCATCAACGCGTCAATTATATGACACGTTTGCGAATCAGCTATATGAGTGTAACGACAATCGCTGACAAGGCAAATGCCCTATGCAAGAAACACATGGATGAGCCGCTTCTGACAAAAAAGGGGTTGCCAAAGCCTATCCGGTTTTATAAATACCGCTCCACGCTAGGGCACATCGCGTGTTACGGTGTGCAAGACTTCTGTTGGGGAATAGGTTAACGGTAGACCTACGAACTCTGACTCCGTCAGTCCTGGTTCGAATCCAGGTTCCCCAGCCATCCGTCTTCGCTAATTTTGCCTGCGGCAAAATTTAGCTTCGACGAGATTTATCGAGGCGACGCGTGCGAAACGGAATGCCTCGCCGTAGTTGAGCGAAGCGCAACGAAGGCGGGCTTTGTGTACTGCGTTTATATTTTACAAAGCATCAATCATCCTGAACATTTTTACGTTGGCTTAACGACGGACCTGAACAGACGTCTGGTGCAGCACAATAACGGTGCGTCCATCCATACGAACAAGTTCAAGCCGTGGAAAGTCAGAACAACTGTAAACTTTGACGATCCCGCAAAAGCAGAAGATTTTGAAAAACATCTCAAATCCGGCTCAGGCCGCGCTTTTTGCAAAAAGCACTTCTTATTTAAGTGCCAAAACAGGCAAACGAACGCGATAATTTATCAAAATCGGCATTTCCTTCTCAAGCTGCCCACTCATTGCCTTGACAACCCATATCTGATCCATTAATTCACACGCCACCAACGGCCAAGGCCGTGTCGAACTTTTTGTTCGTCTGCTGGGGAATAGGTTAACGGTAGACCTACGAACTCTCGACTCCGTCAGTCCTGGTTCGAATCCAGGTTCCCCAGCCAACTTTCTTGCCCCACCAACTCCCCCCATTATCAGTTTAAAGCCGCGCTTTCCTTTGTTGCGTTGACGACTGCTTGTCTTAAAGCAATGATCGACAGGCCAATGACCAGATTGGAAATAGACCAAGGTTAGCGAAAAGTCATCGTTGCGGTTTTGTTGATCAAAATGGTACCGCTCGCTTGATCCAAGAGGAGAACCCGCATGGACCGTTTCACCGGTGGTTGCCTGTGTGGCAAGGTGCAAATTGTGGCTATAGGTGCCCCCTATCGGGTCGGGCTCTGTCACTGTATGGATTGTCGCAAGCATCATGGTGCGCTTTTTCATGCTTCGGCGGTTTTTCCAGAGGATGCGGTGAGGGTCGAAGGTGAAACACGCGATTACGAGGAGCGGCATTTCTGTCCAGCCTGCGGATCGTCCGTTTTTTCGCGCAGTGACGATGAGATCGAGGTCAACCTTGGATCGCTTGATGACCCGGACCTTTTAAAACCAACCTATGAACTTTGGACCATCCGCCGCGAGGCTTGGTTGCCAGCCTTTCCAATCCATCGGCACTATGACCGTGATCGCGGCAACACAGACCGTTCAGAAGAGTAGAATCTGCCTGAGCGTCAGGTACTCAGATGACACGGTGGCGATGACTGATCGGCCTTGTCCTCGACCGGCAGCGCCTGATCGCTGACGGTCTGAATACCGCGGTCCGTAATTAAAACATCAACCGGCACGTCATATTGATGGGGCATGATATTGCCAAGTCTGGTGGCCTCAAACCCGATCCCGACAACCAAGGGTCGGCGTTTCAGATCCGCAAGCGTGCGGTCAAAAAATCCACCGCCATAGCCCAACCGATACCCTGCCCCGTCAAAGCCCACCAAGGGTGCAAGCAAAACATGTACAGCAACCGCCTCAGTACCTTGCGGTTCGGGAATCCGGGCGAAACCGGGCGCCATTTTTGTTTTGGGGGTCCAATCGTGAAAGACCATGGGCTGATCCCTGCCCGGTACAACTGGCAAGGCAGCCTTGCCGCCCGCCTCAAGATGACGCGCCATCACCGGACGCAGATCAACTTCGTTTTGGATCGGCCAGTAAAACCCGACAGTAGCCCCGGTCCGACTTTTCAGAAATTCGGAAAAATGCGCCTGAACCTGATGTGATAAATGCTGGTGTGTGGCCGCATCAAGTGCGGAGCGCCATCCCAGCAGAGCACGCCTGACGGCATGGCGCCATTCGGCCTGGCTATTGGCATCTTTTGCGACCGGTGCACTGGGAAGATCGAGGCTCATGAGAATGGGTACTTGCCGTATGTTGTGTCTTTGGTCAAACACCCTACAACAAAACCCTTTAAACGCATAACGCGCCGGAAGCCCGGCGCGTTAACGGTTGTCAGCAAAAGCTGCAATCCAAAATCAATTACCCGATGGAGAGTTCTTCTGCCGACATGCGGCCGTTACGACCTTCAATCAGCTCGAATTCAACCTTTTGACCCTCATCAAGTCCCTGCAGACCAGCACGCTGAACAGCGGTGATATGCACGAATGCATCTTTGCCGCCTTCGTCAGGGGTGATGAAGCCATAACCCTTGGTCGCATTAAACCACTTAACCGTTCCGGTAGCCATATCCGTCGTCGTCCTTAGTTTAGTAAGCGCATTTCCCTTTTGAGGAAGTGCTAGAAAACAGTCCCTGCACCACACCCGGAAAGAGCATAACTTCCCCCAACCAGAAGGCAACCATGCCCCGACAAGATGTACTGCACTGTTTCAATAATTACCGAATTTTGGCCTTAGTGCAATGGATTCATGTATGAAGTTCTTTTTTCGCTACCAGGCATTCAAAACCGTATAACGGTTTTCATCTGACTGTGAATGCCGAAAACCTGACACACCCATAGATGAATCAAATTCGCCAACGAATTCACGCAAGGGTTCTGTATCTCGACAAATAAGAGCCAACTTTACGGTTATCACAGGGGGAAGGTCGGCCTGAACAATACTGATATTGTCATACATTCGAATATGGGCAATATCACCTATGATTGCATCAAGACGCCCCGCCGAGAGCAAATCCACAGATTGTTCAAGACTGCTCAGATCATGCCAAATGATCTCGGCCGTCAAAGGCACATCTGGCCGTGGCAAATTCGCTAAGATGCCAATTTCGACATTTGGCATAGATGTCAGATCAACACCAGCAAGATTAAACAGCCGCAATTCGAAGCGAACCCTACTGACAGCGGCGATGGTGTTGCCAAACGCCGCTGGCTGTGAACTCAACACACAGTCAATTTGTTCGTTGTCCATAAGCTGACGAAATCGATTGTAGGGGATGACCTCAAACAAAACCGGGCGGCTTTGAGTGCCAAGTCGGGTCAGGAACTTTCGCTGCTCAAAAGGGGCATGATCGATCCATTTCGCCGCAATCTAGATGTTACTGGCAATCCGAACAGGTTCTTGACCATATGCAGAAACCGATATGCAGAACAGGCAAAACAGCCCCCCAAAGAGATAAATCCCGCGCCGCCCAAACTGCATTTATTTCTGCCTTAAAAATTTCCATTACGATGAATGAAAACGGCCAACATGGCCCAAGCTTCTATCGTCAAACTGCCAAGTATTTATTCCCACTTCGATGATCGGGATCCCATCAACCCATTCTACATTCTGGTCATAAATCAATGATCAGTAAAACGTGACGAAAACTTTGCGCAAACTATTATGTGGCGACGACTTCAGGGCACTTCAACAATACAATCGTCCCACACCGGCTGAACGCGCTGAAGCGGGCAACAAAGCACACTGATCATGATGTCGAAGGTAGGCTTGTTTGTTTTACGGATAGGTCCCTACATGCAACTATTGAGCATAAGAAGACGAAACGAAGAACGAACGTTAAGAGACACCTACCCGGCTTGTTGGGATTGCGGTTCCTGTATTTCCAGAACCGTCGTGCACTGACCTCAGCCGGACATCAAATGCCGCAATAAAGTCGCGATTTTTCAGGGTATCGTGGCATACCAAAGCCAGTTCAATGACGTGCACAGGCGGGAACGGTAGTCTCACAATAGATGGATCGTTATCAAACAGACTTGCATGCGCAATCAGCACATCAATTCGCCCTGCACCGATCAGGTCGATCCCTTGCTTGATTGTCCGCAGACCATACCATTCAACGTCTTGCGCCAAGGGAAGTTTCATGCGTGGCAATGTCGCAAGATAACCGACCGTCACGCTATCATTCCGCACCAAACTCTCACCCGTCCGGGCGAACATCACCATTTCAAACCTTACCTTATGAACGGATGCAATCGTCTCAGCAGGCTCGACTGGAGCCTCGGCAACGATGCAATCAACTTGCCGACTTGCAAACAAACCATACAATCGGTCAAACGGAAGACCATCGGCCCATTGCCGTCCCGACATTGCGCGCAACGTTTTGTAGAAATTCTGTTGCCCCGATGTAAGTGATAAAAGCCACTGATCGGTGACCGTGACGACACTGCCAACCCGAACACTTTCAACGCTATCGTCTTGCGCACGTGCATCGCGGAGCCAAACAACCCCGCCCAAAACTATCAAGAAAAGCACACACCAATTTCTGACATTCGCCGCCCGTAACATCATGTCGTCACCCTGATAGAAAAAAGTTCTCTTGCGGGCATGTGGCGCTGCGACTTTAAGGGTTCAAGAAGCCGCTGTTTGCCGGCCATCATATCGAAGGCATCCACAATGACTGAATTTGTCATGATTTGGTTGATAGTTTCTCGTGACTTTTGACTAGTATTCGAACGATGATGACCAAATATGTAAAACGCGCACGGCTTAAACGATGCGAAAAAAACGAGCAAGGTCACACGATACTGTCTCAACGTGACCATGGTGGGACACAGGTAAAACAACGTGGGAATTTGGTTATCTGATCGGAAAAGCAGACCGTGACAGCAACAGCGACAACCAAGATCGCAAATCCTCGTGACATTGCGCAAAACGTGATGACGCTGATTAATGAACTGAACCTGCAGCCAACCCCGCAGGTCTATCATGTATTTTACAGCTATCTGACCGACGAAGTTCCCGAACTCAGCCAATTGATCAAGGTGTTGATCCGCAACACCCAGGAACTTGATGAAGAAACCGTCTTTCGGATTTATCACAAGTATCTTGGAAGCAACGCGCTTCAGCAGAAAATCGATCAGGGCGTCGAGGGATTGCAGGCAGCGGTAGAACGCGTTGAAGAGGCGGTTCATTCCGTTATCCGCGACACCGAAATATTCTGTGATGAAATTGACACCGCATCAAACCGGCTGACCGAAGACGGAATTTCGCCTGAAGATGTGCATTGCGTGACACAAAACCTGTCAAAGGCCACCCACACGGCGCGAAATCGTTATGGTGATTTCAACAGTAACCTTGGTGAGTACCATCAGGAAGTCCGTCGCGTGCGCAGCGAACTGGAACTGGTGCGTCGTGATGCCCTGACAGACACCCTAACCGGGATCGCCAACCGTAAGAACTTTGACACGTCGCTGCGCGATGCTGTTACCTCGACCATGGAAACTGGTGTCGAGCTGTCGTTGCTAATGATCGACATTGATCACTTTAAGGCCTTCAACGATAATTTCGGTCACCGCACTGGCGATGGCGTCTTAAAAGCAGTGGCGCGGGTTCTGGTAAATTCGACCAAGGGTGCGGATACTGTTGCGCGTTATGGCGGCGAGGAATTTGCCATTATCCTGCCCGACACGTCGCTGGAAAATGCTAAAAAGCTGGCAGATAAACTTCGCAACAATGTTTCCATGCAACAGATTATCAATAAAAAAACAGGAAAGAGTTTCGGTAAGTTAACTGTTTCAATCGGCTTGACGTCCTATCGACTTGGCGAGAATATACTGGAATTTGTTGATCGTGCAGACAATGCCCTATACGAGGCAAAACAAGGTGGGCGAAATACCTGTATGTCTCAATAAAAAAACACATACCGGGTCTACCGGAAAATAAGACCATCTTTGGGCCTATCTATGCCATAAGTGGTGTGATGCGAATTTGACTTCGAGCAAACCCGATTGTGTCTCGCCAAGCCAAAATGAACAGGCCGAACCTCTTATATTCGGTCTTGTGCCATACAACATAAGAATCCAATGGCTTTGCGGGGCGGAGCGACCATATGACGCGCAAGAAATCCGAACGTAAAATTGAACTTGAACACAAGATTTTCAAAACGTTCGAAGAATGCCACTTTCAAAAGTCTGATATTTCAGATGAAGCTCTGTTTGTGCTGCAAATGGCCGAGGGATCGGTTGTTTCGCTGCCGCTGCGTGCTATCTGCCGTGAATTCGATATTGATGTGAATTCCAAGGATGGTGAGCTGATCAGTCTGATCGATACAGCACTTAATTTCATTAACATCTTGCGGCCGGGCGATGACCTTCCGCTTGAGGTTCTGACTGGTGAAGCATCGTGGGATGTCGACGAAGCACATCAGGCGATTGCCTATAACCGTATCACGATGCAGCTCGTGACATGGATGTCAGGCAACGAAGAACTGATCACGGATCCTGATCAGCTCATGCAGATCGCGGAAGATCCCGGCACCAAAAAGAAGATCAATCAGGCTTTTGACGAAGTCGCTGAGAAGCTTGGATTGGGCAAGGAAAACCGCGAAGAAGTCGTCAATCTGGTTCATCAGGTTGCAGACGAACTTTCCTATGTCGAGACCTTGCGCGAGAAATATCGAAGCATCAAGATGGTTGACCGCAAGATGCAGGAGCTTCGCCGCATTTACGCGCATGAAAAAGGCGTTCTGGAAACTGTTACCCAAGCCATTCGCCTGCTTGATGATGCCAAGAAGAAGTTCGAAACGACGTTTGAAGAGATTGACGCCAATACCGGCGAAATCATGTCCGTCCTGAAAAACTTTTCGTCCCAACGGCAATATATCCGCACCAAACGCGATGACCTGCATCGGCGCCTGCGCGCGTGGGAACCGCTTATTGTTCAGTGGGAAGATCTTGAGGTTGAGCGTGGCCCGGTGGCCGTTCGACTTGTGCGAGACACTTACCAGTTCCTTGCACCGCGCTTCATGAAGGTCAAACAGTGGCTTTTGATGACCAAGATGCAAGATGGCATCGCATCCGGGCAAACCTTCAAAGACGAAGACGAACGCATGGGTGCGCTCAAGGGCAAGATGATGCAGTGGTAATAGAGACCTGCACAGAACACGACAGCTAAATCACAAAAAAAATCGCGGTTTACTCCGCGATTCAGACTGTTGACGAACCCCGCCTTTTTGAGGCGGGGTTTTATTTTAGAGGCGAGAGATGTTTTTTTGGGGACCGCAGGATAGCGCCGGATTTATGCGGGTGATGCCCGCCAGAACCGGGGTCTGAGGGCAATATATGCGACTGCCAGTAAAATAACGTCACAAAAGGCCCCGTTGCGCGTCAGTATCACGGCGATCTTCTTGATGTTCTGGGCGGTTGCGGCCAGCAGGCACTGCTCGCGTACCTTGAGGCCGCGCAGGCGTGCGTAACGGTGGCCATGCAGTTGCTTGGCATCTGCAAAACTGCGCTCTACCGTTTCCTTGCGGCGCTCATATATCCGCTTGCCCCACGGGCTGAGCCGGTTGGCGTTGATCTTCTCAAGAACTCTTCTGCCAGATATGGCGTGTGACGACCTTGGTGTGATTGCGGCTTTGCGTGCAGGCATCACGCAACGGACAGGTTTTGCAGACCTTCGGGCTGCTTTTGTATTCCCGATATCCGGTTCTGTTGGTGGTGCTGTATTTGAGGATTTCTCCTTGCGGGCATTGATAACCATCGATCCCGGGCAGATATTCAAAGTCTCGCTTGCGCAGATAGCCCTTGCGATGGGTCGGACGGCGATAGCCGATCACCCCCTCAATCTCCCTGTCTTCCAATCCTCTGGCGATCCCTGCTGTGGCATATCCCGCATCCAGGCCGACTGCCCGTACATCGAAGCCGAACCGGGCGCGCTGCCTGTCCAGGCGCGTCAGATAGGGAATACTGTCATGGACATTGCCCGGCGTGACATGGATATCCGTGATCAGGGCATGGGCGCTGTCCACAGTTCGGTGATCGAGATAGAAAAAGCCCTTGGGCTTGCCATCGCGCACCATATAGCCGCTGTCGGGATCGGTGCGGCTGACCTTCGTCTCTTTGGTAACAGGCTGACGGTCCTTCTCTTCTTGCCGTGACCGGCTCGGTCCCGGGCAATATCAGCATCAAGGGCGGCAAGGTAGTCGGCACGTGACTTCTCGACCACCTGACGGTCGAAACGGTTCTTGTTGGCATTGGCCTTGAGATGGGTACTGTCGCTATAGAGGACTGTGCCATCGACAAGCCCCGCCCGGATCCCCTGTTCGACAATCTCGTCGAAAATCTCCTGACAGATATCGCTGTCATTGAACCGTCGCCGCCGGTTCTGGCTGATCGTGCTGGCATCGGGCACCTTGTCGGTCAGGCGAAGCTGCAGGAACCAGCGATAGGCGACATTGACCTCGATCTCGCGCATTAACTGGCGTTCCGAGCGAATGCCAAACAGATAACCGACAAACAGCATCTTGAACAACATCACAGGATCAAGTGCCGGACGCCCGTTATCGGCGCAATACAAATGCGCGACACGGTCATGAATGAAACTGAAATCGATCACCGCGTCGATCTTGCGCAGCAGATGATCCGATGGCACCAGAGATGACAAGGTCACCATCTCAAGTTCTTCCTGATGCGATGTCTTCTTCTTAAGCATACCCTATTGAATCAAAAGTCCCCGCCAATGGCGAGGACTTTGTCAGCAATCTGAATCGCGGTTTACTCCGCGATTTTTTTTTAATTCTAGGTCTTTATTCTGACCCGTTCTGAATACATCAGCTCAGCATAATTTTAAGTGCGATGTGACCATCAATCGTCGTGATGGATTTGTTCGAGGATGCTGGCACAGGTACTCTTGTATCAATGCAATGCGCGATCATTGCCGCAGCAAGCTCCGCCCCAGCCATTGGCACGACAACTTTTTCGTCAGCATCCGATGTGATTGTCATCCGCACAATGACTTCGGGCTTTTTTTCGATCTCAAGACCGCTAATCTGCCCGGACGGAAGAGGCTTTCCCGAACGACGGCGATACGCCATCAGCGCCTTGACCAGTTCAGCGTCTTCAAAAACGATACAGCGCATCTCGCGCATGACTGCTCACCCTGCAATTTTTCCTTAATTGCATATGGTAGTGCCAAGTAACAAAACAAACATTAACGCACGAAAGAATAACGACTTAGGGCTTTTTCAAACGAGGCCACATACCGGTTCCAGCAGTCCACTCAGCTTGATGCCAACCAAACGCCAACAGCCACCATCAAGGTTCCTGCGATCCGATTGAGTATCCGGACATTGCCACTTTTTTCAAGGAACCGACGTAACGAACGGCCACCTGTCGCATACAGCGTCATGCAAATCAGTTCGGTCATCAGGATGATTACAACCAGCACCGAAAGCTGTGGCGCCATCGCATGTTCCAGACTGATAAAGGGGGGCAGCAATGAAATCATGAAAGCCCAGCCTTTTGGATTGGCAATGGCCGTCACGAACCCCTGGGTTATCAAGCCATAGGGGGTTGCCGTCTTGGCACCCTCGACTTCGGATGAAATTGCCATGCGTCCGCGCGATAGCCACAACTGAATACCCAACCAAGCAAGATAGCCGCCGCCGATATATTTAAAAACGGCAAATATCGCCGGGTACTGCAACATTACGGCTGCCACACCAAGTGCCGATGCCACAACAACGATCCCAACGCCGACCAGTTCGCCCATCATCATCCACAAGGTACGGCGAAGACCAATGGTCATGCCAAGTGTCAACGCAAGCGTCATGCACATGCCCGGCGTAATCGAGACAAAAAAGGCCGTCGGGATAAAGGCCCCGATCAAGGACAAACTGACCATAGAATATTCCTGTGACGGTGGGTGGCGCGCAACTGTAATGCGCAAATCTTGCAATTCGCAAAATCACGGCAAAACCACTACCCGATAACGTGAAACGCAGCCAGCGTCTTTTTCAAGATAACGGCATATCTGAAGGTAAAAAATGCCCCGACAAAGCCAAAGATAAGCCTGCGGATTGGCGTAGCTCGCTAAATTCCACTCAAAAAAGCCAACAAAAGATACAAAAATTACTTGACCTTCGTGGACGCTCAAACGAAATTGGGGACGTCGCCAGCACCGTCTGGCCTAGAAAACCATTTGATGAAGACCGATGACCGCAGACAATTGCAACATTGATGCATTTGCCGATCGCGCCGAAGCCACCGCTTCGGGCGCCTTTGTGCTGTCTGCTCTCAACCTATTTTTCGGTCTACTTGGTCTCGCTGCCCTAGGCGCGCTACGACTTACACGCCCCTGAGCGAAAGACGACGGACCAGATCACGCAGACGATGTTGATCACGGTGCCGCAGCTCAGGGGAAAAAGTCGCGCCAGATGGCCCGCACTCCTTCCAGACAGAATTTATATATACCGGGCAAGGCCCGTTTGATCAGGAAACAAGACAATGGCTAGTGCAAACGACAATCGCGTCATCATTTTTGACACCACCCTGCGTGATGGGGAACAGTCCCCGGGTGCGTCGATGACGCTCGATGAAAAACTGCGTGTGGCACATGCTCTGGCGGAACTGAAAGTTGACGTCATCGAAGCAGGCTTTGCCATCGCTTCGAATGGCGACTTCCGATCCGTCAATGAAATCGCCAAGCAAATCAAGGGCCCGACCATCTGTTCGCTGTCCCGTGCGGCCAAGGGTGACATTGAACGCGCTGCCGAGGCACTGGAACCTGCGGAAAACAAACGTATTCACACCTTTATCTCCACAAGCCCGCTGCACATGAAATACAAACTGCAGATGGAACCAGAACGCGTTCTGGAAAAGGTCATCGAAAGTGTGACGCTGGCGCGTAAATTCACCGACGATGTTGAATGGTCGGCAGAAGACGGCTCACGGACCGAGCACGACTTCCTGTGCCGCTGCGTTGAAGCGGCAATTGACGCGGGCGCAACCACGATCAACATCCCCGATACCGTTGGCTATACCACCCCGACCGAATATGCCGATCTGATGACCATGCTGTTTAACCGCGTGCCAAACATCGACAAGGCGATCCTGTCGGTTCATTGCCACAATGATCTGGGCATGGCTGTATCGAACTCGCTGGCAGCTGTTCATGCCGGTGCACGTCAGATCGAATGCACCATCAATGGTTTGGGTGAACGTGCCGGGAATGCCGCACTCGAAGAAATCATCATGGCGCTGAAAACCCGCAACGATGCCTTCCCATATGAAACCGGCATTGATTCAACCAAAATCATGAACGCATCGCGTTTGGTTTCGGCTGTTTCCGGCTTTGTTGTTCAGCCAAACAAGGCGATTGTTGGCGCGAACGCATTTGCCCATGAAAGCGGCATTCATCAGGACGGCTTCCTGAAAAATGCTGAAACCTATGAAATCATGAAGCCCGAAAGCATCGGCTTGAATAAATCCAGTCTGGTGATGGGCAAGCATTCCGGTCGCCACGCCTTTAAGGAAAAGCTCAAGGAACTGGGCTTTCCCGAATTGGGTGACAACGCCATCGAAGATGCCTTCGCACGCTTCAAGGAACTGGCCGACAAGAAAAAAGAAGTCTACGACGACGACATCGTCGCCTTGGTCGATGACGGCATGCGTGACAACGAACACATCAAGTTCGTTGGCCTGACCGTGACATGTGGCTCACGCGGCCCGCAGACGGCAGAACTCGAACTGACTGTGGATGGCGAAAGCCGCACGGCGAAAACCACTGGTGATGGTCCAATTGATGCGACGTTTAACGCGATCAAGGAAATCTATCCCCATGACTGGCGCCTGAAACTCTATCAGGTGCACGCCGTGACCGAGGGTACCGACGCACAAGGTACTGTGACAGTTAAACTCGACGGTGAAGACCGCACTGTGGTTGGCAATGCATCAGACACCGACACGGTTGTCGCGTCCTGTGTTGCCTATGTGACCGCGGTTAACAAGCTGATTGAAAAAAGCAAAAGAACCGCACCGGATGCCATGGCGTCCTGATCGGTACTTTTCACAAGTGTGCCGTCCTAAAATACGTTGACGGTTTTCAAGGAGCCAGCGGATATCGTCCGCTGGCTTTTTGATGCACTTGTTCTGGGGTTTGCATCGCCAGTGCGAGGTGCGGTCGCATGGTATTGTATGTCTGTATAGCCTCCTTGACCAGTTGCCTGAGATCTTCGAATGTCTTGCAGCGGTGAAACAGGAATTCCTGTTTGAGAATGCCGTTGATGCGTTCGGCCAGCGCGTTCTGATAGCAATCATATCCATCTGTCATCGACGGAGTGATCCTGTGTTTGCGCAAGACAGATTGATAGCAGCCAGAGCAGTACTGTAATCCCCGGTCAGAATGATGGATCAGGGGATGTGTCGGCAGTCGATTGCGCACCGCCTGTTTCAGGGCGCCAACCACATCCGATGCTTTCATTTCATGGCTGAGAACATGCCCCATGATTTTACGTGAGAAGGCATCCGTTACCAGAGACAGATAATGGATGCCCTGGTCACTCTCGATATAGGTGATGTCGCTGACAAGAATCTCCTCGGGGCCAACCGCCTTGCGTTCGATCAACAGGTTTGGGTGTTTGCGCATCCAGTGGCGACTGTTGGTTGTTTTGGTGAAGTTCTTGCGCGGCCTGACCAGAAGGCGTTGTTCACGCAACCAGTCAAACAAACCGTCTCGCCCCAGCTTGATGCCAAGTCGGCGCAGATCCCCGGCAAGCAGGTGATAGAGTTTGCGTGTGCCGAGACGGGGCATGTGTTGACGCAAGCGCATCACACATGCATGCATGCATGCAGCGGTTCAAGCTGCACCTGTCGCTGTCGACGACGGTGCAGTAATTGGTAAACCGATTGCCGTGACAAACCAAAGCAACGGCAGCTTCTGCTCAGACTGACTTTGCCTTGCGCCTGTAATGTTCTTGCAGTTCGGATAAATACTTGTTTCGCAAGCCCGCTCCATATTCCTGATCCATGATCGTGATCATGCCATCAAGGACCATGACGCGGATACGCTCATCCTCAAGTTCCTTTTCAAGGCGCTTGATCTTCTGTTCCGGGGTTTCTTCTGATTTGGACATGGCAGTATGCCTCGCTGTGGACCAGTCGAGCTTACCATGTTTGCGCAACCAGTTCAGGACCGTACTTCGTCCCTGAATGCCATAGCGGTCCTGCGCTAGCTTATAGGTCAGTTCGCCTTTTTCAACCTGATCAACAACAGCCAGTTTAAAGCCCATGTTGTAATCTCGTTGTGTGCGTTTACGACGCACTTTGCCTGAAGTAGACATTGTCATCTCCTGTAGGTGACAACGTATTTCAGGACGTGACAAAGCTTTGAAAAAGGTGGCGGTTTCGCCGCCTTTTTTTTGCGCTCTCTATCGCACGTCACCCGTTATGTCTGATGTAAATATCGTGCGGTCGCCCTTTGTGGTATCATCTTAATGAAACCATGAACGGGGTGATGACATGCTTGGATTGCATAGTTCCGGACACTGTCGCCTGAGATTTCTGCTGGTTGGTTGCCTGCTTTACGTGAGTACCTTCTATTCAATTGCGGGAATTTCACACGCCGCGAAGGCAGAGCCGGCGCAGTCGATTATGGTCCCTGCCCAGCCTTATCCGGTAAGTGGTCTGCGCCAACGATTGATCGCAGAAGGGAAAACAATTCCCGACGTTGACGACAGCATGCAATCAGATATCCCGGCCCGCTATTTCCCGCCAAAGAACTCCGATCTGGCCCAAGGCCGCAAACATGCCGCTGTTGTCGCCCTGCCCGATTGCAATGACCAGTTTCCCGAAAACTGGATTACCATTCTGCAAGATATCGGCCTTGGCGTTTTGCTGATTTCCCCGTATCAGGCCCATCCGTCGCAGGCCTATTGCACAGAAGGTTCACTCGACAAACCCAAACACGGGGTCACCTATTGGGCATTTGATGCCCTAAGCGCACTTTCCTACCTTGCACAGCAACCAGACATCGACGCGAAACGCATTGCCGTGTTTGGCTATGGGTATGGGGCCGCCGCGGCCCAATTCACCATTTACCGTCATGGACTGGCCAAACGCATCCCCGAACGGTTCCGGGCACTGGTCGGGCTTCGTCCGCAATGCATGTCGGAGATGGATAATTTTGTTCCAAGCTTATTGGTCGGGATCAGGAATGATCCGTTCAATCCCCCTGCATGGTGTCAATGGCGCATCGACCGCGACCTTGGCCCCAACCGGAAGCCGGTGCAGTTGGAACTGGTGAACAGTGACGAAACAGTTGAAAAACAAGCGACTCGGGAATGGCTTCCTGTTGAAAACAGTCCAACAGTCGTATCCCTCATCACGGACTTCCTGTCTGATAATGAGATTGAAGACAAAAGCGGTCAAAATTGAATTAAACCGCCAAGACCATATTCCTGATCATGTTTTTGTTGCTTTAATTCAAGAATTTGACGCGCCTTAATTATTCCTCAATCCCCTGAGCAGATTATTCGTGCATCGGCTTAATCCTTGCGCTATCAAAGCCGGTACATTCGTATTCAAGATTTTACTATTAACCGGGGCATAGGGCAGGAATGTTTTCCAAGCTTCTTGGGGTTTTATCCTCCGACATGGCGGTGGATTTGGGCACCGCTAACACACTGGTTTACGTCAAAGGGCGAGGCATTGTCCTTAACGAACCATCCGTGGTGGCCATTACCGACGAAAAAGGCAAGAAACAAGTTCTTGCGGTTGGTGAAGAAGCCAAACAAATGCTCGGTCGTACTCCGGGGTATATTCAGGCGATCCGTCCTCTTCGTGACGGTGTCATCGCCGAGTTCCATATCGCCGAAGAAATGATCAAACACTTTATCCGCAAAGTGCATGGTCGTCGTAACTTCGCGAGCCCGGAAGTCATCATCTGCGTTCCATCTGGTTCGACCGCTGTTGAACGCCGTGCAATTCAGGAAAGTGCTGAAAGTGCTGGCGCGCGTAAGGTCTGGCTGATTGACGAACCGATGGCTGCGGCTATTGGTGCCGGTCTTCCGGTTACCGAACCGACCGGCTCGATGGTTGTTGATATCGGTGGTGGTACGACCGAAGTCGCCGTTTTGTCGCTTGGTGGTATTGTTTATGCCCGCTCAGTACGTGTTGGTGGCGACAAAATGGATGAGGCAATCATCGCCTACATCCGTCGCACCCATAACCTGCTGGTTGGCGAAAGCACTGCTGAGCGCATTAAAAAAGAAATCGGTTCTGCATGCGCACCCGATGACGGTGATGGTGCAACGGTTGAAATCCGTGGCCGTGACCTGATGAATGGTGTGCCAAAAGAACTGATGATTTCCGAACGTCAGATCGCTGAAAGCCTGGCCGAACCGGTTTCTGCAATTATCGAGGCCGTCAAGGTCGCGCTTGAGCAGACGCCACCGGAACTGGCAGCTGATATCGTTGACAAGGGCATCGTGCTTACCGGTGGTGGCGCAATGCTTGGCAATCTTGATTATGTCTTGCGTCATGCAACCGGACTTCCGGTTTCGATTGCGGATGATCCTCTTTCCTGTGTTGCGCTCGGTACCGGTCGCGCACTCGAAGAGAAAAAGATGCTGCGCAACGTTCTGCACACAGCGTACTAAGCCAGATCTGATCGAAAAACTTTTCACCGGGTCGTATCCACACTGGACGCGACTCGGTGATTTCGTTAAGGTTGGATATCCTGATGGGATATTCGATAACCTTTCTCGAAATGCGAGGAATACTCTTGGCACAGCATGGCGGTCCGCAGCAGCGTATCTTTTCGCCGTTACGTACGGCGCTTCACCGCTTCGCTTTCATTCTGTTGATCTTCTCGGCCTTTGGACTAATGCTTTTGGGCAAGGCCGATACAGTCCTGATTGAACGCATTCGGGCCGCATCGGCCGACCTTGTGTCGCCGGTGATGAATATCGTGTCCCGTCCCGCATCCAGTATCAACGAAATTACCGACACAGTTTACAACCTCGCACATCTGTACGAGGAAAACGAACGCCTGCGCCGTGAAAACCTGCAACTTCTGGCATGGCAGCAAGCCGCGCGTAATTTGTCGCACGAAAACAACCGTCTGCGTGATCTGGCGCACTACACAACCCCACCTTCCCTAAATCTTGTGACTTCCCGCGTGATTGCGGATATGGGCGGTGCATATGCCCACAGCCTGATGATTTCGGCAGGATCGCGCGACGGGGTGATTAAGGGACAGGCGGTTATTGCCGACGAAGGTCTTGTCGGACGCATTGCCGAAGCCGGATATCAGGCATCGCGCGTGCTTTTGATTACCGACATCAATTCGCGCGTTCCGGTCATTGTTGAGAATTCGCGCGATCGCGCATTTGTATCCGGCGACAACACCACCCGCCCGCTTCTGACCTTCCTGACGGCGGATGCAACTGTCGCACCGGGTGACCGCATCCTGACGTCCGGCCATGGTGGCGCATTCCCGCCCGGTATTCCGGTTGGCGTTGTATCGTCGGTTTCGGAAAATGCGGTGCGTATTGCCCCACTGTTCCGCCGTCATCAGCTTGAATACCTGCGTGTTGCCAATTATGGCCTGCATGGCATCCTGAGTGAGCAACGCATTCGCCAAAGTCAGGCGCCATCAAACACCGATGCCACCAACCTTGCACCTGACATCCCGGCCGGTGTTGGTGTCGTGCCCAAAGAATCCGAGATCGATGCCCACAAACCGATGTTCAAACCACCGGCCCCAGAAGGGGATCGTCCGTGAAACCCGGCGTCTGGCATAGACTGGACGTTATTGCACGCGGTCTTCTCCCGGCGTTTAGTGTTTTCGTCCTGCTTCTGATCAATCTGCTGCCTGTCAGCCTGCCCCTGCTCTCGACGGCCTCACCTTCTTTGGCGTTGATGGCGGTATTTTACTGGTCTGTGAACCGCCCTGATCTGCTAACAGCCCTGTCCGCCTTTTTCCTTGGTTTTTTGCAGGACCTTCTAATGGGATTGCCTTTGGGGGTCAGCTCACTCGTGCTGCTGCTTGTCCAGACCGGCTCGGCCAGTCAGGGTCGCTTTTTCCACAATAAGTCGTTCAGCGTGATGTGGTGGGGCTTTGCGCTGGTGGCCATTCCAGCCTTACTGGTGCAATGGCTGCTAAGCTCAGCCCTGATCGGGGGCCTTTTGCCGATCAAGGCGACATTGATCAGTTATGTGCTCACGTCGTTACTTTTCCCGCTTGTGGCATGGGGGCTGGCCCGTGCCCAAAACAGCTTGCTGCGCTATATCTAAGCAACAGCATCATGCATAGAAAAATCTGGCGAAGTTGATGTTTTGGCAACAGTGATCCGTTATGATGTAACAAGATGGTTTCCAAGCAGCGACAAGCCAGATAGAACGGCTCAAACGACCGGGTTTTGTCCCACATTATCGAGCATAGACAGGTAATCTTCGCCCATGTGGCACCGCGATTCAGACAGATACAAACTATTCACCCGACGCGCCCTGATGCTGGGTGCGGGCAAGGGATTATTGCTTACCGGTCTGGCTGCGCGCATGTACTACCTTCAGGTGCTTGAAAGTGACCGGTACCGGACACTAGCCGATGAAAACCGTATTTCTCATCGCTTGCTGCCACCGCCACGCGGCCTGATTACCGACCGGTTCGGCGCGCAGTTGGCAGTGAACCGTCAGAATTATCACATCATGATTGTGCGCGAACAAACACCTGACGTGCGCCGTACACTTGAAATCCTTAACCAGATTATTGATCTTGGCCCGGGTATCATCGAACGGGTTGAACGCGACGTTGCAAAGCGACGGTCCTTTGTTCCAGTAACCGTTCGCGACAATCTGACATGGGATGAAGTCGCACGGGTTGGTGTTAACGCACCCGACCTGCCCGGCCTTATCATTGATGCCGGTCGATCACGTGATTATCCCGAAGGACCGCACCTTGCCCACACGCTGGGGTATGTTGCCGCTGTTTCCGAAAAGGAACTGAACGGCGATCCGCTTTTGGAATTGCCGGGCTTTACCATCGGTAAAAGTGGCGTTGAAAAGGTTTACGATCTCGCACTGCGCGGCAAAGCAGGAACAAGTCAGGTCGAAGTCAATGCCCTGGGCCGCGTCATCCGCGAACTTGAACGCGAAGAAGGCGAAAGCGGTAACACCGTTGTCATGACGCTTGATCTTGAATTGCAGCGCTATGCCAATCAGCGGCTTTCAAAACAGAAAAGCGCATCTGCGGTCGTTATGGACATCCATAATGGTGAGGTGCTCGCCATGGCGTCGCACCCGGCCTATGACCCCAACGCTTTTACCACTGGTATTTCGCACAGACTTTGGAACTCTCTGGTCAACAATCCCTATTCACCGCTGTCAAACAAGGCTGTGAACGGTACCTATGCCCCCGGTTCAACATTTAAGATGTGCGTTGCCTTGGCGGGGCTAGAATCCGGCATCATTTCACCGGACCAGAGGTTCTTCTGTAACGGGCATCTTGATTTGGGTAATGCCCGTTTCCATTGCTGGAAACGCGGTGGGCATGGTTGGGTCAACATGCATAACTCGCTCAAGCATTCCTGCGATGTCTATTACTATGAAATTTCTCAGAAAATCGGCATTGATCGGATTGCTGCGATGGCCAATAAGCTTGGCCTGGGTACGGAAACCGGCATTGACCTTCCCAATGAACGCAGCGGCCTGATCCCGACCAAAGATTGGAAAGAGATCCAGCTCGGCCAACGCTGGCAAGGGGGCGAAACCCTGATTGCATCCATTGGACAGGGATATGTTTTAACCACCCCGCTTCAGCTTTGCACCATGACGGCGCGTATTGCATCGGGCAAAGCCGTTAAACCCCATCTGACGCGTGATCATGTGGCACCGGATGGCATTTCAAGCCGACAGAACGAAGAATTCCCTGACCTCCAGATCAGCCGCGCCAGTCTTGCCCGCGTACGCGACGGCATGAACGGGGTCAGTAACGAACTACACGGAACAGGATATCGAGCGCGCATTGACATCAAAGGCATGGAACTGGCAGGGAAAAGCGGCACCAGCCAGGTCCGCCGAATCACCATGCGCGAACGCCAGACTACCGGTGTTCTGGACAATGATGAATTGCCATGGAAATATCGCGATCACGCTCTGTTTGTTGCCTTCGCCCCGATTGAAAATCCACGCTATGCATGTGCGGTTGTGGTCGATCATGGTGGCGGTGGGTCGTCGGTCGCAGCCCCGATTGTCCGTGACCTTTTAATCAAGGCGCAGGAACTACAATCTGCCCGACCGGGGATATCAGCAGCCGATCTGCCTGCCAGCGCTCAGCTCCGTCCAAAGCCCCCACAGTCCGAAGAAGGCGAGGGTTAGTCACATGCCGTTTAGCAAATATCGCATTGGTGAAGACCCAGACTACGTTCCAATCGGACGCCGTCTCTTACTCCTGAACTGGACACTGGTTGCCTTGATCACGGTGCTTTCGGGGATCGGGTTTGCCATGCTGTATTCGGCGGCAAACGGATCGCTTGAGCCATGGGCAGAACGTCAGATGATGCGCTTTGGCATTGGTGCGACCTTGATGATCATCATCGCGATAACCGATATCCGCATCTGGCTCAAGCTGGCCTATCTTTCGTATTTCGTCGCCCTTGTGCTCCTTGTCGGGGTCGAAATCAAAGGCGATATCGGCATGGGGGCACAGCGCTGGATCAACCTTGGCTTTTTCCAGCTGCAACCATCCGAATTGATGAAAATCTCTTTGGTGTTGGCCTTGGCACGTTATTTCCATGGCCTCACAGTTGAGGAAACCGGGCGCATTACATTGCTGCTTCCCCCTCTTTTGATGGTTCTGGCCCCGGCGACTCTTGTCCTGCGCCAACCTGACCTTGGAACAGCGTTGCTGCTGGTTGCTGGCGGCGGCGTGATCTTCTGGCTTGCCGGGGTTCGGATGTGGAAATTTGGCCTCATTCTGGGCAGTGCGCTTGCCGCTATTCCAATTGGTTGGCAATTCCTGCGTGACTATCAAAAGAACCGTGTCCTGACGTTTATGAACCCGGAAAATGATCCGTTGGGTGCGGGGTATCACATTACCCAATCAAAGATTGCTTTGGGCTCAGGTGGTCTGTTTGGCAAAGGGTTCATGCTTGGATCACAAAGCCACCTTAACTTTCTACCCGAAAAGCAGACGGACTTTATCTTTACCATGCTTGGCGAAGAATTCGGTCTTGTTGGTGGCCTTGCGTTGCTAATGCTTTATGCCCTGGTCATTACCTATGGCTATGTGATTGCGCTTCGTTGTCGTAATCAATTTGGCCGCATGGTTGCCATTGGAGTGACATCGACATTCTTTTTGTATGTCTTTATCAACATCGCGATGGTCATGGGGCTGATCCCGGTTGTTGGCGTGCCTTTACCGTTGGTATCTTATGGTGGCACCGTAATGATGACCATTCTGGTCAGCTTTGGCCTTTTGATGAGTGTGTCCATCCACCGCGACATTCGCATCTCGCGGCAAGGTAATGACGACGGACGTCAGTAACCCGGAGGCATCAGCTCCCCAAGTGCCACGCCAAGCATTTCAGAAATTATGATTTCAACGGTGCTTAGGTATCCAGACAGGTCATACGTTGATTTGTTCGAAAAGCATCTCGAAATCGGTCAGGACACAGCGATTACGACCGGTTTCTTTGGCATTGTACAGCGCACGATCCGCCAGCGAATAAATCAGAGCTGAGATATCGCTGTTCTCGCGGGATTTGAGCGCGTCAAGATTGCGAACAACCTTGGCATCAAGTGTTGCCGCACTGGAACTGGATGGAAGCCCCGCCACACCAAAACTCGCGGTATATGAAAGTTTGTTCCCACCATAACTGACGTATGACTTCTCAAACTCCGCACGCAAGCGTTCGGCAAGCTTCATCGCACCATCAAGTTCTTCACCGGGCAAAAGAACGGCAAACTCCTCGCCGCCCATCCGGGCAGGCAGATCAATATCGCGCAATGTCGCCTTCATTGATGTTGCCAAGGCAACAAGTACAGCATCACCAGCCTGATGGCCGTGGGTGTCATTGAAATTCTTGAACCGGTCAATATCAAGCAGGATAACCGACATCGGTGTATCACGACGGCGCCAGACAGAGATGGCTTCTTCAAGACGCACAAGATAAGCCCGCCGGTTTGGAAGCCCCGTCAGCGGATCGGTCGATGCCAGAACTTCAAGTTTTTGCATCGCATCTTTTAGTTCCTCTGTGCGTTGCTGTACTCTGGCTTCAAGATTGACGTTGGCGTCCTGCAATTCGTCGCGTGCACGGCGCAACTGGCCAACTTGCCCACGGATCATGCCAAACAAGCCAACCGTAACCGACCCCAACAATTGAATTTCATCGTCGTGGCGATGATGCGGGGGCATTTCCATCGGACGGTCGTAATCGGTTGGGTCTGCCTTGATGATATAATCACCAAGATGCACAAGCGGCCGGGAAAACACGTAATAGCTCATCGCAGCAAAGGCCATGGCCATCATGACAGCAAGGATCATATTGCTTAGGAATGACCAAGCGACACGCGACATAAAGCTTGAAACATAGACCTGCGGGTTCAGCTCAATGATCATTTCGCCGCTGACTGTTGCAGATTGCGCATCTGGATCGCGCACGGGAATGACAACAGTCTGAAGCCCACCAAATAGCTTTTCTGCCCACCGCGATGCCGGTATCTGTCCCAATGGGCGCTTTTTCTCAAAGAAAATACCGTGCTCTGCGTCCGTAAGCGTAATCCGCGCAATCGATCTTTGGTTGAGCATTCCGCGCGCCATCACATCGGCAAGTTCGCGATCACTCTTATTAAGAACTTCCGTTGCAACAGGCACGTTGCTGGCGATTGTCCGCTGATTGGCCTGCGTATATACGCCGTAAAGCCACCTATAGTCGTTATAGGCCTGAAACGCCGTGATCAAAAGGCCAAGGATCGCGGCGAGAAATAAGGAATACTTCAACTGACGCGCCGCAATGGTGCTGCCCAGCTTCAATCCGGCCAGCGCATCATCATGCTTGTCATCGGGTTGAAGCACCACTTCAGTATCCTTTTCTTTCCTGCCATATATCTTGGGATAGGTTATTTAGTCTTTAGAAAGAGTGCGAGCCAAACCTTCTACACCAAAGTAATAGTCACGTCCCGAGGTCTGATGTTCAAGGCTGAACTGGGAAAAATCGATATTTTTCCAGTCTCGTGTGCCAAAGATGCGTTCGAAATGCGCAAGGTTTCCTTGATTAATCGCTTCCATCCCAAACGATATCTCTGGATGATCATGGAGCACTTCAACGCCTGCGATATAATCATTTAGCAAAACCATGACCCACGCGCCGGCAAGAAAGTGCCCGCCATGGGTCATGGTCATTTTCCCATTGGCAACATTTTGCATGCCCTTTTCCGACCAATTCAGGCCACCAACAAACACATCTGTGCCCGCCGTCATACCAGCCTGTTCAATCGCGGCAATCGCGCCAAGTGCAATATCGTCATTTGCCGCCCAGACAGCGTCCAGACATTGGCCACCAGCAATCCAGGCCGCCGTTTGCCGATACGCCTCATCAAAAGACCAATTGGCCACCAAACGACGTTTTTCATTCAAAACAGGAAATTGCTTGAGAGCAAGATCAAGGCCTTCAAGCCGTTGAAGGGATGCCGGCGTGTGCCGATCCCCGGCAATCGACAGCAGGCAAATTGTTCTTGGCAGGCCACCGGTATGCGATAAGCGCACCCCATCGATCAAAGACTGTGCTATTTCAAACCCTGCCCGCTCATTGTCAGGCGTCAAGGTGAAAATCAGTCCCGACACATCCCCGGTTACCTGAGCGATGTTTTCTTTCTGCTGCTTGGTCAGACCATTGAGCAGCATGATGACCGGAATGCTGCGTTTCTCGGCTTCCAGAACAATGCGTGAGCCTTGCTGATGTTCGTTGACGGCAATGATGTAATCGGCGGGTGGGTTCATATCGAAAGCGCTCTGAGCACTATCGATCATCTTTTTCTGGTCACGGTTACTGTCAAAGACGAACAGATCAAATCCAAACTGATCTGCGGCAACCTGCATTGTATCGCGGACATCCTTCCAGAAGCCACGATCACCATAGCCCGGATTGATAAAGGCAACACGCACCCGATCAGATGTTTGAACAGTATCATTGGCCTGCGCAAAAGCTGGCATACCCCATGACAACACAACCCCACACATCAGGCACAGCAGAGAAAACCGCACGTCTCACCCCCAGAACAAACAGATCAACAGCACGCACAAGACCACGCCATCCGATTGGGCATCCAATAGACAATTCCCGCCAGCAGGTCAAACCCGCCAGCGTGTTAACTGTCGATTGTAACGCGTGGTACTGTGCATTTCACAGTTTGAGCTCGGGAAATCATTCCATGGCTTCGGAATACAGCAGTTCAAACTGCTGATTTATTGCATTTCCAGCAGAACTTCTTGCTGTACAGCCCGAAAAAGCGCGGCATGATCAAGATTAACATAGTCAACCTGCCATCGCACCAGTTCAGCAAACAGTTCGGTATTTGGGGTATCGATAAAAATCATCGTTTCAAGGCCACGTTTTTTGGCCTCTAGAACATCGTCCCGCGTGATGTTGCTTTCAAGAAACTCGAATATATGGCCTTGCTCATGATGGATGGCTTTTTCAAGTGATCCTGCGACATGCAACTGGATGTTGCGGCGAACTTCCGGCGCAATGGTTCGGTATTCTTGGCGAATTTCGGCTGAAAATGATCCCAGGAAGGCATCATCTGGCGACCCGAAGTTCCGCAGCATTTTGATCACCGCAGCAACATCGGCTTGTTTGATCTCGCAATAGATTTTGCAAAGCCCTTTGATGCGGCCAAGAAAATCGTCCAGACGCGGCACCCTCTCGCCCGCGAAATCCGGTGAAAACCAACTCCCTGCATCAAGGCCATCAATCTGCTCACTGGTCATTTCGGCAATTAGGCCGGTGCCATTGGTGGTCCGGTCAACAGTGTCATCGTGCATGACATACAAAACGCCATCGGCAGATTGGCGTACGTCAAACTCGACATAATCGGCCCCGGCCGCCACCGCCTTTTGTGCGCTGGCAAGCGTATTCTCCGGCGCACTTAAATTGTCACCCCGATGTGATACGACCAATACCGGTTTCACAGCTGTCACCTTTCAAAAACCAAGACTACTGAAAGGTAAGTCACGCCATACAACCCCGACAAGGTCAACCGGACAATTTCATCAAAGCGTTATAAAAGCCCCGACTGAAACCAGATGCTCACAGGCTTTAGGACAGACTGTTTTGTACGCTGCTTAATGCGCGTGCGAGTTCTTCATTGCTCATGTCCGCACGGTTTTCGATGCCACGCTTCTGTGCCAAATGATACAAATCGTCGCGTCGCCAGTTCTCATAGGCGGGGGCATTCCTGCGTCGATAGGCTGGCGTATGCACGTCACTCTCGCCTGAGAATTTTTTCAAGCTCGCCACTTTAACCTCCTTTATGGGATGGTCCTGAGCGTAGGCGGCACGAGCTTTTTCCCACGATAGAAAACGTGCCGTTATCTTTCATGTAGGCAACTGTACAGGAATGTCTATTGCCCGCATCTTAGTTTTTGGTGCCAAGCAGCTTAAGCATCAGATGAAAAACAACAAAAAAGTTACTTCCCATCAACAGAAACGATTTGTCATTATTTTATCGTTGAAACGTTTATTTTTCTATTTGAGGTGCGAATTCTCTGTTAGCTTTTGGCAAAGAGATCATCAGGGGCTCAGTCTATGGCATTGCATTTTGAACGTCAGGAACTCGCAACCCGTCGTGCGCGTACCATTGAAAAACTTGAAAAATCGGGGCTTGATGGGATCCTGATGTTTCGTCAGGAAAGCATGTTCTATCTGACCGGATATGACACCTTCGGCTATGTTTTCTTTCAATGTCTGTATCTTGGCGCGGATGGAAAGGTTGCCCTGATCACCCGTGCACCAGACCTTCGTCAGGCACAACACACATCCGACATCGAAGACATTCGTATCTGGGTTGACGGACCGGACGTAAACCCGGCAGTGCAATTGCGCGACATGCTTGCCGAGTTTGGCTGTTCTGGCAAAAAGCTTGGCGTTGAGTATGAGGCGTACGGCCTGACTGCGGCCAATGGCAAGAAACTGGAATCAGCACTTGATGGCTTCTGCCAGCTTGAAGATGCATCGCGGCTTGTTTCGGAATTGCGCGTTGTCAAAAGCCCGGCAGAACTTGACTATATTCGCACCGCAGCCAGCCTTGCTGATGACGCATGGGACGCGGCCCTTTCGACCGTTCATGCCGGCGCATTCGAAGGCGATATTCTTGCTGCCATGCAAGGTGCGGTATTTGCCGGTGGCGGAGATTATCCGGGCAATGAATTTATCATCGGTGCAGGTCGCGATGCACTTTTGTGCCGCTATTTCACCGGCCGCAAACATATTGCCAACACCGATCAAATCACGCTCGAATGGGCAGGGGCCTATCGCCACTATCACGCAGCCATGATGCGCACCATTCCGGTCGGCGATGCCCTGCCTCGTCATATCGAAATGCATAAGGTCGCAACCGATGCCTTGGCCGCCTGCCGCGAGGCATTGCGACCCGGCGAGCCCATTGGCAAGGTTTTTGATGCCTATGCGCGTGTTTGCGATGCTGGCGGCATGAAGGATCATCGCCTGAATGCCTGCGGCTATTCAATGGGAACGACATTTGCCCCAAACTGGATGGATTGGCCGATGTTTTATCACGGCAACCCGGTCATTGCCGAACCGGGCATGGTTTTCTTCCTGCACATGATCCTGATGGACAGCGACAGCGGGATTGCGATGTGCCCCGGTCATTCGGTCATCGTGACGGAAACCGGCAATGAAAGCGTCTCACGCCACGGCCATGACCTGATCACCCGCTAGGCCAGACACCCAAAAAGGAGGGTGGCAATGATCCGCCCTCCTAAGTCCTGCAACAGCATTCATATCCGTATTTCTGGCAAAGCGCGTCAAACGCGTAATGCTGCATGCATTTCAGCAATCGTGTCTTCGGCCAGTTTATCAAGCTCGGCAATACGGGCATGAATTGCATCATCAAATGCACCGTCATATTTTTCAAGTTCACGCGCATCGTCTGCCAGCTTCTGCGCGGCAAGGTTTCCCGCCATGCCCTTAATGGTGTGTGCGGCCCGGCGCAGAGCTGCGCGATCGCCGCTATTGATCGCCTCAACGATCTTGACGCGTTCTTCCTGATAGGATGCAGGCAACAGATTAATCAGCATCGAAAATTGATCTTTTCCAAGCGCTGAACACATTTCATCGAACCGGCTGTTATCAATCAAATTCATTATTGTCTCTTTGTCTGCACTGCGTTGGTCATCATCAACATTATCAGCAGTTTCGCCATCCGAGTTCGGTATATGGTCCTTTAGCGATGACATGTCACCCAAAGCAGCATCATCGGATACATCCGGTGTCTTGGTATCAGTTGCTCGTGCAGTCGGCGCCTTGGGCTGCAATGCCAGTTCCAAGGGAACCACATCAACCTGATCGCTTTCCAAACGAGGAGAAATACGTGGACGATTGCGCAGGAACCTCAAAAGTGTGCTGTAAAGCTTACGTTCTTCCACCGGCTTGGTCAGGACATCATCCATCCCCGCCGCAAGAAAATCGCGATGCCGGTCGTTAAAGGCATCTGCCGTCACACAAATAATCGGAATGCGCAAACCTCCTGAAAACCGTTCGAGTTCACGGATATGGCGGGTCGCACCCTCGCCATCAAGAACCGGCATATGTGCATCCATCAGGATGATGTCATAGTCATTATTACGAAATGCCTGAACAGCTTCGCGACCGTTGGGTACGACTTCAACGATCAAATCATGCCGCTTGATCATTGCCGCAATTACCTTGGCATTGATTTCGTTGTCTTCGACGACAAGAACCCGCGCACCGGCCAAGACAGTACCGCCGTCATCGACAGTTTTTTCGTAATGTGGATGGTGTTCAGTGCTTTCGATTTCAGTCTTGAATGGAAGCCAGAGGTCAAACCGCGTCCCATGCCGTTCAACACTGCTAACCGTCATTTTACCTCCCATAAGCTCCGTCAGGCTAAAGGCAATCGACAGCCCGAGTCCGGTTCCACCATATTGACGCATTGTCGAATTATCGGCCTGAGTGAAAGGTGCAAAAATCTGGGTCAGCCGTTCCTGCGCTATTCCGATACCGGTGTCGATCACCGCGAAATGATACAGCACTTCCCCGTCCCGAAGGCTGCGCACACCCTCTTCAGGCTTTTGATTCGGATCTATTTTATTGATTTCAAGGCGAACCGAACCTTTGCGGGTAAATTTCACCGCATTGGACAACAGGTTCCACAAAATCTGACGCAGCCGGACTTCATCTCCCCAAAAGACAAGGTTCTGAAGGACCTCATCTTTGCAAATCACCGACAGGTTCTTTTCCGCCGCAATGGTTCCGACAAAGTTTTTCAAATCGGAGGTCACGTCGGACGGGTAAAATGACCGGTTCTCCAGTTCTACCCGACCAGACTCGATCTTGCTCATATCGAGAATATCATTAAGCAAAGCCATCAACGCCCTGCCCGATGACAAAATACCATCAACCCGTTCGCGCTGATCGTTATCAAGGCGCGTGTCATGGAGCAATTGTGCAAGCCCGAGAACACCATTGAGCGGTGTGCGAATTTCATGGCTCATGGTTGCCAGAAATTCACTTTTTGCCGAACTGGCAAGATATGACTGGCGATAATGGTTGCGCAAGGACAGCAGAACAAAACCCAAGGCAAAGCTATAGCTTATGATCCGTGACGGGATAATGAACCGGGCAATCAGCTCCACGCTATCAGCTTCGAAGACAAACAAGGCCAAATGATTGAATGTGCCGATTAACATACTAGTACAGAGCATCGCCTCAGCCAGCGAAAAGCGTACAGAACAGCGCACCATATAACCCGCGGCACCGATCGCCATCAACATGGCCGTCGGCGCCAGTATCAGGGTCCCGACATCATACAGCACATGCTGCATACCGAAGTTGATGTCAGGATGCAGCGAAATGGGAACCATCATGGCCAAGCCGCCGACAACCAGAATAACAATCGTTGCAACGACGACGCGATCCTGAACAAAAATCTGATCGCTTTTATTCGCGGCATGCCAGCTCATCACCATCATAAATGCCGCGGCAAACCGCATGACCAAAACCAAAAGTCCGACGAATGTTCCAATGGCCTGTTCACGGCCAAGAACAAACTGGTCCCCTAGCAAATGCGGTATGCCCAGAATGTCGCCAATCAATAAGAACAGCATGATCAAAACGACAAAAACATACTGTTTGCGTTTGGTCAGTTCGTAAACCATCCAGCTGATTGCAAGCGTCAGCAAGGCAATGGTTTCCACCATGGCAAGCATCGAAAAAGTGAACGTGCCAACGGTCGCGTCAGACAGCGATGAGTAAAAAAGAAAAATCGGCGTGATGGCCAAAAAGACTGCCAGAGTGATACCGGCAAAGGTCAGTATCCGAAGCATTTAGGCACCCTTTTTCCCCATTGCGTCACTGGCGATCAAACACCCCGGACAATCGCGCATTGCTCAAGAACGGCCCTTGCCCATTTAACGGTTTCCGGGGCAATCGATTGCATGTGTTTGTATTTTTCAAACTGTGACGCAATCAATTCCAGACGTTGCAGAAATTCCGGAGGCCGATCCAGTTCCAAAAGCTGTTCTGCAAGTGGGTCAAAGGCGGCATTCTGAAATTCCAGCGAAAGACTTATTCTGGGTTCTGTCGCATGTCTGGATGCGCGCCCGCCCCAGTGATACAAGTCCTGTCGCCACCCCATCACCGCACCGGGACTGGCTGGCAATGCCCGAACGTCCTGCAAATTCACATCTTTTGGTTTAGTAACATTGCGACCATAACACCTCTCAAAAGAACGCGGCAATACATACATGCAACCGTTCTGTGGTGTTGCAACGCTAAGTGGCACCCAAAGCGACAAACTGATCACCATGTCATCGCCAAGGGCGCTTTCGCCCTGATAATCGCGATGTGGTGGCCATCCACGTCCATCCTCACGCGGGTCAACGTGCCACGCCCAAAAATGCGGTAAAAGTGCCAACCGGTCGCCAAGAAAATGACTAAGCAATGGACGCAAACGCATAAAGATCTGCCACGCCTCGTCATAAAGATAAATCATGGCGGGCGGCAAATCATGGCGCACAAGAGTTTCGATCCCCTCGCGCAATGTCGCCAGCGCATCGGTTGGCAGGATGTCCTCTATCAGGAAGTATCCCTCGTCCCAAAATCGCTCAGACAATTCCGAAGCATCGAAACCATCCTTTAACGCCCCAATCGTCGCGATATCGACACATCCGTTTTGCGAATTGGTGATCGAAAGCTGCGGGTTGATCTTTTGCCATTCATCTGGCTGTGTGGCGTTTTTCGGTGTGATCATCGGTCAATGTCCGGTATTGAGAGTGGCCGGACGATACGCAGTCAACACAACCAAGGCAAGTGCGTCTTGCCTGCCTTTTGGTTATGGTGATCCAAGGTTGATCGGAAAATGACATCATCACGAAACTGGGGTCATCGCTGACGATGACAGAGTAGATGACAGACAAGACAATGCATAAAACCCAAACGACCCCGACAGATACAACGCCCATCAATCATGGTGGGTCGATTGATCTTGCCGCGCAAAAATACGGCATCGCGGTCGAAAACTGGCTTGATCTGTCAACCGGCATCAATCCGGTTGGATATCCTGTTCCCCAAATTGCCGCTCATCACTGGCAGCGCCTGCCACTTGGCAGCGAATTGGCGGCGCTCAAAAACGCTGCCAGCCAATACTATCAACTGCCGTCGCCCGATCACCTTGTCTGCACAGCAGGCACCCAGTCGCTTATTCAAACCATTCCGTTTTGGCTGCGCGATCACAGCCGCATCAGCGCCGTGCATATTCTTGGCCCAACCTATGCCGAGCATGGTCGGTGCTGGCAACGTGCAGGTCATGCCTGTACACACCATAACATCCCTGCGATGGAACGATTGGAATTGGCCCGGTCGCTGTTTGAAACGGGCATTTCTGGCACGGTTGTCATTCTGGTTAACCCGAACAACCCCGACGGCGCCCTGATCCCTGCATCCGATATCACCGACCTATCCAATTTGGCCAATCAGTCGAACAATTGGCTGATTGTTGATGAGGCCTTTATCGATTGCGAACCGGACCAATCGGTTTGTCCGAACATTGATAAACTGCCCAAGACCCTTGTGCTGCGATCTTTTGGCAAGTTCTTTGGCCTAGCCGGGGTCAGAATTGGCTGTGTGGTCCTTTCACCCCCGCTGACGCGTGACCTTGAAGAACGCATTGGGCCATGGGCCATTCCCGGCCCCTCAATGGAAGTCGCGACCCTTGCCTTTGCCGATCACGATTGGCAACAGGCAACACGTGATCGTCTTAGAAAAGATCGCGACCGACTTGAAGCTCTGGTGACAGATCACAGCCCGTTAAAATGCGTTGCGGCAACGCCGCTTTTTTTGCTGTTTGACGGGCCATTGGCAGGCAACATTGCCGATCATTTGGCCCGCAAGGGTATTTTGGTTCGGCTGTTTGAACATGATGAAACAAAGGTACGCTTTGGCCTTCCCGGCACAGAGGACGACTGGAACCGGCTAGAAGTGGCCTTTCAGGCCTTGGCGATATAGACAGACGGGCTTTAATGAATGCTGCCGTCTTCCCATGCCTGCTTTTTACGATATATCGTTGATGGACTGACGCCAAGTGCGTCGGCGGCGCGCGGGATTGATCCACCACACCGCTCAATCGCCTCCTCAATAGCCTGTTTTTCAACAAGCCAAAGGGGCCGGATTTCCGAATATCCCAATCCACCTGAGGTTTGCGGTATTGACGGAATTGCCATCGGATCGTTTGCATTGGCCCCCACCGACATTCCGACAAGATTATCCGCATTTTGCGACTGGCGATTTTCGACAACTTTGCGCATTTGACGTGCACCAGCCAGAAACGCCAGTGCTTCGGGATCACCTTCCCACAAACGCGCAGAGTTTCCCGCATCATTGGAGACGCCCGGATGGGGTGGCGGTGCTTCGATTGTTGCCGACGTAAACTGGTCACCATCGGTGCTGCTGTTGACCGGACGCGGCACCATCGCAAGGGTTACTTCCGTGCCGTTATTCAGAACAACAATGTTGCGGATGATGTTTTGCAACTGACGAATGTTGCCCGGCCACGAATAGCTGGCAAACAATGCAGATACTTCCGGCGTGAACCTTTCGAAATCACGGCCTTCTTCGCGGTTGTAGCGCTGCAGATAGAAATTCGCGATTTGCAGAATGTCTTTGTCACGATCACGCAACGGCGGCATATGCAACGGAATGACATGCAGGCGGTAATATAAATCTTCGCGGAACCGACCGGTGCGCACTTCTTCAAGCGGGTCACGGTTCGTCGCACAGACAAACCTGACATCAACTGTTTCAAGCGAACTACCGCCCACTTTCTGGAACGTCCCGGTTTGAATAAACCGAAGTAACTTTGTCTGAAGGTCGAGATCCATCTCGCAGATTTCGTCGAGAAACAGTGTACCATCCGCCGCACGGTGTGCAGCCCCTTCGCGATCAGCAACCGCCCCGGTAAACGCCCCTTTGACGTGACCAAAAATCTCGCTTTCCATCAAATCTTTGGGAATCGCACCGCAGTTTAGCGGGATGAACGGATCGCTTGATCGTTCGGAACGACTGTGGATGGCCTCGGCGGCCAGTTCCTTACCAGTCCCGGATTCACCGGTGATAAAGACGGTCGCACGACTTGGGGCTGCATTTTCAATAATGCGATAGATGTCGCGCATATTTTCCGACCCGCCGATGATGTCAAAATACATCTGGTCGGTGTCGTGATCCCCGAATTCTTCAACATTCTTAAGCGGTAGGACCGATGGCCCCGCCAACGCATTTTTGACCGTTTCGCGTAATTTGTCCGCGGCGAAAGGTTTGAGCAGAAAATCCCAAGCCCCTTCGCGCATGGCCTCAACCGCAACATTGACCGATCCATGGGCGGTAATCACCACGATTTTACATTCGGGACAAATATGCGAAGCACTTCGCAAAACTTCGCGGCCATCCATATCGGGCAGCACCAGATCAAGAACCAGAACGTCTGGCGGGTTCTGGCGCAGGCCTTCAATGGCGTCAGAACCATTGAGTACATGCTCGACCAAATGACCATCGGCACGTAGGTAGTCCTGATACACCCGCGCAAGCGACAGGGTATCCTCCACAATTACAATACGTGCCTGCTCTGGCATTTTCTCTGTTGTGCCCCGATATAGCCATTATGGTTAATCATACCGATTGTGGCATGGCTGCCACAACTGCTAACATTCTTGCAGTGTCAATCTAAACGATACACAATCAGACTAAGGTTAAAAAAAACATATTTTTAACTAGATTGCCCGCCACCAGGAGTATCAGGGTTTGAACTACACTACCGAGCAAACCAACAAAACAACTACCGTAGAATTAAATGGTAGGTTCACATTTGGGGACCACTCCAGTTTTCGCAAATTGGTCGAGGAAATGCGTGCGCATCAGTCCGAAACACACGTACTTGACGTATCCGGCATCGAGTTTATCGATTCTGCTGGTTTAGGCATGCTGTTGCTGGCCCGCGACGAAGGCGAAAAATCCCGTGCAACTGTCATCCTTCGCGGGGCGCAGGGTCAGGTCAAACGGATGCTTGAAGTAGCCCGCTTTGACACGCTTTTCAAACTGGAAGACTAATTCATGGAGTCGGATATTGATGACCACTCCTCCCTTATTGTCGCAGTTCCGCAATCGCTTTCATCTGATGACGTTGGATGCCTGCTGACGGGTGCAAATATTTGGGACCGGTCCGATCCGACACCCTTTGAATATGCTATCGGCAACAGCCCAGAAGACCTTTCAAACTCCGCACGTTTTTCCTGCTGCCTGCTGCCAAGTGATCTCGGTCGCGAATGGCTAGGAAGCCTGATCCGGTTAAATTCCGACAACTTCATAGAGTGTTTTGACGGGATGGATCTTGGCGATCTTTGCCCTCTCATCGGAAACGATCCTAAATCCAAACATAACCTGCTTGTTTGTCTTTCAACACGCAGTGCCTATCACCTGCCGGTTGCGCGAAAATTCGTTACCGCTTTGCGTCACCGCGGCCTGATCACCGAGGCAACTGCACCGGCCGTTGAAATGGCGGTTCAGGAAGCATTTGCCAATTCCCTGATTCACGGAAATCTCGCCCTTGAAACCAGCGGCCACCTGACAATGGACCGCTTCAACGAGCTTGGTGACGAAACCAACAAACGGCTTGCATCGGCGACCTATGGTAACCGAGCAATCGTATTGACAGCCAAAAAGCGCAAGAATGGCCACATTGTTGTATCAATCAACGATCAGGGTTCTGGCTTCACACCGCGCAAGGAAACAGACGAGACCGCAATGCCAGGTCAGGATTCCACTTTTGGCCGTGGTCTTCCTCTGATTAAAAGCCTATGCCATTCCGTAACATTTGCACGCGGTGGCCGAACCATCACATTGACCTTTGATCAGATCGAATCAGATGTTCTTCCAGCCGATCCGGCCTTTGCCCGAGAATTTGGTGAACAAGGTAATGCCGAGCCAGACACCGGGCTGCGCACCCCACAAAACGCAACCATCCTGATCGCCGATGACACAATGCTATCACGTGAAATCATCGCGTCTTACCTGCGGTCGGACGGCTTTACGAACCTTGTGTTTGCCAAGGACGGTGAAGATGCCCTGTCCCAGGCAAAAGCCCATAACCCGGATCTTATAATTCTCGACATCATCATGCCGAAACTTGATGGGTATGAGGTTTGCAAAGCCCTGCGCGCCGATCCGCAATTTGCCGAAACGCCAATCATTGCCCAGACTGCACTCGAAGAAAATGAAGGTCGCACAAGGATTTTCGATGACGGTGCAACGGATCTTATCCTTAAGCCGCTCAATAAGGCTGAGCTGATCGCACGGACCAAAATCCATCTGGAAAATCGGCTTCTGGTTAAACAGCTTCGCGCTTATCGTGAACGGACACAATCGGAACTCGACCTTGCCCGTGACATGCAGGAAAACCTTAACCCTGCCCCCGAACAATATCGCGGGACCGGATTTGATTACGGTATGCGGATCAGTGCGACCTTCCAGATGTCATCAGAGCTTGGCGGGGACATGTGGGGTCTTGTGCCAATTGATGCGCAGCGGTTGGGGGTCTATATCGTTGATTTTGCGGGGCATGGATTGGGGGCAGCGTTAAATACGTTTCGACTGCACTCCCTGATATGGTCAGACCAGATACGCGACCCTGATCCCGGTGCGTATCTCAGCAATCTTAACCGGCATCTCAAGGGGCTTTTGCCAATCGGGCAATATGCCACCATGCTCTATGGGATCATTGATCGAAACAAGGCAACATTCTCCTACGCCAGTGCGGCCTGTACATCGCCGCTACTGGGAGACAGTACAACCGGTGCGGCACGCTATCTTGATGGATCTGGTGTTCCTTTGGGCGTTATTCGTGACGGGCGCTACGAAACCCGTGAAGTGCCGTTTGACCAAAACAGCTTCCTGCTGCTTTACAGCGACGCCCTGATCGAAACAACGTTGGATGATGGTCAGTTCCTAAGTGAGGAAAAACTGCTTTCAATGGTGCATGAAACCGTCATGGAAAGCAGCAGCGATGTTGATTTGGCCGCCCAAATTGCCGACCAGTTCATGGACCGGGCCCCTGTGCAGCTTTCCGATGATTTTACGGTCGTCTCACTGCAATCAGCAAATGGCGCAGATGGCTTTACTGCCCGCGACGAGCCGCAATAAAACCCGAAAACATGAAGTTTGGAAAAATCCGCGATAAACCTTATCGCGCAAGGGTTACGAAACGTATCGCGCACGCCCCAAAGACGACTGCACAACATCGCCAAACGGTTCAGCGGCATTGTACCAGTAATACGGTGCCGTGGTAGATGTCGTCGGTGTCGAAGCCTCGGTTTCAACACTGACTTCTGCCACAGCCGCCGCACCTTGTTCCTTAACCGATTGAAGGCGTCCCGCGATGACCGTGCGCACCAGATTGGCCAATCCTTTACGCGCACCGGCGTGATCTGGCTCATTGCCAAGAACGGCCCCTAATTGGTCAAGCGCACGCATTTTATTGCGGCATCCCAAAAGGTCGGCTGCCAGAACGCGTAATTCCCGAGAATCCGGACGCAGGCTGATGGCGATTTCAAGATGTTCAAGCGCAGTTTCACGCCGCCCGATTTGCATATAGGTCCGGGTCAGGCCCATGTGGGTCGCCGCATCAAGGTCATCCAAGATCAAGGCGAGACCAAATGCATTTAACCCCAACTCACAAAGACCAAGATCAAGCAAAACATGCCCCAACACCCGAAGACGGGCAGGTTCATCGGGTAAACTGTCGATCAACTGACGCAGGCGCAGACGAATTTCCGGGGCAAGATCAATCTTGCCGGTCATGACCGAACTAAATTCTTGTGAAATATGTGTCTGCGATGACATCAAAAATGCCCTGTTTGCGCCAAAATCAGTGACCGCTTGGCATAAAAAGGCTTTATGACTGCGATCTCGCAAGACACAGCTTATCGTCATCTGGTTGCGGGAATGTTAACCGAAGCATCAATACTGATCGTGCAGTACCGTTTTCATCCGGCAAAGGACGCAACGTTACTGTTTTTTGAGCATTGCGGGCAAACGTTTCAAAACAGGTTGCTTGGCTGGTTTGGCAAAGAAATAACCCTGCACCAAACGCCCACCTAGCTCGATCACGATGTCACGCTGGCTTTGGGTTTCGATGCCTTCGATCACGCAATCAATTTCAAGATTGGTGCACATATCAATGATCGTTTTGACAATCCGCCGGCTGCGTTCGGTACTTGCCAGTGGCGCGATAAAGCTGCGATCAACCTTAAGGCAGTCAAATTCCAGCTCATGCACATATCGCAAACTGGAATAGCCGATCCCAAAATCATCCATTGCCACCCGTGCACCATGACTGCGCAAATAACGAATGCTGGTTCGGGCGGCTGCAAAATCACGCAGAAAAGCAGTTTCGGTCACCTCGAACGTTAGACGTTCCGGGGCTATACCGTTGGCTTTGATGTGCTCAATCAGCCATTCCGTGGTATCGGATAAAACAATATCACGGGCCGACAGGTTGAACGACACCGATATATGTTCGGGCCATTCGCGCATTTCACGTAGCAATTTTTCAAACAGGATTTTGGTCAGCATGCCGACCTGTCCGGTTTTTTCCGCCACCGGGAAGAATGTCCCCGGCGACACCCGCCCCATGAGCGCACTGTCCCATCTTGCAAGTGCCTCGATGGAATTGACAGCCCCGGTTTCCACATCAAAAACCGGCTGATAATGAAGCGAAAGCTCCTGCGACAAATCGGCCTTGCGCAGTGCTTGCTCGATCTGTGAGTCATGACGGATCAGGGTCTCGTGATGGGCGGCAAACAATACCGCTTCGCCCGGCATGTTCTTTTTTGCGTGATACAGCGCAAAATCAGCACGTTCAAACAACCCATTTGATGTGCGTGCCACCGCTGGGTATGTCGCAAACCCTAATGATGCTGAAAGCTGCACGCTTACATTGCTCAGCGTATAGGGGCGATTAAGCTCCTGACAAATCTGTTTACCAAGGGCAATCAGCTCGGTCGCATCGCTATATTCGCCAAGGACAATCCCAAATTCATCCCCACCCAGCCTTGCCAGCAATGCATCGCCGCTCAGGATGTGGCGCAGGCGTTCGCCCGCGTGCATTAACAACTCATCGCCTATGGGATGACCGTGCACATCATTGACGGGCTTGAACCCATCAAGGTCAATCATCGCAACGGCAAAGCGATCATGCTGCCCAGCCGACGTATCCGCCTTGGCTGCGGCAGTTGCAACAGCATCTTCAAGATAGGCAAAGAATGCGCGGCGGTTTGACAGGCCGGTCAACGGATCAAGGAAGGCAAGGGCTTCATTCTGCTCAGAGAGTTCAAGCGTTGTTTTATGCTGACGTTCAAGATCAATGCGCGACGTAACCAAACCCGAAAACGCGGCATAATAACTGGTGATGATCTGGATAATCATTGCCGAGACCAAGGCCATATTCACCGCAATCGCGACATAAACCTCATTCCCGCTAAAGCCGAAATAAAGCACAAAAGTTCCAAGCACGATCACCACAACCAGCAAGGCAGCAGGCGGAAAATTCACCAGACAGAAGATACAGCCAACCACCGTGATCGAGATGAAATAGGCAACGTGCCCCTGTTGATAGGGATCACCATAGCCAAACATGGTAATTGCCCAGGCGGTAAACAGCACCGAAATCACCACCGCCATCACCCGGATACGGCGCAAATGTCCGATGCAAACATTGATATCACTGACATCAACCCCGGCCCGCTGCCATGCATAGCCACGCACAATACAGCACGCACCAAGAACAAGAACCGCATAGATCGTCAACCAATCGGGGGCTGTTCCGTAATGGGTATAGGCAAGGGCAACCGCGTTGGCCAACAACAAGCCATAAAGAACCGGGATCTGTCGTGACAACGCCTTGACCTGAGCGCGCATGAGCTCAGGTTTGTCCGTATGAATTCTGATTATTTCGGCAACTTTGTGCCAAACAGAACCGGTTGCCACGTTTCGGGATACCCAATTTTTGTTTTTGTCGTGAAAAGCTTACACGCAAAAGCTGTTTAATTGCATCCCTTGATCACACAATCATCAGACTAAATCAGAAACCCGACATATATGCTGGGCAATAACACAGACAATTTCCAACCAATGTGCCGCCCGTCAAACTAAGCGCGGTTTCTGTTGTCATGCTTTTGGCTGGCTTTGCCCGGTTTGCGCTTTTTCTTTTTGGTGTCCTTGATCGCTTGGGCTCGGTTGGCCGCGCCCAATGCCATATGGGCAATTTCAATCAACGGCTCGGGATTTTCAATCCATTCACCGGGCACTTCAAAATATGACAACGTCATTGCCCGCCCAGAGGGCACAGTAAACTGTGCCATCCCAATGTCGTCATATGTTGCACGTGTTTGCACATCACCTTTCAGAAACAAAACATCATCGGCGATGATCGCAAAGAACACCCCATCACAATAAAGACCAAAGCAGCCAAACATTCGGTTGGGTCGGATATGGCCCAGCGGTGCCAAAAGTTCTGCGACTGTCAGAACAAATTCGTTATCGACCGATGCCATTGAGGATTTCACCTTCGATGCCTTCGGAAATCAGATAGTCGCGCAATGTCTGGCCTGCGACCGGACGAAAGCGTTCAGTCGAGATATCCATGTTTCGAATACGATCAGCGCGAAACACGCGGAATGCGACACGTAATTCACACCAGCACGCCAACAGCCACGTACTGCCAAAAAACAGCATACCAAGTGGCCTGACGCGGCGTTTGGTTTCATCGCCCTTGGCATCGGTATAGTCAATTTCAATGAAGCTGCGGTCACGGATGGCACGGCGAAGATTGGGCATGGAAATCGCAATCGGTTCCTGTGCAATTTCGGCCACCGCAATTGGCACCCCGCCGATCAACCCACGCAGTTTCTCCGGCAAGACTGCCTCGATCTTGGTCAGGGCATCTCCCGCTGCACGCGCCATCTGTGGATCGGTCCAGCTTTGCACCATGCGCGCTGCGACCACCAATGCTTCGATCTCATCGGCGTCAAACATCAACGGCGGCAGGTCATAGCCATCGCGCAGAATGTATCCAACACCGGCTTCGCCTTCCACCGGGACACCTGATGCGGCCAGATCGCGAATATCGCGGTAAATCGTGCGTTCGGAAACTTCTAGTTCCTCGGCCAAATCACGTGCGCGGCACAATTTGCGGCGGCGCAGGATTTGGACAAGGCGAAACAGTCGGTCGGCCCTTCTCATGATCGCTCCTTTGTCATCCTGCCTCAAAAATTATCATAACGCTCCTGACAGGCTCCTGTCAGGAGGTATGTGCAACATTGCGAAATCGGGACAGGATTTCACCCCAACGTCAGGAGCATGACGATGAAAGTCACCAATTCATATCCGATCATCATCACCGAGAAATTCACCCAAAGCCGCGCCTTCTATAAGAAACTCGGCTTTACGCCCGTGTTTGATGGCGAATGGTACTGCCAGTTGGTCTGGGCAGACTTCCCATCGGTTCAACTGGGCCTGATGAAACCCGGCCATGACACCCAACCCGAACTGTTTCATGCCGCCACCCTTGGCGAAGGCAGTGTGATCTGCCTTGAAGTCGAAGATGCTGGTGTTGCTGCGGATGAAGTGCGCGACGCAGGATTTGAATTCGCCCTTGAAGTCCGCAATGAGCCATGGGGGCAGAAACATTTCGCACTGCTTGATCCCAATGGTGTGAGGATTGATATCGCAAGCCAGAACGGCGTGGTTGCCCCGGAATATGCCCAGCATTTTCTTGATGCCACCGACGTTGCACTGGCCTGATTGCACGGCACGACAACGAAGAAAATCACCCAATATGTGACCACTGGGGGTACGATATACGATACCCGGTATAACAGCTCGCCAACCCGGCGGGCTGTTATGTCACAAGGCCTCGGGCAAAATCGTTGATGGCGATGGCAGCATCTTTGATGTTTTGTGATTGCGTTCGGCCAGAGCTTTTGCGTGGCTTGAAATCATGGTCACCATCCGCAACCCAATGCAGGGCAATGGTGTCGGCCAAATCATACGCGGCAATTTCATCGGTCGTGCCAAACGAATCACGTGTGCCATGACAAATCAGGGTCGCTGTTTTTAAACCGGTCAGATGTTCGGTCCGCAGATTTTCGGGCTTTCCAGGTGGGTGAAACGGATAGCCAAGGCACACCAACCCGGCCACACCAAGATCATCTGCCACCATACTGGCCATGCGTCCACCCATGGATTTCCCACCAATCACCAACTTGTCCGGATCGCCCAACTGATCAACAACATCGCCAAAGAACTCCAATAAAACTGGTGCACGGTCAGGTCCCCGCTTTTTGCCATCCAGCCGACGTTTAGCCATATAGGGAAACTCAAACCGCGCAATGCGACAGCCAAGCCCGGCCAACTCACCCGCCATCTGATCCATAAACGGACTGTCCATCGGGGCACCCGCCCCATGGGCCAAAACAATGGTCAGCGGGGCATTTTCATCACCATCAAAAATGACCTGAATGTTTTCATGGCTCATAGGAGATATCCTGTAAGACTGGTAAATCCGTTTTGGCTGGAACACGCAATTTCTGACCATCGCCAATGACGTTACACAAAGATACCAACGTCGCACCGCTGACCGCCACGCCAAGGCGCGCGAGTATGTAGTATCGATTGGCTTGCCCAAATACGCCCTTGCCCAGTTCCTTCTTTTCCCATTTACGAACGCGCGACAGCACCTTTTTCGTAATCAATCTGCGCTTGTCTGCTGTAATTCCCGGATGATCGGCAAAGAAATAGGCAAGCGCAATACTGGCATCATGAATGATCTGCGCCTGATTATTCATGATCCGACCCGGCTCGTCCTCGGGACCCAAACAGACAACATGCTTGATCTGCCCCAACTTGCCGTGTGACATCAGGCGAATGAAAAGGCTATGGTCCTGCGAGAAAATTCGTGGATCACAACCTCCCGCCCGATCAAATAGATCTTTTTTAAACAGGCAATGACTGACGCGCGCGAAACCACGATCAAGCACCGTCGAAAGTGGGTCATCAAATAAAATGGTCTTAAGTGACGCAATATCGGTTTTGGGAAATACAGGCCCGGTTGCCATGTCATAGTAGTCAGCAGACCCGAAGATGAAATCAAGATCATGCGCCAGAGCATTACCCAGAAGAAGTTCTGAACAATAAGGCGCAAGAACATCGTCAGAATCAACAAGCTTGATCCAGTCACCCGTTGCAATTGAAACCGCATTATTGGTCGCAATAGCCGGACCATGGTTTGGCTGTGTGACAATGCGAACATCATCCATACCGGACGTCGCCTTGCGAATGACATCGATTGAGTTATCCGTTGACCCATCGTCGATGAAAATGAATTCGCGGTCAAACGATCCGGTTTGATTGCGCAAACTGTCAATCACGGATGGCAAGAACGGGGCCTTGTTAAAGACCGTTACGACATAGGATATCTTGGTCAATTTTTCCCCCGAACTTCGCACGCTAATCCGCAACATGAATGTTGCGAACCGCTAACTTTAGGCCAATCAATGACTAATACGAAACTTCACATGCTCTGTCCAAGCACAATCAAGTCCTCCAAGCGCCCAACTGCGATATGATTGCTAACCCCTCGATTATTCGACTTTTTTCGGGTTATACTGCGCGCGTACAGCTTATGGCGTTCCCCCACGAACGCCATAAGCTATGCAATCCGCGCCACCACGCGGACGACCTGCCTTTTGCCACCATATGAGGCGACTGCCCGTGTCATCTGATTCTGATCTGTCTGATTTTCCAAACACGCCCGAAACTACCCCGAACGAACGCATCGGTCGCCTGCCCAAAAGCCTGCAATGGTTATTGATGGTAACGGTCTCACTGGGGTTCTCGGTTCTTCTACATGAATTCCATGTGCCTGCGGCCTTGCTGCTTGGCCCGATGATCATTGGCATCATTATGGGAACCAATGGTGCGACCATTGCTACGCCAAAACCAATTTATCTTGGTGCCCAATCGGTCCTGGGCGTCATGATTGGTGGATCAATGTCCATCGGCATCCTGACATCCTTTACCCATGACTGGCCGCTGATCCTTGGGGTCACGGCCTTAACCATGATCGCAAGCAGTCTGCTTGGCTGGATACTCTGTGTGCGTCAGGTTCTTCCGGGAACCGCCGGCATTTGGGGATCATCCCCCGGTGCGGCTTCCGCAATGGTGATCATGGCCGAAGCGTTTGGTGCCGATGCCCGGCTTGTTGCCTTCATGCAATATGTTCGGGTGGTGATTGTGGTTGCAGTTGCGTCATCGATTGCCAACCTTTGGGTCGATCCGGAACTCGCTGCCGCAGCAGGCACCTATGACTGGTTTCCGGCCATTGATTACGGCCAGTTTGCCATTACCCTTGCACTGGTTGTTGGCCTGTGTGTGGCTGGCATCTATTCACGGCTGCCATCGGGTCCGCTTTTGCTTCCGATCATTATAACGACCATCCTTCACATCAACGGATGGGTCGATATCGTTCTGCCCGAATGGTTTCTTGGGTTGGCCTATGCCGCCATCGGCTGGGCTGTCGGATTGAAATTCACGCCCGCAGTAATCCGACATGCGGCATATGCCCTGCCCAAAATCCTGCTGTCAATCACTGTCCTGATTGCGTTCTGTGCAAGTATTTCAGTCCTGTTGGTGCTGTTTATGGATGTCGATCCGCTCACGGCGTATCTGGCAACCAGTCCCGGCGGACTTGATTCGGTAGCGATTATCGCCGCCAGCACCAATGTCGATCTGTCATTTATTCTGGTCCTGCAAGCCACACGTTTCTTCATGGTGCTTGCACTTGGCCCACCGCTTGCGCGGTTGATTGCGCGGCGCACCGCCAAATTCACCCCCGGCCCGGATGTACCGCTGTCCTAAACAACAACCCAGCACAAACAGCGGATGAAGTCTCACATCACAAGGATCTTGCCAACAAACCCTTCGACCCGCGCACTAAGTTCGGCTCCCTGCCCTTCGAGATTGATCGCAGCCTCACCAAGCTCGGTCGAAACCGTGGTCGCGTGATGGATGGCTTGGTTAATTTCCACAACACTGTCGCCGACCTTGCGTGCTTCTGCCACGGCAGCATCGGCATCACGTGCAACCGACATGCAGATTTCTGCCTGCTTGTCGGTCTGAATAGCTGTTGCTTCGGCGCGGTGCTGCAACCCGTCCATGGCAATGGCGATATGTTCAATATCACCCCCGGCTTTGGAAATGGCATCTGTCATGCCATGCATCCAATGGGCGATTTCCTCTGTTGCAGTGGCCGATTGCCCGGCCAGCGCCTTGACCTCTTTGGCGACAATGGAAAACCCCTTGCCTGCTTCGCCCACACGGGCCGCCTCGATGGAGGCATTTAGTCCAAGCATTTTGATCTGGGCTGCAATGGCCGCAATGCTCGACAGCATTTTTCCGGCATCAGCTGCGCGGTCCTGCAAGGCGGCAAAACCATCACGCATATCGCGTGCTTGCTGACCAATGACATGGGTGGTTTTCACCGTTTCCCCGGCGTCGCGACCAACGTTGGCCAATTCACCCTGCAAGGTTTCCATGTGATCGGCGACATTTTCGATGTTGGACAACGCACTGCTTGCGGATTGATCGATTGCCGTTCCGCAGAATTCAGTTCTTTTGTTACTATTGCCAAGAACATCAAGCGCACTGCGCATCTGACTGACGGCAGCCCCCAGCATCCCAACTGTGCCCTGCACCTGACTTTCAAAGTCCGATGCCAGTTTTTCGCGCGATTTCAAAACATCATCGCGCTCTATCACCCGGGCAACCTGCCCACCGACGAACCCCAAAAGTTCAAGAAGTTCGGCATCAAGTTTGGCAATCTCGGGGCTGAAAAACTCGATCACGGCAACGGTCTGACCACCCAGTTTCACCGGCAAGGCAAAACAGCCGCGCAATCCGTTTCGGGCCGCGCTTGTAGCGCGCAGAAATCCATCCTTTTGCGTGACATCTTCAATGCAAACAGGTTCACCGCGCACCGCGACCGTTCCAATAAGTCCTTGGCCCAGTGCAAATACCGTTTCTTCTGACTGCGTGCGAAATTCAGCAAGATCAGCCGTCGAAATGTTTCCATCAATCGACCAGATACCAGCAGATGACAAATGATCGCCATCGCGCACATAGGCATGCCCAATCGGCCATGCGCAGTAATCACATACCGCCGTAAGGATTGCCAAGATCGCACCATCACGTTCGGATGCCTCGTCTGCGACAGCCCCAACTTTGCGTAGAAGTCGCAAAACATCAGCAAGTCCCGCATCTTTGTGCGGCGAAAGACCTTGGTCATTTTCTGGGGATATGGAACGGATGAAACCGGCAAACATGACAAAACTCCGAGGCAAAACAAGCTGGCCTTTCAAACGAAAGAACCAGAAGGTTGCGCAAGCCTCGTTGCCTGCCGATCAAGATGGGAAAGATACGGCGCCGTTGCCGTCATCCACTGTTACATTAGCGTAATACTGCATACGCGAAAAGGGCAATTCGCGCATGCAGCAAAATTTATTCAATCTTCAATTGCAGCCAAGTATCACCACAGCACAACTGTTTGGCTGTCCGGACAATACGGATTACCGCAACACCCGGCGAAACACACCAGATGCCACCATCACGCCAAAGATCACCAATGCGACGGCAGCCACCAAGGCAAGGTTGCTTTCTTCACCCAGAAGAAACACGCCGCCAAGGGCGGTGAGTGCCGGAGTCATGGCCCCAAATGCCGATGCCCCGGTCGATCCGATGTGACGTACAGCAAGGCCATAGGTAATAACGGCAACACAGCCGGCCAGAAGCCCCTGTGTCACCAGCAACATCAAAACATCGCCCATTGGCGCATCGGGAATATGTGTGCCAGTGAAAAGGGCGATCACCGCAATAATGACAAAGGACCAAAAGCCGACAAAACTTGCCGCTTCAAGCGCACCAAGGCCACTTTGGCGCATCGCATGGGTATAAGATGCCCACATCAATGCCCCGGCAGACACAAGGCCATAGCCATACAGCATATCAGTACTGGCATCGCCGCCCGGCTTAAGAGCCACAAGCAACATAACCCCGACAATCACCGCACCATATCCGGCAAGTCGGACACGGCCGGGCCGTTCGCCAAACAGGACAATCGCGATTAAAACCGCCCAGATCGCCATCACACCGGGCAACAAAATCCCGACATGACTTGCCGGAACGAACTGTAATGCACTGGCAACCATCAGGGTGTAAAATGCACCAGACCCGATCAACATCAACAGCCCATTGATCAAGGACAATCCCTTTGGCCAGATGCCCTTTCTGATCCAGATTGGGCAGAGCAGGACAAAAGGTACGACAAAGCGTAAAAGCCCAATATCAACGGCAGTAAAGCTTGACGTCATTGCATAACGTGTCGCAATCAGCCAACCGGCCCAGATAAACACCGTCGCCAATGCAGACGTTACACCGACCATACGGCTTTCTGTCGCGCCAGAAGCAGAAAGCGCAGAAGTTTCAGACATATCACTGTTCCCGATAGGGGGTTGATTTTGACCAAATCAGACCACGCACCCCCAATATCTGCAAGTCCCTTTGACCACGGGTCAGCTATGCACAGTTGCGTACACTTCTTATGTGTCGATGAAACAGTTATAGTTACGCGTGTTGTTCAAATTCTTTTTGGAACGCTTATGTCACCTATTGAAAAACTTGGTAAAGATCACCTCAATCCGTTCATACTTCTGTTGACCGGAACAATTTGTGGCGCGACAGCTACTTTGATTTGGTCAAGCCAGATAGAAACCGAACAACTGGTTGCCCTAGCAATGCAAGCATCAACACCTTTGATTGCGTTGGCTGGTATTATGATTGCTATCCGCAATGTTGACCGGACCTTGGCGCAACAAAGTCGCCAAAGAGAAGAAGAGATCGAGCGAGAGAAAACTGACCGGAATGTTCGCGCAAAGGTTGATCTGATAAACCTTCCCTTAGCTCTATCCGAACTAACCCGACATTGCAGTGAAGTAGTCTATGAATTAAAGCCTCTACTACACCATCTGCAATATGACTTTGAGAAACCAATATCTATAGATCGTCCCAAAGAATTGTCCTTCGAACTACCGGAACGTCTTGGGAAAATTATTCTTCACCAGCCACCAACCATACAAACCGCAGTCCTTCAGATTGGTTCCGAAATTCAGGTTACAGCCGCGCGATTGCAGCGCCTCGTTGATCTGCTAGCGATGAGAACTGAAAGTGCCAATAACAACGATAACACGCGAAAGCTAGGAATGCTCAAGAGTCTAGTCACAGACTATGTGATACTGCAAAGCAGATGCATTGCACTTTTTGAAGTTGCGCGCGGCGCCCCATTAGAAAATGGTGAACCTCTTACGCCAACAGCAGAACACATCCATGAAGCACTTTACAGTTGCGACGTCGCTCAAGAAAAACAGATTCGGGAAGAAGCATTTAATAGATTTCCGCTTCTGCGAGACAAGGATCACTGAAATTCTTCAAGAAACTCAGTGATCCTTCAACAATCCTATATGCCAAATTCGGCAAAGAAGTCATTGCCTTTATCATCAATCACAATGAAGGCCGGGAAATCTTCGACTTCTATTTTCCAAACGGCTTCCATACCCAGTTCGGGATACTCGTGGACCTCGACCTTTTTAATGCAGTCTTGTGCCAACCGGGCCGCCGGACCACCGATGGAGCCAAGGTAGAACCCGCCATATTTGTTGCAGGCATCTTTAACCTGCTTGGACCGGTTCCCCTTTGCCAGCATAACGAACGAACCACCCGCAGCCTGGAACTGTTCGACATAGGCGTCCATACGACCCGCCGTGGTCGGACCGAACGATCCGGATGGCATGCCTTCGGGCGTTTTGGCCGGACCTGCATAATAAACCGGATGGTTTTTGAGGTATTCTGGCATTTCCTCACCGGCATCAAGGCGTTCCTTGATTTTGGCATGCGCGATGTCACGCGCAACAATCACGGTACCGCTGAGCGACAGACGGGTTTTAACCGAATAACCCGAAAGCTGTTTACGGATTGCATCCATCGGACGGTTCAGGTCAACCTTGACCACTTCGTCTTCAAGATGTTCGTCCGTCACATGCGGAAGATATTTCGCCGGATCATGTTCCAGATCCTCGATAAAGATACCGTCCTTGGTGATTTTACCCAAAATCTGACGGTCGGCAGAGCACGAAACCCCAAGCCCGACCGGGCAGCTTGCACCATGGCGCGGCAGGCGGATGACGCGCACATCATGGCAAAAATACTTGCCGCCGAACTGTGCGCCAATGCCCATTTCGCGGGTCATCTCAAGAACCTTCTGTTCCCACTCAAGATCGCGATAGGCCTGACCATGGTCGCCGCCCTCGGTCGGAAGGCTGTCGTAATAGCGTGCCGAACCCATTTTCACGGTCTTAAGGCAGGCCTCAGCCGAGGTTCCGCCAATCACAATCGACAGGTGATACGGCGGACAGGCTGACGTGCCCAAAGTGCGGATTTTTTCGTCCAAAAACTTCCGCAGGCCTTCCGGGTTCAAAAGTGCCTTGGTCTGCTGAAACAGGAAGGTCTTGTTGGCCGAACCGCCGCCCTTTGCCATGAACATGAATTTATATTCATCGCCCGTGGTCGCATAAAGGTCGATCTGTGCCGGAAGGTTCGACCCGGTGTTCTTTTCTTCGAACATATTAAGCGGGGACACCTGCGAGAAACGCAGATTGTGTTTCTGATAGGCCTGCCAGATGCCCTTTGACAGGGCTTCTTCATCAGAACCATCGGTGATGACCTTGCCACCACGTTTGCCCATGACAATCGCGGTACCGGTGTCCTGACACATCGGCAAAACACCACCGGATGCGATAGACGCGTTTTTCAAAAGATCCATGGCCACGAATTTGTCGTTCGGGGTGGCTTCGTCGTCATCAAGGATTTTGCGCAGCTGTGCGAGGTGCCCCGGACGCAAAAGGTGCGAGCAATCAAAAAATGCCTGAAGCGTTAGCTTTTCAATCGCTTCGGGTTCGACTTTCAAATAGGTCTCGCCATTAACATCAACGGTCGAAACACCTTCATCCCCGATTTTACGGTACGGGGTGGTGTCCTTACCCAGATCGAACATGGGTTTATAGACAAAATCATTCATGGGAAGGTTCTCGTCTCTCTCAAAAACACGGTGGGTCTATTTTTATTTGGGCATTTCATAGCGCCAATCGTGAAAAAATTCCACGATACATTCGCCTAACAACACAGGATCCAGGTTACGGGAAATCAAACCGGAAAATATGTCCCGAACGGCGCCAAAGAAAAAAGGAGCAGAAATGAACCTGCCCCTTTTGGGAATTCTTATTTTTTACGAAACGCATCCAATGCGATGACTTCGCCCGTTTCACTTGCGTCGGGTTTCGGTTTTTTGCGCGATTTGGACGGTTCGGCGACCAATGTTGGTGCGCCACCATCGTCTTCGATCAGGTCGGCATCAAGATCATCGTCTTCGTCATAATCGAAATCCGCATCGTCCATTTCTTCTTCGACGCTAAAGGTCAGCATGAAGTTGGCGGACGGGTCGACAAAGGCCAGCATCGCATCAAACGGAACAACCAAAGTCGTTGGCATGCCATCAAAGCTCATGCCGACCGAAAAATGATCGTCTTCAGACTTCAGATCCCAGAAACGATGCTGCAAGACAACCGTGATGTTATCAGGGTGTGCCTTGCGCTGACCTTCCGGAAGGGCAACGCCGGGATGATTGGTCTGGAAGGTGATGTAATAGTGATGCTCGCCGAAAAGGCCTTCTTCGGCCACGCGCGCAAGGATTTCTTTCACCACGCCGCGCAGCGCCTGATCGACCATAAGATCGTAACGAAATTCTTCCGGTTTCTGCATCAGTAATCCTGTATCTGGCGGGCGCACCGCCGAAGTGCGGTCCATCCCGTCATTATAATATAGCATTAGATCACGCTGTATACATATCACAACGTGTTCGATCAGGGTTTGATCCCTAAACTCTATTCATAACGAAGCGGGAAAGAAATACAAGAGTGGGGCGTTCTGTTGCTAGGTGCCCCGTCCCCCACCAAATTACCGCTCCCGGCAACCGGAATTTCGCTTTGGTGCTAGTGCCGCTTACGCAGCAACAGCTACCGGAGCATTGTTGTCGTTTGCATTTACAAACATTAGCCCGATAACGGTGGTACCATGCCGAGCGCCAACAGAGGCTTTTACTACACACGTCGATCCTATTTCGGCCCCAACATCTTCGCCTGAGTCGGACGAAGTCAAAGTTTGAAAGTTGGTGGAGCCGCCGGGTACCGCCCCCGGGTCCGTAATGTCTATTCTGCCAAGTCGTGTAACGCCATAGTCAGGTTGCCCCGACAGCCCCTATATAGGTCATTCACCCCTTGCCACACAAGGGGAATTGGCAATTTTTTTTAAGCAAACAACGCGAAATCGGCCGCCCGATCCACCTGTGTCTGCACGGCTTGCCGAGCTGCCTGTACCTGACTATGCTGCCCCAAACACGATTCCGAAGAACAGGACACAGCATGCAGCAATATCTCGATCTGATGCGGATGGTGCGCGACACTGGCACGCACAAGGAAGACCGTACCGGAACTGGCACGATATCGGTCTTCGGTCACCAGATGCGGTTTGACCTTTCCAAAGGTTTCCCGATGGTCACCACCAAGAAGCTGCATCTCAAATCCATTGTTCACGAATTACTGTGGTTCCTTGACGGCGATACCAATGTCAAATACCTGCAAGACAATGGGGTGCGCATCTGGAACGAATGGGCCGATAAAAACGGCGATCTTGGCCCGGTTTATGGGGGACAGTGGCGGTCATGGCAGGGCGCAAACGGACAGACCATTGACCAGATCACCGGCCTGATTGACCAGATCAAAAACAATCCCGATTCCCGACGCCTGATTGTCTCAGCATGGAATGTTGCCGATGTGCCAAACATGGCGCTGCCGCCGTGCCATTGCCTGTTCCAGTTCTATGTCGCGGACGGCAAGCTTTCATGCCAGCTCTATCAGCGCAGTGCGGATATCTTCCTTGGCGTGCCGTTCAACATCGCGTCCTATGCGCTTTTGACCATGATGATTGCGCAAGTATGCGACCTTGAAGTTGGCGATTTCGTCCATACGCTGGGCGATGCGCATCTTTATACCAACCATCTTGAACAGGTCGAATTGCAGCTGTCGCGCGAAACGCGCCCGCTTCCGACCATGAAGATCAATCCCGATGTGAAGTCGATCTTTGATTTCAAGTTTGATGATTTTGAACTGGTCGGCTATGACCCGCACCCGCATATTGCCGGCAAGGTTGCGGTGTGATGACGGATCAAAAGATCGAACGCGTTGCCGTGGTGGCCGCGGCCGCCAATGGTGCGATTGGCAAAGATGGCTGGATGCCGTGGGAATTGCCCGACGACCTGAAACGGTTTAAGGCGCTGACCCTTGGCAAGCCGATGATCATGGGACGTGTGACATTTGAAGCCATTGGGCGTCCCCTTCCTAAACGTGTCACCATCGTTGTCACGCGTGACACTGACTGGTCATTTGATCATGAAAACGTGCGCGTTTGTCACGATGTCGAAAGTGCCATCAAGCTGGGCGACGAAATCGCCAAAGCCGATGGTGTAAACGAAGTTATCATTGCCGGGGGTGCGCAGATTTATCATCTTGCCCTGCCCTATACGACGCGCTTTGAGCTGACCGAGGTCCATGCTGATATTGACGGCGACACCTTCCTTGATCCGCTGCCTGCCGATCAGTGGCAAGAATCGAGCCGACATAAAATCAATAATCCGGATGGCCCGGACTACAGCTTTGTCACCCTTGATCGCACGACAAATTGATGACGGCATGCCATCACCCTGACATCTGGAATTTTTCAATTATCACATGTCGATAGCTTGATTGGCGGCATGTTTTCTTTTGCCAGCTATATGCTTAACCTATCCCGACTGAGTTGATACCATCAGCGCAGAGTTGATTTTCAGCACCACAAGTTACATCTTTCTCTGTATTACAGAACACTTGTTCCAGAGACAGCTCGCAACCAAGGAACTGCCATGCCTCGCCCACGCGCGTTTGACGAAGAAAGCGTTCTTGATAACGCCATGAACATTTTCTGGAGCAAGGGATTTGAATCAACCTCGGTTCAGGACCTTGTCGACGAGACTGGGCTCAACCGTGCGAGCATGTACTCAAGCTTTGGCGACAAGAAGGCGCTTTTCCTGCGTGTGCTTGATCATTACAGCCTGAAAATCAGTTCCAAGCGGTTTGCCAAGCTGCGTGAAACCGAGGATGGTCGGGCGGCAATTGTCACAACCTTCAAAGACACCACCAGACACAGTTGTGAAGATGGCCATCTTAAAGGCTGTCTGATGGTTAATTCTGGCATGGAGCTGGCCCCGCATGATGCCGAAACGGCGGCAATCGCCCAGCAGGCTTTTCGCCGGGTCGAAGACATGTTCGCCAACGCACTGAAGCGCGGCATAAATGCCGACACGATTTCAGCCGATAAAAACGTCCGCGCACTGGCACGCTTTTTTGCAGGCTCGATACAAGGCGTGCATTTGATGGCCCGCCGGGGTGCCGACCGTGAAACAATCGAAGATTACACCGATACCATTCTGGCCGTACTCGACTGATCTGTTGTGCCCAAGTTGCGAACGCCAGAATAACAAACCCCAGTGATTTCACATCAGACTGATCACGGTTGAGTGATGGCAAGAAATTCTGGTTGCCGTTTTTAAACGATCATTCCAGTATAAACCCCATCAATCAAATATATCCGTTATGAGGACCGAAAATGTCTGTAATCACACCGCTTGTTCCGCGCCAAAAAGTCCCGTCCCTTTCCGTACCACTGGTTGGTGGTGGCACCTGGTCCCTTGCGGATCAGAGCCCGGAAAATTTCACCATGGTTGTCTTCTACCGTGGTCTGCATTGCCCGATCTGCGGCAAATATCTTAAGGACCTTGATAACAAGCTCGAAGATTTTGCCAAACGGGGCGTGAATGTTGTGGTGTTGTCCTCGGACGCCGAAGACCGCGCAATCACAGCCAAGGAAAAATGGGGCCTTGAGAATGTTGATCTTGGATATGGTCTAAGCCTTGAGAAAGCACGGGAATGGGGTCTTTACATCTCGACCTCAAACGGTGTGACGTCTTCGGGTTTTGAAGAACCCGCATTGTTTTCCGAGCCGGGCCTTTTCCTCGTCCGCCCGGATGGAACGCTTTATTTCGGCACGGTCCAGACCATGCCATTCGCCCGTCCGGCCTTTGCCGAAATTCTTGGCGCACTTGATTTCGTCATTGCCAAAAATTATCCGGCACGCGGCGAAGTTATTGATCATACTAATCCCTGATCGCGCACCAAAACGGTCTTAAAAACACAAAGAGCCGGTTCCATGTCGCAGGAACCGGCCCTTTTATTCATCATACAATTACGTTGAAATGATTATCCCGCCATCGCTGCCGCAAAATATGGCGCGTCCAGTTCCTGCGCGCGCTGGTATGCCGGGCGGGCATCAATCCGGGCGATATAGGCCTCAAAGACAGGATCCTTTGGCAGAATACCAAACATGCACCCAAACCGGATCGTTGCGCCTAACACAACATCAACTGTCGTGAATTTTTGACCAAGCACCCACGGATCGGCTTTGCCCACAACATCAAGCAGGATCGGCATCAGCGTTTCCCAGTTCCGATAGGAATTCTGACTGCAATCTTCTGCTTCATACTGACGGACCCGGTCGATAAAGGCCGGTTCAATGGTGGCGGGTGAAAAGAACAACCAACGCAGATAGTCCCCACGGATCGGATCATCAACCGCCGGGGCCAATCCGGCCTCTGGATATGCATCCGCCAGATAACAGCAAATTGCCGCCGCCTCGGTCACGACCGTATCGCCATGCACGATGGTTGGCACTTTGCCCAGCGGGTTGATCGCAAGGTATTCTGACGTCTGTCCTTCGCCCTTACGGAGGTCGAGCATTTTGACATCAAACTCAATGCCAAGCTCGAGTAACATCCAGTGCACCGTGCTGCTGCGTGACGGGACAGCATGATAAAATGTCAGCTTGCGGTCTGATATCATTCCTGAGGCTCCTGCTCATATTGTCGGGTTCAAACGTGGCTTGCTGGCCGCATAGTGCAGCCCGTTTAAACGCAATGTAAACAGTGTGCTACGCAGGCTCCTGACAGCAGTATGTCAGGACGCCATCAGAAACGCATAAGATTGCGCACCAACAAATAATCAGTTCTTTCGGGCGTCCAAATCCATGTCATCACCATCGCCTTTACGGTGGCGTAACACCAGCCATGCCCCAACCAATGTTAGGGCAGCCATGCCAAACCATGTCAGGGCATACATCAAATGGTTGTTCGGGAAACTGATTTTGGTTAAGCCCCCTACCGGCAGTTTTCCTGGATTATTCTTGCCATCGGCGTCGATGAAGTAAGGTGCCACACGGTCCGGATCAAGGCCGCGCTTGATCGCCATTGCCCGCACATCGCGCGAATACCACCGATCTTCCTGCGGCACATTATCACGGATAAAGGTACCGCCCGGCTCGTCCAGACGCAAAAGACCGGTGACGCGGGTTTGACCTTCAATCATGCCTTCAGGTCGCGTGGCGCGATCACGGTGGTCCGAGGGAACAAAGCCACGGTTGATCATAATGATTGTCCCGTCCACACGCGCCATCGGCGTAATCACCCAATATCCAGCCCCATAATCGGTTGCGGCGTAGACATGACTTTCAAGGTCATTGCGATAGGTTCCAAGCACCATGACCTTGCGATATTCATCGCGATCACGCGTGACATTTCCCCAGTCGTCCTGATCCGGAGCGGTCACCGGATCACCCTGCACACGGGCATCAACCCGCTCAATCAGATCAAGCTTCCACGCCCGGCGTTCAACCTGCCAGTAGCCAAGGCCAAAGAAACCTGAAAACAGGACCACCGCAAGCAATACCACCACCGCACGTGTGACCATCGACGGACCCTTTGTGGATCGGTCATGCCGGTTTTCAGAAACGTGGCTTTGCGTCATGGCGCTGTCTTTCAGAACGGTGGTGTAAACTGGCATCCGGTGCGAACAAAAAAGGGCGCGATACCAGTTAAAGTATCGCGCCCCCTATTGATATCAAGCTTTGATCTAGCCGAAGCTTTTGATCATGTCATGATCCATCTGCGGCATCATGTTGGTATTAAGGTGATGCATCACCCACAGCGACCCGGCGATGGCAATCGCAACGATCACAAGGGTAAAGATCAACGCCAGCACGTTCCAGCCACCTTCGGATTTGGTGTTCATGTGCAGGAAACAGACCATGTGGACCACGATCTGGATCACACCAAGTCCCATGATCCAAAGGGCGGTCGCCATCTTGCTGTCAAGAACACCGTCCATCACCAGCCAGAATGGGACAGCGGTCAAAATAACCGACAGGATGAACCCAATCAGATAGCTTTTGAAAGAGCCGTGAGAAGCCCCGTCGCCGTGGTGATCGTCATGTGCTTGGGTATGTGCACTCATCCCAGAACTCCCAGAAGATATACAACAGAGAAGACACCGATCCAGATCACGTCAAGGAAGTGCCAGAACATCGACAGGCACATCAGGCGACGTCTGTTTGCCGGGATCAAACCATGCTTGGACACCTGAACCATCAGGGTCACGAGCCAGATAATACCGAACGTCACGTGCAGACCATGGGTCGCAACCAGCGTGTAGAAGGACGACAGGAAACCACTGCGCATCGGGGTTGCCCCCAAGTGCCACAAGTGATGGAACTCATAAATTTCCAACCCGACAAAGGCCACACCGAACAGGCCGGTGATTGCCAGCCAAATCTGTGTCCCTGCAATTTTGCCCTTCGCCATCGCCAGCATGGCAAAGCCATAGGTGATCGAGGAGAACAGCAGCATCGATGTGTTGATCGCCACCAGACCAAGATCAAACAGGTCTGTCGGCGATGGCCCGGCCGCATAATTGCGACCGAGAACGCCATGGGTTGCAAACAGGATCGCAAAGATGAGGCAATCGCTCATCAGATAAATCCAGAAGCCAAGCATCGTCCCGGTTTCGGGGTGATGCTCTTCCTTCAGGTAAAAGACCGGCGCTTCGGTCTGTGCGGCAGTATTATTCGCCATTGTCATTCCTTTACGCCTGCTGCTTTGCCAGAAGGGCTGTTCGTTCGGCTTCGGTTTCCACAACTTCAGCAGCCGGGATATGGTAATCACGGTTGTAGTTGAAGGTATGCGCAATTGCACCGCCGATCAGTGCAATGAAGCTTGCAACCACAAGCCACCAGATATGCCAGATCAACGCGAAACCAAGGACAAGTGAAATCGCAGCCAGAATAAATCCAGCGCCGGTGTTTTTCGGCATATGGATATCCAGGAAGCCATCCGTCGGACGGACATAACCGCGTTTTTTCATGTCGGCCCATGCATCGAGGTCATGGACAACCGGTGTAAAGGCGAAGTTGTAAGCCGGAGGCGGTGACGACGTCGACCACTCCAACGTACGCCCACCCCACGGGTCACCGGTTTCATCGCGAAGCTTGTCACGTTTGATTACCGCAACAACAATCGACATGATGAACGAACCGATACCACCGGCAATCAAAAGCGCACCAAAAGCGGCAATGATGAACCAGATCTGAAGCGACGGATCGTCAAACTGGCTCATACGGCGGGTAATCCCCATCAGGCCAAGAACGTATAGCGGCATGAAGGCAAAGTAGAAACCAATGGTCCACAGCCAGAACGACATCTTACCCCAGAATTCATCGAGCTTGAAGCCGAACGCTTTGGGGAACCAATAAACGATCCCTGCAAACATCCCAAATACCACGCCACCGATGATGACGTTGTGGAAATGCGCAATCAAGAACAGGCTGTTATGCAGGACGAAGTCAGCAGGCGGAACCGCGAGCATCACGCCGGTCATGCCACCGATCACAAACGTCAGCATAAACCCGATTGTCCACAGCATCGGCACATCAAAGCTGATGCGGCCCTTGTACATGGTGAACAACCAGTTGAAGACTTTTGCACCGGTCGGGATCGAAATGATCATGGTGGTAATGCCAAAGAAGGCATTCACACTGGCACCTGAACCCATGGTGAAGAAGTGGTGCAGCCAAACGATGTAAGACAGGATGGTAATAACCACGGTGGCATACACCATCGAGCTATAGCCAAACAAACGTTTACGGCAGAAGGTTGACACAACTTCGGAAAACACACCAAACGCCGGCAGGATCAGGATGTAAACTTCTGGGTGACCCCAGATCCAGATCAAGTTGATATACATCATGGCGTTGCCGCCAAGGTCGTTGGTGAAGAAGTTGGTATCGGCGTAGCGATCAAGTCCGAGCAGAACCAGAACAGCCGTCAGAACCGGGAACGCGGCAACAATCAGAATGTTGGTGCAAAGCGAGGTCCAGGTAAAGACCGGCATTTTCATCATGCTCATGCCCGGTGCACGCATCTTAACAATGGTCACAATCAGGTTCACACCCGACAGCAACGTCCCGACACCGGCAATCTGCAGGGCCCAGATATAATAGTCGACCCCGACCCCCGGACTGTACACGATGTCAGACAGCGGCGGATACGCCAGCCAGCCGGTCGTCGCAAACTCACCGACAAACAATGACACCATCACCAGTGCTGCACCGCATGTAGTCATCCAGAAGCTGAAATTATTCAGGAACGGGAAGGCAACGTCACGTGCACCGATCTGCAACGGCACAACAAAGTTCATTAGACCGGTCACCAGCGGCATCGCCACAAAGAAGATCATGATCACGCCGTGGGCGGTAAAGATCTGATCATAATGGTGCGGCGGAAGAAAACCTTCCGACCCGCCAAAGGCCATCGCTTGCTGGGCACGCATCATAAGGGCATCGGAAAAACCACGCAGCAGCATGATGATTGCCAGAATGATGTACATGATGCCGATTTTTTTGTGGTCAATCGACGTGATCCACTCGTTCCAGAGATATCCCCAGAGGCGGAAATAAGTAATACCGCCAACAACAGCAATACCACCCAAAGCCACGGCCGCGAACGTCACCACCAGGATCGGTTCGTGGAACGGGAGTGAATCAAGTGACAGCCGGCCAAATATGAAATTCAAAAGGTCCGGATTGGAGAACATCGGATTACTCTTCTTTTAAAAGCAGCAAGACACCGGCTGGCCGGTGCTAAAACTGCGAAGGGCCGGTTGGTTTCATCCAACCGGCACTGCTTCAGAACCCTGTCGAAACGCCAGACGGCGCAAAACTCATGGCCCGATCCGATGTCTGCTCGTTGCTAAACAACGGCAATGCATTCAAATCACCTGCAAAACCACCTTCCGGGGTCGTGCAAAGAGTCGCCACATATGACTTTCTATCGGGCATTGGCTGACTGCCGCGCATCTGCGGAACATCATAGGTCAATGACATAACGTTATAGATGCCAGCCAGACCGCCACCGCCACTTTCATCAATCGCCATCATCTCGTTCATGCACATTTTCGACTGGTCAACGCACATGTTGAGGATCGCATTGTACAGTTCCGGGTCCACGTCACTGAAATAGTGGATCGGCTCATCAATGCTTGGCTTTTCAAGCTGAAGATACTCAGGACGGCCCAGTAAGTTTTCGTTGGATTTAACCTTCGAAACCCAATCATCAAAGCCTTCTTGGCTCAGACCGTGGAACTTAAAGCGCATATGAGAGAAACCCTCACCGCTATAGTTCCCCGAGAAGCCATCATAGATGCCTTCTTCGTTGATCACAGCATGGAGTTTCGTTTCCATACCGGCCATTGAGTAAATCTGACCTGCCAGTGCGGGGATAAAGAACGAGTTCATGATGCCCGAAGACGTGATCTTGAACTGGATCGGCGTATCAAGCGGGGCCGCCAGCTCATTGACGGTCGCGATCCCTTGCTCAGGATACAGGAACAGCCATTTCCAATCGAGGGAAACGACTTCGACCACCATCGGCTTATGACCTTTTGCCAGCGGGCGATCCGCGTCAATGCGATCAAGCGGGCGGTAAGGATCCAACGTGTGCGTACTGACCCAGGTGATCGCGCCCAATGCGATAATAATCGCCAGTGGCGCAGACCAGATGACAATTTCCAGCTTGGTGGAATGGTGCCATTCAGGATCGTACTCGGCATCTTTGTTGGATTGGCGATATTTCCAGGCAAAGAAAACAATCAATGCCATCACCGGAAGGATGATGATCAGCATAAGGATCGTGGAAACAACAATAAGATCGGCTTGCTGAGACGCAATATCACCAGACGGGTTCATCACCACCAGATTACATCCGGTAAGCAACATAACCACAGAAGCCATTGCGACGCCGCGTGCAAGTTTTGAAAGCATGCGCTTGTACTTTGTCAGTTTCTGGAAATTGTTCTCACAGACAACCATATGCCTGCAAGCCGCATAACGATCCAGTGAAGATCGTCACACGTCGTACCCCTCCGCAACGGCATATAGGAAGTATCATCCTAAACATCCACGAAAAGAGCACAAAAACAGCAAATTTTTTACAAAACCTGCCAAGCTGGGAAGTTGGCGCAATTGCTATAGCTGCATCGCAGCAATGTCAAGCTACCCGCCATGCATAGCAGGGTCTTAATGACAATTGTCATGCCCGCGTAAACTGTGCGTTGTGCGATGCAGTACAATAATTGACACTGACGTTTACAATTCACATGTCTATACTAAACTCGATCCAGAATTCTTCCGTCATCAGAGCGGCGTTTTTTGATCCAATTATAAAGTGCTTAGGCCCCACAAGGCCCGACAATAGAATAAGGGAGACAGGCGTGAACCAAACAACAGAAAACTACGCGACCGCCACCTCGTCAGGTTTGGAACGCGACGCACGCCAGCAATCTGCCGGCGATGCACATGACCCTGGTCAGATCGCGCTTGGCGTGATCATTGGCCGTACGTCGGAATTTTTCGACTTCTTTGTTTACTGCATTGCATCGGTACTGGTGTTCCCGCAGTTGCTGTTCCCTGCTGAATCGGCACTTACGGGGACGATGTATTCGTTTGCCATTTTCTCTTTGGCGTTTATCGCCCGACCTGTCGGATCGCTTGTCTTTATGACCGTCGACCGCACCTATGGTCGCGGGGTTAAACTGACAATTGCCATGTTCATGCTCGGTGGTTCCACTGCTGCAATGGCTTTTTTACCGAGCTTTGACTCAGTCGGTGTCTTTGCCATTTATCTTTTGTGTACTTTCCGCTTCTTACAGGGACTTGCCTGGGGTGGTGCATGGGATGGACTTTCGTCGCTTCTTGCACTCAACTCCCCTGATAACCGCAAGGGCTGGTATGCGATGATCCCGCAATTGGGCGCGCCGCTTGGCTTTATGCTGGCATCTTCGCTGTTTGCCTATCTGATCCTGACCTTGCATCCTGATGATTTCCTGGCCTTTGGCTGGCGGTATGCGTTCTTCGTTGCCTTTGCCATTAACGTCGTCGCACTGTTTGCCCGCCTGCGTCTGGTGGCAACCTCCGAATTTGGTCATCTTCTTGAACAGAACGAATTGCATGCTGCCCGTGTCATGGATACGCTCAAACATAACGGTCGTACCGTTTTGCTCGGCGCGCTTGTGCCGATGGTTAGCTACGCGCTGTTCCATCTGGTCACTGTCTTTGCGCTTACCTGGGTGTATCTTTATTCCGAAGGCAATGCAGGCCAGTTCCTGCTGACCCAGGGTGTGGGTGCGGTACTTTGTGCCTTTGGCATCATTGCATCGGGTTTCATCGCCGATCAGCTCGGTCGCCGTCGCCTGCTGGGCTACAGTGCCGGGATCATCCTGGCTGGTGCGATCCTCACACCGCTTCTTTATACCTATAACATCATCAATGAAGGCATGATTGTTCTGGGTGGATTTGCGGTTCTTGGCCTGTGCTTTGGTCAGGCGGCAGGAACACTGGCATCAAACTTCAAGCGCGAATACCGCTATACCGGATCAGCCCTTACATCGGATCTGGCATGGCTACTCGGTGCGGGTTTTGCCCCACTGATTGCACTTTATCTGTGTGACAAGTTTGGTCTGCCGGGTGTCGGTGCGTATCTGATGTCCGGTGCAGTTGTGACCCTGCTGGTTCTGCAGTTCAACAAACAGTTTGGTGCCAAAACCACCGACTGATTGCGAAAAAATATCTGGCAGACAAAACACCCCCGAGCCAACGGTCGGGGGTGTTTTTTTTTCACGTCTATTACCGATGCCGGGGTCGAACACCAACCAACCCCGGCATAAAGTCACGCATGGCCTCAAAGAACTTTTGCATTCGGACCGGATAATGGCTGGCATAGGGATAGACAAGATAAACCGGAAGTGACGGAGCTTGCCATTCAGGAAAAAGATTAACCAAGCGTCCGTTTTTCAGATCATCATCGGCAATCCAGCTTGAGACAATAGCAGCACCCAAACCATCAAGTGCCGCTCTATGAATGGCGAACAGACTGTCGGAACTCATCCTGGGTGAAACCGGGAACCTGACTGTTGATTTGAAATCCGTACTCTGCAAGGCGATTTCATGCATGTAAAACGTACTAAGCGCCACCCAAGGCAGATCCGCAAGTTGTTCAACCCGGGTCAGCTTTGTGTGGTCAACAAGCTCAGGAGCAGCCACAACAATACGCGGTATTTCGGCAAGCAGGACCGCAACATGGGATGGCCCGGTTACCGGCCCGACATGAATGGCACAATCGATGTTTTCGGTAATAAAATCGGGTGGACGATCATTCAGAATCCAGTCAACGCTGACCTGGTTGTAACGTTTCAAATATGACACCAGGGGACCAACCAGTTGGTCCTGACCAAAGGCGTGCGGCACTTTAACCCGCAATCGCCCAACGGGTTCGGCACCGGCTCCCTTGATCTCTTCTTCGAGCGCGGCCCAGCCTTCCATCAGACGGCGTGCATGCCCATAGCACCGCTCACCATCGTCGGTCAGCTTAAGCGCATGGGTACTTCGCAAAAGAAGCTCAACCCCCAGCAAATTTTCAAGCGATCGCAACCGTCGGCTGACGGTGGGCTGAGTTGTCCCAAGATGTGCAGCGGCTGCGGACAGGCTACCGCTATCGACAATCCGCACAAAGGTCTGCATCAACTCCATACGATCAACGGCAGACATTTATCACCTTTCATACGCATTACGTATGACTGTTGTACCTGACAACCGTCTACCGCGCCAGTTCGTAGTGGGTATTTTGTGCATCATACATTTCGTTTCACCGGAGTTTACAATGTCTGTTGCACAGAAAATTATCGCGCAAGCCGACGAGACACCGACACCATCGCGGACAATTGTTTTCGCCCTTGCCTTTGGTGCAGGTTCGGCGGTTGCATCGATTTATTACACACAACCCGTTTTGAACCTTATCAGCTCAGAGCTTAATATCGGCCTTGGCACAACAGGGTTGATCCCAACCCTGACCATGACGGGATATGCGCTTGGCATCCTGTTTCTGTCTCCGCTGGGTGACCGTTACGACAGACGCCTGCTGATTGTCCTCAAAAGCATTTTTCTCGCCGCGATGTTGTTTCTTGGCAGCTTATCGAACAGCCTCAACTCATTATTGCTAACGGGTTTGATGATCGGGGTTGCTGCAACTCTGGCGCAGGATATCGTTCCGGCGGCTGCGATCCTTGCCCCTAAAGAACGGCAAGGAAAAACCATCGGCACGGTAATGACGGGTTTGCTTGTTGGCATTTTGCTGTCACGGACCATTAGTGGCTTTATTGCTGATCAATTTGGCTGGCGTTTGGTTTTTCAACTTGCCGCTGTTGATATCCTGATTGTTGCACTTGCCTTGTGGAAAATTTTGCCAAAGTTCAAAATCCACGCGCAGATGAGCTATGGCGGACTTTTGCTGTCGCTTGCCCATCTTTGGAAACAGCACGCCGAACTAAGGAGTGCCGCACTTGCGCAAGCCTTCCTGGCCGTCGCATTCAGCGCATTCTGGTCAACGCTGTCGATGATCCTTGATAAGCATTACCAGTTGGGCAGTGATGTTGCAGGTGCCTTTGGCCTTCTCGGCGCTGCCGGTGCACTCATGGCACGCTATGCAGGCGTTCTCTCAGACCACCATGGCCCAGCAATGGTCACCAGACTGGGGGCCAGCCTTCTGATCGCATCATTCGTTGCAATGGGCTTTGTTCCGTTCCTGCCCGGCACGACCGCCCAGTTGATCCTTTTGGCAATTGGGACGATTGGCTTTGACCTTGGCATGCAGGCAGCTTTGGTGTCACACCAAACCATCGTGTATCGAATTGCACCAGAAGCGCGCAGCCGTCTAAATGCCGTACTATTCACAGTCATGTTCATCGGCATGGCATCGGGGTCGGCACTTGGCACCCAACTGTTTGCCATGGCCGGGTATCAGGCAGTCATTGGATTGGGCATCGTCGCCGGGCTTATAAGTCTGATCATTCGTTTTCGGGCACATAGCAGCCAGTAATATCATCAGACAAGAACACCCCGGCAATTTCCTGCCGGGGTGCTTTTTTATTTTAAAGTGTTTCTGGCGTGATGAGCCGAAATCAGTTGTAGTTCGACGGGAACATCGCGCGCTTGGCGTCTTCGTCCATTTCAGTTTTAAAGCTGTGGCCTTTGCCAACGTCGCGCGCGCTAATCGCTGCAGGCAGTGTATTTATCTTGTCGAACCAGCGCTTGATGTTTGGATATTTATCCATCACATCCGGGTTCTTGTGAACGAACGGTGCCTTATCGATCCAGCCCCAAGCTGAGATATCAACAATCGTCATCTCATCACCAACGATGAAGTCACGGCCTTTCAGGTGATCTTCTAAAACTTGATAATGGCGCGCAATTTCGTTGCGATAGCGGTTCACACCATAATCGCTGCCTTCTGGAGCGACATGTTGAAAATGAACTGCTTGCCCGGAAAACGGACCAATACCGGTGGCAATGAACATCAGCCACGACAGGAACTCGCCGCGATCTTCGGCTTTGCCAAGGAACTTGCCGGATTTTTCGGCGAGATACAGCAGGATAGCGTTCGAGTCAAAAACCCGGACTTCCTTGCCACCCGGACCGTCGGTATCAACAATGGCGGGAACTTTGCCATTTGGGTTGATCGCGCGAAACGCCTGATCATGTTGCTGACCTTTGCGGGTATCAACCGGCAGCACCTCGTATGCAAGGCCGGAAGCCTCGAGCATCATCGAGATTTTCTGTGGGTTCGGCGTCGGGTGAAAATAAAAGCGGATCATCAAAGTCTCCTGACAGGCCAGCTTGTTTACACAAAGCTGTGACCGGATATTGCATTATGGAATGATCGTTTTAAATTGACCGAAAGGTTCGTAATTGGCAAGCTCTGATTATCGAAATTGCCCCCAAACAAAGAATTGAAGGAGCCACCTTCCATGATTGATCTTTATTACTGGCCGACCCCAAACGGTCATAAAATCACGCTGTTTCTTGAGGAAGCCGGGCTGGACTATAAAATCCACCCGATCAATATCGGTGCGGGTGACCAGTTCAAACCCGAATTCCTCGCCTTCTCACCCAATAACCGTATGCCCGCCATTATTGACAATGATCCTGCCGATGGCGGTGACGCGATTACGGTATTTGAATCCGGCGCAATCTTGCAGTATCTGGCGGAAAAGACCGGCAAGTTCCTGCCAACCGACGTGCGCGCGAAAAAAACAGTGATGGAATGGCTGTTTTGGCAGATGGGTGGCCTTGGCCCGATGGCCGGACAGAACCATCATTTCGGCAGCTATGCGCCAGAAAAAATCCCCTATGCGATCACACGGTATGTCAATGAGACCAACCGCCTTTATGGGGTGCTGAACAAGCGCCTTGAAGGCCGTGATTTCATTGCTGGCGACGATTACACCATTGCCGATATGGCATCTTATCCGTGGATCGTCAGCCACGAAAAACAGCAACAGGACCTCAATGATTTCCCGAACCTAAAACACTGGTTTGAAAACATCGGGTCGCGCCCAGCGACCATTGCGGCCTATAAAGCCGGAGAAGGATTGCGGTCCGGCGAAATGAGCGACGCAGACAAAAAGGTTCTGTTTGGCCAAACGTCAAAAACGACTTAACCAACACATCCGGCAAACCGTTCTAATGTTAACCCCGCCCCACCGGCGGGGTTTTCTTTTGCAGAAAACTGATTGCATCAGAAACACGAACCAAATATGTGTTACGTTATAACATAACATATACTGAGGAGATCGCAGCATGACGCACAACCGCCTTCCGGTCACGGTGCTGTCTGGTTTTTTGGGTGCAGGCAAAACCACATTGCTAAACCATGTTTTAAACAATCGCGACGGTCTTAAGGTCGCGGTGATCGTAAATGACATGAGCGAGGTCAATATTGATGCTGACCTCATACGCGAGGGTGGTGCGGAACTTTCGGCGATGGATGAGAAACTTGTCGAAATGACCAATGGCTGTATCTGTTGCACATTACGTGATGACTTATTGGCGGAAGTACGCCGTCTTGCCGAAACAGGGCGGTTTGATTACCTGCTGATTGAATCAACAGGCATATCAGAGCCGCTTCCCGTCGCTGCCACCTTCGATTTTCGTGATGAAAACGGCAAATCATTGGGCGATATTTCAAAACTTGATACCATGGTCACGGTTGTTGATGGCGCACGCATGATCGCCGACTACAGTTCGACCGATTTTCTCAATGATCGTGGCGAAAGTCTGGGCGAAGAAGATGACCGCAGCATCGTTGACCTTCTGGTCGATCAAATCGAATTTGCCGATGTCATTGTTTTGAACAAAACGGATCTGATTGATCCATCGGAGCGCAAAACTGTTCTTGGCATTATTCGCGCGCTAAATGCAGATGCGCGTATCCTCGAAGCAGAACATGGCAAGGTTGATCCGAAACATATCCTGAACACTGGTTTGTTTGATTTCGAACGCGCTCAGGACCATCCCCTGTGGGCAAAGGAACTTTATGGTTTTGCTGATCATGTTCCCGAAACCGAAGAATACGGCATCACAAGTTTCACGTTTCGCACGCCGTTTCCGTTTCACCCCCAACGCTTTCATGACTTTATAAACAGTGAGTGGCCAGGCGTTGTTCGCGCCAAAGGTCATTTCTGGATCGCAACGCGCCCAAGCTGGATTGGTGAAATCAGCCAAGCTGGTTCCGCAGTAAAGAACGAGGCATTGGGCACATGGTGGAGTGCGGTGCCGCGTGAACGATGGCCTGACAACAATGAATGGCGTGACCGGGTCTTATCAAACTGGGATCCGGTCTTTGGCGACAGAAGACAGGAAATTGTCTTTATTGGTCTTTCAGATCACATGAATGAAGCGGCCCTGCGCGCGCGACTTGCCTCCTGCCTGATTGATGAAGACGAAACAGTGATCGGCGGAGAGTTTATACCCGACCGCTATCAGGGCCTGCCCGATCCATTTCCTCACTGGGGCACATAACAAAAGAGCCACCAGCCGATACAATCAGCTGGCGGCTCTTTGCGTTGCATCCATTCGTACTTAGGCGCTGCGAACTTCTTTTAGGAACGCCTCAACAGCCTCGTTCAGCTCATTGGCTTGCTGTCCCAGGCCCTTTGCAAGACCCAGCACTTCGCCAGAAAGCTTTTCAGACTCATCAGCGGCACTCGACACGCCGGTAATGTTTTCCGAAACATCCCGTGTACCATGGGATGCCTGTTCAACATTTCGGGCGATTTCCTGAGTGGCGGCACCCTGTTCTTCAACCGCGGCTGAAATGGTTGTGCTTGATCCATCCAATTGACGAATGGTTTCGGCAATTTCGGCAATCGCATCAACCGCATTGGATGTTGCAACCTGAATACCCTCAACCTGTGTTCGGATATCATCGGTTGCCTTCGCCGTTTGATTGGCAAGGTTTTTAACTTCGTTGGCAACAACAGCAAAGCCTTTACCTGCGTCACCGGCACGCGCGGCTTCGATCGTCGCGTTCAAGGCCAGAAGGTTGGTTTGCTCGGCGATGTTGGTAATCAGGGAGACCACCTCGCCGATCTGGTTTGCGGCTTCTGCCAGCAGTTCGATTTTCTGATGCGTATCCTCGGACGTCCGCACAGCGCCATTTGCAATCTCGGCTGAATGCGCGACCTGATTGCTGATTTCAGCAATAGATGCGCTCAGTTCTTCTGCAGCAGCCGACACCGTTTCCACATTGCTCGACATTTCTTGTGATGCGGCCGACACCACCGATGAACGCTGACCAACCTGCTTTGCTGTTTCTGACATCGCACCGGCAGAAGATTGCATGTTTGCCGATGCATCAATCACTTTGGCAACAACCTGACCGACACTGGCTTCAAAATTGTCTGCCATTTTACGCAAGGCTTCGCGTTTCTCGATCTCGGACCGGCGTTCCTGTTCTTCACGCTGAACGCGCATTTCTTCCATTTCAATGGTCTTGTCACGGAAGATTTCCATCGACCTTGCCAGATCACCGATTTCACTTTTCTGATCGGTATACAGAACGTCGATCTTATGATCCCCGCCAGACAGACGGATCATGTTGTCGGAAATGGCAAACAGAGGGACCGTGATCCCGCGACTGATCATCAGTGAAACCCCAACGACTGCAATCAAAACAGCCGCGGCAACACCGGCCATCACCATCAGGCTTTTCATAAAGACCGCGTTGACGTCATCGATATAAATGCCGGTTGCAACAATCCATCCCCAAGGCTTAAACGCCTTTACGAACGAAAGCTTTGGACGGGTGGCGTCCCCATTGGGAACCTTGTAGGTATAATCGACAAAGCCCTGACCATCTTCTTTGGCAACGCGTGCAAACTCGCGGTAATGGAATTTGCCTGCACCATCTTTGGCGTCGATAAGGTTCTTACCCACAAGATCGGGTTTAATGTCATGAATGAGAACCACCGGCGTATAATCGAATACGAAGAAATAGTTGGTTTCATCGTAGCGCAATGCCGCAACGGCACCCTTGGCCGCATCCTGCGCCTGCTCTTTTGTTAGAGCACCGGATTTCTCAAGCTCATGAAAGTGATTGATGAGGGAAATTGTCGAATCAACAAGGTTTTGCGTTTTCGCCTTGCGATCTTCGAGCATGTTATAGCGCAGTTCGGTTAAACCGAACGCCCCAACCAGCAAAGCAGCAAGAATAGCGCCCGCCACGATTATCATCAGGCGTGTACCGATTTTCATGGAACTTAATCTAAGCATTCTGTTCCCAACCCTAAATAGTTGCTATTATTGAAGTGCATATGTTTGATCGAAAACTGCCCTTACAAGTGGGGTAAAAAGTTATTTTTACCCCACTCCCTAGAAAAACGTGTTTCCAAACAAGATCATAGACAGCAACATCACCCAAAACACAACCAGGAATACAAATGACCCAATCGGACCCATCGGGCTGTGCGCCAAATCAACGCAGTAAAATCTTTGCCCTGATTGCATTTATGGTGCTGTGCCTGATCATTTCCGCTGCGGGTGGTGCGGCAACGGCAACCAGCGTGCAAGGCTGGTACACGACACTTGAAAAGCCGTTTTTCAACCCGCCCAATTGGCTGTTTGCCCCGGTCTGGACAGTTGTCTATTTCATGATTGCCTTTAGTGGCTGGCGGGTATGGCTTAAAGGCGGGATTGCGAATGCCAAGGTCGCCTTTGGGATTTATGGTGCTCAGCTTTTGCTGAACCTTGCCTGGTCATTCCTGTTCTTTGGGGCTCAATCCCCGCTTCTTGGCCTGATTGACATCATTCCACTTTTGATCCTGATCATTACTAACACTGTAATATTTTGGAAAATAGATCGGTTGGCCGGTATACTTATGGTGCCCTATACACTCTGGGTGAGCTTTGCCATGCTTTTGAACGGATCGATTTATTTTCTAAATGCCTGACGTTTAAATGCACTGACAAGCGCACACAAAAAAGCCCGTAGCACCTTTCGGCCTACGGGCTTTTTTGTGTCCACGCATGATCGCAATTATTGCACGACCTTCGTCCCGTCAGCCTCAGCTGTCTCCGCGCCAGCATCGAGTTCAGGTTGGGCAACATTGTCCATGCCAAGACGGCCAATAGAAGGCAGGCGAAAGGCAGGTCGGTTAAAATCAATCCCGACATTCAATCCAAGAAGATTAAGTTCGATCCCTTCTTCCAACCCGACAGAAAACCCAAACACACCCAGAAGATTTGCCTGAAAACCCTGACCGCTTGATGACATCCCGACTGGGTTTGTGATCCGTCGGTAGTCCTTGCCAATTGCATTGGCTGGCATATCAAGGTCCAGATCGGGCACTTCACGACCAATATGGGCAACAAAGGTGTTGCTGTTGGGGCCTGGATAACTGCGATAGGTGCTTGGGAACGGATAGCTTTGAATGGCGGCTTCGATCTGTGGGATCAATTGCGCGGCCGCCTCGCCGCGTTGATCAACCAGCACTTGCGGTTTGGAACCAAACCAAAGCCCATCAGGCAGCGCATAATTCTTGCGCACCACATTGCCGCCGCCCCAGCCCACCACGTCATAGCGGCTATAACTGGTTTCACCGGCGCGTTTGAAAATCACCCACGGATGAACGGCAAAATATCCACGCCACCCGAATGTATTGGCCGCCATAACCATGATGACGGCCTGATTTTTAAGGGCTACCGGATCTGGTGCCACGCCTGATGAGTGGCGCGGTGCCGTGCGCCATGTGTATTTTTCTTTGGTTTTCTCGCCCGGCGGGTCTTCAGCCAAACTGATCCCGAACGGCAACACAAGTACTGCCAGAAGGCCAAGAAGTAGGGTTCTGCCTTTTTTCACCAAATAATCCTGTCTGAATTCAACTGCGATTACGTTTTGTCTTTACTGGTACGATGACAGACGAGAAATAAGATCAAAAAATGGCATAGCAAGTCAGCAGGTCGTTCAAAACCCTGTGAGACGCCGATACATTTTCACGACAAACACCTTATGGCCAAGCAGCAAAGGTATTATCGGGCACCCGTTCTTCGGCCCGGCGTAGGCGGCGATATGCCCCTGGTGCCTCCCCGATGTAGCGCTTGAAAAACCGACTGAAATAGGCCGGATCACGAAACCCCAAACCATATGCAATCTGCGCCACGCCCAGCGGGGACTGTTCCAGCCGCATGCAGGCATCACGAATGACCCGCTCATGCACGATCGTAAGTGGCGGCTTGCCCGTCGCACGCAGAACCGCCGATCCAAGTCGTCTTTCACTGATGCCAAGGGCGCGAGCATAATCGGCAACATTCCAGTGTTCGCGAAAATGCAATTCCAGAACCTGCAAAAACCGCTGAAAGGTAATGGAGCCCGGACCATGCTGATGACGTTGTCGTTCCATCACCCCCTGCGCAAGACGTACCACCATCGTCAGAATAACCTGAAGCTGTGCTCCGACCACCACACCGGCCCCTAACGCATTATGCATCAGTTCGGATCTGATCGCCTCAAAGCTACTGCTTAAAAGTGCAAGGTCACGTTTGACGTCAGTCGGGGTAACCACATGGACGGTATCGGCGGCAAACCGCAACGGCAATCCGCCGCCGACTGATCCCATGCCCCCTGCGACACCCCCACCCGGAGCCCCACAAGAACGCGCGACAAGGTCATCCGCGACCGATAGCACATACCCATCGGCCCCCGCCGTCACCAAAACTGCCTGCGTCTCGCCAAGCGGCAACCAGATTAATGCAGGTGCTTTTGCCTCAATTGTGCCTTGGCGCAATTGGATTTGCGCGCGCCCGGACAGGAGTAACACGCCATAGCACCGGTCCCGACGGCCCGGATCATTCATCACCCATTGCTGGGCGGACAGACTACGATCAAACCTGTCTATCATGGCCTGACTTGTCACCGGCACGGGATCGACAAAAGGTGCCGCGACCAGATCTACAACACTGGAAACAGGTGCAAATTGGGTAGAACCGTTATTCATGCCATTTTCGCCCGGTGATATTCCAAATAGTTATATGTATAAATGTACAATTTTTCGTCTTAAAATGTCAATTTAGCTGCCTTTACATTAGAAAGCTTCCGTCGCTTACTAGTCTGACGGTCAGAAGAACCGCAAAAACAACAATACAAATCGAATTTGCGTTTCCATTGTTTTGCAACTGCGAACTAATGGGCGGGAGGATACGCCGGAGATCTACTTTGAATTCAAAGTAGATAACAATATCTCTTTGTCTACTCTCCTGAAAACAACGCACTAACGGGAAAACCGTCTCTGAAAAAGAGATCAGGAGGAAAAGCATGCAAATTTCAAAAAGACTGCGCATCGCGACCCTGACTGCGGCCACCACCGCGCTCATGAGTACCGCGACGCTGTTTGGTGCCAACGCCCAGGAAACCTATCGCATTGGCTATGCCATTTCGAAAACCGGACCTGGCGCACCGGGGGCAGCCACCAGCACCACGCCCAACTATGAAATGTGGGTCAAGGAAATCAACGATGCCGGCGGCCTTAAGGTCGGTGACAAACAGATCCCGATTGAAGTTGTCGAATATGATGACCGTTCGAGTTCCGAAGAAGCCGTGCGCGCGATTGAGCGCCTGATCAATCAGGACAAGGTTGATTTTATCCTCTCCCCATGGGGCACGGGCATTAACCTTGCCGTTGCACCGATCCTTGATCGTGCTGGCTATGCCCATATCGCAGGGACGGCAGTAACAGATAAGGCTCCGCAACTTGCCAAACGCTGGACCAATTCTTACTGGTTGCTTGGCACGGGTGAACAATATGCGGTTGAATTGGCCGAGTTCCTCAAAGGCCTGAAAGACGACGGTAAAATCAATGACAAGGTCGCCATGATCGCCGTTGCCGACGGTTTTGGCATTGAGCTGTCCAAAGCCGGTCGCGAGGCCTTTGAAGATCGTGATTTCGAACTGGTCTATGACAAAACCTATCCACTGGGATCGCAGGACCTGGCAACCATCGTCAATGAAATTAAATCGCTTGGTGTTGACACCTTTGTTGCCTTTTCCTATCCGCCGGGCACCCTTGGTTTGACTGAACAGTCACGCATCCTTAAATTCAATCCGAAGGTATTCTATTCCGGTGTCGGCACGGCCTTCCCGCTATATAAAAACCGGTTCGGCGATGATGCGCAGGGCGTTATCAGCCTTGGTGGAGCCAGTGAGAACGATCCGAAGATTGCCGATTATATCGAACGCCACGTTGCGTTTGCCGGCCGTGAACCCGATCGCTGGGCATCTATCGTCAACTGGGCATCGCTTCAATCGCTGCAACAGGCTATCGAGCGTGCCGGTTCCACCGAGCGTGAAGCGGTAAATGCCGAGCTGGGCAAAGGCGGATTTGACACCATTCTTGGCACCTATAAACCGGGTGATCAGAACTTCTGGCAGGTTGGCCAGTGGCAAGATGGCAAATTTGTCGGTGTTGCCCCGACCAGCATGGAAGGCGCACAGGACCTTGTCTTCCCGAAACCTGCCTGGAAGGGCGCGCAATAAGCGCTCCCAACTTGGACATGTCGAGGTTCCCCCGCATCTTATTGATCGCAGGTGAACCTCGGCACGCCACTTGGAAGAAATAAATGTTTAGCTACGCAGTTTTTTCGGGAATCACCCTTGGCGGCATGTATGCGCTTGTCGCCATGGGACTGACCCTGCAATACGGGGTATCGCGGATCATGAACCTCGCCTATGGGGAACTCGTGATCGTTGCATCCTTTGTCGCCTATATCCTGATGACCACGCTTGGCATTAACCCCGTTGTCGGTCTTCTGATCATCATTCCGGCCAGCTTTGCGCTCAACTGGATTATTTACCGCATCCTGCTGACCCCGCTGGTCGCGCGTGCGAAAAGCCGAGGCATGCTGGAAGTTGACAGCATCCTTGCGACCTTTGGCCTGCTGTTTATCGTACAGGGCATATTGCTGGTCTGGTTTGGTGGCAATTATTACAGCTATGATTTCATGAATAACGCGGTTGATGTATTTGGCGCTGCCATTGCGGCCAACCGCCTTGTCGCGTTGGGGTTTGCGGTTGTCATCGGGCTTGGTTTTTATCTTATTCTGACGCGAACACGCATCGGCACGGCCCTACGCGCTGTTGCAGTTGATCCGACATCGGCACGGCTTGTCGCCATTGATGTCAATTTCGCATCCTGTTTCGCCTTTGCGCTGGGTGGTGCCATGGCCGCCGTTGGAGGCGTTCTGGTCAGTATGTTTCTGACATTCTCCACCTCGATGGGGGTTGTATTTACCATGAAGGCTCTGATCGTTGTCATCATGGGCGGGGTTGGCAACATGCTGGGCGCACTGGTTGCCGGATTTATCCTTGGCGTTGCCGAAAGTCTGGTCGCAACCTATGTTGACCCAGGCCTGACGATTGCCGTAACCTATGTGATCTTCCTTTTGGTTCTTTTGATCAAACCATCCGGCCTGTTCGGGAGGTCCGCATCATGAGCATCCTTACAGCCGACACCCTCAAACCGATTGCCATTGGTGCCGTGATCTTTGCGGCCCTGGCCTTTTTGCCATCACTGGTTGACAACTACTATATGTCGCTTGCCATCAGTGTCGCGAGCTTTGCCGTCCTTGCCACCGCATGGTCGATGTTTTCAGGCCCGACGCGCTATATCTCGCTTGCGACCGTGGTGTTCTTTGGCATTGGCGCTTATACCGTTGCTGTTTTGGGCGAACTAATGCCCTTCGCGCTTGTTCTGGTTTGTGCTGGTCTTGCCGGGACCCTAATTGCCCTTCTGGTCGGATTTTCAACCCTGCGTCTGGCCGGGGTTTATTTCGTGGTCTTTACCTTTGGCCTGACCGAACTGGTCCGTCAGGTTGTCAGTTGGTACGAGGTCAATGTCACCCGTGAAATGGGCCGCTATGTCTTTCTTGATATCACCCAGAATGACATTTACTGGCAACTTCTTGCCCTGTTCGCCGTCCTGCTGTTGACCGGATTTATCCTTGGCCGGTCGCGGCTTGGCTTTGCGCTTCGCATCATTGGCGAGGACGAGACCGTCGCCAAACATTGCGGTATTGATGTCACCCGTATCAAGGTCGCCCTGTTTGTCCTGTCTGCTCTGTTCATGACATTGACCGGTGCCATCATGGCGCCACGCTGGACCTATATTGATCCGGTGATTGCGTTTAATCCGATGTTGTCGTTTCAGGTCGTGATCATGGCGCTTCTGGGCGGACCGCGTCGTTTGCTGGGGCCGCTTTTGGGAGTTATTCCACTGACCCTGTTGTTTGAGGTCCTGACAGCAAACTTCCCCAACCATTTCAGCATTCTTCTGGGCTGTGTCTTCATGGTGATTGTTTATCTTCTGCCAAATGGCGTTATCGGGCTGTACGAAAAGTACCGTCCCCCCAAGAAACGCTCACACACCCCAAACAGCACCAGGTCCGGGGAGACACCAGCATGACATCGCACGTTCTTTTGTCGATTTCCGGTCTGCATAAGGCATTTGGCGGTCTAATCGCCGTCAATCAGATGCAATTTGATGTCTGTGAAGGCGAAATTGTCGGTCTGCTTGGCCCCAACGGATCGGGAAAAACCACGGTGATGAACCTGATTTCCGGTGCGCTTTCACCCAATGATGGCAAAGTCGTTCTGGATGGTAAGGACATCACCAACCTGCCCGCTCATAAAATCAGCCATGCCGGAATTGCCCGTACATTCCAGTTGGTGCGCATCCTGCCCGATCTTGACTGTATCGAAAACATCGAAGCGGGCCTTGCTTACCGCACCAAACCGCTTTGGGGACATGATGCCCACACGGCCGCCTATGAATTGCTTGAACGGATCGGCCTTGAAAAGCATGCCCATACTCCGGCGGAGGATCTGACCTATATTGATCAAAAGCGCCTTGAACTCGGGCGTGCCTTGGCCTTGCAGCCCAAGCTGTTATTGCTTGATGAATGGCTGGCGGGGTTAAACCCGTCCGAACTTCAGGACGGCATTACCTTGGTGCGTAAGCTCAAACACGAAGGGCTTACCATCATCATGGTCGAACATGTCATGGATGCCATCAGAAGCCTCTGCGACCGTTGTGTCGTGATGAATGCCGGGGCCAAAATCGCCGATGGCAGTCCCAACGCAGTGCTATCTGATGGGGAAGTTATCCGCGCCTATCTGGGAGACAGCCATGCTTGAAATTAAAAACCTGTCTGTGTCCTATGGCAAGCATACCGCTCTTCGTGATATTTCACTTACCGTTGATCGCGGTGAAATCGTTGTCATACTTGGGGCCAATGGGGCCGGCAAAAGCAGCCTGTTAAAAGCCTGTGCCGGACTGGTCACCGCCCATGACAACACCCGCATCAGCCTTGCAGGCACTAAGTTAACCGACCTGAGCGCGCATAAGATCGTCGAGGCAGGGCTGGCACTGGTGCCCGAAGGTCGCGGTATATTCGGCGAACTGACCGTACGCGAGAACCTTGAACTCGGCGCATTTGCCAAACGCGCCCGTGCCGCTGAAAAGCAAAACCTTGAACGCGTCATCGATTTGTTTCCCAAACTATCCGAACGCCTAGGACAGGCCGCGCGCACCATGAGCGGCGGAGAACAGCAAATGGTCGCTATCGGGCGGGCGTTGATGTCCAACCCGGATATTCTTTTGCTTGATGAACCATCGCTTGGTTTATCGCCAATCATGACTGGCGATTTGTTCAAGGCCCTTGCTGCAATTCGTAAAACCGGGGTTGGGATTCTTCTGGTAGAACAGAACGCACACCAGTCCCTTGCCATCTCCGATCGGGGATATCTGATCGAGAACGGGGCCATCACCGGGCAGGATACTGCCAAGGCCCTGAAGTCGGACCCTGCTGTACAAAAGGCCTTTCTGGGTCTTGGGGCGGCATAATCAACCGCCTTTCGTCACCACACAGCAGAACATGAGAAAGTCAGGAGTAACGCCATGAATGATGTCAAACTGTTGATCGACAACGAAGACGTCACTGCATCGAACAACCGTACGTTCGAACGCAAAAACCCCGTCACCGGGCAAACTGCAACGGTTGCGGCCGCAGCCAATGCCGCTGATGCCCGCAAGGCCGCCGATGCTGCTGCCGCCGCTTTCCCTGAATGGTCAAAAATGGGCCCGGGTGCGCGCCGCAAGATATTGCTTAAAGCAGCTGACATTATGGAAGCCAAGGGCGATGAATTTGCCCAGTTGGTTCTTGATGAAACCGGCAGCACACGCATGTGGGGTGGCTTTAACGCCCATCTGGCCGCCAACATGCTCCGCGAAGCCGGTGGCATGACCACCCAGATTCAGGGGGATTTGATTCCGTCCGACACTCCGGGCCTGATGGCGATGGGCATCCGTCAGCCAGTTGGCGTGGTTCTGGGGATCGCCCCGTGGAATGCCCCGGTTATTCTGGGCACACGTGCCATTGCCATGCCTCTGGCCTGCGGCAATACCGTGATCCTTAAGGCGTCCGAGCTGTGCCCGGCCCTGCATCACCTCATCGGGCAGTGCCTTGTCGAAGCCGGAGCACCGGCCGGTGTTGTAAACGTCGTCACCAATGCCCCGGAAGATGCCCCGGAAATCGTCGAAGCCCTGATTGCCCATCCAGCAGTCCGTCGCATCAACTTTACCGGCTCCACCCGTGTTGGGCGCATCATTGCCAAACTCGGCGCTGAACACCTTAAACCGGTTCTGCTTGAGCTTGGTGGTAAGGCACCGTTCCTTGTCCTTGATGATGCCGACCTTGACGAGGCGGTCAATGGTGCGGCCTTTGGCGCCTATATGAATCAGGGCCAGATTTGCATGTTGACCGAACGTCTGATTGTCGACAATGCGGTTGCCGATGACTTTGTTGCCAAACTGGCTGCCAAGACCAAAACCCTTACAGCGGGTGACCCGGCCAAGGCTGAAAATATCCTTGGCGGCGTGGTTAGCGTCGAGGCGGTCAAACGCATCGAAGAACTGGTTGAAGACGCTGTATCGAAAGGCGCCAAACTGGTTGCGGGCTCTGGCAAGGCCAAAGAGGGCGTACTGATGGATGCCACCCTTCTGGATCATGTGACGCCTGCGATGAAAATCTATTCCGAAGAAAGCTTTGGCCCGATCTGTGTCGTCATTCGTGCGGGTAACGAAGACGAAGCAGTTCGCATTGCCAATGACAGCGAATATGGCCTGTCGTCTGCGGTCTTTTCAACCAACATCCCGCGTGCGATGGACGTTGCCAAACGCATTGAAAGCGGCATTTGCCACATCAACAGCCCAACCGTTCAGGACGAAGCCCAGATGCCATTTGGCGGGGTTAAATCTTCGGGGTATGGCCGTTTCGGATCAAGAGCATCGATTGATGAATTCACCGAAATGCGCTGGATCACCATCCAAAGCGGCAAACGCCACTACCCGTTCTAAACCGGTAAATCCAAACACGCCGGCGGAACCTTCGCCCGGCGACCTCGTCGCATCTTCAGTTACGCAGGGGGGAAGCCTGATTTGTACTGAGTTCCTTTACAAATCAGGACCTGTGTGCGGGCCGCCCAATGCCAAGTGCTTGGGCGGCCCGCAGCTTTTAAGGGGAGAAGTTAACCGCGCAAAACGGCCTGTATCATCACTTCAAGGGCGCTGGAAAACTTTGATCTGTCTTTCTGGGTGAAGGCCGCATTGCGCCCCTGCTCACCCGTGACTTCGCGCATATGGGCGGCAATTTCGCGCCCGGCAAGTGCATTGCCAATATTGGCTTCGGTGAATTCCTGCCCGTTGGCTTTCAGAGCCCGCGCGCCAATTTCAAGCCCGCGCGATGCCAGCGGAATATCACTGGTAACAATCACGTCCCCCGCATGGGCATTTTCGGCGATCCAGTCATCGGCCGCATCGGGTTCTGGCGGCACAATCACATTTCGGATCAATGGATTGCGCGATGGGCGAATGCCACCGTTCGACACCACAATCATCTCGATCCGATGGCGTTCAGCCACACGTTCGCATTCGGCCTTTACCGGACAGGCATCGGCATCAACAAACAAACGCGGGCGGTTCTTTTCATTACTGTCGGTCATGGCGCGATCATCCGCAGACAGCCACCAAAGTCAAGACATCAGGTTTACGCGTTTGCGGATTCTTTTCGAACGGACTTGCCCATCATCAGCAAGACAACACCGCCCATTAGCGCAAAGCCACCTGCAACCAAGACCGTACTTTGGAAGTCATAGGCACTTGCGACAAGTCCCGTCAAAAGATTGCCAATCAGCCCGCCAACAAAAAGGGTGCTGACATAATAACTGGTGGCAACACCGGGTTGTTCGGGGGCGTAGTTCTGCACAAAGGTCATGCTGATCCCGGCAAAAATCCCGTAGTACATGCCATCAAGCGCACCAAGAACCAGAACGTCACGCAGGCTGCTTGCCTGATAGATCAAGCCAAAGAAGACCGCGGCCAAAACCGCTGCGATCAGCATTCCTTTGCGCTCGCCCACCTTGCGGATAAGAGACGCACAGAAGTAAATCACCACCACTTCGACAAAGCATTTCACCGTCAGGGCAAAGCCTGCCGCTGACGCAACAAGGCCAAGTTCCGTCGAAAAGTAAATTGGCATGGCCGACACAAACACAACGTTCGCTGCCCCGATAAAGAAAACCGGGATACAGGCCATGATCAAACCAACGTTAAAAGGCACCTTTTCACCCGGCTTTAAACGGCCCGGATGATGGGTTTTAAAGGCCGCTGGCACAATCAAAAGACAGACAGCAAACCAGACAGCCGCCACCGTTGCGATGGCATAATATGTTGGCGCAAAACCAAATGCGCCAAACACCGACAGCGACGCCGCCGGTCCCACCATCCAGCCGAGCGAGGTCTGCATGCGCAGAAATCCGTTAAACTTGGCAATGTCGCGGTTGGTCTGTTCGGCAAACAGTCGGCCAAAAGAATACATGACCGACAATGCGCCCGATCCCACCCCAAGCAAGATCGAGACGATACACAGATAAACCCAGTAAACCTGAACAGCGCCAAGAATCACCATTCCGCTGACAAAACACAGGATACTGGTCACCAATAACAGTTTAACCGGCACCCCGCGATCAATCGCCCGACCAAAAGCCCGGTTGGTCAGAAGGGTAACGCAGACCTGCACAATCGCCACCATGCTGATCTTCCATGGTGGCTCGCCAAGGCCTTCAACGACATAAAGACCGGCCAAAGGCGCCGCACTTGATGATGCGAAGGCCCCAACCAACAGCAATGCCAGAACAAGGAAAGGATAACGATCCAAAAGCGCGATGACACTCGACACAGGCTGACGCCCGCCCGTGCCATTACCGTCTGCAATATGATCGCGCATCCCACATCCCTTCGCCTTTGGTCACTTACAGGATGCTTTTATCGCTTCAACTTAAAATTGTTACCATAATCACAGTACTACGGGGAAAATGTCATAAAACTGGAACAGTCAAGATCAGGTTACTCCATCGAGAAAGGATGAAAGTTCGAAAGGTTTGGCCCGCGCACATGAAAGTCACAAAAAGCAAAACCCCCACCCGGTTTCCCGGATGGGGGTTTCACTTAACTTCGTTTAACACGGTGCCATTCACAAGGAATGGCAAGCCGAATTAAGCAGCCGTCAGGTCGTCAGCCGAAACGCGGCCCGAACGTGAGTCGGTACGCAGTTCGTAATTGATTTTGTCGCCTTCCTGCGGGTGACCCATACCAGCGCGTTCAACGGCGCTGATGTGCAGGAATACGTCATTTCCGCCTTCGTCCGGCTGAATGAAACCAAAACCTTTAGTTGCGTTGAACCATTTAACGGTACCTGTTGCCATCTTTAAATCTCCTTATCGAGTATTGATTGGCGTTTTGACACACCCCGCTTGGGTGCGCCTATCTTTGTTCGACGATCAAATCAGGCGCGGTCGCGACTTCTCTGATCACCGGAAGGTCTATTGCGGCCTGCACCACCTGGCTGCCCGCCAGATTGTGGGCCACGTTGATTGCGATTGCGGTTCGCACCGCCGCGCTTGCCTTGCGGATTGGCGTTTCCGCGGCCATTGGCCCCGTTACCATTCGCGCGGCGTTCTTCCGAACTGCCCATAAAGGACAACCCAGAAGAAATCGAATTACCGTTCTGCGCGCCATCGCGGACATTCCCGTTGGAATCGACCTTTTTTGGCTGGGCGCTTACGGCTATCTGTTTTCGCAGCACCGTTTCCAGTGCCGTTGCTATTACCATTCGCAGATTGGGATTTAATCCCACCTTTGTAACGGCTTTTTGATTTTTCCAAAGCCGGGCTAACCGGGGCTTTGTCAGCTGATTGTGCCGCACTGGTGGCTTCAACATCGCGACGTGGTTTTGCCGGCCGGGTATCCTGTCGGGCATCATCACGTTCGCGGCGCGGTGCAGCGGCACGCTCGGTACGGTCATTCCGACCACCAGCAGCCTGACGGTTACCACCACCATTCGAACGACCGTTTCCGCGACCATTGGCACCCGCATTGCGACCACCATTGCCACGTGACTGACCACCACTTGAACGGCGACCGCGATTTGCATCACGTGTATCATCCGGGTCGGCGGCCTGTTCGGCGGCCAACTTGGCATCGCGACGATCAATGACGGGGATCGACTGACGGGTGGTGCGTTCGATGTCACGCAGCAAGCCACGTTCTTCGGCATCACAGAATGCAATTGCCGAACCACTGGCCCCACCGCGGGCCGTACGGCCAATACGGTGGACATAGCTTTCCGGCACGTTCGGCAGCTCAAAGTTAACAACGTGGGTAACGCTATCAACGTCAATACCGCGTGCAGCAATATCGGTTGCGACCAACACACCAATCTGACCGTCCTTAAAGGCGTTCAGGGCACGTTCGCGCTGATTTTGGCTTTTATTCCCGTGAATGGCAGCAGCACTGATCTTGTTTGCCTCAAGATGGCGGGCAACACGATCGGCACCACGTTTGGTCCGGGTAAAGACCAGCGTGCGTTTGAATGCGGGATTATCAAGAAGCTCGGCCAGAAGCTGACGCTTACGGGTGCGCTCAATCAGGTAAACCGATTGTTCGACACGCTCTTGCGTGGTGGAAACCGGGGTTACCGATACCTTCACCGGATCTGACAGCATATCACCTGCCAACTGGCCAATCTGGCCGGGCATGGTTGCCGAGAAGAACAGGTTCTGACGCTTTTTGGGGAGCATTTTGATAATGCGTTTGATCGGCGGCAAGAAGCCGAGATCAAGCATATGGTCCGCTTCGTCAAGGACAATCACATCAACATGCGAAAGGCTAAGCTTTCCGCTATCAACGTGGTCAAGCAAACGACCCGGCGTGGCGACAAGCACCTCGACACCCGGTGCGATTTGTTTAAGCTGCGGACCCGGCGACACACCACCAACGACCACGGCGACGCGGACGTTGAGGAAACGGCCATAGGCACGGAAGCTGTCACCGATCTGCGCAGCAAGTTCGCGCGTCGGGGCCAGCACCAGCACACGGCAGGAACCTTTGGGAGTACGGCCTTCGGATTTTGAAAGGCGATCAAGAATCGGCAACGCGAAAGCTGCCGTCTTCCCGGTACCGGTCTGAGCGATACCAAGCAGGTCCTTGCCTTGCAGCAGGGACGGAATGGACTGCGCCTGGATAGGGGTAGGCGCATCATAGCCCTCATGCGCCAAGGCGCGAAGGACCGGCTCGGCCAGGCCGAGTTCGGAAAACTTTGTCAAATAAAGGTAACTCGTAATTGGGTGGCAGCAGACAGCTGAGACCAAGTTAGGTATAATAAAGTATTCAGGTCTGCGCCTTGTAGTTCAGGAGATGTCCGCGTAGCTGGCCACCTCAATACGTTCTTCCGATAATCACTCAACAGTGGAGAACTTTCATTCTCTCTACGCCTCTGGAGCGATCAAATATTGAAGACACCATGCACAGAGTTTTTACCGCTTGTCAAACGTCATATTCATGGAAGAACAGAGTTTTATGCGTTTCGACCCGGCGCAACAGCGCGCCGGGCGCACAAACCATAGCATTCAACCGCTAATTCACCGAACACGGATTTGCCGCGCCGCATGGATTATATGCCCCACATGGGTTGGCAGAAGCACACGGATTGGCCGATGACGGCGCACAAGGGCTATAAGCAGCACATGGATTCCCTGCCCCACACGGGCTCGCCGCGCATGGATTCGCACCACAAGGATTTACCGCACCAGCTGCGCACGGGTTCGCACCGCACGGATTATAAGCCGCACATGGATTTGCCACGGAACACGGATTTCCCGCCGAACACGGGTTATACGCGGCACAGGGATTCGCCCCACACGGCGCCGCCGCACAAGGATTATATCCCGCACCGCAAGGATTGGCGCCACACGGGCTTGCAGCACATGGCGACGCGCCACAAGGATTAGCGCCGCACGGATTGACCGCACACGGATTGCTCCCCGCGGCCGGATGTTTGGCCGGGGCCGGGTTGGCGATCGCTGGGATATTTGCTGTATGGCTGTAATGGTCGAGTGCGACCGCACCTGTCGCAGCAAGGAAGACCGCACCAAACAGAAGTGTGTTTTTCTCGCTCATTTCCGAAAACCATCCATTCCAAACACGGGACGCAGGGCAATACCGACCCAACTTCCGGCAAACGCCAGCACAAACCATAACCAGCCATGCAGGCTGCCCGATGCAATACCGCTAAAGAACGCACCAATGTTACAACCAAACGCCAAACGCGCACCGTACCCCATCAGCAACCCGCCGATGACCGCCGCCAGAAGTGACGCCAACGGCACGCTGACTTTCGGCGCAAACTTACCGGCAAGAGCGGCGGCAAAGGCCGCCCCGATAACGATGCCGAAATTCATCACCGATGTGTTGTCGGCCAGAACCGAATTGCCCAACGCCTGTGCCGGGCCTGCCCAATTCCAGAATTCCCATGTTTCCACCGGAACCCCGGCGAACTGGGCAATCTTAGCCCCCCAAAGGCCAAAACCAAACGTGATCGACCACGGATGACCGGCAATCAAAAGGGTTGCAACATTAAGCCCCGCCAACAGCAACCCGGTCCAAACCATCGGCCACGGCCCATGGAAAAGGCGGGTAAGATTGCTAAGCTTTGCGGTTGGCGTTGCTTCAAGTGACCCGTGTGCGCGTTTTTCGACAATCACCGTCAAAAGGGCGATCAGTGCCAAACCGGCAAACGTCACCGCAAGCCCACCACCAACACCAAATTCACGGCCCAGGCTGATCGGAGGCAAGGATGGCAGTTCAAGCCACATCGGCAAATGGGCGGTGCCAACCACTGCACCGATGATAAAGAAAACAAGGGTGAGTAACATGCGCGCACTGCCACCGCCCACGGTGAACAATGTGCCCGACCCGCAACCACCCCCAAGCTGCATGCCAAGACCGAACATAAACGCCCCGATCAAGACCGAGGTGCCAACAGGCGCAACCGCGCCAACAATCGGATTTTCAAGCGGGCTTCCAAGGGCGAGTATCGGGATAAAGGCCGCCGCTGCAACACCGACCATCAAAAGCTGCGCGCGCATCGCACGTCCGCGCTTCTCGACCGAAAAACGGCGCCAACCGCCTGTAAAGCCAAAGGATGCATGGTATAGCGAAACGCCCAGTAGCCCGCCAAGACCGTAAAGCACGGCCTGATGCAGATCGACCGCTTGCGCAATAGCAACGCCTGCAAGGATAAACAGGATGGCCGTGACCAAGGCGGGGCCCCTGTCAAAATCAAAACCCGGTTTGGCCGGGCGCGCAGAAAGTGTCGTTTCAGACATGGTGACGCTCAATAACGTTAAATGAATTCCACAAATGCGGACGGAACCGGGGCCTGCCCGGTTCCGTCCGACATGATCTTGCCAATAGCAGTGCCTGAAAAATCCCGATTATTCCGGGATCACCATTTCACGGCTTGGATCGGCAGCCCATTCGGTCAGGGAACCATCATACATGGCTGTGTTCTTATTGCCCATCACTTCGGAAAGACCGAACCATGCAACCGATGCCCAATGCCCGGTATTGCAATAGGTGATTTCCTTGGCATCGGACGAAACACCGGCATCACCGACCAGTTGCGCAATCGTATCAGATGCGACAAAGGCACCGTCCTGATCGCTGTAAAACTTCGACTGGGAAATGTTTTTTGCCCCCGGAATGGCGCCACTACGGGCAACAACACCGCTTTTTGCATCCCCTTTAAACTGTGACTCTGGTCGCGCATCAATCAGGGCAACACCATTGGCTTGCGCCTTGGCAACGTCATCAGCGGATGCCAGAAGTTCCGGACGGAAGTTGGCATTGAAGGCAACTTTGGTCGGTGCCACAGCGTCTTTGGACACAGCCTTCCCCGCAGCAAGCCAGGCGCGCTGGCCGCCATCAAGAATGGTCACAGCATCATGACCAAGCACCTTAAATGTCCAATACACACGTGTCGCAGCACCAAAGTCGGAGCTGTTCTGCCCCGCAGGGACGACAACAACCTGTTTGTCGTTATCGATGCCAAGTGCGCCAATACGACCTGAAATCACGTCAACGGGCGGCAGCATACCAACAACATTGTCGACCTTCGCACGCCAACCAAATTTACCATAGGGCGCATAAACCGAACCGGGAATGTGGCCGGCATCATAGGGGCTACCCTCTTTGGTCATTGAACGGATATCAACAACAACCAGCGACGGGTTATCAAGGTTTGCTTCAACCCAGTTGGAATCCACCAGTGGCTTTTCGGTCAGACGCTCAGCCTGAGCAGCGCTACCGGCAAAAACAAATGCGGCTGCGGCAACCGCAGAAAGAATGAGAGAACGCATGGGGCCTGTCTCCATATTTCAAGAGTGTCATAAATCTGTAGAAGAGATGTAATCACGCGGATAAAAATGTCAATAAAACTAATTATACATTTTATTTTTGTTTAATTTAGATGTCAACGAAACCCTGCCATCCCTACTGCATTCAAATCAGGGAATCATCCCGCCGGGCGCAGGTTATTCAGATAACGGGCAAATTCGCGCGCAAAGGCATCCTGGGTTTCAAGATTTCGTAAGGCCGGGGGCCGGGTCAGGAAACCATGCAGGGTAGCAATCAGGAATTCTGCCACAGACGACGGCTCAACATCCGTTCGCACGGTTTTGTTAAACTGTGCCTTGCCGATATGAGATGCCAGCCCGCGCCGCCAATAACGGTACACACCATCAATACGTTTGCGTAAACTTTCATCAAGCTCCCCCGCACCCGACGCCAGCCTTGCGAGCGGGCAGCCGCCTTCAAGAAGCTCTGGGGCATTATCACCGCTAAGCCGGTCAACCTGCTCCATCAGGATGGGTAAAATATCTTCGGCGTTTTCAAGCTCATTCAGCCAGACCGTATCAACATATCCCGGAAGGCATTCCTCGATCACGGCATTTACCAGCTTGGCCTTGCCGGAAAAGTGGTGGTACAGCGCACCTTTGGTTACACCACTATGATCAAGAATATTATTGATTGAAGCCCCACCAAACCCGGCGCGACGGATTTCACCAAACGCCGCATCCAAAAGCTTTTGCCGGGTTTCATCGGGATTACGCACCCGTTTTGGCACAAGAGCCGTCTCAGGCATCAGATCAAGTGCCGTGCCCGCGTCATCCTGACTGTTGTCGGGGCGGGAAATCCGCGAAAGAGCAGATGAAATGCTAAAGGGCGATTTGGTCATACGACATACTAACTTGGCAAATGAACAAGAATCTCAGGTTCCTCTGTTTTCCCGCCAAGATCAACCAGCTTGTTCATAAGGTGAACCACCACACGTCACATGGCCCGTTGCACCACGCAGACCCTTGCAATTCAAAGCAAAGCGTACTCTATTGTTGGCGATAGCCCCTTGGGGTTTTGCGTGAATTACCCGTCGGGAAGCAAATGCAAACGGATTCCATCGCCTTTGTCGCAGCCGAAACCAAAATCGCCCAAGATGCGATGTATCGGCTGAAACACCGTTACGGCCATATCCCGCCTGACAAGGCAGACGTCATCGTTGCCCTTGGTGGCGACGGTTTCATGCTCGAAAGCCTGCACCGTTACATGGGTCGCAAGGTGCCGATCTATGGCATGAACCGTGGAACGGTCGGCTTTTTGATGAACGAATTTCGGGAAATTGATCTGCCCGAACGCATCGCAGAAGCCCAAACGGTCGAGCTCCACCCCTTGCAAATGGAAGCTCATACCGTCAGTGGTGAAAGCATGTGTGCGCTTGCAATTAACGAGGTCTCGCTTCTGCGTGAAACCCGTCAGGCGGCAAAATTGCGCATCAAGGTCGACGGGGTTGAAAGACTGGCCGAACTGGTATGTGATGGTGCCTTGGTGTGCACCCCCGCAGGCAGTACGGCCTATAACCTGTCGGCGCATGGTCCGATCCTGCCGATGGGAAGCGGCCTTTTGGCACTGACCCCGATCAGTCCGTTTCGTCCGCGTCGCTGGCGCGGTGCACTTTTACCCCATGGTGCTGAAGTTGTTTTTGAAGTTCAAAATCCGGAAAAGCGCCCGGTTTCAGCCGTGGCCGACTATACCGAGGTCCGCGATGTTTCGCGCGTTAAGATCGTCGAAGACCGCAGCATGAAAATCAGACTGATGTTTGATCCGGAACATAACCTTGAAGAACGCATCCTAAAGGAACAATTCGTCGAATGACCACCGCCCCCAACACCCTTGCCCCGTCAGAAGCCACCCTTGACTGGTGCCGCAAACTGATTGCCCACCCATCGGTCAGCATGACCCCAAACATGGCCCTGATTGAAGAGGTCAAAGCATATCTTGAACCGCTTGGTTATGATTGCCTTGTCGTGCGCGATGATAGCAACACCAAGGCCAATCTCTATGCGACGATTGGGCCAAAGGTTGATGGCGGTGTGATCCTATCTGGGCATAGCGACGTGGTCCCGACCGAAGGCCAGAATTGGGCATCCCATCCCTATACCATCAATATCCGCGATGATCGGCTTTATGGCCGTGGATCATGTGACATGAAGGGCTTTCTAGCCTGTCTTTTGGCCAAGGCCGAAACCTTTAAAAATGCCGATCTTCGCGTTCCCATCCATCTGGCGTTCACCTACGATGAAGAAGTCGGCTGCCTTGGTGTGCCCAGCTTGGTAGAGGCAATAAATAATCTGCCGCACAAACCTGCCATGTGCATTGTCGGTGAACCGACCGAAATGAAGGTCATTACCCAGCATAAGGGAAAATATTCGGCGCGTGCGCATTTCACCGGGCGGTCCGGGCATTCGTCGCTTCCGGGCGAAGGCGTTAATGCTGTCGAGTTTGCGTCCCAATTCGTGGTTTTCCTGCGCCAGCTTGGCCGGACATGCCGCGATGAAGGCCCGCATGATGATGATTTCGTGCCCAATCACACCACGTTTCATTCCGGCGTGATCAACGGTGGTACGCAGCTCAACATTATCCCGCAAAACTGCTTTGTTGATTTCGAATTTCGTAATCTGCCCAACCATGACCGCATGGAACTTAAAGGACAGATTTTCGATTATCTTGACAACACCCTCATCCCGGAAATGCGCGAAAACTACGACGATGTTGGCGTTGAAATCGAAGTCGTATCCGACATGCCCGGCCTTGCCACCGGCGATGACGAAGAAGTCACCAAACTGGTCATGGCGCTAACCGGTGCGAACACAACCGGCAAGGTCAGCTTTGGCACAGAAGCCGGCGTCTTTTCTGCCATGGGCGAAATTCCCACGGTGGTATGCGGCCCAGGCAACATTGAACAGGCCCACAAACCCGACGAATTTATCGAACTTGATCAGCTTGGCCGCTGCGAAGTGTTCCTTGATAAACTGATCGGCGCACTTGTGAAGTAAGCCGCTTCCATGGGCATCAGACATAAAGAAGGGCTGCGAAAATCGCAGCCCTTCTTGCGTTGCATGTAACGTGTTTAAGCCAGATTGGCTTCAAAGAATTCTGCTGTCCGGGCATTGGCGATATCGGCATCGGTTTTGTCGTAATGCGCCCCACCCTTACGGGCAAAGGCATGATCACGGCCCGGATAAAAATGAAGCTCGGTCAGGTCATGATCCCCAAGGCCTTCCTTGATAACGTCCTGTGCCTCGGCCGGGATAAATTCATCATTACCAGCCAGATGAACAATCAGCGGATTTTTGATGTTGTCCGCTTCATTCATGTAATTGTTCATGCCGCCACCGTAATAGGCCGCAAACGCATCACCATCGGTGCGTGTTGCCGACAGAAACGTCAACAACCCACCAAGACAGAAGCCAACCACACCAACCTTGCCATTCGCCCCCTCAAGGCTGCGGGCGGCCTTCATGGTTGCCGAAATGTCTTCGACACCCTTATCAACATTAAACGACTGATAATAGCCAAATGCCCGCTTCCATTCGGCTTCGGACTTATCAGTGATGTCGATGCCCGGCTCAATCCGCCAGAACAGATCGGGACAGACGGCGATATAGCCCTGCTTGGCATAATCGTCGGCAATGTCACGCATTACCGCATTGACGCCAAATATTTCCTGAATAACAACGACAACAGGTGCGGGCAATGTCGTTGGCATGGCGACATAGGCATCAAATGAACCGTCCGGGGTGGTGACATTCAGCTTGGTCATCGTGATAAGGCTCCTTGATTTGATCTTAAATCCCACAGGCCTTAAGCCGCCCGCAGATCATTGGTCAATGAAGTATGCCAAGATCACGGAACCACAAGGTTTGGTCACCAAAAAACACATTTCAACAATCAATTGCGCAAACTAAGATTGATATCTCGTATTATCTAATTGAATTCGATTGCCATTTGTTGGACGTTGCGGCGAACTTCGGAGCATCATGTTTCAAAAGCGCACCTCAAGCAGAAAGAGTGGAATTCTTATGTTTCGCATTTCTCGCTCTGGGAACGTGAAAATACACTTGATATTTAATGCTTCTGCCCGCCCCTGCGACATTCCCCGATGGACCGGGTCGGGCAATTTTAATAACTGTTTAATTGAAGGCCGAACGAGATGAAAAGCTACGTTCTGACAGTCACCTGTGACTCCCAGCGCGGGATCGTTGCCGCTATTTCCGCCTATTTGGCTGAACATGGCTGTAACATTACCGACAGCTCCCAGTTCGACGATATGGAAACCGGTCTGTTCTTTATGCGGGTCGCCTTCGTCAGCGAAGAAGGTGTTGATCAGGAAACCCTGTCACGTGGCTTTGATGGTGCGGCGACCAAACTTGGCATGAACTATCAGTTCCACGACAGCGATCATAAGATGCGCGTTCTTCTGATGGTGTCGCGTTTTGGTCATTGTCTGAACGATCTTTTGTATCGCTGGAAAATCGGTGCCTTGCCAATTGATATTGTCGGCGTGGTGTCGAACCATTTCGATTATCAAAAGGTCATTGTTAACCACGACATTCCATTCCACCACATCCCGGTGACCAAGGACAACAAGCCCGAAGCCGAAAAGAAGCTTCTTGATCTGGTTGCCGATAGAGACGTCGAACTGATCGTTCTAGCCCGCTACATGCAGGTTCTTTCCGATAATCTTTGCAAGAAAATGAGTGGCCGGATCATCAATATCCACCATTCATTCCTGCCAAGCTTTAAGGGTGCGAACCCATATCGTCAGGCCTATGAACGTGGTGTGAAACTAATCGGGGCCACCGCCCATTACGTGACCGCGGACCTCGACGAAGGCCCGATCATTGAACAGGACCTTGCCCGCATCACCCATGCGCAAAACTCTGCCGACTACGTATCCATCGGACGTGATGTTGAAAGTCAAGTGCTGGCGCGCGCGGTTCATGCCCACATCCATCATCGATCCTTCATCAACGGCAATCGCACCATCGTCTTCCCGCCAAGCCCGGGAAGCTACGCATCCGAGCGGATGGGATAACTCAAAAAAAGCCCCGGCCTTCTAAAGACCGGGGCTTTTTCATGTTTGGATTCCGAGCCTGATGTTGTTAGCCGATCAACGCCAGTCTTTAACAGCCCGCCGGTCGACAGCAGGTGGAACAATCCCACGCGCGGCATTTCCAATACCATCAAGCACATTACTCGCAGCAATATCGCACTGACGGGATTCCATGCGTTTAAACCGCGCGTCAAACATTTGAGCCCGATCAGCCTGAAGCTTGGGATCGGCTGGTAATTCGCGCCCTTCAATAAAGGCCTTTGGATCAAGCCAATCAAGGGTCAGCGACGTCAGATTAAGACGCAAAACATCCCCGTCACACAAATAGCCAATTCCACCGCCCGCGAAGGCTTCGGGTACCATATGCCCAATGCAGGCCCCCTTGGTCACACCGGAATAGCGGCCATCGGTAATCAGCATCGAGGATGCTTCAAGGATGCGGTGATGCCGCAAGTTCTGGGACGGTGAAAACATTTCCGGCATGCCATAGGCTTCTGGACCCTGCCCACCAATGACAAAGGCAAACGACAGATGCCCTTGTTCAAACATGTCCTTGGGCGCATCCATATCAACACGGTTGCCGCCATTACGGCGGACAACTGCGGCAATCAGTTCTTCGCTGACACCATCAGTTTCCATCAGGCGGGTGACCAGATCGGGTGATGCAAAATCACCATTACAAACATGTTCATTTTCGTAATAGCGCACGATGAAAACATGATCGTCAAAATGCGATAATAACCGGTCACTCATTCCCGATGTCTTGACCGCACAGTTTTCAAAGAAACTGCCGGTAATCACATCAACGCCGGATCGTTGACGAACCGGCGTTGCCCGGATCACCGATGCATCACCAAGAGTGACATCAATCGGATTATCTAGTCCGGCAATGCGCTCACCCCATGTCTTGCCAAGAACCGTCGGCGCGTCAAGGTCCATCGCCACGCCAAGATCACTGAGTATGCGATAAATGCTTTCCATGCCGCGATTTTTGCCTTCGGCCATTTGCTGGGCCAAAACGAACGTGTCGCGATTTTCAGTCAAGCTATGGGCGAAGATTTCCGGCACCGGGGTTTTGGTTCGGACATCCTGATAATCATCAATCGACACATCAAATCCGGCATAACGCATCATGAACGGCAAATGCAGCAGCATATTACTGCTGGACCCGGTGGCATTATGAACACGCACGAAATTGGCAAAATTGGCCTTAAGTAAATTGCCAATCGCATATTCCGGTTTGTTAAACACACCAAACAGTGCATCCACTCCGGCGGCGACCGCCGCAAAAGGCGGAACATCGGTCAGCAATTCCAGTTCCGGCGGCGTCAAACCAAACGCTGCCAGCATGGTGCGCGATGAATTCCCCGTGCCATTAAAGGCACAAATACCGCCCTTGGAATCACAAGTCGCAGTTGCCAGCTCATCCAAGACGCGCCGTTCCATCGCCCCGTCAATCAATCCCAGCAAACGTGCCCGTTCGAGCAATCCGGCGAAGGCCTCATCCGATGTGCATTGCAGGATATAACGCATGTTTTCGCGGATATCGCCGCCAAGGTCATCATGCCCGGCATGATCGGCATCGGATGCAATTTTATCAAGCAACCGGCGCGTCCCATCTGGGATTTCGCCGCCCTTTAAAACGTGGGATGGCGCAAACACCGCCCAGACCGGGGCCTGATCACCACGATAGGCACGCGCATGATCTGCTGATGCCAGCCCGGCCACCACGGCGGCTGGCGATTTGTCGCAACCGGCAATGACATAGGCTGCGTGATAGCTATGACCTTCAAAGGTGATGTTGACTGCGGCAGCCGTATGATTGCGCGATGCCAGTGAATAGCTTTGCCCGATATTGTTTTGCGCGGTGCCATCACAAATCACCGGCACATGAAACAGGAACGGCACCCCGCCCATTTCCCAGATCCGGATGGCCGCCATCAACGCCTGTGGCCGATCCAGAAGATGGGCCGGATGGTCGGGCGCACCGGCAATGATCGCAATACGCGGACGGTTTTCCACCAGACGACCAACCACATCCTTTATTTCAGGCACGGAAAAATCCCGGTCGCGCGCAACCGTCGGATTTTCATTTACCGCACTACGCAAAAGACTGATCACTGTGATCGGTTGATTGGCTAACCCCTGAATACAATCACGGTACGGGTTGGCTTTTTCGTCAATAATGACGGGCTGGGCAGGCAGATTGGTCGGTGACATGGTGGGTCTATCTCAATCGGGGCAAGAATGCGGAACTTTGGCATGTATAGCTGTCAGATTATCGCGGATCAGACAAGACCGCCATCGACAATAAAGCTTTGCGACGAACAGGCCGATGAAACGTCAGACGCCAAAAACAGAACCATCTGCGCAACATCATCACCGACAAGACGACGTTTCACACACTGTTGTTCCTGAATGCGTTCTTCGTCGGCGGGTGTTATCCAGAGATCAAGTTGCCGTTGGGTTATGATACAGCCCGGAATAACCGTATTGACCCGAATGCCATCCGCCCCCCAGTCGCGGGCCAGTGCTCGGGTCATGCCAATAATGCCAGCCTTTGCCGTTTCATAGGTCACCAGATCGGGTAGTCCCATTAAATAACTTACAGAGCTGAAATTAATAATGCTGCCGCCACCCTTTTCGCGCATGCCTTGCGCCACAGCACGGGCACAGAAAAACTGATGGTTCAAATTAACATCAAGCCCGTCACGCCATTGTTCCGGTCCAATGTCTTCGGGGCGATGGCGATCATCGCGTGCGGCATTATTAACCAGAACATCAACAGGCCCGATGGCAGCGGAAAGTTCGCGGACAGCACCGGGAATTGCCGCCTGATCACGCAAATCAAGTGATTTATAGACCGGCGCAACACCGTGATCTTCGCGGATCGAGTCAATCAGTTTTTGGGCAGCGTCATCGTCAATGTCGATAAACCCGACATGTGCACCCTGGGCACAGAAAGCCCGCACGATTGATGCACCAATCCCCGATGCCCCGCCGGTCACAAGAACCGACTTGCCATCAATGTCGTGATATTTCGCTGTCATAACGTTCCCTGCCATTTTTTCATTTTATTTTAGGTATCCAAATTAAATGTTGCGCTGCAACCTACCAAAACCCCCGTTTTATACTAAAGATGCAGAAATTTAGGGCATATATTGCGGCATTAGCATATTTTTTAATTTGATCACTAAAAAAAATTTGACAGGGCGACCTCTTCACGTCAACATTTTTTCGACAACAAAAATAAATGTCGCCTAAAGACACACTCATTCAGGGAAGAAACAGATGAAAAAACTCCTTTCGACGGCCATGCTGGCCGGAACCGTATTGATGTCGGCAAATGCCTTTGCCGCCGACCTCACCGTTGGCGTTAGCTGGTCAAACTTCCAAGAAGAACGCTGGAAAACTGACGAAGCTGCCATTAAAGCAGCCCTCGAAGCAGCTGGCGCTGAATATATCAGTGCCGATGCGCAAAGCTCTCCGTCCAAGCAGCTTTCAGATATCGAAAGCCTGATCGCACGCGGTGCGAATGCACTGATCGTTCTGGCACAAGACTCGTCGTCAATCGGCCCGGCAGTGACGAAGGCAACGAACGAAGGCATTCCGGTCGTTGGCTATGACCGACTGATCGAAGACGCGAGCGCTTATTATATTACGTTCAACAATAAGGAAGTCGGTCGCCTTCAGGCCGAAGCGGTCTTTGCCGAGCAACCAAAAGGCAACTACGTCTTTATCAAGGGCGCTCCAACCGACCCGAATGCCAATCTTCTCCATGAAGGACAGCTTGAAGTTCTTCAGGCTGCGATTGATTCAGGTGATATCAACGTTGTTGGCGAAGCCTATACCGATAGCTGGCAGCCAACAATTGCACAGCGCAACATGGAACAGTTCCTGACCGCTGCCGACAACAAGGTTGATGCGGTTGTTGCTTCTAACGATGGCACTGCCGGTGGCGTTGTCGCAGCACTTTCTGCACAGGGCATGCAGGGCATCCCGGTTTCCGGCCAGGATGGCGACCATGCCGCACTGAACCGCGTTGCTCTTGGCACCCAGACTGTTTCGGTTTGGAAAGACGCACGCCTTCTTGGCAAGCGCGCGGCTGAAATCGCTGTTGAACTGGCAGGTGGCACCGAACTTGGTGATGTTGACGGCACAGCCGATTGGGAAAGCCCGAACGGTGTTACCATGAAATCCTATTTCCTGGATCCGGTTGCGATTACCCAGAACAAACTTGATCTCGTGATTGATGCTGGCTGGGTTTCAAAAGACGTCGTCTGTCAGGGCGTTTCGAGCGGCAAGGTAGCTGCCTGCAACTAAGGCAGCCAGTTTCCTCCGACCTTGCTTAACCCGGGGCCGACAGCTGTATCCATGCGCAGAATACAGCACGTCGGCCCCGCTGCTTTACGAGCTTTTTCATGTCACGACTGCTTTCGAAAATGGAAGTTGACCGCCGACTGATCGGTCTGGCTTTCGTCCTGCTGATCATATGGGTCGGTTTTGATATCGCATCGGGCGGGCGCTTTATCACCCCGCGTAATATCTTTAACCTGTCAGTTCAGACGGCCTCTGTGGCTGTTATGGCCTGCGGCATGGTTCTGATTATCGTCACCCGCCATATCGACCTTTCCGTTGGGGCGATCCTTGGCGTTCTGGCGATGATCATGGGTGTTGTTCAAACCGATTTTCTCCCGCAATTCCTTGATTACAATCACCCGATGACGTGGGCGCTTACCCTTTTGATCGGCATTGCGGTTGGCGCTGCCATCGGCGGGATACAGGGACTTGCTGTTGGCTACCTCGGCGTGCCTGCCTTTATTGTTACCCTTGGCGGACTTCTGGTCTGGCGTGGGTCAGCATGGTGGGTTACGCAAGGGCGTACCGTTGCCCCGCTTGATCAGAATTTCATTTTACTGGGCGGCGGGATCGAAGGCACGATTGGCGCAACATGGAGCTGGATCGTTGCTGCGGTTGCCATTGCGGCCATCATATATGTCGCCATCATGGACCGTCGTCGTCGCCTAGCCTTTGATTTTCCGGTCAAGCCGATTTGGGCAGAACACACCAATACCATCGTCAAGGCCGGACTGGTTTTAGCCGTTGTCACAACCTTAAACGCCTATCACCTGCCGACCCGTGCTGCCGAGCGAATCCTTGAGAACAAGGGCATCCCGGTGACCCCGGAAAATATCGAAATCTCGCACGGCATTGCTATTCCGCTTCTGATCGTCGCCCTGGTTGCGATTATCCTGACCGTTGTTGTCAAGCGCACCCGTTTTGGCCGGTATATCTTTGCGATTGGCGGCAATCCGCAGGCAGCCGAACTGGCGGGCATCAATGTCAAACGCATGACCGTTGCCGTGTTTGCCCTGATGGGGGTTTTGTGCGCCATCAGTGCCGCGATATCATCGGCCCGCCTGCAATCAGCAGGCAACGACCTTGGCACGCTTGATGAGCTGCGTGTGATTGCTGCCGTTGTCATCGGCGGCACATCACTTGCCGGGGGTGTCGGTACGATTTACGGGGCTCTCATCGGCGCACTTGTGATGCAAAGCCTGCAAAGCGGCATGGCGCTTTTGGGTGTTGATACGTCGCTACAAAGTATCGTGATTGGGCTGGTTCTTGTTCTGGCCGTCTTTAGCGACAAGTATTTCCACCGCCGCTATAGCGACCCGACCGCGTAAGGAGACCGGATATGCCAGATATGAATGATACCAACACCGATAAAAATCCGCTGGTCGAAATGCGCGACATCCATGTCAGCTTTGGCGGGGTCAAGGCGGTGGATGGCGTTTCCATCGACCTATATCCCGGCGAAGTCGTTGGGGTGCTTGGCCATAATGGGGCAGGCAAGTCGACCCTGATCAAAATCCTGTCAGGGGCCTATCAGGCCGATACCGGGCAAATCGTCGTCGACGGCAAGGAAGCCAAAATTGAAAATGCGCGTGATGCCCGCGACAATAATATCGAGACGATCTATCAGAACCTTGCCCTTGCCGATAACCTTGATGCCACGCAGAACCTGTTCTTGGGGCGTGAGTTTGTCAACAAGTTTGGCTTCCTTGATGACGCCGCCATGGAACATAAGGCGCGTGAAGTCCTGCACCGGCTGAACCCGAACTTCAAAAAATTCACATCTCCGGTGTCTGCCCTGTCGGGTGGTCAGCGCCAGTCGGTGGCCATTGCACGTGCGCTTTTGTTTGAAGCACGTGTCCTGATCATGGATGAGCCCTGCGCCGCACTTGGCGTGCATGAAACCAAAATGGTCTGCGAACTGATTAACAAGCTCAAACATGACGGGCTTGGTATTCTATTGATAAGTCACGACCTTCATGATGTATTTGATCTCTCTGATCGCCTTCATGTGATGAAAAACGGCAAACTGGTCGGCAGCGTCAGAACAGAAGATGTCACCCATGATGATGTTCTTGGCATGATCATTTTGGGCAAGATGCCCGAACATCTTTTGCATTTGGCCGGACCGGGCGCGACCAACACCCAGACAAGCGAGACACCCTTATGACCAACGGCTTCCCAACCAACCTCAATGACATCCTGCCAGATGATGCCAACCATGCCATTTTGATTGGACGCATATGGGATCCACGCGTTTCCGGCCCAACACCGGTACTGGTTGATGGTGATAAATTGCGCGACATCAGCAGCATCGCCCCAACCGTCAGCCAGCTTCTTGAAATCGGCGATCTGGTTGGCAAACTGGCGCGTCCGGCAAACTTCCCCATCGTTGGCGCCCTTGAAGATGTTCTCGCACAGTCGAAACCGGGTGCTGACAAAAACACTGCCCATCTCCTCAGCCCCAATGATTTGCAGGCGATCAAGGCGAGTGGTGTCACATTCGTTGCCAGCCTGCTGGAACGCGTGATCGAAGAACAGGCCCGTGGCGATTCCAGTAAGTCCGATCAAATTCGCACCGAAATCACCGGTATCATCGGCGATGACCTTTCACAGATCGAACCGGGATCGGAAAAAGCCGCCGATATCAAAAAGGTCCTGATCGAAAAAGGCGCATGGTCACAGTATCTCGAAGTTGGCATTGGCCCGGATGCGGAAATCTTCACCAAGTCGCCTGCTATGTCCGCCGTTGGTCATGGCGCGCATGTTGGCCTGCATCCGATTTCAACATGGAACAACCCGGAACCCGAAGTCGTTCTGGCAGTCACATCACAGGGAAAAATCGTCGGTGCCAGCCTTGGAAATGACGTCAACCTGCGCGATGTCGAAGGCCGCTCCGCCCTGCTTCTGGGTAAGGCAAAAGACAACAACGGGTCGTGCTCAATCGGGCCCTTCATCCGCCTGTTTAATGATAGCTTCACCCTTGAAACGGTTAAGGGTGCTGATCTTGCCATGGCTGTCGATGGCCCGGATGGCTATCACCTTGATGCGGTAAGCTCGATGAGCCAGATCAGCCGATCCCCCGAAAGCCTTGTGTCACAGGCCATTGGCAAACATCACCAATATCCCGATGGCTTTATGCTGTTTTTGGGCACCATGTTTGCCCCGACCGATGACCGGGGCGGTGCGGGCAAGGGCTTTACCCACGAAATGGGCGACCTTGTGACCATTGCCACGCCAAGCCTTGGCAAACTGATCAATCAGGTGGATCGCTCGGACGTGATCAATCCTTGGCAGTTCGGGATCACCGCCCTTATGACCAACCTTGCCGCACGTGGTTTGCTTTAAGGACGGGTAATTTGCTGCGGCACTTTCCGATTTTCTATCCCCTTGCCAAAACGGGATGAAAAATGCCCATATCAGCAAGACGGGGTGCGGACAGTTTTATCCGCCCCGTCTTGCCACTGACACCTGAAAGCAGGCCCACCGCATGAGCCGTCGCACCGAAAGCGATACCCCGCGCCAACCATCCCAGATTGCCATCTTGCGCTATCTGCGTATTCATGGACCGGCGGCACGCATCGATATCGGCACGGCCACGGGCTTAAGCCCGGCAACAGTCACATCCCTTACCGCCGATCTGATGGCACAGGGGCTGGTGCAGGAAAGTCAGGCCGCCGCACTTGGTGCAGCTAATGGTAATGGCACGCCCAACGCCAACGGCACACATGGCACAACACGTGGCCGCCCAAAGGTACTGCTTGATCTGGTCCCCGGTGCGGCGTGCGTCATTGGCGTCAAGCTGACAATCAATCTGATCGAGATCGCACTGGGCAATTTCAAAGGCGAAATCGAACGCAACACCGAACACAGCATCAAAACCCGTGATTTAACCGACCGGCAACTGATTGACACCCTGATCACGCTGATTGACAGCTTCATCAAAGATAACAGTGACATCATCACACACCCGCCAGTCGGCATCAGCGTCGCAGTACAAGGCGTAACCGATAGCAACAGCGGCGAAATCATCTGGTCACCCGCCCTGCGTCATCGTCAAATTGCCATTACCCGACCGTTAAGCGAACGCTATGGCGGAGTTGTGCAAATGTCCAATGACGCCAACTGTATTGCCACAGCCATCACCCAGAACACCACATTGCATGGCGGTGGCGATTTTGCCGTAATCATGCTGGGATATGGCATTGGCATGGGGCTGGTGTTAAATGGCAATGTCTATAATGGCCATTTTGGCACCGCCGCCGAATTCGGTCACATGAAGTATCAGCCCGATGGTCCGCTGTGTAATTGCGGGCGACGCGGATGTCTTGAGGCATATATAGGTGATTACGCCATTTTGCGCGATGCGCTTGGCCTGATTGACCTTGCCGATGCCAACAGCCTCCATCCCAGCGAAGAACAAATGATGGATCTGGTCGCACGCGCACGGGCTGGCAACGAAGACCTTGCCGATCTGTTTCGGCATGCAGGCAAGGTTCTTGGATATGGCATTGCCAATCTGATTGCCTTGATTGGTCCCAAACGGATTTTCATCACCGGGTCAGGCGCACGGGCCTATGACCTGATGGCGCCGGAATTGCAACGCGGACTGCATCTCGCGCAAGTCCCTGAATTGCACCGCGGCCCGGAAATCGTCCATCTGGCATGGGACAAGGATCTGGCCCTTCAAGGCGCGATTGGTCAAAGCCTGCTGCGTCATGACGAAAACATGTTCAAGGCAGGTACCAACACCTAACACTCAACGCGATGTCGAGCCCGAACCACAAAAAAAGCCGCCCCGTTTCGGAGCGGCTCTTGTCTTGTTCCGGCAGTACAATTAAGCCTTAGCGACCGTTCTTTTTGCGCCATGCTTCAAAGTTGACCTTGGTTTCATCCTTGGTTGCCGGATAAAGACCAATGATCGGCTTGCCTGACATAACTTCTTCAAGAACAAAGTCCTCAAAGCTCTCCATACCGGCACATTCTTCGGCCAACTCATCAGCAAGATGCGCCGGAAGAACAACAACACCGTCTTTATCACCAACCAAAACATCACCGGGAAACACGGGTGCATCGCCACACCCAATCGGTACATTAAGGTCATAGGCCTCATGCAGGGTCAGGTTGGTGGGTGCCGACGGGCGCGAGTGATATCCATGAATGGCAAGTTTTCCGATGCCATCGGCATCCCGGAAACCACCATCAGTCACGATCCCCTCGACGCCACGCTTCATCAAACGGGTTACAAGGATCGATCCCGCCGATGCCGCGCGCGCGTCCTTGCGGCTGTCCATCACCAAAACATATCCCTCCGGGCATTGTTCAACGGCAACGCGCTGCGGGTGGTTTGGATCTCGGAACACCTCAATCGGATTGCGATCTTCACGTGCGGGGATATAGCGCAGCGTATAGGCCTGCCCAACCATATTTTCACTCTTAGGGGCAACCTGCTGGACATTCTGGATGAACTGATTGCGAATGCCGCGCTTAAAAAGGGCCGTACATAACGACGCGGTGCTTACCCGTTTAAGCTTGTTACGGATTGCATCACTCAGGACATAATCACTCATACTTCTTTACTCCGTAGAGTGCCCGGCCACGCACAGCCGGGCAATATCATTGGGAAAACACAATCAGACAAGATCAGCCGGCAACACATCCGCCGGGATGTTCTGATAGCAAACCGGACGCAGGAACCGACGAATGGCCATGGTACCAACCGACGTCGCACCAAAGTTGGTCGATGCCGGATACGGCCCGCCATGCACCATAGTGTCGGAAACTTCCACACCGGTCGGGAACCCGTTGGCCAGAACACGACCAGCTTTACGTTCCAAAATCGGCATCAACGACCGGGCATCCCCTGCATCACCACCATCAAGATGCAGCGTGCAAGTCAACTGTCCCTCAAGCGCCTTGGCAATGGTAAGCATTTCTTCCATGTTCTTAACCCGGACGACAAGACCAAGCGGGCCAAAGACTTCTTCGCCCAATTCACGATTTGAAAGCCAGTTTTCACCGGTGGTTTCAAACAGATACGGCGTTGCATTGCGCAGATCACACGACGTGGTCAAAACGTCTTTGACACCACTGGTCGAAGCAATCCGTTTTGCGCCAGCACGATAGGCATCTGCCATGCCATCGGTCAGCATGGTCTGAGCCGAAACCTCGGCAAGACCAGCCTTGGCCGCATTCACAAAAGAATAGGCATCCGGCCCGTCAATCACAACTGCGATCCCCGGATTGGTACAGAACTGCCCGGCCCCCATGGTCAATGATCCAGCCCAGCCTTTGCCAAGCGCCTCGCCGCGTTCTTTCATGGCGACCGGCATCATAAACATCGGATTGACCGATCCAAGCTCACCAAAGAACGGGATTGGTTCTGGGCGACTTGCACACAGATCAAACAACGCACGGCCGCCGCCAAGCGATCCGGTAAAGCCAACCGCCTTGATCAGCGGATGCTGCACCAGACTTTGCCCGACATCGCGTTTACCACCTTGAATAAGGCTGAACACACCGGGATGGACGCCACATGCCTTGATCGCGGCATCAATCGCCTGAGCGACAATTTCACCCGTGCCTGGATGGGCCGAATGCCCCTTGACCACGACCGGACAGCCCGCTGCCAGGGCCGACGCCGTATCGCCACCAGCAACAGAGAATGCCAGCGGGAAGTTCGATGCACCAAACACAGCCACCGGACCGATCGGACGCTGCATCAAACGCAGGTCCGGGCGCGGCAAGGGCGCGCGATCCGGCAATGCTTCGTCATGGCGACGATCAAGATACGCACCATCAAGAATATGGCTCGCAAACAGACGAAGCTGCCCAACCGTGCGGCCCCGTTCGCCGTTCAGGCGGGCTTCGGGTAGCCCGGACTCCTGCGTGCCAATTTCGGTAATTTCATCACCGCGTGCGGCGATCTCATCAGCAATCTTATTCAGCAATGCTGCGCGGTCTTCGCGGGTGGAATAAGCAAAGGACCAAAATGCGTCTTCGGCGGCCTTGGCGGCCTGATCGACCAATGCCGGGGTGCCAACCGGGAATGTATTGGCCGGACCATGGGCCGGTTCGGACTGGAACGTCGCATCGCCTGCGACCCAGTTGCCCGCGATCAGATGTTTGCCGGTTAGTTTATAGGACATAGATGCCTCCTTGGTGCGGCAGAGCCGCCTTATTTTACAAGATTGTTTTGACGCATAAACGTGGTCAGTTTTTTGTGCTGTTCATCGGTCAGCGGCCATGCAGACGGCGGACGCGTCGCGCCACAATCATCCCCCAGCAGTTTAAGCGCTGCTTTGACACCCGTCACGTTCGTACCGTTCATTTCTTCGGCACGGACGTCTTCGAATGCCTTCATTTCACCGATTAACTGACGTGCCTTGGCATAATCACCATCCTCAAGGGCAGCGTGGATCGCCATGGAACGTTCCGGCCAAACATTGATCAGACCCGATGTAAAGCCGCGTGCACCAACCGCGTAAAATGCTGGTGCCCAAGTCTCGGCCAAACCACCAACCCAGACAATATCAGGATCACATGCATTGATCGCATCAGCCAGTTTCATGGCGTTTGGCGTCGCCCATTTCACACCCGCAACACCGTCGACAGCACACAGGTCAGCAATCGCCTTGGTACCAATCATGTCATTGCGCAGGTACAGCATCATCGGCAACCCGCCGGACGCATCAGCAATACGTTTGATGTAATCAACAACACCGCGTGGCGCGACGAACGGATCAGGCGGCTGATGGATCATCAAGGCTTCTGCACCGGCATCCGCCGATGCCTTGGCCAATGCGCAGGCATCGCGCACGCCGCGCCCGATACCGGCCAGCATCGGCGCATGACCATCGAGCATTTCAGCAACAGATTTTGCCATGGTGATGGCCTCATCCGTGGTCAGCGCATAAAACTCGCCAGTATTTCCATTGACCACCGGAAAATGAACTCCGGCTGCAAGTGCACGGTCGATAATCGGTTTGAGCTTGGTTGGCGCGATGTCGCCATTGTCGTCATACGGCGTAACAAGAATGCCCGAAATCCCGGACAGCACGCCACGCAGATCGGCTTTTGAAAGTGCCATTGAACTGTATCCCTGAGTGATGCGGTTCGCGGGGGCCATAGATAGCCCCCGCTTTGCGTCTTTTTGCGTTTAGAAGATGTCCGGCTCGCCGGCGGTTTCACCAAATTTCGGCGATAGGAAATCGAAATCACAGCCCTCATTGGCCTGTGTCACGTGCTTGCCAAACATATAGCCATAGCCACGCTGGAAACGCGGCTCGGGTTTTTGCCACGCAGCACGACGGCGTTCGATTTCTTCTTCATCGACCAGCATATCCAAACGACGGCTATCAAGATCAAGCCGCACAATGTCACCGGTTTTCAGCAACGCCAGTGGACCGCCAATATAGGATTCCGGTGCCACATGCAGCACACATGCCCCATAAGACGTTCCTGACATCCGGGCATCAGAAATACGCAGCATGTCACGATGCCCCTGTTTGATCAGGGCTTTTGGAATGGGTAGCATGCCCCATTCGGGGAAACCGGGCCCGCCAAGCGGACCCGCATTGCGCAGAACCATGACGTGATCGGACGTGACATCAAGGTTTGCGTCATCAACCGCCTTTTTCATTTCCGGATAGCTATCAAACACCAGTGCCGGGCCCTCGTGATTGCGGAAACGCTCATCACAGGCTGCAGGCTTGATCACCGCCCCGTCTGGGCACAGATTGCCGCGCAAAACCGCAAGCGACCCCTGATGATAGACCGGATTGGACAGCGGCCGAATGACATCATCATTATAAACAACCGCCCCCTCAAGCGTTTCGCCAAGGGTTTTACCTGTCACGGTCGTCACCGACGTATCAAGCTTATCTCCAAGCTGCGCCATCAGCGCACGCAAGCCACCCGCGTAATAGAAATCTTCCATCAGGTAGTCATCTTTGCCCGATGGTCGAATGTTGGCAATCAAGGGCGTAGTACGACCCAGCGCATCAAGATCATCGAGTGTCAGATCAATCGATGCACGGCGCGCCATGGCCAGCATATGCACAACCGCGTTGGTCGAACAGCCGGTTGCCATCGCGACAACGGCGGAATTTTTGACCGATGCTGGAGTAACAATTTTTTCCGGCGTCAAATCTTCCCAGACCATATCAACAATACGGCGACCACATTGGGTCAACATACGGATATGACCGGCATCCGGTGCCGGAATGGATGACGCCCCCGGCAGGCAAAGCCCCATCGCCTCGGCAATGGCTGTCATGGTCGATGCAGTTCCCATGGTCATGCAGTGACCATATGAACGCGCAATGCCGCCTTCGACCCCAACCCATTCTTCGTCACTGATGTTACCGGCACGCCGTTCGTCCCAATATTTCCAGGCATCCGAGCCCGAACCAAGGATTTTACCGGCATAGTTGCCACGCAACATCGGACCGGCAGGCAGATAGATCATTGGGACACCCGCCGACAGCGCACCCATCACCAGACCCGGTGTGGTTTTGTCACACCCGCCCATCAGGACAACACCATCAAGCGGATGAGACCGGATTTGTTCTTCTGTCTCCATCGCAAGCAAGTTGCGATACAGCATCGAGGTTGGTTTGGTGAACGACTCATCAACCGAAATAGATGGCAGTTCAACCGGGAAACCACCCGCCTGATGAACGCCCTTTTTCACATCACCGGCACGTTCACGGAAATGCGCATGGCACGGATTAAGCTCCGACCATGTATTAAGGATCCCGATGACCGGACGCCCGGTCCAATCCTCAGGATCAAGCCCCATCTGCATCAGACGCGAACGATGACCAAACGAACGAAGATCATCGGGCGCAAACCAGCGCGCACTTCTAAGATCTTCTGCAGCTTTTTTATGTTTCTCGGACATGGCGTCCCTCCCGTAGTTCGGCTTTTTCCCTGTTTTCCACATGTTACACGAAAAACAGGAGCCTGCACTTTTCATTGATGACCTATGTATGCGCATACAAGGACAAGATGTCAAGTAAACTTACATGCACAAGTATACTCTATATAATACACAAAATATCCGAGAAACTCAGCAATTGACACCAATTGAAACAAGATGTATCAAGTTATGTATGCGCATACATATGGCTTTTAAATTTACAAGCCAAAGCAACAATAAGAACAAGCAACACCCTCCACTTGGGAACCACACCAAGCGGGCATTACGGGGATACCCCCATCGTCAGGAACGCGTCATTCGGGAGGAAATCTTATGACCGGACTCTTTAAATCCATCGCCGCTGCTGCTGGCTTCGCCGCCATGGTTGCATCACCTGTTCTGGCTTCGGCTACTGATCTACCAAGTAACATTCGCCTTGTCATCGGCTCGAAATCAACCGGTGGCGACACCTACCAGAACAGCGCGATCGTTGCCGAGGCACTCGCCAAGAAACTCGACATCAACGTAAAAGTCGATGCCGTTGGCTCCAGCGAAGCTTTCAAGGCATTGCAACGCGATTCGCGTGGCACCACCATCATGATCTTCCACGATCAATCCTATCTTGGAAATCTGTACGGTGTGCGCGGTTATGACGATATCTTTGATAATTACGTTGTCGGCCCGACGGTCGCGATCAATCCGGGCAATGCGTATCTCGTAGCGAAAAATTCGCCGATGCAGTCGATGGAAGACGTGATTGCTGCTGCGGCCGCTGGTCAACGCGTTCGCGTTGCCATTCAGGCCGGTGGTGTTTCGGAAATCGGGTTCTCGGCTCTGAAAAACGCTGTAAAAGTGACCCATCCGGGTGCCGAAGAAAACATCGTTCCAGTCAACACCGGTTCGCAGGCAGATAAAAATCAGTTGATGTTTGATGGTCAGGCCGATGTCATCAACGGGTCGGTTCAGGCCAACGAACAGTTCACCCAGCTTGATGCAGATGATCAAAAAGCAATGCGCTTTATCTGGTTGACCGCACGCGAAGAGACCATCGAACAGGCAAACCCCGAAGGCATGGGCGACACCACCCGTGACGAACTTCTGGCATTCACCACCCCGAATGTCAGCGTCACCCTTGACGGTTCAAAAGACTTCACCTTCGACAAGGAATTCTTCTTCCTATTCAACAAGGACATGGATGCCGAACAGATTGCGGCCATCGACACCGCACTGAAAGAAATCTATGCCGCTGGTGATATCCAGAAAACGCAAAAAGCATCGTTCTTCATCCCGAATTACAGGCCGCAGGCCGAAGCTGCGACTTACCTGAAGGCAAAACGTGACGAATATCGTCATGTCATCGACGCGATTGCGACTAACTAAAATACTGGATGGCCCGGCATTGATGTGCCGGGCCGCTCTTGCCTGATCGGGTCAATGCGTGTGGTCGCCCGCCGCTATTTCCCGTAAAATAAGCCTGACCTGATTTTCTAATTTCATGAAAATGCGTAACGTAGGGTCAAAACAGGCACATCCCGGAGGCGTCCCATGTCATTTGACTCCCCTTTTCATGTGACAATCGATTTCGATACGTCGCATATGATTTTCCCAACGATCATTGCCATAATCCTGGGAATTCTTTTTACGGCCATTTTGATTACCCGCGGGCGCACGATGCTTGCCACGATTACCAATGGCCCATGGTGGCCTGCTGGCATCGATCATATGCGCTTTTTCGGAACACTGGTCCTGACGGTCATCTATTTTACGGCCATGCCATCGGTTGGGGACTTCTTCCCAAATACAGGACTTGGGTTTTACCTGTGTTCGATCCCGTACCTGTTTGCGCTAAGCACCCTTTTCCTGCACGAGCGCACCCGACGGACATTGCTGATCGCAGGCGCAAACGCCCTGATCGCGCCAACCATCGTCTGGTACATCCTGTCCGAACTTTTCAACATTTCGCTGCCATAAGGGCCTGCCCCGGCACGGATTGAGCCAAGAGATTTATCATGGAACTCCTATCCATTCTGACGCCGATGTTCTTCACATTGGTTACCGCGGGCACTGTGATCGGCATCATTTTCGGCGCTATTCCGGGCATGACCGCCACCATGGCCGTTGCCGTGTGTTTGCCACTGACCTATTCGCTTGGCCTTGAAAACGGTCTCGCCCTGTTGCTTGGATTGTATGTTGGCGGGATTTCCGGCGGGCTGGTTCCTGCCATTTTGCTCAACATTCCGGGCACGCCGTCATCGATCACCACGACGCTTGATGGTTATCCGATGACGCAGAACGGCGAAGGCGAACGCGCGCTTAAAATCGGGATTACATCATCTCTGATCGGCGGGTTGTTCAGTCTTGCCGCCCTTTACCTGTTTGCCCCGGCCTTGGCCGATTTTGCCATCAAGTTTTCCTATATCGAAAAATTCCTGATCATCTTCTTTGCCCTGACCGTCATGGCCGCTCTTTCAAGCAGCCTTTTGGTCGGTATTTTCAGCGGGTTTCTGGGTATCTTCATCAGCCTGATTGGCGCCTATGACATTTCGCGCGGCGGCAATGGTGAATTGCGCCTCGTGCCTGAGTTCCTTGAATACTATCTCGAAAGCGGCTTTTCGTTACTGCCGGTTCTGATCGGTCTGTTTGGCCTTGCCACCATCCTGATCGAAGCCGAACAAGGCATGAAAGAAGGGCAGAGCTTATCGGGGGTCAAGATTGGTGGAAAGCCGTTCAAACTTTCCATCTTCAAAGGTCAGTTCGTCAATCTGTTCCGTTCATCGGCCATCGGCACCTTTGTCGGCATTCTGCCCGGTGTTGGCGGCAGTGCCGCATCCATTCTGGCCTATAGTCAGGAAAAGAACTTTTCCAAAACCCCTGAAAAATTCGGCAAGGGTGAGCCAGCCGGTGTGATTGCATCAGAAAGTGCCAATAATGGCCTGACGGGCGGCGCATTGGTACCGCTATTGTCGCTTGGCATCCCCGGTGATTCAACCACCGCCATCCTGATCGGCGCCTTTACCCTGCAAGGCATTCAGGTCGGCCCCCTGTTTATCGGCAACAACCCGGTGACATGGGATGCCATGATCATTGCCATGCTGGTTGCCAACATTGTGATGTTTCTGGTTATGGTATTTGCCATCCGGCACCTGGCCAAGGTCGTGACGGTACCAAAAAACATCCTGTTCCCGATCATTCTAATGATGTGTGTTGTCGGGGCCTATACGATTAATTACGGCGTGATGTTCGATGTCTGGACGCTTTTGATCTTTGGTCTGTTTGGCTATCTGGCTCACAAGATCGGGCTTGAAATTGCGCCGTTTATCATCGGCTTTATTCTGGGCCCATCGGCGGAAATCTATTTCGTAAAAAGTCTGGAATCCTTTGGCACGTTTTCGATCTTCTTTACCAAAAGCTGGATCGCCGGACTGCTGTGGGTTCTGATTGCGATATCGATTGCGTTTTCGATTTCCGTTGCGCGGAAAAAGAACAAGACAGAAAACGAGTGAGTCCGGGCAAGAAGCAACAAACAACCTCCACAGCCTCCTCCCTGGCTGTGGAGTGGCTTTTACCCGAGCCACGCTTCTTGCCCACCCTACTGGGCTGATGTAGTGTTCAGAGCAATCGAAAGACCGGCTCTGAACATTTCGCTTTCGCACTTTTGCCCTTACGTTGTTTTGGCGTAAGGCCCTCAGATCAAGAGACAAAACAACTTGTCACGCATAGCAGAACACAGCGATCCGGTTATCACCGCCGACCTTAAAAGCGGCTCCGTCACGATGGAGACGGTCGGACGTATTGCTGGCGTATCGCAAGTAACGGTATCGCGTGCGCTCAATGATCCTAAAAAAGTATCGGCGGCGACGCTTAAACGCATTCAGGATGCGATTGAGCTGACCGGCTATGTGCCCAACATGGTTGCCGGGGCGCTCGCATCACGACGCAGCCAATTAATTGCCGCGCTCGTGCCATCGATCACCAATGTGATCTATTCCGATCTGATGCAAAACTTCATCGATGTCATTCGCGGGTCGGGTTATCACGTTCTGATGGCGGAAACCGGCTTTTCACAGGACGAAGAACAGGCTGTCCTGTCGACCATGCTGTCGCGCCGCCCTGATGGCATTCTTTTGACCGGCATCCATCATTCGCCGGGATGCAAACGGATGTTACTGGGGGCTGGCATTCCAGTGGTTGAAGTCTGGGACATGACGGAAAACCCACTGGATGTCTGTATTGGCTTTTCCCACATCAAGGCCGGCGAGGAAGTGGCTAAATATGCCGTTTCCTGCGGCTATGAGCATGCCTTGATTATTTCGGCCGGGGATGAACGCGCATTACGCCGTAAAAACAGCTTTGCCGCCCAATTTGATCAGCTCACCGGCAATGCCCCGACCGAAGTCCTGTACGAAACCGGTGCAACGATTGAGCGGGGCCGCAATGGTTTGACCACGGGAATTGAACTGGGCTTTAAAAACGGGATTGTCATGTGCAGTTCTGATCTTTTGGCCCATGGTGTTTTGATCGAGGCCCAATCACGCGGCCTTCGCGTCCCCGAAGACATCGCCGCTATAGGCTTTGGCAATCAGAACTTCGCCCCCTTTACCCTGCCCGCCCTGAGTACGGTTGAAGTCAACCGCACCCATTTGGGAAAGCAGGCCGCAGAAGCCCTGGTTGCCCGGATCAACAATCAGCCCCTGTCAAACAATTCGATTGATATCGGATTTGAAATCATTGCGCGCGCGTCAACCTGATATCAGGCGAACCGGCGAAACAATCCACGCCGTTCGCGGCAGATCATGGTAAGCCTCGCCTGCCGCGCTAAATTCACTGCCGTTAATGTTGGCCCCGACAGGGTCACAAGCCCTCCGACCCCGCATTGCACGGTCTTGGTCACAATTTCGTATGAACAACGGCTGGTCATCAGGATAAAGCCACCAGTGGTATCGATCCCCTGACGGGCAACAGCGCCCAATACTTTATCAAGCGCGTTATGACGTCCGATATCTTCGCGGACCAGTTGGATGTTACCGCTAACATCGATAAAGGCGCTGGCGTGTAAAAGGCCGCCGCCTTCGCGGTTGCGGGTCTGATGATCAGGCAATGCATCAATCGCACGCAACACGATATCCTGCGCCATATTGCCCGGCGTCACGGTACCGATTTTATCCATCGAAACCGCATCAAGCGATTGTACACCGCACAATCCACAGCCCGACCGCCCCTCAAGGGTGCGTTGGCGGTCTTCAAGACGGTCAAACACGTCTTCGTGCAGATCGGCCTCAATCACATAGCCCTGAAGGGTTTTCCGCACGTCACGCAAGGTGATTTGGAAAACATTATCGGCAATGCCTTCGGACAGGGCAAAACCGACCATGAAATCTTCCAGATCATGCGGAGACACCATCATCACCGCATGCGATTGCCCATTAAAGGTCAATGCAGCCGGGATTTCCGGCTGCAAGATCATGGGCGCATCATCATTGCCGTCATCACGCGACACCGCGCGCGCCATATCGAGGTCCCGACCATCAACAATATAATTGTCTGATGATTTGGGTTTCATGCGGTTTCTTTAACCTTGCGGATCGCCGGAGCGGCTTCGAGAACCAGTGGTTCGAAGCCATCATGCCCATCCGCAATCATGTCAAATAGCTGCTTACGCATACGTGGATCCCAAAAATCGCTGATATGCCCGGCCACCCCCGCAACACCTTCGTCGTGGGGCTTGGATTTGAAAAAGGTCGCGATCTGATTGGCCATATAGACAAGCTTATCAGGTGCCATTGGTGCTTACTCTTTGCTTGTAAACTTTTCTTTACACGGAACTTCCGCGCACTGTGCGGTTCTTTCGATCCTAACACAGTGCGCGGAGTTTATCTTATTCCGCCGCATCCACACGTGGCTTAATGCGACGCGATTGTTCTGCCTGACGGTCATATTCGACCTGCCAGTCACTCGGTCCGTTGCTCGAAGAGACCTGCACCGCAGTTACCTTATATTCCGGGCAGTTGGTCGCCCAGTCGGTAAAATCGGTGGTGATCACGTTGGCCTGAGTGCCCGGATGGTGGAAGGTTGTGTAAACCACGCCCGGCGCGACACGGTCGGTAATTGTCGCCCGAAGCGAGGTTTCACCAGACCGCGACGCCAAACGGATCCAATCGCCATCGCGCACCCCACGCTGCTCTGCATCATGTGGGTGAATTTCAAGCAAATCTTCCTCATGCCAGGTCGTGTTTGCCGTACGGCGCGTCTGTGCCCCGACGTTATATTGGCTAAGAATACGCCCGGTGGTCAAAAGAAGGGGGAAGCGTGGCCCAGTTCGTTCGTCGGTGGCGACATATTCCGTCACCACAAACTTGCCCTTGCCCCGAACAAAGCCATCAATATGCATGACTGGTGTACCTTTTGGCGCCTTGTCATTGCATGGCCACTGAACCGATCCTTCACGTTCAAGAAGGTCATAATTCACGTTGGCAAAGCTTGGCGTGGTGGCGGCAATTTCATCCATCACCTGCGACGGATGGGTGTAATTCCAGTCAAGTCCCATGGCACGCGCCAGATTTTGCGTAACTTCCCAATCAGCAAAACCATTAAGCGGCGTCATCACCTTGCGCACGCGATTAATGCGGCGTTCAGCATTGGTAAAGGTACCGTCTTTTTCAAGGAAGGTCGAACCGGGCAGGAACACATGCGCATGGTTGGCTGTTTCATTCAAAAACAGGTCATGAACCACAACGCATTCCATTGCCGCCAAACCAGCCGCGACATGCTTGGTATCGGGGTCTGATTGCAGGATGTCTTCACCCTGAATGTAAATCCCCTTGAATGTGCCTTCGACAGCCGCATCAAGCATATTGGGAATACGCAAGCCCGGCTCATCATCAAGTTTGACACCCCAGATATCTTCGAAAATATCGCGGGTCGCACTGTCCTGAATATGGCGATAGCCCGGCAGCTCGTGCGGGAAGGAGCCCATATCACAAGCGCCCTGCACGTTGTTCTGACCGCGCAGCGGGTTCACACCAACGCCCGGACGCCCGAGATTGCCGGTCGCCATGGCAAGGTTGGCAATCGCCATCACGGTTGTCGAGCCTTGGCTGTGTTCGGTAACCCCCAGCCCGTAATAGATCGCGCCATTGCCACCGGTGGCAAAGGTCCGTGCGGCTTTGCGCATGGTTTGCGCATCCACACCGATCATGTCGGCGATGGCTTCTGGGCTGTGTTTTGGATCGGACACAAACGCTGCCCAATCCTGGAATTCATCCCAATCACAGCGTTCACGGACAAACGTCTCGTCAAACAGGCCCTCGGTCACGATCACATGCGCCAAGGATGTCAGAACCGCAACGTTGGTGCCCGGACGCAAGGCGACATGGGCGACGGCCTCAACATGGGGGGTCCGCACAAGATCAATACGGCGCGGATCAATGACGATCAGTTTCGCCCCGTCGCGCAGACGTTTTTTCAAACGCGATGCAAACACCGGATGGCCATCGGTCGGGTTTGCCCCAATCAGAATGACCACATCGGTCTGTTCGACAGAGTCAAAATCCTGCGTCCCGGCAGATGTGCCAAAGGTGGTTTTCAAGCCATAGCCGGTTGGCGAATGGCAGACACGCGCACAGGTATCGACGTTGTTATTGCCAAAGCCGGCCCGGACCAGTTTTTGAACAAGGAAGGTTTCCTCGTTCGTGCAGCGTGATGAGGTAATCCCCCCAATCGCACCCTTGCCATATTGGGCTTGAATGGACCGGAATTTATCGGCGGTAAAGCGAAGGGCCTCTTCCCAGCTAACTTCCTGCCATGGGTCAGAGGTGTTTTCGCGGATCATCGGGTTCAGAATGCGGTCCTTATGGTTGGCATAACCATAAGCAAAGCGCCCTTTGACACAGGAATGCCCACGGTTGGCTTTGCCGTCTTTATACGGGACCATGCGCACCAGTTCTTCGCCGCGCATTTCCGCCTTGAACGAACAGCCCACCCCGCAATAGGCACAGGTGGTGACAACCGAATGTTCCGGCTGGCCAATTTCAATGATCGATTTTTCCTGCAACGTCGCCGTCGGGCAGGCTTGAACACAGGCCCCACAGGATACGCATTCGGAATCAAGGAAATCCTCGTGCATGCCCGGCGAAACGCGGCTTTCAAACCCGCGGCCTTCGATGGTCAGCGCAAAGGTCCCCTGCACTTCTTCGCAGGCCCGGACACAGCGCGAACAGACAATGCATTTTGACGGGTCATAGGTGAAATACGGGTTGGTTTCATCCTTCGCCATATAGCGCGGATTTTCTTCACCGTTATCACGCACCTTCACATGGTTGCCACCGTCATAGCCATAGCGCACATCGCGCAGGCCAACGGCCCCGGCCATATCCTGCAATTCGCAATCACCATTGGCCGCACAGGTCAGGCAATCAAGCGGATGGTCAGAAATATAAAGCTCCATCACGCCTTTGCGGATTTTCTTCAAACGGTCCGTTTGGGTGCGCACCACCATGCCGTCTGTCGCCGGTGTGGTGCAGGATGATGGTGTGCCGTTGCGGCCTTCGACCTCGACCAGACACAGGCGGCAGGACCCAAACGCATCGACCATATCGGTCGCGCAAAGCTTGGGGACCTGAATGCCTGCCTCCATTGAGGCGCGCATGACAGATGTGCCCTCGGGCACGGTCACGTTGTTGCCATCAATGGTCAGGGTAACCATTTTTTCGGATTTGGCGGCGGGGGTTCCGTAGTCGATTTCTTTGATCATGGACATCGTTTTCACTCCGCAGCTATGTCAAGCGCATGAGGCTTGAAATCATCAGGGAAATGGGTCAGTGCGCTCATCACCGGATAAGGGGTAAACCCACCCAAGGCACACAACGAGCCGAACTTCATGGTGTTACAAAGATCGGTCAGCAATTCGATCTGCAATTCGGGGTCTTCGCCGCGTGCCAGCTTATCAACAACTTCGGTGCCCCGGATTGATCCGATGCGGCATGGCGTACATTTTCCACACGATTCAATTGCACAGAATTCCATGGCAAAACGGGCCTGCTTCATCAGGTCAACCGTGTCGTCAAAGACAACAATGCCGGCATGCCCAATCAGGCCGTCCCGCTTGGCGAACTCTTCGTAATCGAACGGCGTATCGAACAGTTCCTTGGGGAAATAGGCCCCCAACGGACCACCGACCTGAACGGCCTTGATCGGGCGTCCGGTGGCTGTGCCACCGCCGATCTGTTCGACAATCTCGCCAAGGGTCAGGCCAAAGCCGACCTCATAAAGCCCGCCATGTTTGACGTTCCCGGCAATCTGTATCGGAATGGTACCACGCGACCGACCCATGCCGAAATCACGATAATAAGCCGCCCCCTTTTCCAGAATAACTGGAACCGAACAGAGCGAGATAACATTGTTAACAACCGTTGGACGGCCCATGAACCCTTCAAGGGCTGGCAGTGGCGGCTTGGCACGGACAACACCGCGCTTGCCTTCCATACTGTTAAGAAGCGATGTTTCCTCGCCGCAAACATAGGCACCCGCACCCATACGGACTTCCATATCGAACGTCTTGCCCGATCCAAGGATATTCTCGCCCAAAACGCCGTTGGCACGTGCAACTTCGATGGCTTCGTTCATGATGCGGATGGCAGCAGGATATTCCGACCGGGTGTAGACATATCCCTTGGTCGCACCGGTGGCCAAACCGGCAATGATCATGCCTTCGATCAGGACAAACGGTTCACCCTCCATAATCATACGGTCGGCAAACGTACCGCTGTCGCCCTCGTCGGCATTACAGACAATGTATTTCTGCTCCGCCGGGGCTTGGCGCACGGTGTTCCATTTTATGCCCGTCGGGAAACCGGCACCACCGCGTCCACGCAGGCCGCTATCGGTCACGGACTGGACAATTTGCTCATCCGTCATTTCAAGTGCGTTTTTAAGACCGGTAAGTCCGTCGTAGGCTCGGTAATCTTCAAGCGACACCGGATCGATAAAGCCGCAACGCTGGAATGTCAGGCGGGTCTGACTTTTGAGGAACGGGATATTTTCGGTCCGACCAAGGTAAAGCTTGTGCTCCCCACCGGTCAGGAAGTCGGCTGCAAACAGCGCATCTACGTCTTCCGGTGTTACCGGGCCATAGGCCACACGACCGTGCGATGTTTCGACTTCAACCATCGGCTCAAGCCAGTACATGCCAAACGATCCGTTGCGAACGACTTTGATATCCGCTCCGGCTGTTGTGGCCTTTTGGGCGATTGCGGTTGCGACATCGTCTGCACCAAGGGCGACAGAGCCGGAGTCCAGCGGAACATAAACTTTGATACTCATGCCCCCACCTCATCGAGAATACGGTTCATGCGATCTTTACTGACCCGGCCAACCACCTTGCCATCGACCATAGCCGCCGGTGCACAGGCACACAGACCAAGACAGAAAACAGGTTCAAGCGTGACTTTGTGATCGATGGTTGTTTGCGACCAATCGACTTTAAGACGGCTTTTGGCATGATCGCCAAGATCATCTGCCCCCATCGCCTGACAGGCTTCCGCCCGGCAGATTTTAATCACATGCTTGCCCGCCTTTTCTTCGCGGAAGTCATGATAGAAACTGGCAACCCCATGGACTTCCGCCCGGCTGAGATTGAGTTTCTTGGAAATCGTCTGAAGTGCGCCTTCGGGAATATGCCCGAATTCTTCCTGCACTTCATGCAGGATTGGCAACAATGGGCCTTCGAGCCCTGACATCTGGTCGCAAATGGACGCAACCCGGACGTTTTGTTCCTCGGTCTGATTTGACATGCCAGCCTCTCTCACTAAGCAGTCTATTGAATTTCTTATTGTTCTTTGTAGTGTCAGCGATATACATCGCCGGTTCAATAAAGCCGTCCCGTTACGCGATAGCGTAAACCTATCAAGCGGTTTTCACGCCCGTTCGAGTTCCGACAACAGCTTGGCTTCTTTCAACAAGGCCGAAACCACCGGCGTTGCCGGTTCACGCTTGACCGCAATCATCCCGACAAGGTGTGCAGCATCAGGCTCCACAATCGGGATCGATTTGACCCGGTCATGTATGCTGAATTCCTTGATCATTTTAACCGGCATGATGCTGGCCCAGTTTCCCGTATGCACATGGGTAAACAGGGCAATCATCGAATCACTTTCAAGTGTCGGGCTGATCTTTGCCCCGGCCTCGCTGAGATGCTGATTGATGATCCGTCGGTTCTGCATATCAGGTGTCAGCAGACAAAGCGGAAACTTCGCAGCTTCTTGCCAGGTAATGCTATCACGGTCCCCGATATCGGCGAAATTCGATGTCACCAGATGATAGCGTTCGTAATAAAGCGGGATCGACGTCACGCGCCCCAGCGGTTCGTTATCAAGGTAAGTAATCCCGACATCGATTTGCAGATTATCCAGCAATGCCTGAATTTCGGTTAACGTCCGCGACAAAACCGCAAAGGTCACATCAGGATGCTTTTCACGAAACGGGGTGGTCAGTTCCTGAACCATCGAAAGAGCGGTTGGAATAACGGCAATCTGTACCTGCCCGGTCAGGCCAAACCGCATGGCGCGCATTTCATCGCGCATCGACCGTGTACTGCCGACAATATGGCGCGCCCACTCCAGAACACGTTCGCCCTCGGGGGTTAGGCCCTGATACCGTGATCCACGTTTGACCAGCACAACGCCAAGATGGTCTTCAAGCTGACGTAGCGCGCTGGAAAGCGTTGGCTGGGTCACGCCGCAATGTTCGGCGGCATGGCCAAAATGCTGCTCACGGGCGAGCACCATAAACATTTCGAGTTTATCGATCATTTTGTATCCGGCATCGAAAGATGCGATGCGCTTTGTGACATTGGGTGCTGCCTTAAGTTTGCTGTCTGGCACTATCGAACAGCCAATCAGACAGCCTTCATACATGGAAAGTGCCCTTGCTGCAGGATAACCGATAGCCCCTACAGACCAAAAGGTTATTCCTGCAACAGGACGCGGGTTGGCAGACAGACAGAACGCCAACCCGACGGAACCGACCACGGGTACGGTGGTCGGTTCCTGGGGCCTGATTACGCTTCGGACGCTGCTTTTGCGCCTGAACCGCTTTCCTGTGTTTCCATGTAATGCTTGTCATCAATCGGACGGATCATTTTGTTGGCGATCAAGGCAATCCCCAACAGAGCCGCCATGGCATACATGGTGGTGTTATACAGACTTGAGGTTGGGTTGACCGTTCCAGCCGGTGCGATTTCCATCAGACGACCAATCGTAACGGTTTTCGCCGCAACCAATTGGTCAAGCTGTTCAAGACCTGCACCGAATTTGGCCTGGAAGGCCGCCGGATCAATCTTGGCGGCCAGATCCTTGATCGAATTGGTGACCGAGGTTTGACGCAACTGGGTAATGGCCAGCGGACCGAGCACACCAGCAGTACTCCAGGCAGTCAGAAGACGGCCATGGATGCCACCGACATATTTGGTGCCAAAGATATCGGCAAGATACGCCGGGATAGTTGCAAAGCCACCGCCATACATCGTGAAGATGATCATGGTCGCGGCATAGAACATCACGAGATATGTGACAGCCGGATTGACGCTGACCTGCTGTGCAGAATACGGGATCGACAGATACAGAATGATCCCAAGAATGACAAAGCAGTAATAGGTGTTCTTACGCCCGATATAATCCGAGATAGACGCCCAGAAGAACCGGCCACACATGTTAAAGACCGAAATCATAAACACATATGTTGCGGCAAAAGCCGAATTGACAATCAGAGGCAAAGTCGAGCCAAAGATTTCAAACATCATGGTTTTGGCAACGCCAATCACCCCGATGCCTGCGGTCACGTTAAAGCACAGCACAATCCAGATCAGATAGAATTGCGGGGTTTTAAGCGCCTGATCAATGTGAACATTTTTCTGCGTGATCATGCGTTTGGACGCAGCATCGGCAGTCGGTGGCGTCCAACCGGCTGGCAACCAGCCTTCACGTGGAACGCGGTAAGAGAACGACGCGATCAACATGACGATGAAGTAGGCAATACCAAGGGTAAAGAACGTTCCTGCAGCACCAGTGTTACCCGTGCCAGCGACATAAACGCCCTCTTCGATCGGAACCGGGGCGGCTGCGACCTGCGCGGCACCAGCGACAACGACTTCGACCATCTGGCCGCCGACTTCTGCCATGCGCTTGCCACCTTCGGTAACAAGGTTAACAGCACTTTCAGCACCAAGATATTGCGGCACCTGATAGAAAGCAGCCAGCAGGCTTTCCTTGATCGGGGTTGCGATCATCGCACCACCGCCAAAGCCCATGATCGCCATGCCGGTCGCCATGCCACGCCGATCAGGGAACCAGCGGATCAGGGTTGAAACCGGCGAAACATAACCGAGCCCAAGTCCGGCCCCGCCAATCACACCATATCCAAGATAAACCAGCCACAATTGGTGGGAGGCAATCCCAAGTCCGCCAACGATGAAACCACCGCCCCAGCAGAATGCGGCGACAACGCCGACCATGCGCGGACCAACTTCTTCAAGCCACTTGCCCCCAAATGCAGCAGCAAGACCAAGACTTACGATCGCAACAGAGAAAATCCATACGACGGATTGCAGGCCCCAGTCACCGGAGCTTGCCGCGACCACACCAAATTCCTTGATCAGGGCCGGGTTAAAGATACTCCAGGCATAGACAGAGCCGATGCACAGATGGATGGCGATAGATGCCGGTGGCACCTTCCAGCGGTTGAAATCGTCACCAGCGACGATATGTTCTTTTTTCAGCCGATCAAACATGAAGTTGTTTCCTCCCGGTAGTATGACTTTTTCTTGCCCGGACCATGCAGTTTCACCTGATGGTGCAGGGCAAACGCGGTTAGACCCCGAATTCTCAACGTGGCAATTGTCATGCCATTACCCGTTTTGGTTGATTCTCTGTCAGTTTTCGACACCAACCCGCCATATTGCAGCGCACGCATATGGACAAAATGTCCAAACATTCCAACCTGGAAAAACTCTAAACGGACAAAATGTCCACTCGCATTTGCAGCATTTTCGCCCAAAGCATGCGCTACGAGCTAGTGCTCAAAAATGAGCTCTTCGCACGATAAATCAGGGACATAAGAGAAGAACAAACCGGCCTTTCGACGGGACTAATCCCCCAAAAGTTTTGAGGTCAGGAATTTTGCCTTCTTGGATCTGCTCTGATATAGATGTGATTGTCTGAAACAGGTTAGGTTCGGTGCGGTTAGCCCGGCCCCCGCGACAGCGGGTCCTTCCGTTGCAAATTAACGGCCCAAGACTTTCAAGGCGTACGCAAGGTACGTATGCCAACAGAAAGGATTGGACATGCAACAACAGATTTCCGTCATAACCCTTGGCATAGCAGACCTCACGCGTTCACGTCGTTTTTATATCGACGGGTTTGGCTGGTCGCCTGTTTTTGAGAACAAAGAAATCATATTCTACCAAATGAATGGGTTTGTTCTGGGCACCTGGCTTGAAAAAGCCCTGATGAAGGACATGAACCGTCCTTCGGATGGATTGGCTTCGGCCCATGCATTGGCACACAATGTAGCCCGCAAGGAAGATGTAGAGCCCCTGATGCAACGATTGATCAATGCCGGTGGCAAGATGCTGCGACCCGCAGATCCGCCCGTGCATGGTGGCTTTAGGGGATATGTCGCGGATCCAGACGGTCACGCATGGGAAATCGCATGGAATACGGCTTGGACTATTGATGAACACGGCCATGTGACGTTTGGCCTTTAAACAGAGCCGCAATCCGACAACAGGTCCGGAATATCGCCGTGCATTTTTCGCGGATACTTTCCGGGCCTGTTGTCAGGTATCCGCCCGTGACCTTAGTCCGCCTCGGGCAGCCACACGGTAAATGTGGTGCCTGTACCAGGTACACTTTCAACGCGCATGTGACCGCCTTGGCGATCAATCAGCGTCTTGCTAATGGATAACCCAAGTCCGGTCCCTTCGCGACGTTTTGTCGTATAGAACGGATCGAAAATCCGGTTCAATACCTCTGCATCCATGCCGGTTCCGGTATCGCGCACCGTGATCTGGATACCGGGTTTCCCATGATGATCGACATCTTCGTCGATAAGAGTAAGCACCCCCTGCTCAGGCATGGCATGCAGGGCATTGACCATTAGATTGACCAGAACCTGTTGCAACTCGGTTCGGTTCATCAACACCAGACGGGCAGCCGTGCTTTGGCGGGCCACATCAATATCGGCCTTGCTCAGCAGATGTTGAACAAGGGGCAGGCAATCATCAATCACCTCTCCGACGATATGTCGTTCGACATAGCCTGCATATTCCTCAGGCTTGGCGAACTGCAGAAGCTTGGTGACAATCAGGTTGATGCGGTTGACCTGCTCGTCAATCAATCGCAGTTCGGTATCGGCGATACGCGCGTGCTCACCCAAAAGGTCGCGCAATACATCCAGATTACCTTGAAGAACCGCGACCGGATTGTTGATTTCATGCGCGACACCAGCAGTAATTTCGCCAATGGCCGCCAATTTTTCGGACATAATGAGCTGTTTGGTCGTACTTTCCAGTTGCCGGTTGGCTTCGCGAAGTTCACTGGTGCGCGCATCGACCCGTGCGTTGAGCTGATCATTCCAGGCCCGCAAACGTTTGTCGCGTTCCTGCACCTGATCAAGCAAATCATCAAGATGCTCGGCTACCAGTGAAATTTCATCCTGCACCTGATTAAGACCGGTACGGGCAGAAAAATCACCACTTTCAACCCGGTTAATCGTATTGGTCATCCGTTCAAGTGGCTTGAAAATACCGCGCGCCCAGCGCAGGAAGATCGGAACCGACAGGGCCGCGACAAACAAAAACGCCCCGATGATGATCAGAAGGCTTTCATATTTGGTCTGGGCAAAGGGGGCTTCAAGAAAACCGACATAAAGCATCCCTACCCGCTTGCCGAAACTATCTTTGATCGGCTCATAGGCTGAAATATACCAGTCATTGACGACAAAGGCCCGATCCAGCCAGACTTTGCCATCTTCAAGTACGGTTTTGCGCACGATACTCGATACCCGCGTCCCCAACGCACGGCGCTCGGCAAACAGGCGAACATTTGTGCTGACCCGGACATCATCAAGGAAAAGGGTGGCTGTGCCTTGGCTGCCTTCGGGCAGGCTGCTTTGGCGATAGACAAGGTCGTTGATCGTATCGATAAAGCCCAAATTCTGATTAAGCAAAATACCGCCGACCAGTGCCCCGTCCCTGCCGCTTGGCAAACTGACGTGACTTGCCGAGTGAACCACCATGCCCCGCGTTTCGGCATTGCGGGTGGTCGGCACGGCATTTGGCGTCTCAACCAGATCAAGCCGTGCACGTGCAGCCAAATCCGGGGAGATCGCATCAAGGTCGGCATTACTGAAAATATCGATACTGGTTGACGCCCTGCCGGCAAAGGCCGATGCAATCACCGGCCAATGAACGTCGGTGTCAGTATCTGGCCCGATGTTATCACCATCAATCAGATAGAGGAAATCAAGCCCAAGGTTCTCCTGATGGCTGACGAGCAAATCATTTACCGCATCCGGGTTACCCGACATCAAAACCGTGCGAAAGGCAACCGACTGCCCCAGCGACTGTATCTGTTCGCCGGTATTATCGAGAATATGGCTAAAATATTGATGGGCAATCGTCAGATCACCACTGACCTTGGAGGTCAGAAGCGCATCAAACTTTGAATTCCAGCGCACCATCATCACGCCAAGCAACAGTGGCAAGATGACCAGTGTCGGCAAAAGTGCGATCGCCAAAAGCTTAAAGCGAACCGATCTTGTGCGTTTTGGTCGCGGCGAGATCGACCGGCCAAACAGCTTCATCACAGATCCCAGCTGGCACATTTACGATCAATGGTCTTGCGCGACACACCAAGACGCCGCGACGCTTCGTTGCGATTACCCCCGGTTTTATGCAGCATCGCCAGAATGTGACGGCGCTCCATTTCATCAAGTGTCTCGTCGCCGTCCGCTTGTGATCCCTGATCGGCGCGTTCGTCACGAAACTCATCGGGGAACCGTCCAAGGATGAGGGTTCGTTCAATCAGGTTGCGCAATTCACGCACGTTCCCCGGCCAGCCATAGCGGGTCAATCCCGCGCGAACCGCCCCATCCATGGGCACCTGACGCACACCAAGCTGCTTGGACAGCTTGGTCATAAACAGATTGGCAAGTTCAAGCACATCATCGCCGCGATCATGAAGCGGCGGCATCTCGATATGCATGACATTGATGCGGTAAAACAAATCGGCACGAAAACGGCCTGCTTCGACTTCTTCTTCCAAATCCGCATTGGTGGCAAAGACAAAGCGCAAATCGACCGGCGCTTCGCGTTCCGCCCCCACGGGGCGGATACGGCGGCTTTCAATCGCGCGCAAAAGTTTGCTTTGGGTGGCCAGTGACAGTTCGCCGACTTCATCCAAAAACAATGTCCCGCCCTGCGCATGCATGAAAAGCCCGTCACGGGCGGAGTGCGCGCCGGTAAAGGCACCTTTTACATGACCAAACAGTTCGGCCTCAATCATCTCGGACGGAATGGCCGCACAGTTAATCGGCACGAACGGCTTTTCCGCCCGGTCGGATAATGCATGCAAGGAGCGCGCGGTGACTTCCTTACCAGTACCACTTTGCCCGGAAATCAGGATTGACGTTGGCAAGGGTGCAACACGGGCAATGGTTTCGCGGATTTCCTGAATTTGCGGGGAATAGCCAATCAGCCTATCACGCAGCAACACATGATCGGACGTTGCGCGTAATTCATGACGCAGAACATGGTTTTCACGGCGCAACCGCATGCGATCAAGACACCGCGCCACCGCGTTTAAAATCTGGTTGGAGCGAAATGGCTTCAGGACAAAATCAACAGCCCCCGCCCGCAACGCCTTAATCGCGGTATCAAGATCAGCATAGGCCGTCATCAGGATGGCATCAGAGAAAAAGCCAATTTCGCGCTGCTCGGTCAGCCACTCGACACCGCTTTTGCCCGGCATGATGTTATCAAGGATCACCACATCAAAATGATGCTGATCAAGCTTTTTGGTTGCTTCTTCGCAATCGGCGGCCTCTTCAACCCGTTTGGCGCGTGGGCCAAGAGTGCGCACCAGAAAATTGCGCATGCCCGGTTCGTCATCGACAACCAGTATCGATGCCTTTTCCAGCCACGGGCCAAATTCCGGACCCGGGCCGCCAAAACTATCATCATTCCCAACAGGCGGTTTTACGCCATTGGCCTCATCCAATGCGGTCGATCTCATGATGGTCCTCCGCTGATACTTATTTTTGTTTTTTAAAAGCTTAGATCAGCAACGATGGAAAAGCAAAACCGTTGATGGCAATGATTGAGGGTCAACCAAAAACATCAGGAATCCGCAAAACGTCAAAAGGGCAGCATAATGAGCCTGTGTGAAAACAGGATTCCCAAGCGTTGTCTGATTTGAGAAACTGCCCGGAGGATGAATTTCGGGCAGTTTTTTTTATGTCAGGCTTTATCGAAGGAACCAGTCGCGAACAGGGAACACTTTTCCCGGACCGGCTTGATGATCTTGTTGCCGATGACAATGGGGTGCGGGTGATTGATGCCTTTGTCTTGGCCCTTGATCTACAGGCACTGGGTTTTGTCCGGGTGCAGCCAAAGGCGACAGGTCGTCCGGGCTATCATCCTTGCGTTCTTCTGAAATTGTATCTGTATGGCTATCTGAACCGTTTGCGTTCGAGCCGGGGGCTGGAACGCGAATGCCACCGCAATATCGAACTTTTGTGGCTGCTGGACCGTTTGGCCCCTGATTTCAAGACGATTGCCGATTTCCGCCGAACGAACCGGGAGGGGATAGGCCGGGTTTGTCGCAGTCTTGTGCTGTTTCTGCGCGGGGAAGGGCTGATCGCGGGTCAGTGCCTGGCCGTGGACGGATCGAAATTCCAGGCAGATACCAGTCCGCAAAAAGTCTGGACGAAGTCACAGCTTCAAAAGCGGATCGCCGATATTGACCGGCAAATATCGGACTATCTCGCAGAGATGGACGCCATTGACCATAGCCAGAATGCTACGGATGGCCCGTCGGACACCCCGTCGGACGTCCCGGGCGGCACAGGAGGTAAAACAGGTGATGTGCGTGCAACCCTTGCAAAGTTGCGCGCGCAGAAAGCCGATCTGGCCCAGTCGGTGCTTCTGATGGACGAGATGGGACAGACACAGGTGGTTATCGGAGATGGGGATGCCCGGATCATGCGATCAGGCAAAGGCCGGATTGTCGGCTACAATCTTCAGTCTGCGGTCGATGATGCCCACGGGCTGATCGCTCATCATGAAGTGACACAGGCGACATCGGACCAGAATGAATTGCATCGGGTCGCCAAAGCAGCAAAGGACGTGCTTGAGCGCACAAAGATAGATATTCTGGCCGATGCGGGCTATGCCGATGCAGAGCAGATCGCGGCCTGTGACGAAGATGGCATCACCGCTTTTGTTCCCCATCCTCATAATGCTGCCCTTTGCGATCTATCGTATGGCGTTCGACGTGCGGTTTACTTCGGGATCACAGCGGTTGCTTCGATCTCGATCATGGCTTCGTCTTCGACCAATGCACTGACCACAACCATGGTCATCGCCGGGAAATTCTTGCCAAGGACGCGGCGATAGGCCTGGCCGACTTCGCGCTGTTTGGCGAGATATTCCTGTTTGTCGGTGACATACCATGTCAATCGCGTCAGATGCTCCGGACTGCCCCCACCTGCTTCCAGAACGGCCAGAATATTGATCAGTGCCTGCTCCATCTGACCGACGAAATCCTTGGCAACGAAAACCTGATCAGCGTTCCAGCCAATCTGTCCTCCGATATACAACGTGGCACCTTCTGCCAACACACCGTTTGCGTATCCCTTGGGCTCTTTCCATCCATCTGGCTGAACGATTTTATGCATTTTTTTCTACCACTTGATTGATTTCTTTTTCGATTTTGGCACGCAAATCATCGGGCCATGCCACTGACTTTCCGGCGCCTCTTTTCGTAAACACCAGTGTGAGCGTTGTTTTCAGGCGTTGCTCGTCGCCTGAATGCGCGGTTATTTCCAGCTCCAAGCTAGACCGTCCGATCCGAAGTGGTGTCAGACGAAACTCAAGCACATCACCAAGCATGCTTGGTGCGGTAAAGGCAATGCTGAGCCCCGCGGTTGGAACCGCCACCTGCATCGGCCCGTGCATGGTTGGAAAACCGCAGCCAATCACGACATCGAACCATTCTTCGACCGTGGCATTCACCATCTCGAAATAGCGGGGGTAAAAGACAATCCCGGCTGGATCACAATGCTGAAACAGGACCTTTTGCCGATAGGTAAATACCGCCATATCAGATCCCCAAATACCGGTCAGCAAGCGCATCGGTCAGTTCATTGACCGCACCGCTCCAGGCCGTGACGCCCTTTTCGACAATCACATAGCGATCCGCGACACCCGAAAGTTCCTTAAGCGACTTATCCACCACCAAAATGGTCAGACCTGATTGCTTAAGCTGATTGATTGCTGCCCAGATTTCCTGACGGACCACCGGCGCCAACCCCTCGGTTGCTTCATCCAAAATCAAAAGACGAGGATTGGTCATCAATGCACGGCCAATCGCCAACATTTGCTGTTCGCCGCCTGAAAGCGTCATCGCCTTTTGCTCACGCCGTTCGGCAAGACGCGGAAACAACCCCGCCACCCGGTAGAAATCCCATTCACCCGGACGAGCAGCCGCTATCAGGTTTTCCATGACGGTTAAACGGGCAAAGCATCGGCGGCCTTCGGGCACCAGACCTAGCCCCAAGCGGGCCGCTTTGTGCGATGGCATTTTTGCCAAGTCCTGTCCAGCAAACCGGATTACCCCATCGCGATGTTCCATCATGCGACAGATGGTTTTGATTGTGGTCGTCTTGCCCATGCCGTTACGGCCCATAAGAGCAACGGCTTCGCCTTCATTCAGCGACAGATCAATGCCAAACAAGGCCTGCGATGCGCCGTAAAACGCGGTCACACCACTAAGTTCGAGAAGTGCAGACATATCAGGCTTCCTCCCCGAGATAGGCACGTTTGACATCATCATTCCCGCGAATGTCATCAACAGTACCGGTCGCAATGACACGGCCATAAACCAGAACCGAAATCCGGTCGGCCAAGGCAAAAACCGCATCCATGTCATGTTCGACCAGAAGGATCGGGGCCTGTGCGCGCAAACCATCAAGGAATCCGGTCAGACGTTTGGAGCCCTCTGGTCCCATGCCCGCCATCGGTTCATCCAACAGAAATGCACGTGGTTCAAGGGCAAGGGCTACCGCCATTTCCAACTGACGACGTTCGCCATGTGAAATATCGGCCGCGCGCATTTCCGCACGATCCGCAAGACCAACCCTTTCAAGCTGCGCCATTGCCGGTTCTACAAGCGACTTGTCACTCAGCACCGGGCGGAAGAAACGAAAGACCTTCCCGCTGACTGACTGGCGAGCGAGCATCACGTTCTGCAGAACCGAGAACTCCGGCATCAGGGACGACACCTGAAACGTTCTGGCAAGGCCCATGCGCGACCGTTGGACCGCGTCCAAGGCATTAATGTGCTGACCGTTAAAATGAATGTCACCGCTATCAGATTTGATCTCGCCCGCGATCTGTTTGATCAGGGTGGATTTTCCCGCCCCGTTCGGCCCGATCAGTGCGTGGATTTCCCCCGCACGCAGATCAAGCGTTACGCTGTCACTAGCCAGAAGGGACCCAAACTGCTTGGTGATGTTTGACAGTGAAAGAATGGGATCAGACATGTTTGCGTTCCCCCGCCAAAACACCGACAAGGCCACCGCGCGCGAACAAAACCACGATGAGCAACAACACACCCAGCGGCAATTGCCAGAATTCCCAAACCCCGCCAAGCAGATGTTCAAGAATAATGTACAGCCCCGCCCCGGCCAGCGGGCCGAACAAGCGCCCAACCCCACCGAGAATGACAAACACCATGATTTCACCTGACATATGCCAAGACATCATCGACGGGCTCACAAAACGGTTGAGGTCGGCATAAAGTGCGCCGGCCAACGCCGTGATCATCGCCGAGATCACAAACGCCACCAGACGAATGCGAAACGGTGCAATCCCCACGGCCGTCATACGCTGGCTGTTCTGGCGAGCGCCCTGAAGGGCAAGACCAAACCGCGAACGGATCAAAACGGCCGAAAATGCGATCGCAAGACCCAGCATCACGGCACAGAGTGCAAAATAACTGATCGGATCAAGGGTATTGAGCCCCGGGAACCCGTTGCGCACATAGATCGACAGGCCGTCTTCCCCGCCATATGCAGGCCAGGAAATCGCGAAGTAATAGATCATCTGCGCAAACGCCAGCGTGATCATGATGAAGTAAACGCCGCTTGTGCGCAGCGTAATCGCCCCAATAGCCAAGGCAATAATCGCCGATGCCAGCAGCGCGACGATCCAGATAATGATCATCTGGGTCGTGCCTTCGATCTCGAACGGCCATGTCATGATCGGTTCGTAATTCAGCGCATGGCTGGCAAGTATCCCCGCCGCATAGCCGCCAATTCCGAAGAACGCCGCATGGCCAAACGACACAAGCCCGCCATAGCCAAGCACAAGGTTAAGGCCTACCCCCGCCATGGCAAAAATCGCCACCTTGGTTGCCAGGGTAATGATGAACGGCTCATCCATGCCCAGCGCAATCAATGGGACAATCACCAGCGCCAGACCAAGGATACAGTTGATAAAGGTTTCGCGGTTCATGGTCATATCAGGCTTCCGTCCCGAACAAACCGCTTGGCCGCAGGAACAAAACCAGCGCCATAACGATATAAATCAACATTGATGCAAGGGCGGACCCAATGGCCGTCGCACTTGCCGGATCAAGAAAGGTTGCAAACGCATGGGGCAACAAAAACCGACCCATCGTATCGGTAAAGCCAACAAGAAGGGATCCGACCAGCGCGCCCTTGATCGAGCCAATCCCACCAATCACAATCACAACGAATGCCAGAATAAGCACCGGTTCGCCCATGCCGACCTGAACCGATTGGGTTGTCCCTACAAATGCCCCGGCAAGCCCGGCCAAGGCGGCCCCAAGGGCAAAGACAATTGTATAAAGGCGATCAATATCCACCCCCAAGGCGGCGATCATGCCGCGATCAGCTTCACCAGCTCGAATGCGAATACCAAGACGGGTTTTACCAATCAGCAGGAACAATCCCGCCGCCACGGCAAAACCGGCAATAATGATCGCAAGACGGAACAGCGGATATTGGAAATCACCGGGCATCACAACAGTGCCCGTCAAAAACTCGGGAACGCTTAGAAACAATGGGAAGGATCCGAAAATCCAGCGTGTGCCTTCGGAAAAAATCAAAATAAGGGCAAAAGTCGCCAGAACCTGATCAAGGTGATCACGGTTATAAAGACGGCGAATAATCAGTATCTCAACCAGCGCGCCGGCAATGGCCGCCGCCATCAGGCTAGCAACAAGACCAAGCCAGAACGAACCGGTCCATGCCGCAACCGCTGCACAAGCAAATGCGCCAACCATATAGAGCGAGCCATGGGCCAGATTAATCAGCCCCATTACACCGAAAACAAGCGTCAGCCCAGATGCCATCAAAAACAGCATCACACCGGACTGAAGGCCGTTTAGCAGCTGCTCCAGGAAAAGAGTGAACATTATTGGAAACTCCGTCACAAGGTGGTCGGGGCCGTAAACCGTTATGGGCAACGGCCCCCACCGACTTGTCAGCCCGTGATTACATCGAGCATTCCGATGCATAGGCATCGGCATGATCTTTAAGGGCAACGCCAACGATCTTGTTGGTCAGAACGTCGCCTTCTTTAACGACTTCACGAACATAGATGTCCTGAATCGGATGCTGGTTCGGACCAAAGACAAACTTGCCACGGACCGAATTGAAATCAGCCGCCCGCAAAGCATCGCGGAATGCTTCCTTGTCATTGACATTTGCTTTGCCCATTGCTGAAAGCAGCAGGTTTGCAGTGTCAAAACCATAAGATGCATAGAGCGACGGCAGACGGTCATATTCAGCAACGAAGCTTTCGACGAATGCCTTGTTGGTCGCATTGTCGATGTCTTTTGACCAGTTCGAGGTGTTTTTCACACCAAGAGCTGCATCACCAACTGCACCAAGAATGCCCTGATCCATCGAAAATGCCGGACCGATCAGCGGAATATCCACACCCGACTGAGCATACTGTTTCATGAACGCAATGCCCATGCCGCCCGGCAGGAAGAAGAAGACGCTGTCAGCACCCGACGCACGGATTTCAGCAATTTCGGCGGCGTAATCTGTCTGACCAAGCTTGGTGTAAACTTCGCCTGCGATGTCGCCAAAGAAGAAGCGTTTGAACCCAGCCAGAGAATCTTTACCCGCCGGATAGTTCGGTGCGAGGATAAAGGCGTTTTCATACCCGGCACTCGACGCATAGCCACCGGCTGCTTCGTGCAGGTTGTCATTCTGGTAAGAAACGCTGAAATAGTTCGCGTTACAGCCTTTGCCTGCCAACTGCGACGGTGCCGCATTGACGGAAAGATAGAATTTGTCCTGTGCAACCGCGGACGGCACCACAGCCATGGCAAGGTTCGACCAGATAATACCGGTCAGAACATCAACCTTTTCCTGCTGGATCATTTTATCAGCAAGCTGGACAGCGACGTCCGGTTTGCGCTGATCATCTTCGATCACGACTTCCAGATCGGAATTGTTTGCTTGTTTAACCGCCAGCATAAAGCCGTCACGTGCATCAATACCCAAACTGGCACCACCGCCCGAAAGTGTGGTGATCATGCCTACCTTTACCGGATCGGCCTGCGCCGCCCCAGCAACAAACAACGCAGCAACAGCTGCAATGGTTGTCTTAATACCCTTCATTTAAGCCTCCGTGTTTATACATTTTATTCGTTTAGCAACACGTTGATCCCACGACATTTATGTCTTTGTGCGTCGTGGTTTTAACGAACTTGATGCCTGCCCCTGATCTTGCAGTATTTGCATCATGCCCGTCCATCCTCAAAGCGTGGTTCGCACCCGCCAGAGTTCCGGAAACAGTTCTACTTCCAGCATTTTCTTAAGGTAACTGACGCCACCCGTGCCACCGGTCCCGCGTTTAAAACCAATAACGCGTTCAACAGTGGTCACATGGTTAAAGCGCCAGCGACGGAAGTAGTCTTCAAAATCCACCAGCTTTTCAGCCAGTTCATACAGCGACCAGTATTTGGTTGGATTGCTGTAAACCTTGTGCCAGGCCGCAATCACGGCGTCATCTGGCGTATAGGGTTGCGAAACATCACGTCCAAGAACATGATCAGGAAGATCAATGCCTTCGCCCGCCAAAAGACCCAACGCCGCATCATACAGACTGGGCGTTGCCAGTTCTTGTTTCAGCAACTCAAGAATGTCTTCGCGATGGGCATGCGGGCGTAACATCGCGTGATTGCGGTTGCCCAACATGAATTCGATCTGACGATACTGATGGGACTGAAACCCCGATGACGGACCAAGCGCATCGCGAAACGTCGTATAGTCGCTTGGCGTCATGGTGCGCAAAACGTCCCATGCGTTGTTAAGCTGCTCGAAAATCCGCGACACGCGCGCCAACATCTTAAACGCCGGGCGGAAATCCCCCTTACCCATGACGCCGCGGGCCGCACTGATTTCACGGATCGCAAGCTTCATCCAAAGCTCGGACGTTTGATGCTGAATGATGAACAACATTTCGTCATGGGCATCCGACTTGGGATGCTGGGCCGTCAGGATCGCATCAAGCGACAGGTAATCGCCATAGGACATCTGATCGGAAAAATCCGTGCGTGCGCCTTCGTTGCTGGGATCATATGGTTTGGTTTGCTTGGCCATGATCAGGTCACCGCGTTGCGTTTATGGAATTCCGGCTGATCCCATGATTTGGTTTCCATGATCTCGGCCAGAATTTTAACCGCACCATCGACATCACCATTATCGATATAAAGTGGGGTAAACCCGAAACGAATGATATCGGGTGCGCGGAAATCACCAATCACGCCGCGTGCGATCAAGGCCTGCATCACGGCATATCCCTGATCAAACTTGAACGACACCTGTGAACCACGATGTTGTGGATCACGCGGGCTTGCCAGTTCCAGCATCGAACAGGATGCCTCGACACCCGCAATAAACTGCTCGCACAGCTCGATACTGCGTGTGCGGATATCAGCCATGTCAACGCCGTTCCATGCCTTCATGGCTTCTTCAAGCACCGTCATCTGAATAACCGGTGGTGTGCCAACCCGCATGCGTGAAACATCCGGGGCCGGCGTATAATCACGGTCAAAGGCAAATGGGGCAGCATGGCCCAACCATCCAGACAATGCCGGTCGGATGGTTTTGGCGTGATCGGGCCGGACATAAATGAATGCCGGGGCACCAGGACCGCCATTAAGATATTTGTAGGTACAGCCAACGGCAAAATCCGCGTTGCATCCAGTCAGGTCAACCGGCACAGCCCCCGCCGAATGCGCTAGGTCCCAGATCACAATCGCCCCCGCCTTATGGGCAAGATCGGTAATGCGTTTCATGTCATGCATACGCCCGGTGCGATAATCGACCTGGGTCAGCATCAAGACAGCAAGGCCTTCGTTGATCAGGCTTTCGACATCTTCGGGGTTTGGTGTTTTAAGCACATGCCCCTTATCGAGACTTTTGATCAGGCCATCGGCCATATAAAGGTCAGTCGGGAAATTCCCGTTGTCCGATACAATAACCTTACGATCCGGGCGCAGTTCCAGCGCACTTGCCAGTGCCTGATACACCTTGATCGACAGGGTATCGCCCATGACCACGGTACCGGGAGCCGCCCCAATCAAACGCGCGACAAGATTGCCAACACGTTCGGGTTGCGCCATCCATTTGGCATCATTCCAGCCCCGGATCAGCATTTCCCCCCATTCATCCTCGATCATCGTCTTGGCGCGATTTGCGGCCGACTTTGGCATCATGCCAAGCGAGTTCCCGTCAAGGTAAATGACACCTTTGGGAATATGGAACAGGGATTTGGTGGCGGCGAAATCGATCATGCAGACATGTCCTGTTTCAGTCTAAAGCGCTGAATTTTTCCAGTCGCGGTTTTTGGCAGTGTCTCGATAAAGACGATGGAACGCGGGTATTTAAACGGCGCGATCGTCGCTTTTACATGATCTTGCAACTGTTTGGCCATCTCGGGTGTCGGGTGAAAACCGTCTGCCAGAACGATATGGGCCTGAACAATGGTGCCGCGTTCTTCATTCGGTGCACCAATGACCGCACATTCGGCAACAGCTACGTGGGACAACAAGGCGGCCTCGACTTCCGGACCGGCGATGTTGTAACCCGACGAGACGATCATATCGTCATTGCGTGCAGCAAAGTGATAGTAGCCATCCTCATCAACAAAGAACGCATCCCCTGTCAGGTTCCAGCCATCACGCACATACGTGCACTGACGCACATCATCAAGATAACGACACCCCGTCGGTCCGCGCACCGCAAGCCTGCCAACCGTTCCGACCGGAACTTCATTCATATCGTAGTCAACGATTTTGGCTTCATATCCACCAACCGGGCGCCCCGTACAGGCAGGATGACTGTCACCAAACCGGTTGGAGATAAAGATATGAAGCATCTCGGTCGCGCCAATACCATCAAGCATCGGTTTGCCGGTTTTTTCCATCCAGGCATCATAAACCGGCGCTGGCAGAGTTTCGCCTGCCGAAACCGCCGCACGCAGGGATGACAAATCAGCCCCTTCTTCCATCGCCGATAACATCACGCGATAGGCGGTCGGCGCGGTAAAGCACACCGTCGCCTTATAGGTTTCGATGATCTCGATCATGTTGGGAGGGGACGCTTTTTCAAGCAAGGTCGCAGTCGCCCCAAAGCGCAGTGGGAAAATGGCAAGTCCGCCCAGACCAAATGTAAAGGCAAGGGGGGGCGATCCGACAAACACATCATCAGGCGTTACATTCAGCACTTCCTTGGCATAGCCATCGGCAATGATCAGAAGATCACGATGGAAATGCATGGTTGCCTTGGGGCTGCCGGTCGTGCCCGAGGTAAACCCAAGCAAGGCCACGTCATCGCGCCCGGTTTTAACCGCTTCGAATTTGACCGATTTGGTCAAGGCGATGCGGTCAAGCTCGGCGTCGTGATTGGCGGTACCATCAAATCCGATAACCTTTTTAAGGAATTTGCTGTCCTTGGCACAGGCGACCATCTCATCCATCAGGCGCGTGTCACATAGGGCAAATTCAATCTCCGCCTTCTCGACAATCTGGGCCAGTTCGCCAGACCGCAGCATCGGCATGGTATTGACCACAACTGCGCCGGCCTTGGTCGCTGCCAGCCAGCAGGCCACCATCGCCGGATTATTGGCCGAGCGGATCAAAATACGGTTGCCCGGCTTAACGCCGTAATCTTCGGCCAGCGCGTGGGCAATGCGGTTGGTCCAGTCTGCCAGTTCCTTATAGGTCCGCTGGCGACCATTGCCAATCAGGGCGGTGTTATCGCCAAAACCCTGTTCGACCATTTTGTCGGTCAGTTCGACCCCGGCATTCAGATATTCGGGATACTCAAACTTGTCCAAATTGAACTCTGGCCAGTCTGCCACCGGTGGCAAATTGTCCCGTGTGAATTGATCAGTATGTGCAGTCGGTCCAAGCATTGTAAAGCCCCTGATAAAGCCATTATTTCGCCAGCGTTTGCCGTGCGATGATTATTTTTTGGACGTCTGAGGCGCCTTCATAGATACGAAGAGCGCGAATTTCCCGGTACAGCAGTTCTATGATGTGCCCACTGCGCACACCGTCGCCGCCATGAATTTGCACCGCCTTATCAATGACGGTTTGTGCATGATCGGTTGCATAAAGTTTTGCCATCGCCGCTTCGCGGCTTACGCGCGGGGCACCGCTGTCTTTGAGCCATGCGGCGCGATAGACCAAAAGCGCCGACGCATCGATATCAAGCGCCATGTCCGCGACATGTCCCTGAACCATCTGCAGATCAAAAAGCGGTGCGCCAAACAATTCGCGTTCCTGAACGCGATTGATCGTCTCATCAAGCGCACGGCGCGCGAAACCAAGGGCGGCGGCGGCAACGGTTGACCGGAAAACATCCAGAACCGACATCGCAATTTTAAATCCATCCCCACCCGAACCGATCAGGGCTTCTTTGGGGATACGGCAATCGGTGAATTTCAGGCGTGCGAGTGGATGGGGTGCGATGGTATGCAGCCGTTCGGCAATTTCTAATCCGGGTGTGTTTGCCGGAACGACAAAGGCCGAAAGCCCCTTGGCCCCCGGTGCTTCGCCGGTGCGCGCAAAGACGCAGTAAAAGTCTGCGATCCCGCCATTGGAAATCCAGGTCTTTTCACCGTTCAGAATAAAATCATCGCCATCACGTTTGGCATCAAGGGCGATATTGGCAACATCCGATCCCGATTGCGGTTCGGTCAGCGCAAAGGCAGCGATCCCCTTGCCAGAACGTACTTTCAAAAGCCATCCCCCCCGGTGGGCTTGCGTCCCAAACAAAGAGATCGCGCCACTCCCCAACCCCTGCATCGCAAAGGCGAAATCAGCCAACCCGTCATAGCGCGCCAATGTTTCGCGGATCAGGCACAGCGACCGCACATCAAGTTTCGATCCGGTATCTTGCGGATCAATGGCCGCATGGCGCAACCAACCACCATCGGCCAGTCGGCGAACCAGATCCCGGCAGGCATCATCGACATCATCATGATCAATGCCATCAAGATTGGTCGCCGCCCAAGCATCAAGCTTAACCGCCAATTCACGGTGCCTGTCTTCAAAAAACGGCCAATCAAGGAAGGATATATCTGCCATCAGTCGCCCTCAAACACCGGTTTTTCCTTGGCAACAAAGGCCGTATAGGCACGATTGAAATCTTCGGTCTGCATGCAAATTGCCTGCGCCTGTGCCTCCGCCTCGATCGCCTGTTCGATCGACATGTTCCATTCTTGCGCCAGCATGGTTTTGGTCATCATGTGACCGAAATTCGGGCCTTGGGAAATACGGGTTGCAAGGGTGATGGCCTCCGCCTCAAGAACATCGGCCTCGACCAGACGGTTATAGAACCCCCAACGTTCGCCTTCCTCGGCCGACATCGAACGCCCGGTATACAGAAGTTCAGCCGCACGTCCCTGTCCGATGATGCGTGGCAGGATCGCACATGCCCCCATGTCACAGCCCGCCAACCCGACACGGGTAAACAGGAAGGCCGTTTTGGAGGCGGCCGTCGCCAGACGAAGGTCGGATGCCATGGCAATGATTGCCCCCGCACCCACACAAACGCCGTCCACCGCCGCAATCACCGGTTTGCCACAGCCAATGATCGACTTGACCAGATCACCCGTCATGCGGGTGAATTCCAAAAGACCCTTCATGTCCTTTTTGATCAGCGGACCAATGATGTCATGCACATCCCCGCCAGAACAGAAGTTGCCACCGTTTGATCCAAACACCACCGCCTTGACATCATCGGCATAAACCAGATCGCGGAAGGTATCGCGAAGCTCGGCATAGCTATCGAACGTCAACGGGTTTTTGCGGTCGGGACGATCCAGTGAAATGACCGCAACGTCGCCTTCCATGCGCCAGTTGAAATGGGTTGGTTTGATGTTCGCCATTTTAGTCATGGGGCGCCTCGTTATGATGGGAAATGGTGCGCAGAATACGGATCAGGCCATCGGCATCACTGGCCGAAAGGTCGCTAAACAGCTCGGAAACCCAGCCTTCATGCACAAGGGCCCGTTCGGCGAAATCCTTTTCGCCCGCTTCGGTCAGGCGCACAATCGATGCGCGGCGGTCATTTTCGACCGGCACACGTACGAGCATTCCCTCCCCGACAAGGCGATCGACAATGCCGGTGACATTGCCGTTTGACACCATCAGGGATTTTGAAAGTTCGCTCATGCGCATGCCATCGCGTTCGCGGTAAAGTGCGGCCAGAACATCAAAACGCGGCAGGGTTGAGCCAAATTCGATGCGCATTTTTTCGCGCAGCTCACCTTCGATTTTGCGCGAGACTTTCAGAATCTGAAGCCACGCCCGCAAACGCGCCTTGGACAGATCAGATGTTTCATTATCCATCAGATCGCGCCGATCATCGGAATGGTTCATTTTCATACTTCTCCTCCCGATACCGAAATCGCCTGTCCGGTAATGGATGCCGCATGGGGACTGCAAAGCCACATGACGGTGTTGGCCACTTCACCAGGCTGGATAAAGCGGTTCTGCGGATTGATTTTCGCAAGGCTTGCACGCGCGGCGTCCATGCTCATGCCGGTTTTGGCAACGATGTTTTCGACCGACTTTTCCAACATCGGCGTTTCCATAAAACCGGGGCACACCGCATTTACGGTAACCAAGCTGCTGGCAAGCTCGGCGGCCATGCCCTCAACAAGGCCGACCACACCGTGTTTTGCCGCGCAATAGGCCGTGACATAGGCATAGCCCTTAAGCCCGGCGGTCGAAGCAATCGAAATCAGGCGGCCCGGCTTGGCCTTATCCATCACAGCCAATCCTTCGCGGAAGGTCAGAAACGTACCGGTCAGATTGACGTCAATCGTGCGTTTCCACAGATCGACCGATGTTTTGCCAATCGGAGCACTTTCGGCCATACCCGCATTGGCAATCACCAAATCCGGGGCGCCGATTTCGGCCACCATGGTCGCATACATGTCGCGCACCGATGTCTCGTCGGTCACATCGGCAACGATTGCTGTGATATTTTCATGTTGGGCGACCTCGGCCAAAACGTCGCTGCGACGTCCTGAAACAGCAACCTTCACCCCGGCATCAGCCAACATGCGCGCCATGACGGCCCCCACCCCGGACCCACCGCCAGTAATCAATGCACGCTGAACAGCAAGATCGACCATGAGTGCTTAGACCTTTCCGGTCATGACGTCGGCCCGTTCGGCCAGACGGACCATCTGGTCACGTCCCGCATAATAAGGTGCGGGCCAGTTTTCCGTCTGATTGCCAAGGGCTGCTGCCTGATGCAACGTCCAATACGGGTTCGCCAGATGCGGCCGCGCCAGACAGACAAGGTCCGCACGCCCTGCCATCAGGATCGAATTAACGTGATCGGGTTCGTAAATATTGCCCACCGCCATCGTCGCGATATTGGCTTCGTTGCGAATACGGTCAGAGAACGGCGTCTGGAACATCCGACCATAAACCGGGCGGGCATCCTTGGTGGTTTGACCGGCCGACACGTCGCAGATATCAACATTATTGGCCTTAAGCATACGGGCGATTTCAACCGCTTCCTCTGGCGTAACACCAGCCTCACCAACCCAGTCATTGGCCGAAATACGCACAGAAAGCGGCTTACGTGCAGGCCATGCGGCACGCACCGCATTGATCACTTCAAGCGGATAGCGCATCCGGCTTTCAAGCGACCCGCCATATTCATCATCGCGTACATTGCTGACCGGACTGATGAAGGACGACAAAAGATACCCGTGGGCGGCATGGACTTCGACCATGTCAAACCCGGCCCGGTCGGCCATTTTGGCACTTGCGACGAACTGATCACGGACAACGTCCATATCATCGCGCGTCATGGCCTTTGGCGTCTGATTGCGATCCGACCATGCTATGGCAGATGCCGACAAAAGCGGCCAGTTACCATCAGACAGCGGCGCATCCATTTCTTCCCAACCAAGCTGGGTTGATCCTTTACGCCCGGCATGCCCGATCTGCATGCACAGCTTGGCATCGGTTTCACCATGGACAAAATCGACAATCCGTTTCCAGGCCTGCTCATGCGCATCGTCATAAAGCCCCGGACATCCCGGTGTAATCCGACCATCGGCCGACACACAGGTCATCTCGGTATAGACCATTGCCGCACCGCCCTTGGCCCGTTCGGCGTAATGCACCAAATGCCAATCCGTCGGGCAGCCATCAACCGCCTTATACTGGGCCATCGGGGACACAACGATCCGGTTTTTAAGGTCCATGTCGCGCAGTTTGAACGGCACAAACATGGGATGACGGACCGCATCGTTTACAGGAACACCAGCCTGTTTCTGGAACCAGCCTTCTGCCGCACTGAGCCATCTGGCATCGCGGACACGCAGGTTTTCGTGGCTGATACGCTGTGATCGGGTCAAAAGAGAATAGGTAAACTGAACCGGATCAAAATCGAAATAGCGTTCAATTTCTTCGAACCATTCCATCGAGTTACGCGCTGCCGACTGCAGGCGCAAAACTTCAAGACGGCGTTCGTCTTCATATTTGCCAAAGGCCGATTTCAGATCGGTTTCGGAATGCAGATAATTTGCCAGTGCAATCGCACTTTCAAGCGCCAGCTTGGTTCCCGACCCGATGGAGAAATGTGCGGTTGCCGCGGCGTCTCCCATCAGAACGATATTTTCATGCGACCAGCTTTTGCACAAAACGCGCGGGAAGCTGAGCCACGCGGAACCGCGCACATGGTGCGCATTGCTGATCAGGGCATGGCCATCAAGATGATCCTTGAATATCTCCTCGCAGGTCGCGATAGACTCTTCCTTGGTCATCTCGCCAAAGCCATAAGCTTCCCAGGTTTCATGAGAGCATTCGACAATGAACGTCGCCGTTTCATCATCAAACTGATAGGCATGCGCCCAGACCCAGCCCTTGTCGGTTTCTTCAAAGATGAAGGTAAAGGCATCATCAAATTTCTGATGAGTGCCCAGCCAGACAAACTTGCATTTGCGCGTGTCAATATCGGGCTGGAAATGCTCGGTATAGTCGGTGCGGGTTTTAGAATTCAACCCATCGCAGGCAACCACAAGGTCGTAATCCTTGTTATAGTCCGCCGCACTCTGGGCTTCTGTTTCAAAGCGCAGGTCTACGCCAAGTTCACGCGCACGTTGCTGCAACAGGATCAAAAGCTGTTTTCGACCAATGCCACAAAAGCCATGCCCGGTTGAGACTGTCTTAGCACCACGGTATTTGACCGCAACATCATCCCAATAGGAAAAATGCGCCCGAATGGCTTCGGCACTTTTGGGATCATTCTCAGCAAGGTTCGTAAGAGTCTCGTCAGACAGCACAACGCCCCAACCGAACGTATCGTCGGCTTTGTTGCGTTCAATCACCACGACCTCGTTGGCCGGATCACGCAATTTCATTGATATTGCAAAATAAAGCCCCGCGGGACCGCCACCCAGACAAGCTACTCTCACCAGCTTTTCCCTTCCTGATTTGTTTGGCTGTTTCGGGAAACTGACAAAACGGTACGCCTCGAATTGATTTATTTCAAGCATAAATATTTTGAGTTTGAAATATCTGTGAAATTGCCTAGAATTTGCCAAACAAACGAAGGTGCGCCCACAATAGCCCCACGAAAATCACGGCTGGCGCACCTAACATATCGACGATCAGGGAAGACAGATCACATGATTACCGACTGGGACGACGCATATGCCAATGGCGACCATATCGCCGATGCCGGCTCATATCCGGGCATGTGGGCAGAGCAATCCGCACGGTTCCGTGACACCCTGCTCGCGACCCAACGCGCAGAGCTTGATATCGCCTATGGCACCGGGGACCGCGAAAAATACGACCTGTTTCTTCCTGACAACACGCCAAAGGGACTGGTTGTTTTTGTGCACGGCGGGTATTGGAAGGCCTTTGATAAATCCAGTTGGTCACATCTGGCGAACGGTGCTGTTGCCAAGGGTTGGGCGGTATGCATGCCAAGTTATACCTTGGCTCCAAATGTCCGCCTGTCGCAGATCACCCGTCAAATCGGGGCGGCAATAAATCACGCCGCTGCGCGCATCGATGGTCCCATTCATTTGACCGGCCATTCTGCCGGTGGGCACCTCGTCAGTCGCATGGTCAGTGAAACCAGCCCGCTACTGTCGGGCAACCTGTCACGTGTTAAAAACACAGTCTCAATTTCCGGCCTGCATGACCTGCGCCCACTTCTAAACACATCAATGAATGATGCTCTAGGGCTGGATGGTCAGGAATTTGTGATGGAAAGTGCGGCACTTCTGCGCCCCGCCCTTCCCTGCTCAATCACCTGCTGGGTCGGGGCGGATGAACGTCCTGAATTTGTCCGCCAGAATGATCTTTTGGCCAATATCTGGACCGGACTTGGGGCATCGACCCGTGCGGTGCACGTCCCGGACAAGCATCATTTCAATGTTATTTCCGATCTGGCCGAACCGGACTCTGATCTGACAGCCTGTCTGCTGACCCCGATTAATCCGGAGGACATCTGACATGTTGACCGTCAACCTCTCAACTGAAAACGACATCGCCTTCATCACCATCGACAATCCGCCGATCAACGCCACCAGCCACAGCGTGCGTCAAGGCATCGTCGACGCCCTTGATAAGATCGAAGGCGATAGCAGTATCAAGGTCGCCATTCTAATCTGTGCGGGCAAAACGTTCATTGCCGGTGCCGATGTCAGTGAATTTGGTCTACCGCCCAAAGATCCGATCTTGCCCGATGTGATCAAACGGTTGGAGGCCACCACCAAACCAATCATTGCCGCCATTCATGGCCATGCACTGGGTGGCGGGCTCGAAGTTGCGCTTGGCTGTCATTACCGGATTGCGGAAAGTGGTGCGAAGCTTGGCCTGCCAGAAGTTAATCTGGGGCTTATTCCCGGTGCTGGTGGTACAGTACGCTTGCCACGCCTTGTTCCAGTCCGCGACGCTATTGTCATGATCACGAGTGGCAAACCGGTTTCGGCCGACAAGGCCAACGCAATCGGCCTGATTGATGCCATCGCGCATGGCCCGCTTCGCGATGCCGCACAGGATTTCGCCCGTACCATCATTAATCGCCCGCGCCCCTTGGAATTGCGTCGCTGCCCGCCAGTTGATGCGCCTGATGATCATCAGTGGGATGAAATCATTGCGGGTGTCGGTAAAAAAGCCCGCGGACAGATTGCCCCCGTCATCGCCGCCCAGGCCATTCGCATCGGCATCGAACAGGACACCGCAGCGGGCCTTGTTCATGAACGCGAAAAGTTCGTCGAACTGCGCGATAGTGATCAGTCCAAGGCACTGCGTCATATTTTCTTTGCCGAACGATCCGTTGCCAAACTTCCTGAACTTGATGGTGCTTCACCAAACCCAATCAATGAAGTCGGCGTGATCGGTGGCGGCATCATGGGGGCTGGCATTGCAACCGCATCCCTTTTGGCGGGTTTCAAGGCAACGATTATTGAACGCAACGAAGACGCCTGTGCTCATGGGCGGGCAACCGTTGAAAAGCATCTTGGCGGCAGCCTCAAACGCGGCCTGATTACGCAAGATCGTTTTGACGATCTGCTGGCATCGCTTTCTACCAGCACCGACTACGCGGACCTTGGCATTGCCGATCTGGTGGTCGAAGCTGTGTTTGAAGATATGACCGTCAAGCACGAGGTGTTTGGCAAACTATCACAGCATTGCAAGCCAGATGCGGTTCTGGCATCCAACACGTCCTATCTCGACATCAATGAAATTGCTGCCAAATGCGCCCATCCGGAACGGGTGATCGGGCTTCATTTCTTTTCACCGGCACATATCATGAAGCTGCTTGAAGTGGTCCGCACCGATCAGGCCAATGCGACAAGTCTTGCGACCGCTTTTACCTTTGCGCGCAAACTTGGCAAGATCGCTGTTCCCTGTGGAGTTTGCGATGGCTTTATTGGCAATCGCATCATGTCGGCCTATCGCAAACATTGCGAATACATGCTCGAAGATGGCGCACTTCCTCATCAAATTGATGATGCGATGGTCGAATTTGGTTTTCCTATGGGCCTGTTTGCCATGCAGGACATGGCCGGGCTTGAAATTTCATGGGCCACCCGCAAACGCCTTGCCCCATTCCGCGATCCGAATGAACGCTACGTCGCGCTTGGCGACTACCTGTGTGAGATGGAACGGTTTGGCAAAAAGAACGGTCTTGGCTGGTATCGTTATGATGAAAACGGCAAAGGACACCCGGACCCGGACGTCGATGCACTGGTGATTGCGGAATCGGATAAAAAAGGCATCACACGTCGCAATTTCGACACCAAAGAAATCATGTCCATCATCCTTGATGCCATGCGTCGCGAAGGCGATAAAATCCTTGCCGAGGGGATCGCCATGGGCCCAGACGCCATTGATGTCGTCATGGTCAATGGATACGGTTTCCCGCGCCATAAGGGCGGCCCGATGTTCATGACCCAAAAGTAACCGGGATCAAGAACGCCTAATCATTTCAACGTCGTCGGGGCAGAAGGTTTTTCACCTTCCGCCCCGATTTGGTTTCTGGTGTATTTCGAACTTGTCTAAATGCACTTTGATGACCAAATAAAGTACATACTCAACACCGTGAAAAGTCCTCGATGTCGGCGTAAACGTGCCTTTGGATCACACAATACGGTGTTGCGTCGCAAACCTACTGCCTTTTTGACTTAAGCTTTCTGCCATATCGGGATCAATCCGAAATAGATTTTCAAGTCGTCAAAATTTCAAACGACGGCGACCAAAGAGCAGGTAACCTGCCGACGAAGATTAGGGAGAATTTGGGTGCAACTGACAGCCCGTGACGCAGCCCATGCATGGCATGTGACTGATCTTAAGTGTTCAGGGTCCCGCCTGAACACCACATATCCCCGCATCTTCGATCGCGCGGGGCATGATCAATCAGCGCCTGTATTAAGGTCGGCGATCACGTTATCTGTTTGCAAATCACCTCGGCCAAACAGGCGATCACGCGTCCATGCCCTTCTGATCAAAGATCAGGACGGACAAAAGATACGACGATGCCTTGTGACGTGAGACGCTAATTCCCTGCTGCAGACATGCGCCCTGCACAGGTTTTCTATCCGGGCACCACACAGAAGCCAAGGTTTCGATCATGCATTCATTATCCGATATTCAAAAACTTGTGTCCCGTCGCCAAAAAGGCAAAAGCCTCGAAGCTCCTTTCTATAGTTCGCCTGAAATTCTTGATCTCGACATCAAAGAGATTTTCAGCAAGCACTGGATTTTTGTCGCCGTCGAGCCGGAGCTCCCCGAGCCAGGCGATTGCGTCACGGTTGAGGTCGACAAGACGTCGGTTTTGCTGCTGCGTGGCGATGATATGGAAATACGCGCCTTTCACAATGTGTGTCGCCACCGCGGGGCCAAGCTGATTGACGAACGTGCCACAACAATTGGTAACATTGTCTGTCGCTATCACGGTTGGACGTACAACGAAGATGGCAACTTGATCCTTGCCGAACACATGGGGGCTGGCTTTGACAAAAGCTGTCACGGCCTCAAGACTGTACATGTGCGCTCAATCGCGGGTTTGATCTTTATATGCCTTGCGAAAGATGCCCCTGCCGATATTGAGGAAATGGCCCGAGTTATGGAGCCCTACCTCGCACCGCATGATATTGCCAACTGTAAGGTCGCCCATACATCGGAGCTGATCGAAGAAGGCAACTGGAAACTGACGATGGAGAACAATCGGGAATGCTATCACTGTGATGGCAATCACCCGCAGCTCACCGTTCCGTTGTCAGCATTTGGCTTTGGTTTCTCACCCGATGAAATGGATCAGCGGCGTTCTGAGGAGGTAAACAAGTACCTTTCTGCAGTTCACACAGATCATACGCGCTGGGAAGCATGTGGCCTGCCATCAGCAGAATCAGATCATCTGTCAAACATTACCGGTTTCCGCACGATGCGGCTGCCGCTCATGCGCGCCGGGGAATCGCATACGCTTGACACCAAAGTTGCATCGAAAAAGCTGCTTGGGCAGTTCACGGACGCCAAACTTGGCGGGCTTAGTTTCTGGACACATCCGAACTCGTGGCACCATTTCATGAGCGACCACATTGTCACATTCTCCGTCTTGCCACTCGGCCCTGATAAGACGCTGGTGCGGACCACATGGCTTGTGCACAAGAATGCCCATGAGAACGAAGATTACAATCTTGATAACCTCACGCATGTCTGGAATATGACCAACGTGCAGGATGCTGAACTTGTGCGTCTCGCCCAGATTGGCAGTCAACAGCCTGCCTACGAACCGGGTCCTTATTCCACATTCACAGAACCACATGTCGAAGCGTTCTGTGACTGGTATATCAAGCGTCTGGATGACCACTTTGCTACCACCCAAAAAGCCGGGATTGCCGCAGAATGAGTGCGAACAAAACGACCACGACTGGACAAGGTGGCGATAAGCCCAGCGAAGAAATGCTGACCGAAGCAACCCGCGTTCCGCTTTGGGACCCTGAGCATGACGACGTTCTTGTCTGTCAACAGGTGCGCCAGGAAACCCATGACGTCAAAACGTTCGTCTTTTCCGGACGCGAACCGCGCGACTTTCGGTATTCACCGGGACAATTCATGACGTTCGAACTTCCGGTCGAAGGCATGGTGACGCGCTGCTATACGATCTCTGCATCGGCGGCACGGCCATACCGGCTCGAAATCACGGTCAAACGTGTTCCCGGCGGCCCCGGATCAAACTGGCTTCATGATTACATGGTGCCGGGCAAGGAAGTAAATGTCTCGGGCCCGGGGGGTGAATTTACCACCGACGCGACATCTGAAGAAAAACTGCTGTTCATTTCCGCAGGAAGCGGCATCACACCGATGATGTCGATGACCCGAACGGCATGTGATTTGTCCGAACCGACAGATTTGCATTTCGTCCATGCAGCACGTACGCCATCCGACCTGATTTTCCGCGACGAACTTTCACTTCTGGCGTCGCAGAACCCGGGACTAAAAGTATCGCTAACCTGCGACAGCACATCAGCCAGCCACAGCTGGACGGGCTTTAGCGGGCGCCTGAGCTTGCAGATGCTGTCGCTTATGTCACCTGACTTCAAGGACCGGAAGATTTTCTGCTGTGGACCGGGCCGCTTCATGGATGGTGTGCGCGACATGTTGCGCGAAGCCGGGTTCGACATGGAAAAGTACTATGAGGAAAGCTTTGACTTCGGTGCTGAAACGGCAGGTACTTTCGAAGAGCACAGCTCTGTCGCACCGGAAATCAGTGGCCAGACCTTCCGTGTAAGTTTCAGCAAAACCGGTCATGTCGTCGAATGCAGTCCGGGCATGACAATCCTTTCGGCCGCACGTGAAGCGGGACTGTTGCCATTGTCTTCGTGTCAGCGTGGCATTTGCGGAACGTGTAAATCAAAGCTGAACTCAGGCGAGGTCGATATGCAGCATGGTGGCGGCATTCGTCAGCGCGAAATCGATCAGGGAAAAATCCTGATCTGTTGCTCCACACCGCTTTCCGATGTTGAGGTCGAGCTGTAAAATCCAGTCCCGGCGCCCATACGCCGTTCATCACGGTTCAGGACCAAGAAGCCGCCACCAGTGGTACGACCATTTGGGAATTATTCCTCGAACGTACCTTCTGGCTGCAGTTCGTTGAACGGCTAATTCCGCCTCCAAACTTACGGGCCGTCGCAATGCTTGCGGCGTGCAGCCATAGCGGCGGCGGAACATCCTGCTTAGATGTGACGAGTCGCAAAAACCGCAATCCACGGCAATCTGGGCGACAGACTTCTGGCTCTTTTCGATCAGGTGATGGGCCAAATCAAGACGGATGTTAAGAAAGGCAACCTGCGGGGATGTGTCGAGGCTGATGCGAAAATGTCGCTCGACCTGACGCTTGCTGTTGCCCATCCGGCGCGCAATCTCCTGCACGGAAATTGGCATATCGATGTTCTGCTGCATGATGAGCAAGGCACGCTGAACAATCGTATCTTGTGTCTTCAGATCAAGCGGAATGCCCGGCTGCGGTTTTTCAGCCTGAAGCGCATCATCAATGATCATGATGTGAAGGCTTTTGTTGGCCTGTGCACGCCCGACATGCTTATCAACAAGATAAGCCGCCAGATGGGCCGAACTCACGCCCCCCGAACAGGTTAGGCGATCCCGATCGACAACAAAGATCTGCTCTGTAACCGGGTCAAGTCCTTCAAATTGATCAACAACTTCGGAGTGATGGAACCAGCTTATGCAACAGCGATACCCATCAAGCAGCCCAGCTTCATGCAGCAGAAACGCGCCGGTACAAACACCAACAAGCGGCACACCAACGGCGGCGGCTTCATGCAAAAACTTCTGATAGGCCGGACTAAGATTTGGCTCTTCCGCCATGAGGCCACCGACGACAACGATGTAATTAAACCGTCGGGGATCGCCAAGGCGTTCTTTGGGTTGCACCGTGATACCGCTGCTGGACGTTATCGGGTCCATCCGTTCAGACAGAACCGTCCAGTTGCACAGGATCGGTCGACTACGATCCCCCTCGTCTGCAGCCAGTCGCAGTACATCAACAAAGTTGGCAAAAGCGCAAAGCGTGAACCTGTTCGCCAGAATAAACCCGACAGTCAGGCGCGGTGTGTTTTGGTTACCAAATTTCGTATTCGTGAGCACCGGTTCCTCCGATACAGACAAGGTTTCTGCTTTTGTCGTAGCGATAATCTCACTTTGACGCAAACATTCTATTTTGTGGCGCAAAAAGTCGCCAGATTATCAACTGCGATCTAGACGACCAGATTGGGGAACCAAGAGAAACTCTAAGGACTCGGCATATCGGCCTAAAGGACCATGTTCTTTTTCGCGCAAACTTGCACACAGAACATTCGCGCCCCTGATATTCGATCTCCAACGTATTGATCTGACCCTATTTCCGGGAAAACACATCCAAAACCGATGTTACCTTCGGAAGTCTTACATCACGTAATGCTTCCAATCTTTGATACGCACAATAGACCGCGGCTGATGCGCTGGTCGTCCTAAGACAGGTCATTCTGTCGGGGACTTCGATAGAGAGGAAAATGATGAAGGTACTCGTACCAGTAAAGCGCGTCGTCGATTACAACGTGAAAATCCGCGTCAAGGCGGATGGTTCCGGCGTTGATCTTGCCAATGTCAAAATGTCGATGAACCCGTTTGACGAGATTGCCGTCGAAGAGGCCGTTCGTTTGAAGGAAAATGGTCAGGCAGACGAAGTTGTTGCCGTTTCCATCGGCCCGGCACAAGCGCAGGAAACCCTGCGTACCGCCCTTGCCATGGGCGCAGACCGCGCCATCCTGATTACCATCGATGGGCCGGTTGAGCCGCTTAGCGTCGCAAAAATTCTTGCTGGCGTAGTAAAAGACGAACAACCCGAACTTGTCATCCTTGGCAAACAGGCCATTGATGATGATGCCAATCAAACCGGTCAAATGCTTTCGGCAATGCTGGGCTGGTCGCAGGCAACCTTTGCTTCCAAGCTTGAACTTGGCAGCGACAGTGCAAAAGTCACCCGAGAGGTTGACGGCGGTCTTCAGGCCATCAACATCAGTCTCCCGGCGATTGTGACGGCGGACTTGCGTCTGAACGAGCCGCGCTACGCGTCGCTTCCAAACATCATGAAGGCCAAGAAAAAGCCGTTTGAAACGAAAACCCCCGATGATTTCGGCATTACCGTCGCATCGCGTCTGCGCGTCATCCGGGTTGAAGAACCCGCTGTCCGTCAGGCTGGCGTTAAGGTCGCCAACGTTGCGGAATTGACCGAAAAACTTAAAAACGAAGCTGGCGTCATCTGAACCAAGCGGAGATTGAAATTATGGCTATTCTTCTTTTTGCCGAGCATGACAACATCGCACTCTCCGAGCAGACCGCAAAGGCGCTGAGTGCTGCGGCAAAGATCGGTGGTGACATCGATATTCTGGTTGCAGGCAAAGATGTCAGCACAGTTGCCGAAGCAAGTGCCAAGCTTTCAGGCGTGCGTACTGTACTGGTTGCCCAAAGTGATGCACTGGAAAACCAACTGGCAGAAAACGCAGCAGCCCTCATTGTCTCGCTAAGCGGCGACTACGACACCATCGTTGCCGCGGCAACCGCAAACGGCAAAAACATTCTGCCGCGCGTCGCAGCCCTACTTGATGTGATGCAGATATCCGAGGTTATGGACGTCGTCGATGCTGATACGTTCAAACGTCCGATCTATGCGGGAAATGCTGTTGAAGTCGTTCAAACGACCGATGCGACAAAGGTCATGACCATCCGAACATCCAGCTTTGGTGCCACCGAAGACGGCAGCACCACAGCCCCGATCAAAAGCATTGATGTCGGTGCGGCTGATGCCGGAAAATCATCCTTTGTCGAAAATATCCTGTCGCAAAATGACCGCCCGGAATTGGGATCTGCCAAGATCATTGTTTCGGGTGGCCGTGCACTTGGCTCCGAGGAAAAGTTCAAGGCCGTCATTACTCCATTGGCGGACAAACTCGGTGCGGCCGTTGGTGCATCACGCGCGGCTGTTGATGCCGGGTATGCTCCAAACGACTTGCAGGTTGGCCAGACCGGCAAGGTCGTGGCACCCGATCTTTATATCGCGTGTGGTATTTCCGGTGCGATCCAGCATCTGGCAGGCATGAAAGATTCAAAGATCATCGTCGCCATCAACACTGACGAAGATGCACCGATTTTTCAGGTCGCAGATTACGGTATTGTCGGAGATCTGTTTGATGTCCTGCCGGAGCTGGAAGGTCAGCTCTGAGACGCACCTTAACCCAATTGAAACGGAACTGATCCAGTGAGCGAAAATTCTTACATCCTGCGCATCGCCTGTGACGACCAGCCCGGCATCGTTGCAACGGTAACGTCTGCACTGGCATCGCGCGGTGCAAACATCATCGAATCAAATCAGTTCTGGGACCGGCACACGAACCAGTTCTTCCTTCGTGTGGGGATCAGTGTACCGGCAGAAATCGACAAGGATTCAATTGTTCTAACACTTAATCCGGCGGTTGACCGCTTCAACATGAAGCTGAAAGTCGATGTCGTTTCGCGGCGCCCGAAAATTATCATCATGGTGTCGAAATTCGACCACGCCATGCTTCACCTGCTCTATCAAATCAAGGTGGGGTGGCTTGATGCGGAAGTTGCTGCAATTGTCTCCAACCACGAAGACGCCCGCAAAGTTGCCGAACAGGAAGGTATTCCGTTCCATTACATGCCGGTGAACAAGGACAACAAGATTGAACAGGAAGCCAAACTGGCCGACCTGATCAAGCAAACCAATTCCGAGCTGGTCGTCCTTGCCCGCTATATGCAGGTTCTGACCAACGAGCTTTCAAGCCAGTTTTATGGCATGATCATCAATATTCATCACTCGTTCTTGCCGTCGTTCAAGGGCGCAAAACCCTATCATCAGGCCTATGACCGTGGGGTGAAACTGATTGGTGCCACGGCACACTATGTCACACCTGATCTTGATGAAGGCCCAATCATTGAACAGGAAACAGAACGGGTAAACCACGCGATGTCCGCGGATGATTTTGTCGCCACGGGTCGTGACATTGAAGCTCGCGTTCTTGCCCGTGCTGTAAAATATCATCTTGAAGGTCGCGTGATGCTGAACAATCATCGCACTGTGGTCTTCACCTTATAGGCCAAATGAGTGTCGGGACCGGGTCAAATCGGTCCGGACATATTGTCCAATGCCGACCAATGATAATCGTCTCGAAAACAAGGAATGAAAAAATGGCCGCATTTCCACAAAAGGCTAACGTCGTCATCGTCGGCCTCGGCGGTATCGTGGGGGCTTCGGTTACCCATCACCTGATCGAGAACGGGTGGGACGATATTGTTGGTATCGATAAGTCCGGCATACCAACTGACGTTGGCTCCACGGCGCATGCATCTGACTTCTGCTTTGCGACGAGCCACGATCTGTTGACGTGCTGGACAACCATGTATTCCATGGATTTCTATGAAAAGATGGGCCATTACGCGCGCATCGGCGGCATCGAAGTCGCGCGTGTTGGCGATGACGAACGCATGGCAGAACTCAAACGCCGCGTTGATTCCAGCAAGGCTTTTGGCACCAATGTCAAAATCATCAGTGCTGCCGAGGCCAAGGAAAAATTCCCGCTGCTTGAAGAAGATCAAATTCAGGGGGCTTTGTGGGACCCCGATGCTGGTCTTGTGACACCGCGCTCCCAAACTGTTGCTGGCAAACTGATTGATCAGGCTGCTGCCACCGGCAAACTTCAAATGTTTGCCAACACATCGGCCCTTGATCTGATCACCGAAAATGGTCGCATCATCGGCGTTAAGACCGAACGTGGCACGATCCATGCCAATCATGTTGTTGTCTGTGCCGGTCTTTGGGGCCGTTTGATTGCGGAAATGGCTGGCGAAGATTTGCCGGTGATGCCGGTCGATCATCCGTTGACCTTCTTTGGTCCGTACAACGCCTTTGAAAACACCGGCGTTGAAATCGGCATGCCGCTTCTGCGTGATCAGGGCAACTCGGCCTATATGCGCGATACGGGCGATCCCAAAAGCACCGAAGGCGGTCAGATCGAGTGGGGGTATTACTACGAAGAAAACCCGCGTCTTGTGCATCCGCGCGACATTCTTGAAAAAGACCAGGCACGCCTGTCACCATCACAGCGCGATCTCGAACTCGAAGACGTGATCGAACCACTTGAACGCGCCATGGAACTTACCCCAATCCTGACCGAGCTTGGCTTTAACGAAAGCCATTCGTTTAACGGCCTGTTGCAATCATCAGCCGATGGTGGCCCTGCGATGGGGGAAAGTCAGAAACTGCGCGGATTGTGGTATGCTGTTGGAATCTGGATCAAAGACGGACCGGGCATGGGCAAACTTATTGCCGACTGGATGACCCATGGCCGCACCCATGTCGATCATCATGCAATTGATTTTGCCCGCTACAATGAATTCCAACTCGACGAAAAATACATCTATGACCGTTGCTATGAGACGGCGAAAAAGATTTATAACCCGCCAGTCCACCCGCGTGAACCGTTCGCCAATGCACGTGGCATTCGTCGCTCCCCGTTCTATGAGCGTGAAGTCGAACTGGGTGGATATTTCATGGAGTTGGGTGGTTGGGAACGTGCGCATGGTTATGCGGCGAACGAACATCTGCTTGAAAAATATGCCGCCCGCGTTCCGGTGCGCGAAAACGAGTGGGATACCCGTCACTTCTGGCGCGTTTCCAATGCCGAACAGCTCGCCATGAGTGATGATTGCGGCATCATTAACCTGTCGCACTTCCATATGACCGAAATCGAAGGCCCGGACCATGTTGAACTCATGGAATGGCTCTGCGCTGCAAAAGTTGGCGGGGATGCCAATATCGGCAAGGGTATCTATACCCATATGCTTGATGAAGACGGCAACGTGCGTGCGGACTTTACAATGTTTCGTATGGAAGACCGCTGCCGTCTGGTAAACGGTGCGGATGCCGGTCCACGTGACCTGATCCACATGCGCCGCGTTGCGATGGATAAGGGTCTTGATGTCACCATTACCGATGTCACCGAGAAATTCACAACCATTGGCATCTGGGGACCGAACGCACGCGAAAACCTGCAGAAAGTCGTTGAAAACCCCGATGAATTAAACATCGACGCCTTCCCATTCGCAGCAATCCGTCAAATCCAGATTGCCGGCAAAACCGTAACAGCCTTCCGCATTTCCTATGTCGGGGAGCAAGGATGGGAACTGCATATGCACTACGAAGACGGCCTTGCCGTCTGGGATGCGTTGCGCGAGATCGGTGTGATGGCAGTTGGTGTTGAAACCTATGCCAACTCGCGCCGGTTGGAAAAATCACTCCGCCTGCAAAATGCCGATCTGCACACGCAGTACAACCTTCTCGAAGCCGCACTGGCCCGCCCGAAGGTCAAGGAAGCCGATTTCTGCGGCAAGGCAAAGCACGTCGAATATCGTGAACGCGAACATCAACCAGCAATGCTGTGTACCCTTGTCATGACCGACAATGTCAACGCACAAGGTGTCGCACGTTATCCGGTGGGTAACCTTCCGGTCATGGAACCCGAAACCGGCGAAACCCTGATCGATGAACTTGGTCGTCGTTCCTATACGACCTCCATCGCCTTTGGTCCCAGCATCGGCAAAAACATCGCCCTTGCCTATTTGCCATGGGATTACTGTCAGGAAGGTCGCAAACTGAACGTCTCCTACTTCGACGAGATCTATCCGGTCGAGGTCGTGGGAATTGGCTACACGCCGCTCTATGATCCGGAAAACCTCAAACCGCGCAGCTAGCGGTAAGACCCATCACCCAGAAAAGGCGCAGCCGTTTTCAAGGTTGCGCCTTTTTTTATGGCGTTTCTGTCTGCTGATGGGTTTGGCTCATGATGGTCTGGCTTAACGGGATCGTCAGGAACGAAAATCAAACGTCGGCGGGCCCCAACCTGCTCGCCTGCCGATAGGCGGCCGGTGCCATCCCTTCTTGCTTTGAAAACACGCGACTGAAATGTGATGCGTCACAAAACCCTGTCGAATTGGCAATATCGACAATTGTTCTGTCGGTCCGTTCAATCATCATTTTTGCCTGTGCTATGCGAATGCGCATGGCGGCGATGGACGGCGTAATATTAAGGGCCTTTTGAAAATGGCGTTCGAGTTTACGTTTACTGACACCGAGTGCCTTCGCAAGATTCTCGGCGGGTTCTGGTGCATCAAGGCGTTGTTGAATACGCAATAACGCCCGACTGACCAGCGGGTCACGGGTCGATAGTTCAAGCGGCAAACCCGGCTGTGGTTTTTCGGCAACCTGAAGTTCATCAATGATCATGATGTGCAGGCTTTTTTGGGCCGCTGCCCGCCCGACATGACGTTCGACCAGAAAAGCCGCAAGATGGGCTGAACTGGTCCCCCCCGAACAGGTCAATCGATCCCGATCCACGACAAATATCTGGTCGGAAATCGGTACCATGCCTTCAAACGTTTCAAGAAAATCGTCATGATGGAACCAGCTGACGCAGCATTTATAGCCATCAAGCAGCCCCGCCTCATGCATCAGGAAAACAGCCGTGCACAGCGCGACAAGCGGCACGCCCCGATTGGCTGCATCTTGAAGAAAGCGGATATATTCCGGACCGATTCTGACCTGTTCTTTCAACAACCCGCCGACAACAACGATATAGTCATAATCCTGCGGACGGGCCAAAGGTGCATCAGGGCGCACTTCAACCGCAGAACTTGATCGTACCGGTTGCCCGTTATGCGATAGAATATGCCATTCGCAATTAATTTGACGCGACTGATCTCCGTCGTCAGCCGCCAGACGCAAGACGTCCAGAAAACTGGCAAAGGCCGAAATGGTGAAATGGGGGGCCAAGATAAATCCGACCCTAAGTTTCGGCGCTTTCGGCTGCGTCATCTGTTTTCTCCGCGAAATATGGCAAATACTTACAACGAATATGACGCAAATATCCAATCACGATTTCGAAAAATAGCTTCTAATTAGTAAAATTGATGACACCCAGTGGAGCCGCCTCACCATGACGCATTTTTCTGCTTTGTCGCTGCTAAAGAATGCCCTGACAGGACAAAAGAACTGGCAGGCGCAATGGCCCGACAGTCAACCCAAGTCAGAATATGACGTCGTCATCGTTGGTGCCGGCGGCCATGGACTTGGTGCCGCGCACTATCTGGCCAAGGAACATGGCATCACCAATGTTGCGGTGATCGACAAGGGTTGGCTTGGTGGCGGCAACACAGGGCGCAACACCACGATCATCCGGTCGAACTATCTCTATGATGAAAGTGCAAAGCTTTATGACCACGCAGTTGATCTGTGGGAAGGGCTTAGCCAGGACCTGAACTATAACGTCATGTTCTCGCGCCGTGGTGTTTTGATGCTGGCGCACAATGTTCATGATGTGCAATCGTTCCAGCGTCACATTCATTCGAACCGCCTTAACGGTGTTGATAACCGCTGGCTGACACCGCAAGAAGCCAAAGAATTCTGTCCTCCGCTGAACATTTCGCCGAACGCACGCTACCCCGTCATGGGCGGTGCCCTTCAGATGCGTGCCGGAACCGCACGTCATGATGCGGTTGCCTGGGGCTATGCGCGTAGCGCGTCCCAACGTGGTGTTGATATCATTCAAAACTGCCCGGTCACCGCGATCCGCCGTGGCCCCGATGGTTCGGTTGAGGGCGTTGAAACCGCCAAGGGCTTTATCCGTGCGAAAAAAGTCGCGGTATCAGCAGCCGGTCACACCAGCGTTGTGATGGATTCCGCCGGTGTCCGCATGCCGCTTGAAAGCTATCCGCTCCAGGCACTGGTATCCGAGCCGATCAAACCGATTTTCCCGTGTGTTGTCATGTCCAACACCGTGCACGCCTATATCAGTCAGTCTGACAAGGGCGAGCTTGTGATTGGGTCTGGCACAGACCAATACACCAGTTATTCGCAACGTGGTGGCCTGCCGTTGATCGAGCATACGGTTGCGGCGATCTGCGAAATTTTCCCGATCTTTAATCGTATGCGGATGCTGCGCAAATGGGGCGGCATTGTTGATGTAACGCCGGATCGTTCCCCGATCCTTGGCACAACGCCAGTGCCCGGATTGTATGTCAACTGCGGCTGGGGCACGGGTGGCTTTAAGGCCACACCGGGTGCTGCCCATACCCTTGCATGGACGATTGCCAAAGGCACCCCGCACGACATCAATGCCCCCTTCACCCTGGACCGGTTCCGGACTGGCCGTCTGATTGACGAGGCGGCTGCTGCCGCCGTCGCACACTGAGGAGAACGAACATGCTTCTCGTACATTGCCCTTATTGCGATGAAACACTGCCGGAACTGGAATTTACCTATGGCGGCGAGGCCCATATCGCCCGGCCGGAAAATCCGGCGGATAAAACCGATGATGAATGGCGCGATTTCCTGTTCATTCGCACCAACGTCAAAGGCCCGCATTTTGAACGCTGGCGTCATGCCCATGGCTGTGGCCGGTTCTTTAACGCTGTGCGCGATACCGTCTCGGATCGTTTTCTGACGACCTACAAAGCCGACGCCCCACGACCGGACCTTGCCGTCCTGCTTGCAGATGCGTCAACGAAGGAGCCTTCAAAATGACCACCTTCCGCGTTCCGGGCCGTGGCCGGGTCCTTCACAACCGACCGGTTTCTTTTACTTTTGATGGCATGACCTATCAGGGCCTTGAAGGCGATACTGTTGCCTCCGCCCTGATTGCCAATGGCGTTCAGCTGATGGGGCGTTCGTTTAAATACCACCGTCCACGCGGCCCGATGGCAGCAGGCTCCGAAGAACCAAATGCCCTGATCGGCACCCGCCGTGGCAAGGGTCGGTTCGAACCGAACACGCGCGCTACCGTGCAGGAAATCTGGAACGGTCTTGAAGCCAACAGCCAGAACAAATACCCCAGCCTGAAGTTCGACGTCGGTGCGATCAATGACCGTGCCTATATGCTGTTTTCTGCTGGTTTTTACTATAAAACCTTTATGTGGCCGCGTTCCTTCTGGGACAAATATTACGAACCTTTCATTCGTGCGGCGGCTGGTCTTGGCGTCTCGCCAAGCGAACCCGACCCGGACAATTATGCATCACGCTATCTGCATACCGATGTCCTGATCATTGGGGCGGGTCCAGCAGGTCTTGCATCTGCACGTGCGGCGGCAACGGCTGGATTGCGCGTCACCCTTGTTGATGAAAATTCCGAACCGGGTGGCACGCTTTTGAGCGAACCGCAGGCACAAGTTGATGGAAAACCCGCATGGGATTGGCTCAGCGCGGAACTTGATGCGCTGAGCGATCTTGGCGTTCGGATCATGACCCGCACGACCGCAATTGGCTATTACCATCAAAACATGATCGGCCTGTGTCAAAAGCTGACCGATCATCAAGAAAAACCCGCCGAAGGCGCCCCGCGTGAACGCATGTGGCGTGTGCGCGCCAAGCAGGTCATTCTGGCCCAAGGTGCGCTTGAAAAACCGCTGGTGTTTGATGGCAATGATCGACCGGGCGTCATGCTGGCCGGATCCGCACAGACCTATCTGAACCGGTATGGCGTGCGCGTTGGCAATAAGGCCGTGATTGTCACCAGTCACGACAGTGCATGGTATGCGGCCTTTGATCTTGCATCGGCAGGTACACAGATAGAAGCCATCGTTGACACCCGCCCGACACCAAACGCGGACCTGATCAAAGAAGCTGCCGCGCGCGGCATCACGGTCCTTCCCGGACATACTGCGACCGGGACATCTGGACGACTGCGGATCAAGTCGGTTCGTGTGAACAAGGTTGAAAATGGCAAGGTTCTCTCTGCTCGGAACATCAGTTGTGACAGCCTGCTGATCTGCGGTGGCTGGACGCCGACACTCCACCTATTTTCCCACACCAAGGGGTCGCTCAAATGGGATGACGAAAGTCAGACCTTCCTGCCAGACCGCATCACCGAGGAATGCCAGATTGCAGGTGCCGGTCGCGGCCTTTGGGGCATTGCGTCCGCGCTTAATGATGGTGCTGTCATGGGCGCTGCTGCGGCCAAGGCGCTTGGAAAATCGGTAACGGCCCAAACAGTAACGGTGGCAAATGACCGTCCCGGCACGGGCGAAAGCCACACCGAATTGCCGACCGACCTTGATCCGGGCAAGGCGCGTGCCTTTGTCGATTATCAGAACGACGTGACCGCCAAGGATCTGCGCCTTGCAGTCCGCGAAGGCATGCGATCAATTGAACACGTCAAACGCTACACGACAAACGGCATGGCAACCGATCAGGGCAAGATGTCAAACATCAACGGCCTGAACATTGCCGCCGATGCCCTTGGCAAAAAGCAGCCCGAAGTCGGTCTGACCACCTTCCGGCCACCTTACACCCCAACCAGTTTTGGCGCCTTTGCCGGCTATCACAAGGGGGAACATTTCGAAGTTACCCGCAAAACGCCGATTGATAGCTGGGCCGAAGAAAACGGTGCGGTGTTTGAACCAGTCAGCCTGTGGCGTCGTGCGTGGTACTTCCCCAAAGACGGCGAAGACATGGACAGCGCTGTGCGCCGCGAATGCCGCGAAACGCGCAAATCCCTTGGCATGTTTGACGCATCCACCCTTGGTAAGATCGAGGTCGTTGGCCCCGATGCGGTTGAATTCATGAACCGCATGTACACCAATCCATGGACCAAATTGGCACCGGGTCGGACCCGCTATGGTCTTTTGCTGGGCGATGATGGCTTTATCCGCGATGACGGCGTGATCGGACGCCTCAGCGATGACCGCTTCCACATCACAACGACCACCGGTGGTGCGGCGCGTGTTCTCAATATGATGGAGGATTACCTCCAGACCGAATGGCCGGACCTTAAAGTCTGGCTGACCTCGACCACCGAACAATGGTCGACTATTGCACTTAATGGACCGAATGCGCGCAACCTGATTGAACCCTTTGTCGAAGGGCTTGATATTTCCGATGCCGCATTCCCGCACATGTCGATTGCCGAATGCACCTTTGCCGGTTTCCCGGCCCGCCTGTTTCGCGTCAGCTTTACCGGCGAACTTGGTTTTGAAATCAACGTCCCGGCCCGTCATGGCCGTGCACTTTGGGAAAAACTGTTCGATGCAGGTCAGCAATATGACATCTGCCTATACGGTACGGAAACCATGCATGTTCTGCGTGCTGAAAAGGGCTTCATCATCGTCGGTCAGGATACAGACGGCACCGTAACGCCGTATGACGCGGGTGCCGGATGGGCGATTGGCAAAAACAAACCCGACTTTGTCGGGATGCGTGCGCTTAACCGGCCTGACCTGACAGCCGAAGGTCGCAAACAACTGGTGGGCCTTCTGACGGAAGACGGCGTTTCCAAACTCGAAGAAGGTGCTCAGATCGTACTTGATCCGAACCAGCCCATCCCGATGAAAATGGTGGGTCACGTGACATCGTCCTATCACAGCGATGCAGTCGGCAGGCCCATAGCACTTGCATTGGTTGAAGGCGGCCACGGAAAAACTGGCGATACGGTCTATATCCCGATGCCCGACCGAACCATCAAGGCAACGATCACGGGTACGACGTTTTATGACCCCGAAGGTGCCCGTCTGAAGCTGTAACCTTGTCACTTTGAATACCGTCATATGAACGGAGAAGACTGCAATGACTGCACATGTCGATCTAAATATGGCCCGGACACTGGCCAAAAGTTCCGCTGTCAGCGTTGAACTTCTGCCACTCGTCGCGCGCTTTTCCCTGCGTGCGGGCACCGGCGAACAGGCTGCTCTTTCCAAGGCGCTGGGCGTTGCCCTTCCGACTAAAATCGGCCAGTGCGCACGTAAAAACAAACTCGAAGTTCTGTGCCTTGGCCCTGACGAATGGAGCATTCTGGCACCTGAAGATCAGGTAGTAAAAATCACCGATGCCTGCGAAGTAATCTACGCCAAAGCACCACACAGCCTGACGGAAGTTTCAGACCGTGAAATCGCCATTCAGATCACCGGGGCAAAGGCCACCGATCTGATGACAATCGGCTGCCCGCGCGATCTTGACCTTCTGCCGGTCGGGGAAGCGCGCCGTACGATTTTTGATGGCGTCTCAGCCGTACTTTGGCGCGATGGTGCCGACGAATATCGCCTTGACCTTTGGCGATCATTTGCACCGCACGTCATTTCGCTTCTTGAAACGGGCTGCGCCGAACTCGCCGCAGAATAAGCGCCCTTTCGGGCATCGTCCTTCATCGCCGAACCTTGAAATGGGACAGATCCATGACTGATCAAAACGTTCTTTCGACCATTGCCGATACCGTCATTGCCGACGCCATCAATCATGAACTCTCGCGTCAGCAAAATCAGATCGAATTGATTGCGTCGGAGAATATCGTCTCCAAAGACGTTCTTGCCGCCCAAGGATCGGTTCTGACCAACAAATATGCCGAAGGCTATCCGGGCCGCCGCTACTATGGCGGATGTGAGCATGTCGATGAAGTTGAACGTATCGCTATTGATCGGATCAAGCAGCTTTTTGGTGCCGAATTTGCCAATGTGCAGCCCCATTCCGGCGCACAGGCCAATCAGGCCGTTTTCCTGGCCTTGCTGGAACCCGGCGACCGGATCATGGGCATGTCACTTGCGCATGGTGGTCATCTCACTCATGGGTCGCACGTTACGATATCTGGCAAGTGGTTTGATGTTGTTTCCTATGAAGTCCGCGAAGACACCCATCTGATCAATATGGAAGATGTGCGTCGGGTCGCACTTGAAACCAAACCAAAACTCATCATCGCCGGGGCATCGGCCTATCCGCGCAAAATCGATTTCAAAGCTTTCCGCGAAATTGCCGATGAGGTTGGCGCCTATCTTATGGTCGATATGGCCCATTATGCTGGTCTGATCTGTGCCGGGCATTACCCGAACCCAGTGCCGCATGCACATGTTACGACCTCAACCACCCATAAAACCCTTCGTGGCCCCCGCGGTGGTATCATTCTGACCAATGACGAAGCCCTTGCAAAGAAGTTCAACTCAGCTGTCTTCCCGGGCAACCAGGGTGGTCCGCTCATGCATGTGATTGCCGCCAAGGCGGTTGCATTCGGCGAAGCCTTGCAGCCAAGCTTCAAAGAATATGCCGCACAGGTGATCGCAAACGCCCGTGCTCTGTCTAATGTTCTGATTGAAGGCGGCCTTGGCATTGTCTCGGGCGGAACCGATTGTCACATGGTGCTGGTCGATCTACGCCCCAAAGGGGTGACCGGCAAAGTGGCCGAAGCCGCTCTCGAACGTGCGGGCCTGACTTGTAACAAGAACGCCATTCCGTTTGATCCCGAAAAACCGTTTGTAACATCGGGCATTCGCCTTGGCACGTCGGCCGGCACCACGCGTGGCTTTGGCGAAGCCGAATTCCGCAAAGTTGGCGAACTGGTCCTCAAAGTGATCGAAGCTCTTTCAGACAATCCCGAAGGTGATGCCACAGTCGAAGCCGCGGTTTTGGCTGAAGTCCACGAATTGTGTGCTGCCCATCCGATTTACGGTCAGTAATTCAGGTGTTTTTGTCAGTTTTTGACATTTTCAAGATCGGCATCGGCCCGTCATCGTCTCATACGATGGGGCCGATGACGGCAGCTTCCCGGTTTCTTGACGACCTAAGAGACCCTGCATTATGTGGCTCCGGAACGAACCGACTGGCATCTGTATCTGTCTCCCTGCACGGATCATTGGCCTTTACAGGCAAAGGTCACGCAACGGATCGTGCTGTCGTACTTGGACTGATTGGCCTTTTGCCCGATACACTCGATCCCGATCAGGCCGCAAAGCTTGAAGCCGAGGTCCATGAGACAAAAACCATCTCACCCTCAGGCATTGGCCCCCTCAGGTTCGACCCAACCAAAGACCTCATTTTTGACTATGGCCCGCCGCTTGAACTACATGCCAATGCATTGACCTTCAGCGCGTTTGACGACGACGACCAGCTTTGCCATCGCGAAACCTATTATTCAGTCGGTGGCGGCTTTGTCATGAGTGAGGCGGAGCTTCTTGCCGAACGCGAAGGGGCTGCGCAGTCGCTAAATGCGAAAAAACAGTCGCATGATTTCCCCTACCCGTTTGGCTCGGCCAAAGAGATGCTGGCCATGGGACAGGCCTCAAGAAAAACCATTGCCGAAATGAAACGTGCCAATGAGCGCGTTATTCATGGCAATGCCCTTGATGAAAAACTCAACACCATCTGGCAGGCGATGAATGATTGTATCAATCGTGGTCTGCATCTTGATGGTGTTCTGCCCGGCGGGCTTAAGGTCAACCGGCGTGCAAAGGCGATCCACGCAGCACTGTGTGATGAACGCGGGAACAATATGGCGCAACCACATGTGTCCAATGACTGGCTCAGTGTCTATGCCATAGCGGTAAACGAGGAAAATGCCGCTGGCGGTCGGGTGGT
>NZ_CM149654.1:3097500-4598326 GCF_056173045.1 Thalassospira sp. Z349TD_5
CTGCGTGATGTTTACAATCCGCGCAAATTGCGCGCCGGTCAGGAATTTGAACTGGTGTATTCCGGTGACACGCAAGACAGTTATGAACTGCTTGATGTTTTAAGTTTCCAGCCAGACCCAGAAACAATTGTTTCCGTCTCACGCACTGACGATGGTTTTAATGCATCGTCAGATAAGATCGAACTGACGATGGCACAGAATGTTGCGGCAGGTACGATCGAACAAAGCCTGTTCCTTGCCGCTGAACGTAACGGTGTTCCCCTGCCGGTTCTGATGGAAATGATCGAGCTTTATTCCTATGAGGTCGACTTCCAGCGCGACATCCAGCCGGGCGACAGCTTTGAAGTGATGTATCAGGAACTGAACAACGATGCCGGCGAACGCGTTCGGTATGGTGATGTTATTTACGCCAGCATGACGCTGAGCGGTCATGAAGTCCGGCTTTATTCCTATACCGACAGCCATGGCGACACCGACTTCTATAATCAGAAGGGTGAGTCTTATCGTCGTGCCCTCATGCGTACCCCGATCAACGGCGCACGCCTGTCGTCGGGGTATGGTGGTCGCAAGCATCCGGTTCTTGGCTATACCAAAATGCATAAGGGCGTCGATTTTGCCGCCCCACCGGGCACCCCGATCTTTGCAGCCGGTAACGGCAACATCGCGCGGATCGGCCCCTATAGCAGCTATGGTAACTATATCCGCATTCGTCACAATGATTCCTACTCAACTGCCTATGCCCACATGACAGGCTTTGCCAAAGGCCTGCGTCAGGGATCACGTGTTAAACAGGGCGACGTTATTGGTTATGTCGGCGCAACCGGCCGTGTCACCGGACCGCATCTGCATTATGAAATCCTCAAAGACAACGTGCAGGTCAATCCGATGCGGATCAAGATGCCAAGTGGTAAAAAGCTTAAAGACAAAGAGCTTGAGACATTTCTGGCCGACGCACAAATCCTGCGCAAGCAATATGCCGAACTGTCACTTGAAAACAGAAAGATCGCCAGCGCGGACTAAACACCATCCAACACGGCAATATATTGCCAGACAAAAGCCCGCCAAACCGGCGGGCTTTTTTGTTGGCGGCATCGCCCGGTCCTTCACGCGTTAACGTCACAGCACTGAAGTACCGACAAAAAAGCCCCTGACCAGTTGGCAGGGGCTTTTGTAACGGAACATCAAATCAACGGTGAGACTTTAAAGGTTGTTAGGCAGCATCGCGTTCAAATTGCAGCTTTGCCAAGCGCCCATAAAGCGGTGAGCTTTCGAGCAATTCTTGATGGGAGCCAATGGCAACCAGTTTACCATCATCAATCACCGCAATCCGGTCCGCATGCAGCACGGTTGCCAGACGATGGGCAATGACCAGTGTGGTGCGTTCTTTCATGATGGTTTCAAGTGCCTTTTGAACAACCTGTTCGCTTTCAGCATCAAGCGCACTGGTCGCTTCATCAAGTAACAACACCGACGGGTTGCGCAAGATCGCGCGTGCAATGGCAATACGCTGACGTTGTCCGCCCGACAATCGAACACCCTTTTCGCCAAGGAAACTGTCGAAACCCTCGGGCAAGCGTTCAAGGAATTCAGTGGCGTATGCGGCATCGGCGGCGGCACGGACGTCCTCATCGGATGCGTCCGGACGGCCATAGCGAATATTTTCCCACGCATTGGCAGCAAAGATCACCGGATCCTGCGCAACAAGCCCGATCCGTTCGCGCACCTCAACCGGGTTGGCATCGCGAATATTGACATCATCAACGCAAATGATCCCGCTGTCGGGATCATAAAACCGCAGCAAAAGCTGAAACACCGTGGTTTTTCCTGCACCTGACGGCCCGACAAGGGCAACCGTTTCGCCGCGCTTTACCTTAAGCGAAAACCCTTCAAGCGCGGAATTATCCGGTCGTGCCGGGTAATGGAACGTCACATTGTCAAAGCTGACATACCCCTGATGGGGCACTGGCAAGGCAATTGGATTTTCAGGTGCGTCGATTGACGGCTTGGTCGCCAGCAACGCCACCAGCCGTTCGGCGGCACCCGCAGCGCGCTGCAAATCCCCGATCACTTCGCTGATCGCGCCAACAGATCCGGCAACCACCACAGCATAAAAAACAAATGCAGAAAGCTCACCCGCCGAGATCGTGCCATCAAGAACATCATGCCCGCCAATCCAGAGGATCGTTCCAACCGCGCCAAACACCATGACAATGACAATGGCGGTCAAAAGAGCGCGCGCCGAGATACGTGCAACTGCGGTTTTAAAGGCGCCTTCGACGAAACCGCCAAACCGGGCACTTTCAATTTCTTCGTGGGTATAAGCCTGCACCGTGCGCAAGGCATTCAGCGTTTCTTCGGAAAAGGCGCTGACATCGGCAACCCGGTCCTGAGACTCGCGTGACAAACGCCGCACGCGCCGACCGTAACCAATGATCGGCACAACCACCAATGGCACGACAAGAAGCACAAGCGCCGTCAGCTTGGGACTGGTGATGGCCAGCATCGACAGCCCACCAATGAACATCAGGATGTTACGCAGGGCGATTGAAACACTAGACCCGATAACGGCCTGAAGCAGTGTCGTATCGGTGGTAAGCCGCGATAGAACTTCACCCGTGCGGGTAACTTCAAAAAATCCCTGATCAAGTCGGATGATATGGCGATAAACAGCCGACCGGATATCAGCGACCACACGTTCGCCAATCCACGACACCAGATAAAACCGCACATAACTTGCGCCCGCGAGCAGTACAGTCACCCCAAACAGCACAAACAGCGCACGATCAAGCAGCGTGCCATCACCTTCGGCAAAGCCCTGATCGACCAGCATGCGCAAACCATTGCCCAACGCCAATACCGTACCGGATGCCGTCACCAGCGCAAGCAGCGCCCCGACAAGCTGCAGGCGATAGGGCGCGATAAACGGCAAGATTGCCCGTAAAGAGGACATATCCCGACTTGTTTCGCGGTCGGACAATTTTGCGGAAGCAGAAGGTCTACGCGCCACGGCACCCTATCCCGTACTCAAAGGAAACACGAAAGCCGATCACAGATCAGCCAAGATCAAGTTTATGCCCGGTCTTTACAGCCAGATCGGCAGATAATTGATCGTTTAAGGTCGTGGATCCACGGGTCGAGGTCCAGGTCTCATTATCGTCGTCAAAGTCATAATGGCTGGCACCACTCACAGGTGACGAAAGCCAGACCTGACGGTTGGGACCGTGCTTATTGACGATGAATTGCTCACCCGAATCGAGTTCGATGGTCAGAATTCCTGACTGCAAATCGACGTCAATGGAGTCCCCCAGCGCGTCATCAATGGTGTCGGAGAGATTTTCAATGGTGTCGTCTGCAATCTGATGAAAGCGCGTTTCCTCAAGGGCCACAGTCCTGTTCTCCGTCTGTCATCGCGGGAAACCAAGCCCCCGCATAGGCGATAATCGTTTGTTGGCGCACCATACTATATAAAGAGTGCTGTGCAAGTATGCATAAGAACGTGCCTGCGAGAAAAGCTTGAAACGTGGGCTCTGGACTGCTAAACGACCGCGAGATCGCTACTGCACTCCCTATCTATTTACGTTAATCGGATAATTACCGGTTACAGGGGTTGCGCGAGCCGATTTTTTACACTATACACCGCGCTTCAAATTCCGGAGTGATTAGGCGATGAAAAAAGATATCCATCCCGATTACCATGAGATCACCGTTCAGATGACTGACGGCAGCAGCTTCACCACTCAGTCAACCTGGGGTAAACCTGGCGACCTGATGAAGCTCGACATCGATCCAAAAAGCCACCCGGCTTGGACTGGTGTTCACCGTCTTCTCGATAGCGGCGGGCAGCTTGCGAAATTCAAAAAGCGCTTCGCTGGTTTCAACATCGGTAATTAAGCAAAGAACACTTCTTTGTGTTCTTACGGATCAGCGCCCGCCGCATCTTCTTGATGCCGCGGGCGTTTTTCTTTGCCAGAGGACCAAATCGGCGGCTCCATCCGACAGAAAACCTGTTGAAAACCGTCAAATAATCGACTGCACCGTCATATCTGATGGTGAATCGGGCATTTTTTTGCCATAATTCACAATTCGCCGTACTGTGTCAGCATCGAATTTGCTGTCTGTTTCGGTTTGTAAGAGTTACCAGGCTTGTAAATGAACCAAGTGGCTGCGCGTAACCAGGTAAGTTATGAGGTCTATGTAAAAGACCGTTCAGGGCGTTGGCAAATCCACGCCCACTTTAGTGGTGCGCAAAAAAAGCAGGCCGAAGAAGAAGCAAAGCAGATCGAACGTGCCGCACATGTATCTGCGGTAAAGGTGATTCGCGAAGTTTACAATCACGGCACCAACAGCTCCGACGACTACGTCATTTACGAAACCCGCGACAAAGGCGGCAAAGCGTCCCCTGACAAGCAAGCCAAGGCCCCTGCGCCAAAACCTGCGAACAAACCGGCAGCGTTTGAGCAGCCTGTGGCAAATTGCGCCCCAAAAGCACAAAAACCTGCACCGGCCAAAAAACCCGTCGTAAGACACAACAGTACTCAATCTGGTGAACATGGGCTGATCGGTCTTATCCTGAAGATGGCGATCGCCTTTTGTGTTTCTATCGCGATTGGGCTCGCCGCAATGCTTGCCGCGGCAAAGGGGCTTGAATATCTGCCCAGTATGGGTGTTACCATTAGTCAGGGCTTCTACGACAAGGCCAACTTCGTCTCCTTTACCGTCGGCTTCCTTGCCAGCGTCGTACCGATGCTGATGTCGGTTACCAAAAAATACAAAGGTAACGGCAGAAACCCGTCATCAGCACGAACATCACAACCGAACCAGCGCAGCGTAAAAGCGGCTCAATCGCGCGGCCATGGATCGTTTGGAGGGTATAACTCCTCGGAAATGTCTGGATCGAAGAAGTCGGCTGCCGAGCTTGCCGCTGAAATCAGCGAAAACGATGTCCCGCAGGATAGCGAGAACACCGATCCGGTATCACCCGAGGATAACGCCAACGGCAACGAAACCGTACAGAGCGACGATATTCCTGATGCACCGCTTGTCGAAACGCCCGATATGCGTAAGACCCGCGACAAAATGAAGGCATTTATCTCCGGCTCAATGCGCGCAATTCGCAAAAATGTCCCCAATCTGGATGCCTATCACAAATTCGGTGTGAACCTTTATGTCGCCGGGGCATGTGATGCATGCAGTGAAAAGAATGCTCTTCAGCAAAAAGATGGCCGCGCGGTTCTACGTGATTGCATTACGGCCCTTGGTGCCAACAAAGGCATGGCAGACACGTTTTGCAAGAATGTAGACAACTACATCCTTGAGCCGAAATATAAGGACATGTATGGCGCAGGACGCCAATCCATGGCCTCTTATATCGAAGATGAAACCAGCATAAATGTATCCGTCTCAAAGGCACTGGAAAGCTGGAGCGAAAAGCCCGCCGCCGGGCCGCAAGGTACTGCTGGAAAAAAACTGCATGCGCTGATGTTCACCGATATCGTCAATTCGACCCAGAAAACACAGGAACTGGGAGATCACGGCGCGCAGCAAATGGTCCATATCCATAACCAGATCGTACGGACGGCCTTGATCAATAACTATGGCAAGGAAGTCAAACATATGGGTGACGGCATCATGGCCGTCTTCCCGTCTTCGGCAAGCTCCGTTGAAGCCGCAATTGAAATCCAGAAAAACATGGCGTCACATAACGCCAGTCAGGACCTGAAATTCCAGATCCGGATCGGGATTAATAGTGGCGAGGCCATTGCCGAAGAAAATGATCTGTTTGGGACTGTCGTTCAGCTTGCCGCACGCGTTTGCGCCCAAGCTGGCGGGGACGAAATTCTGGTGTCCCAGAACACCAAGAACACCTATGCTGGCAGTCGCGCCAACTTTACCTCTCAGGGCACACGTACGATGAAGGGCTTTGCCGAGCCAATAGAAGTGTTTTCCGCGACCTCACGCATCTAAGCAGCTCACCCACCAAGCCCCTCTTTCCGCAGACATATTTCTAACCGCCCTCCATGCTCATGCACAGGCTGTTTAACCGTGTATGGGAGGAGGCCCCGTCTTAGGGTGTTTGTTGGGGGAGAAACCGGGATATCAGGCATTGCACCGCGCAGCCACCTGAAGCTCCATCCGTGCCGCGCGCATATAAAGCCCATGGGCGCGTTCCATAAGATCAAGCAACTCTGGCGACAGGAATGCACATTGTGCGCATTGATCATCAATGCAGACCCGAAGATCGGTCATGAGATTGTCCGTATCAACGGCTTCGTCCCAGTCTATTTCACCGGCCTCAACCGCCCGCACTGTCAAAAGCCACCCCATCGCGCGGATCAAACGCGTTGTCATACGCATTTCTTCCAAGCATTGCGTCATGGCGTCAACAGATCGCCCCGGTTTTCCGCGATTTTTTCTATGTGCAGAAAGGTAATTTCGTGCCTCCACAAGCAAGGTGAAGGCCTCATCATAGGTTCGCGAAAAATGAACGACTGCGAAATTGCTTTTGTAGGACGCCTGACCTGACGCCGCTGGGTGCTCTTGGTCCATTTAAAGTATATTGGAAAGACACAGGCATGCTTCAAGGATCGTTCTATTGAGCACCAAATAGAAAGACCGCCCTTTTTAGGGCGGCCTCACCTCAACCTGCTAAACTTGCCGGACTTTTTTTAAGTTTTGTTCTTCTTGTGCGCGAACATTAGCCAGCGGTTCATAAGCGGTCAAGGCTATTAATTGCACAATTGTGACAATACGTATTAACCCGTATGTCCCTGCGCGATCTTTCTCACATGGGACAAGCCCGCTTACACAAGCAATTCACTAATCAACTAAACAAAAAGAACCGCCCTAATGAAGGGCGGTCCAGTTTAACAGGGAGGCATCGAAACATCACGTTCGACAAGGGGTCAACAAGTGACCCGTATTCCATATATAAGACCGCAAGTTTAAATTTCAATTAACCCAAGGTTTAAAAATTCATCCTTACGTCTAATAAACGGTGACACCTGATACGCACAACATGCACCGGGCAAGACCACGGTCAAATGATTGCTTGAAACGAGGACCTTGTCTGCTTTGCTAGACAGGTCGATATTGCCATCAGGACTTAAACAGCGCCTGTGCCCCGGCCAACGCACCTTCACGGTGTGAAAGCGCATACTCGACATTGGCAATCTCTTGTTCCAACGCGGTGCGATAGGCATGCAAACTGTCTACAGACATGCCTTCAAGATTGCGTGGCAAACCAAATTCTTTCGCCTTCGCGGCTACCAGATCATCCTCGTTCACGACCATCCTCCATTAAATTGCTGCGAACATCATACCTGCACGCGTTCGTTGATTTAAGGGTTTGTTGGTTTTCCCAGCCGTCTTTTACCGTTATGAGATAGGCACAAATGTTTCCATTCGCCACGGAGGTCGCTATGTCACAGTCCGATTTGCAAAAGCCCGACTTGCCCAAACACATGCAGGCCATCGAAATACGCAACGACCGTGAAAAGCCTTATTTGGCATTGGGGGAAACGGCCCTGCCCGAATTTGGACCAGAAGACGTTCTGGTGCGTGTTCGCGCAAGCGGGGTCAACCGCCCTGATCTGATGCAGGTTGCGGGCATGTACCCGCCACCAGCCGGTGCATCCTCAATTGTCGGGTTGGAACTGGCCGGTGAAATCGTTGCCGTCGGTGCAGATGTCACGAACTGGCAGATTGGCGACACAGTCTGCGCCTTGGTGACCGGCGGTGGCTATGCCCAATATGCTGCGCTACCCGCCGCACAGTGCCTTCCGGTGCCAAACGGGCTTAGCATGGTTGAGGCCGCGGGCCTTCCCGAGACGTTCTTTACCGTCTGGCACAATCTGTTTGACAAGGCCGGTTTGAGCGCGGGCGAAACATTGCTTGTGCACGGCGGGACGTCGGGCATTGGCACAACCGCCATTCAGTTGGCCAAGGCATTTGGTGTCAAAGTCATCACGACCGCCGGAACTGACGAGAAATGTCAGGCCTGCCGGGAACTTGGCGCCGATATCGCCATCAATTACAAAACCCACGACTTTGTCGAAGAAGTCAAAACCGCCACCGATGGCAAAGGCGCAAACGTCATCCTTGATATGGTTGCGGGCGATTATGTCAGTCGCAACTTCAAGGCAGCCGCCGTCGAAGCCCGTATTCTGATTATTGCTTTCCTGAATGGTCCAAAGGCCGAAACCAACTTCACCCCGCTATTGCTTAAACGCCTGACCCTGATGGGATCAACACTGCGCGCACAGCCGGTGGCAAACAAAGGTGCGATTGCACAAAGCCTGCGTGAAAAGGTATGGCCATTGATTGAGTCGGGCAAAATCGCACCGGTGATTTATAAAACATTGCCGCTTTGTGATGCCAATGACGCCCACGCGATTTTGAAGGGTGGCGCCCATGTCGGAAAAGTGATACTTGAGGTGTAGATTGAGGCACTTTCAATCGCTTACGGATAACGGTTGGCACGTAAAGTCTGACCGATCTTGGGTGACAGTCCATAGATTGCGGCACGCGGAAGAAATATTCTTTTGGTAAACCCGCAACAGATTGTTGCATTTAACCGCACATTGATCGAAAAGAACGCTGTGGCGGGTCCGTTGATGCGCGGCAACACTCGTGGTTGCCTTCGCAGCATTGCCGGATCACCAAAAGAGATTATATTCTGGGGCATACATTCCTGCGTATTTGGGCTTAGACCCATCGCCGGTCTCCAGAGAGATAAAAGGAAACTAGGAGGAATTATGGCACAGCCCCTCATGCCCAAAGCAACCGCTGTATGGCTTATCGACAATACCGGCTTGTCGTTCCGGCAGATTGCTGCCTTTACCGAACTGCACGAGCTGGAAATTCAGGCCATTGCCGACGGTGACGTCAGTCAGGGCATTGTTGGCCGTGACCCGGTCGCCAACAGCCAATTGACCCAGGAAGAAATCACGCGTTGCGAACAAGACCCGCGTGCTCTTTTGAAAATGGCCAAAAGCGATTTGCCGCGCCCGCGCGCGCAGTCCAAAGGTGCCCGTTACACCCCGGTTTCCAAGCGCCAGGATCGCCCGAATGCGATCGCTTGGCTGCTTAAGCATCACCCGGAATTGTCAGATGCACAGGTTTGCAAACTGATCGGTACCACCAAGGACACGATCGGCAAAATCCGTGACAAGAGCCACTGGAACTCAGCAAACCTTGCACCGCGTAACCCGGTGACAATGGGCCTTTGCACCGAACTTGACCTTGAAAAACAGGTCGTGATCGCGCGTTCCAAAAATCCAGAAAAGATTGTCACCAACGTCGAGCCCGATCCGCTGCCAGAAGAGTTGCAGATCAATCCGGAACCAGATTTCCCGGGCAAGAAAAAAAGCGACAAGAAAGAAGACCTCAAGACTTCCGATTACATGGAAGCCGCGGAAAACCTCTTCCGTTCCTGATTTCTTTCAAAAGGCCGCCTTTTACAGGCGGCCTTTTTTCTTTGAGCCGTCCCACAAAAAGTGCGTATGATTTGTTTCATATGAACGCCGTTAAACTGTAACGGAACCGACATGCGCGCAGCATACCATGCGCCAGCTTTTCAGACGAACAACACCGAAGAAACGTTTCCATGCAAAAACGTCCAACCGAACGCCAAGCTGGCATTGTTGAACTTGTTCGCGCCGATGGTTTTCGCACCATCGAGCAATTGGCAGAACGCTTTGACGTCACACCACAAACGATCCGACGGGATGTAAACGCCCTGTGTGAAGAAGGCCTCTTGCGCCGCCGCCATGGCGGCGTTGAACCCGCCCTTGAACATGAAAACATCGCCTATCGGGCGCGCAAGGTTCTCAACGTTAACGAAAAACGTAAAATTGCGGCACTGGTTGCACGTGCGATTCCCGACGAAGCATCGCTGTTCTTTTCCATTGGTACCACACCGGAACTGGTGGCAAGCGCGCTGCTGCAACATCGCAATTTACGGATATTTACCAACAATCTGAATGTTGCCTATGTTGCGGCAACCAATGACAGTTTTGACGTTACCCTAATCGGTGGACGCTTGCGCAACCGTGACCGGGACGTGCTTGGCCCCGAAGTCGAAGAGTTCTTTAACAGCTACAAAGTTGATTACGGTATCTTTGGGGTCGGCGGAATTGAAAGCGACGGCAGTCTGCTTGATTTCGACGAACAGGAAGTCCGTGCCCGGTCCGCCATCCTGAAGAATTCGCGCAAAAACTATCTGGTTGCGGATCACACCAAGTTTGGACGCAATGCGGTTGTTCGCGGCGGTTCGATCACACAGGTTACCGCATTCTTTACCGACCGCCTGCCGCCTGATCACATCTCACAGATGATCTCAAAGGCCGGAGTTGATCTTCACATCCCCGAAGCAAACGCCGATTTCCCGACCTTTTTCATGCCAAACGACGATAGCTAAGGTCCTCCCTTCTCGCTCTTGGTATCGAACGTAACGGCACGCACAAAGAAACACCCGTCATTGGGAAAATGACGGGTGTTTCTTTGTGCAAGCAAGGTGAAGGAGCTTGCGTTATTTGGCGTAACCGATCTCTTTAAGCGCATCAGCAATTTCTGGCAAAATCGCCGGATCATCAATCGTCGCCGGGGTGTTGTAACTTTCCCCATCAGCAATCGACCGCATTGTTTTACGCAGTATTTTACCCGACCGGGTTTTGGGTAACCGATCCACAATCGTTGCCTGCTTGAATGCCGCCACCGGGCCGATCTGATCGCGGACCATCGCAACAATTTCAGCAATGATTGTATCGTGCGGTCGGGTCACCCCGGATTTCAGCACCACAAAGCCCAGCGGCAATTGCCCCTTAAGATCATCATGCACACCAATGACCGCACATTCGGCAACATCCTGATGGCCTGACAGAACTTCTTCCATGCCGCCCGTCAACAAACGATGCCCGGCGACATTGATAATGTCATCGGTACGCGACATGACATAGATATAGCCATCTTCATCAATAAAGCCGGCATCCCCGGTGGCGTAATATCCCGGGAATTCTTCCAGATAGGATGATTTAAATCGTTCTTCGTTCTGCCAAAGCGTCGGCAATGTTCCCGGCGGCAACGGCAACTTGGCAACCAATGCGCCAATCTTGCCCCGTTCAAGGCAATTGCCGCCTTCGTCCACCACCTGAACATCCCAGCCACAGACAGCAACCGTCGGTGACCCATATTTAATTGGCAGCAATTCGACCCCGCGCGGATTGGCACAAATCGGCCAGCCGGTTTCGGTCTGCCACCAATGATCAATCACCGGCACACCCAGACTTTTCTCCGCCCATTGCAGGGTATCGGGATCGGAACGCTCCCCGGCCAGATAAAGCGCTTCAAAACAGCTTAGATCGTAATCGCCCATCAGCTTTGCATTGGGATCATCACGCTTGATCGCACGAAAGGCCGTTGGGGCCGTAAACAGCACCTTGACCTGATGCTGTGAAATCACCCGCCAAAACGCACCGGCATCAGGTGTTCCAACCGGTTTTCCTTCATACATGATCGTCGTACAGCCTGCCAAAAGCGGCGCATAGACAATGTATGAATGACCGACCACCCAACCCACATCTGATGCCGCCCAATAGACATCACCGGCCTCAACGCCATAGATATTCTTCATCGACCAATGCAGTGCGACCATATGTCCGCCGTTGTCACGCACAACGCCCTTTGGCTGCCCCGTGGTTCCCGACGTATAAAGGATATAAAGCGGATCGGTGGCCGCGACTGGCACACAGTCTGCTGGGGCAGCCTTGGCACATTCAACAACCCAGTCATAATCCCGACCATCTTGCATCGGTGCCTCGCATTGCGAACGCTGAAACAGCAAAACACTCTCGGGTTTATGATCGGCACGCTCGATCGCGCGATCAAGAAGCGGCTTATACTCAATCACCCGACTTCCTTCGACGCCGCAACTGGCCGCCATAACCAGTTTTGGTTTTGCATCATTAAAGCGCGTTGCCAGCTCGTTGGCGGCAAAGCCCCCGAACACAACGGAATGGATCGCCCCGATCCGCGCACAGGCCAGCATTGCCATCGCGGCCTGCGGGATCATCGGCATATAGATAATCACCCGGTCGCCTTTGGTCACACCGCGTGCCTGCAACGCCCCGGCAAGACGCGCAACCTCGTCGCGCAAACGGGTATAGGTGAATGTTTCAACTGTGGACGTTACTGGGCTGTCATAAATCAGGGCCGCCTGATCACCGCGTCCGTCTTCGATATGCCGATCCAGCGCGTTGAAGCAGGTATTGACCTCGCCACCGCTGAACCATCGATAAAATGGGGCGTTACTGTCATCGAGAACCCGATCCCACTTTTTATACCAGGACAGTTTCTGGGCGGCTTCGGCCCAGAATTCTTCCGAGTGGGTCATCGAACGATCATAGAGTTCCTGATAGCGACCGGTCATAGGCAAAACGTCCTCCCGCAAAGTTGGGTCTGATGCCCAAATGGTATGCGTCTGTGTGGCGCGCAGTCCCCTGACCGATAAATTAAACGGTGACAATCAGGTCAGAGGGCAGTTGAACTGGCATGCGCCAATAAATCGGCATCATAATACCGATTTAATCTCCAATTACCCCTTAGACATTGGTAGAGAGCCAAAAATCCGCAGAAACGTGCAGATTATTATTACTCCAAAACACCTGTCATTTGGCCGGCGTGATCTAGGTGCGTCGGCCTCACCGTATATTTGGGGAGGATTAGGGTCTGAACCAAATTGAATGTTTGAAAGACGCCCACGAGAATGCCGCCTCACGTCGTGGGCGACAGTCGGAGGCGGCAAAAGATAAAGGATTGGATTTTACGAGGTCGCTACACCGTCAGCACTGGCACGTTCACGCTGATCATCACGTGATTACGGCCATGCCCGGACGGCTAATGGGTTATTCGGTTTATCTCGTCCTTGATTTCAAGCTTGCGACGTTTAATGTCTGCGACAAGGGAATCATCTGGCGCCGGTCGGCGCTGCTCGTGATGGAGGTCCTGCTCAAGTGCAGCGTGTTTGGCAGTTAGAGCTTCGATATGGCTTTGAACGCTCATTCGCCTACTCCTTATATCTGACATTGCCCACAAGAAGATGGTATTAATTTTGTAACATGATTTCCAGTGTTTCAATCATCATCGTGAACAAGAACACAGTCCAGCAAGGATCGGCATGACGCAAAAAGATCGACTTATCATTGGCATAACCGGTGCTTCCGGGGTGATTTACGGCATACGTTTTTTGCAGTTGCTCAAAAACACGCCGATTGAAACCCATCTGGTTCTTTCCAAGGCGGCCGAGCGTACCATCGCCTATGAAACCGATTACAAAATTCGCGAAATCAAGGACATGGCAGACGTGCTGCATGACAATGCGGACATTGGGGCCCCGATTGCGTCGGGGTCATTCCGGGTGCGCGGCATGGTGATCGCCCCTTGCTCGATGAAGTCATTGGCCGAGGTCGCAAGCGGAGTCGCAGATAATTTGATCGCACGGGCTGCTGATGTGATGCTTAAGGAACGCCGTCGTTTGGTCCTGATGGCGCGCGAAACCCCGCTGCATGCCGGACATATCCGCAACATGGCGCAAGCCACTGAAAACGGTGCGATTATCGCCCCACCCGTTCCGGCCTTTTATGCCCGCCCGACATCCCTTGATGAGATGGTCACCCAAAGCTGCGGACGGATTCTTGATCTGTTTGACATTGATCTGCCCGAAACCGCACGCTGGGGCGATGAAGATGCCCAAAACCACATCCCCGTTACCGGCAAGCCGCGAAACCGCGAATAACCTCGGGCCGCGACGCAGTATGGTTTGCATCGCACCGATGTGCGCAACACCAGCGTATCAGCGCAACCCCATCAATAGACAAAGCTGATCAAACGCATCATCACATTCCGCCTGCGTCAAATCAAAGCGGTTTGGCGATAAATAGGCATGGGCCGCCGCCAGCGGGTCAGTGGCCTCAATCGTTTCAACCGCGTCGCACAGGATATGCTGTTCAATGCGTTCGGCCTGCAATTCGTCTGATTTGACTTTCTGACGTAAGGCCTGCGCTGTTTCGCGGGGTTGATTTTTCAAATAGCGCCGCGTTTGGCGCAACGGAATAATGACCTTGTCGCGCCAATCCTTCACCGCCATTTCAAGTGCCGAAATGCTATGTGGTGCACGCCCTTTCTGTCCCAGATAGAACATGAACAGCATCATGTTCACATCCAGTCCACATCGTTCCTGAAGGGTCAAAAATAATGGTGCGACCCCGTCACGGCCATACATCTCGACCGTAAAACGCCAGACATCTTCATGGTCCATCAAAAACCCAACCTGTTTGTTTTTTGTTTTCTTTAACGTGCTTTGCGGTGGTGTGGTGATCACACCGTCTTTGCCGTGCGTGCAATCTTTGGCGGCTGCCCGATATAGGCCCCAAGTCCCTTGGCCGTTGAAACCATTGTCCCTGCGGTATCAACCAGGCGCGGGCCAACAATAACATCCTTCATCGCAACATCGATCACTTTGCGTTTCGACCATGCGACAACACGGTCAAATTTCTGATCGGCGATCAGGTCAACCGCATGCACACCAAAGGCCGATGCAATCACCCGATCACGTGGGGATGGAATGCCGCCGCGCTGGACATGGCCCAGAACCGTCACACGTGTTTCCCAGCCTGTCCGCGCGCCCAACTCATCGGCCAACCAATGACCAATGCCGCCATATCGGGCCTTTTGGCCGTCATTGCCCTGTGTCACTGCCGCACCATCATCGCGTTTGACGGCCTCGGCAACAATCACCAAGGCATGATTGCGTCCACGTTTACGAATGTTCAGACAATGCTCGGTCAGCGCATCAAGATCATAATCCATTTCCGGGATCAGGATGGCATCGGCACCGCCCGCAACCCCGGCAAACAGCGCAATATGCCCTGCATCGCGCCCCATGACCTCAAGGATCATGATCCGGTCGTGGGATGCTGCGGTTGGCTGCAACCGATCAAGCGCCTCGACCGCAACATTAACCGCCGTGGTAAAGCCCACCGAATATTCGGTCAGTGCCAGATCGTTATCGATGGTTTTGGGAATCCCGACCAGATTGATGCCGCCCTTTATGGCCAGCCGATGCAGGATTTCCATGCTGCCATCCCCACCAACCCCAATCAGCGCATCCAGCCCCAAAGTGCGATAACCTCTAATCACGTCATCGGAACGGTCGGCAAAGCTGCCATCTGGCATGGGATAGTTAAACGGGTCGCCCTTGTTAATCGTGCCAAGGATCGTCCCGCCCATGCGCAGCATCGCGTCATTATTGACCTGATCATTCAGATCAACTGCCTGTGGCGGGTCCTGCATCAAACCGTGCGCACCCTGACGGATACCAATCACGTCCCAGCCATAGCCAAGCACCGCACGACGCACCACAGCAAGAATGACGGCATTCAACCCTGCACAGTCGCCACCGCTGGTCAAAATTCCGATCCGCATGCACTTTCCTCCGGCTATCGGCAGATTTGTTTTTAAAGGTGGTACAAATCATATGGGTCCACTATCTGATATCTGTTAATATCATTGTCCCTTCGCGTTGATTATTAAGCTGGATCAAAAATGGACGAAATCAATCAGATCGAGATTGAAAAGAGACTGATGTCGTTACGCGAGGAACACCGGGATCTCGATATTGCCATCGAACAAATGGTTGTCGCCCCGCATCATGACCAGCTTCGTCTGGGCCGCATGAAAAAGCGCAAACTCGCCTTAAAAGACGAAATTCGCTACGTCGAGTCGCAGCTTGTTCCGGATATTATTGCCTGATTTTGGCACCTGTTTCAGCCTGCTCCGAAAATTAACCACCTAGGCTTAGGTCCTGTCTCGCGCGAACCAAATGTTTGACGCATTTGGTGTCTGGCGTATGTTTTGTCACGGTGGGCAGGTGATGAAATGCGATGGTGGGCTGGGTAATCTGCACGGTAATCGACCGGTCACGGCACCTTCGATCATATCCCGAAGGGGATACGTTCAAGCTGTGCCAGACGCATTTCTTTTTCCGCACGTAATGCGAAATCGGCCGCATTCAATGCTGAAGTTGCGGTATCGCCATTGCGCGCCTGATAAATGCCAAAGACCGGCTTTACGGCGATGAACTTACCCTTGTGCGAAAACGGTGACTGATTGATCTGTCGGACAACCGCATCAATACGCAAACGCGTATCGTCTTTATCAACGTTATAAAGCAGGGCGGCGAAATCATTACAGCCCAAATACCCAAGGTGATGGGGCGACATGATGAAATCGGCCATGATCTGATGGACATACTTGAACAGGCCGTCTTTGCATTCCTGTCCATGACGTTGCAGAATCTCGTCGATGTTTGACAGCTCACACACAAGCAGCATGCGTATTGTTCTGTCCGTGCCCTGAACCGCCATTTCATTTTCAAGAATTTGCATAAAGGCGGGTCGGCTCATCGCACCCGTGAATGGATCGCGCCCCTCAGACCGGGCAAGATAGGCCTGATGTTTCTTAAGGTCCGACAGATTTTCACTCAAACCATTGATGCGCACCATCAACCGGCCAATCGCCTGTTCAACCGCAGGCGTCACTTGACTATCGGGAATGCCCAGAACATTGGCCATGTCTGGCGTATGAAACGGTTGATCATCAACTGCGTCGGGCAGGTTGCCAGTATCAATATCAACTTCGTGATGCTGATGCATGGACGAACGACGACGCACGGCGTCCTTGCCATAGGCAAACGCGGTATATTGATTTGATGAATACCTTCCATCGCCTGCCCCCATGGATGGGATCGTCGATGGGGGCCGTGTGACTTTCATGTCTGACCTTCCCGTGCTACGTGCACAGTTATATAAGCAATAAGTAAACAATAAATCAAAAGTACATTTTATTCATCATAAAATTCAACCATCAATAAGAATAGCTCAACTATCCTTACGATCAGGACCAACACATCGGCCCGCAAACAGGCCCTGCATAAGGATTTTACGGATGCGTAGGCACTCTGCAGGCTTGCATGATACCGGTTGCTGCATATAATGCGGCCCTTCACGAAACCGCCCGCAAACGGAGCCGCCAACATGAGCGATCAATCCCCGGTCATCGGCATCATCATGGGAAGCCAGTCTGACTGGGAAACCATGAAAAACGCAGCAGATGTCCTCGATGCGCTGAATGTCGCCTATGAGACGAAAATCGTTTCGGCCCATCGCACACCTGATCGCCTGTATGACTATGCCAAAACGGCAAAATCACGCGGCCTGAAAGTCATTATTGCCGGTGCAGGCGGTGCGGCACATCTTCCGGGTATGGCGGCTGCCATGACCCCGCTTCCGGTTTTGGGTGTTCCCGTCCAAAGCAAAGCCCTTAAAGGGCTTGATAGCCTGCTCTCAATCGTCCAGATGCCCGGTGGGGTTCCGGTCGGAACCCTTGCCATCGGATCAGCCGGGGCAAAGAATGCCGGGTTGATGGCCGCGGGCATCATGGCGCTGATGGATGATGGTCTGGCAAGCCGTCTTGATGACTGGCGTGCCGCACAAACCGATGCTGTCGCCGACGCGCCGGTTGATCCGGCACCATAAAGCACGATCAGCGCGCCCATTCGGGCGCGTTTTTGTTTTGGCAATTGGGTTCAGCCCCTAAATACCCTGTGCCGGAAATCGGCATCCAATGATCATTCGAGGAAGACATGACGCAGGACTTCGAAACGCGCGTTATCGCACCGGGCAGCACCATCGGCATTATGGGCAATGGCCAGTTGGGCCGGATGGCGGCATTCTGTGCTGCAGAACTCGGCTATAAGGTTCATGTCTTTGGCCCGGGGGCCGATAGCCCGACCGAGCAGGTCTGTGCGAAGGCAACCATTGCCGATTACAGCGATCTGGACGCTCTGCGCGCCTTTGCTAATGACGTCGATGTCGTGACATTTGAATTTGAAAATGTCCCGCATGACAGCGTCAAACTGCTGTCTGAACTGGTCCCGGTACGTCCGGGCTGGAAATGCCTGCATCTTTCCCAGAACCGCCTGCGCGAAAAGACCTTCTGCAATGATCATGGCATCGGCACCGCCCCGTTTGAAGCCGTCCGATCCCTTGCTGATCTAAAGGCCGCCGTTGCCAAACTTGGCCGCCCATCGGTTCTGAAAACCACCGAGATGGGCTATGACGGCAAAGGTCAGGTCAAGATTACCGACGATACCGATCTTGCCGGGGCATGGGCTGAAATGAAGGACGCCGAAGCCGTCCTTGAAGGGTTTATTTCGTTTGAACGCGAAATTTCGGTCATTGTCGCGCGCGGTGTCACCGGCGATACCGCCTGCTTCTGCCCGGTCGAAAACGTCCATACCAATCACGTTCTTGATGTGACTGTCGCGCCAGCCGAAATTGCACAAGGCCTGTCAAAAAAGGCCGAAGACATCGCCATCAAGCTGGTTACGGCAATGGAGTTTGTCGGGCTTCTGGCGGTTGAAATGTTTGTCACCACCGATGGTGATATTCTGGTCAATGAAGTGGCCCCGCGCCCGCACAATTCCGGTCACTGGACGATTGATGCCTGTGTCACCAGCCAGTTCGAACAATTCATTCGCGCTGTTTGCGGTCTGCCGCTTGGCGATCCAAGCCACCATTCCAGTGCCCGGATGAAGAACCTTTTGGGTGATGACATTGACGGTTGGCAGGCAATTTTGACCGAGCCCACTGCAAAACTGCACCTGTACGGTAAGGCCGAAGCAAAACCGGGCCGTAAAATGGGCCATGTGACGTGGGTTCTGCCCAAAGAAGGCTGATCACAGCCTCATCAACTGACGCATTCTGGCTCCGGATATCATGGCATATCCGGAGCTTTTTTATGACACTTCAACATCTTAACCGAAAATGAGGAACCCAAGCATTTTATGCCGGGCGAACTGGCATCAGACTTGCTGTTATGGGGGCAGGAAACTCTTTTCGGATAGAACGTCATGAAGAAAATTCTGTTCATTGCCTTGGTAACGCTTGGCCTCCTTGCCATCCAAAGCCATCAAACCCGCGCAGTTGCCGCCCCCGGCGCGGCAGGCTTCCCCGAAGTGGTCGAAGGCGACAAGCTGCGGTTTGGCAACATGATTGTCGAACTGTTTGGCATTCGCGCCCCACGTACCGGCATGATCTGCCGGGCGGGCAGCATTGAATTCCAATGCGGTGCAGCCGCCACACAGGCCTTGACCCGCATCATCGAAAACTATGCTGTTAAATGTCAGCAGGTTTCCGACGTCCAACTGTTTCCGATGCTGACCGAATGCACGATGGGGCGCAGTGACCTCAACCGTCTGTTGCTCCGTGCCGGATGGGCACTGGTTGATATGGCAAGCTGCGACAGCAACCCGACCTGCCCGACCTACTTGCGCGATCAGGCCTTTGCCAAGGAAAACCGCAAAGGCATGTGGATGGGCAACCCGCCCCACGAACTGGTCGCCCTTGCCGCCAAACCCACGTCCAGAGAAATCCAGACCGAGGACGATGCAGCCAATCGCGACAAAGATGCCAAGGATGGTGATACCCAACAGCATTTCTTCAAATCGCCGTTTGGCATTGACCTTGCCGCCGACCTGAAAAGAGCCAACGAACCGGATCGCACACTTCTGAGCTTCCTTGACCCGACGTCCTAACAGGACGGACGACCGGCCCAAGAGTTTCCTGTGCTAAAATCAAAAACGCCACCGCGCTTTATGCCGGTGGCGTTTTGTTTAACATCACAAGTATCTTTGCGGTGCTACCCGCCAAACTGACGGCGAACCCTTCCCGGCGTCGGCATGCAGCGCGCAAGCTTTGCACCAAGCTTTAACGGTGCTGCGGCAAATTGTCCTGCCTTACTGATCTTTCCGGTGATTTTCGGGATTTGCATGACATTGCCAATACGACGATCCAGAAATGCCCAGCTGTCGCTGTGACCTTCGGATTTGTCATCGAGCCAATAGGCCAAGGTTGAGCCATAGACGCCCGCAAGCAACATCCGCTTGGTGTACCAATTGTGATCGGTCGATGTATCGCCCGCCGCAATCCACATTTTATCCACCGTCCCGTGGGTCAGCTTAAGCCCCTTGGCCACATTCTGCGGCAGGGCGGTCCATGCAACGGCGGCACGCACCGCGTCTTTGTGATTTTCAACCAGATCAAGACGCGTTTTAACCGCAACGGCGATCCGCTCGCGAATTTTCATCTGATCAAGTTCAAGTGCGTCAAGGGCATCGACCATCTTGCGATCCGTCATCTCGACATAGGTCACAATGGCCTGCCCCGTCCCCTTGGGCAACAGACGGTCAATCTCGCCCGGTGCAAGGTCAAGGTCCTCGGCCCCGGCGATCAATGCCTGTTTGGTCCAACCATCAAAAGGCACATGTTCCAATGCGGCTTCGACCAATGCTTCGCGCTGGGCGCGCAATCGGGACATGCTTTCGGAAACGGTCATTTATGCCTCCTTAAGGTTCATCAGGGTGTGCCACCGCATCATCTGATGCCGCAGCTTGCCTGAAGGCGGTTTCAGGCGGGTATTCGCGTAATTCTTCGTTAAATCCAAGCAACGTCATGTCTTCTATACGTTCAGGATACATCACGCCGATCAAATGATCATATTCGTGTTGGACCACGCGCGCATGAAAACCACCGGCGATGCGTTCAACTTCATCGCCCTTCTCATTTAACCCGCGGTAACGGATTTTGTTCCATCGCGGCACAACGCCCTGCAATCCGGGAATCGATAAACACCCTTCCCAACCATCAACGACTTCATCGCCAATCGGCTCAATTTCCGGGTTAATCAGAACGCTAACTGGCACTTCGCCATCGTCTGGATCATCGCTTTTGCGTAAACTCGGCACGAAATAGACCATGATCGCCTTGGATACAAACACCTGCGGCGCCGCAAGGCCAACGCCCCCGGCATCCTTCATGGTTTCCTTCATATCCGCAATCAGACGCTGAATTTCAGGGTCATGCGGGTCTTCGACCCGATCCGCGACAGCACGCAAAACCGGGTGGCCCATCCGGGCAATTTTAAGGATCGACATAACCCTATATCCAACCAAAATTGCCCGGCTGTAAAGCCCCTATGCGCCCCGCGATCCTAATGCCCGGTAAGAACCAGTGTCTGGACCGGCCACAGAAGTGCCTGAATACGCAGCAACAAGGCATGCACGACCCCAACCGTTTGGACCATATGCAGGAACATCCAGCGCCCCGCACCAATTTCCGGATCTTCAAGTTGATCATGGGTATTCGTATAGGCATTGGCAACGCACTGGCTGCCCCACGGCACATCCTTGATCTGCTCGGGGTAAAGCGGCACCATCTTGGCCAGGAACGTTCCCGGCGCGCTGCGTTCGGTTATATCAAGCAACCTGTCGGTCGGTCGGAACTGACCGGCGGCAATAACCGGCTGCACGCTTGAAAACACCATCGGAATGACTTCAAATGGCAGCGAAGCACATGTCATTTCCGCAAGGCCGCCGACTTTGACAACCTGTGCCGATACCTGCTGGAAACCTGCCTGAAACACCACTTCCTTGGGCTTGTCGGGGATCAGGATGCCCGCTGGACGCAATAACGGGTTCACCACATCCCCAATTTGCAATGCAAATTGCTGTACGATGCCATCAACACCGGCACGAACAACTGTTTTGCCCAACGCCACCTGTGCCGCACGCAAGGATGCCTCTGCACTTGAAAGCTGGGCGGGCAACAGGGTTTCCATTTTGGTTTGCACGGCATTAACACTCGCCTTTGCCGAATTCACCCCACCCTGTCGTGTCGTCAACGCGACTTCAAGCCGTTCGACCTCGCGCCGGGAAACCGCGTTTGTGCCGCGCGACAAAAGATCCGCCTTCACCGACAATTCCTCGCGAACCTGCTCATAGGCACCTTGTGCCTGTTCCAGGTTGCCTTGCGCCACGGCAAGATCGGCCTCGGTGACCGCCATCTGGGCACGAATTTGTTCGACGTCTTGCTGGGCCATTTCGACCGATTCCGTCTCTGCACGGTCATCAAGCCGGAACAGCGGTTCGCCCGATTTTACCCGGCGATCATTATCGACATATATTTCAACCACCCGACCGTTCTTTTCGGGCAGGATTGTCAACGTCCTGAAGAATGACCCGACGTTGTGACTTGATGGGTGAAAATAGAAAATCAGCGTGATCAGCGACAGGGTCAGGATCGCACATGCGGTGATGCCATACCGCAATTCATACCAGACCGAAAACAGGTTGATTTCCTTACCGATACGTTTGCCCTGACGATACCGGCGCACCAGATAATCCGGCAGGATGGTAAACATTGAACACAGAAGAAGCTCAAACATCTTTGGGGTTCTCCTGCTGGGTCATGTCGGGCGTCACAGATGCTTTGGTGACGGGCTCCTGCGGGGCCGAGTCGCCAAATCCGACCTTGTTCCGTGCCATTGTTTTTAAGGAATCTGCAATTGCCTGAATTGGGGAAATAAAATCAGGGAACCGGACAACCGCAAGAACCAGTGCGGCCACCCAGAAAACACCGTTATGGGTAAACAGCGCCAAAAGGGTCAGAACACCGATCAACTGTATCTGCGTGTGATTGGCGTGATGCGCCAGTTTCTCAGGCAAGGCATGCAAGGTCAGATAGAACGCGCCAAGCGCAAACACCGCCAAAACCACAAACCATGCGATACCGTGGAACAGAATATCTGTTTCCCCCGGTGCTGTAATAAAGAAAGGCGCATGTGCAATTGCCGCCTCTCGCAAACTGTTTTCCATTATTTTATCCCAACCAAACCACTGCTCAATCCCATCAGGACACTGCCCTCAGGATACTCCACCCATTGCCAATCCATTGATATATGGACTATTACCAAGCCATTATAGCAACTTTTCGGATAATTATTATCCTCAAATTCACGCAAGCGGCGCGATCACAGAGCTGACCGCAAAATGTGGCATCCATGCCTTGGCGTTTTGCACCCATTGGCCGAATAAACGCCCAAGGCGAATATCCTCTTCCCTCTTTTCTTTTTGGCTGGTTTGCACTATATACAGCCCACGGTCATGTTGACCGTAAATCCAACCGGTAGGCATTCCGCCTTTCCGGGTGTTTTTGTTTTTTTGAAAGGAGCGTGGTTTCCGTGCAGGTAATCGTTCGCGACAACAATGTCGATCAGGCTCTGAAAGCCCTTAAGAAAAAGATGCAGCGTGAGGGCATTTTCCGTGAGATGAAACTCCGTCGTCACTTTGAAAAGCCGTCGGAGAAGAAAGCTCGCGAAGGGGCGGAAGCAGTCCGTCGTTCCCGCAAGCTGGAGCGTAAGCGCATCGAGCGTGAAGGCTTCTAGTCTTCTTTTTCACTTTCGGGGTTCCTCGAACGTGATACTGCATGGTCGAATTTAGCTTGCTAAGTTCGGACCCGTGCGCCAAGCCCGCCTCGGAGCAATCCAGGCGGGTTTGGTTTTTCTGCTTTCCAATTTCTTCAAACATGACAATTGTCATGGCACGCCTGTTTGAAACCTTTCAGAGCTTCGGCGCGTAGCTGTCATGACACGATGACATTGGCCGGGGAACACTTCATGTCTTCATTGCGATCACAGGCACATATCGGAATCCGCATTTTATGCGTGATCGCGCTGATGCTTGTCGGCTTTTCGCATAAGCTGGCATCCTTTGGAACGCTTCCCCAAAACACGCAAGCCAACCTGACAAGTTATGCCCTCCCCGATGGCACATTGCCAATTTTGTGTCTTGGCGGACAGGCTGCCGATCCCGAAAATGACCGCGGGATGCTTGATACTTGTGAATTTTGCCGGATCGCCGCATCCGTTACCCTGCCGGATAATCCGCAGTTGCCTGAACCAGTTGAATTTGTCTCACGTGCACTCGCGCATTTGCCCGCCCGTGTGGAATGGCAGGCCACCACCTATGACACGCCATCCGTCCCCCGCGCGCCACCCGTTATCATCTGATCTGCCCCAATCGCACGTTTTGCATGCCGCTTATCTGGCACAGCAATACCGTGCTTTACGCATTTTCGATGATACAGGTGAACTTGATGACAACCCATCCCGCACAGTCGGCGGATGCGCCTCAGCGCGACCGCGAAAACCGTACGTTAACCCGTAAATTCTATATGGCCGCATGGCGCTGGCATTTTTATGCCGGGCTTTATGTTGTGCCGTTTCTCCTCATGCTGGCCGTTACCGGCCTGACGATGATGTATTTCAATGTCATTGAAACCCGGTTTGGTGACCGCATTCTTGCATCCGACGGCCAACACCAAAGCCTTCAGATACAGGCAGATGCCGCGGCCACGTCCCTGCCCAACGCCACGGTCAGCCAATATATTGCCCCGATTGAGGATGATCTTGCCACCATGTTTCTGGTCGATAGTGGCGGCAGGCAGCATGTCGTCACCGTTGACCCGGTCACAACCAACATCCGCGAAACCATCATCACCGATGACAGCTGGTTTTACTGGGCCAGCGACATTCACGGCGAACTTCTGATGGGCGACCTTGGCGACCGATTGATCGAAATTGCCGCCGGGCTTGGCATTATCCTGATCGTAACCGGGCTTTACATGTGGTGGCCGCGCGACGGCAAACGATTTGCCTCCGTGCTTTGGCCGGATTTCCGCGCAACACGCCGGACTTTCTGGAAAGAACTGCACGTCACAAGCGGCTTTTACATCTCGGTCGTTTTGTTCTTCTTTCTGATTTCCGGCCTGTCATGGGCGGGCATCTGGGGTGGTCAGTTTGTGCAAGCCTGGAGCACCTTTCCCGCTGAAAAATGGGATAATGTCCCGCTGTCTGATGACATTCATGCCGATATGAACCACGGGGTTTTGCATGATGCACCCTGGGGACTTGAACAAACGCCAATGCCCGCATCGGGCTCAGATGCCGGGATCACCGGCCTTGCTGATGGCACACCGGTTAATCTTGATACCGTAACCGCCTTTGCGCGCAGCATCGGCTTTGTTGGCCAGTTCCGCGTCAATCTGCCGCGGAATGAAAACGGTGTTTACACCATATCGGCCGACACCATGAGCGGCGATAGCGTCTCGCCCACCGGCGACCGCACCATCCATGTCGACCAATATACCGGCAAGGTTCTGGCCAATGTTGGCTTTGCCGATTATTCACTGGGGGCCAAAAGCATGGCGGTTGGTATTGCCCTGCACCAAGGCGATCTTGGCTGGTGGAACGTGATTGCTAATACGGCTTTCTGCCTGACGGTGATTTTCCTGTGCATCAGCGGCATTGTCATGTGGTGGCTGCGCCGCCCGACATCCGGCAGTTTGCACCTGTCACCCCCGCCCCTTCCCAATAACCTACCTCTTTGGAAAGGCGCGGTGTTTATGATGTTAGCGCTATCATTAGCCTTCCCACTGACTGGCATCACGCTGGTCACAGTTCTGGCAATTGATGTGCTAATCGTCTCAAACCTGCCCGTTCTTAAACGCGCGATTGGCTAAACCGTTTTATCACCCGCCCGACGTATGTCGGGCGGGTATTTTGTGTTTAGCAACGTCTGTTAAAGTCCCGGAACAGAAACCCGCTTTTCGACAAACAGCAAAACCTGTGCGACCACACTGGTCATGACCACATAGATTGCCGCAATCAATAAAAAGACCTCGAAAAACTGGAACGTTTCATAGCCAATCTTTTCAGCACGGGCGGTAATTTCGGTCACCCCGATGGCATAGGCGATAGAGGTATATTTGAGTTCTAAAATCGCTTCATTCGACCACTGCGGGATAACCCGGCGCAATGCCTGCGGCAAAATGATGTTTTTAAAACCCTGAAACTGCCCCATGCCAAGTGCACGGGCCGCTGCCATCTGCCCGATTGGGACAGAGCGCACAGCGCCCCGGAAGTATTCCGCCTGATATGCTGCTGTATTCAGACCAATGGCAATGATTGCGGCAGTAAGCGGGTCAAAGACAATGCCGATTTCGGGCAAGCCCAGATAGATAAATAACATCTGGACCAGCATCGGTGTGCCGCGAAATATCTCTACATAAATCGTAGCTGCCAAATAGATCGGGCGACTGCCATAAATGCGCGCCCACGCCAGAACAAGCCCCAATGCCGCGCCAATAACCATGGCCGACGCCCAAAGTCCCAACGTGGTGGGAATCCCTTGGAGCACATAGGGCAAATGTTCAATTGCAAAATCGAACCACTCGCTCATTCATGGCCTCCGTGTTCTATCACGTTCAGGAATGCGCGTGTACGATCCTGCTTGGGGGCTTCAAAAATCTGTGACGGCGGGCCCTGCTCGATGATTTTGCCACCTTCCATGAAGATGATTTCATCGGCGGCCTGGCGGGCAAATCCGATTTCGTGGCTTACAACCAGCATCGTCATCCCTTCGGATGCCAGCTTGTTCATCACTGAAACAACTTCGCCGGTCAATTCCGGGTCAAGCGCGCTGGTTGGTTCATCAAACAAGATCAGCTTGGGCTCCATCGCAAGCGCACGCGCGATCGAGGCACGCTGCTGCTGCCCCCCGGAAAGTTCAGCCGGATACGCATCCGCGCGGTCAGAAAGACCAACACGATCAAGTTCCTGATAGGCAAGATCAAGGGCGGCCTTTTTATCAAAACCACGCAATTTACGCGGCCCGATTGCGACATTGTCCACCGTACGCAAATGGGTAAACAGATTGAAATCCTGAAACACAAACGCAACCTTCTGACGCATCGCATTCAGGTTCTTTGACGTAAGTTCTTCGCCGTCGACAAAGACATGCCCCTGATCAGGCTCGGTCAAATGATTGATGCACCGAAGAAGGGTCGATTTCCCCGTGCCCGATGGCCCCATAATAACCTTGGATTGCCCCGGCTCCATATCAAAGGAAACGCCCTTGAGTATTTCCGCATCGCCATAACTTTTATGAATATTTTCAACGCGCAACAACATCAGGCGTCTCCTCTGTGTTCAAAGCCCGGAAGAGCAAGACGGTTCTCAAGCCGGTATAGGGCCCAGTTGCCTGCGCGATTGACGATGAAATACATCAACGCAACCACCGCAAAAACAATCAGGATGTTTCCCTGCGTATTGGAAATGATATATTTCGCCTGACGGGTCAGTTCGACAACACCGATGACATAGGCAAGCGATGTCGCCTTGAGTTCACTGGAAAATTCGTTGGTCCACGGTCCGATAGACATACGCAGTGCCTGCGGCAGGACAATGTCACGGATCGCCTGAAACTTGTTCATGCCCATCGCGCGCGCCGCCATCATCTGCCCTTGGGGAACAGACAGAAATGCCCCCCGAAAAATCTGCGACTGATACGCTGCGGACCGAAGGCCCAAGGCAAGAACAGCCGCCATAAATGATCCCATTTCAATGAAATCGGTCACGCCATAGTAAAACAGCAACAGCAACACAATGGCCGGAATGCCACGGAAAATACGTTCAAACACCGTACATGGAATGCGCAACGTCCAGTGCCCGTAGACTTCCGCAACCGACAACAGCAGCCCCAGAACAAGCCCCAGTGACAACAGGCAAACAAGCAACGCAATTGCCACGGACAAGCCGTGCACCAGATAGGGCATCTGGCTCAATATTGTTTCGAAAATCATGATTTATGCCCACAGGAACAAAAAATTAGGCCGTATCGCAACAGCCAAGGCGGTTGCAGCGATACGGCCCGAAATCAGCTACTTCGAGTAACCGGGAATGTCGCCCTGATAGGTATCGACATAATCAGGCATCGAGGTCGGAATATCGCGAATGGAAGACTGCGGTGCATATTTATGGACAATTTCCGCCCATTTACCGGATTTATAAATATTCATAATCCCGGCATTGATTTTGCCCAGAAGTTCCTTCGGATCACCTTTTTCCACAGCAAGTGCCTGCGGCTGGTTCTGTTGAATGGTCCCGGCGATTTTGACCGGACGCCCTTTGGCGATGAAGTCCTCGGCGGTATCGGTCGAGGTCACAACAGCGTCCAGACGCCCCGCAAGCATATCTTCAATGGCGGTGACATAGTCCTCATAGCCCCGCAGGGTCACATCGACGTCATCATTGGACGCCAGATTGTCTTCAAGCCATTTAAACTGGGTTGCGCCACCCTGCGCACCGACCGTCGCGCCACAGCACATTGCGGTAATCAGGTTTTTGTCGGAATCCTTGGGCACAAGAATTTCGTCGTCATTTTCCCACCACGGAATGGTGAAATCAAGCGCGTCGGCGCGTTCCGGCGTCACGTTAAGCCCGGTCACAAGAAGGTCAATACGCCCTTTAACAAGGGCCGGAATCAACGACGGCCATGGCAAATCCTTGAACTCAACGTCCATACCCTGATCTTCGGCGATGGCACGCATGGCATCAATCGCAATGCCTTTATACTCGCCACTCTCGACATAGGCCCACGGCGGGAAAGCGGCTTCAACACCCGCGGTCAGGGTTTCAGCCTGCGCTGCGTTTGACCCAAAGGATGCTAGGGCAAGCATCGCGGCAGCCGGGATCAGTTTCCCAAATCTATTTTTCATATATGCCTCCTGATTAGATAATTGCTGCTATGGGCCTTGTCTGTTCACAGGGGACTTTCCCAACCCCAGTACAAACATCAAGCGCCAACAGCAAAGTTTTTGAAACATACTTACGAAATAAAACAATGTCGAATCTAAATGCCGCAATGTGAAAATGCATACCAACAATTACTTACAAGACATAAAATCAAAGAAAGATGAGTTAAATTTGTCAACTCATCTAAAAAACTACACCTTTAATATCAATCGGCACTTTTATTTATTTACAGTTCAACCTTAAAATCAATTTACACCTCACATCACCTTGTTTGTATCATGACAAAAATTATCCTTCATTGTCTCTGGCAATCCGGGGCTCGACATGCCGTGCCTCAAGCGCATTTCCGATGACAAAGGTAAACTTGATGAAGGCCCTGTTAGCGGGCATCACAGGCCATTATTGGCAATTGATGCTCTAATCGCCTCAAACGTGCCGGTTCTCAAACCCGCTCTTGGCTAATAAAAAGAACCCCGCCCGGATGTTTGGGCGGGGGCACCATTTTACGCCGCCTTGCAGATCGACGTGCCACCATCGACAAGCATTGCCGATCCGGTCACAAAGCTTGAAGCATCTGATGCCAAGAACAAGGCCGCCTTGGCGATTTCAACTGGATCCGCAATACGGCCCAAAGCATGGAACCGCTCGACCATCGCACGGGTTTCCGGATCACTGGTAAAGCTTGCCGCCATCGGCGTATCGGTCCCGCCCGGCACCAGGGCGTTGACCCGAATATTGGCCGCGCCGTGTTCCACCGCGAGACATTGCGCCATCCCCAGCAACCCCATCTTGCTGGCGGCATAGGCCGTCATGCCGGGCATTCCAATCGTGTGCCCGACAAAAGTCGATGTGAAAATCACCGATCCACCGCCCCGCTTGGCGATCTCGGGCAGTTGATATTTCGCGCCGAACATTGCCGATGTCAGATTGGCACGCAGCGTCTTGTCCCAGTCATCAACCGTAATATCATCAAGCGATCCCAGTGTTCCCAGCCGCCCGGCATTGTTAAAGCCGACATCAAGCCCGCCATATTCCCCAACGGCAGCATTGACCAGTGCCTTGGCGTAAGCTTCGTCACAAACATCACCCGCCAGTGCAAAAGCTTCTCCACCGGCAGCAACAATTTCAGCAACAACCTGATCAAGCCGGTCCGCACCACGCGCACCCAGCACAAGCTTGGCCCCTTCGGATGCAAACAGTTTTGCGGACGCCGCACCGATGCCGCTGCTGGCCCCGGTGATGATGACAATCTTATCTTGAAGTAACATGATTTTTCCAATCCATCTGGCAGCGGGCATCTGATCAACCCGGTGCAGTTCACGATGGAAAGAAAGATATGACGCCCCCGAAATTACCGCTCGCCAGTTTCGGACCTGACGTTTTTATCGCTTAGTTCCCCTCGATCCAGCTTCTGACTTGCCCCAAGACAGACGCCTTTTCCCCAATCGGCTCAGGCTTGGGTTCGCTTCGAACAAGAAGGCCAAACTGGGTGCGATAGACGGTATAGACCGCATCTTCGGAAATGTCGGTAAAGGTCGAACTACCGTATTGGGCATCCATCAAAAAGGGCAATTTTACCAGCAGATACCCAAGATCAAACCCACCGTCCGAACCCAGTTCATATGCGATATGCGGCTGGGTATTCTCGCGTTCGATATCGCTATACCGGCCTTCAAACCGCACCAGCTTATAGCGCGCGTCCATACCCAGAATATTGGCCCACGGCTGAAGCTTCATGAACGCAGCATCAATGCGCCATTGATCCCCATGAAGCTTATAGGTCCCGTCAACATCCGCATGCGGGGAGCTCAAATGCGCGATGAATTCTTCCTCGGCAACCGGCTCAAAATACAGCGACGCAATCGGCTTTTCATCGGTCAGGCGCGTATAGGTCAGCACCGTCAGCGCAATGGACCCCGCCAAAGCCACCGTTAGCAACGCGATAGAAAGCACAGAGACTTTTATCAATCGAAACATAGAACCTTCCGAACATTGACCTTAACCGATGAACGCGGACTGACCTTATAAAGTGCCGACCTGACGAAAAAAAGGCGGCCCCAATGGAGCCGCCTTTCGCCTTCTCAAACCAGATGGTTCGATCAGTCATCCAGATGCATGACGATTTGCTCGCACATCTTTTTGGCATCCCCAAACAGCATCATCGTATTGTCCTTAAAGAACAATTCGTTCTGAATGCCGGCATAGCCCGCAGACATGCCGCGTTTGATGAACAGCACCGTTTTGGCTTTTTCGACCTCAAGGATCGGCATACCAAAGATCGGGCTGGCCGGATCGGTTTTCGCCGCCGGGTTGGTGATGTCATTCGCCCCGATGACAAACGCCACGTCCGCAGACCCGAAATCACGGTTGATTTCGTCCATCTCCATGACGTCCTCATAGGGCACGTTTGCCTCGGCCAGAAGCACGTTCATATGCCCCGGCATACGTCCGGCCACCGGATGGATGGCATAACGAACTTTAACGCCTTCGGCCTTAAGGATATCAGCCATTTCACGCAGCGCGTGCTGTGCCTGTGCCACCGCCATGCCATAGCCCGGCACGATGATCACGCTCGATGCGTTTTTCATGATGAACGACGCATCATCAGCAGAACCCGATTTAACCGGACGATCCGCATCCCCGCCGGCAACAGCCGCACTTTCGCCTTCGGCACCAAAGCCGCCAAAGATGACGTTAAAGATCGAGCGATTCATACCCTTACACATGATGTAAGACAGGATCGCACCTGACGCACCAACCAACGCACCGGTGATGATCAGCGCATTGTTCTGAAGCGTAAAGCCGATGCCACATGCTGCCCACCCCGAATAGGAGTTCAGCATGGAAACAACAACCGGCATGTCCGCCCCGCCAATCGGAATGATCAGCGTGATGCCCAGAACAAGTGCTAATGCCACCAGGATCCAGAACGCCATATGGCTTTCGGTCGTGACCAGAATGATGCCAAAGACAACAATCCCGATCCCGATGGCAAGGTTCAGCATATGTTGCCCGGTAAAGCGCACGGGCGTTCCCGAAACAATCCCCTGCAACTTGCCAAAGGCGACAAGTGAGCCTGTAAAGGTGATCGCACCAATCGCAACACCCAGCCCCATTTCAATCAGGCTGGCCGCACCAATATTGCCCGCCGTGCCAAGGCCATAAGCGCCCGGCGAATATAGTGCCGCACCGGCGACAAACACCGCCGCCAGACCGACAAGCGAGTGAAAGGCCGCCACCAGTTGTGGCAAGGCGGTCATTTTGATCTTGAGCGCGATCACAGTACCGATCGAGCCACCAATCAGAATGCCGACGATAATGGTGGTGTAAGACAGCACCTGGGGCGACGCCAGCGTGGTCGCAATGGCAATTGCCATCCCCACCATGCCAAGGATGTTGCCCGTACGTGCAGAGTCAGGTGACGACAGCCCGCGCAATGACAGGATGAAGCAGACCGAGGCCACCAGATACAGGAAAGCCGATAGGTTTTCCGACATTGTGTGTTCCCCCTACTTCTTTTTCTTGAACATTTGCAGCATGCGCTGCGCAACGATGAAGCCGCCAAAGATGTTCACGGACGCCAACACCACGGCGAGGAAGCCCATGACCTTTGACAGGTTCATGTCAACCGGACCGGACGCCAGAAGCGCGCCGACAATGATCACCGATGAAATCGCATTGGTCACCGCCATCAAGGGCGAATGAAGGGCCGGGGTGACTTTCCACACAACGTAATAGCCGACAAAGCAGGCCAGTACGAAAACGGTCAACCCCATCACGGTCGGGCTGACGCCCGATCCCTGAACAGTGGTTGTCACCGTCATTGCCGCATCACCCGCACCATTGGCCAATTTATCGGCCAGTTGTGCGGCCTGCTCGGCCAGTCCAAGGGCTGCATCGCGCAGCTCGTTAGCATTCTGGGTAACGGATTGATCAGCCATTTGCGACCGCCTCCCCACCGAATTTCGGGTGAACAATCTTTCCATCATGGGTCAGGCGGGTTTCGGCAATGATCTGATCTTCGCCGTTAAACACTAATGCGCCCTTTTCCGTATCAACAGAAAGCGTGATGAAATTCAAAAGGTTCTTGGCATACATCGCGGTTGCATCGGTTGCGACCGCACTTGTGATGTTTTCCGGACCAATCAGTTTGACCCCATTGGCCGTCGTGATGGTCTGACCAAGTTTAACCCCGGCGACATTGCCGCCGCGTTCGGCCGCAAGATCAATGATCACCGAACCCGGCTTCATGCCTGCAACCATGTCGGTCGTGACAATTTCCGGGGCCGGACGGCCGGGAATAAGCGCTGTGGTAATGACGATGTCGGTTTTCGCCAGAACCTCTTTAAGCTTATCGGCCTGCTTTTTCTTATAGTCGTCCGACATTTCCTTGGCATAGCCGCCCGATGTTTCGGCAGCGTCCGCTTCGTCGTCTTCGACTTCAATAAATGTCCCGCCAAGCGACTGGACCTGTTCCTTGACCGCCGGGCGCACATCAAATGCCGACACCACAGCACCAAGGCGCTTGGCGGTTGCAATCGCCTGCAAACCGGCAACACCGGCCCCAACCACAAGAACACGCGCCGGAGCAAGTGTCCCTGCTGCTGTCATCATCATCGGATAAATGCGGCCAAACTCATGGGCGGCCTCAAGCACGGCGCGATAGCCCGCAAGGTTCGATTGCGATGACAGAACATCCATCGACTGCGCACGCGAAATACGCGGCATCAGTTCCATGGAATAACCATCAACACCGGCCTTGGCCATGGCATCAAGCAGCTCTTTACGGTCAAACGGCTCAAGCAGGGCCACAACCGCGGCCCCCTTTTTATAGGCGGTCAATTCGTTGGTTTTGCCGTCAATGACAGGTGGACGTACCTTAAAGATAACGTCGGCATCCTTGACGGTGGTTTTCATTGTTTTGGCAATGGTTGCCCCGGCATCGACAAAGCGATCATCCGGTATGGCGGCATCTATTCCGGCGCCAGCCTCAATTGCAACGTCAAACCCCAGTGACTTCAGCTTCTTGACTGTCTCTGGCGTGACGGCAACGCGCTTCTCTCCGGGCCATATTTCCTTTGGAACGGCCAGTTTCATCGCGTTCGACCTCCTTCCCTAAATCATATGATAAGCATGGTGTTTTTTATTATTTACGGTGTGATCGATATCAGGACATCACAGTGCGCCCTGTTTGCATCCGATTACAAGCTTCCCTTGCCAAGTAAAGAACCAGAAAAGAAAAAGGCGGTTCTTCCAGCTTACGCAGAAGAAACCGCCCACTTTCCCACCACGCATTCCAAGGCGATAAAGCCTTGGCGACATGTCAGGTCCCACCCGCCATTGGTGCTCAGGACAAACAATCAATGACGCCCTGCCATGTCTGCGTTGAAAGCAAGATGCGATTTCCGACCGATAACCTCAATATCAAAAAACGACGAAAAAACACTTTAACCGGAATTAAGTTTAATCATTTTCACGCGATTAATGTGCGATTAACCGCACAGTTTATTTCCACTGTGGAACAGGTCTTTGAACCCATACTCACACAATAGATCCTTGATATTGGGCAGTTTCCCTCATTTTACCCCCACGCGGTAAGTGAACATTATCTTACAAAAGAACGCAGAAGTCTGCATCAATAAGCACGATAACAACTCTAACGGAACGCGCAATAAGGCAAAAGGTTCTCGAAAAAAAATGCCGCAGGCTTCAAACCCGGCGGCATTTTCAAATAATATTAAGTGGCTTTGGGGGAAACTTCCGGCAGTGATATCGCGATTCCAGCACGGGTTTTGGACGAATCGCCACACGCCCACCACCAACCATTTGCGCCTTTTACTTATGGGCGTTCCAGCCCAACCGACTGAAGTGCTGCCTCCTGATTGGCTGCAAGCTTGGCCGGATCAAAATCCCCGACAAGATCATGGAACAGCTGATACCAGTTTACGTGCGCATCAAGCCTCAGGAATACCGCGCCTAGGCCCACGGCGGCCCGATCCACCAGAACAAACTCACGTGGCGGCTTTACCCCGCCAACGGCTTTAAGTTCCTTATGAACTTTTGCCGCGACCTCCGCGCCATAGGCGACCGAGTTGGTTTCACCCATTTTGCGTTTGCGGTCATCCAAAATCGGGCCATAGACAAAGCTGGCCCAGATGTTGAGCACATCAATCAATTCACGCGACGGATTTTCAAAGCCCCAGCTTTCATAAGCCGAAACCGCCTTGTCCTCATCCCCGTCACGCAATGCCTCATAAAGGGTCAGCACCGCGTGCACGAAATCGGGTTTAAAAATGCGGATACACCCGAAATCAAGAAGGTTCACCGACCGATCTTCGCGCAACGTATAATTGCCCAAATGCGGATCACCATGGATCACGCCATACCGATAAAACGGCACATACCATGCGCGGAACATATTAAGGGCGACCTGATTGCGCGCATCCTGATCGGCATCACTATCAAGGAAACTTTGGAATTTCTGCCCGGTCTGCCAGGTCATGGTCAGCAACCGACTGGTGGTTAAATCATCCACCGGTTCGGGCACATGCACCGCATTTTCATCGGCCAGCATATGGCGATACAGCCGCATGTGTTTTGCTTCGCGCTTGTAATCAAGCTCTTCGCGCAGGCGGGCGGAAAGTTCTTCCTGAATGTTTTGCGCGTCAATCGCACTGTCATATCGCTTATAGATCGCAAAGGCGGCACGAAGCTGCTTTAAATCGGCTTCAACGGTTGCCGACATATCAGGATATTGCAGCTTGCACGCAACCGCGCGCCCATCGGGCAAGGTCGCCTTATGCACCTGCCCAAGGGATGCGGCGGCCACGGCTTCACGGCTAAACTCGGGAAAGCTTGATTGCCATCCCGCCCCCAATTCGCTGCGCATGCGGCGTTTGACAAACAGCCACCCCATGCTGGGTGCATCGGCCTGAAGGGACGCCAGCGCCTCGGTATATTCCTTGGGCAGCGCATCGGGGATGGTTGACAGGATTTGTGCAACCTTCATCAACGGGCCTTTAAGCCCGCCCAGTGCAGATGTCAGTTCGGCGGCGTATTTGGCATGATCAACGTCGCCGCCGAACACTTTCCCGGTGGCAAGGCGCGCGGCCAGCTTGCTGGCCGACGCCCCCACCCGTGCGTAACGACGAACCCGTCCGCCAAATCGATTTTCTTCATTTGGCGCGGTATAATCGTCGTCGTTACTCATATCAGGAAAGCTCCTCCAGCTCGTCGATCATGCGTTTGATCATGTTAAGCCCACGCTGCCAGAAGGCCGGATCAGATGCATCCAGACCAAACGGTGCAAGAAGCTCTTTATGGCGCTTCGTGCCGCCGGCTTTCAGCATATCAAGGTATTTCTGCTGGAAACCGTCTTCGGCATTTTCATAAACGTCATAAAGCGAATTGACCAAACAATCGCCAAACGCATAGGCGTAAACGTAAAACGGTGAATGGATGAAGTGCGGAATATAGGACCAGTAATATTTGTACTCGTCCTCATAGCGGATCGCATCACCCAGACTTTCATGCTGTACGGCAATCCAGATGTCGCAGATCTCATCGACCGTCAATTCACCTTCACGGCGTTTTTCATGAACGCGTTTTTCAAACTCAAAGAACGCAATCTGACGCACGACCGTGTTGAGCATATCCTCAACCTTGCCCGCCAGCATGATGCGCTTCATCTTCGGATCAGTTTCCGCCCGCAACATCGACTGGAACGTCAGCATTTCACCAAACACCGACGCGGTTTCCGCCAGTGTTAGCGGCGTATCAGACAGGAAATACCCCTGCTCACCGGCCAAAACCTGATGCACGCCATGGCCCAATTCATGCGCCAGCGTCATCACATCGCGGGTTTTTCCGTGATAGTTCAACAGCAAATAAGGATGGGCGGACGGCACCGTCGGATGGGCAAAGGCCCCCGATGATTTCCCCGCACGCGGCGGCACATCAATCCATGGATTATCAAAGAACTTCTGACCAACCTCGGCCAGTTCCGGCGAAAATTCGCCGTATGCCTTAAGCACGGTCGAACGCGCAGTATCCCAGTCAATCTGACGATCATCATCATCCGGGAGTGGCGCATTACGGTCCCAATAATCAAGCTGATCGACACCAAACCATTTGGCCTTCAAACGGTAATAACGGTGCGACAGGTCCGCATGGCTGTCTTTCACCGCGGTATTAAGCGCATCGACAACTTCGTCTTCGACCTGATTGGCCAGATTGCGCGATGACACCGGGGTGGCAAACTTGCGCAGGCGATCATCAATTTCCTTATCTTTGGCAAGGGTATTGGTGACATGCGCCAAAAGTTTGATGTTTTTGCCCAAAACGTCGCCAATGGATTTCGCCGCAGCTTTACGTTCTTCAACCTTGGTCGAGGACAGCATGTTGGCGACATCTGACATGGTCAACTCTTCGCCGTTGATCGGAAAACGAAGCTCAGCCATCGTCTGATCAAACAGGCGCACCCATGCGGCCGATCCGGCAACACGGCGTTCATGCAAAACCTGCTCGACCTCATCAGAAAGCTGATGCGGGCGGAACGCACGGTTTTCATCGAGAAACGGGCGATACCGACGAAGTTCTTCGCTTTGGGCGTATTTGGCATCAAGCGATGCGTCGTCGATGCGGTTGATCTCAAGCCCGAAGAACAAGGTCAGGCTGGAAATGCCGGTCATTTCTTCTTGAACCGACTGATAGAACTGACCAATTGCCGCGTCCGAGCTATCCCCGGCATACAGCAGTTGTGCATATGACCCGATTTTGCCGCAAATTTCGCTGACGGCTTCATATTCGGCGATGGCTGCCATCAGCTCATCCCCGGTCAGATCATTCAATTTGCCCTGATAGCTTTTCTGGAACGCTTGCGAGCGGGACTTGGCATCATCAAGATCGCGCCGGATGGCCGGGTCTTTCGGATCGTTATAGAGATCAGTCAGATCCCAGGTCGGCAAATTCTTGTTGATCGCGTTCATTTGTCCTCCAGACGGTCGGCGTTATGTATCTTGTGCGCTGCATCTTATGGGTTGGGCAGGCCGATGCGCAACGATCATATATGACGCGCATGCGGCCTGTGCCAGTCCCTATGCTCAGACCAGTCGTTATATCCGGCCTTGTCTTGTTGCTGAACATATAAGTCATGATGCGGGCTGCAACCAAGATCACACCTCCGATTGCCCAAATCGGTGTATTATTTCTGCACGCCAGATCACAAGATTGCGATTTCATGACAGGGATTGTCATTTTCCGGCTGCGAAACGACTTAATCCCTGATAACAAAAAGAAGATGGATTGCGCCTGTAGATTTCGCCGCTACATCGTGCGCATGCCACCATGATCTGTCTCACGCGGATCACGTATTAAGTGACTTGAAATCCATCTGATGCGATAAATAGAAACGAAAACAAGGCAAGGAAACGTCATGACAAGCCTGCAGGATTATGCCAACTGGCAGAACTTGCCCTCGATGTTTTTCGAAAAAGCCCAGACATACGGCGACGCGCCGTTTCTGTGGACCAAGGATAGCGAGACAGGGGAATTTGTCGCGACCTCATGGGCGGAGGCCGCCGATCAGGTGCGCGCACTGGCCCGGTCGCTCTATGACATTGGGGTGCGCAGTGGCGACCGTGTTTTGCTGGTGTCGGAAAACCGCACCGAATGGGGCATTTCCGACCTTGCCGTGATGTGTGTCGGCGCCATGACTGTTCCGGCCTATACCACCAATACCGAGCGCGACCACTTGCACGCGATCGAAGACAGTGGTGCGGCGATTGCCATCATTTCGACCAAAAAACTGGCCCAACCCTTTTTACATGCCGCCCTTGATAGCGGGCGCTGCCGTCATGCGATCATGATGGAAGAATGGGGCCAAAGCTTTGTCGGCGATATCACCATCACCCGCTGGAGCGACGTCATCGCCAAGGGCCGTGGCCTTGCACATGATATTGACGAATGGGTTGCCAACATCAAACGCGATGATCTGGCCTGCCTGATCTATACATCGGGCACCGGTGGCGCGCCCAAGGGTGTAATGCTGTCGCACGGGGCGATCATATCAAACTGTATGGGCGCGTTTGATATCATTGAAACGCTTGGCATCGGCGAAGAAGTATTTCTGTCATTCCTGCCGCTGTCACATTCCTATGAACATACTGCCGGGCTGTATTTCCCGATCAGTATCGGTGCTCAGATTTACTACGCCGAAGGCATCGACAAGCTTGCCGCCAACCTGACCGAAGTCCGCCCGACCATCATGACGGCTGTGCCGCGTCTTTATGAGATGCTCTATCAACGCATGAGCCGCATGGTCGAAAAGGAAGGCGGCATCAAACAGAAACTGTTTGAACTGACCCTTCGCCTTGGTCGCAAAACCTACGAAGGTGAGCATCTTGGCCTGATTGAAAAGCTTCAGAACTTTGCCTGCGAGATTTTGCTGCGCCGGAAACTGCGTCAGCGTTTTGGCGGCCGGATCAAGGCCATGGTATCAGGCGGCGGGCCGCTGAATTACGAACTGGGTGTTTTGTTTGTATCGTGCGGCATCCGCATCCTGCAAGGATATGGCCAGACGGAATTTGCCCCGGTCGTTTCGTGCAACCGTGCTGAAAACAACAAACTGCGCACGGTCGGGCCGCCCATGGTCGGGGCCGAAGTTCGCATTGCCGATGACGGTGAAATCCTTCTGCGCGGCGAAAGCATGATGAAGGGATACTGGAACCTGCCCGACGTGACCGCCGCGACGATTGTTGATGGCTGGGTTCAGACAGGCGACATTGGCAAGTTCGATGAACAGGGCAGCCTGATGATCACCGACCGGAAGAAAGACATCATCGTCAATTCCGGCGGTGACAATATTTCGCCGCAGCGGATCGAAGGCCTGATGACCTTGGAAACCGAGATTTCCCAAGCCATGGTCTACGGCGATGACAAACCGTATCTGGTGGCGGTGATCTGGCCGGACGAAGATTTCATGCGCGAATTTGCCCGTGACAATTCGATCAACAATGACATTGACGAACTGTCGCAGAATGACACGTTCCGCAAAATTATCCGCTCCGCGATTGACCGGGTGAATACCCGCCTGTTGACGATTGAAAAGGTGCGCAGCTTTATGTTCGCCGAGGCCGCCTTTGGCATCGACAACGAAATGCTCACACCATCAATGAAAATCCGCCGTCATAAAATCCGCGATGCCTATGGTCAGCAGCTAGACGGGCTGTATCAACGCAAACGTAAAGGGCAGTAACCGTCGCGATGGGCACCCCCGATGACGGTAAACTACAAACCCTGACCCTGATCCGTGGTCTTCCCGGATCAGGGAAATCAACCATGGCCATTGCCTTGGCCGCCCAAACCGGTGCCAAGCATTTTGAAGCCGATCAATTTATGGTCGACCGGGCGGGGAAATACCGGTTCGATGCGCGAAAGCTTCGCGATGCCCACCAGCACTGCGAAACCGCATGCGATGAGGCCCTCCGTACCGGCAACAGCGTCATTGTTGCCAATACCTTCACCCAGATATGGGAAATGCAGTCTTATCTCGACATGGCAGACCGCCATGGCGTTGCCCTGCAAGTCATCGAATGCCACGGCCAGTTTGACAATATCCACGGCGTGCCGGTTGATAAGATCAAGGCGATGCAGGACCGCTGGGAAGCCCCGCCCGCCAAATATCGCTAAGGTTTGATCTTAATTCGCGGCGGAAAACACCTTTTTGAGCACATCCGTTGTCCAGCGCGCCGGGTCACTGCGAATATCGGCTTCCTGAAGCGCGATATAATGGAAAAGCCCCTCCATTGCCTTATCCGTCGCATGATCGGTCAGCGACGTTTTCAAATCAGGCACAAACGGCAAAGTATCATATTGCCCGACCATCTGATCATACATCGAAAGTGCCCCGGTATCGGCCAGGGCATCGGTAATCACCGGGCGCAGGCGGGCTTCGATATCGGTCCCCGAAACGCGACGGAGATAGCTTGTCGCCGCGTCATCAGGGCCGCTCAGAATGCCTTTGGCATCCTCAAGCGTCATCTGACTGACCGCATTGACCAAAATATCACCGGCCTCGCTCATGGTATCTTCCGCCGCACGGTTCATGCGCAATTCGATTTCATCGGCATAGCTGCCAAGTCCGGCCTTATTCATCAATTGCTGGGCGGTTTTCACACTGTCAGGCAGGGGGATATGCGCCACCGGATCGGCATTAAAGCCATCCTTCACGCCAAGCTGGGCGGTAACGGCCTCCACCCCGGCATCAAGTGCCTGTTTCAATCCCTGCTCAACCGTGTCTGACGACAGGGCAGAAATGGCCGAATTGCTCGCAGTTCCAGAAGACGTGCTACCACTGCCATTTTGCTCCATAACATCGCCCAGCGCGTCCTTTGCCTTGTCAAAAAACGACTGCGCCATCACCGGCGACGCGATGCCGCCTGCCATGATCGCAATGGCAAATGTCACGGCACCCACGCGCACCGTCGAATGGTTTTTCAAAAGCTGCATTTCATATCCCGGTCTGTCATGTGTGTTTACTGTCATGTGTGTTTACTGGCGATTGTTACATGGTGGCCAATAATCATGGCCCGAAAAAGACAAAACCCCGATGCGATGATCGGGGTTTTGCATGTATGCGGTTAGGCCGCGTTATTCAACGACATCGACCTTTTTACCATTCAGCAAAAGATCGGAACCCTCGGCAGAAACCGGGACTTTATCGCCATCCTTGATTCCACCTTCGAGGATCTGCATCGCCAACGGGTTTTGCAGATACCGCTGGATCACGCGTTTAAGCGGGCGTGCGCCATAAACCGGGTCATAGCCCTTTTCCGCCAGCCAATCCTTGGCCGCGTCATCCAAAGCCAGATCAATCTTGCGATCAAACAGAAGCTTTGCCAAACGACCCAGCTGGATTTCGACAATTGTCCCCATCTGCGCACGTTGCAAACGATGGAACAAAATCACCTCGTCCAGACGGTTCAGGAATTCCGGCCGGAACGATGCCCGGACAATTTCCATCACCTGACTGCGAAGCTCGCCACTGTCATGACCTTCTTCCTGCTTGGCAAGAATTTCACCACCCAGGTTGGACGTCAGGATAATCAGCGTATTGCGGAAATCGACAACACGTCCCTGCCCGTCGGTCAAACGCCCTTCGTCAAGAACCTGCAAAAGGACGTTAAACACATCAGGATGTGCTTTTTCGACCTCGTCAAACAGGATCACCTGATACGGACGGCGACGAACAGCCTCGGTCAACGACCCGCCTTCTTCGTAACCGACATAGCCCGGAGGTGCACCGATCAGCCGCGCAACGGCGTGTTTTTCCATGAACTCGGACATATCAATCCGTACCATGGCCTGTTCATCATCAAACAGGAACTGCGCCAGTGCTTTGGTAAGCTCGGTTTTACCCACCCCGGTTGGCCCCAGGAACAGGAACGACCCCATCGGACGGTTCGGATCCTGAAGGCCCGCACGTGCGCGCCGCACCGCATTGGAGATCGAGCGCACGGCATCGTCCTGACCGACCACCCTTTTTCGCAGGGTGTCTTCCATTTCAAGCAGCTTTTCGCGTTCACCTTCCAGCATCTTATCCACCGGAATACCCGTCCAGCGTGACACGATGGATGCGATGTGCTTTTCAGTCACCGCCTCTTCCTTCATGCCATCGGCCTGATCGTCCTCGGCTTTTTCAAGCAGACGCTCAAGGGCAGGGATTTCTTCGTATTGAAGCTGCCCGGCACGATCAAGTTTGCCATCGCGCATCGCACGTTCAAGTTCACCACGCGCGATATCAAGCTGTTCCTTGATATGGGTCGATGCCGCCATTTCAGTTTTCTGTGCTTCCCACTTCGCAGTCAGCGAGGCCGAACTGCTTTCAAGGGCCGACAGCTCCTTATCAAGGCGACCAAGACGATCTTTCGATGCCGCATCGTCTTCTTTCTTAAGCGCCTCACGTTCGATTTTAAGCTGGATGATCCGGCGATCAAGTTCATCGATTTCTTCTGGCTTGGAATCCAGTTCCATCCGCAGCCGCGATGAGGCCTCATCCATCAGATCAATTGCCTTATCGGGCAAAAACCGATCGGTGATATAGCGGTTCGAAAGCGTTGCCGCCGCAACAAGTGCTGCATCGGCAATGCGAACCCCATGATGAAGTTCGTATTTATCCTTGATCCCGCGCAGGATCGATACCGTGTCAGACACAGTTGGCTCAGACACAAACACCGGCTGGAACCGCCGGGCAAGGGCCGCGTCCTTTTCGATGTGCTTGCGATATTCATCGAGTGTCGTCGCACCGATGCAATGAAGCTCACCGCGTGCCAACGCCGGTTTCAAAAGGTTGGAGGCATCCATCGATCCTTCGGCCTTGCCCGCCCCGACAAGCGTATGCAGCTCGTCAATAAACAGGATGACTTCACCGGCCTCGGATTCAATTTCGCTTAGAACCGCTTTCAGACGTTCTTCAAATTCGCCGCGGAATTTCGCCCCGGCAATCAGTGCACCAAGGTCCAAAGACAGAAGCTTCTTGTCCTTAAGCGTTTCAGGGATATCCCCCTTCACAATCCGCAAGGCCAAGCCTTCGGCAATCGCGGTTTTACCCACACCGGGCTCGCCGATCATCACCGGATTGTTTTTTGTCCGGCGCGACAGGACCTGAATGGCACGACGGATTTCCTCGTCCCGGCCAATCACCGGGTCAAGTTTGCCGTCGCGCGCCGCTTCGGTCAGGTCGCGGGCGTATTTTTTCAACGCGTCATACTGGCTTTCGGCACCGGAACTGTCGGCTGTGCGGCCTTTGCGGATGTCATTGATCGCACCATTAAGCGACTGCGCGGTCACACTGGCATCGGCCAAAACCTTGCCCGCCGTTGATTTCGGATCAAGGGCAATGGTCAAAAGCAACCGTTCCGCCGTGACATAGCTGTCACCGGCTTTTTTGGCGACCTCCTGCGCCTGATCCATCAGGCGGGCAAATTCCGATGAAAGGTAAATCTGACCATTCCCGCCGGAAACCTTCGGCAGTTTGGCAAGCTCGGCCGCACAGCGTTGCTGTGCCAGTTTGGGGTTGCCCCCCGATGCCTTGATCAGATTGGCTGCCAGACCTTCTTCGTCGTCCAGCAGCACCTTGAGAAGATGGATGGGCACAAATTGTTGATGGTTTTCCCGCAACGCCAGCGATTGCGCAGACTGAAGGAAACCTTTGGACCGATCCGTAAAGTTTTCAAATTCCATTCCTGTCACTCCTTGAGCCAACAGTGTTTATGAGATGTGGACCTTCTTGGAAGCATCCACGGCGTAAGCGATGAAGAAATTATAGATTTTTTCACCGCCGACTACTTTGATATGTCTCAGTTTAACCCGTTTGCAAGCAGATACCCCTACAAAAGTTGCAAGAATTAATTGTGCACCGCAACACGATTTTCTGTCATTGTTACAGTCTGCGTGAAAACGACCTGAATTTACTGCGAAAGCAGGGGTTGCCCAGCGCAAAACAACACATTAACGTCACGATAAATCCATGCTGGCTCGCCCAAATTTAAACGGCATGGACAATGCGCCATACAGGAAACAAGACAATGACCGTCGAGCTCAAAGCCATCCGACGTTACCCCGTCAAGGGGATGCGCGGGATTGATATGCCCACAGCCACCATCACCGCCCACAAAATGATACCCGATGATCGGCGTTTTGTGATTGCCACCCAGTCGTCAACCGGGCAGGACGGTGTGCATGAGTGGACGCGCAAAAGCAATTTCCTGCAATTGGTCAACACCCCGAAACTGGCCGAGCTTGGCACCGAGTATGACGACGCCACATCAACCCTGACGGTGATGCGCAATGGTCGGGCAATCTGCAAAGGCAAACTTGATGACGCCATGGGCCGCACTGTCATCGAGGATTTCCTCAAGGCATTCCTGAAAAACGACATTGCCGGCACACCGAAAATATATTCTGTTCCGAACACCCAGTTTGGCGACATGAAGGAACCCTATATTTCGATCCTCAATCTGGCCTCGATCCGTGATTTTGGCGAACGCATTGTTCAGGCCGAAATCGATCCGATGCGTTTTCGTGGAAACCTGCTGATTGACGGATTGGCTCCGTGGAAAGAACTGGAATGGGAAGAAGACCAGATCATCAAAATCAATGATGGCACCTTCCGGGTTGTTCACCCCATTACGCGCTGCAAAGCCACCAGCATCAATCCCGATACCGCTGTCTCGGATATCAATGTGCCGTTGATGCTGCGCAAAGGGGTCAATCACCTTTATATGGGCATGTATATTGAGCCCGTCAGCGATGCGGTCATCGCACCGGGCGACACCGTAACCATCGCCTGATCTTATCGAACACAACAGCCGCCTGTTAAAACGCCTGATCTTTTGCTGCGATGAAACGCCGTTCGGGGTCCGGCGTTTTCTTTGGGAGAACCCTCTCTTGGGTTCAGACCCTAATTAAACGTCGGCGCGTGAACAGCAATCCCGGTGAACAGTTCATCGTGATACCAGTCAATCCGGTGCGCCTTGATCGGCGGCACGCCCTTGCGAAACAGAATTTGTTCCTCTTTGGGGAACCGTGCGACTTCTGCTGACCGCAGAATTGGCTGAGCATCCTGTCCCTTTAAATGAACAGGACGGTCTGTCGAACTGCCACCCCCCGTATCATCAAATTTTGACATCGCCGTCAGGCCAGCCACCCAATCAAGGTTGAATGCCCCATCCTGACTAAGCACTGAAATGGCATCCACCCGGCCCACAACGTTTTCCCAGTTCAGACACACATCCATCAAGGCACTGACGCCGCTAAAGCCCGGCCAGACGATCATGCCTTCGCCGTACCCACCGCCCAGCAAGCGTTCAAAAAGTGGCATGCGCCCAACACTTTCGATCCCGTCCATCAGCACAAGAAACTCGGGATCACCGCTTTTCCAATTGCGCTGATTGATCATATTCATCATCCCGGCCAGCATGACGCGGCTAAAGGACGGCTGAACATCGGGCGTATCCCCGCCCACCTGACCAATCACAAAAATCGAAACCGCACTGCTGGCAATGTCGTCAATGTCAAAGCTGCTTTTGCTTAGAACACGCGAAATTTGCGGATTATCAAATTCTGCGGTCAACGCACGACAGGCTTCGATGATCTTCATGCGCTGATCTTCGGTCATATCAAGGATATTAAGCGCAACGTCTGAAATCCGGCCGTCGGCGGATTCAATGTTCATCAATTCTTCAAGGATCTTGTAAAACCGGTGTGACGGCATGATCAGGTTGCGGCGCACCTCGCCAAGATTGCGGTTTTCTTTCGGGCTTGTCTGGATCGTATGAACAATAAAGCCCTGCAACAGCGAACGCGCGATGCGCACTTCCTGCTCGTCAAGTTCCTGAACAAACATCGGGGCCAGCAACGTATCGGCGATCAAACCGGTATCGGTGATCATGCCTTCGCCCTGCTGGCGGATGAAATCAAACGGATTAAACTGATCTGACTCAAAGCCGCTCTGACCGTGCGGATCAATGACAATCAGGTTCTGACCAAGCTTCTTGCGCCGATCATGAATGGCGCGAAAAATGCTGCCATGGCGTTCATAAACAAATAGATTTCCGGTGTGAAGCAACGCATTCGGTTCTGCTGATGCGCGGTAATATTCTTCGGGCGATGTCGAAAATGTCAAAACACGTTTAAGCCCGGATGCCCCGATAAGGCTTTTGTCATCGCCCCAACGGCCAAGAACCATCGACGGATTGCTTTCAAGCATTTTGCGCGCGTTTAAATCTTCACGCTTTGCCCACTGGCCTTCGGCCTTTGTTTTGGCGGCCTGTGCCGGTGACATGGATTTCTTGTTCTTGCTTGGGGATGATCCCTTCATCCGGTTCAAGGCAATCACCACAACAGGAAGGAACATTGGAATGATGAAGCAGACCGCACCAAGAAGTGCTAACTCGTAGTCGCCGTTAAACAACCCAAGAGCAACAACCATTGCGCCAAGCGCCCAAAGCAGCACCATGACGACGCGAAATAAGCCAGTCCCCATCAAAGACTCCCAAGTAGTGGCAATCTGCACCACGCCAACCCATCGCCGCATTGCGGTCATCTCGTCACTTATTATGTGTGACGTTGGTTAAACTGATACCAATAATAATCAACGGTTGCACGGTTTATTCGGCTTTATAATCCAAAGTTTTACACTGCATTTTACCCGCAACCATCCCCACAAGGTGCCGCGAAAAGCACGCATCGCACACAGCAAAACACCCCCGCAGATCTATTTCTGCGGGGGTGTTTTTACGTAAAAGATATCAGGTGTTGTTCGTATCAGGCCGAAACGGGTTCGGAACCATCATCAGATACGGTTTCACCACCTTCGCCGTCTTCATCACGACCAGCAGCCCGGCTGCGCCCGCGACGTGCGGTCGGATGACGCCCACGTGTGCGGGTCGTGCTGCTTGATGCGCGACGCGGTTTCTTTTCTTCACCGTCCGAACCGGCATCCTGCCCTGAATCCTGTGCCGTGCTTTCACCCTCAGATGAAGAAGCAACTGGCGCCGGGGGTTCAGCCGAAGAACCGGCATTGGCATTGGGACGATCAGAGTTCGGTGCACCATCGGAATTTTCAGGTCTGCGGCTGCGACTGCTACGACTGTCCGTACGGCGTGCACGTGGTGCACGTTTCGGTTTGTCTTCTACGCCATCAGCCGATGCAGGTGCTGTATTTTCCTGGCTGGCGTTTTCACTGTTTGCGGACGCGTTTGACGGAGTGTCAGACGTTGCCGCATTTTCAGTGTTTTCGCCCTGATCATCACTTTGATTGGACTGGTTCTCGCCGCGGCCATCACGGTTAACGTGCTGATTACGCGGGCGATTATTACTATTGCTGTTGTTATTGTTGTTACTATTATCGCTGCCGCGTTCGTCGCGACGCTGATTTTCCCACTCCTGCGCAGCTTGCAGGATGCGATGGTAATGTTCAGCATGCTGGTAATAGTTTTCAGCCAAAACCGGATCGTCGGTGCAATCCTTGGCCAGAGAAACGTATTTCTCTTGAACCTGTTGGGCATTGCCACGAACGCGTCCATCTGGACCGTTGCTGTCAAAAGTTTGAAATTTAGGATTTACTGGACGTTTATTAGGCTGTTGCCGTCCGCGCGGACGTTTATTGTTATTTCTCATATCAACATGACTTTGGTGTTGAAGGACAATCCGGTGACATCATCGGCCCCGGAACCACTCCGTCTGAAAAACATATTTCCCGCTAAACAGCACCGATCAAACGGTCTCAAGACAAATCAACCAAGAACCTAATCAGGAACGGAGATTATTAACTGTTTACTGGGGAACACGGCGCTTTCATAAGCGCGTCGGGCACCCGGCCCGTTCAAATCAACCTATATGGCTTGTTCGGTTATTCCAACTGTTTTTTTCAGTCCCAAACGCTTTTTTTCACATAGGACATATGCAAAATGCTGCAGATTAAGTGCAGCACGCTCTACATCACGCAGCGCCCTACCGAACAACGGGTTTTCTTTGCCGCGACGCAACGGACAATTCCGCCCAGATCTTCGCGATGTTCCACACCGACAAATCCCGCCTCGACAAGCATGCGGCCAACATCGTTTTCCTGACCGCGCCCGATTTCAAATATGACAAATCCCGCTGGCTTGGTCAGATCAAACGCCACCTGCGACAATATCCGATAGGCCGCCAATCCGTCGCCTTCATCGGTTAAGGCACGGCGCGGATCAAATTTCTGCACTTCCGGGCTAAGCATGTCCATCTCGTTGCGCGTGATATAGGGCGGGTTTGACATCACAAGGTCAAACCCCTCGGCCCGTTCCCCATCACTAAGCGCCCCCGCCCAGTCCGAAACCCGAAACTCGGCCTGCTCGGCCATATCAAGTGCGCGGGCATTTTCACGCGCACAGTCAACCGCCCCTTCACTGATATCAAGACCAATACCGGTTGCGCCCGGCAAATCGCCAAGGGCCGATAACAACAGACATCCGGTCCCCGTCCCCAAATCAAGGATGCGCGGCGCATCCGCATCCTCAAGAAAATCAATCGCCCACTCAACAAGCGTTTCACTATCGGGACGCGGCTCAAGCGTATCAGGGGCGAGTTTGAAGGTATGGCGCCAGAAATCGCGCTCGCCCAAAATCCGTCCAACCGGTTCATGTCGGGCGCGGCGCGCAATCATATCGCGAAATATTGCGGCCTTTTCGGGCGCAACGTCATCTTCGGGCCATGCTGTGATCCGGCCCCCATCGACACCGGCGGCACGTGCCAGCAAAATACGCGCATCCATACGCGCATTTTCGATCCCGGCGGCGTTCAACGCCGACACCCCATCGGCCATCAAGACACCAAGGGTCGATCCATCATGCTGCGAATTACTGGCCACCATCCCCTCAACTTTCGATTTCAGCCAGTTTCTGTGCCTGTTCTTCGGAAATCAGCGCATCAATCATTTCATCAACTGACGGGCCACCGGCAATGAAATCATCAAGACGATAAAGGGTCAGGTTAATGCGATGATCCGACACACGTCCTTGCGGGAAGTTATATGTCCGGATGCGTTCGGACCGATCCCCGGAACCAACCTGCGATTTACGGTCAGCCGCACGTGCGGTGTCCTTGCTTTCGCGTTCCTGATCATATAGGCGCGACAGCAGCATCTTCATCGCTTTTTCTTTGTTCTTATGCTGGGATTTTGCTTCCTGACTGGCCGCAACCACCCCGGACGGAATATGGGTAATCCGCACCGCACTATCGGTGGTATTGACGTGCTGGCCACCCGCCCCTTGCGAGCGATAGGTATCAATCCGCAGGTCTTTTGGATCAATGCGGATATCAACTTCTTCGGCCTCGGGCAGAACCGCCACTGTTGCCGCAGACGTATGAATGCGCCCGCCGCCCTCGGTAACGGGCACACGCTGTACGCGGTGAACACCACTTTCAAACTTCATGCGGGCAAACACGTCCGTGCCCGACACATTGACAATGACTTCCTTAAACCCGCCAAGATCGTTTTCGCTGGCGTCCATCTGTTCGAACTTCCAGCCGCGCCCTTCGGCATAACGCTGATACATCCGATACAGATCGGCGGCAAACAGCGCGGCTTCCTCGCCGCCCGTACCCGCACGAATTTCAAGGATGGCGTTTTTACTATCCGCACTGTCCTTGGGGATCAGCATCAGCTTAACAGCGTGTTCGGCCTCAGGCAGCTTGTCCTGAATTTCGTATTTTTCCGCCTCGGCCATTTCGCGCATATCGCGATCGCCATCCGGGTCGGCCAGAATTTCCTTGGCATCATCCAGATCGCTCAGAAGCTTTGTATAGACCTCAATCGCCTCAACAATCGGCGACAGTTCCGCATGTTCACGCGACAGTTTGACAAAGTTATCACCATCAAGCTCGCCGCTCGACAGTAGGGAATTGAGCTCGTCGAACCGGCGTACGACGCCATCAAGCTTACCAAGGTCCAAACTCACTCTTTATTCTCCTGTTCGGGGTCGGTTGGGGTGTTTTTATCGCCAACCGGTTTGTCATCAAGTTCAAATAAGCGCGCCAACAGTTTCTGGGCCTTCACCCATTCGACAGTGCCTGCACCATCCGTTGTCGTCGCCAGATCTTTTAGGGCCTGGGTCGGCGTATGCAACAATCGATTAATCAAAAGCCGCGTTGCCTTTTCCGCATCCCCCTGGCTTTCGTTTAAAACATCAGAACGCACCGTTTCAAATCGTTTGCGCAAATCTGCAATTGCCGGAACGGCGGCCCGCTGTGCACGGTCGCGCACAAACCCGTCGATTTCCGCTTCAATCAGGGCCCAGGCTTCTTCGGCCTTTTGTTCACGGCCACCGCGCCCTTCGGCGGCGATATTTTCAAGGTCTTCGATCCGATAAAGGAAAACCTCGTCAATCTCATCGACCTGCGGGTCGATATCACCGGGCACAGCCGTATCAATCATCAAGACCGGGCGATACCGGCGGCGTTTGACCGCCGCCAACGCACGGTCCCGGTCAATCATGTAACGCCGCGATCCCCCCGCAGTCAGAATAAGGTCCGCCTCTGCCATCAGACGATCAAGGTCATCCATTTCCGACCAATGACAATCAAGGCGTCGCGCCACAAGACGGGCGCGTGCGGCCAAACGGTCCGTCACCAGAATGCGGCCAATGCCCCGTTCGGCTAGCGATGCGGCAATCAATTCACCCATGTCACCGGCCCCTGCCAGCAACAGGGTGCAGTTTTTAAGATCACCGTGTAAATCGCGCGCCACCGACTGGGCCGCCGCCGCAATTGAAACAGCCCCCTGCCCGATGCCGGTTTGATTGCGGACCTTTTTGGCAATGGCGTAGGCCGCCTGATAGACCAGTTCAAGTTCACGCCCGACAAGCTCATGCTTGCGCGCAATCCGGTGCGCATCCTTGACCTGACCGAAAACTTCCGGCTCGCCAATCACCAGACTGTCAAGGGATGCCGCCACCGCAAACATATGGCGCAGCGCATCGCGGCCCGAACGAATATAAAGCTCGGCGGCCAGTTGATCCCGATCGACATCCGCCCAAAGCGACATCAGATCAATCAACCGTTCCCGGCCGCGTTCGGCCTCGGACGCCAACAGATGGATTTCAGTGCGGTTGCAGGTCAACACCACAACCGCCTGCCCCAAACGGGCTTGGGCAATCGCGGCAAGAAACTGTGGCAGGCGGGCTTCGTCAATGAACAGACGATCGCGGGTATCTTCGCTGGACCGCCGATGATTGGTGCCGATCACCAATAGGCGATCTAGCGGCCAATCCCCGGCATCTTCATGCGAAATCCCGTCTGCCCCGTCTGTCACGCCTTAACTCATCCTTTGCTGATCACGCCAGCCAGTTGATCAAGGGCCACTTCGCGCTGTTCGCTGCTATCAAGATCGCGCAACTGGGCAACACCGTTTGCCAGTTCGTCATCACCAAGGATCACCGCCATACGGGCATTGGCCTTGTCTGCCCGTTTCAGGCGTTTTTTCATATTGCCGGAATAGCCAAGCTCAACCGCAATACCGGCTTCGCGCAACGTCTGGGCCAGTGCACGGCATTTGGCTTCGGCAGCATCCCCCATCGGAATAAGCGCAACCGGGCGTGGTCCTGCTGGTGCCTCGCCGACCATAAGGGCAAGTCGTTCAACACCTGCCGCCCAGCCAACACCAGCCGTCTGCGGGCCACCCATGGTCGAAATCAGCCCGTCATACCGGCCACCGGCCATGACAGTGCCCTGCGCACCAAGGGTGTTGGTCGTGAATTCAAAACAGGTGTGGCAATAATAATCCAGCCCGCGCACCAGACGCGGGTTCAATTCATACTTGATCCCGATATCGCCAAGCCCTTCGGTCAGGCCCTTGAAGAATTCCTTGCTGTGTTCGTTAAGGTACTCGGCAAACAGCGGCGCATTGACCACCAGTTCGCGGTCCCCGTCATCCTTGGAATCAAGGATACGCAGCGGGTTCTTTTCAAGACGATTGCGGCTGTCTTCCGACAGCTTGTCAAAATGACCCTTGAAATAATCAACCAGAACGTCGCGGTATGCCGCACGGCTTTCCGGATCGCCAAGGGTATTCAGCTCCAGCGTGATGCTGTCCCAAAGACCAAGGGTTTTAAGGATATGCGCGCCGTACCCGATCATCTCGATATCGCCGGCAACCTGTTCAACACCCAGCAGTTCGGCACCGATCTGGTGGAACTGGCGCTGGCGGCCTTTTTGCGGACGCTCATAACGGAACATCGGGCCATAGTAACTGACCTTGACCGGGGACATCTGCTGCATGCCATTGGACATATAGGCACGCGCAATACCGGCTGTTCCTTCGGGGCGCAGGGTGATGCGCTCACCACCGCGATCTTCAAAGGTGTACATTTCCTTGGTTACGACATCGGATGTATCGCCAAGGGTGCGGGCAAACACGTCGGTAAATTCAAAGATCGGCGTGGTCATGCGCTGATAACCATACAACTCGCCAATGTCGCGTGCGGTATTCGCGATATGATCCTGCAGACGGTTCTGTTCAGGCAGAAGGTCATGCGTACCACGGACGGGTTGAAGCGATGCCACTTTGGGTCTCCGATCTTTCTTTAAATCCAGCAATTTGCGCACAAGGCAATTGGGCGCAAATTCATGCGAACATGAAAATAGCTTTCCGCCGGTGTGGCGGAAAGCCAAAACTGATCAATACAACTTTGCTATTCCGCCGCAGCCAGCTTGGCGGCTTCTTCGGCTTCGATTTTTGCCGCACGTTCTTCGACCAGATCGACGATATGATCGACCATCTTTTCCGTGCTGACATTATGATCCGGGCGCCCGGAAATATACATCTTGTGATTGCCACCACCGCCACCGGTCAAACCGATATCGGTTTCACGCGCTTCGCCCGGCCCATTAACAATACAGCCAATGATCGACAGCGAAATCGGGGTTGAGATATGGGCAAGACGCTCTTCAAGGGCGGCCACGGTTTCAACCACGTTAAAGCCCTGACGCGCACATGACGGGCAGGAAATAATCTGAACACCACGGGTGCGAAGCCCCAGCGATTTCAGGATGTCGTACCCGACATGGATTTCCTCAACCGGATCGGCGGACAATGACACGCGCAGCGTATCGCCAATACCGGCCCACAGAAGGTTGCCCATCCCGATGGCTGATTTCACCGTCCCACCGCGCAGGCCACCGGCCTCGGTAATGCCAAGATGCAGCGGATAATCACATGCTTCTGCCAGCCCGTAATAGGCCGCCACCGCCAGAAATACGTCTGATGCCTTGACCGAGATTTTAAATTCGCGGAAATCAAGGTCTTCAAGGATTTTAGCGTGGTTCAGCGCACTTTCAACCATCGCCTCGGGGCATGGTTCGCCGTAACGCTCCAACAGTTCTTTTTCAAGCGACCCGGCATTTACCCCGATCCGCATTGAACAGCCATGATCCTTTGCCGCCTTGACGACTTCGCGCACACGTTCGGTCAACCCGATATTGCCCGGATTGATCCGCAGGCACGCCGCACCGGATTCGGCAGCTTCAATCGCGCGTTTGTAATGGAAATGGATGTCGGCCACGATCGGGACATTGACCTGTTTGACAATCTCCTTAAGCGCGAACGAGGATTCCTGATCCGGGCAGGACACACGTACGATGTCTGCACCGGCTTCTTCCAGACGATGGATCTGCGCAACTGTCGCGTTCACATCGGTGGTCAGGGTGTTTGTCATCGACTGCACCGTGATCGGTGCGTCGCCGCCAACTTCCACATTCCCGACAAGGATTTTGCGGCTTTTGCGGCGTTCAATATCGCGATATGGGCGGACGCTCATTTCCGGTTCCAAAATGTTCAAGGTGTCTTGGGGTGTATATAGCTTATCAAACGCCGATTAGAAACCGTTGGCTGACGGATTTTCTCACCGATTTTGCATGGCAGGCACGAAAAAGGCGACCCAACAGGGCCGCCTTTGACATTTAATCTGTCACACAAACCATTTTACCGGCTCTAGCGTTTACTGAACAGTCGATGTTTCAGCTTCGGTCAAATCATCAACATTCAACGAAAAGTCCGAAATAACCGCCCCGTATTCACCAACCGGAAGGGCTTCGTTCCCGTCGATGCTATAGGTCAGGGCACCGGCATTACCGACTTCAAGCTTAAGCCCGTCACGATTCGGCACGCGGTACGTATCGCCCGCCGTCAACATCCGGGTCAGCAACACATTACCATCAGCTTCGCGAATGCGAACCCAACTGGTTTCCGTCGCTGAAATCGTTACACGGCTGTCAACATTGACCGATCCAAACACGCGCGCACCCCCCGCATCGTCAACGTCAGGTACCTCCGGTACAGACGCAACTTCTGCGGCTGGCGCAGCCGGTGTCGTTTCAGGTGCCGGTTCCGGTGTTTGAGCCACCTGTGCTTGCGGCTCCGCAGCAGGTTCTGCTTGCGCCGTTTCGCTTACGGGCTGTTCTGCAACGTCTGCCGCCGTATTTTCGGCTTCTTCAACCGGGGCCGCAGCAGGTTCTGGTGCGGTTTCGACAACGGCAACATCATTTGACCCTGCACCCTCACCTTCCGGCGTGGTGGCTGAACTTGCAACGGGTGTTTCCACCCCGGCAGGTTCGTTTGCAGTGTCAGACGTATCCGTCGATGAAACCGGCGCTTCGGCTGCCCGTGCCTCAGCCGCGTTTTCAAGTGTCCGCGGCTCAGGTTCTTTCGGTGCAGACGTCGTATAGCTTGCCAGTCGTTCAGGCAGTGGATCGACCAGATCGGCAATGGTTTTGCCCTGGCTTGAAAGATAGTACCACCCGCCGTAAGCCCCAAGTCCAAGCATCGCGGCAATCAAAAGGACTGCCCCGCCTGGAACCCGGCTTTCTTGAACCGGTTTTGGGAACGTCAATTGCGTTCGTGCTGCCGGCGCGTTGTTTTCCTCACGGAAACGACGCGCAATCTCAGCCCCATCAAGGCCAAGATGCTCAGCATATGCTTTGACGAAGCCAAGACCATAGGGACCATTCGGCAAAAGCGAATACTCCCCATTCTCGATGGCTTCGACATAAATTTTACGAATACGAAGAAGCTGGCAAACGTCTTCAACGGTTTGCCCCAACCCGATACGGGTCTGTTTCAAGAGTTGTCCGACATCGGCGTGACCGCCGAGCTGGTTGTTCTCTGCTTCCATCATAATATCATTCGAGGGATTATCCCCGGACAACGGCCTGAAGCGCAGGCGCCCGCGGGCATCCTCATTCAAATGATCTTCCTTTCGCTTTTTGATCGCCAACTCCGCACCCCCACGTTACGATCTAGCAATAAAAATATCAGAAATCCCCACCAAAAGCGATTGTTTTTAAAGTTTTACACCGTGATCTATTGCGAAAGCCTTAAGACGGGATCGCAATGATCTGGTGGAATTATTCATTATCGTCAGAACATAACGTTCAACTTCATACTTGCACATACTTCTAACCATTTCCTTTACAGGACCGATAGACGCAGGTGCCATAGATAAACGCTTTATTCCCAAGCCGATAAGGGCCATTGCCTCTAACGGTCGCCCGGCCATTTCGCCACAAATGGTTAACCGGACATCTTTCTCGTCACACAGCGTCACCAACTGGCGCATAAATGCGAAAACGCTGGGTGATAATGTATCATATCGTCCTTCAATCCGCGGATTACCACGATCTGCGGCAAACATAAACTGCAACAGATCGTTGGTCCCCACCGACAGGAAGTCAACACGCTTAAGCAAGGCCGGTGCCTGCCAGATAAGGGCTGGCACCTCAAGCATCGCGCCAACTTCAACCTTGCGCGGCACAAAACCACGTTCGGCTTCACGCCGTAACTGATCATCAAGCAGGGCTTTCGCCTGATCAAACTCGGCAACTTCGGCGATCATCGGGAACATGATATAAAGATCACGATCATGCCCCGCACGGATCAAGGCGCGCAGCTGATGCACCAGCACGGCAGGCCGATCGAGCGTAATGCGGATTGAACGCCACCCCATTGCCGGGTTCTCTTCAGTCATATCTTCCCAATAGGGCAACAATTTGTCACCGCCGACATCCAGCGTCCGAAATACGATTGGGCGGCCTTCGGCCTGCTCGAAAATACGGTTATATAATTTTGTCTGATCGGTGATGTCGGGCATGGCAGATCGCACCATGAACGGGATTTCTGTGCGGTACAGACCAATACCATCCGCGCCGCTTTCAATGACATGGGGCACATCAATCAAAAGCCCCGCATTGATATTAAGCGAAACATCCACCCCATCGGTCGTACACGACGGCATATCGCGCATCTGCGCATAAAGCGCCTTGCGCTGTGCACGGGCCTTAAGCGCCCCGTCAATAACCGCACGGACATCTTCGCTGGGGCGCACGAACAATTGGGCATTGTCGGCATCCACAATCAGCGGATCGCCGCCTTCGACCTTGTCTAGAACGCCCTTAACCCCGCCAAGAACCGGAATATCAAGGGCACGGGCCACAATCGCCACATGCGATGTATGCGACCCTTCCTCAAGCGCCAGCCCGCGCAAACGGGTGTGATCGTAATCCAGAAGTTCCGCCGGGCCGATGTTGCGCGCCACCAGAATAATTTCATCGGGCAGATCACCAAATGCCGGCGACTGATACTGGCCGGACAAATGCTGCAACAACCGGTTGGCAAGGTCTTCAAGGTCGTGCAGGCGTTCGCGCAAATACGGATCGGTCACCTGCGCCATGCGTGCACGGGTATCATCATGGACCTTCTGCACGGCGGCTTCGGCCGTCAACCCGGTATGGACCGCCTCGGTAATTCGGTTCAGCCAGCCGGTATCCTGGGCGATCATCCGATAGGCCTCAAGGATGTCGCCCGGATCGTCCGCCTCATCAAGGCCGTCAATATCGGAAACCGCCTCAAGCATCTTATCAAGATGGTTCTGCAAGGCCCGCATGGCTTCACGCAACCGGGTCAGTTCTTCTTCCGGGTCGTCTGACACCATGCGGTCAATGACAATGCGCGGCTCATGCAGAACGGCAATCCCCTTGCCAATCCCCGGCGCAAGCCTTGCCCCGCCAAGACGCAGCGGCAAAAGTGCGATGCCATCGGTCGGAATAAGTTCTTCGCGGCTGACCAACTCACCACCGGCGACCATTTCGGCCAGCACCATGGCAACGTTTTCAAGCGCTTCCTGCTCGTCCTCGGAATACAGGCGTTCGGTGCGGTTCTGCACGGCCAAAACGCCAATGATACGGCCCCCGCGCAAGACTGGCACACCGATCATGGAATGATAGATTTCCTCGCCGGTTTCCGGGCGATAGGCAAAGTTCGGATGACTTTGCGCGTCCTTAAGGTTCAGGGGCCGCGCATGGGCGGCAACAAACCCGACAATCCCCTCACCCACCCGAAGGCGCGTCATGTGGATTGCCTCTTTGGACAGACCACATGTCGCAAACAGCTCAAGCACCTCGCCCGCACGCATCACATAGACCGAACACACCTCTGCCACCATATCGGCTGCAATAATGGTCACGATCTGTCCAAGGCGTTCCTCCGCAGTCCCCGGTCCAGCCATAACGTCGCGGACGCGCTTTAAAAGGCGTCGCGGGCCAGAAACTGCGGCGGACGGAATGCTCATCTGTCTTAGTCGTCTCTCTTAACCAGGGATTGAACGGCCTGTTCGACCAGCTCTTCAAGAATTTCGGTAACCGATTGTTCTTTCTTTACCATACCAACCGACTGCCCTGCCATAACCGATCCACTTTCAACGTCACCGTCAATCACGGCACGGCGCAATGCACCCGCCCAGAAGTGTTCAATTTCAAGCTGGGCTTCGCCTTGATCTAGCTCACCTGCGCGGAACTTTTCAATCACCGCACGCTGTTTATCGCGGAATTCATCGGTCCCCTTGTTGGCAAGGGCACGCACCGGAATAACCGGGAAACGATCATCAAGCTGAACCGTGGTAATCGCATCACGTGCGCTGGCACGGATAAAGGCCTTTTTGAAATCGGGATGGGCAATGCATTCTTCGGCACAGACCAGACGCGTTCCGATCTGCACACCAGATGCGCCCTGCTCAAGCAACCCGGTGATTGCTTCGCCGCGCCCAATACCACCAGCACAGAACACCGGAACATCGGCAACATGGGGCAGGATTTCCTGTGCGAGAACCGTCAATGACACCGGGCCAACGTGCCCCCCGGCTTCACTGCCCTCGATCACCAGCGCATCCGCACCCGACCGGATCAGCTTTTTGGTCAGAACAAGTGCCGGCGCAAAACAAATAACCTTGGCAAATTCCTTGGCCTTTTTGATTGAGGCCGATGACGGCAACCCACCCGCAAGAACCACATGCCCCACATTATGTTCGCGGCAAACCTCGATCAGGTCATCAAGCATCGGATGCATGGTGATCAGATTGACGCCAAACGGCTTCTTGGTCATTTCCTTGGTGGCGGCAATTTCAGCCGACAGCAAATCCGGCGTCATCGAGCCACAGGCAATCACCCCGAAACCACCCGCATTCGACACAGCCGACACAAGGTGACGTTCTGACACCCACGACATTGCGCCAGCCATAATGGCGTAATCGGTTCCCAGAAAGTCTTTGCCCGCTGCCCACAATGTTTCAAGGCGCGCGCGTGCTGCGTCAAATTTCGGATCGCTCATATTGTCTGTACCCCAAAGCAGAAATGCAGGGAACGCGAGGTCCCCTGCCATTTCATCAAGAAAGCTGAAACCAAGAAGCCCCAGCTAGTATGTAGTATTATACTTACTTTAACAGTGGCTTAATCGCGTAAAAAGCGAATGCCCCGCTAAATTTAATCGGCATCCAGACCGTATGCGGTGTGCAGGGCACGAACCGCAAGTTCGGTATATTCCTCGGCGATCAGAACACTGACCTTGATTTCCGAGGTTGAGATGACCTGAATGTTGATGCCCTTTTCAGCCAGGGTCTCAAACATTTTGCGTGCCACGCCAACATGGGACCGCATCCCAACACCAATGATCGACACTTTGGTCACATCCGATGTGCTCAGCAGTTCCTGATAGGCGATATGCGCCTTGTTCTTTTCAATGACCTGAAGCGCACGCTGGAATTCTCCGCGCGGAACGGTAAAGGTCATATCCGTGCTTTTCCCGTCTTCAGAGACGTTCTGCACGATCATGTTGACATTGATGTTCGCATCAGCCAACGGGCTGAAGATAGAAGCAGCGATGCCCGGCTTGTCCGCAACTTTGACCAAGGTAATCTTGGCTTCGTCACGGCTATAGGCAATCCCGCTTACGACTTCCTGTTCCACGATCTCGTCCTCGTCTACAACAAGTGTTCCTTCTGCTTCGCTAAAGGTCGAACGGACCTGAACCCGGACGCGATGGTTCATCGCCATCTCAACCGATCGGGTCTGAAGGACCTTCGCACCCAGCGAAGCGAGTTCCAGCATTTCTTCGTAGGTAATCTTATCAATCTTGCGCGCCTTGGGCACGATCCGCGGGTCGGTGGTATAGACCCCTTCAACATCGGTGTAGATATCGCAACGGTCCGCATTCAATGCCGCCGCCAGTGCCACCGCCGATGTATCGGACCCACCACGGCCCAGCGTGGTAATCCGGTTATCGGGTGCAATCCCCTGGAACCCGGCCACACAGACAACTTCGCCACCATTCAGGCGTTTATCAAGTTCGGTGGTGTCGATTTCCTTGATGCGTGCCTTGGCATGTGCGCCATCGGTCTTAAGCGGAATTTGCCATCCCAGCCACGACCGTGCTGCCACATCCATGCTTTGCAGGGCCATAGCCAAAAGGCCGACAGTCACCTGTTCGCCCGACGATACGATGACGTCATATTCACGCGCATCATACATCGGCGACACTTCCTGTGCCCAGCCAACCAGTTCGTTGGTCTTGCCCGACATCGCCGAGACAACAACCGCAACCTGATTGCCTGCATCGACCTCGGCTTTAACCCGGCGTGCGACATTCTTGATTTTTTCGACATCGGCGACTGAAGTGCCGCCAAATTTCATGACAATACGGGCCATGAAGTATCCCCGCTATGCTCGCCGTCGATCGGCTGTCCGAAAATGACGGCATGTGATCCGGTGCCGAACCAAGGGTGCATGCTCTATATACAGCGCTACTCCTGATCCGGGCGGCGTTATCAATACTGCCATACGCATTGCGAAACAAGCATCAACCAAGCCGATAAATTGCGTCGATGCATTTTTTCTCTGCAAAAATGCTCCCAATCGTTCGTGATGGGCAAATTCAATGAAATTTTCCACGAATTTTACCTAATAACCCTGATCATCCATACATTTTGCGCAGGGCACCTTTTCCAAAGTCACCAGCCCCCCTAAACGCCTTAAGAAAGATCGCTTGCACGTCCATCCCTACCAACATATGACAGCCACCGCTTTGCACCGAAGTATTGCCTTGCCAGGCGTCCCCGCGTAAACAATGCAGAGCACAGCATATTTGACATCACGCCTTCGGAGCCACGCCATGTCGGAAGCCCCCACCAAAACCAGCCGCACTGCCAATGCCGAGGAAATTGCACGTTTTGCCGCCATGGCTGAAGAATGGTGGGACCCAAATGGGGTGATGAAGCCGCTGCATAAATTCAACCCGGTGCGCCTACAGTTGCTTCGCGACAATATTTGCGCCCATGTGGGTCGCGATCCCAACACCATTGAACCGCTCAAGGACATCGAAATCATCGATATCGGCTGTGGTGCGGGCCTTCTGTCCGAACCGCTTGCCCGCATGGGGGCCAAAATGACCTCCGTCGATGCGGCGCAAAACAACATCGATGTCGCCAAGGTCCACGCCCAACAATCCGGGCTGGAGATCGACTATCGCTGCGGCACGCCCGAAATGCTGGCCGATGAGGGCAAGCAGTTTGACGTCGTGCTGAACATGGAAGTCATCGAACATGTCGATGACCCGCAGTTTTTCATGCAGGCTTGCGCGTCGGTGCTTAAACCGGGCGGCTTGATGTTTATCGCCACCCTGAACCGCACACTGAAATCCCTTGCCCTTGCTAAGATTGGTGCGGAATACATTCTGCGCTGGGTGCCCGCCGGAACCCATGATTGGCGCAAATTCGTCAAACCATCAGAAATGTCGGGTTACTTGCGTGGTTCCGGACTTGAGATGGTTGATATCACCGGCGTCGCCTATAACCCGATCAATGACAAATGGTCCCCGGCCCCACGCGACCTTGACGTCAATTACATGGTGATTGCACGCAAACCTGCGGCGTAAAGACGGGCAAACGCTTGCTTCAACCTGACGCGACGACAGGTGATAGAAACCTGATCTCTTGATCAGTTTTTCTTGGTCTTGTCGTCCCAGGGCAAGGCATGAATATCAATGCCCTCATCGACCAGTTCGGCAGTTTCCTTGATCGACGCTTCGCCGTAGATGCCGCGCTTTTCGGTTTCGCCATAATGGATTTTGCGGGCTTCTTCGGCAAATTTGGTGCCGACATTCTCGCAATTTGTTTCGACCTGTTTGCGGATTTCGGCAATCGCGGTCTTGGTGGCTTCGGCAACCGCCTTCTGACGCTGTTTTTCAGCAGCATCTTCTTTTTGGCGTGTCGTGCGAAGACGTGGCGCCATCAAGGCCTTGCCAACATTGGACGTCCCGCAAACCGGGCAGGATAAATCACCCCCGGCGGCCTGCGCGTCATAGGTCGCGCCGTCCTTGAACCAGCCTTCGAATTCGTGATCATGTTCGCATTTAAGCTGAAATAGAATCATGATGGTATGTGTGCAAACCGTATTGATCGCATGACGATATGATACCTGTAATATGGCCCTACGGGCAAACATCGCCAGCCACAGGCAAAACCCTCAATAAACAAGATTTATGAAAATGTCATCCCAATTGCCGTCACACTGGATCACCCAAAATGTCCCTTCACCTGCACCGGGGCACAACCGTGCACTTGATGTTGCGTGTGGCAAAGGACGGCATAGTTTCTGGCTGGCCCAACACGGATGGCAGGTAACCGCCCTTGACCGTGATCTTTCCCAAACCGATTGCGCCGCCGATGCACGCATTGACTGGCTGCAAGCCGACCTTGAAACCGGCCACTGGCCGTTGGGCACCCAGCAGTTTGACCTGATTGTTGTGGTCAATTACCTGCACCGCCCCCTTTTTGATCATCTGCGCGATGCGGTCCGGTCTGGTGGCACCCTGATCTATGAAACATTCATGACCGGCAATGAAAAACATGGCCGCCCGCGTTCTCCTGACTTCCTGTTACAAGAAGACGAACTTCTGACCGCGTTTTCCGGCTGGCGCATAGTCAACCAGATGCAGGGTGACGTTTACCACGAAAACGCCCCACATCCCCATGCTGTCAAACAGGCCATAGCTGTCCGAAAGCACTAAAAGCCATGGGGAAAATTTTGCTTTTTCCGTGCGCAGTCGCAAAGCAAAAAAACAACACAAGTGTCACACTCATCGCGCACATCTTTCTGGCATCTTCCTCTTTATTGGTTTCACCGCCCGCCAAAAAGAGAGAGAGAATTTGCCATGAACGAACAATTTGAAATTATCGAAGATCAAGACGACATCCCATCTAATCCAACCAGCAACCCCCGCGTTGCCGACCTGATCAATGCGCGTCTTTCCCGCCGTGGATTTTTCAAGGGCCTCATGGCAACTTCCGCCGTTGCGGGTGCCTATATGGCAACCAATGGCGTGGTCCGCGCACAGGATGCATCGACCCTGACCTTTAAGTCGATCCCACAGAAAATCACAAAAACCCACGCTGTTGCCGATGGCTATGATGCCAATATTCTCATTCGTTACGGCGATAAGGTTGTGGCTGATGCGCCGGCGTTCGTGCCAGGGGCCGTTGATGCCGTCTCGCAAAACAAACAGTTTGGGTATAATAACGATTTCATCGCGTTCATGCCGCTGCCGGTTGGTTCTGACACCTCCGATCACGGCCTGCTATGCGTCAATCATGAATACACCAACGCCGAACTGATGTGGCCGGGTCTCAAAGATGCGATGGGCGTGTCTCAGGAACAGGCACTTCATGAAATTGCCGCCCACGGGCATTCCATCGTTGAAGTCAAAAAAACCGGCGGCACGTGGCAAGTCATCGACGGATCGAAATATGCACGCCGTATCTCTGCTCTTGATACAGAAATGGTCATTACGGGTGCGGTCGCAGGCCATGACCGCCTGAAAACCAGCAGTGACCCAACCGGCACGCGGGTTATCGGCACACTTAACAATTGTGCTGGCGGCAAAACCCCTTGGGGCACGATCCTGATCGCCGAGGAAAACTTCAACGGATACTTTGGTGGTGACATCAGCAAAACCAACGAAGAACGCAATTACAAGCGCCTGGGCATCAGCACGGACAGCTGGTACAGCTGGGTCAAATATTTCGACCGCTTCAATGTGGAAAAAGAACCCAACGAGCCGAACAAATTCGGCTGGATGGTCGAGATCGATCCGTATGATCCGACCTCAACGCCCAAAAAACGTAGCGCCCTTGGCCGCTTCAAGCACGAAGGCGCTACCGTCATTCTCAACAAAGACAACTCGGTTGTCGCCTATTCCGGAGATGATCAGCGTTTCGATTACTTGTACAAATTTGTCGCATCGAAGAAATTTAATCCGAATGACCGCGCCGCCAATATGGACATTCTTGAAGACGGCACGCTTTACGTTGCCAAATTCAACGAAGATGGCAGCGTAAACTGGATGCCACTGGTTCACGGTGATGGTCCGCTGACAGCCCAAAACGACTTTAACAGTCAGGCCGATGTTCTGATCGAAACGCGCCGTGCTGCTGACCTTCTGGGCGCAACCCAGATGGACCGCCCCGAAGATGTCGAACCCAACCCGGTCAATGGCAAGGTCTATGTCATGCTGACCAACAACTCAAAACGCAAAGAAGCCAATATCGTCAATCCGCGCGTTGAAAACATCCATGGTCACGTGCTCGAGCTGACCCCTCCGGGTGGCATGGGCAAGGACGCCGATCACACCGCTGATACCTTCACGTGGGATATCTTCCTTCTGGGTGGTAATCCGGCAAATTCAGACGACAAATCGTCGTATCATCCCGGCGCCGAAAGCTGGGTTTCCTGCCCCGACAACATGGCCGTCGACCACAAGGGACGCTTGTGGATTTCAACCGACGGCGCGCCAAAATCAGATATTCCGGACGGCATGCATGCAACCGACGTATCTGGTGCGGGCCGGGCCTTGACCAAATTCTTCTTTGCGTGCCCGGAAGGTGCTGAAATGTGCGGTCCGGAATTCACCCCGGACGGCACGACCTTGTTTGTCGCGGTCCAGCATCCTGCGGATGGCTCGACATTTGACGCGCCAAGCACGCGCTGGCCGGACTTTGCCGATGGCATGCCTCCGCGTCCATCCGTTGTCGCAATTACCAAGCAGGATGGCGGCGAAATCGCCAGCTAGTCGCACCAGACACATGACCTATAAGAACAAGCCAGCTGCATATCGCAGCTGGCTTGTTTCTTTTTAGGGTCTCATTCGGTCCGGTAACGCTTCCACACCTATTTTATCGGTGCAGGACCATCATAAGTCCCGTCATTATCGCTGATTGCAGTCCAGCTTTTTTCCGACGCATCCTTGGCCTCAAGACCGGACCAATTGCCTTCGGCGGTACTGATGTTGCCATTGATATCCTCATTCCAGAACCCGACCACCGCCGGGGTGATGTTAAGATAAAGTTCCCCATCAACAATCCGCCACAGGTTGGGATTGGCAGGCACCTTGCCGCCCTTGGCAACGCCATAGGCACAATGACCATCATATTTCGGGGCATATTTCGCCGGATCGGCCAAAAACATGTCGCGATTTTCTTCCGACGCGAACGCCCAAGTCGCCCCGTTATAGTCGGCGGTAATATCCGCCCGACCCGGCACGGCATGGGGCTGCATCATGCCGGGATCTTTTTGTGGCAAATTGAAATAGGCCACCGCATCATAACCGCTAATCGCAAAGCCGGTTTCATCAACATATTGCTCACCGGCAATCGCTGCCCCCGACATGGCAACAAGCACTGCCGAACTCATCAAAAATCGCTTTAACATTTCCCAGGTTCTCCGGTTGAATTTACGCCATGCCCAAAGATTGACCGATGGGGCGATAAAATCGAAATGACGTTGCGACACTGTTTCGTGAGCTTGCGTGATCTTCACGATGCCCCCTAAAACTTCCCCTTAAAAACAATGTCAAAAAACATTTGACCTCAACTTAACTTGAGGAATTAGGACAAAGGAATAAGCTAACCCTTCAAAAAGGAGAACCGCCATGGCTGAAGCATTTCTCGAACATGTGAATTTCACCGTTTCCGATCCGGCCAAAACCGCACAGCGGCTGTGTGACTGGTTTGGCTGGCATATCCGCTGGCATGGGGCCGCGATCCATGATGGCACGACCTATCATGTTGGCAACACATCCAGTTACGTCGCACTCTATTCGCCGGGCAGACCAAATGACGGTTCCGAAAGTTCCTATGAAACCCGTGGGGGTCTGAACCATGTGGCGATTGTGGTGGATGATCTTGATGCCACCGAACAACGGATCAAGGCATCTGGCTATCAAACCAAAAACCACGCCGACTACGACCCCGGTCGCCGGTTCTATTTCGATGATGAAGACGGCATCGAGTTTGAAATCGTCAGCTACTCCTGACGCCTTCAGCCCAACCCGATGCCCGATGCCCTAGCACGGTTTATAGCTCTGCTCGTTCTGCAGCGACGGCACCATGCGTCGAATTTCCGCCACCCGATCCAGATCGATCTCGGCGGTGACAAAGCCGGGATCGGTCCCGCCATCGGCCAGAACGTTGCCCCACGGATCAATGATCAGCGAATGACCAAATGTTTGCCGGTTGCCCGGATGATCGCCGCACTGCGCAGCCGCAATGACAAAACAGCCGTTCTCAATCGCGCGTGCCTTAAGCAACGTATGCCAATGTGCCTGCCCGGTGGTGCGGGTAAAGGCGGCTGGAATGCTCAGTATCTTTGCCCCGGCCTTGGCATAATCACGAAACAGATGGGGAAACCGCACGTCATAGCAAATCGACACGCCAATTTTGCCATAGCCTGTTTCCGCCACGCGGGCCGCATCGCCGGGCCGGAATGTTTTGCTTTCGCGGTAGCTTTCCCCGTTTGCCAGATCGACATCGAACATATGAATTTTGTCATATGATATGATAATATTGCCATCCGGGCCGATGACAAAGCAGCGATTGGCCACCCGATCCTCGTCGCGCGCTTTGACATGCAGCGATCCGACAATCAGGGTCGCCTCCAATTCTTTGGCAAGATCACCAAAAAACGCCAGTCCGGGGTGTTCGTCTTCAAGGAAGGCCGCTGCGCGGACATTTTCCCCGCCAAACGACATCATTGATACGTTTTCAGGAAATGCGATCAACCGCGCCCCAACCGCATGCGCATCGCGGGCATAGGTCGCCGCACGCGCAAGATTATCAGTCATATCATCACGGGAATTGACCTGAACGCAGGCCGCAATGAAACGGGTCATGACGCAATCTCCTTTTTACGATCATCCATATGATGATGGAGATGTCAGTCCGAGGCGGCAAGTCTCATTTGCCATAAGTCATACAAATATAAACCCGCGATCATCCGTGTCGATGACCAGGTTCTGAGCCGCCGCAAAGACTTTTCACCTAAAACACATAATCAGGACAATTATTCATAATTTATGACTAATCACCCCATCGGGAAATTTCACCTTTCGCGACGTCGAATTAGTGTATACAGTATTCCGTACACCTAAGAAGGATTGAAGATGGAACCTCTTTCCGGTCGCAAAAGTCTGACTGACGAAGTGCACGACCGTTTGGTCGATGCGCTGTGTTCTGGTGCTCTCCCTCCCGGAACGCCTTTGCGTCAGGAAGCTATTGCCGAGGAGCTCAATGTCTCGCGGCAACCAGTGTTGCAAGCTCTGGGGTTGCTGCGGCGTGACGGACTGGTTGAACCAATGGGGCGGCGCGGATACCGCGTTTCCCAAGTGGATGCCAATCTGGTCCGTCACGTTTATGACCTGCGAGAAGCCTTTGACGGGCTCGCGGCCCGTCTTGCGGCTCAATCCTTGGATGTTAACCGGAAATCGGCTCTGCGGGCTGCCATACAACAGGGACACCACGCTCTGGGCAGCGGCGACACCGCAGACCTTGTTGCAGCCGATGTCGCATTCCATCAAACGATCTATCGCCTTTCGGGTAATCCCTTATTGCCCGAGGCATCTGCAGCCGTCTGGCTGCAAATCCGGCGTGTTATGCATGCCTATCTTCAGAGCGGATCGTCCCGAGATCCGATCTGGACGGAACATGAAGCCATCGCCGACGCGATTTGTGCCGGCGATGGCGATCTTGCCCAACAGCTTGCCATTAACCATAGCAACAATGCCAAGCACCGCCTGACGTCGAAAATGAAGGATACCAAGACTCACACAAACTAGGGTCTGAACCCTAACCGCCCGCAACCGGGCACATCAGCCGCACCATAAAAACAACACTGTGCGGATCGGAGGAAACATCATGAAACTCAACGAAACGGCACTTGCCGAATTTCGCGAAAAGGGCTTTGTTTTTCTACCCGAACTGTTTTCCCGCGACGAAGCCGCCTTGCTTCTGTCCGAAGCCCGAAAGATTTATGCCTCCGACCGCGAAGAGGTCTGGCGCGAGACATCCGGTGTTGCCCGAACGGCCTTTGCCGCGCACACCTATAACGATGCCCACCGCCGCCTTGGCGCCCATCCCCGCCTGATTGAACCTGTTGAACAGTTTCTCGACGAACAGGTCTACATGCATCAATACAAAATCAACGCCAAGGCCGCCTTTGATGGTGCGGTCTGGCAATGGCATCAGGATTACGGCACCTGGCAGCGCGATGACGAAATGCCCGAACCGCGCGCCTTTAACATTGCCCTGTTCCTCGAAGACGTCACCCCGGCCAACGGCCCGCTTTTGTTTATCCCCAAAAGCCACAAGGCCGGTGTGCTGAAGGCCGGACATGACCTTGAAACCACGTCCTATCCGCTATGGACACTTGATCGCGAAACAGTGACCGAACTGGCAAAAGATGGCGGCTGCGAAGCCCCGGTTGGTCCGGCTGGATCGGTTGTGATGTTCCATGGCAATCTGGTTCATGCCAGCCCGCCCAACATCAGCCCGTTTGACCGAACGATTGTCTATCTCAGCCTCTGTGCGGTGTCTAACCACATCCGGGCGTTCAATCGCAAACCATGGATTGCACACCGCGATTTCACCCCGATCACCCCACTTGCCGATGACTGCCTTGACGAGCTGGTTTCAAAGCAATCTGCGGCATAAAAAGTTCCGGGGCTGGAGACTAAAATGAATCTCGACGCAAAACTGCGCAAGCGTGCCGATGAGGGCAATCCGGTCCGGGTTGGTATCATCGGGGCGGGTAAATTCGGATCGATGTTTTTAAGTCAGGCCGGGCATCATCCGGGCTATCACGTGCTGGGCATTGCCGATCTCAGCATTGACCGCGCCAAAGGCGCGCTGAAACGGGTCGGATGGTCGGCGGAGCAATATGGCGCACCCAACCCGGCATCGGCCCTTAAAAACGGCACCACATGGCTCACCGAAGACGCCGACGCGCTGATTGAGGCCGACGGGCTTGACGTCATCATTGATGCCACCGGCAGTCCGGCGGCGGGTATCCGGTTCGGGTTAAAGGCGATTGAGCATGGCCGCCATATCGTCATGGTCAATGTCGAGGCCGATGTTCTTGCCGGGCCGCTTTTGGCCAAGCGGGCCGAGGCTGCTGGTCTGGTTTATTCGATGGCCTATGGCGATCAACCGGCCCTGATTGCCGAAATGGTCGATTGGGCACGTGCGGTTGGCCTATCGGTTGTCTGTGCGGGCAAGGGCACAAAGTATCTGCCGATTTATCATCACGTCACACCCGATGATGTCTGGACCCATTATGGCCTGACACCTGATCAGGCCAAGGCGGGCGGCATGAACCCGCAAATTTTCAACAGCTTCCTCGATGGCACCAAGTCGGCCATCGAAATGGCGGCGGTATCCAACGCCTGTGATCTCATCCCACAGGACTGCGGGCTGCAATTCCCGGCCTGCGGGGTGGATGATTTACCGCGTCTTTTATGCCCCCGTGAAAGTGGTGGCATTCTGGACCGCAAGGGCACGGTCGAAGTGGTGTCGAGCCTTGAACGCGATACCCGCCCGGTGTTTCGTGATCTGCGCTGGGGCGTTTATGTCACGTTTGAAGCGCCGAGTGATTATGTCGCACGCTGCTTTTCCGAATATGGCTTACTCACCGATCCCACCGGGCAATATTCGACAATGTATAAGCCCTATCACCTGATCGGGCTGGAACTTGGCATTTCGGTGGCGTCCGCAGCACTCCGCCATGAAGCCACCGGATCATCGCGTGTCTGGTCGGGTGATGCCGTTGCCACCGCCAAACGCGATCTTGCGGTGGGTGACATGCTTGATGGTGAAGGCGGCTATACCGTTTACGGAAAACTGACGCCTGCCAAAACATCCCGCGCCCGTAATGCGCTTCCGATCGGGCTGGCCCATCATTTGAAAGTCAAACGTGCGGTTGCCTGTGATCAGGTTCTGACATGGGATGACGTTGAATTTGATGCTCATGACCCCGCCATCGCGTTTCGCAAGGAAATGGAACAGCAGTTTTCCCAATAAACCCAATCCCCCGTGCCACCACCAACAAAACCCCCGGTCATCTTGATCGGGGGTTTTGATTTTCAGTAAGGTATTAGCTCCGATCCACCGCGTCGAACTCCCGCATCAGGGTCGCGACAAGCTCGGCTGCGGGCATCACACGCGCAAGCGGCGCGCCCTGCCCGGCCCATTGCGCCCCAAAGCCGTATTCGCCCTGTGCCTTGGCCGCAGCATTCAATACTTTTCCCGCGTCATAAGCAATCGGATAGGATGGTACGGCGACCTCCAAAGCATCCCCCAAAGCCGTAAAGCGGTTTGCAATCGCACGGGCCGGACGCCCGGAAATCAGCGATGTCAGTTGGGTATGATATGCACCATCCCCCATAAGCGCTTTGCGATATCCGTCATCAGCCGACGTTTCCGGGCATGCGATAAAAGCCGTCCCCAGTTGGGCGGCAACGGCGCCAAGATCACGGACCGCCGCAATCCCCGCACCATCCATAATGCCGCCCGCCGCAACAACCGGCAAAGAGCAATGGCGTACCAGCAGACGGGTCAATGCGATGGTCCCCAAACCATCATCGTGCGCATGCGGGTCAAAAACACCGCGATGACCGCCGGCCTCAATCCCCTGTGCAACAATGACATCAATGCCCGCCGCCTCAATCTTGCGTGCCTCGTCCAGACTGGTGGCCGTCGCAAACAGCATGATCCCGGCCTGTTTTAAAGCCGCAATCGCATCGGCAGACGGCAATCCGAAATGCAGGCTGACCACAGCCGGTTTCATATCGATCAAAAGTTTGAGCATTTCCGGATCATCGGCAAAGCTTTTATAGATGGTGCGCAAACTTGACGGCGGCGCTGCACCGAACGCGTCAAAATACGGCCTTAACGCGTCGAGCCACGCCGCTTCGCGCGCCCGGTCCGGTTGGGGTGTTTCATGCACGAACACATTGACGTTGAAGGCACGGTCGGTCGCAGCACGTAATTCCTCGATCATTTTGCGCGCACCGGACGGATCAGTCGCGCCGATACCAATCGATCCCAAGCCCCCTGCATTGGAAACCGCTGCGGCAAGTGCCGGGGTAGAAACCCCGGCCATTGGGGCCTGTACAATCGGCAATGTCACACCAAGCGTATCGAGCATTTCAATCCTCCCGGAGGCTTTCGCACCATCAGGCACAACCATCTTTCATGAATTAAGAATTAATATTGACATATATTCTTTAATAATGAATATAAATTCAAGAAAATTCTGTACTGGATAATTCACGATGGATCTTGCATCGCTGGCAATTTTTCGCACCGTCGCAAAAGAACAGGGAATTACACGCGCAGCCGAACGGCTTGGCCGGGTGCCGTCAAACGTCACCACGCGCATCCAGCAACTTGAAACAGAAATCGGTGTTGCCCTGTTTCAACGCGAAAAAAAACGCATGTTTCTCACACAGGAAGGTGAAACTTTTCTGGAGTATGCGGATCGCATTCTGAACCTTGCCGATGAAGCCCGACAGGTTATTAATCCGTCGGCTCCGTGCGGAACCTTGCGGGTCGGATCAATGGAAAGCACAGTCGCCAGCCGTCTTCCCGTGCCACTTGCGGCATATAACAAGGCATGGCCCGACGTCACAATCGAACTTTCAACCGCCCCCACCCGCCAGCTTATCGATGCCCTTCTGGGGCGGCGTATTGATTGCGCGCTGATTGCAGTTCCTTCGGGTGAATGGTGGCTGGAACCCGGAACACTTGATACGCACGCCCTGTTTCGCGAACAGCTGGTGCTGTTGTTGCCGCCCGGACATCCCGATATCCGCCATGCCAGCGATATCAAACCAAAAGCATTGGCCGCCTTTGCACCGGGTTGCACCTATCGCATGCTGGCGGAGGAATGGCTGACAGGTTTTGGCTCAATCAAGGAACATTTCGCGGTTCAGGAAGTCGGTTCCTATCACGCGATGTTTGCCTGCACAGCAGCAGGTTCATGCATCAGCATCATGCCACGCAGTGTCGTTGATCTGATGCGCCATATTGGCCCGGTCAGGGAACATCCGCTCATGACTGTTGATACTGTTCTGGCCTGCCGCCCGGGATTTGAAACCCCGGCATTTTCGGAATTTCGCAAAACGCTTGAAGCCGTATCCGACATTAAAAAATAAACGGGTGGCAACGATCATTGCCACCCGATTTAGTCATCTAGAATCTTGAACTTATGCAGACAGCTTGGTGTCCAGATCGCCCTTGGCGTTTAGCGCCATCAGTTCGTCACAGCCGCCGATATGTTCGTCATTGATGAAGATTTGCGGCACGGTATGTTTTCCGTTTGCACGGTCCATCATTTCCTTTTTGCGCCGTGGCTCCATCATCACGTCGATCAGCTGGTACTTGGCACCTTTTTCTTCCAGAAGCTTACGCGCGCGTTTGCAGAACGGGCACCATTCGGTGGCATACACTTCAACTTTTGCCATGTGGTTATCTTCCTTATTCTATCCGCCAATCGCCTTTAATCGCCCGGCAATCCGGGAAACCAACGCATGATATGGCGTGAAATTCAGTTTGGATGAGGGCTGTATATCAGAAATTCTGCACCGCGTCATCGCACGACACGTGCAACCGTGATCACGGATACGTGCATGGCCCCGGCCTGCTTTAAACTGCTGGCACAGGCATTGGCGGTTGCCCCGGTTGTCAGCACATCATCGACTAAAACAACATTGGCCCCGGCAAGGCCAAGACGATCCGCACGGGTTTCATCAATGCGAAACGCCCCGCCAACCTCGCGTTTGCGCGAAGATGGCCCCAATCCGCCAAGGCTTCGTGTATTGCGGTTCCGCCGTAACACCAAACCATCCCAAATAATTCCGGTGTGACGCGAAAGCCTTTGCGCCAAAAGGCCCGACTGATTGTAGCGCCGCGATAACAAACGTCGGCGATGTAAGGGGACCGGTAAAATCAACGTCGCATCGCCCCACATATCGTGTCCGGCCTGAAACATCCAGCGTGCCAGAAGCGGGGTTAAATCGGTACGGTCCGCATGCTTGAACCGCAAAAGATACTCGCGGCTATGATCGTCATAGACCAAGGCCGCACGTGCCTGATCAAAGGCCGGTTTCTTTTGATGGCAGTTCCCGCACAGGGTTTTACCATCCGCGTCTTGGTCAATAGCCTCGATGTTAGCGCTAACATCGAGTTCGAACGGATATCCACAGCACGCACACTGCGGGGCGGTGATAAACCGCAATCCGGCCCAGCAATCGGCACAGACCGCATGGGTGGTATCAGTGATTTCCCCACATCCGCCGCAACGCGGTGGTAAAACGGTTCGCAACCCGATTTGCAGCATATTGCCGATCACACGGCCAATTTGCGACGATGCGTTTCCCACCAGATGCCCCAAAACACTGAACTGGAAACGGAATATAGCACGTACCGGGACCAGGGCCTGACCCTAAAATGTGCTTCCCTAGTTAATGCGCGCGTCTGCCCGCAGACGATCCACCGCCAGATCAATAAAGGCGCGCACCTTGGCAGATGCATGGCGGCCTTCGGGATGGACAATATGGATCGGCAGTGGTTCGGGTTCATACTCAGTTAAAACCACTTCAAGCAATCCATCCTGAATATAGGGGGCCGCCTGATAGGAGAGCATGCGCAGCACGCCCCAGCCGTCAATTGCTGCCTGGCGGCCGGCTGCAATCGAATTGCTTTGCAGACGTGCTGTGACGGCAAGGTTGATTTTCTGATCCCGGCCAAATTGCCAGTCAAGGGGTATCGAGGATCCGGTCGATGCAATAATCTTATGCGTCCCAAGGTCTGCGGGCACCTGTGGCCGGCCATTTCGTGCAAAGTAGTCCGGTGAACCGCAAACGACATGGCGCACGGTTCCAACCTTGATCGCGCTCATGGATGTGTCGGCCATATGACCGATGCGAATGGCAATATCGATCCCTTCGTCGACAATATTGACAATCCGGTCAAGCAACAGCGCATGGCCGCGCATCTCGGGATAAAGATCAAGGAATTCGGCCAGAATTGGAAAAACATACATCTGCCCGAACAGAACCGGGGCGGTGATCGTCAATGTGCCGCTCGGCTTGGCATACTCGCCCCCTGCGGCGGCTTCGGCCTCGTTCAAGGCGGCAAGCAAGCGTTTGCAATCGGCATAATAGCGCGCGCCCGGTTCGGTCAGGGTCACCGATCTTGTTGTTCGGGTCAGAAGCCGCGCACCGGTGATTTGTTCAAGATATGCCACCGCACGTGTGACTGCGGGTGGACTTGAATGTAATTGTCGCGCGGCTTCGGCGAAGCTTCGGGCTTCGACGACGCGGACAAAAATCCGCATTGCCTGAAATCGATCCATGATGCTTTCCTAGCCGCTGACTAATTATTCCACCTTTCGGAACAATGAATTCCCATAAAACCATATTCCGCAATCACGAGGCAACAATCATGATCAGATCATCCCATAAACACTGTCCACGAAAAGGATCGCGATCATGAAACTGCATCATTTCCCGCTTTCGGGTCATGCCCACCGTGCCCATCTTTTTCTAAACCTTCTGGGTGTTGAGCACGAGGTAAGCATTGTCGATTTGGCCAACGGCGCACATAAGTCGCCGGAATTCCTTAAACTGAACCCGCTTGGGCAGGTCCCGGTTCTTGAAGATGGCGATGTCGTGATTGCCGATTCAATTGCCATCATGACCTATGTCGCCAAAAAGCTTGGTGCCACCGACTGGCTGCCCGAAGACGCCGAGGGTGCCGCCAAAGTTCAGAAATGGCTTTCGGTTGCGGCCGGGCAGATTGCCTATGGCGTTTGTGCAGCGCGCCTGATCACGGTGTTTAACGCGCCGTTCAATGCCGAGGAAGTCATTGCACGCGCCCATGCCATCCTTGCACAGATTGAGCAACAGCTTTCAGGTAATGACTGGATCGCGCTTGATCATCCGACCATCGCCGATGTCGCGCTTTACAGCTATATCGCCAATGCACCGGAAGGCAATGTTGACCTTGCCGCCTATGACAATGTGCGTGCGTGGCTAAAACGGGTTGAAGCCCTGCCCGGTTTCGTCGCGTTTGAGCAAACAGTCGCCGGTCTTCGCAAGGCGATCTGACGGGCGGGGTTGGTCTTTCACTTTGTTTGTGCCCCTGCTCAAACTCCCCCCTGCCCCAAGACCGGCCCTGAGCCTCGTCCTTCGAAAAGGAAACTGTCATGAACACGCGCAGTGCATCACCCTCAAAAATCCCATCTTCCGCCCCCGTCCAATTCACGCCGTCAGGTGCGGACACGTCCGGCCCGTGGCATGAGGGCGAGATCCACATGCAGCAGTTGGTCGGTGTCGAGACAAAGATGGCCGAGATGGGCAAACGTGTGCTGCGTGATCATCTGATTGATCAACATCGTCAGTTCTATCCGCAACTGCCCTTTGCCGTATTTGGCACGGTCGATGATGCGGGCGATGTCTGGGCAACCCTTCGCGCCAACCACCCCGGTTTTCTCAACTCGCCTGATCCCCATCATCTTTCGGTCAGCATCCCGCGCGATGCGACCGATCCTGCGGATGCCGGCATACATGACGGCACGGCGATCGGCATGATCGGGATTGAACTGCATACCAGACGGCGTAACCGTATGAACGGTACAATTGCGCATTCTTCCGATGATCACTTTACCATCGAGGTCGGGCACAGCTATGGCAATTGCCCGCAGTATATCCATCTGCGCGATTTTGAATTCATCCGTGATCCACTTGCCCCTGCCGCGCCACAGGCCGAGACGTCGGCAGAACTTGATGAACGGGCACGGGCGATCATTGCCGCTGCCGACACCTTTTTTGTCGCAACCTATGTTGATCGTGCCGGAAAAAAACGCGAAGTCGATGTATCCCATCGCGGCGGCAAAGCCGGGTTTGTCCACATAGACGCCGACGGCACCCTGACCATTCCCGATTTTGCCGGAAACCTGTTTTTCAACACGCTGGGCAATATCCTGACCAACCCGAAGGCAGGGTTGATCTTTACCGATTTTAACACGGGCAATGTCTTGCAAATCACCGGCGATGCCGACGTCATTGTCGAAGGGCCGGAAATCGCCGCCTTTCAGGGGGCTGAACGCCTTTGGCGTGTTTTCCCGCGCAAGGTGGTTTTCAGGGACTCTGCCCTGCCGATACGCTGGCGCGATCAAGCGGACGGCGCATCGCCCAACAGCCTTCTGACCGGCGATTGGGAAAGTGCGGCCCGGAACCTTGCGGCCATTGAGGCGGCAAAAAGCTGGCGTCCGTTCAAAATTGCCCGGATTACCGAGGAAAACCACCTGATCAAATCGTTTCACCTTGAACCGGCGGACCAAAGCGGCATTGCCCTTAGCAAAGCGGGACAGCATTTGCCGATCCGTGTGCAGATACCCGGCACGGACACGCCGTTGATCCGAACCTATACGCTTTCAAATGGGCCATCGGATGATACCTATCGCATCAGCGTAAAGCGCGAAGGTGTTGTCTCAAGCCACTTGCATGACACCCTGCGCGTTGGCGATATGATCGAGGCGCGGGCACCAGCCGGGGAGTTTCACCTTGATGTCAACGCAAAGCGGCCGGTGGTTCTGATGGCGGGCGGCATTGGCATTACCCCGATGATTTCGATGCTGCGCCATATTGTCTATGAAGGACTGCGCACGCGCGGTTTCCGTCCGGCATGGCTGTTTTATTCTGCCCGAAATCTCGCTAATCGGGCCTTTGACAGCGAGATCATTGAACTTGTGAAGGCCGCGCAGGGCAACATTCGCCTTGTCCGGGTTCTGGCCGATGCAGATGGAGCCGAACCGCGCAAGGATTACGAGGCATCAGGTCATATCGACATGAATTTGCTTCGGTCGCTGCTGCCGTTTGATGATTTTGATTTTTATCTGTGTGGGCCGCCGCCCTTCATGCAGGCGATGTATGATGGCCTGCGCGGGTTAAACATTACCAATAACCGCATCCATGCCGAGGCCTTTGGCCCCGCATCGCTGCAACGAAGCCTTGATGCCAATGACCAATTGCCCGAACTCGCCCCGGCGAGTTCCAAAGCAACACAGGTCGCATTCGCGAAATCCGGTCAGGCCGCCATCTGGCAACCCGACGCCGACAAGACGCTGCTTGAACTTGCCGAGGATGCCGGACTTGCCCCGGAAGCCAGCTGTCGCGGGGGCAACTGCGGCACATGCCGGACCAAAATTTTACAAGGACACGTGACCTATAAAACCCACCCCAGTGCGGCGGTTAAACCTGACGAGGCATTGATCTGTTGTGCTATGCCCGCCGCATCCGAAACCGACGGTGATGCGACGCTCATATTGGAACTTTAAGGCCGATCTTCGATTGCGCCATGGGGCGGGACGCTCTATCTAGGTCGTAACATTTGAAACGACTTTGCCGGAGCTTCCCGCCCCATGGCCGATCCGATCACGGTCTTTGATCGTCATATCCTTAAACTGCGCCGCGACCGCGCCGCATCACGCGCGTCCGAGTTCAACTTCCTGTTTGCCGAAACCGCCGACCGACTGGCCGACCGGCTTGAAGACACCACGCGCAATTTCCCGCGTGCAGTTGATCTTGGCTGTCATAGTGGTGAGTTGGCACAGATCCTTTCTGCAAGCAGCCGGGTCGAGACATTGCATCAAGCTGATATCTCCTATCGTTATGCCAAGGCCGCGCGTGATCTTAATGGCCGGTCCAGCATGGTGGCGGATGAAGAATTCCTGCCCTTTGCCGAAGGATCGCTTGATCTGATCCTGTCGAACTTGAGCCTGCATTGGGTCAATGATCTGCCGGGCATGTTGCTTCAGGCGCGCCGTGCGCTGAAATCCGATGGGTTGTTTCTGGCGTCTATGCTGGGTGGGGAGACGCTTAAAGACCTGCGCGAAGCCCTGATGACGGCTGAGGCCGAAGAAGAAGGCGGCGTATCGCCGAGGGTTTCCCCGTTTGTCGATGTCAAGGATGCTGGTGCATTACTTCAACGCAGCGGCTTTGCCCTACCGGTGGTGGACGCCGATGACATCACGATTGATTATCCCGATGCGCTTAAACTGATGCGCGATCTTTCGGGGATGGGCGAAAGCAACATTGTCGCCAAACGATCCCGGAAATTCACCAAACGCAGCACGCTTGCCCGGGCTGCTGCGATCTATCACGAACGCCATGGCCGCCCAGATGGCCGGGTGCATGCCAAGTTTCAGGTGATCTATCTGACCGGCTGGGCACCCGATGACAGTCAGCCCAAGCCGCTGCGCCGGGGGTCTGGTCAGGTTAGTCTGGTGGATTTCCTTGGTGACGTTCCAGACAAGCCGGAACCGCGAAACTAAGACTTATTGGCCCGCAAGAACCATCTCGCGGATTTTGGTGGCCTTTTCGAAATGATCAAGCCGGTGGGTTTTGATCCACCATGTGGCGGCCTCCATCAGCATATCCGGATCATCGTTTCTGTTGGCAAAAAACGCATAGAATGACAGGCCGACATTCGGGCCTTTTTGCGCGATCTTTTTGTCGCAAACGGCAATGATTTTATCGCGCAGACTTTTATGCATTTTGCTGACCTCTTCCTACTAATCCTAACTATAGGCCAACAATCTTATAACGATTGGCCTCGTTTCTGCCCGTGCTCACGTCGCGTTCTCTAAGTACGGTGATCAAACCTGCAACAAGCAAAACGTTTAAAGCCAAACTAACGTTCTTTCTTAGCACACCCGAATACTCGACAATTTTGTCGTAACTCAAGCTGGCTACGTTACTGTTGTTATCCCTAAACGTCGCAAGCAAAAGATATATCTTTAGAGCGTCTAAAGATGATCTGGATCGAATAGGCATACTTTTAAGGCCAGAAAAACGTTGACCTCCTATTCCGTAAAGATGTGTCTTGGGCAGTTTACACCAAACGTTACCGTTCGTGTAATTGCAAAGTGTATAAACATTTGTACGTCCTCTCCTGCTCCGAACAACTATTTCTCGTTCCACCAGCAAAGTGATCGCCTGATTCAGCAGAGGGCGCGAAACTCCCGTATATAGTTCGAGTTTGTCGTAGCGGACCTCACAACTGCCTTGCGTCGCGCTATCGGCCTTATCTTCAGATTCATTTTTGGCGAAGCAAGCGAGTACAATCAGGATACGTAGTGCGGCAATCGAGACACCAACTTGTGGCGCTCTGAATCCTCGTAACTTATCGTGCTGACTTATCCACGCACTTGGCAAACGCGCAAATGACATTCAAAACTCCGTGCGTAACTATTTCTTCAAAGCGCACAAAACCACGTACAAAGCGAAGCCAACTACGAGAAGCGCACTGATTGCAATTATACTGATCATCGCGAGAGGACTTGCGTCAACGACAGCGCCAACGACAGTAAAAAAGGAAGTAAGGAACTCCATGGAAACCACTCCTGCACAAAAACAAGTTAACGGTGTAACCGTGCAGAAATTTAAATACACTCGAGCAACAGTATCTAGATATAGTTCCGTTATAGGCCAAAAATATTAAACACTAATATATTGTTTTATAATAATTTTTTGTTATTTTTATCTGGTTAAAATAAATACTAATTAGTAAACGAAGGAGGGTCAAATGCGGTTTTCTGAACAATTGATCCACGGCAAGCTGATCAAACGCTATAAACGGTTTTTGGCCGATGTTGAACTTGATAGCGGGGAGGTTATTACCGCGCATTGTGCCAATCCGGGCGGGATGATCGGGCTTAAGGAACCCGGTATTGATGTCTGGCTGTCGCAATCAGACAACCCCAAACGCAAACTGAAATATAGCTGGGAACTATGCCAGATCGGGGATGCATGGATTGGCATCAATACATCCCACCCCAATGCCATTGTCGAAGAAGCCATTTTGGCCGGCAAGATCAAAGAGCTTGCGGGCTATCAGAACCTCAAACGCGAAGTGAAGTACGGCAAGAATTCGCGGATTGATATATTGCTGTCTGATCCGGACCGGGGGCTTTGTTATGTCGAGGTCAAAAACGTCCATCTTAAACGTGACGAAGACGTGCCGGGGTTGGCCGAGTTCCCCGATGCAGTCACCGCACGCGGGGCAAAGCATTTGGATGAAATGACCGATATGGTCGCCGAAGGCAACCGGGCGGTGATGTTTTACCTGATCCAGCGGACCGATTGTGACCGGTTTACGCTTTCGACCGATATTGATCCGCACTATGGCGATCGGTTTAAGGCCGCGCGCGAAAACGGGGTTGAGGCGATTGCCTATGATTGTGCGATTGATACCGATACGGTAACGGTGCGCAACGCATTGCCGATTGTCGGGCTGTAGTGGCCTAAACCACGCGCATATCAGCCAAACCTTGCCAATTCCGGCATCTGGCTTTATGTCATTGTTCAACAAATTCGATAGATATGTAGCCGAGCTTAAGGAGATTTCGGGTGGCGAACGGAAAAGTTAAACTTCACGGCCCCGAAGCATTTGAAGGCATGCGCGCCGCCGGACGGCTGGCAGCGGAAGTGCTTGATATGATTACCCCGCATGTTGTGCCGGGGGTGACCACGGGTGAACTTGATCGCCTGTGTGATGAATATATCCGCGATCACAATTCGATTTCGGCCTGCCTGAATTATCGCGGTTTTCCGAAATCAATCTGCACATCAATCAACCATGTGGTCTGCCACGGCATCCCGGGTGACAAGAAACTTCAGAATGGCGACATCATGAACATTGATGTCACCGTCATTGTTGATGGCTGGTATGGCGACACATCGCGCATGTATATTGCCGGAACACCCAAAGTCATGGCGCAGCGTCTTGTCGATGTGACCTATGAGGCGCTTTGGCGCGGGATTAACGCGGTGAAACCGGGCGCAACGCTTGGCGATATTGGCCATGCGATCCAGTCCTATGCCGAAGGTGAGCGGTTCTCTGTCGTGCGTGATTTCTGTGGTCACGGGCTTGGTCAGGTGTTTCATGATGCGCCGAATATCCTGCACTACGGCAAGCCGGGCGAAGGGCTTGTTCTGGAACCCGGCATGATCTTTACGATTGAGCCGATGATCAATCAGGGCACTTATGCGTGTAAAATTTTACCTGATGGCTGGACAGCGGTGACGCGAGACCGCAAACTGTCGTCACAGTTTGAACATTCGCTTGGCGTGACCGACGACGGGTTTGAAATCTTTACCCGCTCACCGGCCGGTCTGGACAAACCACCCTATGATCTTGGCAAAGCTGCCGAGTAACGGGTAAACGGGGGAAGCAGATTTGAGCGACACCAAAAATCGCAAAGCTGCTTTGACCCCGACTTCTGAAATCGATGACGGGACGCGGGTGTTTTTTGATCAGGCCCGCGATGTCCCTTCTGCGATACTGAGCCCGGCATCCCGACCCGTTTCCGAGCACGATACGCCCCTGCCCGCATCGTCGGCAGACGCCACAACACCGAAATCCGCCAAGCCGCATTATCACGGCCACCGCCAACGGTTGCGCGACCGCTTTATCAAGGGCGGTGCGACCGCCTTGGCCGATTATGAGTTACTCGAATTGATGCTGTGCATGGCGATGCCGCGTGGCGACGTTAAACCGCTGGCCAAATCGCTGATTGCGCAGTTTGGCAGTTTTGCCAATGTGTTATCCGCCCGCCCCGAAGATTTGCACAAGGCCAAGGGGCTTGGCGAGGCCGGCATTGCCGCGATCAAGATTGCCGAGGCCAGCGCACAGCATTTATCGCGTGAACGGGCGATGGAACTGCCGGTGATTGCCAGTTGGGAACAGTTGATTGACTATTGCCGGGTGCGGATCGGGCATTTGAAAAATGAAGAACTGCATTTGCTGTTTCTGGATCGTAAAAACCGCCTGATTGCCGATGAATGCCATCAACGCGGCACAGTCGATCATACCCCGGTTTATCCACGCGAAGTCATCAAACGCGCGCTTGAGCTGCATGCCTCCGCAATCATACTGGTCCATAATCATCCAAGCGGGGACGCCACCCCGTCACGCGGTGATATCGAGATGACGCGCAAGATCGTTGAGGCCGCCAAGGCGATGGAGATTGCGGTGCATGACCACATCATCATCAGTCAGGCGGGATATAATTCGTTTAAAACCCTTGGTTTGATTTAAGGCCACCACCCTACAGCTCCCCCTATTTCCAACCGGAAAAATTACCATGCCCCATATTGGTTTGATCACGCTTGTTGTACGCGATTACGACGATGCCATTGCGTTTTATACCGATAAGGTCGGGTTTGAGCTTCTTGAAGATACCGATCTTGGGGATGGCAAACGCTGGGTGGTTGTTGGACCCAAGGGGGCACAGGAAACCCGCATTCTGCTGGCCCGTGCAAGCGGCGAGCGCCAAACATGCATCATCGGCGATCAAACGGGTGGCCGGGTTGGATTTTTCCTCAATACCGATGATTTTGCCCGCGATTATGACCGCATGCGCCAAGCCGGCGTGCCATTTCTCGAACAGCCACGCCATGAACCCTATGGCACCGTCGCCGTATTTGAAGACCTGTATGGCAATAAGTGGGATTTGCTGGAACTGAAAGCCTGATCCCAGAAGATCGATAAAAATGGCGGATCGGGCGTTGTGGTGCCGATCCGCCAGAATAGACTTGGACAAAGGAAGTTATGCCCAGATACCGGATCAAGGTCCATTCAATGAACGGGCCTTGATCCTAAAAGGTATAAACAAGCCCAAGACCGGCACTGAGAACGTAATCATCGTCAATGATCGGGCTGTCGGTATATTCATCTGACAGATAGATGAACCCGCCGGTGCCAATGATATTGAGGCTTTCGGTCAACGGATAGGCGACGGTCACATCAAGATGCGGCAGGAAGGTCGCATCCGGGGCATAGTATGCCCGGTCGCTTCGGACTTCAGCGCGCGAAACACCCGTTCCATAATCAACCAGGTTCTCGCTTTGCCACGTAACACCGGCACCCCATTCAAAGTTGACATCCCCTAATTGCAGCGGCACGAAATAGGATACATCAACTTCATGACCGTTATGGGTATCGGCAACATCGGTCAGATAGCTTCCAATCAGTTCGCCGCGCCATAACCGCGTGCTAAAGCCAATACCAACATCATATCCCATGTCGGTATCCTTCATTCCTCTCAGGTAGTTGCTATCACCTGACTCAAATGGTCCATCACGGAAGCCACCGATCACGGACAGACTGGCAAAATCATTTTGCCAGGCTTTGATGTCGATCCCGTCAATCCCGATATGCATACGCTCCGCATCATATGCAAGAAGTGGAAGCCCGCCTAAATCGGTACTGTCCGCCCCGCGATAAGGATTGCTTTCTATTTGTCCAAATGCACCAAATTGCCAGTCGCCGCCAAGCCACGGGTCCTCGCTGTCGGCATTTGGGTTAACCTGTTCACGCAGAATTTCTCTTCTGCCTTGTTGGGCATGAACCGGAGCGGCAATCATCAAAATGATCGCCATCGTACAAAGCCCCAGACCGGTAAGAAGCATGATATCACCGGAGCGGCGTAAAACGTGATTGAAAGACATGTATCGGAACACCCTGAAATTGGTTGATGCGCCGACACTGCCCCGAAGCCCTGAACCTGGCGTCCGTTGTTATATGGTCGTACGCATCAGGCGCCCCCGGATGGTACGAATGCGCATTCGTACGCCTTAGTCGTTTGGTTTATCAACGTTTTCATGACGATACTTACTTGGCGTCAATCCCGTGATCGTCTTGAATGCAAGGTTGAAAGTCGATTTCGAATTGAAGCCAACACTGGTCGCAATATCGAGGACAGTACGTTCCGATTCGCTAACCAGAAGGCGCTCTGCCTCATTAATCCGAACTTCATTGACGAAATCGAAGAAATTTTTGTCCAGATGCTTATTCAGCACGAAAGAAAGTTGATTGGGAGTTACCCCCACCGCCGCAGCCAGTTTCGGCATGGTCAGAAGCGGGTCGAACATCACATTGCGGCTTGCAACGATTTTCTCAAGCCGGGTTCGAATGCGCATGACATTGTCCTCATCGACAATCATGCGCAGCATCCGTGCCTGTTCACCGCCATCATCCCGGCCCGTATCTGGCAGTGTCGCGGCATCACCGGGCACACCTTCCGCACTGGTTTCCGGTTGGACAAACAGCGCAGGGTTCTGCGCAATCACCTGACACATGCGGAAAAACACAAGAACGAACGCCGCCTTTACGCCAAGCGACAGCCACTCGGCCTGCGAAACAAAAAGATCAAACAACTGGGTCACGGTAAAAACGGTAAACAGTATCGTCATACCGACAAGAAGTTCTATCACCCAGCGACGCAACCGTTCGCTGTCAACCTGAAGCTGCCAGTCCGCCTGTTGCAGGTAACGCCGGGCCCGTCGCCAGATACCGGTCATGTAAACCGCAAACAGCGTGCAAAACAGGATGACGATCGCAAGCAGCACCATATCTGCCAAACCACTCGACGAGAACGTAATCTGCAAGCCGACATCACGCACATGTCCCTCATCGGCGATCATGCGCGAACGCTTGAAATAGACCATAAGCCCGATTGCTGCAGCTACGGGCACCAGGACAAGAAAATGCCGGTATGGCCGTGATGCCGGGTCGCCCGAAATTTCGCGGAAATACAGATAGATCGACGGAATGAAGGCAAAAAAGAACGGCGCAAAAACCGGCACAAGATACAGGTTAACAAGCGGACTGATGATCGGATCTAACGTATCATCGACAAAACTCATACCGACCGAAAACCCAAACATCATCAGCCAGCGATTGGCCTTAAACGCCCGTTTTCCTTCATCCATCAGCAGGATAATCAGGAAAATCGCCTGAGCGGCTCCAAGCACCGAAACGATCAGAAAAAGAATATCGAGTGTTTCAAACATCCTTACGTCCGTCATGGCGGTTCGGTATTCTAGGATCAGGACTCAATTGAATATGCGTCGGACCAAGCAGAACGCTGGCCCCTGAAACGAACGCACCAGTCAGGAATACGTCAGTGTACGCCGTGCTACAACAAACATTTGCAAGACACCTGCCGCTGTCACATCCCGAAACAGTCCCGTTACGATGACAGAAACTGACTGACATCGACTTCGTCGCATTGACCGGGTTTCAGAAACTTCTTGCCGTACTCAAGGTATGTTCCGCTGACCAGAAACAGTTCGAACAGATCATTGTCGATCTGCCCCTTGTCGCGCATGTCACCCAAAATCGATATGCATTCAGACAAAAGTTTGGGCCGTTTATAGGGTCGGTCAACCGCGGTCAGGGCCTCGAAAATATCGGCGATGACCATGACCTTTTCAAGGATACCCATGTCATCGCTGGTGATGCCGTGCGGATACCCTGATCCATCCATTTTTTCATGGTGATTGCCCGCAATGGCAGGAATACGTTGCAGTTCGCGCGGATAGGGCAATTGGGCAAGCATATCCTGCGTCACGACAACGTGATCATTGATCACCTGTCGTTCTTCGGATGTCAGGGTGCCGTGCGGGATCGACAGATTATAAAGCTCCCCACGGTTAAAGCCGAGATACACTTGATCTTCGCGGTCCATCAGCAAGGTTTCTGTGCCCGCTTCGCGTAGGCTTACCAGATCCGCATCGGTCAGCCGTTGATTTTCCGACCACGACAGCCCGACCGTTCGATCAAAATGGCGCACCCATGTCAGCTCGGCAATATCGTGCAGGGCATAGATGGTGTCGGTATCAAGTTCCGTATCGCCAATATTGGCATCGGCCACCATGGCGAACTGATTTTCCAGATCGGCAACCTTTTGCTTGAAATCGGCATCGCAGGCATCGGCGTCTTCGCCCGCCAGTTTGCGTTTAAGCATATCGATTTCGGCATCCCGGCGCAGGACTTCAAACCGGGTGCGAATTTCGTGAATACGGTTATGGATGGTTTCAAGCTTGGTCGCCTTTTCCATCACATGGTCGGGGGTGACGATTTTGCCGCAATCATGAAGCCAGGCGGCCAGATCAAGTTCGTACCATTCCATATCGGTCAGGTAGAAATTGGAAAATGGTCCAAGTTTGTCGTCAACTGCGGCCTGCGCCAACATGCGCGCAATCACCGGAACGCGCGAACAATGATCGGCCGTGTGCGGCGACTTGGCGTCAATCGCATGGCCCAATACGCGCACGAAACTTTCCATCAAATCGCGCTGCGCCAGCAAAAGACGGCTGTTTTCAATCGCAACTGCGGCCTGACTGGCCAATGCGGCGATGATTGGTTCAATTGATTTATCAAAGGCAATCACCTGCCCGGCTTCATCGCGGGCATTGATCAGCTGCAACACACCCATCATCGCACCACGGGTACTTTTTAGCGGTACGGTCAAAAATGATTTCGACCGATACCCCGTTTTGGCATCAAAGGCGCGCGTGCCGGAAAAATCAAACCCGTCGGCACAATAGGCATCTTCGATATTGATCGGCTTGCCAGTCAGCGCGACATATGTCGCGATGTTGCGATAATTGGGCCGCCCTTCGACATCATACAGCGGCAAGGGTGGAAACGGTTTTTCATTTTCGCGGCCGGAAACAAAGAAGGTGTTGAGCGTATCATTCATCAGGATACGAAAATGCAGCTCGCTTTCGTCTTTATTGACGAGATAAAGCGACCCACCATCCGCGTTGGTGAATTTACGCGCCGCCATCAGGATCTTCTGGTTAAGCTCCTCGCGTCCCTGCTCGGCAGAAAGCGCAATACCCAAATCCACAAGCTGCGCAAGATAGTTGGCGTCTGTTTCGCGGTTCTCAGCCCCTTCTTTTGGAAGATCCTTCGCCCCGTCGCCTTCGCGCGTCATTAATTTCCTGTCCACTCAACAACCGGATGACCAGAATGCCATCATATACGTAATGTCCGTTTGCATATGTATTCTATCTAAGTTGCTATAATTCTAACAGAACACAAGTTTTAACCCGTAAAAATACAATCACATCCCAGCCATACATGTCTGCAGGCTTGCCAATCGGGCCGGAATGGACTATCCGACGCGGTGAAAGCGTGCTGGCCTGATGATCGTGTAAGTGATCACGCAATCCGATCATTCAGATCATACCCCGGCACCCAACCATCTTGCCCGGAGGCGACCGCATGATCCCCCGTTATTCCCGTCCACAGATGACTGCCATCTGGGAACCGGCGAACAAATTCCGTATCTGGTTTGAAATCGAAGCACACGCTGCTGACAAACTGGCTGAACTCGGTGTTATCCCGACCCAATCTGCCAAGCTGGTTTGGGAAAAAGGTGACAAACCTTATACTCAGGACCGCATTGATCGCATCGACACGGTTGAGGCCGAAGTCAAACATGACGTCATTGCGTTTCTGACCGAACTGTCTGAACAGGTCGGCGAAGAAGCCCGCTTTGTTCATCAGGGCATGACCAGCTCGGACGTTCTTGATACCTGCTTTAACGTTCAGTTGACCCAAGCAACCGACATCCTGCTTGAAGATATGGACAAGCTTCTGGCTGCGCTTAAAAAGCGCGCCTATGAAACCAAAGACGTCCCCTGCATGGGCCGTTCGCACGGCATTCACGCAGAACCGGTGACCTTTGGTCTGAAACTTGCCACCTTCTATGCCGAATTCAAACGCAACCGTGATCGTCTGGTTGCCGCCCGCGAAGAAATCGCCACCTGTGCGATTTCCGGTGCGGTTGGCACATTCGCCAACATCGATCCGAGCGTTGAAGAACATGTTGCTGCGAAACTTGGTCTGAAACCTGAACCGGTTTCAACCCAAGTCATCCCGCGCGACCGTCATGCGGCCTATTTTGCGACCCTTGGTGTGATTGCATCATCGATCGAACATCTGGCAACCGAAATTCGTCATCTGCAGCGCACCGAAGTTCGCGAAGTTGAGGAGTTTTTCTCCAAGGGGCAGAAAGGCTCCTCGGCGATGCCACATAAACGCAACCCGGTTCTGACCGAAAACCTGACCGGCCTTGCCCGTCTGGTGCGTTCGATGGCAATTCCGGCGATGGAAAACGTGGCCCTTTGGCATGAACGTGACATTTCGCATAGCTCGGTCGAACGCAATATCGGTCCGGATGCGACCGTAACGCTTGATTTTGCTTTGATGCGTTTGGCCAATGTGGTTGAGAACCTTGTGATCTATCCCGAACGGATGGACGAGATTCTTAATCAGATGGGTGGATTGGTGTTCTCGCAGCGCGTGTTGCTGACCCTGACCCAATATGGCGTATCGCGCGAAGATTCATATCGCATCGTTCAGCGTAACGCGATGAAAGTCTGGAACCGCGAAGGCGATCTTCTGTCGCTTCTGAAAACCGACGAAGACGTTACTGCGAAAATCCCGAGCGATAAGCTCGAAGCGCTGTTTGACCTTGGCTATCACACCAAGCATGTTGACACGATCTTTGCCCGCGTCTTTGCCGACTAAGGCAGACCACTGTAGACAAAACAAAGCCCCGGCACGTTTTAAACGGCCGGGGCTTTTTGTTTTGATTTTTGAACACTCAAACCACGTTGTTACGACGACCTTTGGGGCCGTTACCCGCCAATACGAAAGGCGCGAAGACGCGGCAAGATACTTCCAAGATCGAGCGGGTCTCCTTGTCCAAAGCCCATATAAATCGCGCGGAAGATTTCAAACAATTCGTTATAGGTTGCAACCGCATCAGGACGCGGATTGATAATGCGCGGCTTGGGCGCAAGACGTTGCTGTGCGGTTGCGATGTCAGCGATCGCACCACAGGCAACGGACGCCATGATGCAGGACCCCACCCCGGTTGGGGAGCTTTCAGGCACATGCACCGGACGATTTAACACATCGGCATAGACCTGATTTAAAACGTCGTTCTTTTGGGGAATGCCGCCGCCATTCACAACATGACGAATTTTCATGCCGCATTGCTCCATCCGGTCATGGATGATGCGGGTGTGCATTGCCATGCCTTCGATGGCGGCGTGAAGTTCGTCTTCGGCCTCGTGCCCCAAATCCCAGCCCAGCGTAATGCCGCCCAAATCAGGACGCACCAGAACGGTGCGATCACCATTATCCCACGGCAGGCGCAAAAGTCCGGTTTGACCGGGGCGATAGGCATCCAATCCTTGCATCAAGGTCGGCAAATCGCGACCCGACCGTCTGGCGATGGCTTCGAAAACGTCCCCCGTTGCCGACTGGCCAGCTTCGATACCAGTTGTTTCGGGCGTGACACTGCCCGGCACAACACCGCAAATACCCGGAACCGGGACAACATCATCGGGGGCAATTGCGATAAAGCAGGTGGACGTGCCAACCACATTGACCACATCACCCTGCGTGCCGCCGCTGCCCAGCGCATCCCAATGGGCATCAAACGCGCCAAACGGGATCGGGATGCCGGCTTTCAGGCCCAGTTTTTCAGCCCATTCTTCAGACAAATACCCGGCCACTTCTGGCGCCATGCCAAAGCGGCCTTCAAGCTTGGCGTTAATCCCGTCAAGCAACGGATCAACGCGCGACAGGAAGTCCTGCGATGGATACCCGCCCCATTTTGGGTTCCACATCCATTTATGCCCCATTGCACAAATGGACCGGGGAATGTCAGAAACATCCTTAACGCCCGACAGGGTCGCGGCCACCATGTCGCAATGTTCAAGGGCGGTCGCAACCTGATCGCGTTTGTCCGGATTGTTGCGCAAGAAATGCAGCAGTTTGGCGTAGCCCCATTCGTGGGAATATGTGCCACCGCACCAGTCGAGTGCTTCCAGTCCTTCGCGCCGCGCCAATGCGGTGATTTCTTCGGCCTCGGCATGGGCGGAATGATCGGCCCAAAGATAATAATCAGCCAGTGGCTGTAAGTTTTTATCGACCACCACCACACTTGATCCGGTGGTATCAGCCGCAAAAGCCGCGATGTCATGGCCATCAATACCGGCCGCCTTGATCGCACCACGGGTCGCACGGACAAGGGATGCCATGTGATCGGCATGGGCTTGACGCGCCATCAGCGGATCGGCAGGGTTTCGATGCAACGGATAGCCTTCCGAGACAGATGCAACTGTCGCACCGCTGTCGCAGTCCATCAACGTAACGCGGACGCTAAGTGTGCCGAAATCGGCACCGACAACATAGGTCATGTGTTATCTCTCAGTTCTGTCCATAGGTCGCATTTTCACCATGCTTTCGCAGGTAATGGCGATCCTGAAGGTCCTGTGAAATCGGCGATGCGGAAGGTGAAATGGTCAAGGTATGCCATGCCATTTTTGCGACTTCTTCAAGGATCATCGCATTCAAAACCGCACTTTCAAGCGTATCGCCCCAGACAAAAGGGCCATGGCCCGCGACCAATGCGGCGGGGACCTCAAGCGGATCACGTCCTTCGAATGCTTCGACAATGACGTCACCCGTTGCGGCGACGTAGCGTGACTTGATTTCTTCTGGCGTCAAATTGCGGGTGACCGGGATCGTGCCATGGAAATAATCGGCATGCGTGGTCCCCAGCGAAATGATTGGATGGCGCGCCTGGGCCATGATCGTCGCGAAGGTGGAATGGGTGTGAATAATCGCACCAACACCATCGAACGCACGATAAAGTGCAAGATGTGTTTCAAGGTCAGATGATGGACGATACAGGTTGGTTTGACTGCGGCCGTCAAGATCACAGACCACCATATGATCGGCCGTCATGTCTTCGTAGGGTACGCCGCTTGGCTTGATGGCGATAAGACCACTTTCGCGATCAATGCCGCTGGCGTTGCCGAAGGTTGCCTTGACCAGTCCGTGACGAACGGTTGCAAGGTTCGCGTTAAGCACATTCGCTTTCAGCGTATCAAGGTTCATGATGGTCATCATCCGGTATCAGAGAAAGTCAAAAGAATGGTGCGCCGGCAACCGGCGCACCATGTAAACGAAGCTTAACGCTTGGCGGTCCAACCTTTGTATTCATCAAGGTTGTCAGCCGTAATCAGCATCGGCTCGATCAGGACGGTCGGCTGTTCTGGACGTTCGCCCTGGAAGAATGCGTAGCCCATGTCGAGCGCACGACCGGCCATCGTGTAGGGATCCTGCGATGCAGAAGCTTTAAGCAAAGAGTCTGCCTCAGCAAGGCTGGCTTCGGTGTCTGGTGCACCGTCAACACCGGTGATGATCAAATTGGTCCGGCCCAACTGCTTTGCTGCGAGTTGCGCACCAAGCGCCATCGGATCATTCGCACCGAACACTGCATCAAGATCATCAAAACGGGTCAGAAGCCCCTGCATAGCCTGCAGGCCGCCATCACGCGAACCTTGGCCGTTCTGATCATCGGAAAGAACCGTGATGCCGTCTGCCGAAGCAAAGACATCTGAGCAGCCTTTGAAGCGGTCGTTCAGCGAGGACGAAGACGGGCCTTTGATGATGGCAACATTGCCCTTACCGTCAAGTTGCTCGACGATGTACTCACATGCCTTGCGGCCTGCTGCGATATTGTCGGTCATGACCGTGACATCGGCACCCGGTGCGGAAACGTCAAAGGCGGAAATGACAATACCAGCATTCTTTGCACGCATGACGGCAGGGGCAATTGCCTCTTCGTCAACGGCATTGAGCATGATGATGTCAACGCCCTTGGCAATGAAGCTGTCGATCTGGCTGACTTGCTTATTGAGATCGTAGTCAGCAGATACCGAGGTGATGTTGACATCAGGATTGATTGCGCGGGCGTGGTCTTCGATGCCTTTAATGGTGGCAACAAAGAACGGGTTGCCCAGCAGACCAACAGAGATGCCGATGCTTTCGAGTTTCTTATCGTCGGCCTGTGCCGCCGACGGCATCAAACCGCCAGCCAATGAGGCAGCAAGAGCCGTGCCCAGCATCATTTTCTTGAGTACCGGCATGAGGTTCTTGGTAATTTGCATTTTTTCCTCCTAGATTGATATGCATTTTTGTCATTGAGAGACTTAGGTGCGGTTACCGCTTTTGAGGCGGTAGCGATCAAGGGAAACGGCAGCGATAATGACGAGCCCCTTAATGATGAATTGCCAAATATCGGAAACACCAGTCAGGATCAGACCATTGGTCAGCACAGCAATGATCAGCGCGCCAACAAGTGTGCCCCAGATTGAACCGACGCCACCGACGAAGCTGGTCCCACCAAGGATCACGGCCGCAATAGCGTCGAGTTCGTAGGCCTGACCAAGTTGCAGGCCGTTGGCGGCATAAAGTCGTGCGGCAGACATGATACCGCCAACCCCGGCCAGAAAACCGGACGCGCCATAAACGAACAACAGAACAAATGAAACCTTAATCCCGGTCAGACGGGCAGCTTCGTGATTGCCACCGATGGCATAAATCCAAGTCCCCAGAACCGTACGCCGCAAGATGAACCAACACGCCACGATGACGGTCAATGCAATCAGCGCCAGAATGGGAATCCCCAGAAAGGAACCATTCCCGATGACGGCGAAGGGAAGCTGTCCGTTAAAGACCGTGGTGTCTTCGCCCATCAGTCGGGCAACACCGCGAACGGCGGTTAATGAACCCAGGGTGATAATAAACGGTGGCAACGCCAATAACGCGATCAAAGCGCCGTTGACGAGACCAAACATCAGCCCCAAAGCCAGTCCAGCAGGAATAGCCATCCACCCGATGCCCGGCACAAGAGACACAATCAGAGCCCCCATCGCCGATGCAGCAAGGACCGAGCCGACAGACAGGTCGATCCCGCCGGTCAGGATCACAAAAGTCATCCCCGCTGCCAGGACAATGTTAATCGATGCCTGTTGCATCACGATGGACAGGTTGTTCACTGAAAGAAACTTGCCCGTCAGAAGCTGGAACCCAATGGCCAGCAGAATCAGAACCGGCAGCATACCCAGCGCCCTGATCACGCCTTGTATTTTTAAGCTGTTGTTCTTGTTTTGGGCATCAGCGATGTTGGTCACGTCTCGGTCTCCATCTTTTTGGGAGTCAGGATAAGGCAGCTTATGCGGTTACTGTTTGACGACGATGATCGCCAGAAGGGCTGGCCGAGGGGCCCGTTGAAAGCCGCATGATATCTTCTTGCTCAATGGCCTTGCCGTCTTCCGGAGATATCTCGCCGGCGATGACACCCTCTCGCATGACCAACACACGATCAGACACGCCAATGATCTCGGGCAATTCGCTGGAAATCATCATGATCGCAATGCCCTGCTGAGCAAGACCGTCGATCAGGCGGTAGATTTCCGATTTCGCACCAACATCCACACCCCGCGTCGGTTCATCGAGGATGATCACCTTGGGCTTGGCTTCAAGCAGGCGGGCAAGCAGAACCTTCTGTTGATTGCCACCAGACAGCGAGCCGACCGTGATTTTGGAGGACGGTGATTTGATTTCGAGGTTCTCAAACGACTGACGTGCGCGCGCTTCTTCTTTGCCAAAGCGGCGTGTCCCACCAAGACCGGAATCGTTTTCCATCACCGATATATTGATATTGTCGGAGATCGACATATCAAGAAACAGACCAAGTTCCTTACGATCCTCGGTCAGGTAGGCGATCCCTTCGGCCAGGGCATCACGCGGTGATGTCGGTGTCACGTCCTTACCGTTCAAAAACACCTTGCCCGATACGGCAGGGTCAGCGCCATAAATCAAACGCGCAAGTTCTGTCCGACCAGAACCGACAAGCCCGGCAATGCCCAGAACTTCGCCCTGATGAACATCAAACGAACAGTCTTTCACCAGACGAGAATCGGTCATGCCTTTCACTGACAAAACGATGTCACGGTCGCCGGTGTGGGGCTTGTGTTCCTTGGTGTAGAATGTCAACATATCGCGCCCGACCATCATCGACACCAGGCGCTCGGCATTTAAATCGTCATGTTCGAGTGTGCCGACATAGTGGCCATCACGCAGAACCGAGCAACGGTCAGACAGGCGATATATTTCTTCCATGCGATGCGAAATATAAATAATCGCAATGCCTTCGGCCTTCAGTCCGGCGATCACGTCAAACAACTTTTCGGTTTCGCTGCTTGATAAGGACGTCGTCGGTTCATCCATCACGATGATCCGTGCCCCGCGTGACATGCCGCGCGCAATTTCGACCAGTTGGCGTTCGCCAAGCGACAAGGATGCCACCTGCGTTGACGCACTGAATTTGACGCCAAGACGTTCGAGGATCGGGGTTGTTTCTTCGCGCATCGCGGCCCGGTTAACGATGCCACGGCGTGTGCGCTCATTGCCAAGGAAGACATTCTCTGCAACCGTCAGATTGGGGGCCAACGTCAATTCCTGATAGATCACGGCAATCCCGTTGGCTTGGGAAATTTTGGGACTTCCGGTCTGAATGGCCGCCCCATTGATGCGGATATCACCGCCAGCATCGGGGGTATAGGCCCCCGACAGGATCTTCATCAGTGTTGATTTTCCAGCACCGTTTTCCCCCATTAGGGCGTGAACCTCGCCGCCATACGCCGTGAGCGATACGCCTGACAGCGCAACAACTGACCCAAAGGTCTTGGAAATGTCGCGCATCTCAAGCAAAGGGTGTTCTTGTGGGGTCATTTTCCTTTGCTCTCCCTTGCTTCCACAACCACGTAATCAACACCGTGATCTTCTAAAACCTTGGCATCGGCATCGGTTAAGCCGTCATCCGTGATGAGCCGGTGAACACGCGTGAGCGGCAGCGCGACCGTCGGTGGGCGCTCGGCGAACTTGCGACTGTCAACGAGTACGATCGTTTCATTTGCCTGTCGTGACATGTCATCACACAACCGCACCAGCAACGGATGACTTTCGAGCAGCCCTTGTGAGCTGATCCCAAGAGCGCCCACAAAGAACTGATCCGCAAAGAAGTCATAGCCCTTGCCCGCAGGATCATAGAGAATCCCCGGTTCACGGTGCACATCACCGCCACCTACCGTCAGCTGGCACGTGCCATTTTCCGAGAGATAGCCCGCAAGCGGCGTTGAATTGGTAAAGACGCGAATATTGCGCGACGCAATCTGGGTACCGAAGTGAAAACAGGTCGAACCCGCATGAATGATGATTGATGAACCATCGCGCACAAGGCTCGCGGCGGCCTGGGCAATTGCGCGCTTATTCTCGACCGCAATGTCACGGTTTTCAATGAAGGGCAGATTGACCGCACGACGCTGCATGGGCACCGCGTTTGCCGCGATTCCACCGTGAACTTTCTGGCCCAATCCCGCATCCGAAAGCTTTTCGATATCGCGTCGCGCCGTAGCAGACGAGACACCCATGACAGATGCAAGCTCATTGACCGAAACAAAGGTCTTTTCTTCCAGCAATTCAACGATTGCCTGGTGTCTTGGTAGATCACTCATTCGACGTCCATCCCTAGAGTGTCGGTTTTATTTCCACCGATCATTACCCTTGACGATGAACGATCTTTATCTTTTTTGCAATATTTTAGTCATATAATGAAACAAAATGATCATTATCGCACCACACATGAGCAAAAAACACAAACACACAGCATGTGTATTGCCGTTAAAAAGAGTGTTTCAAAGAAAATTCCCGGCTGAGTTGTGCGTATATCAGGCGCCAGAGTCGCCGAAGACCGCCTAGGGAGTCGCTGGTCTGCAGAGGAGGAAAACAGCAAGACCTCAGCTAAGCTTTGCTCTGCCGAGACCAAACCCGGCCAAGCCGAGTCTTCAACAAAACGTGTCACGCCTTATGACGAAATCACGTCAGCCAACGTCAAGCTCATGCGCCTCGGCCAGCAGCCAATCGCGAAACAGCTTTACCTGACCTCGAGGGGCGCGATTTTTGGGGTGAACGAGGTAATAGCCGAACGGAACGGTGAGGACGTTTTCGGGGAAGAGGTGGACCAGCTTGCCCTCGGCAATGTCTTCTTCGGTCAGTAGCGGATTGGCCAAAACCACGCCTTGCCCGTGAATGGCAGCTTCGATGGCCATTGAGGTCTGATCGATTTCAATCTGCGTGATCGTGCTGACATTCGCCGCACTCAAACCGGCATAAGCCCCCAGCCATTCCGGCCACCACGCATGCAAAATATCATTGAGCAAGGTTGCCCGAACCAGATCGGATGGTTTTGCCAACCCCATGTGATCACGGTAAGACGGCGCGCAATAGGCCGCAGCCCGCCCACGATACAGCAGAACTGTCTCAAGGCTGTCATCGCATCCATCAAAATAGCGCACAGCGATATCGACCGGGTCCCGGTTAAAATCGATCATTTGGCTTTGTGATCCGACATGAAGCGACGTTGTCGGATAGTCGATCAAAAAGCGGGCCATCCGCCGTGAAAACCATTTTGCGGCAAAACTTGGCGGCATCACAACCCGTACCGAGCGATCAGAACGCCCACGCACCTGTTGGCTGGCATCGACGATCTGGCGCAAGGCAGGCCCAATGCGCGCGGCATAATCCAATCCATCCGCAGTTGGGCGGACCTGCCGAACCGAACGGGTAAACAGCTCCATCCCCAGCCAGTCTTCAAGCTTTTTGATCTGCTGACCAACAGCCCCCGGTGTGACGTTCAGTTCCTCGGCGGCAAGAGAAAAACTATTTAGTCGAATAGATGCCTCGAACGCACGCAATGAATTTAGAGGTGGATATGCAGCCATGATATAGTTTTTCTATTTCATTAAACAGATAACATGATTTGTAGCCGATCTGCGTGCTGCCTACAATCTGGCAATCACCGCCACCGAAAGTACCGCCATGAAACGCAGCATCCCCACCCCGTATCTTGTTTTTGGTTTTCTGGCCCTTCTTTGGGGCATGACGTTTTTGTTCAACAAGATCGCAGGCGGTGTGGTGTCTCCGATGCAGATCGTTATGGTGCGTGTGGTGATGGGGTTTTTGCCCGTGCTGGCTTTTGCCCTTTCGCGCAAAGTTCTGCGCTGGGAGCATGTCCGCTACATCCACCATTTTGTGGGGATGTCGCTGATGGCGGCGACCGTTTACTACTTTGCCTTTGCCAAGGGCATTTCACTTTTGCCGTCAAGCACCGCGGGCATGCTCAGCGGTGCAATCCCGCTTTTTTCCTTTGTCGCAGCTGCCATTTTCCTGCGCAGCGAACCGATTAACGCGCGGTCCATCACTGGTCTTTTGATCGGGTTTGGCGGGGTTATTGTGATTGCACGACCGTGGGACGCCAATATTGCCCGCAATGACTTGACCGGTGTTCTTTACATCGCATTTGGATCAGCGTGTGTTGGACTGTCGTTTGTCTATGCCCGAAAGTTCCTGAGCCCGCTTGGCATTTCGCCGATTGCGCTGTGCACGTATCAGTTGGGCCTGTCGTCACTGACCACCATGGCGATTGGCGATTTTGATGGACTTGAGATCATCTTTACCGACTGGAAAGCCGCAGGGTCGCTGTTTATTGGGCTGGGTCTTCTGGGTACCGGCATGGCATTTATGTGCTACTATTATCTGGTTGAGCAGCTTGGTGCGATCAAGACATCCAGTGTCACCTATATCCCGCCGGTGATCGGCCTTTTGACCGGCGTCTTGATCCTTGGTGAAACCATTTCAATGACAGACATTATCGCCACCGCCGCCATCCTGTCGGGAACCTTGGTGATGCAATCATCCCGCACCCCCGCCGCAGCGACCCAGTCGCTCAAAACGACATCAGATTGCAGCATTGCCGCAGCCAAACAGTGCGACCAGACCTAAGGAATTCTATACGTGATCCTCACCCCCGCGCACTGCACGGGGGTGTTTTTCTATGTGATGAACCGTTAAATGCGTGATTGGGATGCGGCCCGGACGAATGCCGTGATCAGCGGATGACTTTCCCCGCGCAAGGCCGATCTTTCGGGCTGAAACGCCGTTCCGATGAAAAAACGTGCGCTCCGCAATTCGACTGCACGGGGATCACCGTCCTCATCCCACGCACTGATCACAAGGCCCTGCCCGTCCAGCAAACCGGCATAATCTGGATTAAGGCCATAGCTGCATCGATAGGTCTCGTTGATTTCAGCACTGCTGTAATGGGTTCGGATGAGACTGTCTTTGGCAAGCTTGATCGCGCCGTCCTGATCAATCAGCGCACAGACAAGCGGTGCAATCAGCGGCAATTTTGCATCCGGGTCAATTTCGGCGTTGGCCGCATCAACAAGCCCCAGAACATTGCGGGCATATTCCAGAACCGCATGCTGATACCCGCCACAGGTTCCCAGAAACGCAACATCGCGTTCACGGGCATAGCGGATCGCATTTAGCGCCCCGTCGAAACTATTATACGGGCTGGCAGGCACACACCAGATACCGTCATATCCCTCAAGAATATGCGGCCCATTGGCGTCAAGACGCTCTGTTGCGATCCAGTCATATTTGATGACTGCCCCGAGATGATCAGCAGCAATCTGCAGGGCTTTGGGGATGGCTTGATGGGCGGTAACGGCCTGTTTGAAATCGCCAACAAGTGCAATACGGATGGTCATAAGAAATCCTCGTTTCAGGTGACATGACGAGGAGGACAAACAGTGTTACCAACGAAAACGGCCCGTGAAAAACACGGGCCGGATCGCAACCTCAAACAAAGCTGCCTTTGACGAGTATATTACAAAGTTCCCGAGCGCGCCATATCTTCCAGCGCGGTTTTTACCGCTTGGGCGCGGTTCGAAACATTGAGTTTGCGATAGATGTTTTTCAGGTGATATTTCACCGTGATTTCCCGCAGATCAAGATGGCGCGCGATATCCTTGTTCGGACGCCCTTCTGACAGCAAGGCCAGAACTTCACGTTCACGCGGGGTCAGGCGGGCAAAATCCCCCTCGACCCCGAAACCGCCCGCCATGCGTTTTTCACGATCAGGACCACCGACAATACCGTCGGTCATATCATTGAGAATGGAAGACGGCAGGTATTTTTCACCCGCAAGGACAAGCTGAATGGCATTTGCCAAGGCCTGACCGCGCAGCGTTTTGGGAATAAACCCCTGTGCGCCTGCCTCAATGGCGTGGCGAACATCCTCGCTGCGATAGGCCCCGGAGAGCAAAACAACCGCCGTGGTTTTAGCAGCCCTTTCAAGCGTCCGCTTAAGCCCCTCGAGCCCATTCATGCCCGGCATCCGCAGATCGAGCAGAACAAGGTCGAAATCATTGGTTGCCACAATATGGTCAAGCGCCGGATCCAATGCCCCGGCTTCGACGACTTCGCAATCTTCGAAATATTGCTGAAACAGCAACGATAATGCTTCACGAACCAGGTCGTGATCGTCTGCCAATAGGATACGCAAAACCCTTGCCCTTTTTTTCCAAGTAGACATCTCCACCCAGATGCCATGAGTACCACACTAAGAAGTTGCACCCGTTGTTTTTATTGTTTCCGTTTGGAGAATACGGGAGCCCTTAGGCGTTTGCAAACACGAAGATTTTTGCAAGGGTTTTGACTGCGTTTAACCCGCAAGCATTTCCGCACGTGCAATCGGGCGCAATTGTTCGAGTTTCGCCTGCAGCGTGCTGACGGTTACATCAATGTTGTTGCGACCGAAATCCGCCAGCAAAAAAGTAACAATGCTGTTTTCTTTGGGGTTTGCGATCACTTCGCCAATGACTTTCTTGGCATAGGCATCACAGTCGGCCGGGGCCATGCCCATCTGTTCGCCAGCCCATACCGCCAGCATCTTGTAAAGATGGGCCTCGATGCGAAAATCCTGTTCCAGATCAAAGCTGTATTTGGCCTCAAAACCCCGTTCTCGATCATTAAAATTGTTCATGATGTTCCCTCCTGCCTGTTTGGCGTCCGATTGTTCAAATAGATTACGGTTAGATTGATAGGCCAGATTGATAGGTGTGACCGGACAGAGGCAATTTCATCCCTTCATCGGTCACTTTTGAATTTGACAAATATGCCCCCATGACGCTTTGATCTGGCTCATGTGTACTGTCATTATTTTACGCCGCCCCGACCACGAATGGCCTGTCATCATTGGCGCCAATCGCGACGAAATGAACAACCGCCCGTGGCAGCCCCCGGCCCGCCACTGGGAAGACCGCCCCCATGTGATTGCCGGACTGGACGAAACAGCCGGGGGCACATGGCTTGGCATCAACGAAGACGGTGTGGTTGCCGCCGTGCTGAACCGGTTTGGCACCCTTGGCCCATCCGATGGCAAACGATCGCGCGGTGAATTGCCGCTTGAAGCACTTGATCATGCAGATGCGATTGACGCCGCACAGGCATTGGCCGAACTTGATGGCACCGCCTATCGCCCGTTTAACATGGTGATTGCCGATAACCGTGATGCATACTGGCTTGCCAATCACGGCGAAGGCAAGATTGAAATCACCGATATCCCCGAAGGTCTGTCGATTGTCACCGCCCACGATCTGAACGACACGGAAAATAGTGCCCGGACAAAACGCAACCTGCCACGCTTCATCAGCGCCCCGGCCCCCAATCCCGAAGCCGATGACTGGTTTGCCTGGCAGGCGCTTCTGGCGGATACCGGAACCCTGCCAGCCGACCCCGACCATCACGATATTCGCGCCGATGCGATGCTGGTCCGAAGCAATATCGGATTTGAAACCCTGTGTTCATCCGTGATCGGTCTGCCGGCGATTCCCACTGACAAAAACGAACTTCCCCGTCGTCCTGTCTGGTTATTTGCCAACGGGCAACCCGATGAGACCCCGTTTCATCCAGTGGCACTATAAACCGGCAACTGTTTGTAAAAACGGCGTAATACAATGGAAATATTGCATTGCGGCACCGTTCGACGTGACGGTTGCAAAATACGATTATCAAGTCTGCATAAATAGACCTTACGCGACAATTGAGTTTCTCGCCCAGCACTGCTATATGGGGGGCGCGATTTTCAGGGTGCTCGGGGACACTCCCCGCAAGCCAAGATGTGAAAGATCCCGCCAATGTCCAGAAAGACGCCCATCTATGAGGGCAAAGCCAAGGTTCTTTACGAAGGTACCGAACCCGGTACGATCATTCAGTATTTCAAGGATGATGCCACCGCCTTTAACGCGCAGAAGCGCGGCACGATTGCAGGCAAGGGTGTGCTCAACAACATGATTACCGAATTCGTCATGACCCGTCTGGCGGAAATCGGCATCCCGACCCACTTCATTCGCCGCCTGAACATGCGCGAACAGCTGTGCCGCAAATGTGAAATCGTTCCGATCGAAGTTGTCGTGCGCAACATCGTGGCCGGGTCGATGGCAAAGCGTCTTGGCCTTGAAGAAGGCGAACGCCTGCCGCGTCCGATTGTCGAATTTTATTATAAAGACGACGATCTTGGCGATCCGCTGGTATCGGATGAACATATCCTCGCTCTGGGCTGGGCAAGTGCCGAAGAGCTTGAGGAAATTGTCGGCATGACGCTGCGTGTCAATGACTACCTGTGTGGTCTGATGCGCGGTATCGGCATCAAACTGGTTGATTTCAAACTTGAATTTGGCCGTGTTTGGGAAGGCGATTTTGCGCATCTGGTTCTGGCCGATGAGTTTAGCCCTGACAACTGCCGTCTTTGGGATGCAGAAACCAACGAAAAGATGGATAAGGACCGATTCCGCCGCGACATGGGTGGCGTGGAAGAGGCCTATCAGGAAGTTGCCCGCCGTCTTGGTGTGCTGCCTGAATCCGCCGAAATAGAAATGCTCAATAAAGACAAATAATCCCAAGGCCGCGTTCGCGCGGCCTTTTTCTTATGGCTGATCGGTGATCGATGTCATCGGACAGCGTTTTGTTTGCAAGCAATATCGCGCATGCGCCTTCGCATGCGAACGTTAAAGGAGCTTCCCGTGAAAGCACGTGTTCATGTCACCCTGAAGAACGGTGTTCTTGATCCGCAAGGCAAAGCCGTTCACCACGCCCTTCAGGGGCTTGGTTTTGATGGCGTCAATGACGTCCGTCAGGGCAAGTTCATTGAACTGGAAATCGACGGTACGGATACAGCCAAGGCCAAAGCCGAGGTCACCGAAATGTGCGAGAAGCTTCTCGCCAATACCGTGATCGAAGACTACACCATCGAGCTGGCTTAACCGCCCCGCCAAGGTTTTGCTTAAGCAGACTTTTGCGGTTCGAGATTACGTAACGGACCCTAATCGAGAGACGGTATTTCATGAAATCCGCTGTCATCCTGTTTCCCGGCATCAACCGGGAAAATGACGCCATCGCAGCCTTAAAACAGGCGACCGGCACCCAGCCGACCCTGGTTTGGCATGGCGAAACCGAGCTTCCCAACGTTGACATCATCATGGTTCCCGGCGGCTTTTCTTATGGTGACTATCTGCGCTGCGGGGCGATGGCTGCCAAATCGCCGATCATGCGCGCCGTTGCTGAGCGCGCAAGTCAGGGTGTGACCATTCTGGGCGTGTGTAACGGTTTCCAGATTTTGACAGAAGCAGGTCTTCTGCCCGGTGCGCTGATGCGTAACGCCAGCCTGAAATTCATCTGCAAAAACACGCATCTGAAAATCGAAAACACCACAACCCGCTTTACCAACCAATATGGCAAAGGCGATGTGGTCGATTATCCGGTGGCCCATCATGATGGCAACTATTTTGCCGATGAAGACACGCTCAACCGTCTTGAAGGTGAAGGCCGCGTTGTGCTGCGGTACTGCGATGCCAACGGTGCCGTTGACACAGAAACCAACCTTAATGGGTCGCAGCGCAACATCGCAGGCATCATCAACGAGGCGGGCAATGTTCTTGGCATGATGCCCCATCCGGAAAATGCCATTGATCCGCTGCATGGCGGGATTGATGGTCGCGGTCTGTTCAAAAGCATGGTGGAGGCAGTATCGTGAGCACCAACCAATTCAACAGCACACCGATCACGCCGGAACTGGTCAAGGAACACGGACTGAATGAGGAAGAGTACAAACTCGTCCTCGAGATTATGGGCCGTGAACCCAACATCAACGAACTTGGTATTTTTTCGGTTATGTGGTCTGAGCATTGCTCCTACAAATCATCGAAAAAATGGCTGAAAACGCTGCCGACCAAGGCTGATTGGGTTATTCAGGGTCCGGGTGAAAACGCCGGTGTGATTGACATCGGCGATGGTCAGGCCGCCATTTTCAAAATGGAAAGCCACAACCACCCGTCGTTCATCGAACCCTATCAGGGGGCGGCAACCGGTGTTGGCGGCATCATGCGTGATGTCTTCACCATGGGCGCACGTCCGATTGCCAACCTCAATGCGCTGCGCTTTGGCGCGCCAGAGCATCCGAAAACACGCCACTTGCTTAGCGGCGTTGTCGAAGGGATCGGCGGCTATGGCAACTGCATGGGGGTTCCGACCATTGGTGGCGAAACCAACTTCCATGCGTCCTATAACGGCAATATCCTGGTCAATGCGATGACCGTGGGCCTGGCCGATACGGACAATATTTTCTATTCGGCGGCGGCTGGTATTGGTAACCCGGTTGTTTATGTCGGGTCGAAAACCGGTCGTGACGGTATCCATGGTGCGACCATGGCATCGGCCGAGTTTGATGACGACAGCGATGAAAAGCGCCCAACGGTTCAGGTTGGTGATCCGTTCACCGAGAAACTGCTGCTTGAAGCCTGCCTTGAACTGATGGCGACCGACATGATCGTTGCCATTCAGGACATGGGGGCGGCTGGTTTGACGTCATCCTCATTCGAGATGGCGTCCAAAGGCGGCGTTGGTGTTGAGCTGTGGCTTGATAAAGTACCAATGCGCGAAGAAGGCATGACGCCCTATGAGCTGATGCTGTCAGAATCACAAGAACGCATGTTGATGGTACTTAAACCCGGTTGCGAAGAGGCCGCCAAGGCGATCTTTGACAAATGGGAACTCGACTTTGCGGTGATCGGCACGCTGACTGATACCAAACGCATGGTTCTGAAATGGCACGGTGAACTTGCCGGTGATCTTCCGATTGATCCGCTGGCCGAAGCATCGCCGGAATATGACCGCCCATGGGAAGAGACGCCAAAACAGGACCGCGTTGATCCGGCAAGCCTTTCGGGCAAGGTCGATCATATCGATGCACTGAAAACCCTGATTGCGTCGCCTGATTTGGCTTCACGTCGCTGGATCTGGGAACAGTATGACCATCTGGTCATGGGCAACACGATTGTCCGCCCGGGTGGTGATGCCGGCGTTGTGCGTGTTTCTGGCACGAACAAGGGCATTGCAGCGACCGCTGACTGCACCCCGCGTTATGTTATGGCCGATCCGGTCGAAGGCGGCAAACAGGCCGTTGCCGAAGCATATCGTAACCTGATCGCAACGGGCGCCAAGCCGCTGGCGATCACGGACAATATGAACTTTGGCAACCCGGAACGTCCGCGCATCATGGGTCAGTTTGTCGGTGCCTGTCAGGGCATTGCAGAAGCCTGCATCACGCTGGACTTCCCGGTCGTGTCGGGCAACGTGTCGCTGTATAACGAAACCAACGGCGAAGGCATCATGCCGACCCCGGCCATTGGCGGCGTTGGCGTGATTTCCGATCTTGGTCATCATGCAACCATTGGCCTTAAAGCCGGTGAAGGTACGCTTATCATGATCGGTGCGGCCACGGGTGAATTGGGCCAGTCGCTGTATCTTAAGACCATCGAAGGTCGCGAAGAAGGTGCGCCGCCGCCGGTCGATCTGGGTGCGGAAAAACGTGCCGGTACGCTGGTGCGCGAATTGATCGAACTTGGTGTTGTTAAAACCTGCCACGATATCGCCGATGGTGGCCTTTTGGTTACCGTTGCCGAAATGTGCATGGCGGGCAATATCGGTGCGGATGTCAGCCTGCCAGAACAGGGCAGCGAAGCCGCATGGCTGTTTGGCGAAGATCAGGGCCGCTACGTGATCGCTACCAGCGATCCGGACAAGGTTCTAAATGCTGCGGCCAGTGCCAATGTTGCCGCCGTCATCGTTGGTCAGATCGGTGGCGATGCCATCAGCATCGAAGGCGACGCCAAAGTCAGCGTTTCCGATCTGCGCGATCTGAACGAAGGCTGGATGCCGTCCTTTATGGCAGACGCCACCTAATCAGCAATCATTTTCTGCAAACACAAAACCCCGCCAGAACATTCTGGCGGGGTTTTGTTTTAAAGACCGGATGCCAATTGGCGCAAAGCATGTCCCGTCGCCGCGTCCGCAGGCAACAACGTTTCAATTGCCAATTCTGACAATGTGACTTCGACCGGCGTCCCAAACACGGTCGTCGTGCTGACAAACCGTAATGTGCCAATCTCTGTTTGCAGCACCAATGGCACCACAAGCCCGGATAAGGTCCCAGCATCTGTCGGTGGCGTGTGTTCCGCACCCGTTACTGTCGGTGGCATACGATAATGGCAGGCTTCGTCATGCAGACCACGCAGCCTGGGATCTGCAGTCACCTCGATCTGGCGGCGCAGACGATCAAGCAAATGATCCTTCCATTGGATATAATTGACCACACGCGATGCCAGACCATCGGGATGCAGGCTCAGCCGCAACAGGTTTACCGGCGGACGCAGTAATTCAGCATCAACACCGTCAAGCATCAAAGGCACAATCTTGTTGGCAGCCACCATGTTCCAGTGCCGGTCCATGGCAAGTGCCGGATAGGGCTCATGCGCCGACAGAATTTGATCAACAGCTGCGCGTATCGCCATTGACTGATCATCAGCAAAATCATGTTCGGCGTAGATCGGCGCAAAACCGCCCGCAACCAGCAAACTGTTGCGTTCACGCAGCGGAATTTCAAGACAATCGGCAAGATGCAGAACCATGTCCCGGCTGGGCTTTGATCGACCGGTTTCAAGGAAACTGAGATGACGCGTTGAAATCTGCGCCATACCCGCAAGGTCAAGCTGACTTAACCGGCGCTGTTTGCGCCATGCTTTCAAAACACCTGAAAATGTGTCGCGATTTATCTGGTTCATTGTTTGCCCTGCATGAATTTGACACAGACTATCATCAAACAATTCGACGTGACATTACCTCCGAGGTAATCGCGGCCATTACCTGTCGCCGATATGCTGCAGCCATCACAACCAACCCGAAAGGTTAGAACGATGTCTGTAGCTTCTTCTGCAAAATTGCTAAAAACCGTATTGGTGCTCGACGCCGCAACCTGCCTTGCCTTTGGCGTCCTGTTAACCCTTGGCGCAGACCTTCTGGGTGAATGGTTTGGCCTGCCGAACGACTTACTGCTGATTGCTGGTGTGATTTTGTTTCCCTGTGCCGTCCTGATGTATGTCACCGGACATCAGGAAACACCAAGCCCCGCACTGGTTTGGCTGATCATCATCGGCAATGTCGGATGGGTCATCGCAAGCATTGCCGTCCTGCTGCTGCCCGCCATCTCGCCCTCGTTACTCGGCTTTGGATTTGTCATCGTGCAGGCATTAGCGGTTTGTCTGTTGGCTGGGCTGGAATACCGGATGCTTACGAGCACCGGCAAGCTTGCAACGGCTTGAATCCTCCTGCCCCAAGCCCCAAGCCCCAAGTCCCAGTCCCAAACCGCAAAAGCAAAACCCCGCCAGCATATTGGCGGGGTTTGATCGTTTTCAGATTTGCCAAAAGACCTTGGCAGAACCGTCGTTACTTAAAGCTGATTTTCGGGAACAAGCTTTTTTTCTTGGGCTCGGACACCGGACCAACCTGTTCCTCAATTGCCGCTGCAATCTTGTCGGCAATCGCGCCATAGGCCTTGGTGTGTTCGCCGTCCGGGTCTGAATGGACAATCGGTTTGCCTTCATCCGCCCCCAGACGGATTTTCAGATCAAGCGGGATTTCGCCAAGAAATGGCACATTCAGCTCATCCGCCGCCTTATGCGCGCCACCGTGATCAAACACATGATCGATATGGCCGCATTCCGGGCATTTGTAATAGGACATGTTTTCGATCAGGCCGAAGACCGGCACATTGACCTTGCGGAACATGTTAAGCCCCTTGCGGGCATCCAAAAGGGCGATATCCTGTGGGGTGGAAACAATCACCGCCCCGGTAACAGGCACACGCTGCGCCATGGAAAGTTGAATATCGCCCGTTCCCGGTGGCATATCGACAACCATCACGTCGAGAACGCCCCAATCGGTATCGCGCAGAAGCTGTTCAAGCGCGCCCATCGCCATCGGGCCGCGCCAGATCACCGGTTGTTCTTCGTCGATCATAAAGCCAATCGACATGATCCGAATGCCAAAGGCCGATGGCGGGGTCATTTTGCCATCAATATCAGATGGTTTCGGTTTGGCATCGCGAAGCCCCAGCATCCGCGGCAAACTCGGGCCATAGATATCGGCATCCAGCAAACCGACCTTAAGCCCCTTGGCCGCGAGCGACAGCGCCAGATTGACCGAGGTGGTCGATTTACCAACCCCGCCCTTACCCGACGCCACCGTAATGATGCTGCGCACGTCAGGCAGTTCAAGCGGCTTTTGACCGCCACCCTGCGGACGTTGCCCCACCTGACCTGCTTGCCCGGAAGCCGCACCAGCAGGGCGTGACGGGCCGCCCGGTGCCTTTGGCGCGCTATCGGCTGCACCCTTGGCGCGCTCGGCGGTCAGGGCCACACGGGCCGTTGTGACCCCGTTCACAGCAGCCACCGCCTTTTCAGCAGTCTGGCGCAAATCTTCGAGGGACGGTCCGCGTTGCGGATCAACAGCAATCATGATATTGACTGTTTGGTCATTTATATCAATACCTTGCACCATATCCTTGGCAACGATTGATTGGCCGTCTACCGGGTCGATCACGCTGTTAAGGGCGGCGATAATCTGTTCACGGTTGGGCGAGGTCATATTGCGGTCTCCAATTTGTGCCTTAAGTCCGGGATCATATAGAACTTGCAAGCGCGTATCGTTGTTTTGCAAGGCAAGCTGTCATATAAGGCGAAAGAGCATGCGCCGTCCAACAAGTTTCAGTGTGTTTGTTTTTGGCGTACTGTTTGACTTAATACGAGCGGGAAAATCGATGGGCACCATCGCCGACCCGATGCTGTAAAGTCAAATAGCGTTAAAACAAGACCGTCGGGCCAGATCATCTTGAGATTGTCTGTTGCCCGCAGCGCCAAGCCCGTTTACGCGTAGTGAGCTACGCCCTGCCGGTTTATCCTTGCAGGACAAAAGGCTGGCTTGGCACAATGGAGTTTGTTGGACGGAGCGTGCGCTCGGTAACCAAAATAAACACCGAACGGCAAGAAGAGGAAAACACTCGATGCCATGGAATTCACAAGGGGGCGGTGGCCCCTGGGGCAGCGGCGGAAATAATGGCGGCGGTCAAAACCCGTGGGGACAGCGTCCTTCGGGTGGCGGCGGCGGCGGTGGAAATACGCCCCCCGATTTTGATGAAATGATTCGCAAAGGCCAGGAACGCCTGAAACGGCTGTTCCCCGGTGGTGGCGGATACAAGGGCTTCGTGCTGATTGGTATCGCGATCATCGGGATTTGGCTTTTGACCGGCTTTTACCGTGTCCAACCGGGCGAACAGGGTGTCACACTTCTGTTTGGCAAATGGGTTGGTACCACTGGTCCGGGTTTGAACTATTTCCTTCCGGCCCCGATTGGCGAGGTTATTAAACCGAACGTCGAACGGACCAACCAGATCGAGGTCGGGTTCCGCGGCGCTGGCAATGTCGGCAGCGGCAACAATTCGCGCGATGTGCCTGAAGAAAGCCTGATGCTGTCCGGCGATCAGAATATCATCGACATTGATTATGTTGTTCAGTGGCGCATCAGCGACGCTGGCTCTTATCTGTTCAACGTCCGTGACCCGGAAAACACCATCAAACTGGCGTCGGAAAGTGCCATCCGTGAGGTCATCGGTAAAACCAGCCTCGAAGAAGCACTGACCGTTGGCCGTGTCCGGGTCGAGGAACAGACCCGCACATTGCTGCAGGAAATCATGAACGGATATGAGTCCGGCATTTTCATCGCCGAAGTGAAAATGCAAAAAGTGGACCCGCCAGCCGAAGTTATCGATGCGTTTAACGATGTGCAGCGTGCGCGTCAGGACCGTGATCGTTCCCAGAACGAGGCACTGGCCTATCGCAACGACATCATCCCGCGTGCAAAAGGTGAAGCAGAACGAACCATTCTGCAGGCCCGCGCATATAAGGACCGTGTGACCAAGGAAGCACAGGGTGAGGCAGAACGCTTTACCTCGATCTATAATTCCTATCTGACTGCGCAAGATGTCACCACGCGCCGCCTGTATCTTGAAACCATGCAGGAAATTCTGAGCAAATCTGACAAAGTCATTATTGATCAGAATGCTCAGGGCAATGGTGTTGTGCCGTATCTTCCGCTGCCGGAAGTCCAGAAACGTGCGAATGCAGGAGGCAACAACTAATGGCAAGTCCTAAACTTATTGCCGCAGGCGTCGTTGTCGTTATCGCTGCCGTGGTTGGCTCCATGTGTGTATTTACCGTACGTCAGGACCAGCAGGCGCTTGTTCTTCAGTTCGGTAATCCGGTCCATGCTGTTTCCGAACCGGGTCTGCATTTCAAACTGCCGATCCAGAACGTGGAATATTATGAGCGCCGTATTCTGGAGCTTGACCCGCCGGTTCAGCAGGTTCTTCTGTCGGATCAGAAGCGTGTCAATGTTGACAGCTTTGCCCGCTGGAAAATCATCGATCCGCTGATCTTCCGTCAGCGTGCGACCAACTCGACGAACTTTGTTCAGTTGTTTGGTCAGCGTCTGAATTCGGTGATCCGTGGTGAACTGGCTCAGGCCCCGCTTATTGCCTTGCTGTCGGATAATCGTGCGCAGATCATGCAAAAGATCCAGGCGACCCTAAGCGAACCGGCCAAGGAATTTGGTGTTGAGCTGATTGACGTGCGTATTGGTCGTACCGATCTGCCACAGGAAACATCGCAGGCGGTGTATAACCGTATGCGTTCTTCCCGTATTGCCGAAGCCGCACAGCTTCGCGCAGAAGGTGAGGAGCTCAAGGCGAAAATTCAGGCCGAAGCTGACCGCGAACGCGTCGGTATCCTTGCCGAGGCAAACCGTCAGGCCGAAGTCCTGAGCGGTGAAGGCGATGCAGAGCGTAACGTCGTGCTGGGTAAGGCCTACGGCGCAGATGCGGACTTCTTTGAATTCTACCGCACGCTGGAATCCTACAAAACCGCGCTTTCGAACGGCTCGACCATGGTGCTTTCACCAGATAGCGAGTTTTTCCAATACTTTAATAAGTCGGCGCCAGACACAAGCCGCTAGACAAAACATAAGGGCGACCTGCATATTAGTCAGGTCGCCCTTTTTGTTTTCATAATTTTGATCTGTTAGCATCCATAGCTGACGGGCATAAAAAACCGCCGGAACGTCCGCACCCATGAAGGAACTTGCCACAGCCATACTTCTGGCGATTGCGCTAGAAGGCATGTTTTATTCGCTGTTTCCGGGCGGCATGAAACGGGTGATGGAAATGGTTCAGGAAATCCCGGAATCACAACTTCGTGCAGGCGGACTGATTGCAGCCATAGCAGCAATTGGGGCAATTTGGGCCGTGCGAACCTGGCTGTAAGACTGGGTTTTTGGCGGGAAAACAGCAGCAGTGCGGAGCTATCGCCACAATAAAGTGATGATATTTCCTTCTTTTTCCTCAGGCTTGCCCAAATTCTGCCAAAGTCGGGTTTAAGTTGGATAGTTAAGCGATGGGTGAATTACGAGGCTCCATCGCGCGCTGCAACATACAAATACCGTGAACGCGGCAACGAACAGGATCAAAAACATGCTACAGGCATTCTACAACCCGGTGCGGAGCAAAGTAAGCGCGGCACTGGTGATTGTTCTTCTTGGCGTGACCAGTGTTTCGCAAATCGCGAATGCCCGCCCCGCTCCTGACAGCTTCGCAGATCTGGCTGAACGCCTTCTGCCCAGTGTTGTGAACATCGCGACCAGCCAAATGGTTGCTGATCGTCAGGGACCAGACTTCCAGTTTCCTCCCGGCTCACCTTTTGAAGACCTTTTCCGCGATTTCATGGATCGCAACGGTCAGGGCGGCGAACAGGGTGGCCCAAGCCCACAGAAACGCCGTGCCACAGCCCTTGGTTCGGGCTTCATCATCTCAGCCGATGGCTATATCGTAACCAACAATCACGTCATTGATGGTGCCGATGAAATCAGCGTTCGCCTTCATGATGGCGATACGCTTGATGCCAAACTGATTGGCCGCGACCCCAAAACCGACGTTGCCTTGCTTAAGGTCGAGCCAAAAGAAGACCTGCCATTTGTTAAATGGGGCAGTTCCGATGATGCGCGCATTGGCGATTGGGCCATGGCGATCGGCAACCCGTTTGGTCTTGGTGGCACTGTGACGGCCGGGATCGTTTCAGCCCGTAACCGTAACATCAATCAGGGTCCCTATGATGACTTCATCCAGACCGATGCCTCAATCAACCGTGGCAACTCTGGCGGTCCGCTGTTTAACCTTGATGGCGACGTGATCGGCATTAACAGTGCGATCTATTCCCCGTCAGGTGGTTCTGTCGGTATCGGCTTTGCCATTCCCTCCGCCATTGCCCAAAGCGTTGTCGACCAGCTTAAAGAATACGGCCGTACCCGTCGCGGGTGGCTTGGTGTTCACATCCAGACCGTTACCGAAGACATCGCAGACTCGGTCGGCCTTGATGAAAGTGCTGGTGCGATGGTTGCAGGTGTCTCGGACGAAGGTCCGGCCAAAGAAGCTGGCATCAAACAGGGTGACGTCATTCTGACCTTTGATGGCAAGAAAGTCGAAAGCATGCGCAACCTGCCGCGCATCGTTGCAGAAACCGAAATCGGCAAAGACGTCGATGTGGTAATCTGGCGTGACGGCAAAAAGCAGACCGTACAGGTCGAGCTTGGCGAACTTGAAGAAGACGTCGTCGCCGCGAATGCACCGGCCAACGACCAAACCGAAGCCCCGGCAATTGCCGAAGCATCGGTTGACGCCCTTGGCATCAAGATTGCCAACGTCAATGACGAACTGCGCACCCGCTATAACCTTGCAGAAGGTACCGAGGGTGTCATCGTCACCGACGTCAGCAGCGACAGCTTTGCTGCGGAAAAGGGTGTCCGTCCGGGCGACATCATCATTGAAGCGTCGCATAGCTCAGTTTCAAACGTCGAAGACGTCATGGATGCGGTTAAATCCGCCGTTGACGATGAAAAACGCACCATCCTGATGTTGATCGAAACATCGGCAGGTGCGCGTTACTTTGGCCTGACACTGAACACAGAACAATAATCCACAGCGATTATTATCAAACATGAAAAAAGGGCGGCCTGTCATATGCAGGTCGCCCTTTTTTGTTAACTTGGGTTTCGTCGATCAAACAACGAATTCAGATTTCCGATACCCTTGCAGGTACAAAAGTGCGGTCAGATCACCATGATTGATGCAGATACGCGCCTGTTCGCGCACCGATGGCTTGGCGTGGAAGGCCACACCGGTTCCGGCGAGCGAAATCATCTGAAGGTCATTGGCCCCATCGCCAACCGCCATGGCATCATCCACCGTCATGCCGTGTTCTTCGGTCAGGTTTTCAAGCGCATCAACCTTGGCCTGACGGTCTAAAACCGGCTTTTGCACCTTGCCGGTCAATTTACCGTCTTTGGTCATCAAAACATTCGCCTGATCAAAGTCAAAGCCAAGCTCCTTGCGCACAGCAGCGGTAAAGAAGTCAAAGCCGCCCGATACAAGGGCGGCAAACGCGCCATTGGCCTTCATCGTTGCGACCAGCGTCTTGGCCCCACCGGTATATTCAACCGTTTTCCATGCTTCGGCCAACATATCGGTCAACATGCCATCCAAAAGCCCCACCCGTTCATCAAGGGCGGCTTCAAAATCAAGTTCACCATTCATCGCACGTGCTGTAATCGCCGCAACCCGGTCCTTGACCCCGGCAAACTCAGCCAGTTCATCCAACGTTTCACCCGTGACCATGGTGCTGTCCATATCGGCAATCAGAAGCTTCTTGCGCCGGGTGAGAATCTTTTGGGTGACGGCGTCCACCTCAAGTTCGGCCTCGGCCAGCGTGGTGTCAGCAACATCAAGGGTGATCCCGTCGAACTCAAGGTCACAGGCCTCCCCACCGGCAAGCCAGCTTACACCGCCAACAAGTGCCCCCGCCCCGGTCAGCGCAATCGCCGCACGATCAATGATGGCATCTGTCAATGCGTTCGAGTTCGGGGCAGCGATCAGGGTCAGTACCAATTTCATGGTATGGAGGCTCCTTAGCGGAAAAGAGATTAAACCGATATATCGCCTTTATCCGGATTGCATCGAACCATGACAAGAGCGTTTGTTGATTTTGTCGATTATCTTGATCTGAACCCCTTTTAATTGTAGTATTGTTTCTACATTTTAAGGAGGTGCGATATGGGAATTACGACAATATCAAGCCGTGAATTCAATCAGGATACAAGCAGCGCAAAGAAAGCATCCAACAGCGGTCCGGTTGTGATCACCGACCGGGGCAAGCCATCGCATGTTTTGTTATCGATTGAAGAGTATCAGAAGCTGACCGGCAACCTGCCATCTATTGTTGAGTTGCTTGCAATGCCTGCTGACACGGGCGACTTCGCTTTCGACCCGCAACCGGCCCATATCGGCATAAAGTCGGCTGACCTGTCCTGATGTTTATCCTTGATACCAATGTCATATCCGAACTGCGCAAGGCGGCATCGGGTCGTGCGGATGAAAACGTTGTTGCGTGGGCACGCTCGGTATCGACAGTTAGCTTGTATATGTCCGCGATCAGTGTGCTGGAAATTGAAACCGGCATTTTGAAAATCGCACGCAAAGATGCCCAACAGGCACAACTGCTGCGTGACTGGTTTGAAGAACAGGTTTTGGCAGCGTTTCACGAACGCATCTTGCCGATTGACCACATTATTGCGCGTAAATGTGCAAGTTTGCATGTTCCCGACCCCAAATCAGAACGTGATGCCCTGATTGCCGCAACCGCACTGGTTCATGGCATGACAATTGTGACGCGCAATGTAAAAGACTTTGATCAAACAGGCGCACGTCTGTTTGATCCATGGCACCCGAATTGATCAGAGACGAATTTGTAAAATGCCCACACCGAGTAAACCCGACTTCCAGCCCGTCCTGATCGTTGCCGGCCCCACCGCCAGCGGCAAGTCTGCACTTGCCCTTGATATGGCAAATACCTTTGACGGTGTGGTGATCAATGCCGACAGCATGCAGGTCTATAAAGAATTGCGTGTGCTCAGTGCGCGGCCCGACGATGGCGAACTTGCCCGTGCGCCGCATCGTTTGTATGGGGTTCTTTCCGGGGCGGAGGCCTGCTCAGCCGGAAAGTGGCGCGAAATGGCGATGACCGAAATTGCTGAGTGTCACGCCCAAGGCAAGCTTCCGATCATTACCGGGGGTACTGGCATGTATTTGAATGCCCTGACCGCCGGGATTGCGCCGATCCCGGATGTTCCGATGCGGATTCGCGAGACCGTTACCGCCGAACTGGCTGAAATGGGCCACGTCGCGTTCTTTGACAAACTCAAACGCGATGACCCGGAAACCGCCGCCAAGCTTGATGGCAACAACACTCAAAGGATGATTCGCGCCGCCGAAGTTTTTGCCCATACCGGACGTGGATTGGCCAGTTGGCACAACGACCCCGTAATGACGCCGCCCGAAAACATGTTTTTCAAGAAGCTTTGTTACATGCCGCCGCGCGACATTTTATATGACCGCTGCAACCGGCGTTTTGATCTGATGATCGCGCAAGGCGCACTTGACGAAGTTCGTGATCTGATTGCCTTGAATTTGCCGCCAACAGCGCCTGTAATGAAGGCTGTCGGCGTCAGAGAGCTTTCCTCATACTTATCGGGCACCACTGATCTTGAGGCCGCGCGCGACCTGTCGCAACGCGAAACCAGACGCTATGCCAAGCGGCAATTAACCTGGTTTCGCCATCAGATGACCGACAAGGAAATCATCGACACGCAATATTCGGAAAGTTTGGCGGACAAATTGCGTCATGATATTAACCAATTTCTGTTGACCACGCCAAAGTGAGGCGATAGGTTGGCGCTTCCACCGCCGGAATGGCGGAAAACCGCCGTTTCGGCGGATTTTTCAACTCCAATTCGAGGATAATTGGATCATGTTTCAACCACGCGGTTATCACGCGACACGTTGTTGTCGCTAAGTAAAGAGGCTCGAAAATCATGGCAGAACGTATTTTGAACGGTTCGGAAGTAGTGTTGCAGGCCCTTGCAGATCAAGGTGTGGAAGTCGTGTTCGGCTATCCCGGCGGCGCTGTCCTACCGCTATATGACGAGATATTTAAACAGAACCGAATTCGTCACGTTCTCGTGCGCCATGAACAGGCTGCTGTCCACGCTGCTGAAGGTTACGCCCGCTCGACCGGTAAGGTCGGCGTTGTGCTTGTAACCAGCGGACCGGGTGCGACCAATGCCGTAACGGGCCTTACCGATGCGTTGATGGACTCGATTCCAGTTGTCTGCCTGACCGGTCAGGTGCCGACCCATTTGATCGGCAATGATGCGTTTCAGGAAGCCGACACCACCGGCATTACCCGCCCGTGCACCAAGCATAACTATCTGGTGAAAGATCCAGAACGTCTTGCGCGCACCATGCATGAAGCTTTCCACGTTGCCTCTTCCGGGCGTCCGGGACCGGTTGTGATTGACCTTCCCAAGGATATTCTGGTTGGCAAGGCGCCGTACCTTGAACCGTCACAGGTTCAGCACCGGACCTATAACCCGGTGGTCAAAGGCGACCGTGGTCAGATCGAACAAGCCCTTGAAATGCTGGCATCGGCCAAAAAACCGATCCTGTATTGCGGCGGCGGTGTGATCAATTCCGGCGAACAGGCCTGTAAGCTTCTGGCGGAATTCACCCGCACCACGGGCATTCCGATCACGCTGACCCTGATGGGGCTTGGTGCCTATCCGGCATCGGACAAGCAGCACCTTGGCATGCTGGGCATGCACGGCACCTATGAAGCCAACATGGCGATGCATGATTGCGATGTCATGTTTGCCGTTGGTGCACGTTTTGATGACCGTGTAACCGGCAACCTTGATTTCTTTGCGCCGGGATCACAGAAAGTCCAGATCGACATTGATCCAAGCTCGATCAACAAAAACGTTCCGGTCGATATCGGCATTGTTGGCGACATCGGTCACGTTCTTGAAGACATGATCAAGATCTGGAAAGCCAAGCAATACAAGCTCGACGCACAGGCGCTTGATGGCTGGTGGAAAGAGATTGAAGGCTGGCGTGAAAAACACTGCCTGTCCTACAAGCAGCCCAAAGACGTGATCAAGCCGCAGCACGTTATTCGCCGTGTGCATGCGCTGACCCGCGATCGCAAAACCTACATCACCACCGACGTTGGTCAGCACCAGATGTGGGCCGCCCAGCATTTCGGGTTTGAACACCCGTATGAATGGATGACATCCGGTGGTCTTGGCACCATGGGATACGGCATGCCCGCCGCCCTTGGCGTTCAGGTTGCCCACCCGGATGCAACGGTCGTCTGCTTTACCGGTGATGCGTCGATCATGATGAACATTCAGGAATGCGCGACGATGACGCAGTATCGTCTGCCGATCAAAACCGTGATCCTGAATAACCGGTACATGGGTATGGTCCGCCAGTGGCAGCAGCTTCTGCACGGGTCGCGCTATTCCGAAAGTTATAGCGAAACCCTGCCCGACTTCGTCAAATTGTCTGAGGCCTTCGGCTTTACCGGCATGAAGTGCGAAAATCCGGCTGATCTTGATGATGCCATTGCCAAGATGCTCGAAATTGATGGTCCGGTTATTCTGGATGTTGCTGTCGATGATAAGGAAAACTGCTATCCGATGATCCCGTCGGGCAAGCCGCACAATGAAATGCTGCTTGGGCAGGAAACCAACGGCAACGAAGCCATTGATTCCGACGAAGGAATGGTTCTGGTCTGATCCGCACCCAATAAAAGCGTGAGACGACATCATCAAAACCATAATGAAAAAGCCGGTGTGGGCGGCAACATATTGCCCCCCACCGCGCCCTAGCGGAGCGAAACCGTGAAAGAAACCGAAATTTCGAAGCACACCATTTCTGTTCTGGTGGATAACGAAGCAGGCGTCCTGGCCCGTGTCATCGGGCTGTTTTCGGGCCGTGGCTATAACATCGAAAGCCTGACAGTGGCCGAGGTCGATGCGCATACCCATGAATCGCGCATCACCGTTGTCACATCGGGCACCCCGATGGTCATCGAACAGATCAAGGCACAGCTTTCGCGTCTTGTCCCGGTTCACAAGGTCAATGATCTGACCTTGTCGGGACCAAGTGTTGAACGTGAATTGGCCCTGATCAAGGTGATTGCAACGGGTGAGAAACGCGTCGAATCCCTGCGTATTGCCGATATCTTCAAGGCACGCGCAGTCGATGCGACCAACAGTTCCTTCGTTTATGAAATCATCGGCAGCCCCGAAAAGATTGACGCTTTCATCAAATTGATGGAACCGCTGGGGCTTTCGGAAATTTCGCGTACGGGTGTCGCAGCAATTTCGCGCGGCACACTGACGATGTGAGTTTGCCCTGCCCGGTGATCCGCATCGGGCAGGGCATTGGGGGTTTTGCCCCTAAACAAATTTGATCCATCCCACCACGCAGATAAAAATAAGCGTGGTCCAACGTCCAGAGGTATCGAAAGATGCGTGTTTATTACGACCGCGATGCAGATGTTAATCTGATCAAAACCAAAAAAGTTGCCATCATCGGTTACGGTTCGCAGGGTCACGCCCATGCGCTGAACCTTCATGATTCCGGTGTTGCAGAAGTGGCCGTTGGCCTGCGTGAAGGTTCTTCTTCGCGCAAAAAGGCTGAAAAAGCAGGTCTGAAAACCATGACCCCGGCCGAAGCAGCTGCTTGGGCAGATGTTGTCATGATGCTGACCCCTGATGAGCATCAGGCAGCGATCTATGCCAATGAACTGCGCGACAATCTCAAACAGGGTGCCGCCCTTCTGTTCGCACACGGTCTGAACGTGCATTTCGGCCTGATCGAGCCGCGCGCTGATCTTGACGTTATGATGATCGCACCAAAAGGCCCGGGCCACACGGTTCGTTCTGAATATGCACGTGGCGGCGGGGTTCCTTGCCTTGTTGCTGTTGAACAGAACGCATCGGGCAATGCGCTTGAAGTTGCACTGTCTTATGCATCAGCAATCGGTGGCGGCCGTTCGGGCGTGATCGAAACCACCTTCCGTGAAGAGTGCGAAACCGATCTGTTCGGCGAACAGGCTGTTCTGTGTGGCGGCCTGACCCAGCTGATCAAATACGGTTTTGAAACCCTGACCGAAGCTGGTTACGCACCGGAAATGGCATACTTTGAGTGCCTGCACGAAGTGAAACTGATTGTTGACCTGATGTATGAAGGCGGTATGGCCAACATGCGTTACTCAATCTCGAACACCGCAGAATACGGCGACTATGTCACCGGCCCGCGCGTGATCGACGCATCGGTCAAAGACCGTATGAAAGAAGTCCTTGCTGACATTCAGGAAGGTAAATTCGTACGTGACTTTGTTCAGGAAATGCATTGCGGTGAACCGATGTTCAAAGCAACACGCCGCCTGAATGCAGAACATCCGATCGAAGAAGTTGGCACCAAACTGCGCGCTATGATGCCGTGGATTGCTGCTAACCAGCTGGTCAACAAAGAAAAGAACTAAGCAACAGCTTAGGCTTTCTGATGCAAACGGCCGTCCCGATGGGGCGGCCGTTTTACTTTGAGGGCTATGCCCGAAATAACCCAGAACTACTGACGCATGTGCTTCACCGGGAAGCGCAATTCCGTGATAGCCCAGATCACGACACAAAGGATCGACACACTTGATCCAAGCGCCACGATAGCGGGCCACCCGCCCATCCCGTACGAAACGGCTGCACTGGCCGAACCACATGCACCACCGAGGAAGTAACTGGCCATATAGCCCGTTGTCAGGCGGCTTCTGGCTTCGGGGTTAAGGCGGTAAATCTCGCTTTGGTTGGAGATATGCGCACCTTGAATACCAAGGTCGAGCAACACGACACCGACGCCAAAGGCAACCAGCGACCATTGCCCCCAATACAGCAACCCCCAGCTTGACACCGTCACCATTAAAAACCCACCGGTGCTCAGCCGTGCCCAGCCACGGTCCGCCAGCCTGCCGGCAATGCGGGCCGCCAAAATACCAATGGCCCCGATCAGGCCAAACATCCCGATCATGGCTTCGGACATGTCATATTGACGGGCAAGCATAAAGGCCATCGCCGTCCAGAAAATGCCAAACACCGCGTATTGCAGCCCACCAATCAGGCTGCGACGGCGCAACACCGGCTCATCACGAAACAGATGCAGGATGGAGGCGTAAAGTGTCCGGTAACTGGTGTTTGAGGTTGGGACCAGATGGGGCAAGATTTTGTAACAGGCCACCGAATAGCCCGCCATCAGGACCGCCGCGACGATAAAAACAGATCGCCATCCGGCAAGTTCGGCCATCACCCCCGAAAAGGTACGCGCCAAAAGAATACCCAGCAACAAGCCACTCATGACAGTTCCCACCGCCGATCCGCGCTTATCATCACTGGCAAGATGGGCCGCCAACGGGACAAGGATTTGGGCGGTGACACAGCTTATGCCAACCATGATGCTAAATGCGACCAGCATCAAAAACGAATGCGACAACCCCATCGCCAACAAACCCAAGGCCGTTAAGGACGAGGTGATGGTCAATAACTTGCGCCGTTCATGATGATCGCCCAACGGCACCACCACAATCAACCCGGCGAGATAACCCAACTGCGCGACTGTAACCAAAAGCCCGGCCTTGGTGTCGCTTAGGCCATATTCACGTGCAAGCAGTTCCAGCAAGGGCTGCACATAATAAAGGCTGGCAACCGAGAGGCCGCTTCCGACCGCCATAAAGGCGAGAAGCCCACGGGTCAGAACTGGTTTGGAATGCATAAAGGATGGTCCCGAAAAGGTTGGTGGTTTCAACAAGATACGCGCCTGCCATACCCGTTACAATCCGTTGACTGGCACAAGTGCGTTTCAGATATGGCATGAGTCAGAGTAAAACATTGCAGACATGCAATGCTTTGGGCTGGATTTCGGAGGATGATCTGTTTAATTCTGACCTTTAAAACTTTAACTCAAACATGAGCCACTTTATGTTGAATTATATCGATATCGCCCCCGAAGTCGCCGAAGCATTTGCCGCTGGCAAGCCGGTTGTCGCCCTTGAATCAACCATTATTTCCCATGGCATGCCCTATCCGCAGAACCTTGAAACGGCGCGCGCTGTTGAACAGGATGTGCGTGATAATGGTGCGGTTCCCGCCACCATCGCCGTGATTGGCGGGCGCTGCAAAATCGGTCTTACCGCCGATGAGCTGGAATATTTCGCCAAGGGCACGGACATCCTGAAACTGTCACGCCGCGACATTCCCTATTGCCTTGCCAAGAAACTTGACGGGGCGACCACGGTTTCTGCCACCATGATTTTGGCCGAAAAGGCCGGTATTCGGGTGTTTGCCACGGGTGGCATTGGTGGTGTTCACCGTGATCTTGCCGGGAATTACGATGTATCGGCTGATTTGACCGAGCTTGGCAAAACCAGTGTTGCGGTTGTCTGTGCCGGGGCCAAGGCGATCCTTGATATTCCCAAAACGCTTGAACATCTTGAAACGCTGGGCGTGCCGGTGATTGCCTATGGCACCGATGAATTCCCGGCATTCTATTCGGTGGAAAGCGGTCAAAAAGCGCCGCTTCGTCTTGATACCCCCGAAGAACTGGCGGCCTTCCTGACATCGAAATGGGAATTTGGTCTTGAAGGCGGGGCTGTGATCGGCAACCCGCCCGAGGCCGACAAAGCACTCGCCCGCGAAGCCATCGAAGGTGCGATTGAAAGTGCACTGGTCGAGGCCACCGAAAAAGGCATTCAGGGGCGCGATGTTACCCCGTTCCTGCTTAAACGCGTGACCGAACTGACCGATGGCAAAAGCCTTGAAGCCAACATCGCCCTTGTGCGTAACAATGCCCGCCTTGGCGCAAAAATTGCGGCGGCGATGGTCGATTAATCCGTCTAACGATCAAGCATCACGATACAGAAAAACCGGCTGACAGAGTTCCCTCTGCCAGCCGGTTTTCGTTTCAGCGAGAAATCCTATTCCGGTTTTTTGCCTTTGCCGACAAAGCCGGGATCAACCTTGGCATCGTCAATCGGCGTGCCCCAGACGTTCTGACACGGCAGAACCCCGGCCCACACCGGCAAGCTATAATCTTCGTCATCATCGACCGGATCACCGGCCCGGACTTTGGCGGAAACTTCGTTAAGGTCAAAGCCAAGGAACATGGTGGCTTTAAGCTCCTGCTTGTTCGGTTCACGGATGGTGTCCCACCGCCCCGGTTCAAGCTTTTCCATAAACAGGCGGGAATGTTCCATCTTGCCTTCGTCATCAGATACAACCTCACCCTTGCCGTAAATCACGACCGAACGATAATTGGCTGAATGATGGAATGCCGAACGCGCCATCACCAGCCCATCAAGATGGGTGATGCACAGGCAGGCCTCCGCCCCCTCGGCAATCGCGCCCAGAATGCGGTTTTTCGACGCCCCATGAATATAAATCCGTTCGCCCACCCGCCAATGGGCGGTCGGGATCATGGTGGGGCGACCATTGACCACCGTTCCGACATGGCAAATCAAGGCGTCATCAATGATCCCGTGAACAAGCTTACGGTCATAGGATGCGCGCTTGGGACCACGCACAACTTTGGTTACAGGGTGAACATCATATTGGTCAGGCAAATCAAGTACGTCAGACATGGCAGGTTCTCTTTTGTTCGTCGGTGATGGCACGCGGGGTGTTTCGCCTGATCATCGCGATTATTGGACTTTTCAAAAGGTCCATTATAATAAAATACATAGAACCAATTTAAACCATCAGGCCGATCCGCATGCGCAGCGATTACAGCTGGATATATCCCAGCCACACCGACCAAACCGGCGACCGGGCTGAACCCATCGCCTATCGCCGCCTCTATCACGGCATACGGGCCGCCATTCTCGATGGGCGGTTACATCCGGGCGAACGGCTTCCGGCCAGCCGCGATCTGGCCAGAACACTTGGCATATCGCGCAATACCGTGGTCACCAGTTTTGACCTGCTGACGTCCGAAGGCTACCTCGAAACCCGTGTCGGAGCCGGAAGCTTTGTTGCCAGCACCCTGCCCGACCGCGATATGGCGGCAATGCATCAAACCAGCGATCAAGGAAATGCATCCAAGACCAATGAACGCCCCTTGCGGCTCAGCCAAAGTGTCGCGCGCATGCTCGAATATCAGCGACGCTTCCCAAGGTTTCGGGTCGCCCGCCCGTTTAACCCGGCCACCCCTGATCTGGATGGCTTTCCCTTTGACCTTTGGGCGCGGCTATTACGCCGTGCATGGCGGTCGCCCGATATTGATCTGACGATCCCCGATGATCCGCTTGGCCTTTCGCAATTGCGCCATGAAATCGCAAAATGGTTGCGCCAGTCGCGCGGGGTCAATTGCGATGCCGATCAGGTGATGATTGTATCTGGCGCGCAGCAGGCGCTTGATCTGATTGCCCGTGCACTCGTCGATCCCGGTGATGTCATCGCCACCGAAGATCCCGGCTACGAAGGCATACGCGGTGTTCTTGCCGCCAGTGGTGCCGATGTTCAGGCGATTCCGGTCGATCACGAAGGGCTGTGCGTTGATCTGCTTTCAAACACATCATCCCCGGCACGGATCGTGGTCACAACCCCATCGCGCAATTACCCATTGGGAACGACCCTTTCGCTTGCGCGGCGTCTGGCGATGTTGCAATGGGCGGATGCCAATGATGCCTGGATTGTCGAAGACGATTACGACAGCGAATACCGCTATGACGGGCCACCGCTGTCATCTCTTCAGGGACTTGATACCCAAAACCGGGTGATTTATGTCGGCACGTTTTCACGGGTCATGTTTCCCGGTATCCGGCTTGGCTATCTAGTTTTGCCGCGCACCTTGATACCGGCCTTTCGCGGGATGCGCGGCTTTGCTGACGGTGTGCCTGCCCCAACCGCACAGGCCGCCCTTGCCGCGTTTTTCGCCGACGGCCATTTTGGCAGTCACGTGCGCAAGATGCGCCTGCGGTACGGTGAACGGCGCACACATCTGCAAAACCTGATTGCGGATCGTGCGACGGGGACACTTTCTATCATGCCCTCAGACGGTGGACTGCATTTCTGCACAAAACTTATCGCCGGGCATGATGACATGATTTTGCAGGAAAAGATGGTCAAGGCCGGGCTTGATTGCCGCGCGTTGTCGTCTTATTTCCACGATAAATCGGCCCAAAACCGCCCTAATCTGCCGCAGGGGCTGGTGCTGGGATTTGCCGGATGGAACAAAAATGCCCTGACGCAAAGTTTTGGTGAACTGATCACAATCATGGAACGTACCTCTTGATGTACCCCAAGCCAGAGAGAGCGGCTCGGCACCCCCTCTATACGCTGTCACAGTCGAGACGCTCTCTCACCTTTCTGTCGAAATTCCAAGACGATCTTTAAGGACACCAATGACCGACCGTCCAATCGCCATCATGTGGTTTCGCAATGATTTGCGTTTGGCCGACAATCCGGCCTTACGCGCAGCAACCCAGTGGGCGCGCGAAAATGAAGGGGTTGTTTTACCGGTGTTTATTCTTGATCCGGTGATTTCAGATCAGCTTGGCGGGGCTACGCGATGGTGGCTTGAAAAAAGCCTATTGGTACTGGACCGCGCCATTGCGGATATGGCCGACATGGCGGATGTTAGCGCTAACATGCCTGAAAATACTGCCTTGCGGCTATTCGTCGGCAAGTCTTCTGATATCCTTGATACCATCATTGAAAGCCAGCCGGTCGGGGCATTGTTCTGGAACCGGCTTTATGACAAGCCATCGATCACGCGCGACACCGAAATCAAGGCCGCCATGATGGACCGCGGCCTTACGTGCGAAAGTTTCAAGGCGCAACTTCTGTTTGAACCGTGGGAAGTCAAAACCGGTGGCGGTACTGATTTCAAGGTCTTTAGCCCGTTCTGGCGCGCCTGTCAGAAAGCCCCGCCGCCACGTGCACCTTTCAAGGCACCTGAAACCATCACGCTTTGCGATAAAGACATCAAAGGTCAGGTTGACCTTCGAACACTGGATCTGTCACCCAAGCCGTTTGATTGGGCCGCGGGATTATCTGAACGCTTTACCCCCGGCGAGAAGGGCGCGATGGATCAACTGTTTGATTTCATTGATGACCGTTTACAAGACTACGCCGATCTGCGCGACCGCCCGGATCACCGGGTGACGTCGGAGCTCTCCCCCCACTTACGCTTTGGCGAAATCAGCCCGTTTCAGGTCTGGCATACTGCAAACCATTTTGCCGAAGCCAATCCCGGCAAAGGCAAAACCGCATCGAAGTTTATATCCGAACTCGGATGGCGGGAATTTGCCCATCATATCCTGTTTCACGCCAAAGACCTTCGAACCCAGCCGTTGCAAGACAAGTTCAGCAGCTTTGCATGGTCAGATGCCCCCGACGATCTGGCAGCCTGGCAGCGCGGTCAAACTGGCTTTCCCATCGTCGATGCCGGCATGCGTGAACTTTGGCATACTGGATACATGCACAACCGGGTGCGGATGATTGTCGGGTCCATTCTGGTCAAACATCTGTTGATCCATTGGCGCGACGGGCTGGCATGGTTTGACGATACACTTGTCGATGCCTGCCCGGCCAACAATGCATTTTCATGGCAATGGATCGGCGGATGCGGGGCGGATGCCGCCCCCTATTTCCGCATTTTCAACCCGGTACTTCAGGGTGAAAAATTTGACCCCAAAGGCGAATATGTCCGCCAATGGGTGCCGGAACTGCGCGACATGCCCGAACAGTTCATCCACAAACCGTGGGAAGCATCGCCCTTGATCCTCAAGGCTGCTGACGTCACGCTGGGCAAGTCCTACCCCGAACCATTGATCGGCTTGAAAGAAGGCCGTGAGCGGGCTTTAGCGGCCTATCAGGACATGAAAAAGGCTGCGGCGTAATCCCCGCAGCCTTCATCCCGCAATATGGTCACCGTCAACTCCAGAACAGTTTGCGTTCTGCGAACTCTTTCCAGGCCATGCCAAGACCGTCCAGTTCATGGTCAACACGTGCGGCATACCAGCCAGATACCAGCCCGATGGCCACCAGTCCTTCTTTTGACAGTTTTGGCGCCAGTGACATCAGCCGTTTTTCAGCCACGGCTGCATCCTGCAACTCACCAAGAATATCCTGCATGGCGACAAGGCCGTTGCGGAACTTTTTGACCTTCTTGCTGCCATAGACACCGCCAAAGAAATCGGTGCCATAGCGCATCTGTTTAACATCAAGACGCAACGCATGAAGCTGTGGCGTGGTCAACACCGTGATGTTGTCGCCGCGACGGGTAACACGTTTATAAACCCGTTCCAGCAATGGCTCGGCCATCTTGCCAATCGGGGCAGCCATGGCTTTCATCTGTGACGCACTGGCCCCGGATGCCCAGCGCGAATAGCTGGCCCATGCGCCAAGGATCAAAAGAAGCTGCCCATATTCCGGGCTATCGAGCATGTCATGTGCTGCGACCAACGCCTTTTGACGTTCAATTTCGGCGGTTTTACGTAACTCGGCAACGCCTGCATTTTGCGAAAACCGTTCTTCGATCAGGGGCAAGGTTTCGCCAAGAAACACATCCCAATCGCGCAAGGCATCAAGTCCCTTGCTACACGCCTTTAACAACCGCCTCAGCAAAACCGCCTCGCCATGTGGCAGGTTCTTTTTAAACAGATTAAACGCCACCCGCAGCCTGCGCATGCCGACCCGCATCTGATGGCAGCCTTCGCAATGAAGGTCCTGACGCACACAAATCTCATTGCCAAGGATCATCCGAAGCCCCTGCGCAAGGACGGCTCGAAAGGCCGTTTCGGCCGACATATCAGCCGTCAGGGCAACCGCGTCTGGCTTATAAAAGCGTGTCTCCGTGCCAAGGTACAAATCCCGACCACGCGATGCTTTGGACCGCATGCTCAACAGCAAGGGAACAGTGCGTTGCAGCTCTAGTGCCAAGTCAAACAAAGCGGCGGGATGGCCATCTTTTAATTCAAACTCGACTTCGGAAAGTGGCACTTCGGCCTCACCGGCGCGCACAACACCCTGATCTATGGCCATTTCCATCACCGCATCACGGTAAGTCAGATCAACGGCACTGCGTTTAAGGTCGCTTTCAAAAATCCGGTCGATGGTTTTCTTCTTGGCAAACTTGCTCAGAAGCTTTTTGACGTCCTTGTCGGTAAATTTCTCAAGATCAAGTGCGCCGTCTTCAAGCGGCACTGTCCATTCATGACGTGCGGGCAAGGCTTCGCGCAGGCCATTGGTGGCCTTAACAGTTTGCTCCCACCCTTGGGTTCCGATCTTGCGCACCCGAATGGCAAGCCCCTTGCGCGCCAGCGACAGCTTGGGCGTATCATAATAGATGGAAACCAGATGGGTCGTCTGGATGCGACGGCCTTCTTTGACCTCGCGCAAGACGGGTGCCTGACGCAAACGCGAAACGTGCTTTGGATCGATCCGAAGTTTCAGTTCGATTTCGATCTGCTTCTCGGCCATTTTGGGTCCCCTAGGCGTATTATTCTTGCAGCACAGCGGATTTCACCAATCCTAACGTCATAAACGTTTTTATGTTTCAAAGGTTTGAAATCACATGCCGGAATGATGGTAGCGGATTGTCAAATTTCCGCAACAAAAGCCCTAAACCCCCATCAAATCAAGCGCTAAACGCATATCTCACAGCTTACACAAACTGCACCTTTCATTTGAAACCAAGGTCGAACAATTCTGTTCATTTGATCATGATACGCGCCGAATTCGCGGTTCTTCAAAAGTCCGCGACTGTCGGATCGTTGGGCAGAAGAGATCTTGATATCAATTCTATCATCCCTTCTGCTGTTTGGAATCAGCTGAAAGCGTGACTGAAAACTGCATTCTCACCACCTTCGAACAGGTTTTATGCGTTCCAATTCAGGGTACTATAATATTGGGACATACAATCTAGAGGGTAACAATGAACACCAAGAAGCTTATCGGGTTCGCCGTTTTGGGGACAACACTGTTGCTGGCCGGGTGCCAAACCACCAGAGATTATGCATTTTCCGAATGGAAAGAAGTACCGATTGGCAAGTCACGGTTTAACGTGCCGACCGCCTCGAACATTCCGGTGACTAAGCTCGAACAGAGTGATCGTAACAATGGTCAGGTTCAGAACGAAAGATGGGAACTGGCCTGCGGGCAGGGTCTGATCACAAATGCATATACATTTGATGTCTGGTTCACCCCACAAAGCGAACAGGAACTTGCAGACGAAGCGCAATTCCGTGACACATTCGAAACGTCAAATGTGACAGTCTTGAAAACCTATCCGATCACGTCAAACGTGAATGGAAAGGCAGTGGGCTATTATGCTGACGCCAAAATTGGCGAACACTCGCAATGTAAAGTCGCCAAATTCGGCTTCCGTGCGACAAATGGCCGCAAAATTTACGATAACGATCGCGGCGGCATCAATTCAGTCGTCACTGTTGTCTACTGCGGGGACGCTGATTTTGACATCGCAAAATTGACCCATAACATCAGTCTGGTCGATGATCGTGACGCCTATGCAGCACGGGTAATGGCGCTACCTACTCCAGCATGCGCGATGACGAGAACCAAGACGTCGGGTGCACAAGGCGGTAACTGGTCCAGCGCCAGAATGGGCACCTATGATCGCACCATCGCAATGACTTGGGGAAGCAAGCTCAGCGATGGGTATCTCGATACCAAGGTGTCGCTCAAAGATTATGGCGGGACACTTGAGTTTGTCGGCCCAAACAGTTCGCAATGCAAAGCACAACTGAGCGTAACCAAAAACGACGCCCCCACAGAAGGCACATGGTTTGCCAATTGTACCAAAGGGGCATTTGCGTCTGGTACATTCACCCTTGATGACAACCGCAACCTGATTGGCGAAGGAACTGATCAGGACGATGAGGGTGTTGAATTCACACTTTGGATTCCAGGCAGCAAAGCCTGACATAGACCCGGAATCAAAAAGACCCGGCTATGAAAGCCGGGTCTTTTTTGTTTTATGAAAGATGGTGCCCAGAGGCGGGTTCGAACCACCGACACGCGGATTTTCAGTCCACTGCTCTACCAACTGAGCTATCTGGGCATCTTAATCTTTCATCTCTGTTTCCAGAGTGTCCCCTGCGGAACGAGCCGGGTTATACAAACTCCTTTGGGGCTTGTCCAAACTCAAATCGCATTTTTTTTCCCGTTAAAATTCTTCTTCATCTTCAAGGTCTTCGAGATACTCGGGCGGATCGGCTGCGGGAATTGCGTAGCTTTCATTCAACCATTTCCCAAGGTCAAGATCGGCACAGCGTTTCGAGCAGAACGGCTTGTATTGTTCCTCAACCGGCTTGTCACAAACAGGGCAGCCAGACCCTGCTGTTTTTGCTGTGTTTTTTTCTGTCATGTCTTTTTCTCCAACCGGTAGGCATCTTCACTTAGCATCGGGTCTGCGATGATTTCAGGGTTAACCCCCAATTCATTTCGCAAGATATCTGCACCATTTTCATTCAACGCAAGTCGTTCGGCAATCACCGGGGCCACATAAAGCTTAACCGCCCCGACGAGACCGTTGCGACAGTCACCAATCACATGACGAATAACCGCATTAAGCGCCGTTTGGTTTGAAAGTCTGCGTGGATCTGACTTTACCTGCATCCGCTCGCCAAGCGATTCGCCCGACCGCTGGCGGCTAAACTCAAAAAGACCAAGTCGCGTAAACCCGCCAATTTGAACCGAACCATCAAGCTCGGCCCCGAAAGTTTCGCGCAGAACGGCTTCAAACCTGTCACGTCCGGCACGCGATTTCACCCGCAACGGGTCAATCACAATCAATCCGCCAATATTGCGCAAACGGATTTGATGAACGATTTCTGTGGCCGCACGAGCATTGAGCTCAATCGCGCGGGCTTCACTATCGCGGCCTGCATCGGCCCCACCCGCGTTCACATCAATCGCACAAAGGGCGGTTGCCGGGTCAATCGCGATCCAGCCCCCACCCGGAAGTTCCACCCGTGACGACAACGCAATGTTCATCTCGTCTTCAAGATCGATTTCAAGATCACTGGCGCCAAACAAAAGTTGTGTCCCAGTGTGACGGGCAAGACTGTCGTCTAGCACACCACGGGCCTTTAAAATGCCGCGCAGGCGCACAAATTCATTCGTTCCATCGACAGTGCATTCGCCACCTGCCATCAGGTGGCGTTCGATCATCTGATCGACCTCAGACTGGGCAGGCGATATCCGTTGTGTTTTTTTGGGATCAGCCAGCGCTGCGGTCGCGGCCTGCCATTGGCGGCGCAACAGTTGATATTCACCCGACAGTGCTGCCCCGTCCCACTCAAGGGCATGACTGCGCAGCATGATGCCATCATCTTCGGCCTGAAGCGATTTGAGGTGACGCACCAAATCGGCGCGACGGCCTTCGTCCTTGAGTTTGCGGGGGAGTTCGATCTGTTTGCCGTGCGGGCGCAGGATCATGCCCAGCCCTTCGATGGCAATCCGCCCGGTGAGCTTCACACCCTTGTCTTCAAAGCCAAGCCGGGAAATCTGCACCAGCACCCATTGGCCTTCATGAAGTGGCCCGGTATAGCGATCAAACGGCAACAGACCGTCATCAAGCCCCTTAAGGGCGACCATCGCCGCCGCCATTTCCGGCAGAACCTTTGACACCCGGCCAAGATGAAGGTCAAACCGTGCGGGCCCACCACGATCAATCCAAAGACGCGAAAGGCGCCCCTGTTCAATAAAGGCAATGCGCCGTTCAAGCGCAACAGCGTCAATCAGCAGGCGGCCTTTTGGGGGTACGCCAGCTGTCATGATCAGGCCTCTTTGACGGGGTAGCCAAGACCACGCAGGAGGCCGTCCACCTCACAGAGCGACAGCCCGACGACATTGGAATAGGAGCCGGAAATCGCCTTGATAAAGGTCGCCGCATGGCCCTGAATGGCATAGGCACCTGCCTTGCCTTTCCATTCGTCATGCGAAAGATAACGGTTAAGGTCTTCGGTACCGAGGGTCCGGAATTTAACCTGTGTTTCGATCACGCGGGACCGCTCAGTGCCATCCGGCGCGATCAGGCAGACACCGCCGAAAACACGATGGCGGCGCCCGGAAAGAAGGGTCAGGAATTTGCGCGCTTCGCGTTCATCGGATGCCTTGCCCAGCGCGCGGGTTCCACAAGCAACAACAGTATCGGCAGCAAGGACAAAAGCCCCGCCATTGCTTTTGGCAACGGCACGGGCTTTTTCTTCGGCAAGGCGCAAGGCAAGTCGGCGCGGACTTTCGTCGGCCGCTGGCGTTTCGTCGATATCCGCCGGGGCAACCTGATCTGGCACAATTCCGATCTGCGCAAGCAGCTCAAGACGGCGCGGCGATGCAGAGGCCAGTATCAGTTTCGACAAGACGCGGCTCCCGGATGTCGGATCTTTACCCTTGGTTCGCGATGTGACCTTGTCACACGCGTTCCATACACAGAACAATTGCCCTTGGGCGCAAAGGTAAACCGCACGCCAGACAAGGTCAATTTACGCTGTAAACAGGTTTCAGATTACTTGAAACGGAAGGTGATACGACCCTTGGTCAGGTCATAAGGGGTCATTTCGACGCTGACACGGTCCCCTGCGAGAACACGAATACGGTTCTTACGCATTTTGCCCGAGGTATGAGCAAGGATTTCGTGGTCATTGTCCAGCTTCACGCGGAACATCGCGTTGGGCAGAAGTTCAACGACAGTGCCCTGAAACTCGATAACGTCTTCTTTAGCCATGTGACTCCTAGCTTTCGTATTGCAATATCAAAATACCGGTGGGGCGCAAACTGCTCTGAACCGGGCAAAAGGTCAAGTCCTTTCACACCACCCCCTCGGCGTTCCAGCACTGCATACATGGCATGGCAACGGTAGTTTACGCGTTTATAGGCCCGTGTTGCGACGGCTTATGATGGTTGCCTATGGTTTTGGCTCTTTGCTGGGGTGTCTAATCGGTTCTATTGTCTGGAGTCTTTCGCATTCTTGCCCCTTTTGGAACCAACCGCCATGTCAACACCGAACCAGCCTGAAATCCGTCTGGCACAAAAGGATGATGCCCCGGCCCTTCATGCAATGCTGTTTCAGATTGCTGCTGCGACCGGATGCGAGGACAAATTTAAAAGCAGTCCAGACGATCTTGTCCGGGACGGGTTTGGAAATGACCCCGCCTTTGAGGCCATGATCGCGACCGAAAACAGCACTCCGGTTGCGCTTTGTCTGTATTTCCCAAGCTATTCAACGTTCCGTGGACAGGCCGGGCTTTATATTCAGGACCTGTATGTCGCCCCGCCTCATCGCGGGGCACAGCCTTGGGGCAGTCTTGCGCGCAATCTGGTTCAAGCTGTTGCCAAACAGGCGCATGCGCAAGGCAAAACCTATATCAGGCTGTCAGTTGATGCCCAAAACGTCATCGGTCAGCTGTTCTATGAAAAACTCGGCATGCGTCCTGCCGATGATGAAACGATATTTGTTCTTGATGGTGACGCGTTCACCGATCTTGCCCAAAACAAATAATCAGACTTTTGGCGAAGGTCCGACCGGGAAACGATCAAGGATGCGCTTTTTGATCTGATCGCGCACCTGACGGTAGGCTTCAAGCCGCGTTTCACGCGATCCTTCGACAATGGTGGCATCAAAGGTATTCCAGAATTCCACATCACAGGCCATGGTACGGGTCATTTCGACCGCACGGTGCTGGGCTTCTGGTGACATGGTTATGATGAGGTCAAAGAACCCGTCTTCAAGCTGATCAAACGTTTTGGATTTGTATGAGGAAATGTCCAGACCGATTTCATCCATCACGGCAATGGCAAAACCATCCACCTCACCAGCACGCAGACCGCAGCTTTCAACATAAATGCGTGTCCCGTGATAATGGCGCATGATGGCTGCCGCCATCACCGAACGAACGGCATTGAAACTACAGGCAAAAAGAACCGATCCGGGAAGCTCTTCTGCCACTGTGCCTTAACCCCGGATGTGAAGGACGCAAATCAGGGTAAACAGGCGACGTGCAGTATTTTCATCCACTGTCACCTTCTCGGCCAGAAGCTCGCGCAATTGCTCTGACCCTTCGTTGTGCAATCCGCGGCGCGCCATATCAATGGTTTCGATCTGTGATGCACTGGCTTTTTTGATCGCGTCATAATAGCTTTCGCAGATCATGAAGTAATCTTTGACGATGCGGCGAAACGGCGATAATGGCACGGGAATGGTGGTCAGGTTTTCACTGTCATCATCGCCGCGCACATCCATATAGATGCGGTTTTCTTCGATGCGCATATGTACCGAATACGGCCCTTCGAACCCGCCAGCAGGCTCGAAATGGTTGTCTTCGAGCAGGTCATAAATCGCCACAGCCTGTTCGTGTTCGACCTCGGGACGGCGACGCACCTTGTACTTTTCGTCAAGATAGATACCAGCGATACATTGGTTCTTTGCCATGGCTCTCTCCCTGCGGTCCCCTTACACGCTGCACTGCAACAGCATAACACAGCTTACATCTGGTTTGACCGGATCGCCACTGAAAGTCCGTGTGCCTGCAAACCTTCACTTTCCGCAAGCGCAATTGCCGCTGGTCCGATCTTGGCCAGGCTTTCCGGGGTACATTTGATCAGCGATGACCGCTTAACAAAATCAAGCACACCAAGACCGGAAGAAAACCGTGCCGAACGGGCGGTTGGCAGCACGTGGTTTGGCCCGGCAACATAGTCACCAATGGCTTCTGGCGTGTAACGGCCCAGGAAAATCGCACCGGCATGATGAATGTCTTCTGCCAGTGCGTCCGGGTCATCCACCGCCAATTCCAGATGTTCCGGGGCGATCCGATCCACAAGGGCCGGAGCCTGCGACAGATTTTCCACCAAGACAATTGCACCAAAGTCGCGCCAGCTTGCCCCTGCGATTTCCGCACGCGGCAATTTTTCAAGATGTGCGTCAATCGCAAATTGCACACGGTCGGCAAAACCGGCGTCATCGGTGATCAGGATCGATTGCGCAACCGGGTCATGTTCAGCCTGCGACAAAAGGTCTGCAGCCACCCAACTCGGGTCATTACTGCCATCGGCGACCACAAGGATTTCCGATGGACCGGCAATCATATCAATGCCGACCTGCCCGAATACGCGGCGTTTTGCCGCCGCGACAAAGGCATTGCCCGGGCCAACAATCTTATCAACCGGCTTAATGGTTTGCGTACCATAGGCAAGGGCCGCAACCGCCTGCGCACCACCGATGCGGTAAATCTCGTCCACACCGGCGATGCGGGCCGCAGCCAGCACCAGCGGGTTCATTTTATTGTCCGGGGTTGGTACCACCATGACAAGACGCTCAACCCCGGCAACCTTGGCCGGGATGGCATTCATCAGAACCGATGACGGATAAGATGCCAGACCGCCGGGCACATAAAGACCGGCCGCCGAAACAGCCCGCCACCGCCAACCAAGCTCAACACCTGTTTCATCGGTGTAGCGTTCATCGGCTGGCATCTGCTTTTCGTGATAGGAGCGAATGCGGGTTGCAGCAAGTTCCAGCGATTTGAGCAAATCGGCATCAACTTCGTGTAACGCAGCATCAACCTCGGCCGGCGTCACTGCCATGCCGCTGGCATCAATATTGAGACGGTCAAAGCGGTTGGTATATTCACATACCGCTTCGTCACCACGTGCGCGCACATCGGCAATGATGTTGGCAACAGCCGCATCCACATCGGCATCAGATTCGCGCTTCATGCCCAGAAGCTTGACGAAATCTTCCTCAAACCCGGCATCGGTAATGGAAAGCTTAAGCGGCATTGAGCACCTCGGAGAAACGGTCAATCCATGGCTGAACATCGGTCGGACGGGTTTTAAGCGCGGCCCGGTTGACGATCAGGCGTGACGTCACATCGGCAATATGTTCAATCTCGCGCAGGCCATTGGCCTTAAGCGTATTGCCCGTCGATACCAGATCGACAATGCGACGGCACAGACCAAGGGTCGGTGCCAGTTCCATCGCGCCGTTCAGTTTAATGCATTCGGCCTGAACACCGCGTTTGGAAAAATGATTGCGCGTCACATTGGGATATTTGGTTGCAACACGCACATGCGACCAGCGCGATGGATCATCACCGTCGATCATTTCTTCGGGCTCGGCCACAGCCAGACGGCAATGCCCGATATTAAGATCAAGCGGCGCATAGATATCGGGATAGTCAAATTCCATCAGAACATCATTGCCGCACACCCCGATATGGGCGGCACCAAAGGCAACAAAAGTTGCAACATCAAAGCTGCGCACGCGAATGATATCGATATGCGGATGATTGGTGGCAAACCGAAGTGCACGGGATTTGGGATCATCAAATGCGGCTTCCGGTTCGATCCCGGCGGATCGCACCAGCGGCATTACCTCGTCAAGAATGCGCCCCTTTGGCAGGGCCAGCACCAGCTTTTCGTCACTCATCAATCAGTCGCCTTACGCGTTATGTACTGTCCGGATCGCAATCCAATCACGAACCGTCTTTAGACCGGCACCCGGACACGTTCGATCTGCGCCCCGCAGGAACTCAGTTTTTCTTCCAGTCGCTCATAGCCGCGATCAAGATGGTAGACACGGTTAATAACCGTCTCCCCCTCGGCTGCCAAGCCCGCAAGCACCATCGACACCGATGCACGCAGATCGGTTGCCATCACTTCGGCCCCCGACAGTTTCGCACTGCCGCGCACAATGGCCGAACGACCATGGACGTTGACGTCCGCACCCATGCGGCTGAGTTCCGGCACATGCATGAAACGGTTTTCAAAAATCGTCTCTGTGATCATGGATGCGCCATTGGCCACCGACATCAGCGCCATGAACTGCGCCTGCATATCAGTCGGGAAACCGGGATAAGGTTCAGTCATGACATCAACGCCGCGAAGGGTTGCGCGGTTGCCGCGCACCTTCATGCCATCGTCGGTTTCTTCGATCTCAACCCCGGCCTTGCGCATGGCATCGACCAGACTGTCGATCAGCTCAAGCCGCGTACCGGTCAGTTCAATATCGCCCCCGGTAATTGCCGCGGCAATCGCGTAGGTGCCGGTTTCGATCCGATCAGGTACCACCGAGTATTCCGCCCCATGCAGGCGCGGCTTACCGGTGACTTTAAGCGTATCGGTGCCGATGCCTTCGATCTCGGCCCCCATCGCAACCAGGCAATGGGCCAGATCGGAAACTTCGGGTTCGCGGGCCGCATTGGCAATGGTGACAACACCATCGGCAAGGGATGCCGCCATCAGGGCATTTTCCGTCGCACCAACAGACACCTGCGGGAACAGAACATGCCCGCCCTTAAGGCCTTCTGGTGCGCGGGCTTCGATATAGCCCTCGGTCAGGTGGATTTCAGCCCCCATAGCTTCAAGTGCCTTAAGGTGCAGGTCAACCGGACGGTTGCCAATCGCACAACCACCGGGAAGCGAAACACGGGCGACACCACAACGTGCAACAATTGGCCCCAGAACCAGAACAGATGCGCGCATCTTGCGTACAAGATCATAAGGCGCGGTCGTAGAGATGATTTCCTTGGCGGTCATTTCCAGAACGCGGCCCGTATGCCCGCCATTGGGTGCATGACCATTGAGATGCAGCGCGACACCATGCTGGGCCAGCAAATTGGCCATCGACGTGATGTCAGCCAGATGCGGCAGGTTTGAGAGTGTCAGCGTCTCATCTGTCAAAAGGGCTGCTGCCATCAACGGCAGGGCCGCATTTTTGGCACCGCCAATAGCGATTTTACCCTGCAGCCGGCGACCACCGGAAATCTTGATCTTATCCATTCAATCCTCATTGTGCTGCGTCTTTGCGCGCAGCAAAACCGTGTCTTGGCGTATCACTGCCGAATATGTTGCCATGCCTTTATCACAGGCGCGGCAGCGTGACACCTTTTTGGCCCATATATTTTCCTGCGCGATCCGCATAGGAGGTATCGCATTCGCTTTCGGCTTTCAGGAAAATGAACTGGCACGCTCCTTCGTTGGCATAAATGCGGGCCGGAAGCGGTGTAGTATTTGAAAACTCCAATGTCACATGCCCTTCCCATTCCGGCTCAAGCGGGGTGACATTGACGATGATCCCACACCGCGCATAGGTCAACTTGCCAAGGCAGATCACCAGCGTATCGCGTGGAATGCGAAAATATTCCACCGTACGCGCCAAGGCAAAACTGTTGGGCGGGATCACACAACAATCGGTCTTGCGGTTAACAAACCCGTCATCGGAAAAATCCTTGGGATCGACAATCGCCGAGTCAGACATTGGTAAAAATTTTGAACTCGTCGGCAACCCGCGCGTCATAGCCATAGGAACTAACCCCATAGGAAATCACACCATCGCGTTTAAAACCGTCAACAAACGGTTCAATCATGCCTTTTTCCTGCGCCATTTGGCGTATCCAGTGATCAGGTCTTACCGACATTTTACCACCCTTGTTTACTGTGAAGGTCCCTGCGCGACACTGCGCCATACTGCGATATTCGTTTTACCCGCCACACAGCATGAAGATCAACCAAACGATGCCTGTGACGGATGCCTAATTCTTCTCATCATCCGATTGGGGACGGTCTTTTTCTGTCGCCTCCCCGGCATCCTGTCGTGAGCGCTTCTGCTGTTTACGCTTGGCCAGATTGGCGCGCAGGGCTTCGGCTTCGCGCTTTTGGCGTTCCTCATTCACCGCCGGGCGGATGTCGGATTTCTTTGCAGTCATAATGTGATCCGGTTTCCGGTTGATATGATCGGGAAGATGTCGGGACGTTATAAAACAGCAGGCGAAAAATTACAGCCGATCTTGACGAAAGCAGGGCAAAAAGCTGCGATGTTTGAACATTCGAAAAACTTCGCCTATTTCGGGCTTGACCAAATACGGATACGTGGCCTATAACCCGCCCGCACCGCAAAGGGCTTAATGCTGCTGTAGCTCAGGGGTAGAGCACTCCCTTGGTAAGGGAGAGGCCGGGAGTTCAAATCTCCCCAGCAGCACCATTTGCCCGTTAAGCGACCCGCATAAGCTGCCGTAGCTCAGGGGTAGAGCACTCCCTTGGTAAGGGAGAGGTCGAGAGTTCAAATCTCTCCGGCAGCACCATTTCCCCAAATGTAATCTTTTGATTCAAGTCCCATGCGTTATTGGCTGCTCAAACCTTTTGGGCGTTCAACCTGCAATTTCTGCCTATTCTTTTGATAGGCTTGCGTCCCCTTGGTATAGTTTTACACTAATTTTCCCGATACTTTCGACAACTTTTACATGCAAAAATGGCATAGAAATTGCTCCACCTTCTTACTCTACATGATAGAGGAGCGCACTATGACCATCCAAACAAATGCCTATAACGCTGGCTCTGCAGTATCGCACTATACGGCAACGTCACCTTCCTCAAACGCGACACATACATCGTTCAGCGAGGAAATGTATTCCGACCCGGAAATGCGTCCGTATCTCAAGCAATACTACGAAAAGTCCTATGCACCGATGCGCGAACGTATCGCAGCAATGCGTGAGGACGGATACACCCCACGCACGATCCAAAATGAAGACGGCAGTATTGCCACCGAAGTTTCCGCCGATCAGTATGAAGCAGCGATCCCCACCTTTGAAAAGTGGCTTGAAGGTCAGCAGACCATTATCCCGCGACTGCGCGAGTCTGTTGAGACCGCGCTGGAGCATGCACAAAGAAGTGTTGAAAACACAAAAGCAAACCATCCCGATACGCAGTCAGACGTTAGGACAGTGTTTTCCAACGGCGATCAGATTCTGGGGTACGTTTACAAAAATGGAGGCTTGGTAACGCATGATGCCGGAAGCTATATGCGGAAATTCAATGATCAGGCAGACTTGCTAGGCCTGAGTGGGCAAGCGCGCGTGGACTATATTACAGATGCCGTATCGCGCCATTATCCCAATGTCGATGTTCACCGCTACAATCACCAAAATGCGCCGACACGACGGGAGTTTTCAGAACGCTGGTATCCTGACCATAACGTCGAGGAAGCATATCAGCTCAGGCTGGAACAGGCACGTTCAAACCTTGCCAGACAAGAAGAACTCTATCACAGGCAACAAAACAACATTCGAGAAATGCATGACTTCCTGCTTGGCCTGATGGAACAGGCGTAACAGATATGAGATGAAAACCTGCATCATGGGGATGTGCATTGTGTTTAGGATATGAACCCAATTGAACAATTGCACCTAGAACTTGGGCCTCAGCAGGTCAACGTTGAAGGATCACATGCATTAACGAGCGAGAAACCGCAACGACAATATAGAGGGATCAACACCAAGCGTTTTATTACACAAGATAGCCAGCAAAACCGGGTACCCGGCAACAGATATGGCCGCGACAATCACACCTCCATACAAAGCCGCCTGGTTCATCGCAACGAACAAACCGACCATCGTAATCGCGGCCCAGATACTCACAATCTTGGTCATGGCGCGGTGAATGCCGGTCATGTTCAGTAATGCCACGCTCGGCCCACAGGCCGCCTGAATGCCATAGGCAATCAGCATCATGCGTAGGTATGGTACGGCGCGGCTATAATCATCGCCAAACAATGACAGCAACCAAGGGGCAAAGACAAAGAACCCCAAACAGACAGGCATGGCGACAAGCATTGAAAATGCGGTTGCACGCGCGACAAGCGACTGTAGTTCCCATTTGTCATCCTTGGCCATGGCGCGCGCAAGAAACGGTGAAACAACTGAATTTACAGCCGTCAGCGCAAAAGCCACCAACATCGACAAACGAATAACAGCCCCAATTTCACCTGCATCAAAGGCAGAGAGTGTCACACCGGCAATAATAACCGGAGCCTGATTGAGCAAGGCAACGCCAAGTTTTGAAAACAGAACATTCAGCCCCAACTGCAACCACAGCCGAACATCCACCATTGCCGGATGGAAGCGGTCTTTCCATTTTATGTGGCCGCCTTGCACCACCAGAAACAGCGAGCCGAGAACACCAGCCCCAAGAGCCACCGCATAAGACATCACAATGGTCAAAAGCGAAAGTTCGTTCAAAACCCAGAAATACATCAGCAGCAGGCACAGCCCGAACACCAGCGGTCGAATGACGGCTTCGCTGACCACCGCACGCGACACGTTGGCGTCTGCCCGAATGGTTCCTTGCAGAACAACCATGATCACAGATAGGGGCAAACATGCGCCCGCCGCTACTCCGATATTTAAATCGTAGTTCCGGAACTTAATGAGGATGATTGCAAGGATAATTCCGCCCAGTGTCGACAATACGGTTGCGAACAGCAAAACGAACCGCTGCATACCGCTAACCAACTGGCCCTGACCGTCAGCGCGGTATTTCGGTAAAAACCTTACAATCGCGGTATCCATGCCAAACGTCGCGACAGGAGCAGCCGAGATAATCAACCCAAGTACGACACTGAAGAAGCCAAAAAGGTCTTTGCCGCCATAGCGTGAAATAAACACGCTGGCCAGAAACATCATGCCCGCCGAGAACGCATTGGCGAACAGTACAAAAATGGCGGCAAATTTCAATTTCGTTTATCCGTAAAAGGACCGGTACCACGCAACAAAATTGCCAATCCCGGTCTCGATTGAGGTTTCCGGTTTAAAACCAACGGCATCAGTCAGGGCATCCACATCGGCGTAGGTGGCCGGAACATCGCCATCCTGCATCGGCAGCATATTTTTGTCTGCCGTTTTGCCCAGCGCTTTCTCAAGTGTTTCGATCATATGCATCAGCTCGACCGGGCTATTGTTGCCGATGTTAAACACGCGGTAAGGAGCCGAGCTGGTCGCCGGGTCCGGATTGCGCGGATTCCAGTTCGCATTTGGTTCCGCCACGGTCGAGATGCAACGATAGACACCTTCGACAATGTCATCGACATAGGTGAAGTCGCGGCGCATTTTACCCTGGTTGAACACGTTGATCGGTTTGCCTTCGAGAATGGCCTTGGTGAACAAGAAAAGCGCCATATCCGGACGCCCCCACGGACCATAGACAGTAAAGAACCGCAGTCCGGTCGTTGGCAAGCTATAGAGATGGCTATAGGTATGGGCCATCAGTTCATTTGCCTTTTTCGACGCCGCATACAGGCTGATCGGGTGATCGACATTGTGATGGACCGAGAACGGCATCTCAGTGTTCATGCCATAAACCGAACTGCTTGAGGCATATACAAGATGCTTCACACCGTTATGGCGGCATCCTTCGAGGATGTTGGTAAACCCGACAAGGTTGGCATCAATATAAGCATGCGGGTTTTCAATTGAATACCGCACACCAGCCTGAGCAGCCAGATTAACAACATAGGTCGGCTTTTCCGTTGCAAACAGGTCGGCAATACCGCCGCGGTCTTCAAGGTCCATGCGGACAAACTTGAAACCCGGCTTGCCTTCAATCCGCGCTAGACGGGCTTTCTTGAGGTTCACGTCATAATAGTCATTGACATTATCAAGGCCAACAACAGTCGTCCCTTGCTCAAGCAGCTTCAGACAAAGGTGCGATCCAATAAAACCGGCAGCACCGGTAACCAGCACCTTTTCATGGGCGGGAATGGCAAAGTCGAGCATGTTCCTCGGAATTCCTGTCTGATGTGTTTATGAACGATAACTGTCATGGCACTTTAAATTCGGTCATTCTGATAGCAGCAAGGCCCCCTTTTCGCAAGACACGAGAACCCCTCAATCTGGCCCGTAAATCATGCACAAGACAGAAAGATCATTATCTGCTATTCTTTTGGGGTATGCAGTACATCGTTAAGCTTAGAGTTTACAGTTTCATATGATTGCAACCGGTCAAACCATTGCCAACCCGAATGTCGGCGGAATGGGCGTAATCCTGAATGTTCAGGAGATCGCACGAACCGCTGACGGGCGCGTTTTGGCCGAGTACGACGCTGTCGAAGTTACATCGTCGAGTACGAAGCGTTCATCGCCCTATGCAATTGCAGGCCAAGACAGTGACGCGGCAAGGACACGCATCGTTGATCCCCGTACCCTGACGGAAGCACAAGCCGTTGCGGGCGGTGTTAGCCGTGCGGAGTATCGTCAGGCGCGTGAAACCAGTGAAGAACAAGCCGGTCAAAATACGAACAGCAGCATTTCTGGTAATACAGACCTTGATCCGGCGGAAAAGGCCATTGTTGCACAGTTGCAATCGCGTGATTCTGCAGTCAAGCAAGAAGAAAAAGCCCATGCCGCCGCAGCGGGTCCTTATGGGTCTGCGCCACAGTATGAATATCAGATTGGGCCAGATGGCAAAGCATATGCAATCGGCGGGCACGTTGATGTTAGTGTGTCAATGACTGGATCTGCGGCGGATCGTGATCGCGCACTGGCAACCTTGCAGAACGCAGCACTTGCCCCTAATGCACCGTCCGGTGCCGATATGGCGGCCTTCCGTCAGGCAAGCTTACAACGTGCGACAGCGCAAGCCAGCGACGAATTGCCTAAACCGATAGAATCCATTGCGTCTAACAACGAAAACGGGAACGACGCGAGACAGGGCATCTCGATTTCTATTTGATTTTGGACCTCGCGAAGTCTGCTTCCGCTCCCCATATACTATGCAAAGCGCGACAGAACATCTACCCTTGAACATAATACCCTATTCAATGGGATAGTTCAGAAAACCAGAAACTATCCTGCCGTTTGACAGGCCCCCCATTTTGTTGAATGCTGCGCGCGCGTCCGGGGGGGACGCTTGAACTAAACATTATAGATTTACGCGATTCCGTATCTTGGGTGCGGTCGCGTTTCTGACGCGGACGGACACATGTCCTAAGCTCGGACAAAAACGGGTACGGCACAAAAATGAACATCCTGCTAGCAGACGACCACGACCTCGTCAGAGACGGGATCACTTCCTTCCTTAAAACGGCGGCGCCGGAAGTTGAGGTCTCACAAGCAAAAGATTTTGCCGAGGCACTTTCAGTTGTTGACGGGGAAACGCAAGTCGAGCTGACCATTCTTGATTTGAACATGCCGGGGATGAACGGCCTTTCAGGCTTGACCGTCATGCGTCAAAAGCACCCGGAAATTCCGGTTGTCATTCTGTCTGGATCAGTTAAGCGCAGTGACGTTTTAAATGCGCTCGAACATGGTGCCTCTGGCTATTTGCCAAAAACCTTGTCGGGAAAATCACTGATCAATGCATTGCGTTTGATCATGTCAGGTGAAAAATATATTCCATCAGCTTTGCTTGAAGATGACGGCACGAAAATGCGTCCTGGCGAGATTGATCTGGATGGCCTGTCACCTGACAACCCTTTACGCCAGTTGACCAATCGCGAACGCGAAGTTCTTGCTCTGCTGACCAAAGGCTTATCGAATAAGGAAATAGCCAAGCAGCTTACTGTGCGTGAAATCACCGTCAAAGTTCACCTGACGGGTATTTTCAAAAAGCTTGGTGCCGCCAACCGTACACAGGCTGTTAAAATTGCCATGCAGCTCGGTTGGGAAGCCTGACCTGAGCGCAACGCAAACGACGACACTCACAACAAAGCCCGGCAAAATTGCCGGGCTTTGTTATTATTATAGTTCGCCATCTTATTTACGCCCCAACGGTTTTCTATTCACCGTAAACTTCAGCAAGCTCATCAAGAATGCCAAGAAGCTCTTGAAGATCAAGGGGTTTTGGCATCACCATGACAGGTGCATCCGCACCATCATCATCATCAACTGGTCGCTCAGCATCCCCGGGGTGCCCGGTCATAACAATAACTGGCATGGCGGGGTTTCGGGCACGCAGCGCTTTGACCAGGCTGTTGCCATCCATATGTGGCATGCGAATATCGGTGATCAGAATGGTCGGCGGCATAACCCCGGCGATCGCCAATGCGTCCTCACCGTTCGTTGCCGCTGAAACCGAATATCCTTGTGCTTCCAGATAAGCAGCAATGATTTCCATCGCATCAATTTCGTCATCAACGACCAGCACCCGGACGGCTTGACGCCCGGCACGATCAACGCAGTCACCATGTATTCGCGCACTTTTTGCCACCGGTTCGTCACTGTCCGCTTCGAGTTCCTTACCAATTTGGGCGACCGGTAGAGTTACCTCAAAACAGGCCCCATCCCCTTCGTTACGCACATCAATCTTGCCGCCCATCGCCTCGACGATGCCATAGCTGACCGACAACCCAAGCCCTGTTCCCTTACCAACGTCTTTGGTGGTGAAAAATGGATGGAACAGCAGATCAATGGCCGCCTCTGGGACACCACCACCATTGTCATTCACCGCGAGTTTCAGGAACTTTTCGTCTTGATCAATCATCGCACTGACACGGATTAACCCGCCAATGCTGTTGGCATCATCGCCATTCTCATTGATTGCATCACGCGCATTGGTCAGCATATTGACCAAAACCTGTTCGAGTTGCACCTGACGGCCATTAACCCGACACATCTGGGCAGGTGGCACCACATCAATCATGATGCCCGACAGTCGGCAATCATGCTCAATCATGTCCACAGCACGCCCCACGGCCTTCATGGGATCAAACGGGGCAAAGTCATCATCATCAGGTCGGCTATATATTTGCAGATGCTTGATGATTTCAGACATGCGTTCAGTTTGACCGCTGATCAAAGACAGGCGTTCTCGTTGAAAGGCGGGTTTTACAGCCTCAAGATCATATTGAAGCGCACAGGTATCGGCCGTCATGCGAATAACATTCAACGGCTGGTTCATTTCATGGGCCACTGATGCCGCCATTTCACCCAGTGTCGCAAGTTTGGATGTCTGGACCAACTGGCGTTCGACTTTGCGTTTTTCCGTCACATCTTCGGCCAGCATCAACATTGCCGGTGCGCCTTCGTGGGTAAAGGCGATTGCCGACACTTCCAGTTCAACTGTCTCACCATCCGGGCGGTTGCACATGATGACAAAATCTGCCCGACCGCTGTAACCGTTGCGATAGCGTTCTATATATTCTGACAGGATTTCACGGCTGGATGGATTAACCATCTCCATAAAGCTGCGACCAACAAGTTCTGTCGTATCCTCAGCACCCAGGATCGTGAGCCCCTGCTGATTGATATAAGTAATCTCCTCACCGCTCAGGATTGAAATGAGCTCAGGGGCAAGTTCGACCAGCTTGCGATAGCGTTCTTCACTTTCCTTGAGTGCCCGTTCGGCCCGCGAACGTTCAATGGCATACCGGATGGAACGTCGAATTGTCCGACCGTCTGGAAATTCCTTGGTCAGATAGTCTTCCGCACCATGTTGCAGGGCCTCAAACGCAAGTTCTTCGTCCTTGTGACCGGTTAAAACAACCACCGGGGCGCTATTGGCACAGCTGCGCACGCGACGAATTGTCTCGACACCCGATGAGTTTGGTAAGGTCAGGTCAAGCAACACAACATCGAACCGTGCGCCCGGCCCGTCGCCATTTAAAATAGTCAGGGCCGAGGTAAGGTCACTGCAATGTTCAATATCAAACGGATCGCCAGTTTCATCCAGCAGCGTTCTGACAAGGAACGCATCCCCCGGGTTATCTTCGACCAAAAGAATTCGAAACCGTTGATCAGCCATCGCAGCAATTTCCACGTTTAAAATCATTTTTCCGTCAAAGCCTGAACATCGGAAAGTATCTGATTTTGCATGGTTCCAAGGCTTCTAGCAATCCTGCACGTCAATCAGCAAACGACCTTTGATCTGACCTTTCAAAATTTTCTCACCCCATGGCACAACATCACGAAGCGCAACCTTCGTCGTTGCGGCATTTAACTGACCGATAGGAAGCTCTTTCGCAAGCCGTTCCCACGCCCGAATTCGGGTTACATAGGGACACATTACCGAATCAATTCCGATCAACCGCACCCCGCGCAACAGGAACGGAATCACAGTCCCCGGTAAGTCGGCTCCTCCGGCGAGACCACAGGCTGCAACAACACCGTGATACTTCATTTCTGAAAGAGCATGCGCAAGGGTTGTGTTGCCAACACTATCAATCGCCCCAATCCAGCGTTCGGCCAAAAGTGGTTTGCTGGTATCGGTCAACTCATTGCGATCAATAATTGTCGTCGCCCCCAATTCACGGAGATAGGCGTGGGTTTCTGCGCGCCCGGTTGAGGCCGCGACCCGATAGCCCAAGGCCGACAAAATCGATACTGCAACCGAGCCAACCCCGCCAGCAGCACCTGTTACAAGAACTTCGCCATCCTGTTTTGGGCTGATGCCCTGTTCTTCCAGTGCCATAACCGCAAGCATTGACGTAAACCCGGCCGTCCCGATGGACATTGCCTGTGCCGCGTCTAGTCCTTCTGGCAACGGCACAAGCCACTCGGCCTTTACCCGCGCCATTTGACCATATCCGCCCCAATGGGCTTCACCAACGCGCCAACCGGTCAGGACAACCTGATCACCGGGCCTGTACCGTGCATCACTTGACGAGACGACTTCACCGGAAAAATCGACCCCCGGCACATGCGGATAGGTGCGCACCAATCGGCCAAGGCCATTTAAAATCATGCCATCCTTGTAATTTAAGGTCGACCATTTGACCCGAACCAAGACATCACCATCCGGCAGGTCATCAGTTGTCAAATTACGGAATTCGGCTGTGACTTTCTTGTCGTTCTGATCCAAAACAAGTGCGCGGAATGCATCGCCCATGGAACGTCTCCCGATCATGATGTGTTTGGATCAAGAGTATTCGTGCGCAAAGCCAGCTGTCAAATGCGCCCTTGGTCGGATCAGTAAACACTTCGTCATTGCGACAGAACCGGAGAAACAGGCGCAAGATCCCCCTCTCCGCTGCCCAGCAAAATCACAAGCACGACGGCCACCAAAAGAACAACCATATATAAAACGGTTCGACGTGATGTGTTTTCACCGGCATCAGCTTCAGGCACGACATCATGCTGGACCGGTGCCGGTAAGCTGCGATAGGAAAGCCATCCCAAAAGCGGCACAATCACAAGATCATCAAGCCACCCAAAGCCAACAATAACATCGGGCAACAGATCAACCGGACTGATCAAATAGACAAGTCCTGCCAGCAAAATAAGTTTGGATTTCAGGGGCACATCGCCACGCATCAATGTCCGCAGCAGATTGGGAACGATCATCCAGGCTGATGTTTTCGCCATGAAAAGCCTTCTATCCTAATCGATCAATCTCAGCTCCACGCGCATGATCGCGTCATGCCCTTGATCACGTGTCACTTGTTTACGGCGGGCCATACATCGGCCATCAAATTTGACCAGCATCACCGATATTTGCATTCGAAATTCACAAGATATCAAACTGGCTACGAAGCGAGTGTATCAAAAACATCATCTGCCGGCGCCTGGCCAAGAATATTGGTCTGATGCCACAAGGCGTAAAACAACAGATGCCAGCATGCTGCACTTTCTTTCTTGCCGGGCGTGGTGAACAGCTTTTCCACCCGAACAGGATCGGCAATTTCAAGAACACCGGCCTGATGGGCAACCAGCGGGCCAAGGCGCTTACCCTGCCCGGCAATCCATTCCCCAACCGGCACGGTAAATCCGCGTTTTTTGGCAAAGGGTTGCGCCATTGGCAAACACCGCTCCAGCCAGCTGCGCAACAGGAATTTACCCACACCTTTACGCACCTTAAGCCGGTCTGGCAGATGATATGCAAAGTCCGCCACCATTGGATCAAGGAACGGTGTCCGACCTTCAAGTCCATGCGCCATCAGCATGCGATCAAGCTTGATCAACAAATCATTTGGCAACCAGTCCGAACAGTCAACCGCCTGTGCCACCGCAAGACGCGAACGTTTCCCCCGGTTTTCACGGCTTTCGGATGCCGCTATGCCATCGCGCCAGCCTTCAAGAACTTTGGGGCGCAGAACATCGATCTTATCAAAGGTGCCCTTGGATCGCATGACCCGCCCGCCCAGGATTAAAGGCCGCATAACCGAACGATATCGGCCATACCCGCCAAACAGCTCATCGCCGCCTTCGCCGGATAGAACGACCTTGAAATCCCGTGCGGCCTCGGCTGCAAGCTTGTAGGTCGGCAGAATAGCATAGTCAGCCACCGGATCGTCCATCTTGGCAGCAACCTCGGGCAAAAGCGTCCAGAAATCGCGTTCGGAAAACATAACCTCGACATGATTGGCATTGCAGGCCTTGGCAACTTCGCGGGCCAATTCACGTTCATCATGTACGCTCGATGCCTCAAATGCGGCGGTATAGGCCGTCACCGGACGTTCGTTCAAGCGATGCATCATGCCCAGAAGCGATGCACTATCCACCCCGCCCGACAGGAACATCGCATAATCAACGTCAGAACGTTGATGAAGTCGCACAGACTCTTCAAACACGCGGTCCCATTGGGTCAAGGCACCATCAAGACGCGCCCCAACAACACCCTTGTCCCCCAGAACCTGGCGGCGGCGACGTTCAACCACACGCCCGTTTTTCAGAACAAGCGTCTCGCCTGGCAACAGGCGCTTGATACCATCAAGGATCATGTCACTGCCGGTCGTGAATTGAACCTGAAGCAACTCCGAACGGGCATCTTCGCGCACAGTCCGGCCAATAAGTCCGGCCGCGACAAGCGCCTGTGCCTCGGACGCAAAAGCAAAGAACTCTGGCGTTTCGACATAATAAAGCTGCTTGATGCCAAACGGGTCGCGACACAGCACAACCTGATTTTCTACCACATCATGAAGGGCAAAGGCATACATGCCGCGCAGTTGATCGAAACCATCTATACCATCACGAGCATAGAGGCGAAGGGCGGTTTCACTGTCTGAACGGGTCTTAAAGCCTGCTTCGCACAGGTTCTGGCGCAGCTCGACATAATTATAAATCTCGCCATTGGCGATAAGTGCGCTGCCATTCTCATGAAAAAGCGGTTGATCGCCAGTATCAAGATCAATGATCGCCAGCCGGGTCTGGATAAAGCCAACCGGACCTTTTACATATCGACCATCGCCATCCGGACCACGATGCCCCAACGCATTGCGCAGGCGATCCAGAATCTCGGGATCAATGGTTTGCTTATCTTTGGCAATAAATCCGGCAATTCCGCACATTAAAGCGCAACCTCGTCAAAGAAAGCTTTGTATTTTGCGACGACAACGTCTTCGGTGAAGTCCGCCTCAAAGGCAGCACGACCGTTGCGTGACAATGTGTCTGAAAGCACTCTGTCGTCAAGAACCGCGCGCAAATCTGCCACCAAGGCAGATACATCTTCGAGTTTCGACAGCAAACCACTTTCACCCGGCGTGATCAATTGAACCGGCCCCTGGCTTGCCTGTGCGACAACCGGTTTGCCATGTGCCCAAGCCTCAATCACCATGTTGCCCAGCGGTTCATGCCGTGATGATGCGCAAAACACGTCGCAGGTCGCAAAAAGATTGGCAACATCGCGCCGCCAGCCAAGCAGTCGCACGCGATCTGCAACACCGCATTCACCGGCAAGTTTCAGAAGATCATCTTTTAAATCGCCCGCCCCTGCAATCCAAAGATAAGTACCGGGTACTTCAGCCATCGCACGGATCAGGGTATCAAACCCCTTGTTGTCATGCAGCCGCCCCAGACCAAGGATTAGCGGCGCATCATCGGGGGTATTAAATTCGGCCCGACTAATTGCTGTACCGGGTTTTGCATCAACAAAATTCGGCAGATAATGAGTGCGATCAACGGGCCATCCTTCGCCAATAAGATAATCGCAGATATTGCGCGTATTGCCGATCAGGTGATCACAATCTCGGAAATTTTTGAGTTTATAATATCCGCCAAGCCGCGCAACTTTCACAAAGTCACCTGATGGCGTCATGCGGCTGGCACGGTTCATCCAGCTCAGGACAATGCGCGGCTTGTGACGTTTGAGCTGTTTATGCAAATTCCATGGCGTTCGTACATCCAACCGCCCGCCAAAGGGCAATTCGTCAAACGACACGCCACTGGCAGCAAGCACCGCGTTGCGACCTTCGTTCGGACGCACGACACAATGCTGCTCAATCCCGACACGTTCAAACCCACAAGCCAGACGCACAAAGAATTCCTCTGCCCCGCCAAACGGACTTCCAGCCATGGTTTGCAGTAACGTGGTCACGGGATGAGCCTTTCGAACGCCTCGGCGGCCTGTCCCCAGCCCCAGCCACGCTGTTTCTCAAGCGATGCCTGATGCTGTTTTAGCCAGAGACCGTCATCATTGAGAATTTCAGCCGTGCGCTTGGCAAAGATGTCGTCTTGGTTGGCAACAAAACCGGTGTGGCCATCAACAATACGTTCGGCAACACAGCCGACTTCCTGCACCACACATGGAACGCCCATTGCCTGTGCTTCGCCCAATGCAAGACAGAAGGTTTCCCCGACGTCCCCACGATAAGGCATAACGCGCGCTTCGCTCATCTCGTCAAGAAGCTGGGTTTTGGGCACTGGGCCGCGAAGAACGACACCTTTGTCACGCAGCGTTTCGGCATGATCGAGGATGGCCTTCATGCGCTGAGCTTTTTCATCGCCAGCCGCCCCATAAGTCTGCGGGCCAGCAAAAACATGCAACTCGGCATCAGGTGAAAGCGGATGGATTTTCTCGGCCCAAAGATCGACAAGCCAGTCAAGCGACCGCAACGGATTGGAGGTAAAAATCGCACGTTTCTGACGCACGTCATGTCCAACCTCTGCTGTCATGAACCGGTTTTCAATACCATACGGGATCACAACCCGTTCACCGCACGGTGCCCACTTGGGATAGGTCGCCAAATGATGTCCACCGGAAAAGACGATTGCAGGTTTAATCTTCCACAGGCGCGACAAATAACGCCATTTCAGTAGATATCCCGCCGGATTATGGATCCAGAAAATCGTGCGTTTGGCACTTGGCATTTTGCCCAAAAGCTTATGCCCCCGATTGGCGATGTAAAGATCAGCCGTTTTCGGAAAACCATCTGCCAACGGACGCCATTTCACACCGTGATTTTCATGAACTTTGTCACATTGATTAAGGATCGTTACATCATGACCGCGCGCAGCCAGCCCTTCGGCCAAGGAAATAAACGCGGTTTCCGCCCCGCCCAGTGGACGTTGCGACAACGTAAACCCGTCAAACTTAATGCCGTCATCGGCCAGTACGATTGTTGCCATCGGGTTAGTTATCCTCGTATTTGGCCTTGATGTAGGAAATGACCGGGAACAATCCGGCAAACAGCGCAGTCAGGAAGCCAATCCCACCTTCCTTATATCCCTTACGCCCTACATAACACCGGATAAAGCGCGAAAACAGACGTCGGATGTTATTGGCAAATGTGCCGATATTGCCACTGTCTCGAAGGTCGGCGGCGCGTGCTGTCGAATAACTATCCAAACGCTTGATCATGTCCGAAATATTCCGGTCAACATAATGACGCACGGGATGGTTCAGGCTCGGGCCTTTTTTGCCTTGAAACGTCACAGCTGGATGCACACTTTGCGGCCCCCAGTGCTTACCACCGGCCCGGAACAACCCACCATAGGCTGACTTGCCAAAAGATGATCCCCATCCATACCGCACAAGACGCTCCCCGACATAGTTATCAACCGGCAAATTGTGAAACCCGAAATCACTGGTCACAATCACATCACGAATTTCACGTGCTAGCTGTTCAGACACATGTTCGTCCGCATCGACTTCAAGCACCCAGTCGCCTGATACCTGTGCCAATGCATGGTTACGGCGTTCGCCCTCCATCATCCAGCTTCCAACAAGGGTTTTGGCCCCGGACGCCTTGGCGATTTCTTCGGTCTTGTCGGTGCATTTGTCGCAAAGAACAATGATTTCATCGGCAAAGGCAACATGTGCAAGACATTTAGGAAGCCGGTCTTCCTCGTTATGAGCAGTGATCACAACGGTCAATTTTGGCAATGCATTCGTCATGATCTGTTTCCATCCCCGCTGGCCAGAAGCGCACCAGCCGCATCAATCACCTTATCGACAGAAAGACTGTCCATCAGAGTGTCGTGTGATCGCCATGTCGCCCCAGAAGCCCAAATATCATCGCAGGACATATCAGTGCGCACATCAGCAACAACTGGACCGCAAGGACCATAGTTTTGTTCACGTGTCGGACCAAACAAGCCCAGCGTTGGGATACCTGTGGCAGCAGCCATATGCATCAAGCCACTATCATTGCCGATATAGAGATCGCTGCGTTCGAGACACGCCTGCACGGTCAACAAGTTTTCGTCGCCAAAAATCACGGTTCGATCTTCCACAGGAACCGCATCAATGACTGGTTTTGCGGCTTCACGCTCGCTGGGAGCCCCCACCAACAGCACATGCGCGCCCGGCAAAAGCCCGTCATCGGCCCGAAGTCGAGCGATCAATTCAACAAAGCGATCCGCGGCCCATGTTTTCCCACCCCAGTTAGCCGATGGGCCAATTGCAAGAACCTTGCGCGCGACATCAGGCAGTAGTTCTAAAGCGCGGTTCCTATGATTTTGATTGACCCAGACTTTGGGATAAAGACCTTTTTCAAGGCCAATCATACGGGCCATTTGTTCAACACGGTGAACGCGATCGTCATTCCCAGACAGCACAACACGCTTCCACCCCGGCAAAACATACGCCGTCGCACTGCCGCGTAAATCAACGATCACGTCCCACCAGGTCAACGCAACCGACTTCCAAAGCTTCCACCAGTGCCCGCCGCGTTTTTGCTTGGGCATCTCGATAATGCGCTCAAGATTGGGGACGGTCTGGAAAATCGGGGCTGCCACCGGACCACAGGCAACTGTAACCTTTATGCCCGGATAGGTTTCGACATAATGGCGTAAGACCGATGTCGAAAGGACAGCATCGCCCAGACGGTTTGACGTAATAAACAGCAGGCGCACAGCTTAAATTTTCTCCAGCTCACCGGCGACATGGATCCACTCGCGGCGGTCATTGCGTGCGGCTTCAGACTGAGTGGAAAAGAACGACCGGTCGGTCAGAAGCTGCCAAGTGATATTACCATAGGCCGCCTCATCGGGAACGATATACCCGGTTTTGCCATCTTCAACGCGGGTTTTGGCAATCCCGCCATAAGACACAACCGGCGTTGCCGCACCAAGCGCGTTGACAATCCACTGACCAGCATAGTCTGTGCCATATTTTCCGTGATGCAAAAACGCCCGCGCATTGGCCACCGTTTCGGCCATATCGCCTTCGGGTTTTGGATGTAACACCCGAACACCCTTGTCAATCGCCGAACGCACCAGATCAACGATGTCGTCAGAGACCTGATCGTTTTCACCGGCCATCGCCATGAAAAGATCATAGGCATAGATTTCCAAAATCGCCTTGGGCGCCTTGGGCGCCACATAGGCTTCCCAAATGCGGACAATCTGGGCGATGCCGGTGGTGGTATTGGCAACCGTAACCGCCACTTCTTCACGCGATTCAAACGCCCAATGCATGTTTGAGGCCATGGTAAAGGCCGTGACCGCCCCCGGCTTGACCACAATCGGCTTTTTCACCAGATCGGTTTCAAAGCCTTTTTTCTGCGCGTCATCGGTAAGGACGATCTGCACTTCCTTGTCATGCAGAACCAGACGCAGATCATCGGCGTTCAATTTCGTCGGATCACCATCAAACCAAAGGATTGTTTTTGCATCCGCCGGAATCGAAGCGTGGCTTAACAAGGCCGGATCGCGCCAGGCAATTACCGTGTCAACCGCATCGCCGCCAAAGGGCGGCAATTCGGCATCAAGTTGTCGCCATGCAACACCGTGCATATCCTTGTCGATGCCACCATTTCGGCGCGCTTCGACCTTATGGCCACGGGCGACAAGGGCCTCGGCGAGCGCAATAAAGGCGCGCTGCGTGGTCCCTAGCGGGCGGGCTTCACGATCTTTGGGATCAAAGCCGATGGAATGATCAAGCATCAAGATTTTCATAACTTTGGTTCTATCTGCTCGGCAGCGTTTTATGAAGGGTTTTCTTACATCACACTCTGGCTTTCGTTCACGAGACAGGGCTTGCGAATTATGTGCAATTACCCCACATTTCGGCCAAACCATTCCGACAAACCGGAGCCCATACATATGACCGAGACTTTTTACGCCCTTCTGCCGGATCGGGCCGTGATCCGGGTCAGCGGTCCTGACCGCGTCAGTTTTCTGCAAGGGCTGGTATCAAACAATATCGAAACCATCAGTGCCGAGAAATCCGGCTATGGTGCCCTGCTGTCCCCGCAGGGGAAATTCCTGTTTGATTTCTTTGTCTATCAACAGGACGAAGACAGCCTTTTGATCGAATGCGAACGCGGTGAAGACGGCGCGCGGGCCGCAGATCTTTTCAAAAAACTGCGCATGTATAAACTCCGTGCCAAGGTCGAACTGACCGATGTCACCGACAGCTATGACGTGGTTGCGGTGTTTGGCAAGAATGCGCTTTCGTCGCTTTCATTGCCCGACACGCCGGGCAGCACCGCAGGCTTTGCCAACGGGATGAAGGCGGTTGATCCGCGTTTGACCGCAATGGGCGCACGTGTGTTGCTGCCGAAAAATGGCTTGGCTGAAATGGCGGCCATCGGCGCCACCGAAAGCGATGTGGAAACTTACCACCAATTGCGCGTGTCACTTGGTCTGCCCAATGGCAGCGAAGAACTTGAAATCGACAAAGCCATTCTGCTTGAAAACGGCTTTGAAGAGCTAAATGGCGTCGATTTCAAAAAGGGCTGCTTTATGGGTCAGGAATTGACCGCACGGACCAAATACCGCGGTCTGGTGCGCAAACGTTTGCTGCCCATCACAATCACCGGCACTGCCCCGGCCGCAGGAACCGCCATCATGAATGGCGACAAGGAAGCAGGCATCATCCGCTCCGTCCATGGCGATGGCGGGCTTGCCCTGATCCGTCTGGAACGTGTTTCTAAGGGGGATGAACTTCTGGCCGACGGCGCAAAAATTACCGTCAATATCCCCGATTGGGTGTCGCTACCAGAAAGTGCGGCGTAACCCGGCTTTAAACGCCAGATCAAACAAAGACAAAAACACCGGCGGCAAGGTCATCTTGCCGCCGGTGTTGTTATTTAGGACGACTTGCGATCAAGGGCTGCCTGTGCGGCGGCCAAACGCGCAATCGGCACACGATAGGGCGAACAGGATACGTAATCTAGTCCCTGTGCTTCGCAGAACGCGATGGAGGACGGATCCCCACCATGTTCGCCACAAATGCCAAGCTTGATGTCGGGGCGCGTCGCACGCCCGCGGTCGGCCGCAATGCTGACCAACTCCCCAACCCCTTCCTGATCCAGTGACACAAACGGATCACCGGCAAAGATTTCCTTGGAAATATAGGTATCTAGGAAACGCGACGCGTCATCGCGCGACAGACCAAAGGTGGTCTGGGTCAAATCGTTGGTGCCAAAGCTGAAAAACTCGGCTTCTTCGGCAATTTCTCCGGCTTTGAGGGCCGCACGCGGCAATTCGATCATCGTGCCGACAAGGAAAGTCAGCTTGGCCGATTTTTCGGCCTCGACCTCGGCTGCAACCTTGATGATCGCAGCTTTCAGGATTTCGAGTTCCTTTTTGCCAACGATCAGCGGGATCATGATTTCCGGGATCACCGGACTACCACCATCCTTGGAAACCTCAATCGCGGCTTCAAAGATCGCACGCACTTGCATTTCATAGATTTCAGGATAGCTAATGCCAAGTCGGCAACCACGATGGCCCAGCATCGGGTTGGCTTCCGTCAGGTCAAGCAAACGACGGCGCACAATCGCCTCGGACACGCCTGCGGCATTGGCAACCTTGGCGATTTCCCCATCACCATGTGGCAGGAATTCATGCAAAGGCGGATCAAGCAACCGGATGGTGACCGGAAGCCCCTTCATGATGCGGAACAGGTCAATAAAGTCCTGCCGCTGATAAGGCAGAAGCTTATCAAGGGCGGTGCGGCGCCCCTGTTCGGTTTCAGCCAAGATCATTTCGCGCATGGAAATGATCCGTGCCGGGTCAAAGAACATATGTTCCGTCCGGCAAAGACCAATACCCTCGGCGCCAAAACCACGCGCGGTTTGCGCGTCATCAGGGGTTTCGGCATTGGTGCGGACCTTAAGCCGGCGCACCCCATCAGCCCATTCCATCAATTTGGAAAAATCACCCGAAAGATCGGGCTTGAGCGTTGCGACCTCGCCCAGCATGATTTCGCCGGTTGCCCCGTCAAGGGTAATAACATCCCCTTCCTTAAGGTTCACACCACCCGCAATCATGGTTTTGTTGGCATAATCGATCTTGATCTGACCCGCACCACAGACACAGGGCGTACCCATGCCACGTGCCACCACGGCGGCATGGCTTGTCATCCCGCCACGGGACGTCAGGATACCTTCGGCGGCATGCATGCCCGCAATGTCTTCCGGACTGGTTTCGATCCGCACCAGAATAACTTTCTGGCCCTTGTTATGCGCCCAATCCTCGGCAATTTCAGAGGAAAAGACAATCTGTCCGGATGCCGCCCCCGGGGACGCCGGAAGGCCCATGCCAATCACTTTACGTGTTGCTTCGGGATCAAGGGTCGGATGCAAAAGTTGATCAAGCTGGGCGGGATCAACACGGCGCAGCGCGTCTTCCTTACTGATCACGCCATCACTGCACATTTCAACGGCGATGCGCAGGGCCGCCTTGGCCGTCCGTTTACCGGCACGGGTTTGCAGCATGTAAAGCTTGCCCGTCTCAACGGTAAATTCCATGTCCTGCATATCGCGGTAATGGGATTCCAGCTTGTCGCGGATATCGCAAAGCTCGGCAAAGACCTTCGGAAGCGCTTCTTCCATCGAAGTCAAATCCGATCCGGATTCTTCGCGTTCGATTTTGGTCAGCGGTGCCGGTGTCCGAATGCCCGCAACCACGTCTTCGCCTTGCGCGTTGATCAGATACTCGCCGTAGAAACGATCTTCGCCGGTCGATGGATTGCGCGAGAAACACACACCTGTCGCACAATCATCGCCCATGTTGCCAAACACCATGGCCTGCACGTTAACTGCCGTGCCCCAGCTTGCCGGGATACTGTGCAAACGACGGTATGTATTGGCCCGTGCATTCATCCAACTGCCAAACACCGCACCAATCGCGCCCCAAAGCTGTTCACGCGGGTCTTGCGGGAAAGGCTGACCAAGCTCGCTATCGACCTTTTTCTTGAAATCGCGAACGACCTCGGCCCAATCATCGGCACTCATTTCGGTATCAAGGGAATAACCCTTGTCTTCCTTATGGATCTCAAGGATTTCTTCGAAATGGTAATGCTCAACACCGAGCACCACATCGCCATACATCTGAATAAAGCGGCGGTAACTGTCATAGGCAAAACGACGATCACCTGACACTGATGCCAAGGCTTCAACCGTTTGATCATTGAGGCCAAGGTTCAAAACCGTATCCATCATGCCGGGCATGGATGCCCGCGCACCGGAACGAACAGATACCAAAAGGGGATCGCTTGCATCGCCAAACTTGCGTCCGACCAGTTTTTCAACTGCCGCCAGCGCCGTTTCGACTTCGGCATTCAGACCATCCGGGTAAGTACGGTCATTGTCATAAAACGCCGTGCAGACTTCGGTTGTAATGGTAAAGCCAGGCGGGACCGGAAGCCCAAGATTACTCATCTCGGCAAGGTTTGCGCCCTTGCCACCCAGAAGTTCACGCATATCCGATCGGCCTTCGGCGTTACCGCCACCGAAACCGTAGACCCATTTGGTCATCTTGCCTTTTCCTCATCTGGTCAAGGCCCTTTGGCGGGCCTCCCCAGGATGGGGAAAGCCCCGTAACCCCGACCTATTTATGTTTCGATCTTTGAGAAGTCTGCAATGTCATGCAAGGCCGTCCGAATTTGCGCCAGCAGCTTAAGCCGGTTGGCACGTTCGTCCGCCTTGTCACTGTTTACCGTGACCTGTTCAAAGAATGCATCGACCGGTTCACGCAACCGCGCAAATTCGGTCATTGCCGCGGCATAATCCTCGTTACGCAAAAGCGGCAAGGCAGTATGCCGGACATCGATGAGCGCCTGATACAGCTTGCGTTCTTCATCCACGCTCAGAAGATCCGCGGAAACATCCGCGTCATAGGACGTATCGTCCTTTTTCTCTTCGATGCGCAGGATGTTGGACGCACGCTTGTAGCCAGCCATAAGGTTAACGCCGCTTTCGCCCGATACAAAATCGGAAAGCGCCTCAACACGGGCCAGCAGGCGGACAAGATCGTCCTCGCCATCAAGTGCAAACACGGCAGACACCAAATCATGGCGCACACCCTGTTCACGCAGATGGACTTTCAAACGGTCGGCAAAGAATGCCAAAAGATCATCCACCGCCGCATCACGACGAATGGCCGACGGGTACTGAGAAACAGCAAAGGCGAAGACGCGACGTAGCGGCAAACGCAAACCGTTTTCCAGAACCAGACGAATGACACCCAATGCCGCACGACGCAGGGCGAACGGATCTTTTGACCCGGTCGGCTTTTCATCAACCGTGAAGAACCCGGCAAGGGTATCAAGCTTCTCTGCCAAGGCAAAAGCAACCGAAACCGGTGCTGTCGGACACATATCCGATGGCCCCGCCGGGGCATAATGCTCGGCAATGGCATTGGCGACTTCCGGGGCTTCGCCGTCATTTTCGGCGTAATATTTCCCCATCAGTCCCTGAAGTTCGGTGAATTCAAACACCATCTGCGACACCAGATCGGCCTTGCCGATTTCAGCGGCACGGTCGGCCAGTTTGACATCACAGCCCGGGATATCGGCCGACAGCTCACGTGCCAGCCCACGCAGGCGCAAGACACGCTCGGAAAGCGACCCCAGCTTGGCGTGGAAGACGATGCTGTCGAGTTTCGGCAGACGCGATTGCAGCGTCACTTTCCGATCCTGATCCCAGAAGAATTTGGCATCATGCAGGCGTGCGCGCAAAACGCGTTCGTTACCGGCGATGATTTTGGCATTGTTGTCCGCCGTCACCATGTTGGAAATGGTGATAAAGCGTGCGGCAAGTTTGCCGTTTTTATCTTCGACAACAAAATATTTCTGGTGTTCACGCATCGAGGTTTCAAGAACCTCACGCGGGATATCCATAAACAGGTCATCGACCTTGCCCATCACCGGAACCGGCCATTCAACCAGGCCACAGACTTCTTCGAGAAGACCGTTATCTTCCAAAAGGTCAAAGCCCTCGGATGCGGCCAGCTTTTTGGCACCGTCAAGGATGCCCTGCTTGCGCTCTTCGCGGTCAAGCACGACCATGGCAAAGCGCAGTTTTTCTTTGTATTCGGTGGCATTGGCAACGCTAAAGGTTGCCGGGGCAAGGAACCGATGGCCGCGGGTGGTATCACCGGCGGTGACGGGACCGTACGACGCCGGGATCACCTTGCCATCAAACAGGCACAGAATGCTGTCGAGCTGACGCACCCAGCGGACTTTCTGATCGGCCCAGCGCATCGATTTTGGCCACGGCAATTTGGCCATGGCATCTTCGACGATGTCCTTGATGACCTCAGCACTCGCACGGCCTTTCTGTTCGACAATCGCAAACAGGAAAGTGCCCTTGGGCATTTCGCGCTTTTCACACTGTTCAAGGGTCACACCATTGCCCGTAAGGAAACCATTGATCGCCTTTTCAGGTGCATCGGCGCGCGGACCACGGCGTTCTTCGCGCAAGTCCGGCTGTTTTTCGGGCAAACCATCAATGATCAGGGTCAAGCGGCGCGGGGTGACCAGCGTTTCGACAGTCTCAAACGCAAGATCGGCGGCCTTAAGGCCATCGGTGATCAGTTTGGCAAGATCGTCCGACGCACGGGCCTGCATACGGGCCGGAATTTCTTCGGAAAACAGTTCAAGCAGCAATTCGGCCATAACTTATGCCTCCTCTTTCAGATGGCCGCGTGATCGCAGCCACGCCTCACAGCAGGATTTCGACATGTCGCGAACACGGCCGATATAGGCCGCACGTTCGGTCACGGAAATCACGCCGCGCGCATCAAGAAGGTTAAAGATATGGCTGGCTTTCATTGCCTGCTCATAGGCCGGCAATGCCAGACCGCGTTCGATATTAACGCTACACTCGGCCTGTGCGTCCTTGAAGTGCTGGAACAACATATCGGTGTTCGCGACTTCAAAGTTATAGGTCGATTGTTCGATTTCATTTTGCAGGAACACGTCGCCATAGCTGACGCCCTGACCATTGTAATCAAGGTCATAGACGTTCTCGACACCCTGAATATACATCGCCAGACGTTCCAGCCCATAAGTCAGCTCGACCGGGACCGGGTTGCATTCAAACCCACCGACCTGTTGGAAATAGGTGAACTGGGTGACTTCCATGCCATCAAGCCAGACTTCCCAGCCAAGACCCCATGCACCAAGGGTCGGGCTTTCCCAGTCATCCTCGACAAAGCGGATGTCATGGGCCATCGGGTCAATGCCCAGATGCTTGAGCGAGCCAAGATACAATTCCTGCGAATTGCCCGGCGACGGCTTCATGATCACCTGAAACTGGTAATAGTGCTGCAAGCGGTTCGGGTTTTCCCCATACCGACCATCGGTTGGACGACGCGATGGCTGCACATAGGCCGCATTCCAGCTTTCCGGTCCAAGCGCGCGCAAGGTTGTCGCGGTGTGGAAGGTACCGGCACCGACTTCCAAGTCATAAGGCTGAAGGATGACACATCCCTGATCAGCCCAATAGCTTTGCAGTCGGAGAATGATTTCCTGAAATGAAGGGGGACGTTGCGACCCGTCGAGCGCCATTGCGCAAACTCACTATTACTGTTGCCTATAAATTAGAGCGGCAAGCTACCGCCCTGCCCCGCCGGGGTCAAGAAGGCAAAAGCCCTGAGATGCACCGAATTTGCAACCCTTGCATCACTGCTCGTCACAAAATACTGCACCGCAACATCATAGATCAGCGATCTGGTGCCGGTTTTCAAATGAAATCTGCCCGTGTTGACACAAAGTCGAAGACAGGCCGTTGGGTTTCTGTCGCTTGCATTGGCATATCTTTCCGCCCCAAACCGGGCGCGAAACCTTGGCCAAGAATAATGTTCAGCTTAGCCCTAGCAGCGATGGGCATTGCCTTCGGCGTGGTAAACACCGCACGCGGGGCATTTTTCCATTTCCTGCGCCACTGTCTTTGGCTGGCTTTTCTTCTTATGGCGGGTCTGCTTTGGCTGTTCGTTTTCTGAAACCTGCTTGAAACGGTTAAACAGCTTAAAGCCCTGCCATACGACGACAATGACCAGAGCGGTAAAAATGATTTTCGAAAAGCTGAGCATATCCGTTCCCAAAGCGCATTTATTCCTGCGCCACAGCGCAACCAAGCGATTCTTATATTAAACTCTCATCGATTTAGAAACCGGGCAATGCCACTGGATTGCGCAAAATTTGTTCTGCGTGCGGTAAAAAGGCCCCTGCGGCGTCATGCAAAACAAGCCCACGACGCAGCGTAAGCGGCGATGCCACCCCTTTGCGGGCTGAAACAATCACGCGCAGTGGTGCCTCGGAATTATCTTTGCTCCAGATCGGATACACCGTCACATCCCCGGCTTTGCCATGCAACAAACCAATGATGCGATCCAAATGATCTGCGCGGTGCACCAACGTAATCCGCCCTTTGGGACGCAGCATTTTCAAACAGAACCCGATCCAGTCTTTGAGACTGGTTTGGCCTTCCTGATGGGCAGTTGCCCGGCTGTCATTGGGCGAGCGCGTGCCACCGGGATAGTAGGGCGGATTTGAAATCACCTGATCAAAACCATGTGCCTGTAAAGGCAACTTTGGATCATTGATATCGCCATGAACCGGGGTCACGCGCCCAACCAGATCATTTTCAACCACGTTGCGACAATAAAGCGCATAGAGGTCATCCTGCACTTCAATACCGGTCACAACCGCATCTTCAAGTCGATGTGCGACACACAACCCGGCCGAGCCAACTGCCGCCCCGACATCAAGAATTTTTTGATCGCGTCTGGAATTAATCGCGACCGCAGCCGCCAGAAACACCGCATCGACCGCCACCCGATAGCCGTCTACCGGTTGTTTAAGCGTTACCGACCCACCCAGAAGAAAATCATGACTGATCCGGTCTTCGGGAAAGTCGGGCACATCACATGTCGCACCTGCGTTTGTCATCAATCGCCTTTATTTGCGCCACCAGTGTCACGCACCTCATCCTGCCCAGCAATATGGGTTTTGGTGAAGTCCCGAGACCCAGCATCACTTGCCAGCATTACTTGCCTGCATCACTTGGACGTCAGTTCGTCCTTTTTATCCTGTGCTGCGTTATGCGCATCAAGCTCGCGTCTGGCAATATCAAGAATGTATTTCGCGCGACTTTCCTGTTCGCCGTCAACCATCAAGCGCCGTTGCAGCGCCCCGATGGATCCTTCGATGATGCTGGCGTGATAGTCAAAGATGTGGCTTGAAATTCCTTCATCCGCCAACACCGATTGCGCCCAGCTCAGCTCAATCGGATCGTTGCTGCGAAACAGTTCGATCATATGGCGGTTCCCCTTAAATCGTTTGCTCGGTGTGTTACCTTGACCGGATCGTTTCAGATCCAGTGTTGAAATTATACGTACATTAATGTGGGGAGCCTGTGCAGCCGTTTTCAGAAAATGCCCTTAATCCCGCAATTTATCTAGGATTGGACACTGTGCACCACAGCATTTGTCCCCTTGACCGGTATGCCCTTGGCTATCTATGTTGAGGCCGCCTGATGTTATTTGCAATCTTCGCTAAATGCAGGCTGCGAAGATGCCATTGGAAAGTCGGAATACAGCGTGACCAATACCGCACCGCAGACAAAGCCTCAGCCGAGCCTTGATTCACTGGTTAACCTTGTTGACGCCGACATGAAGCGCGTCAATCAGGTCATCATCGACAATATGCACAGCGAAGTCGCCCTGATCCCGCAACTGGCATCACATCTGGTTGCGGCCGGTGGCAAACGCATGCGTCCGATGCTGACACTGGCATCGGCCCGGCTTTGCGGTTACGGCGATGGTCCCGATGCGGTTGACCTTGCCGCCTGTGTCGAGTTCATCCACACTGCAACCCTTCTGCATGATGATGTGGTTGACGAAAGTCAGCTACGCCGTGGACAAGCGTCAGCCAATGCCCTTTTTGGTAACGAAGCAAGCGTTCTGGTTGGTGATTTCCTGTTTGCGCGCGCCTTTGTCGTGATGGTCAAAACCGGATCGCTGCGTGTTCTTGATATTCTGGCACAGGCATCGGCCGTCATTGCCGAAGGCGAAGTCTTACAGCTGGCGACCGCCAATGACATGGGGACGAGCGAAGAGGCCTATCTTGAAGTCATCACGGCCAAAACCGCCGCCTTGTTTGGCGCAGCATCGCAAATCGGTGCGGTCATTGCCAAACGGTCGACCGAGGATGAAGAAGCCCTGCGACTTTATGGCATCTATCTGGGCACTGCATTCCAGTTGATTGACGATGTTCTCGATTATTCTGCCCATCAGGCCACGCTTGGCAAAACCGTCGGCGATGATTTCCGTGACGGTAAGGTCACACTTCCGGTGATCATTTCCTTTGCCAAGGGCGACGAAGATGAAAAAGCATTCTGGCGTCGCTGCATGGAAGATCAGAATTTTGAAGACGGCGATCTTGATCGCGCACAAACGCTGATCCGCAAACATGACGCACTTACGGCATCAATGGATCGGGCCCGCGACTATGGTCAGATGGCAATTGATACGCTGACGCGCTTTGACGATGGTCCGATCAAGGATTCGATGATCGAAGCGGTCGAGTTCTGTATTTCCCGCCCCTACTGATACCACCTATCGACAAACACCCCATATTGCTTGGCGATGTTGGGCAACGATGTCACAAAAATATCTTGCGTCACCTGCCAGAAACCATTATCACCCGGCTTCGCAGAATGACGGAGCGTAGCTCAGCCTGGTAGAGCACTGTCTTCGGGAGGCAGGGGTCGGAGGTTCGAATCCTCTCGCTCCGACCATTATTGATAGAAATATCAAGATATTACGCCCTAGCAGAAATGCTGGGGCGTTTTTCGTTGACACGCAGAAACTAGCCCCCTGAAAACACCAAGAAAATGATTACGAGCCATGGCCATAACCCGTTGGTTCCTCAGTCTAGGCGTTACTCTTCAAATCTCACACCATATTTTTCAAGCAAGACGTTCTCTTTCTCGCCCTTCATCGACAAGCGTCCCTCATTCCAGATTCTTATAAGTTGCTGTCTTTTTTCCGGTGGAATTTTCTTTGAGAAGATCGCTCTTTCAACCAGTTTCCTTTCCAAGCCCGGGCGTACAATCTTCAGATCATCATTCATGTCCAGCCGATTTAAGACATACTGAAGAACCAGTTCGTTATCGGCATAAAGATCGACCCGGTTTTCTTTAATCATGGTGAAAATCCGGTCCACCACATCATCGTAGCCAGAGATCACTTCGATGAAATCCGCATTTCTTGGATCATCAATATATTTTTGATACTCGAGGCTTGCCGAGCTGTAATCCCAGCCCGGCCCCGTTGCAATGCGCCTGCCGTTCATCGACTGGATGCCGTTATAGCGCCACGGATCATCTTGCCTGACAACAAAGGCGGTTATATAGGCAAACGTCTTTTCCTCGGCATACACGAACCCGGTATCCTTGGGCCCTGAAAACACGTATTCGGGCAGCATGTCACAAAGACCATCTTCGACCATGCTAAGCCCCCGTGCGAGAGGGACTTCGTAATATTCCAGTGTGTAGCCATGAGAGGTGTATATGTGATCGAGCATATCAATGATAACGCCGCGCTCAGGAGCATCTTCCGAGGGAAAGATCGTCATCGGCGCCCATTGATCATAGCAAACCTTCAAAGTCGCCGCCTGACTGATGTTGGCCACCGTGGTTGCCGTCAAAAGAAGCATAAAGACGAATAGACGGTGCATTTTCTTTACCTTTCGACGCGATCGCGACCTTTCTCTTTGGCCCCATAAAGCTTCAGATCGGCGCGCTTGAACAGTTCGTCAATAGAGTTGTCTTTTGCCTCGGACGAGGTAACGCCAAAACTTACAGTGTAGGTGATTGTTTTACCGTCCACCTCCAAAGTGGCCGAACCAATGGCCTTTCGCAGCTTATCTGCAAGACGGCTGGCGTGATCTATCCCCATGTCCGGGAGAAATATTGCAAACTCTTCTCCGCCCAGTCGCCCAAAAAGGTCCGACTTTCCGAGGAAATCCTGAATGGTATGCGCAAAATGAATAAGAACCTTGTCCCCGATAAAATGGCCATAGGTATCGTTGACCATCTTAAAGTGATCCAGATCCATCAGGATAAAGGATGCAGGCGACTTTTGGCGCTGCGATAACGTGAACAAATGCCGTGCCGTCTCAAAGAAATTTCCACGGTTTAACGCGCCCGTTAAAGAATCATTCGCCGCCAGATCTTTGAGCTTTTCATTCAGGATCTGGAGCTCTTCTGTGCGCTTTGCAACAGCATCCTCAAGCCAGTTACGCTTGGCTTGCTCGTCTTCCAATAATTGCGCGCGCCCCTTCTCCATGGCAGAGAGCATATTATTCATATGATCCTGAAGCTTACTGATCTCGTTGTTTTCAGTGATGGAAAGATTGATCCGTTTGCTGAAGTCTTGGCTCAGTTGAACCTCATCGACTTGCGACATGAGCTCTTTTAACGGACGGGCTAGAAAACGATCGAAAGCCCAGACAAACAGCCAAAATAAAACAGACAGCTTTATGATTGCGGTAATCGCAATCAAGGCAAAGCCAAACAAAACGCGGTTCAAAACGACTTCTGAAGATGAATAAAGTGTCAGCGCCCCTAACGTTATTTTTTTGTCGTTCAGCTCCCAGGCTAAGTCTGACTTTTTATCAAAGACTGATAATGGGGCTGCCCCTTCCGTGTAGGACCTTTTTGAAATGATCTTTTCTTCGTGTTTGTCGAAAATATCGACACCCACGATTATTGGCATTTTAAGCAACCCCTCGACGAGGGCATCCATCTGTTTTTGATTGTACTGCCACATACTCGTCGCGATTGGGTTCCGGACAGTCTGCTCGAGCTGTTCTAATTCACTTAAAATTGAATCCTGCGTCTTAATATATTCAGTCAGGAACTGAACACTTGTGACCAGAAAGGTTACGCCCAAATAGATCGAAAAAGTAACCCGCATCACTTTTTGGGACAGGTTTTTAGGACGAAGATATTCGATGAACATTCAAACCAACACTTCCCGATAAACTTCAATTCAGAGCTTATTTAACCATCGTCAGAACATTTTGACCGCTGATATGTTGGGATCGTTCCGGACAATTGAGGCTCCATATTATATATGTTTGATGTTAAGCGGCTTGTTGCCGATACGCCAGTCGTCGTTCTCTAAATGTCTTTTTTGATCCATTGTTTTTATTTAAGGAACAATGAGGTTGGTTCAAGACAGCCCGTTGCAGTGTGTTTCACTACAACCAAAACCATAGGCATCTCAGATACCCTCGTTGTCTGAGGCCACGAAACAGACACCGAACTCAGGGCCTTTTGCGCCAACACTATCGGCAAACCTAAGCCTGCAGGTGATTTAAGATCAACCTTGGGCAACTCGCTGCTGAACGCCTCCAATCACGCAAATATTTCCCTGAAAACAGCCCGATTATGCTTGATCCGCACCGAAAGAAGAGCTAAACCTCCCGCCACTGACGGAGCGTAGCTCAGCCTGGTAGAGCACTGTCTTCGGGAGGCAGGGGTCGGAGGTTCGAATCCTCTCGCTCCGACCATCAGTCGGGCGGTCTTTTTTTTTAAAGGACCGCCCGTTTTCATTTCAGGCCTTTGACGCCCGGGCAACGTCACGTTGCCCTGATTTCAAAATCATTCTCCCCCGCGGCCCAAATGATACTGCAGCTGCAAAACCAGATGCCCGCGCACAGCCCCTGAAAATCGTCATCACACGATAAATCAAAACACCCCGCACCATACATTCAGCACTCAACCCCATACAAAAGGCGAATCGTCGCAGAGCAATTTTGCTAAGCGACGAATATAACGTGTCTTTTAAGGATAGGGCCGCACCAAAGCCTAAACGTCTGTAAAAATACGCATTCCCGTGCGCAAATCCTACTTTTGAAGCTGGATGCAAGTTATTTTTCACGCATCCGCGAAGATATTTTCTTGCGCAAAGAGCGAAACAAACTTGCCCATACTTGCGAATTACGCTTATGCTCGGCCTCGCAACATAAAAATCGGCGGAAACCCGCAGCAATAATAATAGCAAAACGCGGTTGTCCGCCTCACGTGGTATTACCAATTTCGGACTTCTTAGGGAGGAAGACGGATGAGCTTTTCTAAACTGCTTAAGTCGGCAACTTGTGTCGCAGTTCTCGCAACGGCAGCATTTTCTGCTGCCCCATCTGATGCAAATGCTCAGGAACGCGTTCGCTGGAAAATGGGGTCAACCTATCCCGGCAGCCTGACCCAGCTCGGGACGCTGGGCAAGCGCGTCGATGAAAAAATCGATGCCGTTTCCGGTGGCAACATCAACATTAAATTCTATGAGCCGGGCGCACTTGTACCTGCACTCGAAGTTTTTGATGCTGTTTCAACCGGTTCAATTGATGCTGCTTTCTCAACCCCGGGATATTGGGCTGGTAAAGTCCCTGCCCTTCAGCTGTTCGGTGCTGTTCCGTTCGGCCCGCAGGCAGGTGAATATCTGGCATGGGTTAAGTTTGGCGGCGGTCAGGAAATCTTTGACAAGCTGTATGCCGAACATGGCATCAAGTCGCTGTTCTGCGGCCTGATCGCTCCGGAAGCTTCTGGCTGGTTCTCCAAGGAAATCAACTCGCCTGATGACCTTAAGGGTCTGAAGATGCGCTTCTTTGGCCTTGGCGCAAAAGTCATGGAAAAACTCGGTGTATCGACCCAGCTTCTTTCGGCTGGCGACATCTATCCGGCACTTGAGCTGGGTACGATTGATGCGACCGAATTCTCCATGCCGGCGATCGATCTGAAACTTGGCTTCCATCAGGTTGCCAAATACTACTACTTCCCGGGCTGGCATCAGCAGTTGACCTTCTTTGATCTGATGATGAACAAAGAAAAATGGGATGCACTTTCCGACACCCAACAGGCACAGATCGAAACGGTCTGTAACGACAACCTTGCTTATGGTTTCGCAGAAGGCGAAGCGATCCAGTTCGCAGCCCTGAAAGAACTTCAGGAAAAAGGCGTGAACATCAAAAAATGGTCGCCGGAAATGCTAGATGCGATGCGTGGTGCATGGGAAGAAGTGGCAGGCGAACTTTCGAGTGAAGATGCAGCCTTCAAGGATGCATACGAAAGCCTGCAGTCCTTCCGTGCAGATTACAAAATCTGGAAAGACATCGGGTATCTCGATTAATCCAAACGGTCTGAAAGGCTGCTTACGCAGTCTATAAAAACAAGTCACGGCAAGGCCGGGTCCGCGTGCCCCGGCCTTGACCGCGAAAGAGAAGACCCGGGAGTCTCCTATGGAAGCGCTACTAAAAATTAGTGACTGCATTGACGCCGTCGTTTCCCGTATCGGGAAGTGGGCATCCTTGCTGGCGATCCCGCTGATGCTGACGATCATTTATGATGTGATCCAGCGTAAATTTGGCGGTCAGGGATCGATCAAGTTGCAAGAACTCGAATGGCACCTGCACACTGCTCTGTTCATGCTGTGTTTTGGTTTTGGTTATATTCGCGACTCTCATGTCCGTATCGAACTGATCCGTGACAACTTGCGTCCGCGCACCCGCGCCATTGTTGAAATGATCGGCGGCCTTATCTGTGTCCTGCCGTTCTGTGCCTTGGTGCTTTATTTCGGTTTTGATTTTGTCGCCCGCTCCTTTGAAAACCACGAGGTGTCGGCGTCGACAACCGGCTTGACACATCGCTGGATCATCAAATCGACAATCCCCATCGGCTTTGGGCTTCTCGCGATGGCGGGGCTTTCGATATTTATGAAATGCTTCGTCTTTGTCTTTGGACCGACCAACCTGCATAAACGTGCGGGCTATTATGTCGGGACCCACCACGCAGACCTTGGCGACGTCGCCAAGCTCAAAGACTAAGCCGGACAGGGATAACCCAAATGGATAACTTTTATATCGAAGACTGGTTTCCGCTGTTCATGTTTGCCTGTATCGGCATCTTTGTGTTCACGGGTCTTCCGGTTGCATTCGTCATTTCAGGCATCGGGATTGCCTTTGGCTTCCTTGGTATGGCCTATGACGTTTTCTCCTTTATTGAATTTTTCAACATCGTTTCACGCATCTGGGGTGGCATCGCCGAAAATATGGTGATGGTTGCGGTCCCCATGTTCATTTTCATGGGGACGATGCTTGAAAAAAGTGGCGTCGCCGAAGATCTGCTTGAATGCCTGAACATGCTGCTGCGCAAGGTTCCGGGTGGCTTGGCACTTTCGGTTACTCTGATGGGCACCATCATGGCCGCGACCACAGGCATTATCGGCGCATCTGTGGTGATGATGACGCTTCTGGCATTGCCGGTCATGTTACGCCGCAATTACGACCCGTCGCTTGCGACCGGGACAATTGCCGCATCTGGTACCCTTGGCATCCTGATCCCGCCGTCAATTATGCTGGTTCTGATGTCAGACCTTCTGTCGATTTCGGTCGGCAATCTGTTTCTGGCATCGATCATTCCCGGCCTGCTTCTGGCAAGTTTGTACACGGTTTATATCTTTATCCGCTGTCAGATAAACCCGTCACTGGCCCCGCCACTTCCAGAAGGCGAAGCCGTCCACGGCAAAGACCTTGTGATGATGATGCTGCGAAGCTTCCTTCCGCCGGTCTTCCTGATTGTTCTGGTCCTTGGGTCAATCTTTGCAGGCTTCGCCACCCCGACCGAGGCCGCTGGCGTTGGTGCGGTTGGCGCGACCTTCCTTGCATTGGTTAAAGGACGGCTCAAATGGCCGGTCCTTAAGGATGTCTGCGAACGTTCGGCTCTGACCGGGGCAATGCTGTTCTTCCTGTTTGCTGGTGCGACCGTATTCTCATACGTGTTCCGTTCGCTTGGTGGCGATGATCTTGTCATTGATCTGGTTGAACAGGCAGGACTGGGATCATGGGGCATCTTGCTGTTGCTGATGCTGATCGTGTTTATCCTTGGCTTCTTCTTTGACTGGGTTGAGATTACGCTGATTGTTCTGCCGATCTTTGCACCTGTGATCGCACAGCTTGATTTCGGTCATCATCTTGATGTTGGTGGACTTGGCGCAACCGAGACGCAGGTTCTGACCTGGTTTGCGGTCCTTGTGGCGGTAAACTTGCAAACAAGCTTCTTAACCCCGCCGTTCGGGTTCGCCCTGTTTTATCTTAAGGGTGTGGCACCAAAATCGATCTCCATTCAACAGATATACAAAGGCATCATTCCCTTTGTTCTGTTGCAGGTTATCGGCTTGATCCTGGTGATGGCGTTCCCGGAAATTGCCTTGTGGATGCCAAATACCCTGCTTGAGTAGGCATCGGCACAACCACTGACTTTCCCAAAAGGCGCTGTTTTTAAACGGCGCCTTTTTCATTTTGCCAACGCCCCCGTCAATTGACGACTTAAACTCCAGTCACAAAAAAACCGCCCGAAAGCATGTTGCTTAACCTAGCGGTTTCCTGTGACGGTCATGTGATTGATGGCAACGGTGACCGGTTGCGCGGTTGTTACTGATGCATCGCCCGTTCACTGGGTAATTGCAGCATCCTACCCATCAGGTAATCGACGTCATCGGAATCAAATTCGACACCCAGATCACCGTATTGGGTCAAAACCCGTTCGATCATGCGCCGTGAATAACGTTCTTTATCCTGCTCCCCACCATCAAAGGTGGTTTCGCGGGCAACTTCCATCGCGGCACGGACACCGGGAAAGAAATGTTCTGGCAGGTCGGCCTTATTGTAGATCGCCTCAAGCCCGAAAGGCCCGCTGTCATGGATCAGAATGCGGGTATTGATCAACGATACACCGGCACGCCGTGCAAGGGCCGCTTCAAAGAACGATACATCGCCCATGCAAAGCGCACGCAGGATCAAGCCGCTTGTCAAACGGTTGTTGGCATAAAGATGTTCGACCAGAAGTTCGACATCGCGGTCTTCCGCCCCCTCGCCCAGAAGGCCAATGGTGGCACTTTCCTGCGACTGGGTCATCACCGCGTTGACGATGCCCTCGGGGATGTGACCGCGCGAAATAAGTTCTGCGCGCATCCGATCAGACACCAGCGTCACCAAACGTTCGGCAATCGTGATTGGCAAATGATTGCGTTCAATCATTGGTTTTTGGATGCGTTCGTTTTCACCGAACTCTTCGACCACTTTCTGCAACGATATTTCACTGATCTCGGCACCGGCGTTCGAAACCAGATCAACCATCACATCTTCATGGCCAATATCAACAAGGGTTGCTGAAACGATTTCCGACACATGGGCGCGCGACGCAATGGCGCGCTGCTTTTCCACGCTGTCGGTATTATCGCCAATGATATCGACAAGGTCTTCATCATTGAGAACTTCGGAAAACTTCAGGATCGGCAGAGCAACTTCATCAACGTCGCGCGCCAGTGTTGCCACAACATCATGGGGCACAAGCGGCGTTTGCTGAAGATTTTTGGCCAAAGCTTTGCGAACACGGACTTCCGCATCGCGGATCATCAAACGAAAGATATCTTCGGCTAAAATGCGTTCGCTGTCAGACAGAGCTTCTGTTGAAAACTCACGACTGATCTTATCAGCAGTATCCGCACGGTTTGACCCAGACGGGTCTTGAACCAGCTTACTCAGATCTTCTTTGGTGATACGCGGCAATAGATATCTCCTGGCACGCTTACCGGATGGCTGCCAACTAACCTTTTTACACTATACTTGTGGCAGAGTTTCGACAAACATAATTTCCCAAAATTCAGCACAAATACCCGATATTCAATACCCTAGCTCTTTGATCATGTCATCCTCACAGTCAAAATGGCCTTATATCGGGACCATTAACCGCACATGTGACAGATCATTTCAGGCCATGGACCAACGCGCAATCCATCATCAGCATCCCTACGTATTAACTGTCGAAAATTGACTAAACTCAAATCCTGTACGGTTTAGATATGCTAGATGTCGTTATGATTTCTAGAATCTCAACAGCACGGCCTTATTTTTTAAGCACAATGAGCCGCGCTGTTGACCTTCTGGTTACCCAAACGGGTGCTAGGTCCTGACCTTAGTCTATCGATACGTAATCCCGGTCAACGGGAATGAACAAAGAGAGGCCCGATAATGTCACTTTCCCGCAAAATTGCATTCGCCGCCGCGTCCCTTGTCATCCTTGCCGCTGTCCCGGCCGTTGCCGGTGACGCCGAAAATGGCGAGAAACTTTTTAAACGCTGCGCTGCCTGCCACAGTGTCGATGCTGACGTGAACAAGGTTGGCCCAAGCCTGGCTGGCGCTGTCGGTCGCGACTGCGGTACCGTCGATGGATACAAATACGGCAAGGGATACCAAGCTGCGTGTGAAAAAGGTTTTGTCACCGACGAAGCCTTCCTGGCCGATTACCTCAAAGACCCGTCCGCAAAACTCAGTGAAATTGCCGGGTCCAAACAACGTTCGAAAATGGCCTTCAAACTTAAGAAGGATGAAGACGTTGCGGACATGATTGAGTTTCTTAAAACGAAATAATTCAACACCCATATCCCCAAAAACAAAAGGCCGATGCATCTGCGCATCGGCCTTTTGTCATGTCACGACACTCAATCGTTTCCGGTCTTGTCAGGCGGCCTCACGGCGTTGACCCAGTTCAGCACCAATTGCGCGCATCTGTTCGGCAACGGCGATATCTTCTGTCGAGGTTACTTCAAGATCACGATCCTCATAGACATCCCGGTCCGGGTATTCTTCCTGCCAGGATGTGATCCTGGCGTCGCGCTGGCGGATTAAATCTTCGATTTGAGGACGATACAGAACCATCATCCCAGAAATCCAGCGATTAACCGGCCAGGATGGCTGTGCGTGGTCGATGATGAAATTATCAAGCATCGACGTCACGTCGGTGCCGTCATACCAGACCTCGCCGGTGACCCAGCGATTGGTGGTAAACAGTCGCTGGCAAAAGCCAAACTCATCCATGGAAAATGCCACCAGATGCGAAAGCGCATCGTTTGGCCCTTCGGGATACTCAAACCCGTCTATCTGTTTTGGTTTGCAGCTATCGGGCATGCCGCGCGGGCGCATGAAACTATGGAAATGACCATGTTCATCCCATTCACGCCGTTCTTCCTTTGGGTGGGCGTGATAATAAAACTGCGCATGTGATTGACGATCATAAACATCCCCTTCGGGGTAATGCGTCCATTCATAAAATGTCCCGCCCGTCTTGATCAGCTCACCGACGATGTTATCGCTGGTGGCGGTCAAAACCCGATGACATTCCATGACATCACGCCCCGCAGCCAACATTTTTTCCAGTCGGCCCGTTGGAATGGATGTCCAGTCGATTGCTATTTCACTCATATCAGCACCAGTGTCTTTGCGATCCGCTTTCTATATCCGCAAAGGCAGAAATATCCGCACTCTGGTCATTCCGACCAATTAATCTCGATCAAGAGTTAGTGATTTCAACGTGCTTTGCAACAAGGATCAAGCAATGGATTTCAGTTTTATACTGATTATTCCATTATAAAATACGCACATGAACCCTGTAGTCCATATTATGTGGCCGTGTTTTTGGCGCGGGATTTAGGGGCTGAAGGCAATTCAATGGCTAAAATCAGTCGAGATACATCACGCGAAAGCCGATCAGAATATGTCTGAGATGTTCAGGCCGCGCATGACGGGCGGCCGGGCGGCAGACACCACAACCACGGTCATCCCACGACCCGCCTTTGACAAAGCGATACCCCGCCTGTCCGGACGTTGATGTCCATTCGAACACCTGTCCAACACCATCCAAAAGACCAAACGGCCCGGCATCATATTGCCCGACAGGCGTTGTATCAAAGGGGCCACGATCACCACTGTTTAAAAGGGTCGGGTCATAGATATTACCCCACGGATAGAAGGTTCCCTCTTCCCCGCGAACAGCCTTTTCCCAGTAAAGTTCACTGGGCAATGACCAGTTTTTCCCGGTTTTTTCACTTAGCCATTCCACATAGGCCTGTGCATCCTGCCAGGACACCAGCACCACAGGATGATTGCCGCGTCCTTTGGGGGGGCGCCCCTTTTTCCACAGGAAAGGCGCGATCGTATCGTAATTGTAAATCAGCCCCTGTCTGTCCCATTCATCCTTGCTGATGTCAGGGGCAGCATGACCTGTTGCCTTGATAAACGCGGCGTAATCATCGTTGGTCACCGGGGTCTTGGAAATATGGTAGGGCAGAAGATGAACGCGCCATTTGTCGGCTTCGATATCATACCATCTATTGCGGCGGCTAATGTCGTGGCCATAGACCTGCTCGTCAATATCATAGGCATATGAGCGTTCGATCCCATCAGACCCCTGCCAAAACCAACCCGCCGGGATTTCGACCATGGATGGTTCCGTGACAGAACCCGATTGCGCAAAAGCACCACCTGAAAACGCCAAAAGGCATACCGCTACGAAAAACTTTTGAACAATTGCAGCTTTAACACTGTTTTTCATCGGTAATTCCCGTTTTGCCCGGATCCCATTCTCACGGATTATTCAACCCGCCAAGCAGCAGAACCCAACTTAGCCCGTTATCATCAACATGATGAAATTTGACCGGCTTTTCAATAAGTTTGGCCCGTTTATTCCCCGTCTGGCCTTCGACTTTACCCAAGATACGGGGATTGGCATATAAACACCGAACCCCCGCCCCACACGGGGCTGTCACAGAACAGTGAAACTATGTGACGCCGCCTCCCAGATGATTTGCGCCATAGTCGGCGTGGCTTGAGGACGTTAGCTCAATCACGCTCCTTCCGACATTTAATGACAGCATCTTCAGAGAGGCAATAATGACCAAGAAAACAAACCGTTTCGCCCAAACCGCCCTTATCCCGGCACTTGCCGTTGGCGCCAGCCTCGCAATGGCCGCCCCGATGGCGATGGCCGCACCGCTGCCCACCCCGACCGCAGAAGTCGCAACCTGCACGGCAAATCCCTGTGCAGCCAACCCATGTGCTGCGAACCCATGCACGGCAAACCCGTGTGCCGCCAATCCGTGTGCGGCGAAAAAGGTCGTTAATCCCTGCAGCCCGTGCAGCCCATGCGCAGCCAACCCCTGTGCGGCCGCGAACCCATGTGCGGCAAATCCGTGCGCCGCTAACCCATGTGCTGCGAAATAATCACGCACACCCAAATATTTTCCTGATGACAAAAAGGGGCGATGCATTTGCATCGCCCCTTTCCTATATCGTTTTTACGCCTTGTTCAGGATGCAGCTATTCGCGCACAACCATCACAGAACAGTCTGCATGACGAACAACACGCGCAGCATTCGGCCCCAGAAGGTAATCCTTGAGTTCCGGACGATGTGCCCCAATCACGATCAGATCGCATTTGGTTTTTTTCGCCATTTTCAGGATCACTTCGTAAACCGTTCCCTGCCCGATGATGTGCTGCACCTTGATATCGTTCGGAATATGCTCTGATACGAACTCATGCAGACGCTCATTATAGGCATCAAGAACCTTGGTCTCGTAGCCCTTCGGAAAGAACTGCCCGACCATCGACATACCCACCGTGGGCACCACGGTCAGAACGTGAAGACGTGCGCCAAAACTTTGCGCCTGCTTGATCGCAACCGGAACCGCCTTTTTCCACGACGAGTCATGATCAAGATCCACTGTAACCAGAATATCCTTATACATGAACCTGGCCCTCCTTAAGCCGCTTCAAGCGCCAATTCGGCGCGACGACGACGGCGTTGCAGAACGATGATCCCACCCAGCAACAAGAACGCCGGGATATAGAACACCTCTTTGGGCATACGGCTGGCTTCCACCTTGATCGCGGTGATTTCAAAATCGAAATCAAGCCCCGCTTTCTTGGCCGGGCCACCAAACACCAGATCATCGATAAAGATCTTCCCGTCTTCGTCACGGACCGAAAGACCTGCGTTATACAGACGATCTTCACCCGATGCTTCCGGCCCCAAAGGCAACATCACAGATTTGGCGACGTCGTCACCTTCCAGACTGATGCCCTCAACATCCAGAAGGATGCTGGTATTGGCCGGCATTTCCGCCGCTTTTTGCACAATTTCTGTCGCGGGAAGGTTTTCATAAGGCGGCTCGATCATATCAAGCCAGAACCCCGGACGGAACAAACTGAACGCAATCAGCAGAAGTGCTGCACTTTCCCACAGTTTCGATCGGGCAAAGAAATACCCTTGCGTCGCGGCGGCAAAGATCAACATGGCAATCGTTGATATGATAATCACCACCACCACATCGATCGGGTGATCCAGACCAATCATCAAAAGCTGCGTATTGAACAGGAACAAGAACGGCAAAACGGCTGTGCGCATCGAATAGAAAAATGCGACAAAACCGGTCTTCATCGGATCGGCACCTGATATCGCGGCCGCGGCAAAGGACGCCAGCCCCACCGGCGGAGTAACATCGGCCATGATCCCGAAATAGAACACGAACAGATGGACCGCAATCAGCGGCACGATCAATCCGTTTGCCGCCCCAAGTTCGACAATCACCGGCGCCATCAGGCTCGACACCACGATATAGTTCGCCGTGGTCGGCAACCCCATACCAAGGATCAGACTGATCACGGCGGTAAAGATCAGGATCAGCATCAAGTTGCCGCCCGAAATCAGTTCGACGAACTCAACCATCACCTGACCGATCCCGGTCAGCGACACGGTGCCGACAATAATACCGGCCGCTGCGGTTGCAACACCAATGCCGATCATGTTGCGCGCACCGGTCGCCAAACCATCTACAACGTCAATCAAACCAGCACGCAGCTCGTTCATATAATCAGGTTGCTTACGGAAGAACGCCTTTACCGGACGCTGGGTCATCATGATGAAGATCATCAGAACCGTCGCCCAAAACGCCGACAGCCCCGGTGATTTCAACTCAATCATCAGGAACCAGACCAAAACCACAACCGGCAACAGGTAATGCAAACCAGCCTTCGCCGTTTCGCCTAGTTCCGGCAGCTTGACCACCGGCTGATTGGGATCATCAAGCTCAAGATCAGGGTATTTCGCTGCATAATACAGGCCTGCAAAATACACCACGGCACATTCGATAGCGACAATCCAGCCAACCCCGTCACCAAACACCTGTTTCTGTAACGTGATGGCGTAATAAATCACCCCGGACAGAACAACCAGCGACAAGATAAACAGCAACGAGCGCATCATCGTCTGACCAAGTGTCGAGGTATGAAGCTTTGGCAGGCCTTTCATATTGGCCTTGAGCGCCTCAAGATGGACGATGTAAATCAGCGCGATATAGGAAATCGTTGCCGGCAGGAAGGCGTGTTTGATGACTTCCGGATACGAAATGCCGACATATTCCACCATCAGGAAGGCCGCAGCCCCCATGACCGGCGGCATGATCTGCCCGTTCACCGAGGATGCCACTTCAACCGCACCGGCCTTCTCGCCCGAGAAACCAACACGCTTCATCAGCGGGATGGTAAAGGTCCCGGTGGTGACCACGTTGGCAATCGAGGACCCTGAAATCAAACCGGTCATGGCCGATGACAGAACGGCTGCTTTCGCCGGACCACCGCGCATATGACCAAGGGCGGCAAACGCGACCTTGATGAAATAGTTGCCTGCCCCGGCTTTATCAAGCAACGAGCCAAACAGCACAAACAGGAACACAAAGCTGGTTGAAACGCCAAGTGCAATCCCGAACACGCCTTCGGTGGTGATCCACTGGTGCGACATCGCCTTGGAGAAACTCGCCCCCGCCCATTGCAGGACATCGGGCACCCAAACAGCATTCCCAAAGAACACATAAGCAAGGAACAGCATTGCCACACACATCAAAGGTGGGCCAAGTGCGCGGCGAGTGGCTTCAAGCAACAGAACCAAACCGACCCCTGCCACCACAAGGTCCTGCTTAATCGGCAGGCCCGGGCGGTCGGACAAATCCCGATAGAAGATATAAATGTACGCAGCACATAAAGCACCGACAGATGCCAGAACCCAGTCAAAAATGGGGATATAGCTGCGCGGTGAATTCTTAAACGCCGGATAGGCCATAAATGCGAGGAAAATGGCAAACGCCAAATGGATCGACCGTGCTTCGGTCGAATTCAGCACACCAAAATTGAACATGAATGGCAGCGGCGAAGCATACCACAGCTGGAACAAGGACCATGCAACGGCAAGCCACAGCAAAATCTGTGCGGTCAAACCACTTGGCTGGCGGGCACCTGTATCGCTTTCTGCAATCAGGTCCTGCAACCCCTGATCAACGGATACATTGTCCCCATTTTTGTTTTCGGTCATCACAAACTCCCGGTCATTACGAAAGCAATCTGCACTGGTAGCCCAGAAACAAAAAGCCTCCGTCGACACACACCCGGTCGCCCACGGAGTACTCAAACACCAAAGTTACGGTGTAATCATTATTCAATTTTTAGTCCCCGATAGGCGCAAGAAGAAAACGGAGGGCAAGTTTGCCCTCCGTTCGCAGCGAGATTACATCAAGCCTGCTTCTTTGTAGTACTTCGCAGCACCGTCATGCAGCGGAGCCGACAGGCCGTCCTTGATCATTTCTTCTTTTTTCAGGACGGAGAATGCCGGGTGCAGCTTTTTGAAATCATCGAAGTTTTCAAAGACTGCTTTGACAACATGATAAACAACGTCAGCATCGGTTTTGGTCGAGGACACAAAGGTTGCGCCAACACCAAAGGTCTGAACATCATCAGGATTGCCGCGATACATGCCACCCGGAATGGTCGCAACACGGTAATACGGGTTATCCGCAACCAATTTGTCGATGGCCGGACCTGCAACTTCTACCAGAACCGAATCACAGGCAGTCGTTGCTTCCTGGATCGACCCGGACGGATGACCAACGGTGTAGATCATGGCATCGATCTTGTTGTCACACAGAGCCTGGGACTGTTCAGCAGGCTTCAGTTCGGACGCCAGTGCAAAGTCATCAAGAGACCAGCCTTTGGCTTCAAGAACAACGTCCATAGTGCCGCGCTGGCCTGAACCCGGGTTACCGATGTTCACGCGTTTGCCCTTGAGATCGTCAAAGGTTTTGATGCCGGAATCTGCACGCGCAACAACCGTGAACGGCTCCGGATGAACCGAGAACACTGCACGAAGGTCTTCGAACGGACCAAGATCTTCGAATTTCGAAGTGCCGTTATACGCATGGAACTGCCAGTCGGACTGGGCAACACCCATGTCAAGTTCGCCAGAACGGATGGTGTTGATGTTGTAAACCGAACCACCCGTGGACTCGACCGAGCAACGAATGCCGTGCTCTTTACGGTCTTTGTTCACCAGACGGCAGATCGCACCACCGGTCGGATAGTAAACGCCCGTTACGCCACCGGTACCGATGGTGATGAAACGGTTTTCCTGTGCCGACGCCTGACCGGCGAAGAGCGAGGCACCTGCAATCGCAGCAACTGCACCCGCTACAGCAATAAGTTTTTTCATTAGGAATAGCTCCCTTGTACACCCTATTATTACGAATTCAACCGCTCCGCGTGGAACCGAAGAATCACATAGAAACATCAGATAAATCAGATGTTTCGACGGCGGGATTATAGGTATCGGAACACCGAATTAAAAGCCTATAAAGCCCGAAACCTCCTGATAGAATTTAAATTTTCTGCACTTGTGCCGCCAAGACTGGCCACAGCTACCATACGGGGTGCATGATCTGCTTGGCCTCTTCGCCCGTCGCGATTTTTCGCGCCATAAGGCGGGCACCCTCGCGCGCCTGAGCAATTAACGCAGCATTATGGCCCGCAGGCGATCCGTCAACCAAAAGATGATTATTTTCAAATCCAATGCGCGCATGCCCGCCCAATCCGGCGCCAGTCAGGATACAGGCATTCTCAAACGCCCCAAACGCACACACCATCCACGTAGAGATATAAGAACTCGTTCCGATGAATGGCAATAAATCAGCAGGATCAGATACCTGATCCTGTGTATACCGGCCCAATACAAACAAAACCGGAAACTTTTCCCCCGGCAAAACTCCGGTTTCCACCAGTTGGTTAAACCGCCTGACGTCATCAGAGGCATAAAGAATGAACTGCGGGGAAATTTTGGCTTCGCGCATGAAGGCAAAGAATGATTTTAGCACATTCACGTCAAAACCATCCGGTGCGATTTCACGAATGGCAATCGACACCGCTTCGGGCACAAGCCCCCGGACCATCGCCATCTGATCATCGGCACCATACATGCCGACCGCCTCGGTAGTGACCTGCAAAACCATATCATCACCAACCGATGCACGAACTTCGGTCAGCATTTCGCGATACCGCCCAACATCAAGGCTATGTTTCTGATCCTCATCACGGACATGCAAATGCATCATCGCCGCACCGGCCTGCTTGCACGCAAGGGCCGTTTGGGCAACTTCGGCCGGTGTAATCGGGATGTTGGGCACATCGGCCTTGGTTTTTCGCGCGCCATTCGGGGCTGCGGCAATCACAAACGGTGTCTGGCCATATGCCATTATGCCAGTCCTTCTGCGGCAAAGACGTCATCAAGGGCGGCGGCAAAAAGATCAACAATCTTGGCAACATCACCCTCAGTCACAATAAACGCCGGGGCAAACAACACATGATCGCCGCGCACCCCGTCAATTGTCCCACCCATTGGATAGGCCATCAGCCCACGCGCAAAGGCCGCCTTCTTAATCTTGGCATTGATTTTTATATTGGGGTCAAACGGGTCTTTGGTTTCGCGGTTGGCCACCAGTTCCACCCCGCGAAACAGGCCCCGTCCGCGAATGTCCCCAACAAACGGATGCTGCCCCAGTTTGGCCCGAAGGCCATCGGCAAGATTTTCGCCCTGTTTGACAACATTACTCAAAAGATCACGCTCCCGAATGGCGCGCTGGGTTGCCAGGGCCGCCGCACAGGCCGTCGCATGCCCCTGATAGGTATGCCCATGCTGGAAAAACCCGGAACCGTTGGCGATGGCATCATTGATTTTCTTTGAAACCAGAACCGCACCAATTGGCTGATACCCCGCCCCTAACCCCTTGGCGATGGTTTGTATATCGCCTGAAATGCCTTCCTGCTCAATCGCGTGCAGCGTGCCGGTTCGGCCCATGCCACACATGACTTCATCAAGGATCAGCAACACACCATACTGATCACAAATCTCGCGCACGCGCTTGAAATACCCCGACACTGGCGCCACCGCACCCGATGTCGCGCCGACAACCGGCTCGGCAACAAAGGCGGCAACGTTTTGTGCGCCCAGTTCAAGGATTGCGGTTTCCAATTCATTGGCAACGCGAAGACCGTATTCGGCATCGGTTTCGCCGTCGCGCTGATCACGATATTGGTACACTGGCGCGATATGGGTTGCTGTGATCAAAAGCGGTTCAAACTGTTGGCGGCGCCACATATTGCCGCCGACCGACAACGCCCCCAGCGTATTGCCATGATAGGACTGCCTGCGCGCAATAACGTATTTCCGGTCCGGCTGCCCGATTTCAAGATAATATTGCCGCGCCAATTTAAGTGCGGCCTCGGTTGCCTCCGACCCGCCCGACACGAAATAAACCTTATCCATCCCATCGGGTGCATGGGCAATCAGGTCATCGGCCAGTTCTTCCATCGCATCGGATGAAAAGAACCCGGAATGGGCATAGGCAATCTGATCAATCTGGGCATGCATGGCCGCCCGCACATCGACATCGGAATGTCCAAGGCACGACACCGCCGCCCCACCGCAGGCATCCAGATAACTTTTGCCATTCTCGTCAAAGATATAAATCCCCTCGCCCCGGACCGCACGCGGCGGGGTCGCGACACTGCTGCGATGAAGCACACGGGTTTTGGCATTGGGGGCAGATGGGATGTTTGATGCATGCGTCATGATCAGGAATTCCGTTTGGGGCTGGGATCTTCGACATAGGTGTCAAAGGCTGCAAGTTGTTCTTCTGCTGTGGCAATCCGCTCCAGGGCCTTTTGCCCACCGCGCGCCACAAGCAGGGCAACAATCGCCTGCACAAGCGACACCGCCGCGGTAAAGCTTTGGAAAAAGGACTGGGATGTATCTGAAACGATCAGTTTGATCATCGCATCAAATGCGATCGGCGCGACGTCGGAATCACAAATGGCAATCACCGGGCAATGCTGGCTGCGCGCATAGTCAACCGCGCGCACCGTATCGCGAATATACGGACGTGCACCGATGGCAATCATCACATCGCGGCGGTTGATCCCGCGCAACTGATCGCCAAAGGCACCCGACCGGCCATCGACCAGAACCACATTGTCGCGAAACAACCGATAGGCATAGGCAAACTGATAGGCCGCCGGATAGGCCGCCCCGCGCCCGACGACAAAAACCTGTCGCGCATTTTCAATCGCGGCACAGGCGTCGATGGTACGCCCCCGCAATTCCGCCCCAAACGCCTTGTCGATATTCTCAATTTCGGTGCGTGCGATGCTTTCGAGCAAATGCTGATCGCGATCCACATCCTGCGAGACATTCTGGGTTTCACGCGCCCGGTTGGCATAACTTGCCGGAAGATCAAGCAAACGGTTCTGATAATGATCGCGAAACTGTTGCCAGGTATCGACACCAATGGCCGTCATCAGGCGCGTGACCGTGCTGGGCGGAACATCGGCGGCCCGCGCAAGGGCCCGCATTGAGCGCAGGGCAACATCATTGGGATGATCAAGAATATAGCGCGCCGCCTTCTGCATCTGCGGACTTAACTTCCCATAATCAGATATCAGTTTTTCGCGCAAATCCGCATGAAGCCCCATCGGTCAGACACCTTTGTTCACATGACCGGGCAATTACGCCACAAGCCATGCCCGACCTCAACAATTGTTTCATTTAACACATTTTTTGAAACAGTTGTTTTGCCATTCTGTTTCGTGGCGGCGGGCGGCTTCGCCGCTACATCTGTTAAAAAATATGGACTTATTAGAAAAAAATGTAACAATGTCCGAAATCAAAAATGAAACCTATGCGTTTCAGACAACAACACTATTTACCTTTTGGTAAGGGACTGGGCACCGAATCGACAAGGTGGCCAATGAATAACCAGATCATCGAAGCACTGGCACAAACACAAGCCGGCATCGCATTGTTCGATGCCGACGAACGTATTGTGTATGCCAATCCTGCTTGGGAACAGCTCATTACCGGCGTTGCCGAAGAAGACCTTCTGTTTAACGAAACCGAACTGCCTGAAGGCGGGATGATTTCGGTCTGTTTCGTTAAACCACAGGCCGCCCCGCCCCCGTCGATGCGCCTGAACGCTTCCGCCAACGACAGCAACATCGGTACCGTCATCATTGCCGATGACAGCGAAAGCAACCGCATGGTCGCACGGCGCATTTTACAATCCGAGGGATACACCATTGTCGAGGCCAGCAACGGGCAAACTGTGCTCAATATGCTGCGCCGTGGCGTGGCGGCGGACTTAATCCTGATGGATGTTGAAATGCCCGACATGGACGGGCTGCACACCACACGGCGTATTCGCCATATGCAGGGCCCCGTTTCCCACACACCGATCATCGCCCTGTCGGCGCATCAATCGCGGGACTGGAATGTCATTGCCCGCCAATCGGGTGTGGATGAATTTATCAACAAACCGATCCAGCGTGGCCCGCTTCTTGAAACCATTCGCGACCTGATTACGCGGGCCCCCGTTAACAAGCTCAAACAAAACAACCTGCCATCGCCGCCGCCGGTCCTACGCAGCAAAAGTGCGCGGCTGGGCAAACGGATGCGTCCAGAATCACCAACAAGCCCCGTCCTTGATATCCGCGTCCTTGAACAGCTTTACAACGATGCCGGGGACGAAGGGGCGCGCTGCGGGATTGATATTTTCATCAATGAAACCGAATCCCGTCTGGTCAAAATCGACAAGGCCCTGTCAGAAGACGATTTATCGACGGTGCGCAGCGAAGTTCACGTCCTCAAAAGCACATCCGGCACCTTTGGCCTGCGCCAATTGTCCGAACTCTGCGCAACCACCCAAACGATTTTCGACGAAGACGAGATTGATGAAGGGCACGTCACTGCCCTGTCACGTCAGGTGGTTCAACTTGCCCCGACGGCACTGACGGCCTTGAACCTCTATCGCCGGTCACGAAGCTGGGGCGATGACGCCCGCGCTTAATGGCGGGAATGATTGCTGTGCCAATACCGGCTGGCGCTTAACCGACCCATCGTTTAACCACATCTGCCAGACCATCAACGCCCACAGGGTCAGGGCAACATCAGGCGCGCGCCCTGATATGGCCCGTTGCCAATAAACAGCGCGTGCATCCTTGGGCACATCAAACCCATCAAAAAGGGCCGCCCAAGTGGCCTCGGTATCACCCCAGACATGACGACAGACCTTTGCCAGCCAGTCCGCTGTTGGCGGGTTAAAGCCGATCTTTGGGCGATTGATATGCTCCTTGGGTAAATAGGGGGCGACAACCGCGCGCCAGATATCCTTACCCCCGCGATGCATGTGCTGTTTGGCGTCAATCCCCGCCGCCGCACGCACCACATCATGCCCAAGCAACGGCAACCGGTACTCAACGCCAAACGCCATGCCCATCCGGTCCGACATCATCAATTGATTACCCGGAAGCGTCACATCGCGATCAAACGCCATCATCAGAGCCGCCAACCCATCAGCATCAGCACCATCAACATCCTGTATATATTTGACCAACCCGGTCTTAAGTTCCGGCACCGCACATCTGTTGTTCCACACTTCAAACGCACGACTGGCATCGCCTTGCCCGCCCTCAAGGAACCGCACCATATTGCCCGACCTGTTGCCCCCGGCGATCTGGGCAATCATCCGACGAACCGACACCGGCACAAAACGCCAATATTGATCAAACAACCGTGCGCCCTGATACCGTGGGTAGCCGCCAAACAGCTCATCCCCGCCATCGCCCGACAAACAGACTTTTGCATGGCCTCCAACCACACGTGACAGGCTGCGCATCAAAACCACGGATGGATTGGCAAACGGCTCGCCAACACTGTGCAGGGCCTTTTGCAATTCATCAAAAATCTCATGCGGTTTTTCCGGCGCGGACACGACATGAATCTCTTGCCCCAGATGACGCGCAAGCCTTTGTGCTGCGCGCGTTTCATCCATCGCCGGGTCGTTAAACCCCATCACGAACCCCGTCGGTGGCACCTGTCCGCGTTCGCGCGCAATCGAACAGGCCATCGCGGCAATACCAGCACTATCAAGCCCGCCAGATATCAACGTTGCGACCGGACAATCCGCATCCATCGCATCTGCCACCGATTGCCACACGGCACCATGCAGCTTTGCGGTCAGATCGGTTTGCGTACGTGGGAGATTATGCGTCGATGTTGTCCGCTTTACCGGATGGGAAATTTCATCGTTTTTAATCTGCCCATTCTGCCACCGCAAAACCTGCCCGGGCGGCACCAAACGCACATCAACAGTCCCGGTTTCAGGTGATGGTACAAACAAATGTGCAAAATAGTGCGCGCGCACCGTCTCATCGCGGTGCAATGGCTCAAAGGCAGAAAGTACTGATGGTTCAGACGCAAAAGCAAGATGCCCACCGGGGCGGTTCATCACATAAAACGGCTTGATGCCAAGCGGATCGCGCGCCAGATACAAAACCGCCTGATCCCGGTCCCATAAGGCCAGCGCATACTGCCCGGAAAGCTGCGCCAATGCCCCCGCAATATCATCGCCATCAACCGTAATCGCACGGATCAAAAGATGTAAAACAAGTTCCGCATCACTGTGACTTCGCACCGAAACGCCGGTTTTCTTTAACGCGGCAAGTGCACGGCGATGCCCCGCGATATAGCCATTAAAGACCAGCACAAACCGCCCATCGGCCGAGGTGACGGGTTGCGCGCCGTCAGGGGAAACATCCGTCGTTGCAAGGCGCGCACATCCGATTGCACACCGATGATCGGGATCACACCAAATGTCCTGACCGTCAGGACCACGATGGGAAAGATGGTTCAAGGCATCGGATAAAAAAGCCTGGTCGTTTTTTGCCGTCGCCCCCGCAATACCGCACATTGCCCTGTTCCCGATCTATGGCACCCGCGTTTATTCGACGTCCCCGTCCAACGCAGGATCAGAACCGCGATCAGATGCCTCTGCCAACCGCGCCTGAAGATCACGCAGGATATAAAGCCGCAAGGCACTCGACAGGTTGCCATCGCGCGTACTGTCAATTTCGACCACCAGTTCCGCCAAGGTCACCGCCCGCCGTTCCGCAAGCCCCACCAGTTCCTGCCAGAAGGCGTCTTCAAGTGAAAAGCTGGTGCGATGCCCGGCAATTGTCACTGATCTTTTACGAACGGTATCATCCATGACATTTATAACTTTGCACGTACTTCGAAAACGGACATGGTTTCAGTAGAGCCTATTCCATTTAGATTGCATCGTTTTGTTTGCGTTTGGCGAATTGTTTGGCAAGGCACGGCGTGCAGGGCGATGCGGCGCATCGTTCAAACGGCATAACGCTGCCAAACGTCGCCAAACACAAACCCTTCGGGCCTGGATCACCTTCTGCCCCGCAGCGTCAAAGGTCTTGACCGTAGCACCGCTACGCTCGGCGAACCTTTCCTTGCAGCACAGAAGGTGATCTCCGGCAAAACGGTGCAATCTAAATGGAATAGGCTCTAGGATCATGATAGGGCATCGCCATGAAATTTATACATCTTTCCGATACGCATATTCTCGCACGTGATGATTATTCGCGCCATCCCGATGCCGCAGCCACGCTCGGCAAAATCATTGGCGAGATTAACAAATACCACCGCGATGCCGCGATTTGCGTCGTCACCGGCGACATCACCCATCACGGCCATCCAGAACAGTATGAACAGGCAATTGCCATTCTGGGCGATCTTGCCATTCCCTATATCCTGATCCCCGGAAACCATGACGAACGGGCGGCGTTCAAACAGGCCTTTCCCGACACCCCGGTGGATGAAAACGGCTTTATCAATCACGGACACACATTTGGTGGGGTAAGGTTTGTGATGATGGACAGCATCGTTCCCGGCGCCCATCACGGCACTTTATGCCAGCATCGTCTGGACTGGCTGCGCAATGAGCTAAATGTCCACCGTGACACCCCAACCTTCCTGTTTATGCATCATCCCCCGTTTGAAATGGGCCTGCCGTTTATGGACACCATCCGTCTCGACGCTGATCAGGAACTGGCCGAAATCGTTACCGCCAACCCACAGATCAAACATCTGTTCTTTGGCCATTTGCACCGCCCGGCAACCGGAACATGGCAAGGTGTGCCCTTCCTTCTGGCTGCCAGTACGCAATGCGGCGAACCGCTTGATTTCCGTCATGAGAAAGAAGAAGACCTCGAAGACCGCAATCGGCTTAATCCGGGGTATGGCATTGCCTTTGCCGACAGTACCGGCGGGCTTCGCTACCATTTCGACTTCATCAAATTTGATCTGTAAATGCGATCAGGCGGCTTGGGTTGCCTGATCCCATTCATCACGTACAACCGGGTTTTCTTCCCCCGTGTAATGATCTGATTTAAGCGTGGCAAACGCATCGGGCGACATCAGTTGCGTTAAAGCCCAAACCGCACTGGCCCGGATCAGGCTGCTTTCATCGGCCAACAGATTTTCCACACGCGGGATCAGGCTTTCGGACCCGCTATTGCCCACCGCAATCAAAACATTGCGCAGGAACTTGGCCCGGCCAATCCGCTTGATCGGTGATCCGGTAAAGAACGCCCGAAATTCCGCGTCATCAAGCTCAAGGAAATCGGCCAACCGGGGGGCTGTCAGCTCTGCGCGCGGGATAAAGGCCAGTTCTTCGGTCCGCGAAGCGAACTTATTCCACGGGCAGGCCGCCAGACAATCGTCACAGCCATAAATCCGGTTGCCCATCGCACGGCGAAACTGGTGCGGGATTACGTCATCATGCTCGATGGTCAGGTATGAAATACATTTGCGCGCATCAAGCTTATACGGGGCTGGAAACGCATCGGTCGGACAGGCCGCAACGCATTTTGAACAGGATCCGCAATGATCAATTTCCGGCGTGGCCTCCTCAAACTCAAGGGTTGTGAACACCTCGCCCAGAAACAGCCAACTGCCAAATTCGCGGGACACCAGATTGGTGTGTTTACCCTGCCAGCCAATCCCGGCCGATTGACCCAACGGCTTTTCAAGAACCGGCGCGGTATCGACAAACACCTTGACCTGTTCACCACCTGCCCCTGATTTTTGCGCCTGTTCCATCAACCAGCGTGCCAGTTGTTTCAGGCGCTTTTTGATCAGGTCGTGGTAATCCTTGTTCTTGGCATAGACTGAAATCATCGCCCTGTCGGGATGGTCGAGCAACGCCATCGGATTTTCCGCCGGGCCATAATTACTGCCCAGCACAATCACGGATTTCACATCCGGCCACAACGCCACCGGATCACGGCGGCGCGGCAACCGTTCGGGATCATTCATCCAGTCCATCGATCCGTATTCCCCACCCGCAACAAACTCATCGAGCCGCTTCTGATTGCGCGCATCAATGCTCGGACGCGCCACACCACAGACGTCAAAGCCGATTTCACGGGCTTTGGCCTGAAGCATTTCAAGCGTGATGGCAGTAGTAACTGTCATGGCGGAATTTCGGGTTCACTCTGTTCTCTCTCTTCTCAGCCTTATATCGTCATCTAACCAAAACGCAAAAGGCCGCAGCAAAAAGCTGCGGCCTTTGAAAACAGTCCGGGATGCCTAGAACTTGTACCGCAAGGTTCCAACGATGGAACGCGCATCCCCAAAATAACAGTTCGCAAGCGTATAACAGGATGCGATGTATTCCTCATCCAGCAGATTATTCACATTGAGCCTGAAGTCGAGATCATCCAACCCGACATAAGCAAGATCATAGTTCAGTGCAAAATCCAGAACGGCATAATCCGGGACCTTCTGCGTATTGGTCACATTTGCCCAAGTTTCACCGACATACCGAACACCACCGCCCAGACCAAGCCCGTTCAGCGGACCTGACAAGAACTGATAGTGTCCCCAAAGGGATGCCATATGTTCAGGCACCTGCATGGATTGCTTGCCATCCTTGCTATCACCGGGCGCATCATATTGCGTATCGGTGTAGGTATAGCTTGCAATAAGATCAATGTTGTCATTGATCCGACCACGCGCTTCAAGTTCAAGTCCACGGCTTTCAAGCGACCCTGCCGGGTCATACGCCGTAGTGGTTGAATTATACAATGCAACATTGTCCTGCCGAATATCAAAGACAGCAGCACTCAATAAGATATCGTCCCCTTCCGGCTGGTACTTGATACCGGCTTCGTATTGCGTGCCTTCGGTGGGTTCAATTGGATCCCCATTTGAATCAGAAAGCAGGCTCGGATCAAAAGATTCGGAATAGCTGACATAGGGCGCAATACCGTTATCAAACAAATATAACAAACCGGCATTTTTCGTCAGTTTTTCACGGTCCTGACCTGTTCGCGTATCGTCAAGCCTGCTCAGATTTGATGTTTCCAGCCAATCATGACGCAGTCCAAGCGAGAACCGCCAGTTTTCATAGGCGAATTGATCCTGAAGATAGACCCCCGTCTGCTCCAGCTCCTTGGTGTTTAGCTTGTAAGGCGTTCCAAATGTCACGTTTGAACCACTATAAACCGGATTAAACGCATTAATATTGGATGCCGTTTCGTACCAGTAATTGGTCCGCGCCCGGCGATGCTGATAATCAAGACCTGCCAGTACTGTGTGATCTATCTGACCTGTGGAAAAATTGCCCTCAATCTGGTTGTCACTGCTCAAAGCGCGCAAGGTTTCGTCGCCACCATAGTAAGTACGAGTGAGTTCATTTGACGTCCCAGACCACCCTGTCTGGTACACCTGATCAATATCAACACTGGAATCGAGATATCTGAGCTTGTGGCGCAACGTCCAGTCCCGGTCAAAATCATGCTCAAACTCGTAACCGACCATGTTCTGAACACGGTCAAACTTTTCCAGATCAGGATCGCCGTCAAAGAAACTTCGCGAAATATACTGACCATTGCGTGGATAAAGCGTTCCCTCTGCCGGTACGCCGTTATGCCATCCCCCTTCCGGGTCACGCTGTAAATATGCCTGCACGGTCAAGCGGGTATCATCGGTAAAATTCGCGGTTAAGGACGGTGCAAGAACGTAGCGTTCCTCTTCGACATAATCGAATTGTGTATCTTGCGCATCCGCCTTGCCAACAACCCGGTAGGCCAGCCTGTCACCTTCGGTCAGTGGCCCTGTCACATCAAACGCCACAGCACGCTGGTTCCGGTTACCATAAGACACCTCGACCTCGCCCTTTTGTTCGAACTCCGGCGTTTTACTTGAAAGGGAAACCAATCCCCCCGGTGAACTGCGGCCATACAGAACCGATGCCGGTCCTTTCACAACATCGGCACGATCAATGAAATACGGATCGACCTGCATCGAGCTATAGGTCGAATTATCGCCCATCATCTGCATGCCATCGAGATAGACATTATCGACGCTGTTTTCGGTCATGCCGCGCATGACAACATAATCATACCGGCTCGTGGCACCGAACTGTTCGGCAAAGACACCCGGCGTATAGCGCACCGCATCCATAACACTCTGGGACCCCTGATCCGTAATCTGGTCGCTGGTTACAGTTGAAATGGACTGTGGTGTTTCAAGGATTGGCGTTGCGGTTTTGGTCCCGGCCTGGGACTGTGTCGCGAGGTATCCCACAACAGGACCATCGGCCTGCTCATCGATGGCATTTGCATCAACACGCACCGGATCAAGCACGTTCTCACCGCTGGCTGCAACCTTTTCAATCGTGATCGTGCCACCATCGGTATAGCGCCATGTAAAACCGGTGCCGCTCAAAAGCGCGCCAAGGGCCGCATCAACCGACATTTCCCCCTGAAGGGCCTGTGCTTCAAGCCCATCCAGTCCTTCGGACGGAAAGAACAGTTTCACATCGGCCTGATCGGCAAAGCTGGTCAGCGCACGGTCAAGATCCTGTGCCGGAATATCAAGCGTCACCAGCGTTGACTGTGCAATTTCAACACTCTGGGCAATCTCAATACTCTGGACATCCGTGTCCAGCGCAGCCGCCATTGCCTGCCATGGGCTGGTTGCGACAACCCCGGAAATAAGGGTGGTCGCCACAAGACGGCGCACCCACTGATTGCGCATATCCCCTGCGTGGTGAACTGACGCCCGATCAACCGTTGTCAGCTTCATCGCATTACCTGAATTCATCATAAGGCCTTCTGGTTAACTTCCCCATTGCGAATGATGTTAATAACTACAATCATTCGCTTTTGACCTTATGACGATTTCGGACAACGAGACTTGCACCCGATTTTTCAACTTTTTTGAAAATATTTCGATGCCCCCGTTTTTTGGGGGCTTAATAGATCACTGTCACAAGCGGCAATGTCAGGACGCTTGCGCCCGTTGTTTGCGTCAGCGACGCCAACAGATCATTAAGTTCGGCGATGTCAAAAACACCCGTGACCTTCAAATCGCGCAGGCGATCCCGCGCAATGATGATCCGGCCAGTCTGGTAACGCTGAACTTCATTAATCACATCGCCAAGCGACCGGCTGTTGAAAATCAGTTTACCGCGTTGCCAACTGCCATAGGTGGCAAGATTGATGTCATCGCGAAGTACCGGCGGCGTTCCAACCTGATACATTGCCCGGTTCCCGGCCACAAGACGCACCGCCTTGCCCGTGCCGTTGCTGACTTCGACAATGCCTTCCTTAACAGTGACCCTGGCTTGATCATCGTCAATCCGCACCCCATACACCGTGCCAACCGCCATGGCTTCACCGCCAATCGCCGAGACGATAAACGGATGGGCTGCGTCCTTGGCAACCTCAAAGATCACCTCACCCGCCGCAAGATCAATGCGCCGCACATCATCGGAATAATCAACCGAAAATGCCGAGGCAGTATTCATATGTGCAACCGTGCCATCGGGCAGTGTCACCACCTCAAACTGTCCGATCCCGGTACTGTAATCGGCATTCCAGCGGGCCAAAATCCCCGTTTCATGCATACCCCCGACAATCGTCAGGACAAGCACCGCACACAGCGATGCCATTGCGATGGCGGCACGACGTGCGGCAAAGCCACCCCGTGATCCAGAAGGTAATGGTCGGCGCCTGCGCGAAGGCACCGCAAGACGGTTGGGCGACGCGGGTTCTGACCCTGTCCAGTTTTGCGCTGCACTGGTGTGATCAACAGCACCCAGCAGATTTTCGGCATCAAGAGCGGCGCGTCGATGGTCATCACTTTGCCCGCGCCATGCGTCAAAAGCAGCATATTCTGCCGCTGTCGCATGTCCCGACCGCAAACGCACAAGCCACTCAATGGCCTGATCGCTCAGCGCGATCATGTCATCGTCATAGGCATCTAGCATTGCTTTCTGGTGCGCGGAGCCATCCGACGTCACAACCCGTATCTCCAAACCTGTTTTGCGACCGTTTCTAAAATCCGGTCTCCCTTGATAAGACGAACGAGCATGCCATCATCGACAAAACTTTTTGACATTATTTTTCGGCCCCGGTCAAAAGCGCATCGCGGCAATGCTTGAGCGCCCGGCCAATATATTTGGCCACCATGCTGTTGGACACCCCCAGACGTTCGGCGATCTCATTGTGCGACAACCCTTCGACCCGAAACATCAAAAGTGCGGCACGTGCGTTTTCCGGCAGTTTTTCCAGTGCCTGATCCAGCAACATGATCTGCTCACGCGATAAAAAAATCGCCTCGGGCCCCGGCTTTGGATCATGGACATTCAGACTGGCATCATCATTGTCAAACCGCGCCGACATCCGCCGATCATGGCGAATACGATCAATCGCAAGGTTCCCCGCCACCCGATAAATATAGGCGCGCGGATTATCTATCTGTTCGGTGGCATCAGATGTTTTGGCAAGCCGCACATAGGTATCCTGCACCACATCGGCCGCACATTGGGAATCACCATTCAGCTTCCGGGTCAAAAACCGCAGAAGCTGTTCATAGTTTTCCTGAAAACTTGCCATCAAGACCGATGCGCTGTGACGCGCCATCATCATTCCCAACCAACAGATACCAAACGTCGCAGGTCATCCCTGCCGCCCCTTCCATTAGCAGGAACCATAAATAATGACAATGAGAATAATTCGCAAATTATACCATTGAAGATACAAACAGCTTTCCGAAACTAAAAAAGGCTGCCTTGTTGCCAAAGCAGCCTTTAATTCTGTTTCTTCCAATACCCGTATCAGCCACGCCCGCGATACGGCGCAACCCCCTGATCGGGGATCCAGACACCTTCTGGTGCCGCATCCGTCTGATAAAACACATCAATCGGAATACCGCCACGCGGATACCAGTACCCGCCAATGCGCAGCCATTTCGGATCAAGGGTTTCGACAATGCGCTTGGCAACCTTGATGGTGCAATCTTCGTGGAACGACCCGTGATTACGGAACGAGGTCAGAAAAAGTTTCAGCGATTTACTTTCCACCAGCCAGTCACCGGGAATGTAATCAATCACCAGATGGGCAAAGTCGGGCTGACCGGTCATCGGGCACAGGGAGGTAAATTCCGGTGCAACAAACCGCACACAGTAATCGGTTCCGGCCTGCGGGTTGGCCACACGTTCCAAAACGGCTTCATCCGGCGATGCGGGCTGTGCTGTATCACTGCCCAGCATGGTCAGATTGTCATAGATCGTCTGATCGGCCATGACGGTTCTCCTTAATCCTCGATAATCGGCACGGGATCAATATCCCCGCCTTCCTGTGCAGCATGGAAATCGCGTGCAAACGCATCCATGCGGCCCTCGGAAATCGCACTCCGCATATCGCGCATCAAATCCTGATAATAGGCAAGGTTATGCCACGTCAGCAGCACGGAACCCAGCATCTCGCCCGCCTTGATCAAATGATGCAAATAGGCGCGCGAATATTTCGTGCAGGCCGGGCACGCACACTGATCATCAAGCGGACGGTCATCATCGCGATGACGCCCGTTCTTAAGGTTCAGCGTCCCCCGATGGGTAAAGGCCTGTGCATTGCGCCCCGAACGGGTCGGCAAAACGCAGTCAAACTGATCAATCCCGCGCATCACAGCACCCACAAGATCAGACGGCTTACCAACCCCCATCAGGTAACGTGGTTTGTTGGTGGGCAACATGTCAACACAAAAATCAAGCGTATCAAACATGATCTGCTGGCCTTCACCCACCGCAAGTCCGCCAACCGAATGCCCCGGCAAATCAAGCTCAGCCAGTTTTTCCGAACTTTCCCGGCGCAAGGCTTCAAACACGCTGCCCTGCTGAATGCCATAAAGCGCATAGCCTTCGCGATTGACAAACGCATCTCTGGACCGTTTGGCCCAGCGCATCGACATCTGCATGCTTTCGCGTGCCTGTTGCTCGGTCGCGGGGAACGGCGTGCATTCATCAAACGCCATGGTGATGGTCGATCCCAGCAAATGCTGAATTTCCATCGACCGTTCCGGCGTCAGGTTAAACTTGCGCCCGTCGATATGGCTTTTGAACGTCACACCGTCTTCAGTGATCTTGCGCAATTTCGCAAGCGACATCACCTGATACCCACCGCTATCGGTCAGGATCGGCTTGTCCCAATTCATGAATTTATGCAGGCCACCAAGGCGCGCAATGCGCTCCGCCCCCGGCCGCAACATCAAATGGTACGTATTGCCCAGCAAAATCTGCGCACCGGTATCCGCAACATTTTCCGGCAACATCGCCTTAACCGTGGCGGCAGTCCCCACTGGCATAAAGGTCGGCGTATCAATCACGCCATGTGCGGTGTGAATACGCCCCAGACGGGCCTTGCCATCGGTCGCAAGCAGTTCATAGCGAAATTCGGTCATCTCGATTTATGTCCGTGCATCAATTTTACTGGCGCATTCAAGCAAGCTGCAATCGCCATAGGAATAGAAACGATATTCGTTTTCGATCGCATGCGCATAGGCTGCCTTCATCCGGTCAAACCCGGCAAAGGCCGACACCAGCATGAACAAGGTCGACCGTGGCAAATGGAAGTTGGTCAACAACATATCCACCGCGCGGAACTTATACCCCGGCGTGATAAAGATGTCGGTTTCGGCCTCGAACGGTTCAACCACCCCGTCTTCGCGTGCCGCACTTTCAAGCAATCGCAACGACGTCGTCCCAACTGCAACAACCCGCCCGCCATTGGCCCGCGTTTCATTGATCAGATTGGCAATTTCAGGGGAAATTGATCCCCATTCCGCATGCATTTTGTGGTTCTCGGTATCATCGACCTTCACCGGCAGGAACGTTCCCGCCCCGACATGCAGCGTAATCGTGCGGCGCTTGATCCCGCGCGCATCAAGGTTCGCCAGCAAGTCCGGGGTAAAGTGCAATCCCGCCGTCGGGGCGGCAACCGCACCATCTTTTTGCGCGAAAATCGTCTGATAATCGGATTTATCCTGATCATCACCACCGGTTTCACGCCGGATATAGGGTGGTAACGGCATCACACCGTATTTCTCAAGGGCGGCAATCAAATCAGCACCGGACTTATTGAACCGCAACACCACTTCGCCGCCGTCCTTTTTATCGAGGACTTCGGCCTCAAATTCATCATTCACCCAGAATATTTCACCAATGCGCAGCTTCTTGGCCGGCTTGGCAAAGGCAACCCATGTGCCAAGGCCTTCCTGCTTATGCAGGGTGACTTCAACCTTTGCCTCGCCCCGCTTGCCAAACAGGCGGGCCGGAATAACCCGGGTGTCGTTTGAAATCAGCAAATCACCGGGACGCAGGATATCAGGCAGTTCGCGCACGATACGGTCTTGGATATCCGCCGCCGACAGGTCAAGCATACGCGCAGCATCACGCGGCGATGCGGGATGTTCGGCAATGCGTTCACGCGGCAATTCGAAATCGAACAGATCGACTTTCATGGATAAGGGCTATTCCAGAACAATGAACAAACAAATGAAGGGGCGTTTTATGCGCCCCTTCGCCAAAAATCACAAGCCACTGGCGTGTGTATATCAGCCCTGTGTTGGCTGCGCTGAACCCACATTCAGGCGCGGTGTCACCACCGCCATCAACAAACGGAACGGTGCAAGACAGGTCAGCGCCATGATCACCTTGGCGGTGAAATCGCCCATGGCCCAAGTATGCCACGGCAAACCGGTGCCCACGAACGCAATGGAAAAGAACAGCGCGGTATCAACAGCCGACCCAATCCCGCTTGAGACAAGCGGCGCTTTCCACCATGTTGCCTGACGCAGCTTGTCAAAGATGGTGACATCAAGCATCTGCGCAATCAGGAAAGCCGACCCCGATGCAATGGCGATGCGTGTGTCTGCAAAGATCAGCGACAACACAACCGCCAACGCAAACCCCGTCAGCACGACAACACGGGCCGCCTTGGCCCCGCGTGCGCGGTTGGTCAGATCCGTCACCAGAAATGCGACCGGATAGGTAAACGCGCCATAGGTCAGCCAATCGGCCAGGACGCCAGGCAGCGGATATTCGACCAGAATATTTGATGCGACAACCGTCGCGGCCATGGCCAGAATGCCGAAAATGATGGCTTTCATCTATCTGTCCTTCAATAAAGTCAACCCCACGCATAACAAATCTCGCGGCCCACTTTATTGGGCGACGATCAAGACCGGGTGCTGTTCGACGTTGTTGGCCGGGTATTTACGCCCGCGGCACGGAGCGGTCAAGGAAAAACGGCGATCAGGGAACCCCTGACCGCCGCTGCAGATCGCTGCACACACCCCGGGGAAATGGGGCATTGTGCCGCGAAACTCTATTCTTTTTGATATTACAACATGATGCCACGAATGGTGAAGAACAGCAGCGCCCCAAGGAACGCGCCAGCTGGAACCGTCACCACCCACGCAGTTGCGATGGTAAATGCATAGTTCCGGCGCACCAGAAGACGCTTGCGCAATTTCTTCTCGGCCTTTTCGGCTTCATTCGGGTCAATCTGACGCAGGGCTTCGATATGCGCATCAACCTCCGCGTTGTCCGATCCATCCACCAGCATCGGCGGGTTCACAACCTGACGACGACGATGATTAAGGCTTTCACGCAGGAAACCAACCCCGAACACCGCACCGACCGCAATGTGGGTCGAGCTGACCGGCAAACCAAGGGCCGATGCGACAATCACGGTCAAAGCTGCCGACAGCGCCACGGTATAGGCACGGATCGGATCAAGCTTGGTGATTTTCGATCCCACCGTCTTGATCAGTTTCGGACCAAACAGGATAAGTCCGGCGGCAATACCAATCGCGCCAATGACCATCACCCAGATCGGGATCGGCGCAGATGTCACGATCTCACCGCTGTTGATACCCGAAACAATGGCCGCCAACGGACCAATCGCGTTGGCAACATCGTTAGACCCATGGGCAAATGACAGAAGGGCGGCCGACGCAACCAGCGGAAGCCGGAACAAGGATGCAATCTCCTTGCGGCGCCCCGTCATATTGGCAGAAGCCCGGAAAACGGCCTTACGGACCGGCAGAACCGTAATGATGAAGGCAGCAATACCAATTGCAATCACAACCGGCGTTTCCACTTTCCAGATTTTCTTAATGCCCTTCATCATCAGATACATGGTGAAGGCCGAAACCATCACACCAACAAGGATGGGCACCCATTTGCGCGCCGCGGCAACCCGGTCGTCTGTATAAAGGATGCGGAACTTGATAAAGGCCAGGAACCCGGCCGCGATCAATCCCCCAAGAACCGGCGAAATCACCCAGCTTGCAGCAATCGTGCCCATGGTCGGCCAATTCACCGCGTCAATGCCAACGGCGGCCATACCAGCGCCCATCACACCACCAACGATGGAATGCGTGGTCGAAACCGGCGCACCAATCCACGTCGCAAGATTAAGCCACAAGGCAGCAGCAAGAAGAGCTGCCATCATTGCCCAGACAAAGGTCTGAGGATCAGGCATCCGGGCAGGATCAATAATGCCGTTCTTGATCGTGCTGACAACATCGCCCCCGGCAATGATCGCACCAGCCGCTTCAAAAACCGCGGCAATCAAAAGCGCGCCAACCATGGTCAGCGCCTTGGACCCCACCGCCGGACCAACATTGTTGGCAACGTCATTGGCCCCGATGTTGAGCGCCATGTAACCGCCAATGACGGCTGCTGCAATCAGGAAACCACTTTGCGGTACCCCGCCCATTTGAAAGGCGACAAACGCGCTACACGCCAGCAGGAACACAAGTGCCAGACCAAGTTTCGCACTGATCGAGGCGGTTTCACCCATCCCCGCATCCATGCGGCGCTGCCACTTGAGGTCCTTATCCAGAGCCGTTTTCTTTACCGACATAATCAACCGTTACCATCAAAGGGAATCGACGCGCGGATCATGTAGAAGCCGGGGCACTTTGTTAAGTTTTTTTTGCCGTTATGTGACAATCAACTACTATGGCAATGTCCCAAAAATAAAACGGCCCCGCACTGCAGGGCCGTTTCAAAGATAAAATCTCAAGGACCGGGATTAGCGACCGAATTGATTCAAAAGACCTTTTAGCAATCCTTTGGCCGCATCCTTACCCGAATCACCACTTGAACCCGACGAACCATCCCCGCCAAGCGCCTTGTCCAAAAGGTTATCAAGAACCTTCACCGCAACCTTGTCCATCCGTCCCGTAATCACCGGATCGTCAATTTTGCCTTTGGCATACACACTGAAAGGCGGCAGTTCTTCGATTTTTTCCGAGAAATCAAAATCCGCCTGCGTGTCCATCACCCATTTGGGCAAATCAAGGGTCGCATCCGCATCCGCCGTCCCCACGCGTGAGGTTGCCTCAACCCGTGTGGTTTTGGCCACACCGTTGGTAATGGTGATATCGGCCTCAAGCGTTTCAAGAATGTCGTTGTTGCCAATACCCTCAACCACCATGGCCTGCGGCCCCTGACGAAGCAAAGCCTGCAAGTTCAGTTTCGGATCAGCAGACCGTTTATCGGCATCGCTAAACCGCACATTATTCAGGACAAAATTGGCTGTCCCGCCAAGGGCTGACACCAGACGACGCGATGTATTGCCCGATGCGGAAACATCAAACCTGGTTTGAATACCGCCATTGATAAGGTCACTGGCAACCTGAATTGGGGCAAGTTTTTCCACCCGCGCACCATCGAGCGAACCTTTGAGGGCAAGTTTGGGAATGTCGGTGCTGCGCGCATCGAAATTACCATCAATCGCCAGATCACCATCGCCCAGCACACCGGTCAGCTTGGAAATCGTCAACAACCCGGCAACAAGATCCGCCTTCAAGTCCGGCTTCATCAGGCTGTAGGTATCAAAATCAAGCTGATCAAGGGCAATGGCGATGTCGGCATCAATCGACCGCAAGGCCGAAACATCAATCACCGTATCATCCCACGGCGTGCCATCACGGGCATCCACACGGGTGACACTTGCCGTCTGCGGCAGGTTAAATGCTGCCTTGCGCATCCCACTTCCCGCACCTGGTACTAGACCGGGCATCAAACCAGCGCGTTTCTCGGCTGGCAGGAACGGATCAACCGCAAGCTTGCCTCCAGAAAGGCTGACGGTGACTTTTGGCTGGGCCTGCGTCGCGTCAAACTTGACGTTCCCCGCCGTTTCAAATGCTCCGACGACCAGTTTCAGGTCGCCCAGATTGATGTTCTGTGCCGTTCCCTTAACCGTACTGGAAAGTGCCAGACGCCCAAGGTTCCCCGATGGGGTATAGGTCGGTGCCACAAGATCAAGTGCCCGGTTCAGACTTGATGCCTGAACACCAAGTTTGCCATCAAGACCGGGATTGGCGCCAAAGATATTGGCCAACACACCCTTAAGGCTCACCTGTGCCAGCGGATTGGACACATCAAGATCAAGTGTTGGTCCGCTCACAGGCCCGTTCAAACCAAGATTGGCCTGAATGCTTTTATAGCTGCTGGCAGGTGCCGGCAGGGTAATCCCCGTCAGTTTCGCCAGCGGCTCAAGCGTTTTGGCCGTAACGCGCACGGCCAAACCTTCAAATGCCGGAATGTCCGCAGCACCATTAAATGTCCCCTTGGCACTGGCCGCAAGACCAGCCGCATCGGCAATGGCAAAATTGTTCAATGCGATCTTGCGCCCATTGATGTTGCCATCAATAACGATCCCGCGCACCGACACACCCGATGAAATGATCTCATCGGCCGACAACCGATAATTGGCTGCCATCCCGTCAAGTGGTGCCAGGGCATCCTTGATCAGTTTGACCATATCGGCATCTGTGCCACCCGCAGTCCCTTGACCAGAAGCCCCATCAGATGATGCAGCCCCCGAACCGGAAGTCGTCCCTGATGACGCACCAGAACCTTGATCGCTGCCCGCCGCACTTGGGCTGCTCGGAAGGTATTGATCAAGATTGATGCGATCAAGCTTAAGCCCAATACCAAGGGACGGCAGTCCCGGACCACTGATGTTGGCAACCACAGCACCGCGAATGGCGGTGTCATCAATGCGCATGTCCAGATCGGAAATGTTGAGCTGCTCAGGCGTGCCTTTAATCCCGCCAGTCAGCGAGAAACGACGCAACCGATCAGCGCGCACACCATCAACATCAACACCAAGCCAACGGATCACCGCACGGATGTTTTCCGATGCGATTTCATAGCTAAGTGCCGCAGATGGTGTCGATTTTTCACCCGAAATGCTGCCAAACACGGCCAAGTCCGTTCCACCGGGCAATCCGGCAGATACCTCGTTCAAGGTGACTTTGCTGTTGGCAATCGCCGCGTTGATGCGGGCATTGTGAATGGGCGTCTGATTATAAATCAGGGTCTCGACTTCAAAATCGATGGATGCTGTCAGATCGGCCGGAATAATCGGCCCGTTTGCTGAACCGGATTTTACCGAACTTTGCGATGGAATGGACTGCGCCTCATCGGATGCTTTTCCGGCATCGGTCGATGATGAACCCGATGCGCTGTTCGCTTCTGGTGCCTTTACGCCGTCACCAACGTCGGCCAGTACCAGAATTGAATCCAGATCAAGCTGGTTAAAGCGCAACGCAACATCAGCCCGCATACGCGGTTCCTGATCAATCGCAATCGCCCCCGATCCACGGGTTTCCCCAAAACGGATCGACAAATCATTTAACGTCACCGATTTGGCATCGGCCGTGATGTGCCCGCCAAGGTCAAACGGCTTGGCCGCAACATCTGGGATGTCCGCACCCTCACCGGCAATGCGCAATGCTGCTGCGCGCAGATCATCAAACTTGCCTTCAATCTGGCCGTCAAATCCGGGGTTGTCCGATGACAGGTCAACCTTACCGCCCAGCGAAATGCCCCCATCGACCTTGTCGATACCGACCTTCAGGCTGACCGGGAAAGGACCGGTTTGGCTGATCTGTCCGACGTTAAATTCAAACGTCAGCGGAATGCCGCGATAAAACACATATCCTTCGCCGTCCATCGGACCATTCAGGCTGTCGGCCGAAACACCAATGGTCAGCCCTTCGATACGTTCCTCACTGCCCGGTGTGCGGTAAATAATCGTGGCATTTTCGACCTCAAGCCGGTCAACCTGAATGGCGCTGGAGAAATCGCTGCTTGCACCATCATCAGCGGATGTCGGTGCGGCCGGGGTGTTTTCCGTCGATGGCGTTGCAGGCTCGGGCGTGGTGATCGTCCCCGCATCCGGGCCAGAACGCTTTGCCTGTGCCGGATCAAACACAAGGTTATTGCTGCCATCTTCAAACGTTTCGATGGCAATCACCGGATCAATCAGGCTGATTTCGGTGACCTGAACATTGCCGGTCAAAAGCGGCATCATCGCAACGGAAACCCGCACTTCTGAAATCGTCACCATGTTGGCGTCCGTCGCACCGGGCGCATTGCCAAGGGCAACCTGTTCTGCCGACAAGGCAGGCGACGGGATCAACGACATCGACAAATCGCCATTGATCACAAGTTCGCGTCCTGTCGCATCACGGACAGCCTGACTGACCTGGGCCTTATAGCCATTCCAGTCGATCAGGGATGGAATGATCAGCAACGCTGCAATCAAAACGACCAACACAGCGCCGATAACGGCAAGGATTTTTTTCAAAAGTCAGGCTCCGCTTGCTCGCAAGATCGTTCTGCCGGTGGGCAGCGACCTTTTAAGGTTCGATTTCAAGTTTAGGGTCAGGCCCCAAAAGCATAGGGCTCGAATTACGTCTCGCAATAGAAAATGGCGAGAGATTGTTCACAGACCGCCCGATTGGTTTTCCGATGTTCAGATGGGTCTTATCGCCTCAATTGTCCACATCAGATGTCATCTGAATGGGTCATACGCCGCGATCAGGAATCCAGACTGATTAAAATCTGATTTTTTAACCAATCCAAACAACTTCGCAGCATACGGGAACATAACCCAATTTCACCAGAATGGCACATTACGCATTCTTTATACATGCTTTAAAATCAACTGGATGCTGGAAATCCGCCCTTAAAATGATACATTTTACACACCGCTAAATTCAATCCTGACTTTCAGGCAGATCAAAAGATCGTTTTGCGAAAAGCGACACGCCAAATGCAACGGGCCAAAACAAACAGGCCAGAAGCGACAGGGAGGACACCCATGACCGAAACAACAATCGTACAGACAAATAATACGGTCGAACCCACAATAAGCGGCATCGGCATTCGTGAAATCACCACAGATCAGTCCGGTACGTGGCTTGAAGCAGGCTGGCGTGATTTCAAACGTGCCCCTGCCATCGGGTTGGCCTATGGCGCATTCTGCGTTCTTGCAGGCTATCTTGTGGTTCTGAGCATCTTTCAAACTGGGCAGCTTCATCTGACCTTGCCCTTGGCCGCCGGTTTTATGCTCCTCGCCCCGCTTCTGGCTGTCGGACTTTATGAAACCAGTCGCCGCCTTGAAATGGGCGAAAACGTCACCCTGTGGCACAGCCTGAACGGGTTTCGCCGCAATCCGGGCCAAATTGGTGCCATCGGTATTATGTTGATGCTGTTCTTCCTCGCATGGACACGTATTGCGATGTTGCTGTTTGCTTTGTTTTATAGTGGCACGGTGCCATCGCTTGATGTGCTGGTGTGGGAAACCTTCTTTTCGCGTGACGCCATGACCTTCCTGATCACCGGAAGCATCCTTGGCGGTGTATTGGCGATCATGGTTTTTGCCGTTTCGGTCGTGTCGATACCTTTGCTGGTTGATCGTGATGTTGATGTCATCACGGCTGTTATCATCAGTGTCGCGGCATTTCGCAAAAACTGGAAAGTCCTGACCGGCTGGGCAGCAGTGATTGCCATCCTGTCAGCATGTGGCATGGTTGTGTTTTTGTTTGGCATGGCTGTCATCATGCCGCTTCTCGGCTTCTCAAGCTGGCATGCCTATCGCGGAATAATTGATACCAGCCAAACAGATGTCGCGCGTCTGCGCCGCAAAACGGCCTAAACGGCCCGAAGACATCCCCCATTGCGAACAAAGGCGCCTGCCCTGTGATCACATGATCGATCAAACGGGCGGGCGCCTGACGTTACGCCCCTCACCTCGGCATTTTTTGCCAACGATTTTCCGGCTTTTTTACTGCACGACAGCAAACACCCGATGAGCGTTCCCGCCCGATTTCGCCCCGATGGGAACAATCGCGCGTCGGGCGAGTTTATGTTAACTGTGGACAGGTGCGTTAATGATGCGACACTGCGCCATAAATTGGGCAAAATCAGAATTGAATTTGGTTTGAAATCCCAACAACAAAGCCGATTGAGCGAGTAGAACCCACCATGCCATTGTCCAGAGCCATCAAATATCCTGCGGCCCTATCGGTTTCATTGCTCAGCCTGATCGCTGCAACGCAGCATGCCAGTGCGCAGGAAAACACAGCCAGCGGACCGCAATCGACCCGAACCCCGGATGAAAAATGGGGGGTGTCGCTCTCGGTGGAAAATGACCTATTCACACCAACCAACAGTGATCAGCATTACACCAATGGTGTGCGTCTTGCCTTTATCTCGCCCGAGGATTCCGCACCGGCCGCCTTCCTCAATGTCGCCAGGAAGGTTCCGTTCTTTGCCTCGAACGGCCGCATAAGAACCAGCTATTCCTTCGGCCAGACCATGTATACACCCGACGACATCACCATTGCCGAAAACCAGCCCGATGATCGTCCATGGGCCGGTATTCTGGCCGGTACGGTCGGGCTGTTGTCCGACACCGGATTGCAAAATGACGGTGACGGTAATTATTCGCGGATTGATACGCTTGAACTGACACTGGGCGTGGTCGGGCCAGCATCGCTTGCCGACAAAACACAGAAAATCGTTCACAAAAACATCAACAGCCCCGCACCCGAAGGCTGGGACAATCAGATCGAAAACGAACCGCTGCTGAACCTGACCTATGAACGCAAATACCGCAGCTGGTTTGAAGCAGACGTTGCCGGGATCGAGTTTGACGCCACCCCGCACGGGGCTTTGTCGCTTGGCAATGCCTTTACCAATGCCGAGGTCGGCACGATGTTTCGCATGGGGTTTGACCTGCCTGCCGATTATGGTCCGCCGCGCATTCGCCCCAGCCTGCCCGGATCGGATTTCTTCGTCCCCGATACCGAGGGCTTCCCACTAAGTGGCTATCTGTTTGCCGGGGTCGCCGGGCGCTATGTCGCACGCGATATCACGCTTGATGGCAATACGTTCCAGGACAGTAATTCTGTCGAACAAGGAACCGCTGGTCGGCGATTTGCAAATCGGCTTTGCCGTGATCATGGGTCAGGCGCGTCTGACCTATACCCATGTGTATCGCACCGCCGAATATACCGCCCAAGACGGTGCCGATCAGTTCGGATCACTTTCCCTGTCTTTCCGGTTCTAAAGAAAAAACGGAGCACGAAGGCTCCGTTTTTATGAACTTTCACCAATCGTCTGATGATATCAAAGACTCGGAATAAGCTTGCCGGGGTTCATCAGACCTTTGGGATCAATCGCGTTTTTAAGCGCACGCATCAGCGCAATCGTATCCGCCCCGTGCTCGGCTTCCATGAAATCAAGCTTGCCATAGCCAATGCCATGTTCCCCGGTACAGGTCCCGCCCAGTTTAAGCGCACGTTCAACCATCCGGTCATGAAGGCGCTTTGCCTCGGCCATCTGCTCAGGATCATTGGGATCAAGCAGGATCAGGGTATGGAAATTACCGTCCCCGACATGACCAACAATCGTGCAGGTCAACGGGCTGGCATCACAATCGGCACGGGTTTCGGAAATCGCTTCGGCCAGTTTTGAAATCGGCACACAAACATCGGTCGGCATGCCGGCCTTGCCCGGCTCAAGCTGAAGCGACGCGTAATAAGCCTTGTGGCGTGCCGCCCACAGTTTATTGCGGTCTTCCTGACGGGTCGCCCACTGGAATTCCTCGGCCCCGAATTCTTCGGCAACCGATTGCACAAACTCCGCCTGTTCCTTCACCCCGGCATCCGTGCCATGGAATTCAAAGAACAAGGTGGGCGCTTCTTTATGATCGGTTTTGGAATATTTGTTGATCGCCCGGATTTGCATTTCATCAAGAAACTCAATGCGTGCCACCGGAATACCGGCCTGAATGGTCAGGATCGTGGTATCAACCGCGGCCGCAACCGACGGAAAGACACACACCGCCGCCGACATCGCCTCGGGGATGCCATACAGCTTCAAGGCGATTTCCGTAATCACGCCAAGCGTTCCTTCGGACCCGACAAACAACCGCGTCAGGTCATACCCCGCCGATGATTTACGCGCCCGATTGGCGGTCTTGATGATTTTCCCATCCGGTGTCACCACCGTCAGGTTCAACACATTCTCGCGCATGGTGCCATAGCGCACCGCATTCGTACCCGATGCACGGGTCGCCGTCATGCCGCCAATCGATGCATTCGCCCCCGGATCAATCGGAAAGAACAACCCGGTATCGCGCAAATGCTCATTAAGCTGCTCACGGGTAACACCCGCCTGAACCCGGCAATCAAGGTCCTCGTTATTGACCTCCAAAATCGCATCCATCCGCGACAGATCAATACAAATCCCACCGCGAAGGGCGGCAACATGGCCTTCAAGCGACGATCCAACGCCAAACGGCACAATCGGAACCTCATGCGCGGCACAAAGCTTGACCACCTCGGCAACTTCCTCGGTCGTGGTGGCAAAAACCACTGCATCGGGTGGCGATGCCGCGTGCCAGCTTTCATCCTTGCCATGCTGCTCAAGCACAGCCGCCGCTGTCGAAAGCCGATCTCCAAGCATCTCGCGCAAGGTGCTGATCAGGCTTTCCGGGGTTTCAATGCGTTCATATTGACGATCCGACATGACGTTCCTCGTATTTTCGGGGCTTTGCCCCCTTGGTCCGGGTGGCAATCAGGTTTACCTGAACGCACAATGGCCCATTTGAATGTGGGGATGGACCATCGATCTGCTCGGGCGACCTTAAATGATTTCGCCCACCCTACGCCGAGATGGTCGAAATTGGTATTACCTTTTACCCGGAAAATGCAAAAAAGCCGCCCACCACATGGTGAGCAGCCTGATCCATTGTCCATCTCAGCACGCGGGAATTACCCCTTATTGCGATCTTGGGGCAAGGCTGCGGCAATCCGGTCCGCCAGCCGCGCAAATGGCAAGCTTTGCAACCAGACCGTCCCCGGCCCTTCAAGGGTCGTGACAAAAAGCCCCTCGCCGCCAAACAGCGCATTGGTAAAGCCGCCAATAAACTTGATCGAATAATCTACCGACGGGGTCAGTGCCACCAGCGCGCCGGTATCAACGCGCAACGTCTGTCCCGGTTGCAGTTCCTTTTTAATGATCGTGCCCCCGGCATGCACAAACGCCAACCCATCGCCGGTCAGCCGTTGCAGGATAAATCCTTCGCCGCCAAACAACCCGGCCCCGATTTTCTTGGAAAAGGCGATATCAATATCAATCCCCGCCGCCGCACAGAGAAACGCGTCTTTCTGACAAATGATTTCCCCGCCATAGGCCATAAGGTCAAGCGGCACCACCTTGCCCGGATAGGGTGCGGCAAAGGCAACATGCCCCTTGTTCTGACCTTCATGCACAAAACTGGTGATAAAGAACCCCTCACCGGTCAGCATGCGCTTAAAGCCGGAAAAGATGCCGCCGCCCGTGCCGGTCTGCATGGCAATGCCATCAGACATATACATCATCGCCCCGGCTTCGGCCCGAACCCCCTCGCCCGGATCAAGTTCGATCTCGACCAACTGCATTTCTTCACCATGGATCGTGTAATCGATCACGTCTGCCATCGGGGCGTCTCCTGTTTTATCTTTAATCGATCTTGGTTCGGCCAATTGGAAAGTCCGATCAAGTTTGAAACCTGTCTCCTGCAATCGCAAGTAAAAGGGGCAACAATCTGACCGACAAACCGAAAATACAGATTATTGAACCGCCCACGACGACAAAAAACACATCCCACAGCCCCTAAATCATGGAAAAGAAAGCTTGTTCTTAACCTTCATCAGACAAATATGAAGATAGCGGGGGCACCACATGTCAGTTAAGGCCATTGATGCTCCATGATCACGCCAAGAAGTGAAAGCAGTCTCGATGGTGACCCTGAAAACACAGGACTGGCTGGCAAATGATGAAGCCATGCTGTCTTCAATGGACAAATGGCAACGTGCTATTGACCTGATGACGGGGCTTTTGGGGGCCACGGCGGGCTATGTTGTCGAATACAATGACAAACTTGGCTTTCGCGCCGCCTTGACCAGCCAGAATGACGCAAATCCCAACCGCAAACTATCGGGCAAGTGCGAACCCGCCAGCAGCAACATTTACTGCCGCCGCGTCGCACAAACCAAGGCATCGTTTTATGAACCCGATGCCACAGGCAAGCCCGAGTGGGCTGACAACCCCGAACTGACCGAAGATGGGTATGTATCCTATTACGGGGTGCCGCTGTTTTGGCCCAATGGCGTGGTGTTTGGCACCTTGTGCGTATTTGACACCAAACCCACCGGATATGACAAACGCCAGCTTGAACTTCTTGAATGTTTCCGCGACCTGATCGAGGCCGATTTGCGCCTGTATGAGCAATATCAGATCATGCGCAATATTTCGATGTCAGACCCGCTAACCGGCCTGAACAACCGCGCCGGGTTCGAAATGCTGGCCCATCAGAAAATCCGCATCGCCAAACGCTATCACCATAACATCGGAATCATTTTCATTGATCTTGATGACATGAAACACTGGAACGATGATTACGGCCATGCCGCCGGCGATGCAGCCCTGCGTGCGGTTGGCAAGGCCATCACCGAAAGCATCCGCGAAGTCGATATTTGTGGCCGCATGGGCGGCGATGAGTTTGCCGTTCTGGGCTATGTGCGCAATCGCGGTGATTTGACAACGATCATCGCCCGCGTGCGCAATGCGCTTGCCAATGCCAAACTATCGGTCCCCAAGGCAAAAACACCGATCCGCGAAACCCCGGAAATCAGTTCGGGTGCATCGGTGTTTTTTGATCCGGTCAATCAAAGTCTTGAGGACATGATTGCGGTCACCGATCTTGAAATGTACCGCGATAAAAAACGCCGTCGCAAATAGCCATCACCCCATCGGCCTCAAAAACAGATCACAGTCCCGACAGGCCGCAGTCCCCAAACAACGCAAAAATCTGATGTTCAGAAGTCTGGACATTAACCACATGGTATGAAATTCAGTCCATACTGAACGCCGGGTCATTAAGGTCAGGACATACAAATTCAATGTATTCTGACCCTCGCCCCAACCAAAATAACGAGCACGAGCTTTTATAAAAAATGCAGATCCGCAAAGGCACTGCCGACGATCTTTCTCTCATCCGCGACCTGACAAAGCGCGCAACAGATTCAACCTATTTCATCGAAGGCATGGGGGATGCTGCGGCCAAAACGGTTGCCGCCTATGTCGCCAAATCGACCGATGTTTTCCAATACGCGCTTGGCAGCGAAAACCACTCTGTCTATGTCGCCACCGCGGACGAGCATCTGCTTGGCTACGTGATCGCCATTCACGAAACCCCGGAAATCGACTGGATCATGGTTGATCCGGCGTCCCACGGCAGCGGCGCGGGCAAGGCATTGATGATCGCCGCCCTTGATGCGCTGGCCGAACAAGGCGCGCGCAGCAATGTGCGCCTGACCGTGGTCGCGCATAACGAACGCGCCAAGGCGTTCTATCGCAAGTTCGGCTTCCTCGTGACCGGCCCGGTCCCCGACCGCGACATTCCAACCGTGGAAATGCAGCGCGCGGCATAAGTCATTCACTTCGCTGCGCTGCGCTCCGTACCCCATCCCCAGTAAACACCTTAAAACAATCTAAGCGGCAATATCTCTACGCGAATCACAAGAGCCAATCATTCATTAGTTAGCTCTTGTTTACTCGGCATGCATGGCATTCAATGAAATTAGCAACTACAAGAGTATGTATGTAAATTGGAGTATCATCAGAATGACAGAAGACCTTATCTTTCATACTAATAATGCTCCCATATGGTGGGATTTAGTGCCGTCAGCAATCGGTGCAATACTAGGCGCTGCATGCGCAGCAGTTCCAGCTTATTTTCTTTCTAGAATGGCATCAAAAGAAACATTGAAGAGAGATGCTGAAGCTCGTCTCGAACATAAAAAATCTGTCGCATTCGGCGCAATGATGCGCCTTTTTTCAATCACAAATGGCTTAGCATCACTTAAAAAACATTTAGATACCTGCATGGATATAGTACCACCCGGCACTGAACATGTCTCGCTATGGCTCTATATTACACCATTAACAGGGTTTATCGAAGAAGACCTAATATTCGAACCTGCCGAGTTATCAATTTTCATTGAAGACAGCAACGCAGATTTCTCGAATGAACTATGGGAGATTTCTCATCGATACATCGCGCTAGACCAATCTTTCCAGAAGTATTGCGATATGAGAGAAGAGTTTTCCAAAAGAGTTTCGGTCAACGGGTTTGATGGGAGCTTTATGATATCGGCTCTTAGTCAAGAACAAGTCCGCCAGTTGACACCTCTGATGATTGCTATGGACACTCTTGTAAGAAACATCATCTCAAATGCTAGAGAGGATAGTGAAAAAGCAATGGAACTATGCAGCACATTTGGAAAACATGTGAACTCGTCTCTTAATATCGTCGATTTCCCATCAATCAAACTAAAGGAAAGCTTTCAAGCTGGCACCTGATGCGCCAAAACATTAACCAGCTTGCCAAACGGGTCGCGGACATAAAACCGCCGGACACCCCACGGCTCATCGGTCGGGCCATATTCGATTTCGATACCGGCAGCCGTCATCCGATCCAGTGTTTCTTTAAGGTCATCGACCTCAATCGACATATCGGGCACCGCTGTGCCCGACCCGCCTTCGGTGGCGAAATTGACCTGTGTGGTCATGGTTTCGCCCGCCGCGGCAAACGTCCTGATCCAGCCGTGATCCATCACGGTCGCAAGACCAAGGATGTCCTCGTAAAATGCCTTGGCCTTGGCGATATCCGTCACCGCGAAGTTTGACACAATGCGTTTTACAGCCATTAGGCGTCCTCCTTATTGAGCCGCTTTTTCACCGGCGATTGCCTTGGCCCTTTTATAGGGCCCAAACGGGATTTCCTTGGGCGCAAAGGTTTCTGCCGATGCCCGGTCCCAGCGCGAATGCCAGTCATGGAGTTCCTCGATTTCCGTATCGGCAACAAGGAACCCTTCGGGCAGATACGGATAGGCTTCATTGCCATCAACAAACTCATTGTCCTTTTGCCGGACCATGAAGTGATAGGGCATGAAGTTGCGCGGATCATGAAGCCCCGCCGCCCCGGTAATTTCGGCCAAGGCATGCATGGTGTTTTTATGGAACCGCGCCACACGTTCGCTTTTATCGCCCGGATCAAGCGCACGCTGGCGGATTTTATCCTGCGTTGCAATCCCCACCGGGCAGCAGTTGGTATGACATGACTGGGCCTGAATACAGCCCAGCGCAAACATGAAACCGCGCGCCGCATTACACCAGTCCGCCCCAAGGGCAAGGGTACGCGCAATGTCAAAGGCCGACACGATCTTGCCCGCCGCCCCCACTTTCACCTGTTCACGAAGCCCCGCCCCGCGCAGCGCATTATGCACAAAGGTAAGCCCCTCATGCATCGGCATGCCGACGTGATTGACAAACTCGACCGGGGCCGCGCCGGTGCCGCCTTCCTTGCCATCAACCACGATGAAATCAGGCACGATGCCGGTTTCCAACATCGCCTTTAAGATGCTCATGAACTCACGACGATGCCCGATACACAGCTTGAACCCGACCGGCTTGCCACCCGAAAGGTCGCGCAACCGGCCGATGAATTCCATCAGGCCAATAGGGGTCGAAAATGTGCTGTGCGCGGCGGGTGAAATGCAATCAATCCCCATGGGAATGCCGCGCGCGTCGGAAATTTCCTTGGTAATCTTGGCCGCTGGCAACATGCCCCCGTGCCCGGGCTTCGCCCCTTGGCTGAGTTTCACCTCGATCATTTTGACCTGTGGGTCAGCCGCCGTTTCGGCAAATTTTTCCTCGGAAAAACTGCCATCATCATTACGGCATCCGAAATACCCCGATGCCACCTGATAGATCAGATCACCACCGCCTTCGCGGTGATAGCGTGAAACGCTGCCTTCCCCGGTATCATGCGCAAAGCCGCCCTTCTTGGCACCCTTGTTCAGTGCCAAAATCGCATTGCCTGACAGGGAGCCGAAACTCATCGCCGAGATGTTATAAATACTGGCCTGATAGGGTTGCTTGCAATTGGGCCCGCCGATGCGGACGCGAAAATCGCTGTCGGGAATGGTGGCCGGGGCAACCGAATGGGTCAGCCAGGCATAGCCCGATTTATAAACATCCTCGATGGTGCCAAACGGGCGTTTATCCTCGGCCCCCTTGGCACGCTGATAAACAAGCCCGCGCGACTGACGGCTGAACGGGATTTGATCCTGATCGCTTTCAAGCAGGTACTGGCGAATTTCCGGGCGGAAACTTTCAAGGATAAAGCGGATATGCGCGCTTATGGGATAGTTGCGCAGGATAGAATGCTTGTTCTGGCGCAAGTCATGAAACCCGACCAGCAACAGGGCGCCAAAGATAACGGCAGGCACCCAGAACCAACTGTTGACCACGCCAGCACAGATCACAAAGACGGCTGTCAAAAGCGCAACACTGGCGATCACGAAATAGCGCTGGTTCAATATGAAAAATTTCACGGTGCTCTCATCCTGTCAAATTGGTGCGATATGGCGTGATCGCAGCGGGCCCGATTTCCAGATTTTCAGATTTACGCTGCCGTCGTCAGCGTAAAATCGACATGCACGGCATCAAAAGGAAACGTTATCTGGCCATTTTCCTCCCGGTCAAGAACGCCAGCGTTCAGCAAGGCATGAACATCCCCATGAACCGTTTTGACATCCCGACCAACCCGCCTGGCAGCTTCACGCATGCTCATCGCCCCCTGTCCGGTCATGACTTTGAGCAAGTCCCATCGTTTGGGCGTCATGGTTTGCCACAGCAACTCAACCGATGCGAACGAGATATGCGCCCCCTGCGCCGTGCCGTCAAACGCAGCAAGCGCACGCTTGGTCACATCATCGCGCGACGCAACCGAAAGAGTTACCGTATTGGAAGTGTTATCGGTGGTCATATCCGCCTCCATCCATCGACATCGGCCCAGAAATCACGCAGCAATTGCGCCGGTGTCGAAAAGTCATAGGATATTTCAACATCGCCAATATGCCTGTGGTCACCCTTGCCAGCTTCGTTGTCATAGCGAAGGACACATTCCCCGGCGACGACATAAGCCAGCGCATATTTGAACATATGCGCAGAACCACGCACCGATTGCGGCACCCGCCAAATGCGCATTTCAACAAAAGCATCTGGCGCAAGCTGATGTCGCTCACGCATAAGCAAATTTGCTTTCATGTTGGTATTTATACCAACACAAACGAAGTGTTGTCAATTTCACCAACAATGACACTGCCATGACATCCATGACATCAGACACAAAAAAAGGCCGCCGGTTTCCCGGCGACCCATGTTTTGGTGGGCTCTATTCCCAACTGATCTTAAGTGACGGGTGCTACGATCAAGCCTTGCCGTATCCACCACCGCCGGGCGTTTCGATGATAAAGACATCACCGGGATGCATTTGCGCCCCGTCGGTGCCTTTAAGCTCCTCAACCGTGCCATCAACACGTTCAATCGCGTTGCGCCCCAGTTTGCCGGGCTCGCCGCCTGCGACCGCCTGATTGGGGACGCGACGGTGGTTTGACAGGATCGATGCGGTCATGTCTTCAAGGAACCGCACGCGGCGCGTCGTGCCGTTGCCGCCCTTGAACTCACCATTCCCACCGGAATTTTGCCGGATTTCAAAGCTTTCCAGCATCACCGGGAAACGCCATTCAAGTACTTCTGGATCTGTCAGGCGCGAGTTGGTCATGTGGGTGTGAACCCCACTGGTGCCATCAAAACCGGGACCAGCACCCGAACCACCACAGATGGTTTCATAATACTGATGGGTATCATTGCCCCAGGTGAAGTTGTTCATGGTCCCTTGCGCACCCGACATCACGCCAAGGGCGGCATAGAGCGTATCAGTCACATGCTGGGACGTTTCCACGTTCCCGGCAACCACCGCAGCCGGATAAACCGGGTTCAGCATCGATCCTTCGGGCACGATCAGATCGACCGGTTTCAGACACCCGGCATTAAGCGGAATGTCATCATCAACCAATGTCCGGAAGACATAAAGGACCGCTGCCCGGGTCACCGCCGACGGTGCATTGAAGTTGTTATCAAGCTGATCGGATGTGCCGGTGAAATCAACCGTGGCGGATCGGGTTTCCTTATGGATGGTGACCTTGGCCTTTACGACCGCGCCATTATCCATTTCATAGGAAAATTCACCGCCCTGAAGGTGATCAATCACGCGCCGTACGCTTTCTTCGGCGTTGTCCTGCACATGGCCCATATAGGCATGCACAACTTCAAGGCCAAAGTGATCAACCATCTTGCGCAGTTCCTGCACGCCCTTTTCATTGGCCGCAATCTGTGCGCGCAAATCGGCAATGTTTTGATAGGGGTTACGTGCCGGGTATTTCGCACCCTCAAGCAAGCCCGTCAGACCCGGTTCATCAAACTTGCCCTGATCAACCAGTTTGAAGTTGTCAATCAAGACACCTTCTTCTTCAAGAATGCGCGAATTTGGCGCCATCGAGCCCGGCGTGATCCCGCCAACATCGGCATGGTGCCCACGTGACGCGACATAGAACAGGATATCCTTGCCATCATCGCCAAACACCGGGGTGATCAGGGTAATGTCGGGCAAATGCGTGCCGCCGTTATACGGATCATTGAGCATATAAACATCGCCAGCTTTCATGCTGCCGACATTGTTGCGCATGACCGCCTGAACAGATTCCCCCATCGATCCCAGATGGACCGGCATATGCGGCGCATTGGCAATCAAAAGGCCTTCCTGATCAAACAGCGCACAGGAGAAATCAAGACGTTCCTTGATGTTGACCGAGTAGGACGTGTTGGCAAGGGTCACGCCCATCTGCTCGGCAATGTTCATAAACAGATTGTTGAAGACTTCCAGCATCACCGGATCGGCCTGTGTGCCAATCGCCTCGGATCGTTTCATCGCCACAACACGGGTCAAAACCAGATGATCGCGCGCATTGACCTTGGCTTCCCAGCCCGGATCAATCACGGTGGTGCCAACCGGCTCGACAATCACGGCGGGGCCACGCACGGTCGCCCCCGGTTTCATGTCTTCGCGTTTATAGAACGGCGTGTCTTCCGATGTGCCATCAAACACCACCGCACGGGTCGCCAACGCATCGGGGGCAACTCCATCGGTGGTATCGGATTTGGCTTCGGCGTCTGGAAGGCTCTGGGTTTCGCCAACTGCCTCAACCGCAACCGCCTCAACCACCAGCGGCTTTTCACTCATGACAAAGCCGTAACGCTGTTTGTGCTGTTCTTCGAACTGGCCCTTGATCGCATCAACATCGCCAAAATCAACGATAAGCGGCGTATCCGTGCCGTCATAACGCAGATGCAACCGTTTGAGCATCTTGATCTTGGCATCCGTAATGCCCTGTTCGTGCAATTCACCGCGTGCGTCGGCGGCCAACACATCAAGCTGCTGATCAAGACCGGCCAGTGCGCCACTTTCAAGCTTGGCCTCAACCGCCTGTTCGCGCATCGCCCGAATATCGGCAAGCCCCATGCCATAGGCTGACAAAACACCGGCAAACGGATGGACAAACACCTTGGTCATGCCCAGTGTATCAGCCACCTGACAGGCATGCTGCCCACCGGCCCCGCCAAAGCACTGCAGGATGTAATCCGTTACGTCATAGCCGCGCTGCACCGAAATTTGCTTGATCGCATTGGCCATGTTTTCCACCGCAATGCGCAAGAAACCCTCGGCGACGTCTTCAGGGGTGCGAACCTGTCCGGTGCTGTCCTTGATCTTGGCGGCCATGGCCTCAAACCCGGCGCGCACGGCATCAGCGTCAAGCGGCTCATTGCCCTCGGGGCCAAACACATTGGGGAAGAATTCCGGCTGAACCTTGCCCAGCATGACATTGATGTCGGTCACCGCAAGTGGCCCACCCCGGCGATAGGCCGCCGGACCGGGGTTTGCCCCGGCACTGTCGGGACCCACGCGGAAACGCGCGCCATCAAAATGCAGGATCGACCCGCCACCGGCGGCAACCGTATGGATTTTCATCATCGGCGCGCGCATGCGCACACCGGCAACCTGCGTTTCGAAATCACGTTCATATTCGCCGTCATAGTGCGAAACATCGGTGGACGTGCCGCCCATGTCAAACCCGATGACCTGCTTGAAACCATCCATTTCGGCCGTGCGGACCATGCCGACAACACCGCCCGCTGGGCCGGACAAAATGGCGTCCTTGCCCTGAAACTTCGCGGCATCCGTCAGCCCGCCATTCGACTGCATGAACATCAGTTTCACACCGCCAAGCTCGCTGGCGACCTGATCAACATAGCGGCGCAGGATCGGCGACAGATACGCATCAACAACCGTGGTATCGCCGCGTGACACCAGTTTCATCAACGGGCTGACCTGATGGCTGACCGATACCTGGGTAAATCCGATATCGCGCGCAATCTCGGCCGCCGCATTTTCATGCGCAGTATAACGGTACCCATGCATGAACACGATGGCACAGGCGCGAATGCCATCATCGTAAACAGCCTGCAACTCGGTACGCAGGGCGTCACGATCAAGTGCGGTAAGTTCTTCGCCCTGCGCGTCAAAGCGGCCATCGGCCTCAATCACGCTTTCATAGAGCATTTCCGGCAGTTTAATGTTGCGATCAAACAAACGCGGGCGGTTCTGATAGGCCAGACGCAATAAATCGCGGAACCCCTTGGTCGTCACAAGCGCGGTGCGATCCCCTTTGCGTTCCAGAAGCGCATTGGTGGCAACAGTGGTGCCCATTTTAACCGCTTCGATTTTCTCGCCCGGGATTTTTTCACCGGCCGGAACATCAAGCAATTCACGAATGCCCTGAATGGCGGCATCGGCATAGCGTTCCGGGTTTTCCGACAGCAGTTTGTGCGTAACAAGCGACCCGTCCGGTTTGCGGGCAACGATATCGGTAAAGGTACCGCCGCGATCAATCCAGAACTGCCATTTTGGCTGTCCGGTGGTCTGCGAAGCGGGGGCGTTTTGGGCGTGAGAAGCCATGATGCTGTCTCCTTGGGCATCTGTAGTCAAAAAATTCGATACGAAAGATCAGATATTCAAACCGGTCAGCCGTTCATTTGCTGTGGCAACCAGGTGGCGATTTCCGGGAAAACGGTAATCAGCACCACGGCAAACAACAGCAGGAAGAAAAACGGCAAAGCAGCCAGCGCAATGGCAAACAGGTTCTTGCCTGTCAGCCCCTGCAAAACAAAAAGGTTGAAACCAACCGGCGGGGTGATCTGCGACATTTCAACCACCAGCACCACATAGATGCCAAACCACAAAAGATCGATCCCTGCGGCCTGCACCATCGGCAGGATCACCGACGTGGTCAAAACCACCACCGAAATCCCGTCAAGGAAGCACCCCAGCACGATAAAGAACACGGTCAGTGCGGCCAGCAACGCATAAGGCGACAGATCCATCTGCGCGATCCATGCCGCAAGCTCACGCGGAATACCGGTAAAGCCCATCGCCACGGTCAAAACCGCCGCCCCGGCAAGGATAAAGCAGATCATGCACGATGTGCGCGTGGCCCCCATAATCCCGTCCATCAGGCTTTCGCGGGTCAAGGATCCGCTGATCCCCGAAAGGATCAAGGCCCCGACAACACCAAATGCCGCCGCCTCGGTCGGGGTCGCAATCCCCCCGTAGATCGAGCCAATCACCGCCGCAATCAGCGTAATCACCGGGATCAACCGACCCGACGCGCGGATTTTATCGGCAAACGGCATGGCCGGTGCCGCAGGCGGCATCTTGTCCTTATTGACTGTCGCCCAAATGCCGACAAAGCTCATAAACAAGATGATCAGCATCGCACCGGGCAAAACACCGGCAATGAACAGACGCGCAATCGACAGTTCCGCCGACACGCCATAGACAATCAGAATGATCGATGGCGGGATCAAAAGCCCCAGCGTCCCCGACCCGGCAAGCGTGCCAAGGATCAGTTTGTCGGGATACCCCTGTTTGCGCAATTCCGGGATCGACATGCGGCCAATGGTCGCCGCCGTCGCCGCCGATGAACCCGATACAGCGGCAAAGATGCCACAGCCCAGCACATTCACATGCAACAAACGACCGGGCAGTTTATTGAGCCACGGGGCAAGGCCGGTAAACATGTCCTCGGACAAGCGCGACCGAAACAGGATTTCACCCATCCAGATAAACAGTGGCAATGGAGCCAGCGACCAAGTCGCAAGACTGGACCACGCGGTTGTCGCGATGATCGGGCCGGTTTGCGCACTGGTAAAGAAGTCCAGCGCAAACACACCAATCGCAAACAGCGACAACGCCACCCAAAGCCCGGCCCCCAGAAACAGGAACAACAGCCCCATCAGGATCAGGCCAATTTGAAGTACATCCATGACCGTACCCTATTCGTTCAGCTCAACGGCTTCGCCACGGGCGAAGGCCGGCGCGCGACCACACACGGTATCAACCAGTGCTTCGATCATTGCGATGGTGAAAACAATCAACCCAAAGGCCATGGCGGCCTGCGGTATCCACAACGGGAACGCCAGCACCCCTGGCGAGGTATCGCCGTATGAGTAGCTTTCCTCGGCCAAAACGCTCACCCACCATGCGAAATATCCGCCAAGGAAGGACGCCGCGCACAGCGTGATGGTTTCCATCACGCGGCGAACCCCACCGGTCAGATGCGACAGCACGATTTGAACCCGGATATGTGTCCCGGCCCGGAATGCCGGGCCAAGGGCCAAAAACGTCCCCGCCGCAAGCGCAAAACCGGCCATTTCATTGGCATCATGCACCGCAATGCCAAGCACACGGCCAATCGACTGGGCCAAAATCAAAAGTGCGATGGCAATCAGGAAAAAGGCTGCCAGCCCGGCACTGAATTTGAATAAATAATTTAGAGCCTGTCTCATTTTATCTGCTCCATTTTGTTTGTTTTTGGCGTGCCGCTTGGCAAGGCACAGCGTGCAGAGCGATGCGGCGCATCGGTCAAACGGTGTAGCGAAGCTAAACGCCGCCAAAAGCAAACCCTTCGGACCGAGAGATCCCTCTGCCCCGCCGCGTCAAGCACCTTGACCGTAGCGCCGCATCGCTCTGCGGCCCTTTCCTTGCCGGACAGAGGAATCTCTCCGGCAAAATGGGGCAGATAAAATGTGTCAGGCTCTGATAATCTACGCACAGCAGTCCCCTTTCCGCCCGCGGGTTATCGCGATGGTGGTTTGCTCTCTACACGGACAGTAACATGAGGGTCAGGACCCTTTAATATGTTTGCAATGGTTGATCAGATTTGTGCGGATACGCGGAGCAAGGCAGCAGGAAGATATTTATCTTTCAATGCCTTGCGACAAAGTAGCCCGTGCAAATCCGATCAATCCGAAGGACAACTTCAATATTTGCGAACTCCCGCGTCAAACCTCTTGGCCGGGATGCCAACACGCTCTGCGAGCTTTTCCTTGTATTTCGCAAATATTGAGGTTGCCATGACAATCATATTAAAGGGTCCTGCCCCTGAAATGTGGGGCGTGTCGGGACCGGACAGAACGCTATGCCTGCCCGATCCCGTAAAATAACAAGAACCTTAGTTCTTGAACGCGTCGATGATGGCTTTGCCGTCATCACCGGTTTCTTCGAGCCAATCTGCAACCATGGTTTCGCCTGCTTTGGACAGGCCAGCTTTAAGCTCGTCGCTCGGTGCTGCAACGTTCATGCCGTTTTCTGCCAGGATTTTCTTCTTGGCATCTGCTTCGGCCATGCTCATTTCCCAGCCGCGGGTTTCGGCTTTGGCTGCCGCATCCATAACCGCTTTCTGTGCGGCTTCCGGCAGGGCGTCAAACGACTTGGCATTCACAACAACCATGTTTTTCGGAAGCCATGCCTGAACGTCATAGAAGTTCGACACAAAATCCCATGCCTTGGAATTGGCACCGGTTGATGGCGATGTGATCATTGCCTCGACAATGCCGGTGGCAAAGGCGGTCGGGATTTCCGGCACTTCAACCTGCGTTGCAACCATACCGGTCAGATCAGCAAGCTGGGACGTGGTGGAGTTATAAGCGCGGAATTTAACACCTTCGAGGTCTTCGACCTTGGCAACCGGGTTCGCGGTATAAAGACCCTGTGCTGGCCACGGAACAGCATACAGCACTTTCAGGCCGTCTTTTTCAAGGGCGGCTTCAATGCCCGAACGCGATACTTCCCAAAGTTTCTTGGCATCGTCATAAGACGTCGCCAGGAACGGGATCGCATCAACGGTATAGATCGGGTTTTCATTGGCCAGAAGCGAAATCAGCGTCTCACCAATCGGGATCAGACCGCGCTGAACCGACCGTTTAATATCGGCATGTTTAAACAGCGAACCGCCCGAATGAACGGTAATGGTCAGTTCACCACCGGACGCGTCATTCACGTCTTTGGCAAATTCAATAATGTTCTGGGTGTGGAAAGTCGCATCCGGATACGGCGTTGCCATATCCCATTTTTCAGCAGCCGCCGCCATACCGGCGGACAGTGTCATTGCCGCGATTGCGACAGTCGAAAGTGCCTTTTTAAGCATTGTTCAAGTCTCCCTGTGTGACTGGGAGTCGATACAAAATCGCGCGTATCGAGACTCCGAAGCATCCTCCCGACACATTAATCACATTTTACTGACAAATTGTCAATGTCAATTCATAACAGCCATGCACAAACCGGGAAACTGCGCAGGACATTTTGCCCGCGTCATTCTGCTTAAATCTTCCATCAATCTGATATTTCTGGATTTATTGCCATATGGTAAAATCCAGACCAATCACCAAAAAGGAAAAATCGGATGCAGAATCTTTCAGGGAAATCTGTCTGGATTACAGGTGCTGGCAGCGGTATCGGCGAAGCAATCGCAAAGTCGCTTGCCACGGCGGGCGCGCAGGTCGCCCTGTCTGCACGGCACGAAGAAGCACTTCTCAAGGTCGCAACCGCGATCAAGTCAGATGGCGGAAAGGCCGAAATCCACCCGCTTGATATCAGCAACAGCGATCAGGTCGCGGATGCTGCGCACAACATTCAGGCGTCCATGGGCAAAATCAATGTCCTGATCAATTGTGCCGGGATGAACAGTCCCAAACGACACTGGCGCGACCTCGATATTGGCGACTGGCACCGTATCGTGGCCGTCAATCTCAATGGCGTGGCGAACACGGTTTGCGCAACTTTGCCCGTCATGCGCGCACAAAAAGATGGACTGATCATCAATATTTCTTCCTGGTCGGCGCGGCACGAATTCCCTGCCGCCGGCCCGGCCTATATCGCGTCCAAACGTGGCGTAATCGACCTTTCCCACAGCATAAATCAGGAAGAAATGCACAATAACATCCGCTGCTGCTGCATCAGTCCGGGGGAAGTTGCCACACCGATCCTGAAACAACGGCCGGTGCCCGTCACAGATGAAGAACTCTCTCTCATGTTAAAACCCGACGATCTGGCCGAAATGGTATCCTACGTCGTCGCAGCTCCCATGCGGGTCTGCTTTAACGAGATCGTGATGTCACCAACCTACAATCGAACGCTGTTGCCTCAGCCCTAGGCTCAGGACCCATTAATTTGGCTTCAATGGCTCCTGCCCCTAAATCATACGGGCCAAATCACACAGGCCTGATTTACATCGCACTTGCCGCGCGCGATGCCTGATCATAAACACCGGAAATCGCGCGCAGCGTCTTGGCAACATCGCCCACTTCCTGACTGTTTACGCCAAGACGCTGGAACGTTTCGACAAGGCAGGCTTCGCGCACTTCACGGTATTTCTCGCACATCGCACGGCCATCGGGTGTCGTGCCGTAATGCACTTCCTTGCCACGCTTGTTACCTTCAACAAGGCCAAGCTTGCGCAATTTCTTCAAGGCGTAATTCACCAGATGGCTGTCTTCGACATTGAGCACAAAGCAAACCTCCGACAGGCTTTTTTCGCGTTCGCGTGAATTGACATTATGCAGAACCAGAATATCAAGAACCGACAGATCAGGCATGCCAGCCGCACGCATGCAGCGCACCATCCAGCGATCAAACGCATTGCCCGACAGGATCAGGGCAAACTCAAGTTCGGAAAGTTCAGCAGCACGCTCTGACACCAGATGCGATGATGAAACAATGCGTGGTTTATCAGTCATACGACGTTCCCCTTTTCTCACGCGCAGGTGTTTCGCGGGTGATTTGACACTTATATCTCGTGATATTGTCGTGATTTTATCGTGAAAATGGCGGCAAGGTAAAGCCCAGCCGCCATCTATTACCGACAATTCATCGTTAAAGTGATCGCATACGTTCCAGGAACCCGTCAATCTGCCCCCCGGCAGGCTCTCGCTTTAAGTGCCCAGATTGGTCGCCGATCCATGCACGTCGTTCGCCGCAACATTCGGTTCTGCGACCGAGAAAACGTCTTTGCGACCTGCATTCAAAAAAAGAAGCCCGACATCAAATCGGACTTCTTTTTCCAACAGCATTCCCTGCCATTTAATGTTTGGCGTCAGGACCGAGCATCATGGCCTAACCTGCACGCATCCGTTCAAGGAACTGATCAATACGCGCACTCAAGCCATCGCTTTGCTTGCCAAGATTATCAGCAGACCCGCGCACATCCTGTGCCGCCTCTGTGGTATCCGCAACGGCGGACGATACGCCCTGCATGGCCGATGAAATCTCGCGCGTTGCCGATGCCGCCTGTTCGACATTTTGCGATATCTCGCTGGTGGCGACGGTTTGTTGCTCGACCGCGGCTGCGACAGACGATGCACGTTCGCTGATATCGGAAATCATACGAACAATTTCATCAATCGCCTCAACTGCTGACCCGGTTGCCCGCTGAATATCGCCGATTTGCGCGGTGATATCCTCGGTCGCCTTTGCGGTCTGATTGGCAAGGTTCTTGACTTCACTTGCGACGACAGCAAACCCCTTGCCTGCCTCGCCTGCGCGCGCCGCTTCGATGGTGGCATTAAGCGCAAGCAGGTTCGTTTGCCCGGCAATGTCATTGATCATTCCAATGACTTCGCCAATGCGCACGGCCGCCGTATTCAACCCCTGAATATCTTCATTGGTGGTTTGCGCCCGCTCGCTGGCCGAAATGGCCATTTGCGACGTGTCACTGACCTGTCCGGCAATTTCATGAATGGATGCGGAAAGTTCAGTTGCCGCCGTTGCGACAAGTTGCACATTTGACGATGCTTCTTCCGTCCCTGCCGACACGGTTGTCGATTGCTCATCCGCCGTTGTCGCACTGCGCCGCAGGACTTCTGACACGGAATGAAGCTGCTCGACCGCTGTGCCCACTTCACTCATCATCGCGACCACATCATTGTCAAACTCGCGAATATGCTGTTCCTGCGTTGCAATGCGCTGGCGTTGCTGCTCGTCAATTTCCTTTTGCCGGGCTTCAAGTTTTTGCCGCTCCAGCCCGTTCTCACGAAACACAACAACCGCACGGCCCATCTCGCCGATTTCATCCTTACGGTCGGCTTCGCCGAGTTGCAGGTCGAAATCGCTGTTGGCCAAACGGGTCATTTTTGATGTCAGTCCGGCAATCGCACTGACAATCGCGCGCGCCAAGATGAACGACATGACAATCAACACCACCGTCCCGGCGATAAAGATGCCAAAGGTCACCATCACGCCGGTTCGCGCGATGTTTTCGGAACGCGCCTGCATGTCTGCTGCGACCGATCCGATTTCCGTACTGAGCGTTGCAAGAATGGGTTCGACAGCCGCGTAATAGGTGCTGAGCCGACCAAGCAATTCCTCACGCGCCAGCGTCGCATCGGCAAGGGTTTTGAAATTGGAAACATAAGACGCCATCAGCTTTGCAAGCTGGGCTTTCTTATCGTCCTGAATGCTGCCGGCCTTTTTAAGGGATGCGTCAAATTTCTTTTCGAGGCCCTCGACATTCTCGATATGTACAGGGTCCATATTTGCCAGAAAGTCTTTTTCGTTGCCGCGCATTTGCAACAGCTCAATCGACAAATCCTTACTGTCGCTTAAGCCCAGCATCGCTTCAAACTTTGCAACATCGGCCAAGGCACCTTCAACCTCGGATGCGGCACTGCGCATTTCGCCCAGCAAGCCGCTACTGCCGTCCAGACCGATCTGACGCTGCAGGGCGACAACATTGGCAAATTCTGCGACATATTGCTCAAAAGCTGCCCGGGCTTGGTCCACCTCGCCCAGAAGCTCGTCAAGTTCTTCGCGCGCGGCCAGTGTTTCAAGCCCGGCGCGCACATTCCCCGATGACTGCTCATGTGCGGTGATATATTGCTCGTCGCGGCGCAGGACAAAGTCCTTTTCGTGGCGCCGGGCATTCAGAAATGCACGCGAGGTGTTATCGACAATCGACAGATCGGCTGTCGCCGCCTTGGCGATAAGCTGTGCGGACTGGCGCTGCTGATCGGCGATGAATTGCGTAAGACCTACAATCGCAAAGATGACCAACGCGACGATGCTCAGAAGCGAGATCTGATACACCAGCTTCATGCGTGACAATAAAGACATTTCCCACCCCGACTTTCTGTGTTCTAGGGTCAGGACCTATTAATTTGGTTGAAATGGTCAATCAGATTTGTGCGAATACGCGAAGCAAAAGTGCAGGAAGATATATATCTTTCAAGTTTTTGCGACAAAGTAGTCCGTGCAAGTCCGATTGATCCGAAGGACAGTCGTTATATTTGTCAACTCCTGCGTCAAACCCCTTGTTCGGAATGCCGACCCGTTCTGCGGGATTTTCCTTGGGTTTGACAAATATAACGACTGCCATTCCAATCAAATTAATAGGTCCTGACCCTAGTTACTTATTACAATTTTGTTATTAGAACCTATTAGAAACACTCTACTGACGGTAGATCAATTACTACCAAAGTATAGCGTATCAGATACTTTTGAGCTGAACGCATTAGAAAATGCGATTTGACCATTTCTTTCTGCCCGCTCCAAACTATGTTGGGGGAACGCATTCGGATGGCAACGCCTGCTGTCCTGACCCGCCTTTCACATCAGGCATCGCAAACAACAGGACAGAAATCACCCATGAGCATCTGGGGAAAAATTATTGGCGGAACTGCTGGTTTTGCCTTGGGCGGACCGCTTGGCGCGATCCTTGGCGCAACCGCAGGACATGTTGTCGAACAAGATTAAAAACAGCGCGTCCGACCCAAGACTTGGTGGATCAGGCCCCCATTACGGTGGCTATCAAAGCATTCCGGGCGGGCAGGATCCGCGCCAGATCGCCTTTGCCACGGGTGTCATTATCCTTGCTGCCAAAATGGCCAAGGTTGACGGCCATGTCAGCCGCGATGAAATCGATGCCTTTAAACGCGTGTTCAGCATCCCGCCGGGCGAGGCCAAAAATGTCGGGCGTATCTTTGACATGGCAAAGGCCTCGCCGGATGGGTTTGAACCCTATGCGCAGCAAATCGCCACCATGTTCCGCGGCGAACGTGCCCTGCTTGAAGGCATCCTCGAAGCCCTCTATCAGATCGCCATGGCCGATGGGCAATTGCACCCCGCCGAGCAGGCCTACCTTAAAAAGGTCGCCCACATCTTCGGCTTTGCCGATATCGATTTTGACCGCGTACATCAGGCCCATACATCCTCGAACGGACCCGATCCGTATCAACAGTTGGGCTTGGGCCGCGACGCCAGTGACGATGAGCTGAAATCAGCCCATCGCAAACTGTCGCGTGAAAATCATCCCGACACCCTGATGGCCAAGGGCATGCCGCCTGAGTTCATCGAACAGGCCAATGAAAAAATGGCCCGGATCAATGCCGCCTGGGATCAAATTCGCAAAGAACGCGGCATTCGCTGATCATAAAAGCACCCTCTATCGCCCATCCCGCATGATTTCCCTTGCAACGGCACCCTATATGCTGTTTGCAGGGGGCCAATGGACTTATTTTTGACCCCAAGCTTATCGGTTTTCCCATGGCGCCACCGCTGATTAATATTAATGACATTCACCTGACCTTTGGCGGGAATGATCTGTTTTCCGATGTTTCATTTGCCATTGGCGAACGGGATCGGCTGTGCCTTGTCGGGCGAAATGGCGGGGGCAAATCCACCCTGCTTAAAATCATCGCCGGTGAAATCGAAGCTGACGGCGGCGAACGCTTTGTCCAGCCGGGCTGCAAGGTGGCCTACCTTAATCAGGAACCGAAATTTGACGGCTATGACACGGTCGAAGAATTTGTTCTGTCCGCCCTTGATGCCCATGAAGAAGAATATTCCTATCGCTCCGACATGCTCCTCGCATCTGTCAGCATCGATCCGATGGCCGATCCCAAGCAGCTTTCCGGCGGCGAAGGCCGCCGGGCGGCAATTGCGCGCGCACTGATTGCCGACCCACAAGTCTTGCTGCTTGATGAGCCGACCAACCACCTTGATCTGCCAACGATTGAATGGCTCGAAGGCGAGATTAAAAACTTCCGTGGTGCGGTTGTGGTGATTTCGCATGACCGCGCCTTCCTCAATGCGGTGTCAAACGGGGTGTTGTGGCTTGATCGCGGTGTGATGCATCAGGGCAAGCTTAACTTTGCCAAGTTCGAAGAATGGTCCGAGGAAATCTATCGCAAGGAATCCGAGGAACGCGCCAAGCTTGATAAGCTGATCGCCAAGGAAACCGTCTGGTCGGTGCAGGGCATCTCGGCGCGGCGCAAACGCAATCAGGGCCGTCTGCGCCGTCTGTATGATATGCGCGAACAGCGCTCCGCACAGGTTGATCGCATCGGCAATGTGTCGCTTGCCGCTGACACCGGTGGCACATCGGGCAAGGTCGTGATCGAGGCCACTGATATCGCCAAGTCATTTGGCGACCGCGAAATTCTGACCGGTTTCTCCACCCGCATTCTGCGCGGCGACAAGGTCGGGATCATTGGCCCGAATGGGGCGGGTAAAACCACCTTGCTTAAAATGCTGACCGGGCAGCTTGAACCCGACAGCGGCACGATCAAGATCGGCACCAATCTTAATGCATCCTATTTTGATCAAAAACGCGTCGCCCTTGATGACAGCATGACCCTTTGGGATACGCTCTGCGATGTCGGCGGTGATCAGGTCATGGTGCGCGGCAATCCCCGCCATGTCGTCAGCTACCTGCGCGATTTCCTGTTTGATGAAAAGCAGGCCCGAAGCCCGGTCGGCGCCCTTTCGGGTGGCGAACGCAACCGTTTGCTTCTGGCCAAGCAACTGGCCAAACCGACCAACCTTCTGATCATGGATGAGCCGACCAACGATCTTGATATGGATACGCTCGATCTTCTGCAGGAAATGCTTGATGACTACGAAGGCACGCTTCTGCTGGTCAGCCACGACCGTGACTTCCTTGATCGCGTCGTGACATCCTCCATCGTCATGGAAGGCGATGGTCTGGCGGTTGAATATGCTGGCGGCTATTCCGATTACATCAACCAGCGCAAACTTTCAAATGCCGGACAAGCCCCCACCGAAGACCGCCCTGCGGCAAAAACCGGCAAGAAGGCCTTCACATCGGCGACTGCCCCGGCAAAGCCCAAAGCTGCGGCCAAGCTGAGCTATAAAGATCAGCGCGAATATGACAACCTGCCCGACAAGATGGCAAAGATTGAGGCCGAGATGGCCGAGATTGAAGCCGCCCTGTCAGATGGCAGCCTGTTCACCAAGGACCCCGAAGCCTTCCAGAAGAAGGCCGATCGCCTTGATGCCGCGCGCGCCGAACTCGAAGAGTGCGAAGGCCGCTGGCTGGAACTTGAAATGATGCGTGAAGAACTCGGCTAGGTCCTTACCCTATTGATCTTTTGGCGTGGGCGAAACGTTGCGGACTTTACCCGCAACGACACATACGCCACACTTGAGCCTGCAGTTGAAAACAACTCATTTGTCCTGTGATGCAAAACAGTGGATCAAGGGATAAATCCCGCCGCCAACTTTGGCGGCGGTCACGTGTCACCCGGTCGGCACCCGAACAAGGATCGGGCCAACCCTTGTTGAAAGCCCGCGTCATGCCGTTAAAAGCCACCCTCATGGCCTTGTCCGTCGCCATCATCTGGGGCGTCAACATGCTGACCGTCAAGGGTGCGGTCGGTGAAATCCCGCCTTTCATGCTGACCGCCATTCGCTTTGGCGCTGTTGCGGCCCTGTTGATCCCGTTTGCGCGCATGCCGCGTGGCCGCATGGGGAAACTGGCGATCATTTCGGCGGTTTTTGGCACCTTCCATTTCGGGGTTTTGTTTTATGCCCTGTCGATGATCGATGCCGGACCGGTGGCGATTATCGTTCTTTTGGGCGTGCCGTTTTCATCGATGCTGGCGACCTATTTCTTTAATGACCGGCTGGGCTGGAAACGGCTTTCGGGCATGGCACTGGCCTTTGTCGGGGTCATTATCATGTTCTGGGACCCGACCATGACCGATCTGCAACTGCCATTATTGCTGGTGGTGTTTGCCGCCTTCATGTGGGCGGTTGCCAATGTCATGATCAAAAAACTGGGCGATATTGATACCTTTCAGCTTAATGGCTGGATGGCACTCATGGCCGCGCCGCAATTGTTCTTCCTGTCCCTGATTTTTGAACCGCACGCGTTTCAGGCGGTCATGAACGCAAGCTGGGTCGCATGGGCCAACCTCAGCTTTACCGTGGTGATGTCCTCCATCGTTGCCTATGGCTTCTGGTATCACTTGTTAAAAACTCAGGACGTCAATGTTGTCGTGCCATGGTCGCTTCTGGCCCCGGTGATCAGTGTTTTTGGATCGTTCATCGTCTTTGGCGAAGCTTTTTCCGTGCTGAAAATCATTGGCGGGGCGGTTGTGCTGTGCGGGGTGGGCGTTATCATGCTGCGCAAACCGGTACAGCGCAAAACCCAGGGCATGGATTGATCAGAAACGGGTGATCCGACGATGGCAGGCAACGCAATGACACACATCATCGACCATCCATCGCCCAACTTTGGCGACCGTCCGGACGACAGCCAGATTGACATTCTGGTCCTGCATTACACCGGCATGCAATCTGGTCAAATCGCCCTTGATCGCCTGTGCGATCCGGCGTCATCGGTGTCATGTCATTATCTGATCGAAGAAGACGGGCGGATTTTTCGCCTCGTTGATGAAGACAAACGCGCATGGCATGCCGGGCGCGGTGAATGGCAAAAATGCGTGGATGTAAATTCGCGTTCCATCGGCATTGAAATCGTCAATCCCGGCCATGAATTTGGCTATCGCGCCTTTCCCGACCGTCAAATCGCATCGGTGATTGCGCTGTGTCGCGATATTCTGGGCCGCCACACCATCCCGGCCAGCCGCATCATCGCCCATTCCGACATGGCCCCGGACCGCAAAGAAGACCCCGGCGAGCTGTTCCCATGGGACAAACTGGCCGAACACGGCATCGGATTATGGCCCCAAATGTCGGCTACAATGTCGCCCAAGGCCATCACATCCCCCGACAGCCTTGACCTCCTGCTCGATCAGATCGGCTATGGCGATGGTGACGGGCAAAAACGCCGCATCGCCTTTCAGCGCCACTGGCGTCCATCTGATATTTCCGGGAATGTTGATGACGAATGTGTCGCCATCGCCAAGGCACTGGTCAAAGCCGCGTCGATATAAGGGCCGACCTCAAACCGAGTACCTATCGACGACCCAGCATCCAAAAACACTATTGTTCAATGCTGTTGTTTTCTGCCGCGCCCACCCCGTCAGAATGCTCGATATAGCGCGCATAGCCATTCCGGCTAAAACCAAGGTAGCGGTAGTAAATATTATCCAGCTCGCCGCTTTCAACACCATGCGCCATCGCAAGGTTAAAGTCGCCAAGGATGTCGGCTGTCTCTGCGCCAAGGCTCAGATAAAATTCGGCAATCTCAAGAGCCGGGTGCAAAACCTTGAACTGCATGGCGTCGCGCTGGGCACCAATGTCATAGCGCATCGACGCCAGGTCGGCGAAGACAACATCGACGTGATGGCGGCGCAGCATCTCATACCCTTTGGCATTTTCACCAACTTCCACCGCATGCATATCCGGGTTGTCTGCGATGGCCTTGGGATACTGGTCCCCAATGACCTTAAGCCAGCTTGCACCGTCAAAACTTTCCGGCCCGCGATATTCGCTCGCAAGAAAACTTGATCGCACAACCGCAACCGTTACCCGGCTGGCCAGCGAGTCTGATGATATCTTCAAGTTGGCACTTTTGGCGTGCGCAACATCATCAAGCAAAATGCCATCAACCGCCCCGTACCGCTGGGAAAACTGGCACCGTGCTGTCGGCATCGACACAAATGTCACCTCATGCCCGGCCCGCTCCATGAACGTGCGCACAATATCAACCGACAGGCCCTCGGCACCACCGCGCCCCTCATAGGCATAGGGAACCCATTTGTCGTAACAAATGCGGATTTCCTTTGCCTGTGCGCAGACAGACGTAAACAACAGCGCGACCGCGCCTATGAACCAGAGTGCCCGATGCATGGGTGAATGTGCCAGCCTATAACTATACGAGTGGATGAATTTGAAGACGGCTTTTACACTCTTTAGGATAGCAACGCAAATCTGTCTTTGCATGGCTCCAATGCTTTTTTGCCCGCATTTTTGCGCCCGACAGACAGTCGATTGAGATCACTGCTTTTTCTTGACGAACGACCCCATCTAACCTACATCACCGCAACCAGATGGCTGGATGGCCGCCCTTGCTGTTCGCAGCGGGGGAGGAAAGTCCGGGCTCCACGGAAACACGGTGCCAGATAACGTCTGGCGGGGGCGACCCTAGGGAAAGTGCCACAGAAAGGAAACCACCGAATCGCGCAAGCCATTCGGCAAGGGTGAAAGGGTGCGGTAAGAGCGCACCGGTCCTTCAGCAATGCGGGACGCATGGTAAACCCCACCGGGAGCAAAACCTAATAGGAATGGTCGGCCGGATGCTTCGGCATTGTCGGCAGGTGGGTTTTCGCACCACCATTCGGGTTGGTTGCAGGAGGCGTTCGGCGACGGACGTCCCAGATGAATGGCCATACAGTGCGGCTTGCCGCATGGACAGAACCCGGCTTACAGGCCATCTGGTCTTATTTTTTTATCCACCAATACAACAAAGGCGATGACATCCCGTCATCGCCTTGCACTAAAATTCATAAGTAACGCCAAACCGCTCAGCTTATCCGCGCTCGGCAATCGATGCGGCGAAATACTTATCGGCTTCTTCCTGTGTCCCGACCTCGAAATTCGCCGCGGTCTGATCCTTGATCATTTTGCCAAGGGTCGGCAACGTCTTGCGGTCGATCTGGGCATTGGCATCCCACAATTTGGACCGCATCAGCGATTTCGCACAATGCAGGAACGCTTCCTCGACCGTCACCTTGATCACCGTGACCGGCGGCTTTGGCGTATCGGCAAACAGTGCGAGCAATTCCGGATCGGTACGGATTTCAGCAACGCCATTTACCCGCAATGTCTCATTGATGCCCGGCACAAAAAACAGCATCCCGACCTTCGGGTTTTCGACAATATTGGCCAGCGTATCAACCCGGTTATTGCCCGGACGGTCGGGCATCAGGATGGTATTGTCATCAAGAACCTTGATAAAGCCCGGACCATCACCGCGCGGGCTGACATCCGCATCCCCGTTCGAATCTGCCGATGAAATCACGGCAAAAGGTGCCAGATCGATGAAATGCTTGCAGTGTGGATCAAGTGCGGAAAGGCATTTTGAAACGGCAACTTCAAGGGGGGCGCCATAGATGGCACGCAGCTTTTCTTGGGTATCAATTTTGGTCATGGGGGCACCTTTTGCGGAAATCAGGGGGCAAATTGCGTCAGCTGCAAACGCAAGTCAATTGCCGATCACCTGGCAATGATCTGTGCGACTGTTTTGACCGCGGCAAATTCACCATTAAGGCTGGCCAGCGCCACGTCATGCACCACATCTGCGCCAAACACACGCCCATCTGGCAATTGGCGGTCAAAGGTCGCACAGGCATCTGCGGCAATCGTTGCGTCAAAGCCAAGATTGCCCGCCATGCGGGTTGTCGTATTCACACAATGGTCTGTCGTAATGCCGCACAGAACCAGTTTTGAAATGCCCTCTGCACGCAAATCCGCCTCAAGCGCTGTCCCGATAAAGGCCGAATTGACATTCTTGCCATAGACCGGCTCGCCCGCAATCGGGGCGACAATACCCTTGATCGCATTGCCCGCATGGGATGGATGCAGGCGCGATTGCGGCACGGTCGAGTCATGTTTGACATGAATAACCGGCAATCCGGCGTTGCGCCAATGGCTCAGAAGCTTTGCCCCATTGGTTTCCGCATCCGGGTTATTGCGGTTTCCCCAATAGGCAAGGTCATCAAACCCCTGTTGCCAATCAATCATAATCAGGGCGATCTTCGACATATCCATAGCTCCGCGATATCAGGTGACAAGGTCGCGCAATCTAGCAACAAATCATCTGGCGCAAAGGACAATCACCCCACCTTTCTTGCCAAAATTGATCAGAGCCAGCCCTTCCGCTTGAAATACCAAAGCGGCAGTACCGCCGACAGAACCATCAAACCAATCGCCACCGGATAGCCAAATTGCCAGTCAAGTTCGGGCATGACCTCGAAATTCATGCCGTAGATGCTCGCAATCAGGGTCGGCGGCAAAAAGGCCGCCGCTGCGACCGAGAAAATCTTGATGATGTTGTTTTGCTCAAGACTGATCATGCCCAGCGTCGCATCCAGCAGGAAGGTCACCTTGTTGGCGATGAAATTGGCGTGCTCGGTAATCGACACGATATCGCGCGAAATGATCTTAAGCCGCGCCTTGGCATCCTTTTTAAGCCGCGCCTGTGTTGACAGGAACAAGCCAAGTCGATGCAGGTTCAACAAACTGTCTTTGGCCTTACCCGACAGGTTGCCTGCCCGCCCGATCTGACGCAGGGTGTCCTGATGTCCCTGATCTGATTTCCGGTCTTCAGGACTGGCAAAAACCTGATTGGACAGCCCCTCAAGATCGGTTGCTGTCTGTTCCATAACATCGGCCAATCGATCCACAATCTGTTCAAGCAACCCGAAAAGAACCGCATCCGCACTACTGGCAAGCGAAGGGCTGCGGTTGACCCGCCGGATAAAGGTTTTGAACGGCACCGGGTCGGCATAGCGCAGGGTGATCAGGGTTTTCTTGACCAGAATGAACGTCACAACCGCTGTTTGCGGTGCGTCCGATGCCGCCCGGTTCAACACCGATACCGTCATGAACAACGCGCCCTCTTCGTCGTACAGCCGCGATGACAGCTCAATTTCCTGCATTTCTTCGCGGGTCGGCACTTCGATGCCAAACCGTTTTTCAATATCCTGAATTTCTTCGTTGGTCGGCGACAGAAGGTCCACCCAGACGGGCGTCCGTGGTGCCTTTGACTGCGGTGGTTTGCTCGATGGTGTCGTCGTTGCGTCATCGCCTGAAACACTCAAAGCACCGGGTACCTTCGCAACACCCGCTTCTGTCGCAGCATCGTCAGATGAGCCACCATGCGTTTCTGTAACGGTCGCATTTTCGCTACCGCCGCCCTCATCGGGTGTCGTACGTGCGGGGGCGAAAAATTCGTTGCTGTCCATGGCCTCTCTCCGTCAGCACTGGCCTGTCGTTTGATCAGGGCCAGATTATCGGGCTAATTCTGGTCAGTTTTTTGGTATCGGCATCTGATATACACCCGGCCATCAAAACCGGGAAACAACCTGTTGGGGCGTGAAACTTCCGTGACTCCGCCCGATAATATCGATCTAGAACGGCAACACCGTCTGGAATGTAAACGGATCAACATCGGGTTCGGTTCCGCGTTTGTCATCAAACGCACTTTTGGCTTGGGCAAGGAACTCATCCTTGCTGATCATACTGTCCTTATCGGTATCATATTGCGCGAACAATAATTCCAGACGACGGCTTTCTGTCCGAAGCCGCTGCCGGTTGGCCTCGGACGATCCGGGCAGTTGTTCCACGGCGGAAAATTCCCGCACCACCAGCACACTATCACCGTTGATATCGCGCCGCCGAAACATCCAGCTGGCATAGGATGCGGCTTCTTCCGCGCCAATGCGACCATCCTGATCAATATCAACCGGGTGGAATTGTTCGCGGTACAGCTTGACCTGTTCTGGGATTCCTTGCGCCACCACGCCGGTCCCGCCATTTTTTTCGGCCAGTGCCTTGGCAATCGCCTCATTCAGGCCGGGAACATTGGCCCCGGTGCCCGGAATGCCGGTCATTCCTGCACCATCACCCGCGCCCGCACCATCAAGACCCGACAGACCGGACAACCCGCCTAGTCTCCCCATGCCAAATCGCGACATCAGTTCAGGGTTATTTTGCAGTTGCTTCATAATCAACGGCAGAAGCTCACGCATTTGCGGCGATGTCACCTCGGGCGAGGTTGACCCACCCCCGGCCTGATCGAGCGTCAAACCTTGTGCATGAACACCCTGCACATAGGGAACCACGCCGCTTGGCGTGATCGATATCGCCAAAAACGCACAACCCATTAAGAAAATGGCAGCTTTTATCCGCAACAATCGCGTCCTTCATCTCACTGACGCTGCCCCGCGCCAGTATCTGTTGCTGTCTTTAAATCCCGTCCTGCATGCCCCGCAGGACACGTCCTGATCCTGACATCTTGCAGGAGTTTATCCGCGCATCAAACCCGATTGGGACGTAAATCGCAAATTGTCTTCGTATGTCATGCCCGCAAGCTACATCAAACACGCCGCGTCCATAAGAACCCATACACCCGTTTTTTTAGCGCCCCCATGGGTTCCCATGGACCACCTTTGGGATTTCATGGGCAGGAGATGGATAACACCGTGATTCAAAGCGTTTTTGGCGGAAATCAGGCTTTTTGCATATACACCGGAAGCACTGGGAATCCCCTAAAACGTCACATCTGAACCCATCAAATCCCATTGACCCCCATCATTTCCCATGGTACCCCATAAGTAGGCATAATTTCTGTGCCATGCGGGGCATATCCATTTCAAACAGCAAGCGGTCATCTGACCTCCCATTTGGGAAGCTGTTCTTGAATTGGTTTTTTTGATCAGGGGAATGGCGAAGTGCTGTTCACAGGGACGCACATTCACAAGCTGGACCGGAAGGGACGCGTATCCGTCCCCAAGCGGTTCCGTGCGGCCCTTGAACGTGAAGAATTCGCTGGCATCTACCTGTATCAATCCCACAAGGAAAGCGCCCTTGAAGGCTGTAGCGAAAGCCACATGGAGCGCATCGCAGCATCGCTTGATGAACTCGACATGTTTTCGGACGAGGCCGACGATCTGGCCGATACCATCCTTGGCTCCTCGCACATGCTGCCCTATGACGGCGAAGGCCGCATCATTCTGCCCGCCGAACTCATCGAATATGCCCGCATCGAAGATCAGGTCGCCTTTGTTGGCCGTGGCCGCACCTTCCGTCTGTGGAACCCTGACATCTTTACACCCCTGCAAGATGCCAGCCGGACCCGGACGTTGAACCGTGGCGCGACACTCAAACTCAAACCGATGACTGACCCCTCGAACGGCACACGCCCGCGTGCCCCGACCGAGGAGGATGCATCATGAGCGACAAAGACATCAGCTTTGCGACAGAAGATCGCCCGCACAAACCGGTTTTGCTCCGCGAGGTGCTCGACGCTCTTGCACCCGGTGACGGCGAAATCATGGTGGATGGTACGTTTGGCGCAGGCGGTTACTCCCGCGCCATTCTTGATTCCGCCCAGTGTGAGCTGTTTGGCATTGATCGCGACCCGACGGCGGTTGCCAACGGCCAGAAAATGGAAGCCGACTACAACGGTCGCTTCCACATGGTCGAAGGCTGCTTTGGCGAGATCGGCAAACTGATCCCCGCTGCTGGCGCACCACAAGTTGACGGCATCGTTCTTGATATCGGCGTTTCATCGATGCAGATCGATCAGGCGGATCGGGGCTTTTCGTTCCGCACCGATGGCCCGCTTGATATGCGCATGTCGATGTCGGGTCCGACGGCGGCTGATTTCATCAACACCGCCGAAGAAGAAGACATCGCCAACGTGATTTATCGCTACGGCGAAGAACGCGCCTCGCGCAAGGTCGCGCGTAAAATCATGGAAATGCGCGCCGAAGAACCCTTTACCACGACCTCCCAACTTGCCCGTGCGGTGCGCTCGGTCGTGCGCAAATCCAAGGACGGCATTGATCCGGCCACCCGCACGTTTCAGGCGCTGCGCATTTTTGTAAATGACGAACTTGGCGAACTTGAACGCGCGATGGGTGCGGCCGAAACCCTGCTGAAACCCGGTGGTCGTCTGGTGGTTGTGACCTTCCATTCGCTCGAAGACCGTCAGGTCAAAACATTTATGAAGGAACGTTCGGGCGATCCGAACAAAATGTCGCGCCGTCTTCCGGGCGAACCCGAAGTCGCAACGCCGACCTTCACGACCATCACCCGCAAGGCCGTCACCGGCCAGAAGGACGAAATTCGCGCCAACCCGCGTGCGCGTTCGGCCAAACTGCGTGCGGTTGCCCGAAACGATCAGCCCGCGACGACTGCGCAAGGGGGTAAAGAATGACCCGCGCAGTGACAATTATCGGCTTGCTTCTGACCATCCTGATTGGGACTGGCACCTATTGGGTCAGTCACGAAGTCGAACGCCTTGAAAAACGCTACGCTGATATTCAGTCCGACATTCTGGCCGAACAGGAAACCATTCATGTGCTTCAGGCCGAATGGAGCTACCTGAACAATCCTGAACGGATCGAACGGTTATCCCAGCAATATCTCAGCCTGGCGCAGATCGATATTCTGCAGATGGCCAGCATCGACGATTTGCCCGAAAATGCCGATCAGCATCTTTATCGTCTGGACAAATTTGGCGAGGCGGTTGCCTTCCTGCCCCTGCCGCGTGCCCGTCCGGGCGATCTGATGTCTGACGAGGCTGCTGACGCCATGATCATTGACGCCCCCTCGGTCGCCGCCACTGCAGGAGGCACGCGATGAGCTTCATGCGTTTCTCATACTGGCTGCGCGGGGATCGTCCGGAACTCGGACCCGATCAACGTGAACGTCTGGCGATTGAAACTGCACGTAATCGCATTTTCATCACCGGCGCGATGTTCATCGTTGGCTTTACCTGGATCACCTACGGTCTGGTTGATGCCTCTGTTCTGCGTCAGGGCAACGAACCTGCTGTGGCCTCGGGAACCGATGCGCGCGAACTGAAAACCGAACGCGCTGACATTGTGGATCGCAACGGCATTTTGCTTGCGACCGATCTTCCGACCAATTCGCTTTATGCCGATGCCCGTGTCGTGAAGGACCCGGTTGAGTCCGCCGACATGCTGCTAACGGCCCTGCCCGATCTGGACCGCGATACGCTGATCCGGCATTTAAGCTCGCGCAAGGCTTTCGTCTGGATTCGCCGCAACCTGACCCCCGAACAGCAATATGAAGTCAACTCGCTGGGCGTTCCCGGTCTGAATTTCCAACGTGAAGAGCGCCGCGTTTATCCGCATGGCCGCCTGTTCTCGCACGTGCTCGGCTTTACCGACATCGATAATAACGGCATTGCCGGTGCCGAACGCGAATTCGATAACGAACTGCGCATCAACAACGGCCCGTTGCAATTGTCGGTCGATACCCGAGTGCAATACGCGCTTGAGGAAGAAGTCGAAAGTGCGATGGAAACCTATAGTGCAGTCGGGGCTGCCGGGCTTGTGATGGATGTCTACACCGGCGAAGTCATCGCCATGACGTCCCTTCCCAATTTTGATCCGCACCGCCCCGGTCAGGCGCCTGCGGATGCGCGGTTCAACCGCAGCACGCTGGGCGTTTATGAAATGGGTTCGGTGTTCAAACTGTTTAACACCGCGATTGCGCTTGAAACCGGCTCGGCAAACCTGAACTCGGTTTTTGATGCCACCGAACCACTGCGGGTCGCACGTTTCTCGATCCGTGATTACCACGCCGAGAACCGCTGGCTGACCGTGCCGGAAATTCTGGTCCACAGCTCAAACATCGGCTCGGCCCGCATGGCGATGGCCTTTGGCGGCGCGACCCAGCAAAAATACCTCAAAAAGCTTGGCATGCTCGACAAGCCAGAAATCGAACTTCCTGAAGTCGGCGGGCCGCTTGTGCCCAATCCGTGGCGTGAAATCAACACCATGACTATTGCCTTTGGTCACGGCATTGCCGTCACCCCGCTTCAGGTCGTCAACGGTATTTCCACCATTGCAAACGGTGGTATTCGCCGCCCGTCCACCGTCCTCAGACAGGACGGTGCCCCGGCAGGCGAACGTGTCTTTTCCCGAGAAACGTCTGACCTGATGCGTCGCTTGATGCGTCTGGTTGTGACCGAAGGATCGGGCAAAAACGCCGAAGTGGCGGGCTACTTCCTTGGCGGGAAGACCGGCACCTCGGAAAAACTCGTGAACGGGCGCTACGTAAAGAACGCCCGCATGTTAACCTTTGTCGCCGCCTTCCCGATGCAGGACCCGAAATATGTGGTTCTGGTGACGCTAGACGAGCCCAAAGGCACAAAAAAAACCTATGGATTTGCCACAGCAGGATGGGTGTCCGCCCCTGCGGTTGGCAAGGTTGTGACACGTATTGCTCCCCTTTTGGGCATTGAACCGGCGAATGCGAAGGCGCCGGAGATTGAGCAAGCGTTGCAGATTGAACTTCGCAAAGGGGAACGCAAACTTGCGTCTTTCTGAACTCATGGCAGGTGATCAAGCGGCACTTAAACATGCCCAAGGACAGGACCCGAACATTACGGGCCTGACAGCAAACTCACGCACCGTAAAGGATGGCTATATCTTTGCCGCCCTGTCCGGTGCCAAAGACGACGGTTCGAAATATATCGCCGATGCGATCAAGCTCGGCGCCGCCGCCATTTTGGCCAAGGACGGAACGCCCCGTCCAAGTGCCCCGACGGTTCCCCTGATCCCGGTTGAAAACCCGCGAAAGCGTTACGCACAGCTTGCTGCGCGCTTTTATGGGCAGCAACCCGCCAACATCGCGGCAATCACCGGGACGAACGGTAAAACATCCACCGCGATCTTTACCGAACAACTCTGGACGATCATGGGCAATATGTCGGGCTCGATCGGCACCCTTGGCATTCGTGCTGCGGGCGCAAAAATCCCAGGCTCGCTGACCACGCCGGATCCGGTTGCCCTGCATCAATCCTTAAATGAAATGTCTGAAATCGGTGTGACCCACGTCGCGATGGAGGCAAGCTCGCACGGGCTTGACCAGCATCGCCTTGACGGGGTCAAGGTCACCGTTGCTGCCTTTACCAATCTGTCGCGCGATCATCTTGATTACCACGGCAGCTTTGATAAATACTTCGCCGCCAAGGCCCGCCTGTTCTCCGACCTTCTGGTCGCCGATGGCACTGCGGTTCTGAACGCCGATGTCGAACAGTTCGCGACCCTGAAAGCCATGTGCGAAAAGCGCGGCTTAACCGTAATGTCCTACGGCGAAAATGCCGATGACATCAAACTGGTTTCGGCTATTCCTGATAGCACCGGCACCAAACTGACCCTTCTGGCCAACAAGGGTGAATACAAAATTCACCTGCCGCTGATGGGCAGTTTTCAGGTGATGAACGCGCTGGCCGCCCTTGCGATTGTCATCGCATCGGGTGCCGATATCGACCCGGCGGTTCTCGCCCTTGAAAAGCTCGAAGGTGTGCGGGGTCGCATGGAACTGGTTGGCAAAACCAGCTTTGGCGCACCGGTGTTTGTTGATTACGCCCATACCCCCGATGCACTTGAAACCGTGATCAAGGCTGTCCGTCCGCATTGCAAAGGACGCATTGTCTGTGTCTTTGGCGCGGGTGGGGATCGTGATACCGGCAAACGCCCCTTGATGGGCAAGGTCGCACAGGATTTCGCCGATATTGCCATCATCACCGATGACAACCCGCGCAGCGAAAATCCCGCCACCATCCGCGCTGCCATCAAAAAGGCATGTGACGGCGGCATTGAAATTGGCGACCGCGCAGATGCGATCAAACGCGGCATTGGCATCCTGCAACGCAATGATGTTCTGATCATCGCGGGCAAGGGTCACGAACGCGGCCAGATCATCGGCGATCAGGTGATGCCGTTTGATGATGCATCTGTCGCGCGCAGCATCCTTGCCGGTGGCAACTGACCATAAATTCCCGTTACGGCACCCTGGTCGTAACGGCCTGATGAGAAAGAAAGTAACCCTATGACCAAGGCTGTTTTATGGACGGCACAAGATGCCCAAACCGCAACCGGTGGCACAACATCCGGCGACTGGACGGTATCGGGCATCTCAATCGACAGCCGCAAGGTCACCAGGGGCGATCTGTTCATCGCCCTTAAGGGCCCGAATTTTGATGGCCACACATTTGCACAGGCCGCCCTTGATGCTGGTGCGAGTGCCGTCATGGTCGATGATGCCACCGGCATTACCGATCCCGATAAAATCCTTCTGGTCGATGACACCATGGCCGCCCTGAACCGTCTGGGCGACGCCGGGCGTGCACGAAGCAACGCTAAAATCGTCGCCATCACCGGCAGTGTCGGTAAAACCGGCACCAAGGAAGCCCTAAAATATGTGCTGAGCCAGCAGGGCAAAACCCACGCCAGCCCCGCCAGCTTTAACAACCATTGGGGTGTGCCGATCAGTCTGGCGACCCTTCCGGTCGATGCGCAATATGGCGTGCTTGAAATCGGCATGAACCATCCCGGCGAAATCAGCCCGCTGGTCAAGATGGTCAAACCATCGGTTGCCATGATCACAACTGTCGTCGGCGCACATACCGAATATTTCAAGGACGAAGCCGAAATCGCCATGGCCAAGGCCGAGATTTTTGACGGTCTGGACAAAGATGGTGCGGTGATCCTCAACCGTGACAATCTGCATTATTTCGCACTGGCACGCCGGGCCAAGGAACTGGGCCTCACCGACATCAAATCATTTGGCACCGATGCGGTTGCCAATTACCGCCTGTTTGAAGCCAACATCGTCAACGACGGCAGCGCGGTGCGCGCGCGTATTGATGGCCATGAACTTGAATATTTCATTGGCTGCCCCGGCGAACACTGGGTGTTGAACTCCCTCGCCGTTCTGGGCTGTGTCGCCGCCATTGGTGCGGACGTCGAACGCGCTGCGCGCGATCTGGCCGATGTCACCCCGCCCGCAGGCCGGGGCGAAACATCCACGGTCAAACTGCCTTCGGGTAACGGCACCTTTACCCTGATTGATGATGCCTATAACGCCAATCCGACCTCGATGATGGCCGGGATCAAGGTTCTTGCCCAAACCAAACCGACTGATGGTGGCCGCAAGATCGCGGTTCTGGGCGACATGCGCGAACTGGGCGATGATGCGGTTAAAATGCATGCTGACCTTCATCATCCCCTGACCGCGATGGAAATTAACCGGGTCTATTGCGTCGGTCCCTTGATGGCTGAGCTTGATAAAACCCTGCCAGACGCCATAAATGCCGGACATTTTGAAACTGCGGACGCCGCAATTGCGCCAATTAAGGCCGATCTTAAGCCCGGCGACGTGGTTTTGATCAAAGGATCGCTTGGCATTTACGTTTCGAAAATTGTATCGGCATTAAAATCGGGCGGCGTGGTCAACAAACCCGCACCCCAATAGAAATTCGTCGCAGAAGGAACGACAAGAGCAATGCTCTATAATCTGCTTTATCCGCTGGCCGATCAGATGCCGGTTTTCAACCTATTTCGGTACATCACGTTCCGCACAGGCGGCGCGATCATAACATCGCTTATCCTTGCTTTTGTTCTGGGTCCGTCCCTGATCCGCTGGTTGCGGTCCAAACAAAGCGAAGGTCAGCCGATCCGCGAAGACGGCCCGGAAGGTCACCTTCTGACCAAAAAAGGCACGCCCACCATGGGCGGTCTTTTGCTGTTGATTTCAACATCCATCGCCACCCTTTTGTGGGCCGATCTGACCAATGCCTATGTCTGGGCGGTTTTGCTCGTCACCATCGGCTATGGTTTCCTAGGCTTCCTTGATGACTTCCTAAAAGTGTCAAAGAAAAACACCAAGGGATTACCCGGCAAGATAAAGCTGCTCGGTCAGTTTTCCATTGCCGCCCTTGCCGCCTTCTGGATTTCCTACAACACCGCCGATCCGCTTTCGACCGCACTGGCTTTCCCGTTTTTCAAGAACTACCTGCTTGATCTCGGCTGGTTCTTTATCCCGTTTGCCATGTTCGTCATGGTCGGGGCGTCAAATTCGGTCAACCTGACCGATGGGCTCGACGGGCTTGCCATCGTGCCGGTCATGATTGCCGCGGCCAGTTTTGCGCTGATCACCTATCTGATCGGGAACATCCAGTTTGCCGAATATCTTCAGGTCCATTACGTCGCCGGATCAGGGGAACTCACCATTTTCCTTGGCGCGCTGGTCGGTGCTGGCCTTGGGTTCCTGTGGTACAACGCCCCGCCTGCCATGGTGTTTATGGGCGATACCGGGTCGCTTGCCTTGGGCGGCGCACTTGGGGCGGTTTCGGTTGTCACCAAACACGAACTGGTGCTGGCCATCATTGGTGGTCTGTTTGTGCTTGAAACGCTGTCGGTGATCATTCAGGTCGGCTCGTTCAAACTGACCGGAAAACGCGTGTTTCGTATGGCGCCGCTGCATCACCATTTTGAAAAAAAGGGCTGGCAGGAAGCAACCATCGTCATTCGTTTCTGGATCATTGCCGTGATCCTTGCCCTTGTCGGGCTTGCCACCCTTAAACTTCGCTAAGGAACACACCCTTGATTGATCTTTCACACTTGCGCGGCAAAACCATCGCGGTTCTGGGGCTTGGCAAATCGGGTCTTGCCAGTGTGAAGGCATTGATCAATGCCGGGGCGATTGTCTGGGCGTGGGATGATAATGCGTCGGGCCGCGATCTGATCGAGCCATTGGGCCTTGCCCCGATCAATCTGGTTGAATGTGACTGGACCGAACCCGACATGCTGGTCATAAGCCCCGGCATCCCGTCCACCTTCCCGACCCCGCATCCGGCAGCTGAAAAGGCACGCCGGGCCGGTGTGCCGATCATTTGCGACGTTGAATTGCTCTGCACCGCCCAATCCGATGTGCCGACCCTGGCGATCACCGGCACCAACGGAAAATCCACCACCACCGCCCTCACCGCCCATATTCTGGCCGGTGCCGGGATCAAAACGCAGGCCGGGGGCAATCTTGGCAATGCCGCCCTTGGTCTTGAACCATCTGGTCCTGATGATTGTCTGGTGCTTGAACTCTCGTCCTATCAGCTTGACCTTCTGACCGAGGCCGCCTTTGATGCCTGCGCACTTTTAAACATCACGCCGGATCATCTGGATCGTCACGGCGGGATGGATGGCTATATCGGGGCCAAACATCAAATCTTTGCGCGCAACAAGGGCCCGAAATGGGCGATCATTTCAATTGATGATGAACCTTGTGCCAAAATGTCGGTCGAACTGGCCCGCGAAGGCGGCCGCCACATTATCGAAATTTCGGTCAACCAACCGGTTGATCACGGCATTTATGTTTCCGATGGCTGGTTGATTGATGATATTTCCGGGGCCAAAACCCGCATTCTCGATCTCACCACCGTCACCCGGATGCCCGGCAAACATAACTGGCAAAACATTGCCTTTGCCTATGCGCTGTGTCGTGCACGCGGTGTCGATGCCACCCGGATCATTGATGGCATCCTGTCATTTCCGGGCCTCGCCCATCGTCAGGAACGCTTGGGCACCATTGACGGCGTTGTCTTTGTCAATGACAGCAAGGCCACCAATGCCGAAGCATCGGCCAAGGCATTATCGGCCTATCAGAACATCTACTGGATTGTCGGTGGCAAACCAAAAGAAGGCGGCATCGCCGGGCTTGAGGTATTTTACCCCAACATCAAAAAGGCCTATCTGATCGGGGCGGCGACCAACGAATTTGCCAACGCCCTTGGCACCGATCTGCCATGGGAAAAATGCCAAACCCTTGATGTCGCCACCAAGGCGGCGTTTAAAGATGCCCGCCAACATGGCGATGACGCCCCGGTGGTCATGCTGACCCCGGCCTGCGCGTCGTTTGATCAATTCAAAAGTTTCGAAGCCCGCGGCGATGCCTTCCGCGACATTTATGCCCATCTCGCCACCAACGCGCAGGAACGCTCATGAAATCGCTGTTTGGTCATAATACCAATATTGCCTTTTCCCGCGCGGACACCTCCGTTCTGGGCATCTGGTGGTGGACGGTCGATCGCTGGTTTCTTGCCGCCATCATTTTGCTGATGGGCATTGGCGCACTTCTGGTCATGTCGGCAAGCCCGCCGGTAGCCGATCGCATCAATGTCGATAGCTTCCACTTCGTCACCCGCCAGTTCGTCTTTTTGGGGCTTGCTGCCGCTTGCATGTTCTCGATCTCACTGCTGCCGGTGAAATGGGTCAGAAGGCTGGCCTCGATCATGTTCCTTGGCGTCATTTTCCTTTTGATCATCACCCCGTTCATCGGGTCCGAGATCAAGGGGGCTGTGCGCTGGATCCACCTTGCGGGCATCACAATTCAGCCGTCCGAGTTTTTAAAACCGGCCTTTGCGGTTGTCGTGGCGTGGATGTTCGCCGAAGGCCGCCTGAACCCCAATTTCCCCGGCTACATCGTCAGCAGCCTGATGCTCGCCCTGTGCATCTTCCTTCTGATGATCCAGCCGGACTTTGGCCAAACGGTGGTTGTGACCTCCATCTGGTCGGTGCAAATCTTCCTCGCTGGCCTTCCGATCATTCTGGTGTTTTGTCTGGGCCTTGGCGCGGTTGGCCTTGCGGTCAGTGCCTATTTGATCCTGCCGCACGTGCAATCACGTGTGGACCGCTTCCTTGATCCGGCATCGGGCGACAACTATCAAATCGAACGCTCGATGGAAGCCTTCATGAACGGCGGCATCATGGGCCGTGGACCGGGCGAAGGCTGGGTCAAAAACTCGATCCCCGATGCCCATTCCGACTTTATCTTTGCCGTGGCGGGCGAAGAATTCGGCTTGCTGTTCTGTGTGCTGGTCGTCGGCGTCTTTGCCTTCATCATCATGCGCGGCCTGTCGCGCCTCATGGGCGAACGCAACCTGTTCGTCGTGCTGGCGGTAACCGGCATTCTCGTCCAGTTCGGCTTGCAGGCCGTGATCAACATGGCCTCCACCCTGCAACTGGTCCCGCCAAAGGGCATGACCCTGCCGTTTGTTTCCTACGGCGGCTCGGCCACCATAGGCATTGCGATTGGCATGGGCTTTGTGCTGGCGCTCACCCGCAAACGTCCGGGCGAATAACTGCCCACGAACGGTGCGTAATGGATTCCCGCCTTCTCGGGAATGACACCTCATCAAAACAACAGCCCAACACCGTCACTCCCGCGAAGGTGTTTTATTTCGGATGATTGGTTGTATAGTGATAGTGTAGAAAGAGGCATGGCTTATCTCAAGAAGAGGGCTGTATCATGGATCTGAAGCTGCATGCCAATGCCACCACAACGCCACGCACGCGCGCCTACATTCAAGCAAGCAGTGCTTCCGTTGCCGAACTGGCCGTGGAACTCGGCGTAAGCGCGACCACCATCCGACGATGGAAAGGCCGGGCCGATGTTGAAGATCACTCGCATCGCCCAAAACGGATCCAGACGCGCTTTGACGCTTGCGAGGAAGAAATCGCCGTTGAACTACGCTCGCGGCTTGGCTTGTCCATTGACGATATTCTGGAAGTCATGCACCGCTGTGTGCGGGCCGACATCTCGCGCTCGTCTTTACATCGCTGCCTCAAACGCCATGGCGTCTCTGGCAGGCCTGCAGCCCCTAAACAGGTGTCGCAGACTTTCGAGCCGGTGGCGTTTGGCTATGTCCATGCCGATCTCAAACATCTGACCCGGATCGGCGGGCGACCGGCCTACGTCTTTGTTGCCATCGAACGCGTGACAAGCTTCGCTCATGTCGAGATCGTCCAGGACCGAAGTGCAGAAACCATTGCGGCCTGCCTTGGGCGCTTCCTTGATGCCTTTGGCTATCCTGTTCACACCGTTCTGACGGATAACGGTTCGGAATTCACCGACCGGTTTGGCGGCGCTTATTGGACAACGCGCAACAAAGGAACCGGAAAGCACGCTTTTGACAAAGTCTGCGCCGCACACGGGATCAAGCACAAGCTGACCCGTCCCTATCGACCACAGACCAATGGCAAGGTCGAGCGTTTCAACCGTCGCCTCGGCGAAGCCCTCGCAAACGCCCCCGCAAACGGGAAAAATGCCGGGCGCAATCGATTCTCAACTCACGCCGAACGAAACGATTTCATAAGAACCTTCATCGACAACTATAACAGAACACGATTGAGATCCCTCGGTTACAAGGCTCCTTTGGAAGCACTTCTTAATCTCACGGGACACAACACGAAGGCGGGAGTCCATCCCACCACGAACGCAGCCCTAAACAGCACGTCACCACCTCCCCCGCCCTCAAACACCCCAACGACACACCCCGTCCCAAAAAAACGACAAATTCCCGCCCTATAAACGCCCCCGCTTGAAGGGATATTAACCTTTATCGGGTTTTGATGGGGGAACCTTGGCGCGTGCCGTCGTTTAACATGTGGACGAGATGACGAAACTCACACAACCTGATATTTCCACCGCCAATGACACCCCGCTTGCCGGGCAGGTCATCGCCGTGACATCCGGCGGGACGGGTGGTCACATGTTCCCCGCCGTTGCCCTGTCAAAGGCGCTGGTCCGGCGCGGCGCAAAGGTGCTGTTTTTCACCGATGCACGGGCTGCGCGCTATACCGAAGGGGTCGATGGGGTGCAAACCATCATCCTGCCCGCGGGCGGGATTGCCGGTAAGGGGATTAAAGGCCGCCTGATGGGTGCTGCCCGCCTTGGCCTTGGCACGCTCAAAGCCCGATCGATGATTAAAAAGGCCAAACCGGCTGTCGTCATCGGCTTTGGCGGATATGCCTCCATCCCGGCCACCATGTCGGCCAAGTGGCTGGGCATTCCGTTTGCCATTCATGAACAAAACGCGGTCTTGGGCCGTGCCAACCGGTTGGTCGCAGGGGCGGCCAAACGCATTGCCACGTCATTTCCCACCGTCACCCTGATTGACCCGGATGATCAGAACAAAGTCATCTGGACCGGCAACCCGGTGCGCGCCGAAGTCGCCGCCCTTGCCAACAGCACCTATGACGTGCCGACCGAAGATGGCCCGATCAAACTTCTGATCACCGGCGGGTCACAGGGCGCACGCGTTCTTTCCGAAATCCTGCCGACCGCACTGGTCAACCTGCCCGAAGGCATTCGCACCCGCCTTGTCGTCACCCAGCAGGCCCGCGACGAAGACATCAATGCGGTGCGCAAGACCTATGACGGGTCGGGCATTGATGTCACACTGGCATCTTTTATCGATGACATCCCCGAACGCCTGCGCGATTGCCATCTGGTGATTGCCCGTTCCGGCGCATCCACCGTGGCCGAATTGACCGCTGCCGGGCGTCCCGGTTTGCTGGTGCCACTGCCCCATGCCATCGATGATCATCAACGTTTTAATGCCCAGCAGGTCGAAGACGCCGGGGGCGCGTGGCTCATGCCACAAGACCGTTTTTCCAGTGAAACCGTCACCGACCGGCTGGCAAAGCTGTTACGCAACCCTGCGGCCTTGACCCGTGCGGCAAAGGCCGCCAAAACCGCCGGACGCGCCAATGCTGCCGAACGGCTGGCCGATATGGTGCTTGATATGCTGGGTCTCAACCCGGCAGGCACACCAGATGCAGAAAACATAAGTAAAAAAGACCAAGGAGACACGCAATGAACACCCTGCCGCTCAACATCGGCACCATCCATTTTGTCGGTATTGGCGGCATCGGTATGTCCGGTATTGCCGAAATTCTCCATAACCTTGGCTATTCGGTGCAAGGGTCTGACATCTCTGACAATGCCAATGTTCAGCGCCTGCGCGGTCTTGGCATCACGGTCTTTGTCGGCCACGAAGCTGGCAACATCACCGATGCCAACGTGGTTGTGATTTCAACCGCGGTTAAATCTGACAACCCCGAAGTTGTCGCCGCACGTGCTGATATGATCCCGGTTGTCCGCCGTTCTGAAATGCTGGCTGAACTGATGCGCCTTAAGGCCGCGATTGCCGTCGGTGGCACGCATGGCAAAACCACCACCACATCACTTGTTGCCACCATGCTGGATGCGGCGGGCCTTGATCCGACCGTGATCAATGGCGGCATCATCAATTCATATGGCACCAATGCGCGCCTTGGCGATGGCGACTGGATGGTGGTTGAGGCCGATGAGTCGGATGGCACCTTTGTGAAGGTCCCCTCGACCATTTCGGTTGTCACCAACATCGACCCGGAACATCTTGATCACTGGAAGGACTTCGACCAACTGCGCGAAGCCTTTAAAAACTTTGTTCAAAACATCCCGTTTTACGGCTTTGCCGTTCTGTGCATCGACCATCCCGAAGTGCAGGCCCTGATTGGCCGGGTCACCGACCGCCGTATTTTCACATTCGGCTTCTCGCCACAGGCCGATGTCCGCGCAACCAATGTGCGCACCAACATCTCCGACAGCGTCTTTGACGTCGTGATCCGCGAACGGGTCGACAGCGCAGAACGCATCATCAAGGATGTCCGCCTGCCGATGGTTGGCGACCATAACGTGTCCAATTCGCTGGCCGCGATCACGGTCGCCCTTGAACTTGGCATCCCGGATGAGAAAATCGTCTCCGCCTTTGACGGATTTACCGGGGTCAAACGCCGCTTTACCAAAACCGGCGAAGTTGATGGTGTCACCATCATTGACGATTACGGTCACCACCCGGTCGAAATCAAGGCGGTGCTCAAAGCCGCCCGTCAGGCCACCCAGAACAATGTCATCGCCGTGGTGCAGCCGCACCGCTATTCACGCCTGCATGACCTGTTCGAAGATTTCTGCACCTGCTTTAACGATGCCGACAACGTCATTGTCGCCGATGTCTATGAAGCCGGTGAAACCCCGATCGAAGGCGCATCGCGCGATGCACTGGTCGAAGGATTGCGCAACCGGGGTCACCGCCATGTCAGCGCGCTTGAAGGACCGGAAAAACTGGCCGAAGTCATCGCCGCTGCGGCCAAACCGGGCGATCTGGTTGTCTGCCTTGGTGCCGGCTCCATCAGCGCATGGGCCAACGCCCTGCCCGCCCAACTCGAAGCCCTGAAAAACTGAGATTGTCATGAGCACGCCGGGACACCACACACCTCTGATTGATCGCCTGCCCAAGGTCCGTGGCAAGCTGCGCGAAGGCGCACAATTGTCAAAGGTCACTTGGTTTCAGGTCGGCGGCCCGGCTGATGTGTTGTTCCGCCCCTCCGACGAGGCCGATCTTGCCGGTTTTCTGAAAAACAAGCCCGCCGATATGCCCGTGACGGTCATCGGGGTGGGATCAAACCTTCTGGTCCGTGATGGCGGCATTCGCGGTGTGGTCATCCGTCTGGGGCGTCCGTTTACCGATGCCGTGATCAAGGACGGCGACATTCATGTCGGGGCCGGTGCGCTCGACCTTAATGTCGCGCAAACCGCCCAGCAATCGGGTATTGCCGGATTGGAATTCCTGTCGGGCATTCCGGGCACCATTGGCGGGGCACTGCGGATGAATGCCGGGGCCTATGGCACCGAAATCAAGGATGTGCTGGTCTCCGCCACCGCCATTGATGGCAAGGGCGACCTTCACACCGTCACCCCCGACGACATGGAGTTATCCTATCGTCATTGCGGCGTGCCCGATGACTGGATTTTCACATCCGCCGTCCTGCGTGGGGAACCGGGCGACAGGGATGAAATTGCCAACCGCATGGCCGAAATTCAGGATGCCCGCGCCGGATCACAACCGATCAAATCGCGTACCGGCGGATCAACCTTTGCCAATCCGACACCGGACCGTGCATGGGAACTCATTGATGCCGCCGGGTGCCGTGGCTTAACCATTGGCGGTGCGCAGATGTCCCCGCACCATTGCAACTTCATGATCAATCTCGGCACTGCCACCGCCTTTGATCTTGAACAGTTGGGCGATGAAGTCAAAAAACGGGTCAAACACCACAGTGGCGTTGATTTGCGCTGGGAAATCCGGCGCATTGGCGAACGCCTTGGCCACTCAATCATAGGAAAAGACGCATGAGCAAACATGTCGCAGTCATTTATGGCGGTTGGTCGGCCGAACGCGAAGTATCCCTGTCCTCGGGGGGCGAATGCATCAAGGCGCTGCGTGAAAAGGGCTATCAGGTTACTGAAATTGACGCGACCCGCGATCTCGCCGCACAGCTTACCGCCATTGATCCCAAACCCGATGTGATTTTCAATGCCCTGCACGGGCGCTGGGGCGAAGACGGCGCGGTTCAGGGTCTGCTTGAAATCATGGATATTCCCTATACCCATTCGGGTGTGCGCGCGTCCGCCATTGCCATGGATAAAATGTCGGCCAAGGCGATGTTCATGGAATATGACATTCCCTGTGCGCGCCATGTCTGGGTGACGCGCGATGAAATTGCCAAGGGTGCGGCCCTGCCCCCGCCCTATGTTCTCAAACCCAATAACGAAGGGTCGTCTGTCGGGGTTGAAATCATCCTGACGGCGGAGGAAGAACAAAACATGCTGGCGCGTGACTGGGTGCATGGGGCGGGCGTCATGCAGGAAGAATTCGTGCCGGGCCGTGAAATGACCGTCGCGGTCAAGGATGGTGTCGCCATGGAGGTCATTGAAATCCTGACCGGCAACCATGCCTTTTACGATTTTGAATCGAAATACGCCCAGGGCGGCTCTGAACATGTCGTGCCCGCCGATATCTCCGATGATTTGCGCACCAAACTGCGCCAAAACGCCGAAGCCGCCTATCGCGCGCTGGGATGCCGGGGCATTGCACGGGCGGATTTCCGCTATGACCCCAAACACGACCGTCTGGCCATTCTTGAAATCAACACCCAGCCCGGCATGACTCCAACATCACTTGTCCCCGATGCCGCCCGCCATGACGGCTTTAGCTTTGCCGACATCGTCGCATGGATGGTGGAGGACGCCTCATGCGAGCGTTAGGAACATCAAGCACGCTCGAAGAACAGGCGCGCGAACGCCGTGAAAAGCTTGATAAACAACATAGCGTTGCCTCGAACGTCAAACGGATCGCGCATGTTGTCTGGTGGACCGGCTTTATTGGTGTTTTTACCCTTGGCCCGATTGCGCTGTGGCAAACCGGGCGTGCGGATGCGTGGTTAACCATCGCCCAGAACGAAGCCATTCGCCTGTCTGCCGATTTTGGCATGACGGTCAGAAACATCGAAGTATCGGGCCGCGAAAAAACCGATCCCAACGCATTGTTGGCAGCCATCGGCAAAAAGCCCGGCACCCCGATCATTACCTTTGACGTCAACAGTGCGCGCGAACGGATCGAACAGCTTTCATGGGTGCGCACGGCTGCTGTTGAACGCCAATTGCCCGACACCCTGATTGTCTCCATCGTTGAACGCCGCCCACTTGCCCTTTGGCAGACAGATCAAGGCAACCATGTGCTGATTGATGGCGATGGCGCGCAGCTTCAGAACTATGAACTGGGCGACTATCTTGACCTGCCGGTTCTGGTCGGTGATGACGCCCCCGAACATGCCGCCGAGATGCTCAGCATCATCAAATCGGTTCCCCATCTCTATGATCAGGTCACCGGCGCGCAGCGCATCGGCCATCGCCGCTGGAACATTCAACTTGCCAACGGCATGTATGTCCGCCTGCCCGAAAAGGACATGGACAAGGCATGGCAACGCCTTGCGGTACTTGATTCCGAACATGACCTGCTTGAACGCGATGTCCTGATCGTCGATCTGCGCCTGCCCGACCGCACCTTCGTCCGCCTCACCCCCGGTGCCGCCGAACTACGCCGCAACCCGCCAAAAAAAGGTGACGCGGCATAACGCCGCATTCATACACAAGGTGCCCCAGAGGATCGCGGTCGCCCATTAAGAAGAGTGATGCTGCATGACGCTGCAACTCACCCCAAAAGATAATCTAGCGCGACGCCGTAACACCCTAACAAAGGTGATGCGACATAACGCCACACCCTACCCAAGAAGATGTCGCCGCCTGACACCGCAACCCGCCCAAAAAAGGGGCGCAGCGTGACGCCACAACCCACTCAAAAAGACGCCTCGACATAACGCAGCAGCCCATCAAAAAAAAGCGATGCAGCGTGACATCACAACCTGGAAAAAAAGAGGGCGCGGCCGACCCCGCTCTGGCCTCCTGCTCCGTCGTCAAAACCACAACATTAATTCCTCATACAATATTACTTATTGGTGTTCTCGATGATTATGCACCCTGCTGCGAACAAACTTCGCGTTATTCACTGAAAATGATCAATCGCAATAACTCTTCATTTTTTATGAATAATAGAAACATGTCTGATGCGACGCGTGTGGGTGGGATTTAGGCCCCCTTAAACGCGATCACCTTACCCCTCAATTCGCCACACCGGGACCGGCTGACTAAGCGATTGCAGACTGGTGGTATCGCGCCCTTCAATCACATCCAAAAGGTGGGTAGCCAATTGCTGTCCGGCGACAATCAGGTCTTCACGCAGGCTGTCGATCCGTGGGCGGGTAAAGTTCAGTAAATCCGATGTTTCCTTGGCAATCACATCAATGTCTTGCCCGACATTCAGGCCAGACTGGATCATGCCGTCAATCAGCGCCATGGCGCAAAGTTCGCTGCCGCAAATGATGCCGTCAGGCACATAATCCTGATGGCGCAAGGCCATACCGGCCTGACGCAGGACTTCGCTGCTGCTATCAAGGTCAATGCCACCAAGGACTTGGAACGGCACCCCGGCGGCCTTGGCCGTTGCCGCCAGCCCGGCCAGCGTTTCCTGATAATATGAAAATTCCGATGGTGGCGATAACAGTGCCAACCGTTTGCGCCCGCGCGAAATCAGGCGGTTTGCCGCCATTTCGCAAAAGGCCCGGTTGTCAAAATCGTGATAGGCGTGCTCTGCCCCGGTAAGGCTGCGCCCATGCGCGACAAAGGGCAATCCGCTTTGGCGCAGCACCTCAATGCGTTCATCATCGGGGCGCACATGGGTAATGATCACCCCGTCGGCTGCCCGTGTATTGAGGATATAGCGCACCGGGTCCATCGGATCATCGGTGCGCGATTGTGGTGTCACAACAAGATGGTACGGCGTGCCGCGCATGACATCGGAAATGCCGACAATCAGGCGCCGGGCAAATTCCGGCACCTTGTCGGTTTGATCCAGCACCAGACTGATGACATTGGTTTTGCCCGTGCGCAACCGCACTCCGGCGCGATCAGGGTGATAGCCAATGGCATCGGCCACCTTGCGCACCCGCAGTTTGGTTTTGGCACTGATGTCATGCGCGTCCTTAAGCGCACGCGACACCGTGGTCACCCCAAGGCCGGTCATTTCCGCAATGGTTTTAAGCGTCGGTCGGCTTTGGGCACGTGACGGGCCCAAATTGCCAACAGGATCATGTTCAGACAGCGTGCTGTCCCTCCGTGCAAGGCATTCCGATGTGCATTTTCTAGCGCAGTCTTACGCCGCTTTGGGGATCAAAAAACACAACTTTTTCAAGGTTGAAGACCAATTCTGTATGCTGGTTGGCCTGCCCGAACCAGTCCTGATGCAAGCGCGTCACGACCTCCTTACCGCCCAGCGCAGTAATGGCATAGATGTCCGCCCCCGCCGGTTCAACCACATCAATCTTGCACGATGCGGTGATCTGTTGCCCGGCCCGCATCACCGCCCGGCTGTCGGCATCGGTGATGGCTTCGGGCCGGATGCCGACAATGACTTCCTGCCCCTCATACGCGGCCACATCGCCGGGCAATTGATCGAACCCCAGAACCAGCGGGTCTTCGCCCGCGCGCGCCATTTCAACCCCGTTGCCACGCACCGTCGCCGGGATCAGGTTCATTGCAGGCGATCCCATGAAATCAGCGACAAACAGGTTGGTCGGATCGTTATAAATTTCGGCCGGCGTGCCGTATTGCTGCACGACCCCGTCTTTAAGAACCGCAATGCGTGTGCCCAGTGTCATGGCTTCGATCTGGTCATGGGTGACATAGACAATCGTGGTGCCGAATGTCTGATGCATGCGTTTGATTTCAGTACGCATATCCACGCGTAACTTGGCATCAAGGTTCGAAAGCGGTTCATCAAACAGGAACAATTGCGGATTGCGCACCAGCGCACGCCCCATCGCCACACGTTGGCGTTGCCCACCGGAAAGCTGACCGGGTTTACGATCCAGCAGATGTTCGATCTGAAGCGTTTTGGCCGCCTCGGCCACCTTGGCGTCGCGTTCGGCCTTTGGCATACCGCGCATTTCAAGGCCAAAGGCGATGTTTTGCCCGACATTCATGTTGGGATAAAGCGCGTAGCTTTGAAACACCATCGCGATGTTGCGTTCGGCAGGCGGCAAATCATCAATCACATTGCCATCAATACGGATTTCACCGGTTGTCAGCTTCTCAAGCCCGGCAATCGTGTTCAAAAGTGTTGATTTGCCACAGCCCGACGGGCCGACCAGCACAAGAAACCCGCCTTCCTCAACATCAAGCGAGATATCGCGCAACACGTTGATTGGACCGAAACTTTTGCAAACCTTGTCGATTTGTAGAAAGGACATGATAACTTCCCTGTAATTCTTTTTATGGGTACTTTTGGCTTCGCTTTGCTTGGCTTAGCCCTTGACCGCACCGGCCATCAATCCACGCACGAAATAGCGCCCGGAAACGACGTAAACGATCAGTGTCGGAAGGGCCGCAAGTACCGCACCGGCAAAATGCACATTGTATTCCTTAACCCCGGTCGAGGATGAAACGAGGTTGTTGAGTGCCACGGTCATTGGCATCGAATCAAAATCGGCAAAGGACGCGCCAAACAGGAAATCATTCCAGATATTGGTGAACTGCCAGATCACGGTCACCACAATGATCGGCCCGGAACTGGGCAGCAAAATACGGGTAAAGGTTCGCCAGAACCCGGCCCCGTCCATCTTGGCCGCCTTGATCAACTCATCAGGAAATGCCGCATAATAGTTGCGGAAAAACAAGGTGGTAAAGCCAAGCCCATAGACCACATGCACCAGCACCAGACCGCTTGTCGTGCCCGCAATACCGATCATGCCCAAAACACGGGCCATCGGGATCAGGACAATCTGAAACGGGATGAAGCATGCAAACAGCATCAAACCAAAAATGATCTTATCGCCGGGAAACCGCCATTTGGTCAGGACATACCCATTCATCGCCCCAAGGGCGGTCGAGATCGCAACGGCAGGCACGACCATCATGATGCTGTTGATGAAATAGGGGCTAAGCCCGGTGGGTTCGACCCCGATCTGGGCCCTGGACCACGCGTTCAGCCATGGTTCAATCGTAAAGACCTCGGGCAGTGACATCATGTTGCCACCACGGATTTCATCGAGTGTCTTGACCGAATTGACCAGCATGACAAACAGCGGCAGCAGATAGTAAACCGCAAACAGGATCAAAACCGCATACAGGGCAGCACGCATAAGCTTGCCGGTGCCAAACGAAGGTTGCGTTGAACGGGCCATTAGCGACGCTCCCTGAGTTCGGAATAAAGGTAAGGCACAATGATTGATGCAATCATCGCCAGCATGATCACCGCCGATGATGCCCCAACCCCCATCTGATTGCGGGTAAAGGTATAGGAATACATGAAGGTCGCCGGAAGTTCGGTCGCGCGTCCCGGTCCCCCATTGGTCAAGGCAATGACAAGGTCATAGGCCTTGATCGCCAGATGGGCCAAAACCACAAAGGCCGACAGAAATACCGGGCGCAATTGCGGAATCACGATCCGGGTATAGAGGCTCCAGCGGCTGGCCCCGTCCATCTGCGCGGCTTTCATGATTTCGCTATCGATACCACGCAGCCCGGCCAGAAACATTGCCATGACAAACCCCGATGATTGCCAGACAGCGGCAATCACCACGGTATAGATCGCCATGTCGCGATCCTTGATCCAGTTAAAGGTGAAACTTTCCCAGCCCCACAGATGCATGGTGTTTTCAAGACCAAGCCCCGGATCAAGAAACCATTTCCACGCCGTCCCGGTGACGATGAACGACAGCGCCATCGGATAAAGATAGATCGGGCGCAGGATGCCTTCGCCGCGTATTTTTTGATCAAGCAAAATCGCCAGCACCAAGCCAAGCACCGAACAAATGGCAATGTAAAGAATGCCAAAAATCGCAAGGTTCTGAAGGGCAATCAGCCAGTTTCGTTGCCCCCACAGGTTGGCATAGTTGCCAAACCCTTCGAGATCATAGGATGGCAGCATCCGGCTGTCGGTCAGCGACAGATAACCGGTGTAAATGATAAATCCGTAAACGAATAAAAGGATCAGAAACAGGCTTGGGCTCAGCACCAGACGGGGCAGAACTTCCCGCAGGGTTGCCTGTGCCTTGCCAGGCAAGGATGGTTGCATGGGTCATGCTCCGCACGTTATCCGACGGCCGATGTTCGCACCGGCCGTCGGTTTATCGTTTTGGTTTATTGGGCGGATGCCACCGCATTGACGAGTTCTTCAGCAGCCGTCGCGCTGCCGTACTCGCCATTGAAATGGGCGGTGATCACGTCATACATGGCATTTTTGACCCCGGCCGGAACCGAGTGACCATGCGCCATGGAGCCAAACAGCGTGCCTTTTTTATTGGCCGCAGCCAGTTCGGCCATGCCTTTTTTACCGCACGCATCAAAGGCGTCGTTTGAAACATCCGTACGCGCCGGGACCGATCCCTTGACCACGTTAAAGGCCGACTGGAAGCTTGGCGACATGACCGCAGATGCAAGCTTCATCTGTGCGTCCTGACGGTCCTCACCAACCTTGAACATGACAAACTGGTCAGAGTTGAACGTTACCGCATCCTGCGTTCCGGGGAACCGGAAGCACATAAAATCGGTATCAGGGACTTTACCCGCATTGAGGAATTCACCCTTGGCCCAGTCACCCATGAACTGCACACCGGCTTCCTTGTTGATCACCATCGCGGTTGCCAAGTTCCAGTCGCGACCCGAGAAGTTGTCATCAACATAGGTGCGCAATTTCGCCATGCGATCAAACACGGTTTTCATCGTATCTGATCCCAATGCATCCGGATCGGTATCGATCATCGATGCCTGATAGAATTCAGGACCACCGGTTGCCATCACAACCGCATCAAAGATGGTGGCATCCTGCCACGCCTGCCCGCCATGGGCGACGGCGGTGTAGCCAGCGTCCTTGATCTTATCAAGGGCGGCAATCAGTTCATCCCAGTTGGTCGGTTGCTTCAGATCAAGTTCTTCAAAAATTGCCTTGTTGGCCCAGACCCAGTTGGTGGAATGGACATTGACCGGGGCGGCAATCCAGTGACCGTCATGCTTTGAAAAGTCTTTCAGAGCATCGGGAACAACCGCGTCCCAGCCTTCCTTTTCCGCCAACGCATCAAGGTTGGCCAAAACATCCTCGCCCGCCCAGTCCTTGATATCAAAGCCCAGCATCTGAACAGCGGTTGGGGCGTTGCCCGATGTCACGCGTGCGCGCAGAACGGTCATCGCCTGTTCACCGCCGCCACCCGCGACCGGCATGTCGTTCCATGAAACGCCCTGATCTTCGAGATCCTTTTTCAGAACCTGAAGCGCCTTGGCTTCACCACCTGCTGTCCACCAGTGCAGGACTTCCACACTTTCCTGTGCCGATGCGATGCTGGTCGAAAGTCCGAGTGCCGCGATCATTCCGATCCCGGCACGTGTCATTTTGCCAAGAAACATGCTGTTTCCTCCCTGTTGGTTTTATGATTTGGCGGTTAATTACTGCAACGTTACAGTTGACTGTCAAGCTGGGCCTGTAACGTTGCAGTACAACAAAGCCATAACCAGAGAAAACCCGCGGTTGATCATCCCTGTCATTTCGCACCGCAAAATGCCAATTCCCGTGATCAGATTGACGTATTGCAAAAGACTCCGGTCAGCCTTAACCAATTTGCAACTGCTTCTGGTGGAAAACGGGCATAAGGTACGGCACGTAAACGCCGAGCCATTAACCTTAGAAAATTTCGAGCACTCAATTGGCACGCAGCAAAACCAAATCAGGATTGATTGCGGCTTTGGACATTGGAACGTCCAAGGTCTGCTGTTTTATTGCCCGACGTGAAAAAGACCTGCCGCCGAAAATCATCGGCATTGGTCACAACATGTCCAAGGGGCTGCAAAGCGGCGCAATTTCCAATCTTGATGCCGCACAGGAAGTTGTCCTGGCGGCGGTCAACGCCGCCGAAAAAATGGCGGGGCACACGATTGAATCCGTGATTGTAAACCTGTCGGGGGGACAACCCGAATCGGAAACACATACGGTTGAACTCCCCCTTGGGTCCCGGCCAATTGGCAATCTTGAGATCAGAAAACTCAATGATCAGAAAGAAGCCCTGTTGCGTCAGGCCGGTGACGAACTGATCCACGCGGTTCCGCTTGGCTTCCGGGTCGATGGCACCAACAGCATGAATGATCCGCGCGGGATGTATGGATCGACCCTTGGTCTTGATCTTCATTTTGTGCGCACCCAGACAGCCCCGCTTCGCAATCTTGATACGCTTTTGCGCCGCTGCCATCTGGCGATCCGGGAAACCGTTGTCACCCCGTTGGCATCGGGTCTTTCGGCCTTAACACCCGATCAGCGTGACCTTGGTGCCACTGTGATTGATATGGGGGCCGGAACAACCAGTGTTGCGGTTTTCCATGGCGGACAGGTGATTTATACCGCCTCGGTTCCCGTCGGTGGGGCGCATGTGACGCGCGACATCGCCTATGGACTGAACACGTCGCTTAACCATGCGGAACGCATGAAAACCCTGCATGGCAGTGCATTGACATCCCCGTCAGATGATCAGGAAATCCTTGCGGTTCCGGTGATTGGCGATGAAGACGAAAACAATTTCAATCATGTGCCGCGGTCGATGTTGATCAACATCATTAAACCGCGCCTTGAAGAAACGTTTGAACTGATCCGTGATCAGCTTGAAGAACACGGTCTGTCACAGATCGGTGGACGCAGCATTGTTTTGACGGGTGGGGCCAGTCAGCTCAATGCCATTTCCGATCTGGCCAACCAGATGTTTGAACGTCCGGCAAGCATTGCACATCCCCATGGCGTCACCGGCCTTGCCGAAGCAACCGCAGGTCCGGCGTTTTCGGCCTGTGCTGGATTGTTGCTGCGCGCCGTCGAACAACAAAACGACCCATTAAGCGAAGCCATGGCCAATATCCGCCAATCGGGCGGTCGCTGGGGCCGTCTTGGTGCGTGGTTTAAAGAAAATTTCTAGTTTCCCAACATCAAAACCAAGCAATCCGCAGGTTTGCTGAGCAAATCGGAATAAATGCAGATTTTTTTTGCATTTTTTCGAAAACTTTTGCGCGCATTAACACGCCAATAACTCTTTGCCAGCTAAAACCATCTTGGAGGTCTTTGTGTCAGGACGTGTTCTGACATGCGTGGCAAAGGGAAGGTCGCGTAAGATCTTTAAGCTCTAAAGCGCGGAGAGGAAGAGCAAACAATGAGTACAATCAGTTTTTCCGTACCTGAAACGGAAGAAAACCTAAAACCGAAGATCACCGTTATCGGTGTCGGCGGTGCTGGCGGAAACGCCGTGAACAACATGATCACATCCGAACTTGAAGGGTGTGACTTTGTTGTTGCCAATACCGATTCTCAGGCCCTGAGCCAAAGCAAAGCCACGCGCAAAATGCAGCTTGGCCGCAAAATCACCCAAGGCCTGGGTGCAGGTGCACGTCCCGATGCCGGGGGTGCGGCCGCAGAAGAATCCATTGAAGAAATTCAGGCACAGCTTGAAGGCTGCCACATGGTATTCATCACCGCCGGTATGGGCGGTGGTACGGGTACCGGTGCAGCGCCGGTCATCGCACGTGCTGCCAAAGAGGCAGGCATTCTGACCGTCGGCGTTGTGACCAAGCCATTCCATTTTGAAGGCACGCGCCGTATGCGCACTGCCGAACAGGGGATCGAACAGCTTCAGCAGTATGTTGATACCCTGATTATCATTCCGAACCAGAACCTGTTCCGGGTTGCGAATGAAAAAACCACGTTCGCAGATGCCTTCCAGATGGCAGATGATGTTCTGCGCAATGGCGTGCGTTCGATTACCGACCTTATGATGGTTCCGGGCCTTGTGAACCTTGACTTTGCCGATATCCGCACTGTGATGAGCGAGATGGGCAAAGCCATGATGGGAACCGGCGAAGCATCTGGCGAAAAACGTGCCCTTGAGGCCGCCGAAGCTGCCATCGCAAATCCGCTTCTGGAAGATGCATCGATGAAGGGCGCACGTGCTGTCCTGATCAACATCACCGGCGGCATGGACATGGCGCTTTACGAAGTCGACGAAGCCGCGAACCGTATTCGCGAAGAAGTCGCCTCCGAAGCCAACATCATCTTTGGGTCGACCTTTGATCCGACCATCGAAGGCGCATTGCGTGTTTCTGTGGTCGCAACCGGTATTGATGCCGAAGACGTCCGTCGTCCGCAGCCAACCACTGTTTCCGTCGCACAGCCCAAGGCGGCTGAACCGGCAGAAAAAGTTGCAGCCGCACCGTCATTTGGTCAGCATGGTGCCGGCAATGCCGCCGCCAGCGCACCGGCAGCCGGCATGGCACAGGATGACTATGCAGGCGGTGCTTCGATTGATCAGATTCCAGCAGATCGCTTTGCTGCCACCGGCAGCGCGCATCAGCCAGAACTGAACCATCAGGCCGAAGCACAGCAAACCGGTTCGATTGAAATGGGCCAGACGGTCCTGAAACCGAAACCGGTCCTGCGTGCAACCGAAAAACCAAACAGCAACGGCGACATGGCATTCATTCCGCCGCGCGCTGTTTCACCAAGCGAAGCGGCACCGGTCAGCAAACACAGCCCGGACGTCTTTGAGGCCGCAGATGCCCAGAACGCAACATCGCCGCGTTCGGTCCTAAGCAGCCTGTTTGGTAAAAACAAAACCGCCAGGGATCAGCAGGGACAGCCGCAACAGCATGCTGCCCCAAAGGTCGCGCAACCGCAGGCACCTGCGCCGCGTCAGACCGAAATGCCCCTGCACGATGATGGATCGCAGGTCATGAACAAGGAGCCCTCTTCCCGGGGCAAGGCGCCTGGTGCGTCTGATGACCTTCTTGAGATCCCGGCCTTCCTGCGTCGTCAGGCCAACTAACGACGTTTCTCCGCGCGAAAAAGGGAAGGCAAAACGCCTTCCCTTTTTTTATGAGTGACCTTCACGGCATGACGCAGACCGAAACACCCTGTGACGAACTTGTGACGAAAAAGCCGCGCAGTGGATGCCCTGCATTTGCGAAAACACATAGATTCCAGTCCATCATATCGATGCAAATACATTTATTTTCAGATACTTAAATCGGTTACAAAGCGTAACAAAGAGTGATTTGTTTGATTGTCATTCCATCGGTAATGTCTGAAGCTAACGAAGCAACGGTTACGACCATTCATAACGCTTCATACAATTTTTGCTCGAAACTGACGGACCTGATTTGGGGGCTACCTTGAACAAGATTACTGACCTAAGCGCCGCATTCGCGCAAACAGGCGTATCGGATGACGATATCGTTTGTCAGCGCACGCTCAAAGCGTCCATCGGCTGTGCCGGTGTCGGGCTGCATTCTGGTCAGAAAATCCGCATCACCCTCCATCCGGCAGAAATTGATCACGGCATCGTCTTCCGCCGCACGGATCTGGCGGACCAGCCACTGTATCCGGCACGCTATGATGGTGTGATTGATACCCGTCTTTGCACCTGTCTTGGCGATGCCTCAAAGGGCATCAAAATTGGCACTATTGAACATTTGATGGCCGCCCTTGCCGGGGCGCGCATCGATAATGTCCTGATTGACATTGATGCCGACGAAGTGCCGGTCATGGACGGCAGCTCAGCCCCGTTTAACTTCCTGATTGACTGTGTCGGCCTGCAGGAACAGGACGCACCGCGTCAGGTGATCGAGGTCTTGAAATCCGTCGAAGTCGATTACAACGGCTGCACGGCCCGCATTGAGCCGGGCAACGGTTTTGAAGTTGATTTCGAAATTGATTTCGCCAGCAAGGCGATTGCCAATCAGCGTATGTCCGTCAAATTTGACGACGGCGTTTTCGTTGCCAACATTTCACGCGCCCGTACTTTTGGCTTCCTTCACGAAGTTGAAGCCATGCGCTCCGCCGGTCTGGCGCGCGGTGGGTCGCTTGACAACGCGGTTGTCCTGTCGGGCGACGAAGTGATGAACGAAGAAGGCCTGCGCTACGAAGACGAATTCGTGCGCCACAAAATCCTTGATGCGCTGGGTGATCTTTATACCGCCGGGATGCAGCTTCAGGGCAAAGTGACCGCCTATAAATCAGGTCATCATGTTAACAACCTGCTGCTCAAAGCGCTGCTTTCTGATGAAAGCGCCTATCAGGTTGTGCCGATGCGCAAATCAGCCCTTTATGCTGTTAACGACGCGCCGGTTCTGGCGACGGCCTAAGCCGCCGGTTGGTTAAGTGTTGCGATCATGTGATTAAGGCGACCGTCGTGGTCGCCTTTTTTCGTCTCTGTGTCACGTCCTGAAATACGTTGTCACCTACAGGAGATGACAATGTCTACTTCAGGCAAAGTGCGTCGTAAGCGCACACAACGAGATTACAACATGGGCTTTAAACTGGCTGTTGTTGATCAGGTTGAAAAAGGTGAACTGACCTATAAGCAAGCGCAGGACCGCTATGGCATTCAGGGACGAAGTACAGTCCTGAACTGGTTGCGCAAACATGGTAATCTCGACTGGTCCACAGCGAGGCACACAGCCATGTCCAAATTGGAAGAAACCCCGGAACAAAAGATCAAGCGTCTTGAAAGGGAGCTTGAGGATGAGCGGATCCGCGTCATGGTCCTTGATGGCATGATGACCATTCTGGATCAGGAATATGGAGCGGGCTTGCGAAAAAAGTATTCATCCGAACTGCAAGAACATTACAGGCGCAAGGCAAAGTCAGTCTGAGCAGAAGCTGCCGTTGTTTTGGTTTGTCGCGGCAATCGGTTTACCAATTACTGCACCGTCGTCGACAGCGACAGGTGCAGCTTGAACCGTTGCATGCATGTGTGATGCGCTTGCGTCAGCACATGCCCCGTCTCGGCACACGCAAACTCTATCACCTGCTTACCGGGGATCTGCGCCGACTTGGCATCAAGCTGGGGCGAGACGGTTTGTTTGACTGGTTGCGTGAACAACGCCTTCTGGTCAGGCCGCGTAAGAACTTCACCAAAACAACCAACAGTCACCACTGGATGCGCAAACACCCAAACCTGTTGATCGAACGCAAGGTGGTTCGCCCCGAGGAGATTTTTGTCAGCGACATCACCTATGTCGAGAGTGACCAGGGCATCCATTATCTGTCTCTGGTAACGGATGCCTTCTCACGTAAAATCATGGGACATGTTCTCAGCCGCGAAATGAAAGCATCGGATGTGGTTGGCGCCCTGAAACAGGCCGTGCGCAATCGACTGACGACACATCCCCTGATCCATCATTCTGACCGGGGATTACAGTACTGCTCTGGCTGCTATCAATCTGTCTTGCGCAAACACAGGATCACTCCGTCGATGACAGATGGATATGATTGCTATCAGAACGCGCTGGCCGAACGCATCAACGGCATTCTCAAACAGGAATTCCTGTTTCACCGCTGCAAGACATTCGAAGATCTCAGGCAACTGGTCAAGGAGGCCATACAGACATACAATACCATGCGACCGCACCTCGCACTGGCGATGCAAACACCAGAACAAGTGCATCAAAAAGCCAGCGGACGATATCCGCTGGCTCCTTGAAAACCGTCAACGTATTTTAGGACGGCACACTGAACGGTGAATTTTGCAATGTCTTCTTGCCCGATAAAACCTGATGGCCGATAAAAGTGCCAAATGGGCATACAACTACTTGCCCAATCCCGCCCTCCCCATGATATAGTCCGGCGGATTTTTTAAAATGTGCCTCACGAAGTTCAAGGATAGGTCACAGTGCTGAGTACCGTTCGCGCCAAAAACATCATTGCAATTTGTGGCATGGCCATTCTGCTTGCTGCCTGCTCAAGCAATGAGGCACCAGAATATATCGAACGTCCTGTTTCCGAACTTTATAACAGCGCGCAAGACCTGCTTGATGCCAAGGAATACCAAAAGGCGGCCGAGGCGTTTGATGAAGTCGAACGCCAGCACCCCTATTCGGTCTGGGCGACCAAGGCGACCCTGATGTCGGCATATGCCTATTATCAGGACAACAAATACGATGATGCGATCAGCGCGATTGACCGCTTTATTTCGCTCCATCCGGCCAACCCGGATGTGCCGTATGCATATTACCTCAAGGCACTTTCCTACTACGAACAGATTTCCGACGTCGGCCGTGATCAGCAAATGACACAGGACGCGATGCAGGCACTTGATGACATCATCCGCCGTTTCCCCGACAGCAAATATGCCCGCGATGCCAAACTGAAAAAAGACCTGACGGTTGACCACCTTGCGGGCAAGGAAATGAGTGTCGGCCGGTATTATCAGGATCGTCAGGAATTTCTGGCGGCGATCAACCGGTTTAAATCGGTTCTTGATAAATACCAGACCACCACGCACGTTCCCGAAGCACTGGCGCGCCTGACAGAATGCTATCTCGCCCTTGGGCTTGAGGGCGAGGCAAAACGCACCGCATCGGTTCTTGGCCATAACTTCCCGGGCAGTGAATATTACAGCGATTCTTATGCGCTTCTGGTCGATGACGATACGATCAAGGCCGCACAGGATGATAAAAGCTGGTGGGATTCCGCAACCCAGTCGGTTAGTGACCTGTTCTGATTATCCACAACCGGCCTAAACGCCCTTTAAGACTCCGGCGTTAATGGTGTGATATCACAGATGAAATTACACCAGAACACAACAAGAACAAACTGTTCTTGCATGCTGTTTTAAAACATTTTTCGCAGAAGACTGCGGATTGGGTGTTTTTGCCCGAATACCGGCATGCGCAAGACTTGCAAGCGTCTTCAGTATTGGGCACTGTGCAAGTTACAGCGACGTTTTGCCCGATCATCCGTGCCAGACCTGTCTGCTGCCCCGTTAACAACATCAGTACCCAGCGATGCTTCGACGCCTCAGCATTCGGAACGTAGTCCTTATCGACAAACTGGATCTTGATTTTCACGATGGGCTTAGCGTCCTGACCGGGGAAACAGGTGCGGGTAAATCGATCCTGCTTGACTCATTGGGTCTGGCCCTTGGCGCGCGTGCCGACAGCGGGCTTGTCCGCCATGGCTGTGATAAATGCAGTGTTTCCGCGACCTTTGTCCTGCCGCAAGGTCATCCGGTTTATGGTCTGCTGTCTGGGCAGGACATTGATCTTGAGGGCGAGGAACTGGTTGTTCGGCGGGTTGTCACAGCCGACGGGCGATCGCGCGCCTATGTCAACGATCAGGCGGTTTCGGTTGGCCTTCTGCGTGATGTTGGCGATTACTGTGTTGAAATTCAGGGCCAGTTTGATCAGCACGGGTTGCTCGACCCGACCACGCACCGATCCACCCTTGATGCCCATGGCAATCTTGGCACCATGGCCCTTGCCGTGCGCGATCATTGGCGGGCCTGGCGCGAAACGCAAAAAGAACTCAACACCGCACGTGCCCGCATTGATAAGGCGCGCGAAGAAGAAGAATGGCTGCGTCATGCGGTCGATGAACTTGAAAAGCTTGGCCCCGAAGAAGGCGAAGAAGAACGCCTTGCCGAAGAACGCCAGTTTTTGATGCACGGCGAAAAGCTTGTCGCGGCGTTAAATGACGCCAGCGGGGAGCTTTCACGTGGCAAGGGGGCGGAAAGCGCGCTTCGCAGTGCGCAAAGGTGCCTTGAACGTGAACTTGAAAAGGCCGATGGCCGGTTTGAACCGATTATCGAAGCCCTTGATCGTGCCGCGATTGAGCTTGAAGAAGCCAACCGGTCGATTTCAGCAACCCTTGCCGATCTCAATGTCGATACCGGACATCAGGAAAATGTCGAAGAACGGTTGTTTGCGCTGCGTGCGGCTGCGCGCAAATACAATGTGCCGGTCGATGGCTTAAACGCGTTGATGAAAGATTTCCGATCCCAGATTGATCAGCTTGAATTTGGCGAAAAGGAACTGTCGCGCTTAACCGCTGCCGTTGCTCAATACCGCTCCGCGTTCGTTGAGGCCGCCGAAAAACTACATGCTGCGCGTAAAGAGGCCGCGGCCAAGCTTGATACGGCAATCAACGCCGAACTGCCGCCGCTGCGTATGGAAAAGGCAAGCTTTGTCACCGACATTGCTAAAACCGACGAAAACGAATGGGGCAGCGAGGGCATTGACCGTATCCAGTTTACCGTTGCCACCAACCCCGGCAGCCCACCCGGCGCACTCAATAAAATCGCATCGGGCGGGGAGCTTTCGCGGTTCCTGCTGGCGTTAAAAGTCGTTCTGGCCCGTGTGTCGGCTGTGCCCAGCCTTGTCTTTGACGAAGTCAACAGTGGTGTGGGCGGGGCCACGGCGGCCGCCATTGGTGAACGGTTGCATTTGCTGGCCAAGGAACGACAGATCCTTGTCATCACCCACAGCCCACAGGTTGCCGCACGTGGCCGCACGCATTTTTATATTGCCAAGCGCGAAACTGAGGGCACCATGGTCACCCGTGTGGATGCCTTGGTCGATGGTGCCCGTCGCGAAGAAATTGCCCGCATGCTGGCCGGTCATTCCGTCACCGCAGAAGCCCGTGCTGCTGCCGACAGCTTGTTAGAACAACCTCGTTAAGCCCGTAGCCCAAACACACAAGGGGGCGACTGGCGAACACTGCATACGGAACAAAAAGAATATGAACGCCGAACACGCGTCAGACACGCCTAATCTGCCCGACCTCCCTGCATTGCCCGAAACCAGTACCGAGGCACGCAAACAGCATGCGGAAATTTCCGACCGCATTCGCAGTTTCAACGAAGCCTATTACATCAATGATGAACCGCTGGTTCCCGATGCAGAATATGACGCGCTGTTTAACCGTCTGATCGAACTTGAAACCCATTACCCGACATTGAAGAAAAACAGCCCGACACAGGAAGTCGGGGCGGCCCCGGCCGATGGTTTTGCCAAGGTCAAACATTCCCGCCCGATGCTGTCGCTGGGCAATGCGTTTTCGCGCGACGACATTGTTGATTTTCTGGCCCGTATTCGCCGGTTCCTCAGCCTGACCGCCCACAGCCCGGTTGAAGTGGTTGGCGAACCCAAGATCGATGGCCTGTCCTTATCCCTGCGCTACGAAAACCGCCAACTGGTGACAGCAGCCACCCGTGGTGATGGTTCGGAGGGCGAAGACGTCACCGCCAATGTGGCCCATATCGGCGACATTCCCCAAACACTGCCCGATGATGCGCCCGATGTGGTTGAAATTCGCGGCGAAGTTTATATGGCGCGCTCGGCCTTTCAGAAGCTGAATGAGGTGCAGGCCGCGGCCAACGCCAAGACATTTGCTAATCCGCGCAATGCAGCAGCCGGATCGCTCCGCCAGCTTGACCCGACCATCAGTGCCAAACGCCCGCTTCGGTTTTTTGCCTATAGCTTTGGCGAGCTGTCGGAAAGTCTGGCGCAGACCCAGTGGAATTTCCTGCACAAGATCGAAGGATGGGGATTTGTCACCAATCCGCTAACGCGTCTTTTGAACGATGCCGATGAGATCATGGCGTTTTACGAGGATCTGGGCAAACAGCGGCCCGATCTTGATTACGACATTGATGGCATTGTCTATAAGGTCAATGACTTTGAACTTCAGCTGCGCCTTGGCTTTGTCAGCCGGTCACCGCGCTGGGCGATTGCCCATAAATTCCCGGCCGAACAGGCCCGGACCCGCATCAATGCCATCGAAGTACAGGTCGGGCGCACCGGCGCACTAACCCCGGTTGCCCGTCTTGAACCGGTGACCGTGGGCGGTGTTGTGGTGTCAAACGCCACCTTGCACAACCGTGATGAGATTGAACGGCTTGGCGTTCGGGTTGGCGATATGGTGGTCATTCAGCGCGCCGGGGATGTGATCCCGCAGGTGGTTGAGGTCATCCTTGATGAACGCCCCGATAACACGGCGGAATATCAATTCCCCGATCATTGCCCGAAATGTGACAGCCACGCCATGCGCGAAGAAGGCGAAGCGGTGACGCGCTGCACCGGCGGGCTGATTTGCCCGGCACAGGCGGTTGAGCGCCTTAAGCATTTCGTGTCACGCAATGCGTTTGATATCGACGGTATGGGGGCGAAGAATATCGAGGCGTTCTTTGGCAAGGGCTGGGTCCAATCACCCGCCGATATTTTCCGCCTCGAAGACAACCACGCTGACGAAATTCGAAAACTGGAAGGTTGGGGTGAAAAATCCGCGACCAAGCTGTTTGACGGGATCAACGAACGGCGCACCATCGGCCTTGACCGGTTCATCTATGCGCTTGGCATCCGACAGATTGGTCAGGCCACCGCAAAGCTTCTGGCACGGCATTACACATCGGTCAGCCAATGGCGTGCGGCAATTGTCGATGCCAATCAGGCCGACAGCGATGCACTCCGCGAACTGATCAATATTGATCAGATTGGTCCGGGGGTTGCCAAGGACCTGATTGAGTTCATGGCAGAAAGTCACAACAAGGATGTGCTTGATGACCTTGAAAGCGTTCTGAGCATTCAAGACGTCGAGGCCCCGCAGGTTTCCGACAGCCCGGTCAATGGCAAAACGGTTGTCTTTACCGGCAAGCTGGAACTGTTTTCGCGCAATGAGGCCAAGGTCAAAGCCGAGAGCCTTGGCGCAAAAGTCGCCGGATCGGTTTCAGCAAAAACCGATTATCTGGTTGCAGGACCGGGTGCGGGCTCCAAATTAAAGAAAGCAGAAGAATTAGGTGTTACAGTTCTTGATGAACAGGGCTGGCTTGATCTGATTGCCAACACATAAAACCGTGCCATAGCGGAAAGGGTAGATAGCCGATGGAAGACTTGGGAAGTTTTTTTCGCCGTTATGTCAACGCGCATCTGAAGCTTGAACAAACCGCACTTGATGAATTTTATCATTACCCCAGCCTGATCAATGATCTTTCCGGGGTGCATGCGATTTCATCGGTTGAGGACCTGCACACCTATCATCAGTCTTTCTTTGAAGAATTGAAAACCGCCGATCTGGCCAAGGCAAAATCGATTTTGGTCGAGCAGCACTCAGCCCTTCCCGGCGGGGCCCGTGCGATTGTCTCTTTCCGCTTTGGCAATTCAGAAAACAACCTGATCTTTGATTGCGATTACGCCTTTGCGCTGCTTAAGCAGGAAGAAAAATGGCAGATCGTTTTCGCCCAGCTTGACGAAATTCGCTACAGCGATCTTTATTGATTATCCTTAGAAACCTTGGGATTTCCTTACTTTCTGAACGCAGTGGAAAGTAGCGGATTACTCTTGCTGGTCATTATCAGGAGTCTTTTCAGCTGTTTCTAATGGTTCTGCTGACTCAGTTGGTTTTTCAAATGGACCGAGGATACGTTCAACAATCGCTTCATCCTTCACGAAATCAGGCAAGCCATATCCCTGAAAATGTTTCACGCCTGCATTGATCGCAATTTCAAGCTGCTCGATGGTTTCGCATCGCGAACAAATGACTTTTTCAATCACTTCGGCTGAACACTTTGACAAAACATCATGCAGATCGGCTCCTTCAAGGGGAGAAACATGCACCTTCAAAAATTGGCATACGGCAATGTCGGCTTCTGGCAAAACGGGTAACTGCGATACTGAAATGCCATCAAGGGCCAAACCAATGCCCTCGTCCCGTAAAACGTCAAGAATCCGACTGTTTGTTACCCTATTTTGCTGCCAGGCCAGCAAGCTCATTTCGACTGTGAGCTGCTCAAGTCTTTGATATGGAAGTGACTTCATCACCTTTCGGAAGTTTCCACTTACAATGGCAACCGGGTTTAAATTAACAAAAAGACGTTTCTCCCAAAGTGTCTGATCCACTGAGAGGTGGGAAAGGACACGACTATCAAGTAATTCTGTAAAACGTGAAAACATCCACGCATCCTGAATGATATCCTTGCCTGTGATTTCCTCCATCGCAGCAATTGATACCCAGATTTCTTCACCCAAGACAGCCGGTCGTCTGCCTTTGGAAAGTCCCCAGATAAGCTGCCGACGCAGGTGCATCGACATATCGGCTTGTCCAACAATCCGTTCGACATCGACCAACTCGGCCAATTGCCCGATACTTTTTGGCGGCTGTTGATGAAACTCTCGAAACGCCTCTGCACTTGCCGAACTTCCACGTAGAAGGTACTGGGCACAGCACTGTGCAAATTCATTGGCACTGCCATCAAGGTTGAAATAACGGATGTCAATTTTGCCATACCGGCGCGCCAGCAGAAGTTCATTAAGCTGCGTGATAAACTCTTGCATCGCACGACGTCCCGCGACAGGGAACATCAGAGAGACGGCATTACTTGACAGAAATTTAACCGTCAGACCGTTGACATCACTATCTTCTATATACCGAACAAACGCACAAAATACGGTTCTGCTGTCTGTGGCCGGGATACCCGAAAAATCCAAAACAAGTGACGCATGGTCAGGTTTATGTAAATCAGCTTTAACAATCCCGTCCAACAACACTTTTGGAATTTTGTCGTCCATATATAACCTCACCGGTTCGTCTTGCGACAAAGGAGATTGTTAATACCCCTCAGCACTAACCTACACAAAGAAAGGGAACGTTACCAATACCGCACATCATTTTTAATATATACCAACAGACGAAAAGCTTCTTTAAATTTAGCTGGATAGGCAGCATTAAAGCACTTTATTGACCCGGAATATCCATCCAAACACGTTTAGCAGACCCTTGACCTTCAATATGCGAAGAATATAATTTTTGACACTTTCAATGTTTTCCAAGGGATTGATTTATATTGTTGATGTTTAAAACATGCTGCGCTTTGCCGTTGTTCGTTTTGCACTTACAATAAAATGACTGTCTTGCTTTCATCCGGATCGGCAAAGATTACTTAATATTGGGTCATCTGGAATTTTATGTCTGCCGACACGATCAGAGAGGCCAAATGACAAAGCATATCGGCAAAATTCAAAATCGATCTGCACTGATCCGTTATCATGTGATGGCAGCAGCTTTGATGTCCCTGCCTATTTTGATGGTTGGTCCTCAGGTATCAGCGGACCCGGATTTCGACACCCTTTCGGGAACCGCCCGTGCGGTTGATCCCGACACGTTGGAGTTTGGCTTTCGCCGCATTGATTTGTGGGGGGCTGACGCGCTTGAACGGTTTCAGAAATGTTTGGTGAACGGGCAAAGTACGGCCTGCGGCGCCGAAGCATGGCAAGTTACAACCAACCTTTTGGTCGCAACCCCGATCACCTGTGAGGTGCGCGGTAAAAACCGCTATCACCGCAACATGGCAGTTTGTCGCAATGCCAATGGTGTCGATATCGGGCAAAGCCTGATTGCGCGGGGCATGGCCGTCGCCCGTCGGGATGAAATGCCCGAATATGGCGCGACAGAAGACAGTGCCAAGCAATCACGCAGCGGCGCATGGGCGGGTGAATTCATTGATCCACTGCAATGGCGCCGCGGAGAACGGCTTCCTGAACATGAAATCGAAATCCGTCGCTGGCAACGCGACGAGTGATCATATCCTCATTGTGACGAACAAGGATCTGTAGCGCCTGCACCACAAATGCAGTGTCCAAGTCTGGACCAGAGTTTTGACCGGCTGACTATTTGCTTGCTGAAAAGAACGGCCGGGCCAACAGTCGTCCAACACCTGCCAGCGTCACACCATTCTTAATTGATGCAACACCGATGATGACGATGGCAAAGCCGGCAATTTGCGGCAAAGTCAAAACTTCCCCCAACAGCAGCCACGCGGCAAAGAATGTCATCGCGGGTCCCGACAGCGAAATCAAGGCTGCCTGTGTCGCCCCAATGCGACGAATGCCTTCATAGAGCAGGAAGAACGGGATCACCGTGCAAAAGATCGATATCGCCGCCGTCCATAAGACACCATCAACGTTCAGGTTCAGCGGGTTTTGCACGATCAGTTCATAAAAAATCATCGATAGACCGGCCATGGTATTGACCAGTGCGGCAAAATGCATTGAGCCGATCACCTGAATCATGCGTTGCCCAAAATAAAGATAGCCCGCATAGGTCAATGCCGAGGCAAACGCCCAAAACGCGCCAACCCACAATGTACCCGACACCGCCCCGAAACCATCCGGGGCCAAAACCAGCACTAGGCCAAGATAGGTCACAGCAAAGCAGAATATCTGGCGCAACGGCGGCAACCGCCATTTGTGCAGACATTCAAGAATCAGGACAATTGCCGGGAAGGTAAACAGAACAATCCGCGATACGGTCACTTCAATGAGTGAGACAGCGGTAAAATCAAACAACGCGGCGGCAAAGAACAAGCCGCCATATAATGCCCCCCACGCCAGATCGACCGGTTTCATTAGCCGTTCGCCCGGGCGGTTCTTGCCAAAGAAATACACCCCGACCCAAAAGAACGGCATCGCGATCATGAACCGTAACAACAACAGCCCATCGACCGTCATCCCCGTCGCATAAACAAATTTTGCCAGAAGGCCCTTCATGGCAAAGGCGGCCGTGGACAGCAGCACAAGCGTTAAGGCCGAACCGACTGGTTTTACAACGGGTTGTGATTGGGGTGTTGAGGTCATTGTGGTCTCCGGTTCTCTCTCAAGCGTCACTATCCTTGGCATTTGGTCATTATTCAATTCGAATTAATTGCTATCTGATATCAGCTTTGGGTATATCTGTTAAAGATGCCTCGACCAAAACACTGCGATCAGGACTGTCACCGATGGATATCAAACAGCTTCGAAGTTTTGTTCATATTGCCGAGTTGGGCAGTCTTTCGCGTGCGGCAGAACGGCTTAATCTGTCGCAGCCTGCCTTAAGCCGTCAGCTTAACCTGCTTGAAGAGGCACTTGATACGAAGCTTCTTGAACGCACGGGGCGCGGGGTCAAATTGACCGAAGCAGGGCAGATGCTGGCGGAACGCGCCCGCGTCATTCTGGGTGATCTCGCACGGCTTGAAGCCGATCTTTCAGCCCGACGAAGTCAGGTCACCGGGCATGTTCATGTTGGTGTGCCGCCCAGTGCGGGCATTGTGATTACCGGTGCGCTGGTCGAAGTATTGCGTGATCGGTTTCCCGATCTGAACATTTCAATTGCCGAAGACCTGACCGGGGATGTTCAGGAAGGTTTGCTGTCGGGGCGTCTTGATATCGGCATTCTGCATGACGGCATGATATCACGCAGCCTGCATGCGGAACCATTGTGGCGCGAAGACCTGTATCTGATTTCCCATCCATCACAGGTCGGCGAACAGGAAACCGACATCGCGTTTGAGGATGTTTTATCCTTACCGCTCATCATGCCGACCAATAAGCATGGCCTGCGGGCCAAGATGCAGGAAGCCGCCTTTCGTGCCGGTCGGCCCTTAACCCCGGTGGTCGAGGCAGACGCCCTGCGCGTGCTGGTCGATCTGGTGCATCGCGATCTTGGCCATACCGTTTTGCCGAGAAGTTCGCTTGTGATGGAACTTTCGACCGGACGCCTGCGGGCACGGCGCATTGTCAGCCCGGAACTGTCGCGCAAGGTGATGTTGTCATGGCTGCATGACCGGCCGCTTAGCACAGGTGGTAAGGCCGTTATCGATACCCTGCGCGAACTTGCCGGGACCATGCCAATGGCCGCCGAACTTTAAGCAGCAAATATAAAACCCCGGCAGGTGTTCCTGCCGGGGTTTTCGATGGGGCGCCCAAAAGATTGAACGTTCGATCAGACAGGTGCCTCGGAGGCAGATGATTTCTGCCACAGGTTCAACCCGCCGTCGGTTGCGTATTTGTCGATCTCGATCAGTTCTTCTGCACTGAATTCAAGATTATCAAGTGCATCAAGGCTGTTATCAAGCTGCTGCACATGACGTGCACCAATCAGGGCGGATGTGATTTCAGGGCGACGCAACACCCATGCAATCGCCATCTGAGCCAACGTCTGACCACGACGTTTGGCAATCTCGTTCAGCGCACGTACGCGGTTGAGGTTTTCTTCCGTCAGCATTCCGGTCTGGAACGATCCTCCAAGGGCGGCACGGGAATCTTCGGGCACACCATTGAGGTACTTGTTGGTCAAAAGCCCCTGTGCTAACGGCGAAAAGGCAATACAGCCCATTCCAAGATCAGACAGCGTATCAAGTAGACCGTCTTCTTCGACCCAGCGGTTCAGCATCGAATAGGATGGCTGATGAATGACGCAAGGCGTGCCAAGATCCTTAAGGATAGCATGTGCCTCGCGCGTCATCTGCGGTGAGTATGACGAAATCCCGACATAAAGTGCCTTGCCCGACCGCACGATCTGATCAAGTGCGCCCATGGTTTCGGCCAACGGGGTATCGGGGTCGACACGGTGGGAATAGAAGATATCCACATACTCAAGGCCCATGCGTTTCAGGCTTTGATCAAGGCTGGAAATCAGGTATTTGCGCGAACCCCATTCGCCAAACGGCCCCGGCCACATGCGATAGCCCGCCTTGGTTGAAATCACCAACTCGTCGCGGTGTTTTTTCAAATCCTGCGAAAGTGCTTTGCCGAAGTTTTCTTCGGCCGATCCCGGGGGCGGACCATAGTTGTTGGCCAGATCAAAATGAAACACCCCACGATCAAAGGCGCGGCGCATCATGGCGCGCTGGGTTTCATAGACATCGACGCCGCCAAAATTCTGCCAAAGGCCAAGGGTGATTTTCGGCAAGATCAAACCACTTTTGCCGCAACGCTTATAGGTTTCATCGTCATAGCGGTTGGGGTTTGCCAGCCACTGTTCTTCGACTTCAGCCATGTCTTCCTCCAGTTATCAATAAGCGGTTAACCGCCTTTATTTGAATCGATCCAATGGACCATTGTTAACACGATCAGGACGTGATTGTCAGTTCCCTGCAGACGAAAAAGCCGCCCCAAAGATCGGAGCGGCTTCTGTTTTTCACATCGCGGTAAAACGTTGCGCAATCATGCCCGTTTTTTCTTGATCGGCGCAGTTGCCTTTTGCAGCCATTCAAGATGATCTTCGTCAAGATCATCGGCATAAAGGGCATAGACCTGCGCGTGGTAGTCATTAAGCCACTGCAGTTCATCAGCGTTCATCAATTCCGGATCGATCAATTTTCGCTCAATCGGTGAGAAGGTCAGCGTTTCAAAGCCAAGCATCTTACGGTCTGCGCCAACCGGTCCATTGATTTCGGTGACCGCAATCAGGTTTTCGATGCGAATACCGTATTCGCCTTCTTTATAGAAACCCGGCTCGTTCGACAGGATCATCCCCGGTTTCAGGGCAATCTTGTTGGCCGCCTTGGAAATACGTTGCGGGCCTTCGTGCACGCCAAGGTAACTGCCAACGCCGTGCCCGGTGCCATGATCAAAATCAAGACCGACTTCCCATAACGGCATGCGCGCCAGTGTATCAAGCTGCTGACCGGTGGTACCAACCGGGAAGATCGCGCGGGCCAGTGCGATGTGGCCTTTGAGAACCCGGGTAAAGCGATCACGGTGTTCCTGGCTCGGGTCACCAATCACCGTGGTCCGGGTAATGTCGGTGGTGCCATCGACATACTGACCGCCGGAATCAATCAGGAAAATTTCCCCCGGTGTCAGGTTGCGATTACTTTCGGGCGTATTGCGGTAATGGCACAATGCACCATTTGGGCCACTGCCCGGGATGGTTTCAAAACTGGAATCACGAAACAGCGGGTCCTCGGCACGCAGCGACAAAAGTTTGTCGCCGGCAACGCGTTCATCAATGCTGCCGTCGGCAGCAGCTTCGTCAAGCCACTTGAAGTAGCGGATAATTTTTTCGCCGTCCCGTTTATGGGCTTTGCGCGAACCTTCAAGTTCGACATCGTTCTTGCACGCCTTGGGAAGGGCAATCGGATCACGACCAACCCGCACGGTTGATCCCGCCGCACTTAGTTGCATGCGCAACCAATCTGATGCGGTTGCCTCATCCAGACGCACGGACTGATTGCCCATAGCCTTCAATGCGGCGGACAATTCACCCGGCGCACGCAAGGTTGCTTCGCCCGACAGCCATTTAACCGTTTCAGGTGCGACTTTGCGGTCATCGATGAACAGTTCCACCGAGGCATCACCGTTGATGATGGCATAGCCAAGTGCCAGTGGTGTTTGCGGCACATCGGCACCACGAATATTCAAAAGCCATGCAATGCTGTCTGGTGCCGACAAAATGGCACTGTCACAGGAAATACGCGAAAGTGCGTCGGCAATTTGAACACGTTTATCGGCTGCGGACTTTCCGGCATATTCAATCGGATGCGGGCGCACCGGGCCAAGCGGCATGGCCGGTTGCGCGTGCCAAAGTGCATCAATCGGGTTGGTATCAATTGCCACCAATTCCGCACCGACACCCTCACAGGCAGAGCGTAAATGTGCCGCCTGCTGGACCGTATGCAGCCACGGGTCATAGGCCATTTTCTGGCCGGTTTTCAGATTGTCATGCAGCCAGCCAACAACCGGTTCATCGACCAGATGGCGGTATTCAAATAGATCACGGTTAACCTGTTGACGCACCTGAATGGTATAGCGACCATCGATAAACACCGCAGCCTTATCCCCAAGCACCACCGCCGCCCCGGCCGAGCCGGTAAAGCCGGTCAACCACGCCAGACGTTCGGCGCGTGCCGGGACATTTTCGCCTTGATGTTCATCCGCGCGCGGCACAATAAAACCGTCAACACCCTTGGCGGCCAAATAGGTACGCAAGGCTGCAAGGCGTTCTGCTGCATCAAAGCCGTCCTTTGCTTCCTTAAACAGCCCTTTGCGTTCATCACGCATGGCCAGCAACGCCGAGGTAAGTTCATTACTTGGCGAGGACGCAATCAGGTCAATCCAGTCGGTACGCGTATCACCATCGGCTGCGGCAAGCACACCATCAATCAGGTCAATGATAGCGCTAACATCCTTACGGACCTTGTCGCGTTCAAGCAGGGTTGCAAGTTGGGCATCGCCGGAAATCGTCATGAACATCCTCTTTCGGTACGTGGGGCAGACACCCTATGTAAGGGTTGTTACCGACCCCGCGCAAGCATCAAAGATTTTGCGCATATTTTATATGATTTACCCACGACCTATACCCTCACATGCGTCAGGGGTATGAATGCCCTGCAAGCTTCGCAATACAAATTAGCTAAAGATTAACTTATTACATGTCGGTGACAAAAAGATGCCCTGTCGGGACGTCAATTTGCAGGAGACCAAGAACGGTGATCCGTTTTCCTATTACTGCCCTGAGTATCGTACAATCTCGTCGTTGACAGACGGCCTATGACGGTCTTGAGCGCCTGGCCCTCGGTCAAAAAACAGCGCTCGGCCTTGATACTGGCCCTGCCCATCTGGCAGACGACGAAAACTACCGGTCGCCAATCGGTAAAATCGACACACAGGACAAGGATTAACCGGATCAATCCCGCCCGGACTGGTCGGATGCCAAAAGACGCAACGCAGGATCAAGGTTCATGGTCCTAGCGGTAATTTTTGTCTCTTCCCTCTGAAACGGCCCTGCTTCTCCACAGCAGGGCCGTTTCTTTTTGACCAAGCGCGCTCCGCCGCGCCATAGTGCACAAAACAAAGACCATTTTTGGGGTGGCTATGACCAAGACAATCCTTATCACCGGCGGATCACGCGGCATCGGTCGCGCAACGGCCGTTCTTTTTGCCCGCAAGGGATGGAACGTCGCCATCAGTTTTGTCGGCAATCAGGAAAGTGCGGATCAAACCTGTGCGATGTGTGAACGGGCCGGGTTTACCGGCAATGCCTTTGCGCGCAAATGTGATGTGCGCGACGAAAATAGCGTTGCCGATTTTTTCGCCGCTGCCCACGAACGGTTTGGCCCGCTTGACGGGGTGGTCAACAATGCCGGGATTGTTGCGCCAAAAAGCTCGCTTGCCGATATGGACATAGACCGCATGAAGGCGGTTTTTGACACCAATGTTCTTGGGGCTTATCTGGTGGCGCGCGAAGCTGCGCGCATGTTGTCATCGGGCGGGGCACTTGTGAATGTATCCTCGGTTGCGGCAAAACTTGGCTCCCCGGATGAATATGTTGATTATGCTGGGTCAAAGGGGGCTGTTGATACCCTGACCATCGGCTTGGCCAAAGAACTTGGGCCCAAGGGCATTCGGGTGAATGCCGTGCGCCCCGGCATCATTGATACCGAAATTCATGCCAGTGTTGGCCGCCCTGAACGCGTCAAAGAACTGGGGCCGGCCTGCGCGCTTGGTCGGGCGGGTGCAGCGGATGAAGTTGCCCAAAGTATTTACTGGCTGATCTCAGACGATGCGTCTTATGTCACAGGCAGTATTCTTGATGTATCAGGTGGGCGGTAAAGACCGCCTCCCCGACTTTTCTTTTGCGTCAAAATGCAAAAAGGCCACGCAACGCGTGACCTTTTGAATTCCGATATCTGTCCGGCTTAGCCGACCAGAAGTGTCGTCCAGTTTTCGACCTTGAACCGCTTAATCAGCGACAGGCCAACTTCGCGATAGGCCGACAGGACAAACTGTTCCTGATGCGATAGCAGGCCCGACAGGATCACAACACCGTCGTCAGACAGGGTGCTGGTCAAATCACGTGCCATGGCCCGCAACGGCCGGGCAAGAATGTTGGCACAGACAATGTCGTAATGCCCAGCCCCCCGAATGCGGGTATCCTGAAAACCGTTGGAGTGAATGGCAGTGACCAGATCGGCAATCTTGTTGATTTTGGCATTTTCACGCGCCACACGCACAGACGCCGGATCAATATCGGCCATCACAACCGGGCAACGCCATGTTTTGGCACAAGCCATGCCCAGAATGCCCGACCCACAGCCCATATCAAGTGCGTTCAGACGCGGACCTTTTTTGGCCATCCAGTCAATCGCGGCCAGACATCCCTTGGTGGTCTGGTGCTCGCCCGATCCAAATGCCAGTCCGGCATCGACCTGCAACCCGGTTTTGGCCACCGGAACGCCTTCGCCCCAATGCGATCCATGGACATAAAAACGTCCAACCGAAATCGGCTTGAAGCTGCGCAGGTTCTCACTGACCCAGTCTTTGGGCTCATAGGTTCCAAAGCTTACCGCAGGCGTATCAATCCCCATGGCGGATGCCATGATCGATACCGCGGTTTCGACTTCGCCCTTATCAAACGGTTGACCTGCGAAACCTTCGATGCGCCAAGGGCCGTCTGGATCACCGTCGCGTTCAAAGTGTGACAGCGCATCACAATATTCAAACAGCGCATCGGCAAAGGCCGCGGCATAGGCGCCATTAACTTCGAACTGGAAGTTATAGCTTAGGACGGGTTCGGTCATATTGCTTCTCGCTTGTCAGGGCTGCGCGCAATCGCCGCCCGGTTAATCAGTCTTCCTGAAATTTGATCCGGGGCTTACCCCGGCAGGATAAAGCTGTCGACCACTTTCTTTGTCCCGACACCTTCGAAATGGATTTCAAGCTTGTTGCCTTCAACTGCGCTTACTGTGCCCGGTCCGAATTTACGGTGGCGCACCGCGTCCCCAACCTTGTACTTCGACGATTTCGAATTTCTGCTAAAGCTGACGTCGCCGTCGGGCTTAACGTCAATGACGTTTTTGCGCATCCGGTCCTGCCAGCCGCTTGAGGCAAATTTACGTCCCCCCCCACCCAGAACCTGATTGCGGTTTGAACTTTCATCGGCCCAGCTTGGCATCTTCATCCAGTCATCCGACCCCCAGGCACCGGGCGAATGATTGCCCCCATGCCCGCCAAGGCCGGTATCACTGATCCGGTCAATATGTTCATCGGGCAGTTCATCGACAAAGCGCGACGGCAAGGCCGATTGCCACTGGTTATAAATCCGACGGTTGGCGGCATAAAGGACCGTGGCACGTTTGCGCGCACGGGTGATCCCGACATAGGCCAGACGACGTTCTTCCTCCAGGCCCTTGACCCCACTTTCATCCATCGCACGTTGATGGGGGAAGACGCCTTCTTCCCAGCCGGGCAGGAAAACATAGTCAAATTCAAGGCCCTTGGCGGCATGCAGGGTCATGATGGTGACTTTTTCGTCCGCATCGTTTTGGACGTTTTCCATGACCAACGAGACGTGCTCAAGGAAGCTGGTCAGGTTTTCAAACTCCCCAATGGCGGAGACAAGCGCACTTAGGTTTTCCAACCGACCGGGAGCGTCAATTTCCTTGGAAGTGCGCCACATATCGGTATAGCCGCTTTCATCCAGCACGGCCTGAACCACCTCAACATGCGACTTATCAGCCAGCATCTCGCCCCAGCGTTTAAAATCGCCAAGCAACCCGCCGATGCTTTGACGCATCTTGGGTTTGAGTTCTTCGGTATCGATCAAATCGCGGGCGGCAGCGGGCAGCGGAATCGCCTGATCACGGGAATATTGATGCAGGGTCTGAAGTGTGGCCTTACCCACACCGCGCTTGGGCACATTGACGATGCGTTCAAACGCCAGACTGTCATTGGGCTGTGCGACCATGCGGATATAGGCCAGCGCATCGCGGATTTCTTGTCGTTCGTAGAAACGCGGTCCGCCAACAACCCGGTACGGAATGCCAAGGGTAATCAGCCGTTCTTCAAACTCACGGGTTTGGAAACCGGCACGCACAAGGATCGCCATCTGTGCGGCCCCAATGCCCTTGCGCTGAAGCGCTTCGATGTCTTCCCCTACCAGACGGGCTTCCGCCTCCCCGTCCCAGACACCTTTGACAAAGACCTTTTCGCCGGTATCCAGTTCAGTCCAAAGCTGTTTACCCAGACGGCCATCGTTGAATGTAATCAGTTTGGATGCGGCGGCCAGAATATGCGGCGTGGAGCGATAATTTTGCTCAAGCTTGACGACCTTGGCCCCGGGGAAATCAGACTCAAACCGCAGGATGTTGCCAACCTTGGCCCCGCGCCAGCTATAGATCGCCTGATCATCATCCCCGACACAGCAAATATTGCGATGAACCATCGCCATGGCGCGCAGCCACAGATACTGCGCGACGTTGGTATCTTGGTACTCATCAACAAGGATATAGCGGAAGGTGTTTTGATACTGCTTGAGCACGTCGGGGTGCTTTTGAAACAGGGTCAGGCAATGCAGCAAGAGGTCACCAAAATCGCAGGCATTCAAAACCTTAAGGCGATCTTGATAAATCTGATACAGGTGCTTGGCCCCGCCATTGGCGAACTCGACACTTTCATTGACGCGCTCAGGTGTCAGGCCCTTGTCCTTCCAGCGCTGAATGATACCCATCAGCTGCTTGGCCGGCCATTTTTTCGGGTCGATCTGTTCGGCGTCCATGATCTGCTTGAGCAGACGGACCTGATCGTCGCTATCAAGAATGGTGAAATTTGATTGCAGCCCGATCAAATCGGCATGACGGCGCAACAAACGGGCCGAAAGCGAGTGGAACGTTCCCAGCCACCATCCTTCAACCGGACGGCCAAGGGCCTGTGCAACACGTTCCTGCATTTCCTTTGCCGCACGGTTGGTAAAAGTCACCGCAAGGATTTGATGGGGATGCAGGCGTTCGCTTTGCGCCTTGGTTTCGAGCAAATGCGCAAGCCGGGTTGTCAAAACACGGGTTTTCCCTGTGCCCGCACCAGCCAGAACCAGCAACGGCCCATCCAGCGTTTCGACAGCGTCGCGCTGCTCGGCATTCAGGTTGTCAAGATATGCCGGGGCCGGGGCGTCTGATAAGCGCATTTCCGGGCTGGCGGCGAATTCATCAATTTCGAAGGGATCATCCATCATGACGGCATATATATCACGCTGTGGTCAGAGGGCCAGTCTTGCATCCCGACCGGGCGACTGAATTTTTTACATATTGCAACAAATCAGGAACATCGGCCAACTCTTTCCCGGCCCAATGACATTTTTTGCGCCCGTTTTTGTCTTGTCCCCTGTGACACCCCACTCAGGAACGAGGCATACCCGCAATAAAATCACGGAGAGCCACAACAACCCGAGTTGCCGCTTTGCCATCCCATAGGTCAATCGGGGAAGCACCTCGCCTTAAGTCATATGGGTCACGCTGTTGAATGGTGGAAATCATATTATTCAGCGTCACCAGTTTATTCGTCCCATGGGTGACAGTCACCGGACGTTCCGTCGTATCGCGCAGCGTAAAACAATCAACACCGAGATAACTGGTTTCTTCCTGTAGCCCGCCGGAATCGGTCACCACGAATTTTGCTGTCAAAAGCAGGCTCAGGAAATTTATGTAAGGCAGCGGCCCCAGCAATTGCAAAGCCGTCCGGGGTTCAGAGGGGCACCAGCCGATCTGGTCCAACAGGTTTTGCGTGCGCGGATGAACCGGAAAACAGAGAGGTTGTGTTTCAGCCAGTTTTTCAAGTTCAGCCATGATCGCAATCAGGCGTTTGGGATCATCGACGTTTTCCGGGCGATGCAATGTCACCAGCCCGTAGCCCCCATGCTCCAAACCCAATGCGTGACACGTCCGGGCGGCTTCGATGGCCGGGCGTTGGCGTTCCAGACTGTCCATCATGATGTTGCCGACACGCACGATGCGGTCCGTCGCAATCCCTTCGCGGATCAGGTTTTGATCCGCATCCGGGGATGGTGTCAGCAACAGGTCCGCCAAATGGTCTATTTCAATGCGGTTGGTTTCTTCGATCATGCGCGCATCAAAACTGCGCAAGCCTGCTTCGAGATGGATCAGGGGAATTTTCAGTTCATGTGCAACTTTCGCGCATGTAAGAGCCGAATTTACATCCCCGACAACGAGCACCGCATCGGGCAGATCCGTTTGGCACAGCGCCGTATAGGCTGCGCTCATTGCATCGTTTGGGAAAGATGGACGTTCGGTGGTCTGGCCTGCGTCCAAGGGCATCAGATGATGGTCCGGCGCGGGCAGGCCAAGGTCACGCCAGACCTCGGACGACATGACAGAATTTGTGTGCTGGCCCGTATGAACAAAGACCGGCGTAATATCTGACGTATCTTTTAGCGCATGCCAAAGTGGGGCAATTTTCATGAAGTTCGGGCGTGCACCGGCAATCAGATGAAGCTTTGCGGGTCTATGAACCGTCCCCATGAACGCACCCAGATCAAAACAGTTTTGGCGGGGCATCCCCGCGTTCTTCGCTTTGCAATTCCAAAAGCGCGTTGTTGTAGGCCATCATCGCGTCCTTTTCGTGGACGAAACCGATCATTTGACGTTCTTGATCATTATCAAGAACCGGCAAATGTTCTTCGCCGGTTTCTTCCATCAAACGAACGGCTTTTTCGATGCTGTCGGTGCGATAAAGCACTGGTGGCTTGGAACGTGCAACTTGGCCCGCCGTCACTTCATCGCCCAGATTGAGATCAAACGCCGCATGGCGCAAATCGGTCAGTGTGATCGTGCCATGCAGCTTTCCATTTTCATCAACAACAAACAGTTCGGAATAAGGCGCATTAATCAGCTTTTCGCGCACGGCTGGCAGGCCGTCCGTCAGGGGAACTGTTTCGTATTCGCGTTTCATGATGTCAGCGACCTTCATCATACGAAGTAAGTTGACCTCCCGCCCCCAAAGAGTTGAATGACCACGACATTTAAGCTGCCACTGAAAGAACGAACCGCCATTGAACTGATCCATGATCACCGATGCCAGAACGGACGCCAACATCACCGCGACCGTTAATTCATAATCGCCGGTCAGTTCAAAGATGATCAGGGTTGTCGAAATCGGTGCGCCCAGAACGGCGGCCGCCACCGCCCCCATCCCGACAAGGGTATAGGCCCCATGCCCGGACGACAGATCAGGAAACACATGGGTCGCAAAAATACCAAACGCGCCGCCCAACATCGCCCCAAGGAACAAGGACGGACTAAACATGCCGCCGGCAAAACCAAGCCCCATACAGATCGCAACGACAAAAGCCTTGGCAAACAACAAACCGATCAGGAAAGCCAAGCTATAGGCTTCATACAGCGCATCATTCATCGCACCATAGCCGACCCCAAAGACTTGTGGGAAGCCAAGGCCAACAACGCCAACAATCAAGCCGGCAATTGCCGGACGCAGCCAAAGCGGTGCGCGCCCCCGATCAGCAACTTTCTGCACAACGGCGATAGCACGCACAGTCAGCATTGCCGCGACCCCGGCCAAAAGACCCAACAGGGCAAAGGCCGGGAATTCCCAGAATGACTGGATTTCATGGGACGGAATTAAAAAGGCAACGTCGGAACCATAATAAAGACGCGTAATCACAGTTCCCATCACCGATGACATGACAATCGGTGCAAATGAGGTCCGGGCATAGTGACCAAGGGCGACTTCATGGGCAAAGAACACCCCGGCCAATGGCGCATTAAAAGAGGCCGCCACCGCCGATGCCACACCACATCCCAAAAGAGTTCGCGCCGCACTGCGGCGTAGATGCAGGATACGCGCAAGCCATGCGCCAAAGGATGCGCCCATATGGACAACCGGTCCTTCACGGCCAAGCGACGCCCCGCTGCCCAGTGACACAGCACTGGCAAGCGCACTTTTGATCCCGCAGCGCGTTGACATGCGCGCATCGTGAAAGGACGCCGCATCAATCACATCGGCCACACCATGCGCCCGCCGTTCGGGTAGAAACTTGTAAATGAAAATACCGACCAGAAGCCCACCTGCCGTCGGGCCAAGGATCAGATGCCAGTTACTCAGTCCCTTCATATGCTCATGAAGGGATTCTTCCCCCCAGCCATAGACAAATGACTGCACAAGTAAAATCCCGTCGCGAAACAGGATTGTCCCGCCGCCAGCCAAGGCACCAACCGCCAAGGCCAGTATCGACAAAACCAATTGCTCGCTTTTAGCCAAACGGCGCATGCGGCTGAGCAAGATATTTGATTTGATAAGTTTTTCAGCCATTTCCGCAACACCGGCGAGCAAATATTGAAAGAACAAGGATCATAGGATCGGTGATTGCTGCGAATAAAGGGTAAAGACCGTAAACACCATGGCTAATTTAGCGTTATGGCATCACCAGCAGCGCATATTGTGCGTTTTCTGGCTTCCCCTATTTGGCAGGAAAACACGCATGGTCGCATCGCGTGTTTCAAAAAACGATCATTGCCATCTATAAGTGAAATACGCCATGCTGTGGCCTGCAAACGCAGATATAACTGCGCCACCCCAAACCGTTTCTACGGAATTTCGAATTATGAATGAACCTCAACCAACGGGTGCCCCTGCGGCGCGTCCGCTGCCCGGATTTGCTGAATTTGTCTGCCTGATGGCGATCACCATCGGGCTTGTCGCCCTTTCAATTGATAACCTTTTGCCTGCCTTTGGCCCGATCGCCGACGATTTTGGCATTGAAGACGGCAACCGTATGCAGTTGCTGATTTATGTCTTCATGATTGCCTTTGGCTTGATGCAGATCGTTTACGGTCCCCTTGCTGACAGCTTTGGCCGTCGGCCGACCCTGATTGCTGGGCTTGGCATTTATGCCATTGGCACGATCATGGCGATCTTTGCCGACAGTTATGAACATTTGCTGGTTGCCCGTTTTGTTCAGGGCCTTGGTGCGGCTGCCCCACGTGTGCTGACCTTGGCGATTACGCGTGACTGTTTCGAAGGCCGCGAAATGGCCCGAGTCATGTCGTATGTCATGATGGTGTTTATTATTCTTCCAGTATTTGCCCCCGCCTCGGGCAGCCTGATTCTTGCGCTTGCCAATTGGCACATGATTTTCGTCAGCACGTTGATTTTGGCGATTGCCATTGCCTGTTGGTACATGTTGCGCATGCCAGAAACCCTGCACCCCGAATACCGGCATAAACTGTCGATCCGCCGGATTGGACGCGACATCAAAACCACCGTTACCAATCGCCAGACACTTGGCTATTCAACGGCGATGGGCGTGATGTTTGGTTGCCTGATGGCCTATATCGGTTCGGCACAGCAAGTCTTTGAAACCGAGGTTTACGGGCTTGGCGTATGGTTCCCGTTGGCGTTTGGCATGATTGCTGCCTGCATGAGTTTTTCATCCTTCATCAATGCCCGTCTGGTTCGTAAGCTCGGCATGCGTAAAATTTCTCATGCGTCCTTGTTTGTCATGGCAATCAGCAGCCTGATCAATGTGTTGATTGCGTTGGCTTTCGATGGCAAGCCGCCCCTGCCGGTGTTTGGCATCGGATTGACCGTGACCCTGTTTTGTTTCTCGCTGACCATGCCAAACTTCAATTCACTGGCGATGGACCCGTTGGGGGCGATTGCCGGGACGGCATCCTCAATGATCGGTGTTTACAGCACATTGATCGGGGTGGTTGCCGGTGGTGTTATCGGCCAGTTGTTCGACGGAACCGTCATCCCGCTTCTTGCCGGGTATCTGGCACTTGCTTTGATCGGCATTTTGATTGTTGGCATTACCGAGCGTGGTCGGTTTCTTGAACCGACCCACTAACCACGGCATACCTTAACTTGACATATAGATGAAAAAACCCCGCAGAGTGCAGTCTGCGGGGTTTTTCATTGCGACCGGTTGGGCTTTACACCCGACGCGGATCGTAATTAAGGTTCGAGGCCAACCAACGTTCGGCCTCGGTCATGGTCATGCCTTTACGTTCGGCATAACTTTCAACCTGATCGCGTTCGATCTTGCCAAGGCCAAAATATTTGGCTTCGGGGTGGGCGAAATAGAAACCGCTTACCGACGATGCCGGGGTCATCGCACAGCTTTCGGTCAATTCAACACCGACATTTTTATTGGCATCAAGCAGCTGCCACAATGTGCGTTTCTCGGTATGTTCCGGGCAGGCCGGATAGCCCGGCGCCGGACGGATACCGCGATATTTTTCCGAAATCAGATCATCATTGGCCAGCGTTTCATCTGATGCATAGCCCCAAAGTTCCTTACGCACATGTTCGTGCATGCATTCGGCAAAGGCTTCGGCGAAACGGTCCCCCAATGCCTTAACCAAGATCGCATTGTAATCGTCATGCTCGGCTTCAAGCTTGGAAGCGATTTCTTCAACCTGCGGACCGGCGGTGACCACAAAACCACCGATATAGTCGGTTTTACCGCTGTCTTTTGGTGCGATGTAATCGGCAAGTGCGCGGTTCGGACGTTTGTTGTTCTCGCGGAACATCTGTTGACGCAAGGTGCGCAGCATCACCGGTTCATTATGATCGGGTGCCGGGGTTACCTCGATATCGTCATCGACCGAATTGGCCGGCCAGATGCCCACAACGGCGCGCGGCTTGAACCATTTTTCATCAACAATGCGTTTGAGCATCGCCTGCGCGTCTTCATAAAGACTGCGCGCGGTTTCACCGACTTTCTCGTCCTTGAGAATATCAGGGAACCGACCATGCAATTCCCAGGTTTCAAAGAACGGCTTCCAGTCAAAGCGCGACACCAGTTCGGCCAGATCGAAATCTTCAAACACGGTAATGCCGGGTTTTGCCGGAGCAGGAACGTCATAGGCGTCCCAATCAAGTTGCACCTTGTTCGCACGTGCACGGTCAATCGCAAAACGCTTTTTCTGCAACTGTTGGGCCGCGTGCTTTTCCGCCATCGCGACATATTCAGCATGGATTTCGGACGTGAACTTTTCACGGTGCGTTTCGGACACCAGCTTGCTGGCAACACCGACCGCGCGCGAAGCATCGATGACGTAAACCACCGATTTGTTATAGTTCGGTGCGATCTTAACCGCGGTGTGAACCTTGGACGTTGTCGCCCCACCAATCAAAAGCGGGATATCAAGACCTTCGCGCTCCATCTCGGCTGCGACATAGGTCATTTCTTCGAGTGACGGTGTGATCAGACCCGACAACCCGATCATATCAACCTTTTCGGCCTTAGCCGTTTCGATGATTTTCTGGGTTGGGACCATCACACCAAGGTCAAGAACCTCGAAGTTGTTACATTGCAGGACCACACCAACGATGTTTTTGCCGATGTCATGGACATCGCCCTTTACTGTGGCGAGCAGGATTTTACCGTTGGTTTCGCGCACCCCGTCTTTTTCTTCTTCGATGAACGGGATCAGATAGGCCACCGCCTTTTTCATCACACGGGCCGATTTCACGACCTGCGGCAGGAACATCTTACCCGCACCAAACAGGTCACCAACGATGTTCATGCCATCCATCAAGGGACCTTCGATGACATGAAGGGGGCGCTCGGCCTGCTGGCGGGCTTCTTCGGCATCTTCTTCGGCGAACTCGGCAATGCCGTTGATCAAGGCATGGGCCAACCGCTCATTGACCGGTTTTTTGCGCCATTCAAGATCGGCCTTTTTCTCGGGCCCGCCCGTACCTTTGTATTTGTCCGCGACTTCCAGCAAACGGTCGGTCGCATCCGAACGACGGTTGAGGATGACGTCTTCGACCCGTTCGCGTAGTTCTTCGGGGATTTGTTCATAGACCACAAGCTGACCGGCATTAACAATGCCCATATCCATGCCCGCCTGAGTGGCATAATACAGAAACACCGAATGCATGGCTTCGCGGACCGGGTTATTGCCGCGGAAGGAGAACGATACGTTCGACACACCGCCAGAAATCTTGGCATAAGGCAAGCGCGCCTTGATCAGCTTACAGGCTTCGATGAAATCAACGGCATAGTTGTCGTGTTCTTCGATGCCGGTTGCGACCGCAAAGATGTTGGGATCGAAAATGATATCTTCTGGCGGGAAACCGACCTGATCGACCAGCACCCGGTAACTGCGTTCGCAAATCTCGATCTTGCGATCAACCGTGTCGGCCTGACCTTTTTCATCAAACGCCATGACAACCACAGCCGCACCATAACGGCGCAACATTTTTGCCTGTGCGATAAAGGGTTCATCGCCTTCTTTCAGGCTGATCGAGTTAACGATCCCCTTGCCCTGAAGGCATTTAAGCCCGGCCTCAATGACATTCCATTTCGAACTGTTGACCATGATCGGCACACGCGAGATGTCTGGCTCGGCAGCGATCAAATTGATGAATTTGACCATCGCCGTTTCAGCATCAAGCATGGCATCATCCATGTTGATATCGATGATCTGTGCACCGTTTTCGACCTGCTGACGGGCGACTTCAAGGGCTGCATCATAGTCTTCGTCGACAATTAGCTTCTTGAACTTAATCGAGCCCGCAACGTTGGTACGTTCGCCGATATTGATGAATCTTGAAATGTCACTCATGGGTCTGTTCGATCTCTTTTCGCACTCAATATCAGGTTTATGCAGCGTCGAACGGCTCAAGGCCGGACAAGCGCATTTTCGGCTCAATCTTTGGCAACGGACGCGGTTTGGACTGACCAACCGCATCGGCAATCGCCTTGATATGCGGCGGGGTCGTGCCACAGCAACCGCCCAGCAGATTGATCATGCCACTATCGGCCCATTCTTTGACCAGTTCGGCCATTTCCGAATCGGTCTGGTCATATTCACCAAACTCGTTGGGAAGCCCTGCATTGGGATAAACCGAAACGCGGCATTCAGCAATGCGCGATAGTTCCTGAACGTAGGGGCGCAACTGTGCGGCACCCAGTGCGCAGTTCAGACCAATCGAGAACGGCTTGGCATGACGAACAGAGTTATAGAATGCCTCTGTCGTCTGCCCTGACAGGGTACGGCCCGATGCATCGGTAATCGTTCCCGAAATCATGATCGGAACGTCTTCACCACGTTCTTCCAGAACTTCGTCAATCGCAAACAGGGCCGCCTTGGCGTTCAGCGTATCGAAAATGGTTTCCACCAAAAGCGTATCTGCCCCGCCGTCCAAAAGACCGTTTACCGCTTCTTTATAGGCTGTGCGCAACTGATCAAAACTGATGGCGCGGAACCCCGGATTATTGACATCTGGCGACATGGATGCAGTCCGGTTGGTCGGGCCAATCGCACCATTTACAAACCGCACATCACCGGGATGGGCGGCTTCCCACTCATCGCAGGCCGCACGCGCAATCTTGGCACTTTCGAAATTGATCTCGTAGGCGAGATCTTCCATGGCGTAATCTGCCTGGGCAATCGTCGTCGCACTGAATGTGTTGGTCCCGTTCAGGTCGGCACCGGCCGCGATATATTGCAGATGGATATCCTTGATGATGTCAGGCTGGGTCAGTGACAGCAGATCGTTATTGCCTTTGACGTCCTGTTTCCAATCAGCAAACCGTTCACCGCGATAATCATCCTCGGTCAGGGTGTGCTTCTGGATCATGGTGCCCATGGCGCCATCAAGGATCAAAATCTTGTTCTCAGCCCGTTTGCGCAGCAGGGCAATGCGTTCCTTGCGATCATTCATCATCTTTATCCAGTCATTTTTATCATGCGTTGCAATTGGCGTGCAGAGTTCAGGCAACAGCCTGTTCTGTTCCGCGAATGCCCAGCGCATGACAGATGGCATAGGTCAACTCGGCTCGGTTCAGGGTATAGAAATGGAAATCGGTCACGCCTTCTTTCATCAACCCTTCAACCTGTGAAATGGCTTCGTGGAATGCAACCATACGGCGCGTGTCGGGATCATCATCAAGTCCATCAAACCGCCAATGGAAGCGTTTTGGTACATCCGCACCGCACATCTTGGCAAATCTCAAAAGCGACCCGAAATTGGTCACCGGCAAAATACCCGGAACGATCGGCGCGGTAATCCCCGCTGCCTGACATTTATCACGGAATCGAAGATACGTTTCGTTATCAAAGAAAAACTGTGTAATCGCCCGGTTGGCCCCGGCATCGAGTTTGCGCTTCAGATAGTCAATTTCAAAATCCGCACTGGGCGCATCGGGATGCATTTCAGGATAAGCCGAAACCGAAATATCGAAATCCGCAATTTCCTTTAACCCGGCAACCAGATCGGCCGCATAGTCATACCCCCCCGGTGTCGGTACATATGTATCACCGGCATCGGGCAAATCCCCACGAAGGGCCACGATGGATCGAATGCCTTCGTCCCAGTATTTGCGCGCAATCTGTTCGATTTCCTGTTTGGTGTGTCCCACACAGGTCAGGTGGGCGGCGGCCGGAATACCGGTTTCGCCCTGAATGCGCGTCACGCTGCTGTGTGTGCGGTCACGGGTGGTTCCACCTGCCCCATAGGTCACGGACACGAATGACGGGCTTAATGGCGCAAGCCGATGGATGGACCGCCACATGGTTTCTTCCATCTTCTCCGTCTTCGGGGGGAAGAATTCGAACGAAACCCGCAGGTCATTTTTTGCTGCCGTATTGTTTTGTGCCGTCATCATATCAATCCTGTCTTCACGTTCCCTTGGCCAGGTCTTTTATTATAGGACTGGGCCTTTACTATTTCGGGGCAGGCTGCGGATCATTCCGCCGCCTTGTGTGTTTTTTGTTTTGCTGTTTCCATATCTGCCCTGGCAGACCAGATCCGCACGGTTAGCGGCTTGCCCGGCAGGCTTATGACATCGTCAGGGGCAAGTTCACATGCGCGAAACCACGTACTGATTGCAGTATCGTCAAACCCCAAACGGCGGTGCGCGTGTTCTTCGCGCAGTTCTTCGCGGTCGTGGGATGCGAAATCGACCACAACCAGACGCCCGCCGGGGGCCAGAACACGTGATGCTTCGTCAATTGCGGCTTCGGGTTTTTCTGCAAAATGCAGGACCTGATGCAAGATCACGATGTCAAACATGCCGCCGGGATAGGGCAATTGATACATGTCGGCCTGACGGACCAGACAATTTGAAAGGTCAGCACGTTGCAAACGCGCACGCGCAACCGCCAACATCTCACGCGACATGTCAACGCCAACGCCTTCTTCGGCAGTGCGCCCCAGCAGCTCAAGAATACGACCGGTGCCCGTACCGACATCAAGAACCCGTCCACCAGCAAGATCACCGACGGCATCAAGCAATGCCTTTTCGACCACAGCCTCGTCAACGTGGAGCGACCGGATACGATCCCAGTCTTTCGCATTGGCCCGAAAATACTCGGTCGCGATCTGTTCGCGCTGGACCTTAACCTGATCCAGGCGGGCCCGATCAAGTGACAGTGTTTCATCATCTAAGGGAAGAAGATCAAGTATCGGCCGTACAAGGTCCGCCCCGGCACTATTATGCGGGGTACGATAAAAGACCCAGGTCCCTTCACGGAATCGGACAAGCAGTCCAGCTTCGCATAGCAATTTTAGATGCCGGGACACGCGTGGCTGGCTTTGACCGATGATCTGAGTGATTTCGCTCACGGTCAGTTCGCACTCGGCACAAATCGCTAACAGGCGAAGCCTTGTTGCTTCGGCCGCCGCGCGCAATCTTGCCAGAACCTGTTCCATAGCAACGCCTCCCGTTCACTAAAGACAGATATAAAGATATATTTATATATGCTCAAGCCCTATTTTCCTGTCCAAAAGGGGTATGGCAAAAAAGCCACACAAAAAAAGACGTTGATCCTTTTCAATTTTTTGTTCGCTAGCGTTTAAATTCACCCTATGCTACCCACATGGATATTCGAGGCGAAGGCACGACACGACGCCCTTCTTGAGCAGGAAGTAGGTCGGGTTGCGTTTTTTGTGTTTCTGACACAAAAGCGTCGGCGAATATGGGGACAGTGTAAGTATCGAACATCGGTTGGCTAAAAATAATGAAGTTTCGAAATCTTCTTTCACTTTGTGCTGTCGGGTCTCTGTCGTTTTTGGCGGCTTGTGCCTCAACACAACCAGCACAGGACATGAGTGATTACGATCCGATCGAACCAGTAAACCGTGTTGTTCATGGCGTGAACGGTGCAGTTGACTTCATGGTTCTGTATCCTGCTGCAATGTGGTACCGCGACATTGCACCACAACCCGTTAAAACAGCCGTCGGAAGTTTCGTCCGCAACCTGAATGAACCGTTGAACTCCTTGAACGCATTTTTGCAAGGTGATCCGGATCAGGGTGCAGCTTCTCTGCAGCGTTTCATCATGAACTCCACACTTGGTTTGTTGGGCTTCAATGACGTTGCTGCAGATTTCGGCATTGAATATCGCCGCGAAGATTTCGGCCAGACCCTTGCCCATTATGGCATTGGTGGCGGCCCTTACATTGTGTTGCCGCTGCTTGGCCCATCCAACCTGCGTGATACCACCGGCATTGCGGTTGACTACGTCGCCAATCCGTTGACGTGGGGCGCTAAAAACAGCGACACAGTCAATGCCCTTTACTGGGGTGGGTTGGGCGCGACCGCGTTGCATGCACGCTACAGCACGATCAATCAGCTGAACGAACTGCAGAAATCGTCAATTGACTATTATGCAGCATTGCGCAGCCTGTATCGTCAGCAGCGAAACACGGCCATCCGCAACGGCACACCATCGCCGATCTCGGAAGTCGAAGATGAAAGTGCATCTTTTGATTTCGATGAAGCGGTAGAAGCAGCCAGCGAATAAATGATAGCCAAGCTGAAAAACAAATTCGCCATTCCCGCCGCCACAGCAGTTTTTGCTTTGGCGGCGGCGTGGCCTTTGACAGTGAATGCTGCAAATAACACCTCAGTCGAGGTTGTCGAGATCGCGGCAGAACAAAGTGCATCTGAAGTTATTCAAGCACTTGCCGATCAGGCACTTGCCGACCTGACCGATCAGACCCTTTCTGATGACGTACGCCGTAAGAAATTTGTTGCTCTTATGGATCGTTACTTTGAAATGGATGTGGTGTCGCGCTTTGTTCTTGGCCGCTATTGGCGGTCAATTTCCCAAGAAGAAATCAGCGAGTTTGCCACCCTGCTGCAAAACTATCTGGCCTTGAACTATGCCAACCAGTTCAAAGAACTTAATGGTGAGCAGTTTGTCGTCGGCAACGAGACTCAAAACAACAAAGACACGTTCGTTAACTCGCAGTTTGTCCGCCCTGATGGTCCTCCGGTGAGCATCGTTTGGCGCATGCGCGAATTTGACAATGAATTCAAAATCATTGATGTGTCGATTGAAGGCTTAAGCATGGGGATTACCCAGCGCGACGAGTTTACATCTGTCATTCAACAGAATGGCGATGATGTCAGCGCACTGACCAAGGCGCTTAAGGCAAAAACCGGCCTCTAATCGACATTCTCTTTCTGAACCAGATGTACAGGCAAAGCCACCACCTTCGGGTTGGTGGCTTTTTCTATGTTCAAATCGCACACAGTGCCAATCTCATGTGCTTCTGCTCGTAGCCTCCCACCACAAAGCAAAAAGACCACCCGAAGGTGGCCTTTTGTCATTCAAACCCGTTGCGCGCGAATTAGCGGGTCAACGGTTTGTATTTGATGCGGTGCGGGCGGTCTGCCTGATCACCATAGCGGCGTTTGTAATCCGCTTCATATTCCTGATAGTTGCCTTCGAACCATTCGACATGCGAATTGCCTTCGTAAGCCAGAATGTGGGTTGCGATACGGTCAAGGAAGAAACGATCGTGCGAGATAACCACGGCACAACCGGCAAATTCCAGCAAACCTTCTTCAAGCGCACGGAGCGTATCAACATCAAGATCGTTGGTCGGCTCATCGAGCAGCAGTACGTTCGAGCCAGACTTCAGCATCTTGGCAAGGTGAACACGGTTACGTTCACCACCGGAAAGCTGACCGACTTTTTTCTGCTGGTCGCTGCCTTTGAACGCAAACTGCGACACATAGGCACGCGAGCTCATCGGGCGTTTCGCCAGAAGAATCTCGTCAAGGCCATCTGAAACTTCCTGCCAGACGGTTTTGTTCGGATCAAGCGAGTCACGCGACTGATCGACATAGCCCATCTTAACCGTTTCACCGATCTTCAACGTCCCGGAATCCGGGGTATCATTGCCGGTCAGCATCTGGAACAGAGTGGTTTTACCCGCACCGTTCGGGCCGATCACACCAACAATGCCGCCCGGCGGCAGACGGAAGTGCAAATCATCAAACAGAAGTTTGTCGCCAAATGCCTTGGTCAGGCCCTCGGCAGTGATAACTTCGGTACCAAGACGTTCGGCAATCGGAATAACGATCTTGGTTGAATCCGGCACCGCCTTGGCGGCTTCGGCGACGAGATCGTCATAAGCACGCACACGGGCCTTGGATTTCGCCTGACGGCCTTTCGGGTTCTGACGTATCCAGTCAAGTTCGGTCGCAAGCTGTTTCTGGCGACTGCCTTCCTGACGGGCTTCCTGGGCAAGACGTTTCTGTTTCTGTTCCAGCCAGGACGAATAGTTACCTTCGTACGGGATGCCCTGACCACGGTCGAGTTCAAGGATCCAGCCGGTAACGTTATCGAGGAAGTAACGATCGTGGGTCACCAGAACGACGGTGCCCTGATAATCTTCCAGATGACGTTCAAGCCACGCAACCGATTCCGCATCCAAGTGGTTGGTCGGTTCGTCAAGCAGCAGAATGTCCGGCTTGTCCAACAGAAGACGGCAAAGCGCAACACGGCGGCGTTCACCACCCGAAAGCTTGTTAACATCTGCATCTTTCGGTGGGCAGCGCAATGCGTCCATGGCGATATCAAGCGTCCGCTCGAGATCCCAGCCATTGGCGGCATCGATGCGTTCCTGAAGTTCGCCCTGCTCTGTAAGAAGGTTCGTCATCTCGTCGTCGGTCATCGGCTCGCCGAACGACATGCTGATTTCGTTAAAGCGTGCCAGATCATCAACAATCTGACCACAGCCTTCCATCACGTTGCCGAGCACATCCTTCTCAGGATTAAGGTGCGGTTCCTGTTCAAGATAACCAACACGAACACCTTCGGCTGGCCATGCTTCGCCGCCGTAATCCTTTTCGATGCCCGCCATGATTTTAAGCAGGGTCGATTTACCCGCACCGTTGTTCCCGAGAACACCGATTTTTACGCCGGGCAGGAAGGACAGTGTAATGCCCTTGAAAAGTTCGCGACCGCCCGGAAGGATCTTGGTCAGGTCCTTCATGACGTAGATATACTGGTAGGATGCCATTAAATTCCCCATCCAAAAATGTCGTTGGGTCCGACCACACCGGATCGGAAAACTACGGTACGCAATCTGCGCGCACCTGAAATACTTTGCCCGTTTGTAACCGACCGGCCTTCTACAAACAACTTCAAACCGCGCAAGATACAAAGCAAACAGCAGTGGCCATGCCAGAAGGGATAAAACACGTCCCCCAATCCCGCCTACAAACGCACGCCAGATCAGCAAAAACGTCCTACGACGCGAGGGCATTCGATGTCTTTTAACGTCGCACGGCATCAACTTTGGTGATGAAATCGTGCACTTACACCTCGCAAAACAAACTTTATGCGTTTATTAGACCAGAAAAATGCACGTCATGATGCACTGCAATGTAAATGGCAGAGCGCTGTGATTTTGTTCATGTTTTTCATTCTTCTCAGCATCTTGCAGTCCGATTTCCCCCTTTCTCATACGACTAATGATTAGCTTATGGCCGTTATCGAAAACTGGTATCGGATTTTGGTGCCCTAAATGGATGATTGCGCCATGACGGCACCGATTACAGGCCGCCGACCGAAAACAACATAACCAAGACGTCGGCAGAGGAAGTTGTCATTTCTAGGAAGGAGACGCGCGATGAATGACCAAAGCGCAGCCTACTGGAAGAGAAACGTGAAACTGGTCGCAACCTTGTTGGCGATCTGGTTCATCGTTTCCTACGGTTTCGGCATTTTGTTTGTTGACGCCCTTAATACGATCGAAATAGCGGGCTTCCAGCTTGGTTTCTGGTTTGCCCAACAGGGGTCCATCTATGTCTTTGTCGCATTGATTTTCGTCTATGTGGCCAAGATGAACAAACTGGACCGTGAATTCGGCGTTCATGAAGACGACGATTGACGCTTGATCTGGGGAGACAGACAAGATGGATCTTACCACCCTTACCTACATCGCCGTTGGTCTGAGTTTCGCGCTGTATATCGGCATCGCGATCTGGGCCAAGGCAAGCACCACCGGCGAATTTTATGTCGCTGGCAAGGGCGTTAACCCGGTCGTCAATGGCATGGCGACCGCAGCAGACTGGATGTCTGCTGCTTCCTTCATCTCAATGGCCGGCCTGATTGCCTTTCTTGGCTATGGCGGCTCGGTCTATCTGATGGGCTGGACCGGTGGCTACTGCCTGCTGGCGATGCTGCTGGCGCCGTACTTGCGCAAATATGGCAAGTTTACCGTGCCGGAATTCATCGGTGACCGTTACTATTCGAAAACAGCCCGTATTGTTGCGGTGATCTGCCTGATCTTTATTTCGTTTACCTATGTGGCAGGCCAGATGCGTGGCGTTGGGATCGTATTTTCGCGCTTCCTTGAAGTCGAACTTATTACCGGTCTGGTTGTCGGTATGGGTATCGTCTTCATCTATGCCGTTCTTGGCGGCATGAAGGGCATTACCTATACTCAGGTTGCTCAGTATTGCGTCCTGATTGTTGCCTATACCATACCGGCAATCTTTATCGCATTCCAGTTGACCGGCAACCCGTTGCCCCAACTGGCATTCGGCTCCACGATCAATGGCACGGGCGAATTCATGCTTGAACGCCTCAACAGCGTCGTGACCGAACTTGGCTTCCTTGAATACACAACAACCAACAAATCGACGATCGACATCTTTGCCATCACACTTGCATTGATGGTCGGCACGGCCGGTTTGCCACACGTTATCGTGCGTTTCTTCACTGTCCCAAAAGTACGTGATGCACGTTCGTCGGCAGGTTGGGCCTTGGTTTTCATCGCACTGCTTTACACCACTGCACCGGCAGTTGGTGCAATGGCACGTCTGAACCTGACCGAAACCATCCAACCTGGCGAAGTTGGTGCAGAAGACGGCAATCTGTCCTACGAAGAACGCCCGGACTGGATGAAACGCTGGGAAACCACCGGTCTTCTATCGTTTGAAGACAAAAACGGTGATGGCCGTATCCAGTACTACAATGATGCCAACGCAGACTTCGCAACCAAAGCAGCCGAATATGGCTGGGCCGGGAACGAGTTGACCGTTGACCGTGACATCATGGTTCTGGCCAACCCGGAAATCGCACAGTTGCCAAACTGGGTGATTGCACTGGTTGCCGCCGGCGGCATTGCAGCTGCACTGTCGACGGCTGCGGGTCTGTTGCTGGTGATTTCGTCTGGTGTGTCCCATGACCTTCTTAAGGGGACATTCACGCCTGACATGACGGAAGGCCAAGAGCTTATGGCCGGGCGTATTGCGGCGGCCGCGGCCATCGTGATCGCGGGGTATCTTGGCTACAACCCGCCGGGCTTTGTGGCACAGGTTGTGGCATTTGCCTTTGGTCTTGCGGCGGCATCGCTTTTCCCGGTTATCATCATGGGGATTTTCTCCAAGAAGGTGAACCGCGAAGGTGCCATTGCCGGGATGCTGGTTGGCCTGATCTTCACCATGGGCTATATCATGGCCTATAAAGGGATCTTTATCCCGGTCATGATCGAAAACGTTGAGGCCAACTGGCTGTTCGGTATTTCGCCGGAAGGCATTGGTGTGGTTGGCATGTTGCTGAACTTTGCGGTGGCGTTTGGGGTATCGAAAGTTACCGCAGAACCGCCAGAGCATATCCAGCACATGATCGAAGATATCCGTGTCCCCAAAGGGGCCAGCGGTGCCGTTGACCATTAATCGGTCGGCAGGTTTGCTAAATTAAAATCTGTTGCAGGCCCCCGGATCACCGTTCTGATCGGTCCGGGGGCTTTTCTTTTACCGCTTTGTCAGGCAACAATAAATCCGAGCACTTCTTGCGCGACAGGGGACCGGTCGACCATGAGCATCGAACTTGAAGAAATCGCAGAATTCCTCAAACAGCATCATCCGTTTGATCTGTTGCCTGATGACGTGATTGAAAGCCTGCCCAAGCGTCTGACCGCACGCTACTTCCGGGCCGGAACCAAGGTTCTGTCGCCAGAACAGCAATGCTTGCACCTTTATATTATTCGCACCGGCGGCACCGAAACCCGCGACCCGAACGGTCAATTGCTTGCGCGTCTGTCTGAGGGCGAATGCTTTGGCGTCCGCGCGATGTTTCGCAAAGGACGGGCGGCGAACAACATCACCACGCTTGAAGACAGCCTGTGTTATTTGCTACCGGAAAAAGACTTCCACGATCTGGCGGGAAAATATCCGCAGTTTAACTACTTTTTCGCCCAGATGGGCGGGGATCGCCTACGCCGCGGCATGCAGATGATCGAAAGCCGCGATGATGACCAACTCAAACTCATGAGCGTCAAGGTCGCCGACTTGATCGCACGCGATCTGGTCAGCATTGATCGCAGTGCAACCATTCTCGATGCTGGCAAACTAATGTGCGATGAACGGGTATCGTGCCTGCTGATCACGCAAAACGGTGATGAAATTGCCGGTATCATAACCGACCGCGATTTGCGTAATCGCGTCATCGCGCAAGCACGCAGCTTTGACGAGCCAGTTACGGCGATCATGACCGACAAGCCGATTTCAATCCATCCCGACGATTATGCCTTCGATGCGCTTTTGACCATGACGCGCAACAACATCCGCCACCTGCCCGTCCTTAAGGACGGCAAGGCGGTCGGTATGATCACGACCAACAACCTGCTCGCGCGCCAATCGCTTTCGGCGGTCTATATGGCCGGGAAAATCAGCAAGCTTAACGTCCCGGCCGATATGGCAAAGGTCATAGCACAGGTGCCTGAACTGCTCAGTCATTTGATCGAAGCTGGTGCAACGTCACAGAATGCGGGACATATCGTCACAACTCTGTCGGATGCGGCAACCGTGCGGCTTCTTCAGCTGGCCGAGGAAAAGCTTGGTCCACCGCCCGTGCCCTATGTCTGGATGGCTGGTGGATCACAGGGCCGTCAGGAACAAACCGCCATTTCAGATCAGGACAACTGCCTGATCCTTGATGATGCCTACGTTGATGCAACACACGGGGCATACTTCAAGGCACTCGCTGAATTCGTCTGCGATGGCTTAAACGACGTCGGGTATGTGTTCTGTCCCGGTGACATGATGGCCAAAACCGCCGAATGGCGACAACCGGCAAAAGTCTGGCAGAACTATTTCAACAAATGGATCGAACAGCCCGAACCCAAGGCCTTGATGCTGTGTTCTGTCTGGTTTGATTTGCGGCCCATTCACGGGACCAAATCCCTGTTTGATGACCTGCATCGCATCATCGTTTCCAGAGCCAAGGACAACCGTATTTTCCAGGCCTATCTGGTGGGCAATGCGATGACCCATCACGTGCCACTCGGCTTTTTCAAAAACTTTGTCATGATCCGGGGCGGCGAACATGACAGCACGCTTGATCTGAAACATAACGGTGTGGTGCCGATTGTCGATCTGGCCCGTATTCACGCCTTGGCCAACGGCGTCGACGAGGTCAATACGTTTGATCGCCTGCGTGCGGTGAAGGCATTCCCATCCATCAGCACGCAAGGGGCGTCTGACCTTTTGGATGCATTTGAATTCATCAGCATCACCCGCCTTAAACATCAGGTCCGCCAAATTCGTCAGGGCCATACGCCAGATAACTTTTTACACCCCGAAAGCCTGTCGGCGTTTGAACGCACCCACCTCAAGGATGCATTTTCCGTCATCAAAAACCTTCAAAGTGCGCTTGAAACCGCCTTTGGCAAAAGCGGGACCTGATCATTATGGGCCTGCGCCAAAAAATTACCGACAGCCAGTTCTACCGCGACTTGGTTCAACGTCGTGCCACCGGGGCACTGCGCACGTATTATGACGTTCCGGCGGCGGATCCAACGCGACCGATCATGGATACGGAGTTTATCGCCCTTGATCTTGAGACCACCGGTCTTGATCCCAAACGCGACGAAATCGTCAGTCTGGGCTGGGTGATCATTCGGCAGCTTGGCGTGGATTTTTCCAGTTGCGAACATATTCTGGTGCGCCCGACCAAGGAACTCACGGAAAGTTCGGTGGTGGTGCACCGGATTTTTGACAGTGACGTCGCAAATGCCCCGAACATCAAAGCAGCCCTCGAACTGCTTTTACCGCAGATGGCCGGACGTGTTTTGATTTCCCATCACGCCCCGATTGAGCTTGGTTTTCTGGGCCATGCCTGTAAACGAAGCTTTGGTGCGCCGCTGCAAATCCCCACCGTTGATACTCTTGTACTGGGGTTGCGGGACCTTCACCGTCAAGGACAGCCGTTTAAGTCAGGGGCCCTGAAGCTTGATAATCTGCGACGGTCACACAACCTGCCGCCCTTTCGCGCGCACAATGCCGTTTCGGACGCGATTGCAGCATCGGGGCTTTTCCTTGCACAGGTATCAAAACGTGATCCCAAAGGCGTACTTGAGCTTCGCCGTGTCCTGCGATAACTCGATCACAGGACATACCAAGTGTCTTTAAACCAAAATAGAATTTAGGGAGGCACGGTCGGATGTATGTCTTTATTTTTACGACAGTTGTTATCGGCTTTGCCGCAGCAGGTGTCATCATGCTGCTGTTTCGTCTTTTGGGCCGGAAGGTGCCGAAGTATGTCATTCCCTTCACCGCAGCAATCGCGATGTTCTGCTATATGATATGGGATGAATATAGCTGGTTTGATAGATATGCGTCCCGCCTGCCAGATACCGTGATCATCACCCAGACATTTGCCGATGAAAACGTCTTTGCGCCCTGGACTTTGATCACGGCTCCAATCAATCGCTTTACCGCTGTTGACCGGGAAAAAGTTGTCATCAACCCGCAAGCCCCGGATGAAAAGCGCGTCACGACCTTGTTGCTTAAAAAAGGCAGCACCACATTGGCTCTGACCCATCTGGTCAATTGCACTACCGGCAAACGTGGCTACATCACCGATCAGACCAGTCTTGATCAAAGTGGCTTTCCAACCGCCATTGATGAATGGTTTGACCTTAAACCCGACGATCCATTGCGCGCAGCCGTTTGTGGTTGATCACCTACCAACAGTTGTCTTTTGTTTTGTCATGTAAAAGAGTTCAGAATGCCTCACCTGCGTCGGTTACTGGTAGTGCCCTTGTCGTTGCTGTTGCTTGGTCTGGGAAGCATTGCAGCACCTGCGTGGTCAGAGGACATCACCGTCTTTGCCGCGGCCAGCCTGACCAATGCAATCGAGACCGCCGCACAGCAATATGAGGACAAAACCGGCATCCATGTTCGGCTTTCGCTTGCCAGTTCGTTGACACTCGCACGCCAAATTGCCGCAGGCGCACCAGCAGACATATACATCTCGGCCAATGAGAAATGGATGGACTGGCTCAATGATCAGGCCGTCATCCAGACCAACAGCCGCCAGGATATTTTGGCCAATAGCCTTGTTCTGATTGCACCTGCCAACAGTACAACGCCGCCGACCGATATCACCAAGAACACTAAAATCACCGACCTGATTGATCATGACGAACGCATCGCCGTTGGTGATCCCGATCATGTCCCCGCAGGTATTTACGCCAAACAGGCTCTGACAACACTTGGTCAGTGGGATGCGGTCGTCCCCCGGCTGGCGCGTACAGATAACGTCCGTTCTGCACTTGCACTTGTTGAGCGCGGCGAGGCGCCACTTGGTATTGTTTACCGCACGGATGCGATGATTTCCGATGGGATTAAAATTATTGGCACCTTCCCCGCAGACAGTCATCCGCCAATCACCTACCCGATTGCACTTATTGATCCGCAAGACGGCGACGCAGCCTTAAAATTCCTCGTTTGGCTTTTGGGGGATGACGCGGCGACGATTTTTGCCGACTATGGATTTGACGCCATCACAACCAGCGTAACCATTACCCCGGATACAGCGGCCCAATGATCACTTTGACACCTGCCGAAATCGACGCATTGTTGCTCAGCCTGCGCATCTCGGGTGTTGCGGTTGCCTGTGCGCTTCCGCTTGCGGTCTTAACCGCGACGGCCTTGGCCCTTGGACGGTTTCCCGGGCGTTTTATTCTTGATGCCTGTGTTCACCTGCCGCTGATCCTGCCGCCGGTGGTGATGGGCTATTTGCTGTTGATCGGATTTGGTACACGCGCCCCGCTTGGCGCGTGGCTCTATGAAACGTTTGATATCCGGTTTGTCTTTAGCTGGACCGGGGCGGCACTGGCATCAGCAATTGTCAGTTTTCCGTTTCAAGTGCGCGCCATCCGACTGAGTTTGGAAAACGTCAATCACGGGCTGTATCAGGCGGCTGAAAGCCTTGGCGCCGGGCCAATCGACCGGTTCTTTTCGCTGACCTTACCGCTGGCATGGCCGGGTATTATTGCCGGTGCGATAACCGCCTTTGCCGCAAGCCTTGGCGAATTTGGCGCGATTATTACCTTTGTCTCGAACATTCCGGGCGAAACGCGCACCCTGCCGCTGGCGATCTATACCGCCATTCAAACACCCGGCGGTGAGTTGGCTGCGGCCCGATTGGCCGCACTGTCCATCGGACTGGCCTTTACCGGGCTACTCCTGTCCGAACTTGCCATGCGGCGTATCCGCAAAAGGAACGCATCATGAGCATTTCTGTCAGCATCTCGCATCAAATCGGGAAATTCGCACTCGAAGCTGATTTCAGCATCGAAGAACCCGGGATCACCGCCCTGTTTGGCGCGTCGGGCAGTGGCAAGACTACGATCATTAACATCATTGCCGGACTAACCCGGCCACGGCGCGGACACGTGCAGATTGGTGATCGGGTTTTGTTTGATCACGCGCGCAGCATCAACCTTGCCATTCGCAAACGCCGTGTTGGATATGTGTTTCAGGATGCCCGCCTGTTTCCTCATATGTCCGTACACGACAACCTTTATTATGGTGCCAAACGCAACCGGTTGAAACTACCCGCATCGGATCAGCAAGACATCATCGAGATGCTGGGTATCGGAAAGTTGCTCCATCGTCAGCCGAACAATTTGTCTGGCGGTGAAAAGCAACGTGTTGCACTTGGCCGTGCGCTTTTGGCCAATCCGGATGTCTTGTTGCTTGATGAGCCGTTATCGGCCCTTGATCAGGCGCGTAAGGAAGAAATCCTGCCGTATTTTGAAAGCCTGCGTGATCAACGCAAACTGCCGATCCTGTATGTCAGCCACGCGATTGATGAAGTCGCGCGTTTGGCCGATCAGATGGTGGTGATTGATAACGGTAAAACGCTGGCAAACGGATCGGTATTTGACATGCTGGGCCGAACCGACCTTGCCCCGCTTGCCGGGCAGTTTGATACCGGTACGGTTCTTCCGGCACGGGTCGCCAGCCGCGACCCCAAGGCACAGGTCAGTTTTCTCGATTGTGCCGGGCAACGCATCGTCGTGCCATACCTTGGTCATGCGATAAATACACCGGTGCGTCTGCACATACGCGCGCGTGACGTGATGATTGCCCGCACCCCACCAGCCGAGATCAGTGCCAACAATGTTATCCCCGTCACCATTACCAGAATGGCCGGAAGCAACAACGACACCCTTGATATCAGTCTGGCCTTTGGCCATGACTTGGACGCCATTCATACCGGCCCGGCATCAGACCGGCCAAGCGTCCATGCCCGGATTACCAGTTGGTCGGCAAACCGGTTGAACCTTGGATTGCATCAAAAGGTCTTTGCCGTGATCAAATCGGTCACGGTCAATGGCCATCTTCGCGAACAATAGACCGCAGCGCGATCCGCCATTAGACGACAGGCGTTACAAGTTCGCCACGTTGGTCCCACGCATCAAGATTATCAACAACTAACTGCGCCATGGCATCGCGGGTTTCAATGGTGCCGCTGGCACTATGGGGATACAGAACCACATTGTCGAAATCGGCAAACGCACGGTCCATATTGGGTTCATTGTGAAACACATCCAACCCGGCACCCGCAATCACGCCGTTGCGAAGGGCATCGATCAGAGCCGGTTCATCGATCACCGACCCACGGGCAATGTTGACCACATAGCCATTTGCCCCCAGTGCCGATAAGACCGGTGCATTGACAATCCCCTTGGTCGCGTCCCCGCCGGGACAGGCCACCATCAGAATATCCGCCCATTGCGCCAGGGTAACCAGATCATCGAAGTACCGATAATCGACCTGTTTGGGGCTGCGCCCGAAATAGCCGATTTCAACCCCACTTGGTTCGGCGCGTGATGCAATCCCCTGTCCGATCCGGCCAAGCCCGACAATGCCAAGCTTTTTACCCCGCACGGACCGCGTAAGCGCCATTGCACCTTTTTGTGCCCATTGACCGCTTCGTGCCCAATGATCCCCAACCACGATACGGCGCAAGGTGGCATGCATTAGCATGATGCCGGTATCGGCAACATCATCGGTCAAAACATCAGGTGTGTTTGACACACGGATACCCCGTGCGCGGCAGGCTTCGACATCAATCGAGTCATACCCGACACCAAAACTTGTAATCACCTCAAGGTTCGGCAAATCGTCAATCAACCCATCGGGCAAACCAAAGCCAGCCGAAGTCACAAGGGCAGTGATGTCTTTGCCGGTCTGGTTTAGAAACGCTTGCTTGTCATCAAGCTGGTCCCAGCGATGCAGATCATATTTTTGGGTAAGCATTTCCGTATAGGCCGGACGGACATCCAAAAGGGCAAGAACGGATTGAGACATGAGGGGCTACTCCGATGGGGCAAGGACCCACAGAGTAACCAACGCCAACTTGTAAAACAAGTTGTGAAAATTAATTACATAATGCCTGAAAAGGTCCCTTTTGCAGACAATAGGATCACTCGTCCTTTTCCTGCAAACTGCCAAAGTATCCAGGCTGATAGTCAATCGGCAGGAAGCGGTCATGCAGTTCCCGGAATGTATCGTCGGGGTCAAGATCGGCAAACAAGTCTGGATGGAACCATTTTGCCATTTTCTGGATTGCGACAAACTGATACGGGCTGTTGTAAAACTGGTGCCACACAGCATGAAAGGCATGGGTCTTTTGTGCGGCAATGCCCAGATATGCCGGACGTGTTGGATAGTATGCCAGTTTCGATTTCACAAGATTAGCATCCGCACCGGGACCAACAGGCACCCATCGTCCCCCCGGAACATAGGCATCCCATTGCGCGCTGGTGACGATAATATGATCCGGGTTTGAAACAATGACCTGCTCGGCATTGATTTGACCAAATGTGCCCGGAATCAAGTCTTTGGCAATGTTATCGCCGCCGGCCATTTCAACCATGGCACCGAAATTTCCCGCCCCAAAAGAATGACAGCAATCCTCGTAAAACCCTGCGGCGCGATCAATGAATACCTTTGGACGGTTTACATCAGTCAGGAGTAGTTTATCGGTAACCCGCGCAATTTTCTCGGCACGGAAATCAATGAATGCCTCTGCACGCGCTTCCTGATCAAACAGCTTTCCAAACAATCTAATGGAGGGTTCCGTATTGCGCTCAGGGTCATTGCGGAAATCGACGTAGATCACCGGAATATCAAGTGCCCCCAACTTTTCGACATAGTTGGCTTCCTCAACAGCCTTTTTGATCCCGATATTCAAAAACACTGCATCAGGTTTTTGCGCAATGGTTGTTTCAATATCAATCAAACTTTGTTCAAGTCCGTCGAAGGTCGGGACATCGGCAAATTCCGGGAATTTTGCAAGATAGGCCTTGTAGGTTGCCGGATCGGCCTCCTTCAAATCCTTCCGCCAGCCGACAATACGTTTGGTCGGGTTTTCCCGGTCCAATGCGGCAATGATATAGAGTTGACGACCTTCCCCCAGAACTGCCCGCTGGATCGGTACATTCACGTTGACACTACGACCGGCAATATCTGTCAGCAGCATCATCTCAGCGTGCGCAAAACCGATCGACATTAAGCCCGCAGCAAGTCCAGAAATCAGCCTGATTGTCGTGTTCATGATCATTTTCATCCTCCCGGTATATGAGATGGTTGCTTTGCACGCCCGAGATGACCACGCACAACAACGGCCAGAATCAGGGCTACGGCATAGACAAAACCAACAAGGAAATAGACATTTGAAAGTCCGGCAAGCTGACTGAAGCAGCCACCCAATGCGATGCCCGAAATTGCCGAAAACTGTGCTGTACTTTGCGTCAGCCCCAGCACATGTCCCTGTTGATGATCACTGACACTGCGCGAGACCAAAGATGTCAGCACCGGAGTTGTTGCCCCCAACAGAGCCCCCCAGACAAAATAGATCGCGGTAAAAACAAGGATGGATCGGGTAACACCGGCCAACAGCACGACAATGATGCAGCCTGCAATCACCAACGACATGCCGCGCAAGACTTCCCGCGTGGACCGGCCTTCGAAGTAACGCGCCCATAATGATGCCGATGCGACAAAACCAAGCGCAAGCAACCCGTAACATAGACCCACAAACCAGTTCCCAACGTTAAAGGTGCTAAGCACATACATCGAAAACGGAGCCTGTGTGACCATCCGCCCCAGCAACAGCATTCCCAGAATGCTCAGGATCAGAACCACCTGAGGGGATCGCAGAAGATTGATGCTATTTGATGTTGACGTGCGAGGCCCCTTTGCTCTGAGATCACGATGCGGATAGGGTTCGATCACCGGCAAGAAAGCCCAAACCGACGCAAGACAGATACAGCAAAGGATGGCCGCCGAAAAATTGATCCAAAAGAATGTCGCGTGATCCAGGATCACCCCGCCGACAAGTGCTCCTGCCAACGACCCAAGGTTTGTCGAAACCTGTAGGAATGCAAACAGCTTGGCACGTCTGGCAGGGTTTTCGATACGGACCCCATATGCCTGTGCCGGAGCGATATATCCCGCACAGGCGCCCTGCAAGAACCGCAATATCAAGATCAACCAGACATCCCCGGTAAATGCCAAGGCAAATTGCGTGATCGCAAGCCCAAATAGGGCACGCATCATCATCGCCCGATGTCCGAACCGATCCCCCATGCGCCCCCAAAAACTACTGGTCAGCATGATTCCGAACATCGGCCCGACATAAACCGCGATAGTGGCAAAGGTAAAAAGATCGTCAGACGGCGTTAACGGGCGCAAATGAACGGGCCAGAACGGCCCGCTCATTTCCATCGCCCCCATCGAAATGAGCTGGAGGGCAAACAGAAGGTTGATCTGCCTGCGCGGACTGATCACATCAGAAGTCCGCAGTTATAGACAGCAATGCCGTGCGCGGTGCCCCAAGTGAAATAAACCGCCACTGGTTCACACCAGACCAGTATTTTTCGTCAGTGACGTTCTGAATTGTAGCGCGCATAGTGATTGGCGTGTTGTCGATGCTGGTTTTATAACGCAAACCCAGATCAAGTGTCGTCCAGTCGGGGATATCCTGCGTATTGGCAGTATCGACAAACTGTTCTGAGGTTTGCGTCACCGTACCGCTTAGAGTCAGTCCCTTGGCAAAAGGTGTGTCCCATTCTCCGGTCAGATTGATCTGCATATCAGGTGTCCCGACCGGACGTTTTCCCTTATCATCCGGATCAGCCGCCTTGGAGATTTCGGAATTCAAGAACATTACCCCGCCAAGAAGACGGACATTTGGTGTCACTTCGCCAAACACGTTGACTTCAATGCCACGGTTGCGCTGTTCATTATCCGCACTAAAGACGTTTGTGTCAGGATCTGTATCCCCATCTTGCTGGGTGATCTGGAAAGCCGCAATCGAGCCACCAATGGTTCCAAAGTCCAGTTTAACACCGGTTTCAAATTGCTTTGCAACATATGGGGACATTGCCTGCCCGGCATTTGCCGCCGAGGCCGGGGCAAGATCGCCTTGGCTAAGGCCTTCGATATAATTGGCATAAACGGATACATTTTCAGTCGGCTTGACCACCACACCCGCCATCGGTGTTACAACACTGTCGTCATAACTGCTGCTGATCGCGCCGTTGCTATAGCTGTTTACAGCGATTGATTGATGACGTGCCCCCAGTGTCACCAGAACCTGTTCATCCCAAAATCCCATGGTGTCGGCAAGTGCAAAGCCAGTCAGTTCTGATTCCGAGGTTTTTGGTTTTACAGAGGGTGCATTGACAGCAACCGGTGCGACATTTGCCGTCGTATAGATATTGGCCGATGGCGTGACACCCGCATTTGATATCCCCTGTCGCAGAACATCTTCGTAGCGTGTCGCTTCGAAGCTGGTTTTATGGGTGATTTCAGCAGTTTGGAATTCCCCACGAACCCCACCGCTGACCGACCAGCGGTCCGTTTGGAAGCGGCGATATGACAACCCGGCATCATTGTAGTCGCCTTCGGCATTCGTGATGGTTGGTGTTCCAAACAAACGATCAAGTTCGGTGCGGCCACCGCCAAAGCTGCCAAAGACGGTTATGTTATCAAGTGCATCATATTCCGCCTGAACCAAGCCGGACCGATCAACCGCATCGGACCATTCCCATGACTGAATTGCATTTGTTGAACCATCGGGTGCATCGGGCATCGTCACACCGGAATTGATCCGAAATTCGCGGGCTGGCGCATTAAGGTTTTCACGCTGATCGATCAGATCGACCGATGCTCTGAAACGATCCCCCTCATAATCAAGGGCGAGCGCACCGAGCGATGTTTCCTTGGTCTGACGATTCAGATAGGTATCACCATTGCTATATCCGCCGTTGAAACGCACGCCAAATTCGTCGTTAGCACCAAAACGACGGCTGACATCAAGGTCACCGCCGGCTTGCGCCCCGCGGCCATAATCTGCACTCACCCGATTAAGATCTTTGGCACCGGCACGTTTGGGTACAATATTGATGGCACCCCCGACAGCACCGGTTGGCGACATACCGTTCAACAAAGCATTCGGACCTTTAACGACTTCGATCCGCTCAGCCATGCCAGACTGAACACGGTATGTCGGCGCAACACCGTATGCGCCATTAAACGACACTTCGCCGGTATTGAACAAATTCACCCCAAATCCACGGATCTGATAGGTATCAAGATTGGCTGTTTCGGCATTCGGTGCCCTTACAGAAGGATCGTTTTGCAAGACATCCGCGATGGTTTCGGCCTGCTGGTCGGCGATCTTCTCGCTGGTGTAACTCGTGATGCTGACCGGCGCATCCATGATGTCGGTATTGCCCAGCATGCCAAGGCGACCACCCGTTGCCACCTGACCGCCTGCATAGGCCGGCGGAAGATCTGTTTGCGCGTCAGCCGTTTCAATCAACACAGGATCGGTAACCGCGTTGTCACTTTGGCTGCCTTGCGCTGCAGGGTCGGTCAGTATCAGCGAATTTTCGCCTGTTTCGCGGTATTCCAATCCCGTCCCGCGCAGCAAAATGTCAATGGCGACCGGAACCGACATATTGCCATTGATAATGCGTGCCCCTTCAATCTCGGGCAGATCAACTGAATAGGCAATCCGCCATCCCGACACCGCTCCGATTTGGGCAACACCGTCAGCAATTGAATTTACAGAAATATCGAATGAATAAGTCGACTGCGCAACTTCGGTTTGCGCTACGGCGGTCTTTGCCCCAGATACCGCCGGTACAATCATCGTGGTCGACACCAGCAATGCAGAAATAAGTGAATGTTTTTTCGGTTTTGCCTGTTTGGATTTCAACTTCCCGCTCCATATGCGCCTTATCTTTCAGACAGGTCCCCCTGCTTCTAGAATGACAAACGTACGGGAATTAAAAATCCTCACATGACGAGGACAGTTTTTGCGAATTTTTCTCAATCTTAATAAACAACAGTCAACCAAGGTGACATTCGAACAACTGTTCCCCCAACAGCCGCAGCAATCGTTTCAACCGAACCGGCAATGTCGGTGGTCGGGAAACTGCCCGAAATTGTCCTGGTGGCTATACTTCCAAAAACCACGACCCGACCATCCGCTAAATTATCGAGCCGGGTCACAAGATCATCGACACGAACGTTACGCACACTCAACCGCCCCTGCATCCAGCTTAATATCGGCTCAAGGTCACTGACATCCGTCGTAATCAGGTTGCGGTGGGCCACCGCGACCTGTTGCCCCGGACCAAGAAGAACCCCATTGATATCGGCTTGATTTGAGACACGAACAGCGCCTTCTTGCACAGCGACAACAGTATTGCCGGACAGATAGTCGACATTAAAGCGGGTGCCGACGACGCGTACACTGGCATCACCGGCATGAACCCGGAATGGGTCCCCATTACGATGAACAACGTCAAAAAAGGCCTGTCCCCTTAGAAGTTCGACCTCACGGTGACCGGACGAAAAGTCGGTTGCAAGCGCACTGTTTGCTGCAAGGCGCACGACCGAACCATCAGGCAAATCGATATCCGTGACGATGGCCCTGTCGGTCACAATATCGGCGTACATGTTGGTTGCGATATCGGGGTTGAACAAAAAGATACCCCAAACAATCGCCGCCGCGCCAACCAGCCCACCCAAAGCCCGTATTGGCCGAATGGATGACAAAACACCCAATATGCCAATTTTTGGTCGCACGTTTGAAACACGCCGGGTGGGTTCTTCGACCTGCGCCCAAAGCACACGCATCTGGTCAAATGCCAACCGGTTGCCACGATCAGAATTCAGCCACGTATTAAACACAACTTCGTCAGCAGCCGACAGTGATCCACCTGCACGTTTTGCGTGCCAAAGTGCGGCTTGGTCTTTTTGCTGTTCGGTTGGTTCGTGATGGTCTTGCATCGATTTTTGATTGGCCTGCTAAGATATGACGCCGATGACAACAGTCTATGCTGCCCGCCCAATTCCTTTCTATAAACAATAACGGATGATGCGCAAACATCCTCAGCAATTGGATGGAATTTAATCGTTTCTAATCGCGATAGGCAGCAAGACGTTCCTGACAATGGCGCATAGTGCGCGCAAGTTGCTTTTCTACCGCACTTACAGAGATGCCGTACTTTTTCGCAAGTTTGGCATTCGAAATGCCTTCTACACGATGGAGGATGAACATTTCACGGGCCTTTGGCGTGAGTTCAAGCAGCGCGCGATCCAGTGCAGACAATGTCTGGCGCGCCTCGGCATGATCCTGTGGGGAAGTCGTTTCACATAGCCAGAGCTGTTCGGGCAAAATACCATTCATCACCCGGCTGCGCCCCGCATTGCTACGATGATGATCGATCACCGCATTACGCACGGAGGCATAAAGCACCTTGGTATTGGCGTCACCCACCCCACTGTCACCCGCCTGCATCAATCTGGTGTAAACGTCTTGGACAAGTTCTGCGGCAATTTCGCGATCACGCACGCGACGTATCACCATCAACAGCAATTGCCGCCGATGATCTTCAAACAGCTTGGCCAGTGTTTGCCGCCAGAACTTCATATTCAGTTTAAACCGCTATCTGTTAACCGCTTTGCCCCACCCAAGATGGAACCAACACACAGGCACCTGCATTACAAGCCAGTGTCGCGCAGCAAGCTATCAACAATGATAATCATTTTCAATTGTGAAAAGTAATATTCGGCGCAAAGCGCTCTGAGGGGTTTTCAGATCCGAAACAGCGGGCAGCCCCATTAAGGTCAGGGACGCGCAAAACTGAGCGTCCCTGAACCATTAGATTGAGACACACAGAATGAAGAGACCTATGCGCTGAAAGTTCGCTGGCGGATAAGGTTCGCCTTACTGCCCCCCGGCCCCGGCCCCCAGACGGCGCGAGATATCCGCGCACAGTGCGACCAGACGTTCCCGACATTCATCGACGGTAACGATAGAGGTTCCCGACAGGCGATGGATGAAGGGGATTGTCAGGGCGGCGACAACCTTGCCCGAAAAATCAAAAATCGGGGCGGACAGGTTCAAAACGCCCCCGATGGTCAAAGATTGGGATTCACAATATCCGGCTTCTCGCACGTCACGCAAATCGGCAAGGAAGGCTTGGTGTTCCTCTTTGCCTTCTCCCCCGGCTTCCTGAAGCAACATGTCACGCGCATCTGGTGCCATCCATGCCGCCAGAACCCGGCCTGATGCCGTGTCATATATGTTGATCTGCGCGCCAAGTCGTACGGCGGTAATGTTATTATCCGGGCAGTCAACTTGCGCGATGACAAGGACTTTGCCCGAATGAATGATCGCCAGATGCATTGACTGGTTCACATCATTGGCAAGGCGTTGCATCGCCTCCCCCGCGATGGAAGTAAGGCGACGGATTGGCGGATGACGGTGTGCGACTTCGAACATCTTGGTCGTCAGCAGATACCGGTCATCATCTTCGCGCTGTTCGACATATCCGCGCTGGCACAACACCATGAGCATACGGAAAATTTCCGAGGTATTGCGCCCCAGTTCCTTGGCAATGGCGATTTGCGACAACCCATCCGCCTCAGAGGCAAGAAGCTCAAGAATATCAAGCCCTTTTGACAATGCCGGGGCGCGGTATTTCTCTTCTTCCGTTGGTACTTCGGCTTTGCCGTTCATAGGTCCTCTCAGGGGTTTGCGAACCGCTTTTTACATTAGGCGGAGTATATGCGCGCGGGTTGCTTTCTGGCAACCGAACCTGCGTTAGCATAAACACAATATCAAATATAAAATACTCTTTCATTTATAAATCATCACCCTTAAAGTGACGGCAGGAGGAAATATTTCTATGCCCGACACAATACGCCTCAGGGGAATGACGTGGTCTGATCCACGTGGCTACGATCCATTGGTTGCCACGAGTTCTGCGTTTCGTGAACGCCATCCCAATGTCGAGATCGTTTGGGACAAGCGATCTCTTCAGGAGTTTGAAAGTACCCCGGTTGAGGAACTGGCAAGCGCCTATGACCTCATCATCATTGATCATCCCCATGTCGGTGCCGTGGTTGAAAAAAACTGCCTTCTTCCAATCGATCGCTTTGGCGACCAAGACAAGCTGGCGCAGCTGTTCGCCGAGACAGTCGGCAAAAGTTTCCAAAGCTATTTTTACAAAGACCATCAATGGGCCTTACCCGTTGATGCCGCCTGTCAGGTACAGGCATTGCGCCCGGACCTTTTAACTGCCCCTGCCCCCCGGTTTGACGATGTCCTTGCCGAGGCAAAAAAGGGTCGTGTGGTCTGGCCGTTACGCGCGCCCCACGTGCTGATGTCGTTTTTCACGTTACTGGCAAACCATGGCGCACCTTTCCCGGTCACGCGCCACACACAGATTGACAGCACCGCCGCACGCGACGTCATTGCCGCCATGCAGGCATTGGCCAATCTTGTCGATCCGGCCTGTTTTGACATGGATCCGATTGCCGCACTTGATACGCTTGCAGACGGTGATCAATTTGCCCTGTGCCCGTATGTTTACCTGTACGCCCCTTATGGCCGGGCGGGTTATCGGCCTCATCGTATTGCCTTCCACGACATGCCGTCACTTGGCGCGTCTGGCCCGCTTGGATCGGCCCTTGGGGGAACGGGCATTGCGGTTTCATCTGGTACGAGACACCCCGAAATTTGCACCGACTTCGCACTTTGGGTGGCATCGTCTGACATCCAGCGCGGACTGTATTCCCAGAACAATGGTCAACCGGGCAATGCAGTTGCCTGGGGCGATCCGTCGGTGAATGCCCCGGTTGGCGGACTTTATAACAATACCCGTATGACCCACGAGGCGGCATGGCTGCGTCCGCGCCACGCCGGATATATGGCTTTTCAGGAAGACGCATCCGAGATCCTGCTGGACCTTCTTCGCGAAAAAACCACCCCGAATGCTGCTCTTCCCGCCCTTCAGAACCGATTTGACGAAAGCTTCTGCGCATGACTGAACTCTTGCCCCTTGATGGCCTTAAGGTCCTCGATTTCTCGCAATTCCTGGCCGGGCCCTATTGCGCCTTAAAACTGGCTGATCTTGGCGCGGATGTGGTTAAGGTCGAACGCACCGGGCTTGGTGACCTGTCGCGGTATCTGTATCTGACAGACACCAAGATCGGCGGCGAAAGCACGATTTTTCACGCGATCAACCGTAACAAGCGGTCGGTTGCGGTTGACCTTAAATCAGACGAAGATAAAGCCCGGCTTCGAAAGCTTGTTGCCGACGCCGATGTGATTTTGCAGAACTTCCGCCCGAGTGTGATGGAGCGGCTTGGGTTTGGCTACGAAGACGTCAAAAAAATCAATCCCACCGTCGTTTACGGCACGGTTACTGGCTATGGATCCGACGGCCCATGGGTGAACCTGCCCGGACAGGATCTTTTGGCCCAAGCCCGATCTGGCGTTATGTGGCTTTCGGGTGGGCAGGATGACGGCCCGGTGGCAATGGGACTGCCGGTGGCAGATGTGCTTGCTGGTTCCGCACTGGCACATGGTGTTTTGGCCCTGCTGTATCGCCGGGCGACCAAGGGGATCGGTGGGTATGTCGAAACGTCCTTGATCGAGGTTCTTGCCGATTTGCAGTTTGAACTTCTGACGACATGGTTCAACGATGGCAAGCGAACCCCGAAACGCTCCAAAAACAATCCGGCCCATGCTTATCTGGCCGCACCATACGGCGTTTATGAAACCGCCGATGGCTATATCGCCATTGCCATGGGGAAACTTGAAATAGTTGCGCAAATCACCGGCATTGGCACCGATGTCACCACGATGGATGCCTTCAAGCAACGCGATGAAATAAAGGCCAGCTTGGCTGCGCGCCTTAAGACATCAAGCAGTGCCGACTGGATGGAGAAATTCGTCGCCAATGATATCTGGGCCGCCCCGGTCATGGATTGGGACGGTGTGGTTGAAAGCGGTATCTTGCAGAACCTTGATATGGTTCAGGACATCCGACGGGGGGATGTTGAAATGAAAACGACAAAACTACCCTTGCGAATTGATGGCAGCCGCCCGGCATCCTCAAAGGCTGCCCCCGAACTTGGCGAAGCAAATGACCTGCTTGAAAGCGGTTGGTAAGAGGCGAAAGATTACTCCCTAAACTCATAAAGCGCGGCTCCGTTGGGAACCGCGCTTTACTTTTGTCTTCGCTTAAAGACGCTTAGTCGTCCTTGACGCAAACCTGACGCTGTGTGCCCAGCTTGTCTATGCCGAGCTCTACCACATCGCCCTCTTTAAGATAGCGCGGCGGTTTAAAGCCAAGCCCCACACCGGGAGGGGTGCCGGTCGAAATGATATCGCCCGGATGCAGGGTAAAGAACTGCGACAAATATGCGATCAGATGCGGCACGCGATAGACCATGGTCGCGGTCGATCCGTCCTGAACGCGTTCACCGTTCACATCGAGCCACATGCCAAGCTTGTCAAAATCGCCAACTTCGTCCGGCGTCACGAGCCACGGACCGGTCGGACCAAAGTTGTCCGACGATTTACCTTTGGACCACTGGCCGGCACGTTCGATCTGATAGGCGCGTTCGGACACATCATTGATCAGGCAAAAACCGGCAACGTGATCCAGTGCATTTTCTTCGGAGACGTATTTTGCGGTTTTGCCAATGACAAAGCCCAGTTCAACTTCCCAGTCGGTTTTTTCCGAGCCACGCGGAATGATGATCGGATCATTCGGGCCGCAAATCGCCGAGGTATATTTGGCAAAGATAACCGGCTCAGGCGGCACTTCCATGCCAGACTCAGCAGCGTGATCGGCATAGTTCAGACCAATACAAATGAACTTTCCGGTCTGTCCGACGCAGGCACCCAGACGTTGCGCGCCATCAACCAGCGGCAGCGATTCTGGATCAATTGATTTAAGCGTATCGAGACGGGTAAGAACGTCACCGGCGATGTCGCCAACATGCGCAGAAAGATCGCGCAGATTGCCGTTTGCATCCACAAGTGCCGGCTTCTCTGCCCCGCGTTCTCCATAACGTGCGAATTTCATCTTACTTCACTTCCTTCTTTTCAATTTTCGCTTAGGCAGTCCAGCCGCCATCGACAACGTGAACGACACCGGTGGTAAATCCGCTCTCTTCAGAGGCCAGATAGGTTACCAGTGCTGCTATTTCTTCGGGCTTGCCAATTCGGCCCATCGGCTGACGCCCGATAAAGGCCTTAAGCGCCCCGTCGTAATCCCCGGTCGCACGCAACCGTTCATGCAAGCTTGGGCTGTCAACCGTTCCGGGTGCTATGGCGTTACACCGAATACCCTGTTTGACATAATCGTTGGCAATCGCCCGTGTCATGCCCGCAACTGCCGCCTTGGACGCAGAATAGACCAACCGGTTTACAGGCCCAGTCACCGGCCCCGCGACCGAGGACATATTAATGATCGACCCGTGACCTTTTTCAATCATTCCGGGCAGCACGGCACGGATCATGCGGAACTGTGACTTCACATTCAAGTCGAAAGCAAAGTCCCATTCTTCTTCGGTCGCCTCAAGGATCGTACCGTTATGGACAATGCCCGCACAGTTAAACAGAACATCAACGGTGCCAATTTCGTCCACCAATGACGTGATTGCCCCCTTATCGGTGACATCCAGCTTTCTGGCCTCAATCCCATCAATTGTGGCCAGTTCAGCAAAGGCTTTGTCGTTGATGTCAGTCGCGATCACACGTCCGCCTTCGGCGGCCAGACGTTCTGCCGATGCACGACCGATCCCCTGCCCGGCGGCGGTCACCAGACACAGTTTTCCTTCAATTCTTTTCATGTTTCCTCCTCAAACGGTCGGCAGGCACGAAGGCCCGATTGGTTCAAACGTTTTGTATGTCAGAATGAATTCGCGATGGCCGAGGATCTCGGATTTGGTTTGGGCGCCTTTTGCGACCGAAATCACCAGATCGTGGATTTCCTGTCCGACTTCCTCGATCGAGCGCAGGCCTTCGATGATTGCACCTGCGTTCACATCCATGTCGTCTTCAAGCGCACGGTAAGTATCAGGATTGGCGCAAATTTTGATCACAGGTGAAATGGCCGAACCGACAACCGACCCGCGCCCCGTGACGAAAAGCGTCATATGCGCACCACTTGCGATCATCTCGACGATTTCAGCATTATCGGAAATATTCGGGAAGCCAAACCGCACTTCACCATCGGGCACTACATCCATCAGGTACAAGCCCCCCTTGGGCGGTACATCACCGGGCTTGATCAGCCCCATGATCTGGCTGTCACCGGATTTGACATAGGCGCCGAGGCTTTTTTCCTCGATCGTTGAAAGCCCGCCTGCGGCATTGCCTGCTGCAAACGATCCATATCCAAGAGTTGCGTAATACCGTTCAGCCTTTTCGACGGCTGCCCGCAGCTCTTTGCCCAACTCGGGCGTTGCCGCGCGTTCGACCATGATGTCTTCGCAACTGATCAACTCGCCGGTTTCTTCAAAGATGCAGGCCGCCCCTTCGCCGATCAAAAGATCAAAAGCCTTGCCCGCCGCCGGATTTCCCGAAATGCCAGACGTTCCGTCCGATCCACCGCAAATCGTTCCGATAATCAGCTCATCAACACCCATCGGAGCACGTTCAACCTGTGCCACCTTGGTCAAAGCCGAACGCACCCATTCTTTGCCGGTCGCTACCGTTTTTGCGGTGCCGCCGGATCGCTGGATCACCAATGTTTCGACCGGACGGTTGGACTCAGATACGGCCTTGGATGCGCGAACTTTGTCGAAACTTTCACAGCCAAGCGACACGAAAAGCACCCCGCCGACATTGGGATGGGTACACAGACGTTCCATCATGCGCGCGGCATATTCATTCGGGAAACAGCCGGGAAATCCGATCAGCTGCACGTCATTGTCATCAAAACCAGCAACAATTTTAGATGCAACGAAATGGGCACATTCAACAAGGTAACCCACGACAATCGTGTTTCGGATGCCTTTGCGCCCATCGGCACGAAGATAGCCCTGGAATTGTTGTTTCATGATGACACCTCTGCGCTTTGCCCGTTTGCATCCTGCAATGCATAGGTTGGTGTATAGGCCGAACGAATGTTGTGAACATGGACATGTGTCCCCGCCGCGATGGCGTGTGTCGCAATGCCGATGGGCATGCCGTATTTCAAGATACGTTCGCCCTCGGCAATGTCACGACAGGCAATCTTGTGGGCCAGCGGGATCGCCTGTGTCAGCGTGATCGCGCCGCTGGCAAGTTCCACGTTGGTCCCTCCTGGTGCCAGTTTTCGGGCGACAAGCACATTGTCGTTCGGATGTAAAAGAATGAAAGGTCCTGTCACGGTCGCATCTCCACCATATAGATATGATCAGCAACAAGGGCGGTTTCGTTCTTTTGGTTTGTCACCGTCAGGCGTTCGGTCACCCGGCCGTAACCGGGCCGCTTTTCCATGACTTCTTTATCCGTGATTTCAACCCGCGACTTGATCGTGTCGCCAATAAACACCGGTTTGACAAACCGCAGACGGTCATAGCCGTATGAAAATGCGACCGGATTGATAACTGTTGCGGTCAATCCAACCCCGATGGTGAACACCATGGTGCCATGGGCAATCCGCTGACCAAACGGCAACGTCTTGCAAAACTCGGCATCAAGGTGATGGGGAAAGAAATCACCTGAGTGCCCGGCATGAACCACAAAATCGGTTTCCGTGATAGTACGCCCCGTGGTGTCGCGGCCGTCCCCGATTGCATAGTCCTCAAAATATGTAACCTGCTCAAGCATTTGGGGCCTCCTTGATCGGATGCATCGGCTGGGCGGAGCTTTCATAGGCAGCTTCGACCAAGGCCATCGTATGCCATGCGTCCTCAGCCGAACCTTCAAGGTCCGCGTCAAGTCCACATGCAAACCGCTGAAGCTGTGCGAAACGGCCCTTGAATGCGGCGATGAACCAGTCACCGACCAGTTCGACCTGCCGCCATTCGCCGTCCGTATTGAGCCAAAGTTCGTCCGGCTCGCCCTTGGGATAGTCCAGATTGACCCCGAGCTTCATATAAGCAGCCCCTTTGGTACCGCAAATTCGAAACTCGCAGGCCTGAAATTTCCGGCCAAAAGCATGGTTGTGATTGATCGAAAGATTGCAGCGGATCTGATCACTGTAATCAAGCATCATGGCACTGCGCGTGTTCGACATACTTGATGACGGATGACCAAGTGTACGCGCATGAATGCCTTTGGGGTTGCCCAAAAGGTCGCGGACAAAATCAAGGTAATGGATCGAGTGCAAAAGAATTTCGACGCGCGGCAGATTGGCAAGAAATTCCCACAAATGCCAGGGCGTATCAAGCGCAAGCCAGGCATCAAAATCAACGATATCGCCAAGCAACCCTTGTGCGACCGCATCCTTAAGCGCCAGTGAGTTGGGCGCAAAGCGCAGCTGGAAATTAACCGCTGCCTTGATTTTCTTGCGCCGTAAAACAGAGATAATCCGGTCGGCTTCGGCCAAGTCCGATCCAAGCGGTTTTTGGATCAGGGCAATGGCGCCATCCGGCAATGCTTCAAGCACACCGACAATTGCCGCGGGCGGCACGGCAAGATCAAAGACAACCCCGGTTTGTCCTGCGGCCTCTTTGACCGTATTAAACGCCTGAGTGTCGGCACCAGATGCGACTTTTTGCGCCTTGGCGGTATCAGGATCAAATATCCCGGCAACCGGGATACCCAATTCACGATAAGCCGGAAGATGCGCATCGGTCACGATGGAACCCGCACCAAAAATCACGACGGGCATCGGTGCTTTGGGCATTTCAATTGTCTGGCGTAAATCAGTCATGATGAAAGACCTCCTCCATCTCGGCCCACCATTCGCCTTCATTGCGGCTTTCAAGGGGGCGCTGTAGCGGTTCACAGAAAGACCACCAACGCTGCGTTTCGGGATCGGCCGCCATTTTTGCCATGTCGGCATCGAAATCCGTGCCGACATATTCGAAATAGGCAAACAGCAGGTTTTCCGGTTCTTTCAGGAAAATTGAATAGTTGCGGATATTGCATGCGGAAATCTTGGCTAGCACGCCGGGCCATGCATCGGCATGGAGCCGCTTGTATTCCGCGATGGCATCCTCACCAATGCCAATCAGTTGTCCGTGGCGGGTCATTGCTGCCCCTCCTTTATTTCGAATGCGCTGCCCGCAAGAGTTAGGGCAGCAAGTTTGTCGTGATCCCAGTCGATGCCAAGCCCCGGAGCGTCAGGGGCAAGTGCCATCCCACCTTTACGCGCCATCGGGGCGGCGATGTCTTCAAGCTGTGGAATGTATTCAAGCCACGGTGCATTGGGCACGGCACAGACAAGACTGACATGCAGTTCCATCAAAAAGTGCGGACAGACCGACATGTTATGCGCCTCGGCCATGTGCGCGACCTTAAGCCATGGCGTAATACCACCCACACGGGCAACATCGACCTGTACGATCTCGCACGCATTGGCACTGATATAGTCGGCAAACTGCCCCAAACTATACAGGCTTTCGCCCACCGCAATCGGCACACGCGATTGCGCCTGTAAACGGGCATGCCCGGCAATATCATCAGACGGCAACGGTTCTTCGAACCATGCGATGTTAAGCTGCTCAAGCATCGGCACACGACGTTTTGCCTCGGCCGCGGTCATCGACTGATTGGCATCGGTCATGATCTCGTACTCATCGCCAAGCGCACTGCGCACCGCTTCGAGCCGGGCGGCATCACCGGAAACAGTTGGCGTTCCAATTTTGACCTTTGATCCGCGAAAGCCGTCTGCCTTTGCGGCCTTGGCATCTTCGACCAGTGCCTTGGGTGGCAGGTGAAGCCAACCGCCTTCGGTCGTATACATCGGCACCGTACTTTTGGCCCCACCCGCCAGAACATGAAGCGGAAGACCAGTTTTGTGACCGCGCATGTCCCAAAGGGCTGTATCAATCGCCGCAAGCGCAAGCGACATGATAGGCCCAACCGCCGTCGCATGTGAACAGAACAAAAGATCGCGCCAGACGGCTTCGATGTGGTCTGCATCCTGTCCCATCAGACGGGGCAGCAATGTTTTTTGCAACAAAGCCAGAACCGATGGTCCGCCATCCCCGATGGTGTAGCTGTATCCCATGCCCTGTGCGCCGTCCGCGTCATGGAGCACGACAAAGATCGTTTCTTGTGACTTGAACGACTGAATAGCATCGGTGCGCACGACCTTTGGTTCAAGATCGACCAAAAATGCGTTTGCGCGTGTAATTCGTGCCATGAGATGACCTCAGCGTTTCAGTGCCGCGCCGGTTTCGGCGTCAAACAGGTGACATTTGTCGAGCATGATCTGGAACGTCATACGCTCTCCAGTTTGGACCGGACGCGGGTTGAACATTTTGGCCTGTACTTCTTTGCCCGCAAGCACCGAGAAAAGAAGTGTTTCCGTGCCCAGTGGCTCGGTGAGGTTAACTTCCATCTCAACCTCCGCCATATGTTCACCGTGCGGAAGCGCGTGACCCACCGGCATGATGTTATCGGCCCGCACACCAAAGGTAACAGCCTGTCCTTCGGCCAGTGAATAGCCCGGCGGAATGGCAATAAGGGTACCATCGGGAAACCCGAGTTTCCCGTCTTTGACAACCGCATCCAAAAGGTTCATCGGCGGCGAACCGATGAATGTTGCAACAAAGGTATTTAACGGATTTTCAAACACCTCAAGCGGTGTTCCGACTTGCTCAATATGGCCGTCGCGCATGATGACAATACGGTCGGCAAGCGTCATCGCCTCGACCTGATCATGGGTGACGTAAATGATGGTTGATTTTAATTTCTGATGCAGTTTTTTGATCTCGACCCGCATCTGGGTGCGCAATTTTGCATCCAGGTTCGAAAGCGGTTCGTCAAACAGGAAGACTTCCGGGTGGCGGACAATGGCTCGCCCCATCGCCACACGTTGACGTTGCCCGCCAGAAAGTGCACCGGGCTTTCGATCCAAAAGCGGTGTCAGCGACAGGATTTCTGCCGCCTTGTCAACCGCATGGTCGATTACCGGCTGCGCCTGTTTGGCAACCTTAAGCGAAAAGCCAAGGTTTTCACGCACCGTCATATGCGGATAGAGCGCGTAGTTCTGAAACACCATCGAGATGTTGCGTTCGCGCGGCGGAAGGTCGTTAACAACCCGTCCGCCAATCTGCACCTCGCCGCCAGAAATCGCTTCAAGTCCAGCGACCATACGCAGTGTTGTCAACTTTCCACAGCCCGACGGGCCCACCAGAACGACAAATTCGCTGTCGGCGATTTCAAGGTTGATGGAATGAACGACTTCAAGAACGCCGTATTTCTTCACCACATTGCGAAGGGTGACATTCGCCATTTTCTTATCCTTTCACGCCGCCAAAGGTCAGGCCGGCTATGAGGTGTTTCTGCACGAGGAAAGTAAGGATCAGCGCGGGGATAATCATCAAAACCGCAAGCGCACACATCCCCCCCCAGTTAAGGGTAAATTCCGAAGTGAAATCTAAAAGTCCAACCGGCATCGTCTTTGACGTGGTCGAACGCGTTAGCTGGGACGCCAGCGCATATTCGTTCCATGACGTCAAAAAGGCGAAGATACCAGCAGAAGCAATGCCAGAGCGCGCGACGGGAAATTCAACCCGCCAGAAGGCTTGCCACCGGGTACAGCCATCGATCTCGGCGGCTTCGGCCAGCTCCGGGGGAACCTGCCTGAAAAAGCCGTCAATAAGCCAGATCGTAAAGGGCACATTCAGCGCGACATAGGCCATCACCATACCCAGATGTGTATCGATGATGCCAACCCGCGCAAAGATGATGAACAGCGGCAAGGATAGCGCCACACCGGGCACTGCACGCGTCACCATCAGGGCGACAAACACGCCGCCCTTGAACTTGAATTTATACCGGGCAAAGGCATAGCCCCCCGCCATCCCGATCAAGATCGCGATCACGGTGGAGGTCACCGAAATGATCAGCGAGTTGGTAAAATAGGTCAGGACAGGTACGCCCCCCTCGCCAATCCCGCCAAACATTGCGCGGTAATGGTCAAGGTTCAGCTCGTTGGGGATCCAGACAGGCGGCTTTGCCATGATCTCGACCGTTGGACGGAAAGAATTCAACACGATCCACAGCCCCGGCACACACAGGACCATCATCGCGGAAAACAAACCAAAGAAATGCAATCCCTTCAGGGAATGACGGCGGATGCGGTGGTTCATATTGGTCGCCATTTCTTACGCCCCCATCCCAAGTTCACGCCGGGACTGTGTCAGTTTCTTAAAGAAATACACGGTGAAGAAGATCGCGAGAAAGATCGAGATATAGCCCATCGCATTGGCATACCCCATGCGCGCATCGACGTAGCCCGTCCGGCCAATCAAGGTCCACAACAGCTCTGTCCGGCGCGCAGGCCCCCCATTTGTCATGATCTGAACGATGTCATAGGCGCGCGCCACATCAAGTGACCGGATCGCCATCGCGATGTATATGAACGGCATCAAAAACGGCAACGTCACATAGCGAAACGATTGCAAGGACGTACAGCCGTCAACCTTGGCAGCTTCGAGCGGATCACGTGGAATAGCATAAAGCCCGGCAAGAATGAGAATCCCAAACACCGATGTTGCCGTCCAGACTTCCGCAAAGATGATCGAAAACATCGCAAGGTTGCCATCGACCAACCATGGGATGGCCTGATCGGTAATGCCCAGCGACTGAAGTGCATTGTTTACAAGACCGACATTGTCGTTAAAGATGAACTTGAACTGGAAACCGACCAAGATCGGCGAGAACATCATCGGGAACATCATCATCGTGCGCAAAAGGCGTTGGCCGCTGGTGACTTTCGACACCATCAGCGCAAGACCAAGGCCCAGCAGCATCTCAAGATTAAGGGCCACGGCCAGCAACAGAACGGTTCGCCCAAAGGCTGCCCAGAACTTCACATCGGTCACGGCTTTTTCGTAGTTAAACAATCCGACCCAGTTGAAAATACTGTCTGGCCGGGTCAGCCGATAGGACGTGAAACTCGAATAGAGCGAGAAAACGAGCGGGATCAGCACGACGGCCGATAGAATGATGATGGCTGGTAATAAAAGAACCAACCACGGAGGGAGCTTCAAGCGCTTCATGAGGATGTCCCGTAGAGCGGCACGGATGGCCCGTGCATTTCAGGCGGATGGAAGATTGGACCGGACGACACAGACAAAACCATGCCGTCCGGTATTTCTGGCTTAGTAGACGCCTTCTTCCTGCATCAACTCGTCAACGAACTCTTGCGCATCGGCAAGCGCCTCATCAACGGTTTTGTCACCAAGAATGGCGGCCTGAAGTTCAGGATAGATGATGTTGGTGGTTTCAATCCAAAGCGGGGTTGGCGGCACCGCAAATGCGGTTGCAGCCGTTTCCTTGAACGCCGCCAGAACTTCGCTGCGATACGGATCGCCTTTTGCCTGTTCGGAAACGTAGTCCCAAACGGCTGTTCGTGACGGCAATGGACCAGCTGCACTTTCAAGTTTCTGACTGTCTTCGTTGGTCAAAAACTCAACAAGTGACGCCGCAGCTTCCTTGTTTTCGCAATCTTCGGTCACAGAGAAACCATGGAACCCGGACCAACCGGTGCGCACACCAGCCGAACCCTTGGGTGCCGGGGCAACACCAACATTACCGGCAACTTTCGATGCTGACGGATCGTTAAAGAACCCGGCCCAGCCCGGCCAATCAAGGTTTAATCCGATTGTCCCGGATGCGAACCCGTTTCCAAGGTCATCCCAAAGATAGTTGGTCGTACCAGCAGGAACCGCGCCAGCGTCATACAGATCAACGAACCACTGCAAGGCGCGTTTGCCTTCTTCGGAATTGAAAGCCGGCGAGAAGTCCTCGTTAAACAGCTTGCCGCCTTCGGCAACGACCATTTCGTAATAACGGCCAACGATGGCTTCGTCTTTACCTGCATACTGAGTGCCATAGAAGTTGGGCGGATCCGCAAAGAAGATCGCCTGATCTTTTACCTGCGCCCAGGTTTCGGGCACAGCAAGCGGATAGCCGTACTTGTCTTCGAATGCCGCGGCCTTCTCGGCATCTTCATAAAGGTCTTTTTGATAGTAAAGTGCCGAAACATCAAACTGCGCACGCGGCAGCATGACCAGCTTGCCGTCAAAAGTGGCGGCTTTGATGTTGGCCTGTACAAACTCGGCAACCGTATCCTTGCTCACCAAGTCGCTCAGGTCGGTATAAAGTGCCGAATACTGGGACGCAAAGGATGAGTGGTTCGATCCAACACACCAGTCGGTCGTGCCTGCTGCGATGTCGGACTTAAATTCCTTATCCAGTTCGAAGTGGTTCTTCTTGGATATGATGTTCACTTTTGCGCCGGTCGCGGCTTCCCATTCAGGAATGCGGGCATAAAGTGCTTCATATTGCTGTCCACCGATCAGTTTGGCTTCGATGGTCACCCCATCAAATTCAGCCGCCTGACTGATGCTACTGACGCTGACAACTGCGGTTACCGCTGCCGCTGTGGCAAGTATGGCGCTCGACGCGCCCTTTAAAAACGTTCTCACTATTTCCTCCCTAAATGGAACGGTCTTCTCCAACTGGCTTTGGCTTCCGCTGCCGTTATTTTGTTAATTTCATATTCGGAAGCATCTTTTATATTTAAACTTGACTTCGATAGTGAGTCAAGTTGAACTCACCAAAGAAATCGCTTAGCCCGTGAAAAAACACAGGATATCCTGCATATCCCACGTAAAATCCCCAACAAGGCCACGCAAAAAAGATCAGGACAAAGAGGAACCTTCATGTTTATCGACACCCATCTTCATCTGGTTTCCCGTCAACTCATTACATACCCTTGGTTGACGGATGTCCCCGCGCTCAACCGTGACTGGACCTATGATGAGTATGAAAGCACGGCCAAACGCATTGGCATTTCAGGTGTCTTGCACATGGAAGTTGATTGCGCGCCGGAATTTATCGAAACAGAAAACGCCTTTGTCGCCGACCTGATGACGCGACCGGGGAGTTTGATGCGCGGGGCCATTTCATCGGCCCGGCCAGAGGCAGAAGATTTTACCAGCTTCCTCGACCGCCTCAATCCGAAAGTGGTCAAAGGCATCCGCCGCGTATTACACGTCGTTCCCGATGAACTTTCACAAGACACCGGTTTTCGCGCGAACGTTGGACTGATCGGCAAAAAGGGCCTGCCCTTTGACATCTGTGTCAGCCAGCGACAGCTCGGCCTGGCCATTGATCTTGCCGACGCCTGCCCCAATACGATCTTTGTGCTTGACCATTGCGGTGTCCCTGACATTGCCGGGGATGGGTACAAAGATTGGGAAAAATCAATCACACGCCTTGCTGAACGCCCGCATGTAAATGCAAAGATTTCGGGCATTTCGGCCTATGCCGCCCCCGACTGGACGCGTGAGACGCTACGCCCCTATGTCGAACATATTATTGAAAGCTTTGGCTGGGATCGTGTGGTCTGGGGATCAGACAGCCCGGTTTGCACGCTGAATTCGTCGCTGGACCAATGGATGGCCGCAACGCAGGCCCTGATTGCAGGGGCATCAGAAACCGAACGCGCCGCGTTTGCCAGCGGCAATGCCAAGCGGATCTGGAATATTTAGTCTGGAAATAAACTGCGCCAATACTCAAGACTTAAGCCCTGCACAGATCACTGCCTGAAATTATGTCTCGCGCCCCGGCCCTGCACATATTGTCAATTGAGACGGAATCTGCCGGGCCAAACGAATGCCAAGTCTGTTTCATGCCATAAGCATCTAGAACGCTAGGCATGGCAAGAACAGGATCAAAAGAATAACACCGACAATCACACTTGGATTACCCAACCCTGACAGCAACGTACCCGATACCGCATGTGGTACTTGAAGGAAGGGAATGGTGAACGTCTCAAGAAGCTTCAACCTGACCGAGGTCAAGCCTCCACCATCAGTGGAAATCATGACTGTCGACTTTCAAGCTTGGCGTTTTTTGGGGTTTGGATACGCCTGACGAGCCTAAATTGTCCAATCCTGTCGCCCACCTCAGATTGCGTGGATGTGTGTTGTTGCTGCGCGCAATTTTTGTGTTTTCATTCATATTTTGCAGCATGCCGGTCAGATCGACCAATTTATCCGCAATGATATGGGTAACCCCATCTTCACGCTGGAGCTTGCCGGTCACGCCAAGGACGGTGGCGGTCATGATCTCGCGCCGGAACTTTTCCATGACCTTGCTCCAGACCACCAGATTGACAATGCCCGCCTCATCCTCCAGCGTGATAAAAACTACCCCGGATGCAGTCCCCGGGCGTTGGCGTACAATGGCAAGACCGGCATGGGTCACACGATCCCCGTCTTTCAAATTGGGCAGGTCGGATGCCTTGCATATGCCCGCCGCGGCCAAAGCATCACGCAGCATGGTCATCGGGTGCCCCTTCAACGACAGGCGCAGGCTGGCGTAATCCTCAACAATCTCTTCGCCTGGTCCCATGACAGGCAAATCGACCGCCGCTTCGGCCCCGAACTCGGCCGAAACACCCATATTGTGATTGAAGTTCTGGGCTGCTTCAAACAGGGGCAAGACTGGCGGCGCCTTGCGTCCCTTGCCAAAACGCCGCACCGCCCAAAGGGCCTCACGCCGGGACAGGCCAAGCGACCCGAACGCATCCGCCTCGGCCAACTTTTCAAGTGCTGCGGGCGAAAGCCCCGTTTGACGGGCCATCAGATACAGATCCTGATAACCGCTCAATGGTCGGTTATCCATCACGGCCAAGGCGTCAAGCGCACCAAATCCCCGGATTTGGCGAAATCCCAATCGCACAGAATGATAGCCGCCATGACGCCCCAATTCCCGTTCCAGCCGATTATCCCAGAAACTGTGATTGATATCGATCTCCAACACTCGCACACCGTGACTTTTGGCATCCGCCACAAGCTGTGCCGGGGCATAAAACCCCATCGGCTGAGCATTGAGAAGCGCGCAGAGGAAGACATCCGGGTGGTGGCATTTCAGCCAGGATGACGCATATGCCAGAATGGCAAAACTCGCCGCATGGCTTTCGGGAAACCCGTAATCGGCAAAACCTTCGATTTGTTTAAAGCAACGCTCGGCAAACTCTTGGTGATAGCCATTCCTGAGCATGCCATTGATAAATTTGTCGCGATGTTCGCCAATCGTACCAGTGCGTTTAAAGGTTGCCATTGCCCGTCTGAGATTGTCGGCCTCCCCCCCGGAATACCCCGCCGCGACAATTGCGATCTGCATCGCCTGTTCCTGAAATAGCGGCACGCCACAAGTGCGTTTGAGAACGGCTTCAAGCTCCCTTGACGGGTAATCAACCTTTTCGCGTTTCATCCGCCGTTGCAAAAACGGATGCACCATTCCGCCCTGAATCGGGCCGGGCCGAACAATGGCGACCTGGATCGTAAGGTCATACAGACTGCGCGGTCTCAGACGCGGCAACATGCTCATTTGCGCACGCGATTCCACCTGAAACGTCCCGATGCTGTCGGCCTTGGCCAGCATGTCATACACTTTGCCGTCTTCCTTGGGCAGGGTGGCAAGCGTGTAATCGATATTCTTATGGTCGCGCAACGCATCAAACGCCTTGCGTATGCAGGTCAACATGCCAAGGGCAAGCACATCGACCTTAAGAATCCCCAACGCATCAATGTCATCCTTATCCCATTCAATGGTGGTGCGATCCGCCATTGCGGCATTGGCAATCGGGGACAACTCACAAAGCGGTCCACGCGTAATCACAAACCCGCCTACATGTTGCGAGAGATGGCGGGGAAAGCCGGTCAACTCGTCAGCCAGACACAACACGGCTTTCAACCGGGGTTCATCGGGATGAATGCCTGACTGGCGCATCATGTCATCATGTGCCCCCTTACTGCCCGATCCCCAGATGGTTTTGGTCAGTTTGACAATCGTGTCTTCCGACAGGCCAAACACCTTGCCGACATCACGAATGGCACTGCGCGACCGATATGAAATTACGGTTGCCGTCAAACCGGCACGTTCCCGACCATAACGTTCATAGATATGCTGAATGACTTCTTCGCGGCGCTCATGTTCAAAATCAACGTCGATATCAGGCGGTTCATTGCGCGCATTACTGATAAAGCGTGAAAACAGCAATTCAACCTTGGCCGGATCAACCGATGTGACATGCAGGCAAAAACAAACCGATGAATTGGCCGCCGATCCACGGCCCTGACAAAGAATATTTCGCGACCGGGCAAAAGCGACAATGTCATGCACGGTCAGAAAATAGGGCGAAAAGCCAAGCTCATCGATCAGTTTCAGCTCGGTTTCGATCAAAACGCGCACCTTGCCGGGAATGCCATCAGGATAACGTTTCTGCGCCCCTTCCCAAGTCAGGCGAACAAGGCGCTCTTGGGTGCCTTCGCCTGATCCATCATTTTCATCGGGATATTCATATGTCAGCTCTGTAAGGCTAAAACGACATTGATCGGCAATTTCGACCGTCTGGGCCAACCAGTGGGGATGATCGGGAAACAGACGCACCATTTCGTCGGGCGATTTGATGTGGCGCTCACCATTGGGGAACAGGCGATATCCGGCATCCTCAATTGTACAATGATGACGAATACAGGTCAGGACATCCTGCAATGGCTTACGCGATCGCAGATGCATGTGCACATCATTGGTGACCACGGCAGGAATACCAAGATCGGTCTCAACGGCCTCGGTAAAGGCCAGCCTTTCACTATCAAATCCATCCATGAAACGTCCAACCGCCAGCCAGATCTTCCCGGCGAAATGGCCTTGAAGTCGCACCAACTCAAGACGAAAGGTGTCATCAGGCACCTGTGGCGGCACGACAATAAACAGCTGACCTTCGGCATGGTCGAGAATGTCAGAAAGATAAATTTCGCACGATCCCTTGGGGGCACGGCGCTTGCCAACGGTCAGCAACCGGCACAATCGGGCATAGGCGGCCCGATCCGTCGGATAACACAGCAAGGAGGGCGCATCGACAGGATCAATCCGGCAGCCAACCACATAGTTCAGCCGGTCCTTATAATGCGCATGGGCACTCTGGCCGCGCACAACACCGGCCAAACTATTGCGATCAGTAATCGCAATCGCATGCAGCCCCTTGGTTGCGGCACTCAAAACCAACTCTTCGGCATGTGAGGCCCCACGCAGAAAGGAAAAATTGCTGCTGACCTGAAGCTCGGCATAGCCGGTTTCATCCGGGATCGTTGGGGGGATGTCTTGCGTCATGGTCTATCCCCCAAACAGGCCATGAACGGACCAGATATCCTGCCCGAACGAGCCACTTCGAAACAGCCACAGCATCCGGCCTTTCTGATCACACACCCGGAAATAATCGCGGGTCTGCTGGCTTAGGGCAAAGTCATGCCGGTCCAGATGCTCCCACCATTCCGGGCAAATGCGTTCGGGTCCCTCGGCACACAGAATTTCAACAACCATCTTGCGCCAGCGCAGTCTGATCGGGGTCCCCGTATCACTGCGCGCAAGAATATCGACAGGCTCGGGCGGATCAATCAGGCGCACCGGCCGACGGGGCAGGCTAACGTTATCAAGCAGTACCGGCTTGACCCGTCCCGTAACGGCCTGACGGACGGCGGCCCGTTCAGGCAGGTGGCTGGCATGATGGCCCGGATAAAACAGGCTATCGTCCGCCCCCAGATGATGCGTGATCCGGTCAACCAATTGCGCAAGAGCGATGGTTCCGCCACTGTCATCCTGCTTTTGATCCAGCCGGACCTGACGAAAGGTGACATGTTCAACCCAAGGCGCATAAAGGACGACCTGTTCAATGCCAAATCCGGCATCCACACCGGGCATTTTTTCCGCAAGAAGCCGCAGGATATGAAGCTCGATCTGGCACGGACTGCCGGTTGTCACAGCAATCGTATGGGTATGCCCATCGACCTGTATACAGCGCAAAACGACACGGCGCAGACCCAGGTTTTCGCCCCGAAGTCTTTCGCACAACTCCCCCATCATGGCTTCAACCGCCTGCGAAAGGGTGACGGCATCGCCCAATGGTTCGCCAAAACTGCGTCCGATCAGCCAGCGATGTTTGGGCAATTCAAAACTCAGATGTTCTGGCAGGCGGCCATAAAACTGATCAAGACGTTGCAAAACATTCGGCCCCAGCCGGGTAGTGATGTTCGCGCGCGGTAATGGCGTAATATCGCCAAGACGTTTGAGCCCAAGTCGGGAAAGCAAGGTCAAAATATCATCCGCTAGCCTGAGACAGGACACAGGAAATCGTGCAGCAACCGTATGATCGCGCGGCAGATGCAGGATGCGCTGATCGGGCGCATCAGGATGACAGCGTGCCGCTGCCCAAGCCGCCCCGGCGGTATCGGCAATCGCAGCACGCGCATGCATGCCACGTGCCTGCACATCACGCAAAACCTGCCCCAGCATTGCAGCTTCGCCGCCAAATAAATGGCTCCCGCCCGTAATGTCGAGCCATAAGCCCGCGTCCCCCTGCAAGCTTTGGGTATGCAGCATACGGTCTGGTGCGATCCATGGGCTGTAGCGATCCATAAACTGGATCAGACGGGTTAGTTCCGATTGATAACGGTCGGGTTCTTCGGAAATATTCGTCAGATCAGGCAGGATGCTGCGCGCATCGGACAGGCGCATGGCACCATGCAGCCCCGCCTGATACGCAGCACCATTCAATCCGCACACCAGAACGCCTTTGGGATCAACACGCGTGATGATCAGTGGCACATCGGCCTTGGGGATTTGCCGTGTTTCATTTCCGCACACAGGCGACGCGATCCGATGGCAGTCGATCTTCCATTGCGTCAACCACAGATATAGAAAACGTTGCTGCATTGATCTCAACTCTCCAGCCGCCCGGTCGAACCCCACGTCCCCCGATCAGGCTGAGATGATGAATATTTCCTGTACTGTTTGTCTTCCGGTCATCGGAAGGTTCGATTTTCCAGCGCGTTAGCGCACTGGATGGTGCAAGACGTTTGGTCTGTTGCGCCCTTCTCAGCACGATCAAACGGGTCCCAGCCTTCTCACACGCCAGTTGCAGACGTCTGGCCGCCGTCAAGCCATAGTCAGTCGTTTCCAGAATAACCGATGCGACCTGCCCGGATTTGGCAACTTCTTCACATGCCCAAAGAGCCGTAACCTGCTGCCCGGTCGTCATCATCAAGGGCGGCGGACCCGATGCCAGATAAGGCAAGGACAAATGATAAAACCGACCCTGATCAATGGCCCGCCGCTGCCTGATCCAAAAGACAGATTTGCCACACGGTCCTGTTTCACATTTACTTTCGCCAATCTGCGCAAGATGCCACGCCAGAACCGATGCGGCCCCATCGTCATGACTGCAAACCACTTCATGCAAGCCAACAGATCGAATACCGACAGGACCAATATGCCGGGATAGCGACACATTCCCAAAGGCATGCGAAATCACATCACCCGTCTCACCGTCCGGACAAGCAACCCGCCCCTTCCACTGTTTGTCGAGCTGTGCCAAGGCCGCACGCGCCTCATCAAGCCGTTCAGTTAACATCACACACAACATATGTTCACTATTTGTTCTTTTCTAGGCGCTAACATACTCCAGAGTCAAATTGAAACTCCTGAGTATCCTTCCTTCCAAGCTATTGCAGCCTACCGGATTCTATCGATTTATCTTCTTCTATCAGAACCACATGACAACAAGGCTCAGAAGAATATCAATCAGAACAAACAAGTATCTGTTCCCCGGTCATAATTCCAAATTATGACCGGCGGGAAGCGTGTGGCATTTCGTTGGGAGATTTAAGTAAATACTCATTTGATATGAGTATTTACTTAGTACCAGAAAAGACGACATCTACTTGCATGCACACCAACGAGAAAAGCCTCCAAATGGCTCAGCCGTATTCGCGGAAAACTCTCGATCAGTCTGCAATCACTTGCTATCGCGCTGGAATATCCAGTTATGATCTGGATGGTTTTGGAAACGCCATTTGCGCATCGGCCCCGCCATGACGTTAAGATAATACATCTCATAGCCATATGGACTGCCGCACGGATGATGGCCCTTGGGCACCAGAACAACATCGCCATCTGAAACCGCCATGGTTTCATCCAACTCGCCATCCTCGGTAAAGACCCGCTGGAACCCAAACCCCTGAGCAGGGTTAAGGCGATGATAATAGGTCTCTTCAAGATAGGTCATGTCAGGATAGTTATCCTCATCATGACGATGGGGCGGATAACTTGACCAGTTGCCTTGCGGAGTAAACACCTCGGTCACCAGCAGGCTATCGGCAATGTCTTTATCTTCCATCGCAATCGGATGAATATAGCGGGTATTGGCCCCTTTGCCACGCTCAACCAGTTCAATGTCACTGATCACCCGTGCCGGGTAATTTCCCTTGCCCGGTGCGGTACAAACCGCAAGCGTACAATCCGTCGTGGCCATCGCTTTCCAGTTCGCCTCATTGGGTGCATAGACGCAAGCTGGCGGGATCCGCTCAAAAACGCTCATGCGTTTGCCAAGTTCACCGAAATCCTGATTATCGACAGAAATGCTTGCCTTGCCTTCGACCAGAACCAGAATGACTTCACGATCCCCTGTTGCCTCGGCAGCACTTTCGCCAGCTTTCAGGTGATACAGACCAAACCCGACATATCCCCAATTGGCATCTTTGGCGGTAATGTCATGCACCTTGCCGTGTTTTCCACTTGGTTTTCTAAGCAGGTCTGCCATCAGATGTCTCCTTTATCCAGTCTGGTATCCAGTCCGGTTTTCTCGGCCATATCGCGGAGCGATTTCAATCCCAGTGACTGGTATTCAAACGGGTTGCGCACATTGGGGTCCTGTTCGGCCTCAATCACCAGCCAGCCGGAATAGCCGTGTTCACCCGCTATTTTCAGGACCGGCTCAAACGCAACGCCGCCTTCGGCGTCCCCTGGGACGGTAAAGACACCACGACGCACGCCTTCAAGGAAGCTCAAGTCCTCTTCACGGACCTGCTTGCTGATTGCCGGGCGCACGTTTTTACAATGGATATGGCCAACACGGTCCATGTAACGGGTCGCCAATTCTTCGGGATCGGCACCGCCAAACCATGCGTGTCCTGTATCTAGCAACAACTTGGTTTTCGGGCCGGTGTTGGCCATAAAGGCATGAATTTCATCGGCAGCTTCAACAATCGTGCCCATGTGATGGTGATAGACCAGATCAATCCCCTGATCGGCACAATAGGCCGCAATCAGTTCAACATCCGCGCCAAACTTTGCCCATTGATCCCCCGCCAGAACCGGACTGTCATTAAGGGCGGCATCATCATTGCCATGAATGGCGTTTGAGGTTTCGCATACGATGCAAACCTTGCAGCCCATGGCTTTGAGCAAATCAAGATGTGGCTGAATGGCTTTTTTCTCATCCTCGACCGAATGGGTCAAAAGGTTCAGCGAATGCCAGCCTGATACGAATTGAAGACCATGGGGATCAAGCGCTGCTTTTAAGGCAGACGGTTCTGTCGGCATTTTGTGGCCTTTTTCAATGCCATCAAAGCCGATTTTTCCAGCTTCGGACAAACAGGTCTCAAGGCTGATTTCTGCGCCAAGGGTCTGGTCATCATCATTGGACCAGGCAATCGGATTGGTACCATAAAGGATCATAATTCTAGTCTCCGGGGCGCTGGTTTTTCAGCGCAGCTTCGTAATTTTTGCGGGCTTCGTTCACCGTCGGGCGCACCGAAACTTCTGGCACGGCAACATCCCACCAATGACCACCGGCCTCAGTACTGGGCAGCGGATCGGTATCGATCACAATGACGTAGGATCGATCTGCCTTGCGTGCCCGCTCCATGGCGCCTTCAAGGTCGGTAATCGATGAAACTTTTTCAGAAATAGCCCCCATCGCACTGGCATGGGCGGCAAAGTCGATGGCAGATGGTTCAACATGGCGCGCGGTATCAAGAAGGTTATTAAAACTTTCCCCGCCGGTCGCCATTTGCAACCGGTTGATACAACCAAAACCGCGGTTATCAAGGATTACCGTAATGATCTTGTGGCCCAGCATCACACTGGTCGCCAGTTCGGAATTCATCATCATGTAAGACCCATCCCCCACCATGACGACAACTTCACGATCCGGGCACGCCATCTTCACGCCAAGGCCACCGGCAATCTCGTACCCCATGCAGGAAAAGCCATATTCAACGTGATATCCATTCGGCTTGGCCGCTTTCCAAAGCTTGTGCAACTCGCCGGGAAGCCCGCCGGCAGCACAGACCACAATGGCATCATCATCGGTACTGCGCTGAACCGCACCGATCACCTGCGCATCGGTCGGCAAGGCATTGCCGGTTGGCAGGGCCGTGACACCATCAACCGCCTCAATCCAGCTTTTCTTAAGCGCAGGATCGACGCTACGTGCTTGATGCTCGCCCAGCGCGTTGCTGAGCTCCGCCAGCGTTACCTTGGCATCGCCAACAACCGAAATTGCATCATGTTTTCGGGCGTCATAGGCCGCAACATTGATCGATAGAATGCGATGGTTCGGGCCTTTGAACAGCGCCCAGCTTCCCGTCGTAAAATCCTGAAGGCGCGTGCCCAACGCAATGATCAGATCAGCCTCTTCGGCAACGGCATTGGCACTGCTTGCCCCGGTGACACCGATGGACCCAAGGTTAAGTGCGTCATCCCACGCCAACGCGGATTTCCCCGCCTGGGTTTCGGCCACGGGGATATTATGACGATGGGCAAAGTCGCGCAGATCATCACATGCATCGGCATAATGCACGCCACCACCGGCAATGATCAGTGGCTTTTTTGCCGCCTTGATCGCCGCAATCGCGGCGTCAATCTGGTCAAGGTCTGCACGCGGGCGCACCTGTTTCCATGTTTTTTGCACAAAGAAGCTTTCCGGCCAATCATAGGCTTCTGCCTGAACATCCTGACAGAACGCCAATGTGACCGGACCACACTCCACCGGATCAGTCAGTACAGCCATCGCACGCGGCAAGGCGGTCAAAAGCTGTTCAGGGCGGGTGATCCGGTCAAAATAGCGACTTACTGGTTTAAAGCAGTCATTGGCCGAAATCGTACCATCGCCAAAATCTTCTATCTGCTGCAAAACCGGGTCAGGTGCGCGATTGGCAAACACATCACCGGGCACAAGAAGAACCGGCAAACGGTTCACATGCGCCAGTGCAGCAGCGGTCACCATATTGGTCGCCCCCGGCCCGATAGAGGTCGTCACCGTCATCGTACGTTTGCGATTGGATGCCTTGGCATAGGCAATGGCGGCATGTGTCATGCCCTGCTCGTTATGACCGCGCCATGTCGGAAACTCATCGCCAATACCGTGCAAAGCCTCGCCAAGCCCCGCGACATTGCCATGCCCGAAAATGGCCCAGCACCCGCCAAAGAAGGGATCGCCATCACAGTTCATCTGACAACTAAGGTACCGCACCATTGCTTGGGCGGCGGTTAATCGAACGGTTTTCATGCCGCTCCTCCCGATTTTTTGCGCGCTGCGTCCCAGGTATCACACAGGGCGCGATATTTATTTGCCATTGAGGCAACGGCATCTTCGTCCGTGATCGTACCGCTTAACCATTCGCGTGCAACACCCGCAAAGATGGTCCGCCCAACGGCAAAGCCCTTGACCATGTCATACCGCGCCGCAACTTCGAAGCTTTCGACAAGCTCTGCCTCTGGTGCTTCAAGGCCCAGAACCACAATGCCCCGACAATAAGGATCACTTTTGGCAATGGCATCACAGGCATTGCGCCATGCCCCATCCGATTTCATCGGTTCAAGCTTCCACCAGTCGGGATAAACCCCGATATCGTAGAAACGTTCAATCACTTTGGCCGTGGTTTCATCATCGCAGTCGCGTACTTTCGACGGAATGACTTCCAGCAAAAACTCCAACCCGTTGGCCCGTGCTGCATCGGCAAGGCGGACAATGGTTTCTTCCTGATCGGTCTTGGTCTGTGCGTCGTCATCGGGATGATAAAAACACAGTACCTTGACCACATGCTCGACCGGCCATTCTGCAAGCTTGCTGCCAAGATCCGGTCCAATTTCAAGCTGCAAGGGACGTGATCCCGGCACTTCGACCGGACGCCCAATCCAAAGCCCGGTTCCCGCGGCCGCATAAAGCGCATCACGACCCAATCGACGATCACACAGAATACCGTATCCAGCCTTATCGCCAGACACCGTTCGCGCCGCACGAAGGCAAAGTTCCTTGAACGGTCCAATGCGGTCACGGGAAACTTTTAGCTCATCCGCCAAATCTTCAAGCTGCATGCGATGGTCAAAGGCAAAGACCCGCATTTCCGGCCATTTGCCGGTTCGGTTGGTTGACCAGTGGATTTGTTCAAGCTCTGCGTCATTGCGCAGTTCCGGGGTTTTCATTCCGCGATCAAAGAAGAATTGAAGTTCTTCCCAACTCGGATAGGCCGGCGTACAGCCATGGCGCGACACCGCAAACGCCCCACACGCATTGGCGTATTTAAGTGACGTTTGCCAATCCTGATCGGTTATCCAGCCTTTGAGCAGACCCGACATAAAGCCGTCACCCGCGCCAAGGACGTTAAAGACATCAACCGCAAACCCCGGCCCGGAAATCCCATCATCAAGGTTCGTACCGATTTTGTCGGTAAAGGCCACCGCCCCCATCGGACCGCGCTTACACACAAGGGTCGCCTTCGAGATACCCCGAACATTTTCCAGCGCCTTTAGGGTGTTTGTCGTCCCCCCGGCAATATGGAATTCTTCCTCGGTCCCCACGATCAGATCAAACAAATGCAGGGTTGCCTGCAATTCCTTGGTCACCGTGTCCGACGCAATGAAACGATTTTCACCATCCCCATGCCCCGACAGCCCCCAAAGGTTGGGCCGGTAATCAATATCAAGGGCGGTTTTCGCCCCGGCATCCCGCGCCAGACGTACCGCTTTTAAGACCGCAGCACGGGTTTTGGGATGCGATAGATGCGTTCCCGTAACCGTGACACAGCGTGCATCCGAAATGAAATCAGGATCGATATCATCTTCGCAGAGCGCCATGTCCGCACAGTTTTCGCGATAGAAAATCAACGGAAACTGTTCCTGATCGCGCACCCCAAGCAACACTAGTGCACTCAGACGTTCCGGGTCGGTGACCACACCACGGACATCAACGCCTTCAGCGACAAGCTTCTCGCGGATAAACCGGCCCATATGCTCATCCCCAACACGGGTGATCAGCGCGGATTTAAGTCCCAAGCGCGCCGTACCGCATGCCATATTGGTCGGGGACCCGCCGATATATTTGTTGAACGACGCCATGTCCTCTAGGCGCCCGCCAATCTGGGCCCCATAAAGGTCAACCGACGACCGTCCAATCGTGATGACATCAAGCCGCTTCATCAAACTGTCCCTCCGAGCGACCCTTCGAGCTGGGCAAGCTCCTGTCCGCCAGCCATCATATCCTGCAGTTCTTCTGGCTTTATTTCGCCGCGCTTTGCCGTGCCATGGGTCTGGCCACGGTTCAACACGGTAAATCTGTCACCGACGGCCATTGCATGACGCACGTTATGGGTAATGAAAATTACCCCAATCCCGGACTTCCGCACCCGATCAATGGTCGCCAGAACATTCGATGTCTGACGCACACCAAGGGCGGATGTCGGTTCATCAAGGATCAGGACCTTGGCCCCGAAATGAACCGCACGCGCAATTGCAACCGTCTGGCGCTCGCCGCCCGAAAGGGTCCCAACTGCTTGTTCTGGTTCACGCAGGTTAATTCCCATGGATGACATTTCATCCATGGTCACCTTGTTGGCGTGTTTGAAATCGATCCATTTGAACGGGCCGAAACTTTTACGTGGCTCACGTCCCATCCAGAAATTGCGTGTCACCGACATAAGCGGGATCATTGCCAAATCCTGATAGACCGTGGCAATCCCGGCTTCCATCGCATCCCGCGGGCTGGAAAATGCGACATCCTGACCGCTAACCCGCATCACACCCTTGGTCGGTTTGTGAACCCCCGACATGGTTTTGATAAAGGTCAACTTCCCGGCACCATTGTCGCCCAGAAGACAATGACACTCCCCTTCCATGACATTGAAGGAAACACCTCCAAGTGCGATGACAGGACCAAAATGTTTTTCGATATTGTCCATTTCAATCAAAGGCGTGCTCATCACCGTTCTCCCGTAATCATGCGGCGGATATAAGTATTCATGATGACAGCAAAGATCAGGATACCCCCAAGGAATACGCGGAAAAGCGAGCTTTCAGCACCGGCAAAGAACAGGCCCTGCTGAACCACACCAAAGATCAGCGCGCCTAGTGCCGCCCCGATCACAGAGCCATATCCACCAGTCAAAAGCGCACCGCCAATGACCACGCAAATGATGGCTTCAAATTCCTTGAGCAATCCACGGTCTGCTGCGGCTGAGCCGAATTCCATCACCTGACAGGTGGCAAACACAGTCGCGCAGAAAGCCGTAAACATGAACATCAGGATTTTAACCCGGTTCACCGGAACACCGACATAACGTGCCGCCTGCGCATCACCACCCGATGCAAAAATCCAGTTCCCGAAACGTGTTTTGGTCAAAAGCCAGTGACCAAAAATGACAAGCCCAAGCGCCCAGACAATCAGCATCGGAATACCATCAACCACCGGCTGGCCCATACGCGATCCACGGGTAAAGGTCTCGATCACACCAATATCGCCCAGCCACTGGAAGAACCCCTTGAAGATCACACCGCCAAACAACCATGCCAGCGGGTCGCCTTCGGCTGCTTCTTTCACGCCACCGATAATGGTTTGGCGGGTCGTCAAAATGGAAAGCCAGATGGTCAGTCCGCGCAGAATATACAAAAACGCCAGTGTTACGATGAAACTGGGCAGACCGGTCTTGATCACAAGGAACCCGTTCAGCGCCCCAATTGTCATACAAACCACAAAGGCCGCAATGATCGACAACCAGACCGGCAAGCCCCATTGCACCGACAGAATGGCAATGACCACACCGGCAAAGCCGATCATGGAACCGACGGAAAGATCAAATTCGCCGGCAATCATCAACAGGCAGGCACCGACCGCAATGATCGCGAACTGCGCGGAAACAACGCCCCAGTTCTGAACACCTTCGGCGGAAAACATGCCGCTATCACCGGCAATCATAAAGAAGAAAACAAAGACCAGAATCGTACCGCAGATCGCTCCGAGTTCGGGCCTGATCATGGCACGGCGAATGGCTGAGACTTGCTTGATCCGCTCGTCCGACATGGCATTACTCTTTTAACTGATAGAAGGGGTGGCCAGGGGCGGCCAAACTGGCGCGCCCCTGACGGGAGGGAGGTTTAACGATACTCGCCGGCGTATTTTTCGACCTGCGCAATATTGTCCTTGGTGATGAAACCCGGACCCGAGTTGATATGACCGGACGGCAGAACGCCGTAACGGGCATAGTTGGTCAGAATGACGACCGGCAGATACCCTTGCAGATACGGCTGCTGATCAATGGCAAAATCGATTTCGCCCGCTTTGATCGCATCGGCAATCTCGGATGAAAGATCGAATGTGCCAAACATGATTTCGCCAGCCAGACCGCTATCACGAAGGGCTGCCAAGGTCGGATGGGCGGAATTCGGACCAAGGGTCAGAACCGCATCAACATCCTGATGGGAGTTCAAATATGCGCTGACCTTGTTTTTGACTTCCGACGGATCTTGTCCGCTATCGATCATCTGGCTGCCAAGCTCAACACCAAGGGCGTCGGCAAAGCCACGGCAACGTTCGACCGATGCCGGGTTGGTGATGTAATGGTTCACACAGACAAAGCTTTTCGCACCGGCTGCGGCTGCGCGCTTGCCCGCGCCAAAACCGGCATCATATTCTGGCTGACCGACATGCATCAGTGCGCCGAGTTTTTCGGACTGTTCCTGAGTACCAGAGTTAATCGTGATAACCGGAATGCCCTTATCAACAGCATCTTTGACCGGCCCCTGAAGGACGTTAAAGTCTGCGATGGTCACAATGATGCCATCCGGATTGGTTGCACTGGCCTGTTCGACAATACGTGCCATGTCGGCCAGATCACCGGTCGGTGGATTGCGATATTCAACTTCGACATCCATCTGGTCACCGGCGACCTGAATGGCATTCTTGATCACGTTCCACCAGCTATCTGAATCCGGTGCGTGGCTGATCAGAACAAATTTTTCATTTTCTGCGGATGCAGTCCCGGTCAAACCGGCAAATGCAAATGCTGCTGCCGCAACGGCAGTAAGCGCCTTTTTCATGAGTGCCTCCCTAGTGGCTGATAACGTTGGGGTTGTCCCATTGGATTTATATGATTTCCCGGCAATCGGTCGTCTTGATGCGTCCTTCTTGCCCATGACGGTGTGGGTCGAACCCGATCCTTGAAACCGTTAATAGAATTTTTGTTCTATTTTTATGTAAAATCAACATTTTTTTTCCATTGCACTGCGGAATCTCGATATTTCGAACGCAACGCACGGCTCTAAATCTCCGATAACCGCCACTTAAATACCCTGCAAAATTCTGCGACGGCACCCTCTGTAGAGAAGGCCGAAAACGCTACAAACTCACGAATTGACGCGCCTTCTGAACGAATCGAACACGGGGGAAAGCTACGCCAAAACAAAACCGGCGCAACCTGATCGCTGCGCCGGTGAAAAATCGGATCCCTCAAGATGTTTTAAAATCAGGCCGGGATTTCCTTTGCCACATCCACAGTCCGCCCTTCGCGTGCGGACAAGGCGGCGGCCTCGGCAACGATCAGCGCATTGATGCCATCCTGCAAGGTCACCGCGAGCTCGCTGGCACCCTCAACACCTTCGATAAAGTTGTTCCATTCGATTTGATAGGCTTTGGCATAGCGCTCAAGGAAGAAATGCTCGGGCTTGGCTTTGGTCGCACCGGCACGGGTGATGATCTCGACCGTGTTTTCCAGAACATTGTGCGCCGCCAGCAAGCCGTCTGATCCCAGAAATTCTATGCGCTGGTCATAGCCGTATGCAGCGCGACGGCTGTTTTTAATCACCGCCATGCGCCCGCCGGAAAACTCAAGTGTGGTAATTGCCGTATCAAAATCACCAGCCTTACCGATTTCCGGATCAACGATGCTTGAACCGATTGCCGTAACTTTTTCCGGCAACTCGCCATAAATCCAGCAGGCCATGTCAAAGTCATGGATCGCCATATCGCGAAAGATGCCGCCCGAAACCTTTACATAGCTGACCGGCGGCGGGGCGGGATCGAACGATGTGATCGACAGTAACTCACCCTTGCCGATTTCACCCTTGTCGAACGCTGATTTCAGGCTGTTGAAATTGGGGTCAAAACGCCGGTTAAAACCGACCATCACAGGCTTTCCATGCGGCTTGCAGCGCGCAAGGCAATCAACCGCACGCTTAAGGTCAAGATCAACCGGCTTTTCGCACAGGACTGCCTTTCCTGCTGCGGTTGCCGCCTCCATCAGATCGGCATGGGTATCGGTCGATGTTGCGATCAAAACCGCATCAATCGCGGGATCAGCAATAATTTCTTCGCTGGTGCGCACCACCGCACCATGGGCACGTGCAAGGTTCTGTGCGGCGTCATCAAATTTGTCAGACACGGCAACCAGTTCACTTTGCGGATGGGCGACAATATTAACCGCATGGACCTGACCAATACGCCCTGCGCCCAGCAAACCTATTTTAAGCATTCCGTTTTCCTTCCCTTCGGCGGTGTCGCCATGGTCTTGCGGATGTCTTTTGCATCCGTTTTTGATGACATGTATTCCATCAATATATATCATAAATGGAATATTTATTCTGTTTTATCAAGTTTTCAATAATTATTTTCCATAAGCCAGTTTGTCGCGTTTTGCCCCAACCGAAACCGCCAGCGCGATTGCCAATGAAATCGTTGCCGACAGCGCCCTAAAGGCGCCCACATCAACCTCGGAAACCGACAACATCAGTGCATCGGTTTTACGCATTGGTCCGCTTAACGCGTCGCTGATTGCCACCACCTGACTTCCGATGTCATGGGCATAAGCCGCCAGATCAATCGTTTCCTGTGAATAGGGTGCAAAGGTAATCGCAATCACAACATCGCCTGTGCGGATCGCATGCCGGGGGTTGAGGTTCCCCACACCATCATGCAGCACCGCAGCGATATCCATTTTTTCAAACGCATAGGACAGATAGCTCGCCACGGGAAAGGCACGACGAAATCCGACCACGTGGATCATCGGGGCCGCCGCCAGCACATCAACCGCCTTTTCAAGGGTTTTCAGATCAACCGTTGAAGCAAGATTCTCAAGCGACAGACGCCCTGCCTCAACAAACTCGGCCAGCAAGGCACTGGGGCTGTCATCGCCGGTCGCGCGCAGGTTCTCAAGCCGGGTGGCATAATCAGGCCATTTCTGCGCATAGGTTTCGCGAAACATTTTCTGCATTTCAGAAAAGCCGGAAAACCCCATCAGTTGGCAAAACCGCATGAAAGCCGATGGCTGCACCCCGGCCCCTATCGAAAGTTCCGCAACGGTCAACACCGCAATCCGGTCGGTATTTTGCGCAACGAATTCGGCACATTGACGCAACCTTTTGGGCATGGTTTCCGATATTTCAGCCAGCCGGTGATTGAATTCCTCAAGCGAAACGGGTGCGGTCTGATCACTCATGGCGTTTTGTTTTCCTGTTTTGATTCTGCTTGACGCACGTTGCGTTCCATGATCATCCATTAAATAGAACAAAAATTCTATTTTGGCTAGATGAGGAGTTCCAACAAATGAAATCGCTTGGCATTGGATTGATTGGCACCGGTTTCATGGGCAAGGCCCACGCTTTGGCCTTTGGCGCGGCAAAGGCCGTTATGGGGGATGTACCCGATTCTCATCTGGCTGTTTTGTGTGACACCCCGGCTGACAAGGCTGCACAAATGGCCGACCAGTTCGGTTTTGCTCACGCAACGGATGACTGGAAATCTCTGGTTGCCAATCCGGATGTCGATATTGTTTCGATCACCACCCCCAACACCCTGCATTTCGACATGGCAATTGCCGCGATCAAGGCGGGCAAGCACGTCTATTGTGAAAAACCACTCGCACTCACCCTTGATCAAGCCCGCGAAATGCGGGACACCGCCCGTGCGGCCGGGGTTAAAACCATGGTTGGCTATAACTACATCAAAAACCCCGCCTTCACCCACGCCTGCCGGTTGGTGCAAAGTGGTGAAATCGGCAACATCGTTCATTTTCGTGGCTGGGTGGATGAGGATTACCAAGCAGACCCGTCCCTGCCCTGGACATGGCGTGCAAAACTATCGGATGCCGGGTTGGGGGCACTTGGTGATTTGGGCTGTCATCTTGTCTCGATGGCCTATGGCCTTGTTGGCCCGATTGAAAGCCTGATTGCCGACATGCAAACCGTCCATGCAACCCGCCCGCTGGCCGATGGCACCGGACGTGCCAATGTCGAAAACGAAGACACCGCCTCTGCACTGGTACGCTTTGCCAATGGGGTTCAGGGCAACCTTTCGACATCCCGTTCTGCCTGGGGACGTAAGAACCGTCTTGCATGGGAAGTCCACGGTACCAAGGGCATGATCTGCTTTGATCAGGAACGCATGAACGAACTTCAGATTTACCGCAACACAGGCGACACATCACAGCAGGGCTTCACAACCATCCTGACCGGCCCGGAACACCCGCCCTATGGCCAGTTCTGTCCGGCGCCAGGACATCAGCTTGGCTTTAATGACCTTAAAGTCATCGAAGCCACTGCCCTGCTCCGCGCCATCCGAGACAAGCATGCGGCCTACCCGGATTTCGACCACGCCTATGAATTCGAAAAAACAATCCACGCCATCGCCCAATCCGCCCGAGATAGTATGCGCGTATCACTCTCGGATTTATAAGCCCGAATTATAACAAACACGCCAAAACAGAGCTTGTCCTTTCATGCGCAAATCCCATTCATCATATCATATTATTTTTAGAGAAATTGTTACATGCCACAAAAGGTGACATTTGTGTTCTGGCACACGTTTTCACTATCAAGTCCATCAAATTTGCGGCTGACGGAATCCGCCATACAAATTGACTGCGACACTCCGGAGCGCACTTTAATCGGGGCTATCCTGAGTAAATACCATCTGGCTACGAATCTCGCATTTGCATTCTTTGGCAAAGTCTACCTTAAAAAGAGAAATACTATTAGATAGCATTAAGTATCTGCTATAATTGACAACTCTCTTTAATCCACTTCCGAGATAAAAATCTATCCGCTGAGACTTTGTACGTCACGAAAATCAATACACATCTTAAATCACTACCCGTTAGGACCGTTGCCCCGTGAAACCGTTTCAATCCGATCAACATGTTCAAACCGGTACCCTTTCAAACATTGTTTATGAACGCATCCTGACGATGATCATCAACAAAGAACTGTTGGTCGGCTCAAAACTACCCACCGAACATGTTTTGAGTGAAAGAATGGAAGTATCACGCCCAGTTCTGCGACAAGCTCTTAAGCAATTGCGCGAAGATGGCGTTATCGTTTCACGACGCGGTTCTGGATCTTACGTCACGCGCAAGCCCGAAAGTGCCGCCATGGATTTTGCCCCAGCCGGTTCACTCGCAGATATCCAGAAATCATTTGAGTTCCGTGCCGCTATTGAAAGCGAAGCAGCCTTTCTTGCTGCTGAACGCAGAAACGAACGCGACATTCAACATATCACCTCACTGATCAAGGCACTCGACATTTGCGCCCAAAATGGTGAATTGGGGACTGATCTTGACGAAGAGCTTCACGAGGCCATTTGCCTTGCATCTGGCAACACCTATTTCGTCAAGGCCCGATCCTCTATCAAGACCAACATACTTACCGGGATGAATTTGACCCGTAGCCTTTCACTGACCAAACCCAAAGCCCGCCTTGAAACCGTACAAGCAGAGCATTACGCGATTGTGGATGCTCTAAAACAACGCGACAAGGAAGGTGCGCGGATTGCCATGCGAACACATCTGGAAAAAGCCCGTATTCGCGTTTTTGAAAGCGAACGAAAAAGCGACGACCTTCTCAGCTAAGGCCGCCATCCTTCCCAGTCCCGCTTCGCGAAAGATGCTCGCGCCTGCGGTATTACTCCGTGTCTTTGGCCTTCTTGTTCCAGCCATGCGCATCCATAAAATCTTCACGCCTTGGTGTGAAGGCATCCAGCAATGTTCCTGCCTCCAAACAAATGCATTTGTGGAACGCATGTGGCGGTATCAACATGGCATCGCCTGGGTTCAATACTTTTGTGTCATCGCCGACAGTAAACTGAAAAGAACCTGAAGACACATAGGTTGTTTGGGTATGAGGATGATTATGCCAAAGACCTTCCCCGTCTTTTTCAAACCGGAATTCAACCATCATCAGCTCTTCATTTTCACAAAGAATGCGGCGCTGTGCACCAGGGCCGGAAGTCATCCATTCTGAGGGACTATCTGAGTTAACAATCATACCTACTCTCTTGGCTCATTCTGAAAACAAGAGCAGACGCAAACGTTTGCACCAGCTCAAAAAAATGGCCCGACGAACCCGCCGGGCCAGTTAGGGTCTCGGGAGACCCATTTGCCGACCACCAGGTGGGGTCTGCAAATTGGCAAGGTTTGCGACGAGCAAACCAGTCATAGAATCAGTTAACCAGCGCCCCCAGTCTGGATATGACTTTTTCCGCAAGCGCACCACCACACGCAACGGCTTTCGGAATATCTTCATTTTCAAGATAGGACGCGAGGAAACCTGCGTTAAAAGCATCACCGGCCGCGGTTGTATCAATCGGGTTATCCATCTTGGCTGGCGTCCAGAAAGACACATCTCCCTGGCCACTTTGCGTCATGATTTCATGACCGCCATTCTTCACAACAATCACTTTTCCCGGGACTGTCGCATATCTCTGGATGGTTTCTTCCGGCGATCCATCCCCAAAATGGGTATGCTCATCTTCGAAAGACGGCAGAACAATATCGGCAACTTCGCCAGCTTGGCTGATCATGGAGCGCATCACATCAACATTCTCCCAAAGATGGGGCCGTATATTCGGATCAAATGCGATCAAACTGCCCTTACGGCGTGATTGAGCAATGGCAGAAATGAAATCATTCCGCTGTTCTGCGCCAAGGATCGCAAGTGTGATGCCCGAAAAGAAAATTACGCCTTTGCCTTTTAGAGAATTTTCAAGCCCCCCCCTTGTCATCCATCATCGCACGCGCTGCCGAGTTACTGCGCCAATAGGAGAAACTGCGCTCCCCGTTTTCCAACCGTACAATATAAAGACCGGGCGATTTCCCCGGAATGGTAACGACCTGATGGGTATCAACCCCTGCCCCTGCCATGAAGCGCAGCATTTCGTCAGACCAGTGATCATCGCCAACTGCGGTGAAATAACCAATATTCCACACATCGGATATCTGACGGCGAAGATACCATGCCGTATTGAATGTATCCCCGGCGAAGCCTGACTTGAATTCGCCACCTTGTAACGGCGACAATTCAATCATGCATTCCCCTATCAGAAGAATTGATTTGTCAATCAAAGCCACGCACAGTTCCTGATATATCTTTCACGTCAAAACATGTCGCTGACCGGATATCGGGCACCCCAATTCCCGGTCAGCAAAAGTTACAAGGTCAGGGTCTTGTTAAGGCATCAACTGACCGCCATTGACCTCGATAGCCTGACCCGTGATATATCCGGAGAGCTCGTCAGATGCGAGGAACAGATAAGCTCCCACGCAGTCTTCCGGTGTTCCCAAACGTTTCATCGGAATGCTGGCAGCGATGTTTTTGAGCACTTCCGGGCTGGTATGTTTTTCATGGAACAGGGTGTAAATCGTGCCCGGAGAAACAGAATTGAAGCGAATGCCCTCCCCAGCATATTCTTTGCCATAAGTCTTGATCAGGTTCTGAGCGGCGGCCTTGGATGCGGCATAAAGACTTGCACCGGCACCACCACCAACTTTTGTTGCAATAGAACCAGTGATGATCACATTGCCTTTGGATTTGGAAAGATGCGGAATTGCTGCCGAGCAGGTGGAAACGACAGAGCGGACATTGAGATCCATCACGCTGTCATAGAACTCGTCAGACATGACTTCCAATCCGACACGGTCAACAAGGCCACCTGCATTGCAGACCAAAACATCAATCCTGCCAAATTTGGCGATCACATCCTCGACCATTTTCTTTACAGCAGCAGTGTCGCGCAGATCGGCTGGGAACAGTGCTGCTTCGCCGGATTGGCCAACGATTTCTGCCAGAACTTCTTTTGCTTCGGTATGGCTCGCCCCGTAGTTAATCGCAACTTTTGCACCGTTTTTGGCAAACCCCTTGGCAACGGCGGCACCAATACCTGTGCTTGCACCTGTTACGAGAACTACTTTGTCGTCAAAACGTATCGTCATTGTCTTGTCCTTGGTCTTTTGGTTCCAGTAAGTACAGGCTTCGATCAGCCCACTGATTCTTGATACTTTTTCAAAGTTTCTTCGTTTGGCGGATACAGGCCGATAATGCTCTCGCCCTTGCTGACACGCTCATAGACATAGGCCTCGAATGCCTCCATCTTCGGCAGCTCAGCGGCAAGTTCCCCGACCAGATCAAGCGGCACGATGACCACACCATCACCGTCCCCGACCACCAGATCACCCGGGAACACAGGAGCCCCGCCGCAACCGATCGGAACATTGATATCAATGGCCTGATGAAGAGTAAGGTTGGTGGGAGCTGATGGTTTTGCACAAAAGGCCGGCATTTCAAGCGACGCGATATTCTCCGCATCCCGCAAACCGCCATCCGTGACAATCCCGGCACACCCACGAACTTCAAGGCGCTTTGCCAGAATACTGCCGGCAGATGCCGCATTGGCATCCCGGCGGCAATCCATCACAAGAACCTGCCCACTTGGGACGGTTTCAACCGCATGACGTTGCGGGTGTTTTGGGTCCTTGAACACTTCAAGCGGGTTAAGGTCTTCGCGCGCCGGAATGTATCGCAACGTAAAGGCCTGTCCGACCATACGTTCATGACCTTTTCCAAGCGGAGCGACCCCTTGAACAAAATTATTGCGAATGCCGCGCTTGTAGAGCTGCGTACACAGACTTGCAGTTGAAGCTGTACGGAAGGCATTCAGAATGTCTTCACTGAGAATTTTGGTTTCCATTGGGAACCCTCCTGATGGTCAGATTACATAGCGTCGGCAACTGCGAACCGCACAACGTTCAAGCACACTCGCAAATCGGGTAGCTATCCCAATAACGACGGTAGGAATAGCGAGACTGCGGGCACGAATGTCACAAGCAGAAGTGCGACAAGCATCGCCAAATAAAACGGCCAGATGGTCCGGAGCGCTTGTTCAATCGGAACTTTCCCGACAGCACAGCCAACAAACAAACATGTCCCCACTGGCGGGGTGCAAAGCCCCAAACCGAGATTGACCAGCATCATGATCCCGAACTGGATCGGGTCCATGCCAATCGATGTCGCAATCGGCAGGAAGATCGGCGTACAGATCAGAATTAACGCAGCCATATCCATGATCATGCCAAGTGCCAACAAAATGACATTGAGCATAAGCAGGATGACAATCGGATTTTCAGAGATATCCAGCAGCGTATTCGTCAGGAGTTCCGGCACCTGATAAAACGCCAGAAGATAGGCAAATGCACTGGCACAACCGATCAGGATCATAACGACAGATGTCGTACGAACAGCACTAACCAAACATTCAACAAACGCTTCCCAACTGAGCGACCTGTAAACAAGCGCGGTCAGGACAAAGGCATAAATCGCGCCAAAAGCACCGGATTCTGTGACGGTAAAGACGCCCGACAGAACCCCGCCAACAATGATAACGGCTGTGAACAACCCCGGCAATGCTGACGCAGCAGCGGTCAGAACAACAGCAAGTCCCGGAAACGGTTCAGCAGGGTAATTTGCCTTCACTGCCAGGATATATGCAGCGATTGCAAGGAACACACACATCAGGATGCCTGGAATGACCCCAGCAAGAAATAGCTTGGAGATCGAAATCCCGCCGCCCGCAGCGACAGCAAAAATGATCATGTTGTGACTTGGTGGAATAACCACGCCCGCGATTGACGATGTCACGGTGACGTTTACTGCATAGTCACCCTTGTAACCTTTTTCTTTCATTGCCGGAATAATCAGCGAGCCGAGAGCTGAAATATCAGCAACGGCCGATCCTGAAATCCCCCCAAACAGCATGCTTGAGAAAATGTTGACCGTCGCTAGTCCGCCGCGCACTCGCCCGACAAGTGCCGAGGCAAAACGCACCAGCCTAAGAGCCAAACCGCCATGCAGCATCAACTCGCCCGCAAAGATAAAGAACGGAATAGCCAGCAACGAAAAGACAGAGACACCTGAGACAATACGCTGGAATGTCAGAAGTGCCGGGAAACCTTCAAATGCAAAAGTCGCCGCGGCTGCCAGGCCCATTGCAAATGCAACAGGAACCCCGATAACAATACTAACCCCGAAAACTCCCAGAAGAATAGCCAGCCCCATTTTATTCTCCCGTCTTTTTTCTTATGAGTTTGAGAGGCGCGTTCACCAATTCACAAAACGCCTGTGCGCTGGCAAACATGAACATCATGCCTCCACAAATAATGACCGGCAGCGTACGAAAGCTTTCCGGAATGTTCAGCATTGGAAGCTTGGTTGACCAACCGAATTGAAACAATTCGACACTGTTCGTCATCATTATGAAACCGAACGTCGCGATCGCGACATGTGTCACAAACACAAGCGGCCTGCGAATGATCGAAGGCGTCGCATCCCTAAGAAACGCCATACCAAGATGTCGATCCTCATATACGCCAGATGCTGTCGCCAGAAAGGTAATATAGACCACTAAAAGCAACGCAAGTTGCTCAACCCAGGTTGGGGTCGCATTCAGTATATATCGACCTATCACAAGCCAACCAAAGGTCAGGATCAGAACCACAAGCGCACTGCAACAAAGGAACAGATTGATCCGGTTAATCCAGTCAAACAGCACCTGAACCCAGGTCAGAACTTTTTCCAGGAAACGCAAGATTGTTTACTCCGGCATGTAGGAAACGGTTCGCGCCGTTTGTTTTGCGCGAACCGTTTCTACGAAGATTACGCGACAAGCTTAGTCGGAGTTACGCATCAACTGAACGAGGTCGGACAGTTCAGGGTTTGCTTCAAGGAACTGGGCATATACCGGCTCCATTGCTGCCTGAAACTTTGACTTGTCATCAATTGTGTTGATCGTGACACCTGCATCGCGAAGCTTAGCCATGCTGGCCTCTTCACGTTCCGCCCACAGCTTGCGCTGAAGGGTCACGCTATTGGTTGCAGCTTCCTGAACAATCGCCTGATCTTCAGCCGAAAGGCTGTCCCAGGTTTTCTTGCTCATGCACAGGCATTCCGGGATAATCAGATGCTCGGACATCGAATAGAAACCAGCAACCTCGAAGTGGTTGGTCGATTCATAGGATGGCGGGTTGTTTTCCGCACCATCAACAATGCCAGTCTGCAAAGCGGTGTAAACTTCACCAAATGCCATTGGCGTTGCGTTGCCACCCATTGAGTCAACCATGCCAACGAAGAGATCATTGTTCATGACGCGAACTTTAAGACCCGCAACATCATCAGGTGAGTTGATCGGCTTTTTGGAATTGTAGAAAGAGCGCGCACCAGCATCATAGTAGCCAAGCGCGACGATGCCCTTTGCTTCAAGTCCTTTACCAATGGCAGCACCTGCTTGACCATCCATCAAACGATGCATCTGATCGACGCCTTTGAAAATGAACGGCAAGGAAACAACGTTTGCTTCAGGAACAGCCTGCCCCATCGGGCCGAGGCTAAAGACCCCAAAATTGATGATACCAAGACGGGTTTGCTCGATCGCATCAGGCTGCGATCCCAGAACACCGCCATGGAAAACTTTACTGCTCAGACGGCCATCCGTCTTTTCACTCACTTCGGCTGCAAACGCTTCCATACCGTGCGAAACAGGATAATCCACAACGTGGATGTTCCAGCCGCTCCAATCTTTTGCGTCGGCTGATGCGCTTGCGATCAATGCCGGTGCAACCAACAACGCCATCAAAGACGCCTGGACTTTCAAAGACCACTTTTTCCGTAAAGACATAATTATGTTTCTCCCTGATTTTTTTTTCATTGCCTGCTCCGGCAACGCCATAGGTATTATCTCAACCATCAGCATGCCGCAACTTGTAATTTACAAAAATTTACAACATTAGAGACTGTCGCCCAGACAAAAACATTCTAGTAAATTGATTCATAAGATAATTATTAGATTACTGAACACATAGAACTTTCGTATTAATCCGGAAAATTAGTCAAATTTTGTTTACATACTCATCCGCAATGAGATAATATCTCTCGGTCGCACGAGCAAAGATTCCCTCACCAAGATCTTATGCCCCCTTAATCTCAAGAGTCGAAAATGACCAACCCGCAGATCCACAAACGCAAAAAAACATCCCTGACCGAAACGGTAACAGAACGATTGAGAACCCAAATCAGGGATATGAACCTCTCCCCCGGCTCCCCACTCCCAAAAGAAAAAGATTTGTGCATCCAACATGACGTCAGCCGCACGGTAATCCGAGAAGCACTTGCAACACTTAAGGCGGACGGATTGGTAATTGCGAAACACGGCGTTGGCTTTTTCGTTGCCGATCCCTCTAGAAGGCCAATGAATGACCATTCAGGCTTCGACTTGGGTAATCTCAAGAATGTTTCAGCTGTACTGAACGTTCTGGAATTGCGCATCGGCGTCGAAGCTGAGGCCGCAGCACTCGCAGCACAGCGTCGCTCACCCGCACAGGAAGCAAATATTCAGGAATGCTATGAACGTTTAAAATCGGCTTTAGAGACAGAAGAACTTGATTCAGCCCAACCAGATCACGCATTCCATCACGCAGTGGCCGAGGCCACCAACAACCCGATCTATGTTGATTTTCTCGATTACATAATTGATGCCGCTTTAAAGCAGGCATTTGAGATTGGATACGGCGCCAACGAAGCGCGACGACTGGATCAAATCGACATCCTGCTCAGTGAACATCGGGAAATTGTCGATGCCATCTCAGAACGGGATGCTGAACGCGCTCGTCGTGGAATGCTCGAACATCTGGAAAAAAGCGCAACACGCTTTCGGAAGTTATCTTACCACCGCGATTCGCCATCAAATCTCTAAAACCACTAATAAAACCCGAAATTCCCATCGCACGGAATCCCATGAAATCAACGAAATGGGTTGCCTCAAATTTGAGGCAACCCATTTCGAGACTCCCGATTTAGGAGCAAACCGCGACATTACTTTTATCGCCGCCGTTTCGTATCGAGAAAACTTCAGACAAGATCAGCAGGCAAAACATCCGCCGGGATGTTCTGATAGCAAACCGGACGCAGGAACCGACGAATGGCCATGGTACCAACCGACGTCGCACCAAAGTTGGTCGATGCCGGATACGGCCCGCCGTGCACCATGGTGTCGGAAACTTCCACACCGGTCGGGAACCCGTTGGCCAGAACACGACCAGCTTTACGTTCCAAAATCGGCATCAACGACCGGGCATCCCCTGCATCACCGCCATCAAGATGCAGCGTGCAAGTCAACTGTCCCTCAAGCGCCTTGGCAATGGTAAGCATTTCTTCCATGTTCTTAACCCGGACGACAAGACCAAGCGGGCCAAAGACTTCTTCGCCCAATTCACGATTTGAAAGCCAGTTTTCACCGGTGGTTTCAAACAGATACGGCGTTGCATTGCGCAGATCACACGACGTGGTCAAAACGTCTTTGACACCACTGGTCGAAGCAATCCGTTTTGCGCCAGCACGATAGGCATCTGCCATGCCATCGGTCAGCATGGTCTGAGCCGAAACCTCGGCAAGACCAGCCTTGGCCGCATTCACAAAAGAATAGGCATCCGGCCCGTCAATCACAACTGCGATCCCCGGATTGGTACAGAACTGCCCGGCCCCCATGGTCAATGATCCAGCCCAGCCTTTGCCAAGCGCCTCGCCGCGTTCTTTCATGGCGACCGGCATCATAAACATCGGATTGACCGATCCAAGCTCACCAAAGAACGGGATTGGTTCTGGGCGACTTGCACACAGATCAAACAACGCACGGCCGCCGCCAAGCGATCCGGTAAAGCCAACCGCCTTGATCAGCGGATGCTGCACCAGACTTTGCCCGACATCGCGTTTACCACCTTGAATAAGGCTGAACACACCGGGATGGACGCCACATGCCTTGATCGCGGCATCAATCGCCTGAGCGACAATTTCACCCGTGCCTGGATGGGCCGAATGCCCCTTGACCACGACCGGACAGCCCGCTGCCAGGGCCGACGCCGTATCGCCACCAGCAACAGAGAATGCCAGCGGGAAGTTCGATGCACCAAACACAGCCACCGGACCGATCGGACGCTGCATCAAACGCAGGTCCGGGCGCGGCAAGGGCGCGCGATCCGGCAATGCTTCGTCATGGCGACGATCAAGATACGCACCATCAAGAATATGGCTCGCAAACAGACGAAGCTGCCCAACCGTGCGGCCCCGTTCGCCGTTCAGGCGGGCTTCGGGTAGCCCGGACTCCTGCGTGCCAATTTCGGTAATTTCATCACCGCGTGCGGCGATCTCATCAGCAATCTTATTCAGCAATGCTGCGCGGTCTTCGCGGGTGGAATAAGCAAAGGACCAAAATGCGTCTTCGGCGGCCTTGGCGGCCTGATCGACCAATGCCGGGGTGCCAACCGGGAATGTATTGGCCGGACCATGGGCCGGTTCGGACTGGAACGTCGCATCGCCTGCGACCCAGTTGCCCGCGATCAGATGTTTGCCGGTTAGTGTATAGGACATGAAGTTTCCCTGTTTGTATAAAACGGTCAGATAAATTTCACTCTGTAGCGAGCAGGCGAAAATATCCTATTATTTCGCACTTGCACGAAGCTCGGACAAGGAGAAGCGCGGAGTTAAGTCTTCAGGGTCCGTAATCACTTCGATGATACCTGATTTACCAGATGCCACAACCGCGTCAAACGCTGCTGAGAACTGATCGGTTTTTTCCACTTTTAATGTGAAAATCCCGTAAGCCTCGGCCAGCTTTCCGAAATCAGGGTTAACGATATCCGTTCCACTGACACGCCCCGGATAGGTTTTTTCCTGATGCATACGGATCGTGCCATACATTCCGTTATTCACTAGGATCACAATAACCCGCGCACCAAACTGCTGTGCCGTTGCAAGTTCCTGCAACGTCATTTGGAAACAACCGTCGCCCGCAAAACATATACTTAAGCGATCAGGATGACGCAGGCTTGCGGCAATCGCAGCAGGCAACCCATATCCCATCGTACCTGAGGTCGGTGCAACCTGTGTTCTATAACGACGGTGTTTATAAAAACGGTGCACCCAAACGGTATAGTTCCCCGCACCGTTTGTCAGAATAGCGTCCTCTGGCAGATTTTCATTCAGGTACTCCATCACCGCAGCCAGATTAACCGGCCCATGTGACGTCTGATTAGGCGTTGACCATTTCAGGTAATCATCACGTGCAGCTTGCGACCACTCAGTCCAAATTTTTGTCCCTTGGGGAGAATCAAGCTCTACCAAGGCCTTTAGGGCCTGCTTCATACCACTACAAACCCCAAGTTCCGGCGCATAGACGCGACCGATTTCATTGGCATCAGGGTGAACATGCAGCACTTTTTGTTGCGCAACCGGCACATCAAGCAATGTATAGCCAGATGTCATGCAATCCCCCAACCGCGCACCCAGAACCAACAAAACATCGGCGTCACGGATGCGTTTTGCCAAGGCCGGATTTATCCCAAGCCCCGCATCGCCAACATAGGATGCATGTAAGGCAGAAAGCCGGTCCTGACTACGGAAACTACACGCAACAGGAAGATTCCACGAAGACGCAAACTTGGCCATATCATCACAGGATTGCTCATCCCATGTTTCCCCACCGACAATCACCAATGGCGTTTTGGCATTCGACAGGACAGTTGCGATTTGTGAAACTTGTTCCGCAGCAGGAGATCCCTGAACCGGGCAAATACGCGCCGGCAGTTTTTTTGCTTCGACCACGTCACGCAGCATATCTTCTGGCAACCCGATTACGACTGGCCCCGGTCGTCCGGAGACAGCCACCTGAAACGCGCGGGTCAAAAGTTCTGGAATACGGGCAGCATCATTGATCACGGCCGTCCATTTGGTTTGTGTGCCAAAAATTGCCTTAAGATCAAATTCCTGAAAGGCTTCGCGTTCTTCGTCTGCACGCCCGATCAAACCAACCATCATAATCAGCGGTGTCGAATCCTGATAGGCAACATGCACACCAGCATAGGCATTCGACGCCCCCGGACCACGCGTAACCAAAACAATGCCGGGGCGTCCGGTCAGTTTACCGTCGGCATCCGCCATGAATGATGCAGCACCTTCATGTTTGGTCGCAATGAATTCAATCTGCGCGGTATCGACTAGCGCATCAAGAACAGCCAGAAAGCTTTCTCCTGGCACGCCGAAAATTCTATCTACACCTTGCTGAACCAAGACATCAGTGATCAGTTGACCGCCCGTGCGATGCATCGGTGCCTCCAAATAGTTTTTATGATTTGAAATTTTGCGCAGGAGCAAAAAGCTCCTTACACCCTATGTATCGGCCAAGTCCGCACGGTCCGCCAACCGTTTAGCCGCAAGCGAATAATGATATCGCACGGCCTGTGACGCAGCATTTTCATCCTGTGCACGAATGGCATCAAGAACCGCTTTATGCTCGGCCAGAACTTCCGCGCTCCATTCCGTTACACGGGCATTTTTGACCGCAACTGAACGCAATTCCATATCAATGCGTGTATCAAGCATCGAAAGAAACTCTGAGATATACTGATTGCCGGATGCTTCCGCGATGCGCTGATAAAAGCTGCGTTCTGCAAGAACATGTGTTTCAGCACCTTCATCGGCCACGAACAAAGAGCTTTCCATCTCACGATATGCGCCATCCATGAATTCCAGATCCATGTCAGTGCGATGATTGGCTGCCAAGCCAGCTGCTTCGGACGATATACCGGTCCGCAACTGCAGGATTTCCAACAGTTTTTGGCGCTTTTCAAAACAAGCCGGACTGATCCGAAACGCACTTCGAGCACTTGCCTCGGCAACAAAGGCACCAACCCCCTGACGGGAATCAACCAAACCGTCATGCTTCAGGCGAGAAACGGCCTCTCTAACAACTGTACGCGCCACACCAAAACTTTCAGCCAGACTTTGTTCTGTCGGAAGCTGCTCGCCCGCGGCAAGTTGCCCGTCCAAAATCATGCGGGAAAGTTTCTGCGAGACATCATCAGTCAAACTGGGACGTCGGCTTAGTCGCGTGAAAGAGTCCACCTAAAAATGCCCTTTATCCGTGAAGTATCAATCAGCATGTTCTGATCCTTATATGTGAGCCTTATGCATGGGCAATGATTATTTTGTCAACATAAAAACAGGTTGTCAGACAACAAGAAGACATGCTATGTGGATTTTTAATGAAAGCTATCTAGGCACTGCCGTATCGCGGTGCAGATCGCAAAATGGAGGAAAACGTGGCGTTTGAAAAAGTAGTCGGCTTTGTCGGACTTGGTGGAATGGGTAGCGGGCTTGTCAAAAACATGCTGCAAAAAGGGATCTCGGTACATGTGCTTGATCTCGACCCTGAAAAGGTAAAGCTTGCCAAAAGCCGTGGGGCTACTGTCGCCTCATCGGTACGTGACATGGCGCGCAACTGTGATGTTCTGGCGTTCTGCATTGGCAGGGCCGAGGATGTTCAGAAACTGACAATCGACAGTGAAACCGGTTGTCTGCAAGACATGAAACCCGGTCAGATTCTGCTTGATCACACCACAACCAGTCCTGATCACGTCGACCTGATGAGCAAAGCCTCTGAAAAGGCCGGTATCCGCTATTGCGAAGCCCCGATGACACGCACCCCCATCCATGCTGAACAGGGCTGTGTAAATGTGCTGTATGGGGGGGACACCGTTCTTCTCGAAGACTTGCGTCCGTTATTTGATACCTATGCAGAGAACATTTTCCATGTCGGGCCAAGCGGTCATGCAATCCGCTTGAAACTCATCCATAACTTCATTGCCTTCGCCAATGTCGCCACCTTCTGCGAGGGGTTTGCTCTGGCCGCCAAAGAAGGTCTGGACATGACCAAAGTCATCGACATCATCTCGGCGGCAGGCGGCAAAAGCGGCATGATGGACCTTTATGGTCGCAAAACGCTCGAACGTGACTTTACCCCGCATATGGCACTTGAGTGGGCTGAAAAGGATGTCGGTTATTACGTTCGCTGGCTTGAAAAAGCGGGCCTTCCCGGCTTCCTCGCCTCATCGGTTCATCAAACCTATTCACTCGCATCAATTATGGGCTTTGGTCAGGAAGGCTGCACCGCAGTCATTAAGGCCTATGAACAACTTTCAGGGGTAGAGGCTTCTTTCCCGAAAGAGAAATGACGCAACGGTTTCTCATGGGGGCTAACCATTCCCCCCAAAAGCAAAAAGCGCAGAAAGCGCATTCATATCCCAACGGAGGAAACATCTTGAAAAACTTGAAACTCAAAACAGCCGCCTTGTCGGTTGCCGCAACGCTTCTTTCTGTCTCTGCCATGTCGTCTGCACAGGCAGAAACCGTATTACGTTTATCCCATTTCGCCGCTGAAACACATCCTGGTCATATTGCTGCAAAGCAATTCAAGGAGAATGTTGAAACACGCAGCAACGGTGAAATCATCGTTGAACTTTATCCAGCGAACGAATTGGGTGCACCGCCTGAGCAGCTTGAACAAACTGTTCTTGGGATCATTGATATGAACCTGCCGACCCAAGGCGGTCTGGACAAATACGAAAAAGCCTTCGGTACGGTAATGACACCGTTCGCGTTCCGCAGCTACGACCACGCCCATGAAGTCCTTGACGGCCCCTTCATGGAATGGGCTGCCCCCAAGCTTGAAGAAAAAGGCTTGGTCATGCTGTCAAACTGGGAATATGGCTTCCGGAACGTGACCAACTCGGTACGCCCGATCAACACGCCGGAAGATCTGGCAGGCTTGAAATTGCGTACGCCACCAGAATTGCAAATCGTGGCTGCTCTTGAAGCTGCTGGTGCCCAGACAACCCAGATTGCCTTCCCAGAACTCCCAGGTGCGCTGACTGCCGGTGTTGTTGACGGTCAGGAAAATCCGATCGGTGTTATCTATCATTATAAAATGTACGAATTGCAGAAAAACCTCGCCCTGACACGTCACGTTTATAATTCGATGGTTCACGTGATCAACAAGGCGAAGTGGGACTCTTTTTCTGCTGATGAGCAAGCCATTATCCGGGAAGAAAGTGTATCTGCGGGTAACTTGATGCGTGAGCTTGTTCAAAAACAAGAAGCCGAAGAACTTGCAAAAATCAAGGAAAGCGGCGTTCAGATCACCGAGCCTGACCTTGAAAAGTTCAAAGAAAAAATGGGTCCAGCATATGATCGCGTCAGCGAATATTCCGGCGAAGAAAACATGAAAACATTTCTCGGCTTTATTGGGAAATAACTGGTCGTCCTGATCCCATCAGGTACGGACAGAACATTGTCAGGGAGGATGCTTTGCATCCTCCCCATCATCGCCGAATTTTCTGAAAGTCTGAGACCATGCTTGCACTCATTGTGCTACTTGCACTCGTGGGGCTGATTATACTTGGTGTGCCGATTGCCATCGCACTGGGTGTTACTGCAGTCGGCACCTATCTTGCGCTGGGTGAACCCGCAATTCTGACCATGTTGCCGCAACGCATGTATTCGGCAACCACATCCTTTACCCTTCTTGCCATACCGTTCTTCATCTTGGCTGGAAATCTGATGAATACCGGTGGTGTTACCGAACGTATTTTCCGGTTTGCTGCGGCACTTGTCGGACATATTCGGGGTGGACTGGGGCAGGTAAACGTTCTGGCCAGCTTGATTTTCTCGGGCATGTCCGGTGCGGCTGTTGCAGATGCTGCCGGCCTTGGCCAAGTCGAATTCAAGGCCATGAAAGATCGTGGGTATGACGAACGGTTTGCTGCTGCCATTACCGCAGCATCCTCGACCATCGGACCTGTTTTCCCACCTAGTATTCCATTTGTTATCTTTGCCAGCCTGACCGGCGTATCGGTTGTTAAACTGTTTCTTGCCGGGGTTGTTCCCGGGCTTTTGATGGCTGCCGCCCTTATGGTCGCGGTTTATGTCGTTGCGGTCATTCGCAAATTCCCACGTGAAATGCGCGCAAGTTATCGCGAAGTTTGGGATTCCTTCAAAGGGGCACTTCTGCCTCTTGGAACACCATTTATCATTATTGCCGGAATTCTCAGTGGCGTTTTCACCCCGACAGAAGCGGGCGTTACCGCCAGTTTCTATGCAGCTTTTCTTGGATTGGTTGTCTATCGCGAAATCGACCTGAAAGCATTGCCCGCAATTCTGTGGGACACACTGCTTCACACCATTCGTGTTTTGTTTGTTATTGCCGCGGCGGGCTTCTTTGGCTGGCTTCTGATTCACCAGCGTGTCCCAAACAGCGTCATTAACGCACTTCTTTCGATTTCGGAAAACCCGATCATCATCATGTCACTGATTGTGACCATTTTGCTGGTGCTTGGTATGTTCCTTGAAGGGATTGCCGTCATTGTCATTACGGTTCCAATATTTATGCCGATCATGTCCACACTCGGCGTTCAACCCTGTGCAGTTCGGGGTAATCATGATCATGTGCTCGATGATTGGATTGCTAACCCCTCCGGTTGGCATGGTTCTGTTTGCCATTTCAAGCGTTACCAAAGTGCCCGTCGCACCGCTTGTACGTGAACTTTGGCCTTACCTTCTGGGCATCATTGCCGTTCTCCTGTTGGTTATCTTCATCCCGCAGATTTCGACCTGGTTGCCTGAATTGGTGATGGGAGGATCCAGATGATCAAAACGCTCTCCCGTATTGATCTGACAATTGGCGTGATCTTACGCACCATAGCAATCGCATGCCTGGTTGTTCTCATGTTCATTCTGGGTGGCAATGTGGTTTCGCGCGTCACCGGCTGGTTTTCACTGGGCTGGTACGATGAAATCATCGAGCTGTGTTTTGCCTGGATGGTTTTCTTTGGAGCTGCCGAATTGTGGCGTGAAAACCAGCATTTCCGGATCGACTGGCTGTATTACACCTTGCCATGGGCCAAGCGCCGCTTGCACACGATCCTCATCTCGTTGATTGACATTTTCTTTCTTGGTTTTTTGCTGGTTGAAGGCATCACCCTCACGCAGAAAAGCTCGGCACTCACGCCCATCATTGGCATGCCGGTTGCCATTCTCTACGTCTCCATTCCGATCAGCGCGGCGATCATGCTGATCTACGCCATCTCCGATCTTTTCAGACATTCACCCCGGCATGCTGCCGAGGTTGACGTTATTGACGACATCTGATCTCCACGAAAAACAAGGAATTCCGTCATGATTTATGACCACCGTACCTATACCTGCCGCCCGGGCACGATTGGCAAACATCTCAAGCTTTACGAAGCAGAAGGTTGGCAGATTCAAAAGAAACATCTCGGCGATCCAGCCGTTTATGGAGCAACCGAAACCGGTGATGTCAATTCTTACGTTCATATCTGGCAATACGAAAGTGCCGCAGATCGCGCAGCAAAACGCGCTAATCTGAAAAATGATCCAGCCTGGCAGGAATACCTCAAGAAATCGGCAGAAGCCGGCTATCTGGTCAGCCAGGTCAATAAGATCCTGACGCCAACTCCGTTCTTCTCAGCCTTGAAAAAAGACTAACCTAGCCATCTCAAAAACATTGATAAGCCCCCTGTTTCTTAAGGCAGGGGGCTTTCGCGTTTCCAATGCTCAGTTTTCTTCTGCTTTATTACTGTTCCAAATATGGGGCACCGCCAGAAGTCTGGATTCTATTTTTTAACGATCCTGACTCACACGACACCTTCAATTGCCGCACTCAAGAACACTACTAACGCAGTCTTTATGCTTGAGCGCTAACCTTCCAAACAATCAGCTGCGCCACAACCCCGAATTATGACAACCGTGCCAAATCAGAGTTTGCCCTTTCACGCGCAAATCCCATTTGTGATGTTCCACAAAAGCTGACATTTGACATGCAAAGAAATCAGAGACCTAGCCTTTCCCGTTGCCAGATAAATTGACACGAATTGACACTTAAGCTGACAAAAAACTGCGGAATTTCCAGAAAAGATTACCTCTTTATTCTTTCGCATTCCCATGTCAAACAAAACCATTAATGTGAGTTCAAATACTGACGCATTGCCCTAGACTCCTTCACGTTTTAACGGAACGATATCCGGCATTTGTGAAATAACGTGCGCATTCGTCCGGCGAGAATGTACCTGCAATATGGCCAACGTGACGCCATGTTTCTTCAAGGTTTCGTTTTTGAGCGGTTCGCATCCAGTGCTTGACCTTTGAGAACGCCTGTTCAATCGGGTTAAGGTCTGGACTATAGGGCGGGAGGAACCACGCACGGGCGTTGACTGACTTGATGGCGTCACGCACGGCTCGGGATTTGTGGCTACCGAGATTGTCCATGATAACGATATCACCGGAACGCAGAACCCGAACCAGTTGCTGTTTTACGTAAGCAAGGAAGCTGGTCCCATTGATCGGACCGTCAAAGACGCATGGGGCTGTCAGCTGGTCATGGCGCAAGGCGGCAATGAAGGTCATCGTGCGCCAATGCCCATGTGGTGCATAGCCAACAAGTCGCTACCCTTTCATGCCCCAGCCCCGGATCGGAGCCATATTGGTTTTGATCCAGGTTTCATCAATGAACACCAGTCGCTCGGGATCAATCCTGCCTTGCCAGGATTTCCAGCGTCGGCGCTGGCGGGCAACGCCCGCCCGAGCCTGCTCAAGAGCGAACAGAGTTTTTTTTTGAAGCGTAACCCCTCATCCCTGAGAAAGCGCCACACCGCCTGATGTGAGACAATCACGCCCCGGTCCGCAAGAAGATCCTTCATACCATGGAGTGTCAGATGAGGTGTTTGCTTGATCTGCTCATGGATGAAATCTCGATGTTCAACCAGCACACGTTTGCGATGACCTCCCATTTTTCCCGGCGCAACACTCCCTGTAGAGCGATAACGTTGATGCCATTTCACCACAGATGAAACTGCGACTTCAAAACGAGCGGCGACCACCCGGCAGCTCTCTCCTGCCTGAACTGCCGCGACAACACGGTCACGAAGATCATTCGAATAAGGTCGGGTCATGGATGCTGGCCTCCTCACCCAGCATCCATCTTGAATCACAACTCAGCTACTTTGGGAATCCCCTATCGATTCTGATAAGTGGTGAAACGCTCTAGGTTCTAAACGGTCATGGCATCATGATGCGTTCGGAATAGCATATTGCCCGACATCTTAAAAAAGATCGGCTTCGACTTATTCTCCCTCAATACACCCATATGGATGCAGATATTTGTAAGGCTTATCGGAAGCGCCATAACCTGTCCGCTAAAGTCCGCATTTTCATCTCTTCCCTTGACCGGAACTGGCAGAAAATCTTCTCGGCAAGGATTCAATAGCAAAATGGCTCTATGTGATCGGCCTCAAAGGAAATGCTCGAATTTCTCGTCCGCCAACTACTGGACTGAAACGATAAGGAATAGCCTTCTCATCTGCCGACAATAAATTTCAATATCACGCAGCCATCGTTCACGACCGATAGAACATATCCCGTATTTGGTCGCATAATTCTTCGATTTCATATGGTTTTGATAATACGCCAATCGCCCCCAAATCCATGTAAGACTGCACATCTTTGCCACGAACTCTGGCAGTTGCAAAAATAACCGGTATATCTACGTAGGCCCGATCCGCCTTTAATTTTGTAATAATTGTAGGCCCATCATCATCGGGAAGCATCACATCTAGAAGAATCAGATCAGGCTGGCTGTTTTCCAATTCATTGAACAGGGCTTTGCCATCCGGGCAAATAACAACCTCGAACCCGCCAAACTCTACCAAAGCCATTTCAATGATGAACTGTATATCTACATCATCTTCAACGACAAAAATTTTGTTTAATTCCTTATTTTCGTTCATTGCTCGTACTCAACCAGTGAAGGTCGTATTTCAACGACCCATTACTTATATTTATCAATATCTCTTCCACCCGAGTAGCCAAACTTTCCTGATCTTCCTCAGCGGGAACAGTTTGAACCTTTCTGACAAAGGCACCGCTTTCAAGATAAAGTACGGCCTGTGCCCGGCGAGATATTTCGATAAGTTCGATGTGCTCAAAGTTTGCTGATTTGCCTTTTAGTATGGGCTGTATCATTCCGTTATTACTCGGACCAACAGCAACCACTCCTTTTTCAGCTTCCTTCTTGAGAACAGCCGTTTTCTTAAGTGGCAAATCAATATAAAAAACTGATCCGACACCTGCACGAGAACGGTAACCAATCCGCCCTCCGTTGCCTTCCATCAAAGATTTGGTGATCGCCAGCCCCAAACCTGTCCCGTTTGCTTTCTTTGTATTTGAACCATCTGCCTGCCAAAACCGGCTAAACATGTGTGCACGTAAAGACGGTGGAATTCCCGGCCCCTGATCAATCACAGACACCCTGACGTCGCTTCCGACTGCTGCAACGATGACATCGATTGTCGTATTGTCACCGCTATATTTCGCAGCATTAGACAACAGGTTATTCATCACCTGCATTAAGCGTCCCTCATCTCCAAGAACCTCAAAGAACTGCGTTGACGGAATAATCCTAACTTTCTTGCCATGCTTTCGCACATAAGGAGTAAATGCATCGATTGATCTTTGGACAAGTTCTCCAAGATCAAGGTCTTCAAGAGTGAAGCTGATTTTTCCATTCTCAAGTTTCTCAAGATCGAGAATATCATTCACCAAATCTCCGAGCCTTTTGGAGTTATCCAAAGCCACATCAAGAAGTTTTTGAAGCCGATCCGACTGAGGCACAACGGCATCGCGCTTCGCAAGGGATAAAGCCCCCGTGATTGAGGTCAAAGGTGTTCTCAATTCATGGCTAACCGAAGAAATAAACTCTTCTTTGAGCTTTTCCACCTCTTTGCGTTTCGTGATGTTTCTGATCAGCAAAGTCATAAGCCGTTTATCTTCAATTTCCATATACTCGCCGATGGCGTACTCAATCGGTACATCCGCACCATAGACAGGATAAAGAACGGCTTCTTTCATGATTTGCTGCTGATCATGATTGAAACGATCCGATGTCGGAATTAGAAATACTTCAAGGTCACGAATATCGATAAAGTCGACAATGTTCTTGCCAACCAGCCGTGCCACGGGGCACTTAAACAATTCCCGACCAGCATTATTGCAGGATTGTATTCTGCCGTAGACATCCACAGTGATAATCGTATCAACCACATTATCAAGAATGGACTGAAGCTGGTTCGCACTATCTCGCAAACGCAAACGGGCTTCTTCAAGTTCTCTTGTTCGCGACGTTACACGGGCTTCAAGCACGCTATAGGAAACATTAATATGTCCCAGCATTTCACGAAAACTACTTGAAAGGCGTCCTACTTCATCATTACCCAAATCGGGCAACTCAACATCGAAATATCCTTCGGTAGCAATCCGCGACGCGGTTCTTTCAAGCATCCGCAAAGGACTACTGAGTTTTCGTCCGACAAAAACAGCCAACAATGCGGTAATCAAAATGAAAGTAACCGCAAACCCCACAATATTTGCAACCAGTCTTTGAACCGGAGCAAGAGCCTCTGTCTCGACACGTCCAACATCGAACGTCAACACGAGTTGGTTTAATGGCGATTTTAATTCAACAATGGAACTTCGGGTCAGGAGCCCCATATCCGTCGGCCACGACCACTCACCAATTGTTTTTCCTGTTGCATTAGACAATTTGAAAAAGAATGGCGTTTCCTCGTTTGGCGCCAAAACATCTGATAAATTGCCAAGATGGATACGTCCCCGCAAAACACCTTCGATGCTTTGGGTTCTATCATCAAACACCGGATAGCTTATCGCTATGTACGATTTCCAATTATCCGCAGCTTCATCATAGACAGCACGAACGTCACCGGCAATTGCATCTGCAAAACCTGGTTCGCCAGAGATGCTCGATTGTGGGTCAATATTGGATTGCGCAAGAACATGACCATTCAAATCAAAAAGACCAACATCTGTATACAGGCTATCCGAAGCCCGAAACCCTTGCAAAAAGGGAACCAGATGCTTGCTCTTTTCATAAGGGTTCACAATCCCATTAAGAACCAGACTGGACGTTGCAAGGTTTTTTAGGTTGTAGTGAACCGTCTCCAGATACAAAGCCATGCGACGGGCGCCCGCATGAGCTTCTCGATCTAACTCTTGCTCTACTTCCCGCAAAATCTGGTTGTGAACAAATAACGTTACACTTACACCAGCAATGACCGTAAGGCACGTCATCATCACGACACTGCCCAGTGCGAATTTTCGCGACAAAGCAAGATTTGACCAATATTTCTGGAACAACTTCCATCCCCTACAAAATGGCTTATGGGTAATTGGACACAATCAAGCCTTTTCTAGAAAGCGTCACATGAAGCCACCTGATGCTCATTGCATTTACCCCGTCAAGAACAACCAGCAAGCATTGGTTTGACCACTCAAACCGACATGTAAATCGGTCTATTTAGAAAATAACCACCATTCTTGGCATATGCTTTAAGTAGCAGCCACATCAAGAAATACAATATCGGTTCATCCCAACCTTATTGATCGAGCGGGTATTTCTTCGTCCACTGAGCGATCACCTTTCTCTAAAGGCGCTATCAAAACTTTTGATTACCGGCGACATGATAGCCTCAAGAAGCATTTTCTCACCGGTCAGAATGTCGGCAATAACCGTCATTCCCGGCGCAATGGTAAGGTCTGCATTCTCACCGACATGGGAACTTTCAAGTAGAATATCGGCTTTGTAGAAGGGAACCCCTTCTTCATCAATGAACGTCGTTGGAGAAATTTGGGAGATTTCCCCCGGAATGGTGCCAAAACGAGAATAGTCGTAGGTTAGCACCTTGATGTTTGCTTCCTGCCCAACATGAACATGTCCGATATCCTGAGTCGAAATACGTGCTTCGACCTTAAGCTGGGTATCATCCGGAACGATTTCCATCATGGTTGCTCCTGGATCTACCACACCACCAATTGTCTTGATTTCCAACCCTTTAACACGACCTGAAACCGGCGCACGCACCAGCAAGCGATCGACCCGGTCCTGTGCGCGAACAATTGCCACCCTGGTCTCTGCCGCTTCGGATGCCAACTGGCTTAATTCTGTTGCGATTTCTGACTGATAGCGGGCACGTGTTTCGATAATTCTTTGGCGGACTTCGCCAATACGCTCGCCAACACGTGATGCTTCAAGCACAAGCGCTGAACGGTTATCGACAAGGCCAGCCAGTTCCCGTTCGTCCTCAATCAAATCCATGCGAGGAAACAAACCTTTTTCGGCCAAAATCCGGCGACCTTTTACCTGCTCATTCTTCAAACGTATCTGCTCGGCAACGCCTGCCGCCTGACTTTTCAGCGTCGCACGTTCAGCCTCACGTTCTTTTTCCTGCTGCCTGAGAACCTCGATCTGCGAAGAAATTGTTTCGCGTTTGGTTGAGAGTTCATACTGGGCGGCTCGTGCAATATCGGAATATTCTTGGTCAAAGTCATTAATGTCGGGGATATTATCCCCGCGTGCTGCGGTTAAAAACCGGATACGAAACTGCAACCCCACCAAACGTGTCTGCAACTGATCAAGTTCCGATTGCGCAATATGCGGAGAAAGCTCGACGAGAATGTCGCCCTGTTCCACATATTGCCCTTCACGAACATCAATTGCCGAAACAATACCCCCTTCAAGATGCTGAACATTTTGCAAGGAGCCGGATGGAACAACTTCGCCAGAGCTTGCTGAAATTTCCGTGATCGGCATAAAAGCCGACCAGATAATCACACCCGACATAACGGCAAAAAGCGAAAACGTCGTCAGCAAAGATAGCTTACTGGACGTTTTACGATCAAACAATTGGCTGGCCGTAATCGCATTATTACTCCAGGAACCTTTGTTCTGCGCAGTCACGGCTTTGTTATAAGTTTGGTCAGTCATGACGGAGTAACCTCTTTCTGACGAACAATATCTTTTGGCGCGCAGTCGCGCACAATCGTTCCCTGATTCATCACCAAAATTCGATCCGCAACCGAAATATAGTCCGGTTCATGGGTAACAATAACGATGGTTGTATCATCCCGTATCTGCCGAGTAGCCGACAAAAACGCTGTTCTGGCCTCAAGCGATGATGCGTCCGGCTCATCGATAAGGATCAGTCGGGATCGCGTCATCAAGACCCGAGCAAGGCCGATACGGCGCAGCAAAGAACTATCCTGTGCCATATCACAAATCCGAGTTTCATAACCTGCTGGCAATCGGCAAATATCGTTGTGGATAGCATGTTGTTCGCAGCCCTCAACAATTTCCGCATCAGAAAACTGTTCACGCCCCATTGCTAAGAATTCACGAATGCTCACTGGTAACATATTGGTGTCACGCGATAGATATCCAACAGACTGAAGCAAGACAGACTGAGGAACCTGTGCCGGAAAGACTCCATCAATGGTTACAGTACCAAGCTGAGGCGAGTTCAATCCGGCAATTAGATCAAGGACAGTCGACTTTCCAGAGCCATTTGCCCCGGTAATAACGACCATTTCGCGCGACTGGATTTCAAAATTCAGGTTGCGCAAGGCAGGAGCCTGCCCGCTTTGATAGTTAAACAGCACGGATGAGAAGCTTACTCGGCCATCAATCCCTGCACCCTGTCCACCCAATGCATGACTGCGCACTGACTCAGGGCTATCGTCTGCCCGATAGGTAGCATTTTCAATCAGATTGGTAATTTCTTCGCGACGCAGCACAGCCTCAAGAATCGATGGGACAGGAGACATCATCCGCCATACCACGGCAACAACCGCGATAAGTTCGCCCGGTCCGATGATTTCGTTCATCGCCATAACCGCGCCAAATGCCAGCGAGATTGCAACAATTAACGATGTCAGCGTGCTTGTCGCAATCCTGGCATAGGAGAAGGTTTTTTGCCGTTGCATTTCCGCTTCGGCAAGACGTGCAGAAGCATTGGTAAACCGGTGATGCCAACGTGCACCACTACCTTCTCTTTTCATTGCAAATAACCGGCGTGATAATTCATCACAGATCACCCCGTACTCCTCAGCCCTTCTCAGGGCCGATTTGGTCCGTTCATTTGCATATGACAGAAGACGCAGGATGAAAATGCTGCCAACCCCCAGCAGCACAACAGGAATAAGCGCAAGCCATCCCCCCAGAAGACCGAGTACGGCCAAATACGCGACAAAGATCGGAAGCTCAAGAATAGCCGTCCCGATCGGGCCTGTAACAATATTACTAAGCCGTTCGTGATCCTTGATAATTGCCGACGCATCCCGACTGTTAAACCGTCGTGCCAAGGCAACTGACATCCGCATCAATCTGGAATTTCTTGCCACACTGACTTTCAGATCAAGAAGTGCCGCGGCGTTAGCAAGAATACGGCTACGCAACATGCGTAAGCAGAACTCGGCCAAAGTTGCGATCACAAGCCCGACAGTCAGATACAGCAATGCGTCAACGCTTTGCGTTGGCAGAACCTGAGAATACACCGCCAGCGTAAACATGGGCATGGCAAGTGCAAGCAAGCTGGCAACAAATGTAATCATCGCAAGCTGAAAAACGGAATTTTTTGAACCCGACAATGCTGTTTTCAACCAATTGAACTTGGTCTGGTTAGCCTCCTTATCCGCGCGCCCCGGATCATTACTTTCCTGCAGGATAACTGCACGCCCCCGCGCACCCAAATCGGGCATCGCATGTTCGAGGCCGGTCTCCGGAGAAAGACATTGAATCTCTCCGTGCACGCCAGGTATAAAGATATACAATTCGCCATCTGACGTTTCAAAAGCAAACAGGTTTTCATTCAACAGCAAGTCTTCAAGTCGATGCCGCTGAATTTTAGGCGAAATTGACAAGGTCAGGGCGATTTCCGCAATTTCATCGAACCTGAAATCACCATCCATCTCCCGCAGGCTTGCCATGTCAATTGGTGTAATGCTTGCCCCGGCAAGATAAAACAGCTTGCGAACCCCGTCATAACGCACATTGTTCAACAAGTTCCCCAAGCTATCGATACTCTGGCGTAAGGCCCGGGGGCATCATCTGAGCTGCCATATCAGGCCTCCTTTGCCGGTTGTGCATCGATAAGCTGTTTATCTTCGAGAACCAGTTGACGGTCGCAGATTGACGTCAGGGATGGACGGTCCGTCAGGATAATAATTGTCGCTGTTTTACGCAGCATTTTGAGAACTTTGGCGAACCGCAATTCACTGCTGGCATCAAGCGACAACGTCGCATCATCAACAATGATGACTTTGTTATTCGCAGCCAGCCCCCGGACAATTGCAATTTGCTGCAATAGCCCATTCGGCAGCTTGGTAGGATCGTCGCCAAGCACCGTGCTGTACCCATCAGGCAACCGTTTGACCGGCACATCAAGACCGATCAAATGACATAGGTACCGAACATCCGCATACCGATCTTCCTGCCCACAACTCAAAACATTCATCATCTGTCCACGAGGCAACTGCGGCAAACGTCCCAGAAGTGTAATCTCGTTACGGATTGCTTCTGCATTGCTGGCATCAAGAAGAGTTCTGATCGAATTTTACTGTCCCTTTATACGGAACAAGACCAAGCAAACTGTAAGCTAGAACAGACTTCCCGCTGCTTGTATTGCTTCTGATTGCGACAGTTTCTCCTGATGCTACGGACAAATTGACGGCAAGAACCACACCGGTTTCTTCGCTTTGAACCGTACATGAGGCCGCAATGGCGGGCGGTTTCTTGAACAAACGTTTTTCCCCCGCCCCTGTCAGCACATCAAATTGATTGTTCGCCGCGTTTAAGAGCGCCTTTCTTTTTGCCCTGTCACCAGCGCTACTGCCGCCCACAATAATTTCATAAACGCTGCGCATGGGTTCCAATGCTCGCCCGGCCAAAAGGGTAAAGGCGGCAAGTCCCCCATGAGACAGGTTGCCTTCGAGAACGGCGAAACTCCCTGCGACGACCACACTACCAATCATCAATTGGGAAAAAAGGCTGTAAACATTCCCAATCGTCATCGAGTACTGTTTTTGTTTACGGAAACGAAACGCCTGTCTTTCATATAGTCGGGAAAGGCGATGCAGAATTGGGATCTCTACTGCCAATGTTTTTATCTGAGCCAAACTATCAAAGGTCCGGTCCACGAAATCCTGCTTGTCGGTATTTCCAGACCGCAACCCCTCTGACGCCCGACGATGCCGTACAGCAAGAAGATAAGACCAAAACCCGAAAATTAGACAAATACCAATCGGCAGCAGAACCAACTCCCCGGTGATCAAGCCAATCACACACAAGAAAGCGAATGCAAACGGGATGTCTGCAACACTCTTAATCATCAAAAGTTTTCGTTCGCGCCCAGGCAAACTTTGCGCAAGTTTTCCCAACAAATCATTCAGCGACATGTTGGTGCGTGTCGGATGACGTTGAGACAAAAGTGCTTCGATATATCTTGTTCGCGCAACATGATCCAGCCTGGCCGTCACACGCGATTCAAGTGACAAACGCACAAGACGAAGCACAAGATCGATGCCCACAATCACCGAGATTCCAAAGATCAATACAGCAAGTGTGGGAAATGATTTATTTGGAATAATCCGATCATAGATCATCAAAATACCAAGAGGCAGAGCAAGCGCCAGAAGGTTAATCATCACAGATGAGGTGATAATTGCACCGGCCTCAGCAAACCGTACTTTTATTTTTGGCGCATCAATCCGATGTGCACGAACTGGTATCGGGGCAACGTCGGACGAATAGTTGGCCATTCTAAGCTCCCGTTTGATGTGCAGGCGTCGTCAGCACAAGCAACTTTATGATTAATCTGAATAGTGCATCAAAGAGCTAATCCATACAGCCTATATGGTGTTAGAATATTGTTGTCTCTTTGTTGGGCTCATGCCACTTGCCCTTAATCAGTCATCCGTTACCGCACCCAAGACACTATTATTATCTTTCTGCGATGCCTTAAAAATATACCCCGCACCTCTTACAGTCTGAATCAGACTTGGATTTCCGGGATCCGTTTCAATGTTTTTCCGCAACTTGACAATCATGATGTCGATACTCCGGTCCATATACTCCCATTCACGACCTGAAATTGCGACCATAAGATCATTTCGCGTCAAAACACGTCCTTCATTCCGCACAAGATGAGCAAGAAGATTTGCTTCATTGGCCGACAGTACGCGCTGCGTCCCGTTATGATGAGTAAGCCGATATGTCGTCGTATCGAGTTGCCACCCATCAATTTTTAACGTTGATGTGTCTGTTTCTGTTGGCTCATGGGGAACTTCTACCGTTACCTTTTTGTAACGCCGTAAAACGCTCTTAATACGCGCCAAAAGTGCACGTGGTTCCAATGGCTTGGGCACATAATCATCTGCGCCAAGTTCCAACCCGACAATCTGGTCTATATCTGTATTTTTTCGGGAAATCAGGATAATCGCGGTATCTGATACTTCGCGAAGTCGGCGCGTAATGTCAAATCCATCTCCATCGGGAAGCAAGATATCAAGCAATATCAGATCAAAATTTTTACCCGATAAGCAGGCCCACATTTCTTGTTCTGTAAATGCGACTTCAACGTCGTACCCCTCATCAAGCAGGTACACTTCCAAGAGTTTGGTGATATCTGGATCATCATCAACAATCAGGATACGGCGCGCTTGCTGCAAAAATGCCTCCGACAGGATAACCGCTCAGCCAACAAAACGATAACATTTCACAACCATAGCAGCATATGTTTTATTTTCTTACTACGTAATGATCATTGTGCTTCCTATATTCAGGAGCAGGATATAATTTTTTTGATCAGGACAGGGACGCGTCGCTATGGCCTATACCCCCGAACAAGTACAGTTTCTGGTTCCCAAACTTTCAACTGGAAATAGTCCTTTTTCCCTTGCGCTGATGCGACAGCAATCTGCCTTGGCCAGCGTCCATACCGGCGATCGTGATCCCTATGATCCATTTAGCCCAAACATTGATCAATCCGGCTCGAACCAGCCCTTTTCTGATATCGAGCTGACCTCGAACGATTTTCAGAACCAGCTTGGATCAGGAAACAACTTTCTTGGTTCATATGAAGGCGACACCGATTCCATCTCATTTTTGGCTAATCCGGGCAGCAATGGATCTACGACTTCTGAAGCAGCAGGTCAGCCCGTGAATGAAGGTGCTCCAAGCGCAGAACAGTTTTTTGCTCCTGAGTCCCCATCTGCGACCGGAAACAACAACTTCAATCCTGCTGGCTCTTCCGCCCCCAACCGCTCAATTGGCGGCGGCGGTGGCAGTGCATCAAGCAGTGCCGAAGGTTCTTCAACCTCATCTATTTCAGAAACCCAAGCCGATACTCCTACCCTGTCAGTATCAGCATCTACATCCGGCACCGAAGACAGCGCCATTGCGATTGATATCGATGCAGACCTCACTGATGCTGGGGAAGTGCTGTCTGTGACCATTTCCAATATTCCTAAAGGCGCAACCCTCTTGGCGGGAACGGTTAACCCGGACGGCACCGTCACCCTCACCGCTGACGAACTTGACGGCCTGACCATCACGCCACCAGAAAATTACAGTGGATCGTTCGATCTTGGCATAACGGCAACTTCAACCGATGGCGAAACCTCTGCGTCAGTTTCCGACACGATCTCGGTCTCAGTTGAAGGCGAAGCAGACGCACCAACTCTCAATGTCGCCGATACATCCGGCACCGAAGACGGCGCAATTGCGCTTGATATTGACGCAGGCCTCACCGATGCCGGTGAAGTGCTTTCCGTCACCATCAGCAATATCCCAGAGGGAGCAACCCTCTCGGCGGGAACGGTTAACCCGGACGGCACCGTCACCCTGACTGCTGACGAACTTGATGGCCTGACCATCACACCGCCAGCTGACTTCAGCGGATCGTTCGACCTCGGTGTCACCGCAACCTCTACCGATGGTACCGACTCAGAATTTGTCTCTGACACCCTGACCGTTGATGTCACCGGAGTTTCCGACGGTGCAATTCTTAATGTGTCTGATGCCAGCGGTTTGGAAGACAGTGCTATCGCACTTGATATCGACACTGCCCTGCTTGATGACAGTGAAAGCCTCCAAATCACCATAACCGGCATACCTGATGGGGCAATATTATCGACCGGTACTGACAATGGTGACGGAACATGGTCTGTGACACCTGATCAACTCGAAGGACTGACCATTACCCCGCCAGCGGATTACAGTGGATCGTTTGATCTCGGTGTCACCGCAACCTCCACCGATGGCACCGATACCGCCACCACCAGCGATACGCTCAATGTGTCTGTTGAAGGCGAAGCTGACGCCCCAACCATCGCTGTGGCCGACGCAACTGGCACCGAAGACGGCGCCATTGCACTCGACATCGATGCAGGCCTCACCGATACCGGTGAAGTGCTTTCCGTCACCATCAGCAATATTCCCGAGGGTGCAACCCTCTCGGCAGGTACCATCAATCCAGACGGCACTGTCACTCTAACCGCCGACGAGCTTGATGGTCTGACCATCAAGCCACCAGCCGATTACAGCGGATCGTTTGACCTCGGTGTCACCGCAACATCAACCGATGGCACCGATACAGCTTCGGTCTCTGACACCATCTCGGTCTCCGTTGAAGGCGAAGCCGATGCACCAACCCTTGATGTCGCCGATGCATTCGGCACCGAAGATGGCGCCATTGCACTCGACATCGATGCAGGCCTCACCGATACCGGTGAAGTGCTTTCCGTCACCATCAGCAATATTCCCGAGGGTGCAACCCTCTCGGCAGGTACCATCAATCCAGACGGCACTGTCACTCTAACCGCCGACGAGCTTGATGGTCTGACCATCAAGCCACCAGCCGATTACAGCGGATCGTTTGACCTCGGTGTCACCGCAACATCAACCGATGGCACCGATACAGCTTCGGTCTCTGACACCATCTCGGTCTCCGTTGAAGGCGAAGCTGACGCACCAACCCTCAATGTGGCGGACGCTACTGGCACCGAAGATGGCGCCATTGCACTCGACATCGATGCAGGCCTCACCGATACCGGTGAAGTGCTTTCCGTCACCATCAGCAATATTCCCGAGGGTGCAACCCTCTTGGCAGGTACCATCAATCCAGACGGCACTGTCACTCTAACCGCCGACGAGCTTGATGGTCTGACCATCAAGCCACCAGCCGATTACAGCGGATCGTTTGACCTTGGTGTCACCGCAACATCAACCGATGGCACCGATACAGCTTCGGTCTCTGACACCATCTCGGTCTCCGTTGAAGGCGAAGCCGATGCACCAACCCTCAATGTGGCGGACGCTACCGGCACCGAAGATGGTGCGATTGCTCTCGACATCGATGCAGGCCTCACCGATGCAGTCGAAGTCCTGTCGGTGACTGTTTCGAACATTCCAGACGGCGCAACCCTCTCGGCAGGTACCGTCAATCCGGATGGCACCGTCACCCTCACCGCTGACGAACTTGACGGTCTGACCATCACACCGCCAGCAGATTACAGCGGGTCATTTGATCTTGGTGTCACCGCAACATCAACCGATGGCACCGATACAGCTTCGGTCTCTGACACCATCTCGGTCTCCGTCGAAGGCGAAGCTGACGCACCAACCCTCAATGTGGCGGACGCTACTGGCACCGAAGATGGCGCCATTGCTCTCGACATCGATGCAGGTCTCACCGACAGCGGTGAAGTTCTGTCTGTGACTGTTTCGAACATTCCAGACGGCGCAACCCTTTCGGCAGGTACCGTCAATCCGGATGGCACCGTCACCCTCACCGCTGACGAGCTCGACGGTCTGACCATCACCCCGCCAGCGGATTACAGCGGGTCATTCGATCTTGGCATAACGGCAACTTCAACCGATGGCGAAACCTCTGCGTCAGTTTCCGACACGATCTCGGTCTCAGTTGAAGGCGAAGCTGACGCCCCGACCCTCAATGTGGCGGACGCTACCGGCACCGAAGATGGTGCGATTGCTCTCGACATCGATGCAGGCCTCACCGATGCAGTCGAAGTCCTGTCGGTGACTGTTTCGAACATTCCAGACGGCGCAACCCTCTCGGCAGGTACCATCAATCCAGACGGCACTGTCACTCTAACCGCCGACGAGCTTGATGGTCTGACCATCAAGCCACCAGCCGATTACAGCGGATCGTTTGACCTCGGTGTCACCGCAACATCAACCGATGGCACCGATACAGCTTCGGTCTCTGACACCATCTCGGTCTCCGTTGAAGGCGAAGCTGACGCACCAACCCTCAATGTGGCGGACGCTACTGGCACCGAAGATGGCGCCATTGCACTCGACATCGATGCAGGCCTCACCGATACCGGTGAAGTGCTTTCCGTCACCATCAGCAATATTCCCGAGGGTGCAACCCTCTCGGCAGGTACCATCAATCCAGACGGCACTGTCACTCTCACCGCTGACGAGCTTGATGGCCTGACCATCACACCGCCAGCTGACTTCAGCGGATCATTCGATCTTGGCGTTACGGCAACCTCCACTGATGGAGTCGACACTGATTCTGTGTCTGATACCCTGACTGTGGATGTTACCGGTGTTTCCGACGGTGCAATTCTTAATGTGTCTGATGCCAGCGGTTTGGAAGACAGTGCTATCGCACTTGATATCGATACAGCCCTGCTTGATGACAGTGAAAGCCTCCAAATCACCATAACCGGCGTACCTGATGGGGCAATATTGTCGATCGGCACTGACAATGGTGACGGAACATGGTCTCTAACACCTGATCAACTCGAAGGACTGACCATTACGCCGCCAACTAATTTCAGCGGTGAAATTGGTTTGACCGTTCTGGTCTCGTCAGTTGACGGGAATGATACTGCCGTCGTGATGGAAGAACTTACTGTTGATGTTGCAGCAGTAGCAGATGCACCAACCCTTGATGTAGCCGATGCATTCGGCACCGAAGATGGCGCCATTGCACTCGACATCGATGCAGGCCTCACCGATAGCGGCGAGGTCCTGTCTGTGACTGTTTCGAACATTCCAGACGGCGCAACCCTCTCGGCAGGTACCGTCAATCCGGATGGCACTGTAACTCTCACCGCTGACGAGCTTGATGGCCTGACCATCACACCTCCGGCTGACTATAGCGGATCGTTTGACCTCGGTGTCACCGCAACCTCGACCGATGGGATCGATACCGCCACCACCAGCGATACGCTCAATGTGTCTGTCGAAGGCGAAGCCGATGCACCAACCCTCAATGTGGCGGACGCTACCGGCACCGAAGATGGTGCGATTGCTCTCGACATCGATGCAGGTCTCACCGACAGCGGTGAAGTTCTGTCTGTGACTGTTTCGAACATTCCAGACGGCGCAACCCTTTCGGCAGGTACCGTCAATCCGGATGGCACCGTCACCCTCACCGCTGACGAGCTCGACGGTCTGACCATCACCCCGCCAGCGGATTACAGCGGGTCATTCGATCTTGGCATAACGGCAACTTCAACCGATGGCGAAACCTCTGCGTCAGTTTCCGACACGATCTCGGTCTCAGTTGAAGGCGAAGCTGACGCCCCGACCCTCAATGTGGCGGACGCTACCGGCACCGAAGATGGTGCGATTGCTCTCGACATCGATGCAGGCCTCACCGATGCAGTCGAAGTCCTGTCGGTGACTGTTTCGAACATTCCAGACGGCGCAACCCTCTCGGCAGGTACCATCAATCCAGACGGCACTGTCACTCTAACCGCCGACGAGCTTGATGGTCTGACCATCAAGCCACCAGCCGATTACAGCGGATCGTTTGACCTCGGTGTCACCGCAACATCAACCGATGGCACCGATACAGCTTCGGTCTCTGACACCATCTCGGTCTCCGTTGAAGGCGAAGCTGACGCACCAACCCTCAATGTGGCGGACGCTACTGGCACCGAAGATGGCGCCATTGCACTCGACATCGATGCAGGCCTCACCGATACCGGTGAAGTGCTTTCCGTCACCATCAGCAATATTCCCGAGGGTGCAACCCTCTCGGCAGGTACCATCAATCCAGACGGCACTGTCACTCTAACCGCCGACGAGCTTGATGGTCTGACCATCAAGCCACCAGCCGATTACAGCGGATCGTTTGACCTCGGTGTCACCGCAACATCAACCGATGGCACCGATACAGCTTCGGTCTCTGACACCATCTCGGTCTCCGTTGAAGGCGAAGCTGACGCACCAACCCTCAATGTGGCGGACGCTACTGGCACCGAAGATGGCGCCATTGCACTCGACATCGATGCAGGCCTCACCGATACCGGTGAAGTGCTTTCCGTCACCATCAGCAATATTCCCGAGGGTGCAACCCTCTTCGGCAGGTACCATCAATCCAGACGGCACTGTCACTCTAACCGCCGACGAGCTTGATGGTCTGACCATCAAGCCACCAGCCGATTACAGCGGATCGTTTGACCTCGGTGTCACCGCAACATCAACCGATGGCACCGATACAGCTTCGGTCTCTGACACCATCTCGGTCTCCGTTGAAGGCGAAGCTGACGCACCAACCCTCAATGTGGCGGACGCTACTGGCACCGAAGATGGCGCCATTGCACTCGACATCGATGCAGGCCTCACCGATACCGGTGAAGTGCTTTCCGTCACCATCAGCAATATTCCCGAGGGTGCAACCCTCTCGGCAGGTACCATCAATCCAGACGGCACTGTCACTCTCACCGCTGACGAGCTTGATGGCCTGACCATCACACCGCCAGCTGACTTCAGCGGATCATTCGATCTTGGCGTTACGGCAACCTCCACTGATGGAGTTGACACTGATTCTGTGTCTGATACCCTGACTGTGGATGTTACCGGTGTTTCCGACGGTGCAATTCTTAATGTGTCTGATGCCAGCGGTTTGGAAGACAGTGCTATCGCACTTGATATCGATACAGCCCTGCTTGATGACAGTGAAAGCCTCCAAATCACCATAACCGGCGTACCTGATGGGGCAATATTGTCGATCGGCACTGACAATGGTGACGGAACATGGTCTCTAACACCTGATCAACTCGAAGGACTGACCATTACGCCGCCAACTAATTTCAGCGGTGAAATTGGTTTGACCGTTCTGGTCTCGTCAGTTGACGGGAATGATACTGCCGTCGTGATGGAAGAACTTACTGTTGATGTTGCAGCAGTAGCAGATGCACCAACCCTTGATGTAGCCGATGCATTCGGCACCGAAGATGGCGCCATTGCACTCGACATCGATGCAGGCCTCACCGATAGCGGCGAGGTCCTGTCTGTGACTGTTTCGAACATTCCAGACGGCGCAACCCTCTCGGCAGGTACCGTCAATCCGGATGGCACTGTAACTCTCACCGCTGACGAGCTTGATGGCCTGACCATCACACCTCCGGCTGACTATAGCGGATCGTTTGACCTCGGTGTCACCGCAACCTCGACCGATGGGATCGATACCGCCACCACCAGCGATACGCTCAATGTGTCTGTCGAAGGCGAAGCCGATGCACCAACCCTCAATGTGGCGGACGCTACCGGCACCGAAGATGGTGCGATTGCTCTCGACATCGATGCAGGTCTCACCGACAGCGGTGAAGTTCTGTCTGTGACTGTTTCGAACATTCCAGACGGCGCAACCCTTTCGGCAGGTACCGTCAATCCGGATGGCACCGTCACCCTCACCGCTGACGAGCTCGACGGTCTGACCATCACCCCGCCAGCGGATTACAGCGGGTCATTCGATCTTGGCATAACGGCAACTTCAACCGATGGCGAAACCTCTGCGTCAGTTTCCGACACGATCTCGGTCTCAGTTGAAGGCGAAGCTGACGCCCCGACCCTCAATGTGGCGGACGCTACCGGCACCGAAGATGGTGCGATTGCTCTCGACATCGATGCAGGCCTCACCGATGCAGTCGAAGTCCTGTCGGTGACTGTTTCGAACATTCCAGACGGCGCAACCCTCTCGGCAGGTACCATCAATCCAGACGGCACTGTCACTCTAACCGCCGACGAGCTTGATGGTCTGACCATCAAGCCACCAGCCGATTACAGCGGATCGTTTGACCTCGGTGTCACCGCAACATCAACCGATGGCACCGATACAGCTTCGGTCTCTGACACCATCTCGGTCTCCGTTGAAGGCGAAGCTGACGCACCAACCCTCAATGTGGCGGACGCTACTGGCACCGAAGATGGCGCCATTGCACTCGACATCGATGCAGGCCTCACCGATACCGGTGAAGTGCTTTCCGTCACCATCAGCAATATTCCCGAGGGTGCAACCCTCTCGGCAGGTACCATCAATCCAGACGGCACTGTCACTCTAACCGCCGACGAGCTTGATGGTCTGACCATCAAGCCACCAGCCGATTACAGCGGATCGTTTGACCTCGGTGTCACCGCAACATCAACCGATGGCACCGATACAGCTTCGGTCTCTGACACCATCTCGGTCTCCGTTGAAGGCGAAGCCGATGCACCAACCCTCAATGTGGCGGACGCTACCGGCACCGAAGATGGTGCGATTGCTCTCGACATCGATGCAGGCCTCACCGATACCGGTGAAGTGCTTTCCGTCACCATCAGCAATATTCCCGAGGGTGCAACCCTCTCGGCAGGTACCATCAATCCAGACGGCACTGTCACTCTAACCGCCGACGAGCTTGATGGTCTGACCATCAAGCCACCAGCCGATTACAGCGGATCGTTTGACCTCGGTGTCACCGCAACATCAACCGATGGCACCGATACAGCTTCGGTCTCTGACACCATCTCGGTCTCCGTTGAAGGCGAAGCCGATGCACCAACCCTCAATGTGGCGGACGCTACCGGCACCGAAGATGGTGCGATTGCTCTCGACATCGATGCAGGCCTCACCGATACCGGTGAAGTGCTTTCCGTCACCATCAGCAATATTCCCGAGGGTGCAACCCTCTCGGCAGGTACCATCAATCCAGACGGCACTGTCACTCTCACCGCTGACGAGCTTGATGGCCTGACCATCACACCGCCAGCTGACTTCAGCGGATCATTCGATCTTGGCGTTACGGCAACCTCCACTGATGGAGTCAACACTGATTCTGTGTCTGATACCCTGACTGTGGATGTTACCGGTGTTTCCGACGGTGCAATTCTTAATGTGTCTGATGCCAGCGGTTTGGAAGACAGTGCTATCGCACTTGATATCGATACAGCCCTGCTTGATGACAGTGAAAGCCTCCAAATCACCATAACCGGCGTACCTGATGGGGCAATATTGTCGATCGGCACTGACAATGGTGACGGAACATGGTCTCTAACACCTGATCAACTCGAAGGACTGACCATTACGCCGCCAACTAATTTCAGCGGTGAAATTGGTTTGACCGTTCTGGTCTCGTCAGTTGACGGGAATGATACTGCCGTCGTGATGGAAGAACTTACTGTTGATGTTGCAGCAGTAGCAGATGCTCCAACCCTTGATGTCGCCGATGCATTCGGCACCGAAGATGGCGCCATTGCACTCGACATCGATGCAGGCCTCACCGATACCGGTGAAGTGCTTTCCGTCACCATCAGCAATATTCCCGAGGGTGCAACCCTCTCGGCAGGTACCATCAATCCAGACGGCACTGTCACTCTAACCGCCGACGAGCTTGATGGTCTGACCATCAAGCCACCAGCCGATTACAGCGGATCGTTTGACCTCGGTGTCACCGCAACATCAACCGATGGCACCGATACAGCTTCGGTCTCTGACACCATCTCGGTCTCCGTTGAAGGCGAAGCCGATGCACCAACCCTTGATGTCGCCGATGCATTCGGCACCGAAGATGGCGCCATTGCACTCGACATCGATGCAGGCCTCACCGATACCGGTGAAGTGCTTTCCGTCACCATCAGCAATATTCCCGAGGGTGCAACCCTCTCGGCAGGTACCATCAATCCAGACGGCACTGTCACTCTAACCGCCGACGAGCTTGATGGTCTGACCATCAAGCCACCAGCCGATTACAGCGGATCGTTTGACCTCGGTGTCACCGCAACATCAACCGATGGCACCGATACAGCTTCGGTCTCTGACACCATCTCGGTCTCCGTTGAAGGCGAAGCCGATGCACCAACCCTTGATGTCGCCGATGCATTCGGCACCGAAGATGGCGCCATTGCACTCGACATCGATGCAGGCCTCACCGATAGCGGCGAGGTCCTGTCTGTGACTGTTTCGAACATTCCAGACGGCGCAACCCTCTCGGCAGGTACCGTCAATCCGGATGGCACTGTAACTCTCACCGCTGACGAGCTTGATGGCCTGACCATCACACCTCCGGCTGACTATAGCGGATCGTTTGACCTCGGTGTCACCGCAACCTCGACCGATGGGATCGATACCGCCACCACCAGCGATACGCTCAATGTGTCTGTCGAAGGCGAAGCCGATGCACCAACCCTCAATGTGGCGGACGCTACTGGCACCGAAGATGGTGCGATTGCTCTCGACATCGATGCAGGTCTCACCGACAGCGGTGAAGTTCTGTCTGTGACTGTTTCGAACATTCCAGACGGCGCAACCCTTTCGGCAGGTACCGTCAATCCGGATGGCACCGTCACCCTCACCGCTGACGAGCTCGACGGTCTGACCATCACCCCGCCAGCGGATTACAGCGGGTCATTCGATCTTGGCATAACGGCAACTTCAACCGATGGCGAAACCTCTGCGTCAGTTTCCGACACGATCTCGGTCTCAGTTGAAGGCGAAGCTGACGCCCCGACCCTCAATGTGGCGGACGCTACCGGCACCGAAGATGGTGCGATTGCTCTCGACATCGATGCAGGCCTCACCGATGCAGTCGAAGTCCTGTCGGTGACTGTTTCGAACATTCCAGACGGCGCAACCCTCTCGGCAGGTACCATCAATCCAGACGGCACTGTCACTCTAACCGCCGACGAGCTTGATGGTCTGACCATCAAGCCACCAGCCGATTACAGCGGATCGTTTGACCTCGGTGTCACCGCAACATCAACCGATGGCACCGATACAGCTTCGGTCTCTGACACCATCTCGGTCTCCGTTGAAGGCGAAGCTGACGCACCAACCCTCAATGTGGCGGACGCTACTGGCACCGAAGATGGCGCCATTGCACTCGACATCGATGCAGGCCTCACCGATACCGGTGAAGTGCTTTCCGTCACCATCAGCAATATTCCCGAGGGTGCAACCCTCTCGGCAGGTACCATCAATCCGGATGGCACTGTCACCCTGACTGCTGATGAGCTCGATGGTCTGACCATCACACCACCGACTGACTTCAGTGGGTCGTTTGATCTTGGCGTCACTGCAACCTCCACCGATGGCGCAGACACATCTGCGGTCAGCGATACCGTTTCGCTTCAGGTCAATCCAATTGCAGACGCTCCGACCTTGAGCGTTTCGATTGGAGAAGGCACCGCAACAGGGACAGACAGTAGCACTGGTCAAAATGATTTTGTCGATGATGGTGGTTTTAACCATCAAGGTACGGATGGAAACGAGACCTATGTCATCGACCGTGACCTGAACATGAATGAAAACTTTGATCTGCGTGGCGGGGATGATGACGTTGTCCTGAATGGAGACACCAACCAGGGCAATAACATCCGCTTGGGCGATGGCAATGACAGCCTGACGATCAACGGTGACATCGGTCAGTCTTCCGCACTTGATGGTGGTTCTGGTGACGATATTCTATATCTAGGAAAGCCATCCACATCCTATTCATTGCAGAATTTCACGGCCAACCAAGGCGTCATCAATACCCAGATCATTGATCTTGATACCGGACAAATGTTGACTGTAAACCAAATCGAAGCAATTTCGTTTGGTGATGGCGTTGTCGTTGGGAATGCTGATTTGGTGCAGTCTTCGGAAACCGGTGGCATAGCTTATCCGGTTACTATCGATGCAGCACTTACGGATGCCGATGGTTCTGAAACTCTCAGCATCAATGTCACCGGATTGCCTGAAAATGCGACCTTGTCGGCGGGCACCCTAAACCCAGATAGCAGCTGGACGCTTGAGCCAGCCGAACTGGACGGCTTGACCCTGACCACACCATCTGATTTCCGGGGCAGTATTGACCTTACTGTTACCGCCACCGCAACGGATGGAACAGACACCCAATCTGTATCCACAACGCAAAGCATCACCGTTGAAGATCAGGCCGATGCGCCAACTCTTGAAGTTGCAGCACCAACCGGTGCAGAAGACACAGCCATTGCCCTCGACATCAATGCCGCCCTGAGCGATGCAAGTGAAGTTCTGTCAATCACTGTTTCCAACATCCCCGAAGGAGCTACCCTTTCGGCGGGTACGGTTAATCCGGACGGCACCGTCACCCTAACCGCCGACGAGCTTAATGGTCTTACGATTACACCACCAGCCGACTATAGCGGTTCGTTTAATCTTGATATCTCGGCAACCTCGACCGATGGCAGCGATACGGCCTCTGTGTTTGAAACACTCAACATCAATGTTGCTGGTGTTGCCGACACGCCAATCCTGAACTTGACCGATATCAGTGCCAATGGTTACGACCCGATCAGGCTCGATATCGATGCCGGGTTGAGCGACAGCAGTGAAATTCTTTCTGTTACGATCAGCAACATCCCTGATGGGGCAACATTCAACAATGGCACAGTCAATGCCGATGGTACCGTAACCCTTACTGCTGACCAACTTGATGGCCTGACGATTACGCCACCAGACAACTGTAATGTCGATAGTTGCCAATTAACCATAACCGCAACCGCTACAGATGGTAGTGACACGACGTCGGTAACCGGCACTTTGAATGTCGATATCGTCAACACCCCGGGCTATATCGTGTATGGCACTTGGTGGTCTGATCGTATCGAGATGGGTGACGGTGGTGATCTAATTTACGCCTATAGCGGAGATGATACGGTTTTGGCTGGCGGCGGCGACGATACGATTTACGGTGATAGCGGCCACGATGTCATCGAAGGACAGTCTGGTGATGACACCCTGATTGGTGGGTCTGGTGCGGACACACTTGATGGCGGTGACGGCACCGATATCCTTGCAGGCGGCAGTTGGAATGACAGCCTAACCGGAACCGGCGCAGACCGCCTTTACGGCGAAAGTGAAAATGACGAACTTAACTATACTGTTGATCTGACCTCCGACGGGGTCGGTGTGGTTGATGGCGGGTGGCATTATGATGTTCTCAAACTGCATCTGACATCCGACCAGCTCAACAGCGATGGCGTTCGTGATGCCCTTCAGGCCCTGCAAAGTCATGTTGATTCTGGTTCGTCTGAAAGCATTACGCTTGATGCGTTGCGCCTGACGATCGACGATATCGAAACTGTTGAAATTTATCTTGATGGTGAGATTGTCGCAATTGATGCATTGCCAGTACCTGCGCCAAGCCTGAATGTCGGACTTCCGGGAATAGTTTTGGAGGATGCAGCAACCCCGCTAACCATTGATGTTGGCGTCTTGGCACCTGATCAGTTGCTTGAAGTAACCATCGAAGGTCTGACTTCGGATCAGACGCTGAGTGCCGGAGTTCTCAATCCGGATGGCTCATGGACCCTGACCGGGGATGAACTTGCCGGGCTAACCATTACGGCACTGGAACCGGGAAGTGGTGTCTTACAGGTCACTGCCACGGTCAATGACCCAATCACCGGCACAAGCAACAGCAGCCTTGCCGAGATCAATCTTGAAGTCCTTAATGTTGCGGATGCGCCAACCTTGAACCTTGCCCTGCCGGGCATTGTTCTGGAAAACAATGCCACCCCGTTGACCATTGATGTTGGTGTGCTGGCACCCGGTGAAGTGCTTGAAGTCACAATCGAAGGTCTGACTTCGGATCAGACGCTGAGTGCCGGGGTTCTTAACCCGGATGGCTCATGGACCCTGACCGGGGATGAACTTGCCGGGCTAACCATTACGGCCCTGGAACCGGGAAGTGGTGTCTTACAGGTCACTGCCACGGTCAATGACCCAATCACCGGCACAAGCAACAGCAGCCTTGCCGAGATCAATCTTGAGGTTCTCAATGTTGCAGATGCGCCACTCCTGAACCTTGGTCTTCCGGGCCTTGTGGTTGAGGACAGTGCATCACCGCTCACCATTGATGTTGGTGTGTTGGCGCCCGGCGAGTTGCTTGAAGTAACGGTAGAAGGTCTGACTTCAGATCAGTCCCTCAGTGCGGGAGAACTCAACCCTGATGGCTCATGGAGCCTGACCGGGGATGATCTTGCCGGGCTCACCATCACAGCACTGGAGCCGGGAAGCAGCACGCTGCAAGTCACAGCCACCGTAAGTGACCCGATCACCGGGACAAGCAACAGCAGCCTTGCCGAGATTAACCTTGAGGTCCTTAATGTTGCAGATGCCCCGACCATTGATATTGAGATTCCGTCCATTGCACTCGAAGACAGCCCTACTCCCCTGACAATCACTGTCGGCGATCTGGCTTTGACAGAAGAGCTTTCGGTCACCATTGACGGCGTCGATAACGGTGCCACATTGAACTCAGGGACATTAAACCCAGATGGCAGCTACAGTCTTGAGCTTGCCGACCTTGTCGGCTTGACGATTACACCTGAAACCGCGGATGATCTTCATCTTACGGTAACGGCATCCGTGAACGACAGTTCCACGGCAACAAATGCAGAAGCATCCGCCACGATTGACATTGATGTTGTATCCAACCCGATAGATCCATTGATCTAATCAGCCCGGCAGGAGAAAGAGTACTGTGGCACGAACAACAGGCAGCGAGGATATGACACCTTCCCGACCCATACGACTTTTGATCTGTGATGATTCGGTGTTCATGCGCATGGCGATCAGAACCGTGTGCGATGCACATCCTGATATCGAAATCATCGGCGAAGCAGAAGATGGCGAAGACGCAATCCGTGCGGTCAAAGAACTGTCCCCTGACATCGTGACCATGGATATTTCAATGCCAGGACTTGATGGTGTTGCGGCCACAACTGAAATTGCTCAGACACATGACGTGCCAATCATTATCCTGAGTTCTCTGACAGAACGCCGAAGTGCTCTTGCAGAGCGCCTCATGGAAGTTGGTGCAGTTGATGTCATCTGGAAATCAGCTTCGCTGATGGACATCGATATAGACGGCATTGCCAACACAATCCTTGAAAAAATTCTCTTTTGGGGACGGCATCATGCTCCTGCGACAGACGACAATGATATCTGGTCGAAACCTTCCGAAGACGAGTTGAAAGCACTTCAGAGCCGGATCGACAGCAGCGACTCCTCCCACAATTTTCTCCTGATCAGTATGGGTGCAGGAAGTCAGGACAGCGTCACGGCTTTGTTCGGGAAACTTGGCAACCACTGCCCTCCAATTATTATCCAGCCGAATGTTCCGCAGTCCTGTCTGGATGGGTTCATCCGTTATCTTCGTAAAAGAACATCTATTCCTGTAATGATTGCCCAAGATGGCCAGAAACTTGAAAATGGGCATATTTACTGTGCTTTCGCATCTGCAGGACTTGCTCTGGAAAGCCTTGAGGAAGGCACCTTTTCATTTTGTATTTCGAAAGGTGTCAGAAGTCCTGATCTTCAATTGTCATGGCTGCATCAAACACTTGTCGCAATCGGCGCGCGTCCTCTTACGATTGTATTATCGGGTGCCTCGGTTGAGACGTGCTCGAATATCTTGAACACGTCTCAAAATAACGCAGTAATCGTTGAAACTCCCGCAACGTGTCCTCAAGCACAAGCAGTTGCCCATATTTCTCATAAATTTTCCCACAGCATCGAGTGCCCTGCTGGAACAATTGGCGCGTTAATGAGGACGCTATGACTCTATTGAACGATGCCCAAAAAGCAGATCTCAAATCCAAACTGAAAAAGCTTCAGGACGACTATGCCAAAAGCATTCCGGAAAAATTGACTGAGATATCGACGAGCTGGGAACAATATGTAAACCGGCAGGATGATGCATCAATTCATCACCTGATAAATTGCACACACAAACTTGCCGGAACAGCCAAAACATATGGCTTTGCGGAAATCGGTACTTTAGCTAGCAACGCTGAAGATGAACTAATTGCTTTGCATGAACAAACACCATCAGACCGAGAGATTTCAGCTTCATCACAAGCAATCGAAAAGTTGGTCAAATATCGATGAACGCTGAGGTGTTCACAAAGAAAACTCCCAGACCATGCAAGGCATTAACGACGTCATAACCCCGAATTATGACAAATCGGCATCTGCCAGATTAAAGGCACACTGGTACTTAAACGTTTGGCGGATTTTGGGAGGAGGTTGTCAGGTGCCACAAAGGTGACATTCGACATGCTGTGAAACCAACTACTTAGCATGCTTGATTGCCAGAAAAGGTGACATTTTTCAGCAGTTAGGGTCTGGACTCAATTGGCCCAACATCTGATTGCAAAAATCCGGACCATATTAAGGAAGTTTTCTGCGGACTTTTCGTATCGGATGGTCAGCCGCCTCATATCCTTCATACGGCAGAAGAAACGCTCAACAAGATTGCGTTTGGCGTAAAGACCCGCGTCATGAGGGATAGGCTTTCTGGCATTTGCCTTGGCGGGGATCACCGGCAAGGCACCTTCATCCTCTATCTCCCGACGGATACGTGCACTGCCATAAGCCTTGTCGGCGACAATGGCCAATGGTGGTTTTGACCAATTCAGGAAGCAGTCGATCATCTTACTGTCATGGAGTTGTCCGCCACTGATCGCAAGACGCAACGGGCGACCGAGTGCATCTACAGCGGCGTGAACTTTACTTATCCTGCCGCCGCGTGAGCGTCCAATACCCTCTGCCAGTTCCCCTTTTTTGACCCAGCCGCTGCGCGGTGAGCCTTCACAATCGAACTGTCGATAAAGACAAGGGCATCTTCATATTCTGATGCCAGTGCCTCGAATATCTCGCGCCATATACCGCGTTCTCCCCAACGGACATAACGATTATAGACTGTTGTAGGCGGGCCATATCTTCCCGGAAGATCCCGCCAGGGTGCATCGGTTCGAAGAATGTAGAAAATGTCATTGAGAACGGTCCTGTCGTCGCGACGCTTCGGTCCCCGACCGTCAACCGGAAGAAGAGGAGCAATGATTGCCCATTCTTTATCGCTCAAATCAAATCGTGCCATGTGATAACTCCCTTTCCCAAAGGGTGAATCACATTTCGACTATAAATTTCAAGCGTTCCAATTGGGTTCAGACCCTAGTCTGACCGTGGGACACATTCAATGTAACTGTCAGGTGCCACAAAAGGTGACATCCGATATGCAGCAGAATCAATAACTTGATTTATCCGTTTGCCAGATAAGTTGACACCGATTGACACATAAGCTGACAAAAATCTGCGGAATTGACAGAAAAGATGACAATTCTCTTTTTATCGTCTTTTTGGATGAAAAAAGACAAAGCTGCGATCATGGCGCACGGCATTTAGAATGGGCAACTCGCTTTCCCAAATAGGCTCAATCCTGAATAGATATATTCTCGTTACTTCTGAGATTGGCCTGTGCGAGTTAACCAGAGTTTTGCAATAAGCCTCCAGCTCTCCCCCCAAGACATCGATTTTGTTCGAAATACTCAATCAGCATTTCGGTAAGTAGTTGAACTTTTCGCACCGGATGCTGGCCAGGTGGTCTGACAACATATGCAGCCGCAGGCGGTGGGGGATAGCTTGTCATAACCGGAATGAGTGCGCCGGATCTTAAATATTCACAGATCAAGCTGTCGGGAAGGTATGCAAGGCCCAGCCCCGACGTTGCCGCAGCGGTAAGTGCGATACCGTTGTCAGATTTGAAGCGTCCCTGTGGCTGGACCGTGACGACCTTGTCGCAATCCATAAATCTCCAGGACTCTGTTCCCTGCATAAGGGCCTGATGCTCTATGAGTTCCAGGGGCGTTTCCGGAGCGCCATGTACCTTGATGTAAGACGGACTAGCGACAAGTTGCAAATAGACGGTGCCGATGCGTTTAGCGAGCAAATTGGAGTTTTGAAGGTACCCCACACGGATCGCGCAATCAAAACCCTCGCTAATAAGATCAACAAAGCGGTCGCTATAGGAAGCATGAAGCTGAAGCCGAGGATAGCGCAGTGCCATGTTTGTAAGCACGGGGGCAAAGTGTGTTGGCCCCAAGGAGAGCGGCATGGCAATTCGAAGGCGACCGCGAAGATCACCCGTTGGCATAATCGTTTCCCTTGCCTGTTCGATTTCGGCAGTGACCCTTATGGCGTATTCTCGAAATGTAACGCCAGCTTCAGTAAGGGCAGCGCCGCGCGTTGTTCGCGCAAGAAGCTGAACACCAAGCGCTGATTCCAGACGCAAAAGCCGTCGACTGACGATTGATTTGGATAGACCCAGTCGGCGCGCAGCAGGGGAAATCCCCCCGGAATCAGCAACCCCAACGAATGTTTCTAAGTCTTCTATATTCAATTTGGCGTTCTCAATTTCACAACACAGCAGCACGCCAAGAGGTGTTGGTTTGCCGCGTGCAGAACTGCACGTGTCCATCTCATGGATGTAGCGCGGGTGATGGCTGTGATCTCAGGAAAAGACGTTTTGAAATGAACGCGAAAGCATCGCCAGACTGACTTGGCTGTCGAGGACATGTTCCGTCGCAGCGGTTCAATCCGGTAGTGGGATGTGCTCATCACGGTCACTGATGGGAAGATCGAAACGCCCCCTACCCCAGTTTGCGGCACGCCATTCGGCTTTGGCTTCTTCGATACGCTCTTGTGATGAGGCAACGAAGTTCCACCAGATGTAACGTGGTCCTTCAAGGGTGGCGCCGCCAAGGATCATAAGCCGTGCGCCTCTATCACCAGCCGCAACTGTGATTTTGTCGCCTGGACGGAAGACCATCATTTGAGATGCCTCATATTCTTGTCCAGCGATCGATATCGTCCCTTCAACGATGTAGATGCCTCTGTCCTCATGATCATCGGGCAATGGCAATCGAACTCCTGCTTCGAGCACCACATCGGCGTAAAAGGTTTCTGAGAGCATTGTCGCGGGGGCAGATTTGCCATAGGCGTTGCCGAGAATAAGTCGAAGCTTGACGCCGGAATCCTCGATTGTTGGCAGCGTTTCCTTATTATGGTGTTCGAATGTCGGTGCCATGTCTTCGTACTGATCGGGTAGTGCGAGCCAAGTCTGTATCCCGAACAAACTGTTGGGCCCAGACCGGGCTTGCGCTGAAGTCCGCTCTGAGTGGGAAACACCGCGCCCGGCAACCATCCAGTTTAACTCGCCAGGACGGATGATCTGGTCTGCACCGGTACTGTCGCGATGATGGAAATCGCCGCGGAAAAGATACGTGACTGTGCCAAGGCCAATATGCGGGTGTGGTCTTACATCGACACCTTGGCCGGTCAGGAACTCGGCTGGTCCTGCTTGATCAAAGAAGATGAAAGGGCCCACCATCTGCCGCTTTGGTGCCGGCAGGGCGCGACGAACTTCGAAATCGCCAAGGTCTCTTGCGCGCGGGACAATAAGTGTCTCAATCGCGTCCGTATCTACATCATCGGGACAGCCCGGTTGTAATGCTGGATTCCAACTCATACGCATCTTCCTCTCTGATCATTTTGTCGTTCTGATCTGACAGGCAAGATGCTCTACCAGGCCGACGAACACCTCAGAGTGGCGTATGTTTTTTCGCTCCGCTAGTCACGCTATGCGCTTAACTGTGTCGCGCGAAGTGGAATGTCTGCCGGGAACAGGCTTGTTCGGGATCTCTGGGTTGGCGCTTGCCCGCATATTCAGGGGTCTTGTTCCCAGAGATGGGGATTGGATTGGACATGCTCAATCAGCATTTCGGTCAGTATGCGCACTTTCCGGTCCGGGTAACTTCCGGGTGGACGGACCACATAGGCAGCCCCGGATTTGGGTGGATATTGCGGCATCACCGGAACGAGGGCACCGGAGACCAGATATTCATGGGTAAGGCAATTGGGAAGACATCCAATACCAAGACCCGCTGCGGCAGCAGCAGTCAGGGCAATGCCATTGTCGGACTTGAAACGCCCTTGCGGCTGCACCGTAACGGTTTTGTCACCGTCCATCAGATACCATGACTCGGTACCCTGTAAGACGGCTTGATGGAACACAATGTCTTCGGGCGTTTCAGGCGCGCCATGCGTCTCGATGTAAGAGGGGCTTGCAACGAGCTTGCCATGGATCGGCCCAACATGCTTTGCAAGCAGGTTGGAATCGGGAAGAAGGCCCACCCGGATCGCACAATCAAATCCCTCGGCAATAAGGTTGACAAAGCGATCACTATAGCAGGCATTGATCTGAAGCTGGGGATAGCGTTGCGCCATTTTTGCAAGCACGGGGGCAAAGTGCGTCGGACCAAACGAAAGCGGCATGGCGATACGAATTCGGCCACAAAGTTCACCTGTTGGCAGCAGTGTGTCCTTTGCCAACTCTAACTCATCCCGAATCCGCGCAGCATGTTCGCGAAATGTAACTCCCGCCTCGGTCAGGGCGGCACCGCGGGTCGTTCGCGCCAGAAGCTGGACACCAAGCGCTGATTCCAGACGCAAAAGCCGTTGACTGACGATTGACTTGGATAGACCCAGTTGACGTGCAGCAGGGGAAATCCCCCCAGAATCAGCAACTTCTACAAATGTTTCTAATTCATCTATGTCCAATGTCGTGTTCCCCGTGTTGCGACACAGCATATCATATACGGGTACTAGTGTCTTATCCAGAGACCTGAGACTGTCAGTTCATAGGGCCCCTAAAAATCAACCTGAGCAAACGAGCCCTGATTAAAAAACAGAAGGGACAGTCTATGAATATTCGTAATGGCCTCGATTCACTTCTTCGCCCCGAAGACTCAGTACTTGTGCTGATCGACCATCAACCCTACCAACTTGCAAACCTCAACAGCCACGACCCTCATATGGTGGTGAACAATACGGTGGGACTGGCAAAAGCTGCCAAGGCGTTTGGCGTGCCTACCATCTTAACAACTGTAATTGCACGTCAGGGCGGCAATATTTTTCCCCAGATTGCCGATGTCTTCCCGAGACAGGAAATTATTGACCGTACTTTGATCAACACTTGGCAAGACCCCAAAGTGGTAGATGTCGTCAAGGAAACGGGTCGCAAGCAACTTGTCATAGCGGGTCTGTGGACCGAAGTCTGTGTCGCTATGCCAACGATTCAGGCCCTTGGCGAAGGGTGGGATGTCACGGTCATAACCGATGCATCCGGTGGAGTTTCAGTTGAGGCACATGAAGTCGCTATCCAGCGGATGATCGCAGCTGGCGCGAATATGATGACATGGCTGGCTCTGGCTTCCGAATGGCAACGCGACTGGGCGCGCGAAGAACATATTCCCGAGCTTGCCGAGATACTTAAGCAACATGCCGGGGCGAGTGGTGTCGCATTCCAATGGGAACAGCAACTGCTTAACACACCGGTCCCTGGCTAGGGATAAATAATGGACTGATCAGATTCCAGATGAACGCCTGAGGATTTGTCACGACTCTTCATCACTTCTTGAGAGTCAGACTAGAAACGGCGATCTGCTTTGTAAAAAGACAGGAAAACTATTGGGTTACTTTAACCTTTTCTGTTTCGTTGAACAAATTATTGTCTTGGGTGTGCAATGGAATTATCATCATATCTTGCTTTTATCTTGATCAGCGCAGCTCAAAGCGCGACGCCCGGTCCGTCGACATTGTTTCTCGTCAACAATGCTCTTGCCTTTGGATGGCGTCGCGCATTGGGTGCGCTAAGTGGTGATCTTGTCGCAATTGCACTGCTGGCGACACTCTCGGTGGTGGGCTTGGGGGCTTTGCTCGAAGCGTATCCACTGATTTTTCTCAGCCTGCGCTTGCTTGGTGCGTTCTATGTTCTGTGGCTGGGATGGACCTACCTCAGACCCATCGACCAACCGCAAGAGGCCAAGGGAACTGCTGAGATAGCACGTGGACGCGACGGATTGTCCCTCTGGTTTTACTCATTCGGCGTCGGGATCAGCAACCCAAAGGCCGTTCTGTTTTTTGCGGCACTGTTCCCGCAGTTCATTCCCGCAGAGAGCGGCCCACCTGTTCTGGCACTTCTGGTTTTAACGTTTGTCGTCGCAAAGCTTGTTGTTCTGGGAGGGTACGCGATCGGCGCGCGGCGCGTCGTAAAGATGTTTCAAAAACCAGAACATGCAAAGCGTGGGCGTGCGTTGACCGGTATCATCTTTGTCGTTTTTGGTGTGCTGATGATCGTGTCTGCGATCCCGACTTCCTAGGCCCATGCCCTTCCCCGGCGCTTATTGCATTCAGGCAATGGCGTTTTATCAAACAGGAGACCTAAAAATGGAAAAGCTTGAACTTCTTACCCCGAAAAACTCGCAGATCATCTTCATTGATCACCAGCCGCAGATGGCGTTCGGCGTTCAGTCAATTGACCGTCAGGTTCTGAAAAATAACACCGTTGGCCTTGCAAAGGCTGCCAAGATTTTCAACATCCCGACCACGATCACAACCGTCGAAACCGAAAGCTTTTCAGGTCATACCTACCCGGAACTTCTGGCAGTATTCCCGGAAAACCCGCTGCTTGAACGTACCTCTATGAATTCCTGGGATGATCAGAAAGTGCGTGATGCACTTGCCGCAAATGGCCGCAAGAAAGTGATCGTTTCCGGCTTGTGGACCGAAGTCTGCAACAACTCCTTTGCGTTCTGTGCAATGCTTGAAGGCGGCTATGAAATCTACATGGTCGCTGATGCTTCGGGTGGCACATCGGTTAATGCGCATAATTATGCGATGGACCGCATGGTTCAGGCCGGTGTCGTGCCGGTAACCTGGCAGCAGGTTCTTCTTGAGTGGCAGCGCGACTGGGCACATCGCGAAACCTACAACGATGTCATGGAACTGGTAAAAGAACATTCCGGTGCCTACGGCATGGGTGTCGATTACGCCTATACCATGGTTCACAAGGCACCGGAACGTGTCGAACATGGTCCGCGTATCGCCCCGAAGGCAGCCTCCTAAAACCAAAAGCACGACAGAGACCGAACTCTGTCGTGCTTTTCTTCTTTGATACCGACTGCAGTGTACTCATTCCAACCCATTGCAGATAAGACGCTGTTGGTTTGATGCCGGTGAAAAGCTTCAGTTCGAAGGTGATTAAAAATGAAACGGCGCACATTTGTTCAGGGTCTCGCAGCCAGCACCACACTTGGTGCAATTCCGTTCAAACTGGCAAGGAGCAACGAAATGAGCCAGACGGCACAAACCATTATCTATAATGCGAAAATCACAACCCTCGATCCTAAAACCCCCGAAGCCGAAGCCATTGCGATTTCCGATGGCACGGTTCTTGCGGTCGGGGACGAGGCCGAGATACGCAAACTGGCAGACCGCAAAACCCGCATGATCAACGGTGCAGGTCGTCGAATTATCCCGGGGCTTAATGACAGTCACACCCATCTTATTCGTGGCGGTCTTAACTTCAACATGGAATTGCGCTGGGAAAATGTACCATCGGTTGCCGATGCCCTGCGCATGCTTAAAGCGCAAGCTGCCGTTACACCGGCCCCGCAGTGGGTGCGTGTTGTTGGTGGCTGGTCAGAATTCCAGTTTGCCGAACGCCGGATGCCGACACTCGACGAAATCAATGCCGCCGCACCCGACACACCGGTTTTCATTTTGCACCTTTACGGGCGTGCCCTTTTGAACCGGGCCGCAATCAAGGTTCTTGGCTTTGATAAAAGCACCCCAAACCCACCCGGCGGTGTCGTTGAAAAAGACGCCAAGGGCAACCCCACTGGTCTTTTGCTAGCAAAGCCATCTGCTTTGATCCTCTACTCGACGCTGGCCAAGGGGCCGAAACTTCCGATTGAGGATCAGATCAATTCCACCCGTCATTACATGCGTGAAATGAACCGTCTTGGCATCACCAGCGTGATTGATGCTGGTGGTGGCGGCCAAAATTATCCCGAAGATTATGATGTCATTCAGCGTCTGCATGATGATGGGAAAATGACTGTGCGCATTGCCTACAACCTGTTTGCGCAAAATGCCGGGAACGAGCTTAGCGATTATGAACGCTGGGTCGGGATGACCGAACCGGGTGCTGGCGACAACATGCTGCGGATGAATGGTGCGGGTGAAAACCTTGCCTGGTCGGCCGCGGATTTTGAGAACTTCCTTGAACCGCGCCCCGATCCGGCACCGGTAATGGAAAGCGAACTGGAGCCCATCGTCGAATTGCTGGCCGAACGGGAATGGCCGTTCCGTATTCACGCGACCTATGATGAAACCATCGATCGTTTCCTTGGTGTATTCGAACGGGTGAATGGTAAACAGCCATTCAAGACACGGTTCATCATTGATCACGCCGAAACCGTTTCCGAACGCAATATCGAACGGATCAAGGCACTGGGTGGTGGTATTGCTATCCAGCACCGCATGGCATTTCAGGGTGAATATTTCGTTAACCGTTATGGCAAGGATGCCGCCATGGCAACCCCGCCGATTAGCAAAATGCTGGAATATGGGCTTCCGGTTGGTGCAGGAACGGACGCGACTCGCGTTGCATCCTATGATCCTTGGGTCGGTCTTTACTGGTTAACCACTGGTAAGACAGTTGGCGGCATGTCGCTTTACGACAATGACAATGTCCTTGATCGCGAAACCGCCCTTATGCTCTGGACCAAGGGTTCTGCATGGTTCTCGGGTGAAGCGGATGTCAAAGGGACGCTTGCACCCGGACAATATGCCGACCTGGCAATCCTTTCTGCTGACTATCTGAACGTCCGGCCCGAAGAAATTCGTCGGATCAATTCGGTTCTGACCATGGTTGGTGGCAAAGTGGTCTACGGCGAAGACGGCTATCAATCTCTGTCTCCGGAAATACCGCCTGCATCTCCTTCCTGGAGCCCGGTTTTGCACCAGAAAAGCCCGGGTCAGCGCCCCGAACCCAACGTACGCCATGCGGAGCGCTCATGCCATGACGCTTGCAATCATGGTTGTGGTGTCCACGGACATGATCACGGGATCGCTTGGAATAACCCTGTGCCGATCGCCGATGCGAAATCGTTCTGGGGCGCGCTTGGCTGCTCTTGTTTTGCTGTCTAACTCGGGAGGAGAGAATGACCGTGTCCCCTTACATCGTTTCTGTTGGCATCGGAATTGGCGTTGGCGTTGTCTATGCCTTGCTGGGAACCCGATCACCTGCCCCTCCTGTGATTGCCCTGCTGGGACTGCTCGGCATGCTCGCCGGTGAAACTGCAGTTACGTGGGTCAAAGACAGAATGTCGCTTGAGGAAGCGACAGCCCATTGCCTGCATGGCAAATCGTTTCACATGGCAAGTGGTGATAATGGCGCTCAAGCCGAGTGTGACTCAGCATCGACTGAGAAAAAATCATAATCCCCCTGGTGCGCCGGTCAATTCCAATTGGAAACCGGCGCACCGAACCCGCTTTATTACTAAGCAACTGCCAAATTCCGTTTCCTTTATCATGAGTATAAAGTTATGACGCCAGCCCCCATTTCGAAATTGTTAAGCAGCTTTGCACTGGAACTTATTGTCCGGATCGCTCTGACCTGTCCGTTCTGGCTGTCTGGTTTGACAAAACTGTTCAACTGGTCGGCGGCGATAGGTGAGATGAACCATTTTGGACTTTCGCCCGCGGCACCACTGGCAGCAGGCGTTATTCTTCTGCAACTGAGCGGTTCTATTGCAATCATTCTAGGGCGTCAGGTGTGGCTGGCGGCTGGCGCATTGGGACTATTTACCGCTGTTGCGACCCTTATGGCACATGCATACTGGACATTCCCGGAGGCCGAACGCGCTGCACAAAGCAACATATTCTTTGAGCATGTTGCGATCATTGCCGGGCTCGCACTTGTCGCCATTCTGTCCGAAAAAACACACCCACGCGTTTAAAGCGTTTTGCGGCCTTGGTTGCCGACAGCGCGGTGCCACCTTCAGATCAGGAAACACGAAAATGAACGAGACCAAACCAGTTGACACAGGTCCATGGGCACCGTTCCGGCATCGGGCATTTGCTTTTTTGTGGGTGGCAACCGTCATATCAAATGTCGGCACCTGGATGCACGATGTCGGCGCAGGCTGGCTAATGACAGAGCTGTCTCCCTCTCCGCTGGTTGTCTCGCTGGTTCAGGCTGCGACCACATTACCTGTATTCCTGTTTGCAATCTTTGCCGGTGCGCTCGCGGATTTGATGGATCGCAGAAAATTGCTGATTTCCGTCAATCTTGTCATGGCCGGGTTGGCAGCAGGACTATCGGCGATGGTTTATCTGCAATTGGTTACGCCTACTATCCTGATCCTGTTTACATTTTTGATGGGAAGCTGTGCCGCGTTGATGGCACCTGCATGGCAGGCGATTGTTCCAGGACTGGTTGATAAACCCCGTCTTGGAGCTGCGATTGCACTGAATTCCATGGGCATTAATGTCAGCCGTGCAATTGGCCCGGCATTGGCCGGTTTTTTGATTGTCAGTGTTGGTCTGGTTTCTCCCTTTGCGCTCAATACCCTGAGTTTCCTTGGTATTCTTGTCGTTCTTGTCTGCTGGAAACCCGCCGAGACGCGACAGATCATGCCGCGGGAGCGCATGCTCGGCGCCATGCGTGCCGGTTTGCGCTATGTCTTTAACAGCCCGCCGGTGATTGCCACCCTGATCCGCGCGGTTGCATTCTTTTTGTTTGCCAGTGCCTATTGGGCAATGCTGCCTTTGGTTGCACGTACTGTGCTTGACGGCGGGGCGCAGCTTTATGGCATTCTGCTGGCCAGTGTCGGGAGCGGGGCTGTTGCCGGTGCATTTGTTCTACCACGAATCAAGGCACGACTTGGTGCAGACAAAACGGTTATGGCTGGCACGATTGGAACCGCCCTTGTGATGGTAAGCTTCGCTTTGGTGCAGAACCCGATCGTGGCGGTCGTCGCCTCCTTTATCGCGGGGACGTCATGGATTGCGGTTTTATCTTCATTGAATGTGTCCGTCCAAACAGCCCTGCCTGATTGGGTTCGGGCACGGGGTTTGTCTGTCTTTCTAACGCTGTTCTTCGGATCGATGTCAGTTGGCAGTGTGTTTTGGGGCTGGCTTGCCGAGACGTTCTCGATCGAAACAACATTGCTGGCCGCCGGGGCAGGTGCAATCATTCTGATGATGCTCACCATGCGCATCCGCCTTAACCAGGGGGCTGATCTTGATCTCAGCCCCTCAATGCACTGGCCCGAACCGATCCTGTCTGAAAGTATTGAACAGGATCGCGGTCCAGTCATGATCAGAATTTCCTATCGGATCATTCCGGAAAATCTCGAGAGTTTCCGGAGCCTCATGACTGAAATGCGCAAGGCCCGTCAGCGCCATGGTGCCTACCACTGGGGGCTTCATCACGACAGCATTGATCACGACCTGTTTGTCGAAACATGGTCGGAAGGCTCATGGATCGAACATTTGCGTCATCACAAACGGGTATCTGGCGCAGATCGCGAGATTCAGGAAAAGGTCAACCGCCTGCATTCAGGCGACACAAAGCCAAAGGTCGATCATTTAATTGCCGTTAATTGATATGATTCCATTTTTTCAAAAGAAAAAAGATCATTTCTGTCCGAGTTGGACAGGAAAAAGTACAGCAATCTTTTCCGCATTATTGATGACGTTTATAAACACATTCATCGGTGCGGCAATGGCCGAAAATTCATTGGACTTACCGGCCGATGAACATCAAACGGTGACCCTTGCCTGCAATCCATTCCCGGCCGCGATGATTGCTGACAACAACATCATGCCCGGATTTGACGTTGAAATCTTGCGGGCCGCATTTGCCACACGCAACATCACACTTCTAACGCCGTTCTATCCTTGGAAACGGGCCTATTTTCTTGCCCGTGCGGGGCATGTTGATGGCCTATGTTCTTGCAGCTACCTGCAAGAACGCGACACAGATTTCCTGTTTTCTGATGTACTTGGAAATGTCCAGATCGCCTTTTACAGCACACGTGAACACGTTTTCGACCTGATCGACAAAGAAGATGCATCCAAAATGACCATCGGTGTTGTGAATGGGTATAGTCTGGAAGCATTTGCACGGAATGATAAATTTGACGTTGTGATCGCCAATAGTGAAAAGATGCTGGTCAATCTTTTGATATCAAACCGCATTGATGCGGCCTTATCCTTCAGTGTCCCAATGGATTATTACCTGCTCAATGGTGATGAGGACGGGGTCCCCGATGCCAATAAGATCAAGACCAAAGTGATCGATAGAAATCCCTATTATTCCTGCATTTCGCGCAAAATGGAGAAGCCGGATATCCTTCTCGAACAATTGAATACAGGCCTGAAAACGATTCGCCAAAGTGGGCTGTATGACCGCATTTTGGCGAAGTACCGGATGAGACTGGATGCTTCTGCTGCTTTGCAGGAATAAAACTAAAAATTCTGATGTTTATGGCGATGATATGGGGGGCATGCCCCCATATCATACATGACGCTCTGCCTGCGGTGACCTGACGCCGACTCAGATGTATTTCGCCAATTACCAGAAGAGCGATGCGCCGTTGGTGGCCGCCACCATAGTCTCGATATGGCCATAACTTGAATCATAGAGAACAAGGATTTTGGTCATATCATTATCCGAACTGAGAGGTAATCAGCCCGTATAAAGCCCGTGTTTCAAGGCGATATGCTTGTATTCGATAAAGTCTTCGAGGGCGGCGAGGCCGTTGAGCCGTCCGAGACCAGACTGTTTGAAGCCGCCTTCCTCGGTATTGTCATAGACTTTGGCCCAGTCATTGACCCATACGGTCCCCACCTCAAGTGCCTGGGCCAACTTCAAGGATCGGTCTACGTCACGCGTCCAGATGCTTGCGGCAAGACCAAATTCGCTGTCATTGGCGAGCTGTATCGCCTCTGCCTCGTCGCGAAATCGCTGTATTGTCAATACAGGACCAAATGTCTCCTCCTGAAGGATCGACAGGCTGTTATCGGTGATCTCCAGCAAAGCCGGTCGGAAAAACGCGCCTTTCGAAAGCGGCCCGACGGAAACAGGACTGCCCCGCACAACAACATGCGCACCTTCAGCAATCGCATTTTTGACCACCTGATCTACCCGCAGAACATTTTCTCGATCAATCAGCGGCCCCATGTCGCTTGAAGGGTCACTTGCCGGGCCTACTTTCACATCGTCCAGTTGCCGGGCAAGAGTGTCGCGGACCCGTTCAAAGATGCCATCCTGAACAAGCAGACGTGACCCGGTCATGCAGAACTGGCCGGAAAAGACGGTCAGTGCCTTTTCAATCACGGGCAAAGCGGAGTCGATATCGGCATCGTCGAACAGAATCATCGGCGTCTTACCGCCAAGCTCCATACCGAAACGCTTCATCTGTTTGGCACCGACTGCGCCGATGGCCCGGCCTGTACCGGTGCTGCCTGTAAAGCTAATCGCGGGAACATCCGGGCTTTCAACCAAATACGCAGATCCTTCCGGACCGTTTTCAAAGAAGAGGTTGATTACACCATTGGGGAGGTCCTCGGCCTCGGCCATGATTTCTGCCATAACACTTGCCGTCTGCGCGATTTGTGCTGGAAGTTTGATCACTGCGGTGCATCCGGCTGCGAGTGCTGGCGCCAGAGAGCGAATGGTCAGAACCGCAGGAGAGTTCCAGGGTGCTATGATGCCAGCGACACCCATCGGCTGTTTTAGAATCACAGACAGGCTTCCTGGTTTCGGCGTGACCGCCCGGCCACTTTCCATCAGCGCTGTTGCCGCCGAATAACGCAATTTGCTGGGGATCATATCGACTTCGAAGGCCGCTTCACCTTTCACCTTGCCGTTTTCAAGCGACAGGATTTCTATAAGGCGATCACGGTTGCACTCGAATGCCGCAGCAAGCTGATTTAGAACATGTGCCCGCAATTCGTGATCATACGCCCAGGTTGTTTGTTTAAAAGCTTTCGAGGCAGCCGCAACTCCGGCTTTCGCGGCTTCTATACCGTTTTCAGGGTAGTATCCGATGATATCGTAAGTGGCCGGATCAATGGACGGTTTCAATTCCCCGTCATTTGTCTGGACACCGTTGATCCAGTTGAATGCTGTTGCCTGAACAGCTATTCCAGACTTGCCTGGGGCATTGATGGCGACCTTGTTATCGTTGTTCGTCATTGTAGTTATCCCTTTCAATTGTCTGATGGAACAGAACGTTCAACTGGCGCGGTGTTGTTGATCATAGGGACGGCTTTGGATTGAAGGCCGGGTTTGTGAAACATGCGCCCCAAATGGCAAAAGACCTTTCCGACAAGGGGGTCAGTGACATTCGATACGATGATGACGACGACAAGTGTCGAGACGAGAACTCCCAGAGGAAACGGAAATTCTTTAAGCGCATCACCAAATATCGTTAAGAAAACAAGCACTGTTGGATAGACGGCGAGCCAGATCCGCGTGGTCTTTTTCAACCGCACCATAAGGGAATGGTTAAGCTGTCTATACATTGAAGAAACTCCAATACGGATGCCTGTGATGGTGCAAATCTATTGAGACCGGAGGGGGCAGCTAATGAGGTTCTCATCATTTTCCTCCTTGGCGGCATAGATCGTGCGTCATCGACTATCTAAGAAGAACCACCTTGACGGAAGAGGGCTCCGTGTCTCATCATTGCGGACAATATGTCAGCAATAACCTCTTTGGAATCTTTGAGCGGCCTTGTGGCCTTTTCCGTCACGCTGGAGCTGGGAAGCTTTGCGGCGGCAGGGCGCAAGCTTGGTCTATCCGCATCTGCGGTTGGTAAAGCGGTTGACCGGCTCGAGCAGCGGCTTGGCGTCAAATTGCTAACGCGAACGACACGTTCGCTCACCCTCACGGGCGAAGGGGAAATCCTTTACCGATATGCTTCCCGTATTCTCAGCGATCTGCAGGAAGCGGAACTGGAGTTATCCAGCGCACAAAATACGCCACAGGGGCGGCTTAAGATCAGCGTACCAACTGTCATGGGGCGAAGCATTGTTTTGCCCGCTCTTGGCACATTCTCAGCCGACTATCCGGATGTGACGCTGGAAATCAGCCTTGATGATCTGAAAGTTGACCTGATTGAAGGCGGATATGATCTGGTGGTTCGTCTGGGAGAGCTTGAAGATTCCAATCTTCATGCCCGTCGGATCGGGCCGCACGCCTTCACGACCTGCGCTTCACCCAGCTATTTTGCGAAACATGGCACGCCGCAGACGCCCGCAGACCTTGATCGTCATTGCTGTGTTTTATATCGCTTCCCGACAACGGGTCTCCCTGAGAAATGGGCATTTAAAGGCGAATATCGCAGGATGATCGTCAAGCCAGGGATTGTGCTCAATGATGGAGGCGCCCTCGCCTCAGCCGCGCTGGCCGGGCTTGGAATTGTACAGGCACCGCGTTACCTCGTTGCCGAGGATATCAAGGCCGGGCGCTTGATATCCATACTCGACGCATTTACTGACGACCGAGGCACTGTTTCTGTTGTGTGGCCGTCATCGCGAACTAAGGTGGCGCGTGTACGCGCTTTCGTTAATTTCATCTCTCAATGTTTGGCAGACAAGATTTAGATCATTTGTCAGGCCTTACCGTGTCTGCATTTCGTTGACTATTCGCTATCCCGATTAGGGTACGCATAGTCAACAATGGTCGGTCAATGCCGTGGTGACCGCACCATGACCCCCGTGACGAATTGTTGTCCTAAGAGAGGAACGCAGTAATTCAAGACATATTGTCTGGAATGAAGCGACAGACAGCCTTCTACAATACCAGCGCCACTTACAATATTTTTGCGATGTCGGAAATCTATAAGAACCGTCATTCGATAGGGACATGCCTTTTGCGATGTCCCACGGCTTCCACATCAAGAGAGGCGAGGGTCAATATCATGAGTGATACACAAAACAAAACAGGTATTAATCGGCGGGATTTCATCATCGGGACATCCGGTGCCGGTCTGACCGCTGTTGCCTATAGCGGTGCTTTTGCGAAAACGAATGATGGGTCATCATTTTTTGATGTCATCATCGTCGGAGGCGGATCGGCCGGAGCCGTTTTGGCCAGCCGTTTGAGCGAAGATGCGTCCAGACGTGTACTGCTTCTCGAAGCTGGCAAGTCGTATGCGCCGGAAAGTTATCCGGACGCCGTTCGTCTGCAAAGCATCATTGGTGGCGATCCCGAGCATGATTGGGGTTTCACCTCTGAACCGGGATGGGGGGATGTATCTTTCCCTGTGCCCCGTGGAAAGGTTCTGGGCGGATCATCCGCGGTGAATGCCGGTGTCGCAATGCGCGCAACTGCCTCCGACTTTGACCGCTGGACAAAAGCCGGGCTTCCCAATTGGTCGGCTGCTGACGTCCTGCCATTTTATAAAAAGAGTGAACGCACGGTAAATGGTGCCGATGAATTTCACGGTCGCTCTGGTCCGTGGCCAATCCATCAGCTGCAGGATGATGAAATTTCAGATATGCAGCGTGCTTTTATAAAATCCGCCCAGATGGCGGGCTTCCCCAAAGTCGATGATTTTAACGGGGATCAGCCTTTAGGTGTCGGGCCCTATCCTATGAACAATCGTATGGGACAGCGGCTTAACACCGGCATGACGTATTTGTCCAAAGCTGTTCGGGCGCGCAGGAATTTGACCATCAGAAGCGAAGCGCTTGTCGACCGGGTAGATATTATCAAAGGGCGCGCCGAAGCCATCATTCTCGAAAATGGAGAACGCCTTGCCGGTGGTGAAATTGTCCTTTCGGCAGGTGCCTATGGAACACCGGCCATTCTGCTGCGATCAGGCGTTGGCCCTGCTGACAACCTGCGTGGAATGGATATTCCTGTTGTGGCCGATCTGCCGGTAGGGCAACGGTTGCAGGAGCATCCGTTCTTCTACACAACCTGGGCGGCGAAACCGGAACGTATTGGGCTTCCGGTTCCGCCTGTTGGTGCCATTCTTTGGGCACAGTCTTCAAAGGCAGCCCCCGGAGAAGGTGATTTCCATGTAAGTGCTGTGCATTATGGTGACCCGGCCGCTTCGCCAAGCGGTGCCATTTTTATGCTTGCATTGGCGTTAACCCGACCGAAATCCACCGGTACTCTGACCTTGCGAGATCGCAAGGCGACGACATCACCTCGTATCGCGCTCAATATTCTCGGTGAAGTCGAGGATCGGCAGAAAATGGTTGAAGGTATCGAGATGATCCGTCGGATCGCACGTCAGGGGCCGCTTTCCGATATTATTGTTCAGGAACTCGTTCCAGGGGTATCCCTCACCAGCTCCGCCGATCTTATGGCCGTATTGCCAAAGGCACTTGATATCTATCACCATCCAACCTCAACCGCCCCTATGGGGGGACACAACTCCCCACATGCGGTGACAGACTATCAAGGACGCGTGAACGGTGTTGGAAATCTGAGGGTTGCGGATGCATCCAGCTTCCCCGATGTACCTTCGGTTGCCACCAATCCGACCGTTATCATGCTGGCAGAACGCATCAGTGCCTGGATGCGCGCGTAAAATGATGCAGCCACCCCTGCGGTTTCGCCAATAGGCCATCTTAATTAACAAACGTCGCTCGCGATTGCCTCGGATGCGAAGCCCGAGCCCCGGCTCGGGCTTCTCGTTCCTGACAATTGAACCTGTTCACACCGGTTAAGTTGCGAGACATGCTGTTGCGTTTTCTGCGACACAGCTTTCCATCAAGCCCGACTACCGCCCCTTAGGGTCAAGTGATATCAATGTTTTATAGAGCTTCCGGAAAATAACGCATGATCACGCGCCTGCTTTTCGCACGTGAAACGAAACTTGATTTTGAGCCATTGTGGTTCGCGTTCTGGATCTCTGAAGCAGTCATCACAAACGGCTATTAGACGGTCAGGTATACTTATACCAGCTTACAAAAGCCAAGCCCCCTAGCCGTCTGCTTTTCAGCTTTTGAATTACTCCGGGAGTTACTTCATGCCAACTCACGCCCCCAAGCTCACGTTAAATCGACGAGATGCACTTATTTCTGCAACAGCTTTCGCCGCAAGTTTAGCCATTCCGTTGGGCACTTCGCATGCTGCGCCCCCCACCGTTCAACATCTTCCAACAGGAGAAGACACCATGGGCTACATCACGACTGAGGATGGCGTACAGATTTTCTACAAGGACTGGGGCCCAAAAGACGCCCAGCCCATCGTATTTCACCATGGTTGGCCACTCAGTGCGGATGACTGGGATGCCCAGATGATCTTCTTCCTGTCGAAGGGATATCGCGTCGTGGCACATGACCGCCGTGGACACGGCCGATCCGAACAGGTTTCCGAAAGCCACGATATTGACCATTACGCAGCAGATGCATTCGCTGTCGTCAAAGCACTTGATTTGCGAAACGCGGTTCATATCGGCCACTCCACAGGTGGGGGCGAAGTTGCCCGCTATGTAGCACGACATGGAGAACCGGCAGGTCGGGTTGCCAAAGCTGTTCTTGTTGCTGCCATCACGCCGCTGATGTTGAAGACTGCGGACAATCCCGAAGGCACGCCAATGGAAGTTTTCGATGGATTCCGGGCAGCCCTGGCGAGCAACCGTGCTCAGTTCTTCCGTGATATTCCATCCGGTCCGTTCTTTGGATTCAATCGCGAAGGTACGGTTGCGAGCGAAGGCGTGATCCAAAACTGGTGGCGTCAAGGCATGATGGGCAGTGCCAAAGCACATTATGATGGTATCAAGGCGTTTTCGGAAACAGACCTGACCGACGACCTCAAAGCCATTAACGTACCAACTTTGGTGCTGCATGGTGAGGACGATCAGATTGTTCCGATCGCGGCCTCAGCCTTGAAAGCCGTTAAACTGCTCCCGAACGGTTCCTTGAAAACTTATCCTAGGTTTTCACATGGAATGTTGACCGTCAATGCGGATGTACTTAACGCCGACCTTTTGAAGTTCGTTGCCAACTGATGTGACAATGGAATTTACGTTCAGAAAACGGGTGGCTGTCAGAAAATCCAACAGCCACCCGATTTTTTATGGCCACAAACCCTTTGAGATTCCGGCAGCATTATTGCTCAAGTCACCATGGTCGCTAGCGGCAAGTGCTTCGCCTTCAATATGATAGACTTGCGGTTCTTCCGAGAAGTATTGCTCCAGACCCGTCATGAACGTCTGATGGTCTTCACTCGCCTCAAAGCCAGGTGTGTGATCCTCGAGTGAGCGCCATCGCACGATCAGATGGAACAGGTCGGGTGTTTCGATCCCTTGCGCCAGAAGGTGACCTTGGTAACCCTCTGCGCGACGAAGCAACGGAACGACTTCGTCGAATGCTTGTCGGAACGTTTCAGTATGCTGCTTGTCAACGGGCAGCTGAGCGATCTCATAAATCATGGTTGCACCTTTAAAGTAAGTTCAACGGTTAAGAATCGACACTGTCCGGATGAGCTGACGGGTCAACTGCAATCGCGATTTTGCCAAGGAGACCGTTGTTGCGGGATTCCAGCCGTGCATGGGCGAGAGGGATTTCGGCCAGCGAATAGACAGCGCCAACATGCGGGCGCAGCTGACCGCGTTCGATCAATGTGCTCAGTTCATCAAGTTTTCCGCGATTCTGGCGTGTGAAAACGAAGTGGAAACTTGCGTTCTTTCCCCAAGCCTCAATGAGGTTCTGTGGCTTTGCAATGTTGACAATCGAGACAACGCGGCCAAGCTGGGCGAGGGCATCGGGGCTGCGCGACAATGTGTCGCCGCCAATGGTGTCGAAGATAACATCCACGCCATGTCCGCCGGTTTCGCGCATGATGACGTCAACATAATCCTCTTTTTCGTAGTCGATGACTACGTCCGCACCAATGTTTCGTACAAACTCAAACTGTTCTTCGCGCGCGGTTGTGAAGACCTTGGCACCGATGGCTTTGGCGATTTGGATCGCCACATGACCGACGCCGCCAGCACCACCATGGATCAGGACGCTTTCGCCCACTCTTAAGGCGACACGTCCGATCAGGGCTTCCCATGCAGTACCGCCCACGAGTGTCAGGGTTGCGGCCTCAAGATGGGTTAGCGACGCAGGTTTCCTGCCGATGATGTTTTCGGATGCGACGTGGTATTCGGCATAGCTTCCGTCCCCGTCAAATATTTGCGGGGTGTACCAAACCTCGTCTCCTGGTGCGAAGGCCGTCACGCCGGGGCCGACTTCTTCGACAACGCCGGAAACATCATGCCCGGTAATGGCGGGCAAGGGCACATAATCGGGATAGTCGCCGCGCCGGACCTGATAATCCAGCGGATTGATGGAGGTTGCATGGACGCGAACCAGAACTTGTCCTGCGTGGGGAACTGGCTTGGCAACGTCGGAAAGTTCGAACGATTCCGAGCCGCCGAATGATTTCAGGATCTGGGCTTTCATTGTTTGGGCTTTCATTTTTGGTTCCTCGTTTCGATAAAAAGAGATATCGAGATTTTTCGATATAATGTGGGAAAAAACTACAGTTCTTTCCTGATAATATCAGCAAGTGCGCTGATGGCTGCTTCATTCCGTTTGTAGTAAGTCCATTGCCCGATGCGTCTGACTTCGACCAATCCCACGCGTTGCAGGGTTGCAAGATAATCAGACACGGTTGACTGCGACAGTCCAACACCTTCCTGGATGCTGCTGACGCAGACGCCCACCGTATGCACGTCGCCTTCGTCCTGCGGAGGGAAGCTGTTCGCAGGGTCCTTCAAACCTTTTAAGATTTCAAGGCGCGTACGGTTTGAAAGGGCTTTGAATATTTCGAGCGTTTCCATACCCCCGAATATATCGAAATTTACCGATATGTCAATGCAAAATGTGAGCAAAGCAGATATGCGTTGATGCAGGCCTCTAATTGTGAACTTTCAACAGGTTGTCCATTCGGGCCAGACCGAGGAGACTGGAGTTACCAAGCTTCAACCATCCTTGGAGGCCAGCCCGAATGAACATGCACAAGAATGCCCGTTTAACACCGATAGGTCGAGAACGTTTGGTCCGTCTGATGAAGGGCGGGCACAGCCCGGAGAGTGCGGTAGCACTCGCAGGGGTGTGCCCGCGCACCGCGCGCAAGTGGCGGACGCGCTATCCAGCTTGAAGGCCTGGCAGGGTTACAGGACCGCTCCTCACGCCCCAGGAAACTGCACAACCCGACAGTACCTGAGACCATCGACCGTATCATCGCCCTGCGCCGACGTCGCTGGACTGGTAAGCATATCGCCCGGGAAACCAATGTCTCACCAGCAACCGTGAGCCGTGTCCTGAAACGCGCAGGACTATCCCGCCTCAAAGACCTTGCCCCTGCCGAGCCGATACATCGTTACGAACGCGAAAGCCCCGGCGAAATCATCCATCTCGACATCAAGAAACTCGGGCGCTTCGAGCAGCCCGGTCACCGCGTTACGGGGGAGCGCACCGGTCAGTCGAACCCACGCTCACGCAAGCAGGGTGGCTATGGCTGGGAATATGTCCATGTCGCCATCGACGATCATTCACGCCTGTCGTTTTGCCAGATCCATCCCGATGAAAAGGCCGATAGTGCCATCGCTCATCTCAAGGCCGCCGTCGCCTATTATCAAAGCCTCGGTGTCAGGGTGACAGGGATCATGACCGATAACGGACCCTGTTATACATCAATGGCCTTCGCAAAAGCCTGCAAACAGCTCGGGATCAAACACCTGCGGACAAAACCCTATACCCCTCAAACAAACGGAAAGGCTGAACGCTTCATTCAGACGGCTTTGCGTGAATGGGCCTATGCCCGGCCCTACCAGTCATCGGATCAACGCGCAAAAGACCTTCATCTTTGGGTTCATCTCTATAATTGGCACAGACCTCACGGTGGGATAAAAGACCTGACACCTATCAGTCGCCTCGGAATAAACCGGGACAACCTATTGAGGGTCCACATCTAATGAGTGCGCCAGCAAAGCGGAAACATCGCGACATGCCCCCGAATTATGACAAACAGGTCGTTTGATCGGCGGGGAATGGTCTCCAGGGACAAATAATCATATAATATGATTATTTGTTGTCACGTGCCACAAAAAGTGACATCCGACATTCATCGAAATCAATCACTTAGCATTTCCGACTGCCAGAAAAGTTGGCACGGATTGACACATAAAGTGACAAAAATCTGCAGAATTGACAGAAATGATGACATTTTCCGAATTCGAGGATTCTCTTGGTTCCAAGCGACCTCACAAGAACAGTATTATCGTTCTCTAAGCGCCTCATCCCCGTATTTCATTACAGGCGACAAGAGAAATTCGACAATCCGCCTCTTCCCGGTCTTTACTTCCACTGACGCGGTCATGCCCGGTGTCAGCTTGACCATACGGCCATCCGCAAATATTTCAGATGATGACAAAGTTGCACGAACCTCATAGACAAGACCAAGGTCCTCATCCTGAATCGCATCACGGGAAATGCTTTTGATCTTGCCGTCGATCTTGCCGTAGCGGGTAAAGGGAAAGCTATCGATCTTGATTACCGCATCTTGCCCAGCACTGACAAATCCCGCATCCTTGTTTTGCACCTTGGCAACAACCTCAAGTTCAACATCATCAGGCACAACCACCATCAGGATCTCGGCAGGTGACACAACACCGCGTACGGTATGGACGGTAAGCTGCTGGATCGTGCCGCTGACGGGGGCACGCAATTGATGGCGGTCTTCGCGGCTTTCTGCTTTGCGCAGGGTAATCACCGCGGTTTCGAACTTATTACGGGCATCCAGAAGTTCTTCGAGGGTTTGCTGTTTGGTTTGTGCAATCAGGTTTTCGCGGTCTTTTTCGGCTGCCGTGATCGAGGCATCCGCTTCTTCAATCCGATTGCGGTAAATCTCAAGATTGCTTGTGGTTTCGATAAGCTGCTGCTTGACTTCAAGCCAAACCGGCTTGGTGCTAATCCCGTCCGAAACGAGGCTGGATAGCGATCCTTCGCGCTCCACCAGAAGCGGGAGCAATTCCCGGCTTTTGGCGATTTCGGCATTGATTGAGGCACGCTCTGCCCGAAGCTTTGCTGCCTCTGCATCCTTGGTCGCCAATTTGGCAAAGAAGGCCGTCAAATCACTGCGCAGTTTTTGCTCTGCTGTCGCAAGAATTTCGTTATTCAGTGCCGCGTGCCCGACAAGGGCGGGCACGTCGCTTTTATCCATTCCATCAAGGAAGGCCCGAAGACGGGCGATATCAAGGGCAGATGCATCGCGTTCATGTAAAAGTTGGCCTTTATCCGCTTCGCTTTCTGTCGGATCAAGCTCGATAAGCAAATCACCTGCCGTGACATGCTGACCATCGCGGACATGGATCGCACGCACGATGCCGATTTCAAGTGGCTGGATCTGTTTCACCCCTCCATTTGGCACAAGACGGCCTTGGGCAACCGCCATGACATCAACTTCGCCAATAACAGCCCAGCCAAGCGCGATGGTAAAGAACCCTGCAAGCGACAATGCGATCATCCGACCGATGGGATTGGCCGGGGTTTCCATAATTTCGATTGCGGCAGGAAGAAACGCACGTTCTTCTGCAGATCGTTTTGACTTTGCCTGTTCTGAATTTGAATTCAGCCCCGGAAAGCGTTCCAACAATCTGGCTTTTAACGCACCGACACCTTCCCGAACGCCGGTGTAGACCTGATCAAACTTACTGCGCAGCGACATCGTTTACCGTCCCTGCCTGTAATTGATAAAGCATGGCGTATCGGCCACCCTGACGAAGGAGTTCATCATGCGTGCCGTCTTCGATGACCTGACCTGCTTCAACCGTGATGATGCGGTCCGCATCACGCACAGCCGCCAGTCGGTGGGCGATGATCAGAACCGTGCGGCCCTTGCAAATCCGGCGCATGTTTTCCTGAATAATCTTTTCAGATTCGTAATCCAACGCACTGGTGGCCTCGTCAAAGATCAGGATGCGCGGGTTGTTCACAAGTGCCCTGGCAATCGCGATGCGTTGACGTTGCCCACCCGAAAGGTTCGAACCGCGTTCACCAATTTTGGTGTCATAGCCATCAGACAGTGACAGGATGAATTCATGCGCACCGGCGAGTTTTGCGGCCTCGATCACCCGTTCCATCGGCATCCCAGGATCGGCAAGTGCGATGTTTTCACGAAGTGATCGGTTAAACAGGATGTTTTCCTGCAGAACCACGCCGACCTGACGGCGTAGCCACGCGGTATCGACCATCGAAAGATCAATCCCGTCAATCAGTACACGGCCGCTTTCGGGCACATACATACGCTGGACAAGCTTGGTCAGGGTACTCTTGCCCGAACCACTTGGCCCGACAATACCGACAACCTCGCCTGCCTTGATGGATAAATCCACCCGACGCAGGATTTCTGGTCCATCGGGGCGATAGCGGAACGTCACCAAATCAAACCTGATATCACCCTTGATGTTATCAAGGGTTGATCGGTTCGGGTTATAGGTTGGCTCGGTCGGGGAATTAAGGATATCGCCAAGGCGATCAATTGAAATGCGGGCTTGCTGGAAATCATTCCAAAGCTGCGCCAGTCTCAGGATTGGTCCGGTCACGCGGCCTGCCAGCATATTAAACGCCACAAGCTGGCCGACCGTCATATCGCCGCCAACAACCGCCGTCGCACCAAAATACAATGTCAGCACCGTGGTGATTTTTGAAATCAGTTGGGTCAGTTGCCCGGCCACATTGCCAAGGTTAGCGGTTTTGAAGCTTGAATGGACATAGCCCGCCAGTTGTTCTTCCCAGCGACGTTGCATTTGCGGCTCGACCGCGAGCGCCTTAAGCGTCTCGACCCCTGTGACACTCTCGACGAGAAAGGCCTGATTTTCGGCCCCACGCTGAAACTTCTCATCCAGACGCTTGCGCAGGATCGGGGTGACCACAAAGGCCAGAATGACGAAGAACGGGATGGAGCCGAGAACGATCATGGTTAAAAGCGGGCTGAAGTGCCACATCACCGCAAAGAAAACGACCGTAAAGAACAGATCAATCACAAGGGTCAGTGCCGATCCGGTGATGAAATTTCGGATACTTTCAAGCTCACGCACGCGTGCTACACTTTGCCCGACCTGACGCGCCTGAAAATATCCCATCGGCAGCGACATCAGATGGCGAAACAGGCGTGCACCAAGCTCGACATCGACCCGGTTGGTAGTGTGCGAAAAGATATATGTTCGAAGGGTTCCCAACAGGACTTCAAACACCGACACCACAAGCAAGCCGAACACAAGAACGTCAAGTGTCGTCAGCCCGCGATGGACCAGAACCTTATCAATCACGACCTGGAAAAACAGCGGGGAAATCAGCGCAAAAAGCTGCAGGAAAAACGACGCAATCAGGACTTCGATAAAGATGCGGCGGTATTTGGACAGGGCGGCGACAAACCAGGAAATGTCAAACTTGCCACCCTGCCCCAGAATGGCCGCCCGGCGGGTGGCCAGTAACAAACGTCCCGTCCATTTTTCTTCAAAGGAAGCTTTGTCAACTGCCACAGCACGGCCTGCAATAGGGTCCTGCACAAGGACTTTACCTTGTTCGGCATCGAACTTGGCAACAATGACGAAGGTCCCATTTTTAATCTCGGCAATGGCAGGGAGGTTGGTTTTAGCAAGCCTGTCCCAGCCCGATTGTACAATCCGGGATTTTAGTTTAAGCCTCTTTGCTGCCAGTTGCAGGTCATCCAGTACAAAAACCGCGCCGGGCTTGCCAAACTGATGGCGGATCTGCTCTGCATCCGCAGGCAGATTAAAGAATCTTAAAATCGTGACCAGTGCCAACAGACCGCTATCCTTGGGTCCATCATCCTCTGGTCTGCTGTCCCCGTTTTCGTCTTGCAAAAGACTTCCCCACCTTTGGCGCAGAAGCCCCTGCATCTGCGCACGAAAGGGTATTAATAATCGTCCAGTTTAAAACTGCAATTAGAGATTGATCAAATTAGAACATCCGAACATTTAACCGGGCACAAGGTTTTGACTATCTGGCCCAGAAAATCCTCAAAAGCTTCAAAATAGGTATCAAGGTCTATCTGGAGCAGAACGCATTACGACGTTCTGCTCCAGGAAATCGGCCTAACTACTTTGCCAATTCGCGGCAATTACTGTCTGCACGTTTTGGAAATCGGTGCTGTTGTGGTCGATTGTATCGGCGCTAACATCACCAATCCCGAACACAGACATCGCATCGACAAGTGACTGAACATTGCTGGCAGATAGAGTGCTACCGGCAACATCAATTTCGCTAACTTGGTGTGGGCTTGAGCCATACCAGTCTGCAACCGTCAAACTATCTTCCGACCCTAGTAACTGGATCACCAGATCGTCTCCATCTTGGAACAACCAGACATCCTCAGTCTCTATGCCTGATTGAAGTGAAACTTGGTCACTTGATTCCGCGTCAGAGATTATGTCGTTGTCAGCGCCACGACCGAACACAAACGTATCCGCTCCGCTTCCACCCGAAATTACGTCATCGCCAGAGCCACCACTCAGCACATCATCACCTGCATTACCTGCAAGAACATCAGCCAAGGCACTACCAACAATCACATCGTTACCGATACCGCCAAACTCAGGCGTGAAATCCTGATACTGGGCATCGGCAATCGTCTGCCCGGTGACACCGCCATCAACATGGATCCGATAAAGATCGTTCGTCCCCGCGGCATTCTTGTTGCTGTAATACAGATACACACCGCCATCAGAAGATGGTTCAAGACGCACATTCAGCTCCGCACCATAGGCAAGGCCTTCAAAGTCAACCTCACCATTCACAGGATTACCCGCTGCGTCATAGCGTTGACCGTAAATCTTCGCAAAGCCACCCGGCGCAAGCCGTGTAAAGGCAACAAACGTGCCGCCATCCGCAAGCGCAACAACATCAGAGAATGTCACATCCCCGGCCGTCGTGTTTGCCGCATCGATATCAACCGTCGTATCAAGCGTCACAACATTGTCAACATCAATGCTATAAACCTGAAGTGTCGTCCCGATGGTTACTGCAACACGTCCATCGGCAAGCAACATCGAGGTCGGCTCAAGCTTTGCAACCCCAGCGTCCTCCATGGCGACAACACTGTCACCAAGCTTGACACCGTGCGAACTAAACACCTGAAGGCTGGTCGTATACGGCTGCACATTCTGGTTGACCGAGAAAATAACTAAACGACCATCAGAAAGCTCAACACCATCGGGCATCATATCTGCACCAGACGCCGCACCACTGATCTCGAAACGCTCTCCAATGGCATCGCCAGATGCGTCATAGCGCTGACCAAAGGTGTCATCAGAAGAACCGAATGGCATCTGATATTTAAACAGCAGCACAAATCCGCCATCCTGAAGTGCGATAATCTCGGGCGCCCCTTGTTGGCGACTCTCAGTTGTCACCAGTTGGCGTTGCCCAATGGCATTGCCAGACGCGTTATAAACAACAAACCCCGTCCTCTGCGGTGAATAAGCCGATGAGCTCTCAAAGACCACAAAGCCACCACCGGCAAGCCCCTCAACCTTCACCTCCGTTACATGACCCGCAGAGTTCGGCATCACATAACGATTCCGCTGCGTCGTCCCGTCCGCCTTCGTAAGCGTCAGATAAGTGTAAGCGCCCTCGTTCCAGACCGTCACATGACCGCCGTTATGTAACTGCGCTGCATCCCATCTGTCCGGATCTGCGAGTGTTCCACCAGCACCGCTGATCAGATGACTGTCATCAAGCGTTGCTTTGACGTCAATCGTCACCGTCGATGTGCTTGTCTCACCCGTACCGTCATCTATCGTATAGCTGAACACTGCCGGGCCGTAGTAATCCGCATCCGGCGTGAACACCACATTGCCATCAACATCAAGCGATACCGTCCCGTGCTCGGCATTCTGAACCGAGCTGATGTTGACAACATCTCCATCCGGATCTTCATCATTGGCCAGAAGCTCTGAGGCCAGAATGACCGTCGAACGGTTCGCGACAATCGACACCGCATCCGCATAAGCCGCCGCAACATCCTGATACTGCGCATCGGCAATCGTCTGACCCGTAACACCGCCATCAACATGGATCCGGTAAAGATCGTTTGTCCCAGACGCATTCTCATTGCTGTAATACAGATACACACCGCCATCAGAAGATGGCTCAAGACGCACATTCAGCTCCGCACCATAGGCAAGACCTTCAAAGTCGACCTCGCCATTCACAGGGTTACCCGCTGCGTCATACCGTTGACCGTAAATCTTCGCAAAGCCACCCGGCACACGCCGCGTAAAGGCAACAAACGTTCCCCCATCCGCAAGCGCAACAACATCAGAGAATGTCACATCCCCGGCCGTCGTGTTCGCCGCATCAATGTCAACTGTCGCATCAAGCGTCACAACATTATTCGTATCAATGCTGTAAACCTGAAGCGTCGTCCCGATCGTGACCGCAACCCGCCCATCGGCCAGAAGCATCGAGGTCGGCTCGAAGTTCGCTTCATTACCAGGCCCCTGCATGGCGACAACGCTGTCACCAAGCTTCACCCCATGTGAACTAAAGACCTGAAGCGTTGTTGTCTCTGGTAGACCACTATGGTTAACCGAGAAGATAACAAGACGACCATCGGTGAGCTCGACACCATTGGCCATCGTATCGGTGCCAGACACCGCACCACTGATCTCAAAACGCTCGCCAATCACATCACCCGATGCGTCATAGCGCTGGCCAAAGGTGTCATCAGAAGACCCCCCTGACATCTGGTACTTAAACAGCAGGACAAAACCGCCATCCTGAAGTGCGATAATCTCGGGCGCCCCTTGTTGGCGACTCTCAGTTGTCACCAGTTGGCGTTGCCCAATGGCATTGCCAGACGCGTTATAAACAACAAACCCCGTCCTCTGCGGTGAATAAGCCGATGAGCTCTCAAAGACCACAAAGCCACCACCGGCAAGCCCCTCAACCTTCACCTCCGTTACATGACCCGCAGAGTTCGGCATCACATAACGATTCCGCTGCGTCGTCCCGTCCGCCTTCGTAAGCGTCAGATAAGTGTAAGCGCCCTCGTTCCAGACCGTCACATGACCGCCGTTATGTAACTGCGCTGCATCCCATCTGTCCGGATCTGCGAGTGTTCCACCAGCACCGCTGATCAGATGACTGTCATCAAGCGTTGCTTTGACGTCAATCGTCACCGTCGATGTGCTTGTCTCACCCGTACCGTCATCTATCGTATAGCTGAACACTGCCGGGCCGTAGTAATCCGCATCCGGCGTGAACACCACATTGCCATCAACATCAAGCGATACCGTCCCGTGCTCGGCATTCTGAACCGAGCTGATGTTGACAACATCTCCATCCGGATCTTCATCATTGGCCAGAAGCTCTGAGGCCAGAATGACCGTCGAACGGTTCGCGACAATCGACACCGCATCCGCATAAGCCGCCGCAACATCCTGATACTGCGCATCGGCAATCGTCTGACCCGTAACACCGCCATCAACATGGATCCGGTAAAGATCGTTTGTCCCAGACGCATTCTCATTGCTGTAATACAGATACACACCGCCATCAGAAGATGGCTCAAGACGCACATTCAGCTCCGCACCATAGGCAAGACCTTCAAAGTCGACCTCGCCATTCACAGGGTTACCCGCTGCGTCATACCGTTGACCGTAAATCTTCGCAAAGCCACCCGGCACACGCCGCGTAAAGGCAACAAACGTTCCCCCATCCGCAAGCGCAACAACATCAGAGAATGTCACATCCCCGGCCGTCGTGTTCGCCGCATCAATGTCAACTGTCGCATCAAGCGTCACAACATTATTCGTATCAATGCTGTAAACCTGAAGCGTCGTCCCGATCGTGACCGCAACCCGCCCATCGGCCAGAAGCATCGAGGTCGGCTCGAAGTTCGCTTCATTACCAGGCCCCTGCATGGCGACAACGCTGTCACCAAGCTTCACCCCATGTGAACTAAAGACCTGAAGCGTTGTTGTCTCTGGTAGACCACTATGGTTAACCGAGAAGATAACAAGACGACCATCGGTGAGCTCGACACCATTGGCCATCGTATCGGTGCCAGACACCGCACCACTGATCTCAAAACGCTCGCCAATCACATCACCCGATGCGTCATAGCGCTGGCCAAAGGTGTCATCAGAAGACCCCCCTGACATCTGGTACTTAAACAGCAGGACAAAACCGCCATCCTGAAGTGCGATAATCTCGGGCGCCCCTTGTTGGCGACTCTCAGTTGTCACCAGTTGGCGTTGCCCAATGGCATTGCCAGACGCGTTATAAACAACAAACCCCGTCCTCTGCGGTGAATAAGCCGATGAGCTCTCAAAGACCACAAAGCCACCACCGGCAAGCCCCTCAACCTTCACCTCCGTTACATGACCCGCAGAGTTCGGCATCACATAACGATTCCGCTGCGTCGTCCCGTCCGCCTTCGTAAGCGTCAGATAAGTGTAAGCGCCCTCGTTCCAGACCGTCACATGACCGCCGTTATGTAACTGCGCTGCATCCCATCTGTCCGGATCTGCGAGTGTTCCACCAGCACCGCTGATCAGATGACTGTCATCAAGCGTTGCTTTGACGTCAATCGTCACCGTCGATGTGCTTGTCTCACCCGTACCGTCATCTATCGTATAGCTGAACACTGCCGGGCCGTAGTAATCCGCATCCGGCGTGAACACCACATTGCCATCAACATCAAGCGATACCGTCCCGTGCTCGGCATTCTGAACCGAGCTGATGTTGACAACATCTCCATCCGGATCTTCATCATTGGCCAGAAGCTCTGAGGCCAGAATGACCGTCGAACGGTTCGCGACAATCGACACCGCATCCGCATAAGCCGCCGCAACATCCTGATACTGCGCATCGGCAATCGTCTGACCCGTAACACCGCCATCAACATGGATCCGGTAAAGATCGTTTGTCCCAGACGCATTCTCATTGCTGTAATACAGATACACACCGCCATCAGAAGATGGCTCAAGACGCACATTCAGCTCCGCACCATAGGCAAGACCTTCAAAGTCGACCTCGCCATTCACAGGGTTACCCGCTGCGTCATACCGTTGACCGTAAATCTTCGCAAAGCCACCCGGCACACGCCGCGTAAAGGCAACAAACGTTCCCCCATCCGCAAGCGCAACAACATCAGAGAACGTCACATCCCCGGCCGTCGTGTTCGCCGCATCAATGTCAACTGTCGCATCAAGCGTCACAACATTATTCGTATCAATGCTGTAAACCTGAAGCGTCGTCCCGATCGTGACCGCAACCCGCCCATCGGCCAGAAGCATCGAGGTCGGCTCGAAGTTCGCTTCATTACCAGGCCCCTGCATGGCGACAACGCTGTCACCAAGCTTCACCCCATGTGAACTAAAGACCTGAAGCGTTGTTGTCTCTGGTAGACCACTATGGTTAACCGAGAAGATAACAAGACGACCATCGGTGAGCTCGACACCATTGGCCATCGTATCGGTGCCAGACACCGCACCACTGATCTCAAAACGCTCGCCAATCACATCACCCGATGCGTCATAGCGCTGGCCAAAGGTGTCATCAGAAGACCCCCCTGACATCTGGTACTTAAACAGCAGGACAAAACCGCCATCCTGAAGTGCGATAATCTCGGGCGCCCCTTGTTGGCGACTCTCAGTTGTCACCAGTTGGCGTTGCCCAATGGCATTGCCAGACGCGTTGTAAACAACAAAACCAGTCCTCTGCGGCGAATAAGCCGATGAGCTCTCAAAGACCACAAAGCCACCACCGGCAAGCCCCTCAACCTTCACCTCCGTTACATGACCCGCAGAGTTCGGCATCACATAACGATTCCGCTGCGTCGTCCCGTCCGCCTTCGTAAGCGTCAGATAAGTGTAAGCGCCCTCGTTCCAGACCGTCACATGACCGCCGTTATGTAACTGCGCTGCATCCCATCTGTCCGGATCTGCGAGTGTTCCACCAGCACCGCTGATCAGATGACTGTCATCAAGCGTTGCTTTGACGTCAATCGTCACCGTCGATGTGCTTGTCTCACCCGTACCGTCATCTATCGTATAGCTGAACACTGCCGGGCCGTAGTAATCCGCATCCGGCGTGAACACCACATTGCCATCAACATCAAGCGATACCGTCCCGTGCTCGGCATTCTGAACCGAGCTGATGTTGACAACATCTCCATCCGGATCTTCATCATTGGCCAGAAGCTCTGAGGCCAGAATGACCGTCGAACGGTTCGCGACAATCGACACCGCATCCGCATAAGCCGCCGCAACATCCTGATACTGCGCATCGGCAATCGTCTGACCCGTAACACCGCCATCAACATGGATCCGGTAAAGATCGTTTGTCCCAGACGCATTCTCATTGCTGTAATACAGATACACACCGCCATCAGAAGATGGCTCAAGACGCACATTCAGCTCCGCACCATAGGCAAGACCTTCAAAGTCAACCTCGCCATTCACAGGGTTACCCGCTGCGTCATACCGTTGACCGTAAATCTTCGCAAAGCCACCCGGCACACGCCGCGTAAAGGCAACAAACGTTCCCCCATCCGCAAGCGCAACAACATCAGAGAACGTCACATCCCCGGCCGTCGTGTTCGCCGCATCAATGTCAACTGTCGCATCAAGCGTCACAACATTATTCGTATCAATGCTGTAAACCTGAAGCGTCGTCCCGATCGTGACCGCAACCCGCCCATCGGCCAGAAGCATCGAGGTCGGCTCGAAGTTCGCTTCATTACCAGGCCCCTGCATGGCGACAACGCTGTCACCAAGCTTCACCCCATGTGAACTAAAGACCTGAAGCGTTGTTGTCTCTGGTAGACCACTATGGTTAACCGAGAAGATAACAAGACGACCATCGGTGAGCTCGACACCATTGGCCATCGTATCGGTGCCAGACACCGCACCACTGATCTCAAAACGCTCGCCAATCACATCACCCGATGCGTCATAGCGCTGGCCAAAGGTGTCATCAGAAGACCCCCCTGACATCTGGTACTTAAACAGCAGGACAAAACCGCCATCCTGAAGTGCGATAATCTCGGGCGCCCCTTGTTGGCGACTCTCAGTTGTCACCAGTTGGCGTTGCCCAATGGCATTGCCAGACGCGTTGTAAACAACAAAACCAGTCCTCTGCGGCGAATAAGCCGATGAGCTCTCAAAGACCACAAAGCCACCACCGGCAAGCCCCTCAACCTTCACCTCCGTTACATGACCCGCAGAGTTCGGCATCACATAACGATTCCGCTGCGTCGTCCCGTCCGCCTTCGTAAGCGTCAGATAAGTGTAAGCGCCCTCGTTCCAGACCGTCACATGACCGCCGTTATGTAACTGCGCTGCATCCCATCTGTCCGGATCTGCGAGTGTTCCACCAGCACCGCTGATCAGATGACTGTCATCAAGCGTTGCTTTGACGTCAATCGTCACCGTCGATGTGCTTGTCTCACCCGTACCGTCATCTATCGTATAGCTGAACACTGCCGGGCCGTAGTAATCCGCATCCGGCGTGAACACCACATTGCCATCAACATCAAGCGATACCGTCCCGTGCTCCGCATTCTGAACCGAGCTGATAGTTACCGGACCACCATCGTTGGATAAAAGTTCCGAAGCCAGAATCACGGCGGTGTGGTTTGCTATGGTTTCGACATGATCGTCTTGCATTTGAGCCCCTGATTTCAGCACGGCACAAATAAGAACATTTAATCCTTAATCTATACGTGCAATGTGGAATTAACACCCTTATGAAGAGAATATTGAGGCTCCACAGAACGCACAAGCAATAGTTTAGTTGCTACATTAAAAATCGCACATTAGTAGCTTTGCATTAAAATCAATTCAATAACTCCGAATTATGACAAACTACGCATGATAAAAAACAGACATTGGATCAATGAAAATCATGACTATCGATTTTCAAACGTGGTGCACTTTGCCATGTTACTGGCAAGAGAGAATGTCGTTTGACAGTATCTGGAACAAGGCAGATATTAATAGTCCGTGCTGTTGGTAACGTTTGGTCGTCACGATCTCCCCCGACAGACATACAGCTTCGCGAACAAAATGTGTTCCGCGGTCAATCAGCCTCTTGAATGACCACCCCCAAAGACTCCAAGACAATAGCAAGGAGGCAGGGTATGACGAAAACCACACTTACAAGTCAAGAAGTGGCTCGAAATTTTGCCATGGCCAGACAGGCGGCAGAAAAAGGCCCGGTTATGATCACAACCAACGGCCATCCCTCTCATGTCCTGCTGACATATGCAGACTATGATCGGCTTGTTACGAACACGCCTGAGCCCAGTCTGGCGACCCTTTTTTACAGTCCTGAGGCAGCCGATGTTTCATTCTACCCTGAGAGACTTGAGATCAAATTCCGGTCTGCCCCGTTTGAATGAAAACAGGTTGGCCAGAAGAGATCATTTTTTTTGAGGCAGAATTATCGATTGTAAATCAACCTTGACGACGCAGATCACAGCACCTTCCCCCATGCCCATGTTTTTCTGTGCTGGGTAATGAGCCCGATATCTCGAAAGAAGGAAGATTATGCGTGAACAACACATGGCCTTTCGGCGCAACAGGAACTTCGCATCCGTTCAAATTTACAATCAGAGAAAGGTTATCAAGGTTTACTTGAACCTTGATCCAGACGCCGTCGAAATCGATGAGAAGATTATGCGAGATGTCCGTCAAATCGGTCACTTTGGGACCGGTGACCTCGAGGTCACTATAAATAAATCCGAAGATATAGCACGCATCTCATGCTTGCTAGAACTGAGCTACGAAGCTTCCTAACCTTCGACTAAATAGCTCAGTTCCGCCTTAGCTAAAATCCCGACCAACCGTCTCGGCCAGATCAAGAACCTGAGTTTCCTGACCTTCCTCCAACGCCTCCAGCCCGGTCAAACCATCGCAACAACCGATAGACCGCCCAAGAACCGCCCAAACGCTCATGTAGCTCGGCAAGTGTCGCGTATGGTTTTCCGTCTTTGTTAAGCTGCCAGATAGGAAAACGATATCCTTTCACTGCGCCATTGAGCCCCAGTAGCGCCCCGCGACGTCGCTTACTGTTCACAGCTGCAGCAGAAACTCCTAGCAGCGCAGCAAACTCCTCAGAGGTTTTCATTTCCTCACCAGCAAGGATCTCGGCGGACAGTTTTCGTCCCCGCTCTCTCGCTGCATCAATAGCATCGCGCAGTTTCGTCTTATCCGAAGAAGTTGACATCATCCTCATACTCTCCGTCGCTGACCATGCTTCAATTTGGAACAGCAAACTTTCCTGACAGGCTCCACTTTACCACAAAACCCTGCTTGCGTGCCGCACGAAGCTCCTATCTCTTTCCGCATGAAAAATGGTCTTCAAGTCATGGAAATGCTACAATCACTTCACAAGCTTGAGCTTCAGCCATTCTTACCCAGCTTGAATTTTAGGTAAACCAATGAAGCCTGCAGCCAACGAGGTTTTATTGACCGAACGCTTAAAACCCAAAAGCATCTCCGACTATCTGACCCGCTCTGGCGTGAACGTTTGAACAGTGAGCCCCCAAATGTATCCCTGTAAAATTTCAAAGCGCGATGGTGAATTCTCCCTGACATTGCCAGATGATCTGGTTTCCAGGCTGAGCCTTAAAGAGGGGCAGACCCTTTTTGCATCAGTGCAGGATGGCGCACTCCTACTTCGTCAGGGAAACACACCTTGTTACTCGCTGGACGATCTTCTGGCCGCCACAAACCCAGAAGCACTTGCACAAGCAAACACACAGTGAATGGCTAGAAGCGTCTCGCAGGGCCGGACGAGAAATCATCTAGTCAACCGAACCTGACTTTACTGCACTCGCTAGTTTGAATTGAGCCCGCGTCCGGCCTGTGGCACGCGACGAACCTATCGCGGACGTTCAAGGCGCAGATAGTGCTCATTCGCCTCTTCCGGCTCCAGAAACGCATTACATGCCTCAAGAATGCTGCGCGTTTCAGCCCAATCCTGCCACACCACCTCAGATGTCCAAAGCTGAGCAAAATCAAGCATACGGATCAGGGCCGTTGTATTTCCCAATCGGGACATACTTCTCAAACCAACAAAATATGTATCTCGAAATACTGGGGGGATTATAGCTCTCGACTGATTGTCAGCCGACATTTCTCTGTTCATGGCAATGCGTGCCATCCGTCCATTGCCATCATCGAAGGGATGCACCTCACTGATCAGAAACATTGCAAACACACCACGCCGGAACCCGCCTTTAAGCTGATCAAGCATGGCAAATCCCTCTTCCAGGGTGCCCGCCACCTTTTCAGGAGACACAAATACATAGCCTCCTGCCATGTTGTCTTTGGCCTTGAACACACCAGGGTTCTTGCCCAAATGCCCCTGCATGACGCTAACATGATCTGTTCTTAATTGGCGAATAAAGGCGTCAAAACTCGTTGGGGGCGAAGACATGTGTGCTGCACCGGAAACCACCTGCCACGTCCCGAAAAGGTCCTGAGAATCCTCTAAGCGTCCCTCGGGAATCTTGTTTGCAAAGATGATGTCTCGCGCTTCCTCTACATCGAATTTGATCCCCTCAATGAAATTGGAAAAGTAAGCCTCATAGAAAGCACTCAGTTCATTGTTGGCTGGGTTCATGGCAGAGACTGGGCGATCTATGGGGATGAACTCGTGCAGTGCCGTAAAAAGTTTTTCAAACAGAACCACACGATCAGCATCAATCCGGGATTCGCCCCTGTCTGTGCGTCCGCCTGCTTCTAGGAGAACATTATTTGCACCGAGCAGGGCACCAATGATCTGATCAAGCTTTTCAGCTTCCTTTGTCATTGCCAGCTGCTGTCCGACCGTAGGCACCTGATCGCGCAACCGGCTTAGGCCGTCTTCTCCATACCGCTCCAAATAGGCTTCTAGATACGCCTTGAGTTCATCCCGGCTATATGTTCGAGCAATACGCCGCGACGAGGCACGGGACGGAACCATATTTTCGATCAGGGCACGTGCCGGGCTCGGAATATATATGCCGTTTTTGGTTCTGGTGTCGTCTGAAAGCGGCTGATGTCCCCGGCGGGCATAAATGGTCAAACCAGACAGAACAGTATCCCGAGCAGTTGAGGTGACGAGAAAGATGCACCCATCATTGTCTGGCCCATTCTGAAGGGCTGTGCGCCCGTCAAGCACAGGTTCTGAGTAAAGCTTTGTGACGATTTCCCAAAGATGACGGCGCACATAGTCTTCGAGTGGAGTATCTAGATCCTTCGTGTAGAGCCCACGCGCCAGCCGTCTCACTCTGTTGGTCTTCAGTGCATTGGAAATCATTTGCCGCGACGATGGTGACGTCGTGAAAATTTCAGGCAGTTTCTTCAACGACTGCATGTGCAACAGTTCCGCCAACAAGATCGAACAATCCAAGCATTTTGTCGACAAACTCGATAGTAAGATAGGAATTTATCAACAAACAGATGGATAAGACATCTCAGCATCCTCAATGAAGCCATTCAAAGCTCAGATATTTCCAACTAGGGTCTGAACCCAATTGGAACGCTTGAAATTTATAGTCGAAATGTGATTCACCCTTTGGGAAAGGGAGTTATCACATGGCACGATTTGATTTGAGCGATAAAGAATGGGCAATCATTGCTCCTCTTCTTCCGGTTGACGGTCGGGGACCGAAGCGTCGCGACGACAGGTCCGTTCTCAATGGCATTTTCTACACTCTTCGAACCGGTGCACCCTGGCGGGATCTTCCGGGAAGATATGGCCCGCCTACAACAGTCTATAATCGTTATGTCCGTTGGGGAGAACGCGGTATATGGCGCGAGATATTCGAGGCACTGGCATCAGAATATGAAGATGCCCTTGTCTTTATCGACAGTTCGATTGTGAAGGCTCACCGCGCAGCGGCTGGGTCAAAAAATGGGAACTGGCAGAGGGTATTGGACGCTCACGCGGCGGCAGGACAAGTAAAGTTCACGCCGCTGTAGATGCACTCGGTCGCCCGTTGCGTCTTGCGATCAGTGGCGGACAACTCCATGACAGTAAGATGATCGACTGCTTCCTGAATTGGTCAAAACCACCATTGGCCATTGTCGCCGACAAGGCCTATGGCAGTGCACGTATCCGTCGGGAGATAGAGGATGAAGGTGCCTTGCCGGTGATCCCCGCCAAGGCAAATGCCAGAAAGCCTATCCCTCATGACGCGGGTCTTTACGCCAAACGCAATCTTGTTGAGCGTTTCTTCTGCCGTATGAAGGATATGAGGCGGCTGACCATCCGATACGAAAAGTCCGCAGAAAACTTCCTTAATATGGTCCGGATTTTTGCAATCAGATGTTGGGTCAATTAAGTCCAGACCCTAGCGAATGTTGGCTATGTGAAAATCGATGTCACATATCTAGCCGCGAGCGAGATACCACTTATTCAGTTGAGCCTCGTCCAAGGAAAAATACTCCAGCAGATTTTCAGTATCCAGTCGCCGACGATATAATCTCAGAGCCCCATGGTTTATAGCATTGAACAATTTACTATATGTCAGGCCCATATGATTGTATTTGGCAACAGCTTTAGACAACTGAATCGTTCTTTTTCCTGTAGCTGGTCGTTTGGCGGTTTCTCGCAAACTGCCCAGCCAGTCATCGACTACGTGCCTGTCATACCACCACTTTGGCCACCCGTCCTTTTCGGGCGAGTGAAATGGATTAAGAATGCTCGCGGTACTCAGACTGTAGAGCGAGTGAAGGGACAGACCGAGTTCTTCTGAAAGCTCCTTTCTTCCGACAAAACGTGATCTGGTTTCAGCATACTCACGCACACTGCCGCGATGGACGCAGATCATCTTTCCATAGCTGGTGTCGAAGGGTTTGCTCTGAAGGTAATGCCGGTCGACAAGACGTTTGAATTCCTGGCGACCAACACCCAATTGCTTTCGAGCGATAAAGCTCGGCACATAAATCCGTCGATCACGCTTCTTCAGCACAGAAGGACATCCTCTGCCTGTCAAAAAGCGATCATTAAGCCGATAATTCATGTAATCCTGAAGCCCGTCAAACAGGAACCCTAACTGCTTTTGCCGTGAAACCAGGCTCTTGTAAAAACCACCGAACATCCAGTGCATCACAATTGCGCCATCGGGTGCATCTTTACCTGCACAGATATCATCAAGGAATTTGAAATACCCGGAAGGCCAGTGAACCAATGCTCCGGAAGCATGGGTCATCTTCTCAATCATGGTTTCTGGTCTTGCTTCCAACCATCCATGGTCGATATCACCTTCTCCACGCCAGGAGCGCATCGCCAAGAAGGATATCGTCTGCAGGAGCATATAAAGATCGCCATCCACAATCTGTTTCGAAAAACCAAACTCGGTCAAATCGAATTCGGTACCAAGGAACTTGTTGGATATGAGTTGCATGAGTGCTCTGACTGAATCTAAGCACTCACTTCCACGACCTCTATACTGGCACCCGGGTAGACAGGGGGCTAGACGCCCCCTGTTGAATGTTACGGGTTCCTTGCAAGCCGGACAGGCGTCGCGCAACAACTCGCCATGTTCCGGACAATGCGTAACGGCTTTCAGATCCCACAAACCCGAAACGAAGCCTTTTTCACGCAAACATGAAAAACAGACACGTTGACTTGGCCAGTAAAGGTATTGTTTGGGGATAATCTCTCCCATCGACAAGATAACGTGTAGATTGTTTCCCTTTGCACTCACGTAATGGCAGAGGGACTTCATCTCGTCATCTGAAGCGCCAACAACTTTGGCTAAGCGCCCGAGACGGGTGTTCATCTTGGACAAGGTTTCTTCCGTGAGATTAACCCCAGCCAAGTTTCCTATCCAGGACATGCGTGGATACCGGTTCAATTCCGCGATTCGAATCAGATAACCAACAAGGCTCTCGTGTTGGATCGGGGGAGATTTAAAAAGGAGGGATCTAGAGGATGCCATAGAGACCTCCCTTGCCTTCATCTTTGCCCCTAGGTTTCTTCTTTTTCCCGGGACGGATCGTTGCTTGCCCAACCTCGAAGGTCACACCCCCCAATTCCTGCACAGCATCGTGAAGATGCTGAAACCGGAGCGTTTCATCCTCCTCAATCAATGCTTTCTCGGTCGCATGATGGACAACTTTCATCATGTAACCAAGAAGCCCTTTATTCTCGTCAACGACATATTTGATAGCGTTCGGGTCATTAAGGGCTGAAAGTTCAGGCCTTGGTAGCGGCAAGTGCTTGTTCAGCATATGAAAGAAGAGGAATACAGATTTGCGATTTTCATCCGTATCAAGATCAAAGGGCATGATGCCGATCTTGCCGTTTCGCCTCGTCTCGAGCTGAGGGTTCAGTGCGAAAATGTTATGCACTTCAGGTAGCCCGGCAAATACGATTGGTTTGCGCAAAATCTCCACCTGAGTTTTCAACCAGTCTGCCGCATCATACTGTCGTTTCGCACTCCCGCGGTTGGTCAGATGCTGAAACTCATCAAAGATCAACATCTCGACACCCGTGCGATCAACATAATCTTTGATCCTTAGTTCCATGTCCTGCCGAGTGCCTTTCACACTCGACAGATCTCCCAACGCCATCAAGATGCTTGCGGCTAGGTTCTTAACCGTACAACTCTCAGGTACGATGACAAACAGTACCTTCTTGAATTGTCCACTCTCGTTGTGAAGGTTGCAGTAATCCTCAATGATGGATGTTTTTCCTGCGCCTGTTTCACCGACCATCGTCAGAATGCCCGGCCGGGCAGCATGACGGCCTGTTTGATGGAAGTTCGCAATCTTGGTCAGCGCATCCTGAAAGGCATCATGTGCAATCCTACGATCCCGAAATGCTGCAAGTTTAACAGCCTGTTCTTCGGTGAGACGTCTCTCAAACTCATGCATCCGCCTCACTCCCATCACGGTTTTGCCTTCCCGCACGAGAAGATCTCCATCCCCGTCGTTTCAATTCCTCCTCAAGTTCTTCAGGCGACTGAAATGGTGATGTAAATTCGGCATCTGGAATGACATCGTCATTATCATCGTCAGGAGACCCGTCCGAAGCAGGTAGCCGACCATTATCGTTGCCAGCTTTCCTTTCCTCGCTGCTGACACGGTTGGCCGCCTTGCGTTTCCTTTTTTGGTGACTTTTAATGAGATCTTCAGCCACTTCGAACAATGACTGCCGCACTTCGAGAAATTCATCTTCCGAGGATTTTCTAAGGTCCAGCTTTTGCTTGAGCATCGCTTTGCGGATAATGCGATGACGCCAAATCGATAATTTTGACGCATATGTCTCGTAAATACATGTGACTGGAAGGAAAATCTTCGCATGAGCGTCCTCGACGAAGATCGTTGAACAAGTCCTCGGGATCGAATTTGACGCGAACGTCCGGGTTAGTGTGCTTCCCCGACCCGTTTTTCATCAGACGCTGCCGAAGCAACTGCACGGCATCCGACTGATAGCTCAACCCCATGATCTTGATACCGGCTCGAGTCAGCTTTTTTAGCTTCACCTTGAACAGCAATACAGACAGGTCTTGCTGATCGGAAATGAAACGAACCGGATGCTTCTGCACGCCGTCCTGCCATTTCTCCAGCGGAAACTGATCCAGCGTCGAATGAACTGTAACCGCATAATCATCGACGATGAATTTCGTCAGCAGGAACTCCAAATCCTCAATTGTTAGACAAGCGGCCTTCTCAGACTGATAGTCTCCTCTCTGTCGAGGATTGGAGAATGTTGTGCCGGGCAAGGTATGGATCAGCTTGGTATTTAACGTTCCGAAGAAACGCTCCACAGCCCCCTTATAATGAGGTGTCCGAGCCGGGTTATATTCCAGCGAAACACCTAGCTGACTGCAACTGTCCTGCAAATCTTGCGAATGAAATTCCAGCCCATTGTCGAGCACCAAAGTATCCATCAAACCAAAACACGACCAGTCCGACGAGAATTTGGCGTCCATCATGGTCCCCGCTTGGGCTTTGACTTGCGACAATACTTGTTCGAGATAATGCTCTTTGGGAAGGATTGCATGTTTCAAGCAATGCATGACGGAAACATAGCTCGGCGCGTCAAAGCTAATGTAGAAGCCGACGGGCATTCGACTGTAGAGGTCCAGAGCCACGGTCAACCAAGGTCGTCCCAGCAGCTCACCTGACTGAAGCCTTAAGATGATGTCCATCAAGTGATGATCCACTTGCACAATGTGCAAAGGAAATCTCGCAACAACACCAGCTCCGACAGAAGCAAAAACCTTGTCAGCTTCTTTTCGCCCTTTTTGGGCTGTCATCACTTCATAGGGATTAAGCCCGGCAAGAAAACGGTAGATGCTTCGCGAAGACGGTATGTGCATACGTCCAGCTTCTGGATGAAGCTTGTTCTCTTGTACCAACCGGCCTTTAAACTCCTTGAAGACGCTGAGTTTTGTCTTCGGTGTTCGGATGAGGTACTGGTCCTCGATAACTTCCTGCAGTATTTCAAAAGACCGGTTGCACAAACATGTCGGTCGTCGCCCCTTCACATGATGCCGAGGAAGGAGAGCCGTAATGTTTCGTCCGCCTTTGATCCAGGCATCATACCACCTCCATATTGCTCTAAAACTTGGGGGCAAAGGGATGCCGCCGCGCTGTACGCCCTGAATCACGTCATTTATAGCTGTTGTTAAGCTGCCTTCTGCAAGATGCTCATCAACTTTTTCAACATAACTTAGCCGTTCTCGCGCAACAGCCTTGTCCCTCTCATTAAATGCATCAAACCGCTTTTCAGTTTGATCTTTTGAATTGATCAAGGCTTCAGGGACTTGCTGATCTATTGACGCTTCACCGTCGATGATTTTTTTCACCAGTTCGCGCGTGGAAATCAAACGAGGCTTACCTGTTTGACAACATGTGAGGTTCAGTTCACCGGTTTCGGTGTGGCATGTAACTTTATAAACTGCCTCATCCAGCCGAATTCGAGTATTGATCGAGATATGAATCATTGTCATAGCTTTGTATCCCCCTCAAACAACCAGACCAGACTGTTCTCTGTAATAGGTTCATGAAGATCGACGCAAAGCTTACCCTCTGCAATGTAAGGCAACACCGCTTCCAGAGCATCATCAGCGCTGATTTTACGGGCAAGTTCTTTAACTGATACCCGCCGTCTCCCACCGAAAGCACGCTCGATCGAAATGATGGAATATATTGTTCCACCCAGTAGGCGATAGGGCTGCAAGAGGTTTACATTCGAAAATAGCGGCTCAGGACGAATTTGATCCTCTGTCGAGACCTCAAATGAGTATCCTTTATCCTGAAGTAGGCCTCGTATCACCTCAAACCGATCAAAGATGCCATCCTTGATAAGTTTGTTATTTGGCTTGACCTCGATAATCTTACGCCCCGTCTTGGTTCTAACCTCAATATCAGGGTAGTAAATTCGCTCCTTTCCGCAAAATTCGTACATAAGACCAAAAGGTTGCGACCAGTAAGTCACCACTTCTGGCAATACATCCAAAAGCCGCAAGCAATCCCGCTCAAGTTGAGAACTCCCAGGGGACGTGGCGCTTGTTCTTACCACTGAAAAATCGACCAACAACTCGGCCTTTGCTGCGGGTCACGACCCGCCTTGCTGATTCATACATGTTCTGCTCCTCAAGTTGAAATTAGGCAAAGTGATCCTGTGGCGTGCTTGACACGCAGTGCTTGCCTGAGAGGAGGGAACGTGCTAAATGAGAAGGTAACTACACCTTATCGCATTTAGCGACGTAACCAACCGTCTCAGACATTCTGGGGCGGTTTTTGCGTTTTGGCCTCATGAGTTGTTTCAGACAGCACGATCATTCTTCTGTCATGCCCATTGGTCAACACCATTAAAAGCAATTTCAATCATTGCGAGAATCTAGTGCTACACAGCTTTGAGACTGTGTTGGACATGTCTCGCATATGCATGTCATCTGTTTCCAATCTGTCTCTGATCTGTCTCTGATCTGTATAGCTTATGTCTTGATCAGCAATGATTTCAGGTAATCGTTCAGTGTGATCCAATTGACAGTATTGGAGGTTGCAAACAGCAACCAAAGATTGAAATGCCCTCCCAATCACCATTTTAATTTCAAGCACATTTTTAATATTCATAACTACACGTATTGCGTGTATTCGTGCGGCGAAAATTCGAGGGGAAATTCGTCCAAATTATCTCAGTTGGGAAAAACACACACCTGATAAACTAATGGACGAGTCGAAGTAGGCCCAAAATGGAAAAATCAAGTGGAAAAATTTTAGCTCATTGACCGTAGAGAAACGCATAGATCCTCTTGGCATCAAAGAAAAGTACCCGCAACGGATACATCGCCAACCGCTGAAATCGATGGCCTGGGGGAGGGCAAGTGTCGAGTGCCAGTGCCAACTTTTCTGGCGAAAATGTCATCTTCTCTGGCGAAAATGTCATCTTTTGTGGCACTCGACATTTGTCACGTGCCACATAAGATGACATTCGGCATCCTGCGAAATCAAAGGCTTAGCATTACAGAATGCCAGATAAGTTGACACGGATTGACACATAAGCTGACAAAAAACTGCACAATTGACAGAAAAGGTGACATATCCCAGCACTGGTCGCAGTGCTCGTAGATTTGATGTTATCAATGCGCAACAAACCGCGTCTAAACTATTGCAATTACCCGCTCTTAACTTAATCCCGCCAGAAACTCGGCAACAGGAACACCAGCAAGGTCTGAAACTCCAGACGTCCAAGGATCATTGCAACATCAAGCACCCATTTTGCCGCATCCGGCAACGTCTGGAAGTTACCGGCAGGTCCGACAATCGGCCTATTACTCAACCCCCCATTCTCTTGCAAAAGTTCAGAGTTTGTAGCTACAGCCTTTGAAGATGAGAATCTGAGATGCAGCAAAGCTATGGCATTCCTCCTGGCAAGCTGCAAATACCTTAGTCATTTAGGGGAAATTTTAGCTATCGTACCACGCTCTTGCCTGCTCAGCTCCAAGGACAGTAAAGCTCGCGATGCGCTCACTCGACACCATATAATGGAAGACTTTGGCCCTTATGCGCAGCCCGGTTTTAGAGAAGCATCGGTCACAATCCACATGGTGAGAATCTCAAAACGTCAACATAGCTGCACAATGGCTGAAACCCACCCCATTGGAAAGCTAGTAGCCGCAACCAGAGACTATAATGTGATCATAATGAGAGGAACGCACCCTGTTTCTGAGTCCTCAGAATGCACTGAACGTCCTAGCCTAATACACACAACCAATCTTTGTGACGGGAAGATATCAAGAGGTAAACTTAGTGCATCAAAACAGAATAGGCTAGTCTCAGGCCCAGTAGTTATGCTCCCAAGGGTAGCGCGACCAACCAAAGATAAAGTGTGCTTCGGTTACTTTGAGCAGCCTATCGTACCGTCAGATTGCGTAATATGCGTGAAGACCCTGCCATCAGGACATGAGCAGCATCTCCAAGATCAGCTCCTTCTGAATTGGGACGGCCTCAAGAACGCGTACTCAGGGACTTGCGCCGCTTACCTAACCCTTGAAATGTTTAAGGAGTTTTTGCTCTCCATTGGTTTCAAAGCAGAAGTAGGCAGCGACTTAACGACCTGGATTGCTTCAACCGAATCCAAGACTGATTGGAACACTAAAGCGATCACAGGCTAACAGTAGAAACTTAGCCCGGAATCAGCAACATTGTATTACGGTGATCAGCTCTCGCCTAGAAGAGATGTTGGTGGGCCCGGCGAGACTTGAACTCGCAACCAGACCGTTATGAGCGGTCGGCTCTAACCAAATTGAGCTACAGGCCCAGCATGAACTCTGGAGCAATATGTCCAAACATTCGATGCGGTTCGACAACCTAGAGGTTTTCTCATAGGCGTCAAGCCTATTTGGTTACTGAATACCGATGCATTTTTCTGGCTTGGCAATGATCACTAGAGCTCCATCGATCTCATGTCAGCTTCGAAGTTCTCATAGTCTCGCCAACCCAAAACCTCCATGACATTGGCCGCCATATTCTTCCCAGGGAATCTTGCCAGAGAAAACTGATTACCAAAGTCTTGCTCAAGGTGTCGAAAGAGTTCGACCACGTGCGGTCGGAAATTCCCCTCTTCGAAGTGAAGCGATTGGTTTCTTCCTTGCCAAATCACCTCTTTTACCGGCGAGGAACCTATAAGACGGCCGTCAGGACAAGCAGCTAATTCATTATGAACCGTTGATATACCTTGTTTACAAATTTGCAAAAGAGCTCCTGAAAGGGCTTGAATTGAAACTTCGCGGTTCAATAGAACTTGTTCAAGTTTTTGGATTTCGCCCTCAAGCTCCACTGCCTCCTCGTGCGCCTTGGCCATATTTCCAAACTTATGCTGAATTTTGAATAGCCCCTGGAATTGTAGACACCCCATCAATTTTCGGGCCAACATACTGATCGAACCAAAACCCAACATTCGCGAAAATCTTAAAACCGACAGGAGGGAGAAAGATTGGTTGAAACTTCAGTTTTCTTCCTATGCGTTCCAAAGTCATTATTGCACGGCATCGTCAATGAACTGCACGGGCAAGTGGACAACCCGGATTCAATCCATTGTGAAATCATCGACCGATTGACGGTTTGTTCCGCCACCAGATAAAAAAGCGCCCGTTAAACGAGCGCTTTAGAGCGCTAACTTACCCCACCAATAATTGAGATGCTGGGGTTTGTCTTAACATGGCGTGAGCAACACACCTTAGCCCTGCAATATCTGCTTGTTCAATTGATCAAGTTTCTCCTGCTTCTCTTTTTCAATAGTTTCGTCTTCCTCGTTCGGCGTCAGAAGGTCCTCTGCAGAGGTGGGCAGAACTGAATCGGATGCCTTATCTTGCTGACCAATCAACTGTGCCTCTGTTCGTGATTGAGCACCAGCATTGATGGCAAGCGGATCAACAGGAGAAGCATTCGTTAGTAGTGCTGCTTTGCCAAGGTCAACATCGCCCTCCTGACCTTCAAGCATGAAGTCGATCGTTTTTTGAGGGATCTGTTTATTTGCAACACTGATCCCCAATCTTTGAAATGATGCAACATTGAACTGGGATGGGTTAATGCTTGTCATAAGATTGTTCCTAGAAGTTTTTCCCGAAAAAGATGCATGCAATATATGCGCCAACCTAAACTCGACAAGCATGACTCTGAGGGTAGACTTTAGCCCCGAAAATATCGGCTTACTGTTCTGAATTGGCAGACGATTTAAATGCATGTGACCACAATCCTCTGCCTTTATTCTCCATTCTGCGATAAGTCAGAAGCTTGGGGTATCTCTGCAAACGGCCCTGAAGCCTTTATTTTCTGGGATTGGGAAAATTTTGCCTAGGTAATGTTGACAAACTGGATTCCCTAAAGATCTGTAATGTGATTCAAGGTAACTTTTACGGAGGTTTCCTTGGCGCGATTGTTGATGGAAGAAGCGGAATGGGCGTTTTTTGAGCCTTTTCTCTTGGCGATACGTGGGCGTGGTGGCCGTCGAGCTTTAGATCATCGCCGCGTTCTGGACGCCATCTTCTGGATTGCGCGAACTGGTTCGCCGTGGCGGGATCTGCCCGAAGAATTCGGCAAATGGTCCAGTGTCTATCGTCAATTCAGAAGGTGGACGTTGGCGGGACTTTGGGAGTTGATGCTTGAAGCGCTTAATGAAAGTGGCTCCATGCCAGATCAGGTTCAAATGATCGATAGCACTGTGATCCGGGCTCATCACTTGGCCGCAGGCGCAAAAGGGGGACTCAAAAAGAAGGTTTTGGCCGCTCAAAAGGTGGCTTTACGACCAAGATCCACCTCATTGCCAACGCTCACGGACTGCCTGTCAGGGCGGAAATAACCGGCGGAGAAGTTTCTGATTTCAAGGGCTTCGATATTCTAGTGGATACTGACCTGCCGAAAGCCAAGGTTTTTCTGGCTGATAGAGGCTATGACAGCGACCATATTCGTAACGTGATCGATCTGCGGGGCGGCATCCCTGTTATTCCAGGTAAAACCAATCGAAAAGTGCCAATCGAGGTCGATGCTATAACCTATGCTTTGCGAAATCGCGTTGAGCGTTGCTTCAATAAGCTCAAATGCTCACGACGCTTGGCAACCCGGTACGATAAAACCGCAGAAAGCTATCTCGGCTTCATTCACATAAGTTCGGTTCGCTTGTGGCTCAGAAGTTTGTCAACATGACCTAGTCGTCCGAATCTACATTTACTGATTATGAGCCTCCTTCTTATTTTGACCCGTGATGGAGCGGTTTTCATATATTATTATGATGCCACAGCATCCTTGCTCGACACCCAAAGCACCGTACGCAACTGTGCTACTGCTAAATCAGAGAAGCCGTGATCGACAAAGTATGCAAATCACAGCTTCAATTTCAGTCCCCTGAAGTCTTGTGAATCCTTCTAGGACCATCAGATTCAATTCTCCGTATACTACCGAAGAATATGCTAGAGATCAGTCACTCGCTCCGGGTCTGCAGACGCCAACGCTATGGCCCGGTCAGCCTTCGGCGGGTAAATCCAGATCGTATTGATCTCCCGCTTTACCTTCTTGGCCTTCTCGCCCATCAATTCGACCTTGCGATCCCAGCCACGTGTAAAGACTGCACCTGCGCTGCCCAAATCAAGGCACGTCACATATGCTTTCTGATGATAGCTCATCATCGGCACACCGAGCAGGTCGGCTGCAGCGTTATTACCTGCGAAGGCACCAAGCCGAGTGGCGTGCTGGCAAGACATCAGAGAAAAGTTTCCAAGATCATCGCTCGCAGCTTTGGCCGCGTCACCGGTAGCAAAGACTCCCGGAACATCAGGAACACGCAGTTCGCGATCAACCAGAAGACGTCCGAAATTATCACGTTCTCCAGGGATTTGTTGTGTCAAAGGTGCAGCACGAATACCTGCCGCCCAGATCACAGTTGCGCTCTCAATACGCTCGCCATCGCTGAGCGTAACACCATTCTCGTCCAACGACGTGACACCCACCCCCAATCTGGTTTCCACCGCGATCTCACGCAGCGCGTCCTCAATAGCCGGGCGGGCACCCGGTCCCATGTCAGGGGCGATTGCATCGTTTCGCTCCACGATCACGACCCGGATCTTGGCTCCGTCTCCGAGAATGGCTCGCAATCGTGCTGGCATTTCTGTTGCAGCCTCAATACCGGTGAAACCACCTCCTACGACAACAACAGTTCCCCGGGCTTTTGAAATAGGCCGGTCAGCCAGTTCGTGCAAATGGCGATCAAGAGTGACCGCGTCGTCGAGTTGGTCAACACTAAAGCCATATTCTGCAAGACCGGGAATAGGGGGACGAAACAGATGACTACCTGTTGCCACCACCACACGGTCATAGGCCAGAGAATAGTGATCACCATCTGCTCCAACGACATCGATCATGCGGCCACTCGTGTCAATCGTATCGACCTTACCTTGCATATAAACGACGTCGATAGCGTTTAAGACTTCGTCAAGAGGTGCGGTTAACGTTTCAGGAAGTGGCTCATAAAGACGCGGACGAATTACCAGTGTCGGTTCCGGGGCGACAAGAATGATTTCTAGCGCTTGCGACGAAATACCACGGGCATCACGCAGACGCGCTGCCGAAAGTGCGGAATACATGCCGGCAAAGCCAGCACCGATAATGACAAGTTTCTGTTGCATGGTTAAGACTCCGATGCCTGCTCTCGGGAATGCCTTAGCCCTAATCAACGGAGGGCATCGGCGTGAACAAATCGTATATCGACCTGTATTGAACAGAGAGAATGATGGCTTGTCTCGTCATGACAACGATACTGTGCTGAGGAATAGTTTGACTTCGCCAAACGCTAGGAAGGCATAGGTCACAGGATGGTTTAGAACTTTTAATGGTCCCCAAATTGTATTCCTTCGTCGCCCACAACATATCCTGCCACGATAAGGAATAAACAAAACCCAAAAGCCAGAAACCCGGTTAAATATTGATTTCTTTCATTAAAGTTCAGGATGCGTTCCAGCTTTTCGAACAGGAGGGGGCAGTGTTTCCCATGCCCGAATTAGTTCGCCGATCGAGGTAACCTCCATCTTGCGCATGATGTTGCTGCGGTGCAGCTTGACCGTTACAACACTGATACCAAAATCGAATGCAATCTGTTTGTTAACCCGACCAACCGCCACTTCGCACAGAACTTCCCGTTCGCGTGGTGTCAGGCTCTCAAATCGTTCGAGGTTGCGCTTGGCCACCAGTCGCTCCTGTCTGAGAGTAACATCCATCGCGATACCCGCAATAACTGCATCAAGCAGGGTTTGATCCCGAACCGGCTTTGTAAGGAAGTCAACGGCACCCGCCTTCATTGCCTGAACTGTCATCGGAATGTCGCCATGTCCAGTCAGGAATATGATCGGCTTCGGGTTTCCGCTTTGAGCTAGGTAATGCTGCAAATCAAGGCCGCTTGCGCCCGGCATGCGTACATCCAGAATCAGACAGCCCGGACCGTCCAGCACATCCGCCTCAAGCAATTCATGAGTTGACCCAAAACAAATCGGGCGAAACCCCGCTGACAGAACCAATTCGTAAAGCGCCTCGCGAAGAGATAGGTCGTCATCAACAATAATGACAAATGGTTGCACTTCTTCACTACTTGGTTGTGATGACAATAATGGTGATCTCCGCGAAAGCGATTGGTCAACTCTCATCTTCATCCTCCTTCGTTTGACGGCTGCGAATAACATCTCCTATAGCCGCGAGTAGAGCTCTCCCGTCGAAAGGTTTGCGAAACAACCCACCAATACCTTTGGCTCGTTCCTGGTCAGCTATTTCGTGACGGCCTGTAATCAGGAACACCGGCAATTCCGGTTGCTGCATTTTCACCCGATCACGAAGCTCGAAACCGTCTATGTCGGGCAGGCCTATATCAGTGATAAGCACGTTGACCCCCGACAACCCAGTCATAAGCAGTGCTCCAGCAGAAGAAAAACTGCGAACGGCATAGCCTGCGGATTCTAAAAGGTCTCCCAATAATTCAAGCAGTCTTGAATCATCATCAACGACTGCGACAACAGGTATTCCGGTGCTCATCTCAATTCCTCCCTGTGCGACGTGAATGGGTTATTGGAATTTTTAATCGCTCCGCAATACGTACCAGATCAGCAAAAGAATTTGCCCCCATCTTCTTCATTACATTCCTTCTATGAATTTCCAACGTGACCTCACTGATTCCGAGTTCAGCTGCAGCTTGTTTGTTCATAAGACCACTGATAACGAGCGGTAAAACGTCCCGTTCACGCGGTGTAAGTTCAAGATAGCGTTGCGTCAAAACACCAAGCTCAGCACGCTTCGTACGTTTTGCGCGATCTTGTTCGATGGCCGCCTGAATTGCTGCCATAAGGTCTACATCGCTGAAAGGCTTGGTCAGAAAATCTACGGCACCGTGCTTGATCGCTCTTACTGAAGAAGGAATGTCACCGTGCCCTGTTATGAAGACGATCGGTGGATGTTCGCTCTGTAAAATCTGCCCCTGCAGATCAAGACCATTGATGTCAGGCAGTTCTACATCAAGGATAAGACAAGCGGGATAGTCTGGCTTATTGGCAACGATATAGTCTCCCGCCGATCCGAAAGCCTCGGCACGCATACCGTGAGAAGCCAAGAGATCACTCAATGCTTCCCGAACACTTTCATCATCGTCGACGATGAAAACGATGTGGTCAGCTATCATCATGGCGTTAGCTTCACTTCAACAGGCAATGTAAAGATAAAACGCGATCCGCAGGGTTGGTTATTCTCCACCCATAACTTTCCACCATGTGACTCGACAATCGACCGACAGATCGCGAGCCCCATGCCCATACCGCGCTCTTTGGTCGTGAAAAACGGTTGGAATATTTTGTCAAAAAACTCAACACCAGCGCCAACGTCACTGATTTCAAGCTGTACCACTTCTTCGGTTGACCCCACACGCACACCAAGAATTCTTTCGCCTGTCACAGAGTTCATCGCATCCATGCCGTTACGGATAAGATTAACTAGAACCTGCTGTATCTGAACGCGATCAAGCAGAACAGGTGGAAGGTCCCCATTAAGTTCAATATCCATGCGGATGCGACGCCGCAATGCCTCTTCGGCGATGACATCGCACGCCTCAGTGATGACACTGCCAAGCGCCACGACATTTCTGCTCTCGACAGATTGCTTAAACAAAGAGCGGATTCGATTGACGACATCTGCCGCCGAGTTGGCATCCCGGATAATCCTTTCCGACGTATTTTTTGCGCGCTCGAGATTAGGGGGTGAAGCTGTTAACCAACGGTGGCATGCAAAAGAATTGGCAACAATTGCGGCCAGTGGTTGGTTCACTTCGTGCGCTATAGAAGCTGATAGTTCAGCAAGACTTGCCGCCTGACTTGCACGGGCCAAACTTTCCTGTGCCAAACGCAACTTTTCCTGCGCCCGAACCTCGCCATCAATATCCAGACAAATAACATTCCACTGTACGATCTCGCCTTCGGCGTTCCGCATGGCTGCAGCACGCGTTTCCATCCAGCGATATTCGCCGTCAAATCGACGCAAGCGGTGTTTTCGTGCATATGGTTCACCAGCTGACAAACAATGAGTATAATGTTCTTTGACATCAGCCAGATCGTCGGGATGAACACTCTGGTTAAGAGTACTTGCCAATAACGGCTTCCCACTCAATTTTTCCAGATCGTAACCAAGATATTTACTGAGCTGTCGACTGCGATACATCGGCTCTCCATCCGGACCTGCACAGTCAACCATTGCCGGTAATGTTTCCACAAGTTGCCGATACATACGTTCGCTTTCGCGCAATGCGTCCTGAGCCAACACCAAGTTATGGATGTCAACACTGACACCATACCACTGCAAGATATTGCCATCTTCGTCATATAACGGTTCGGCACGTGTTTCGGTCCAGTGATAACTACCGTCAGCACGTCGTTGTCGGTACCGCTGCACGTAGGGTTGGCCTGTCGCGATAGACTTGCCAATGGCTTTTAATGCTAAGTCTGCGTCGTCTGGATGGAGAAGAACGCGGACAGTCGGCGCATTATCCAAATCAGTAATATCTTCCAACGACATCCCGGTTACTTCTACGAAACGCTTATTGACGTAGCTCGGCGTTCCGTCAGGCGTCAGCCCCCAAATCAAAGCAGGCACTGAATCGATCAATTGCTGAAGCTTTCGCTTGCTCTCAATAAGAGCAGCCTCCGTCTTCTTATAAACGTCGATATCGATCGACGTGCCATACCATCCGGTAATACGTCCTTGGCTATCGTGTGTCGGTCGGGCTGCAATCCGATGCCACACATACTCCCCATTTTTGCGCAACATCCGGTATTCAACGTTCCAGGGATCACCTGTTTTCAGGCTACGGCGTAAACCAGCAGCGGCATGATCATAGTCTTCAGGGTGAACGCCCCTGCTCCAGCCGGTGTCGCCTCCATCGATAAATGCTCCCCCTCTTACTGGCGCATTAAGGTCGTCCAGCGTCATGTCGATTGCAATCTGTGCTGTCGGAGTAACATAGGTAAATTGCCCGGCGGCATCGAATGCCCATGCTTTTCCATACAGGGCTTCAATTATCTTTGCTGCTCTCACTGCTTCAGCTGTTTCACCAATTGAATCAGAGATTGTCCAACGTTCATCCAGCCTTGATGCCATCGGAGCCACATCTACGCTTACACCATATCCCGGATCCACACGATACTCGGTAAAACGGTAGCTACCGTCAGCCTGCCGAGCCCGAAAGCTCATGACTTGCGGCACACCCGTCCAAAAGGCATATGCGCTTGCCTGTGTCGCCGCAGGCCGGTCATGAGGGTGTATTTCATTCAACGGCGGGAAACTCTCGGATAATGTACCGTCTTTCATATCGGAGAGTTTCGAACTACCGGCCTCTACGCCACTGCATTCGGAGATATCACTATCAATGACAGTGCCATACCATCCAGTAATACGCCCTCGGCTATCACGCACAGGCTGCCCCGAACTCCTCCCCCAACTGTAAACGCCGTTGGCTCTAAGCATACGGTGTTCAATATTATAGTGCTCACCCGTTTTTAGACAGCGACGCCATACCGCCGCCGCGGTTTCATAGTCTTCGGGATAAATCACAGGTTTCCAACCTAGGTCACCGTAATCAGAGGTCGCATTCAATTCATCCAAACGTATACCGAGAAAAGTCAATGCTGCCGGGGTAACATAGGTGAACCTGCCAGCAGCATCCGTCGCCCATGCATTCCCAACGACACTCTCAATGGTCTGCGCTGCGCGCAAGGCATCTTCATTTCGAGTTGCCCGCATCGCAGCAACAACAATTCCTCCGACGCAAATCACCGTAGCATAGAATGCCGCCCATTCCAGTGAGACGCCCCGCATGCCCCCAATGGAAAAACACGTGACCAACACAGAACCAGCGAAAGCAATCCCCAGCACTGTATAGAGCATCAAGGCTGCCCGTCTCTGGGTAAAAAGAAACAAACCAGCAACGGGAGCGGTCAACCCAAACGGTGTCGCCGCAAACCAGCACACCGCAAATCCGACAACGGATGCAAGTATCACCAGAGCCAAGCGCTGATGGAGAGGCACTACAATCATGAACGGCTCCTCTCGCCAGATTCCTACTTTGCAGAAACAACGGATAGATCAAGTATGAGTTAAAGCACCCAATAACTCATACTAATCTCTATGCCCTTCGATTGCACATCATGGAAATCCATGTATCGGTTAGGAAAGCGTATGAAAAATTTCCGATCTTCCCAGTCTAACAGTCATCTTTGAGGTACCTGCCCAGAGAAATCAGGCACGCGTTATGTCGTTAGAAACAAACGTTACATAGAAGATCACATCGACATGGGTCGCATCGAGTAACACCCCCGCGACAGGCCTTAATCTAAATTGCGGGTGTGTCTATTTCCATAAACACACCTCTACTTCCTAGGTGGGAATGATTACGCCAACTACTAGGTGCACCTAACTATTCGCTATGGCGAACTGTATCCGCGAACAATATCTAGCGGCCACTCCCCGATGCATTCTGGGCACCTCAATTGTTTCGATGCTCAAGGAATGGAGGGAGCCCATGAAAATCGTTGTTATAGGAGGTAGTGGTCTAATCGGATCAGGCCTCGTTTCTAGTTTACAGCACGACGGATACAACGTCATAGCAGCCTCACCGAGCAAAGGCGTCAACACCATCACCGGCGAAGGTCTGACCGAAGCGCTGTCAAATGCGCAAGTAGTTGTCGATGTCTCAAACGCACCGTCTTTTGAAAACCGCGCAGCTATGAAGTTCTTCAAAACTTCTTGTAGCAACCTTCTGACCGCAGAGGCCATCGCCGGTGTCCAACATCATATCGCTTTGTCCGTCGTCGGCACCGAACGTCTTCTTGAAAGCGGGTATTTCCGCGCAAAGAAGGCTCAGGAGGATCTGATCAAAGCGTCGAGAATTCCTTACACTATCTTACGTTCGACTCAGTTTTTCGAGTTCGCCAGCAGCATTGTCAAATCGATTCCTGGCGAAGACGTGATCCGCCTCTCACCAGCTCTTATTCAGCCCGTCGCTTCGGAAGAGGTCATCGCAACGCTGGCCAAACTGGCCATTGCCCCACCGCAGAATACGACTGTCGAGATAGCTGGTCCCGAGGTTTATCAACTTGACAATTTTATTCGCACGTTCCTGAACGCAGAAGGCCGCAAACACCAGGTGATTGCTGACATTTACGCCCGCTACTTCGGCGCAGCACTGAACTACCGGACTCTCACACCGTCCAAACTCCCTCATTTGGGATCAATCCGTTTTGCAGATTGGCTCAACCGCGCTGTTTCATCGAAAACAAAGAGTGAAGCACTGCACTAAACGTCAGCGTTTTGACGGGAAAGATAGCCAGATACAGGTACTGGCAACTTTGCAGATCCAGCGAAACCTCGGCCTCAACACAGTCAAGACAGCATCACAAGAGGACAAAATAATGGATGACGCAACCATACGACAGAGCGCCTTTTCTATGCCCGCAGTCAGTCCAGCTTATCCACCCGGGCCCTATCGCTTCGTAAATCGCGAATACTTAATCATTCGCTACAGGACCGACCCCACAGTGCTGCGCTGTATCGTTCCGGAACCATTGGAAATTATCGAACCAATCGTGAACTACGAGTTCATTCGCATGCCGGACTCGACGGGCTTCGGGAACTATACCGAAAGCGGACAGGTTATCCCGGTACGCTACAACGGCAAAGCTGGCAGCTATACCCATCAGATGTTCCTGAATGATCATCCGCCGATTGCCGGAGGTCGTGAAATATGGGGTTTCCCGAAGAAACTGGCGCAACCTTCATTGGCAGTCGAAACCGATACACTGGTCGGCACCCTGGACTACGGCTCAGTCCGTATTGCCACTGGAACGATGGGTTATAAACACCGTCCACTTAATCCTGCTACCGAGGCCACTGGACTAAGTGCACCGAATTACCTGCTTAAGGTCATCCCCCATGTCGATGGCAACCCACGCATCTGTGAACTGGTGGAGTACTACCTCGAAGACGTGACAGTAAAGGGTGCTTGGACAGGTCCCGCGAGCTTGAATCTATGTCCTCACGCATTGGCTCCCGTCGCGGATCTCCCTGTTCTTGAAGTGCTGTCCGCCAAACACCTGCTTGCCGACCTGACGCTTGGTCTGGGGACCGTCGTTCACGATTACCTAGTCTGAAGCAACAGCCAATCACACGAGATGAAGGAAAACCTCAATGATCGGACTAAAGCAGAAACAAACCCGTCCTCACTCTGAACCGGTTGAAATATCGCATTATGATGAAGTTGCCCTTGTGCTGCAGGGCGGAGGTGCACTTGGCGCTTATCAGGCAGGTGTTTACGAAGGTCTGCACGAAGCTGGAATTCGTCCGACATGGCTAGCCGGTATTTCCATAGGCGCTCTTAATGCCGCAATAATTGCCGGATCGTCGGAATCCAATCGCGTCGAGCGTTTGCGTGAATTCTGGGAAACAATTTGTTCGCTACCTGTCAACTGGTCGGCAACCGAAGCTCTTGCAGGTAATATGCCTTTCGCTTTCGACATGCGTCCTGCCTTGAATAATGCTGCCGCCATGCGCGCGCTACTTGTCGGGCAAAACGGCTTCTTCAAACCACGTTTCCCTCCTCCTTTCCTTTCGGTATTTTCGGGTGATACAGCAACAAGCTTCTATGACACCTCACCACTGCGCGAAACACTGGAGCGGTTGGTCGATTTCGACCGACTGAACTCGGGCGAAACCCGGGTTAGCGTCGCCGCCGTAAACGTCCGGAGCGGCAACCTTGTCTATTTCGATACCGCAGAGCGCCAATTAAGACCCGAACACTTTATGGCATCAGGCGCTTTACCACCCGGCTTTCCCGCAGTGGAGATTGACGGAGAATATTACTGGGATGGCGGAATGGTCTCGAACACTCCGCTCTCCCGGGTCCTAAACAGCGAACCCCGACGTGACACCCTGACATTCCAGGTCGATCTTTGGTCGGCCAAGGGGCGATTGCCATACGATCTGATGGATGTCGCCAGTCGGCAAAAAGATATTCAATACTCCAGTCGGACGCGCGCAATCACAAACCATGCCCTGCAGATGCAAAAAATGCGCAAAGCGCTTCAACGCCTGATGGCCGAGGTTCCGGAAGAAGCACGAAACCATCCCGAAATTAAAACGATTGCCGACCTTACTTGGGAACGGGCCTGCAACATCGTCCACCTGATTTATCAATCAAAAGCCTTCGAAGGTCACTCAAAGGATTATGAGTTTGGCCCCGAGGCAATGCGTGAACATTGGCTGAGCGGTTTGGAAGATATTCGCCGCACTTTGGAAGACCCTCGCAGCCTGAAGCGTCCCGAACCCGATCAGGGCACCGTCACCCACGACATTCACCGCGAGAAGCATTCTTAACCTCCGTCACAATCGAACAAAAGGACTCACAAGATGTTGAAGGACAAAATCGCAATCATTACAGGATCCACAAGCGGTATCGGGCTTGGTATCGCGAGGATGCTGGCCAGCAAGGGTGCAGATATCGTGCTCAATGGCTTTGGTGACTGCAGTGAAATCAAGGAAATTCGGGCCAGTATTGAGCGACATCACTCTGTTCGGGTAATACATGACGGAGCAGACATATCAAAACCTGCTGCGGTACGTCGCCTGATTGCAGCAACTGTCGAAAAACTGGGCCGTGTAGACATTCTGGTGAATAACGCTGGCATCCAGTTCACATCACCGGTCGAGACCTTTCCTGTCGAAAAGTGGGATGCCATCCTTGCCCTCAACCTATCAGCCGCCTTTCATGGTATTGCCGCCGCAGTACCTCCTATGAAAGAGCAGGGCTGGGGACAAATCATCAACATTGCGTCGGCTCATGGCCTGGTCGGGTCAACTCACAAAGCTGCCTATGTCGCGGCCAAGCATGGCGTAGTCGGCTTAACCAAGGTTGTAGGTCTCGAAACTGCCGGTAGTGGTGTGACGGTAAATGCCATTTGCCCAGGCTGGGTCCGAACTCCTTTGGTCGAAAAGCAAATTTCCGATATCGCAGCACGCAAACAGATCAGTCAGCAGGATGCTGCTGCGGAGTTATTGGGAGAAAAGCAGCCTTCACAAACCTTTGTGACACCTGAACAACTTGGCGAGACCGTTGCATTTCTCTGTTCATCTGCTGGTGACCAAATTACCGGCGCGACCCTTGCGATCGATGGCGGTTGGACCGCGCAATAAATGTATCGGGATGCTCAGCAGATAAGTGGAAGGAAACGAAGATGAAAGATCGAAAAATCAACCGAATTAACGAAGATTGTTATGCCGTGCTGGCTGTCATTCTGATCATGGCTGCATTCAACAGCGTATTTCTATCGGCCAATGGTATCTTCATGCTTACGGCACCACGGACATGGTACGAACTGGTTCCTGGCGTAACCGACACCGGCTTCTTCAATCAGCACTTCATCCGTGACATCGGTATGATTCAGGTATTTCTGGGGGTGGCTTTTGCCGTCGGCATGATTAAACCGGAACGTCGCATCGGGATGTGGGCAGTTGCAACACTGTGGCTGTCCGCCCACGCTATGTTCCATTTATGGGAAGTAGCCGTTGGCATCTGCTCACCCTCGGTTATTCCTCGTGACTTCCCAGCAGTCACGCTCCCCGCTCTCATTGGCATTGTACTTACGCTCTGGGCTGTGCGTTGTTCTCGCTTCCGGAGAACTGTTTTCGCCTGATCCCATAAATGACAGCGGAACTTATGACGGCTCCCGCAAACTCCAAGAGACAGCCATGACAAAGCGATTGAATATCCGAGATTGCAAGAATGACGGCATGAAAGCTTTGGCCAACCTTGAGATCTGGCTTGCCAATAACCTCGACGGCACTCTTCTCGAGCTTGTTCGAAGACGAGCTTCACAGATTAACGGCTGTGCTTTTTGCCAGCACATACAAGGCGAAGACATCCTCAAACTGAGAGAAAGTGATAATCGATTACTTCTATTAGGCGCTTGGCAAAAATTTGACTTCTTTAGCCCTCGAGAACGTGCTGCCCTAGCCTGGACCGAAGTATTAACCCTGGTTACAGGCAATGAAGCGCCGGACGATGTCTACGAAGAGGTACGCCGTGAATTCTCCGATGATGAGCTTATTGCGCTCTCCATTGCCATCGGCATGATCAATGTTTGGAACCGGTTGGCCATCGGTTTTCAGAACGAGCATCCTGTACCCTACAAACAAACTGCGCTTTCCAAGCCGTATAATTAAAAGCGCCTGAGCAGAAGCTATGCCGTCCAACAGGAAAACTGCTCAGCACAGCTTTCCAAAAAGAAAATTGCGTTGATTTCTCGAATGCCTGTCGTCGAAGTGGCCATTGTTCATCAGAACAATCCCCCCACCCGATGCCGATTAGACCAGTATCGTTTCCGCCGATCTGGTTGCTTCCGACATCGTCATGGCCAAAACTGGAAAACGAACCTTGGATTGGTCATTCTCCAAAGCCGTTTTCCACTTCGTCAAAGGCATACTGTCCGGAGGTTCAGCTTCCCCCAGCCTTGGCCTCCGGACAGTTTTTTCCATAAGCATTGTAACAATACCAAGCTCTTCGTTTGGACGTTGTGCCCTTGAAGCATCTCAAAGTCGCTGGCGCCATTTTCTCGAAGATATCAGCTTAACACACGTTAATTGTGATTCGGCTCGTCCGATGCATAAGAACAAAGCAATACCCCCGAACTATGACAAATTATTTGAGATATTGAATTGGACACATGAACCTGCACTTCACAATCTTGCTGATAATCATAGAAGACATAGCGAAGTTCCTGTTCACAACCATCCCATTTGAGACCAATTAGCGACTTAAACTCCAAACTCATTCAAATCCAGAAGCAGGCGATTGCGGCGAGACATAAGGCGGCCAGGAAGTTTTCGGTCTTTTTGTCGTAGCGGGTGGCGATACGGCGAAAGTCCTTGAGGCGACCGAACATGCGCTCGATGACATTGCAATTCTTGTAACACTTTGCGTCAAAGGCATGTGGTGCTTTGCGGTTTGAACGGTTCGGGATCACCGGCTGAATGTTTAATCCCACCAACCAGTCACGCCAATGGTCCGCATCGTACCCCTTGTCGGCGAGCAGATAACGGGCGTTGGGCAAATGCCCCGCAAGCATCACCGGGCCGGAGATATCAGCGACCTGGCCGGGCGTCAGGCAGAAGGCAAGCGGTCGGCAGAGGCTGTCGCTTATGGCGTGAACCTTGGTGTTGCGCCCGCCCTTTGTATGCCCGATGGCCTGAACAGAAGCCCCCCTTTCCCGCCTGCCGCAGAACGGTGTGCCTTGACATGTGTACTGTCGATGGAAATCTCTTCCGGGACCCAGGCCAACGCCGACGTCAGCTCCGCAAACATGTACTGCCAGATGCCTTTTTGAGACCAGCGATCATAGCGATTGTAAACCGTCGTATGCAGGCCGTATTCGGCGGGGCAATCCTGCCACCGGCAACCCGATTGAAGAACATGAATAATCGCTGATATGATCCGCCGATCATCAACCCGCCGCCGTCCGGCGGCACGATACGGAAGGTGTGGTTCGATCAATCCCCACTGTTCATCCGACAACCAAAATCCACGCTTCATATCTTAAACCTCCCAAATGGATATTTAAGGTATTGAATCAGTTAAATGTTAATGAGTGCTGACCCTAGGCGGTGTTTACATTCATTGACAACATTTGAGCGCGGCGACGAGGTTCAGGAAGCCCAGATAGTTTCTGGCGAGTTTGTCGTAGCGGGTTGCAATACGCCTGAAGTTTTTGATTTTGCTGAAGAAACGTTCAATCATGTTGCGCTCTTTGTAGAGTTCTCGGTCGAAAGGCCTCCATTGTGCTGTTGTGGTTCGACGGGGTACGACAGGTTTTGCTCCGGTCGTGGAGATAGCGTTCATAGCGCGTTGACCGTCATAACCTTTGTCCGCCAGCACATAATTTGCCTTAAAACCCTCAAGAAGACCTTCGGTCTGGGTGATGTCGTTACGCTCGCCTCCCGTCAGGATGAAGCGTACTGGATTGCCCAAGGCATCGGTAGCGGCATGGTCCTTGGTACTCAGTCCTCCTTTGGACCGTCCCAGAGCGTGAGCTTCAAACCGACCTTCGGATTGATCGCTTTTTTTGGGGCACCTGCGCTGTGCTGGTGGGCGCGCACGATGGTGCTGTCGATGAGGATATACTCAAAGTCGGCGTCATCGCTCAACGCTTTGAAAAGGTTCTCCCAAACCCCTTTGCGACACCAGCGATTGAAACGCTGGTAGACCGTGTGCCAGCGGCCAAACTCCTTGGGTAGAACACGCCAATGTGCTCCTGAGCGCGCTAGCCACAGGACCGCCTCCACGAACAGGCGGTTATCCTGCCCCGTGCGTCCGGGGTCTGTTGCTTTGCCCGGTAACAGTGGAGCCATCCGATCCCAAAGCGCATCACTTAGTTCCTGTCGATCCATTCATGCTGACCTCCATATAGCCAAAGTCTTGAATCATATTCTCGGCTAAATGGGAATCCTGAATGTAAACACCGCCTAGGGAGAAAAACAACTAAGCACTTGAAATAACGCTCTTTTCCACTCACGCACCTGTTTTAGGGCGCAAGAGTGGAAAACCAATCAAACTCAACATCTTAGCTATATTTGCGCGCCAAATTCATGGCTCATTCAACACTAGAAATCAGCTAAGCGATATTTGGTCGAGCAATACCCTCAAACGGTCTCCCCCTTTTGCAAATAGCTTCTCTGAAGTTCGAGATGACTGTGAGATGCTCAACAACTGAGCCAGAGTGTTTTGCAGCTCTATTTGACTGATCCCGGAACTTAGAACTTTTTCCGCAACAGGCTCGATTTGCTCCACATATCCCGAAAGCAAAACAAGCAACTCAAGATCGATATCACTTGTCTCAAAGGAGGCCCCGTATTCTGCAGCATCAATTACCGCGAATAATAATTCATCTTCCGGCGCAACAATTGGCAAACCTTTGGACTGACCTTCATTTGAAGCTGCGACGCGAAGCGTTTTGTCCCTCGGATCGTAAGACACAGCGAACTTGATTGCAGGTACGTGAGCCTTGGGACGTATGCTCACCCACATACCAACTTGATCAAAGCAACACTGCCCAAATACAAATGACTTACTCAACGCTTCATCAAAAAGAGCCTGAGGGCCATCTGCACTAACTATTCTTCGAAACTCCCACAGGTTCTGATGGGAGTTAACTAAGGTCAGCGACACTTCATCTGGAACATCGATGTCTGTGATTGAGGAGAACAGAGCTGCATGACCTGACAATCCCAAGCCCAGATCAAGCATGAACTCTCCACGGAGCGCCTCTATCAAGAAGACTACGTCGGAGGCAGCATGGCCAATCCCAATATGTTGGTTGACGCCCATTCTAGTGGCCGTAACTAGAAGCCTTTCACATTCAAGTTCGAGCCAAGATCCATAGGTCGATGCCAATTGCTTCACATGCGCAATTTCGTCAAACCCTAAGAGAGATAGAACATCACGAAAGCGCCAACCTCTCTCGTATACGCTGAGCATATCTTGATCGCTCAGATGCCGTTCTCTGTCACCTTGCCAAAGAAGAGAACGCAAAAAGGGATACGTCTGATTTTCAATCATTTCACCCGCCTCTCAAACATGACGCAACGGCACCGGATTTAGCCTGTGCCAGTGGATCTTCGTCACTGAAAAGCTTTCTGAGTGTCTCGGGATCCACTCCAAACTTCAAAAATCCCCGCTCAGTTTGGGAGTACATCAACAACTCAACCTCACCATCCCTGATCATTTCCAGAAGCTTTATGTATGAGAGTCCTTGCCTATTGTACTTCCGCACCGCAGCAATTAACTGCACAGACATAACTTCTGCGAGACCGGCGTTCCTCTCCAACTCATAAAGAAACCCCGCAAGCACTTCTTGGTCAAATCGCCAACAATGGCTCCCATCCAAGTCTGGTGAATGAAACGGTGTTACAAAGCCTGCTTTGACGAGTCCTTTCAAAGTATAAAGAGATATTGAGAGCATATAAGCTGCAGCACCGATGCTAATGAGCCTTTTTCTCAAGTCTTTATACGCTTCAAGACTCTCGATAGTAACCAAGCGATCAACACGACGACCTCTTCGTATCGTTATTGTATGGAGGAGGCCTTTTCCGATCAGCCTATCTATTCCTGCGCGGCTTGCCTTTAACACGTCACGTGCATCGGAAGAACTAACAAGCCACTTGTGACGCCCAGGACTAGGTAATGTTGACAAACTGGATTCCCTAAAGATCTGTAATGTGATTCAAGGTAACTTTTACGGAGGTTTCCTTGGCGCGATTGTTGATGGAAGAAGCGGAATGGGCGTTTTTTGAGCCTTTTCTCTTGGCGATACGTGGGCGTGGTGGCCGTCGAGCTTTAGATCATCGCCGCGTTCTGGACGCCATCTTCTGGATTGCGCGAACTGGTTCGCCGTGGCGGGATCTGCCCGAAGAATTCGGCAAATGGTCCAGTGTCTATCGTCAATTCAGAAGGTGGACGTTGGCGGGACTTTGGGAGTTGATGCTTGAAGCGCTTAATGAAAGTGGCTCCATGCCAGATCAGGTTCAAATGATCGATAGCACTGTGATCCGGGCTCATCACTTGGCCGCAGGCGCAAAAGGGGGACTCAAAAAGAAGGTTTTGGCCGCTCAAAAGGTGGCTTTACGACCAAGATCCACCTCATTGCCAACGCTCACGGACTGCCTGTCAGGGCGGAAATAACCGGCGGAGAAGTTTCTGATTTCAAGGGCTTCGATATTCTAGTGGATACTGACCTGCCGAAAGCCAAGGTTTTTCTGGCTGATAGAGGCTATGACAGCGACCATATTCGTAACGTGATCGATCTGCGGGGCGGCATCCCTGTTATTCCAGGTAAAACCAATCGAAAAGTGCCAATCGAGGTCGATGCTATAACCTATGCTTTGCGAAATCGCGTTGAGCGTTGCTTCAATAAGCTCAAATGCTCACGACGCTTGGCAACCCGGTACGATAAAACCGCAGAAAGCTATCTCGGCTTCATTCACATAAGTTCGGTTCGCTTGTGGCTCAGAAGTTTGTCAACATGACCTAGGAACCACAGCATTCTGGACGTATGAAGCACACCCCTTTGCTACAGAACTCAGATAGGCTTCGAAACCCTCATAAATGGTTGGAAAGCTATCTTTTCGTGCTGTGCAGGTACGGTACAGCATATCAAGACCGTAGGCGAAAAAATTGCTCTTAGAGTACCAATCCGGCGGAGCTATCATTTTCCCGATATAGCCAATGAACCCATCGGGCCAGTTTGTAAGGGCTCCCGCAACAGAAGAAACATGAAGAACTGTGTTTTCTTCATTCACGCGATGATACCCACGACCATTAGCATCTACACGATGCTGGAGAGACGCCCTAAGCAACTCAATCGTCTCTAAAACCTCACGGCACGATGCCCGCTGTATACTTTCCGGAAACCCGTACTGTGAAAGATCAAAATTCGTTGCTGAGTACTTGTTTGAAATCAATCGAAGCAAACCGATGTGAGGCTCGGATATTGACTGATCAGCATCAGCTTTGACACTCGAACACTCACAAAAATCGATGCTTGTTCGGTAAAACCTTACAACCTTTCCACATACTGGGCATGCATCACGTAGTTTGTAGCCGTGTCTCGGGCAATGAGTGACTAACCGCAGGTCCCAAAGACTTGAGAGATAGCCATTTTCCCGAGCACATTGAGAACAGATAGCTTTGGTTGGCCATTTAAGAAAGTATCGAGATACCACCTCTCCATTGGGCAACTCCACCTTCGAATGATTACCTTCAAACGTAATCAAAGGCGCTAGTGTACTAATTGCCTCGACAGATTGCCCAAGGATCGAAGCCAGCTCTGGCAGCCCGCTTTTCCATGTCGAAGCTTTTGTTTTCGCATAGCTAAGTCCTGCATGCTTTAACGTCCATGCCGAACTCGCATATGCATTGATGCCTGCAATTCGGATTAGGTAACCGATTAAGCTCTCGTCTTTAAGGGGCGCTGAAATAATGGGGACTGCTTTAGAACGGACCATCATAAAGTCCTTTCTGTTGACGACGGACAATTCTTCCAGTTGCTTTTTTGTCTTCCGGCAACAGCGGTCGCGCCGCCCTAGTGTCTAGCCCATCAGCAGCCTCCATTAACTCAGAAAGAGCCGCCGCAAGATGCTGCTTAGTAAGCGTCCGACTACCGCTCAACAGTGCAATTTCAACGGATCGATAGATGACCTTTGTGATGTAGCCAATTAACCCTTTGCAAGATCGGGCCAACCTCAACATAACATCGGTATTTTTGAGCACTGAGGTTGACGGATCGGGTAAGGGCAGCTCTTGGTTCAAAAAATGGAACAACATCAAGAGTTCTTTTGCACCACCCTTCGTTGAGGGGTCAAACGGGCGCAGCTCAACCCTCCCACGCCTCCGTGTTTCAAGCTGAGAATTCACCATAAAGATATCGTTGACTTCCGGAAGTCCTACGAACAGCACTGGCCTACGCAAGATCTCAAGCTGAGTTTTCAACCAATCTGCCGCATCGTAGCGACGGGCTTGACTGCCTTTATTAGTCAGGTGCTGGAACTCGTCGAAAATGAGCATGCTAACACTGGCATGGTCCGCAAACCGCGCGATCCGTCGCTCCATCAACTCTCGTGTCCCCATACTCGCGCAAGGATCTCCTAACGCGTGCAGAATACGGGACGCCAGATTTTTGATTGTACAGCTTTGCGGTATGATAATTGACAGAACTCGGTTGGTATCTTCTCCACGGTTGGCTGTAGTGCAAAAACTCTCGATGATAGAGGATTTTCCCGCACCTGTTTCACCAACAAATGTCATAATGCCCGGAGCATATGCACGTGTACCAGACCTGTGAAAGTTGGTTATCCGAGCGATTGCATGCTGGAACTGACTGTGATGAATTCTCTGGTTTTGAAAAGTAGCCAATCCATTGGCTTGCTCGTCATTAAGGAAACCTACTTCATGCATTGTCGCCTCCCGTTCCGCGGGACGGAGACGTTGACTTCCATTGTGCGCGCTCGATCTCCGCTACGATCTCGTCAGTTGAGAAGTCAAAACCCTCCAAAGGCGTGTCATTGAGCTCTTTGGCACCTGAGACGCCTTCCAAGTTGGTCACAACATCAGCAGTGACTTCCTCATTCGCGAACCGATGTGCTCTTTTGCGTGTAGCCTTCTGCTTACTCGACTTAAGTTGCCGAGCAAGCTCGAAGGTCGTGACGCGAGCGCTAAGGAGAAGTCTCTTCCGAGTGCTTTCGCGCGCCATTTGTTTCCTTGGAAACAACACTGCGGATCATTTTATGGCGCCACACAGATAGGCCATCTGCATAGGTCTCAAACCTACATTTAGCCGGCAGGAAAACTCGGTTATCCGGGTCCTCAACATACACGGTCAGAAGATTTTCTGGATCAAACTTAACTTTAACTTTGGGGTTCTTGGGCAACCGTATACTTCCGCTCATCAGTCGCCGATACAGCATCTGAATAGCATCAGATTGAAATTGCAGATTTAGCAACGTCACACCAGTGCGAGACAATGTACATGTCTCAACGCAGGATGTGAGAACCTCGAGGTCTTTAGGGTTACTCAGAAGACGTACAGGATAAGCATTCGTCCCCTTTTCCCACTTTAGGATCGGGCAATCACGAATACCTTCGTGATATGAATGATGATACTCATCGACCACGAACTTAGTGATCAAGAGCATCAGATCCTGAATGGTTAATTTTGCATTCTTCTCTGCTGGATATTCACCACGCTCCAGAGGGTTTGAAAACGTAGTGCCGTCCAGCTTATGGATGAGTTTCAAGTTTAGTGTTTCAAAGAACCGCTCAACTTTCCCTTTATAGCGTGGAGCCCTCTTTGGATTGTACTCAACCGAAATTCCTAGCTGCCCCGCAGCATCAAGTAGGTTTTGAGAATGAAACTCTAGTCCGTTGTCAACGACCAAGACATCAATCAAACCAAAGCAAACCCATTCGTTCTCAAACTCAACACGCAAGTCCCGAAGTACTTGAGCGTTGAATTCTTCAACGACACGCTTAAGGAAAGCGTCCTTAGGTGTTATTGCATTTCTGAGACATCGCATAATCGAACGATAAGACGGTGCCTCCGGGCTGATATCGAAACCAACCACCATGCGGCTGTACACATCCAAAGCTAAGGTCACCCAAAGACGGCCCAGCACATCCCCATTTGGATAGACAACGAGCAAATCAATCAGATGATGATCTATCTCTACACGCTCCAATGGACGAGATGCTAGAATGCCAGACCCAACCGGTCTAAACGTTTGATCGGCAATATTTGTCCCTTTTTGAGCTGCTAGAACCTCATAGGGATCTAATTTGCCAAGCCAACGATAAATTGTCCTTCGACTGGGAGCCTTTAGCTTCATGCCAACGGGGAGGCTACGGTTTTCCTTATCAACCTGGCGCAGCACGCTATTGTAAACATCAGTACCACTTGCGTTCGCAGGCTTGAGGTAGTCCTCTTGCGTGGTTTCCCACATAATTGCTTTAAGGCGACTATCAGCGCGACCATCTTGAGGTCCCTTAAGACAATGTCTGGGCAATAAAGAACGAATATCACGACCACTGGATTGCCAAGCATCATACCAACGAACCAACGTTCTCTTCGAAGGGATCGCGGATAATTTAGCTCTATGGCAACTCTTGATTACGTCATTTACTGCCTGGTTGAGGTTAGCGACCTTTGCAACACCATCGACTTTTTGAACAAAACTGAGTTTCCTTCTGGCTTCATCACGATCTCGTATACTGAATGCATCGAAAGAGACGAGCTTATGGCGGACGTCATCACTTGAAGCTCTGATAATTTCTGCTTCACCGTCATAAATTGCTCTTACAATGTCCTGAGTGGGAACCATCATTGGCTCACCTGTCTCAAGATGGCTGAGGTGTATTTCGCCCCCAGCTGTTCGCGCCACGACCTTGTATTGCGCTCCATCGAGAGCGATACGCGATCCTTCCGGAAGTTGAAATCTGGTCATTGGCCAAGTCCTCCTCGAACTAATTCAACAGGAGTGCTCAGTCCAATTCGCGCATCTAGATCAATTTTCAGCTGTCCACTGGCAACAAGCAGCAGTACATCGCCTAGATCAGCATCTCCGCCAATGAGGTCAGCAACCTCCTGTATCGATACCTGGGGACATCCTAGGAACAGTGATTGCAGTTGCTTCTTGTCTACAGCGGGTGGCTCGCATAGACGATAAGCACTCAGAAGCCCCAAGTTCTTCCGTCTTGGCTCTCGTCGAATGTCTTGTTCTGTCCATATTTCGAAACGATAGCCATTTTCAGCCAATGCAGCTTCGATCAATGGGAACCGCTTTTGGTTATCTGGTTTCCGTAGCTCGCCAGAGGCCTTAACCTCAATGACCGTCTCGCCAAAACTCCCCTGAATCAAAATGTCCGGAAAATAGATCCGGTCTCGACCGTCGCATTGATAAACGAGCTTGAAGGGCTGAACAGCGACCTGGTCAACTTCCGGCATGAGATCAACAACAATGAGAGCGTCTCGCTCAAGTTGAGAACTCCCACGGCAAGAGACGCCGCACTTTGCGACTGTAGTAATAACCGTTTACGCGTCCCTTACTCCGAGACACGACTTTGCGGACGGGATTCATCATGATCCTCTCCTTCGCATGAATTAGGCAAAGCTCACCCGTGGCGTGCTGACACGCAGTGCTTGCCTTCAATTGGGCAACGTGCTAAAGGAGGAGTTGTAAGACATCTCGCATTAGCGACGTAATTGGCCGGTTCAGTTCTCTGGATCGGTTTTTTGCGTTTTGGGAACTCCGTTACTGAATTATTGCGGCGTCTATAATCTCCTTATTCGAGAATTTGTCAACGACACCCAAGGCACGAAACTCAACCATAGGTTTTTACTGAAAATTTAGAGAAATCCAAAAAATGTGTTTTTGATTAATCGATTACAAAAAAATAACCACACTTATACAAAAAAATACAAAATACAAATTCAATACAAAGTTGTGGAACATGCGGATTTCTACTGAACAATTCTAATGCTGTGTCACTTCACAAACTCAAATACCGACTTTGGGCGCATCTACTTTTCAAAGAAGACCACTTTGTGGATCGCACTCTTTTTGAATTACAGCTCAACCTAGAGCTTTACTCGACCTAACCATACCTTTCCGTCTACTGGAAATTTGTGTGATAGGCAGACCGTGAACCCACCGATTCCGGTTTGCAGACAGAAGGACTCGACGGGAGAGGGGCGAAAGCAACTGAAGAAGTTCAGCATTTCACGCTCAGGCGAGCATGAAATCGAATTACTCCATGCAGGTGCGAGCTGGTTTGAAGCGCATCAAACACTATCTCAAGAAACGGTATCGCTAAGGCGGGAGGATAGCATTAAGAATGCTTCGGGGCTGTCGCACAGCGAAGTCGTTGTCAACTTCTTGGCACGAATGTCATCTTTTGTGGCACAAATGACAACTTATGTGGCACGTGACAATGATTATTTATCCCTGGTAGGCCCGGAGGGACTTGAACCCCCAACCAGACCGTTATGAGCGGTCGGCTCTAACCAATTGAGCTACGGGCCCCCAAGAAACAAGATGGGATATAGAAAAGACCGCACCAGATCACTGGTGCGGTCCCGAAAACTAGCGATTTTCGGGCCAAGGTCAAGCCCGAACGTCGTGTTATTTCTTAATAATCGAGGAACGAACGCAATTTGCGTGAGCGTGACGGATGTTTGAGCTTCCGCAGCGCTTTTGCTTCGATCTGACGAATACGTTCGCGGGTCACAGAGAACTGCTGACCAACCTCTTCAAGTGTATGGTCGGTGTTCATACCAATCCCGAAACGCATCCTCAGAACACGTTCTTCACGCGGGGTGAGGGACGCCAGAACCCGCGTGGTGGTTTCACGCAGGTTGGCCTGGATCGCCGCATCAAGCGGTTGAACAGCGTTTTTGTCCTCGATGAAATCGCCAAGGTGGCTGTCTTCCTCGTCCCCGATCGGGGTTTCGAGCGAGATCGGTTCTTTGGCAATTTTCAGAACCTTGCGAACCTTTTCAAGCGGCATCTGAAGTTTTTCAGCCAGCTCTTCGGGGGTCGGTTCACGGCCGATTTCATGCAACATCTGGCGCGAGGTCCGAACCAGTTTGTTGATGGTCTCTATCATGTGTACCGGAATACGGATGGTTCGGGCCTGATCAGCAATAGAGCGCGTGATCGCCTGACGGATCCACCAGGTCGCATAGGTCGAGAATTTATACCCACGGCGGTATTCAAACTTATCGACCGCCTTCATCAGGCCGATATTGCCTTCCTGAATAAGGTCGAGGAACTGAAGGCCACGGTTGGTGTATTTTTTGGCAATCGAGATCACAAGACGCAGGTTGGCCTCGATCATCTCTTTCTTTGCACGGCCTGCTTCGCGTTCACCCTTGTTAACCACGCCATAAACGCGGCGGAATTCACCAATCGGCAAACCAACTTCGGCGGAAACACCACCGATGCCTTCGCGCAGGTTGGCAATTTCATCAGGATAGCGTTCGATAAAAGCTTTCCAGCCCTTGCCCGGCAGGCCCGAAACACGTTCCATCCAGTTCGGGTCAAGCTCGTTGCCCTGATACTGTTTAACGAAATCAGGACGCTTGATTTTGCAGCGGTCGGCAAAGCGCAGAAGCTTACCTTCAAGGCCGAGCAAACGGTTATTCAATCCGGTCAGGTGATCAAGAAGCTCTTCAATCCGGAAGTTGTTCAGATGAACATCTTCCATCAGATCGACCATCTCGTTCTTAAGCTTGTTGTAACGCTTTTCGGTCGCGGCCGGCACGGCCTCGCCCTTATTGTGCGCGACAAGACGCTGTTCCTGGGCTTTATGGAGTTTCTCGTAGGTCTTCGCAATCAGCTCAAACTTCTCAAGAACCTGCTCGGTCAGTTCTTCTTCCATTTTGGAAAGAGAGACATTGACCTGCTCGTTCTCGTCATCGTCTTCATCGCTGTCGCGCGGGCCCTGAGCCTGTTCTTCTTCCTCGTCATCATCATCGGATTTCTCAGAAGTCTCGGACTCGTCTTCGTCGTCCTCCTCTTCCTCTTCACCAATGGTGTGCGGGGTTTCGGTTTCGGCCTCATCATCGTCGTCGTCATTGGCACTGTCGAAACTTTCGACATCTGCTTCCGGATCGACTTCCTCGGCATCGGCTTCTTCGCCGTCACTTTCCTGTGCGGCAATTTCCGCATCCGGGCCACCGCCATAGGTGGTCTCAAGGTCAATGACGTCACGCAGCAAAAGTTCACCAGCCTGGAGCTGGTCATGCCAATTGACAATCGCACGAATGGTCAGCGGGGATTCGCAAATCCCGCCAATCATCATGTCACGACCGGCCTCGATACGTTTGGCAATGGCGATTTCGCCTTCGCGCGAGAGCAATTCGACACTACCCATCTCGCGCAGATACATACGCACCGGATCATCGGTACGGCCCACATCGTCTTCAGAGATATTACCACGCGGATCAGCTTCTGCTTCCTCGCTGTCGTTATCATCTGAATCGTCACCATCGATGACATTGATGCCCATCTCATTGAGATTGCTCATCACGTCTTCGATCTGTTCCGACGAGAAATGCTCTGACGGCAAAGCCGCATTCAGTTCATCGACCGAGATGTGGCCTTTCTCTTTGCCCTTGGCAATGAGCTTTTTGATGGCCGACTTATATGTATCGAGAAGAGGTCCGTCTGCGTTTTCAGAAGAGTTCTTTTTCTCTTCAGCGTTCGAAGTCTTAGACGACATCTATTCCCCGTTTCCCGCTGGGTACATGTTCTGTACCGTTGTTGTCCCAAGCACTGTATTCTCAGCGCAAATCACAAATAGCCCGATCGCTGATCCGGCGTGCACCGCACCCAAAGATCAGTCGTCGAGCTTAAACACTTTCTCCCGGCGACGAGCGAGATCCTCACGTCTGTGAGAAAACCTCTCCCATTCTTCCTCGCTGGTATCTGCTGCCAACTGTCGGACGGCGTATTTTGCCTCTTCGTCCTCCAGGGAGCTTACAGCCATGGAAAAAACCTGTTTCCAACCCGTTCGGGCCCGTTCAAGCGGCGTTTCGGACTTGGCGAAAGCAGCGTGCGCTATAATATCCGCACTAACCACCCGCAAAACTGTCTCTGACAGCCCGTCGCGCTTCAATTGGGCCTTGATCGTATCAGAATCAAGTCCAGGATCATCATCAAGCAGCTTTAAGACGGCCCGACGAAGATTGTCAAGCTCGGAGTTTGCACAACTATAGATTCCGAGCTGTTCACCGACCTCATCATGCAGATGAGGATGGTTGATCAGCGTCACCAGCAGGATCGAGTCTTGCAGGTCACGCTTCTTTTGCATGGGTGGACGCGACATCCCCGGCACCGCTTTACCGGCCGGACCCCAGAAATGGTCATTTTTCCCGCGTTTGCCAGCCCGGCCCGGTTTTTTATTTTGATAACCGCCTGCCGAGCCGCCCGAAAATCCGCCGCCATAACCACCACGACCGGCGGGTTTTCCGGGCTTCTCGCCCTTAAACAATTTCCATGTGCGATCATTAAACATGGATCGGTACTGCGATTTAACCGCGTCATCGGCAATTACGGAAATACGCTGATGAAGGTCGGCCTCAAGGGCGGCACGCCGTTCGGGGGTATCAATCTTGCGGCCCGACAACTCCATGCGCCAGATCAACTCGGCCAAGGGAACTGCCGCATCAATAATTTTCTGGAACGTCGCAAACCCGTCGGGGGCTGCCATCATGGTATCAGGATCTTCGCCTTCGGGCAGGATGGAAAACACCAGTGACTTACCGGGGCGCAGGATCGGCAGTGCGCGTTCTGCGGCACGCACAGCCGCCCGTTTGCCCGCCGCATCACCGTCAAGACACATCACCGGCTCGTTGGTCATTTTCCAAAGTTCGCCGATTTGTTCTTCGGTGACCGCTGTGCCGAGTGGGGCGACGGCCCCGCGATATCCCGCCCGGTGCAGGGCAATGACATCCATGTAACCTTCGGTCACGATAATGGGTGCATCGTTCTGCGATGCTTCGCGCGCCTGCGGCAGGCCATACAACAACCGCCCCTTATGAAACAGCGGCGTATCCGGACTGTTAAGGTATTTTGGCTTGCCATCCCCCATCACCCGTCCGCCAAACGCCACAACACGGCCCCGGCGATCCAGGATGGGAAACATCACCCGGCCACGGAACCGGTCATAGCTTTGTCGCCCGCTATCTTCGGGTTCGATCAGAAGGCCAGCTTCGATCATCAGCTTTTCGTCGATCTCTTCGCGCTTGAGTGCTGCCTTCAGCGCCCCACGATTATCGGGCGCAAACCCCAGACGGAAATCGGCAATGGTTTTGTCATCCAGACCGCGTCGGCGGAAATATTCCAGCCCTTCTTTGCCTTCGGGCATGCGCAACATGCGTTCAAAGAACACACAGGCGACTTCCATCACCTCATACAGGGTTTTGGCTTTTTGTTCGCGTTCCTGGGCTTCGCGTGATGGTTTTGGCACATCCATGCCAACCTGATTGGCCAGCACCTCGACCGCCTCGACAAAGGTCAAACCACGGGTATTCATCACAAAGCTGATGACATCGCCATGCGCGCCACAGCCAAAGCAGTGATAGAAACCTTTTTGGTCGTTGACCGTAAAGGAGGGAGATTTTTCAGAATGGAACGGACATAGCCCGGAATATTCCCGGCCACGCTTGATCAGCTTCACAGACGATCCGACGACATCCGCCAAATCGACCCGTGCCCGCAGGTCGTCCAGAAACGACTGGGGAAAGCTCATGATTGTCCCGATCCCGTGATGCTGGTGCGATCATACGCACCAATGGTGATAATCCTGGCCCAGACTGCTTTTTATTGTTGTACCAATGACAGGCCTGAGACGACGAAAGCCGGACGATTTTACACGCCCGGCTTCCATTTAAATAGGCTTCTTGGCGTTAACCCAGAAGTTTTTTAGCAACGCCACCAGCTTTGCCGAAATCCATGGTGCCGCTGTACTGTTCACGCAGAACAGCCATGGTCCGGCCCATGTCCTTAAGGCAGGTCGCGCCAAGATCGGAAACGGCACCGCGCACAGCGTCTTCGATTTCTTCATCGGAAAGCTGTTTGGGCAGGAACGTTTCAATCACTGCGATTTCGGACGCTTCCTGTTCTGCCAATTCCGGGCGATTGCCCTTGGTGTACATTTCGATGCTTTCGCGGCGCTGTTTTACCATCGCCTGAAGCAGAATGACGATATCATCGTCGGAAATACCATCGGTATTCCCCTCGCCCCGTGCTGCGATATCGCGTTCCTTAAGTGCTGCCAGAATAAGGCGCACGGTGGTTACGGAGCAGGCATCCTTCGCAAGGACGGCCTTTTTCAAAGCGTCAGTAAGCTGCGATCGCAGCATGGCTCATCTCTGATTCTGTGGAACAAAGGAGCGAACATAGCGCAAAACACCATCCGAGGCAAAGAAAACCGCGCACCTCAAACCGTTGATTTTCCTAGAGAAATAAAAGTTTAGATGCGTCCTTGACAGGCCCGCCTCGTTCCCGTAGACATCCGCCAATTTGCCTACCGGGATTAAGCTTCGCCCCGCTTTCAGCACACCCGACTGGCGCAACCAAAACGCGTAGTCATCCATGCTGGAAAACACTTGGCACGTCTGCATGTCCGGTATGCGGGTTAAAAGCAGCCGTTTGAGTCGGCTTGCGTGAAATTATTATATATATAAAGACTCCGTGTCTCACCGTGGAAAGATCGAAAGGACATTTGCCAATGTCATCCCCCACGCACACCCCGCCTCCTGGTGCTTCCGCCGTTCTGGTTCTTGCAGATGGTTCAGTATTTTGGGGACGCGGCGTCGGTGCCCGAGGAGAGGTCGTCGGTGAAGTCTGCTTCAACACCTCGATCACGGGCTATCAGGAAATCATGACCGACCCGTCTTATGCCGGTCAGATGATCACCTTTACTTTCCCCCACATCGGTAATGTCGGCACCAACGATGAAGACATCGAAAAGGCCACACCGGTTGCCCTTGGCTGCATCCTGCGCCAGGACATCACCGAACCGTCAAACTATCGCGCACAGAAACATTTCAACGACTGGCTGACCGAACATGGTCGGATCGGGATTGCTGGCGTTGATACGCGCCGCCTAACCAAGCGCATCCGAAATGAAGGTGCCCCCAACGGGGTGATTTGCCACAACCCCGAAGGCACGTTTGATATCCCGGCCCTGATCGCCATGGCCAACGAGTGGCCGGGCCTTGAGGGGATGGACCTTGCCAAGGACAACAGCTGTGACGCTGGGTACGAATGGGATGAAACCCTTTGGACCCGCGAAGGCGGCTACGGCGCACTTGGCAATGCCAAGCACCATGTGGTTGCCGTTGATTACGGTGTAAAGCGTAACATTCTGCGCAACCTCGCCGCCCTTGACTGTAAGGTATCGGTCGTTCCGGCAGACACCTCGGCCGAGGACATTCTGGCAATGAACCCCGATGGGGTGTTCCTGTCAAACGGTCCGGGTGATCCGGCCGCAACCGGTACATATGCCGTTCCGACGATTCAAAAATTGATGGACAGCGGCAAGCCGGTCTTTGGCATCTGCCTTGGTCATCAGATGATGGCGCTGGCCCTTGGCGCCAAGACGCAAAAAATGGATGTTGGCCATCGTGGTGCGAACCACCCGGTCAAGGACACCACCACCGGTGTTGTCGAAATCACATCCCAGAACCACGGCTTTGTTGTTGATAAAGACAGCCTGCCTGACCACGTCGAAGCAACGCACTTCTCGCTGTTTGACGGATCGCTTGCGGGCTTGCGCGTTAAAGACAAACCGATCTTTGCGGTTCAGTACCACCCCGAAGCATCCCCGGGACCGCATGATAGCCACTACCTGTTCAAACGTTTCGTTGGTCTGATCGAGGACGCGAAATCCCGATGACGGGATACGCCCCAAGATAACCGATTAACGGACTTAAACGAGGCGGTGCAGCAGACGCGCCCCGCCCTGCGAAAAGCGGAAAAAGACATGCCGAAACGTACAGACATTAAATCCATTCTCATCATCGGTGCTGGCCCGATTGTTATCGGTCAGGCTTGCGAGTTCGACTATTCCGGTGCTCAGGCCTGTAAGGCGCTGAAGGAAGAAGGGTATCGCGTCATTCTGGTCAACTCGAACCCTGCGACCATCATGACCGACCCGAACCTTGCCGATGCGACATATATCGAGCCAATCACCCCGGCCATGGTCGCCAAGATCATTGCAAAAGAACGCCCTGACGTTCTTTTGCCGACCATGGGTGGCCAGACGGCCCTGAACACCGCACTTGCCCTGCATGATGATGGCACGCTTGAAAAATACGGCGTTGAAATGATCGGTGCGAAAAAGCACGTCATTGAAAAGGCCGAAGACCGTCAGCTGTTCCGCGAAGCCATGGACAAGATCGGCCTTGAAAGTGCGCGTTCGGCCATGGTTCGTACGTTTGAAGAAGCGGTCATAGCCCTTGAAACCACCGGTCTTCCGGCGATCATTCGTCCAAGCTTTACCCTTGGCGGTGAAGGTGGCGGCATTGCCTATAACCGCGAAGAGTTCGAACAGATCGTGCGCAACGGCCTGGCGATTTCGCCGACCCATACGGTCCTGATCGAAGAGTCCATTCTGGGCTGGAAAGAATATGAGATGGAAGTTGTGCGCGACCACGCGGATAACTGCATCATCATCTGTTCGATTGAAAACGTCGATCCGATGGGCATTCACACCGGAGACTCGATCACTGTCGCCCCGGCATTGACCCTGACCGACAAAGAATACCAGATCATGCGTGATGCCTCCTTGGCGGTACTGCGTGAAATCGGTGTTGATACCGGCGGCTCGAACGTTCAGTTCGCGGTTAATCCTGATGATGGCCGTCTGATCGTCATTGAAATGAACCCGCGTGTGTCGCGTTCATCGGCATTGGCGTCCAAGGCAACTGGTTTCCCGATTGCCAAAATTGCTGCCAAGCTTGCCGTTGGCTACACCCTTGATGAGCTTGATAACGATATTACCGGTGTCACCCCGGCATCCTTCGAGCCGACCATCGATTATGTCGTCACCAAAATCCCGCGCTTCACGTTTGAAAAATTCCCGGGCGCACAGGCGCTTTTGGGGACCGCGATGAAATCAGTTGGCGAAGCCATGTCAATCGGTGGCAGCTTTGCCGAAAGCCTTCAGAAAGGTCTTCGTTCGATGGAAACCGGCTTGACCGGCCTGAACGAAGTCAAAATCGAAGATGCACCGGACAAAGCCGCGATCCGCGCCAAACTGACCCAGCCAATCCCGTTCCGTATCCTTTACGCAGCACAAGCGTTCCGTCACGGCATGACCTTGGCTGAAATTCAGTCGGCGACCAAGTTTGACCCTTGGTACCTGCGTCAGATCGAAATGCTGGTCACCGAAGAAGAAAACGTTCGCGCCAACGGCATCCCGAAAGACAAACAGAACCTGCTGCGTCTTAAAAAGCTTGGTTTCTCGGACGCGCGTCTGGCCGAACTGGTCGGCCGCGAAGAAGACGATGTGCGCGCAGATCGTCAGGCCCTTGGCCTGCGCCCGGTGTATAAACGCATTGATACCTGCGCGGCAGAATTCCCGTCGCGCACGTCCTACATGTACTCAATGTACGAAGGTGACGGGTTCTTTGAACCTGAAAACGAAGCCGAAATCACTGATCGTAAGAAAGTCATCATTCTTGGTGGTGGCCCGAACCGTATCGGTCAGGGCATCGAGTTTGATTACTGCTGTGTTCATGCGGCCTATGCGCTGCGCGAAACCGGGATCGAAGCGATCATGGTCAACTGCAACCCGGAAACGGTTTCAACCGACTATGACACATCAGATCGTCTGTATTTCGAACCACTGACCGCCGAAGACGTGATTGAGCTGTGCCAGCTTGAACAGACCAACGGCGAATTGCTTGGCGTGATTGTTCAGTATGGCGGACAGACCCCGCTTAAACTGTCTGCTGCTCTTGAAAAGGCTGGCATTCCGATCCTTGGCACCAGCCCGGACAGCATCGACCTTGCCGAAGACCGTGACCGGTTCCAGGAACTGATCAACAAACTTGGCCTGAAACAGCCGGCCAACGGCATTGCCCGTTCGGTTGATGAAGCCGTCAAAATTGCCGAAAGCATCGGTTATCCGATTGTGATCCGCCCGTCTTATGTGCTGGGCGGTCGTGCGATGGAAATCGTTCATACCACCGAAGACCTTCTGCGCTATATGCACGAAGCGGTTCAGGTATCGGGCAAAAGCCCGGTTTTGATCGATAGCTTCTTGCAAGACGCGATTGAAATTGATGCCGACGCGGTATCGGACGGCGAAAACGTCTTTGTTGCCGGGATCATGCAACACATCGAAGAAGCCGGTATTCATTCCGGTGACTCGGCCTGTTCCCTGCCGCCCTATTCGCTTGATGAGGCCATGATCGACCGCCTGAAAGCACAGACTGTTCAACTGGCCAAGGCGCTTGATGTTGTCGGTCTGATGAATGTTCAGTTCGCGATCAAGGATGACGAGATCTATCTGATCGAAGTCAATCCGCGTGCATCGCGTACGGTTCCGTTCGTTGCCAAGGCCACCGGCAACCCGATTGCCAAAATCGGCGCACGGATCATGGCCGGTGAAAAACTCGGCGACTTTGACATCGATCCGGGTCCGTTCAAACACATCGCGGTCAAGGAAGCGGTCCTTCCGTTCAACCGCTTCCCCGGCGTTGATACCTTGCTTGGCCCGGAAATGCGTTCGACCGGCGAGGTCATGGGCCTTGATACCGATTTTGGCCGCGCCTTTGCCAAGGCACAAATGGCGGCGGGCCATACCTTGCCGCTTAAAGGCAACGTTTTCATCTCGGTCAAAAACCATGACAAACCGGCCGCAGTTCAACTCGCACGCGATGCGATTGCGCTTGGCTTTGGTGTGGTTGCCACCCATGGCACAGCAGAAGCTCTTGAAAAAGAAGGGCTGGACGTCACCCCGGTCAATAAGGTACAGGAAGGACGTCCTCATGTTGTCGACATGATGAAGAACGGTGATATCAACTTGGTATTCAACACCACAGAGAGTAAACAGGCCGTGGTCAACAGTTTCTCGATCCGCCGCACAGCTCTTACTGACGATATTCCGTACTACACCACAGTCGCCGGTGCACGCGCCACTTTGCGTGCCATCGACAACCTGAAACGCGGAGCACTTGATGTTCGCGCGCTTCAGGAATATCTTGGGGACAAATACTGAGGTTCTTAACCGAATCCGACCAAAGAGTTTAGACCGCCCGGCGGTAAATGCCGGGCGGTTGATTTTGTAGTATCGACCGCAATTAAGAATAGGCTGTGAGCGCGATGGAAAAAGTACCAATGACCCCGCAAGGGCATCAGCGCCTCGAAGAAGAACTGAAGCACCGCAAATCCGTTGAACGTCTTGAAATCATCAAGGCAATCGCGGAAGCGCGCGAGCATGGTGATCTTTCGGAAAATGCCGAATATCACGCTGCCCGCGAACGCCAAAGTTTCTGCGAAGGTCGTATTGCCGAGCTGGAAGATGTCCTGAGCCGGTCCGAAGTTATCGATGTACCGTCACTTGCCGGTTCCGTCGTTAAATTCGGGGCAACGGTTGAACTTGTTGAACGAGAACACCGACGAAGAAACCACCTATCAGATTGTTGGCCCGATTGAGGCTGACATCAATGCCGGTCGTATTTCAACAACGTCCCCGATTGGGCGTTCGCTGATTGGCAAGTCGGTTGGTGATTCTGTCGAGGTGATCGTTCCCGGCGGCACCAAGAGCTATGAAATTTTGAAGGTCAACTTCGCCTGATTGAAAAAACTTTCAATGCGAAAACGGCCCGTCATCAAAGCGGGCCGTTTTTTTTATGCCTTCATTTCATCAAACACAGAAATTCCGGATGAATGCCATGACAGCCCAGATCACCATCCGCTTAGCAATCCCTGACGATTGCGCCCATGTCGCAGATATGTCCAATGCCCTGCATGTTGAAATGGATTACGACAATCCGCCCCACAGCACGGACAGCATCCATGACATGATGTTTGGTGAACATGCGCTGATCAAAAGCCTGATCGCATGGCACGGCCAAACCCCGGTCGGACAGGCGGTGTTTCAACCTTTCTACAACCCGGACATCTCGAAACTGGGCCTATGGATGACCGAACTTTATGTCACGCCGAACATGCGCTCGGAAAAAGTCGGGCATAAGCTCATGACCACCATGAGCAATCACGCAACCAAGCATGGCTATGTTTCAATGTGGTGGTCTGTGCTTCAACGCAATGACGGGGCGCTTCGTTTCTATGAACGACTGGGCGCACGTAACTCCGGCGCATTGCAGTATGAGATTGATGGTGATGCCTTAACTCGTCTTGCGGGCTAGTATTGTTTGATGTTTTGCTCTGATATCTTCAAAAAAGCCGGGAAACTTCCCGGCTTTTGTCACTTGAAGATACCAAATATCGGTCGATTTACTGGCTGCGGGCCAAACGTTCCAGCAGGGTTTCGAGGTTACGATTAAGCTCGGTGGCTTCCGTGCCCAGATGATCGGCACTGCCAAGAAGTTCCGTCGCTGTTTCACCGGTTTCCTCAGACACCGCTGAAAGCTGCTGGATCAAATTGGCCAGATCACGGGTGGCATCAACCGTCACATTAAGGCTTTGCGCAATCTCAAGCGTTGCCGCTTGTTGTTGTTCCATTGTTGATGAAATGGTTGTCGTCACCTCAACCATGTCACCAATGGATTCCGAAACACCCTGAACTGCAGAAACAGAATCACCGGTTGCGGCCTGAATTTCAGAAATCTGCTGCGCGATTTCATCGGTTGCACGTGCCGTTTGATTGGCAAGATTCTTGACCTCATTGGCGACAACGGCAAAGCCTTTACCGGCATCCCCCGCACGGGCCGCCTCAATCGTAGCATTCAGGGCCAGAAGGTTGGTCTGGGATGCGATATCGGTAATCAGGCTGACCACTTCGCCAATTTTCTCGGCGGCTTTTGACAGCCATTCGATCCGTTCACTTGCCGTCAACGAACGGGCAACCGCGTTGGTTGTAATGTCACGTGCACGGTCAATCTGACGCGAAATCTCATCTGCGGATGTGTTGATTTCTTCAACAGCAGACGCTGCAGACTGAACATTTTGGGATGTTTCCTCGGATGCGTGAACCGCCCCTTTTGAGGCCTCACGCCCGACGTTTGCCCGGTCACTCACATACTGGGCACGCTTTTGTAGTTGAACAGACTCGTTATCAACCGACGACGCTGATTTGCCAATCATGGTACGGATCTGCTCGGCAAGTTCGTTTGTGAACCGTTCACGCTCCACAGCACGTTGCTGACGCAACTGTTCATTCTGTTTGAGGAGTTCCTCAGCCGCATTAGCAGCCTCGACCGCCTCGCGACGCGCCGTTTCGGCGTGCGACAGTGTCGTATACAGGCTACGGCAGGACCAAATCAGAACCCCGGCTTCGACAATCACAACCACGGCATGCAAGATGACACGTAAGAATTGCCCACCTTCCGGGAACACCCAATAGGGAACCGCGAAGTTCAAGATCAGGTGATGCAGCGCGATAACGCCAGCCACAACCACAATCGTTCGCCAGCACACCAGCGCACCAAGCACGGCAAGAGCGGCAAAGAAATACATGTGAACATCGATCTGCCAGTAATGGCCGCGGAACGCATATACAAGCACACCAACCTGCAAGATCATCGCAGACGACACAATAAAGCGCGAAATCTGGGCCTGCGCCCCGGCAAAGCGATAAACGCCATATGCTACAATCGCAAATACCGCACTGGCGATCAGCGGCGAAATCGCATCATTACTGGCAAAATATCCGGCGACACCACTCAGCGGAATATGGATCACAAGGATGACAAACAGGGCCTTAAGCGCACGGGAACGAATTTCGAGGAGTTTTTCCATGTTCTCGGTATCCACCAATCAGAATTGTTCAGGGGTGTCGTCTGTTTCAAAACAAGCAGATAGAACCAGCGGTGAAAGTGTAAAAAGCGCGCCGAACTGATCGGCCTCGGCAGTTTTGCCATCATCCCGAAAGACAACGGCCATATGGCCAAACCCGCCAAAACGCACAACCCGGCCACCTGCGGCACCGACTTGCGCCAGGATTTCGTCTTCAGACATTGAAAGCGGAAAAACCATTCCAACCCCCTCGCCGTTGGTTGGCGGTCGATAAGATAAAACAACCAGCGCAATCACCCCCATAAGAGCAAACAGCATGGTCGGCCAAAATCCCTGCCAACCATCTTCATCAGCCGTTTGCGCGATTTCTTTATATTGATGGGCTTTGAACGCGCTCAATTACTATCCTTAAATATAAATATAACCACCTTTGTATAGTTACGTTTTATGTAATCGTCTACAAGCGCCAACACAAGTAATAATTCATCCCTGCGTTTAATATTTTAAAGCTTATGCACGTAAATAGGATTGCCATCTCACCATTGGTATAAGCCTTACGATGAGATATCCGGTTTGGAGCACCATGAGATCGCGATGCATCGCAAATTTTATATGGGATGGCGGTCAGATACTTTGAGGCATATCATTCTAAAGGATAGCTCAATCGTCTAGGAGACCAAAGGATGACAGCAAGAGACAATGAAAATTCCGACTGAAATAACACGCGATAAGAAAATCGACAGGCCGCGTAGATAATTCACCGCTCGGATAGGACGGATCGCAACACACCATGCGAAAAACCCGACCTGCCACATGGCACATAGGGTTTGATCAAATGTCGGCTTTACGCTGGAAAAGGTGTCAGTCTTCAGCTTCAATATCGATCGGCACGCCGGGCATATTTTTGGCCGTTCGAATCGACAGAGCCGATTTGACATGATTGACGTTCTCAGCAACGGTCAGCTGCGTCGTCAGGAATTTCTGATATTCGTCCCAGCTGTGTGAAACGATCTTAAGAAGGAAATCCATTTCACCGGCAACCATGTGACATTCACGCACTTCTGGCCACGCAGCCGCACGGGCTTCGAACGCACGCAAGTCATGTTCAGCCTGACTTGCCAAACCAACCATCGCAAACACCGTGACATTATAGCCAAGTGCCTGGGCATCAACATCGGCGTGATAGCCCTGAATGAAACCAGTTTCTTCCAGCGCACGTACACGACGTAAACAGGGCGGGGCCGAGATACCTGCGCGACGTGCAAGTTCCACATTGGTCATGCGGCCATCTTCCTGTAGATCGCGCAGAATTCTGCGGTCGATCTTGTCGAGTTTGACCCGTTGCATTTATTCCTCGATTCTGTGCGCTAAACTGACCTCGTACGAAACAATATTACAGCGAGGCCCGATGCTGGCAATAATATATTCCGATCAAGAATGCAATCTTGTGCTTGGATGCCGTAACTGAAAATGCCGTAGATTCCGATTTTTATTGTCTTTTTGCCCTAAGGTCTCAGGGTCTTGGCCATGCTTGGCAAACGCCCCGTCAAAAACGTAAAATTTCACGCCCTAAAAATCTGCGACAACAGCATGCAAACTTTGTGCGAAGCTGTTGCGTCTTGCGCGGTCAGTCAATATGTTCGAGGCCAGTTTTCATTCAGCTCGGACGAATACAAAGAACATGGCCCAAGAACATCAGACCAAAGTCCTTATCATTGGCTCCGGCCCTGCCGGATACACTGCGGCGATCTATGCTGCACGTGCCAACCTTGAACCCATGATGGTGATGGGCCTGCAACCCGGTGGACAGTTGACGATCACAACCGACGTTGAAAACTATCCGGGCTTTGCCGATGTTATTCAAGGTCCGTGGCTGATGGATCAGATGAAGGCACAGGCTGAACATGTCGGCACCAAAATGGCGCACGACCTGATCACCGAAGTCGATTTTTCCAAACGCCCGTTCGTCTGCAAAGGTGATTCTGGCGATGTTTACATTGCCGAAACCATCATTATCTCAACCGGGGCTCAGGCCCGCTGGCTGGGCCTGCCGGGCGAAGAAAAATTCAATGGGCGCGGCGTTTCTGCCTGTGCGACCTGTGATGGGTTCTTCTATCGCAATAAGCCGGTCACGGTTGTCGGGGGGGGCAACACCGCGGTCGAAGAAGCCCTGTATCTTGCTGGCATCTGCTCGAAGGTTACCCTGATCCACCGCCGTGATGAACTGCGTGCAGAAAAAATGCTGCAGGACCGTTTGCTTAAACACGAAAAGATCGATGTGGTCTGGGACAGTGTTGTTGATGACATTCTGGGTGGCGATGGCCCGATGGATGGTGTTGAAGGGGTGCGTGTCCGCAACATCAAAACCAACGAAACCACCGACATCCCGGCCGACGGCTTCTTTGTTGCCATCGGTCACGATCCGGCAACGGCGGTCTTTAAGGGGCAGGTCACCATGGATCACGAAAACTATATCCTCGTCAATCCGGGCAGCACGGCAACCAACCTTGCCGGTGTTTTTGCCGCAGGCGACGTCACCGACAAGGTTTACCGTCAGGCCGTGACGGCTGCGGGCATGGGCTGCATGGCTGCCCTTGAAGCTGAAAAGTTCATTGCTGAACAAGAAAGCTGATCTTTTCGGTTTTGGCGTGATGGGCATCCTGTGCCACCGTCATAAACAAAATGATCCAGAAAACACCAAAGGGGATGCATTTTTGCATCCCCTTTTTCATGTGCCTGTTTCGGGTCCGATCCCGCCAATTACCTGACTTTTCACAAGAATCGCGCCGTTTGAAAATAGCGGTATTGGAAAATGCCTGCTTGCAGAAAACGTCACAGGCCTCATATTGAATTAATAATCATGTGCTTGGGCGGTTTGTGTGAGGCACTTAACAGTGTTGAAACCAAATTGCCCATAAAAGAAGAGAACTATTATCAGGGGACTGGCGCAGCGACCGTGCGGCAGTGACATCTAGGAGCAGGTCTATGGACTGGGACAAGCTGCGTGTATTTCACGCTGTTGCGGAAGCTGGAAGCTTCACCCATGCGGGGGAAAATCTTAATCTGAGCCAATCGGCTGTCAGCCGACAGATCAGTGCGCTTGAAGAAAGCGTAAAGGTTCCATTGTTCCATCGCCATGCACGTGGCCTTATCCTGACGGAACAGGGTGAACTTCTGTATCGCACGGCACATGATGTGTTTGCCAAACTTTCGATGGCAGAAGCCCGCATCCGTGAATCCAAGGAACGGCCAAGCGGCCCGCTGAAAGTAACCACCACGGTTGCCTTTGGCTCGACCTGGCTGACACCGCGCATTAACGAATTTCTTGAACGCTATCCAGAAATTGAACTGTCGCTTGTGCTCAATGACGAGGAACTCGACCTTGCCATGCGCGAAGCTGACGTCGCGATCCGCATGCAGCCGCCCCGGCAAGCCGACCTTGTACAGCGCCAGTTGATGACGTTGCGCTACCATGTGTTTGCATCGCCCGAATACATCAAACAATACGGCATCCCCAAAACACCCGAAGATCTTAAAGATCACCGCCTGATCATTTATGGTGCGGACGCCCGCCCGCCGGTGTCAAATGTGAACTGGATGATGGCAACCGCCCAACAGTTCAAGCCTGACATGCGGCCTATACTCAAGCTGAACAACATCTACGGCATTTTCCGCGCGACCGAGTCTGGCCTTGGCATTTCGGCCCTGCCCGACTACCTGCTGCCCGCAACCAGCAATCTGGTGCGCATCTTGCCCGAACTCGAAGGGCCAAGTTTTGACGCCTACTTCGTCTATCCCGAAGAACTGCGTCATTCCAAACGTATCGCGGTGTTCCGTGACTTCCTGATTGAAGAAATCAACAAAGGCAAGGTCAAGGCCGCGGCAGCTGCTGCGGCAGCGGCCAACAAAGCATCTTCTGACTAGGCGGTGTTTACATTCAGGATTCCCATTTAGCCGAGAATATGATTCAAGATTCTGGCTGTATGGAGGTCAGCATGAATGGATCGACAGGAACTAAGTGATGCGCTTTGGGATCGGATGGCTCCACTGTTACCGGGCAAAGCAACAGACCCGGACGTACGGGGCAGGATAATCGCCTGTTCGTGGAGGCGGTCCTGTGGCTGGCGCGCTCTGGTGCCCATTGGCGTGTTCTGCCCAAGGAGTTTGGCCGCTGGCACACGGTCTACCAGCGTTTCAATCGCTGGTGTCGCAAAGGGGTTTGGGAGAACCTTTTCAAAGCGTTGAGCGATGACGCCGACTTTGAGTATATCCTCATCGACAGCACCATCGTGCGCGCCCACCAGCACAGCGCAGGTGCCCCAAAAAAAGCGATCAATCCGAAGGTCGGTTTGAAGCTCACGCTCTGGGACGGTCCAAAGGCGGACTGAGTACCAAAGTCCATGCCGCCACCGATGCCTTGGGCAATCCAGTACGCTTCATCCTGACGGGAGGAGAGCGTAACGACATCACCCAGACCGAAGGTCTTCTTGAGGGTTTCAAGGCAAATTATGTGCTAGCGGACAAAGGTTATGACGGTCAACGCGCCATGAACGCTATCGCCACGACCGGAGCAAAACCTGTCGTACCCCGTCGAACCACAACAGCACAATGGAGGCCTTTCGACCGAGAACTCTACAAAGAGCGCAACATGATTGAACGTTTCTTCAGCAAAATCAAAAACTTCAGGCGTATTGCAACCCGCTACGACAAACTCGCCAGAAACTATCTGGGCTTCCTGAACCTCGTCGCCGCGCTCAAATGTTGTCAATGAATGTAAACACCGCCTAGCGCATATTGCCGTAAGCTTCACTGAACGCAGTACAATCGTCACGGCCCGACCTTTGCCGGGCCGTTTGTCCATGCGCTATCAACATGGCACACCTAAAAGCACATCTGTACGATAAGCTTAGATTATCCCCAGCGTATCTAATTGAAATGGCGTATTTTCTTGATCTTTCGCCACCCGATAGATCCATTTTTCCGGTCAAAAAAACCGGTTCACGAGCACACATTTCCGCATAGTTCAATTGATCTGCGACAATCAGCACCCAACCATAGATATCATTCCCCTTCATCCATCCATTGCGGCGATTTAAACCGGAATCAAGGCGGCCTTTAACAATCTTCACCGCCTCTAACTTGTCATAATTCCTTCAAATTATTGACGTTTCTTCGCCATGCATTAGACGCATGGTTGGTTTGACATTATTAGACTTTAAATCACAGGTAAGCATTCTTATATTTGCATCATAGGTTGTGAGCATACGCAAAAGCGAAATTGCTCCGACCTTATCCTGATCATTTGATGATCCGTCTGCCAGAACGATATCTGGCATAGGAATCTCCCCCAGATTCCTTGTGTCTCCCAGACACAAGCCTCCCTGTTGATCTTGCCGGTAGCCCCCCCTGCTACCGGCATTTTTTTTGCTCCTGCACAATAAATCTGCAGCCTGTTTATGCAAACAAACAACTCGTGAAGTTCAAATCCACCTAATATTACAATATTTACAATAACTTACACTGAAATACCGAGCAATTTTCTATTTATGCAGATTTTGCATGGCTGGAAAAGCAATTTGTCAGTGGTCATTCCCGTCAAAAACGCTATCTTGCTCCTCGAACCACAGCGGTACACACCGCAGCGTGGTACAGAGTTTTCTCCCTGACCGAATTTCGGTCTTTGCCGGGCGCCCTGCCCGGCATACCCAGGGCCCCGAGAGGGGTCCTACGTCTCCCAGACGTGAAGCCTCCCTGATAAACTTGCCGGGCATTTAATATGCCCGGCTTTTTTTTGTCTTTTTCCCAAATACTCTCGCATCTGCCACGCAAGCGTGATCCGATGTCATCACCCGATGACTTGGCAAAATCATCGCAACCTCGCACTATGATCACAACGGACCGTCCATGGCGGCTATCGTGCATATGCAATCGGTTTGACAGTGACGTCTGCGTGTCAGGAAACAGTTGGTTATGAAAAGCACACTTTGGGCGTTTCTGTTTGGCAAACCGGTAAATGCGCACCTGCCCGAACGCGTCCTGATCGCCATCGAACACCAGCAGCGTGACAGCGAAAAGCTGATCGGCTGGGTACAGCTTTTATTGGTGACGATATTCGCCAGCCTCTATGCCTTTGCCCCGACCAGCGCCATGAACAAGGGCTTTCATCCCGTGCCATGGGCCTTGTCGCTGTATTTCCTGTTTACCTTTGCCCGCCTGATCCTGTCATATCGCATCGCACTGCCACACTGGTTCTTGACGGTATCGGTCATTGCCGACATCGGGCTTTTGATGGTCCTGATCTGGAGCTTCCATATCCAGTACATGCAACCTGCCAGCTTTTACCTCAAAGCGCCGACAATGATTTACGTCTTCATCTTTATTACCCTGCGCAGCCTGCGTTTCGATCCACGCTACATCCTGATTGCCGGTGGGGCGGCCGCCTTTGGCTGGTTGACCCTGGCCCTTTATGTGATCTGGAGCGAGGGCGGAAAAAGCATGATCACGCGCGATTATGTGACCTACCTGACATCAAACTCGATTCTCATCGGGGCAGAGGTCGATAAAATCATCGCCATTGTTCTGGTATCGGGGGTGCTGGCCATTGCGGTACTGCGCGCCCAACGGTCTTTTATCCGGGCCATTACCGATGAAATTGCCGCCAAGGATCTTTCACGGTTTGTGTCACCTGAAATTGCCGACCGCATCACCCGTGCGGAACATCAAATCAAACCCGGCGAAGGCGATGCTGTCACAGCAACGGTGATGTTTACCGACATCGAAGGCTTTTCAACCATATCAGAACAACTGAGCCCAAAGGAGCTCGCCAGACTGTTAAATGAGTATTTCACACAGACCAGTGCGGTCATCGACAGGTTCGGCGGGATCATTACCCAGTTTGAAGGCGATGCAATGTTGATCACCTTCAACGCGATCACATCCGATCCCGATCATGCCGCCAACGCAGTCCGCACCGCTCTGGCCATTCAGGAAATTGCGCAATCACATACCTTCTGCCACGGCGCAAAAATCAAAACCAGATGCGGGATTAACACGGGCGAGATCATCGTTGGGGCAATCGGTGCCGAAAACCACCTGACATTTACCGTGCATGGCGACAACGTCAATATTGCCGCCCGCCTTGAACAGCTCAACAAGCAATATGGCAGCTACGTCCTTGCGACCAGGGAAACCCATCGTGCCTGTGGTGATCTGTGCGAAGGATCCGACTGGACGCCCTGTGGCGACGTGATCGTGCGTGGCCGCGCAGCCCCAACGCCTGTGCTTAGCATCGCCAGCCCGTCATAGCCCCAAAACCTGCACCCCCTTGAGACCTCATTACCGCAACCGCAATACCATGCCCCGGACAAAATAAAAGTCCGGGGAGCCTAAGCTCGCCCGGACTTGGGGACAGATGGTCTTGGGGAGACCGATCAGATGCGCTGCCTTACCCGTGGGGTGCAATCGCTGTGGGGACAGCTTTTTACGGGTCCGATGCTAGTGAGGGAGGGCACCGCATCGATGTTTACGCATCTGACAATTGTGAATATGCCCGCGAAATGCGGCTCAAAAATCGGCCATCCGTGACCATTTTCGGGCGAATTACGGCGAATTACGGCACGGCATTGCCAGTGCCAAATTTGCGACCAACACAAAAAAAGGGGGCGGGATAAACCCGCCCCAACTTATTCGGGGTCATCATGGTCTTGGGGAGACCGATCAGCCGCGGAATTTTCAGACGGGGGAAAAGCCTGAAAAATAAGCGATCCAGCATTATGAGGGGGGACAGATTTTGCTGACCGCGTCCTCGGCTGACAGTTATGAATTTGGCCGATAAACAAGGCGGGAAAATAGGTCGCATTAGGCCATTTCGGGGCGAATTATGGTCAAATCGGGGCAACCAACAACTAAATTATTGATATCATTACAAACCCTAAAAGCCATCTGCACGGTTGGCACGGAAATATCAATACAAAATTTCTGTACCCCATCAATCGCACATAACCGAACCCCGCCCCAAATAACCCCACATACTGTAATAGAATTGATCTATTACAAATGATCACAGGATTGATTGGCATAAAGTTTTAACTAGGCAGATACTGTGTCTAACGAAATCGGGTCGCCACCCTTTTTGGGGCCCCTACCCCGAATAAAAGGAGATAACAAATGCAGATTGATATCGGTATTAATGAAACGAACCGCACGGAAATCGCCGATGGCCTTGGCCGCGTTCTGGCAGATTCCTATGGGCTGTATCTGAAAACCCATAACTTCCACTGGAATGTAACGGGTCCGATGTTCCAGACCCTGCACACCATGTTCGAAGGACAATACACCGAACTGGCAACCGCAATTGACGAAGTTGCCGAACGTATCCGGTCGCTTGGGGCTTTCGCACCCGCCAGCTTCTCGGCCTTTGCCGAACTCTCCTCGATCAAGGAAGAAAAAGGCGTCCCTGCTGCCAAGGATATGATCGCACAGCTGATCACAGGGCACGAAACCCTGATCAAAACTGCGCGTTCGCTCTATCCGATTTGCGACAGCGCGGATGATGACGCAACCGCCGACCTTCTGACCGCCCGCATTCAAGTGCACGAAAAAACCGCCTGGATGTTGCGCTCCCTGCTCGAAGGCTGAATGAACGCCTTCCAAACAACGAATACCAACAACAAAGGCCCGGGAAATTCCGGGCCTTTGTGCGTTTCACAGAACCGCACCCATCAGCCAAAAAGCGGATCGATCTGGCGCGCGGCGCTCAACACTGCCTTATCATGACCATGCGGCGCACCGATCATTAAGGACGCCGGAACTGTTTGCCCGACAACATTGACCGGAATTGAAATCGCACAGGCATCAACAAGGTTCAAATACCCGGTATTGCGCAACATCATCGCATTCAGATTGTCAAAGTCGGCTTCGGCCTCGGCAATCTTGGGTGCCATCATCGGCAAGGTCGGGGCGATCATGACATCGACCTCTGCCATCGCCGATCCGAACTGCGCGATTACATCCGTGCGCTTGGCATAGGCAGCAATCAGGTCATCTTTTGACAGCGTCTCGGCAAACTTAATCCGTGTTAAAACGCGCGGATCACCACATGTTTCGAGCTTGTCGATGTCCTTGCCATAAATGGCATGTGCTTCGGCCGAAACCAGCATTTTGTTGAGGATCGCATTTTCGGCGATAAAGCCAAGATCAAGTGTCACAAGCTCATGCCCGGCAGCGCGCAACTTTGCACAGACCATCTCGAAATCAGCCTTCACCCGCCCGTCAAGACCATCGACAAAGCCACTGCTCGGTACACCGATGCGCAACGTTGCGGCACTTGCCGGCGCATCAATCACCGTCTGACCCGACATCACTTCAAACACCGTGATCACAGTATCAAGGTCCGATGCCAGCGGCCCCGGCGTATCAAAGCTTTTTGCCAATGGATGGATGCCGTCACCCGACACCGACAGGCGCGATGGTTTAAACCCGTAAAGCCCATTTATTGCCGATGGAATGCGAATTGATCCGCCGGTATCGGTGCCCAATGCAAAATCAACTATCCCATGGGCCACGGTCAAACCACCGCCCGACGTCGACCCACCGGGAATGCCATCGGCGTCAAACACATTACCCGGTGTTCCGTAGTGCGGGTTCAACCCGACGCCGGAATAGGCAAATTCGCTTAATGTGGTGCGCCCAAATGGTATCGCCCCGGCTTCCTTCACCCGCCGGACAACATCGCAATCTTGCGTTGCCGGGGTGCGGCCTTTTAACAGTTCGGATGCCGCCGTGGTAGCAATACCAGCTTCGTCATACAGATCCTTGATCGACACCAGTTTACCGGCAAGCGGCAAATTGGGATTATCAGAAATCTGTTTTTCACAAAGCTCGGCATCACGTAAAATCCGGTCGCGATCAAACTCGGTAAAGATTTTACCGGCCAGATCGCCCAACTGATCAACCACGTCAAGCGCAGCCGTGACCTTGTCGATAATCGCCCCCATCAGGCAGCCTCCGTCCTGTTATGTTTTTTCTCTGCTCACCAAATTGCCCCAAGTTAAGGACTTAGGCGATTTCGGGCAGTTCCTTAATGTCATAGGCGTGCTCGATGGTGCGATCAAGTACCGGGTCATACAATGCCATTTTAAAACGACGGGCCGGACGCACCCCGCCCTTTGCACCAAGAGTGCCACACAGCATCACCGATGCCTTGCCTGTACCTGATGTGGTCATCAGCCCGGAACCATCGATAAGGTCGGTCAAAGGCCGGATCGAGGCAATCGTACCTTCCTGATATAGCACCCAGTCATCGCCATCTTTTTCCTGTACCCAAGACCGCATTTCAATCTGTTCGATATGGTCTTTGACCTCATCAAACCGCCAGATTTCCGATGCCACCGGCTTTTCACAAATCTGTTTGGAAAGCGCGACAGAATGGGCTTCAAGTTCACGGTCGGTATGATCCGACGCCAAACCAAGATAAAGCACACCGTCGTTCGCAATCAGGAACGGCTCGATCTCGCCCGATGTGCCTTTGCCGACCACTTCAATGCTTGGCTGTTGGGTGACCATGCCCGATGCCGTGCGGTAATAAAGCGGCACACTTGATGGCGGCTTCACCCCAATTTCGGCCAGTTCATCAATGTGATGCTGAATGGCCGCCGCATCGCGCCCGGTCCAACCGGCAACCGTGCAATGGGCAATATCAAAACTGATTTCTGTGCCCGCAAGAGTGAATGTCATCTGCATGTTGATGTCCCAGTATTCTTAAATTTTTGGGGTGCCGGTTTCGGTCGCCGGCACAATGAAGGGGCCCGGACCGGGATATTCCCGGCCCGTCAGCCAAATAGTGTGATGAAGGAACCTGCCCGGCCTCTAAAGGTAATCAGGCAGGAACAAAGCCAGTTGCGGCAGGAAGATTAGGCCGACAATCATCGCCATCATCACCAAAACAAACGGGATCGTGCCCAGCATGACCTCGGAAAGACGTCCGGATTTTCGCGCCCCCTGTACAACGTAAAGGTTCAAGCCAACCGGCGGGGTGATCAACGCCATCTCGATCAGAACGATCAAAAGAATGCCAAACCAGACCTTATCGAACCCCATGCCGGTCATGATCGGCACAATGATCGGAATGGTCGCCACCATCAGTGACAGGGTTTCGATAAAGAAACCCAGCACGATATAAAGAGCAACCACGACCATAAGGGTGCCCATCGGGCTAAAGTTAAGACCGGTCAAAAGGTCTTTAAGTTCACGTCCCATGCCCGCTGCCGTTAGGGTAAAGTTCAGGAAATACGCCCCGATGATCACAAGCATGATCATGGCGGTAATCCGAACGGTTCCGACCAGACACAATTTGATCATGTCATTGGAAACACCCCGGTTAAAGGCGGCGATCAACATGGCAATCACAACCCCGATGGCCGCAAACTCGGTCGGTGTCGCCCACCCGGCATAGATTGATCCGATCACCGCGATAAACAGGATCAGGATCGGGATCAGATGTCGCAGGCTTCCGACACGTTCCGCCCATGTAAATGACCGGCTTTGCCCGCCAAGCGACGGCTTGATCTTGCACAGAACAACCGTGACCAGCATGAAAGCAACCGCCATCACAAGCCCCGGCACCAAACCCGCCAAAAACAGGCGTGGAATGGATGTTTCGGTCAGGAACCCGTAAACGATCAGATTGATCGACGGCGGGATCATGATGCCAAGTGTACCGCCCGCCGCAATCGCCCCGGAAAACAGTTTTGGATCATAGCCAAGCTTTTCGGCCTGCGGCATCGCCACCGTTGCAACCGTGGCCGCCGTGGCCACCGATGATCCTGACGTTGCCGAAAACATTGTCGCCGTGCCGATATTGGCGTGGATCAACCCACCCGGAAGCCAGGAAAACCATTTATCCAGCGCCTCATAGGTTTTCTCGGCAATCCCGCCACGCACCAGAATTTCGCCCAACAGAACAAAGAATGGAATGGCGATCAGGGTTGATGAGTTTGACGATGACCAGACAACCTGACCCAGCCCGCGCAAAAGCGGGAACGGGGTAAAGAACTGGTCAACACCAATGCCCAGCAGAAACAGAACAATCCCGACCGGGATGGATAAGGCCAAAAAGCCCAAAAGGGATGCGGTTACAGCAAAAATCATGTCTCAAGCTCCACTTCGGAGCGCGCACCGACAAGCGCATCGGCCTGATCAAAATCGCGACGCATCATCAATACCAATGACAGGATGACAAGAACGCAGGCCGACACCGCAAACCAGATCCAGCCCGAAAGCCAGATCGTCTGTGGAATCCAAAGGGGCGTTTCAAGCGTAGTATTGGCCCGCGATCCGCGTTCGATGGTTTTTTCAAGCACCGGCCAGCATTGAAACGCAACAAGTGATGCCACCCCGGCCAAAGCCACAATCGCAATCAGGTCAAGCAACGCCCGACCGCGTGTCTGCAAACGCAACCGGATCAAATCAATGCGGACATGGGCAAGCTCGGTCAGAGCATATGACATCCCCCAACTGGCAACGCCTGCCATAACATATCCTGATATTTCTTCGGCACCGCCAAGCGATATGCCGACTTCGCGCAGCACAATTTCTGCAATAATCAGGATCACGGTGCCCGCCAGAACGAGTCCGACGAGCAACGCGATAATGCGGTTTGTGCGGCGGATGGCCGCAATCAATGTATTGGTCACTGTTCCGGCCTCTCCGCCTATTGCTGAAATTTAGTTCAGCGGTACGGTAACACCGACCGTTTTGCCAACGCTATCGTTCCAGCGCGCAACCCAGTCATCACCTGCACGTTCTGCCCATTCCGGCAGGACCGTCTCGGTCAGGATGGATTTTGCCTGTGCAACATCGGCATCAGATACATCAACCAGCGTCATATTCGCCGGATCACCCGCCGGGCAGGTACCATTACCGGTCAGACACGCTACATCGTTTTTCAACGCATCAGCCGCCGATGCCCAAGCCGGGGCTTCGAATTTGGTCGTGATTTCATCGGTGATGAATTTCTGGGTTTCCGCCGACAATGAATTCCACTTATCAAGGTTCATCGCGGTAACAACCGGATCCCATCCGCCCAGCGGAATGGTCATCAGATGGTCGGATACTTCCCACCAACCTGCACTGTACCCGGAACCAGCACCGGTGACGGCACAATCGATCACACCACGTTCAAGCGCACCCGGAACTTCCGAAAACGCCACATTCACACCGTTCGCACCCAGTGCTTCAAGGAACTTGGTGGTCATACGGCCCGAACCACGGACTTTTTTGTCTTTAAGATCGGTGATTGAAGTCACTTCACCCGCACAGAAAACCACCTGCGGCGGATAAGGTGCAATGGCAAGAACCTTGGAATTGAAACGGGTTTCAAAGATGTCATCAACCATTGGGCGGGCGGCTTCGACCATGGCCTTTGCCTCGGCGGCGGTATTTGCCACCAGCGGCACATCAAGGCCTTCAAGTTCTGGCGCATCACCGACCGCGTAATCACCAACCGTCATGGCAACGTCAAAAACACCGTCGCTCAGCAAACGAAACACGTCACCACCGCCAATGCCCATCTGATCATGGGTGGTCATCTGAACGGTGATGTCACCGTTTGAATCTGCCGGAAGCGTTTCGGTCCAGAAGGTGTTTTCATACTGTTTATAAAGCGGCAGGCTGCTCCAACTGCCGACAACCGAAAGTTCTTCGGCAACTGCAGGTGTGGCAACAAAACCTGCACCAAGTGCGGATACCGCCAAAAGCGAAGAAACCATCTTTTTCATAAGAATGTCCTCTCTGATAAGTCGTTTATGATTGATATACTTCAGGCTTCGTCTGAAGGGAAAATTCCGCGGCTTCTGCAAGAACGTCGGTTACAAGCATCAAGCCCGGTTCGTGCGTGATGGCAAAATCCGGCAACACGTTGCGAATTGCCATTTGTGGCGTGACTCCGCACGCCCAGAAAACCGGGATGTCCCCCTCGTTGATGACGGGTTCATCGCCAAAATCCGGTTTCATAATATCCGCAATACCGATCTGCGATGGATCACCGATATGAACCGGTGCGCCGTGGGCCAGACGATATCTGTCGGAATACAGGATCGCCCGGATCGCATCACCGGGCGCAAAAGATCGCATCGAAACCACCAAGGGACCGTGAAAACGCCCGGCCGGGGTGGTTGCGATATTTGTCACATACATCGGCACATTACGGTTCGCATCCATGTGGCGTAACCGCACACCGCCGCGCGTAATGGCCGCTTCGAATGAAAATGAACATCCCAGAACGAATGTCACCAGATCATCACGCCAGACATCGGAGACGTCCGTGACGCTGGTGTATTCGGCACTACCACGGAAAACGCGATAACCCGCAAGATCGGTTCGGATATCAAGATCAATGCCCAGTTCCGGGATGTGGGGCGATCCCGGTTCGGACATGCCGATCAGTGGGCATGATTTGGGGTTCTTTGAACAGAACTGCAAAAACTCGTCGGCATAGTCCGCCGGTAAAATCGCAAGGTTCCCCTGAAGGTACCCTGATGAGAAACCGGTCGTCGTTCCTGTGTACTCGCCACGTCGGATTGATGTGCGCAACGCCAATGGCGTGATCCGCGAAATATCATCCGAATTGGTGTCAACGGAACGGGTGGCGCTTTTTGATGCGGTCATTTTCAGTCCCATTCTCTGCCTCTGACGAAAGATTGAGAAATGGAACCGATCTTGTCAAGTAATCATTTTAAATGGTTTATGATCGTTTTCAACGATCAATTTGATCTGACAGTCGCGCTGCCTCCTGAATAGCCGCGCCAATTTCACCGTTCCGTTCGGCGTAATAAGTGATGACAAAATGCAATGCTGTCAGCGATGCTTCAGGCAAAACAGGGATCGGTTTGATATGGTCGGCCCACTCGGAATTCTTGACCATAAGTGTTGGTAAAACCCCAATTCCAAAGCCCCCCGCCACCAAATGTTTAACCGTCGAAAGCGATGCCGAACCATGCAGGGCCGGTTGCGAAATATCGGGGGCGGCAAAGATACTTTCGACTTCGCGAAACGGCGGCGTTCCTTTGGGAAAAGTCACGATAGCGTGCTCGGCCAGATCGCGTAACGTCAAGGGTGCGTCGCCCAATTCCAGATCTTCGGCACAGTACCAGCCAAGCTCAACTGGCTTAAGCGGCGCGGCAACGGCCCCTTGCGGCACGGATTCGCGCAACATGATCGCGACATCCATGTCATCGTCACTCAACGCCTTGCTAAGCTGCCCAGATGTATCAACCGATAATTCAAACCGGACCTTGGGAAAATCATCTTTTAACGTGTTAAGCATATCGGTCAGCAACGTATGCACGATGGTTTCCGCCACCCCGATCCTGACCGTCCCGTTAAGCTCGCCGGGATGGGTCAGCTCCTGCCAGATGCGATCCCGTGCCCGCGATAAACGCTGCGCTTCCTCGATAAACCGTAACCCTGCTGCAGTCAGGCGCACCTGCCGGTTGCTGCGGTCAAACAGCATCATGCCCAGCTTCTTTTCCAATGCGGAAACGCGGGCTGAAATCGCTGATTGCGACAGGTTGTATTTCTGCGCTGCTGCGCGAAACCCTCCTGCCTTGACGATATCTTGCAATATTTCGATATCTTTAAACTCAAACACGTATCGCCACCCTGATTTGATCTGATTTCGATCACAATACCTATCCGTCGATCACTTCGCACGATCATTTGATGGAAAAATTGATCAATTCGCGGTTTGTCGCCGTACCAACAAGGACCAACAAACTGAAATCAAACACGTCTCACTGGCTGTTCACCGAGGCGTGACTTGCCCGAATGTCATTTTGCGCGGACATTATGTTCAGTGCGATTTTGGAGGAAGCAATGCTGATACGCCGCAAAAAAGGCTGGGAAATCCCGGAACGTGAAGCCACCCCCGAAGCGGTTTATAAAAACCGCCGGCAGTTTCTAAAAGGGATTGCTGCTGGTTCAATCGGTGCTTCCGCCGCAGCCATGCCACTTGGCAGTGCGCTAGCCCAAGGGACAAGCCCCACCGCCGACCTTTATCCGGTGACCCGCAATCCGGCCTATACCGTTGATCGCGAAATGACCGAAAAGGCCAAGGCGCTGACCTATAACAATTTCTATGAATTCGGATCGCACAAATCCATCTCATCAGCCGCACAGGCGCTTAAACTGCGTCCATGGACGGTCAAGATCGACGGGATGGTCGAAAAGCCGATTGAAATCGATTTCGAAGACCTGGTGCGCAAAATGCCGCTTGAAGAACGGGTCTATCGTTTCCGCTGTGTCGAAGCATGGGCCATGACCGTCCCGTGGTCAGGCTTCCCGATGAAGGCACTGGTTGATTTTGCCAAGCCGCTATCGGGCGCAAAATATGTCGAAATGGAAACCGCCAGTCAGAAGGAAACCATGCCGGGCTTGCGCCAGTTCTGGTATCCGTGGCCTTACGTCGAAGGCCTGTCGATGGCCGAGGCCACCAACGAGCTGACCATGATTGCCACAGGCATCTACGGCGAAGAAATGCCCAAGCAAAACGGCGCACCGCTGCGTTTGGTCACCCCGTGGAAATACGGGTTCAAAAACATCAAGTCGATTGTCCGCATCACCTTTACCGACAAACGCCCGGTCAGCTTCTGGGAAGAACTCAACAAGGATGAATACGGCTTCTGGGCCAATGTGAACCCCAAAGTCCCCCATCCACGCTGGAGTCAGGCACATGAACGCCTGCTCAATAACGGCGAAACCGTCCCGACCCAGATTTACAACGGCTACGGCGATTATGTGGCTGATATGTACAAGGGCATGGAAGACGAAAAACTGTTTATGTAGTCCAACCCCGACCCACGACATCCCAACGAAGAAGGGCTGCCACACCGCAGCCCTTATTTCTTGCGTACCGAAACCAACAGCATCATAGGGCGCTCCATTTCTTCGGCCAGTTCGGGTATGTCCCGAATTTGCTCCGCAGTTGGTGCAAATTCGTTAATCTGCACCAGCTCGAACCCAGCATCAATCAGGGAATTGAGCGTTGTGGCAATCGTCCGGTGTTGTTTTACGACCCCCTTGGCAAACCAGTCCGTACGACGTGTTCCTTCAACTGAATATCCATTCACCGGCCAGGTTTTACGTCCATCTTCATCTTCGATCCAATGCGGATGTCGCGCTGCCATAAATACGGGGTGTTCAATGGTAAACACCAGATCACCACCAGATATGAGCGCATCATGGATGGAGCGCACAAGACGGCAAAAATCTTTGACATAATGGAATGTCAACGCGCTATAGACCAAATCGAATGAAGACGCTGGCAAATCTAGCGTTTCGATATCGGCAATGCGATAAGTAATTGCGCGATCTGACGTATCTGTCTTTGCTCGCACAATCATATTTTCCGACAGATCAACACCCAGAACGCTGGCCGCCCCCTGTTCACGCATCCAGCGCGATACCCAGCCAAACCCGCATCCCAGATCGGCCACGCGCTTACCCGTCAATGCGGGCAACATCGAACGGATCATCGGCCATTCCGGTGCACCGTCCAGCCCATGCACCTGCCGAGGTAGTTGGCTATATCCCTCAAAGAAGTCGGGATTATCGTAAATATTCTGGGCCATGCTTGCCTTGCTATTCACAGAGTTAGATCATCACACCGTTAAAGGCCATATCATAAAGCAACTTTATATTCAGTGCGATGATGATCGCAGCAATCAGCGATGCGGCAATCGTCAGCCACATCGGGGCCCGCAAATCGCCCATCTTTTCACGCGACGCGGTAAACATCACAAGTGGCACGACAGCAAACGGCAGTTGGAAACTCAAAACCACCTGCGACAGGATCAAAAGCTTTGCGGTTTGCCCTTCGCCATAAATCACCGTCACGGCAATCGCCGGCACAATCGCAATCAGGCGTGTCACCAAACGCCGCATCCAGTTGGGCAGGCGAATGTTGATAAACCCTTCCATCACGATCTGACCGGCCATGGTCGCGGTCACCGTCGAACTTAGCCCGCAACATAAAAGTGCAATGGCAAACAATGCCGGGGCAACCGATGCCCCCAAAAGTGGTGCCAGCAACTCATGGGCAATCCCGATGTCATCAACATTCATGCGTCCCGCGACATGGAACGTGGCGGCCGCCAATATCAGGATCGATGCATTGATCAGAAGTGCAAATGACAGGGCAATGGTGGAATCAAGCGTGGCATATTTAAGCGCCTCGCGCTTGCCTTCGGGGGTATACTCATAAGCGCGTGTCTGCACAATGCCCGAATGCAGATACAGGTTATGGGGCATCACCGTCGCACCAATAATGCCAAGTGCCAGATACAGCATATTCTGATTGCCAATCAGATCGACCGTCGGGGCAAAACCAATAATTACGCCATGCCAATCGGGGTTGGCCATGGCAATCTGCACACCAAAACAGACCGATATCACCGCCAGTAATGAGATGATGAATCCTTCGACCCAGCGAAACCCGCGCCCCTGTAACCACAAGATCAAAAGAACATCGGCTGCTGTGATCAGAACCCCCAATTCAAGCGGGATCGAAAACAACAGATTAAGCGCAATCGCCGTCCCGATGACTTCGGCCAGATCGGTCGCACAGATGGCCAGCTCCGCCAAAACCCAAAGCGGCCATGACACCCAGTTCGGAAACGCATCCCGGCACGCCTGCGCAAGATCGCGCCCCGATCCAATGGCCAACCGCGCACACAGTGATTGCAAAACAATCGCCATGACGTTGGATAACAAGGCGACAAACAGCAACGCATAGCCAAACTGCGACCCACCGGCCAGTGATGTCGCCCAGTTGCCCGGATCCATATAACCAACCGCAACCAGATACCCCGGTCCGGCAAAGGCCAGAAACTTACGGAATTTTCCCGACTGGTTGGATACCGCAATGGATCGGAACACCTCGACCAAGGATGGATCGGATGCATCACTGCGCCATCCCGCATCACGTGCGGGGGCTTGTTTGGCTTCGGACATCTGAAAACGGCCTGACTGTGAAATACCCTTACGGTCTGTAAGGTCACTATTTATGACGCGGCTTCCAAAGTTAGTCAAACCTAACTTTATGGCAAATTCGACACATTCTAGAGGTCGGAATTCCGCCCCGAACCCCGCCCCGAACCTTGGCAACCAAAGACCACAAGATCAATTCATGTCTTAAGGCCCCTTGCGGCGGCGCCCCTTGTATTTTGATTTATTGGCTGATTTCGAACCGGGTCCGATAGTACCAATGGTGCGCGCCATTGGCCCTGCTTCGGCCAGACCAAGTTCCTGATCTTCAAGTCGCTTGATCTCGTCACGCAGACGGGCGGCTTCCTCAAACTCAAGGTTCCCGGCGGCATCACGCATCCGTTTTTCAAGATCCTCGATATGGGCACGCAGGTTATGACCAATCAGCGTATCGCCCGACACACCGGTATCAACCGTGACGTAATCCTGTTCGGCGACACTTTCGATGACGTCATTGATCCGCGATCGCACACTTTCGGGCGTAATGCCATGTGCCTCGTTATAGGCAACCTGCTTTTCGCGCCGACGGTTGGTTTCATCAATCGCGTATTCAAGGCTGTCGGTCATCTTATCAGCATAAAGCAACACACGCCCATCAACGTTACGTGCCGCACGGCCAATCGTCTGCACCAGTGATGTTTTCGACCGCAGGAATCCTTCCTTGTCCGCATCCAGAATCGCCACCAGCGCACATTCGGGAATGTCCAAGCCTTCCCGCAGCAAGTTAATCCCGACCAGCACATCAAACACGCCAAGACGCAAATCGCGGATGATCTCGATCCGCTCCAGCGTATCAATATCGGAATGCAGATACCGCACCCTGATGCCATGTTCGTGCAGATATTCGGTCAAATCCTCGGCCATGCGTTTGGTCAGGGTCGTGACCAGAACGCGCTGGCCTTTGGCGGCACATTCCTTGGCCTCCCCCAGCAGGTCATCAACCTGCGTTTCGACCGGACGGATAATACACACCGGATCAATCAACCCGGTTGGTCGGATCACCTGTTCGGTAAACACGCCGCCCGTACGTTCCATTTCCCATTTGCCCGGTGTTGCCGAAACAAACACGCTTTGCGGGCGCATCGCTTCCCATTCTTCGAATTTTAGCGGCCGGTTATCAACACAGCTTGGCAGACGGAACCCATGTTCGGCCAGCGTGAATTTGCGGTTAAAGTCACCCTTGAACATGCCGCCGATTTGGGGCACGGCAACGTGGCTTTCATCGACAAACAGCAACGCGTTTTCGGGCAAATACTCAAACAGGGTCGGCGGCGGATCACCGGGATTACGCCCCGATAACCAGCGCGAATAGTTCTCGATCCCTTTGCAATGGCCAACCGTTTCCATCATCTCAAGATCAAACGTCGTGCGTTGCTCAATCCGCTCAGCTGCCAGAAGCTTTCCCTCGTTCTGGAACTGGGCAAGGCGGTCTTTCAGCTCCTGCTTGATACCCGTCATGGCCTGCACCAAGGTCGGGCGCGGGGTGACGTGGTGCGAATTGGCATAGACCGTGACCGAATCCATGCTGGCAAATTTATGCCCGGTCAGCGGATCAAACTCGGCCAGTTCCTCGATCTCGTCCCCAAACATCGACACCCGCCATGCACGGTCTTCCGAGTGGGCCGGGAAAATTTCCAAAACATCGCCGCGCACCCGGAATGTCCCGCGTGAAAAGGCCGCGTCATTGCGGGTATATTGCAATTCGACCAGACGTTTCATGATGTCGTTACGGTCAATTTCATCACCCACCGAAATGCGCTGCGTCATTTCAAGATAGGTTTCCACCGCCCCGATACCGTAAATGCACGATACCGATGCAACGATGATACAATCGTTGCGCTCTAAAATCGCACGGGTTGCCGCGTGGCGCATCCGGTCGATCTGTTCGTTAATCGATGAATCTTTTTCGATATAGGTATCAGAGCGCGGCAAATAGGCTTCCGGCTGATAATAGTCGTAGTACGACACGAAATACTCGACCGCATTCTCCGGGAAGAAATGCTTCATTTCGGCATAAAGCTGGGCTGCCAATGTCTTATTGGGCGCTAGAACCAATGCCGGGCGCTGAGTCTGGGCAATGATGTTGGCCATGGTAAAAGTCTTGCCCGACCCGGTCACACCCAGCAGAACCTGATCACGCTCATCATCATTGATGCCGTCCATAAGCTCGGCAATCGCGGCGGGCTGATCGCCTGCTGGCTGATATTCGGTCACCAGCTTGAATTCCCGCGATCCGTCAACCGGCGGGCGGCGTTTGGTCAAAAATTCCGGTAGCGCATTCATCGGGCAGGCCCCTGTTTTATCCTATGTGTAGTTATAAGACAGATATGCCCAACCGCAAGCCCCAGCCCTGACACATCCTGTCAGGAAATGTCAGCAGATGTCAGGACGCCACTCAATGGGAACAATGCCCAATTCATGGCGTTAAGGGTTAAGTTCTTTCCGATCAGACAGATCAAGGGTCGAAAATACGATCAAATCATCCCAAAGAACCCGCAGAAGCGCCGAATGAGCCTTGAATTGAAATTAAGGCAGGCGTAGGGTCCGATCCGAAAGAACGCGATTCTTTTCACTTCTTTTTCATTCCAGGGAAACAGACCAATGGCGTTTATTGCCGACCGTTTGAGCCGTATCAAACCTTCTCCCACCATTGCCGTCACCACCAAAGCCGCCGAGCTCAAAGCCGCTGGCGTTGATGTGATCGGTCTTGGCGCAGGTGAGCCGGATTTCGATACCCCCGACAACATCAAAGCCGCTGCCAAAGCCGCCATCGATGCAGGCAAGACCAAATACACTCCGGTCGCCGGCACACCCGAGCTGCGCAAGGCAATTGTCGAAAAGTTCAAACGTGAAAACGATCTGGAATACACCATCGACGAAATCACCGTCGGTTGTGGTGGCAAGCAAACCCTGTTCAATGCGTTCTTTGCAACGCTGAACGCTGGCGACGAAGTTGTCATCCCGGCACCATATTGGGTTTCCTACCCGGATATGGCGCTGATGGCCGAAGGCACCCCTGTCATTGTTGAATGTCAGGAAGAAAACGATTTTAAAATCACCGCCGCCGAACTTGAAGCCGCCATCACGCCAAAAACCAAATGGGTGGTTCTGAACTCCCCGTCCAACCCGACCGGTGCGGCCTATTCGCGCGATGAGTTGCGCGCGATTGCGGACGTTTTGCTCAAACACGAAAACGTCTACATCATGTCTGACGACATGTATGAGCACCTCGTCTATGACGGGTTCGAATTCACCACCATCGCGCAGGTTGAGCCAAAGCTCAAAGCCCGCACGTTGACCTGTAACGGTGTGTCGAAATCCTATGCCATGACCGGTTGGCGTCTTGGCTATGCGGCAGGTCCGGTTGAGCTGATCAAGGCGATCAACAAGGTTCAGTCCCAAAGCAGCACGCATACATCGTCGATCAGTCAGGCTGCTTCGGTCGAGGCCCTGAACGGTCCGCAGGATTTCCTTGCCGAACGCGCAGAAGTTTTCAAAGGCCGTCGTGATCTGGTTGTCGCAGCCCTGAACGAATGCGAAGGCCTGTCGTGCAAAAAACCCGAAGGTGCGTTTTACGTTTATCCGTCCTGTGCGGGCGTAATCGGAAAAACCACCCCGGACGGCACCAAGATCGAAACCGACACCGATTTCATCACCTACCTGCTTGAGGCCGAAGGTGTTGCCGCGGTTCCGGGTTCGGCATTTGGTCTGGCCCCGTATTTTCGCATTTCCTATGCGACCTCGGATGCCGCATTGACCGAAGCCTGTGCGCGTATCAAACGCGCCTGCGCTGCCCTGAAATAAGGGTTATCCATCGGCCAGTTTTGGGCTGAAAAACATTTCACAGGGTCCGGCACTTGCCGGGCCCTGTTTTTTTGTCCATTATCCAATTCAACAATTGCGCACCAAATTACCGATAAATCGGACACACCATGTTAAACGAGAATTTCTATGTCACCGTCGACGGGGTCAGCCTGTCCTGCCAACGGATCATTCCTATGGATGTGATGGAAGATGCCCCCACCATCATTTTCCTGCACGAGGCTCTGGGCACCATTCGCATGTGGCGCGATTTCCCGGCAAAGCTTGCCACCGCCACCAAACATCCGGTGATCATTTATGAACGGCGCGGCCATGGACGGTCTGATCCACATGGGGACGGCGATGTCCCGCGCCCGATTGATTTTCACAATGTCGAAAGTGATGTCTATCTGCATCGATTGATCAGCGAACTTGGTCTCACCCGCCCGATCCTGTTTGGGCACAGCGACGGGGCCACCATTGCCCTTAAATATGCCGCCCGCTTTCCCGACAATGTTAGCGCTGTCATATCCGAAGCCGCCCATGTGTTCGTTGAAGACGTCACCATTGCCGGGATCAACGATGCGGCCGCGATCTATGCCACGACCGACTGGAAAGCCAAACTCGAACGCCATCATTTTTTCCAGACCGACATAGTGTTCAAATCATGGGTCGATACATGGCGCCAGCCGGAATTTCGCGACTGGAACATGGTTGACGAACTGCCCTCCATCAGCTGCCCACTTTTGGTGATACAGGGAGATGATGACCAGTTTGGCAGTGATGATCAGGTCAACACCATCTGCAAACATGTCAGCGGCCCGGTGACCAAAATGCTGATCAAGGAATGCGGCCACATCCCGCATTTTGATCAACCCGATCAGGTGATCGCCAGCACGCTCAAGCATCTTGACATTGCAACACCCGTTATGACTGCGTGACTGCCTCGGGCAGCATTGACGGAACGGCCACCCTAAGGTCACGCCCAATAAGTTCGCCTATGCCAAAAGCGTGGCGCATTATGATCGCACGAAGGCCTTCGGAGGATGCCCAAAGGCGCGCCGGAAAGCATGACCGAACGCGCTTTGCGATGTATAGCCAACCTCATGCGCAACGCTGGCAACAGTTGCATCGCCGCGCATAAGTGCCACACGGGCAACCGTAAGGCGCCACATCCGCAAATACGCAAGCGGCGGTTTTCCAACATTGCGTGCGAACGCAGCAGAAAATGCAGCCCGTGACATTCCGGCCATGCTGGCAAGCCGCGCCACCGTCCATTGTTGCGCAATATCTTCATGCATCGCCCGAAGTGCCCGGCCAAGCCGAACATCCGCAAGCGCGCCAAGCCACCCCATAGCCGACGGTTCAATCTGCGCCCCATACGCCCGAATAGCCTCAACCAACAGCACATCCGCAAGCCGCGCACTGACGATTTCGCTTCCGATCATATCGCGCCCAACCTCGTCATTCATAAGAGACAAGACTGTGGCGATTGCCTCTGAACCCGGTGAAGCCCCAGGAATGATCATGAAATCGGGCAGTATCTCAAGTAGGAAATCCCCATTCCCGGCATCAACAGTGACCGTACCGCCGATCCCGGTGGTGTCATCGCCGCCAATCCGCACGACGTCGCCGCCCGGGTCACCGAAAAAGGCTGCCCCATCAACCGGTGTGATATCAGGATCACTGGCCACCACATATGACGTGCGCCCGATCAGGCAAACATCCCCTTCCTGCATCAATCGGGGCGCACAGTCCGGAAGCAGCATCCACTGGCGCCCACGCAGCAGGGCGACGAATTTAAGCCTGCCGATGGCAGGAAATGCCAAGGCCCATTGCCCGGCCGCTTCCATGCGGGTGCGTCTGGAGACCTTCGCACCAATAACATTCAGAACATCTGAAAGTGGATCAACCATGAATTAGACGATCTCGATATTTTTATCGACTTCACAGCATAGATAATCTTGCCGCCTTCGCCTACCTTCTTTGCAAAGGAGACTGGAAATGAACATCGAAGGCAAAACCATCGCAATCACCGGCGCAAGCAGCGGCATCGGTCGTGCAACCGCCAGATTACTTGCAAAACATGGCGCGTTTGTCGTGTTGGGTGCGCGCAATGAAGATGCGCTAAAAGAAGTCACCAACAGCATCATCAAGGCTGGCGGCACTGCCGCTTTCAAACGCACAGACGTCCGACACCGGGGCGACCTTAAAGACCTTGTCACCTTTGCAATCGAACAAAGCGGCCGATTTGACGTCATCATTAACAACGCAGGGGTTGGGCCAATTTCCCGCTTTGACGCGCTATGCGTCGATGATTGGGATGCGATGATTGACGTAAATTTCCGCGGCACGCTTTATGGGATCGCTGCCGCCCTTCCTGTGTTTACACGCCAGAACAGCGGCCATGTGATCAATGTCATTTCAACGGCGGGCTTGAAAATGGCACCGACCATGGGTGTTTATGCCGCGACTAAGAATGCCGTTCGCACAGTGACTGAAGTATTGCGTCAGGAAGCCGGACCAAACCTTCGTGTAACCGAAATTTCACCGGGAATGACAGCCACGGGCTTCGCAGACAAGATCACGGATCAACCTACAAAAAAAATGATTGCAGACCGCCTCGACGCAATTGCGATACCGCCCGACGCGGTCGCACGCGGCATCCTTTATGCGATTGATCAACCCGCCGACGTCGAGATTGGCAGCGTCGTCATCCGGCCAACCGCACAGGGCTGATATTTCCGAACGGTCGATCCGCAAATAGCCACCTGTCGGCAACCCAAACAAAAGCCCCGGCTGCATCACACAACCGGGGCTTTTTCGTTTGGGCCCTAACCCGGAAATTCTGCTGGCTTAGTCGGCCAATCCGTCTTCGGCGTCAATGACAACCGCGACCGCATGGATCACAGACGCAATACGGATCGCGTTCTGGATGGTTTCTTTTTTGATACCAGCACCTTTAAGCACCTTGTCATGGCTATCGATGCACATGCCACAACCATTGATCGCCGAAACCGCAATTGAAAACAGCTCAAAATCGGCTTTATCAATGCCCGGCTTGCCGATGATGTTCATCCGAAGGCGCGCAGGCATCGAACCATATTCATCATCTGAAACCAGATGCACAAACCGGTAATAGATATTGTTCATGCCCATGATTGCGGCCGCACCCTTGGCGGCTTCAAGGGCTTCTTCTGAAAGCTTGGCTTTGGCTTCTGCGGCAACTGCCTTGATCAATTTGGCGTTGCGCGATGCGAAAGCACAGGCCAGCGCGGTGCCGTAAACCTGTTGATCGGTCATGCCCGGATTGTTCGCCATGCTCGACAGGTTCAGTTTCAGGTCCTTGGCATAGGCTGGCATTGCGTCTTTGATTTCGGTGATCGACGTCATTGGTTTATCCCCTGAATTCCGTGATGCTTAAAAGCAAAAATCATTAAACAAAATCAGCCAAACCACCCCGCCAGAGACACAGGCGGGTTTGCGGATTAGTAAATATCCGATGGGCTGAAAGCGGGACCGGGTATCTGCCCGGCCCCAAAATCGTCTGAACCAGACTTAAAGGGTTTCGTCACCCTGGTTCCAGTTGCACGGGCACAACTCGTCTGTCTGAAGCGCATCAAGAATACGAAGTGCTTCATGCGGGTTACGACCAACGTTAAGATCGTTTACCTGCACGTGACGGATGATGTTGTCCGGATCAACGATGAAGGTCGCACGCAGCGCAACACCAGCGTCTTTGGCCAGAACACCAAGGGCGGTCGAGAGTTCTTTTTTCTCGTCAGCCAGCCATACGAACGGGCTATCGCCCAGATCTTCGTGGTGGGTGCGCCATGCAGCATGGACGAAATCGGTATCGGTCGAGCAGCCCAGAAGAACCGCATCACGGTCTTCGAAATCACCGTTCAGTTCGCCGTAACCAACAATTTCGGTCGGGCAAACAAAAGTGAAATCTTTCGGCCAGAAGAACAAAATCTTCCATTTGCCGTCATAGGACTTATCGGTAACCGGTGCGAAGCTATCCGGGGATTTTCCCGAAACACCAGTCAGATTAAATTCAGGAAGCGTATCACCAACGGTAAGCATTATGGTTACTCCTAACCCTAGTTAAAAAATCCAATTGCGGCCCCCGACAGGCCGCCAATTCTTGTGAGCAAGTGCAAAATGAACACTCACTGCTGGCGATTTGTAGTGAAATGCACTAACTAAGACAAATAGATAAAACTTCGCTTGTTGATAGGAAAAATTAATGGCTGCCCAACCCAGCATCAAGCAGCTCAAATATCTTGTCGCTTTAGCCGAATGTGGCCATTTTGGCCGCGCTGCCGAGGCCTGCTTCATCACCCAGCCAAGCCTTTCGGCCGCCATTAACGAGCTTGAAAACCTGCTCGGGGCGCAGCTGGTTGAACGCAACAAGCGCCAGGTCCTCATCACGCCGCTGGGCGAAGATGTCGTTTCGCGGGCGCGAAGTATCCTCCATGAAGTCGATGAACTGACCACCATGGCACAGGCCGCGACCGAACCGCTTTCAGGTCCGATCCATATCGGGGTGATCCCGACAATTGGTCCGTATCTTCTGCCTGATGTGATGTCACAGTTAAAATCAGGCTTCCCCAAACTGCAGCCCTTCCTGCGCGAAGACCAGACATCCAAGCTGGTATCACTTCTGGCGGCGGGCAAACTTGATCTGGCTCTGATCGCGCTTCCGATCGAAGAAAACTGGCTGGAAGAATTTGATCTGTTTGAAGACCGGTTTGTCTTTGCGTGCAGCCCGGATAACCCGCTGACCAAAAAACGCCATATCGAGATCGCCGACATCAAGGACGAAAAGCTGCTGCTGCTCGAAGACGGCCATTGCCTGCGCGATCAGGCGCTTGAGGTCTGTCAGAAAGCCGGATGGAGCAAGTCCGCCGATTTTCAGGCCAATAGCCTGTCAACACTGGTGCAAATGGTTGCAGCCGGTGTCGGATCGACGCTTTTGCCTGAAATGTCGCTGGAAGTCGAAGCCCGCCGCCCGGATTCGCTAAAGATCATTCCATTTGAAAACCCGGTCCCCATTCGGCGCATCGGCATGGTCTGGCGCCGCAGTTCAGCCCGAAAGCGTGAATATCGTCAGTTGGCTGCCCACCTTCGTGATAGCCTGACCGCACAAAAACAGACGAATGTCGCCTGATCTATTGGTCCATACGCCAAAACGGTTCGGGCCTAAAACGCAACCTTACATAAACGTGCCACAGGATTAGTACCGAGCCGATGCTCCCGATCAAGGACGACAACCCGACCACGATAACGCCTTGGGTCACCTATGCCATCATTGCGCTTAATGTGGCTGTCTTCCTTGTGACCATATCACTTAGTCCAAAGGGCGCCACGCTGGCCACCTTGCAATACGGGGCCATTCCCGCTGTCCTGTTTGGCCATGCCGATCTGCCCCCGCAACTTGCCGCTTTCCCGCCCGGATATGAATTCCTGTCGATTTTCACTTCCATGTTCATGCATGGCGGATGGATGCATATCGCGGGCAACATGCTGTATCTCTGGGTGTTTGGGAACAACGTCGAAGATGCCATGGGGCATTTCCGCTTTCTGATTTTCTATCTGCTATGCGGGGTTGCCGCGGCCCTTGGGCACGGGTTGCTCGACACCCAGTCGCAAATTCCGATGATTGGTGCGTCGGGGGCGCTGGCCGGTGTCTTGGGGGCGTATTTCCTGCTCTATCCCAAGGCCCGCATTCTGGTCTGGTTCTTCTGGGTCTTCATTTTCTACGTCCCGGCCGTCTTTGTTCTGGGTTTCTGGTTCGTGACACAGGTCTTTAATTTCGGAAGCGGTGCCGGGGGCGGGATTGCGTGGGTCGCCCATATCGCGGGCTTCATTGCCGGGCTTGTCCTGATCCCTCTGTTCAAGCACCGCAACGTACCACTGTGGCATGATGGGTCCCACGCACCGGCATTTGGCGTTTATCGCCCGGGCCGACCGGGGCGCAAGGCACGCGGCGCAAGTACCTCCGGGTCTGGCGTCCCGCCATGGGCTGCGGCCTATGAGGCCGAACGTGCTGCCAAACGTGCTGCGATGAAGCGCGACCGGCGCGGCCCATGGGGCAAGGAAACCCCGACCGGCGAAGACCGCGACACATCCCCATGGGGCCGCTATCAACCAACCGCACCAAAACCAAAACCGGCCCCCAAGCCGGGCATTGGTGTGCCCAAAGTTGTCCGGTTGCATTCCGACCGCGACAAGGACGATACTTAGAAGATAACGTTCCGCTCGTTCACGCCGGGAGCCCCAAAATGCGCGCAGCCTATTTCACCGAGTACCAAGGCCCGATCAATATTCAAACCGTTGATGATCCCACCCCGTCCAATGATGGCGTTGTGATCAAGGTCGGCGCGACCGGATTATGCCGCAGTGACTGGCACGGCTGGATGGGCCATGATTCCGATGTACAGTTGCCCCATGTACCGGGCCATGAATTTGCCGGTACCATTGTCGGGGTTGGCAAGGACATCAAACGCTGGAAGGAAGGCGACCGGGTCACTGTCCCGTTCGTATCGGGATGCGGGCATTGCCCGGAATGCCACAGTGGCAACCATCAGGTCTGCGACAACCAATTCCAGCCGGGCTTTACCCATTGGGGCAGCTTTGCGCAATATGTTGCCATCGACTATGCCGACACCAACCTTATTGCACTTCCAGACGATATGGAATTCGCCACCGCCGCGAGCCTCGGCTGCCGCTTTGCCACCAGTTTCCGCGGTGTAATTGATCAGGGCAAAGTATCCGCTGGACAAATGGTTGCCGTGCATGGTGCGGGCGGGGTCGGCTTATCGGCGATCATGATTGCGGCTGCCGCCGGTGCCTATGTCATTGCAGTTGATATTGATGACAGCAAACTTGAATTTGCCAAGGAACTTGGCGCGAACACCACACTCAACGCCCGCACCATTGACGACATCCCAACCGCGATTAAGGACATCACACGTGGCGGTGTGCATGTGTCGGTTGATGCCCTTGGCAGTGAACAGACCTGCTTTAACTCGGTCGCCAGTTTACGCAAACGCGGCAAACACATTCAGATCGGCCTTATGACCGGCGATCACGCCCACGCCAAAGTCCCGATGGACCGGGTTGTCGCTCATGAGCTGGAAATTCTCGGCAGTCACGGCATGCAGGCATTTCGCTATGACGCCATGCTCGACATGATCATGATCGGCAAACTCACCCCGCAAAAACTCATCAGCGACCGAGTCACACTGGCCGAAGGCGCAACTGCCCTTATGAATATGGACAATTTCGTCGGAACCGGCGTCACCGTGATTGATCGTTTTTAGGCCGCAAAAATCAGAATGACGCTGTTTCTCTATCAGACAGCCATTGTTTAGAATACTTATAATTTTAAAGTTATGTAACTAATTATATTTAAGATTGAAATCCTCACGGGAATGACCTTAACTTCGAAGTGGGTATTCATCGGCCCCGCCCGATAACCCCAAAAAGAGAACACCGGCTTTCGCTTGGGACATAGTGGCGAAAGGAACGGTTTCCTTCCTTCGAAGTGAGAGAAACGAAACCATGAGCGATAGCCAAACCCTAGATGGCCCACCCCGCCGTAAAACAGAATTGCGATGCTTTCTGTTTTTGGCCGTGTTCCTGGCCCCCGCCCTTTCGGTTGCAATCGTTGGTGGATTGGGCTTTTCAATCTGGATTTATCAGATGTTTGCCGGACCGCCCGGACCTCCGATGTAGGCGGTAGGAGGCTGATATGCCTGCAAACGCAAAACAGACAAGCCGTCGTGACTTCCTTGCCCGTTTCAGGGCTGTATCGACGACGCATTCTGATCAGACCGGTGATGTTATCCAGCCACCATGGGCACGGCATCTTGATGCCCGCTGCACGGGATGTGGCGATTGTGCGCCCGCCTGCCCGGAAGGCATCATCGCATTTGACGGCCGAAACCATCCGGTCATTGATTTCACCAAAGGTGAATGCACCTTTTGCGGGGCCTGTTCAGATGCCTGTGCAGAAGATGTTTTTGACACGACAGCCGACACCCCTTGGAACCTCGACATTACGGTTGCCAAAACCTGTTTTGCGGAAAACGGGATTTACTGTCGGTCTTGTGGGGATGTCTGCCCGGAATCTGCCATCCGTATCGCCCCACAGCTGGGAGGTCGGGCTCGTGTCATCGTTAATGAAGACGCATGTACCGGTTGCGGCGCATGTCTCTCGGCCTGCCCGGCCGACGCCATATCCATTACCCCCCAAAAGGAGAACGCCCATGGATGAAAATATCGGGGTGATCTCCAGCATGATTGTTCAGGCCCGTCCCGAACATCTGGACGTGATCGCGACACAGCTTGAAGCCTTTCCCGGCATCGAAATCACCGCACGTGACGTCTCGGGAAAAATCATTGTCGTACTTGAAGCCAAGAATGACCGGCAACTGGCCGACACCATGAAAGAGATCGGTGACCTCTCAGGCGTTCTTGGCGTCAACCTGGTCTATCACCACAACGAAAATGCCAATTAACTAGTGCCACCGCGTACTAGCCAACGATCAAGAATTTGACATCTGGCCCAAGGAAACAAACGATGTTCAAGACAAAGATATCCCGCCGCGATGCCCTTAAGGCAAAAGCAGCAGCAATTGCCGCTGCAGCCGCTGGCATCAGTCTTCCGGCATCTGCACAAAATCTGGTGACAGAGACAGAGCACACCAAACTCAAATGGTCCAAGGCCCCCTGCCGGTTCTGCGGCACCGGGTGTTCGGTCATGGTCGCAACCAAGGACAATCATGTTGTTGCAACCCATGGCGATGTTCTGTCTCCGGTGAACCGGGGGCTTAACTGCGTCAAAGGCTACTTCCTGTCCAAAATCATGTATGGCAAGGATCGCCTGACCGAACCGCTCCTGCGCAAAAAGAATGGCGTCTATGACAAGAATGGCAATTTCGAACCGGTGTCCTGGGACGAAGCATTCGATATCATGGCCGAGAAATGGAAAGCAGCCCTCAAGGCCAAAGGCCCGACATCTGTCGGCATGTTCGGCTCAGGCCAATGGACCGTTTTTGAAGGGTACGCGGCCTCCAAACTGATGAAAGCCGGTTTCCGGTCCAACAACCTTGATCCCAATGCCCGCCATTGCATGGCATCCGCTGTTGTCGGCTTCATGCGGACCTTTGGCATGGACGAACCGATGGGCTGCTATGACGATATGGAAGCCGCAGACGCCTTTGTTCTGTGGGGGTCGAACATGGCTGAAATGCACCCGATCCTATGGACCCGTGTCACGGACCGTCGTTTGTCGGCCCCGCATGTCAAAGTCGCTGTGCTGTCAACCTATGAACATCGCTGCTTTGATCTGGCCGACATCCCGATGGTGTTCAAACCCCAGACCGATCTGGTGATCCTCAATTACATCGCCAACCACATCATATCGACCGACCGGGTCAATACTGACTTTGTCAACAAACACACCATTTTCCGTCGGGGCAATACCGATATCGGCTATGGCCTGCGCCCAGAAGACCCGCGCCAACAATCAGCTGAACACGCATCCGATGCCGGTGGTTCAACCGATATGACATTCGACGAGTACGCCGAATTTGTGTCGGAATATACGCTTGATAAAACCCATGAAATGACTGGTGTACCCAAGGAACGTCTGGAAGCACTGGCTGAACTTTATGCCGATCCAAAAATCAAGGTCACATCGTTCTGGACCATGGGCTTCAACCAGCATACACGCGGTGTCTGGGCCAACAATCTGTGTTACAATATCCATCTTCTGACCGGTAAGATTGCCGAGCCGGGCAATTCGCCGTTTTCGCTCACCGGGCAACCGTCCGCCTGTGGCACCGCGCGCGAAGTTGGTACATTTTCCCATCGATTGCCTGCCGATATGGTCGTCACCAATCCCGAACACCGTAAGCATGCCGAAGAAATCTGGAAACTGCCCGAAGGCACCATTCCCGACAAGGTTGGCTATCACGCAGTAGAACAAAACCGCATGCTCAAGGACGGCAAACTCAATGCCTATTGGGTGCAATGTAATAACAATATGCAGGCTGCTGCCAACATCAACGAGGAAGCGTGGCCGGGGTATCGCAATCCGGAAAACTTCATTGCCGTTTCTGATGCATACCCAACCGTAACCTGCGAGGCTGCCGATCTTGTCTTGCCCACCGCAATGTGGGTGGAAAAAGAAGGCTGCTATGGCAATGCCGAACGCCGCACGCATATGTGGCATCAACTTGTTCAGGCTCCGGGGAACGCCAAGTCCGACCTTTGGCAATTGATGGAATTTTCCAAACGCTTTGCCATCGAGGACGTCTGGCCGGAAGAGCTTCTGGCCAAGGCACCGGAACTACGCAGCAAAACCATGTTTGACGTTCTGTATCGCAACGGCAACGTCAACAAGTTCCCGCTTGAGGAAACGGCCCCTGATTACGACAATAACGAGTCTGAAGAATACGGCTTCTATGTCCAAAAGGGCCTGTTTGAAGAATACGCGGCCTTCGGACGCGGTCATGGCCATGATCTGGCACCGTTCGACCGCTATCACAAGGAACGTGGCCTGCGCTGGCCGGTGGTTGACGGCAAGGAAACCCTTTGGCGGTACCGCGAAGGATATGACCCCTATGTCACGCCCGGCGCCGGGGTCGAGTTTTATGGTCATAAGGATGGCAAGGCACGTATTTTTGCCCTTCCCTATGAACCAGCACCTGAAACCCCTGATGAAGAATATCCGTTCTGGCTTTGCACAGGACGTGTACTGGAACACTGGCATTCCGGATCCATGACCCAGCGCGTGCCGGAACTTTACCGGTCATTTCCAGATGCCTTGTGCTTCCTTCATCCCGATGATGCTGCTGAACAGGGGCTTAGGCGGGGGGATGAAATCCGGGTGATTTCACGTCGTGGCGACATGCGCACACGGGTTGAAACACGCGGTCGTAACAAGCCGCCTCGCGGACTTGTTTTCATTCCTTGGTTCGATGCCAGCGAGTTGATCAACAAGGTCACACTTGATGCTACCGATCCAATGTCAAAACAGACTGATTACAAAAAATGCGCCATTCGCATTGAAAAAGTCTGAGGGAGGAAGCCATGAAAATAAGTCCAAAATGGTTGCTGTCGCTTGCCATCATCGGCATTGCTGGCATGGCATATGCCGCAGAACCGATAACAACATTGCGCAGCACCGCCCCGGATCAGGAATCCGCAGCACCACGCATTACCAATTTCGAAGATAACAGCGTCAAACGCCCGCGCAACTATCCGGAGCAACCGCCAACCATTCCGCATGATATCGAAGGATATCAAATCGACCGCAATGCCAATAAATGCCTGTCGTGTCATGCTCGTTCACGCACCGGCGAAAGCGGGGCACCCATGGTTTCGATCACGCATTTCATGGACCGCAACAACCAGTTCTTGGCCGCCGTCAGTCCACGTCGTTATTTCTGCACCCAATGCCACGTCCCGCAGAAAGAAGTCAAACCTCTGGTCGACAATGACTTTGTCGATATTGATCAACTTCTGCCTGACAACGGCACACGGATTGCGGAATAGGGGGATTGGCGATGATTAATCTTCTGAAACGGTACTGGAAAGTTCTGACGACACCCAGTGTCCATTACAGTCTGGCATTCCTGACCGTGGGCGGCTTTATCGCCGGCGTCATTTTCTGGGGTGGTTTCAATACCGCACTGGAAGCCACCAACACCGAACAATTCTGCATTTCATGCCATGAAATGGAAAACAACGTCTATGCCGAACTGAAATCAACCATTCACTACTCAAACCGGTCAGGTGTGCGCGCCACCTGCCCTGACTGCCATGTCCCCCATGAATGGACAGACAAGATCGCCCGTAAAATGCAGGCTTCCAAAGAAGTCTGGGGCAAGATTTTCGGCACCATCAGCACGCGCGATAAATTCCTCGATAAACGTCTTGAGCTGGCCCAGCATGAATGGGCGCGGCTTAAAGCAAATAACTCGCTCGAATGCCGCAATTGCCATTCAGATGAATCAATGGACATCACCCGTCAAAGCCCCCGTGCCGTCGAAGCCCATCAGAAATTTTTATTCACCGGTGAAAAGACATGTATCGACTGTCACAAGGGGATCGCGCATCATCTACCTGACATGTCGGGTGTTCCCGAATGGCAGTAATCTGATGATGGATATGACAGCGTGACACAAGACACCCAATCTAACCCCCTTCTGGCTGGAATACGTTTCCAGCCAAGGGAACCAATTGACGCCATACTGACCCAGATAACGACCCATTATCGGTGCGACCGTATTTCTGGCTATGTCCAAAAACGCCATAAAGACCGCGATTGCGGCACCTTGGTCTATGTCCGCAACCTGCGGTCTGGCGCGGAAATGTCGATCACGAAAAACCGGGGTGCGATGGCAAAGGGCTGCAAGCTCGACGGCGATGCGCTATCGAGCTTGTCGGAACAACTCGCACAAGATATCGAAGCCGGAAGTGATCTTTTGATCGTTGCACGCTTTGGTCGAAGCGAGGCCGAAGGACGGGGGTTGCGCGATGTCATCTCACGCGCGATGGAACTTGAAATTCCTGTACTGGTCGGAGTGCGGGATGAATATGCCGATGCGTGGGCCGAATTCCACGGTGGCATTGCCGATACATTGCCCCTTGATGCCCCAAAAATCGAAGCCTGGCTGCACATGAACGCCCGCACCTTGGCAAGCACGTGATTGTGATCGTCTGACCTTTGGGGGTTTGCCAAATATTGGGCATAATTGCACCGCGTCGATATCTGAAACTTCCGGGTGCAGGAATATCATCATGCGTGTGCAAATGCCTTTTGGCTTTCTCGTAACCTTTTCCATTCTGGCGTCTATGGTCCCGTTCACCGCCCATGCTGCCGATCCCTTTGGCGAAATCGAAATTCGCGAATGGAATGTCGAATATGGTGGATTGCCGCGTGACCCGGATGCGGTATCGGACGATGAAGTCTGGTTTGTCGGGCAGGTAGGCGACTACATCGGACGTCTTAACCCCAAAACCGGGGCATTTTTCAAACGCGATCTTGAGGATGAACCCGGCCCCCATAACCTGATTGTCGGGCCTGACGGCATTGTCTGGTACGCGGGAAACCTGTTGGGATACATCGGGCGCTATGATCCGCAAACCGATCAGGTCAACAAAATTGCCATGCCCAACGATGCCGCGCGCGATCCTCATACCCTGATGTTCGATGCCGATAACCGTTTCATCTGGTTCACGGTTCAAAATGGTAATTTCATCGGCCGACTTGACCCGCAAAGCCACGATGTCGATTTGGTCAAAGTTCCGACACCGCGTGCCCGTCCCTATGGCATCAAACAGGCTCCCGATGGCACCTTGTGGATTGCCCTTCTTGGCACCAACAAGCTGGCCTCGGTTAATCCGCAAACTCTTGAACTGCGTGAACATGCCCTGCCCGATGGTGCGCGCCCACGCCGGATTGCCATAAGCGATCAGGGACATGTTTTTTACACGGGTTATGCGCGCGGTGTTCTGGGCCGACTTGATCCCGCATCGGGCATGATTGATGAATGGCCAATGCCCGGCGGCGAAAATTCCCGCCCCTATGGCATGGCAATTGATGCGTCCAATCATGTCTGGGCGGTCGAAGGTGGCAGACCTGCGATGTTTGTCGGCTTTGACCCGGCGGCAGAAAAATTCATTTCAAACACACCAGTCCCGTCGGGCGGCATCACCATTCGCCATATGGATTACAACCGCGAAACGCAGTCGGTCTGGTTTGGCAGTGATGCGGGAACCATTGGTCAGGCGATGGTCGGAAATTAAGGGACCAGTCGCCGAGGGTCTGGACCTAAATTAACGACCGATATCCGAGCAGACACGCCCCCCGACCAGCACCTTGGCAGCAAACCGTTCGAACCATGCGCCAAAATCTGCGTCATATTTGGCCCGGCCTGCACGCTGTTCATCGGGACCTTGCCCGTTGGGACGGTTTGTCTTGTCCGCACCATGTGACAGCCAACGCTCATGACTTTCATCATCGACTTCCGGGTGGAACTGAATGCCCCAGATGCGCCCATCAATGTGATAGGCCTGATGGGGGAATGTTGGCCCGGTTGCCATCAGCTCCGCCCCCTCGGGCAAGCCGAAGCCTTCACTGTGCCAGTGATAGACCATCATATTATCGGGAAATAAATCGCGCCCGGCCTCTGTCGCCTGAACCGGGTAATAGCCGATTTCCGTCAGGCCGTCGGGATGGGGGGCAACCGATGCGCCAAGATGACGCGCCATCATCTGTGCGCCAAGACAAATGCCAAGATACATTACATCACTGGCAACCACCTTGGGCAACCAGTCCATGATCGCACTGACATTGCCCAGATCATCCTCGTTGGCACTCATCGGGCCACCAAAAACAACAACCAGGTGGTAGCCGTCAAGATCATGGGGCAAGACATCGCCTTCGCCCGGACGACGAATATCGAACGTATAGCCATAGCGACGCATGACATCCCCAACCCGGCCCGGTTGACCGGTGGCGGAGTTGAAAACCAGAAGAATGCGTTTTGCCGGGCTTAGTTCGTTCATCGTGACCTCATTACTGCGTTCGCGAAGGGTGACCTTTTCCGGCCATTTTGACAACCCCTTCGCACCCGAACCAGCCCTGCCAGATACGAAAAAGCCGCCGCAAATCTGCGACGGCTTTGAATTCGTTACGTTTAATATGCGTCTTAAACGTTGAATTTGAAATGGAAGATATCGCCGTCCTTAACGATGTAGGTCTTGCCTTCCTGACGCAGCTTACCGTTATCACGCGCGCCGGTCTCACCGTTGAATGCGATAAAATCGTCATAGGCAATCGTTTCAGCCTTGATGAAGCCGCGTTCAAAATCGGTATGAATGACGCCCGCCGCATTCGGCGCAGTCGCCCCTTTATAGACCGTCCAGGCACGTGCTTCTTTCGGGCCGACGGTAAAGAAGGTCAAAAGATCAAGCAGCTTGTACCCTTCGCGGATACACCGCGTCAGACCGGTTTCCGAAAGGCCAAGACCTTCAAGGAATTCCTTTTTGTCTTCGGCACTGTCAAGCAACGCTACCTCAGACTCGATTGCCGCTGAAATCACCACCGAACGTGCCCCCTGTGCGGCGGCCATTTCGGCAACCTTGGCCGAAAGCGCGTTGCCCTCGGCCGCACTGTCTTCGTCAACATTGCACGCATAAAGGATCGGCTTGCTGGTCAGAAGCTGCAGCATACGGAACGCTTTTTCTTCGTCCTCACCATCAATTTTGACGGTGCGGGCTGGTTGGCCTTCGCGCAACGCGACCAAAGAACGCTCAATCAACTCCATCGTCAGAACGGCTTCTTTTTCGTTCTGACGGGCTTTTTTCTGCAGACCCGGAATACGTTTTTCCAGGCTTTCCATATCGGCCAGCATCAATTCGGTTTCGATAGTTTCCGCATCGCGCACCGGGTCAACCGACCCGTCAACATGGGTAATGTCGCCATCTTCGAAACAGCGCAGCACATGGACAATCGCATCGGTTTCGCGAATGTTGGCCAGAAACTGGTTGCCCAGCCCCTCGCCCTTGGACGCACCGCGCACCAAACCGGCAATATCGACAAATTCAAGCTGGGTCGGAATGATGGTGGCCGATTTACCAATCTCCGCAATTTTATCAAGACGATCATCCGGGACGCTGACACGCCCGGTATTGGGCTCAATCGTACAGAACGGGAAGTTCGCCGCCTCGGCCGCAGCCGTCTGGGTCAGGGCGTTAAAAAGGGTCGATTTACCAACATTTGGCATACCGACGATACCGCATTTGAATCCCATCTTTCCGGGCTCCGTAACTTGATTTGTTTCTATCAGGATCGGCTCGAATATGATCAAGCCGAAAGACTATTTCTTTTTGCCAAACGCCTTGGCAAGGGCTTGCGCCATCGCATTTGCGGCATTGCTGACCGGGGTATCGGCCTTTTCAATGCGCACCTGCGCTGCACCCGACAAATTGTTCATATCTTCGCCAGCCGGTTCTTGGTCGCTGGCCTCACCTTTGGCTTTGCTGGCCGCTGGTTTGTCTTTCTTCGGCGCCTTTGGCTTTGGCGGTGACACAATGTTTGACACCTTGCTCATAAAGCCGCCGTCATCGCCCTTGGTCAGTCGGGCAAACTCGGCTGCCACCGCGTCAAGCAACGTCATCAGCCAGCCATCCTGTTCGGATTTGGAAAAATCCCCCAGAACATGGCCATGGACACGTGACTTTTCACCGGGATGTCCAATGCCCAACCGCACACGACGGTATTCTTTGCCACAATGGGCGTCGATGGATCGCAATCCGTTATGTCCGCCGTGGCCCCCGCCGCGTTTCACACGCAGCTTGCCCGGCGGCAGGTCCAGCTCATCATGCAGGACAATAACGTCTTCGACCGGAATCTTGTAAAAGCGCAGCACTTCGCCAACGCTTTGCCCCGAAAGGTTCATGAAGGTTTCCGGTTTCAGAACCAGAACTTTCTGCCCGTTCAATTCACCTTCGGACAATTGCCCCTGAAACTTTTTGCGCCAGGGACCAAAAGAATGGCGGCGGACGAGTTCGTCCGCCGCCATGAAGCCGATATTGTGGCGATTGGCGGCATATCCCGATCCCGGGTTTCCCAATCCAACCACCAAAAACATCTTAAGACCTCAATCTTATTCTTCGGTCGATTCCGCTGCGTCTTCTTCGCCATCTTCTGCGTCATCGGCATTATCTTCCGATTTCAGAGCGGACGGAGCAGCAACGGTTGCAACGGTAAAGTCACGGTCGGTAATCGTAAGCTCAACACCTTTTGGCAATTTGATTGCCGAGATGTGTATCGAGTCACCAACTTCAACACCCGTAAGGTCGAAGACCAGTTCTTCCGGGATAGCAGCAGGCGCACAGCTAACTTCGACGTCGTGACGAACGATATTGAGAACGCCACCGCGTTTCAGACCCGGTGATTTCTCTTCGTTGATGAAGCGAACCGGAACTTCCACGTTCATGGTCTGGCCTTTTGCAAAGCGCAGGAAGTCAACATGGATCGGTGCGTCAGTCACTTTGTCGAACTGAACGTCGCGTGGCAGGACTTCGTATTTCTCTTTGCCGACGTTAACCGTCAGAATGTGAGAAAAGAAGCCAGGCTGATGCAGAAGTTTAACGAGCGGACGCGGGTCAATCTGGAACATAACAGGTTCTTGTTTTGCACCATAAATAACACCAGGGACCATACCGGCACGACGCACGGCACGGGCGGCCCCCTTTCCGGCCCGTTCACGGATTTCCGCAGTGATAACAGAGTTTGCCATCAGAAAATCTCCTTGAACTATAAAATTTGTTTACGCAGGTTGGTGTAAATCACCGCTGAAAGCCCACGAAAACAAGCGCGCTGGCCTCCAGGGGTGCCAGCGCGACGAGGGCCTTATACCCTCAATCGAAAAGAACGGAAACAGATTTTTCTTCCGAGATGCGACGAATGGCCTCGGCCATCAGCGGCGCAATCGGAAGCTGTCTGATTTTTGCGCAAGTCCGCACCGCATCCGATGCCTTGATCGAATCGGTGGTAACCACTTCAGACATCGGCGAATTGGCAATACGCTCAACCGCCGGGCCCGACAAAACACCATGCGAAACATAGGCCGCAACCGATGCCGCACCGCGTTCTTTCAATGCACCTGCCGCATTGCAAAGTGTACCGGCACTGTCCACGATATCGTCAACCAGAATGCAGGCTGCATCCTTAACATCACCGATCACATGCATGACTTCCGACACACCGGCCTGCGGGCGGCGTTTATCAATGATCGCCAGTTCGGCATCAAGACGCTTTGCCACCGAACGTGCACGGGCAACACCGCCAACATCCGGGCTAACGATGACCAGTTTCTGGCCTTCGAACTTGTTGCGGATGTCGCTGGTCAGAACCGGAGACGCAAACAGGTTGTCAAGCGGGATATCAAAGAAGCCCTGAATCTGACCGGCATGAAGGTCCATGGTCAGAACGCGGTCTGCACCGGCAACCGTAATCAGGTTGGCAACCAGTTTGGCCGAAATCGGGGTGCGGGGACCCGATTTACGATCTTGCCTGGCATAGCCGAAATACGGCATGACGGCCGTGATGCGACGTGCAGACCCACGACGCAGTGCGTCGATCACCACCAGAAGTTCCATCAGATTGTCGTTTGCGGGATAAGAGGTGCTCTGAATGACAAAAACGTCCTCACCGCGGACGTTTTCCTGAATTTCACACCAGATTTCTTCGTCGGAAAATCGCTTAACATCTGCGCGGGTAAGCGGCAGGTTCAGATGGTCAGCAATTGCCTCAGCCAAGGGATGGTTACTGTTACCAGCGAGGATCTTCATAGCGGGGCCTCGGATAATGGGTGCCGGGAAAGCGAAAAAACGAATTTGCAACTCCGCCCTGCACGAAGTGCCGGGATGGTTCCCTGCATGCCCTTGCCGCTCAAAGCCCCGGTTTTCAAGGTTTCCCCATCCGGCACAACGACACATTCACAACACTCAAAGACCACTGTTTGGCTACTCCGCATCTTGGCAGATCGCGGCGGCTTTATACCCATCCGTTAACAGTCTGTAAATGGGCCCAATGGCGAATAACGACAAGGCAGTCATGCATCCCCCCGCCACACCACCCCCTAACGCGCCGATGCAGTCTTTTTAGGCGCACGCAACTGCCATTGCTTACGGCTGGCGATCTGGCCCAAAACACCTTCAAGGGATTCAACCGCCGCCTGTGCCGCAATCGATGCGATTGTGCCCCAACGCTCATCAAGGCTACCGTGCGGAACCACATTGTTTTGCTTCATCTGGCCCAGTTCCGTGCCATCGACATCCATGATCACCCATTCGATCAACACCCGGTCCACTGGTGTGCGCGATTTGCTTTTATCAATCGGGGTGACTTGGGTGGTCGCCGACAGAATTACGCTATGATCCCCAATGTCGGTATTATCGATCTCGATCCCTTTGGATTGCAAAAGGGCTCCGGCCGACCTTGCCAAGGCGGTATTGCCATCCCCCGGTGCGCCTGCGAAATCAATCAGGGCGACTTTCATGACCGGGGCTGCGCGCAATGCGGTCCGGTCCCCGGTGATCATAAAGGCAATCTTGTCGGCCGATTGGGTCACCAGCGCATCATAGGTTTCCGCTTGCGGGTCCTGCGTAATCCCGCCGAGATCGCGCACCTTGTCCACCAGTTCCTGCGGCACAGCAAGATCACTTTCCTCGGGCTCGGTCGGAACATCTGCAAACCATTGATCCGGGCTCAGTTGCCCCTTGGCCGATGTCGTATCAATCGCCAGACCATCCGGGCGCATCAGAACCCACGTAATATCAACTGATGCACCGGCATCAATCAGATTGGCCTGAACATTGGGGCGCAGAATGTAATCGCCGCCCTTGTCACTGTCGCTATAGGCCGGGATATCACGTGATCGCAATGCGCGCGCCATCGCCCGTGCCAAATGCTGCGATGCGCCTTCCGGCAAATCTTCGCCGCCTTCGACCCGCACGGTGTCGGTATCACGCAATTCCAGAAGCGACGGATCACCTTCACGCCCCGCGCCCTGAAACGGGCGCGGCAAATCACCGCAGGCACCAAGCGGGATGATCGTGACAACAAAAAGAAGGAAAGTACGGAGGAACGATTTCATCAAAGCCACTTTGAAAATCACATCAAAACGCACCCAACCATGGATACGATGATCATAAAGAAAAACAGCATAATCAAATGTGGCATGGCGTATCCCCCTTACGCTTCTGACAACATGATCGCGGAAAGCTGCCGGCCATAATCGGGCTCCTTGCGAAGCGTCGTCCGGCGGTAACTGTAAAACAGGTCTTCTTGCGCCAACGTGTCGCGCGCCACAAGTTCGACCTTGGCAATGCCAGTCGCAATCGTGCGGCGATGCACATATTCCGGCAAATCAAACATATAGTGTCCGACACGCGACGACGCATCAAAAAGGTCTTCGTTGCCCTCGGGGCCAGTAAGGATCGTATCGCGGAATGCGGCGTCCACCTCATAAGATGCGCGCGCGATACACGGGCCAACAGCGGCAATAATGTTTTCGCGGCTCGCACCCAGCTTTTCCATCGCCATCACTGTTGCTTCGGAAACCCCGCCATAAGACCCGCGCCATCCCGAATGGCACGCGCCAATTACACCGGCCTTGGGATCGTGAAACAAAACCGGCGTGCAATCCGCGGTCAGAATGCCCAGCATTATACCCGGCCGGTCTGTCACCATCGCATCGGCCTTCGGCGCCTCATCGCGTGACAGCGCCCGATCCAGCACGGCAACATCCGTACCATGCACCTGATACACCGTTGTCAGGTCATCGGGCGCCACCGCAAATGACTTGGCGGCACGTGCGCGGTTTTCGGCGACCCGGTCCTTATCGTCATCGGAGCCAAACCCGACATTAAGCCCACCGTGAATGCCGTCGCTAACCCCGCCCTTGCGACTGAAAAATCCGTGCCGCAGCGATGATGGGGTGCCAAGGTTTTCGGCCTCAAACCACTCAAGCCCGTTTGCAGCGCGGGCGATACCATGCGTTATCGGATGGGTCATTGGTGTGGTGTGCTCCGTGCTTACGTCATCAGTCGGCGTTTACGGGTTTATCGGGTTTACCCTTCTGCCCCGCTGATACAGGGTGGCGGTGTCGTCGTCGCACCATAGCCGATCAGTACTTTAAAAAGCGTTCCCATCTGATCGGGCGCAATCAACCGCGCAAGTGCCTGATCAATCGCCTTTGCCTGTTCTTCGCTGGCATCGGTTTTTAAAAGTTCGGCACGCTGTTCAATGCCCAACATCGCCAAAAACGTCCCCTGGGTTAATACCGCCCCGGTCCGCGCGCCCGCCTCAATCATCGCGCGCGAAATGGCGGCGAAATCAACATGGGCTGTCAAATCAACATCGCCCGGCTGGTTCAAAACCGGATGATATTCATGGGCCTTTACCGCCTGCAGTGTATCGCCAAACGCACTATGGGGATGGCCGTAATCGATAAACAATGCCGCCCCGCCGTTGTCATTTAAACGGCGTGCAATCTGATCGGCAATGGCAATCGCCGGGCCGCAGGACTCAAAAATGTCACCCTTTTTCGCCGTCCCGCGCAAGGTCGCAGGCACCAGCGCATCGGCCACCGGCGTTTCGCGCCCGCGCACAAACCCAAGTTCACCACCCGCTGCATCAACCCCGACAAGCCGCTCGGCCCATCCGGTTTCCCCACGCTCAAACTGACGGATCGGCAGCGCGTCAAAGAACTCATTACCGATCACAATCGTCGGCACACCGGCCCGACCGGGGATATCGTCAAACGCTTCGTGCCATGTTGCGGGAATGCCATATGGCATGATTGATGTTTGCTGATGGGTGCGCAAAACCGGGCTGGTTTCAACAAACCGCACCGTGATCGCATCACTAAAGCCCGGTACATTGCGAACAGCGCGCAGGGCATCGGACATCAAGGTTCCGCGCCCCGGCCCCAGTTCGACCAGATCGATTTTCGATGGCCCACCCATCTGTTGCCAGCTCACCGCCGCCCAAAGACCAATCAACTCGCCAAACATCTGGCTGATTTCAGGCGCGGTAATAAAATCCCCCGCCCGGCCAAACGGGTCCTGTTTGCGGTAATAGCCAAATTCAGGATGGGCGAGGGCCTCATTCATAAAATCGGCAATCGTGATCGGCCCGGACAACGAAATCCGGCGTTTGATATGTTCAAGTAGCGGGTTCGCAGACAGTTCGGTCACGCGGTCTTTCCATCTTTGCTTTTGGGGTCATCCTTGGGATGGACACGGGTTTCAATCGGCTCACGCTTCAAGGCATATGCAATGACAGCCGCCCCGGCCAGAACCATCGGAATCGACAGCAACTGCCCCATCGTCGTCCCACCCATCAGATAGCCAAGCTGCGCATCGGGCTGACGGAAAAACTCGATAATGATCCGCGAAATGCCATACCCGGCAACGAACGTCCCGCCGAGAATCCCCGGACGGTGGCGCACGAACGCACTACGTGACAACACAAACAGAACGATAAACAGGATCAGCCCTTCAAGGGCTGCTTCATACAGCTGGCTTGGATGGCGCGGCATTGGTCCGCCATTGGGAAACACCATGCCCCACGGCGCATCGGTCGCACGGCCAAACAGCTCGCCATTGATGAAATTGGCAATCCGGCCAAAAAACAAACCAATCGGTGTCGCCACCGCCGCAGCATCCAGAACCGCAAGGATCGAAATTCCGCGTTTGCGCGCAAACAGAATGATCGCAACAATCACGCCCATGAACCCGCCATGGAACGCCATGCCGCCTTGCCAGACCTTCAGGATATTGGCCGGGTTATCGATGTAGTAATCGAAATTGTAAAACAGCACATAACCAATCCGCCCACCAAGGATCACCCCAAGCGTGGCCCAAAACAGCAAATCATCAACATCGTTTTTGCTCATGATCTTTGGGGTTTTGGTGCAGTAATACACTACGTATTGCCACCCGATCAGAAGGCCTGCGATATAGGCCAGCGCATACCAGCGAATGGCAATCGGGCCGATGGAAATAGCAATCGGGTCTATTGCCGGAAAGGCAAGGCTGAGCATCAAAAAAACTCCGGTCCGAAACGGGGATTAAACAAAATGGCGTATCAGGATGTCACAAAGGATATGGGCAGCATCATGGCAGTCACCTTTCGGGCGCCCCCCCATTTGATCAGCGGAAAGGATCGTCTGTTGCCAGATAATCCTGCACATAGCACTGCACACCTTCTTCAAGCGACGTCATCTCCGCGTCATAGCCTGCTTGACGCAGCTTGGCCATGTTGGCCTCGGTGAAATACTGGTACTTGTCGCGGATCGATTCTGGTGTTGGCACATATTTAATGTCGGGCGCCTTGCCCATCGCATCAAACACCGAAAGTGCCAGGTCCTTGAAACTGCGTGCCTTGCCGGTTCCAACGTTAAACAAGTCGCTGACATCGGGGTGGTCATAAAGCCACATGATGATATTGACCACATCACCGACCCAGACAAAATCACGCAACTGCCCGCCATCTTCATAATCGGGATGGTGCGATTTAAACAGGGTCGCGGTTTCCCCGGCTGACAGTTTGTCAAACATCTGCGAAACCACCGAACGCATCCCGCCCTTATGATATTCATTGGGGCCATAGACGTTGAAAAACTTCAGCCCGGCCCACTGTTTGGGGCGGAAGCCGTTCTGATCCAGAATGCGACGGAACCGGCGATCGGTCGCGTGTTTCGACCAGCCATAGGCATTAAGTGGCGCCAGTTTCGCCATGTCGCCTTCGTTAAAGCTGTCGTCAAAGCCCTGCTTGCCATCGCCATATGTTGCCGCCGATGATGCATAGATCAGGCGCGCGGAATGGCGCGAACACCATTCCCAAAGCCATGTGGTCAGTTTCAGGTTGTTGGCAACGATCTTGTCCGCGTCGGTTTCGGTTGTCGCGGAAATCGCGCCCATGTGGAAAATCGCATCGACATCGCCCGAATGCTGTTCAAGAAATGCTGGCAGTTCATCGGGATGAATGATGTCACGCAAATTACGCTTGGCGATGTTTTTCCATTTGATGCCATCGCGCAGACGATCCACGACAACAATGTCGGTTTCGCCGCGGTCTTCAAGGGCGGCAACAATATTGGAACCGATAAATCCGGCACCACCGGTAACGATAAGCATGACGTTCTCCTGACGGGTATCGGGGCGTGCGCCCGTCCCATGAATTCTAATCTGACCACTTTATAGGACCGCCCCTGATCTGGAGCAAGAAAAGCCATCGAAAACGAGGATATTGTCACGCCGAAAGGACGATCAACTTGCCCCGCATCGCATAACCAACCATATTACGATCAACAATTTGATCGCAAAGCCGGAGACGAACATGCAAATCAATAACCGCATTCTCGATGACCTGACCCGTGTCACCAATTCTGCACTGGGCACCATGACCGGCGTCAAAGGCGAAGTCAACGCAATGATCCGTCAGCAGTTTGAGAAAATCCTGGTGAACATGGATCTGGTCACCCGCGAAGAATTCGACGTCGTGCATGATGTTGCCATTCGCGCAGCCGAACGCATTGACGCGCTCGAAGCCAAAATTACCGATCTTGAAAAACGTCTTGCCGTTGCCGATGCGCCCAAAAAACCGGCAGCAAAACGCACCAGCGCAAAAACAACTGCGAAAAAAGACGTATAACCGGGCTGCACTCCCCACATTAAGGTCAGATAACCGTCGTTCTTTGATCGGATAAGCCCCGTCTTACCCGACCAATTACGAACGCAGGACGACAATGACATGAAACTCATTGCAGTCCTGCGATTAAGGGCGGTTGAAACACGGCACGCCGCGGCATATAGTGCGCGCCCTTTCGCATATGCTTAAACAGGCTGGGTTTATATGAACGACCAACCCGACGATATTGGCGATATGGACGACGAAAATCCGTTGCTCCTTGTCGAAGATATCGCCCGCACCAACCAATGGCACCTGGAACGACGCAGCACCGATGAAGTGGTGGTCGAGATTCCGGGCCATTGGTGCACGTATCTGGTCTATTTCACCTGGCGTGACGATGCAGAAGCATTACACATCGCATGTTGCTTTGACCTGTTCGTGCCCGAACCCTTGCGCCCACGCATGTATGAACTGGTGACCAAATGTAACGAGCAACTCTGGATCGGGCATTTCGGTCTGTGGCTCGAAGAAAACATGCCGCTGTTTCGTCACACACTGTTGTTTGGCGGCGACGTGCCCCCAATGGTCGAACAGTTCGAAGAAATGATCGACATTGCGGTGTCGGAATGTGAACGGTTTTTCCCGGCGTTTAATTTCGTACTGGGTCAGGGAAAATCACCCGACGAAGCTTTGATGCATTCCATGCTCGAACCGCTCGGACAGGCGTAACCACCCAAACCCATCCCCCACCGATCACGCTATCAGGACGGCAACAGTGCCGTCCTTTTGCATATAACGGCCTATTGCACCGCTTTTTTTTCGGTTTCACCATATGGTCAGTGAAACAAAACAAACATCACCTTCGCGCTCAAAGCCAAACACCGAACAAAATAAAATCCGGCAAAACCCACCAACCACAGCCAAACACCCCGCTGTGATGTGCATAACTATTTTTGGTGCCCTCAGCTTTGCCACCTCTTGCCCTATGGCCTGACTTGACCCACCTTGAGAAGATCGCTACGGCATTGGATCACGACTGTTGAGTGCACCCCGCACAACAGTATCGGATGGATAAAGCGGAGCAATTTTATGAATACGCGTCTTTTGCTGGTCGGTTGCGGAAAGATGGGCAGTGCCATGCTCGAAGGCTGGCTTGCCCAAGGGCTTGTTGCCAGCAATGTCTATATTGTTGAGCAGGCCGAAGCGGCCGAGAAACTCCAAACCAGCTACGGCATCAATGGCATCACCGATGTCAAAGACGTGCCAAAGGACTTTAGCCCGCAAGTCGTGCTGTTCGCCGTCAAGCCACAGGTCCTGCCCGATGTGATTGATGCCTATAAACCGCTTGCACGCGCCGAAACCGTGTTTCTGTCGGTCGCAGCGGGCAAAACCATTGAATTCTTTGCCAGCCATCTTGGCGAAAACGCCCGCATTGTGCGCGCCATGCCCAACACACCAGCTGCGGTCTCGCGCGGTATGACCGTGATGTGCCCGACTGAAAATGTCAGCATCGCCCAGTGCAACATGTGCGAAACCCTGCTTAAAACCGTCGGCCTTGTGTCCTGGGTCGAAGATGAAAGCCTGATGGACGCGGTCACGGCCCTTTCAGGAAGCGGCCCGGCCTATATCTTCCATCTGGTCGAAGCCATGGCACAGGCGGGTGAAACCGCGGGCCTTCCCGCAGAACAGGCAATGCTGCTTGCCCGTCAGACCGTGGTTGGTGCGGGCTTCCTGCTTGATAGCAGCGAAGAAACCGCCGAAACCTTGCGCGCAAATGTCACAAGCCCCGGCGGCACTACGGCCGCCGCCCTTAATGTTCTGATGGATCAGAAATCCGGACTGCCTGAACTGATGACCCGCGCGGTTGAAGCCGCCCGTAAGCGGTCGGTCGAACTGGCGGGCTAAAACACCCCGCCCCCACCAATAAGGAGACAGTCATGCCTGCGAAAAAGGATATCCCAAATTCCCTGATCACGGCCACCATGAAACTGGCCGCCGATAAAAGCTGGCATGACGTCACCCTGATTGATATCGCCCAAGCGGCTGGCGTGACGGTTGCCGAATGTTACGATCATTGTCGTGGCAAGGGCGATATCCTGCGCAAGTTCATCCATAAAATCGACCGCGACGTTCTCGCCGATCTTGATGCCGAAGATTTCAACGAACCCGGCCATGACCGGCTTATTGCGATTGTGATGGCGCGCTTTGATGCGCTGGCGGCCTATCGCCCTGCCCTGCGTTCGATCGTTTCTGCGCGTGGTGATCTTGGTCCGGCAGATTCTTTGCGTGCCATTAAAACTCATTTCGGATCGATGCGCTGGATGCTGGACGCGGCAGGCTTTCGCACCGGCGGCCTTCACGGCAGCCTGCGCATTGCCGCGATGACCGGGATCTATGCCCGCTGCTTTAAGCTGTGGCTTGATGACACCAGCACCGACTTTGGCCCGACCATGGCCCTGCTTGATCGTGAACTGTCAAAGGCAGCAACATGGGACGCCCGGGTTGAAAAGGGCCTTGGCAAGGCACACACCCTGTGCGGCAAAATTTCAAAAAAATATCACCGCTTTGCAGCAAAAAAACATGGCTCATCCCAACAGGAAACCACGGCGCAAACGCCCGCACAGACCAGTGGATCTTCTGCAACAGCACCCTAAGTATCTGATCTGAAAATCAAAAGAGACATAGACACTCAGGGTTATGTTACCAACATAAAACACTAACCTTACGGTTTTTGTGCAGTGCAAAATAATCCTTGACGAAAGCGATCTGTTCCTTCATATTGCAGTTGAATTTGTGCGGCGCACAATAGCGCCTCATTCCATAAATGTTCAAATTTTTAGATGGAGTGCAAACCATGACCGCCGCAAAAAAGGCAACGAACCCGTTCTTTGATCTCGACTTCACCAAGTACACCGCGGACTTTAAAATTCCGGGTGTTGACGTGAACGAAATGATGGCTTTCCAGCGTAAAAACATGGAAGCCCTGACCAAAGCCAACAAGGTAGCCTTCGATGGTTTCCAGGCTGTTGCTCAGCGCCAGGGTGAAATCTTCAAGTCGCTGCTGGACAAAGTCCAGACGCAGGGCAAAGATTTCGCTGCTACATCCGCTGACGACCCGATGGCGTCTGCTGCAAAGCAGACCGAAGTCGCGAAAGCCGCATACGAAGAAGCACTTTCGAATGCCAAGGAACTGTCAGGTCTGGTAACCAAGTCCCAGGAAGAGGCACTTTCTCTTCTGCAGACTCGCTTTACCGATTCTCTCGACGAATTCAAAACCGTAATCGAAAAGAGTGCGGTCGCGAAGTAACAGCTTAACGCTTTACACTTCCCGTAATCTACTTGATGGCAGGACCTTCTGGTCCTGCCATTTTTCTTATGTTTTGCTCAAACTCCTGACTTTGCGCATCCTGTCGTTTTAGACTTATCAGTCCAACTCGATCTGATTAAGCTTTGGCCAAATGTAAGGAGCATTCCCATGAGCGAAATCAGTTTTGATGATTTTCTAAAAGTCGATATCCGCGTTGGCACCGTTATTGACGCGCAAGACTTCCCCGAAGCCCGCCGCCCGGCCTTAAAACTGTGGGTGGATTTCGGCCCGGACATCGGCACCAAAAAAACATCGGCCCAGATCACCAAATACTACACCCCCGAAAAACTGATCGGCCGTCAGGTTGCGGGTGTTGTCAACTTCCCCAAAAAACAGGTCGGACCATTCATGTCCGAATTTCTCTGTCTGGGCTTCCCCGATGAGCAAGATGACAAGGGCATTGTCCTGATCAACCCCGATCAGGAAGTCCCCAATGGAGCGCGGTTGTTCTAACCTGCTCGTACAATGACGCTCCAAATAAAAAGGGCGCAAGCTGAATGCTTGCGCCCTTTAAAATTCTCAAGGGTGTCGATTACTTCTCGACGAACGCTTTTTCGATCACGAAATGGCCCGGCTCGTTCATGTTGCCTTCTTTGCCGCCCCACTCGACCAGCATCGCACGTGTATCGGCAATCATTTCAGGATTGCCGCACAGCATGAAGCGGTCATTTTCAAGCGATGGCTTGGGCAGACCAAGGTCGCTATACAGCTTGCCCGATGTCATCAGCTCGGTGATGCGGCCCTGATTTTTGAACTCTTCGCGGGTGACGGTCGGATAGTACAGAAGCTTGCTCTGAACGTCTTCGCCGAAGAATTCATTGTTGGGCAGTTCGCTGTGAATGAATTCCTGATAAGCCAGTTCACGTACTTCGCGGCAGCCATGCACCAGAATGACCTTGTCATAACGTTCATAGGTTTCGTAATCGCGGATGACGCTCATGAACGGTGCCAGACCGGTACCGGTCGACAACAGCCACAGGTTTTTGCCCGGCAGCAAGTTGTCATGGATCAGGGTGCCGGTCGGCTTGCGCCCCACCAGAATCTTGTCACCCAGCTTGACGTGCTGCAAACGCGACGTCAGCGGGCCATCGGGCACCTTGATCGAAAAGAATTCAAGTTCCTCGTCATAGTTCGCACTGACCATCGAATAGGCGCGCAAAAGCGGCTTACCTTCAACTTCGAGGCCAATCATCGCGAACTGACCATTGATGAACCGAAAGCCCGGATCACGTGTGGTTTTGAACGTGAAGAGAGTGTCCGTCCAGTGATGGACATAGGTGACGGTTTCTTCGTTAAAATTGCTGGCCATAACGCTGCATCAATCCGTTTCGTCTAAAGATGTTTTCAGGGGCGCGGCGGGAATAAGGATGTATATCCCGGCAAAACGTCCATGCCAAGTTGGCGCGATTTAACATCACTTCATCGTATATCGCAAGAAAACAATCTCATTTTTTGTAATTTTTGTGTGAATTACACAAATTTATACAAAATATATGTAGAATATTGTCTGACAATCATGCACGATAGAGTGACCTGCCCCGATTGGCAACACGGCATTGCTGTGTGATACCCGATCAGAACCGGGCGAACAATGATCCACCGCAAACGGGTGATATATGATGCAAACTGCCGCAGAAAAACCCGACAACCTGACGGTTCAGCACATCACGGATGCCATCACCAATGCCATCCGCGAAGGCCGTCTGGCCCCCGGACAGCGGCTGACCGAAATCGACTTTGCCAAGAAACTGTCGGTGAGCCGCCCGTCTGTGCGCGAAGCCTTTCGTCAGTTGACCTCCGACGGCCTGCTGCTTTCCCAGCCATATCGCGGTGTCAGTGTGCGGCACATGACCCGGCGCGAAGTCGATGACCTGTTTACCGTTCGAAGTGCGCTGGAAGGGCTGGCGGTACGGTTGGCGACACCCACGCTGCACGCAGACATCAGCCCACTTGAAACCATCCAGAACCAGCTTGATCGCGCCGAGGCCGCCCGCGACCTCACCGCCATGTCGCGCCATAACCTTGCCTTTCACATGCTGTTTGCCGATGTCAGCGGCAATGCCCTGCTATGTGAACAGCTGCGCCGGATCGCCAATAATGTCTACTGGCTGCAATTTCGTGTGCTTGTCGCCGACGAGAAGGTCCTGGCGACCAATGGCGCACACCGCGAAATCGTTGCCGCGATCAAACAAGGGGATGCCAAACGGGCCGAGTTTATCATGGTCGATCACGTCGATCAGTCGCGCCAATTGGTGCAGGCCCTGCCCGACGATCATTTCAATGATCACGCCACCTAAACACGGCTTTCTGGCGTGATCAGAACACCAGACGCAAGACATTCGAACGCCGCTACGACCTTGGGCAGGGTCGCTTCTGGAGTCTCACTTGCGGCCACCCAAAGTGCCGCATTAAGTGCAACACCGTTCAGAAGACGCGCGATGGCTTCAATATCAACAGGTTTGATCGCCTTCTCGGCCGCAAGGTCCTGCAAGGTCGCGATTGTTGCCTGAAGACATCGGTTCTGACTTGGCCATTGTGATGGATCGCCAAGCACCGCCGGTCCATCAAGCAACACGATCCGCTGCACTTCGGGCTGAAGCGCCATCTCGATATAGGCCGCCCCTTCGGCCAGAAGACCTTTCCAGCCACCTCCAGCTTTCTGACCCGCTTCATGTGCACGTGTGGCCATAACGGTGTCGATCTCATCCACAACCGCCGCCATCAATCCCTTCTTGTCACCAAAGTTGTGATAGAGCGCACCGCGCGTCAAACCGACATCTGCTGTCAGATCGTCCATTGATGCACCGGAATAGCCTTTTTCCGCAAATGCCTTACGGCCTGCGGCAATCAGTTTTGCACGCGTTTCCGCCATCTTAGCTGCGCGGGTTGTTGTCGCCATGTCCCACCTCTTTCATATACGCACCGTATGCCATTGACATACGCTTCGTATGTCGTTAGTTAATATACGCATCGTATGTGAATACCCAAAACAATTCCACTCTTACCTTAATGAGGACAACATGCCCCTTACCAACAAACCCGTTTTCCCCGCAAACCGCCATGCTCTTTATGAACAGCATGGCTATTCAGCGGCCATACAGTCTGGTGACCTGCTCTTCGTTTCTGGCCAGGTTGGCAGCCGCGAAGACGGTTCTCCCGAACCCGATTTCCGCAAGCAAGTCACCCTTGCATTTGACAATCTCAAGGCCGTGCTCAAAGCCGCAGACTGCACCATCGATGACATCGTTGACGTCACAACGTTCCACACAGACCCAGAGCATCAGTTCGAAACAATCATGGACGTGAAAAGCACCGTCTTTGATCAGGCGCCCTATCCGAACTGGACGGCGATTGGTGTCAACTGGCTGGCCGGGTTCGATTTCGAAATCAAAGTGATCGCCCGTATTCCTGCCAAGGTTTGATTTCTCCCGATAAACGCCCTGCTGCATTTTTTGCTGCGGCAGGGCGTTTTGGGACCTCAAAATATGCTTGCCCGATATCTGACCAGCATCCGAGCGATCACGCCGACCCGCTGGTTTTGCTCCCAAATTTCTGTTTTTGACACTTGCTCTAGGGCACATCTCCCCGTAGTATTGTCTGACAATTTAATAAAACAACAATTTCAGGGAAGTGCCATGACTGCCACCAAGGGCCTGACAACTGACTTCGTTCCGATCCCCCTGCCAGATTATCAGGAATATGATGTGGCGCAGATGCGCGCGCGGGCTCAGGGCTTTTATGACGACATTAAAACCCGCCACACTGTGCGCGATTTTTCTGACCGGCCCGTGCCGCGCGATATTATTGAAACCTGCATCCGTGCGGCCGGAACCGCGCCAAATGGCGCCAATCATCAGCCATGGCATTTTTCGGTCATTGGCGACCCGGCGATGAAAAAGCAGATCCGCGATGCGGCAGAGGAAGAAGAACGCGCCTTTTACGCGGGACGCGGCGGCGAAGAATGGCTCGACGCCCTTGGTCCGCTGGGCACGGATGACAGCAAACCGTTTCTTGAAATCGCACCCTGGCTGATCTGCATCTTTGGCGAACGCAAAAGCACCTCGGCCGACGGCAAGCTGCGCAAGAACTATTACGTCCCGGAATCGGTCTCCATTGCAACGGGCTTTCTGATTGCCGCCCTGCACCGTGCGGGCCTTGCAACCCTGACGCACACGCCAAGCCCGATGAGCTTTCTGACCGATATCTGTCAAAGGCCTGCCCACAACAAACCCTACATTCTTCTGGTCACGGGCTATCCCGCATCAGACGCCACCATTCCGACCCACGCGACCGAGAAAAAACCGCTGTCTGAAATCGCGACATTCTTCTAAGCGACCATTTTTATCGCTCAATACGACAAAAGCCCCGTAAACATGTTACGGGGCTTTTGGTATTCGCTAAATGCGGGACTGGAAAATATCGCGGCCTTAATGCCCGATCGGTAAGATCAGGCGCACACGCAAGCCACCGCCCGGTGCATCCGCCAGCACGACTTCACCGCCATGCCCACGCGCTAAATCGCGTGCGATGGTCATGCCAAGCCCGACGCCACCGGTGGCCTGATTGCGCGATTCCTCAAGCCGGAAAAATGGCTTGAAGACTTCTTCGCGCTTATCGGCCGGAATGCCCGGACCATCATCATCAAAGACAATTTCATAATCGGCCCCACGCCGACCGGCGCGCACCGACAGGTTGTTGGCATACCGCCCGGCATTGGACATGATGTTTGCAATGCAGCGGCGCATCGATTGCGGGCGAAGTTCCATATCCAAATTGTCTTCGATATGCAGATCAATCTGCTGACCATCGCGCAAGGCTTCGCCAACCTGATCGGTCAGAAGCTTGCCAATGTCCGTCGGCTCGGCCTTTTCGCCTTCTTCGCCGCGCGCAAACGCCAGATAGGCATCGACCATGCGCTCCATATCAACCACATCCTGCTTGAGCGCATCGACACCCGGCGATGATTGCTGCATCGCCAGTTCAAGTTTCATGCGGGTCAAAGGGGTGCGAAGGTCATGCGACACCCCGGCCAAAAGGGCCGTGCGTTGCGACAAATGCCGCCCGATACGGTCGCGCATCGACATGAACGATGTTGCCGCCATGCGAACCTCAGACGCCCCTTCGGGTTTGAAGTCCTCGACATCAACACCCCGGCCAAACTGATCAGCAGCCTTTGCCAAACGGCGGATCGGGCGTACTTGATTGCGCATGAAGATCACCGCAACCCCATACAGGATCAACGCCGATCCGGCGATCCACATGAAGAAGATATAGGTGGTTGAATTATAAAGTCGTTTGCGCGGGGCGACGATCGACAGCACGCCCTCTTTCAGTTGAACCCGAATTTCAAGCCGGCGGTCATCCAGATCGAGATTGAAATAAAACGGACGCGCTAACCGCTCATCAAGGGCATTAAACAATTCCTCGGACACCAGACCAAACGGTGGCTCGGTGGTTTCCTCCTGCAAAATCTCGTCTGGTTCAAACACCAGATCAAGTTGCATGCGCCCGCGGGCTGAATGCTGAATCCATTGGTAATGTTCTTCGTCAGGGAACTGCCCCAGATAGTCAATGACATAGGCCACATCACCGGCAAGTCCACGGCTGAGCTGACGTGCAACTGTATCCCAGTGACGTTCAAAAAAGATCAGCACAGTGACAATCTGCAACAGCAACATCGGCGTCATCAGAATCAAAAGCGACCGGCCCAAAAGGCCTGTCGGCATCAATCGCTTGATCCATCCGTTCCGTTCACTACCCACGGCGCACTTCCCTGTTCATTTCGCCACACCTGATCATAATCATCGCTTCAGTTCAATCTGCATACAGCACATAGCCCCGACCACGTACTGTCTGCAAGTATCTTGGCTGTTTGGGGTCTTCTTCAAATTTTCGACGCAGGCGGGTTACCTGCACATCAATGCTGCGTGACGCCCCGGCATCGACGGGATTGCCGCCCATCAGGCCATGAAGCTCCTCGCGCGATGTGATTTGACCGCGCCGCGCCACCAATGCCGCCAGCAATGCCTGTTCGGACGTGGTCAGATAGATGTGCTCCGTGCCCGATTGCAATGTCATGCGTGCAGGATCAAACGAAAACGGGCCAAACCGCACGACGTTATCGTTGCCATCCCTTTGATCGACATCCGGATCGGGCATTTGGGAAAACCGACGCAGGATGGCTTCGATCCGCAACACAAGTTCGCGGGGCTCAAACGGCTTGGCAAGGTAATCATCGGCCCCGGCTTCAAGTCCGGTAATGCGGTCTTGCGTTTCCGAAAGTGCCGTTAACAGCAAGATCGGAACCTTTGAACCAGACTCACGTAAGCTTCGCGCCAGATCGACACCCTTCTCACCGGGCATCAAGACGTCCAGTACGATCAAGTCAAACTGAAGTCCGGCAAGGCTGGATCGGGCTTCTTGCGCATTCCGCGCCGCTGAGACGATAAAGCCGTTCTCCCCCAGATACCGGGTGAGAAGCCCTCGCAAGCGATCATCATCATCGACCACAAGAACATGTGGCTGATCTGCTTTGCTCATCAAACTCCCCCAAACACCGAAATCATCCCTGACTTATGCCGATTAACTTGGGCCAAAAAGTGTTTCAAAAGCGTCAAGCTCGCCATCTCAACTTCATGACAATTCATGACAAAAGGGGCAAAATGCCCCTTTTTAAACATGTCCACCGCAAGGCCCGCGCGAAACGGTCGTCGGCGTCAGGAGCCCGTTCAACTTACCCCGCGCGCCGGCGCAGGCCGTTCGGACCGACGGGGCCATCGTCCTCAAACCGTTTGCGATCATCTTCTTCAAGCATGCCCAGCAAAACCTTGCGAAACCCTTCAACCAATTCGGCCCCGGCTTCGCGGTAGGCTGCGGCGATCAGCGCGCGTTGCTTTTCAGTGATCTCACGCTCAAGCGCATCGCCCTTGTCAGTCAGGGTCAGCAACCGCTGACGCCGATCCTGCAAACCGGTTTTCTGATCGATGAACCCTTCGCGGACCAACTGACTAAGCACGCGTGACAGCGATTGCTTGGTGATGCGCAGGATCGACAACAGGTCGCTTACCGTAATGCCGGGGTTGCGGCTTACGAAATAAATGACCCGATGATGGGCGCGCCCGAAATTATATTGCTCAAGCACCTGGTCTGCGACCGCAGTGAAATCACGGTAGGCATAGAACAGAAGTTCGATGCCTTGCCTAAGCTCTTCTTCCCGCAGGAAAAGCGGGTTGACCTTGCGTGTAGAGATATCTGCCATGCTTTTCCGTTATGTCAGTTATATTGACATATTAATCTATGAATGTTACTTCGACCAGACAAATAAGGACATAAAGTTACGCCCAAGAGCGAGATTGAATTGGAATTTGGCAAATGACGACTCCGACCTTCGACAACCGTGACGGTTTTATCTGGTATAATGGTGCCCTTAAACCTTGGCGTGAGAGTACTTTGCACGTGCTGAGCCACGCTGTCCATTATGGTAGTGCGGTGTTTGAAGGTGAGCGGTCGTATAATGGCAAGGTTTTCAAGCTGGCAGAGCATGGCGAACGCCTGATCAAGTCCGGTGCAATCCTCGATATGAAGATCCCGTATAGCTCGGCTGAGCTTGATGATGCGGTGATTGAAACCTTGGCTGCCAACAACATCAATGAGGGCTATGTCCGCCGTATTGCGTGGCGTGGCAGCGAAATGATGGGGGTTTCCGCCCAGACAACCCACATCAATGTGGCGATTGCCTGCTGGGAATGGCCAAGCTATTTCGCGCCCGAAGAACGCCTTAAGGGCATTCGTCTCGATCTGTCGAAATGGGCCCGTCCAGCCCCGAATACAGCACCAACAAATGCAAAGGCATCGGGCCTTTACATGATTTGCACCCTGTCGAAACACGAAGCCGAGCGTAAAGGATATGCCGATGCGCTGATGCTTGATTACCGGGGTCAGGTTGCCGAGGCAACTGGTGCTAACGTGTTCTTTATCAAAGATAATCAGATCCACACACCGACCCCTGACTGCTTCCTGGATGGCATCACGCGCCGCACGGTGATTGGCCTTGCCAAGGCGCGCGGGTATGAGGTGATTGAACGCGCAATCATGCCAGAAGAAATGGCCGATTTTGATGAATGCTTCCTGACCGGAACGGCTGCCGAAGTCACGCCGGTTGCCGAAATCGGGCCGTATAAATTCACGCCTGCGACCGTGTGCAAAGCGATGATGGAAGATTACATGGCGCTGGTGCGCGGTGAGAAAACGGCGGTTGCTGCCGAATAATTTTTTTGAATAATCATCGTGATTATTCATTTTCAGTGAATAAACGCCCGGTTCTGATGGATCGGGCGTTTTTTATTGTACGTACATAATCGCCGTGCCGGGGATGGCCCAAGGTGATATCAAGATGATATCAAGGCGGCAAAGACGACTAACGTGGCAGGCAGCGGCACATTCATGCATAAAAAGTCTGATGATTTAAAACCCGATCACACATTGCTGTATCAAACCCACTCGCCGTTCGCGCGCAAAGTGCTGGTGTTTGCGCTTGAATGCGGGCTGGGCGATCGGATCGAGGTTGTGCATTTTGAGACCAGCCCGACCAACCGCAACGCGGCGATCTTTGCCGCCAACCCACTCGGCAAAGTGCCGGTCCTGATCCTGCCAGACGGCATGACGTTGTATGATTCAATGGTGATCTGTGACTACCTTGATCGCCTGCATTCGGGCCGTAAACTGATCCCGCACAAAGCGCCAAAACGTTGGCATGCCTTGCGTTTACATGCCTTGGCGCAAGGGATGTGCGATGCCGGTGTGCTCTATCGCTGGGAAACCAACCGTCGCCCGCAAGAGCTTCGGTATCCGCCGTTGGCCGATGGGCAGAAGGCCAAGTTGATCGAGACGTTTGACCATCTTGAAACAGCCCTTGATCCCAAAACCCCGGTTACAATCGGCCATATTGCGCTGGCCACCGGGCTTGACTGGATCGCGTTTCGCGAATTGATCGATTTCAAAACTGGCAGACCACGCCTTGCCAAATGGTATGAGGATTTCTGCGCCCGGGATTCCATGGTTAAAACCCGGTTTTCGGGCCAAACCCATGACTGAAATGCGTCCCTTCATTTCATAAATAACCGAAATCCATCCAGTCCGCCGGCGGCCTTTTTATTCCTCATACAATATATTCTTGCGCGCGGCAGCATGTGGGCAGGCCTTGACCCCGTGTCGTGGAGTGCCATCAGCCAACCCGGAATGGGCGAAAGGGCATTCAATTTCGCCGGGATAGGGTTGTGTTAAAGATATTCCCGATTTTGTGGATCACGTGGCCGTTGCGTCTTGGAGCTTGAGTCTTGGCGGGCTTGGGTATTGGGTCTTGTGATCCCTTGCCAAGAAAAAAACGGACGGTCCAGTGTTCACCAGACCGTCCGTTTACACGTATGTTGTTACGTGGTTTTCAGGTTATTTGGGCGTTGCGCCGACCGAGCCTTGCGGGGCTTCGGGGGTGGTGGGCAACTCCGTTTCGCCGACATAGGCGTTGGGCAGATTGTGGTCGGCTTCATGTTCTGTTTCGAACCACTGTTTATAGCGGTACATGACCAGATGATCGCGGCCCAATGCGCGCAACAACCCATACATCATCACAAGGATGACAAAGGCAAACGGGAAGCCCGCCACAACGGCGGCGGCCTGTAGGGCCGATAGCCCGCCTGCGACAAGCAGGATGGCGGCAATCACCCCCTCGGTGGTGGCCCAGAACAGGCGCTGGATGCGGGGCGGATCGGTGTGCCCGCCTGCGGTCAGCATATCAATGACAAAGCTGCCACTGTCTGAGGAGGTCACGAACCAGACCACAATCATGACAATCACAACGGCGGTGACAAACTTGGTCATTGGCAGGAATTCCAGCAACTTGAAGATGGCGTTGCCGTAGCCCTGCTTGGTGGCCTCGATCAATCCGGGATCGCCCAGCAGTTCCATATGGATCGCCACCCCGCCAAAGGCGGTGAACCAGAAGAACAGAATGACGACCGGAATGAACAGAACACCAAGGGTGAATTCACGGATCGTGCGGCCCCGCGAAATGCGCGCAATGAAGATGCCGACAAACGGTGACCACGAAACCCACCATGCCCAATAGAAGATGGTCCAGCTCACCTGCCAGTCGGTGCCTGAATAGGCTTCGCTCCAGAAGCTGAACTGGACCAGATTGCTGATGTAGTTGCCGACATTTTCGACAAAGCTGTCAAAAATATACAGCGTCGGCCCGGTAATCACGATGAAGGCCAGCAGCACAAAGCTGAGCTGAATGTTGAAATTACTGATCCGCTTGATGCCACTGTCGAGCCCGGCCATCACCGAAATGGTGGCAAAAATGGTAATGATCGCGATCAGGATGATCTGGACAAACAGCGTATCGGGAACGCCAAACAGACCATTGAGCCCGGCACTGATTTGCATCACACCAAGCCCAAGCGTGGTGACGATGCCAAACATGGTGCCAAAGACCGCAAGAATATCGACCGCATGCCCCCACGGGCCATAAATGCGTTCGCCGATCATCGGATAAAGTGCTGAGCGGATCGAAAGCGGCAGACCTTTGCGGTAATGGAAATAGGCCAGCGACAGCCCAACGATGCAGTAGATCGCCCAGCCGTGAATGCCCCAGTGCAGGAACGAAATCGTCATTGCCTGCTCGGCCGCGGCAATGGTTTCTGCCTCGGCCATCGGGGGTGCAAAGAAATGATACAGAGGTTCGGCCACCGCCCAATAGAGCAGGCCAATGCCGATCCCCGCACTAAACAGCATCGCCGTCCATGAAAACAGGCCGTACTCGGGGGCTTCGCTTTGCGCGCCAAGACGGACCCGCCCATAAGGACCAATCGCCAAATAAAGACTGACCACCACCGCCAGATTGGCAACGATGATCAAAAACCAGCCGAAATAATCCGCAATCGCGGACTGGGCGGTTGTGAAAACCAATGCTGCTGTGTCGGTGAAAAACGCACCGAACACGATGAACCCCAGGATCAACAAGGCCGAGATGGAAAACACCGGCTTGCAGACATGGGGGAAAGGCCCAAGCGGACCTACCTTCATTTTGTCTTTCATACTTACCTCACTGTGCCGGGTATCCAACTTTTCGTTGTTTTTGCCTCCTGATCAGCACCGTTAAAACACGTCCCACGCAACGGCCCCGAAAAGGGAAGTGATCTGCACCCGAACCAGACCACCAGGCGGCTTATAATTTGAAAATTCGGTATTGAAGCTGCGCCGATCTGTCTGTCCCACAAGACTACCGGCGCAGCTTCTTTACTCCCCTCGCGGGAAGCGCTGTTTTTCTTCGACTTCGTTTAAGTCCATGTGATTGCGCATGTAGCGTTCAGACGCCTTTTGCAACGGCTGATAATCCCACGGGAAATAGGAGCCATTGCGCAAAAACTCATAGACGATCCAGCGGCGTGCCTGACTTTCGCGCACACTCGCATCAAAGCTGTCGATGTCCCAGCGGGCCGCCCGTTGGACGCGGAACTGTTCAAGCTGTTCGGCACTGGCCGCATCAATGGCCGGATCAATGGCAAGGTTTTTCAGCTCATGCGGGTCGGCCTCAAGATCAAACAATTGTTCGGGATCAAGCGGGCAATAGGTGTATTTCCATTTGCCTTCGCGGATGCAGACCAGCGGCGCATAGGATCCCTCGGCGGCATATTCCATCAGGACCGGCTCGGTGCGTTTTTTTCCCGAAAAGCCCGGCAGGAGGCTTGTGCCGTCCGTCCATGGCATGATTTCATCCATCGAAATACCGGCCAGATCGGCCACCGTCGGGGTGACATCAAGGGTCGATACCGGATCGGTGTAGCAGCCCGGCGTGATGTTGGGTCCGGCCATCATCAGGGGCACGCGGGCCGAACCTTCGAAGAAGCTCATTTTAAACCACAGACCGCGTTCGCCCAGCATGTCGCCATGATCAGACAGGAACAGAATGATGGTGTTGTCGGCCTGCTCGGTGCGTTCAAGCACATCCATGATCTGACCGATTTTATCGTCGATATAGGACACATTGGCAAAATAGGCCTGACGGGAGCGGCGGATATTTTCGCGCGTGATGTCAAAGGCAGTATGATCACTTGCCTGCAACAGACGTTTTGAATGCGGGTCCTGTTCGTCAAACGCAAACGCGCCAATTTCAGGTTCAAGTTCCGGGCAGTCTTCGTAAAGATCCCAGAATTTCTTGCGCGCAACATACGGATCATGGGGGTGGGTGAAGCTGACGGTCAGGCACCATGGGCGTTCATCGTGACCGCGCGACAGATCATAGAGCTTATGCGTGGCGTTATAGGCGACCTCGTCGTCATATTCCATCTGGTTGGAGATTTCCCCGACCCCGGCCCCGGTGACAGACCCCAGATTATGATACCACCAGTCAATACGTTCGCCCGGTTTGCGGTAATCGGGCGTCCAGCCAAAATCAGCCGGGTAAATATCGGTGGTCAGGCGTTCTTCGAAGCCGTGCAACTGATCGGGGCCGACAAAATGCATCTTGCCCGACAGACAGGTGTAATACCCCGCGCGGCGCAGGTGATGGGCATAGGTCGGGATGTCGGAGCAAAATTCAGCGGCATTGTCATAGACCCGTGTACGACTGGGTAATTGCCCGGCCATGAAGGATGCGCGCCCCGGTGCGCACAGCGGAGATGCCGTATAGCAATTTTTAAACCGGGCGGAGCGTTTGGCCAGCGCGCGCAGGTGCGGGGTGTGCAGAAAATCAGCCGGGCCATCGGGGAACAGGGTCCCGTTTAACTGGTCGGCCATCAGGATCAGGATATTCGGGGACTTCATGAAAGGAATGCACTCCGCAGGTAAGATGGAAAGCGCGCATTTTTCAAGCATTGCCGGGGATTCACGATGAAACTCCTGCGGAATGCTCTTGACGTTGAATGCGAAACAACCATTAAATCCACAAATCATTACGTGATGAAACCCGCTGATTTTTAATCACAAACATAAAGAATTTTTATGTCACAACGCCCGCTTGATATTGGATGGCTGCGTATTTTTGAAACCGCCGGACGGCTGGGCAGCTTAACGCGGGCGGCCCATGAACTTGGCCTGACGCAACCCGCTGTCACCTATCAGATCAAGCGGGTTGAGGAGCAGCTCGGCGTGTCATTGCTGCGCCGGTCCCAAGGGGGAAGCCGGTTGACCGATGCGGGCGAGATTTTGTTTCAGGCGGTGCAATCAAGTGTCGAGACCATCGACAAGGCGACCCGCGATACGCGGCGCACGTCAAAGGTGCCCGCGGTGCGGATTTTTACCGATTTCGGGTTTGCGGCATTTTGGTTGATGCCGCGTGTCACCGATTTCCGCCGCCTGCATCCCGAGGCAGAAGTGCATATTGTCGCGTCACAGGGACTTGAAGATGCGCTGGAACGCGATACGGATGCGGCGATGCTGTTTGGTGCAAAGGAAGATTTCCCCGACACCGCCCGCCTTTTGATCCCCGAATGCGTGGTGCCGGTGTGCACGCCGGGTTTTCTCGACCGGTTCGGCCCGTTCAACGATCCGGCAGACTTTGCCAACGCGCCGTTGCTGCATCTTGAAACCACGGGCAAATCGCGCTGGCTGACATGGGCAACGTGGCTTGCAGCCTTTGGGGTGACACGCCCCCGCGCCCAAGGTGATTTGGGCCTGAATACATATGGATTTATCATTCAGGCCGCGCTGGCCGAACAGGGGGTTGCGCTGGGCTGGCGCGGGCTGGTCGATCATCACCTTGATTTGGGCAGCCTTGTTACCGTCGGGCCAGAGGTCACGCGCAAGGATCGCGGATACTGGCTGGTCCCCAGCCCGACGGCGAGCAGCACAACGAGCACCTTGCTGGACTGGTTGATTAATGAGACGTGAATTTTGCCAAGTTCTCTGCAAGCGAATTAGTGTTTGGTCAGTTGGAGATGAACATCTACCATCTCTGAGAGCGCCGTAATCGGTCATTGAAACACGAATTCACAATCTACTTTAAACTTACATTCAGTTTAGCTGTTTTGACCTCTCAGTCTGGTCAGACTCTAACTAAGTGAGGGAGACGTCTTGAGTAGCGAAAATGACATTTATTTTGACCATGCACCAATCGGCGACTTTTCACACTGTTGGGAAATTGCCTGCACGCTATGTTTCTCTGACGAAGATTTTTATCGAGGCCCAATAAGGGATGCGCACCAAGTTGTCCGGGCGCAGGTCATTGATTGGTATCAAGACGAAAATTTCGAAATTTCATACCTTCTGGCTCCTGCCGAAAAAGTACGGCGGAGAATGTTCGTCCAAGGATACACGCGTGAGAGTTGCAGAGCACTTTGGGAGCCTGGTTTTCAAAGGCACATCTCAAAGCTCGAAAATATGCATGGCAAACATGGAATTGATTTAAAAAAGGACATTTCTGAGCAAAAAGGCATTTCTTTCGAGCAATGGTTGAAACGTTCAAAGAATTTTCCTCTTGATCACTTAACAACCCGTTCTAAAGTAACCGAATTCGAGTTCACCGATGATTTCGCCAACTTGGCTGTGAAAATTGACTTTCTTGAACCAAAGTTTATTTGGACAGAACTCGGCGAGTACTCAGATTATCTCGATCCAAATCTAAAAATTTTAGCCGGCTCGACACCTTTGAAGATCCCAATCAAGAATTCATTCACCCGACTGGCAATGTCCTTATTTTGACCGAAGGAAAATCCGATACACTGGTCCTGTCTAACGCAATTTTGAGCTTATACCCAGAATACTCTGACCTTTATCAGTTCGTTGATTTTGCAGAATTTAATATGCCTGGTGGCGCCTCAATGCTCACTAAAATGGTTAAGGCATTTGCGGGTGTCAGAATGGATCAACCCATTTTGGCCCTATTCGACAACGATTCAGTTGGATTATCCGAAAAACAACACTTGGATAGCATTGGAGCATTGCCTTCAAACATCAAGACAATGACCCTTCCAGATATTGACCTAGCCAAAAACTACCCAACAATTGGACCAGAAGGAGCTCGCCGCATGAATGTGAACGGTGCAGCAAGCTCAATAGAATTATTTCTGGGGAAAGTTGCATTGACCGACCGCAATGGAGAGTTCCATCCTATCCGCTGGACAGGGTGGAACAGGCAAATTGAGCGATACCAAGGTGCATTGGAATACAAAGACGCGATTACGACTAGGTTTCTAGCCCGAATGAAAGATGGCGGAGAACCGACGAAGTTGCGAACTGAATTTTCGGAAATGGATCAGCTGTTGAACGCCATATTTTGTGCTTTTCATTGATTCACTTGCCGAAACTCAGTTGCCTGCATGCAAAGCGGGCAACTGCCTCATCGCCCACCTTTCAACCAGAAGCACAACAATCACCCTGAGATGCTGAACGAGGACATTTAGCACCCAAAAACCGAGCATTTAAGCGATCCCCGCCTGCGTGTTGTGTCCCGTGAGATTAAGAAGTGCTTCCAAAGGAGCCTTGTAACCGAGGGATCTCAATCGTGTTCTGTTATAGTTGTCGATGAAGGTTCTTATGAAATCGTTTCGTTCGGCGTGAGTTGAGAATCGATTGCGCCCGGCATTTTTCCCGTTTGCGGGGGCGTTTGCGAGGGCTTCGCCGAGGCGACGGTTGAAACGCTCGACCTTGCCATTGGTCTGTGGTCGATAGGGACGGGTCAGCTTGTGCTTGATCCCGTGTGCGGCGCAGACTTTGTCAAAAGCGTGCTTTCCGGTTCCTTTGTTGCGCGTTGTCCAATAAGCGCCGCCAAACCGGTCGGTGAATTCCGAACCGTTATCCGTCAGAACGGTGTGAACAGGATAGCCAAAGGCATCAAGGAAGCGCCCAAGGCAGGCCGCAATGGTTTCTGCACTTCGGTCCTGGACGATCTCGACATGAGCGAAGCTTGTCACGCGTTCGATGGCAACAAAGACGTAGGCCGGTCGCCCGCCGATCCGGGTCAGATGTTTGAGATCGGCATGGACATAGCCAAACGCCACCGGCTCGAAAGTCTGCGACACCTGTTTAGGGGCTGCAGGCCTGCCAGAGACGCCATGGCGTTTGAGGCAGCGATGTAAAGACGAGCGCGAGATGTCGGCCCGCACACAGCGGTGCATGACTTCCAGAATATCGTCAATGGACAAGCCAAGCCGCGAGCGTAGTTCAACGGCGATTTCTTCCTCGCAAGCGTCAAAGCGCGTCTGGATCCGTTTTGGGCGATGCGAGTGATCTTCAACATCGGCCCGGCCTTTCCATCGTCGGATGGTGGTCGCGCTTACGCCGAGTTCCACGGCCAGTTCGGCAACGGAAGCACTGCTTGCTTGAATGTAGGCGCGCGTGCGTGGCGTTGTGGTGGCATTGGCATGCAGCTTCAGATCCATGATACAGCCCTCTTCTTGAGATAAGCCATGCCTCTTTCTACACTATCACTATACAACCAATCATCCGAAATAAAACACCTGCGCGGGAATGACGCTGAGGCGGCGCGGTTTATGGCTGGTTTACGGCCAGTTGGCCTCAGGCGGGAGTGACATCAGGATGGCTTCGGTGTTGCCGCCGGTCATCAGGCCAAAGCGGGTGCCGCGGTCATGGAGCAGGTTAAATTCGACATAGCGGCCGCGTTTGATCAGCTGCGCACGGCGGTCGTCATCGGTCCATGGTTTGTTGTAATGGCGTTTGACCAGTTCGGGATAGATGTCGCGAAATGCCATACCGACATCCTTGGTAAAGGCGAAATCCGCATCCCAATCCGCATCGAGATAGTCATAGAAAATCCCGCCGACCCCGCGCGCTTCATTACGGTGTGGAAGCCAGAAATATTCATCGCACCATTTTTTAAAGCGGTCGTAATAGTCATCCCCATGCGCATCACAGGCGGCCTTGAACGCGCCGTGGAAATCGGCGGTGTCGGCATCATCGGGGAAGACCGGGGTTAAGTCCGCCCCGCCGCCAAACCATGCCTTGGTGGTGACGATATGGCGGGTGTTCATATGCACCGCCGGGACATGCGGGGAGCATGGATGTGCGACCAGTGAAATGCCCGCGGCCCAGAAATTGGGGTTTTCGGCCGCACCGGGGATTTCGGCCCGGAACTTTTCGGAAAATTCGCCGTGCACAGCCGAGATATTGACCCCGACCTTTTCAAACACCCGGCCCTTCATGACCGACATTTCGCCCCCACCCTCATTTTCGCCGCGTTCCCAAACGGTGCGGTCAAAACGGCCTGCCGGGCGGTCGGACAATGGGCCGGTATAGCTGTCTTCGAGAGCCTCGAACGCGGCACAGATATCGTCGCGCAACTGACGGAACCAGTTTTGGGCGGTTTGTTTGCGCTGTGCGATCAGGGCGGGATCGACCTTGTGATCTGCACTGGCTTTCATTGCCTTTTTCGCAGACGTCTTTGCGTCGGTCTTGGCGTCCGTCATGGGGTTACTCATTCCGTTACTTGTACGTTCCCCGTAGGGAAACAGTTTGTCTGTCTGAGCGCCTCGCCCAGTGTCATCGCGGTTGCCATGGCCACATTGAGCGACCGCATTTCGGGCTGCATCGGGATCACCACACGCGCATCGACATAGTCATGCACCTGATCCGGGACCCCTTTGCTTTCAGAGCCCAGCATCAGGATATCATCGGCGCGAAATTCGAAATCACAATAGGGCTCCGCCCCCTTGGTGGTCAAAAGAACCAGTCGCCCCGGTACCGATCCGTCCTGCCGTGCGGCGACAAATCCCCGCCAATCGGCGTGGCGTATATAGTCCGCCTTATCGATATAATCCATCCCGGCCCGTTTGAGGGCGGCCGAGGTCAGCAAAAAGCCGCAGGGCTCGATAATATCGACCGGCAGGCCAAAGCACGCCGCCATGCGCAGGATGGTGCCGGTGTTTTGCGGAATATCGGGTTCAAACAGACAGATTCTCATGGGCGTTCTATGGGGGTCCTTGTGAAGCGACGACGGTATCGCGCGCGTCAGCTTGTTGCGATGTTCGGAACTGTTTTATCCACACCGGGCCGTCCTTGGCCAACTTAAATCGACAATTTTCCGATTTTATTTGCCCGATATCAGCCCGGTGTCGCACCGCGTTGGTGCCGTTCTTGCGCCCGTCTATCGCCTTTGGTGCAATCGTCTTGTCGCGTCGTTTTGATGATGTGTCCAGAATCGCCGCGATGAAAAGCCGATCGACCTTCAAAGTTATAAAATTACCGACAGAAACCCGCATTAGACTTATTTGGGATAAGAAAAGGTAAGGCCGCGTCATCTTGGTTGAAAAGGGCGGATAATCGCGCAAATACGCTAGGTTTTACGTATTTGTGCAGTGCGAAACCAGATGATCTTATCGAATGCAAACAATTTGCAACTCCAAGTTCTCCTTAACAAACCTGTTTTTTGTTAGTATACGAAGCTCGAAACAGGCCTAAAGGCTTTTGGCGGCTGGATTGTTTGATTTTCATCAAGGGAAATTAACCATCTATGCCCTAAGTCTGGCTTTGGGCATTCCGCATGCCTGTTTTGGGGGCAGAAAGAGGAAGACATTATGTCGCAATCGGTGCATTCATCCGGCGAGCATCAGCCGGACGAGAACCGCAGGGATTTCCTGACCTTGGCGACCACCGCAGTCGGCGTTGTTGGCGCTGGTTGTGCGTTGTTGCCATTCGTGGACAGCATGAACCCGTCCAAGGACGTTCTCGCGCTGGCTTCTGTAGAGGTCAACCTGTCCAACATCCCGGTTGGTCAGGCCGTTAAAGTAATGTGGCGAGGCAAGCCTGTCTTTATCCGCCATCGTACAGAACGTGAAATCAATGAGGCCAACGAGGTCGCATTAAATGAACTTGTCGATCCGCAAAGTGATGACGCGCGTGTCGAAAAGAAGGAATGGCTGATCGTTGTCGGCGTGTGCACCCATCTGGGCTGTATCCCGATGGGCACCGCCACCGGGGAAGCCCGGGGCGATTATGATGGTTGGTACTGTCCGTGCCATGGCTCGCACTATGATACGTCGGGCCGTATCCGCCGTGGTCCTGCGCCGAAGAATCTTGAGGTGCCGACCTACACCTTCCTCACCGACACATCCGTCCGGATCGGCTAAGGAGCTGTATGATGAGCGCACCTCAATGGAATAACAAAGTGGTGAAATGGGTTGATGACCGACTTCCGGTGATCTCCATGCTGCACCACTCCGCATACGAATATCCGACCCCGAAAAACCTGTCCTATATGTGGAACTTCGGTTCTTTGGCCGGGTTTGTTCTGGTCACCATGATCCTTTCGGGGATTTTCCTGGTGATGAATTATACGCCGCATACGAGCATGGCGTTTGAATCAGTCGAACGCATCATGCGTGATGTCAATTACGGCTGGCTGATCCGCTATATTCATATGAATGGCGCGTCGATGTTCTTCATCGTTGTCTTCCTTCATATGTTCCGTGGCCTGTATTACGGGTCATACAAAGCGCCGCGTGAAATGCTGTGGTGGATTGGTATCCTGATCCTGCTGGCCATGATGGCAACCGCGTTTATGGGCTATGTCCTGCCGTGGGGCCAGATGTCCTTCTGGGGTGCGACGGTTATTACCAATCTGTTCTCCGCCTTCCCGATCATCGGCGATCCGCTGGTGACCTGGCTTTGGGGTGGGTTCTCGGTCGATAATCCGACACTGAACCGGTTCTTCTCGCTGCATTATCTGATGCCGTTTATCATTCTGGGCCTTGTTGTCCTGCATGTGTGGGCATTGCATAGCGTGCGGTCGAACAACCCGACCGGCGTCGAGATCAAGACCCCGCAGGACAGCATTCCGTTCCACCCGTACTATACGATCAAGGACCTGTTCGGTATGGGCGTGTTCCTGATCTTCTTCTGCGGGTTTGTGTTCTTTGCACCTGATTATCTTGGCCACCCGGATAACTATATCCCGGCCAACCCGCTGGTGACACCTCCGCACATCGTGCCGGAATGGTACTTCCTGCCGTTCTATGCGATCCTGCGGTCGATCGATTTCACCATCTTTGGCATTCCGGCAAAGCTTCTGGGTGTGCTGGCGATGTTTGCATCGATTGTCATCCTGTTCGTTATTCCGTGGCTTGATACCTCCAAGGTACGCAGCTCGAAATTCCGTCCGGTTTACAAGTGGTTCTTCTGGCTGTTTGTCGTTGATACCTTCATCCTCGGCTATTGCGGAGCGAAGGCACCAGATGACTACTTCATGGGTGTACCGGGACTTAAGGTCATCGTGATGGGCCAGCTTTCCACGCTTTACTACTTTGCGCATTTCCTTGTGGTGATGCCATTGGTTGGAAAGATGGAACGACCCAAACCGCTTCCGGCTAGCATTAGCGAATCTGTTTTGAAGGAGGGTGCAAATGCGTAAGTTCGCACTGACCGCAATTGCAGCCGCCTTCGCGGTAACTGCATTCACCGGTGGCACAGCCAAGGCAGCCGGCGACGCCCCGGTTCCGGCTGCACAGGACTGGAGCTGGGACGGGATTTTTGGAACCTACGACCGTGCGCAACTTCAGCGCGGTTTCCAGGTCTATAAAGCCGTCTGTGCCAGTTGCCACAGTCTTCGTTTCATTGCGTTCCGTAATCTGGACGGCATTGGCTTTAACGAAGATCAGATCAAGGCGATTGCGGCGGAATATGATGTTGAAGACGGCCCGAACGATGATGGTGACATGTTCACCCGTCCGGGCAAGCCGTCTGATTACTTCCCGTCGCCCTTCCCGAACGAAAAAGCTGCGGCGGCTTCGAACGGTGGGGCCATTCCGCCCGATCTTTCCCTTATGACCAAAGCCCGCGTTGGTGGCCCCGATTACGTCTTCGGCCTTCTGACCGGCTATGAGGAAGAAGCCCCTGAGGGCTTTGACCTTGCGGATGGGAAACACTACAACCACTACTTCCCGGGTCATCAGATTTCCATGGCACCACCGCTTTATGATGAAGCGGTCGAGTACACCGATGGAACGCCTGCGACCGTGGAACAGCATGCACGTGACATTTCGGCCTTCCTGAACTGGACGGCACAGCCTGAACTTGAAGCCCGCAAAGCACTGGGCATCAAGGTCATCCTGTTCCTGATCGTTCTGACCGCGATGCTCTATGCGGTGAAACGTAAAATCTGGCGCGATATCGAACATTAAGTTCGTATCCCTCAGACTGAAAAACGAAACAGGCCACCGAATTTCGGTGGCCTGTTTTTTGTATCTGCCGGGTCGGTAAGACTCACAACATTTACGTTTAAAGTTACCATCCAGATTCAGATCCACTTCCCCGACCTTTGGTCAGGCTGAAGTTTCTTCCCACCCTTTTGATGCCGTACCAAGGTGTAGGAAGAAATATCCCGCCTAGCCATCATCAGGTTTCAAACGGAACTTCCAGCCCGGCAAACGGGTCTTGGCCAAACTTTTGTGCGTAAAGCTGGGCAAAGACTTTCATCCAGGCCAGTTCGTTTTCATCGGGCCCGGCGGGTTCTGCTGGTGCTGATGGCGCGCCAAACATTTCGGCATGCATTTCGCCGGATGTCGGACGGCTTGCCGGGTCGAAGACCTCAACCTCGATACTTGCGCCATAGCGTTCTTTAAGAGCTTGGGAGACCTTCTCGCTGGCATAGTCGGCAAAGGCCGCACCGCTCAGTCCGGTCTGTTCGGCAAAGGCCACGGCGCGCTGGAATGCACCGCCATCGGAAATTTTTGTGCCGGTAAACCCAGTATTCACACCAATCGTGCCAACCAATTCACCATTCAACCGGAAAGCTGTATGTATTGGTTGTGCATTTTGCCAAGCCAGTTGAGCTTCGCTGTCATATTCAAGTTTACGGCGGAGAAAATCGCGTTCTCGCTGTAGCATTTTCTCTGCCATTTTATCGTATTGTCCGCCCTGAACACGCGGCATATCGGCCAGCGACATCGGCACACCGCTCTGCAATGCATATTCCGTCACCCGCACCTCCTATCCTTAAGATTGCAGGATCAATGAGCAATATCCGTACCAATTGCAGATAGAGATTAGAAGGCCACGTCCGATATCAGTTGGCAGACTGGGTATTTCATCTGGGCACTTGCCGCGTGGTATGCCATCATCATGGCCATTCAATACGTAAAGTAATCGACAATCAACTGATCGATTTCGCCCGCGTCGCGCATTTGACGCAAGACATCATCAAGGTCATCGGCGAACTGGTCTCGCCAAGGCCACTGGTTTTGCGGGTCCGGGCCAAAGGCGACATAGCCAAATTCCCGCCCGATGATGGCGGTTTCATCAATGTTGCGTGACTGTTCCTGATCCACGGCCAGTTCGCGCAGGCCCGCCAGGATGGCCATGCGTTCATTGACATAGCAATCAACCCGTCCAGCCATCAAAAAGCGTAGGTTGCTTTCGGTGGTGTTGGCTTCTTCAAGGGTGATCTCACCCGCCGCCACCATGTCAAAGAAGTCCTCACCCGCCAGCCGGTATCCGGCATTATTGGCAAAGCGCGCCCCCGTGAAATCGTCCGGGAAGACCCGCAAGTCGTGGCTTAGCACGTAGTCCTTGCTGCAAATCGCCACCACGGTTTCGCTCAGGATCGGGACGGAATAGCGTTCGACCCAGTTTCGGTCATCGCGCAAATACGGGGGAAAGAACGCCATAATCTGCCCCGATTGCAAAAGATCCATGCCGCGTTTAAACGGCACATTTTGAAACCGAAGATCATATTGCGGCATCTTGTCCACAGCCGCCTGCAAGATGCGGACGTAAATGCCCGCAGGCGTGCCATCAGCATCGAGGAAGGCATAGGGTTTATTGTTGTCTTCGCCGTGCAAGACAACGGGGATGACATCCTGCGCAACCGCGATGGACGGTACTGAGACGGACTGAACCAACACCCATGAGGCCAAGGCTGCGGCGGTAGCTTTGGCGGGATGCTTCCGGATGCGGTTGGGCTTCATGCTCGGTAATTCTTGTGAGAGATCATACACATTATGTCACTCAAACTGCGCGGGCTGTCAAATGCGATACTGTAACCATATGCTTCACATATGGTGGCGGCACCCCGATTTCACGCGCTTATTTCCCGGTCTGGCTATTTCCGGGCTCGGCAGGATTTTGTCGTTTGGGCGTCGTCCGCCACGTCTTGGCTATGATGCAGATCGTCGCGCTGTGACGCGGTGTCGTCAAAATGCTGTCGATTGCCGTCGGCCGGGCGCAGTGGCGGCACGGTCACCGGGATATGCACCAGACGGCGTTTGCGCGACGGTGTGCCGGTACTGGCGTATAGCTGTTTGCCAGCTTCGACGATGGACACCCCGGCGAAGGCCTTGAACAGTCGCGATCCGATGTTTTCAAACGCCTGTGACCAGCGCAGCAAAAAGCGCCGTCGGGTCGGGGGAATGAAAAGGGCGCGGCTGTGCTGGACCGGCAGGAACATGTTTTCGCGCATCAGGTTTTGCAATTGCGTCACACTGTGCGGGTGACCAAAGCCAAACGGGGTGCTTTCCGACCAGCTCCAGAGCGAGCTTCGGTTGGGTGTCACCACAATAATCCGGCCATTGGGGGTTAAAACCCGCCAGCATTCGCGCATCAGGCGGCGCATGGAATCGGTATGTTCGACCAGATGCACGACCAAAATACGGTCGATCGAGCTATCGGGCAGTGGCAGCATGGTTTCTTCGGTCAGGGCGACGTGATTGTCTTCGCCCGCGGGCCAATGCACGCAGCCCTGCTGGGCGGGCATAAAGGCCATGACGCGTTCGGCCTCGCCAATGAACGGCCGCAAATAGGGTGTCGCATAGCCAAAGCCAAGCACGCGCAATCCGCGCACATCCGACCACATCAGGCGCAGACGCCTGCGGATCAGACGCCGGGCGGCCTGCCCGAGAGTGCTGGCATAAAAACGGTGAAGATCAACGACATCCTGACGCATGGCTGGACTTTAGCACCCTATCGGTCCTCACGGAAACAGCTTTGAAACGAGCCTGTTCATAGAATGTCAGAAAGTTTGATCGTTGGGTGATTGTTTCAAGACAGTTGATGCTGATACTGTGGAGCACATCACATCATCATCAGGTCGAGGTCCCTTATGGCTGCGGGCGAAGTTATCGTTATTCCGTGTCTTTCAGACAATTACACCTATCTCGTGCGCTGCCATCGCAGCGAAATGACCGCGATCATTGATCCGGGCGAAGCAGCCCCTGTGATCAAGGAACTTGAAGACCGCGACTGGCAGCTCGATCTGGTGATCAACACGCATCATCACCACGACCATATTGGCGGCAATGCGGAATTGATGAAGAAATACGGCGCCAAATTGCTCGGCCCGACGGCGGAAAAAGCGCGCATCCCCGACATGGACGAAATGGTTGCCGAGGGTGATCAGGTTTTGATCGGTGAGCTTGAAGGCCGGGTGTTTGACGTGCCGGGCCATACATCGGGGCATATCGCGTTTTATTTCCCTGCGATTACTGCGCTGTTTTCCGGTGACAGCCTGTTTGCGCTGGGCTGTGGGCGGTTGTTTGAAGGAACGCCTGAACAGATGTGGCAGTCGCTGCAAAAGTTCCGCAATTTGCCCAACAGCACGCAGGTTTACTGCGGGCATGAATACACCCAGTCCAATGCCAAATTTGCCAAAACGATTGAGCCCGACAATGCGATCCTTGCGGCACGGTGTCAGGATATTGACGGGCTTCGGGCGCGCAACATCCCGACCATTCCATCGCGGATTGATGTCGAGCTTGCGACCAATCCGTTCCTGCGCGCCGATCACCCGGATGTTGCCACCGCACTGGGCATGGAGAATGCCAACCCCACCGAGATTTTCACCGAAATCCGCAAGCGCAAAGACAATTTCTAGAACGTTCTTTGGTTATTGCATCTGTTTGAACAGCACGTTCTGATCGAGCAGATAGCGCGAGAATAACGGGAGGCTTGCCGCGCCGATGGCGCGCGCGGCACTGCCGACCTGCCCCTGTTCGATGTGCGGGCGGGCAATGCCCTGAAGATCAAGGTCGGAGATCGCAGCCCGGGTTGCCGCGACAATGCGTGCACAGACATCGGGCGGAAAACCGCCATCGACAATCACGGCTTCGAAATCAATCACCGAGCAGACCGAGGTGATGGCAAGGGCAAGGCTGCGCGCGGTGTGGCTGATCCAGATATCAAGCGTCTTGCCGAGTTCCGCCCAGTACGTCGGATCGCGCCACAGCATCGCCGGATCACGGCCATCGCGGGTCAGCATTTCTTCGAGCACAAAGATCGATGCCTGATCAATCAGCTGGCTGGCGTGGCCGCTGCGTGACGAAACCGGCATGGAGCCAAAGGCCCCGGCATTGCCCGTGCGGCCGGTATAAAGTGCCTGATTGAGCACAACGCCGCCGCCAATGAACGAGCCAATGAAGAAATAGGCGAAATCGGTATAGTTCGGGCCAAGACCAAACACCAGTTCAGCCCCGCAGGCCGCCGTGGCATCATTTTGTTGAAACACCGGGAACGGGACGATGGCGCCGATGGTGTCGATCAAATCGACTTCGCGCCAGGCATTTAAGTCCTCAATCGGCGCGCCGACTTCCTCGCCCCAGTTCCAGAGTTCAAAGGGTGCGGCAATGCCAATACCAGCGATCCGGGCCTGTTGGGGCGCACTCAGGGTCGCGGTGATTTTGCCAACCGAGTCGCGGACAAATTGGCGAATGCTATCGGGTGTGGGGTATTTGTAGGCTTCTTTGAGCGATCCACGCACGGTGCCGACAAAATCAAGCAGGATCAGTTCCGCACTGCGCCGCCCGATCTTAAGACCAAAGGAATAGACCCCGTCAGGATTAAGCGCCATCGGGACTTTGGGTTTGCCGACCTTGCCCCGCACAGGATCACCCCGCATCAGAAGACCGTCTTTTTCAAGGCCGCGCATGATGACCGAGACAGTCTGGGCCGACAGACCCGAAAGCCGTGCGATTTCGGCCTTGGACAATCCGGCGTTCCGACGCACCAACGACAGCACCAGCCGTTCATTATAGGCGCGCACGCGCAACTGATTTGCCCCGCCGCCCGGATGCAGCGGACGTGCAGCCTGATCTTCCGTCCCGGTCGGATCAGGATTGGTCGATAGTGACGCAGTCATAGAGTTCCTCCCACTGGGGATCTTTCATGCCCGATTGGCTTAAAGAGTGACAGGATTAATTAATAAATCAATCGGATTTATTAATTGACAGGGGATGTGATTTGGTGTGTCGTATGGTCCAGACAGGTTGAAGACCCACAGATTTAACGCGCGTTGCATCCTGTTTGGAAAACAAACATTAACGGCACAAACAGCCGATTATTCAGGTAAAATCCTGGGAGGAAATGATGAAGAAAGCACTTCTTGGCGCAACTCTTGGTGCGCTTGCCCTTAGCCTTACCGCCCTGCCGAGCCCGGCGAAAGCCGCCGACATTGGTGCCTGTTTGGTAACCAAGACAGACATCAACCCGTTCTTTGTCAAAATGAAGGAAGGGGCGTCTGCCAAGGCCGAGGAACTTGGTATCGATCTTTCGACCTTTGCCGGCAAAGTGGACGGCGATCATGAAACGCAGGTTCAGGCGATCGAGTTTTGCATCGCATCGGGTGCCAAAGGCATTCTGATCACAGCATCCGACACCAAGGCGATTGTGCCAGTTGTCAAAAAGGCGCGCGATGCCGGTCTTCTGGTCATCGCACTTGATACCCCGCTTGAGCCGATTGATGCGGCCGATGCGACCTTTGCCACCGATAACTTCAAGGCCGGTGAGTTGATCGGTCAGTGGGCCGCCGCCAAACTTGGCGACAAGGCCGCGGATGCCAAGATCGCCATGCTTGATCTGACACCAAGTGCACCATCGGTTGATGTGCTGCGCGATCAGGGCTTCATGAAAGGGTTCGGCATCGACATCAAGGATCCCAACAAGATTGGGGACGAGGATGACGACCGGGTCGTTGGTCATGATGTGACCAACGGTAATGAAGAAGGTGGTCGCGAAGCCATGGAAAACCTGATGCAGCGCGATTCCGAAATCAATGTGGTTTACACCATCAATGAACCGGCTGCGGCGGGTGCGTACGAAGCGCTGAAGGCGTTTGGCATGCAGGATGGTGTGTTGATCGTATCGGTTGATGGCGGTTGCCCGGGCGTTGAAAACGTCAAGGATGGCGTGATTGGTGCGACATCGCAGCAATACCCGCTTTTGATGGCGGCCAAAGGGATCGAGGCGATCAAGGCATGGGCCGATAGCGGCGAAAAACCGCAGAACACCGACGGTCTGAACTTCTATGACACCGGGGTTAACCTTGTCACCGATCAGCCGGTTGACGGTGTTCCGTCGATTGATGTTGCCGAAGGCATGGATCGCTGCTGGGGTTAATTCCGCCCGTTCATTTCGAGGAAGGGCGGATTTAACCCCGCCCTTCTTGTCCCACATCAGGTTACACTTGGTCAGGCGCCCACCACCAATCCAGCCACAAGAGCCGGAAAAGGTGCTGGCGGGATATCGGTCATGACCAAGTCGGGAGGAAGCGATGAGCGAACCCGCTCAAACGTCACGCAAAAAACAGGAATACGAGCACACGCTTGATTCCAGCGACAGCTCTGTCGCGCAGTTTGACCATAAACACCGCAACCTGTTTGATACCGTGCAGCATTTCCTGCATGGCAATCCAACCATGGTGCCGGTGATTGTTCTGGTTTTTTCAATCGTCATTTTCGGCTTTGTCGCCGGACCCAAATTCTTTTCGCCGTTTAATCTGTCGCTGATCCTCCAGCAGGTTGCCGTCATTGGCATTCTTGCCGCCGCCCAGAGCCTTGTGATCCTGACTGCGGGGATTGATCTTTCGGTCGGGGCGATCATGGTTTTGATGTCGGTGATCATGGGGCAACTTGCCATCACCCTTGGCGTCCCTGCCCCGATTGCGATTTTCATCGGGTTTATTGGCGGCATCGCCGCCGGGGCGTTGAACGGATTTCTGGTCACCCGGATCAAGTTGCCGCCGTTTATTGTGACCCTTGGCACGTGGAACATCTTTTTTGCGCTGAACCTTTGGCTTTCGGGTGCACAATCGATCCGCAGCCAGACTTTGGATGAAATCGCACCGCTTTTGAAATTCTTTGGTGAAAGCATCGCGATTGGCGGGGCGCGGATTACCTATGGCTCGATCCTGATGTTGGCGATTTTCGGTGTCCTTTGGTACATCCTTAATCACACCAGTTGGGGCCGCCATGTTTACGCCATTGGCGATGACAAGGAAGCCGCCGAGCTTTCGGGTATTCGCACCAACCGTACCCTGATCATGGTCTATGGCCTTGCCGGGCTTGTCTGTGCCGTTGGGGCATGGGCATCGATTGGCCGGGTTGGATCGGTATCGCCACAAAGTTTTCAGGAAGCCAATTTGCAATCGATTACAGCCGTGGTGATTGGCGGCATATCGTTGTTTGGCGGGCGTGGATCAATCATTGGCCCGTTGATCGGGGCGTTGATTGTTGGCGTGTTTAATTCAGGTTTGCGACTGGCGGGGGTTGATGTGCTGTGGCAGGTGTTTGCCATTGGCTGGCTGACCATCATCGCGGTTGCAATCGACCAGTGGATCAGAAAGGTGTCAGCATGAGCAACGCACACACACCGGTTCTTAAGGCGCGCGGCATCGTCAAACGATATGGCCGTGTCACCGCCCTTGATCGTGCCGACTTTGATCTTTATCCCGGCGAAATACTGGCGGTGATCGGCGACAATGGTGCGGGGAAATCATCGCTGATCAAGGCCTTGTCCGGGGCGATCACGATTGATGAAGGCAGCATTGAGCTTGATGGCAAGCCGATTGGTTTCACATCCCCGATGGAAGCCCGCGAAGCCGGGATCGAGACCGTGTATCAAAACCTTGCCCTGTCGCCGGCTCTTTCGATTGCGGACAATATGTTCATGGGGCGTGAATTGCGTAAACCGGGCATCATGGGCAAATATTTCGGTGCGCTTGATCATAAGGCGATGCAGCGCATTGCACGTGAAAAGCTGACCGAGCTTGGCCTGATGACCATTCAGAACATCAACCAGGCGGTTGAGACGCTTTCGGGTGGGCAGCGCCAGGGGGTTGCGGTTGCACGTGCGGCCGCCTTCGGATCGCGCGTTGTTATCATGGATGAGCCGACCGCTGCCCTTGGGGTGAAGGAAAGCCGACGCGTGCTTGAACTGATTGCCGATGTGAAGGCGCGCGGCATGCCGATTGTGCTGATTTCGCACAATATGCCGCATGTGTTCGAGATTGCCGACCGCATCCATGTGCATCGTCTTGGCAAACGTCTTTGCACCATCAAACCAGACGATTACAGCATGTCAGACGCGGTTGCCTTTATGACCGGCGCCAAGGAAGCGCCCGACATCAGTGACGCGGCGTAACGAACATGCACCGCCATGGTCAAACCCCAGAAGACAGGCAGCCTTGCAGTCATGACACCTGATCTTGACGCATTGGCTGCACGTATCAGGGCCACCCAATCGGACGATTGTCGCATCCTTGTGGCAATCGCCGGGGCGCCAGCATCGGGCAAGTCAACCTTGTCCGACCGGCTTTGTCACCATCTGGGGGGTGATAAAGCCGGTGCTGCTGTCGTGCCGATGGATGGATTTCATTTTGACGATGCCATCCTTACGCAGCGCGGTCTTTTGAACCGCAAAGGTGCGCCCAACACGTTTGATGTTGGCGGGTTACAGCGCATTCTTGCGGCCCTTAAGACCGAGACTGACCAAGACGTTTATGTGCCGTTGTTTGACCGTGGCCTTGAACTGTCACGCGGATCGGCACGCTGCATATCACCGCGTCACAAGTTTATCCTGGTGGAGGGCAATTACCTTTTGCTGGGTCAGGCGCCGTGGGATCGGTTGGCACCCATGTTTGATCTTTCGATTTATCTTGATGTGGCCGAGGATATCTTGCGCGCGCGGCTGATTGATCGTTGGCGGGGGTTTGGCTTTGACGATGCGAGCGCCTTGGAAAAGGCGCTTGGCAATGACCTTCCCAATGCGCAAATCGTCGCGACCATGACCGGTCCTTCTGATATCCGCGTTACAGTCGGGTGATGCCCTGCCCATCCACCAGCACGTCCGCCAGCCAGTCGGCAACCACACGCACCTGTGGCAGGTGCCTTTTGTCCTGATGGGTGAGAAGCCAAACTTCGCGGCCATCAGGATGATAGCCCTCCAGCCGTTTTAAATCCTGATGGGCTTGGCCCACACAAACCGGCAACACAGCACAGCATGGCTGACCGCGCATCATCGCCACCATGATGGATCCCCGGTTGGCATAGCCGATTGTTGTGCGGTCGGGAAAGTTTGCCGCCAGCCATTTCTGTTCGGGTTTATCAGCAAAGAAGTCATCAAGATCGATCCAGGGCACGTCATGCGGATTAACCGGCGGGTGATTGCCGCTGTAATAAACCCCGGAGCCAAGCGTGCCCAAACGGCGAATATGAAAGGCACCGGTTTCCGGGCGCGCAAGGCGAATGGCAATGTCTGTTTCACGCTGCGGCAGGCTGAGGTTGCGGTTCGCACCGATCAGCTCAAGTGCGAGCGCCGGATGGGCTTGATGCAAGGATGCGAGATGCGGCGCGACGCAATGTTCCAAAATGGCATCAACACCGGTGACACGCACAATCCCCGTCACCGCATGGCGATCATTATCGGATGCAGGTTGATTTTCAAGCAAGGTTGAAACGGTTGTTTGCATGGTTTGGGCGGTCTCAAGCAGGGACCGGGCGCGCGGTGTTGCGCGCAACAGACGCCCATCGCGGTGCAGGACCGGATAGCCCAGCCATTCTTCAAGCCGGGCAATACGGCGCGCGATGGTGGTTTGATTAACCCCCAATTCGCGGGCGGCGGCAGTCATATTCCCGGTTTGACAGACGTGGGCAAAGGTGCGCAGTCCTTCCCAATCAAGCGACATAGCGGGTGGCTTTCCTTACTCTGCGAATTTGCAGATAGTAGCCGAATTATTGCCGCTGGATAATGCAAATTTGCAGGATCAAACTGCGCACATCATTTGATGTATGCAAAAGGATCAGACCATGACAGCCAAGACCATCTTTGACATTGCCGGTGCAACTTTGCCAACCGGCACGCCAAAAGACGCCGCCCTTATTGTGATTGATGCACAGGAAGAATACCGCAGCGGTCAGTTGAAACTGGTCGGGCTGGATGATGCGCTGGGTAATATTGGGCGGTTGCTGAGCCATTGGCGCGACAAGGGCGGCACGGTCATTCATGTTCAGCATCAGGCAACGGGCCTGTTTGATCCATCCGGCCCCTATGCTGCGATCATCGGAGACGTCGCCCCGACCAAGGGTGAGGCGATTGTGACAAAGTCAGTGCCAAGTTCGTTTGGCAATACCAACCTTGATGAACTGCTTACAGAAGCCGGTATCAAGCATGTCGTGCTGGCCGGTTTCATGACCCATGTCTGCATTTCGACCACCGCGCGGGTAGCCAATGAAAAGCAATATGCCGTCACCGTCATCGCCGATGCCACCGGCACGCGCGACCTTCCCGATGCCCTGAGCGGATCAGTAATCCCTGCGGCAGATTTGCACCGGGGCGAATTGGCGATGCTGGCCGATACATTCGCCAAGGTTGTCACCACACAGGATGTGCTTGAGGCATAGTCATCGAGGATCGCCAGACAAAAGAAAACGCCCCGAAGTAAACCCGGGGCGTTTTCGCATGAGGGTCGTCATGACCGTGATGCTTGGTCAGAACATGTGCTGTCCGCCGTTGATCGACAGGCACGATCCGGTGATAAAGCCGGAATTGGGGCCGCAGAGATAGAGGACCGCCTGGGCGATTTCGTCGGCTTCGCCGAGGCGGCCGACCGGGATTTTGGCGATGATGCTGTCACGGACCTTTTCAGGGACGGCTGCCACCATGTCGGTGTTGATATAGCCCGGTGCGACGGTATTGACCGTGACGCCTTTGCGCGCGACTTCCTGTGCCAGTGCCTTGGTAAAGCCATGCACGCCGGCCTTGGCAGCGGAATAGTTGGTCTGGCCCAATTGGCCGGCCTGCCCGTTGATCGACGAGATATTCACCACCCGGCCAAAGCCGCGTGCGCGCATGCCTTCAAGAACCGGTTTGGTCATATAAAACAGGGAACTCAAATTGGTGTCGATCACAGCGGTCCAGGCTTCGACATCCATCTTGTGCATGAAACCATCGCGCGTGATCCCGGCATTGTTGATCAGGATATCAATCGGCCCGACGTCGGCTTCGATCTTTCCGATGCCCTCGGCACAGGCATCGGCATCCGCAACACTCCACTTAAAGGCCGGAATTCCGGTTTCTTCGGTGAAGGCGCGAGCGGCCTCGTCGTTGCCTGCATAGTTGGCGGCAACGGTGTAGCCCGCATCCTTCAGTGCCAGACTGATTGATTTGCCAATTCCACGTGTGCCACCGGTTATCAGTGCTGTTTTTTTCATGGTCGCCTCCCTAAACTTCGTTCATCAAGCGTATCGGTATGTTGATTTTCGTCGTTTGCCCTTCTACGACATACGAAACTTTAATCCATAAATATAGTCATATACGTAATTTTATTTCCTCTCCATGATCTATGTCATTCAAGGGTGTAGTCTTTGGTCGAACCGCATATCGGGTTGCTTAAAAGCAAACAGGGCATCCCCGCGAGGGTCAGGACCTATTAATTTGATTGAAATGGCAGCCGCTATATTTGTCAGATCCAAGGAAAAGCCCGCAGAACGGGCTGGAACCCCGAACAAGGGATTTGACGCAGGAGTTGACAAATACAACGGCTGTCCTTCGGATCAATCGGATTTGCACGGGCTACTTTGTCGCAAAACCTTGCAAGATGTATATCTTCCTGTGGTTTTGCTTCGCGTATCCGCACAAATCTGATTGACCATTTCCATCAAATTAATAGGTCCTGACCCTAAGAGGACGCCCCGCGTGCTTAGAAATTCAGATGAAAATTGCGGCTTAGCGTTCGACGCAAAGCGCAACCCCCATACCACCACCAATGCAAAGTGTCGCGAGGCCTTTTTTCGCATCGCGTTTCTGCATTTCATGGAGCAGGGTGGTAAAGACGCGCGCACCCGAGGCACCGATCGGATGGCCAAGGGCAATCGCCCCGCCATTGACGTTGACCTTATCGGTATCCCAGCCCATGTCGCGGTTCACCGCGATGGCCTGTGCGGCAAAGGCTTCGTTGGCTTCGATCAGGTCAAGATCACTGGCCGACCAGCCAGCCTTTTCAAGTGCCTTTTTCGAGGCCGGGATCGGGCCCGTACCCATGATCGCCGGATCAACACCCGCCGTGGCCCAGCTTTTGATCGTCGCAAGCGGGGTCAGACCCCGTTTGGAGGCTTCGGCAGCCGACATGACAACCAAGGCAGCCGCCCCATCATTGATGCCCGATGCGTTCCCCGCCGTCACCGTGCCTTCTTTGTCAAAGGCCGGGCGCAGTTTGCCCATGCCCTCAACCGTGGCCCCGTGACGCGGATATTCGTCGGCATCAAACACGGTTTCGCCCTTACGGTGTGCAATGGTGACAGCGGCGATTTCATCAGCAAACCGACCAGATTTCTGGGCGGCTTCGGCCTTGTTTTGCGAGGCAACAGCAAAGGCATCCTGCTCTTCGCGTGAAATGCCCCATTTTTTGGCGATGTTTTCCGCCGTGTTGCCCATGTGGTAGCCATTAAAGGCACACCACAAACCATCCTTGATCATGGTGTCGATGAAGCTGACGTCGCCCATTTTGTGACCGGCACGCAGATACGCGACATGGCCCGAAAGCGACATGTTTTCCTGACCACCGGCAACGACGATGTTGGCATCCCCGGTCATGATTTGCTGGGCGGCAAGGGCGACGGTGCGCAAGCCCGACCCACAGACCTGATTGATCAGAAAGGCAGTTGCGCGGTCTGAAATACCCGCACCAATGGCGGCCTGACGTGCGGGGTTTTGCCCCTGCCCGCCGGTCAGAACCTGACCCAAAATGACTTCGTCAACCGCGTCGCCTTCGACACCGGCACGTTCAAGTGCCGCCTTGATCGCAATAGCGCCCAGATCATGGGCCGGGGTGTTGGTTAGCGTACCGCTAAATGCGCCAATTGGCGTTCTTGCGGCACCTACAATTACGACGTCGGTCATGAAACTCTCCGATATTTATCTTGATTACGTTTTCCCTGAGCCCCTCAGCGATGTCTTTTCCACATGCTGTTATGGCCCTTGAACGACTTTATCGCACCGCAACAAAAAACCAAGCATTGATACATACCACTTTTGGACAGTCGCGCATGCCGCGCCCTCAAAAGTAGAACCATCCCTTGGCGTTTTATCGATTATGGTTCTTTTTATCCTGTATGTAGAGTGTGTGCTTATTAGGGCTATATCGCAACCCCAGTTACGCCATTTAGATGTATTATCCTTGGGGACGCCGAAAGAAAATCGGGCGCGGCGACCAGAGCAACTTTCACATGATGCCGACAGTACACTTTGGGTCGCCCCAGCAACCAAAAGTGTTTAAGCTCATCTGGAACACGGCGACATTTCCGCGTGGAAACGTCGGGAAAATATGATGTCACATGCTTTCTTTTTTTCGATGAACCACTTACATACGAGACAGGCACTAAACCACTGGTAGATGCTCACAAAGCACCGCGCAGACAGATTTTGGCCGCATTATGAGTGCTAAGTTCAGGTGGTGTTGTTTCGTACGGGACTGACAGAGGTATTCAAAGAGCCGCCCAAATGACCCGCGGCGAACTGGAGAACATTTCTCATGGAAGAGCAGAATCATATTCTTCCACAGGAAACGAGCAATCTGACGGTGATGCTGGTCGATGATGAGGACGCGTTGCTGGCCTCTGCACGACGCATGCTGCACAAACAATGTATCTTGAAAACATACAATAATGCGGCGGCGGCACTCGACTTTCTCCGGCAGTCGCCGGGTCAAGTCGATGTGGTGGTTTCTGATTTAATGATGCCGCACATGGATGGTGTCGAGTTTTTGACAGAGGCCAGATCGGTTTCACCTGCCACGCCAAGGGTTCTTTTGTCTGGAAGCTTATCCGAAAGCGCCTTGCAGGGAGCGATCAATAAAGCCGGTATATCCCGGGTGATCGTCAAACCGGTTACCGCAAGCACGATCCTGAGCATTGTTTGGGACTTGGTATCGGCAGGCAATGATAACACCAAGCCAGCCAACCCGATGGTCCGGCGTATGCGTTCATCGCTTTCCACGGACCATAGCGTTTCATTTCAACCACGGGTCAATGCCAAAAACTTTAATGTTTCCGGTCTGGAAGCCCTAAGCCGTTTTCCCGAACTTCAAAAGACATTTACGGTCGAGGACATCATCACCGGCGCTGAAGATCATCCGGTTATTGGCGAACTTACGTTCCAAGTCATTGACTTCATTCACACCCACAAAGATGTGATTGCCAATACGTTTGGCAACGTCCCAATCGGCGTCAACATATCCCCGCATTCGGTTGCCGATAACAAATTCATGACGTCGCTTACAGCCTTTCTTGCCGAGCGGCCCACGCTGCCAAATCTGGAATTTGAGGTAACAGAACAAAGTAGCATGGCATTTACAGCCGCCTTTCAGGAAAATCTTCCAAAGTTGCGCGATGCTGGTTATCCCATTTTCCTCGACGATTTTGGCTCGGGAAATAACTCGATCGCTCTTTTGCGGCGCGGCCAGTTTTCGGGGCTGAAGCTTGACAAATCCCTGATCATGCGACTGGACGACGACAATCCGGTCGATAGCTCGTTTGTTGAGTGGGCGACCACGATATCGCACCAGATGAATATGACCGTCATTGCCGAAGGGGTCGAAACACTCGATACGGCGACATATCTACAAAACATTGGCGTAGACGAGCTGCAGGGTTTCTATTTTGGTCAGCCTGCATCGATCACATGACCAGAAGATTACAAAAGCACCTCTGTTTAAGAGGGTTCTGACGACTACAACGAAGGATAAGCGCCCTTAAGATCAGACAACAGTCAGGATTGTTTCAGACACAGCAAGACCAAAGGCAGCCATTTGATGAACGATATTCTTTTTGTCAACGATGACATGAATATTCTGAGCGGATTACGCCGCCGTGCACGTGGCCGACACCCTGAATGGAATATTTCTTTTGCAACGAGTGGTGCAGAAGCCTTGTCGCTGTGCGATCAAAAAACCTTCGATGTCGTTGTTTCGGACATGAGGATGCCCGGTATGGACGGTGCGGAGCTTCTGCATCAGCTTCAGGAAAACAGCCCCGACACCGCGCGTATTATTTTATCTGGCTATTCAGAAGACGAAGCAATCCTTCGAACAGTGGGTCCGGCCCAAAGATATCTTGCGAAACCTTGTGATGACGAGGTTTTGTTCGAGGCAATCGCACAAATGTTCAAGATGCGCACACTCCTTCTTAAACCCGATATCCGAAGCATTATTGGTGGCATAGATGCTTTGGCATCCCCACCCGATACCTATACCCGCCTTGTAAATGCGCTTGAGGACCCAAAAGCCGGGAATGACAAGGTAACAGCCATCGTTTCCTCAGATATCGCGTTAACTGCGGAAATATTGAAAGTGACAAACTCGGCCTATTTCGCGTTGCCGAGTAAAATCACTTCGATCTCGCACGCTGTTCGCATGATCGGCACTGATACGCTTAAGTCTCTGGCGATTTTTGTTGGCCTGTTCAAAAGTTTCGATGGCCCGCCGGTTGTAGTCCGCCGCATTAAAACCCTGTGTGAACGGTCACAGCAGATTGGTGTGTCAGCGGCCTTGATTGGCGAGCACGAAAAACTCAGCAAGGCCACATGCCAGTTACTCCCGAGCATCGGCATGATGAGCCATATCGGCAGCCTGATCCTTTATCTTTACTATCACGAGAGAATGGAAACGGTCATCGCACGCGTTGAACAGGAAGATATATCGATTGTTGATGCCGAAAGAGATGCGTTTGGTGCGGCTCATCCAGAAATTGGGGCGTATCTTCTGGGGATTTGGGGCTTCCCTGAAAAAGTGACGCAATCTGTTGCATATCACCACAACCCCGCCGATTTTGCACAGACTGAAATGACCGAGTTAACCGCACTTTATGCCGCCCAACACATCACGCGCGAGATCGGCGGGAGGGCGTCAGCACAGGAAAGCGAAGAGCAAAGCACGATTGACATGTCATATCTCGAACAGATCGGGAAAGCCGACAGCGTTGAAGCATGGCGCAAAATTGTTGCCACTGTCCTTGAGAGTTACACGTAATTTCCACTAAACGGGGAAGCTTCCTGAATGGCCGAGTATCATATTCTCTTCGTTGACGATGACTCTAACCTTCTCATGGCGCTTCGCCGTCAAATGCGCGGAAAATTTGAGATTTTGACCGCGGCAGGCGGAACCAGTGCGCTTAAAATGTTTGAGGAACATGACACAATCGCGGTCTGCGTTGCCGACATGCAAATGCCAAACATGAATGGCCTTGAGTTCCTTGAGAAAATCAAAAAAATAAGCCCTGACACCGTGCGTATCATGCTGACAGGAAATGCCGATCAGGCAACGGCGGTTGATGCCATAAACAAAGGTCATATTTTCCGGTTTTTCTCCAAACCGTATGAGACGGCCGATCTCGAAAGAGCGCTGTCTGATGGCTTGCGACAGCATCAACTGATTACCGCCGAAAAAACCCTCATACAGGAGACACTTGCCGGGAGTGTCAAGCTTCTGACAGATGTCATGGCACAGCTTAATCCCACGGTTTTCGGGCGGTCGATGAAAATGAAGGGCTGGTGTGACATCATCGCCAAAGAACTTGAATACCCACGCCCATGGGAACTTGGAATTGCGGCACTGCTTTGCCCGATCGGTATTGTGGCGTTGCCACCCGATATTCTAGCACGTCTGGCACTCGGCAAACCTCTTCAACCGCTTGAGAAAGACTTGTTAAGAAGAACCCCGGAGGTTGGGCATAAGCTGATTAGCAATATTCCACGTCTTGAGGCCGTCGCCGATATGGTCCTTTTGCAAAACCGCAACTTTGATGGCAGTGGCTTCCCGGAAAGCGGGCCTTCTGGTGAGAATATTCCACTCGGGGCGAGAATATTGCGTATTGCCAGAGACCTTGCCGATGTTGGAGACGGACCAGAGCCGACCGATATTGATTTCGAAGTGATTGGTGGCAAACCACATCGCTATGATCCCGTCCTATTTTCCAAAATTCGCACATTATTGGCCGTCATTGATGGCGAACAGGAGTTCCCCCCGGAAGGACTCGAAATGCGTGTCCGCATTGATAATCTGCGAGAGGGTGATCTTCTGATGACGGATCTTGAAACGATGGAAGATCATGTCGTCCTGACGCATGGAAATTTTATTTCCCAAGTACAGCTTGCGCGGATCAGGGTGTTTCAGAAAGCACATGACTTCCGTGAACCCGTTGAAGTCAAACGCGGGGTTCAAAGAAAGCGCACGTGATCTGTCTGAAGGGCGGCAAACTGGATCTATGTCATGAGTGAAAACCAAAACGAACAAGAAGACACAAAAATTCTTAGTTCCGATTCTGTAAGTGTGGAAACCAACGACCTTTTGCTATCCGTTAACGAAATAGATGGCGATGATGACGTTAAGAAGCAATTCCGCGCGCTTTTGGAAGAACAACAAAAACGACAGCAAGAAACGACACAGCGTCTTAAAACCATTCTTGATAGCGTGGTCGAAGGCATACTTGTTGTGAACAACGGTGGTGTTATTGAGGATTTCAATAAATCAGCCGCCGAAATCCTGCGTGCCGAAGACAACCAGCTGATTGGCAGCAGCATCGACATAATGTTCATCGACAAAAAAGCGACCATCCGGCACCGGCTGCTCAACAAATGCATCAGCATCCACAGCGGGACATTGAAATACGACTATACCGAAACGATGGCACAGCGGCGTGATGGCGACAGCTTTCCGATGGAAATCACCATAAGTCCAGCCAATCTCACGGGTGAGATGAACTATTTGTATATTTTCCGCGACATCACCCGCAGGAAACAAGCGGAAGAATCCCACAACAAACTTGAAGGCGAGCTGCGCGAAGCCTTAAAGCTTGAGGCGATAGGTCATCTGGCGGGCGGCATTGCGCATGAAATCAATACACCGAGCCAGTATATCCGCGACAACCTCAAGTTCCTGAATGACGGATATGGCGCGATTTCACGCATGCTGGGGCTTGCGCTGCAAGTCTTGTGGGAACATCGCAACGAGTTGTCCGATAACGCATTTTCGCGTTTCGCAAAACAGATGCGCGATGCCGATCTTGAATTCCTGCTTGATGAGATTCCCCACGCGACCCAACAATCCCTTGATGGGATCAATCAGGTGGCCAAGATTGTCTTGTCGATGAAAGAGTTTTCCCACCCAAGTGGGGCTGAAAAAACGGCAACGGATATCAACCGTGTGCTCCAGAACGTTTTGGTGATTTCCCGAAATGAATGGAAACACTATGCCAATCTGGTTGAAGACCTGGATCCTGAGCTTCCGCATATCCCGTCTCACGTCAATGAAATCAATCAGGTTTTCCTCAATCTGATTGTCAATGCTGCGCAGGCCATCAACAGCGCAGGCCGCTCACCTGACGACGGCCAAATTACGGTCAAAACAACATCCCTTGATGACAGCATTCTGATTAGCATTGCAGATAACGGTGCCGGAATTGCCCCGGAAAACCGGTCAAAAGTCTTCAACCCATTCTTTACCACAAAGGGCGTTGGCAAAGGCACAGGCCAAGGGCTTGCGATTACCCATGACATTGTCCAAACCCGCCATGGTGGACGCATCTGGTTTGAAACAGAGGTCAATAAAGGCACGACATTTCATGTTCTTTTGCCCGCAGAAGACCGAACCGGCTTACAAAACGGCGCCAAAAAGAACATACCGGCCCAATAAACCGTGAGGATACGCAGTGCTGCTAGAACGCAACGCCTTGGTCGTGTTTTAGGGTTTCTGTCACGATGTAGGTGCGATACCAGACGACATTTTCGTCCGCATCAAACAGCGTGTCACACAGGGCTGTGTATTCGGCCATGTCTTGCATGTGCAAAATCAGAACGCCGGTGACTTCGCCGGTTACCAGATAGCATTGCCGGACAGCAGCAAGTTCACGGGTTTTGCGGATGAAATCACGGCGGTATTGATTGCCGTGGCGGTGGAATTCAAGATTAATTATCGCCGTGAGCGGCCGTCCGACCAAGGCCGGGTCGACCACCGCAACGGTTTTCAGGATCACGCCGGTTTCGCGCAGCTTGGCGACGCGCCGCAAACAGGCCGATGGCGACAGGCCGATTTTCCCGGCCAGATCGGCATTGGGAGTATCGGCGTTTTCCTGCAACAAACGCAGGATTTTGGTATCGATCTGATCCAGCTCGGCCATTTAAACGCAACTCCAAAGCGCAAGATAATCCTATAACGCTGCCATATTGTTTGGATTTGCGCAAATTCGCCGTCACAGACGCATGCCGACATGGCATTATCCCGGTGTTGAAACGCCCTCGCCCACCGCGTAAAAACCAGATACACACCTTTCTGGTTGCCTTGTCACAGACCTTTTATCTTTCGCCCCAAACGATGAGCCTCCCCCAGATGACACGCACGATAACCCGCGCCATGCGACATTATTTTCCTGACCTGATCAACCGCAGCCAGAAGCTGTTTGTTACCTTGATGAAGGTGATGTTGCCGGTGATGGTGATTGTCCGCATTGCACAGGAATTTGGCGCGATTGATGTGGCGTCCGAAATGCTGACCCCGGTAATGTCCTTGATTGGTTTGCCGCCCGAGGCCGGTTTGATCTGGGCGACCTGTGCGCTGGTTAGCATGTATGGCGCGGTCGGGGCGTTTATCGGATTGGCCGGAACCCTTGATATGACGGCTGCACAGCTTAGCGCGCTGTGTGCGATGATGCTGTTTGCCCATGGGTTGCCGGTCGAACAGGCGATTGTCAAACGCGCCGGGGCCAGCCTGATTGCGACCACCGCCCTTCGTATCGGGGCGGCGATTGGCTATGGCGCGCTGGTGACATGGGTCAGCAATGCGACTGGCTGGCTGTCTGAACCAGTTGATTTTTCATGGATGGCCGGGGGTGATGTCACAGAGGCCGCGACCGGGCTTGCCGGTTGGGGTGAATGGCTTATTCAGACCGGAAAATCACTGATTGTCAGTTTTGGCGTGATTACCGGGCTTCTGGTGATTTTGGATGCCATGAAGGTCACTGGCCTGACCGATAAATTCACCCTTGCGATGTTGCCCATCCTGCGGGTGTCGGGCCTGTCGCGCGATGTTGCGCCGGTGACAACGATTGGGGTATTGCTGGGTCTGACCTTTGGCGGGGCGCTGATCATTGATGAGGCCCGCCGAAACAACTATCCGCCGCGTACGCTTTTCCTGTCGTTAAGCTGGCTGTCGCTGTCGCATTCGCTGATTGAGGATACCGCGATCATGCTGGCCCTTGGTGCAGATATCTGGGTTATTCTGGTCGGACGGGTGATCCTGACGCTGATTATTATTGCCCTTCTGGCGCGATTGACCCTGCGCTGGGACCGCAAACCCGATCAGCTGGTTGCGGAAAACCCTAGCTAGGCACTCAAGAGTCCATGCTTGAAAATGGATAATTAATATACCATATTTGACCATGGATTTTGAATATGACCCCGTTAAAAGCGCCTTGAACCTGTCAAAGCATGGTATTGACTTTGATCAGGCACAGGCCCTTTGGGACGATCCATGGGTGCTTGAGGCACCAGCCAAGACAGTTGATGAACCGCGCTTTCTGTTGATCGGCAAGATAGAAGACAAGCACTGGGCAGTTGTATGGACCCCGCGCGGCGAAGCGGTGCGGATCATTTCGGCCCGCCGCGCCCGGAAAGAGGAGATCGAATTTTATGAAAGCAACTGAATTCGACAAAAAGTTCGACGCAGACGAAGATATCAGCGATGCAATTGACTGGTCTCAGGCCCGCCGCCAGAACGATCAGCCCAAGCGGGTAAACGTCGATTTCCCGACATGGGTCGTCAACAGTCTGGACAAGCAAGCCCGCCATTTGGGCGTGACCCGGCAATCACTGATCAAGTTGTGGATTGCAGAAAAGCTTCAGTAGGCACCTGAAAACACGTCAAAAGTTACAAGGTATAAAATGCTAAAAAGGCTATCGTTGACAATATTTGGCGCTCTGATTGGCGCTTTTCTTGGTGCGGGAACGGGGATAGTAGGTGCTTTCGGTGGAGCCCCAGGGGTTATGCTGTTCGCTATACTCGGCGGCATTATTGGTTTCCTAGGAACCCCAGATATTTTGAAGCTCAGAGAACGTTTTAGCAAACCACGTATAAGGGATTAAGTCACTTGAACACGTTCATTATGTTGCTCGTCATGTCCCTCGACGTTGGGGGCATCGGCGGCCTTCTGTCCGGCATATTTGCACGATCATTCAAGCGCGCCATGCTTTGGGCTACAGGATTTGGCGTTTTAAACGTAGTTTTGTTACTCGTAATGTCCTCTACATCACGGTTTTCTCCAGTCTTTATTCTCATCGCTTTATTTTGGGCGTTGCTTGGCTGGTTCGCAGTTGGACGCTTTGTCGCCAGACGTCGTTTCAATTCACAGAACATCTGACCTCCAAAATACGCAAGTTTCCCCAAAGGTCAGGACCCAAGCCAATCGATCAGCGGCGTCCACATTGATTTTTCAGCCCGTGATCCGACCATCATGCCGATGTGCCCGGCGGAGGGGTGCAGTTCGGAGCGGATGTCTGCGGGCAATGCATCAAACAGTGCCTTGGCACTTTCGGGTGGAACAATCCGGTCGCTTTCAGGGATGACGGTCAGCGTTGGACAGCAGATGTCGGCCGGATTGATATCAATGCCGTCAATCTGCCACTGCCCGCTGGCCGGTTTGTTTTCGACATACCAGCCGATCAAACAATCAACCGCCACCCGGCGCGTCAGCGGCACCCCGTCATTGAGCCAATCTTCCAACCCGACGAAATCACGCGCCTTGGCAGATTTGGCGGGCATCTGTTCGAACCGGCGGAATTTTTCGCCAATCATGAACGGATCAAGGCTGGCAAACAGACTTTGCAACACATCAACCGGCAAGATGTCGTGAATGGCCAGCATATGGGGCAAGGAGGGTGCGAAGGCCGCGGCAATACGCGACTGCGCCGGACCGGCGGCCATGAAATCCCACGGGGTGGCCAAAAGGGCCAGTTTTTTGACCTGTGCCGGATCGAGCAAGGTTGCCGCCAAGGCCAAAACACCGCCCATGCAGTAGCCAATCATCGGTACCGGGCCACCATTCATATCGGCAACGTCTTGCAGGGCCATGACCAGACGCCCGGCGATATAATCATCGAGCCCGAAATTAACCTCATCCTCGCCGGGATATCCCCATTCGACCAAAAGCGGTCGATAGCCCGATTTGGCCAAGAAGCGCGCGAAGCTGCGTTTTTCATTCAGATCAAGAATATAGCCGCGATTAACCAAGGACGGCACGAGCAAGACAATCCCGTTGGGATGCTTGCTGTTTTTCGGGGCGGTGACGCCATAATCAAATATCTGCGTTGAGCCGTCTTCCCAGATCACCGGCACATCATCGGCATTACGCCGATAGTCATGACGTTGATAGGCGCGCACCCCGTCATGAAATGCCGCATGGCGGTCAAAGGCGACACGGTCGAGCGCCTGTGCCACATCATCAGGGTGATAGGCTTCAATCTCGGTCAGAAGGGTCTTTGCCTGTTCCCGAAGGTCGGCCTTCCAGGGCAGCAATTGTTTCTGAAAGATCGGTAATGCGGCGCGCGAGCTGAGCCAGCTCGTCATCTCGACTGCCATGTGCATCGGAAGCGGCCTTGGCCCTGCCCGTCTTTGATTTTCCCGTTTGGGTGGCAGTTTCTTTTGCCGTTGCGGGTTGATCATTTTTTCCCTGCCCCTTTGCCGGTGTTGTGCGGCCTGCTTTTGCGGTTGGTGCGGCGTCTGGTTCGTCTGGTGTCACATCATCCTGGCTGTCGGTGCCTGACGACGTCTTGGTCGTATTGCCTGTCGTGTCTTTTTCTGGCGTTTTCGGCCCTGCATCACCTGCCGTGTCCGGCGCGCCAGCCCCGGACATACCCGTCATATTGGGCGGAAATGGCATCCCCGGAAACGCGCCACCTGGAAATGGACCACCGGCAAAAGGCGGCATCGGAAGATCGCGCGCGGCTTTGGCCATTTGATCCATCATCGCCTGCAACGGGTTGTCCACCGGGATTCCCGCCATCGGGTTTGTCGCCATGCCGGGCATGGGCGCGCCTGACGTCCCGGGCTGCTGGCCCATTGCCATCTGACCGATCAGATTGCCCCATGCCTCAAACCCTTCGCCCATGCGCGAGGTATCGGCCCCAAGGGAGGCATAAAGACGCCCAATCGCACTGGCGGCCTGCGTGCCATCGACAGTTGTCGCGACCTGTTGACGCCATAGATCAAGAAAGCGCTGTGCCAACTGATCAAGGTGATCATCCCCATCAAGCTTTTGATCCGGTGATCCGGCAAGCTTTTGATCCGGTGCCGGGTCCGTGTTTGTGCCCGACCGTTGGTTGCGGGTCGCGGTGCTTGTCTGTTTGCTGGTGCCGGCACTTGCCTTCGTACTGGCGTCGGTACTGGTTGTCTTGTTTGACACCCTTGCCGCCTCCTGATGCTGTGTGGCAGATCTGCTTTACTATAGAAGGATGCGGCGCACGGGAAAATGAAATCCCTTGCTGTGGCGCAACAAACTGTATTCGGGGTTGTTTTTCGCAGTGCACTTCACGTTGAAGACTGGACACATTGAAAAAATCACGTCACTGTCACAGCTGCCTGAGCAAATGCAAAATTGAAAATGCTGCGCAACATCACGATGTGTGCATGCGCAAACCGGGGCAGAAACATGCCCCTAATGAAAATGCCAGGCAGATGTCCGGGAAACAGGGAAGCAGGAAACCTCGCCATGACCAACAAGAAATCAGACGATCAAGACCGCATCGTCATCAAGAAATATGCGAACCGCCGCCTCTATAACACGGCGACGAGTTCCTATGTCACGCTTGATCATCTGTCGCAGATGGTCAAGGAAAATACCGACTTTGTCGTTTACGATGCCAAAACGGGCGATGACATCACCCGCCCGGTCCTGACCCAGATCATTGTCGAAGAAGAAAACAAGGGGCAGAACCTTCTGCCGATCAGTTTCCTGCGGCAGTTGATCGGATTTTATGGCGACAGCCTTCAAGGGTTGGTTCCGACCTATCTTGAACAGTCGATGCAGGCCTTTGCCCATAATCAGGAACAGATGCGCGAATATATGCAAGGCACGATGCATGGCATTTTCCCGTTTGGCCAGTTAGACGAAATGAACAAGCAAAACATGGCCTTGTTCGAACAGACGATGAAAATGTTCTCGCCGTTTGCCAAAGATGGTGAAAACGGCCACTCCGGTGGTACGGGCGGCACTGGCGCGGCATCCCCGTCAGCCGCAGCAAGCGGCAAAGCAGATGCATCGCTTGATGATCTTAAAAGCCAGCTTGAAGCCATGCAGGCCCAGCTCAATACGCTGGCGAGCGGCAAGACCGACAAATAAGACCTTCACAGGTTACGACCCCAAATTCCAAAAGGCGGAGCGACGCGATAAGCGGCTCCGCCTTTTTTGTCTTTCCAGACAGCTCTATCGGATATGCCCCGCCCCAGTGTCACATCCCAATTATCAGGGTTGCCGGGAAAACAATGCCGTCCCCCACCGGCTGGCGGGTCATCACGGCCATCTGATCTTTGCGCCATATCCGGCGAATGTCCGGTGTACCCCGACTCGCGCAGGCGTACCTCGACACGGCATCAATCCTGCATAAACTTTTTATTAACTCTTTCGAACCGCCCGACAGTGCTGTCAGGCGGCAATTTTTGCCGGGTGCATCACCCAAACATACCAAAAGCACGGAGTCTGCGCACAAACAGTCAATTTTAGTCAAATAACATCAGAAAACATGACAGCCATTACACCGATTTCCATGCTCCCGGCCCGCAGGACGGATTCTGCGAGCAGCGGAACGGATGGTCCTGCCGGGATCGGAACAGTTTCAACTGCGCGTATTTCGCCTGTACGGGAAATTGCGCAGAACGGTGGCGCATGGCTGCAACCCCATGATCTTGTGGGCAGCGCAGCATTCTGGACCCAGCTTTTAGGGCAGCTCTTACCTCAGGAAAACCTTTTACAACCGCCGGTCATTCAGGAAATGCATGTCAGCTATGCACAGCATTCCACACCTTACAGCATAGAAACCCACGACTTTTTTTCACCTTCTGCACTAGACAAAGACAGCTCAATTGACCTATATAGCTAGCTTCTGGCGGATTGCTGTAACGATTACCTGACCAATGTTCAGATACATTTCAACATATCGCAGGTCAAAAATGGTCCTGTGACAAGTTGTTAATTGGGCAAAAACAAATAAGCCCAACAGCGTCCAAAGTGGGGTTAAATAACTGGCGGTTGATAACGGATTATATCATGACTGAGATTATCTCAAAAGAAGAACCAAAACGCGCAAACCGCGCAACTGACACTGACCGTTATGTTGGTCAGCGTATTCGCGAACGTCGCATCATGCTGGGTTTCTCCCAGCAGCAGATGGCTGACCTTATCGGCGTTACCTACCAGCAGGCACATAAGTATGAGCGCGGTATCAACCGTATCTCTGCTGGTCGTCTTTATGAAATCTCCCAGGTCCTGGGTGTTCCTGTCAGCTATTTCTACGAAGGCCTCGACGGCAATCAGGCTTCCGAGCTTAATGCACGTCAGCGCATGTGCCTTGAACTGGCCCGTAACTTTGCCAGCATCAAGCATGAAAAGCATCAGGAAGCTCTGAGCCAGATGGCCCGTGCTCTTGCTGATCAGGCTGCGTAAATCCGATTTCCGGATTTAGCGCCACCGAAAAAAAGGCTGCCCTCCATCATAGGGGCAGCTTTTTTTGTGCCTTGTGAATTATGCATGTCTCTGTGAAGCTTAGGGTTCGGACTTACACATACCTTCAAGCACATACCTTCAAGGCCCCCATTCCAGTAAAGCACATGAGCCTGTCGGCAATGCCAAGACGGCGGCAACTGATGAAGACAAAGATGACATGACCCGTAACGGTGATATTTCTTTCTGGCACACGGATATGGGGGGACTGCCGCCCTATCGTCCTGCCTTGCCAGGCGACCGCACTGTAGATGTTTGCATCATCGGGGCCGGTTACACCGGTCTGTGGACGGCGTGGTACTTGAAAAAAGCAGCCCCCGATCTGTCAATCGCTATCGTCGAGCGCGATTTCGCGGGCTTCGGTGCGTCAGGCAGAAATGGCGGCTGGCTGACCGGTGCGTTTTACTGGAACCGGGATCGGTATGCCAAGTCGGGCTCGCGCGAAGGCGTGATAGCGCTTGAGCGGGCCTTACGCGGCACCGTGGATGAAATCATTCGAGTCACAGAATCCGAAGGCATCGACGCTGATATTCACCGCACAGACGAGCTTATCGCGGCCTGCACTTCGGCACAGATGGCCCGGTTGCGCGACGACTACGCGACCGCGATGGACTGGGAGGTACCACAGGAACGTATGCACCTGATCGGCGCCAGTGACATGACCGACCGGATCCGAGTTCAAAACGCCGTTGGGGCGGTTGTTTTGCATGGCGTGGCGCGGGTCCAACCGGCCAAGCTGGTGCGCGGGTTAGCACAGATCGTGGAACGGGCGGGCGTTTCCATTTATGAACAGACAACAGTGACGGGGATGTCCAAAGGGCAGGTCACGACGGATCGCGGCACCATCCGCGCCGAAAAAATTATTCGTGCGACAGAAGGCTATACCGCCAGCCTGCCGGGACAGGGCCGCGATATGCTGGCAATGAACAGCTCCATCGTCGTGACGGAACCTTTGCCTGATCTGATCTGGGACCAGATCGGCTGGCAGGGCGGTGAGTTGCTGGGAGATGCGGTGCACGGCTATTGCTATGCGCAGCGTACAGCAGGCAATCGGATTGCGATGGGTGGTAGAGGCGTGCCTTATCGGTTTGGCAACGGAATTGATGATCGCGGACAAACCCAGCAAAAAACCATCGCGATGTTACAGGCGATCATACATCGCTTGTTACCGCAGGTGGCAGACATAAAGCTGGATCATGCGTGGTGCGGGGTGTTGGGCGTGCCGCGTGACTGGTGTGCACGTGTCGATTATGACCCGACCTCAGGCATCGGTGCCGCGGGCGGATATGTCGGTCTGGGGGTGTCCACGTCAAACTTGGCCGGCCAGACGCTTGCCGATCTGGTGCTGGAGCGCGCCACAGAACTGACCAAACTGCCTTGGGTAAACCGGCCTAAACGCACATGGGAACCAGAACCCCTGCGGTGGTTGGGCGTACATGGCATGTATCATCTTTATCACATGGCCGACGGTCATGAAGCCCAGCGCGATACGCCACAGACCTCACGTCTGGCGCGCATCGCCAACTATTTGTCAGGGCGATGAACAAAGAGAATAACGATGATTGACCTATCTACATTTTTTACCTTGGCGGATATTCCGGAACCCTATTGCAGATGAACGTCGCGCCGTCTCAAAGGGACATGGGCGTGCCGCAGACATCCGGCTTGAAACCCGGACAGGTGATGTCCGGGAATGGCAGCTTTGCGCTGTCAGACATGCGCATGCAGTCGCATTACCATCCGGACGCCAAATAACCCCAAACCGCGCTGACCTTAGAGCGTTTCACCCCTCTGCCACCACCAAATCATCCGAATGGATCACAGCATTTCCACGGGTAAAGCCAAGGGTGGCTTCGATATCGGCGGAGGCATGGCCCATCAATAGGCGGGTTTCTTCGGCACCGTAAGACGTGATGCCGCGTGCGACCTCATTGCCCTTGTCATCGAGCACGCGCACAGCGTCACCATGCTTAAAACCGCCATCAACGCCGCTGATTCCTGCTGCCAGAAGGTTTTTGCCAGCCCGCAGGGCCTTGGCCGCCCCGTCATCGACAATGATCGCACCGGGGGCCGACAGCGACGTTGCAATCCAGTGGCGGCGTGCGGCAAGCGGGCTTTCGCTGGGCAAAAAGACGGTATTGGGTCCACCTTCAAGCTGGGCCTTGAGCGGATGATAGATGGTGCCGCGCGCGATGATCATGCGGCAGCCCGATTTCATGGCGATTTCAGCCGCCTGCAATTTGGTCACCATGCCGCCCGAGCTATACATGGTCGGGGCAGCACCGGCCATGGCCATGATATCCGGGGTCAACTCGCGGACTTCGGGGATCAGTTTGGCATCCGGGTTCTTGCGCGGGTCGGCAGTATAAAGGCCATCGATATCGGACAACAACACAAGCGTATCGGCCGAGATCATATGCGCGACCTTGGCCCCCAGACGGTCATTATCGCCAAAGCGGATTTCTTCGGTCGCGACGGTATCGTTTTCGTTGATCAGGGGGACAGCACCGTGGGCGAGCAGCGCATTGAGTGTCCCGCGTGCATTGAGATAACGACGGCGGCCTTCCATATCCTCCAGCGTCACCAGCACCTGCGCCATGGTCAGGCCATTGCGACCAAGGGCCTCTTGCCAGACTTGTGACAGGCTGATTTGGCCAGTGGCGGCGGCGGCCTGTTTATCGGCCAAGCTGATGGTGCGGTGATCAAGCTGCAGCAAGCGTCGGCCCATGGCAATGGCACCACTGGAGACGACGATGACCTCTACCCCGCGTTCACGCAAAAGGGCGATGTCATCGGCCAGGGCTTCGAGCCAGGCACGGCGAAGCTTACCGGTGGTTTCATCAACCAGAAGGGCCGAGCCGACCTTGATGATCAGACGTTTTGCGTCCGCGAGTGCAGCCTGCATTTTTGAGACCCCGATCTTACGGTTGGTAGACGTTATCCCCGCGGCCTTCCATGGCGCGGCGTTCGCGCTCGCCATCGATATAGGCGCGGACTTCGCGGTGGATGTCCTGCACACCTTGCTGGGTCACACCTGAGACGACATAAACCTTTTTGCCAATGCCTTTTTCAAGGATCTCGCGCTGTTCTTCGACCATTTCGGGCAGAAGCTGATCGGCCTTGGACAGAACGACGATTTCGGGCTTATCGATCAGGATATCAGCATAGCCTTCGAGCTCTTCACGCACGGTCTGATAGGTTGCGACCGGGTCTTCCTCGGCACAGTCGATCAGGTGCAACAGAACTTCGCAGCGTTCGATATGGCCAAGGAACCGCGTGCCGATCCCCTTGCCTTCGGACGCACCTTCGATCAGACCGGGAATATCGGCCAGAACGAATTCAGTGTCATCCACACTGACCACGCCAAGCTGCGGATGCAGGGTGGTAAACGGGTAATCGGCGATTTTCGGACGTGCCTGCGATGATGCAGCGAGGAAGGTAGACTTTCCCGCGTTGGGGAGACCAACCAGACCGGCATCGGCGATCAGCTTCAGGCGCATCCAGACCCACATTTCCTCGGCTGGGAAGCCTTCTTCGGAACGGCGCGGGGCCTGATTGGTCGAGGATTTGAAACGCGCATTGCCACGCCCGCCGTCACCACCCCGACACAACAGGTGGGTTTGACCGGGTTTGAGCATATCGACAATCAGGGTTTCGCGGTCTTCGGCGAGGATCTGGGTGCCAACCGGGATCTTGATGGTGATGGAATTGCCCGAACGACCGGTGCGGTCGCGGCCCATGCCATGCATGCCGACTTCGGCCTTGAAATGCTGCTGATAGCGGAAATCAATCAGGGTATTGAGGTTTTCGACCGCCTCAAGAATAACGTCGCCGCCGCGCCCGCCATCACCGCCGTCCGGCCCGCCGAACTCGATATATTTTTCACGCCGGAAGCTTACGGCACCGGCACCGCCGCGGCCACTGCGCACATAAATCTTGGCTTGATCGAGAAACTTCATAACCGGTCCTTTGGGCAGCGCCCGTTTTTGTATTTGCGATCCCGGCGCGCAAAAAGGGCTGCGCTTCGACGGGAAGATAAATTCTATATTACATAAAACAAGGGAGGAATGATTGCTCATTCCTCCCTCGAAAATCTTGCTACGTATCGCGCAGCCGACGGGAGGCTTACGCCTCTGCCGGAACGATCGTTACGTAAGTACGACCCTTGTAGCCCGACTTGAACAGGACGGAACCGTTCACAGTCGCAAACAGGGTGTGGTCTTTGGCGAGGCCGACATTGTCACCGGCATGGAACTTGGTGCCACGCTGACGAACGAGGATGTTGCCTGCTACAACTGCCTGACCACCGAATTTTTTCACGCCGAGACGGCGACCTTCGGAGTCGCGACCGTTGCGCGAACTACCACCAGCTTTCTTATGAGCCATGAAACTCTCCTAAAACTGCATCTCAACCTGATAAATCAGGCGTTGATGTCCTTGATGCGCAGAACAGTCAGGTTCTGGCGATGACCATTTTTACGACGGTAGTTATGCCGACGCTTTTTCTTGAAAACGATCACCTTGTCGCCCTTGGCCTGTTCGAGAACTTCTGCGGTAACAGAAGCACCTTTGAGCAACGGAGCACCGACTTTTGGCGCGCCGTCGCCAGCAACCATGAGAACTTCTTCAAGTTTCACAGTGTCACCGGCCTGGGCAGCGATCTTTTCGACTTTGATAACGTCGTTGGCAGCAACTTTATACTGTTTGCCGCCAGTTTTGATGATTGCGTACATCTAAAACTTCCTGAAAAATCATTCTGGAATCAAAACGCGCGCTTCGGTGTCGCTGCTAACTGATACCGAACCGCTGCGAAGAACGGGTGAATTACCGTTTTTGGCCCCAAGAGTCAACTCCAAAGCGTGATGAGACGTCGGCTTTGGGATGGTTTGCGCGCATGGCAGCCCGGCGAACCGTGCGGCCATAATCCGCCGGGGAAATCCACCGCGCACTCAACCCGGCATTTGAGGCGCAAGCCGCCCGGACGTCAGCCCATCAGGAGCAACAAGGGCTGGATTGAGACAGCATGCACCGGCACGAGCTGGACGACGATCCAAAAGAGTTGGCCCAAAATGCGTTTTCTCTCTTGCATTCTGGCGCGAGGATGGGTAAACACCGCCTCGAACGCCAAGACCACACATGCGGAGAGGTGCCGGAGTGGTCGAACGGGGCGGTCTCGAAAACCGTTGTACTAGCAATAGTACCGTGGGTTCGAATCCCACCCTCTCCGCCATTTTCCTGCCTGATGAATACTTACCCAAATCTATTTGCTGTATTGAAGCAAACAATTGCAGCATTTAGTGCAGCGGCTACTTTCCCGAGAAGCGCTCAAACACCCTCAACGTCTCCTCACTCACATGATGCTCGATCCCTTCGGCATCAAACTCAGCAGTATCGGGATCTACGCCGATTGAGACGAGGAAATTATAGACGATCTGGTGGCGGTCGCGGCATTTTTTGGCGAGCGTTTCACCTTTTTCTGTCAGGAAAATTGAGCGGTATGGGCGTGAGGTGACAAAACCGTCGCGCTCGAGGCGTTTGATGGTGTTATTGACCGTGGCGGCCGTGACGCCGAAGCGTTCGGCAAGCGCGACAGAGCGGGCCTCGCCTTCTTCGGCGATCAAATCGCCAATCATTTCAACGTAATCTTCGGTGACCTCGCGGGCATGTGCGTCGCGCAGGCGGGCAAAGACTTCTGCCTTGTTATGGCGCGGGTTAAGTGCTGCTTTCTCGCCCATGGGTCTCTCCAAACAGTGTCCTTGAAATCTTCATAACAACTAAGTTCTTAAAAAGCAATTTAGCCTTGACTAACTTTAAAAGTCCGCACATAGATAGTGGGTATTCTATTGAATGATTTTAACTTGCTGCCGGGACCCGTCATGACCCTTCGAAATGTTGCACGCCGTATTTGCCTGATCGCCATCCTTGCTGTGTCTGTCCTTGCTGGCCTTGGTGCCACCGCTGGCATGGCCTTTGCCAAACCGCTGAATGTTGTCGCAACCACATCCATGATCGCCGATGCCGCCCGTCAGGTCGCGGGTGATCGGGCCGAGGTCACCGCCTTGATGGGCCCTGGGGTTGATCCGCATTCGTACCGTCAGACGCGCAGCGACATTGCCGCCATGGCGCGCGCTGATCTTGTCTTGTGGCACGGGCTGTATCTTGAAGCGCAGTTGGAAGAATTCTTCCTTGATCTCGAAAAACGTCGCAATGTGGTCGCAGTTGGCGAAGCCATCGACAAGAGCAAGCTTTTGAGCCATGCGGATTACGACGGCCGGTATGATCCACATGTCTGGATGGACCCACAGTTGTGGAAAACCGTGGTTGGGGCTGTACGTGATGCACTCATCAAAACCGATCCCGATGGCAAAGCGATCTATACCGCCAATGCCGACAAACACATTGCGGATATTGAAAAGCTGATTGGCTATATGAAGTCGGTCACCACGTCTGTTCCGGAAAAAAGCCGTGTGCTGTTGACCGCACATGATGCCTTTAGTTATTTCGGGCGCGGGTATGACTTTGAGGTTCTGGGTATTCAGGGCATTTCAACCGAATCTGAGGCCGGGCTGCGCCGGGTCGAAGAGCTGGTTAACATCATTGTTGATCGCAATATTTCCGCCGTGTTTGTCGAAAGCTCGGTGCCTGAGCGCAACGTCCGTGCCTTGATCGAAGGGGCCGAAGCCCGTGGGCAAAATGTCATCATCGGTGGTACACTGTTTTCCGATGCCATGGGGGAACCGGGCACTTATGAAGGCACCTATATCGGCATGATTGACCATAACACCACCCTGATCACCCGTGCACTGGGCGGGGATGCCCCCGAAGGCGGCATGCAGGGCAAGCTGGCGGCAAGCTCATAACGGCAAAACCATCCGTGCCAAATACGTAAAACGCTGATAAACCCAATGACCAAATGCACATACATTCGGATCACCGATCAAGAAACAAGGACATCTCATGGGCAATGCTGAACTGATTGCCGAGTCAGGAAAGATCGTTGATGTCGCGGGCAAGGACGCACCGTTGACCGTGCGCGGCCTGACGGTTTCCTATGGCAACAAACCGGCTGTTTTTTCCGTCAACGCCTCCATCCCTGCCAGATCGATGACCGCCATCATCGGCCCGAATGGGGCGGGGAAATCAACCTTTTTGAAAGGGGCGCTTGGCGTCGTACCGCGCCTGTCGGGTGAAGTGCGCATTTTTGGCAAACCGTTTCACGAGGCGCGCGATCGGGTGGCCTATGTGCCCCAACGCGCCAGCGTTGATTGGGATTTCCCTGCACGGGTGATTGATGTTGTTCTGATGGGGCTTTATGGATCGGTCGGTTTGTTCCGCCTATGGCGCGCACGCCACCGTGAACAGGCCATGGCCTGCCTTGACCGGGTCGGCATGAATGATTTTGCCGACCGGCAGATCGGCCAGCTTTCGGGCGGGCAGCAGCAACGTGTTTTTCTGGCCCGAGCACTGGCGCAGAACGCAGAATTTTACTTGCTTGATGAACCGTTCGCCGGGGTCGATGCCGCAACCGAACGCGCCATTGTATCGGTGCTTAAAGACCTTAAATCCGAGGGCCGCACGGTTGTCTGTGTGCATCATGATCTTTCGACCGTGCCGGAATATTTTGACCGGGTTTTGCTGATCAATGTGCGCCGCATCGCCGAAGGCCCGGTTGAGACGACCTTTACCGCCGAGAACCTTCAGGAAACCTATGGCGGGCGTCTTGCCGCCACCCATATCGACGAGTTGCGCCTCGCCTGATTGAGGCAGCCTGAGACAAGCAAAGCACGGTAACGCAAAGATCGCACCATGAGTTTTCTCGATTATTTCATAAGCGCCCTGTTGTTGCAGGCCGGATATAACAGCGCCCTTGTCGCGGTTGGTGCCGGGTTGCTTGGCCTGTCGGCGGGCAGTGCCGGGGCGTTTATTTTCCTGCGCAAACGCGCATTGGTGTCCGATGCGATCAGTCACGCCACCCTGCCTGGTGTCGGCTTGGCCTTTATGATCATGGTCGCCTTTGGGTCTGATGGCCGCTGGTTGCCGGGGTTGATCATTGGATCGGCGATTTCATCGGCGATTGGCCTGATCCTTGTGGAATGGATCACGCGCAAAACCCGACTGACCGAAGATGCGGCGATTGGTGCGGTGCTGTCGGTATTTTTCGGGTTTGGCATTGTTCTTTTGACCATAATCCAGACCATGTCATCAGGCCGTCAGGCTGGCCTTGAGAACTTCCTGCTGGGATCGACGGCGGGCATGCTGATATCCGAGGCCACCACCATTGCGGTTGCCGGTGCGCTTGCCGCTGCATTCGTCTTTTTGCTGCGCCGTCCGATGACGCTGGTGGCCTTTGATCCGGAATATGCCGCGACCACCGGGGTCAATGTGCGCAATATCGACCTTGCCATGATGGGCTTGGCCCTGATTGTTACCGTGATCGGGCTTAAGATCGTCGGATTGATCCTGATTGTCGCTCTTTTGATCATTCCGTCGGTCACCGCCCGGTTCTGGACCAATCAGGTCGGCCCGATGATCGGCATTTCAGCCCTAGTTGGCGGGGTATCGGGCTATATCGGCGCGGTTTTGTCCGCGGCCGAGGCCTCCATCCCCACCGGACCGATCATTGTGTTGGTGGCGTTTGGCTTTTTCATGATATCCGCATTGTTTTCCCCGTTACGTGGCGCACTGGCATCAGCGTTGCGCCATCAACGGTTTCAGCGCCGCGTCCATCGCCGTCAGGGACTCTTGGCCCTGTCGCGGCGTGAACCGATCTATGACGGATTGACCCTGCGCATTTTGCGCCGTTCTGGCATGATCCGGCGTGATGGGGTCGCGACCTTGCGCGGACGCACCGCATCGGAAAAGGCGTCGCGCGATGAGGCCCGCTGGGCCATGGCGCGCCGTATTCTGCCCGATGATTCAGCGATTGAACGCTATGACGGACTGACCCCGATTGAACGGATGATGACATCCGACCAGATTGCCGAAATCGACCGCATGCTTGCCGAGAAGCAAGGAGCATCCGCATGATCGACAATCTGATGACCGCCCTTGGGGCCGAGTTTGTCCAACTGAGCTTAACACCGATCCTGATTGGTATTCTGGCTGCTGTTGCCTGTGCGTTGCCGGGCAATTTCCTGTTGCTGCGTCGTCAGGCCCTGATCGGGGATGCGATCAGCCATGTGGTTTTGCCCGGTATCGTTGCGGCCTTCCTTGTCACCGGCACGATTACCGCGGTTCCGATGATGCTCGGTGCCGGGGCGGCCGCGATTGTCGCCGTGGTGATGATCGAGATTGTCAAACGTCTGGGTCGGGTTGAACCGGGTGCCGCCATGGGATTGGTGTTCACCACCCTTTTTGCCGCCGGTGTGCTGTTCCTTGAGGTCACCGACACGAGCTCTGTGCATATTGATGTGCAGCATGCGTTGGTTGGTAATCTTGAAAGCCTGATCTGGTTTGATGCAGAAGGCTGGCAGTCGCTTGTTGATCCAGCCGCCTTGGCGACCCTGCCACCGCAATTACCGCGTCTGGCGCTTGTTCTGGTTGGGATCGGATTGTTTGTTGTTCTGTTCTGGAAAGAACTTAAAATCTCGACCTTTGACGCCGCCTTTGCCGGGGCGATTGGTATTCGCACAGGACTTCTCAGCTTTGCACTGGTGGTGACCACAGCGATTGCCGCTGTGGCGGCCTTTGACGCGGTTGGCTCAATCATTGTGATTGCGATGTTTGTCTGCCCACCGGCAAGTGCGCGCCTGATGACCAATCAGCTTGGCCGACAGGTTGGCTGGTCGGTGGCGTTTGCGACGATGTCGGCCATTCTGGGCTATGTCTTTGCCGGATATGGGCCGGGATGGTTCGGCTCCCCCTATGCGGTCAGTGCGGCGGGCATGATTGCCACCATTTCAGGTGTGATCATGCTTTTGACCTGCCTGTTTGGCCCGCAACGCAAACGGATTGGCCAACAGGCTGAAGCATAATTCGTCCACCATATTGCCCCGCCGTTTTTACGGAAGGTAAATTTCTCCTCGCCCATGGGGGACGCATCGCACATACTTGACCGATGCCACGTGTTCGGGTTTTCAAGCATCTTGTGATGGTGATGTGCGTTCTGATGTCTTTTGCGACATCCGCACTGGCGCAAACCAATGGTGCGCCCGACCCTGTACTTGAACGGATCAAAACCGATCTTCAGGCATATGGCGATATTGATCTTTATGTGTTCAAGGATCGCCAAGCGTTTCTTACGATTATGGATGACACCCTTGGTCTGGAAAATATCGCCAGCCCGGAGAAGACATTTGCCAAACTGCCCCGGTCGCCCTTTGCCATCACCGGGCGGAAGAGTGGCAAGCAAATACCGTCCTGCCAGATTTTCGTGCCCGCCAATATCGCACCACAAAGTGGCAATGAGATTTTCGCCCAGTTGATGCGTGGGTGGTTTGGGCAATCTTTGACCTATCACAGCAGTGCCGAGCTGACGTTTGAGTGGCTGATCCACCATGAAGCGCGTCACTGTATGCCCGAACATTACGGGGACGGAGATACCAAAAGCCACGCCGACGAAGTTGATGCCGATATTTTCGCGTTCAACGCCCTGTCCGAAACGATCAGCACCCCCGACGGACTTGCGCACGATATCATCGCCTTTCGCATGGTAACGGCCGCCCTGTTTGCCGATGCCAGCCATATGACCGGCCTTTCGGTCAAATACAGGATTAAAAACATACAGCTGTCAGAGACCTTTACCCCTGATCAGGAAATTGCCGCGTTCAGGTCGGTACGGAAACTGGTTTTTGCCCGCGCACGGGCCCTGGCAACCGGGGTTAATCCGACAAATCGCGAACTGACACGCGCGGTAACCGAACTGCGCGAAGAAATAGACCAGGGCGGACTTAACCCCCCATCGCCTTTGGTTTCGGAAATCCTGATGGATCTCGATGATGCGATTGCACATCTCGCACCAAAGCTTCATCAGTCGGTTGCCACCCCTTAATCGTTAATTATCCTCGACCGGCCTTGCGCCAGAACGTCATGGCCAGACATTGATCACGCGTTAACCCGATATCCTTGCGCCAGTAGTTATGGATCGGTTTATAGTCATCCTGCTCTACCCCGGCCCAGCAATAGACGCTGTGTGCGTCCTTCGGGATGGAGATGACGCGCACAGCATCCTGAATGAGACTGTGTTCAACATCATCACCACAATCGCGTAACAACCAGCGGACTTCAATCGCACTGTCGGTGGCGATGTCGATGATGTCATCCTTGCTACCAGCCTCGATCATGGCATGGCCTTTGACGTGGGGCGGCATGGCATTAAGGTAGCGGCTGATTGCCGGCAGGGCGGTTTCATCCCCGGCGAACAACATCCAGTCCGCATCAGGCAATTCGTTGCCAAGCGGCCCGGTCATGGCGACCAGATCGCCTGTGCAAGCATGTATGGCAAAGGATGATCCCGGCCCATTATCGCCATGCACGACAAAATCAACATCCATCCAGCCCGCCGCAGCATCGATATCACGGATGGTATAGATGCGCTGTTCGATGGCATTTTCGCCATGAGGCCAGACCGGCATGCCGTTATCAGCAAGCGTTGGCCATTTTGGGGCCACCTGCCCGCGCGGTGGGATCAAAAGACGAATATGGATGCTGTCGGTATCATAGGCGGCAAGATCCGCCCCATGCAGCCTGATCCGGCGCATATGGGGCGAAAGATCGGTCACTTTTACGACGGTAAGTTCGCGAAAATTGGGCAGCTTGCCGTTGCTTTTCCCGGCCCCCTTCCAGCGGCAATCAAGATTTGCCTCAGGCAAGGCGCCCTGGAGCAGCGAAATGATCGCCGATTTCATCTGGATAACGCCAACGTCGCTGGTTGCGCCGACCTCAATATCCAAACCAGAATCGTTGCAGGCAAGGTGAACATGACCGATGGATACCGAAACCCTGATGGCGTTCGCATCGCCCTGCACATCGCAATCATGGCTTTTGTAATAGTCTGACGCGCGCGCGATGATCGCAGCACTATCAGGAAGGGTGATGCGGGTTTTGGCGGTTAAAACAGATGATGGCATGAGGCTCTCGACAGGATGAAAATGTATTGGTGAACACATACAACATTGAGAATAACACTGATAGTCATTCTTAACAAAATTTCTCATGAAATAGCAACTGCCATGCTAGGGTCGGGCCTATACATTTAGCCAAATCCATAGACCCACGCTGGCGCGCATGTGTATCGCCCGGCAAGCCCCTGAAAGTATAAAGACCCGACCATGATCGATAAAATCCGCCGTCTCAAACCGTCTGAGTTCACATTGGCCGTTGAATGGGCTGCCAAAGAAGGCTGGAATCCCGGCCATGCTGACGCCGAGGTATTTTTCAATACTGATCCTGAAGGCTTTTGGGGCGCGTTCGATAAAAGGGGGATGGCAGCGGTGATATCCGCCGTGCAGTACAGTTCCGATTTTGGATTTGTCGGATTTTATATCTGCCGCGAAGACCGCCGTGGATCGGGCCTTGGATACAAGTTGTGGCAAACGGTTTTAAAAGACAACCCGCTTAAAACCATCGGTCTTGATGGTGTTGTCGATCAGCAAGATAACTATCGTAAATCCGGTTTTGAATTTGCCCACCGCAATGTCCGATATGGCGGGGTCGTGAAGGCCCAAAGTCCGGAAAATGACGATCTGTTTGATCTGTTGATTGATGACATCGCCGTCATCAATGCGTTTGAGCAAACTTGCGAGCTGTTTGCCGAAAGCCGGATTGAATTCCTGCGCGGCTGGATCGGTGCTGAAAACCACACGGCGATTGCACTAAAGGGCCCAATGGGATTGCGCGGATATGGCGTTATTCGCCCCTGTGAAGAGGGTCACAAGGTCGGTCCGCTTTTTGCCCCAAACCCCAAAGATGCCAAGGTGCTGTTTGACGCCCTTTTGGCACGTCGCACCGATCAGGGCGGCAAAGTCTTTCTCGATGTGCCCGAACCCAATCAGGCGGCAATTGAGCTTGCCAGCAGCCACGGCATGCAACCTGAATTTGAGACGGCACGGATGTATAAAGGCCCGGCACCAGCACTTGATCTTGATATGACCTTTGGCATTTCATCGTTTGAATTAGGGTAATTATCCTTACGATGGGGTTGAGGCTTGGCTAAAAGTCTGGCAACAAACATTTAATGCCAAACGTATAGATCGACCTAACCTAATGCCGGAGCTTTACAGGCGGTTTGTAGTGTTCCCGGATCGATCACGTTTACTGGCGTAAAAAGTTGTCAGATTTTTTATGGAAAAAGGACGCCACAACCCCCAACTCTTTGAAAGGGGGACTAATCGACATTCAGGCCACAATCATAAACCTATGAAGACTTTTCGCCCGACATCTGTGACGCGACGCACCGCCTCGTCTATCCGGGGCACGGATTTATCTGCTGCGGCTGATCAGGTGATACAAAAACAGTCATAACGCTGGACACCAGAAACCGATATGGATATTGCGACACTCATTGGGATCCTTGCTGGATCGGGCGTTATTGTTGGCGCTATTTTGATCGGTGGTAATCTTGGTGCCTTTGTTGATGTGCCGTCTATCATGGTTGTGTTTGGCGGCACGGCGGCGGCAACCCTGATCAAGTTTCCGATGCGCGATGTGATCAAGTCACTCAAGATCGGCATCGGCATCGCCTTTAAGAACCCCAAGGAAGACCCGCTTTCGATCTATGAGAAAGCCATCGAACTTGCCGGTCTTGTCCGCAAAAACGGGTTGCTTGGTCTTGAAACAGCAGAAGTTGACAACGAGATCATGGCGCGTGGCATTCGCATGTGTGTGGATGGTCACAGCGGTGAAGTGATCCGAAGCTCGATCTCAAGCGAAGTTGAAAAATCCATTCAAAATGATGAGCTCGGGGAACTGATGTTCCGCGGGATCGGTGATACCGCGCCAGCATTTGGCATGATCGGCACATTGGTGGGTCTGGTGCAGATGCTGGCCAACCTGTCTGATCCTGATGCGATTGGTCCGGCGATGGCCATTGCCATGCTGACAACATTCTATGGTGCGGTACTTGCCAACCTGATTGCCCTTCCGATTGCTGACAAGCTGGCCCTTAAGGTTGACCGTCTGAAAAACACCAAACAATTGATCATTGAGTCTGTCGTTCAAATTCAGGGCAGCCAAAGCCCGATGGTGATGAAGGAAATTCTGGGTCCCTATTTGCCCGGTGGCGTCCCCAAAGATGCCGACGGCGATGGGGAATGATCATGGTACCTTCTTTCATCCGGAACATGGTGTAAGGCCATGGCAAAGAAACCCGCAGCAGGCGCCCCCGCATGGATGGCGACATTCGCCGATTTGATGTCGTTGCTGCTTGTTTTGTTTGTTCTGTTGCTGACCTTTGCTGAGATGGATGTGATCCGTTACAAGCAAATCGCAGGTTCGATCAAAGGTGCCTTTGGTTTTTCCAAGGAAGATCAGCTTGCCGGTGTAATTGAAATGGACGGGTCGATTGTTGGTAAGTCCTTAAAGGCACCAACGCCCGACACCCCGCGGGTTGTTGCAGAAATCCCCAAGGCCGAAACGCCAAAAGTCGAGATCGATCAGACCGACAGCAAAGAAGAAAAAGCCGAGGCACTTGAAGAAACACTCAGCACCGTTCTTGAAAACATGGGGCTGAGCGATCAAGTCGGGCTGGAACGCATTGATGGCGATGTGATCGTCAGCTTTCCAAATGAGCTGGCCTTTCCGTCGGGCTCTTCGGGCATGACAGAAGAATTCGCCGCCGTCCTGAACCGCGTTACGCCCGTGATCAATCAGACTGACGGTGAAGTTCATATCGCAGGTCACACCGATAATATTCCCGTTTCGTCTTCCTCTCCCTATATATCAAACTGGGACCTTTCCGCCGCACGGGCGACAGCCGTTTTGCATCACATGATTGATCAGAACGGCACGGAGCCGTCACGAATGGTCATTCAGGGATATGGTGACAGCCGTCCGATTGCGACAAATGACACCCCGGAAGGGAGATCACAAAACCGTCGGGTTGCGATCACCATCGAAATGGTCGAAAGCAACAAACCAGATGGGGCGACAAATGGCAGTGCTGCACCCACCGGTCAGAATGAAGAAGATCCTGCCCAAAGTGAAAGCTCGGCCCAAGACGGCCCAACAACGCCCGAAGAAGCCTCGACAACAAGGCGTCGAACCTTCAGCATTCCGGGGAACCAGTGATCGGCATATTTAACCAACTGCGCAGTGAACCGCGTGGCAAGGACGACATCAGCGCTGCTTAACGCGGTTGGCAACAATAGGAATTCACGCATCATGACGATGCAAGAGAACAACAATAAAACGATCCTGTATGCCGACTACAGCGAACGCAACATTCGTTCCGCTAAGGAAGCGATTGATCCGCTTGGATTTGGCGACTTCATTCGCTGCGACGACCGTGAAAAGACCGTTGAACTTGTGAGTTCCTTAAAGCCCGACATCGTTCTGGTTGGTCTTTATCTTGATGGCATGCGCGGCATTTCGACCATCCGTTCGATCCGCGAAAGCATCACGGCCACCAACCGCCACGGTAAGGATGTCACCATCCTGCTTGGTGCGCCAAAACTTGACCGTCGCGCCATGCGTGAGGCCGTTGATGCCGGTATAGAAGGCATCTTCCGCCAGCCTGTTGATCCGGCACGGTTGCGCAAGATCATTACATCCGTGATGAAAAAGCCGCGCCGGTTTGTTCTTCAAGATGATTACTTCGGTCCCGCACGGCCACAGGACTTGGCCAAAGACGACACCGTACCGTCACCCGAAGACGAAAGTGTTTCAGAAACCAAGAAGCGTCGGCACAGCGACAAGGCCCGCGCACCGGCATCTGCGTCCGTCACGATTAAACCAAATGGCCGACGCCGCAGCGATACTGCTGTGAAACCTGAGCCAACATCCCTGCCAGACAGCACGAACAAACAAACCTTTGATGATGGCGAACTTGCCGGAATTGCTAATCAAGACAAGGAATCTCTTGATGCCCGCAACATCAAAGCGGCAATTGCCGCGCGCGCGCTTTTAAAACCAGATCCTGTGCCCCAAAAGCCAAAGCCGAAATCAAAACCACAGAAGGTCGCGGCGGAAACCACAGAAGCCGAAGAAGACACAGTCCCCGTTGCAGCAAGTCCAAAAGAACTCGCCAAAGAAGAACCAGTCCCTGCGTCTGTCTCAAAACAGGCCGACGTTGCCGGTGAGCGTGAGGTTGAGGTTGAAGCCGAGCCCGAGATTGATGAAGAGGAGCTTGTTGAAATTGATCTGCAAGCAGCCCTTGTGGATCACAAGCTTTGGGTCGATACCGGCGGTAAGGAAGGGTCGGTCATGGCAATTGAACATGCCAATTTGCGCGATGCTGATCTTGAAGGCATTGATCTTAGCCGATGCGGCCTTCGTTTTGCGTCTTTCAGAAACGCCAATTGCAAGAATGCGGTTCTTCGACGGTGTGACCTGACCGCGGCTGACTTTGTTGAAAGTAACCTTGAAAGTGCCAATCTTGCCGCCAGCCGTTTATCCGGCGCACGGTTTAACGAGGCGACGCTGCGCAATACCGTGTTTCTGGGGTCCGATCTATCCAATGCCTGCTTTAAGGGCATGCATCTGATCAATTGTGATCTCAGCGGCACGAACCTTGCCGGGGCGGATTTCAGGGATGCGGATTTAAGCGGTGCCAATGGCTTGTTTGCCGAACAGATCCAGCGTGCCCGCGTCAACACCAACACCCGCCTGCCCCGCAATTTGAAACTGCGCAGTTAATCGCTTAAAGCTCGCAGACCATATGTAAGCTTGGAAACGTAAAGTCCGATGCAAAGGGGGCTTCAAACGTCCCAATAACTTCAAAGCCAAGCTTTTCGTAGAACCTGCGTGCAGACAGGGTTGAATAGCATTCAAACCGAGTTGCCGTATGGGCCACCTTCGCATCATGTACGCAGCGATCAAAAAGCACCTTTCCCAACCCCTGACAGGTAAACTCCGGATCAACGGCAAAATGGCGTACATGCACCAATCCCGGCTGAACTGGCTGTTCCGAAGCTCCGGGGCGTACGGCGGTCCATCCACCTGCCGCGATCACGCGCTTGCCTGTTTCCTTTACCAGATAATAACTGCCCGACGACATTAATTCTGGCTTGGCAAAAGACAGAAATGGCATGGCGCGAGCAAGAATATCCGGCGCGTAGTCGTCTTTAAGAAGCTGGGAATAAGACCGGGTAAACAACGCACTGATCGCATCAGCATCTGACAGGGATGCGATTTCAACGATGCGATCGGTCATTGGTTTTAATCCTTATCGGCGGCCAAACATCTTTTCGATGTCATGGAGTTTCAGTTCAACATAGGTCGGGCGACCGTGATTGCATTGCCCGGAATGCGGGGTGGCTTCCATTTGGCGCAGCAACGCATTCATTTCGTCGGCATTAAGCTTACGGCCAGATCGTACCGATCCGTGGCACGCCATGGTCGCACAGACATACATCAGCCGGTCTTTAAGCAACATGCCCTGCCCCAGTTCGGCAATTTCATCGGCCATATCACGTACAAGCGATGCCACATCCACCTTGCCCAGCATGGCGGGCACTTCGCGGACAACAATCGCACCGGGGCCAAACGGCTCGATCACCAACCCAAGTTCGGCAAATTCGTCGGCCCGGTCGCCTATGCGATCTGCCGATGCCTCGTCAAGCTCGACCACCTCGGGCAACAACAATCCCTGTCGCTTGACCCCGCTTTCGGCCAAGTCGGCCTTCATCCGTTCATAAACAATACGTTCATGGGCGGCATGTTGATCGACAATCACCAAGCCGTCGCGGGTTTGCGCGATGATATAATTGGCATGCACCTGCCCGCGCGCCGCCCCCAAGGGATGGTCGACAAACTTGGTGTCATCGGTCATGTCAACACGTGCCGATGGCCCGACACCGTCATAGCCCCCCGCAAGGGCGGCGGCAGCAGCAGCGGCAAAGCCACCATTCGCGTCCGGTGCACCGCCAAAATCGCGTCCACGATCAAAAAGCCCGCCATAGCCCGGCGATTGGGCGGCATAGTTGCGTTCTATTGCCGCGTGACTGGGGGTGTTGGCCTGATATTGGCCGATGTTAAAACCACCGCCGCCAGATGATCGCGCCCCGCCACCATAGGGCAGACTTGGTCCTTCCCCTTCGCGGCGAGCGGCCCCCAGCGCCATATCAGCCACCGTGGTGGATGCCCGGTGCCCGGCACCGGCCAGCGCATGTTTAAGTGCGCCGACAATCAGGCCGCGCACCATGCCCGGATCGCGAAAACGCACTTCGGTCTTGCCCGGATGGACGTTAACGTCAACATCACGCGGGCTAAGTTCAAAGAACAATGCAAGTAACGGATGACGATCGCGTGCCAGGAAATCCTGATAGGCGCCACGCACAGCACCTTGCAACAATCTGTCCTTAACCGGACGGCCATTGACGAACAAAAACTGCATCTGCGCATTGCCACGGTTTAAGGTCGGCACCCCGGCATAGCCGGTCAGTTTGATGCCTTCGCGTTCGGCATTGATCTGAAGCGCATTATCCTGAAATTCGCGCCCCATCACCGCACCAAGACGTTTAAGCCGCGCATCGAACAGATCACCTTCGCAGGCCGGATAATTCAGGATCGATTTGTTGTTATCGCCCGACAGGGTAAAGCCGACATCGGGCCGCGCCATCGCCAGGCGGTCCATGATTTCACGGGCATACATTTGCTCGGTGCGCGCGGTTTTTAAAAACTTCAGCCGTGCCGGGGTGGCGTAAAACAGATCGCGCACCTCAACCCGCGTACCATATGGATGGGCTGCTGGTTCGGGCTCCCCCTTGGCCCCGCCTTCGATCAAAAGTGTCCATGCGTTTTCCGCACCGCGCACCCGGCTGGTCAGGCGCATCCGCGAGACAGAGCCAATCGACGGCAAGGCTTCACCGCGAAACCCCATAAAGCCGATATTGAAAAGATCATCATCGGGCAGCTTTGACGTCGCGTGGCGTTCGACCGACAGGGCGAGTTCCTCGGGCGTCATGCCCTTGCCGTCATCAGTGATCGACAAAAGCGTGCGCCCACCATCGCGCAGATTGACGTCCACCCGCGTCGCCCCGGCATCCAGCGCATTTTCCACCAGTTCCTTGAGCGCGGCCGCAGGCCGTTCGACCACCTCACCGGCGGCAATCTGATTGATCAGGTTCTGGGGCAGGACGCGCAGGGTCATGTGGGCGATGCTCGTAATCTTGATGTGTTGATCTTGGTTGGATTGAACCTATCAAAGCACAAAGCGCGGCGAAATCTCTTTCGCCGCGCTTTGATCATTTAGATTGTTCTCGCGTTAGAAAGCCAGATCCCCTTCGGGCTTACCGACCACTGTTACAGTAACATTGGCCGGGTCCATCAGTTCACCCGCCACCCGGTTGACGTCATCAAGCGTGACAGCATCAACAAGGCTGTTGCGTCGATCAAGGAAGTCCTTACCGAGGTCTTCTTTCTGCATGCCGACCAGCATGCCCGACAGATTGCCAAGACTGGTAAAGCGCAGCGGGAAGGCGCCGGTCAGATAGGACTTGGCGTTATCGAGTTCTTCCTGTGACACGCCGCTGTCCTTCATCTTGGTCCATTCGGTGCTGATCAGTGACAGGCTTTGCCCAATCGCGTCATTGCGCGTGGCAACCCCGCCCATCATCATTTCCGCATGATCAAGATCGGCCAGATAGCTGTAAACGCCATAGGCAAGCCCGCGCGTCTCACGGACTTCTTCGGTCAGGCGCGACGCGAAGCCACCGCCGCCAAGGATGTAATTCATCACATAGGCGGCATAGAAATCAGGATCGGTACGTTTGATGCCTTTTTGGCCCCAGATCGCCTGACTTTGCGGGATGTCTTGCTCCACCACATCCACCGCACCGAATGTCGGTGTGACGTCGGCAATCGCCGGAAGATCGGCATGATCGGGCAGACTGCCGAATGCCTCATCCAGCAACGGGCCCAGCTCATCGGCCGTAATATCGCCCGCCACCCCAATGATCAGGTTGTCCTTGGCAAAGGCATGACGGACAAAGCCTAGGAAGTCATTGGCGTTAAGCGATGCCACGGTATCAAAATTGCCTGATACCGGACGGGCATAGGGATGATCACCAAAGATCGATTTAAAGAACGTCCGGCTGGCAATATCGCCCGGGTCATTTTCCGCACTTTTCAAGCCCGAAACGATTTGCGCACGAATGCGTTCAATTGCTTCATCGTCAAAGCGTGGCTCGGACAGCGCCAGACGCAACAGATCAATCGCCGTATCGCGTTCGCGGGTCAAGGTCACCAGCGACCCGGCGAAATCATCGCGCCCGGCATCAAAAGACAGACTGATCGAGCGGTTTTCCATTTCACCGCGGAAGGTTTGGCTGTCCATTTCGCCCGCCCCTTCGTCAATCAGCCCCGACACCATGTTGGCCAGACCAAGCTTACCATCGGCATCGGTTGCAGCCCCAGCACCGGTAAAGGCAATGTCCATGGTCATCAGCGGATTGAGATGATCCTCGATCAACCAGGCCCGAATGCCGCCGTCAGAAACAACTTCTTGTACTTCGACGGCTTTGGCCTGACTTACCAGACCAAAGGTCGCAAAGGCGGCAACGGTCAGTCCGGCAATGTGTTTTGTAAAATGGTTCATATCAATGTACTCCCCCGCCGGAATCCAGTGGAATAGCGGGACCACTGCCCGATACAGGGCCTCCTTCGGGTGGCATCAACCAGCCGGTGACAGATTGTTTGTCATTAAAGACGTGCTTGGCAGCTTCGTTGACCTGATCAACCGTGACGGCTGAAATCCGGTCTGGCCAGCTTTCGACCTGATCGACGGTTAAACCAACCGCAAGTGACTGACCCAGCACGCGCGCGCCAGCCGATAGGGAATCACGGGCAAAGACCGCACTATCCAGAAGCTTCTGTTTGGCACGGTCGAGTTCATCTTCGGTCACGCCATCGGTTTTGAGCTTGGCAATCTGATCATCAACCGCCTTTTCAAGATCGGCCAACTCGCCATCGCCGCGTGGCACGGCATAAAGCCCGAAGCTTGCCAGGTTGACAGCCACCGGGTCATAGAAGGTCCCGACACTTGAGGCAATCGACTGATCGACAACCAATGCCTTGAAGAAACGGCTGGTCGTGCCCGATCCAATGATCTCGCTTAAAACCTCAAGCGGGGCCGCGTCAGCCGCGTTTTCAGAGTTATAAGATGGTGCCAGGTAATAGCGCGACATGGAGGCCTGACCAACGCGCGGATCACGCATGGTGACCTTGCGCGGGGCATGCTGGACCGGTTCCTTGACCCGGTGACGGGTGGAAACGTCGCCGCGCGGGATGACGCCATAGTATTTTTTGGCCATCGGCAGCAATTCATCCATCGTGATGTCGCCAGCCACCACCAGAATGGCGTTATTGGGGGCGTACCATTCGTGATAGAAATCAAGCGCGTCCTTGGTCAACAGCTGCTCCATTTCATTCATCCAGCCAATGATCGACCGACCATAGGGATGCGCCATATAAAGGGCTGCGCGCATCTGCTCGCCCAGAAGGGCGCCCGGATTGTTATCGATCCGCGACCTGCGTTCTTCGATGATGACATCGCGTTCCGGTAGGACAACATCATCAGACAACTGTAAATTCGCCATCCGGTCGGCTTCCATCTTCATCACCAGATCAAGACGGTCACGTGCGATATTCTGGAAATAGCCGGTGTAGTCCCACGAGGTAAATGCATTGTCATTGCCGCCATTGCGCGCAACGATCTTGGAAAAGTCACCCGGTGCAATGTCATTCGTGCCCTTGAACATCAGGTGTTCAAGAAAATGCGCAATGCCCGAAATCCCGGTCTGTTCGTCAGCCGAGCCAACCTTATACCAGACCATCTGGGTGACGACGGGGGCACGGTGGTTTTCCACCAGCACCACCTGCATACCGTTATCAAGGGTTACGGTTTGCGGATTGAAAACCGCCGCCTGTGACAGATGCGGTATTATGACCATCATCACAGCGGCCAGCATCGACGCCGTCACAGGCGTGCGTGCAAACATTACGGATAGTGTCGGAATTTTCATTATGTCATCCCATTCCATCAGGCATGGTGGTGCAAACTGGTTGCTTTGCGATCCCGGCACTTTTGCGGCTCATGGGTATCGCGACAGGAAGTTCTTAAAAACCGAATATGACAGAACAAGGGCGCGGAAATTCCGCGCCCCTGATGAAATCTCAAAACTGTGGCTTAGTGCGCCCAGATGGCAAGATCGGCTTAGAAGATATCTTCAAGCCAGCCCTTTTGTTTACGTTCGATCACCGGGGTGTCGCCACCGCCAGCAGCAGAGTCGCCAAGCGCCTGCTGATCGCGGATGCGTTTTGCCTCAGCCGCCGGATCAACCGTGGTGCCGTATTCTGGCTTGTCCTGCCAGAAGATCAGGTCATCAACAACGCTGTCGCTTTCCGAAATAAAGATCGATGTTTCCCGATCAACGGTATTACGAATGTCAGGCGATGCATATTGCGCGCCCGATTGCGACAGCAGTGCGACCTGTCCCTTGCTGCGCGTGCCATCAGAAATGTCACGTTTAACGCCGTTGGGATCTTCGCCAGTTAAAATGCGACGGGCCTGATCGGTGGTGGTCCCGGTCTGCGGACGTGCCGCACCCGGTTCAGGAACACGCAAGGTAAAATCAGGCGGCAGGCTGAGCGGTGCGCGCGAGACAACCTGAAACTCGTCAGGTGCCTGTTTGTTCAGGCCAAAGGTTTCGCGCGTTGACTCGCAACCGGCAACACCAAGGGCGAGCCCACCCAAAAGCGCAATTTTAAACAGATTGGTCGTCAGTTTCCGGGCCATTCCTGCCTCTTATACACATCGTGACCGGGTGGAATTACACCGGTCTTAAATTATCTAGCTGGTTTTTTACCGCCAAAAAGAGAATCGATCAACAGTAGCGCTGCACCGATTGTAATCGAACTGTCGGCAATATTGAAAACCGGCCAGTGATATCCGGCCACATGCAGGTCGATAAAATCGGTTACCGCACCATGACGCAGACGATCCACAAGGTTGCCAATCGCCCCGCCAACAACCAGCGCAAGTGCCAAACGTAGCATACGATCGCGCGTGCGCCACATCCAGATGCAAAAACCAATCGTGATCGCCGCTGTCGCAGCGATCATTACCCATGGGGCCTGCCCCTGAAACAGGCCAAACGACACACCCGGATTCCACGCCAGCACAAAGTTCATGAACGGTGTGACTTCAATCACGCGGAACGGGTTGGACAACCCGTCAATCGCAAGCTGCTTGGTCCATTGGTCCAGCGCAAAAACCACCGCAATGACAATCAGACCAAACAAAAAGGCGCAACGCTTCATCAATACTCTTTCAAACTTGCCGGTCTGCAAACTTACCGGCCTTCAAACTTATTGATCGAGGGGGCTCGCCCAAGCACAAGCCCGCACCAGAAAACCACCTGCCTTATTCGGCGGCGGTAATTCCCATTTCATCAACAGCATCCGCACAACGGTTGCAGATGGTTTTATGTTCGGCGTGGCTGCCCACTTCCGGCAGAGTCTGCCAGCAGCGTTCACATTTATCCCCATCGGCCAATCCCGGCACAACGCCAACACCCGCAACATCGTCAAGTGTGTAGGCACCTTCCGGTGCATCACCCGTCACCAATTCAATGTCAGATGTGATGGCAATTTCGGCAAGATTAAGGCCGCTGAGTGCTTCGACATAGTCCGCTGTCGCGTAAACCGTTGGTACGGCATCGAGGCTGGCCCCGATACGTTTTTCCGCACGTTCAAGTTCAAGCGCACCGGTGACAACACGGCGTAATTTACGAATTTTTGCCCATTTGGTAGCAAGAGCATCATCTTTCCAGCCATCTGAAACCGTATTGAAGGTTTCAGAATGGACAGAGCTGTCCGCGCCATAGCGTGCACGCCATGCCTCATCGGCGGTAAAGCACAGAACCGGTGCCAACCAGCGCACCAGACTGTCAAACACACGATCCATCACCGTCCGTGCGGCACGGCGGCGCGCACTGCTTGGCGCGTCGCAATACAGTGCGTCTTTGCGGATATCGAGATAGAAGGCCGACATGTCGAGCGCACAGAAGTTGTGCAGTTCGATAAACATGCTGTGGAAATCGTAATCCGCCGTTGTCTTGCGCACCATATCGTCAAGGTGGCTCAGACGATGCAGAACCCAGCGTTCAAGTTCCGGCAGTTCATTGTCGGGAACTTTTTCAGCCTCGGTAAAGCCATCAAGGTTGCCGAGTAGGAAGCGTAGCGTATTGCGCAAACGACGATAGACGTCCGAATGGCGCTGGATGATTTCATGGCTGATGCGCAGATCGTCATGATAGTCCGAGCTTACCACCCACAACCGCAGGATATCGGCACCAAGCTTTTCGATGATGTCATTTGGCGCAATAACGTTGCCGAGCGATTTCGACATTTTGCGGCCATTGCCATCAAGCACAAAACCATGGGTCAAAACCGCTTCATACGGCGCGCGACCGCGCGTTCCGCACGACTCAAGAAGCGAGCTGTGGAACCAGCCACGATGCTGATCAGACCCTTCAAGATAAAGATCGGCTGGCCATTTCAGGTCCTGACGTTCTTCAAGCACAAAGGCATGGGTCGAACCGGAATCAAACCAGACATCAAGAACGTCGGTGACCTGTTCGAAATCATTGGCATCGTATTTATCGCCAAGGAAATACTGCGCGTCGCGGATGAACCACGCGTCGGCACCTTCGGCACAGAACGCTTCATAAACACGATCAAGGACTTCCTGATCACGCAACGGCTGACGGGTATTTTTATCAATGAACACCGTGATCGGCACACCCCACGCACGTTGGCGCGATACGCACCAATCCGGGCGGTTAGCAATCATCGAATGCAAACGGTTGCGACCGCCTTCGGGCACAAAGCGGGTTTCATCAATCGCTTTGAGCGCCTTTTCACGCAGGTCGTTGTCCTGCATGGAAATGAACCACTGCGGGGTGGTGCGATAGATCACCGGTGCCTTGGAGCGCCACGAGCACGGATAGGAGTGTTTTAAACGGCCACGCGACAACAAGGCACCAACTTCGATCAGTTTGGTGATGACGGCTTCGTTGGCGTCTGCTTCCTTACCGTTTTCATCATAGATGCGCTTGCCAGCAAACAGTGGCACGGTCGGATAATAGGCACCGTCGCCATCGACCATTTCAGGGATTTCGAGACCATATTTCAAACCGGTCTGGTAATCGTCCGGGCCGTGGGTCGGTGCGGTATGCACGAACCCGGTACCGGTATCGGTCGTGACATAGTCAGCTGCCAGAAGTGGTACATCAAATTCATAGCCCTGCCCGCGGAACGGATGGGCCGCAACCGTGCCTTCAAGCTCGGAACCGGTGAAAGTACCGACAACCTTATGGCCGGTCACGCGACCATTTTTGCACATGTCTTCAAGAAGATCGGTACAAACCGCCATCTTCTCGCCAACCGTCGCCCAGGCTTCTTCGGCGGTTTCGGTAACTTCGATCACCGAATATTCGATATCGTCGCCATAGGAAATCGCACGGTTGCCCGGAATGGTCCATGGCGTCGTGGTCCAGATGACAATCGCGGTGTCTTTAAGCAGATCGACCTTGGTCTCACGCACCGGGAAACGGACATAGATCGTTTTGCTGGTGTGGTCGTGATATTCAACCTCGGCCTCGGCCAGTGCTGTTTTTTCAACCACTGACCACATGACCGGTTTGGAGCCCATATAGAGCGACCCGTTCATCAGGAACTTGCCAAGCTCACGCGCGATGGAGGCTTCGGCCTTAAAATCCATGGTGACATAGGGATTATCCCAGTCGCCCATCACGCCAAGACGTTTAAACTCTTCGCGCTGAACATCGAGCCATTTCTCGGCAAACTCGCGGCATTCCTTACGGAATTCGGCGATTGGCACATCGTCCTTGTTTTTGCCTTTGGCACGGTATTGCTCTTCGATTTTCCATTCGATCGGAAGACCGTGGCAATCCCAGCCCGGAACATAAACCGCGTTCTTGCCCAGCATTTGCTGTGAACGGGTGATCACGTCTTTCAGGATTTTGTTCAGCGCATGACCAATGTGCAGATGACCGTTGGCATAGGGCGGGCCATCATGAAGGACAAACATTTCACGATCTGCCGAAATACCGCGAATTTTGCCATAGAGATCCTCATCCTTCCACTGCGCGAGCAGGGTGGGCTCCATCTTTGGCAAACCCGCCCGCATCGGGAAATCGGTTTTGGGCAGGATAACGGTTTTCTTGTATTCGACACTCATCGTGACGGTCCTGTGGTCTTGAACAAATTAAAAAGGGCGAACCCCCGGTGATTACAGCTACCCCTTAAAAGGCGCGCGGATCATAGCGGGTTCGTCGATAAATTCAAATCTTGCCGAGAATCTCTTTGGCAGCAACGACATCGGATGCGATTTGGGCCTTTAGCGCATCCAACCCGTCGAACTTCTTTTCGCCCCGGATAAAGCCGTGTAACCGCACGCGAACGGGGCGATCATAGATGTCCTGATCGAAATCAAACAGGTGTGCTTCAAGCCCGGCATCATTATCGCCGCCGAAGCTTGGACGTACACCGATGTTTGCGACTCCGCGCACCCAGCGTTCTACTGTTTGACCGTCATCTTGCGAAATCAGGCCAAGTTCGATGGCATAAACACCAAATTTGGGGCGCAAATGATTGCCCAAGGCAACATTAGCCGTCGGAAACCCGATGGTGCGGCCACGTGCATCCCCATGCGCAACAGTCCCGGCAATTTCCCACGGACGTCCAAGCAAATGGGTGGCGTCCTGTGGGCGGCCATCGCGCAGGGCCTGACGAATGGCGGTTGATGAATAAACAATCCCATTATCATGGGTTACGGCTTCGACCGCCGTCACACCAAACCCGGATGTTTGGCCAATGGAACGCAGCAAATCAACATCACCTGCCCGTCCTTTACCAAAGCAAAAGTCCCAGCCAACCACGACATGTTTGGCGCCAAGCCCTTTGACCAGAACCCGCTCGATGAATTCTTCTGCGCTCATGGCGGCAAAATCGCGGTTAAATTCCGCTTCATAGAAAAGATCGATATCAATCGTGCTGGCTGCGGTTTCGCGGTCATCAGCCGATGTCAGGCGAAAGGGCGGATCATCGGCACGGAACAGCATGCGGGGATGGGGCTCAAATGTCAGGATTGCCAGTGGCACGCCAAGGTCACGCGCAATCTCGCGCGCCTGATCAAGAAGCGATTGATGCCCCAGATGCAAACCATCGAAATTACCAATCGCAACAACAGCGCCACGCGCCTCATCGGTCAGGTTTTCAAAAGATCGAAAAACGCGCATTCGCGCTGGTCTCTCTTGCTGCTTGGGTCCATGTCAGCCGACAGCATATCGGCAAATCCAGCAGGCAGCTATAAAGGGCGCAGGCCCAAAGCGTAAAGACTTTTCCACCAAAAAACGCGCAGTCCTTTGGCGGAAACATCTTATAGCCATGCCATGTGAGGATTTCGAAAGTGTGTTTAAGCCCGGCTGGGCACCATGACCACGGCTTCGCCTGCGATCACGCAGCGATCCCCGACATAGCAATTGGTTTCAAGGATGGCGCGTTTTTTGGCTGCAATGATTTCGCGGACTTCGACCTTGGCCGTCACCGTATCGCCAATGCGTACCGGTGCCTTGAATTGCAGGCTTTGTGAAAGATAAATCGTTCCCGGACCGGGCAATCTGGTGCCAAGCACCGTGGAAATGAAACCGGCCGACAGCATCCCGTGCGCAATACGCCCTTCGAACATGGTGGTTTCGGCGTATTCCTGATTAAGGTGAACCGGGTTGGTATCACCAGACATTCCGGCAAACATGACAATATCGGTTTCCGTTACCGTCTTGCCATAACTCGCGGACTGGCCCACCTCCAGATCTTCGAGATACAGCCCTTCCAGTCCGTTCATTTCTTTCATATCGTCAGTTTCCTTGCCTGTCACAGTCGGTATCGACCTTGCGCTTTACGCGCTTGTGGTTAATTTTTGCATCGCAATATTTTGTAACTTTATTGCGCAAGTTCAAGATTGGGCAATGCCTATTTCGTCGAACATGCTGTTGGATGTATATTGCAATTGATAAAAAATACGACACATCAAGGGCTTGGTAATTCGGATACAGGTCTTTATGCATCCATAAAATTCACCGTGGCAGACTGACCCTATTTCAAGGAAACGCACGCTTATGAATTCGACCAGCGCAGATATCTATGAGATTGCCATGGGCCGCTGGAGCCGCCGTTTGTCGCGCAGCTTCCTTGATTTTGTCGCCGCGCCATCGTGTGGTTCCCTGATTGATGTCGGCTGTGGCACGGGCAGTTTGACGTTGGCCGCAGCCACCCGTTACCCCAAGGCAAACATCGTCGGCATCGACCTGATGACCGATTATCTGACCGAGGCGCTGCGCAATACCGCAACCAATGTCCGATTTGAAACCGGCGATGCATCCGCCCTTCCGTTTGCCGATGACAGTTTTGACACGGCCTTTTCACAATTGCTGTTGAACGATCTGGATGGTCCGGCCGGTGCCGTTGGCGAAATGGTCCGCGTCACCCGCGCCAAAGGCCGGATTGCCGCCACGGTTTGGGACCGCGCGGGCGGGCTGACCTTTATCCGTTTGTTTCTTGATGCGGCCGCCATTCTGGTCGATGGGCCGGGCGAAGACCTGCGCAAAAAGGTTTTTGATGTGCCCTATCAGAACGAGGATACATTATTTGATCTGTGGGCAGATGCCGGACTTCATGATGTTGATACGACAACCATTGCGGTGCGCATGGACTTTCTGGATTTTGATGATTACTGGCAGTCTCTTTTGGGCGCGCACAGCCTGATCCGGGAATTTTTTGCCAACCTGTCGCCCGAACTTGCCCATGATGTGCAACAGGCAACGATGCGTGCCTTCCTTAGCGGCAAAGCAGATGGTCGGCGGTCTTTAGTGGCATCGGCCCTTGCTGTGCGCGGGATTGTGCCACCTTGACCAATATCCTCATACGTATGAGGATTATACATCATGGCTGGCGGAATGGAAGCCACAGCACCCCAAGCAAACTTTGGCTTTTGGAATCACGAAATTCATCCAAACCAATCTGCATGTCATGATCATTGGTCTTTGTATGATCAATGTAACTGACAAACAGGCGATCCCACACCGACAGGATATTTCCATAGTTGCTGTTGGTTTCGGTCATCACGCTGGAATGATGAACCCGGTGCATATCAGGGGTGACAACTAGCGTCCGCAACATGCGATCAAACGGTGAGGGAAAATGCACATTGCCATGATTAAACAGGGCAAAGCCGCTGAGCATGCTTTCATAGACAACCACCGCCCACGGATCGACCCCGATCAGTAAAACGAAGAACGATTTATAGCCTGCCGATGCAATGATTTCGACGGGGTGGAACCGTACGGCAGTTGAAACATCAAATTCAACATCGCAATGATGCACCCGATGAAACCGCCAGAACAGCGGGACAATATGGGTCAAACGGTGTTGCCAATAGACCGCACAATCAAGAACCACAATCGCGATCAGTCCGGCAAGAAAGGGCGGAACCCCGATCAGATTAATCACGCCCAAGCCGTTTTGCCCAGCCCAGATGGCAGTCGCAATCATGGCCGCCCCGACCGTAAAGCGGGTTAAGGCAGCACTGATCAGCAACAAACCAAAATTGGTCAGCCACCGTAATGGCCGACGCACAGCTTCACGGGGACGATAAGGCGCAACCGCTTCCCACAGGGCCATAACAGCCAATATGGCGGCAAAAATGCCAAGCCGAAGCAATCCATTCTGATCCATGCGTCCCACTGCCTTAAACCGTTCTGGAAACCTGTCTGGCGTTTCCTAGGGTTACAGTTTGACCCTCCATAAGGATCGATCAACTGTGTCATCTTGAATTGATAGCGGATAATCACACGTACAAACAATATCTTGCTGGTCGCGACACGATCACCATTATGTTAGATAATAAGCGTTTCGTAATGCACCATATGTTTAATCCGCTCGACCGAGCACCAAGGAGGGCCTGCATGCCAAACTCAACAGGACGTTTTCGGACACTTATGCTGTGTGTGTTCGCAACCCTGTCATTTGGTGGCATTGCCCACGCAGATGGTCCGCCGTTTGACTTACCCGTCGATTGCCTGAATGGCGAATGCGAGATCGTGCATTATGTTGATCATGATGCAGGCCCGGAAATTCGCGATTATGCGTGTGGTACGACCACCTATAACGGCCACCGCGGAACGGATTTTGCCATTCCGGACGAGGCCACCATGTTATCGGGTGTCGCGGTGCGTGCGATTGCAGACGGCACCGTCACAGCCCTTCGCGAAGGGGTCGAGGACATTGATTCCGGCCGTCTGGATAAAGAAAGTCTTGAGGGCATCGAATGCGGCAATGGCATCCTGATTGACCATGCGAACGGTTGGCAAAGCCAATATTGCCATTTGCGCCGCGGATCGGTTGCGGTGAAAAACGGTGACACGGTCAGTCGCGGTCAAGCGATCGCCCAAATCGGCATGTCAGGTCAGGCAACCTTTGCGCATCTGCATTTCAACCTGCGCAAGGACAAACAACTCGTTGATCCGTTCAGCGGCACCGTTATGGGCGCAAGTTCGACCAGTGACTGCACAGCCGAAAACGCGGTGCTTTGGTTGACAGCAGCCCGCCAACAAATGACGTACAATGATGTCACGCTGTATGGCCATGGTTTTTCAATGGCGCGGCCCAATGCATCGGATTTGAAACGGGGATACGGTAAAGAGCTTGAATTACCCCGTTCAGCCCCGGCTTTGTATTTTTGGGCGTATCTGATTGGTGCCAATAATGGCGACGTCATCCGCCTTAGCCTGCAAAGCCCGAATGGCAAAGGCGGGCATCGCGATTTTACAATCGATCTGCCCAATGATCAGGGACCACGCGCAAAATGGTTCTTTATCAATATGGATCGCCCGGGCAACTTATGGCCTGCGGGATCCTATCACGGTGAAGTCACCTTTACGCGCCCGGGACAGACACCGAAAACGATTGGCAACACCGACCTGACAATCCGGTAGGCCTTAGAGTCAGGACCTACCTATTGAGGCATCAAACACCTGTCGTGGCAAAAGGTGCAGCAAGGTGCGGCGGGAATGCACACGAATGTTTTGATGAAGTTACATCTGGTTTGCGGTTTCTTACGTAGTGCAATAAAATGAGCTTAGTTGTGCCCGTCTTTGGGTAAAATAGAACTGCCGCACGATAAAGTGCAAAAACAACCCAATATTCAATCAGAAGCGGCAGTTGTGCAGAACCTTCGGGCTTCACAAACAAATACGTTTGCTTTGCACCCGGGTTCAGAAATAAAATCATGCGCGTAAATTCGCTTACCACCTGGAAATAAAAGATATTTCCGAATTGATCGGCACGTAGATGTACAGAATATATGATTGCCTTACAACGCAGCACGACATCGTTCTGGTGTTGGTTGCTGTATTACTGGGGCTTGGTGGCATTCATACTGCCTTCAATCTGTATGCACGCGCCTGTATCGGACGTCTTCGCCAAAGGATCGCCTGGCTGTTTCTGACCGGCGTTGTGACCGGCAGTGCAATCTGGGCAACGCATTTCATTGCAATGCTGGCCTATGACCCGATTGTACCTGTTGGCTACGATCCGGTTTTAACCGCGGTTTCGCTGGTGATTGCCATTGCCGCAACCAGTGTCGGCTTTGCGATTGCGTCGTTCCGTGGCCCGCATCCGGTTTTGTCACGGATGGTCGGCGGCTTGGTCATCGGGCTTGGCATTTCGGCCATGCATTTCACTGGCATGTCGGCAATGAGCGTTCCTGGCGTGATCAGCTGGCACATGGATATCGTAATTGCAGCCATTGTGTTGGGCGCTGTGTTTGGCATGATATCACTTTGGTTGGCCGGGTCTGCGCGCACTGCGCGCGAGATGCTTTGGGGCAAGACCAACCTGACGGTTGCCGTTGCCACCATGCATTTCAGTGCCATGGGGGCCTTGATCATTACGCCTGACCCGACAATGCGGGTGCCAGCACAGTTGATATCAACCGAATATCTGTCTGTTGGTGTGGCCGTTATTGTCACAATCCTGATTGCCATTGGCTTTATCACCGCCATGGTCGATCGCCAACTGCGTGCCCATGTCAGTAACCGGATGCGTATTTTGGGTGACTCAGCCATCGAAGCACTTGTCCTGACTCAGGATGGTCGGGTGATTGAAACCAACGAGAGCTTTTTGCGGCTGGTAGATGCCAAGCAGGATGAGGTCAATGACAGCGAATTCCTGTCGCACTGGCTGACCGAGGTGCCGCAAGCTTTTCGCAGTGGGAGCATCAGCTACGTTGAAACATCCCTGCGCACACGCGATCAGGTCGATGTTCCGGTTGAAGTCATACGCCGTGAAATCCCGGCCGATGATTTTTCCGACAACACGGTGATTTTTGGCCTGCGTGACCTGCGCGAACGTCTCGCCGCCGAGAAGCATATCCGGTTCCTTGCAGAGCACGACTCACTCACACAACTTTTAAATCGTACGACCTTTAATGATCGTATTGCCGAAGCAATCACTGAAGCCGATGAGACCGGCGTGCCGGTGACGGTGATGTGTCTTGATCTTGATCATTTCAAGGAACTCAATGACAGCTTTGGCCATATCGCAGGCGATCATGCGCTACGTGAACTTGGCGAACGGCTGAGCAAGCTGAACTCAGACAATATTACAATCGCACGGGTTGGCGGTGATGAATTCGTCATATTGCTTCATCATCAAAACCGACCCGACGTGGCGCTTGCATCGGCAAATGCGCGCGCGGTTGCGCAAGACATTCTTGATTGCATTGCCATCCCGATCTTTATCAATAACAACCACCGGGCAAAACTGTCTGGCAGCATTGGCATTGCGCATTATCCATCCGACGGTGAGGATGCCGAGGCGATCCTGTTCCATGCAGACCTTGCCATGTACCGTGTCAAACAGTCGGGTGGCAATGATACGGTATTTTATTCGTCGGAAATGGACGAGGAATACCGCTTCAAGCGTCAACTATCATCCAATCTGCGTCAGGCAATGGAAAACGATACGCTGGAAGTTTATTACCAGCCGCAATGCCAAGCAGACAGTCAGGAAGTTATGTCATTTGAAGCCCTTTTACGCTGGAACGATCCACAAATGGGCAACATACCGCCCAGTCGCTTTATCCCGATCGCCGAAGAAACCGGTTTGATCAATCAGGTCGGCGAATGGGTTCTGCGCAAGGCATGTCAGGAAGCCGCCAGTTGGCGAAAACCGCTTGGCATTGGCGTCAACCTCTCGGCTGTTCAGTTACAGGACCTTGAACTTCCAAACCTCGTTCGCAGAATTGTTGAACAAAGCGGTCTTGATCCGAAACGTCTTGAACTTGAAGTTACCGAGACAGCACTTATTCACAACCCGGCCAGATCAATGAAGATCCTGTCCGAGATCAAGAAACTTGGTGTCCGCATCGCAATGGATGATTTCGGAACTGGTTACTCATCGCTGGCGACGTTGCAAAACTTCCCGGTCAACCGGATCAAAATTGATCAGTCCTTTATTGCCAAACTGATCGGCAATGATCAGGCGGTGGCAATTGTGCGCGCGGTGATAAACCTGAGCCATGATCTTAACCTTTCTGTCATTGCAGAAGGCGTTGAAACTGATGATCAGGCAAGGTTCCTGACCGATAACGACTGCAATGAGGTTCAAGGGTACAAATACGGCTACCCCCGCCCGATCAACGAATATTGGCATGTTGTCCATCCGAACAGCAACGATCGGGATATCGCAGCCGATCTGGCGAAAAGCGCGAATCGGGTTTCTGGATCCGAGGCGCGTTAAACCGTTTACCCGAAACTATCGTCGCCTGATTTGGGCAACACCGCATTTGTGACAAAAACAGCAGGAAAAAAGCGACCTTTTCCATCAGGTTGAAAGTTTTTTGACGTTTTTTGAGTCAGAGCCCTTGTATCGCGCCCTTTTGCCTGCCTATATTCGTTCTGTGCCCTGAGGCACCCCGAAGCTACCTGTCAGAAGACGGAGTGACTATGATGAACAAGCGTAAAGCCGTTGCTATTGCCATTGCCCGCGAACAGCAGATTGCCCGTTCGATGGAAATCCTGTTTGCAGGAACCATTGTGGCCATTATCGCATCGCTACTGATCATTTGATCGAATTCCCGCGTTCATCTTTTCCCGGTTCGCAATTTTGAACCGTGCGGTTCTGAAAATAAATGACTGCAAATTAGCTTCATGACCGATCACCGTATTTTCGTTGCCATCTTTACGCGAATTATCAGCCCGGCAGTCTGAGGACGCCGGGACGTTCCTGTTCGCCTATTTGATACAATGAAAACATGTGTGCATCGTCATGACCAATCATGCTTATGCTGCGCTTGATCTAACTGCGCAGCCCAAGAAATCCGTCTATTGCTATTCCGTCCACGCCGCAGCCGAACCGGACGTCATGCCCCGCGTATTGGAACTGTTTGCCAAACGCAACCTGACACCGACCAGCTGGCATTCAACCGTTGCCAGCACCAATAGCGGTTACGACGAACTGCAAATCGACATCCAGATTCAGCAGCTTGAGTCCAAGGTGGCCGAGCATATCGCGCGCTGCCTGCGTCAAATCGTGCATGTAAATACGGTACTGACGTCGGAAAAAGGGTATTCAAACTCGGCACTGAGCGCATAGGGCTGCGTAGCTCACCGCATCAAACCAGCGCCGTGCCGTAAAGAAAATGGTGCATGTTTCAAGGCCAATGAACTAGGGTGTCCGGGTCGTGGCACTGTCTTGATCATCTTGATCACAAGACAGTGCGCCCCAACCGACGGAGTGCCCTTTGTCCTACCTTGACCATATCAAAGCCTGCAACAATGCCAACCTGTCACGCTATGCGCGCTTTCGCATTGGCAATGCACCACTTGGTGCCGTCCGGTCCGATTTTGCCAATGCGCTGATCGGGCTTGGCGGTGACTTCGTCCGCGATGAAAATGGTGAGTTTGGTTTTGCCCGTCATATTCAGACGCCAGTACAACGCAACGACACCTTGCATAGAGCAACGGTTCAGCTTTGCGATACCGGCCATATAAGGCACCTGCACGGCGAAAGGTTTGACGTTCGGGCCTCTCTGTCAGAAGCGCCACTTTGTCAGCTGGATCGTTTTGCCATGCCCCATTTCGGGTTTCGATCCTGGGGTGTGCATATGAACGGTTATGTCCGAAAATCCGATGGTCTTCACATGTGGATTGCTAAAAGGTCACAAGACAAACCAACCTACCCCGGCATGCTCGACAATATGGTGGCTGGTGGACAGCCCGCAGGACTTGGCTTTCGTGAAAATATGATCAAGGAATGCGCTGAAGAAGCCGACATTCCATCCTCACTTGCCGATAGCCTTCAGGCGGTCGGTACGGTTTCATATCTGTATGAGACTGATGAGGGCCTTAAACCGGATGTCATGGTCAATTATGATCTGGAACTGCCCGAGACATTTGAACCAAGATGTGCCGATGGCGAGGTGGAGCGATTTGACCTTCTGCCAGTTGCCGAGGTGGCTGAGATTATTCGTAGCGGGTTTGACTTCAAATTCAACTGTGCGCTGGTGATCATCGACTTTCTGATCCGGCACGGTTACCTCACCGCAGATGACGAACCAGATTACGGTGACCTGATCACGGGTCTTCATCGCGATATCAATCGCTAGAACCTGTTGTCTGTCGGGTCAATGATGGTCTTGTGGACAGCAGGTAACACAGGCTACTGACGCGTATTTGGCCCGCCCAGCAATGCACCAACGGCCATAACCGTCAGTTTGGCGCGCAAGTCTGGATCAAGTTTATCAAGATCAACCTGCTTTTTGCGCAAGGCCGACACGGCTTCTGCGATCAGTTCTTCGCGCCGCGCGTCTGCCTTGGTCGGCATTTTGCTTTTCTTTTTGCCCAGTTTGACGTCGGCGGCGTCCAATGCCTTGAGGATTGCCGCATGCGGCGCGTCGGCCTGCTCGGTCAAGGTTTCTGCCAAAGCAAGAGCACGGGCTTCTTCAAGAGACATGCCGTCTTCCTGATGGGCCATGGCGCGATCTTCAATACGGCGCGCCTGTCGGGCATTGGTCGCCATCTGTTCGGCGACTGCCGTATCACGGACTTCGAGGGATTGCGCTTTGTTGTAGGCGTTAATGGCCTCCCGGCCACTTTTGCCGACAAAGACGCGCATCAGCGTTTCCTTGAGCAATCCCATCAATACGTCCTTTGATTAAACATCCCGCTTCCGGGGGCAACTATTATGCACCCGAAAGGGTTTCGAAATCATTGCCTGTTTCATATTAGAAGATTCGACAGCACTTTAAATATGTTGTGCGACACGTCCTTCTTCAACGGCCAAAATGTATTCAATCAAAGCTTCGCAGTCGGTGGTTTTGAGATGATCAAGATCGCACAGGAAATCGACATTGCTTTTCGCCGGGTCATCCGGGTGGCCGACAATGCCAAATTTCACATATTCCCCATCCATGGCATCAAGCGACGAGATGATGTCTGCGACACTCACCCGGTCGTCCGCGGTCAGTGACGTTCTGATCAGGACGAGCATATCCGCATCACAATCAATGACCTGACGTGCAATCGATTGTGCATCTGAATGTGCGGGTGCGACGTTGACGTCAAAGCCGCCATCGGCAAACAGGGTCGCGACCTTTTTATGGTGACGTTCCTCATGCGAAGATGCTGTCGCCAACAGAAGTCGTGGATGACGGCCTTCCATTTCAGCGAATTTCGCCAAGCTTGTCGCGAGTTGGGAAGAAGTCATGGTACCTCGCTTTACGTAACCGGCAGCGGCACAGAATGCATGCGCGGTAAAGATAGTATCCTTATCAAAGGCCGGGCTTGCAAGCACCGTGGTCAAGAACACATCGAAAGACGCATTTAAAACAAAGATCGCTTAACCACCAAATGCGCCGAGCGCCCCAAGTGGACTGATGCCAATGACATATCGGTGGACGATGATCAGGCAGGCATAAATCATCACCCCCAAACCAATTTCACCCAGACCAATCGCACCATGAAGTACTGCACGCGGGGCAAACCGCCGAGTCCCTGCCAAAATCTCAGATATTTCAGCCTTTGACATCTCTTTCATGCGGATTTTTTCCATTCTGGCAAAACCGACCAGAGCAAAAACAGCACTTCCGCCAAAGAATATTACAGCGACCAGATCCCCATTGGGCAACACATGTCCAAGCCCCCACAAGAATGCCCCAAGCAACAACGGATGCCGACAAAATGCGTTAATCCCGGGGCGATTTGGATCAAAACCATTTTTTCGCCCGATCGACAATGGACAGGGTTGAAGAATGGCCGCGGCCCACAAAATACATGCAGGCAACATCAGGCACAGAGCGACATAGACCTGCCATGGGGCAAACGGCCAAAGGGGTATAAAATCAGCGACAAGAACTTCGTGAATGACCCATATCAGCAACACCAGCGAAAGCACTGAGAAGCAAAAAACATAGGCCCGTCGCCCCATCGATCCGACGATCTGATTTCGCATCAGACCGGGGATGATGTGGCCCGCCAAGAACACCACAACAGATATGAAAAACCAGATCAAATGACGATCTCCCCTTTACATTACTGCACCAACATGCAAATTGCGCTGTTCGCGCATCTTGGTCGTGGTGCGAATCTCCATGACACTTGCGTTGCGCGATATTAGTAGATACGTCTGTATCCCTGTTTGACATCGGACAATAAGCATCTGTCATCGGTAACATACCGTCGGGCAGACAACGGAACACGGAATATACTCGAAATGAGCTGGACGCCGGAAAAGATTGAATTGCTGACTTCGCTCTGGAATCAGGGCTGGACCACGGCACGCATCGGTGAAGAACTGGGCGTTGGCAAGAATGCTGTGGTTGGCAAGGCACACCGCCTGGGACTGCCCAAGCGCCCCTCCCCGATCCAGCGTCGCGCGGAAGAAGCCGAACAGAAAAAGGCTCCTGCGCCGAAACAGCAGAGCAAAGGCATCTCTATCTATGATCTCGGGCCGGGCATGTGCCGCTGGCCGTTTGGTGATCCGGATACGGATGATTTTTATTTCTGCGGTAAGAAAAACATTCCGACCAAACCCTATTGCGATGAACATTGCGCGCAGGCCTATTTGAACGGCAAAAACCCACGTGAAGACAATCCGCCTTCGCAGCAGGGCGGTCCGAACAGAGGCCCACAGCGCCCCGGCGCAAAGAAATAAGCTGATCGGCTTAGAACGACCTCCAGAATTCAAAAAGCCGCCCGGCACATCCGGGCGGCTTTTTCAGTTTCATATTCTGAACCGGAACACACCAAGCATAGCGCAAGGCGGGTCCGGCCAAACATCAATCATTATTTGGTTTGCAGGACATATTTGGCAAAACCGTCCTTATCTTCACCGATAAAGCTGATGTCGTCAGGGGCATTGACCGCCGATGATGCCTTTGGACTGGTGACGAACGTCACCTCGGACGCATCCCTAATCGGGGCAAAGCTCCAGTTACCATCCGCTTTCGGGTCAATCGTCTTTTCCGACAGAATATAGTTGCCCAGAACGGTGCGATTTTCATCGGGTGCCTCGATAATGATGGTCGATCCATCCAGCCCCGGGAAATTGCCCCCACCACCGGCGCGGTAGTTATTGGTCGCGACAACAAACTGCTGATCAGCGCTCACCGATTTGCCCTCAAATGCCAGATTGACGATACGGTGACTGTCGGCATTGACGACCTCACCCGCCTTGTTATAGCGGGTTGGTTTGGTGACATCGATCTGATAGGTCACCCCGTCAATCACGTCATAATTGTACGTCGGGAAATCCGGGTTAATAAGCGGCTGTTCTTCGCGACTGTTCGGATCAATCTGATTAAACTGGCCGGCCGACATTTCCAGCCATTCGCGAACTTGATCTCCATTCAGCAGTACCGCACGGACTGTGTTGGGATAGATATAAAGATCCGCAACGTTCTTAAGCGCGATTTTGCCTTCTGCAATATCGGTAAAGTAATCCGGGCCGCCACGACCACCGGCCTTGAACGGGGCTCCGGCTGAGAGGATTGGAATACCGTCATATTCCGAACCGTTCAGCAGTTTTTCCAAATACCATTTCTGGGCATTGGTCACGATCTGGATCGACGGGTCATCAGCCACCAAGGCGAAGAAGCTGTTGATAGGGGCCTCAGTTGTGCCGACACCTTCGCGCATATAGGCAATGGTGGCTTCGTGTTCTTCTTTTACCGCTGCGACCACATCGGGGTCGGCTTCGACAAGCGGGGTAACTTCACGACCTTCACGCTGATAAATCGGGCGGGCTTCCGACAGGCTGTCGACCACGCTCCATGTGCCGTCATCTGACACATTCAGTTGCAGGTCAATCACGCCAAGGTGACTGCCCCAGAAGCCCGGCATGACAGCTGCAACACCATTAATCGTGCCCTTGGCAAGATCGACACCTTTGACATCGGCAAAGTCTTCTGAGGGGAACACCGTGTGGGCGTGGCCAAACAGGATGGCATCAATGCCTTCAACTTCGGACAGGTAATAGGTGGCGTTTTCTTCCATGCCATGGCGTTCCATGGTCGAAAAGCCGGAATGAGGCACCGCAATAACGATGTCCGCCCCCTTGGCACGCATTTCCGGCACGTATTTCTTCGCCATATCGACGATGTCTTTGGAAATCACCTTACCGGCGAGGTTGGCCTTGTCCCATTGCATGACTTGCGGCGGAACAAACCCGATCACGCCAACTTTTGCCTTATGGGTTTTACCGTTATCATCAACGAATTGACGATCCAGCAAAACATAGGGATCGAAATACGGTTTGTCGTTTTCTGCGTTATCATCGCCGTCATCGACAAATATATTGGCACTGACATAGGGGAAATCGGCACCGGCGAGTGACGTGGCGAGGAAGTCCAGACCATAGTTAAACTCATGATTGCCAATGTTGGCGGCGTCATACCCCAGAAGGTTCATTGCCTTATAAACCGGGTGTATTTCACCTTTTTTCAGGCCGCGTTCCTTGGCCATATAATCGCCCAGCGGGTTACCCTGAATAAGGTCGCCATTATCAACAAGGACCATGTTCTCGGCTTCGCCACGTGCGGTTTTGAGCAATGTCGCGACCTTGGCGAGCCCGACCGTCTCAGACGCCCCATCACGGTAATAGTCATAATTGACCAGATGCGTATGGATGTCGGTGGTTTCCAGAATGCGAAGCGAGACCGAACTGTCCGCCAAAGCCGTCCCGCTGGCCAGTGCCAGCGACAGCCCGACGAGTACAGCCCCAGTTTTACGAATGTGCGCCATGTGTCTTTTCCCTGTTCACGTACTTAATCATGAAACATTATTCCCGTTCAGATGGTCAACATTTTGAAGATTTTGCGAAAAAGATGCGGCAAACACAAACAGAAACGCCTGCGTCATTGCGCAGGCGTTTCTAAAGTCACGTCAATCGACAGTTTAAAAGCTTCTGATCAGGCCGGATGCAGTTGCGCCGATTTATACCCCCGCACTACTTCATTTCCCGGTTCCGGGTCATTCGGCACGTTAAGGGCAAGGACCAGCGACACGGCCGCCATCACAGCCCCCGCAAGGAAGACCGCACTTGGTGACAACAGCCAAATCAGACCAAAGGCCGCAGGAATAAACACCGCAGCAATATGGTTGATCGTAAAGCTGACACCTGCAGTCGATGAGATATCAGCCGGATCGGCGATCTTCTGGAAATAGGTTTTGATCGCAATCGCCATCGCAAAGAACAGATGGTCAATCACATAAAGCCCACCGGCGATCTTGTCGTTCTCGACAAAGGCATAGGACACAAAGACGATGAACAAACCGACATATTCAAACGTGAGTGCCCGTCTCTCGCCCCATTTGGCAATCAGTTTTCCAATTTTTGGTGCCAGCACCATGTTGATCGCATGGTTGAAAAGGAACAACAGCGTGATGGTCGCGGCGTCATAGCCGAATTTCTCAACCATCAGGAAACCGGCAAAGACGGTAAATATCTGACGACGGGCACCGCTCATGAAGGTCAGGGCGTAATACAGCCAATAGCGTTTGCGCAGGATCAGTTTTTTGGTTTGCGGATGGGCATCAGAGAATTTGGGGAAAGCCCCCCAGACAAACAGGGCGGCAAGAATGGTCAGTGCACCACCCAGCAGATAGACATAGCGATACTCGACATTGAACACTTCAAGCATCACCCAGACGATGCCAAACATCACCAGCGACGACACGGACTTGGCTGAAAGCTGCCGGCCCATCACCATTGCGGTGCGTTCCTTTTTCACCCACTGCAGGGACAAGGCCTGCTGCATGGTTTCAAAGTAATGGAAGCCGATGGACATCAGGACCGTGGTGCAATACAGCCCGATCACTGTCGGGAAATAGCCCGAAATCGCCACCCCGATCCCCAGCACCAAAAGTGAGAGCAAGGCAAAGGTCTGTTCGCGTAAAATCAGTAAAACAAATATCGCGCTAAAGGCCATAAAACCGGGAATTTCACGCAAAGACTGCAAAATTCCGATTTCACGTCCGGTAAAATCGGCCATCTCAACCGAAAAATTATTTAAAAGTGCCATCCAGGTCGAAAAGGACAGCGGCATCGCCGCAGCCATTACAATCAAAAGAACTTCGGGGTTGCGCCAGCCCTTATAGACCGGGCCACCGACATCACCATTTGCCACTTCACCGAGCGGGGCCGCGTGATTACTGGCTTCTGGTATGATTTGTTTGGACATTTTGTCTCCCCAGACAGGGCCGCATTGGTGGCGGGTCCTTTGTCACAACAATAGTTGATTTGGAATGAGACCAAGTTAAACCTGTCGAGATCGTCTGTCTTACGATAATCTGCCAATATATACCGTAAATCAGACAGTTTTATTTGGACGAATGTCATGTCTCACATCATGAACACGTTTGAAAGCCGCCCCATTCATAACAACAACCGCCCCCGGCCAAAGGAATTGCCGCGTGCGGTCTATGTCCGGGTCAGTGACATGCCTGCGGGCTATCACGTTGCCGCCCATAGCCATGACTGGAACCAGCTACTGTACGCCATTGAAGGAACCATGACCGTCCTGACAGAGGCCGGCATGTGGATTGTCCCACCACAGCGGGCTGTCTGGGTGCCGCCCCATACCGATCATGCAGTAACCTGCAGCGGATTAACCCGTGCACGCCACCTTTATATCGGACGCGATGTTTCGGTGAACCTACCCAACCGATGCATGGTTCTTGACGTCAGCCCGCTGTTGCGTGAACTGATCCGCGCGGCGACCGAAATCCCGATTGAGTATGACGAAGACGGCGAAGAAGGGCGTCTTATCCGTGTTTTGCTCGATCAACTAAAGGCCCCGGATCAGGACAATTTGTATTTGCCTGCCCCAAAAGACCCCCGACTTTCAAGAATATGCGAACATCTGCAGGGGGATCCTGCCGACAACCGCACACTTGATGACTGGGCAAAGGTTTGTGGTGCGTCAAGCCGCACACTTGCCCGTCTGTTTCAACGTGAAACCGGCATGCCGTTTCGTGAATGGCGGCAAAAGCTAAGACTGCTGTATGCGTTGGAGCGGCTGGCCAATGAACGGCCAGTCACAGAAGTCGCCCTTGATTTGGGATATGAAAACACGTCGGCCTTCATTGCCATGTTCCGCAAGGCAACGGGCAAAACACCCGGGGGTTATTTCCGGTAAACCGCTGGATGCTGCGCCAAGAGACAAAAAACCGGATGCGTGGCGCACTACAGATCGCAAAAAACTACCGCCGAACAGACAAAGTCACCTTCGTCGTTTCGGCGGCGTAATCATTGATCACAGCAACTATCTGGTCCGGACAATTTCGGGGACTTGTAAAACCCACTCATCCATCCGGACAGCCGTTAATTCGGTTTGTAGTAACGTGGACAGGGTGGGATCACATTATCCGTGCTGTCGTCTTTGTGTTCATATACTTCGTTTAATGTCGGCTTTCCTGCTGGCTTTCGGCGGCTTTCGGCACACATATTATGCATTTCGATCATGGCATCCGCTGACCAGCCGCTGTTGTTTGTCAACGGTCGCTTGGGCGGAAGCTTTTCCGATGTTCGATACTCAATAGTTTTGGGATCTCGGCGCTTGGCTTCAAGCCCAGAATTCACTGAAATCAATCTTTCAAGAGCGGGCATGATATCGACAATGGACTTTAGGACCGCAACACTGTCGCCAATTGCACGGATCATTGCTGTGGCGTTTTCAGCGTTGGAACTATCAAAGTAGGTCGAATTTTCCGCCTCTTGTGCGGAAAACAAGGTGCGTTTGGCTGCTGCAGTCAAACGCATCGAAATGAGATCTTTCCAAACCTCGTGGTTTGGTTCCCCATGCCGACGGCCTGGGTCTAGATGGCAGTTTTCCCCCAGATACCGTCCAGGGTCTGTATGATAGACCTCTCCTTTACGGCGTGCTGGGTGTAATTCGAATGAATTCATCTTCTCCCCCGGAGAAATATGACGGCTCTACCTGATCGCTCGAAGCGGTATTGTGCTTTCGAGATTCTATTTTAGTTTTGTCTAGACGGAGATATCACACATTGCGTGAAACCAATGCGCAGAGCGTCCAAAACATTTTACATAATGTCCAGAAAAAGCCCGCTAACCCTTGCAATCCGCGCGTTACCGAAACACGGGCCAATACTTTGGTGTAGAAATTCAAGAATTTACTATACTAAAGTATTTTCAAATATACGGTTAATTAAATATATAAACACACGATATGCGCAATTCGATCTGATCCGTGGCCCGAGCCTCAAGGCGCAAGACAAAAACAGCAAGAAATACAAGCACCTCGAATAAGGGACTCCGCCACAAGTCGTACGAAAACTGTTCCTTAGCTCCTCGGCCTGACAACCAGGCGTCGGCCTGCAACACGTAGTCCTTGGCTCGGACATCATGGCCTATCCCATGAGACCCCGTACCGCACGACGTTGCATTACCATTTTCTCAGCATTCTAATTAACACTTTTGATGGGCCTATACATAAGTGCTTTTGCATAAATGGTTAATTTAAGTTATCTTAAATTAGTGGATAGGCAAGTAAGCCTGACCCAATCCACATTTTAGATAATGCATCATCTGATGCGTGCCATGTAGGCCATTTGGGAAGATAACAATGCAATCGGAACAGGCGTCAGCTGGTTGTTCCAGCTCTTTTTTTACGGTCGATAACCTTCCAATGCATGAACGCTATGGCGTTTGGAAGGACTCAATCAATTGTCTTTTTGGGGTCGAAGCCGACAAAACGGTTCGCGACGAAAACTTTACGTCAAGTATTGAGTCTCATCTTTTTGGCTCATTGATGTTGATGGATGTGAAATCGCGGCAACAAAGTTTTGAGCGTGCCTATAGTCAGATTGCTGGCAACGGTATGGACCACTATGGCGTTGGCCTGTACACCAACGGTACGGTTCATTGCGAAACCGGCAAGGGCGGCACGGAAATAAAACGTAATGGCCTTGTTGTCTATGACCTGACACAACCATTTATAGCCCAGACAAGTGATTTGCAGACCTTAACACTGGTCATGCCACGTCCCCTTGTTGAAGAATTACTTCATCAACCGAACGATCACTGCATACGGTTTCTTGATCCAAGCGACCCGATGGTCCGAATGCTGCGTGATCAATTGATCTCATTGCACAAAAATGTCCGCGCTCTCACTCATCAACAATCAAGTACTGTCGAGAAAATATTCGCCTTGATGTTCGCAAACTGCATCAACACGGCAACCGGCCTCACCCGTGAAACAAGCCATCAGCGAAACGGCATCATGAACATGGTCCGCATGCGCCGTTACTTTCGCGACAATCTTGGCTCACCGGATCTGAACCCACGTCAGGCGGCACATGATCTTGGGGTCTCTCGGTCCAAGCTGTACAATTACTTTGCGCCTTATGGCGGTGTTTACAATTACATTCGCGACATGCGGTTGCGTCAGGCAATCTCGCTGTTGAACGATCCTTTAAGGGCGCGTTCTTCGATCTATGACATTGCTTTGGAGTGCGGTTTTTCCAGCGACGCCAGTTTTATCCGGGCATTCCGTGAAAAATACGACACGACACCGGGTGAAGTCCGCAATGGGGCTGTTGTTAACGAACGCCAAACAACAAACACCAATGACCTTGTCGACAAACGCTATGAAAGCTGGCTTTACGGACTGATCTAATGGCAAAACTCCCAACCGACGTGGTACGGTTGGGCGTCCTTTTCAGGCTTTTGTTAGACGATCAGGGATATTTGTGCGTTATACTGCCCAAAGCGTTGTATCGTGCGCAGGATGAATGCCCACGACCGCCATAATTTCGATATTCTCGGCCTCCAACATCCGTATCATATGAAGGCCATGATACGGATTGGGCACAAGAATAATATCCCCAAAACCAAGGTATTGCGTAATCGCCTGATCAAGGTTTGCAAGATTTTGTTCAATAATCACCACTGGACGCTGGTGAGGCGGCTGTCTGCACGCGATGACATCATCGCCGCTACAATACGTCGCGCTTAACATCATCAAAGGCCTTTCCCTACCTGGTTTTCGACCTGCACCATCGCCCGATGACACTTCATCGTATCTGGCAACGACACCCTTTCTGATGAGCACAACTTTGAAGAAATCTGGCAATGTCACTATGCCGTTTGTCCATATCTATGCACTAAGCGTCCAGATATTTGCCTTCGCCCTGCAAAACGTCGGCACCTGCAACCAAGTCGCAAATTTTCTTCAGCCCAGATATGAGAATTTGTCATTCATGCAAACCTGACGGGTTCCAGTATTGATAAAGGAGATATTCTGGGAGGTTAGCAGGAATGAATACATTTTGGTCCGGTGTTGGCTTGCGGTTAGCGGCAACCGGCCTGTTTGCCGTGATGAGCCTTTTTGTCCGGCTGGCGTCCTTTGAGGCACCGGTGGGTCAAATCATGTTCTGGCGAAGCTCCGTCGCGCTGATCCCGATTGTGATGTACTTGATGTGGCGGCACCAGTTCCCGCGTGGACTTCGCACCGCGCGCCCCATGGGCCATCTTCAACGCAGCACATTTGGCGTCGTGTCGATGTTCTTTTCGTTCCTGTCTCTGGCCTATCTACCGCTTGCTCTTGCAACAGCACTTGGCTTTTTGGCACCGCTTCTGGTTTTACCGATTGCCATGGTCATCCTGCGCGAAAAGCCCGGCATTGCCGTGTTTACCGCCACCTTCGCCGGGTTTGGCGGCGTGTTCCTGATGCTGTGGCCGACACTCTCAACACCGGGGATCGACACCGGCGTTCTGCTCGGCATCGGGGCTGGGCTTGCCATGGCCGTCACCACCGCCTTTGCCAAGATTCAAATCAAGGCTCTGACCAGCACGGAATCAGCTGGCACCATCGCGTTTTATTTTGCTGTGATCTGCTTGCTGGGTGGGTTACTGACCCTGCCGTTTGGCTGGGCTGATCCATCCTTCAAAGTTCTGGCCTGCCTGATCGGGGCGGGGCTGACCGGTGGACTTGCCCATATTTTCATGACCGAAGCATTGGCACGCGCCCCAGCATCGACACTGGCCGCGTTCGAATATACCGCGATGATCTGGGCGCTGTTGCTCGACGTTACCGTGTTTGGCCTACTACCCGCACCGGTGAGCTTGGTTGGGGCTTTCCTGATCGTGCTTGCCGCCGCGATTGTGATGTTTGGTGACAGAATAGGTGTTCCCATTCCAAAACCGGACATCACAACGCCACCGGCCAAACAGGCTGAATAAGGCGCCCCGGACGTCACGTGTTGTCAGGCTCTGCGTTCCTGCAATTTCGTTATGGCATGCAGTGCAAGATTGGTCGGGGTGGCAATACCAAATTCGCGGCCTTTGCGCACGATATAACCATTGAGATAATCGATCTCGCTTGGTTTGCCGCGTGCCAAATCCTGTGCGGTCGATGAAAACTGCGCGGGCATGGTTTCGACAATCTTTTCAATTGCCCCCCAGACGTCACCCGGAACAGTAACGCCGCAGGCCGCCGCAACCGCAAGGCATTCATCCACCGTGTTGCGCATCACATCCCAAATACCGTCCTGTTTCACCAGTTCACCGTACGGGGTCTGGGTAATTGCGGACAATGCGTTATAGGCACAGTTGAGAATCATTTTGGCCCACAATGCACCATCGGCATTTTCGGAAATTTCGACGGGAATGCGCGCCGGACGCAATGTATCTGCGACCACCTGGCTTTGCGATGACATGCCAATGACGAGTTCACCGCGACCATGGTGTTTCACATGGCCGGCACCACCCATGCTGGTTGCGACATACACCACCACAGGAATAACTGGCTGACCAAGAACCTGACCAAGGCGTTCGGCGTTATCAACACCGTTTTGCAAGCTCAGGATAATGGTGTCCTTGCCAATAAACGGTTTGATCTGCTGACCCGCATCTTCCGTATCCGTCGACTTTACACACAACAAAATCAGTTCTGCACCGTCAACGGACGACGCCTCCGTACTGCCGGTCACGGCGACATATTCCTGCGATGTTCCCAGGTCGAGAAGCAATCCATCGCGGTTCATTGCCTCAACATGGGCGGGACGTCCGATCAAAGTCACATCATGCCCGGCACGCGCCAGCATGGCACCGTAATAACACCCGACAGCACCTGCACCCATAACTGCAATCTTCATGCGATTTTTGCTCCAAACTTATTTGTATCTTGGTCCATGTCGCGCGCACAGATGCCCCGTGGCCAGATTACCCAACCAACATCATCCTTGTCATTTTGCCGCAAGGTTCAAGTCGTTATGACGTCTTACTGTTGATTTGCACGTGATTTGCCGTCCAACAACCGGGCCAGACTTCGGCATCGCCACCACGCAACGCACGGACAAGTCCAACGGGGATATCCTTGGCGATCAGCAGTTCACCATCGCCGCCATCATCAAATGTTGGTTCGGTCTGGGCAAAAATACCCGTGTGGCCAAGCTGCGGCTCGCACGGGGTAAAGACCGAACAGCCGGAATAATTTGTCGGGTTCTGCGTTGTATTGATTGCCGTCCCCGTCGTGCCACAGGCCCCAACCACAGTCATCAGTTCAACCGCACGGGCTTTGGCGCAGCCAAACACACGGTGATAGCCCGACGGGGTCATTGTCATCGAGGGCACCAAAAGAAGATCAATATCAAGCGGGGCGAGCAAGCACGAAAGAGCAGGCATTTCAATATCAAGGCAGATCAGAACTGCTACGTTCAAACCCCGCCATTTAAAAACGCCAAACTCCTTACCGGGTATGAGGTTCCAGTCATCAGGTTCCTGCTCACCGGGGGTTAGGGAAAGTTTATCCTGAATGATTGCATCGCCTTCTGGCGTAAAGATCATCGCACTGTTTGTTTGCCCCTTGGCCGGGTCCGCCGGATCAAGATGCCAAGGCATGCTTCCGGCGACGAACAGCATGTCATGCTTTTTTGAAAGCCGAGCAGCATGTTCACGTGCAGCCGGTGCCTGATCCGCCATCCAGGAAATTTCCTGATTGGTTTGAAGACCTTCCGGCTTAAAGGCCATCCACTGTTCACTGTCATATTCAGGCATGACAAAGACCTTCGCCCCCTGTTTGGCGGCCTTCGCCATTTGCCCATCAACATGATCGGCCCAATCGGCCATGCTGCTGATCGGTTTACCAAGGTTGGTGGCCCAAAGCGCAATCGTAACGTAATCAGGGAAAGAAGCGGGCGACGTCATGACATGGTCTTCCTGTCGAATGGGGCGATGGTGGCTAGGGTCTGAACCCAATTGATTGTTTCGGCCCGACAGCACATGCACCGGGCCGAAACAATCAGGTTTTCATAATTGAGATCAGCTTTTAAGCTTGGTCCAAACGCGGTTGCGCAAGTCACGCGCCTTGACTGAGCAGTTCTGCCCCGGGATCAAAAGATCGGCATACTCTTCGGGCATATTCACCGCAGGATCATCATTCATGGACGGATCCATAAACTCACCACTTCCTTTGATCGAATTCATGTAACCGGCATAGTTCGATGCCTCGGCGGCATTTTCTGGCTTCATCATCCAGTTCAGGAAGGTTTTGGCATTTTCGAGGTTCGGCGCCCCGGTCGGAACAACGAAGTGATCCGACCAATAGGTCAGGCCTTCTTTCGGATACACAAAGACAGCTTCTGGAATGGTTTCCTTGGTCCGGTGTGCGGCACCGTTCCATTGCATATGCATGGAAACTTCCCGCGCGGACATCCGGTCAATCGTACCTTCGGAGCTATACACCGCGATATAAGGTTTCTGCTTTAGCAGAACGTCGAGGACTTTCTGCGCCTCAGCCGGGTCTTCTGTGCATTTTTCCACACCAGCGTAGTAGGACGCTGCATTGAACATCTCGACTTCGTCATTTAGCGCGCCGATCTTGCCGCGGAATTCTTCACGTGGTTCGAAGAACTCTTTCCAGCTGCGTTCCATTTCAGCATCGGTTGCCGATGCGTCATAGGTAAAGCCGGTTGTGCCCCAAAGATAGGTCGCAGAGTATTTACGATCAGGATCGTATTTCATGGTGTCGTGTGGCTTGGCGACATTTTTAAAATTCTCAAAGTCTTTGGCATCAATCTCGGTTGCCAAGCCTTCCTTGATCATCACATCGACCATGTAATCAGACGCCACGGCAATGTCATAGCCCGATGCGCCAGCCTGAAGCTTTGCCAGCATGGTTTCGTTGGAATCATAGACATCCAGCGTGACCTTAATGCCGGTTTCCTTTTCGAACTTTTCCATCAGTTCCGGCGGAAAGTAGTTCGACCAGTTATAGAAAAACAGTTCACCATCTGCTTTTGCCGACCCAACGGACAACAAGGCAAGAGCAGATGCTCCTAAAATTACGGAACGAAATTTCATCGTAAGTCTCCCTGTTATGGACGGTCATTTATTGTTTTATGCGTTCGGCCCGCCCAGAAACCGAACACCTGAAAAGGAATTGTCAGTAGCGAATGCGATCTATCAGGAATGACACGCTGACAAAGATAATCGACACCAGCAACATCATTGCCGAAATGGCGTTGACCTCTGGGGTAATGCCAATACGGATCATGCCAAAGATATAGATCGGAAGCGTGGTCGCCCCTGCCCCGCCGACGAAGTATGAAATCACAAAATCATCCAGCGAGATGATAAACGATAACATAGCACCCGACAAAATGCCGGGCCACAGCAACGGCAAGGTGACACGACGGAACGCCTTCCATTCGTTGGCATAAAGATCATTTGCCGCCTCGGTCAAAGACGGGTCCATGCCCTCAAGCCGGGCGCGGATCGGCAAATAGGCAAACGGAATGCAAAATACCGTATGGGCAATTATGATGGTCACAAGGCCAAGCTTGATCCCGATAGCAACAAAGAACAGCAAGGTTGCAATCGCAGTGACAACTTCGGGGACCAGCAACGGCAAGGCCAACATGGCCGATACACCGGTTTCACCACGAAAACGCCCGCGTGACATTCCCATTGCGGCAAGCGTTGCAACAATGGTGGCAATGACGGTTGCCGACACAGCCACCACAAGCGAATTTTGTGCCGCGCGCAACATGTCATCATTGGACAATGCCACAACATACCAATCAGTGGTAAAGCCCGTCCAGATGGTCGCCAGCCTGTTTTCGTTAAATGACAACGCAATCAGGATCACAATCGGCAGATATAAATAGGCAAAGAACAACATTGCCGTCGAGGTGATCCCGCGAAAACGCCATAGCGGGTTGGAGGCATCGACCTTCATATCTTTTCCTCCGGCAATGATTTGAATTTCAGCGAATAGGCCAGCATCGAAATCAAAACCAGCGCCAGCAAAACAAAGCCAAGCCCCGCGCCAAACGGCCAGTTACGCGCTGCGCCAAACTGACTGCCAATCAGATTGGCAATCATCATGAACTTGCCCCCGCCCAAAAGTTCCGGGGTGACATAGGCGCCAAGGCACGGAATGAAAACAAGGATACAGCCCGCCGCAATGCCCGGTGCGGCAAGCGGTAAAATGACACGTTTCATGGCACGGCGTTTATTGGCACCAAGATCAAATGCGGCCTCGACCAACCTGTGATCAAGCTTTTCAAGGCTGGCATAAATTGGCAACACCATGAACGGCAAATAGGTGTAGGTCAGGCCGATGGAAACGGCATAAGGCGTATAGAGGATATCAAGCCCGCCGGTTTCAATCCCGGCCCAGTTCAGAAATCCATCAATCAAACCGCCATTGCGCAGCAACAACATCCACGCATAGTTTCGCACCAGAATGTTGGTCCAGAACGGGATCGTCACCAAAAAGATCAGAAAGTTGCGACGCCCCTGCGACTGCATGGAAATGTAAAACGCGGTTGGAAAACCAAGCAGCAGCGCAAAAACCATGGTCATGGCCGACAGACCAAAGGAACGGACAAAGATTTGGATATAATCGGTGTTGAGCACCAGATTATCCATAAGGTCGCGTTCAAACAGGAAATTGACATAGGCATCGACCGAAAACGCCCCCCAATTAACCCCGCCATAATCGCCGCGTTCCAGGATTGAGACATAAGCCATCTGCATCAGCGGAATGGCCATGAAGAATGCGATATAAACAACCGCCGGTGCGATCAGCCAAAATCGTTTACTGCGAAACAACTGCGCCATGATCAATCCACCAAAACACGGATTGCTTCGGCAGGCATCACAACACCGACACGGTCGCCTTTGCCAAACTGTGCATTTGCCCCATCACCATTTTGCATGCGGACCGTCACCGGTCCCTGACCATCCAGATCAACGCGATAGGTGGTATCAGTTCCGAAATAGGTCACAAACGTCACCGTCCCGGTAAGCTGGTTACCGTTGGTGGCTTTTGCGTCTGTGATGCTGAGGCGCTCTGGGCGGATCGAGACATTCACATCCTTGAGCTTGTCGGACTTAACATCCTGCGCCAGATTGATCACCTGACCTTCACCAAAGCTGATTGCGTGCCCACCATGTGGCCCATCAACCAAATCCCCCCGCAGGAAGTTGCTGTCCCCGATAAAGTCAGCAACAAAGCGATGGGTCGGTTGTTCGTAAATTTCACGCGGCGCGCCAACCTGCAAGATTTTACCAGATTGCATCACCGCAATGCGATCAGACATCGCAAGTGCTTCTTCCTGATCGTGGGTGACAAAAACAAAGGTGATGCCGGTTTCGGTTTGCAGACGTTTGAGTTCGATCTGCATTTCCTTGCGCAATTTCAGATCAAGGGCCGAAAGCGGCTCATCAAGAAGCAACACTTTTGGTGCGGGGGCAAGGGCGCGCGCAAGCGCGATACGTTGCTGCTGCCCGCCGGAAAGTTGACTGGGTGAACGATCACCGTATTGGGCAAGCTGCACCAACTCCAACATTTCATCAGCCCGCGCATTTGCGTCAGAACTCGATATGGACTTCATTTCAAGGCCAAAGGTAATGTTCTGGCGCACCGTTAAATGCGGGAACAGCGCATATGACTGGAAAACGGTATTGATCGGGCGTTTGAACGGCGGCAAATCGTTTAACGCCTGCCCTTCGAGCAAAATCTGCCCGGCACTTGCCTGCTCAAACCCACCGATAAGACGCAGCAAAGTGGTTTTGCCACAGCCTGACGGGCCCAGCATTGTGAAGAATTCATTTTGAAAGATATCAACCGATACGTCGTCAAGGGCGGTAACCTTATCGGCCCCCGCGCCAAAGGTTTTACTGATCGACTGAGCAGAAATCACAACTTCTGACATGCACATCCCCGATTTGTATTTTTTAAAAGGATATAAAATATTCAGATAGTTGCAATTCACCTTGAGCAAAAACACGTAAAATTCAAGAAGTTCCGCAACATCCACGCATGATCTATGACCTGAAAGACTTTGGTTGCGTTAAAGCAAGGGTTTTTAAAATTTTGTGCATCGCACAAATCGTCCATTTACCATCTTTTCGACGTCAACCGATGCGTATTCAAACCGAAACAGCCCACCAAAATGGATGATCAGATAATTCCGGCGCTGCGAAGTTTTTCGATTTGCTCGTCACTTAGATCGGCAACCTGACGCAGGATTTCATCACTATGTTGCCCCAACATCGGTGCGGCTGTTTCACCGGAAATTGGCGTTTTGGAAAACTTGATTGGATTTGCAACCGTTGGAACTTTACCAGCTGTTGGATGATCAAGATAGCGGATCATGCCGCGGTGCTGAACTTGCGGGTTGTCAAACACCCGATCAAGGGTATTGATCGGGCCACACGGTACATTGGCCTTTTCAAGTGCTGCGATCCATTCATCGGTGGTTTTGGTCACCATCGCACGGCGGATCAGAGGCACCAACGTTTCACGGTTCGCCACACGTGACCGGTTGGTTGTATATCGATCATCAGACGGCAGGTCTGCCAAGCCAGCAACTTTGCAGAAACTTTTAAACTGGCTGTCATTGCCAACCGCCAAGATCAGATAACCATCTGCAGACGGGAAGGCTTCGTAAGGAACAATATTGGGATGCGCATTGCCAAGGCGTCCCGGTGCCGTGCCGGTTGTCAGATAATTCATCGCCTGATTGGCAAGGACGGCGGTCTGCACATCCAGCAAAGCCAGATCAATATATTGACCTTCTCCGGTCGCATCGCGGTGGCGGAGTGCAGCAAGAATACCGATGGTGGCATAAAGCCCGGTAAAGATATCAGCAACCGCAACCCCGACCTTCATCGGCTGACCACCCGGAACGGCATCCGGTGCGCCGGTGATGCTCATAAGACCGCCCATGCCCTGAATCATAAAATCATAACCCGGTCGGTCTTTATACGGCCCATCCTGACCAAACCCGGTGATAGAGCAATAAACCAGCTTGGGATTGATTTTTGCCAGCGACACATAATCAAGGCCGTATTTGGCAAGGCCGCCAACCTTAAAGTTTTCCAGAACCACGTCGCTTTGGGCCGCAAGGTTGCGGACGATCTCCTGACCTTCGGGCTTGGTGATATCGACCGTTAGTGATTTTTTGCCCCGGTTTGCCGTCAGGTAATAGGCCGCTTCGGTGGTATCGTTTCCGGCTTCGTCCTTGGCAAAGGGCGGGCCCCAGCCACGGGTGTCATCCCCGGCGTCGGGACGTTCGATCTTGATGACCTCAGCCCCCAGATCGGCCAGCGTCTGACTGGCCCAAGGCCCTGCCAGCACACGAGAAAGGTCGAGCACACGAATGCCAGAAAGCGCGCCTGTCATCTATTTATCCCGGAAATATCAAAAACAGAATATGCGATCAGGACTCAAAACGGGCGGAAGCTTAACGCAACCGCCCGCCGAGACCTTAACTTAGCCTTCGGACGAGAACGCCTGAATGCCGGTCTGAGCACGACCAAGGATCAGAGCATGAATGTCATGCGTTCCCTCGTAAGTATTCACAGCTTCAAGGTTCATCGCATGGCGAATAACATGGTATTCGTCTGCAATACCGTTGCCGCCGTGCATATCCCGCGATACACGGGCAATATCAAGCGCCTTGCCGCAATTGTTACGCTTCATCAGCGAGATCGATTCAGGTGCCGCCGTTCCAGCATCGAGCATACGACCTAACTGCAAAGCCCCCTGAAGACCCAGCGTGATTTCGGTCTGCATGTTCGCCAGTTTCAGCTGGATCAGCTGATTGGCCGCCAATGGACGACCAAACTGTTTGCGGTCAAGAGTATATTGACGTGCAGCATGCCAGCAGAATTCAGCTGCACCCATGGCACCCCAAGCGATACCGTAACGTGCCTTGTTCAAGCAACCAAACGGACCGCCAAGGCCCTTCACATTCGGCAGCATGTTTTCTTCGGGTACAAAGACATTGTCCATAACGATCTCACCGGTGATCGAGGCACGCAGCGAAAACTTGCCTTCGATCTTAGGTGCCGACAGGCCCTTCATACCTTTTTCAAGGATAAAGCCGCGAATGACACCGTCGTCATCCTTGCCCCAAACAACGAATACGTCCGCAATCGGGCTGTTGGTGATCCACATTTTCGCACCCGAAAGGGTAAAACCACCATCGGCCTTGCGGGCACGGGTTTTCATACCACCCGGATCGGAACCGTGGTCCGGCTCGGTCAGACCAAAACAACCAACCCATTCGCCAGTTGCCAGTTTCGGAAGGTATTTTTTGCGCTGTTCTTCGCTGCCATAGGCAAAGATCGGATGCATTACAAGCGAGCTTTGTACCGACATTGCCGAGCGATACCCCGAGTTCACACGTTCGACTTCGCGCGCCACCAGACCATAGGCCACATGGTTGACACCCGGCCCGCCGTATTCTTCAGGGATCGTCGGGCCAAGCAGGCCAAGCTCGCCCATTTCGGTCATGATTTCGCGATGGAAAATCTCGTGACGGTTGGCTTCGAGAACACGGGTCTGAAGGTTTTCCTGACAATATGCGCGCGCCGCGTCGCGGATCATGCGCTCTTCTTCGCTCAACTGATCTTCAAGCAGGAGCGGATCTTCCCAGTGAAAAGGTGCGCGGCTGGCCATATGCCTGATCCTCTTATGAAATTAATGAAAACAAAACAGGGGTAACGTCATAGAAGGGCGAGACGACATTACCCCTGAAAGCTTATCGCTTATAGGGGTAAGCTAGGAATTGGCAGATCAAGTTGCAAATGATAAAACTGATTTAGTTTATGCATAAAACTCATGAACTAGGTTAATCACATTAAAAACAGGACCAAATCGTGAGCCGCCGCATCCCCAGCCTGAAGGCCCTAAGCTGTTTTGAGCAAACAGCACGTTTTGGTAGTGCGTCGCGTGCAGCAGAAGAACTCTATCTAACGCAAAGTGCGATCAGCCGTCAGATACAGGGACTTGAAGACTGGCTTGGCTGCAAACTGTTTACCCGTGAAAAGCAGAGACTTGTCCTGACCCCTGAGGGCGAAAATTATCTGCAATCAATCCGCCCGGCCCTTGATCACCTTGAAAGTGCAACATTGACGTTGCTGTCGGGCGGATCGGAAAGCGGTGTTTTGACCGTTGCCGCCCCGCCAACATTTGGCTCGCGCTGTCTAATCCCTTTGTTGCCAGCCTTTCGCGCCCAATTTCCAGATATCGTGATCAATTTCATTTCGCGCATCGGCATGCCCGATTTTGACCGCGAACAAATCGATATCGCGGTTCTGTTTGGTAACGGCCAATGGTCGGGGCTAGATGCCCATATTTTGCACGGCGAGGAAATGGTGCCAATCTGTGGACCGCAATTGATCAGCAAGCTTGATCATGCGCCAACAACCGATGATTTACGCCACTTCCCCCTGCTTCATATCGCAACCCGACCACACGGCTGGGCTGACTGGCTTGCCGCAAGTGGATTTACCGATATTGATGGGGAAAACGGGCCGAAGTTCGAACATTTCACCATGGCCATGCAGGCGGCGGCAGCCGGACTGGGCGTTGCACTCCTCCCGACATTTGCCATTGAAGACGAGCTCAAGAACGGCCGGATTATTGCCCCGTTCGGCCCGCCACAGGCAAGCCCGTTTCATTATTATGCGACCAGCCCCACCAGCCGATCACGCCTCCCAAAAATTCGCGCCTTCATGGGATGGTTGGATCAGCTTGAAGTCACAGCAAAACTCAAGCCTTAAGGCCAAAAGTTTCGGTCATCGCCAACATTCAAGACATCAGAAAACAGGCTCCTTAACCTGCCTTCTGCCCTTGAAGCGCGCGCAAGGCTGACATGCCACGTTAACGTAAAACATCCGCATCTTCGGGGCCATCGACAATTTCAAGTAAACGTACCGTCGCCATAAGGTTTCGCTGGGCAATCGGGATTTCTTCCGGGGCCAGGCGGCCCATACCATCAACGCCTGCCCGACCGATCTGGTTGAGCTTTTTCTTAAGCTCTACAACAGCCTTGGCTGCCGAGCTTTGTGCGGCAAGCACATCGGAAATACGTGCTGTTTCGGCGATGGCTTCTGCCGACTTTTCAGCCGCCAGAACCTTCTCATCATCAAAATCCTGAGCAAAGATTGGCCTTGCCAATCCTTTCGCGCCTGAACCTGGTCCCTGACGCACTTCAAGTTTTGGCAAGGCATCAATTACGCGTTCAGGTGTTGCCCCGAACATTGTATTTGCCAACGCCTTTGACACGCGCCGGCGTGTTTCAAGCAGCTTTTCGCCCCAGCGACCATCTTTACGGATTTTAAATTCGCGGGTGATGCGCGTAAATTCAGATGCATACCAACGTGCAAGCGACAGAATATGAGCTTCGTCCTTGCCTGTCCCGACACCTTCTTCAATCTCGGTCACGGTTTCTGCCAACAGGTCAATGATCAGGTCGCCGGTTTCCGCAAGATTGGTTTTTTCGATGGTACGGTCATCTGCCTTGTTTGACAGAACGCGGATCAGCTTGAACAATTCACTCGGGCGTAAAAGCCGGGCCAGCACCGCAAGCAGGAACATCGGCTCCAGCCCCGGTTTGGCTTCGGAAATTTCAACAAACCGGTCACGCAACCAGGAAACATCATTGGGGTCAAGGGCACGTATCGGTGCGGACGGGAACCGGTTTCGAACCTGCGCGATCTCTTCGCCAACATTCAAAATCTGACCCATCTCGATCAGGGCCTTAAGATGAAGGCGTGACCCAAGCCGGGTTGCAAGGGCACGTTCCTGCTTTACGCCGTTATGAGACGCTTCGACCTCATCTTCGATGCAACGTGCGCCCAGCTTCCAAAGCGTTCTTTCGGCAGCGGCAAGTTTATCAGCATTGCGCGCGGCGGCCGCGACCTCGATATCGCGCATCGCCTTTTGGAATTCGGGTCCGGCGGCACTGCTGACAAAGTTCCAGATCGGCATTAACGACGATCGGCTGATGCGAATGCTTTTGTCACTTGGCATTGCCGACGTCAAAAGATCTTCGATCGGATCGCAAAACTGGCGCATCGGTGTGGGATAACGTTCCGGTTTGAGAGACGCTAGACGCGGACGCAGGATTTGCAGAATCGTCTCATGCGGAAGGGGAAGCTTCGGATCGACACGGTCGCTTTCGATCGCACGGGTAAACCGGGCGATTTCAGAACCGCTAAGGGATTCAAACAATTGACCGAGCTGCGAAGCACCGAGTTTTCCGGCCTCTTCAATCTTCATGCAGACTGTCTCCTGAAGCGCTCGAGACGATCCACCATATCCGCATCAATTTCACCACTACCCAATTTACGCAATTCACCAGCCCACAACATCTGGTTCACGCGGACATCAATCCAGAACGGCTGCTCTTCAACTGAGATTTCATCGATTGGAAGAACCGGTGTGAAACTTGCGACCTCTTCGATGATTTCGCGTTGGCGCACGCGGTCATTTACCGGGCGCTTTTGCCAAAGATCGATCAGTTCCTGCCAGCCATCAAGCAACCACCAAAGATGATCAATCATTTTCGCGATATCATTCTTGGCACGCTCCCAATTGGTCAGGACCTTGCCAAGTTCATTGTTCCAGCCATCAACCTGGCTGATCAGCTTCATCGCGTGATCACAGGTTGCCTTGGTCGCGCTACTGATACGCCCTGCCATAAACCGGAAATCAGCTTGTTCAGAATTTGACCATTCCTCAACATCTGATGCAAACTTTTTAAGATCGGCGACCAGAACACGCAACGGTCCCTGACACCCGTCAAGTGCCAACCCGACCGGTGCCGACATTTTGCTCCACTCGCCAAGACTGTCGATGATAGTGTCATTGGCAACCTTGTGCTCCGAGGAAAAACGGTTCAGCGCTTTGCGGGCACGTATCTGCCCTTCCATCGTCAGTAGCTCTTCACGCTTCATGTCCTGAACGGCAGCACCACCGAGCTGAAGCAAGGCCTGATGCAAAACGGCAAGCTGGCCAAGTTCACGAGATGATTTTTCTTCCTGGCCGCGCGCATTGTTCACCCGCGCCAGTTCGATACCACCAACGCCGGTAATCGCAACAGCACGTGCTTGTTCAAGAACCGTGTTCGGGCGTAATGTTTCAAGCTCCAGCAGACGGTCAAACAACATCCTGTCATGAACCGAAAGATCAAAGACTTCACGCAGGGTATCAAGGGGCAATTCATATGTCCCGAGACCGCCGGCAAGACCGGGCAAATTGACCATGGCGCGTCCACCCTTGCCCTCAGCCACGCGCGCATATCGTAGGCTTTTGCTGGTGAACGGTGTGCGTGCGCCGCGCGAAAGAAAACTTTGCGGCAGACATGCCAACGGATGTTCTGATGCCTGTGGCGCATCAGGAGTTTTATGACTTACGGATTGGACAATCTTCTGTTTGGTCATTATCGGCTTTGGTCAACCTGTTCCGGTAACAATAATTCTTGAGCCGCTTGCACGTTTTGCGAAACCACAACGACCATCTATCGGAACGTCTGGTGTTTGGACTATTTTGACACCATAGGGCCTGTGTCTTGATCAAATCATAAGCTACCGCGACAAGCTGACAAAATCATTAACGTTTTGGCCATCGCCGCGCTCAAATCTCGCGGCGATAACATTGCCACTGCCCGATGATCCCGATCAAGAGCTTATAGCGTTTCCTGAGCTTTTTCCCAAGTTTTCACATAAGCTTTCCATTCAGCACCATCGGGAATCGTTTCATCGACATTCAGGAAAGCTAGGCTGTCGATCATAACCGCCACTTCGTCCGTTTCCACCGGGGCTTCTATCATTTTTTCCTGATAGGAACATGGATGCGGGCCATGCGGGAAACCACTGGGGTGGAAGGTTGCCATACCGGCCTTGATGTCACCGCGACTGAAAAACTCGCCGCGATGGTAGAACACGAATTCATCAACGTCCTCGTTGGAATGATAGAATGGTACGCGCAGCATGCCCGATTGCCCCTCACCAACCTTGGGCACAAAGGTGCTAACCGACATATTGCTGGTGACAAACGTGCAATGAGCGGCAGGCGGAACCTTTTGCCCGGGCGCCCGACGTTGCGCCAAATCACGCCAATTCAGCTTCACAACACATAAATCCCCTTCCCAGCCTGCGGCATCAAGCGGGTTATAGGGATATGTCAGTGTTGAAATCGCCCCACGGCGTTTGATATGGATTTCCCAAAAGGCATCATCTTGCTGGGCGCGAAACGCATCATCAATGCTGGGTAGGGTAAAGCGCATCGGATCCACAGAAACGCCGCCGGGTACATTGTTTGGGTCCGGCAGACCAAACGCGTCACCCGTTGCCTCTATCATCATAAATTCACAAGTGCCTTCTGGCTCAACCCGCCACGCCGTTCCACGAGGCAACAGAATATAATCCCCGTCGCGATAGGTGAGATGTCCGTAATCGCAAAATAGTTCCCCCGCACCTTCGTGCACGAACAAAAGCATATCACCGTCGGCATTGCGTGCTAACGCATGCATTCTGCTATCAGTTTTCCAGTACCGAACTTCCATCGCATCATTAAACAACACCCGCCGCGCCTGAAGCGGGCACGCGGGCCCCGCAGCAAGCTTGCCAAGCGTAAAAGCACGTGGGCGCAATGGTCCTTCAAAAGTCGACCAACCCGCAGGTGGATGCTTGTGGTAAATTTGGGCGGATGGCCCCCGAAAACCTGATCGGCCAACTTCTCGCTGATACAGTTTTTGTCCGGAGCCACCATCCGGTGTTGAAATGCAGTTCCCTTCGCTATTTGGAAGTCTGATCCAGTTCTTCACGATACCCTCCCGGCCGATATGCAATGGCGGCCCTGTTTGGCGGTTTTATGCGTGCCGCACCTATTACGGATATGTGAAGAATGGACCTTCTTTTCAAGCCGAGCAAAGTTTTATCCCCGTACACTCATAAGATGTAGAGATTACCGCCTACCCTTACCTAAACACAAAACCATGCTTAGCAAGCCCGAAACGTGCCGACTTTAATGTACTTTATGGGGACATATATTAAGGGAAAATAGGAATTTGGCGCGCCCGGCGGGATTCGAACCCACGGCCCCCAGATTAGGAATCTGGTGCTCTATCCTGCTGAGCTACGGGCGCGCTGCACAAAGGCAGCCTTGACTTAGCAGCAAATCAAAGTGTGATCAATCGGGGAGCTTAATCATATAGCGGATATCAGCGTCTTTCCAAACCCGGATTGTCTTGCCGATCAGAAGCCCGGTACGCTTCCAAACCGGAAGACGCGATAAAAGGTAAAATCCAAATTCGCGCGAGATAAATGTCTTGCCGTTGTTACGTTTTGCCCATTTCCAAGCCCGACCAGCACACCTCTTAAACGCAATACGTTGCAACTCCGGGGCCACATCGGGGTTATCACGCAAGAAATGGTACATCGTCGCCGTCAACGAATAAACCACTTCGGCATTGTTGCCCATTATGCGACCGGCAACTTCTTTTGGGCCCATGACGGCCATGACATCAACATTGCCGATACGATGATCTTTGGAAAATCTCAAAGGTAGCGACATGTCTTGAACAAACAGTTCAGGATCGGCACCGCCAATCTTTTGAAAAATGGCTGTGCGCATGATGACGTTGGTCGAACCCGCCATACCGTGCTTAACGAAATGTGCCAACGGATCGGGATATTCAAAAAAGTCCCCGACCATGTCGGGCTCGGCAAGACTTTCGGCCTCCGGATCATCGGCATAACGCCAACGGCCATACAGAAAGTCGATATCTTTTTGTCGAATGGTCTCGAGCAAACGTAGCGTTGCAAAGGGCGTCATCACATCATCGGCATCGACAATCTTGATAAACTCGCCCTTGGCAGCAAACCCGCCTGTATTGGTGGCAACAGCGGGACCCGCATTTTTCTGACTGATGATATGAACATTGTCCCAGTGCGCTGTTGCCTCTTTGATCAGGGCAACAAACTCATCTGTCGAACCGTCATCAACGAAGATGAACTCTCTGGAAAAGTCACCGATTTGCCGTTCGATGCTCCGCAACATCGGCCCCAAATATGGGGCCTTGTTAAAGACCGTGATCACGAAACTTACATCGAAGGCAAACCGGTCAGTCATACGTATTCGTACTCGTTAGGCGACTATTCAAAAATGCGTTCGATCGGGAACGAATAAGTCAGCGACAGAATTTCTGTACCCGGATTTTCATCGCCGATACTCGCATTCGAGATGTGTGAGATGCCAAGGCTCAGACGTTCGTGGCTGTCAAAGCGGAAACCAAGTTCAAGACCAGAGCGAAACTCGATCCAATGACCAAGGTCTTCACCGTTCCCCTGATGATATGCCCCGACAGAGGTATAGACACTCGAGACGAAGTGATCCCCCCAGAGCACGTCAACGGCCAAACCGCCATATCCGTGAACCGCACCTTCGGAGGTTACCATCACACCGCCAATCGGGCGGGTCACATCAAACATTGCGTGCTGGGCGCGGTAATCAAGACGAAACTCGGCTGCTTCTTCATCCTGAGTGATATCGACCATACCGGTCGAGAACTCAAGCAGCCCCGAATCGTTGTTATTACCCAAAATCTGCTGCGCGTGCGCAGTACCCAAAAACCCAAAAAAGACACAAACTGCAAGCAGTTTCCCCAAGCCCAGCTTCATCAATCACGTCCCCATGAGATCAATCAATAAGATATTCTAGCCAAGGATTTAACAGACACAATCAAACATTGGAACGAAAATCCTATTTTCCCGCAAACCGAGAACCATCAAATCTGTCGGTTGCCCGAACCAGTTCACGGACAATCCCAGGTTCGCTTGCTGCGTGACCAGCATCATCAACCACAAACATCTCAGCCCCGGGCCAAGCCGCATGCAATGAAAATGCTGAGGTCGGCGGACAAACAACGTCATAGCGACCCTGCACAATGATCGCAGGCAAGTGCGAAATGCGTCCTATATTGCGCAAAAGCTGATCTGGCTCAAAAAAGCCCCGGTTTACAAAATAATGATGTTCAAGTTTTGCCAAGGCCAATGCGATCTGATCACCCTCGAAATCTTCGACCAAGCCATCATCGGGCAAAAGGGTACAGCAGGTTGCCTCGAATGCAGACCAGACTCGGGCTGATTCAATTGCGATATCTTCGCCTTCTTTGCCTGCAAAAATATCGTCATAGCGATCAAGTAATTTCTGCCAACCCGGATTTTTCTGGAATCCAACAATCTCGATAAATTTACGCTCCGCTTCCGGAAAGAAACGCCCCATGCCGTCCATAAACCAGGCAATTTCCGTTTCCCGGCACAGAAAAATCCCACGCAAAACGAACCCAAGAACATTCTCGGGATGGGCCTGCCCATATGCCAGCGCCAATGTCGATCCCCACGATCCGCCAAACACCAGCCAACGGTCAATGCCACGATCTTCGCGCAGGGCTTCAATATCCCCAATCAAATGATCTGTGGTGTTGTTTTCAAGACTGCCAAATGGTGTTGATTTCCCGGAACCACGCTGATCAAGCAAAATCACCCGATATTTTTGAGGATCAAAGAAACGATGGCTGTTGACCGAGATCCCAGCGCCGGGCCCACCATGCAGGAAAACAACCGGAATACCGTCCGGATTTCCGACCTCTTCCCAGTAGATTTCATGACCATCATCACGGACAATCCAGCCGGTTGCATGGGGAGTAACGTCTGGATAAAGCACGTGGAGACCTCATTCATTGAGTTTGGTAAATGCCAGAAATTACCTTTCTCATGATTTTGACGGCAATAACAAGCACCTATTGTGCCTCAACGCACAACCAATTGAGGTTTCGAAGTGCGATATAAGGACCGCCGCGGTTTTCAATGACACCTCGAACCCGAACTTTCCGACCAATCCAATCATCAAGAGCTTCTTTAGAGCCGACCAATACATCACGAAGATCAGAACCAATTGCGATGGTGAAGTCACGTCGCCAGTCCTGCCCGAAATTGAGGTAACTGCGCCATTCCTGATGCTCGACACTGACAAGAACTGCATCAACCACAACAAACCGGCCAATCGCATCTTTTACATCCGCAAGGTTTGAACGTCCCCACAAGGTTTTGTCTGAGGCACCTGCAACAACATAAGGAGGCTCATCCATCGCATCATCACGCCACATACCCAGCCCATTGGAAATGGCGGCATCTTCTACTGCAATCAATCGGCCCATATCATCGGAAGTTTCAAGCATCAGCAACGCCAACCCCTTTGACAACAGCGCTTCCTGCCAGATTAGAAAGGAATTTGGAGAACCACTGCGAATGCGGACAGGAAGACGATTAAGGTAATCTGCCTTTGCGGTAATCTTGGCAATTTCGACCGGTTCCTGACTAGCTTTTTTCAGCCAATTAAATGCAGCGGCCTCGAACTGCGGTACAAACGCGATATCAGACAATCGAAGCGGTTGTTTTGCAAAATCAGGCGCAAAAAGCTGGTCAACCGCAACAGGAGGCAACAACTGATACGTACTCCATGATGATGACCCGCTCCCGGCAGCCATACTGTCAGCACCATCAGAGTTTACACCGGCCCCACAGCGCCAATCGCTTGCTTGAGCCCTCCCGACTGGCATCAGAGAAACCAGTAAAACCAACATCACTTTGAAAGCGCGCACCACCTTGGCCGTAAAATTTCCCAATTTCACCGCGTAGGATAAAGACTGCGAATGTGTTGATCGGTTCTGCAACACGCGTTACCAATTCTCATGAAATTCTGTCTGGCGTTTGATTCAAACTTACGCGGCAAAGCAACGAGAGGAAAGACATCAATGGGTTGGCTGCATTCCATACACAAACGACACGTGGCGGCATTGTTTGCGGCAGCCAGCCTTACGGTTGGCCTTGCGGGGTGCTCGACCAATCGTGCAACCGGCGAAGACAGCTTTACCGCCTTTATGTCTCCAGACGAAGAACGCAAGATCGGGGCACAAGAACACCCGAAAATGGTCAAGGAATTTGGCGGGAAATACGATGAAAAGGACCTGCCAGCCTATGTCACTAAAATCGGTGAAAAACTGGTCGCCGTGTCAGAAACACCCGATGAGAAGTTTACATTCACGGTTCTTGATTCCCCTGTCATCAACGCCTTTGCGCTTCCGGGGGGATATGTCTACATCACGCGTGGGCTTACTGCACTTGCCTCAAACGAAGCAGAACTTGCAGGCGTTCTTGCCCATGAAATCGGCCATGTGGTTGCCCGCCATTCCGCCCAGCGCTATAGCCGGGGTATGATTACCCAGATTTTGGCTGGGGGGCTTTCGGTTGCCATAGGCAATGGCGCTGGGGAGATTATTGGCACCGGTGCGAACGCTTATTTGAAATCCTTCTCGCGTGAGCATGAACTGGAAGCAGACATGCTGGGCGTGCGCTATATCACGCGGGCAGGATATGACCCTGACGCCATGGCAACCTTCCTTGAAAAGCTGCGTGCGCATTCGCGCCTTCAGGCCGTGCTTGCGGGACGTTCACCCGATGATGTCGATCAGTTTGATTTCATGGCGACACACCCGCGTACACTTGACCGCATACAACAAGCCCATGCGCAGGCCAATGTCACCCCGGTTGCCAACCCGGAACTGGGCACCGTGCGATACATGACCGCCATTGATGGCATCCTGTATGGCGATGGTCCGGACCAGGGTTATATCCATGGTCCGGAATTCGTTCATGTTCCGCTTAACTTCCAGTTTGAAGTTCCCGATGATTTTTCCATGATTAATCAGCCAACGGCCGTGGTCGCGCGCGACAAACAAGGGGCGCAAATCGTCTTTGAAGGAGCGCCCGAAGCGCGGGACATGCGCCTCGATAACTATCTTAAAAGCGCATTTTCAAAACAGATAACACTTCAGAATATCGAAATGCTTGATATTAACGGTCAGGAAGCCGCGACCGGAAGTGCTGATGTTTCACTAAGCTCTGGCGCTGCGCGGTTGCGCGTGGTCGTTATCCGGCATGAAGACTCGACCTATCAGTTCCTGTTCATCATGCCTTTGGACAAGGCAGACTCATATAACGTCGCATTACGCCGCACGACATACAGCTTCCGTCCATTGACCCCTCAGGAACAACAGGTCAACACGCCGCTTCGCATTAAAGTACGGGCAGCAAACCCGGAATATACCTTGCAGACGTTTATTGATGACATGCAGGTTGACCGTGAGCCTGCCGCAACATTTGCGACCATTAACGGCCTGGCCGCAGACGAGGCCCCTGCCCCCAACGCTTTGGTCAAAGTCGTCAGGCATTAGCAATACCAAGACCACCAGCGGACAAAACATCAAAAGGCAGCATAATCACATGCTGCCTTTTTTCGTATTCCAATGACCGTCCTGACCAACCGGCGGCAAGGCCAAGGTATTTAAATGCTTTCGATGCGATCAGAAACCTTACCCTGACCATCAAGGGCCAGAGCCAAAAGCGCCCCACCACGACCCGCACCATGGTCAACTGACAGGGTGAATTCACGTTCAATCAAACCGGTTTGACTACCCGATGCGCCGCGCACAATACGCGCACAGTCGTAGTACCGGTCCGTGATGCTTTCGAACATCGACCCGCCCCACCAGAACGTATCGGTCTGTCCGGTCAAGGGACGCGATCCGTCAAGGCCCGCATGGACAAAGATCAACCGACCGTCCGTGGTATAGGCAGCATGTTTAAGATCGGCCAAAAGGGCACTGTGCCCGCTGTAACGACGCAGCGCATCGGCAAATTGTGAGGTCCATTGCGAAATAGCGTGCGCGCCTTGACGCATAATCGACTGCACATTGACCGGGTCAAAACCATAGGCCCGGATCGTACCAGCAACACCGCGCGTCAACATCCAGTCAAAAACTTCACCCGGGTTAGGAGCAAACTGGATTTGTTGCAACTTGGTGACCATTTCTTCTGACGCACCACGTAGAAAAACGATGTCAGCAATATCAATGCCGTCAATCGCAATAAAGTAGCGACGAAACAACAGAAGCTCGTTGATGGTGGCGATGACAGTTTCACCCGATCCATCGCCCCAGTAATTCCCAAGATAGACCAGCCGGTCGCCCAGGGTGATGCGCGGGGCAAGCTTTTGATGAACTGCCCGCAACGCGTCATGATCACCATTGATCGCGCCGACAACCCAGATTCTTTCTGCCGGCTTAATCGGCGCCAGAACTGCACTCATCGCTGTAACCTGCCTAAAACAAAAACAAAACCGGCCCCGAGGATATCAAGGATACCTTGTGGGCCGGTTTTTATAAATAGGTGTGTAAGGAAACGTCTGCAATCAGGCAGCTTTGTACAAAAGCTTTTCAAGTTTGCCAGATGCCTTGTCCTTATCAATTTTTTCAATCGCAGCCAATTCGTCAACGAGGCGCTCAAAGGCTGCTTCGTAAATCTGACGTTCAGAGAACGACTGTTCCGGCTGGGTTGCGCTGCGATGAAGATCGCGCACGACTTCTGCGATGGAAACAGGGTCGCCTGAATTGATTTTTGCTTCGTATTCCTGGGCACGGCGCGACCACATGGTGCGTTTTACGCGTGCACGCCCCTTAAGGGTAATAAGTGCCGAGTCCATCTGCTTTTTAGAGGAAAGCTTACGGAGACCCGAGTTGCCCACCTTATTAACCGGCACACGCAAAGTCATGCGGCTGGATTCAAAGGTAATTACATAAAGGCGCAATTCCTGACCCGCGATTTCCTGGGTTTCCAGACCGTTGACACAGCCAACACCGTGCGCAGGGTAAACAACGTAATCGCCAACAGTAAAGGGCAACTTATCCGACATCAAGCATCCTTCCGGCCGTATGAGACCTGGTCATTCAACTGTAACACTATAGACCCAGTGACGCGAAGAGCTGCACACGACCAAGCTTTTGGCAAAGTCGCGGTTTCAGACAGGGGATATTAAACGGGGATCCGGTAAATTCGGAACGAGCCTGTCGAGCCCTTAAACGCGAGTTGGAGACAATAACACAAAGAGCCGGTGTTTCACAGAATTTTTCCGTGTCACCAGCTCAATGCAGCCATGCAAAGGGCCAAACACCGACACAGGATTGACCCAAATATGGTTTAATTCTTGATGGTTATGCGACTTGATCAGTCACCTTTACCAGGTGCTTCACTGAGCATTTCGGTTTTACCCGTTTTGCCATTCCACTCGTCCGCATCAGCCGGCGCATCCCCTTTACGGGTAATATTTGGCCAGACTTCAGCGAATTTCCGGTTGATTTCCAACCAGTTGTCCAAGTTCGGTTCCGTATCAGGAATAATCGCCTCTGCGGGGCATTCCGGCTCACAGACACCGCAATCAATGCATTCGTCAGGATGAATAACCAAAAAGTTATCACCTTCATAGAAGCAATCGACGGGGCAAACCTCGACGCAGTCCTGATACTTACACTTGATGCAGTTTTCCGTCACCACATAGGTCATGGTGTAACTCCGTACAGGTTGCTGGACCAGATTGCGGCTGCACCCGCGCTTGGCCTTGTTCTCTCTCGGGCATTGGGTTATCACGCACGGCCTTTGTGTGCAACTCCATTAAAATCCCATTTTTTTGCGTAGTATTGCCAGTTTGATGCAGTGCAGAAACATCGGCCAGCAAGATATAGGATATTTACCTTCGAAATTCTGCGCAGACCATACAGATTTCTTTGCTCTTTTCCAGTTCTTAGGGCCTTGGGACAATTGCTTTTAACAACACAACGCCATAGTGTGCTTTTAACTGATTGGGAAAAGTGAATATTTGGGGTTCGGGGTGTCTAACGAAAACCTTGATCAGCAACAACTTAAGTGGCTGGATCGCCTGTCTGTAAAACAGGCACGCATTGCGGTCGCCATTACCCTGCTTATTGGCCTGCTGCTCAGTGCTATTCAAATCACCCTTGATCTTCGCGAAGAACAAACCCTGATTGACCGTACCGTTAATCAGGTTCTTGCGACTTTGCGCGAATCCGCGACACAGGCGGCGTACGGTCTTGATGAAAATCTGGCCTCGCGCGTTATTGCCGGCTTGTTTGAATATGAGCCGGTCTATGAAGCGGTCTTGCGCGACAATTTCGATAATGTCCTTGCCCGCCATTCGGAGCCACCAAGCAGTTCCAGCCGGTCCCTGCTGACCAGATTAATGTTTGGCGACAATCAGGAATATGATGTTCGTCTTGAAACAGGTCCGACCAGAGAACTGGTCGGATATTTAAGTGTTCAAATCGATACCAACCTGATTGCCGAGGGTTTTATCAATCGTGCAACACGCATCCTGGCATCAGGTATTTTACGAAATCTGCTTTTGGGGCTGGTATTGGTTGCGTTTTTCTATGCGACACTGACCAAACCACTTTTGCGCATTTCGGCGACACTGCGCAAGATTAACCCACAACATCCCGATCCCCAGAGCATCGTCGTCCCGGTCAAACATGACCGCGATGAGCTGGGTATGATTTTGCATACCACGCGCAATCTGATCGACAGCATTTCGACAAACCTTACCAAGCTGCGCGTTACCGAACAGCAAGTCCGAGACCGTGAATCGCAACTTAACGCCATTGTTCAGAATGTTGCTGACGGGATTCTGACGATCTCACTGACAGGTCGTATCGTCGAATACAATGCTGCCATCCGGCCCCTACTGGGGTTGATGCGTGATGAAACCCCCCAAGGACGCGCCTTGCAGGAATTTATCGCCCCGCGATCAATTCCGACACTTGAACACACCCTTGAAGAACTCGCCGCATATGATCCGAGCGTTGAGATAACAGAAAAACGCATCATCTTACCCATCATTAGGATAGACCAACGCGAAATTGACGTTTCTTTTGCCTTCCGCCCGATCCCTGATGCGGCAACCCCGCTCATTACAGCTGTTCTAAACGACATTACCGTGCGCAAGCGCTATGAAGAACAGCTGGTCTATATGGCCAACCACGACACGCTGACCAATCTGCCGAACCGCAGCATGCTTGAACACAGCCTGTCCAATGCGCTGGCGGTACACCAAGATGACAAAGACCGACGCCACGGCGCAACCGCAGTTGTCTTTATCGACCTTGATCGTTTCAAGGTAATCAATGACAGCTTGGGACATCATGTCGGGGACCTATTGCTCAAGGCTGTGGCGCTACGACTGCAAAAAGTCATTGGCCGTCAGGAAATTGTCGGGCGTCTTGGCGGGGATGAGTTCCTGATCATTATTCCCGATCTAAAGGAAATGCAGGATGCCGCCAATTTGTCGCAGGCCGTGCTTGACGCACTGACACCAGCCTTCGATATCAAGGGACGTATTCTGTTTGTCACCCCATCCATCGGCATTGCGCTTTATCCATCCGATGGTGAAGATTTCCCAACATTGATGCGCAACGCCGATACTGCGATGTATAGCGCGAAATCGGGGGGTGGCGGCACCTATCACTTCTTTACCAAGACGATGAACGAAAGTGCGATGGCGCGTCTTGTGATCGAAAATGATCTCCGGGAAGCCCTCGCAAAAAATCAATTTGAGCTGCATTATCAGCCCAAGGTCAACCTTAAAACCGACCAGATTTGCGGGCTTGAGGCGCTTATCCGCTGGAAACATCCTGGGCGCGGCTATATTTCGCCGATGCAGTTCATCCCGGTGGCAGAAGAAACCGGACTGATCGGCAAGATCGGCGAGTGGGTTTTCGAGGAAGTCTGCCGCCAGATTGGTGAGTGGGACGCCGCGACTGTCCCGCCGGTTCCGATTGCGATCAATGTGTCACCACGGCAATTGATGGAAGGCCGGATCACGCAAACGATTGCGCGTATTCTTGAACAAACCGATACACCTGCTGCACGTATCGTGCTTGAAGTTACCGAAACCGTGATGATGCAGGAAATCAAGAAATCGGCTACAATCCTTGAAGAACTGCGCCACCTTGGGCTGCAAATCGCGGTTGATGACTTTGGCACGGGCTATTCATCCCTGGCGTATCTTAAACGCCTGCCGATCAATTCCATCAAGATTGACCGGTCGTTTGTCCGCGACATCACAGTGGACAGTGATGATGCCGCCATCACGCGCGCAATTATCATCATGGGCCATAATCTTGGCCTGCAAGTGGTTGCCGAAGGTGTTGAAACCATAGAACAAATGGACTTTCTGCGCGACAGTGGGTGTGACGAAGTTCAGGGCTTCCTGATTGCAACACCGCTGCCTGCACATGAGGCGGTTCACCATATTATACGTCTGTCCGCCAAGGCCGATATTGAACCATAAGTCGTTAACACCAACGAAGAAGCGCAACCTGCGCACCACATTCAAACGTCTGGTTATCCGAGAAGCAAAATGGCCCCACAAAAATCCGTCCTGCTCATAGATGACAGCAAATTCGCCCGGCTTCTGGTCAAGGCATTCATATCCAGCAATTTTGCGGGGTGGGAAATTGACGAGGCCGAAGATGCGGCAAAAGCCTTGGCGATGGTCGCGGAAAAATCCTACGATTATCTGCTGGTCGATTTCAATATGCCCGGCATGAATGGCCTTGAGCTTTGCGAGAAGTTACGTGCGCAATTTCCTGATACCGTGATAGCCCTTCTGACGGCCAATATTCAAAAAGAAATCCAGAACAAGGCCGAAAGCATCGGTGTTGATTTTCTAGCAAAGCCACCGACCGAAGAAAAAATTCGTGACTACATCGCGGCCAAGGAAGCGGACCGATGATTGACCTCACAGAACTCGAACATGACACCATCAGTGAATTGATCAACATCGGTGTTGGTCGGGCCGCATCATCCTTGTCCGAAATGGTCGAGCAACCGGTTGAACTAACCGTTCCGCGCATTACTTTCGTCGAACGGTTTTCTGATACTGACCTTGCCAAGGCGCCAACTGAAATTGTTTCTGCCGTCAGTCAGACATTCGATGGCCCCTTTAAAGGCGAGGCCATGCTGGTCTTTCCCGAAGAACGCAGCCTGGAACTCGTGCGCAGCCTTTTGAAAGTTGACGTTCCGCTTGAGGCCTTGACCGATCTTGAGCAAGAAGCCCTGATGGAAGTCGGAAATATCATTTTGAATGCCTGCCTTGGCAGCATTTCAAATGTGCTTGGTGAACCGATAAATTGTTCAATGCCATCATTTCGCAAACGCGAAAGCCGATCGTTGCTGGATCAAGATGACGTAGGTAGCCAAACTGGCAAAAGACCAGTCTTGATGATCTTGCATGTGCAATTCATGCTGCGTCAAAATGACATTGATGGATATGTCCTGTTTGTTATGGATCTGGATTCAATCCAGATGCTCAGGGAACTGGTCCGTCGTTTTCTGGCCAATTCACTTGGTTAACCGGGTCGAGATGAATGAAAAAAACGACGCCAACATCGTTGGACCACAGAACGCTGTCGGACAGTCTCGATAGATCAGACAATGCCGCCGAACTTTATAGCGCGTTGCTTGATACAGCAGACAACGGTTCGCTTGCGATTTCGCAGGATGGCGCGATTTGCCATTGGAACAAATGGATGCAAAACCGGTCTGATCTGGCACCGCATCAAGTTCTTGGCAAACAGCTTGTCAACGTTTTTCCTGAAACCCGATTGGGTCGGGTCAGTCAGGCGATTGAAGACTGCCTGAAATTTGGCATGCCCGCCGTTATTTCCCCATCGCTTAATCAAGGCGCCCTGCCGTTAAAGCCCCTGCCCCAATTTGCTGCAAGCTTTGATCGCATGGAGCAATCAATCCGCATCCATCCAATCAAGACCAGCAGCAACGGCACACTGTGTTCGTTGACCATTCGCGATGTTACTCTTGCCGTTCAACGCGACCGATTGCTTCGCCAGCAGACCGCCGAATTGGCTGATCTTGTTACCCAAACCAGACGCAGCGAAGGCCGGACACGTGCGATTTTGCAAAATACCATTGATGCCATTTTGGTGGCGTCAGATGATGGCAATATTGAACCCCTAAACGCACGCGCGCAGGAACTTTGCGGGCCCGAAGGCGACCCGGAACTACGCAACATCATTCGCTTTCTTTTGCCTGACAGCGAACACATCACCCCGTCGCCACCACCAAAGGATCGACTTTTGACTGACCTTGGAACCGGGGTGATCGAGGTTCTCGCCTGCACGTCGAGCGGGCGCAACATACCTCTGGAAGTCGCGATCAGTCATTTTTCCGCTGATGAACGCTATCACTACATTATTACTCTGCGCGATATTTCCCAACGCAAACGCCATGAGATGGAAATTCAGCGCACCATGGCTGAACTAGAACGTTCCAACAGCGAACTTGAACAGTTTGCCTATGCCGCGTCCCATGACTTGCAAGAACCACTGCGCATGGTGTCAAGCTATACCCAGCTCATCGCCCGACGGTATGAAGGCCAGCTTGACGATACAGCCGATGAATTCATTCATTATGCTGTTGACGGCACGCAACGTATGCAACGCATGATTGATGATCTTCTGACCCTGTCGCGGGTTGGGCGGCATGGTAAGCCGTTCCACGCGGTTTCTTTACAAGCCCTGTTTGATGCGCTTGTGACCAACTTCAAACGTGCAGGGTCCGCACCCGAAGGCAATATCATCCGCGAAGGAACCCTTCCCACCATCACCGGCGATGCCAGTCAGTTACTGCTGCTGTTCCAGAACTTGGTATCCAACGGCCTGAAATATAGTGACCCCGAAGATGGCAAAGTACGGGTATTTGCTAAGGAAACCCCAAACAGCTACCGCGTTTTTGTCGCCGATAACGGGATCGGGATTGAAGAGCAATATCACGAAACCATTTTTGAGGTTTTCAAACGCCTGCATGGCTATGGCGATTATGCCGGGACAGGAATTGGTCTGGCAATTTGCAAGAAGATCGTCGATCGGCACGGTGGATCGCTGGTCGTCACCAGCACGCCGGGCGAAGGCAGCACATTTTGCGTCGAGTTTCCAAAAGAATTGCCGATTGTCGCAGCATCGGAAAGCATGTAGCTTTCAGTTTACGTAAGCGTAAACTTCAACAGCATTGAGCCCCCATGAGCGACAGTTACTCCATTACTGATCTTGCCCGCGAGTTTGACGTAACCACACGGACCATCCGTTTTTACGAAGATCAGGAACTGATCGAGCCCAAACGTCAGGGACAAACCCGCATTTACAGCCAACGTGACCGGGTGCGTTTGCGTCTGATCATGCGCGGCAAGCGGCTTGGTTTCTCATTAAAGGAAATACGTGATCTTCTTGATCTGTATGATGGCGACCGCAGCGAAATCACCCAGTTGACCATCCTTGTGTCCAAAATCAACGAACGCCGCGATGCGCTTCGCACACAGCGCGAGGACATTGATGCGACACTTGATGAACTAGATAAACTTGAAGAATCCTGCCAAGGCGAACTCAACCGCAAGAAGACCAGCTAAGATCAAGCGCCCCCAGATTGGTCCGCTTTACGGGTTGCCCGCCGTTGGATTTGTGACTTTCACAATCCGGGGTTCTGATGGCCGCGACAGGATAAACAAACTGACCGGAACAGCGACCAGCACCTGAACCATCACGACCCAACGGCTTTCGACAAAGATCAACGATACCGCAATCACAACAAAGAATGCCAACATCGCCATACATTTGGCCCGCCGACTGATGACACCATGATTGTTCCAGTCACGAATTGGGCCGCCAAACCGGGGATGATTGCAAATCCAGTCGTGCAGCCTTGGCGATCCCTTGGCAAAAAGCCAAGCGGCCAATAACATAAACGGCGTCGTTGGTAAAAGCGGTAGGAAAATACCCACAACGCCCAATCCAATTGCAAGCCAGCCAAGACCAATATAAATATGCGAAAAGCGCACCGTCGATTTCCTGTTTACAGCCCGTCACGCCCCTGACAGGCTAGACCCACGTCAATGTAGGCGTAGTAATTGCGAAATTCAATTAATAGCCGACTACTACACTCAGTTATGTTAACCGCCCCGGTTACGCCCTGAAAATCTTTTACGGTTGCCCATGCTTGAGATCGAAAAAGGCCTTTATCTGGATGAACGCCATCTGAATTTTCAGTTCGTGCGCGCATCGGGGCCCGGCGGACAAAATGTCAATAAGGTATCGAGTGCAGTTCACATGCGCGTGCGTATTGATGACCTGACCGAACTTCCTTTGCGCGTACGCAACCGCCTACGTGAACTTGCTGGAAGCAAACTGACCAACGATGGCCAGATCATCTTTGACGCCCAGCGTCATCGCACACAGGAACGCAACAAGCAAGATGCGATAGAACGATTTCTCGCCCTGTTGCGCAAAGCAGCCGAGCGCAAGAAATATCGTGTAAAAACACGCCCCAGCATGTCGGCCAAGCGCAAACGCACTGATAACAAGAAAAAGCGCGGCGACACAAAAAAAATGCGCCAGACTCCATCATATTGATGAACACGCCTGCTCTGCAAAGTTCGATCCACAATTAACTTAAGGGACTGTGCCGCAGCCAGTCTTCCATCAGTGCCGCAATCTCGACCGTATCAAGTTCACTGGCCGCCAAGCTCTGCCAAGTCGAGAACTGTAAGCTGTGGCGAACAACGGCCCGGCAAAGGTCATTGCCGCTCCGTGCCGCAGGAAGATGGCGCATGATGTCATCTTGGATAAGGGCAAGATGTTTGTCGGCAGGGCGTAATGCCTTGTCCAGATCCTCAAGCTTTCCACGATCTGACAGCAGGCCCGCCCATACGTTGCTGGTTTCGCTGTAATAATGATACAGCATGCTCAAAATTGCGATGGGCCAGTCTTGCGGGTTAACGCGGTCGCGCCAGTCTGCCGGATCTGGCATAGGGCGGCTTTCAAACCACGCCTTTAGCGCGCCTGCCATTAAATCCTTTTCTTTGGGGAAGTGGCGATAGACCGTCAGGCGCTGCACAGATGCTTTGGTTGCAACCGCACTGATTGTCGTTGCCGCGGGACCAACACCCCCATAGAGCAATAATGCCGCATCAATGATCTTTTGATGGGTATCTTGTTCCTTATCTGCGCGTTTGGTCTTGGTGTATGTCCGCGTCGCCATGATGCCCCCAGCGTGTCTGCATGTCCGCCAGACCCCAAATCCAGCACAGAAAGCAAAAAGATAACATGCCTTCGGTTTTTCAATGAACGGTTTTGCTTACCGGGCATCGACGATACCCAAACAACTCACTTTATTTGCCAACAGGCGATCATCATCCATATAAAGGTCCATCGTATTAAAAGGACGGCCCCATGACGATTGACTGGAATCATATTGCCAATGCCCCCCTGCCCGCAAATTGCGGTTGGCGCGGGACATATCGGGTCCGATATTCCGAGATTGGCGACAATGGCAAGGTCATGCTCCCTGCCCTCGCCGATTACATGCAGGATGCGGCCGGTTGGGGTGCCAGGATACTAAAACTGGCCTATGACGACACGGTAGATCAGGGGATCGCATGGGTATTGGCACGCATGGTCATCCACATCCGCGACTATCCCGGCAATGGCGAAGACATCACGGTTGAAACATGGCCATCAGGGGTATCGCGCCGGGTTGCCACCCGTGATTTTCGTCTTACCAATGCCAAAGGTGATGTGATTGGTGTCGCGCAAAGTTTCTGGGTGATGTTTGATTTGCATGAACGCCGTACTGCACAATGGCCCGACTGGATTTCCGACCGCCTGCCAAATCCACCGGGGCCGAAATTGATTGAACCACCGTTGCGGACACCGGCCACCACTGAACCACTTGCGCCGTGCGACACCATCAAGGCACGCCCGTCGGACCTTGATCTGTATGGGCACGTCAATAATGTGCGGCTGATGCAGTGGGTGCTGGGGATTGCCGGACAAAACAATCGGCCAGACTTTCATCCCGCAAGCCTCGACATTCAGTTTCGAACCGAATGCCGCGTGCATGAACGGGTTGAAATCAGACATTGCGATGGATTTGCCGCCATTACCCGCGACGAAGACGGCACCGATTTGGTTCGTGCCCAAATCACGCCGCGTAATCGCACCGCACTGGCTTAGGAACGATCCGGATAGCCATCAGTGACGGCCATACTCTTAACGACCGTCCATCATTGCATCGAACAAATTGGCAATCGGTTTGAAACTGCGGCGATGGTGCGGGGTTGGCCCAACATCACCAAGACCTGCCATATGCTTTTTCACCCCGTAACCTGCATTGCCTTCCCAGCCAAAAAACGGATAGCGCACAGCAAGGCGCGCCATGGCACGGTCACGCACCACCTTGGCAACAATCGACGCCGCCGCAATCGAAAGCGATTTACTGTCGCCCTTAACCACGGTTTCAACCGCACAAGGCAACCCCGGGTCACGATTACCATCGACCAATGCCTGATCGGGAAGGGCTGATAAATGGGTAACTGCGCGGCGCATCGCAACATAGGTTGCCTGCAAGATATTAATCTGGTCAATCTCCCGCACAGAGGCAGCACCGATGCCAACCTCGGCACAGCTCATGATGATGTCATGAAGTCGATCACGCTTTTTGACTGACAGCTTTTTGGAATCATTAAGTTCGTTCAAAAGAACAGCGGGCAACCGGTCATCACGTGGCAAAATGACCGCGGCAGCAACAACCGGTCCGGCCAGTGGACCCCGACCAACTTCGTCAATCCCGACAATGCGTCCGCAATACTGATCTTCAATGGAAAAATCAGGCATGATGATAAAGGCTCCCTCTTGCCTTTTGTCTAGCAGTCACGGCTCTGTCAGACAACTGATCACACATCAGACCGTTGTGGGTTTTCGATCACATACTCATCATATCCATCCTGTTTTGATCGGCACGTCATCCCGATTTTACGGGCAACACCAATGGACCCATGATTACGTTGATCAACCCCCGCCACAATACGCGGCAAGTTTAGCGTTTCAAACGCGTGTGGCACCAGAGCAAGGGCCGCCTCAGACGCAAAGCCGTTTCCCCAGTAATCGGGATGCAGCCGCCACCCGATCTCAACATCCGGCCCAACGCCATCCTCGGGGATTAAAAGTACCCAGCCCATAAAGGTGTTTGGTGCAGGTTTGGCAAAGACCGACCAGTACCCCAACTCGTCACCATAGTGCGCATTGATCCGTGTACGGACAAACGCCCTATGTTCGCTGTCCTGATCCCAAGGTCCGGGAATGTAATCGACAACACCGGGGGCCTTGTCCATGACAATACAGTCGTCAAAATCATCCATGGTTCGGGGACGCAATATCAGGCGGTTGGTTTCAAAAATCATGGCGGATGTTCCACGCAATGCTGTCATGGGGGTATCCTAACAAAAACGGCACCGAATGACGGTGCCGTTCTTAAAGTTACGTCAGAAAGTCAGAAGCCAGAAAAATCAGTTTTCCTTTTCCTGATATTCCTCGCTGGGATCGTAGCCTTCGGGCCCGACCGGATCAAAAGTCGCCCAACCTTCATTCTGCTTACTGGGTGGCAAATCCGAATGTGGATCAACATTCAACAGCATGTACGCCTTGGCGATCAGGTTGGCTGTGATCGGGGCTGTCAGGAAGATGAACAGCGTGATCAGCAATTCATGAATGGTGAAATGCCCACGCTCAACCCAGAAATACAGCATCGAGGCAATCAAAACTCCCCCGACGCCAACGGTACTGGCCTTGGTCGGCGCATGCAGGCGCGGCAACAAATCACGCAGCTTGAGCATCCCGAATGACCCGACCAGCAGGAACAATCCACCAATCACAATCAGAAGCGAGATAATGAGTTCGACGATAAATGGCATCAAAACGCTCCCTTATTCGATGATGTCGCCACGCAAGATGAACTTGCAGTAGGCCACGGTTGAAACAAACCCGAACATGGCGAACAAAAGCGCGCCTTCGAAATACATCGCGGTTCCCTTGGCGATGCCATACATCACCAGAAGGGCAATGGCGTTAATCGCCATGGTATCGACCGCCAAAATGCGGTCTGCCGTTGTCGGCCCCATGGTCAGACGCCATAAATTCATCAGCAATGCCAATGACACACAGACGAAGCCGAAATTCAGTGCATATTCGATCATTCGAAAATCTCCTTCAGGCGGCGTTCGTAGCGGTCTTTGATCTCATCAATCACACCCTGTGCATCCGGGGCATGAAGACAATGCACCAGAAGGCTTTTGGCATCGGCACTGAGATCAATTGTGACCGTACCCGGCGTCATGGTGATGGTGCCAGCCAATGTGGTGATTGCCTCGGGCGATGTCAGTTCTAACGGCACGACAACGCATTTTGTTTCAAGGCTTTCGGTTTTGCGAAACAGGATCAGCCCGGCAACAACCACATTGGCCACCAGAATATCCCACAGAACCACAAGACCATATTCACAGATCGCATACGCGTTGCGAATCTTCGGCCGGGCAGGCCAGAAACTTGCGGTGATCAAGGGGATAATCACCGCAAGGATTGCACCGAAAACAACGGCACCTGCCGAAACTTCGTTCGCCAGAAGCACCCAGACGACCAGCAAAGCCAGCGACAGCAGCGGGTGGGGAAGATAACGTTTCATCATCATGATCCTTTCAACACCACTTACTGGCCAAACTGCGCAAGGGCACCATCGCCCAGCACTGCTCGAATATATTGCGACGTATCAAATATCTGATCAGCAGTCCCGTTGAGGTAACTACTAATCGGACCGGCAAACACTGTTAAGGCAACCAAGCCACCAAGCATACCACATGCGGCAATGATCGGCAGAACCGGCCATTTCGCACCTTCGACAACGATCTCGCCTTCGAGCGATGAACTTTTCCAGAACAGCACACTGCCTGCACGGCCAAACCCGATAATGCACATCAAAGACGTCACCAGAATAACCGACCAAATCCAGACCATGGCATCACTGTCGCGCGAAGCGTCAAGGATCTGTAATTTACCGATAAATCCGCTCAGCGGCGGCATACCGGCCATGCCAATCGCCCCGATAAAGAACAGAACGGCAAGGAACCCGGACTGATGGAAAACCGGGGCGGTGTTGAGGCTGTCGCCAAACTGGCCCCGTCGGGACACGACAAGATCGGCAATCAGGAACAGGGCGGCGGCCGAAAACGTCGAATGCAGCAAATAGTAAAGGCCTGCTGAAATGCTTTCAGGGGTGAACAGCCCAATCGCTGTCAAAAGCGTCCCCATCGAGCCAATCACCGCAAAGGCAATCAGGTTGTTGAGGCGTTTTGCAGCCAAAACACCGATCATGCCAACGGCAATGGTAATCAGGGCGGCCGGCAGGATATAGGGTTGTGCGAGCCATGCCATATCACCGGCAGTGTCGCCAAAAGCCAGAGAATAGACACGCAGCACCGAATAGGCCCCGACCTTGGTCATGATCGCAAACAGGGCCGCGACCGGTGCAGGCGCATTGGCGTAGGTTCCCGGAAGCCAGAAATGGATCGGCACCATTGCCGCCTTCACACAGAAAACAAGCAATAAAACCAACGCCCCGGCGCGCAGCAACGCGGCATCTCCCGGTGCTATGTTTGCAACCTGAATGGCCAGGTCTGCCATATTCAGCGTCCCGGTCACTGAATATATCATGCCAACCCCAACCAGGAACAAGGCTGACCCAGTCAGATTGACGACAACATACTGCATGCCCGCCTTAAGACGGTCGGCCCCAGCACCATGAAGCATAAGCCCATAAGACGCGATCAGCAGAACCTCAAAGAAGACAAAGAGGTTAAACAAGTCCCCCGTCAGGAACGCACCATTCACCCCCATCAGCTGGAACTGGAAAAGAGCATGGAAATGCTTGCCGCGCTGATCCCATTCACTTGAGGCAAACAGGACAACGCCAAGCCCCAGAAGCGATGTCAGAAAAATCATCATCGCCGACAACCGGTCCAGAACCAGCACAATCCCGAAGGGTGCTGGCCAATCGGACAGGGCATACATTTCCGGTCCGTTGCCATTGGCGAAAATCAACAGCGACAAGGTCACTGCGACAAGGGCCACGGTTGCCGTTATAGAAAATACGCGCTGCAACAAAATATCATGACGAACCGCCAAAACGATCAGGGCGGCCATCACAGCGGGCAGTACTATGGGAATAACAATCCAGTCACCCATCAGTTTTTATCTCCTGCTTCGGATGGCTCGCCAACCGGTTGACCGTCAACATGATCATTCCCGATTTCAAGAAAGGTCCGGATCGACAGCACAACGATCAATGCCGTCATCCCAAACGAAATCACAATCGCCGTCAGCACAAGTGCCTGTGGCAATGGATCGGTGTATTCCGTCACACCTTCACGCAGGATCGGCGGCATATTGATGGTAAGCCGTCCCATGGCGAACAGAAATACGTTCACCGCATAGGACAGAAGCGCCAAACCAATCACCACCGGGAACGTCCGCCCACGCAGCAAAAGATATGTTCCGCACGTTGTCAGAAGCCCAATACTGCTTGCTACAAGAAATTCCATATCAGGCCTCCTTCTCTGGCGTTGCTATCCGAACAGATGGATCGTGATCCATCGGATCAAGATTGACATCGACATGTTCTGCCATGCGTTCGACCTGTGACAGTTTGGCAAGAGCCAGCATTACCGCCCCAACCACCGTCAGGAACACACCAAGGTCAAAGCCCATGGCGGATGCCAGTTCAAATTCACCAACAATCGGCAGATGAACATGGACAAACCCACTGGTCAGGAACGGCAAGCCCGCGACCCATGCCGAAGCCCCGGTAATCGCTGCTGCAATAACCCCCAGACCAATCATGCCGTGGTAATTGACTTTCATGCGGTTCTGGGTCCAGCCAAAGCCTGAAGCCATATACTGCATGACCAAAGCGACCGATACGACCAACCCGGCAATAAAACCACCGCCCGGTTCGTTGTGACCGCGCAGGAAGATGTAAACACCCACCATCAGCGACAAGGGCAACATCACACGCGTCGCGACCACCATCATCATCGGATGGCGATCCGCCGACCGGCGATTACTGACGACCCAACTTGCCAGACGTTTAGCCGCTTCGCCCTGGGTCACGGTTTCGATCAAGGCAAAGATCGAAAGGGCCGCAATGCCCAGCACAATGATTTCACCAAAGGTATCAAACCCACGGAAGTTGACGAGGATGACGTTCACAACGTTCGTGCCGCCACCTTCGATCTTTGAGTTGGCCAGATGATAGGCCGAGATCGAGTTTGGCAGGTCACGCGTCATGATCGCCCATATCGCCCCGCCAATGCCAAGGCCAGCCGCAATCGAAACCACCCCGTCACGCAATTTGCGTCCCGGAAGGCTTTCCTTTGGCGTTTCCTTTGGCAGGATATTAAGGGCCAGCAACATCAGGATGACAGTCACCACCTCGACCGAGATTTGCGTCAAGGCAAGATCAGGTGCCGACAGATAGATAAAGCCAAGCGAGACAATCAGACCAATCACACCGACCAATAGCAAACTTAGAAGTCGATTATGATGCATCACCACCGCAGCAATACTGGTTACAACCAGCAAGACCCAGCCAATCGCCGCCGCAGGTGAAACATCCAGTAATTCCCGCGTGCCCGCAGTATGATCGGGCTCGGCATAAAATCCAGAAACCCCGATCGCAACGGACGCAACAATCATCACAGAAAGGTAACGCTGCAACGATCCATTGTGCAGATTGTCCGAGACAACCCGGCTTAAAGCGACAAGCTTGGCAATCGCACAATCAAACATCGCCTTGGCATCAGGCCGTGACAGGTTTGCTGTCGCCGAAATCAACGCCCCGTGGCGCATCAGCAACAGCGCACCAACAACAATCGCGATGACGCTCATGCCAAGGGCCGGTGTCAGCCCATGCCAAAGTGCCAGATGATATTCCGGCAGTTCCCCACCGATAACCGCACTCGACGTCGCAGCAACCAGCGGCCCGACAATCACCGCCGGGAACAGGCCAATCAAAACCACCAGAACCGTCAGCAATGCAGGCGGGCCCCACATGCCAAAGGGTGGATCATGTGGATGATGCGGCAAGTTCTCATCGCGTGGTTTGCCCAGCCAGACGTGGAAGATAAAGCGGAAGGAGTACGCCACCGAGAAGATTGCCCCAACGGTGGCCAGAAGCGGCACAACCCAGCCCTGATCCAGCCACATGGTGTGCCATGCTTCTTCGAGCATCATTTCCTTGGACAGGAACCCGTTAAGCGGAATAATCCCGGCCATTGATGCAGCAGAGATAATGCCAATCGTCCCAGCAATCGGCATCAGGTTGAGCAACCCGCCCAGACGACGAATATCACGGGTCCCGGTTTCATGGTCGATAATACCGGCCGTCATAAACAGGGCCGCCTTAAACGTTGCATGGTTGATGATGTGAAACACACCAGCCACAGCGGCGATCGGCGTTCCAAACCCAAGCAGCATGGTAATCAGACCAAGGTGGCTGACCGTCGAATAGGCCAGAAGTCCCTTAAGGTCGTGTTTGAAAATCGCAATCCATGCGCCAAGCACCATGGTCACAAGACCAGCCGTCGCAACGATATAGAACCATTCCGGCGTCCCCGACAAAACCGGCCACATGCGGGCCATCAGGAAGATACCGGCCTTGACCATGGTTGCCGAATGCAAATAGGCCGACACTGGTGTTGGCGCGGCCATCGCATGGGGCAGCCAGAAATGGAACGGGAATTGAGCCGACTTGGTAAAGCACCCCAGCAGGATCAAAACCAGTGCCGGAACATACATCGGGGACGCTTGAATTAAATTTGCGTTCTGGAGGATCACGGTCAAATCATAAGACCCGACAATATCGCCCAGGATCAACATCCCGGCAATCATCGCAAGCCCGCCTGCCCCAGTAACGGCCAGGGCCATACGCGCGCCCTGACGCCCTTCGGGCAGATGTTTCCAATACCCGATCAGCAAGAACGACGACAGCGACGTCAGTTCCCAGAAAACCAGCAACAGCAGGATATTGTCCGACAGAACAATCCCGACCATCGCCCCCTGGAACAACAACAGGAACGCATAGAAGCGCCCCATCGGATCGTCCTTGGACAGATAGAACCGCGCATAGATAATGATCAGCAACCCGATCCCGAGGATCAAGGTCGCAAACAGCAAGCCCAGCCCATCAAGGAAGAAGGTCACATTAAGACCCAGTTCCGGAAGCCAGCTATAACTGACCTGAAACACCTCGCCAGAAATCACGGCAGGTGCCTTTGCCATCAGCAAAATCAGGGCAAGCAGCGTGACAGAACCAGTCGCAGTCGCGCATGCGTTGCGCCCGGCCCTGATCATTATGGCGGGCAGTACCGCCCCAATGAAGGGAAGCAAAACAATGAGGGTGAGACTCATGAAAGACCCTTATTTTTGGAAGTCGCCGTATCGCCCCCAACGCGAGACAGCAAGAAAATCCCGCAGAAGGTAATATTTGTACAGAAAATGGTCAAGAAAACCCAACCCTTACCGTTTTTTACTTTCGGCCTGTCAAGTGATACCGATCACCAAAAAGTACAACCCTGGCGTCGAAATACTTAGCGTTTACCACCTGCAAGACGAATTGCCTCAGGCATCAGGCGCAAACGCACCATTGCAATCGTGCCCAAAACCGGCCCGATCGACAGCATGGCAAACGCCCCCCACCATCCAAAATGATCCGCGACAACCGGCACAAGATGGATCGACACAAGGGCTATGAGAAAACCAATCGCATTTTGTAAGGTCAGAGCCGTGCCAACCTGATGGGGATCGGCCAGTTCGATCACACAGGATGAGAACTGGGCAGAATCCGCAACCACTGAAATGCCCCAGATGATGCAAACGGCAAGCAGGATCGCAAAAGGCACGCCGCCGAAAGTCCCGACAACAAGCGCACATGCCCCACTGACGATCATTGCAGCAATGGTAACAGTGGTGCGTCCGATGCGGTCGGCGAAATACCCCCCGGCAAGGGATCCGAACGCACCAACCCCGACAATGGCAAAGGTTGACAAAGCCGACCACACACCGGGATTTTCAATCAAACGATCCGAAAAACTTCCATACAGGAACAAACCGATCCAGCCCCACATGGCATAAAGCTCCCACATGTGGCCGAAATAGCCATAACAGGCATGCCGCAGCGGTTTGTTGGCCCAGATTTGGCCGACCATACGCGGATCAAAGCGCGGTGATTTTCCGGGTGTCCCACCCAGTTGAACAAACAGAACCGCAATCCCCGCGACATAGGCCGACACACTGGCCGCAACAATCACCAGCTGCCAATCAAGCGGGACGGCCACGGAAAACAGATGCGGCAAGGCCGACCCCATGGTCAGCGCCCCAACCAAAAGACCGACCAGAAACCCGGTATCCCCACGCGCCCATGTCGCGACCATTTTCATGCCAATCGGGTAAATTCCAGCCATGCAGACACCGGTAACCAGACGCAGGACAATGACTATAACCCCGTCAACCGGAACCGTCAGGATCAGGATATTGGCCGTTGCGGCAATGATTGCCGATACGGCCCAGAACCGACGCGGTTCAATCCGGTCGGCCAGACCAAAAACCGCACTGGTAACCGTACCCAGAACAAAACCGAGCACAACCGAACTGGTAAAAAGGGACGACTGGACAGCACCAAGATCAAACTCTGCGCGCAACTGCGGCAGAACCGCCGTTGCCGAAAACCAAAGAGCAAGCGCCATCAACTGGCACACCGTAATCATTGAAACGGCAAAGCTTTTCCCCGTGCGTGCCATGCCTTCTCCGACCGATTTGTACGCGTTCGGGGCATAATACACGGAAGTCCAAAAATGACTATCTTGGAACTGTTTGGGGTTTCAACCGTTCAGAAATACTAGGAAATGCAACCTTGCAATAGAACCGGAGCGCCCCATGCCCCTCCTGGATCAATATGCAAACGGTGTCATCACCGCCATTGGCTTCTTCTGGAACGCATTATGGGCCTTTGTCCTTGGGTACGCCATTAGTGCCGCCATTCAGGTCTTCGTCCCCAAGAAACGCCTTACCCATCAGATGGGAGATGCAAATCTTCGAAGTGTGTCTCTTGCGGGCCTGTTTGGTGCGGTTTCAAGTTCGTGCTCATTCGCAGCCCTTTCCGCAGCTCGGTCGCTTTTTCAAAAAGGCGCGCATTTTATTGCCACCGTCGCATTCATGTTTGCATCAACCAATTTGGTGATTGAGCTTGGCGTTCTGATTTTCCTGTTTTTGGGCTGGGAATACCTTGCGGCCGAACTTGTCGGTGGCATTCTGATGATTGCCATCTCCGCCCTTTTGATCCGCTTGACGTACCCTGAGAAATTAATCAATGCGGCCAAAAAGCATGCCGACAATGCAAGCAATCAAGACGAAGAAGATTTTGACTGGAAAAAGCGCATTAAGTCACTCGATGGCTGGCAACAGGTTGGCACCCGGTTTGCCATGGAATGGCAGATGGTCTGGCGCGAAATCCTGATCGGTTTCACGATTGCGGGCTTTATTGCCGTATTCGTCCCAAATCAGGTTTGGCAAACATTGTTTATGGCCGAGGCTGCTTCGGGTGATCAGGCAAATATGCCGTTTCTGGTCGTTCTGGAAAACGCCCTGATTGCCCCATTTGTCGCTGCAGCCACCTTTATCGGATCCATGGGCAACATCCCGCTTGCAACTGTACTGAGTGCCGGGGGTGTTAGTTTTGCCGGTATTATGGGCTTTATATACTCTGACCTGATGGTACCACCGCTGGTGAAGGTGAACGCACGCTACTATGGCTGGAAAGCAGCGCTTTATATCGCGGCGATCATGTATGCCAGTATCGTCGTAACCGCCCTGACCCTGCATTATGCCTATGCCGTAATTGGCATCATTCCTGAAGGCAGTCGCGACATCGCAGAGGTTAGCGCCTTTGGCATCAACTACACCTTTTTCCTCAATATTGCGGCATTCGCCTTGGGCGGTTTGTTGCTGTGGTTAAGGTATCGCGACCAACATGCAGCGTCTGAGACATCAGACCATAATGATCATGAGCACGACCATCATTCGGGTCATCAGCATCACGACCACGGAACTTCATCCCTATGGTCCTTCAAAAACATCCTCATTTTGGCCGTCCTGATTGCACTGGCTGGCGGGTTGATCATTAAGGCCGCCTTGACCCTCTGAAACAAAAAAAAATGCCACTGGTCGAAACCGGGCGGCATCAAGGTTCCCGAGCGGGAATGAAATAATACTTTGATGAGTTAGTTAACTTACTTATTAAAGCGCTCTTTTATCATCGATGACCTTACCGTCATTGGGAAGGCTGCCGGTAGCAGCGCATTCAACGATCCCGCGCAGCTTGCACACGCTGGCAAGAGTTTCACCAATGGCATCGATGTGCCCGGGATCCGCGCCTTCGCACAACAGGGTCATGACGTCATTATCGCTTTCACGCGTCACAACAAGGCGCGCCTTGGTAATTGCGTCATGGCGTTTGATGATTTCGGCAATTTGCTGTGGGTGAACAAACATGCCTTTGACCTTGGTCGTTTGATCGGCACGGCCCATCCATCCCTTGATCCGGTCATTGGTGCGGCCACAACTGCTTTGCCCTGCTGCAATCGCCGACAGATCACCCGTCGCAAAGCGGATCAACGGATAGTCCATGTTAAGCGACGTCACGACAACTTCACCAACTTCACCCTCGACCACCGGATCGCCAGTGCCCGGACGGACGATTTCAAGAATGATATCTTCAGCAACGATCATGCCGTCCTTGGCGTCACTTTCGTACGCAATCAAACCAAGGTCTGCACTGGCGTAACATTGCAACATCGCGATTCCGCGATCGGCAAACCAGTCGCGTAACGTCTCGGGCAAGGCTTCGCCCGACACCAGTGCGCGCTTGATCGATGAGATGTCCGCCCCGAGTTCCTCAGCCTTTTCGATCAGGATTTTCAAAAACGACGGCGTGCCGCAATAGCCCGTCGGCTTCAAATCACTGATGGCCTTGACCTGAGCCTCGCTTTGTCCAACCCCGGCCGGGATCACAACACAACCACATGCGCGCGCACCACTGTCAAAGATGAAGCCACCCGGCGTCAGATGATAGGACAGGCAATTATGGACGATGTCGCCGGGGCGGAACCCAGCAGCAAAAAACGCACGCCCCATCCGCCACCAATCATCACCTTTGCCCTGTGGATCATAAATCGGCCCCGGGCTTTGGAACATACGCGCAAGCGCAGGAACCGGCGTCGCATTCAATCCGGCAAAAGGCGGTTCTTTCGCATGAGCGTCGATCAAATCGGACTTGCGCGTCACCGGCAGTGTCGCCAAAGCTTCACGATTGGTCACGCTTTGCGGATCAACATCCGCCAAAATGCGCCCAAACCCCGCAGACTGCGATTTCGCATGGTGAATGATCCGCGGCAACGCTGCCATCAACCCGACATCGCGATCAGCAGGTTTGCGCGTTTCTCTTCCGTCGTAAAAGGTCTTTAGCATTTTGCCCGTCTTTCATCCAATTTCGTCAACCATCATGATATGGTTGTTATAGCCAACGTTTGCGCCGTTTATATGACTTGATGTTCTTAAAGCTTTTGCGATCTTCCGACCCACCGCCAAGATAGAACTCCTTGACGTCCTCATTATTGAGAAGCTCGTCACGTGTGCCATCAAGGACCACCTTGCCGCTTTCCATGATATAGCCGTAATCGGCGACTTTCAGCGCAAAGTTGGCGTTCTGTTCAACGATCAGCATGGTAATGCCCTGATCGCGATTAATCTTTTCAATGATCCCGAACACTTCCTTGACCAGAAGCGGTGACAAACCCATCGATGGTTCATCAAGCAGAATCATTTTCGGCCGTGCCATCAAGGACCGGCCAATAGCCAGCATTTGCTGCTCACCACCCGAAAGATATCCGGCAAGACCAGTGCGTTCTCTCAGGCGTGGGAAGTAGTCAAAAACCATCTCGATGTCGTCTTTGACCCCCTTATCCTTGCGGGTATAGGCACCAAGACGCAGGTTTTCGATACAGGTCATATCTTCGATAATGCGACGGCCTTCCATCACCTGAAACAGGCCGGACCGCACGATATCTTCGGGATTGCCATTGGCGATCTGTTTTCCCATGAAATTGATATCGCCACGGGTCACTTCGCCGTCTTCGGTTTTCAGCAAGCCCGAGATCGCCTTAAGCGTCGTCGATTTCCCCGCTCCGTTTGGACCAAGAAGGGTAACAATTTTGCCTTGCGGAACCTCGAGAGATACCCCGCGCAGGACAAGGATCACCTCGTCATAAACAACTTCGATATTGTTGACCGACAGCATCGGTTCGGCATTTTCGATTTTACGGGCGGGCTCTGCCATGGTGTCCCCTTCGATCACATCCGTGTTTCGTTCCCATGTATCGGGGACGGAGCATAAAGCCCGTCCCCGATCACCACGGGAGACATTCGTCTTCAGGCCAACTCAGACGTAGGCCTTAGTAACCAAGCCAATCGTCACGACGCGGCAAGGTCACAGTGGTCAACTTCTCAACAGATGCTTCGCCACCTTTTGCCGAACCTTTATAGATATTGACGGTGTTAATGCCGCGATGGTCTTCGGCGGTCCAGGTTGCTTCCATGCAAACGCCTTCAAGACCTTTTGGCACCCACATCTCGCGGGCGTACATGCCTGCCTTGATGTTTTCACCGGTGATGCCACCATTTGCCTTTGCCCATTCCATGGCTTCTTTCATGTAATAAGCAGAGCAAATGCCACGGATGTAATGGTGGGTGCGGAATTCCTCGCCCGAGTTATCGGACATTTTCGAAATTTCGCGCACCAAATCCATCCCCGGAACACCTTCATCGCTCCAGAAACTGGTCATCGCCGGGAAGATGTAGTTATCAACATCCCCAATGGTTTTGAGCGTTTCGTAATCGCCTGCCCAGATATTGGCGAGCCATTTCGGGGTCGCGCCAACCGTGTCACAGGATTTCACCAGCGACACAACCGATGGGCCGAGGTTACCGAGATAGCCATAGTTGGTGCCGGCTTCCTTAAGCGTCAGGCACTGCGCTTTGAAATCGCCCGGCTTCATCGACACAACAATCGGTGCGGTAACTTCAAACCCAAGTTCGGTTGCATATTCAGCGCAAGCTTCTTTTGGTGCATTGGGATACGGATGGTTGTCCCCGATGTGCGAGAAGATCGGCTTGCCGCTGTTGCCCGATGACTTCCAGTCTTCGGCGGCCCACTGAGCCATTGCACGGCAGGCATCGGAATAGGATGCACCGTAGAAGAAGTTATAAGGTGCCGGTTTGGCTGTTTTCGGGTTCTTTGCCGTCGGGTCGGTCAAATGGCCGGAATAGGATGCGGAATAAACCGGCACCTTGTCCTTGGCAACAAAGCTGATCAGGGCTTCGGTATCACCCGTGCCCCAGCCTTGCATTGCAACCATGTCGTTACGTGAAAGCCATTTCTTATAGTTCGCAATCGCCTGCGGAACTTTATAAGCGTAATCAATAGATTCTGAATCTAAAACCGTCCCATCAATCCCGCCGTGGGTATTGATGTAGGACAGCGCGTCACGCACACCATCAGCATAAAACTTGCCGATAAAGCCGGTCGGGCCGGTAATATCCATCAAATGACCAACAAACACCATGTCGTCATCTGCCTTGGCTGCCGTCATTGACAAGCTGGTCGCAACCATCGCGGTTGCAGCAATCAATCGTTTCATCACGACGTCTCCCTTGGACGTTTTACTAAACAAAGTAGCCTCCCGGTCTTCACCGATTTTGATCCCGTTTCTTTTTTGGTTTTTAGCGAAACGGGCTTCGGCGGTATTTATCAGTACGAGAAGGGGTAAAGCTTCCAGTACGCCCTGATCTGTTGCCAGCGATGGGCAAGCCCATCCGGCTCAAAGATCAGGAAAAGGATGATGGCCAGACCGATCGCCATCTCCTTGATATAGGCCAGCCCGTCGGTCACATCCGTCGAACTTGCCCAGTCGAAAACACTTAAGGCGCTGACACCGCTTTCCATCACTTCGGGCAACAGCACCATAAAGACAGTGCCCATAAGCGTCCCCTTGACCGAGCCCAGACCACCGATAATGATCATGCCAAGGAACTGGATCGACAGCAGGATGGTGAAACCCTCGGCCGAGACAAAGCCAAGATAATGGCCATACATTGCCCCACCGACCCCGGCATAAAACGATGAAATCGCAAAACTCATCAGACGATATTTCGTCAGATTGATCCCCATGATTTCCGCTGACAGGTAATGGTCACGCACAGCAACAAACGCGCGGCCGTCACGGGTACGCATCAGATTTGTGCCCAAAAGATACATCACCACCAGAAAGAACAAACAGACATAGAAGAAGCTAAAATCATCATAGATTTCATAGCCAAACACATTCACCGGATTGGCCGCCGCCCCGTATGAGCCCCCGGTAAACCATTCCGCACGGGCAAAGAAATCTTCGAGAATGAACTGGGCGGCAAGGGTGGCAATCGCCAGATACAGCCCCTTGATCCGCGCAGCTGGAAGACCAAACAGCAAACCAACCGCCGCCGTCATCAAACCGGCCAGCGGGATCGACAGCAACACCGGAATGCCGGTGGTATTATTGATCCAGGCCGACGCAAACGCCCCAAAGCCAAAGAATGCCGCGTGCCCCAATGAAATCTGGCCAGTGAAGCCCACCAGAATGTTCAACCCTAATGCGGCAATCGCAAAATACGAAATCTGAATGAACAGGTTGACGTAATAGCCGTCCAGAACAAACGGGATCAGGGCCACGGCTATGATGCCAAGAATGGCGGCATTGCGCACAACAGTCGTATCAAAAATGCGGGTATCTTGCCGATATGTCGTTCGGAAATCACCGCAGGGACGCATCGAAAATCCAGCCATCGTTTCTTTCCTCGTCCCTTAGATACGTTCGATATCTTTGGTGCCAAACAGGCCATACGGCTTGATGCACAAAATTATGATCAGCACATAGAACGGTGCGATCGAGAACAGGTTGCCCCAATGCAGGTACTGCCCATCGACAAACTCGGCCGTGTTTTCAAGCAAGCCAATAATCACCCCGCCAACAATCGCGCCGACAATCGAATCAAGCCCGCCCAGAATGACCGCCGGGAACACCTTAATCCCGATCACCGACAATGCCGATGACACACCATTGACCATCCCGATCACGATCCCGGCAACCCCAGATACAAGGGCGGAAATCGCCCAGGACATGGCAAATACGGTTTTAACCGAAATCCCCAGACTTTGGGCGACCTGCTGATCAAAGGCGGTGGCGCGCATCGCAAGGCCAAGCTTGGAATATTTAAAGAACCAATAGAACCCGGCCATGATGAACAATGAGATCACAAAGCTCATGATATAGGCCGTCTCGATCTGCATCCCGAGCACGTTCAAAGAACGGGTTTCAAACACCTGCGGATAGGTCGCGGTGGTCGCCCCGAAAATCCATTTGGTCGCCGCCTGGAAAAAGATTGAAAGCCCAATGGTCACCATGATCACGGAAATGATCGGCTCGCCAATCATCGGGCGCAGCACAACCATCTGCAGGACAATGCCAAACACCATCATGAACAGCAGTGTAAACAGGAACCCCATCCAGAACGGCATGTGCATTTCGACAAGGAAGGCGTAACAAACCCACGCCCCGATCAAAAGGAACTCACCCTGGGCGAAATTGACGATCTGGGTCGATTTATAGATCAGCACAAAACACATGGCGACGACGCCATACAGTGTTCCGACGATCAACCCATTCAGCAAAAGCTGGAACAGAAGTTCGAAATTCATGTTGCCATCCCTGTAATGGCGGCCCCGGTGCCCTTGGCACGGAACCACAGTTTATTGGCGACCTATTCGGCCGCTTTCGGGGCCATCTGTGCGGCCTTGTTTTCATCAAGATCGACCACCCGGACACTCGTCTGGATGCGGGTTTTTGACCCGTCCTGGAAGGTGATCATGGTGTCAATATCAACCTTGTCATTTCCGGCATAAACCGCATCGATGATGTCGGCGTATTTCTCGGCAACCACACTGCGGCGCACCTTGCGGGTACGGGTCAGTTCACCGTCATCGGCATCAAGTTCCTTGTAAAGAAGTAAGAACCTTTTGATGCGCTGTGCTTCGGGCAAGGTTTCATTCACCTGATGCACTTCATCGACAATCATGTCGTAGACCTGCGGCTGGGCTGAAAGGTTGGTGTAGTTGGTAAAGGCAATGCCGCGCTGCTCGGCCCATTTGGCCATGATCGAATAGCGGATACAGATCATCGTCGACAGAAACGGCAGATCCTTGCCAAGAATTACTGCTTCGGCAATAAATGGCGAGAATTTCAGTTTGTTTTCAATAAACTGCGGCGAATAGCGTACCCCGGTCGAGGTTTCCGCCAGATCCTTCATCCGGTCGATCACCACAAGGTGCTTGTTGGCGTCCTTGAAGTATCCGGCATCCCCGGTATGCATCCAGCCATCCCTGACATCCTCGTCATAGGCCGCCTGATTTTTATAGTAGCTGGTGAACATGCCCGACGTCCGGGCAACGATTTCACCAACCCCGTTTTCATCGGTATTGATGACTTTGATTTCGGAATTGTCGAACGCAACGCCAACCGTATCAAAATCAATGTCACCGGGCTGATGAATGGTATAGGCGCCGCACAGCTCGGTCTGACCATAAAGCTGGCGCAGCGGAACACCCATCGCGTGGAAGAACTTGAAGGTTTCCGGCCCAATCGCCGCACCACCGGTGGCGGCTGAGCGCAAATTGGTAAAGCCCAACCGGTCTTTCAGCGCACTCATCAGGATGATGTCAGCCAGTTTGGAATGCCCACCGTTGTCCAAGGCGGTGCGCGCCAGCGCCATACCAACATCGTACATTTTCTGTTTGAACGGGGTTGAGTCCATCATGCGCGCCCGCACGTCGGCCGCAATGGTTTCCCAAACACGCGGCGCAAGCAGCACAAAGTTCGGACCAATCTCGCGCAGGTCTTCCATCATGGTTTCCTGCTCTTCGACGAAATTGACGATCTGACGGCTGATCAGCGACTGACCAACAACATAGACCTGCTCCATAATCCACGGCAGCGGCAAAACCGAAACATAATCATCCCCCGGATACTTCGGATCGGCTCGCAGATACGCCGCACAATGATCAAGGAAATCGCCGGAGTTCAACATCGCCATTTTCGGCTTGGACGTCGTACCAGATGTGGTGCAAAGGATCGCGCATTCATCACCGCGGGTATCGACAACCATTTTGTCATACAGACCGGGGTCTTTGGCTTCGAGCGCGCGCCCCATTTCATAGAGCTTTTCAACATCCAAAAGGCGCGGATCGTCATATTTGCGCATGCCGCGCGGGTCGCAATAGACAATATGGTCAACCGTTGGGATATCATCGCCAAGCTCGATCAGCTTGTCACATTGCTCTTCGTCTTCGGCAATCAGGATGCGCGCACCGGAATAGGTAATCAGGTAAGCGACTTCTTCATGCAGGCTGTCCTGATAAAGGCCGACCGACATGCCCCGTAACGCATGGGCCGAAATTTCAGCCCAGACCCATTCAGGCCGGTTTTCACCGATAATACCAACAACGTCGCCCTGCCCAATGCCAAGGGCACGCATGCCAAGCGCCATCCATTTGACGCGGTCGTTGTAGTCTTTCCAGGTGAATTCCTGCCAGATGCCGAATTCTTTTTCGCGCATGGCAACGTCGTTGCCCCAATTGCGCGCGTTATAGGCCAGCACCTTGGGGAACGTGTCCATCGCCTGGACATCTGCATAATCGGGAATATTGCTGCTCATGCTCAGGCCACCTGCTCGTCTTCGTCTGTGTCATCGTCTTCTTCGCCGAGATAGGCTTTCTTGACGTGCTTGTTGGCCATCACTTCGTCGGGTTCGCCTTCGGCAATCTTGCGACCGAAATCAAGAACCATCACACGGTTGGAGATATCCATCACCACCCCCATGTCGTGTTCGATCATCACCACCGTCATCCCCCATTCTTCGTTGAGGTCGATGATGAAGCGCGCCATGTCCTCTTTTTCTTCGAGGTTCATGCCCGCCATCGGCTCATCCAAAAGGATCAAATCAGGGCGGAGTGCCACTGCACGTGCAAGCTCGACACGCTTGCGCAACCCATATGACAAGGTGCCAGCTGTGGCTTTGCGAATATGGGAGATCTCAAGAAAATCAATCACGTCTTCACAGAAGCGTCGATGTTCGAGCTCTTCTTTCTGAGCCCCGCCCAGCCAGTACAACGGGCCGTTGATGAAGTTGTTCTTCAGAAGGTGGTGCCGCCCGACCATGATATTATCAAGAACATTCATATGCCCAAAAAGAGCAAGGTTCTGGAAGGTTCGACCAATGCCAAGTTCGGCGCGATCATTTGGCTTAAGCCCGGTGACATCCTGCCCGTTAAAGGATACGGACCCTGTGGTCGGTGCATATCGCCCCGACACACAGTTAAGCATCGACGTCTTACCCGCACCATTTGGGCCGATAATTGAAAAAAGCTCGCCTGGCTGCACGGAAAAGCTGACATCACTCAGCGCACGCACACCGCCAAACACAAGCGACACGTCGCTAATCTGCAAAATGGGACCTTGTGACGTCATAACGTCGCTTACCCTCCCTGACTTGGGCCGCAAATTCCGCAGAACCGCATTTCCGGTTCATGTCGGTAAATATTGCTAACCGCTTTTCAGTTTCCCTGATGATGTGTCGGATTTTTATGTGACCCTTACCTTACGGAAACCGGGCCTGACACATTTAATAAGCATTTAAGTACCAATTTCAGCATATTGCGTCAATGCAATGATCCACAAGGGATTGAACCTTTTCTACAAATTCGCACCGCACAATTTAACTGCGTGTCGCATAGATGATCTTTCTACCCTTGATTACGTAACGTTATCTCAACGCTACTCGCTCCCGATGGGCCGAAAAATCACTGCAGTGCAAAAAATCTTCCCCATCGTGCAGCGCACAATTTTAGGGCGCATGTCGGGATAAAAGCTGCCGCAAGTCGATTACGTGAAAGATAATCCCATTCTCGATTCGCATCGTTAAGCTGTGCGTCCGCCTCGTCGGTCTGGTCAAAAACCCGGCTTGAGATCGCGTCGCGATGACAAGGCCCCAGGGTAAAGTGAGCAGATAGACTCGAAGCATCCTCATCCCACCATTGAAAGGCGAATGACCACCTCACATATCGACTATAGGTTTTTGAATACTTGTTGTGCTTTGCCAATATGCTGCGATCAGGGCGTTTTCCCGAATACCCCTTTTCCGGGTCTGGACTTTCATGGGGATTTGTGGTGTAACGCCGTTGCACATACATATGTAGCCGTGACCCGCGTCACGAGATACAGATAGCCCACCGCTCGGCGCACCGACGGTCGGGGTGTCTTGTCACGACAAGCCCTTTTAACCACCTTGAGGAGGGTCTGATGTCCATTTGTGGCAAAGACAACCTGAATACGCGCCGCACGCTTAAAGTCGGGGATAAGTCCTTCGACTATTACAGCCTGAAAGCTGCTTCCGAAAAATTCGGCGACGTTTCCAAACTTCCGTTCACGCTGAAGGTCGTTCTTGAGAACCTTCTGCGCTACGAAGACGATTTCACTGTTAAAACCGACGATGTCAAAGCTGTTGTCGACTGGCTGAAAGCCCGCAAAAGCAGCCACGAAATCAACTACCGTCCGGCCCGCGTCCTGATGCAGGACTTCACGGGTGTTCCGGCTGTTGTTGACCTTGCTGCAATGCGCGATGCCGTTGTCAACATGGGTGGTGACGCCCAGAAGGTGAACCCACTTTCACCGGTTGACCTCGTCATTGACCATTCGGTCATGATCGACTTCTTTGGTACCGACGACGCGCTCGACAAAAACATGGAAGTCGAGTTCGAACGTAACGGCGAACGTTATGGCTTCCTGCGTTGGGGCCAGAATGCCTTCAACAACTTCCGTATCGTCCCACCCGGAGCAGGCATCTGCCACCAGGTGAACGTTGAGCATCTTGCCAAGGTCGTCTGGACCGGTGAAGACGCAGACGGAAAAACCGTTGCTTATCCTGATACACTGGTTGGCACAGACTCACACACCACCATGGTTAACGGCCTTGCCGTTCTGGGTTGGGGTGTTGGCGGCCTTGAAGCCGAAGCCGCGATGCTCGGTCAGCCGATTTCGATGCTGATCCCGGAAGTTGTCGGCTTTAAGCTGACCGGTTCCATGAAAGAGGGCATCACCGCAACTGACCTTGTTCTGCGTGTCGTTCAGATGCTGCGTGAAAAAGGCGTTGTTGGCAAATTCGTCGAGTTCTATGGCGATGCGCTGGCAAACATGAGCCTGCCGGACCGTGCGACCATTGGTAACATGGCTCCGGAATATGGTGCGACCTGTGGTTTCTTCCCGATTGATGACGAAACGCTGAACTACATGCGTTCGACCGGCCGTGACGAAGACCAGATTGCACTGGTCGAAGCATATGCCAAAGAACAGGGCATGTGGGGCGACCCGGCACATGAAGCTGAATACACCGCAACGCTTGAACTTGACATTTCAACTGTCGAGCCAGCCCTTTCAGGTCCGAAGCGTCCGCAGGACCGTGTTCTGCTAAAAGATGCCGTGACGAGCTTCAAAGACACCTTTGCCGACATGGCACCGGGTGTTGATGCCGACCGCTCCGTTCCGGTTTCGAATGAAAACTTCGACATGAAAGACGGTAACGTCGTTATCGCTGCGATCACGTCCTGCACCAACACCTCGAACCCGAGTGTTTTGATTGCAGCAGGTCTTCTGGCGAAAAAAGCTGTCGAACTTGGCCTTAAGAGCAAACCGTGGGTGAAAACCTCGCTCGCACCGGGCTCGCTGGTTGTTGCCGACTACCTCGAAAAAGCAGGCCTTCAGGACTATCTTGATCAGCTCGGCTTTAACGTTGCTGGTTTTGGCTGCACCACCTGTATTGGTAACTCCGGTCCGCTTTCCGCACCGATTGCCGGTGCGATTGAAGACAAGGACATGCTGGTAACGGCAGTTCTGTCTGGTAACCGTAACTTCGAAGGCCGCATCAGCCCGCACGTTAAGGCAAACTACCTTGCCTCACCGCCGCTGGTTGTTGCCTATGCTCTTGCCGGCAACCTGAAGATCGACCTGAACAACGATCCGCTGGGCACCGACAAAAATGGCAAAGACGTCTTTATGAAAGACATCTGGCCAACCAACAAAGAGATCGCAGACACCATTGCAACCTCGATCTCGGCTTCGATGTACAAAGATCGTTATGACAACATCTTTGCCGGTCCGAAGCCTTGGCAGGCCATCGAAGTCACCGAAGGCGAAACCTTCCTCTGGGACAACAATTCCACCTATGTCCAGAACCCGCCTTACTTCGTCAACATGGCGAAAGAACCGGGTGACTTTGCCGAAGTACACGGCGCACGTCCGCTCCTGATCCTCGGTGACTCTGTCACCACCGACCACATTTCTCCGGCCGGCTCGATCAAGGAAGAAAGCCCTGCAGGTGAATACCTCAAGGACAATGGCGTTGCCGTTCGCGACTTCAACTCTTATGGCGCACGTCGTGGTAACCACGAAGTCATGATGCGCGGCACCTTTGCCAACATTCGTATCCGCAACGAGATGGCACCGGGCACCGAAGGTGGTGTTTCGGTTCATTATCCATCCGGGGATCAAGGCTGGGTCTATGACGTTGCAATGCGTTATCAGGCCGAAGGCACCCCGCTGGTGGTTGTTGCCGGTAAAGAATACGGCACAGGTTCGTCACGTGACTGGGCCGCAAAAGGCACCAATCTTCTTGGCGTCAAAGCTGTGATCGCGGAAAGCTTCGAGCGTATCCACCGCACCAACCTGGTCTGCATGGGCGTTCTGCCACTGCAGTTCAAAAATGGTGAAGGTCGTGAGACCTATAAACTGGATGGTTCGGAAACCTTCGACGTACTGGGCATTGCCGATGGCATTACCCCGCTTCAGGACGTCACGGTTCGCATCACGCGCAAAGATGGCAGCACCGAAGAGTGCATCGCCACCTGCCGTATCGATACAGAGAACGAAGTTCTCTACTACCAGAACGGCGGCATTCTGCAGTTCGTTCTGCGTAACATGATGAAAGCTGCCTGATTTCAATTTGAAATCAATAGCCTGATCGTCTTGCACCCCGCCGGTTTTCCGGCGGGGTGTTTTCGTTGGAATATCTTTTATCTTTTCAGAACACTTCCACAGTGCGGCGTTGATCCAGAACAATTCTCAGAAGCACCTACTCTGATAGATAGTGACAATGGTTGAGTTGGCCGCCACACCACAACCAAAGGTTCACAACGCACATTTGCAGGTTCAAATGACACGCCCCCACCTTGATGACAGTCAAAGTGATCCTTTGACCGTTGGAACGCTGTCGCCCGGAAAGGTCCTAAGCTGCGCCCCTGACCTGCCTCTGGGTCGGGCTGTTGCACTTATGAAAGACAACAACTGCAGTTCGATTGTGGTTGTACGATCGAACAAACCCGTCGGGATCATCACCGAAAAAGACATCCTGTCGCTTCCCGCTGACAGCTACTCAGCCCTTATCGCCCCAATTGAAAACCGCATGTCGCGCCCGGCCCACACCATTTCCGTTCACGCCAGCCAGCAAACTGCAATTGTTCGGATGCGTGATCTTAATGTCCGTCACCTCATCACGGTCGATGAACAGGGTCATTTGGCAGGTATCATCAGCCAAACCGACCTTATCCGTCAGGTCGCGGTCAGCAAGGCTCTTAGTGCCAACGATGTCGAAACGGCTATTCGAAGTTCAACGCTTTTTGTTGATGCGCAGATCCCCGTCCAAGACTTGCGGTTAAAGATGCATCTAGAAAAATGCGACAATGCAATCGTCACGGGCTTCAACCCGGATCTTCCGTCCGCGCAGCAAACCGGCATCATCACAGAACGCGATATCTTGCGTCATTTGGTTGAGGGGCGTGACGCACAAACAGCTGGTGACATTGCAACGCGTCCCGTCAAAATAGTCACGCACGACGTTAACCTCAACGATGCACGTAACATCATGCTGCGTGACAAAATCCGCCATCTTGTCGTGCGCAATCGTCATAAGGAAGTGATCGGCGTTTTATCTTTTGCCGACTTGCTACAATTCATCGAACAGGACTATTTTTCACATCTGCGCGCACTCACCGAAGACAGAAACAGTGACGGCGCCAAAGCCAGACGTTCACTCTTGCTGGCGCGCAAACTTATCGAAACATCACCAGACTGTGTGATGGTGTGCAATGCGCTTGGCGCTATCGAGGCCGTCAATCCGGCATTTACCCGCGTCACCGGTTATCAGGCCGAAGAAGTTATCGGCCAAAATCCGCGTTTTTTGCAATCGGGGCGTCAAAACAAGGCCTTTTACAAAAAGCTTTGGACTGATGTTCTGCGCACGGGAAAATGGGAAGGCGAGATTTGGAACCGCCGAAAGTCGGGCGAAGTCTATCCCGAATGGTTATCGATCATGGCCATCCGCGATGCAGATGGCACCACAAGTCACTATGCATCAATCTTCACCGACATCAGTGGCCGGGAAAAAAATCGCGAAGATATCCTGCGTCTGGCACACACCGACGAACTAACCGGAATGCCAAACCGTCGGCGGTTTTCAGAACTCCTATCACATCATATCGGCCGTTCACGCCATCACGGCATGCGCCTGACCGTGATCATGCTTGATATCGATAACTTCCAACGGGTCAACAGTGCGCTTGGCCATACGGACGGCGACGATGTCCTGATTGAAGTTGCACGCCGTATCGGTCGCGAACTTGGTCCGGACGCTGTTGTCGCGCGGGTCGGCGCAGATGAATACGCCACGATCTTACCTGATATCGATACAGCCAACGAAGCACGCATGCTGTCGGAACGTCTGCTTGGTCGGTTGGGCGAACCGCACCTGACCCGAAAGGGAACTGATCTTTATCTTTCAGCAAGCATTGGCATTGCCTGCTTCCCCGAAGACGCCAACGACACCAGTACTTTGCTGCGTAATGCAGAACTGGCAATGATGCAGGCCAAGGAACAGGGACGCAACCGTGTCAGCCGATACAGCCGTGGCCTGCATGCCAAAAAAGGCGAAGCACTTGCCTTGGAAACGGCCTTGCGCCACGCACTCGACAATCAGGAATTTTATCTGGCCTATCAGCCACAATTTGATGCCTGTTCCCAAGAACTTTGTGGCGTCGAAGCCCTGCTAAGATGGACGACGCCAGACGGCACAATCATTCCGCCCTCCACCTTCATTCCAATCGCCGAAGAGATCGGTATCATCGGTGAATTGGGACGCTGGGTCATGCGAACAGCCTGCCGCCAACTGGTCGATTGGCGCAAACAAGGACTGCTGAACCTGCGGCTTGCCGTCAATGTATCGGTGCAGCAATTCTATGGCACAGTTGATTTTGCCGAACAGCTACGCGCCATCTTGCTCGATAAGGGGATTGCGGCAAACCGCCTTGAAATAGAGATCACCGAAAGCCTGTTCATGCGCAACATCGACGATATGCGCGCCAAACTGCAACGCGTTCACGATCTTGGCGTCAAGATTTCGCTCGATGATTTCGGCACTGGATTTTCAAGTCTGAGCTATCTGCGAAGCCTGCCTTTTGACAGCATCAAACTTGATCGCAGCTTTGTCCTTGATATCGATGATGGCAAAGACGGTCAGGCACTGGCACTCACCATCATCAATATGGCCAAGAACCTTGATAAGACCTGCGTTGCAGAAGGTGTGGAAAACCATCACCAGTTGTCATTCCTCCGCAATGCAGGCTGCGACTTGATCCAGGGGTACCTTCTGGGCAAGCCGATGTCGGCGAAAGACATCAGTGCATTGGCCAAAAATCAACACTCCTTGGCACCGTAAATCGAAAAGGACGGGATTACCCCGCCCTTTTCAAAAAGATCACCGATATCCAGGTTTCTTTGGCTTAGAAAACACCAAGTCCCTTGAGCAGGATGAAGGCAATTGCAATCGGTGCGATGAATTTGACAATCACACCCCATGCGCCGACCCATATTGGAATGACGCCATTATGCGCCGCAATTTCTTCCTGTGCCTTACCCCAGACAACCCAGCCGACAAACAGCGAAATAAACAGGCCACCAATTGGCAAAAGAAGGCTTGAGCTGATCAAGTCCATCAGATCAAAGAAGTTCTTGCCCGCAATGATTTTCACATCTCCCATCACACCCATCGACAGCGACGAAGGAATGCCCAGCAGGAAAATCACAAACCCGATGATGACGGCTGCTGACTTACGGCTGATCCCACGGTCATCGACGAAATAAGCAACGACCACTTCAAGGATCGAAACCGCTGATGTCAGTGCCGCGATTGCCAAAAGCAGGAAGAACAGGAAGGCAAAGAACGCGCCAAAAGGCATCTGCGCAAACACAGCCGGAAGCGTGATGAAAGTAAGGCCCGGACCGGCACTCGGATCAAAGCCAAAGGCAAAAACAGCCGGCAGAATCAAAAGACCCGCCATCACCGCAACCGCAAAATCAAGCAACGTCACCCAACCTGCCGATCCCGGCAAATTTTCCTTCTTTGACAGGTACGACCCATACGTGATCATCGCCCCCATACCAAGCGAGAGTGAGAAGAAGGCCTGCGACAATGCATCGGAAACCGTCGACCATGTGACTTTCGAGAAGTCCGGTGACAGCAAAAACGCAACACCTTCTATGCCCCCCGGCAACGTCACCGAACGCACAATCAATACAATCAGCAACGCAAACAATGCCGGCATCAGGATTTTTGATGCACGTTCAATACCGCTGCCAACACCGGCCAAAACAACAAAGACGGTCAAGGCCATAAAGACCGCATGGAAAATCAGCGGCGAAGTCGTATCAGCAATAAAGGTACCAAAAATGTCGCCAAGTGCCGCCGGGTCTTCGACCGCCAGTGCGCCGGTCACAGATTTGATCATGTAGGAAATCGTCCAGCCAGCGACAACGCTGTAGAACGACAGAATGATAAAGGCCGCAGCCACACCAAACACACCAATGATCGGCCACAGCCCGCCCTTGAGTTTGGCAAATGCGCCAATTGCATTCTTTTCTGACATACGGCCAATAACAAATTCAGCCAGCATGACCGAAAGGCCAATCGTAAAGACCAGCCCAAGATAGATCACCAAAAAGGCGCCTCCACCATTGGCACCTGCCATATACGGGAACTTCCAGATGTTCCCAAGACCGACAGCTGAGCCCGCAGCCGCCAGAATAAATCCAAGGCGAGAGCCCCAGTGTTCACGTTTAATCATGTACCTGCAAACCTTGTTTCGGACCGATCTTGCCGGAATGATGCTCCCGCCGACAGACCGGTTCCTGATTTTTAACGTAAAGGCGATTTCCCCGCCTCACGACGTCACCATGCATCCGCAATGGTCCCGATTGGTCCGCAGCTGATAGCATCAATCTTTGGAAATCTCCTTTCGAAATTCCACCCAAAAGCGCAAAAATCTGTCTCAAATCCCTTCAAACAGCTTTCAAGGTCTTGTGATTAGGGGTTGATGCCGCTTTTGGGGCATCATCAGGCTCATGAAACACACTCGCCCCCTCATATTTGCGCTTACACTTGCCATTGTCGGGTTTTCCACCCCCCTGATGGCAAGCGAAAGCATTACCCCGCGCGCCGTTGTCGAGCTTTACACCTCGGAAGGGTGCAGTTCCTGCCCGCCTGCCGACCGTGTTCTTTATGAGTTAAATCAGGAACGTAGCGATCTTCTGGTGCTGTCGTACCATGTCGATTACTGGAACTATCTTGGCTGGACCGACCCATTTTCCGACAGCATGTTTAGCGAACGCCAACGTGAATATGCGCAACACATGCGCGAAAGATACGTCTATACGCCGCAAGCTATCATCAATGGGGAACATGTCGTTCGCGCCACCCAAAAGCAGCGAATCGGTGACACCAGCAACAGCGCAGAACCACTGTACGATGTTGCCACCTTGTTGCTCGAAAATCACGACCAACAACACCCTGCGACCGGGACCATAACCCTGCAATCCTTAAGCACGCCTGAGCGCACACCAAGCCTCAAGCTGTGGTTGGTAGGGTTTGACCGCGAACATGCCCGTGATGTTAGATCTGGTGAAAATGCTGGCAAACATCTGGTACACGCCAATGTCGTACGTGAAATGATCGATCTGGGAACCTGGAACGGTTCGGCGGATGAACGCACCTTTGCCATGAAAACGGCTGGTGACGGCGGCGTTGCCCTTCTGGTGCAACAAGGGCTTGGTGGCCCCATCATCGCGGCCTCGATGGTGCGGTTCTGACGTCGCGCACTTTGGCGACCACACCCCACGCACCCTAAACACCGGTAAATTACCCAATCCCACGATTTGGAATGTGTTTACCCGTCTGTGGTACACCGCTTGATGCCCTGCCCAAGAATTTCAATCCCCTCAAACACAACTGTCTTTTTGATTGATTTGAAACAATGTCATTGCCGTCAATGTCGGTTAAAGCATGAACATTACGCCCTAACGCGTTATAGAATGACGTGATGCGATGCGACTTCCGACAATAGAACGGGTTATATGGCAGTTTTTAGCGGTTCTGATCTGACCTGCCTTCGTGGTGAGCGACTGGTTTTTGGCAAGCTTTCCTTTGCGGCCAATCCCGGTGACGCGATCATGCTGCGCGGACGCAATGGTGCAGGAAAATCAAGCCTGTTGCGCCTGATGGCGGGACTTCTTATCCCACGCTCAGGCCAGATCACCTGGAATGATGAACCCATCCATAGCGACCGTATCGCCCATCATGCCCGCTTGCAGTATCTCGGCCATCAGGACGCGATTAAGCCCGTAATGTCCGTACGCGACAACTTGCACCTTTGGGGGCAGCTGCGCGGTGTGGATGATATTGACCGCGAAATCGACACCGCCCTGCATGCGCTTGAAATTCATCATCTTTCACGTACGGCGGGCCGCTATCTATCAAGTGGTCAGAAACGCCGCACAGCTCTTGCCCGTATTCTGATCGGCCACGCTGATTTATGGCTTCTTGATGAGCCAACCGTTGGCCTTGACCGCGAAAGCAGCAATGAGCTTGCCCAACTGATCGCCGACTTCCGTGCCAAGGGTGGCATTGTGATTTATTCCACCCACATTGATCTGGCGGTCAAAGAACCCACGCTTCTTGATCTTGATAAATTTGCCATCCCGATGATGGAGTGGCTCAAAGATCACGATACCCCGGCTGATGACGGTATGCGATCTGATCCCAAAAGGGCCGCGCAATGAACGGATTTACTGCAATATTGCGGCGTGACTTGCAGCTTGCCATGCGTCAGGGTGCGGATTCCGTTATGGTGGTCGCGTTTTTCATCGTCACCACCACGTTGTTTCCATTCGGTGTCGGCCCGGAAGCCAACATTCTTGCGCGCATTGCTTCGGGTGTCATTTGGGTTTCTGCCCTGTTGGCTGCGATGTTATCGCTCGAACGGGTTTTTCAAACCGACTATGAGGATGGCACATTAGAACTGCTAACATTGTCGCCAATCTCGCTGGAGGTTGTTGTCTTGGGCAAGGTTGTTGCCCATTGGCTGACCACTGGACTGCCGTTGATTGTCGCAGCCCCCTTGATGGCGGTGATGTTGAACATGGACCCGGACGGCTTTGTCGTCCTGATGATCGCAATGTTGCTGGGCACACCGGCCCTTAGTTTAATCGGTGCGATTGGCGCAGCCCTGATATTGGGCGCACGACGCGGCGGGGTCTTGGTATCCTTGCTGGTTTTACCGCTTTATATTCCGATCCTGATTTTTGGGGCCGGTGCGGTTGAGGCTGCTTTGCTTGGAATGTCGGCAACGGCACAGTTACAAATAATGGGTGCAATCCTTTTGCTTGCGCTTGCGGCAACACCATTTGCCACCGCACATGCCCTGCGTCAGGCTATGGAATAACCGCAACACCAAACAAACGACTTCTGCGGCACACCCCGCACATCGGACAAGAGAAAATGCATCGCTTCGCCAAACCAAGTGTGTTCTTAAAACTAACAGCGCCAATCCTGCCGTGGTTGGCGGGTGCGACGGCAATGCTGATTGCCGCTGGGCTTTATTTCGCCCTGTTCGCGTCACCCATTGATTATCAGCAGGGCGATACTGTCCGGATCATGTATCTGCATGTACCGTCGGCATGGATGGGGCTTTTTTGCTATGTCGGGATGGCCATTTGTGGCGCGATGAGCCTGATCTGGAAACATCCACTTGCCGATATTTGCGCCCGGGCTACCGCACCGATTGGCGCCACCTTTACCGCCTTGTGCCTGATCACCGGATCACTTTGGGGCGAACCGATGTGGGGCACATGGTGGGTTTGGGATGCGCGTCTGACTTCCATGCTAATCCTGTTGTTCCTGTATCTTGGCTATATCGCCCTTGTGAATGCTTTTGATGATCCTGATCGTGGCTCAAAGGCCGGATCGGCACTGGCCTTGGTTGGGGCAGTCAATGTGCCAATTGTCAAATTCTCGGTCGATTGGTGGAACACCTTGCATCAGCCGGCATCGATTGTGCGCATGGATGGACCGGCCGTTGATCCAAGCATGCAATTGCCTCTGGCTTTGATGATCCTTGGGTTTACCGGATATTATTTCGTGGTACTCATTTTACGTGTCCGGCTGGAGCTTAACGAGCGGCGCATTCGCGCCCTGCATCTGAGCGGCATGTTTGATGACACTGCCCAAGACGCCGAACCCTATGATCCGGGTCACAACGCGGAGGCAAGCCAATGAGTGAGTTCTTCTCGATGGGGGGATATGGCAGCTATATCTGGTCAAGTTATGGTGTCACTGCGATTGCGATGATTGTGCTCCTGCTTGCCACCTTGCGTGGATTACGCAATAGCCGCCGTGAACTTGATCAACTTGAAACGGTGCTGCACACCAAACGCCAGCGTCGCAACAGAAAAAGCCGCAAGGCAACCTGATCGGAGATCAAACGTGTCCCTTTCCCGCGCCAAGTCCCGCAAACGCCAGCGGATGTATATCATCGGTGCCGTACTGCTTGCCGTTGCCGGGGCAGCGGCCCTTGCGCTGACGGCGTTTGAAGATTCTGTTGTGTTCTTCTTCAGCCCGTCCGAAATTGTCGAAAAATCACCAATTGACCCGGATCAGCGTTTGCGGATCGGTGGATTGGTCGAAGAAGGCACTGTCACCAAACTTCAGGATGGTAAAACCATAGCCTTTGTCGTCACCGACATGGCGCAATCGGTTACCGTTGCCTATAGCGGCATCCTGCCCGATCTTTTCCGCGAAGGTCAGGGCATTGTTGCCGAAGGACACATGAACGCCAACGGAACGTTTGTCGCGTCAGAGGTCCTTGCAAAGCATGATGAAAACTATATGCCGCCAGAGGTTGCCGAATCCCTTAAAAAAAGCGGATACTGGGAAGAGATCGAAGCAAAGAACGCAAAGCAAATGCGCAATTAAGCCACATTCTGCCATCATAAAATCCAGCTTCGTGCATAAGGAAAACACTGCATCCATCATCACACCCGCAAATCAATTCATTGCGGGCGGGCAGAACCACGGTGGTTGCAAATTAAATTCGGGGAAGCCTTAACCGCAGATGCTTGCAGAGTTCGGACATTTTGCCCTGCTTCTGATTCTGGTGGCCGGCTTCAGCCAGGCCCTGCTGTTTAGCCCTCTTAGGCTGCACGCAGGCAGAATTGTTGCATCCTTGTCATTCGGGACCAAAGCCGTCACAGCCGTTTCAGGAAATTCTGGGAACGAAGCACTGTCTGACGTCCACGAACCCGATACCACACCTCATTCGTCGGCACTCCCAACCCCGTTCCCCAACAACCTGATTGCCCTGCCGCTGATTATTCTGGCCTTGGGGATCCTGTCGCAGGCGGCACTGATCCATGCGTTTGTTGTCAGTGACTTCAGCCTGCCGATTGTTGCCGATGTCAGCCATTCTTCCACCCCCTTGCTGTTTCGGGTTGGTGCGGCCTTCACCCCCGATGGCGGGGCGATGTTGCTTTGGGTGCTGGCAACCGCACTGGCAAATATTGTCTTTGCCCTGCAGGTTTTTCGCCGGGCATCAAACACGCCAACCACTGCGAGCAGCGATAGTCTTTTTATCGCCAATGCGCTTTCAATCCTTGGGCTTGTCATAGCGATCCTCGCCCTTGTGACCTTGATTGATGCTGATCCGTTTTTGCGGGTCGCTGTCGCACCGTTGGATGGCCGTGGTATGAGCCCGCAAAGTCAGGATGTTTTGCGCATCTTGCGTGAACCGGTTCTTTATCTTGGTCTGGCCGGATTAACCGTTATTTTCACGGTGAGTATTGCCGGGCTTCTAACCCATAAAATTGATCGCAGCTTTGCTGAAACACTGCGCCCGTGGGTCATTGGCGCATGGTTGTTTCTTGGCCTGGCAATCGCGATCAACGCCTACCGATCCTATAGTCAGCAGGCATGGGGGAATTGGTGGTATTGGGATACAGCTGAAAACAGTCTTCTGATCCCCTGGCTTCTGACCACCGCACTTGTCCATTGCCGGGCTGTGCTTGAAAAGACCGATACCTTAAAAAGCTGGACAGCTTTCCTTGGTGTGTCTGCCTTCGCTGTTGGATGGTTCGGAGTTTACCTGACCCGTTCGGACCTTTTGGGTCCGTTGACCGAAACGCTGTCGCAGTCAGCAGATAGTACCGCTTTGCTGGTTGGTTTCTGTCTATTGTTCAGTGCAGCCTATTTTCTGTTCTGGCGGCAATCGGATCGCATGGCCGAGCAAAAGGCTTTTGGCTTTGTATCGCGCGAAAGTGGCATGTTCCTGAGCAGCGTCACACTGTCGCTGATTGCTGCCGTCATTCTGATTGGTACGATCTATCCGCTCGTCCTGCGCTGGGTTGACGGCGAGAACATTACCGTTGGTGCGCCCTTCTACGTCGAAGCCCTTTTACCGGTTGTCTTACCGCTTATGTTCATCATGGGGTTTGCCCCCGTTTTGCGCTGGCGGCAGGATGAATTGTGGTTGATCGGACGGCGGATGAAGCTTGCCGTGATGCTTTCGCTCATCATTGTGCTGTTTGTGTCGATCCGCTTTATCGATCTTTCACCTTTGCCGTTAATTGGCATTGGCCTTGCTGGCTGGATACTGGCTGCGGCCTTAAGTGACCTTTGGGCGCGCCTCTGGCATCAACCCGATCACGGCGAAAGCAAATACCGCAACCTGCAGCTTCTTGGTCCGCGGTATATCAGCATGACACTGGCCCATATCGGCCTTGCCATTCTGATTGCCGGCGGGTCGGCCAGTGCCGTCTGGGAAGAACAGGTTGTGTTGTCAGCCCGTGCGGGACAAAGCATTGAGGTTGGCCCCTACAACTTGCAATACGAAGGCGTTGCCCTGCTTGCGGGTGAAAACTATGCCACGCGTCAGGCAACCTTTATCCTCTATCATCATTCCCTGCCAGTGGCTGAACTGTTTCCTGAAATCCGCTACTACCCGATCCGGGGAACGGAAACCCGCGAAGCCGACATTTTTCATGGACGTGACGGTGACGTCCATGTTTCGGTTGGCGACCGTTCCGAAGATGGCGGGCGCATTGTAACGGTACGCTTTTTACCCATGATGCCGTGGGTTTGGACTGGCATGATTTTGATGTTGATTGGTGGCAGTATCAGCATCCTGACGCGCATGTTCCTGCGCATTCGGAAGAACGGAGTTCCCGCTTCATGAGATTCTCGCTTGCTGTGATCCCGCTGGTTTTGTTTGCGGCATTGGCCGGAATATTCCTGATCAATATCGACAAGGATTCTTCGGTTGTTCCGTCTGTCCTGATTGACAAACCAGCCCCTGATTTCTCGCTGCCGCCGTTGCCGGGTGCGGATAAGGGCCTGTCGCGTGCCGATCTTACCAAAGGCAAAGTTTCCGTGCTGAACGTCTTTGCCAGCTGGTGCATCCCGTGTCGGGCGGAACATCCAATGATCAAACGATTATCAAGCGAAGCAGACGTTCCGATCTTTGGTCTGAACTATAAGGAAAAAGATCCACAGGACGGCGTTAAGTGGCTTGAAGAACTTGGCAATCCCTATCAGGCTGTCGGCATGGATCTATCAGGTCGCACCGGGATTGATTTTGGGGTTTACGGGGTTCCTGAGACCTTCATCATCGATGGTCAGGGACAAATCAAATACAAGCACATCGGCCCGGTCACCTCAGAAGTTCTTGAAAAAGTTCTGCTGCCGAAAATCGCGGAGTTAAAAGGATGAACAGGCCTTTCCTGATATTACTCGGTGTCATCGGGCTTGCCGTTCCCTTGCTGCTCAGCAGCCCGGCCCATGCCGTCAATCCTGATGAAATATTATCTAACACTGTGCTCGAAGAACGGGCGCGCGACATCAGTCAGGAACTGCGTTGCCTTGTCTGTCAGAACCAGTCAATTGATGATTCCGATGCCGACCTTGCGCGCGATCTACGTGTTCTTGTACGCGAACGGTTGGTTGCCGGTGATACAGATCAGCAAGTCATCGATTACATCGTTGCAAGGTACGGCGACTATGTCTTGCTGAACCCGCCGCTTAAACCCGAAACATATGTTTTGTGGGCAAGTCCGATTGTGCTGACAATCCTTGCATTGATTGCGGTTGCCGCCTTCTATCGCCGCAAACAGCGCGAATCCGGTGCCAAACCAGATAAATTGTCCAAGGACGAACAAACGCGCCTGAATGAAATCCTCGAAACAGCACAAAAAGACGGCTCGAAATGATGCGACCTTTCTGTCTGGTACATCCTAAAATGTCCATCGGAGATCGTCTGTGATCTGGCTTGGCTTACTTGTTCTGGCATGCATGGTCAGCTTTGTGATCTATGTCAGCGTGCCCAAAACAGATGACCAACCCAAACGGTCGCTTGGACGCGTGAGCATCGCGGTTGTGCCGGTGATTGGTGCCATGGGCCTATACATATTTTTGGGCAACCCGACCCTCCCAGCACAGCCATATGCTGATCGCGACGGCGAACGCAATCTGGCGGCGGCCGCCGCCGCGGCAGGTAATGTGACCGATCCGAACTACAAAACAGATCAGCAAATCCGAAAATTGCTCAACCAGATCGTCCTGTCGTTAGAAGTTAATCCACGTAACTTGCAAGGCTGGATCGTTCTGGCACGTGGATCGCTGCGTCTGGGGAATGTCGAACGCGCAGTTGCGGCCTTTGCCCGGGCATATGCCCTTTCGGGGCACAATCCACTTCTGGCGATTGAATATGCCGATACCCGGATTACCGCGCAAAACGGCGAGATCGATAGCACATCACGCGATCTGGTGCTGCACGCCCTTGGGCAGATGCCTAACCATCTTCTGGCGCGCTACTACTATGGCATGATGCTTAAACAGGATGACAAATCCGAACAGGCACTGCGCGTCCTAAGCGACCTTCATCGTGACATCCCCAAGGATGATCCACTGGGCAATGCCACTGAGAGCGAGATCAAGGCGCTTCAGAAAAAAGTCGATCAAAAGGTTGAGGCTGAATAGCTTCATTCGGCAGGGTGTTGAGGCAGCCCGAACGCCCCAACCGCTTTAGATCAAGCGCCTCTCAACGCCCAATCAGATACAAAACACCGATCAACACGCCGACTATCAATCCCAATGTGCCAACAAGCGCCAACAGACGCATGACGGGATGAAGTTGCGACAGCTCACTTTGAGGTGGCACGCGCGTGCCATCCCCCAGATCAGAAGACCGTTGCTCATCAAACCGGCGAAGGGCTTCTTCACCGCTCATAGGCGGCATGGGAATCCGGTCAAGCACGGTTCCCAGATCCGTTCTATGCGAACCATCCGAACCGGGCTTGTTGGTGTTTTCAGCCATGATTGAAATTGATGCCGGTTAACGCTCTGCGGTGAGGCCGCTATCAGGTGCATTGTCCTGGGGCTGATAGGTTGGCCAGCTTCCTGCCGCCAACAGATCAAGTGACGGTGCTTCCTGACCGAACCGCGAACGATACATCCAGAAATTGGCCATAACCCGTTCAACAAACAGACGGGTTTCGCGCGACGGGATGCTTTCGATGAAGTAAAGCGGATCGACGTTATCCTTAAGCGCCTTCTGCCAGCGACCAAGATTGCCAATGCCACCGTTATACGCCGCCATCAACTGCAAAACGCCATTATCAACGCCGTTCTGTTCAAGCAGATGATCAACATACTTCTGCCCAAGCGACAGGTTGATTTCCGGCTGATACAGCTCCGCACGTTTGGCACCACGATAACGGGTGTTGCCGATATAGCTTGCCGTAGCGGGCATCAACTGCATCAATCCGCGTGCACCGGCATGACTGCGCGCATCGGTATTGAAACCCGATTCCTGACGCATGAACGCATAAATCAGTGCCCGGTCAACTTCATAGCCGCCTTCCGGCGCCCATGGCGGGACCGGATACAGCGCGTTTACGATCACTTCGCCGGTTTTCTGCGCGATATAGCTGCCCAACCGCATGGTCAGGGATGCGAAATTCGCCGTATCGGTCAATGACAAAACCGCACGACGCAGCGCATCATCATCCGAGGCCGCGGCTTTACGCAATTCACGTTCGGCTTCATCGCGCTGGTCAATCTGCAACAACGCAAGTGCACGACGCCCGTGCGGATCAAGCTTCAGCTTGTTCGCACGATTTTCATCAAGCTCAAGGCTATCCCAGTCAAACACATCGTCGCGTCCAAGGGCGCGCATCGCAAGCAAGCCATAGAACGAGCGCGGATATTCCGCCGCCCGGTTTAGCATCGTGTCAGCTTCTTCAAAGCGCCCGGCGGCCAAATCAATACGTGCGGCCCAGAATGCACCGGCAGTACGGGTCCAGCTTGATGCGTATTCATTGGTGCTCAAAGCCACAAAGTGCTGATGGGATGTATCCATCTTGCCCAGACGCCATGCAGTCAGGCCCGCAGTCCAATGCGCCTGCGGCAGGTATTTTCCAGACCGTTTTGCGGCTTCACCGGCAAATTTCAAGGCAAGGTCGGGCTTGCCAAAATAATAGTATCCCGACGCAATTGACGTCCGTGCCTGATCCTGTTCATAGGCATCAAACAGGCGCTTTGCTTCCTGGCTTTCAAGAACCTGCAACGCCCCGGTCGGCCAGCCACTGCCGATGCGATGACGGATACGACGCTTAAGCGTCGAAAGACGCGAACGCTGCTTGGACGACAGGCTTTTGGTGGACTTGTGATAATACGGGCGGATGTCTTCGTAATCGTATCCGGCCCCCGAAACATAGCCGCCAACCGGCTTTTTCGGATAGGTTGCCGAACCACGGCGGGTCAGGGCCAGTTTATAAATGCGTGGTGCCTGCGGAAGATCGGCATATTTCGCCAACCAGTCCTTAAGTTCCTTGTAACGCGAACGGTAGGCCGTCGGATGCAGATATCGCTGCGCCATCACATGCCCCATCAGGACATCATCATTCAGGCGCGAAATCAGGCGGTCCGCATCTTTCCAGCGGCCCTGCTCCTGCACGGCAAAAATCTGTTCGTAAAGTTCTGCGTCACGCTCGGAAAGTGGTTCTGGAAGCGAACCCGAAAGCGCATCACCAAGATCGGGATTGCCCAAGGCTGCCTGTTCCTGCGTCTTGGCGACAGCAGGTGACGGTGCAACCATGGCAAATGACACGGCACCGAAAACAGCGATGATAAGACCCCGCCCCAGTGCACGTTGCGCACCAAGCAAGTTCGTTCTTATTGCTTCGATCAAAATCAGTATCTTCCCCAACGCAGCTTTATCGTAAAGCCGCGTATTTATCCCGAAGCAGTTTGATGTCGCAACCCGTTGCTTGCGGTGTTCCCCCCGCGTGATGGCGCTTGTTATAGCAGGAAACACCAAAACAGCGAAATGATTTATCCAGAATCAATCACTTGGCGAGGAACCGCAAGGACACACCGCTAGCCTGCATATCTCCTATGCAGGGACGCCAAAACGCGAAATCATCAAAGCTTTTGCGCCGTCGCGCGCAAATCGCGCCACGCCAAACGTTTTTGCTCTGGCGTGCGCAACAGATAAGCGGGATGGAACATCGCCGTCAAATCGGCCTTGGCCCCATCCGCAAAGATCAGTTCTTTCCACGTTCCGCGCAAACGGGTAATGCCGCGATCTTCTTCCATCAGGGCCTTGGCCGAACTTCCACCAAGACAGATCACGACTTTGGGCGCGATCAGCTCAATATGGCGCCGAACAAACGGCTCGCACACCGCCGTTTCGGCTGTGGTGGGCTGGCGGTTTCCCGGTGGCCGCCACGGCAGGATATTGGTGATGTAAACCTCTTCACGCGACAGTCCGATGGACCGCAGCATCGCATCAAGAAGCTTGCCACTTGGTCCAACAAATGGAAGTCCCTGACGATCCTCTTCGGCACCGGGAGCTTCACCGACCAACACAAGCTTGGCTTCGGGGTTTCCCGTGCCAAATACCGTATTACTGGCCGATTTCTTGAGCGCGCAGCCTTCAAACGTCTCGATCGCGTCCTTAAGTTCATCAAGCGTCTTGGCCGCCGCTGCCGCGTCACGGGCGGACTGGCGTGCTTCATGGGGCGTATCGGATAAAAGGAACCCGCCATCAATCGGGGCGGATTGCACACCAGCACCGGCACCACCCGACGGAACGTTTGCCGGTCGCGCTGCTGCGGGCGATGAACCACGCGCAGGTCGGCTGCTCGCCGCCGCAGGCGCAAAGCCCGGACGGTTTGCAGCATTGCGGCTCAGGCTTTCCGACGCCTTGAAACGATCAAGCGGCTCGTCAGCAATCGCCTCGTCAACACCCATTTCATACTGCCAAATCAGCGCCTGAAATGGATCGAGATTATTTACATCAAAATCTGTAATTGGTTTGCTCATCTACACAAAGACGGTGTATGTTGCGGCGCACCTGTATATGGCGCACTGATATTTGGACCGACTTTAACGATTTTGATCCACTTGTACCATATACAAACGCGCCTCAAATCGGTATAGCTTTACCGATTAAAAGGCTAAATGTGAGAAATCAGGGCTTGGGCGAGACCCTGATCGGTGAATACCGGCTTGCAACCAAACGGACGGAAACAGTCTGATATGGTTGGCAACCAAAGGAGAGAGGCCAAATGGAACGCGAATCCATGGAATTTGACGTGGTTGTCGTCGGCGCTGGTGTATCCGGTCTGTCGGCTGCCATCAAGCTGATGCAACTCGCCCAGGAACAGGAAAAAGAAATCACCGTTTGTGTGGTGGAAAAAGGTTCCGAAGTTGGCGCACACACCCTTTCGGGTGCTGTGATGGAGCCCCGCTCCATGAATGAACTGTTTCCGGACTGGAAAGAACGCGGCGCGCCGCTGAACGTTCCGGCGGGCAAAGACCAGTTCATGATGTTGAGCGAGACGGGCGCACAAAAGATGCCAACCCCGCCCCAGATGCACAACAAGGGCAACTATATTGTCAGCCTTGGCAACGTCTGTCGCTGGATGGGCGAACAGGCCGAAGCCCTTGGCGTTGAAGTTTATCCAGGTTTTGCTGCTGCCGAAGTTCTGTTTAACGAAGACGGCTCGGTCAAGGGTATTGCGACTGGCGACATGGGCCTTCAGCGCGATGGCACACCGGGCCCGAACCACGAGCCGGGCATGGAACTGCATGCCAAATACACCTTCTTTGCCGAAGGATGCCGTGGGTCATTGTCCGAACAGTTGATCAAAAAGTTTGATCTGCGCAAAAATTCCGACCCACAAACCTATGGCATCGGCATCAAGGAACTTTGGGAAGTTGATCCGGAAGTCCACAAGGAAGGCCTGATCCAGCATACAATCGGCTGGCCGCTTGATAAGGACACCTATGGCGGGTCGTTCCTCTATCACCTTGATAACAATCAGGTGGTTGTCGGCTTCGTCATCGGTCTGGATTATGAAAATCCGCACTTAAGCCCGTTTGACGAATTTCAACGGTTTAAAACCCACCCGACGGTCCGCAAGATTTTCGAAAACGGCCGTCGTATTTCCTATGGCGCACGTGCACTCAACGAAGGCGGCTTCCAGTCGATCCCGGATCTGGTTTTCCCGGGTGGATGCCTGATCGGTTGTTCGGCAGGCTTCATGAATGTGCCCAAGATCAAAGGGTCGCATACCGCGATGAAGACCGGCATGCTTGCCGCCGAAGCCGCATTTGAAGCATTGACCGCCGACGAAGTTCCGGCCTCGATGGAAAGCTATCCGGCGCGCCTGAAAGACAGCTGGGTGTATCCTGAATTGCACAAAGTGCGCAACATCCGCCCAAGCTTTGCCAAATGGGGCTTCTGGGGCGGCATGGCCTATAGTGCGGTTGATACATATCTGTTTGGCGGCAAGGCCCCTTGGACGTTTAAAAACCATGCGGATCATTCCTGCCTGAAGCCTGCCAGTGAAATGCCAAAGATCGACTATCCGAAACCCGATGGCAAAATCACTTTTGACAAACTTTCGTCTGTCTTCCTGTCAAACACCAACCACAGCGAAGATCAGCCGATCCACCTGACATTGAAAGATGCCAGTGTTCCGGTCAGCACCAACCTTGCGGTGTATGACGGGCCCGAGGCCCGTTTCTGCCCGGCGGGTGTTTATGAGTTTGTCGAAGACGAAGAAAACGGTGGCAACCGCCTCCAGATCAATGCGCAAAACTGTGTGCATTGTAAAACCTGCGACATCAAGGACCCCACCCAGAACATCGTCTGGGTCGTGCCAGAAGGCGGCGGCGGTCCGAACTACCCGAACATGTAAACCTGATCAGGTTTATCCTCATACAAAAGGGGCCGCAGATTTGCGGCCCCTTTTTATTTTACGACATTGCCCCTGTCGATGATGGCACATCGTCCCGCCATGGCACACCCTATACAAGTTTTTTCTTGTTTAAGTTACAATCCAAGCGTTCAATACCCGCCCTTTTCTTACACGCGGGCAGAACACCATGAAGATTGCAATCGTCACACTCGATGGTTTTAACGAGATTGACAGTTTTGTCGCCCTGTCGATTTTGAACCGGGCAAAGGCCGATGGTGTTTGCGCTGAAATAACCGGCATGGGTGAAACCGTTACGTCGATGAACGGTGTGACCGTTACCGTTCAACAACCACTTTCTTTTGTTGCGAAGGCTGACGCTGTTTTGTTTGGCAGCGGCATTCACACCCGCGATCAGATCAATACGCCTGAATTAATGGCAAAGCTTTCACTTGATCCGTCACGTCAATTGATCGGCGCGCAATGCTCCGGGGTTTTATTCCTGCATCGTCTTGGAATTCTGCCCGCCACCATTACAACTGACACCAAAACCCGTCCCGTTTTGGCCCGTACCGATGCCGTCATAGAAGACCGCCCGCTTGTTGCACAGGGTAATATCGTGACCAGTGGCGGGTGTTTGTCGTCAAGCTATCTGGCCGGCTGGATGTTGGCCAAATACGTCGGGATCCATAAAGCCATCTCGATATTGGAGTATGTCGCACCGGTTGGTCAGAAATCACAATTTGCCAAACAGGCGCGCGACATCATCAGCAAACAGCTTGATATCCCTGCAAAACGCCCGCTTTACTGCTAGTCACAGCATATCGGCACCGGCTATCGGTTAAGAACGTTGCCAAAGACAGCTTTACGTTGTTGCAAATGCTTTGCCTTATAATTGCCGACTGAGTAGGCTACCCCTGAGATTCAATATGGCACTTGTTAGAATGTAGCGATGCCAAACCCGAATTGCGGATGCAGGATAAGCCTTTGAAACGTCAATTGTTACACATCATCATTCCGATGACGGCCCTTGCACTGTCGGCCTGTGGCACCATGCCAAAGGATAGCGGGCAGGTAGAATTCGAATATCCGCAAAGCGATGGTTTCTCGGGTAACTTCCTTGCCGGGAAAGCCGCACAGATTGAAAACAGCACCGATTACGCCGCAAAATATCTTTTGCGCGCGCATGAGCTGGACACTGACAACAAGGAACTGCGTCGTCGCGCCTTCCTTGCGCTGATTTCAGATGGCCGCATTGCCGATGCCGAAGACATCGCACGTCAGCTTTACGCCGAAAATCCGGAAGACCTGTTTGCCGTCATGGCGGTCATGGATGCCGACATTCAAAATAATGACTTTCAGGCAGCACTGGATGTTGTATCGGGCTTGCCGCAACGTGGCATCAACGCCCTGATCTCCCCGCTTGCCAAAGCATGGCTATATACCGGGCTTGATGCCAAGGAGCCCGCACTTGCGGCCCTAAATGAAATAGAAGGCAATGGCGCGCTTAACCCGCTTTCGGAATACCACCGCGGCCTGATCTTGGCATATTTCGATGATCTCGACGGTGCCGAACGCGCGCTTGCCAGTGCATATGGTGATCCGGCCGACGCCCCTTTGCGCGCCGCCGAGGCACTTGGTGCTGTTTATGAACGCAAGGGCCAGACACAAAAAGCCGCCCTTCTGTATGCAAGCTATATGGACCGTCATCCACAATCGCTGGCGATGCCCTATCACCTCAAACGTCTTGAACGCGGTGACCCACCGCTTGCAACCGTTCTGACACCGGCATCGGGTCTGGCAGAAGCCTACTTGGATATTGCAACCCTGCTCAGTCAGGAAAATGCCGTTGATCCATCGCTTTTGCTGGCACGCTATTCCCTGTCGTTGCGACCGGGGGATGACATCACCCGTTTGCTCGTCGGTGAGGTCATGGAAATTCAGGGACGCTTTGACGCCGCCGTCTCGGTCTACAGCTCAATCCCCGATACATCCCCGCACAGCTGGAACGCAAAGCTGCGTATCGCGTCCAGCCTCGAACAGATTGGTCAGGCCGATAAGGCTGTCGATCTGCTTAGAAACATGGTCAACGAGCGCGATAGCCGCCCGGACGCCCTTATTCAGCTTGGCGATATCCTGCGCATTCAACAGGACTTTGCCGGGGCGGCTAGCGCCTATGACAAGGCGATTGCACGACTTGGTGGTGACAGTCAGGTCGGCTGGCGCCTGTTGTATCGTCGCGGCATCGCACATGAACGTGCAGGCTTCTGGAAAAAGGCGGAATATGATTTCCTGCTAGCCCTCGAACTTGAACCCGAACAGCCATACGTTTTGAATTATCTCGGCTATAGCTGGGTTGATATGGGCATGAATTTCGATCAGGCCGAAGACATGCTCAAACGCGCGGTCGAATTGCAGCCTGATGACGGCTACATCGTCGATAGCCTTGGCTGGGTTTATTATAAACTTGGCCGCTTTGATGATGCGGTGACGCAGCTCGAAAAAGCAGTCGAACTTAAACCCGATGATCCGACCATCAATGATCACCTTGGCGATGCCTATTGGCAGGCAGGACGCTATCACGAGGCCCGCTTCCAATGGCATCGTGCGCTGTCATTCAACCCGACAGAAGAACTGCGCACCACAGTAGAAGCCAAGCTCAACGGCCAGGTGCCAAGCACAGACCCGATTGTCGTAAACTGACCGTTTGGGAAGAAACACCCGATGTCCGCGACCTATAGCCAGCAGGCTCCAGCCAAGATCAATCTGTTCCTGCATGTCACAGGCAAAAGAGACGACGGCTACCACCTTTTGGAAAGCCTCGTCTGCTTTACAGCCGCCGGGGACGTTGTAAGCGGTGAGCTTCGTAATGACGGCAAGATTACACTTGCCGTCACTGGCCCGATGGCAGACGCCCTTTCAAGCGACCACACCAGTGACAACCTTGTCGTTCGGGCTGCACGTCTTTTACAAGAAGAAGCCAATACCGAACTTGGTGCGGATTTGATCCTTGATAAACGCCTGCCTGTTGCATCTGGCATCGGTGGGGGCTCTGCCGATGCGGCCGCAGCCATACGCCTTCTGTATGAGATGTGGAACCTTGGTCTGGATGGCGACCGGCTTTCCGCGATTGCCTTATCGCTTGGTGCGGATGTACCAGTTTGTCTGCATGGCAAAGCGACCCTGATGTCGGGGATTGGCGAAAAACTGACCGAACTTCCGGATTTACCTCCCTTGCCGATTGTCCTGATCAATCCGGGAAAGCCCGTTTCAACACCAGCTATTTTCAAAGCACGCGAAGAAGACGGATTTAGTGACGAAGGCCTGTGGAACATTCACACGCGTTATGAAAGTGGTGCCGCCCTTGCGGCGGATCTTCAGGAGTGCGGAAATGACCTGACACTTGCCGCAACATCGATCCTGCCTGACATCTGTGATGTTTTAAATGCCATGGCCCGCGAAGAAGGCTGTTTACTGGCGCGTATGTCAGGATCGGGGGCAACCTGCTTTGCCATTTACGACACCGCCACACAGGCAGAAAAGGCGGCAAACGCCATCGCATCACAGCACGAAAACTGGTGGATTGTTCCCACCGAAATCCGTTGTGAACAGTCCCAGATTTTGTCAAATATCGGCGCATCCTTTCCAGACTGAGATATAGATAAAAAAACCTTCAAATAGAGGGTTGCGCTCTGGCGACGGGAACGCTATTTTCCGCGCCACACACGCTGATGGGGCGTGGCCAAGTGGTAAGGCATCGGTTTTTGGTATCGTGTACCGTAGGTTCGAATCCTACCGCCCCAGCCAAGACAAACCGCTTTGAGGTTTTCCTCAAAGCGGTTTTCTTTTTGTCTGTAGACAGGTCACCTGCGCACAAACTATCGAATTGCGCGTGACAGGCCCCATATCAACACTGTAGCGTTTGGCATCCTATCGGCTTCATGCGTCACATCATGCATCCCGCGTGAGCCTTAAGCCTTTGCGCAAAATCGATATTTTCCAGGGAAGCCGAATGACAAACGGGGAACAAGATACGCAGACGGGCCGGCCCCTATTGCTGCGCCCGCGAGACGTAATTGTCCCTTTTCGTCGCCGTATCATCGTTGCCACGGTTTTGATGCTTGCCGTGATCATTGGCGATGGCTTTGTTGAATATTACACGCAAAACACCCGCAATGAGACCGCACTTCAAATCAACATGAGCGGCCGCCAGCGCATGCTTAGTCAGCGCATTGGCGGGTTCACCCAATCTCTGGCACACTACGATTCGGTCCCGGCAACAGAACAAAGCGAAATCCGATCAGCCTTGGCAGACGCCATTGATCTGATGGGGCGCTCCCATCTGGCTCTCACCCGTGGCAACGAAGAACTTGGTCTTGCCGCCCCTTATGGTGAAATTCGACAGCATTACTTTGATGGAAACCCATCACTGGACATGGAAATTCGGGATTTTCTGGATGCTGCTACCCGGGTCCTCACGCATACGGAAAATCAGCCGGGGATTTCAGACGATGTCGAAGCCATTCGCAAAGCCGCCTTCAAACCGCTTTTAAGCAAACTCGACAAAGCCGTTCAAATTTATCAACGGGATGCGGAACACCACTTAAAGATCAGTCAGCAGGTCTCGCTTTTCATGGGGTTCTTGTTGGTTGCCTGCATCCTTGTTGTGATGTTCGCAATCGTCTGGCCAATGATCGCCGTCATCCGCACAAGTCTGCATCAGTTTGCTGACGAACGGAATCGTGCGAACGCCGCCAGTCAGGCAAAATCGGAATTTCTGGCAACGGTAAGCCACGAAATCCGAACCCCGATGAACAGCATCCTTGGCCTTTCGGACCTTCTGGCAAAGGGTAAAATGTCGTCCAACCTGCAACGGTATGCCGTGCTGGTGAATGAGTCGGCAAAATCGCTGATGGCTATTCTGAATGATGTTCTTGATTTCAGTAAAATCGAAGCGGGGCACCTTGGCGTTGAAACCATCACATTTTCCCCGCGTGACGTTGTCTACGCCACAGTTGGCAGCTTTGGCAGCACAGCAGCGGAAAAGAAATTGTCGTTAAAAACCTTAATTGCCGAAGACACCCCGCAGCTTATTCAGGGCGATCCGACAAGGTTGCGACAGATCCTGACAAACTTTATCGGCAACGCCCTGAAATTCACCGAGGAAGGATCCGTTACCGTCACCCTGCAACGCAGTGACCGTTTATCCGAAAACTGGGCCGAACGCGTTGTCTTACGGTTTGAAGTTGCCGACACCGGCATTGGCTTTGCCCCCGAAAAGAAGCAATACCTGTTTGAAGCATTCAGCCAGGCCGATCAAAGCACGACACGGCAATTTGGCGGCACAGGACTGGGGCTTGCAATTGCCAAACGCCTGACAAACGCCATGGGTGGCGAAATCGATGCCACATCATCACCGGGCAAAGGGGCAACCTTTTGGGTGGATTTACCTTTCTCCCCTGTGGAAGCCCCTCTTAAATCCGATCCTGACCTTAACGAGTTTGGTCCTGGGTTGGATAAAGCTGTGCATTCACAATCCAAGTCGGAACCTGTGCCAGACGACCTGATCAAGGTTCTTGTCGTCGATGACAAGGAACTCAACCGCATTGTGTTGGGCGCCTTTCTGGACACCAGCCAGTATCAGGTCAGTTATGCCACCAATGGTAAGGAGGCGGTTGATATGGCGATCAACAACGCCTTCCACCTGATCCTGATGGATGCACAGATGCCGGTGATGGATGGCACAGAGGCGATGAATGCCATCCGCCTGTCGGCTGGCCCATCCCAAAATGCGCGGATTATTGTTGTCACCGCCGATGCACTTGAACAGGCACGCGAACGCTATATCTCAGCAGGATTTGATGGCTACCTTGCCAAACCAATCACACAGGAAACTCTGACAAAAACAATCAAGGATGCCGGTTAACGGCAATCCCTAACGATCATTTTGCAACTTGGTTACGTTACGTCCGGCCTGTTTTGCCTCATACATCGCAATATCAGCGCGTGAAACAAGACTGTCCAACGTATCGTCGGCCTCGGCAATCCCCAACCCAATGCTCATCGTCAGCTCAACACGGGCATCTTCTGCCTGAAAATCACTTTCACGCACCCGGTCACTCAGACGTTGAAGGTACTTAAGCGCCCCGGCGGCACCGGTTTCGGGCATCAGGATCAGGAATTCTTCATCGCCCCAACGCGCAATAACGTCGGTTTCGCGCATCATGTCCGAGGATACCTTGGCAAACAGTCGGAGTGCTGCATCACCAGTGGTATGACCGTAATTGTCATTGAGCTCTTTGAAGTCATCGAAATCCAACAATCCGATGATAAGCGACTTACCATATCGCTTAGCCCGTTCGAGTTCCTTGGTCAGACAATTTTCCATATAACGACGGTTATAAAGACCGGTCAGCGGATCGGTCGTGGCCAGACGTTCAAGCTCGGTGCGGGCGACTTCAAGTTCGCGAAGATCACGGCGTCTGGCGATTTCATTGCCAACCCAGGCTGCGAACAATCGCACCAGTTCGATGTCCTGACCGGTAAATGGTCGGGTCGGCTCCGGGCTTGAAAAGTTCAATGTGCCAAAACGCACCCCGTCGGCAATGATTGGCGCGCCAAGATACGCTTCGAGTGCAAAATTTTTGTAACAGGGATGGGTTTGAATTTCGCTGTCGGCAACATGGTGAAAACCGCGCACGTCATCGGCTTTAACCACATGACTGCAATAGGTATTCTCAAGCTCAAAGCTCATACCGGGTTTAAGGGCATCTTCGGGGTGAATGGCCTGTTGAACTTCGTATGTTTCATCGTCGATCTTGCTAAAAATCGCAATCGGCAACCCGAAATGCTCAGCCCCAAGACGCAATATCGCATCCACACGCTGTTCAAAATCAAGCTCACCAGACGACGTAATACGATGCAACCGACTAAGCGCTTGTTCAGCAGCGACCTGACCGGCTGCATGTGTGTCGGTTGACATGACTATATCCACTCCAAAATAAGATGCCGTTTCCACCAAAAGCGCCTTACATGAAGGCAAACCCTATACGCTGTACCGGCAGTGTTTTGTTCATAATTTTCGCACGATCTATACCATAGCATAAACCAATACATTTCAATGCGAATAGCTTTATATCGACGTCATGACAAACTTGGTGCGCGGCTAACGCAGACGACTTCGGCGCGAACATTCATGACGTTGCGCAACGTGGAAACCCGTACAACATCGACGCGCGTTCGGCCATCATCTAACATATCCGTCGTCACCGTCTTACAGGATGCGTGTAGCTCCGTCGCACCGGTAACCTCAAGGATTTCGGTGGCATTTGACGCACTGACGCCAGCCCCCGGCAATATGACAATCCGTCCGGCGGCATCCTTGGTCAACGCAGCGATCTGTTTTGCACCCGATTTTGCATCGGGTTTCCCCCCACTTGTCAAAATACGATCAAAGCCAATTTCAATCGCCTGCTCTAGGGCGTACCGCTGATCGGGCACATCGTCAAACACGCGGTGCAAGGTGGTTTGCAAACCTGCACATTCTGACATCAAGTCGGAAAGAACCGACACATCAAGGTGCGCATTGCGGTCACAGGCACCAAACACCACCCCTGCAGCCCCACTGTCGCGCGCAATCGCAATTTCGCGCTTCATGATCGCAACGTCTTCGGGTTCGCACCAAAACGCGCCCGGCCGTGGCCGGATCATAACCATACAAGGTGCTGGAATATCTTTGAGCCGTGCTAATGCACCCGGTGTTGGCGTTAAACCACCAAGGGCCAGTGCGGAACAATACTCTATCCTGTCTGCACCGGCCTCGACCGCGCGCACCGCATCGGTGAAGCTTTCAACGCACACTTCAAGCAACGGCGTATTTGCCTGTTTGTCCTTGTTTGTCGAACGCATGCTATTGGCTGCCTTGCGCATTTGCGATCACATGGAGCATTGCCGCCCCGCGAAGGCCCCCGTCGCGGCTGTAACGGCCCGGAACAACCAGTGGCGCATCATAGCGCCCCAGCACGCGCTGACGGACCATAGTATCGATTTTGGCTATCAGGTTTTCTTCTGACGCGATCCCGCCTCCAACCGGCACGCAATCGGGATCAAGGACATTGACCATCAAGGCCAACTCACGCGAAACAAGATCGCAATAAATTTCAAGACTGCGCGTTGCATGATCGTCACCAGTCCGCCACGCGTCAGTAATCTCGAAACTGGTGGTGCGATTGCCACTGATTTGTGCGTGGATGTTTTCCAGTCCCCGCGCCCCGCCCCAGGCATCAAGACAGCCAGTATTGCCGCAACCACAGGCAACCGGCGCCAACCCATTGCGGATCAACCCACCGGTGACATCATTACCATGTCCCCACTCGCCGCGAATGCCGCTACGCCCACCAATAAAATGCCCATCAACGACAATGCCGCCACCAACCCCGGTGCCAAGGATGATGGCAAATACCGTCCGGGCATCCTTTGCCACCCCGGTTCGCGCTTCGGCCAACGCAAAACAATCAGCATCGTTTGCCACCAATACGTCGCGCTTAAGAATTGCCGAAAGCTCCACCGCCAGCAACCAGCCCTTGATCGCCGGGATATTGGCCGAAATCACAGCACCCGTTTGCGGATCAAGCCCGCCAGCAAAACTGATCCCGATGTTTGGGCGTTCGCCAAATTCGCGGTCCGCTTCTTCAATCAGCCCCGAAACAGCAGCAACGAATGCATCGCGATCATGGGCCGGCGTTGGCGTTTTGCTGTGCGACAGGATGTCCCCGGCATCATCGAAGACACCGAATTCAATCTTCGATCCGCCAATATCAAACGCGTACTGCATCATTTCGGTATCCCGTTGCCATGGTCATACCGGAATACACGACCCGGCACGGCGCCGCAAAAAGAAACGGCACCGGCCCATCAGGGCAAGTGCCGTTATCTTCAATATCAATTCCGATATGACTAGCTACGAAGACGGGCCGTCAGCGTGTCATATTCCGGCATTTTATCGACAGGACCAAGGGCGGTGATGGTCGGCTTGCCATCCAAAAGCGCCTTACCTGCACGGCGAACACTTTCAAGGTCAACCGCATCAACCTTGGCAACAATTTCTTCCATGCTTTGCGGACGACCGAAAATCTGGATCTGACGGGCAAGCGTTTCACAGCGACCGGAATTGCTTTCCATCGCCATGACCACAGATGCCTTAAGTTGCGCACGCGCACGCGTGACTTCTTCTTCGCTCAGGTCCTCGGTGGCGCGCACCAGTTCGTCACACATCACCGGCATCAGTTCACCAATGTCATTGGCCCCGGTCCCGGCATAAATCGAAAACAGGCCGCCATCGACATAATGCGATGAGAAACTATAGACCGAATAGACCAAGCCGCGCTTTTCACGAATTTCCTGGAACAGGCGCGATGACATGCCCCCGCCCAGAAGCGTGTTAAACACCTGCAGGTCAAAGAAGCTGTCATGCGTATAGGAAACCGTCGGCAGGCCCATGATCACATGCACCTGCTCAAGCTTACGGTTCTCGATCCGGCTGCCGCCTTCGTATTTCAGCGGCTCGATCTCGTGTTCTTCATGTGCCGGAAGGCTGTCGAACTTTTCGGCAACCATATCGACAACACGTTGATGCTCAACCTTGCCAGATGCCGAAAACACCATGTTTTTCGGGCTATAGCGCCGTGACATAAAATCAAACAAATGGTCGCGTGACAGCGACGACACATTTTCCGGACTGCCAAGAATGGACCGGCCAAGCGACTGGTTTGGCAGGGCAGTTTCCTGAAAATGATCGAAAATAATGTCGTCTGGCGTGTCATTCGCCTGACCGATTTCCTGTAAGATCACCTGACGTTCGCGTTCCAGTTCCTTGGCATCAAGGGTGGAATGCTGAAGGATATCGGCAATCACATCAATCGCCAGTTTCTGATCTTCGTGCAGGACCTTGCAGTAATAAGCGGTGTTTTCGCGCGACGTATAGGCATTCATCTGTCCACCGACAGACTCGATTTCCTCGGAAATCTGCAATGCAGAACGACGACGGGTGCCTTTAAAGGCCATATGTTCAAGCATATGAGAGATGCCGTTAATGTCTGGCGTCTCGTGACGCGCGCCAACATCAACCCAACTTCCCAAGGCCACTGACTCAACATGGTCAAGGCGGTCCGTTGCGACAATCATCCCATTGTCAAGCTGGGTAAGCTCGACTGTCATATAGCAGTACTCCTGTTTTTCATATCATGCCCCACGTTGCTTGATGCTCAGGCCGCACGCCGATTACGACGGACATGCGCCATCAATGTTGCAACATCATTGGACATCGGTTCGACTTTTTCTGGTCGGTCATATAGATCAGAAAGACGCGATGGCAAGTCCGGGTAAATCCCCGACGCCTGCTTTACCGCATCCGGAAATTTCGCCGGGTGTGCTGTTGCCAGTGCCACCATCGGTACGGATTTATCGCGGTTGCACTCACGCCCCGAAACAATCCCGATCACGGAATGCGGATCAACCAGCTCACCACTGGTCTCAAGCACATTCTTGATCGCCGCACGGGTTTGTGCGTCGTCAAGACGATACCCGTCAAAATGTTCGCGTGCCCGGCCAAACTGCCCCTGCGACATTTCCATAACGCCGGTTTCACGGAATTTGGTCAGCATCTCGGCCACCGCCAAACCATCGCGGTCATACAGATCAAACATCAAACGTTCGAAGTTTGAACTGACCTGAATGTCCATAGACGGGCTGAGTGACGGCTCAACACCTTCCATCTTCATCACGCCACTTTCGAAAAAGCGCGCAAGAATGTCATTGCGGTTGGCCCCAACCACAAACTGTTTGATCGGAAGCCCCATCTGCATCGCGGCATAACCGGCATACACATTGCCAAAGTTGCCCGACGGCACAGAGAAGGAAATCTCACGGTCCGGCGACCCAAGTTGCGCGCCTGCCCAGAAGTAATAGGCGATCTGGCACATGATGCGCGCCCAGTTGATCGAGTTCACTGCCGACAGCCCGACCTCATCACGGAACCCGTGATCGTTAAACAGTGCCTTGACCAGATCCTGACAATCGTCAAACGATCCTTCAACCGCCAGGTTATGCACATTGTCCGACAAGACCGTGGTCATCTGGCGACGTTGGACTTCCGAAACGCGCCCTTTGGGATGCAGGATAAAGATGTCGATGTTTTCACGATCACGACAGGCCTCAATGGCCGCAGACCCGGTATCGCCCGATGTCGCACCAACAATCGTAATGCGCTCACCGCGTTTGGCCAGAACATAGTCAAACAACCGGCCAACGACCTGAAGCGCATAATCCTTAAACGCCAGTGTCGGGCCGTGGAACAGTTCCATCACCCAATCATTCGCGCCAAGCTGTTTCAGCGGTGCGACCGCCGCATGATCAAACCCGTTATAGGTATCTTCAAGGATCGCCATAAGCGCGTCATCCTCGACAGTGCCCGCGACAAACGGCTGGATCACTTTAAAGGCAACCTCGGCATATGTCAGAGTGCGCAGGCTACGAATGTCATCCTTGGAAAAAGTTGGCCAGGTTTCAGCAACATAAAGACCACCATCACGGGCCAGACCTGCAAGAAGAACTTCATCAAACTGCAAAACGGGGGCGCTTCCCCGCGTACTGACATAGCGCACTATACCTGCTCCTGAATTGGGCAATTACCAGTTCCGCGCATCCTTGCATCCTTGACGCAAAAACACACTCCAACGCCTGAGTTAGTGAGGGGAAGTTAGGGTATAGTCAAGGGGCAATCAAGCAGATCAGCCGTGCTGTGCGTGTTAATGCGCAAAGCCCCGTAAATCATCGTCAATCATTCGATTGAGATGCCATGCTCCTTGAGCTTTGCCTCGGCAATTGCCGCCCGGCGGACGACCTCACGATAATTGCCCAGCAGGATTCGCAGGATCGCCCGGATAAAGCGATCTGACGACGACATTTTCTTTTCAAAGGTTTGCCTGCTAATGGCAATCAGAACGGTGCGATCGACCGCACGCGCCGACGCCATACGCGGTTGGTTATCAACAAGGGCCAACTCCCCGAACAAACCGCCCGCCTCAATCGTGCCAAGAACGACTTCTTCTTCGCTATTAATGGTTTTAAAGATTTCAACCTTGCCTTCCTGCACAACAAAGGCGGCACTGCCATGCTTTCCTTCGCGAAAAATGACCTGATCCACGGCAAAAACTTGCCGATCCATAACCTTCTTATTGCCGTCGGTTATTCCCATCTTGCGATCACATCCATGATATTGGCACCCTCGTAATATGAGGACACGCATCAAAGACCGAAACGGGAAAGCTATTCCATCCGGTCTATCGAATATAGGCTGCTCTTGGTCAGCAAAGCATACAACACAAGGACATACCCCGCAGGTTCAATCGCTGTTACTGGCCATAGCGATTAATTATATGCGATTTAAAGGCATCAATACCAAGAACTTTTCCCGTTGCCGCGTGCAGAATGTCATTAGTTGAACGGCTTGACGCCTGGCTATGGATGTTCTGGCCAAGCCAGCCCATCAACGGACCGAAGTTTCCTTGCGCAAGGGCACCGGGGATTTCCGGGCAGGCTTCCTTGGCAGCAGCGAAAATCTGTGCCGCGGCCATCGCACCCAACGTATAGGTCGGGAAATATCCCCATGCACCGGACGGCCAGTGAATATCCTGCAAACAGCCATTCCGGTCATCGGGCGGTGTGATCCCCAGAAGCTTCTGCATCAGCTCGTTCCACGCTCCTGGCAAATCGGCAAGCTTCATATCCCCTTCAATCAGGGCGCGTTCAAGACGATACCGCAAAATAACGTGCGCGGGATAGGTTACCTCATCGGCATCAACGCGAATAAGGCCGAGCTCGACCCGGGTGTAAAGACGATGCAAATTGGCCGCGTCCCATGCATCTGCATTGCCGCCAAACGCCTTTTCAAACATTGGGCCCGCATAGGTCAGGAATTCCTCGGATCGACAGGCCTGCATTTCGACCAGCAAAGACTGGCTTTCATGCATGGTCATGCCGCGCGCCTTGCCAACCAGTTGTCCGCGCCAATCAGACGGCAATCCGCGCTCATACATGGCATGGCCGGTTTCATGCAGAACGCCCATGATCGCCGATGTAAAATCGTTTTCGTCATACCGGGTCGTAATACGCACATCATCGGGAATGCCGCCACAGAACGGATGATGCGAAATATCAAGTCGTCCATGGTCGAAACCAAATCCGACCGCCTTCATCAAATCGAGACCGACAGTGTTTTGAATCTCAACCGGGAAAGGACCAGTTGGCGCGACGGGGGCATCTTCGGATTTTTGACGTTCAATGACCTCGGCGGTATAGGCTGGCAGGAAATCTTCAAGATCGGAAAACAGGCTATCAATGCGGTCTGAACGCATCATCGGATCATATTGATCGAGCAACGCATCATAGACCGAGGTCCCCAGTGCCGCCGCCTTGGCGTGACCTGCCTCAATCGACAGATCAAGCACTTCCTGTAATTTTGGCAGCAACCCCTTAAAGTCGTTATCTGCCCGCGCACTGCGCCATGCGACTTCGCACCGCGTTTCCGCCAGTGACATTTTCTCGACCAGTTCGGCCGGAACAGCTGTGCCATGAACCCAGGCGCGTTTCATTTCGCCAAGGTTGGCCTGCTGCCACGCATCAAGACCTTCATTGCCCGCATCTTCGATCAGATCACCAAGATCAGCCGCATTGATCAGCTCATTTTCCATGACATCAAGGGTCGCAAGCTGTTCAGATCGCGCGTTCGCCCCGCCATCTGGCATGATCGCCGCCATGTCCCAATGCAACATACTGCCAATATCAGACAGTACATTCATCCGGCGAAAACGGGTTTCGAGGGTTTTATAGGCTTTGGTCATCACGAACTCCTGTGCGGCGGCACTTGGCAACCGCTGGCACAAAATGATGTTTGGGGCGATACCGCCAGCCGGGAAAGATAAGCAGTCTTATCCTTCTCGGCGGCTATATTCTAACGGCATGCTGACACAGAGGATCAGGCCGCGTCTTTGGGGTCTGTTGTGTCTTTGTCGTCTTCCGGGCGTCGATGATAAATCACAAAAACCACAATCAGCGACAGCGCAAGGCTGTACCACGTGATGGCATACTGCAGGTGATTATTGGGCAACTGCACTTTTGCCTGCCCGCCAATCGGAAGACCGCCGGGCACAGGATTGTCATCAAGCTCAAGATAATACGGGCTGGCAAGATCAGCACCACTGTCTTCTGCCATATGGTCGACATCGACATAGAACCACTGGTTTTCCAACGCTTCATTTTCCGGCTGCGCCCAGTGTTTTTCTCTTGGCAGGCGCAAGACGCCGGTCACACGTACAGGTGTTTCGATCAGACTTTCCGGGCGGGTTGCCGGATCACGGTTATCGGTCGGCACCCAACCACGGTTAACCAGAATGATCCGTCCGTCTTCCTGTTCAAGCGGTGTGATCAGCTGAAACCCGACATTCCCCCGAAGGGTCCGCGCCATCAGATACTTTTCCTGATCGTTTAGGAAATGTCCTTCGGCAAAGGCGGCGCGAAATGACATCGCAGGATCAAGCTCAACATCAACAGGCACGGCAATCGGTGGCAGGCTTGCCTGCGCTTCACGCTGCTCAATCAGGTTCTGCTTCCAGAACAACCGGTCAACCTGCCAACTGCCCAGTCCCACAAGAATGACCAGAGACAATCCGACACAAATTTTCATCGCCATACTGGGGCGCGTATTTAATAGGGGCATGAAGTGAAATCAGTCCTGTTCGGAAGTCGTTCTATGGCGATATTGCAATGCGACCATGAGACCTTTTAACGGTCGAAGCAAGGCCAGTGTCACACCAAGGATGGTGGGGGCCCACATCACCGCATGCAGCCAAAGCGGCGGTCGATAGGTCATTTCAACCCATAACGCCACAGGCACGATGATAAAGCCAAGAATAAAAATAATGAAAACGGCCGGGCCGTCACCGGCATCATGACCACGCAGGTCAAGACCGCACACATCACAAGATGCACGAACGGTCAAATAGCCTTCAAAAAGTTTCCCCCTTCCACAGCGGGGGCATTTACATGCCAGCCCGGCGCGAAAGGGGGAAAGATTTGGATAATACTCATCCATACTGCAGGACCCGTTTAATGGTCGGGTCGGCGCGGCTTATTCGCCGCCCCAGATGTATACGGCAAAGAACAGGAACAGCCAGACGACATCGACAAAGTGCCAATACCATGCTGCAGCTTCCAGACCGAAATGCTGTTTGGCATCAAAGCCGTCCTTCATCGCGCGCACAAGGCACACCGCAAGGAACACCGTCCCGACGAACACATGGAAGCCGTGGAAACCGGTCGCCATATAGAAGGTCGAAGAATAGATGTTATCGGCAAAGCCAAATGCAGCGTGGCTGTACTCGTACATCTGCAAAGCAAGGAAGATAACGCCAAGCCCCACGGTAAGGGCAAGCCCCTGTACCAGATCCTTTTTCTTGCCTTCAAGACAACCGTGATGCGCCCACGTCAGGGTACAGCCCGACAAAAGCAGGATCAGGGTGTTGAGGAACGGCAAGTCCCACGGATCAAGAACTTCGACACCAGCAGGCGGCCATTCAGTCACACCGGGGCTAAAGATCACAAACGCGTTGTGGAAGAAGGCCCAGAAGAAGGCGACAAAGAACATCACCTCGGATGCGATGAACAGCGACATGCCATAGCGCAGGCCGATCTGAACGACCTTGTTATGGTAAATCTTTAACTCGCTGATCACGTTGCCCCACCAGCGGAACATCACAAACAGGATGCCTGCAATCCCAAGCGCCGCCAGCCAGAAATCAGCCGGTGTACGATCCGAATGCATGAACATAACCATACCACCAGTAAACATACCGGCCGCAGTTGCCGCCACCAGCGGCCACGGGCTTGGGTCTACCAGATGGAATGGATGTTTCTGAGCATGATCACTCATTCCGTGCCCCCCTCAATCCTTACAAAAGAAACTCAATTTCAATTTGTTAAACAGAGACAACAGACCGCTTCACTGCGTTCTGTCAGCCCCCCTGATCTTCGTTCCCGCCCGGCGCTTCGACCGATGACTCGGCCTTATAGAAAGTGTAGGACAGGGTTATTGTCTTCACGTCTTGGGTATTAATGTCTTCAGCAATGGCTGGATCAACATAGAAGCTGACCGGCATGTCAACGCGCTGTCCCGGTTCAAGGGTCTGCTCATCAAAACAAAAACATGCGATCTTGCTAAAATATTGCCCCGCCTTAAGCGGTGTTACGTTGTAAACGGCCTGCCCGGTGATCGGGTGAACCGACATATTTTCAGCTGTGTAATGGGCAAGATTATCCTGCCCAAGCTTAACCGTCATTTCGCGCTGGTCGGGTTTGAACTGCCAATGCAGCCCGGAATTCACATCCGCATTAAACCGGATTTTGATGGTTTTCTCAGACACGTCAACCGGCGCTTCATGTGCGACCTGGGTCGTGCCACCAAATCCGGTAACCTGACAAAACAGCTTATAAAGCGGCACAGACGCATAAGCCAAGCCGACCATACCGCCAACAACAGCAACGCAACTCAACAGGACACGCCTGTTTTGCGTTTTTGTTTTTTCTGTTTGCGTCTGATCAGCCATGGCGTCCTAGCTCATCTTCAAAATCGTGATGGCGAAAAACAAAACGGACAACCCGCCCAGAATGGCAAGGAACACCCAGTTCTTTTTCTTGCGCTTGGCAAGAAACGCATCAAGTTCGGCCTTGTTGGGATTGGGCTGCTCACTCATGCGATAAATCCATTCAGGAAGACATCTGCCACCATCGCCCCGAACAGGACGAAAAGATACAGGATAGAATAACCAAACATCTTGTGTGGCGCGCGTTCTTCGACATTGCGTAAAACACGAACCGCATGACGCAGGAACCACAGACCGGTCAGGGCCGCCGTCGCGCCGTAGATGACACCAAGCAATCCGGTTGCGACCGGGATAAAGGTCACCGGCAACAGCAGGATGGTATAAATCAACATCTGCTTTTTGGTGGCCGCTTCACCGGCAACAACCGGCATCATCGGCACGCCGACCTTGGCATAATCGCCACAACGGAAAAGGGCCAGCGCCCAGAAATGCGGTGGTGTCCACATAAAGATAATCAAGAACAACGCGATTGAATTGATATCAATCCCGCCGGTCACTGACGCCCAGCCGATCATCGGGGGAAATGCCCCGGCGGCACCGCCAATGACAATATTCTGTGGTGTGCTGCGCTTAAGCCACATGGTGTAAACGAAAACGTAAAACGCAATCGACACCGCCAGCAAAGCCGCAGCCGCAAAATTAATGGCAACTGCCATCACAGTCACGGAAACAATCGACAATGCGATGCCAAGTGACAACGCCTCGTCGGCTTCAACACGCCCCGCCGGAATAGGTCGGTTCTGGGTGCGTTTCATGTGCTGATCAATATCACGATCATACCACATGTTAATGGATGCTGCGGCACCACTGGCAACCGCAATACAGGCAATTGCGACAAGGCCGAGGAACGGATGGATCGATCCTGGCGCAATCAACAGACCCACAGCACCGGTAAAGACCACAAGGGTCATTACACCGGGTTTGAGCAGCGCAATATAGTCGCGCACCTCCGAAACGGGGAGATGCACAGCACTAAGCGCAAGGGTCTGATCGGCAACCTGCTTGGTCATGAAACTCTGGTCTTCTCTTCTTTGGGCGGTAGGGTGTCCCCCGCAAGACAGGCCTGCGGGGGACTTAAACCAGGATCACTTACTTGATACGTGGCAATTCGTCAAAGGTATGGAACGGCGGCGGTGAGCTGACGGTCCATTCCAGTGTATCGGCACCTTCGCCATATGGGTTGGCTTCGGCCTTCTTGCCACGGATGAAGGCATGCGCCACCACACCAAGGAAGAAGATCGTTGCCGCGAACGAAATATACGCACCATACGACGATACAAGGTTCCAGCCCGCAAACGCATCAGGATAATCGGCATAACGACGCGGCATGCCAGCCAGCCCAAGGAAATGCTGCGGGAAGAACGTCATGTTGACGCCAATAAAGAAGAGCCAGAAGTGGATCTTCGCACCAAGATCGGAAATCTCGTACCCCGACATTTTGCTGAACCAGTAATAGAAACCAGCAAAGATCGAGAACAGCGCACCAAGTGACAGCACATAGTGGAAATGCGCCACAACAAAGTAGGTATCATGCAGCGGCAGATCGAGGCCCGAGTTCGCCAAAATCACACCTGTCACACCGCCCACAGTGAACAGGAAGATAAAGCCGATAGCCCAAAGCATCGGTGCACGCAGGGTGATGGACCCCCCCCACATGGTCGCAATCCATGAGAAAATCTTAACCCCGGTCGGCACCGCAATCACCATCGTCGCCGCGGTGAAATATGCACGGGTGTCAACATCCATGCCGACGGTATACATGTGGTGTGCCCACACGATAAAGCCAACAACACCGATTGCCACCATCGCATAGGCCATCCCGAGATAGCCAAATATCGGCTTGCGCGAGAAGGTCGAGATGATGTGACTGACAATGCCAAAGCCCGGCAGGATCATGATGTAAACTTCGGGATGACCAAAGAACCAGAACAGATGCTGATACAGGATCGGGTCACCGCCACCGGCCGGATTAAAGAAGTCCGTGCCAAAGTTACGGTCGGTCAGAAGCATGGTGATCGCGCCACCAAGAACCGGCACAGCCAACAGCAGCAGGAATGCCGTTACCAGCATTGACCATGCAAACAGCGGCATTTTGTGCAGGGTCATGCCCGGCGCACGCATGTTAAAGATCGTCGTGATGAAGTTCACCGCACCAAGGATCGAGCTGGCACCGGCAAGATGCAGCGCAAAGATCGCCAGATCAACCGATGCATCGGGATGACCCAACGTGCTTGAAAGCGGCGGATAAACGGTCCAACCGGTCCCGGCACCACTGCCAACAACAGCTGACAGCATCAACATCAGGAAGGCCGGAACAAGCAGCCAGAACGAAATGTTGTTAAGCCGCGGAAACGCCATGTCCGGCGCGCCAATCATGATCGGCACGAACCAGTTACCAAACCCGCCAATCATGGCAGGCATGACAACAAAGAAGACCATAATCATGCCGTGCGCGGTGATGAGCACGTTAAAGAAGTGGTGATCTTCGATGATCTGGGTGCCCGGATGGGCCAGTTCCATACGGAACCAGACCGAAAAAGCACCACCGATCAAACCGGCAATCACGGAGAAAATAAGATAAAGCGTCCCGATATCTTTATGGTTGGTCAACAGGAACCAACGGGTAAAGAAGCCGGGGGTATGATCGTGATCATGTGTGTCAGCGTGAGCCATCAATCTCTCCCTCACTCTGCCGATGCCACGGAAACCGAAGACGGCAAGTCAACAGATGCGAACTGTTCTTGCGCCTTGGCGACCCAGGCTTCGTATTCTTCCATGGTAACAGCTTTAACAGCAATCGGCATATAGGCGTGGTTCACACCACACAGCTCCGAACACTGGCCATAGAAGGTTGTACCGGCATATTCACCTGGAATGCGGGTCCAGGTTTCATTCAGTCGGCCCGGCACTGCATCAAGTTTGATGAACAGTGATGGCATGGCCCAGTTATGGATCACATCATCGGACGTCATGATCAGACGAATGTTCTGGTCAACCGGCAGGACAACGGGATTGTCCACATCCAGCAAACGCATTTTTCCTTCGGCAACGGCGGTTTCCTCATCGATCATCAAAGAATCAAAGGTGAAATTGCCATTGTCTGGATATTCATATGTCCAGTACCACTGCTTGCCGATGATCTTAAGGGTAAGATCGGCGTCCTCGACACGGTCTGCAAAGTACAGCAGGCGGAACGACGGAATCGCAATGACAAGAAGAATAAGTACCGGAACAACCGTCCAGACCACTTCAAGAAGGGTATGGTGGGTCGTCTTCGACGGTACCGGGTTGCGTTTCGCGCTGAAGCGATACAGCACGTAAAGCAGCAACACCAAAACGATCACGGTGATGATCGTCATCAACCACGTCACTAGAACAAAGAAATTATGGCCTTCAACAGCCACAGGCGAAACCGGATCCTGCAGCCCAAGCTGCCAAGGTTCGGCCTGACCAACGGCAGCAACTGCCGCACTATCAAGCCCGGTAATTACCGCCAATCCCAACAAAAGAATGGGAAATAGCTTCTTGATCGACATGCGAATCTGCCCCCTCGCATTACATCTCAAGGCGATATGCCTCAATCGTCTCCGTCCCTGACCTTCGTCAACAGTTTCTCAGACAAGTTACGGGTCCACCTTATAAAGGGTGGTCTTGCCCTCTCAACCAAAGATTGGCTCAATCATCAGCCCGGAGTATTTCCTCTGACATATCTTATTCTTAATAACCCTGCACCCGAAAGTACATCGGTAACGCAGGCAAATAGCGTATCTTAGGCACCTGTTCCAGAAAAAACCTCGCTGCGTTGCACAAAAAATGTAATTTTGCCTTTGTGACTTTGTCGCTTTGGTTTTGCGTGAAATGGCTCTAAATACCCACGTCCTGATAGAAATACCGCCATTCTGGTCAGCGTTCTTTGGTCTCCCACGCACTTATTGCCGTGCAACATAACCACAGAATGATCTTCAAATCACTTCAACCAATGGATAAAGCCAGCCCCGCCGCATTTTTGCCCCGCCAGCAGCCATTTCAGGAAAACGCCGTTACGGTATCCTGAGCCTTGCCATTCTCGACAACAGTGTGATCAAGAATCAGCCCCACACGGCCAGCCCAAAATGGCGATTCGCACCTCGCCTGATATAATTTGTCCTATCCGATGATAAATTCCGGTCCCGAAGCCTTTAATTCTTCGGTATTTTCCCCAATATCACGGATAGGAATTCGGTTGGCGAGACGACGTTTGCAGATTACTCTATCCTAAAGTATGAATGCCGCTGCCCTTCAGGGAAGTGACGCCAAGGTCTCTTGCGAGATACCGATTGTTAAATTCAGAGGTTCGTTAATGGCACGCCACGGAAGCAAAAAGCTCTTCACCGCAGAATTGCGGTTGCTTAACAAACTCGAAAACATGAGCGACATGGTCGCCTTGCCAACCGAGATGCCCACCGAACCACATCAAGCGGGTGTTGGCGGCCCGGATCTGTCGGCCGTTCATACCGCGATTGAAGACCTCAAGCTTGAGCTGCTGTCTGACATCCGCATCATGATCGAAGAGCAGAAGAAACTCACCGCGCAGCCCGAAGAGGACGATGAGGAGGACGCACGTGCTGAACTGCGCCTGCTGAAAACCGAAATTCGGGCATTGGCAAATTCCATTCAGGAAACCAAAAAAGAAATCGCCGCCCTGTATACCGCCCCTGAAGATGACAGCGGCACGCGTATCAATATCGTCAAGGGCGAGTTGGACTCTGTCGTTGCCGCGACCGAGGATGCAACTGCAAGCATTCTCGACACTGTCGAGAAAATTGATGCTGTTGCCCACAACATCCGTTCGGCCGCCACAGATGACTACACTCAGGGGCTGGCCGACGATATTGTTGAACTTGTCGTCAAGGTCTTTGAAAGCTGCAACTTCCAGGATTTGACCGGTCAACGGATTACCAAAGTCGTTAACACCATGAAATATATCGAGGAACGCGTAAATCGCGTGATCGAAATCTGGGGTGATGATGACTTCGGTGACTTCGACGTTCCCGCCGACCCCAAAGGGCTCGACAACCTTGATAAAACCGTCACCAAGGCGCCGCAAAACGCGCAACGTGTCGATCAGGATGAAGTCGATCAGATCTTCTCACAGGCCGAAATCGACGCCTTGTTTGATTAATGCCGGTGTGGCCCATATGAAACGCAAAAGCCTGCCAGTCGGCAGGCTTTTCCAATTCCAGCAGTACAAGAGACCTTCTGATCAGGCGTGACCAGCTTCCCCCGACAGCAACTCCGGGGCAAAACCAAGCTTGGTAAATGCCTGTTCCCATTTGTCTTCGCAATCGATGTCGAACAACAAATCGGCATCCGCATCAAGATGCAGCCAGCCATTGGCCAGAATTTCGTTCTCCAGCTGCCCGCTGCGCCATCCGGCATAGCCAAGCGCCAGAATGCTGTTTTCCGGCCCCTCCCCCAAGGCAATCTGTTCGAGGATATCAACCGTGGCCGTCACCGAAACGCCGGTATCAACGTGCAGGGTTGCCTCATTGGAAAAGTCGGTGGAATGCAATACGAACCCGCGACTGCTTTCGACCGGGCCACCAAAATGCACCTGAATGTCCTGAATGGTCGGTGCCGGGCGCGCAATACCAAGCTGCTCAAGAAGCTCCGGGAAGGTGATGCTGTCAATCACACGATTGATCACAAGCCCCATTGCACCATCTTCATTATGGGCACAGACATAGACAACACTTTGTGAAAAGCGCGGATCACGCATGCCAGGCATTGCGATCAACAACTTTCCACCAAGATATTCACCTGTGTCTCCACGCACGCCCATTTTACGTCTCTTTCTGTGTCTGTTTGACCAAGCCTAGCGCGATTAGCGGTCTATTTCCATCAAGAACCCGGAAAAACCCGATAAAACATCGCCCCGCAACGATCAAAACTTGATATTCTAAATGTAGGGTCAACCTTTGCTCAGTGCCACGGTTTTCGGTGATTACTTACCGATCATGGCCCTAAAAACACCCTGACAGAGACCCCGGTCACACAGTCGTGGCTTGATTTGATCGCGGCTGGGGACTACGCCTTCGATAGATGAAAAACTGCCTGAATTGTGCCATACCTCAATGGCATGAGCGCCCCACTGCCAAATGCCATGACGCACACCGTTTTAAGGACATTGACGTGCTCCGCCACCTGATCGCCCGTTTTGTGTTTTTTCTTGCTGCCATTTGCGCCCCGGTTTTAGTCACACCGGCGACGGCTGCCACCGATGTATCCACCCCATGGACCGACGAAGATTTCGCGTCTCTTCGGCTCATCAGCGCGCAAACCCAGACCGGTTCATCAGACACGCTGCGTCTTGGCCTTGAATTCGAACTTCAACCTGATTGGAAAATCTATTGGCGCAGCGCAGGCGACGCCGGTTTTCCACCGCAACTGGATTGGACGGGGTCACAAAACGTCGGGGATGCCAATATCCTGTGGCCTGCCCCGCACCGGTTCTCGATCTTTGGTCTGGAAACATTTGGCTACAAGAACCATGTCATCCTGCCGATTGACGTCGCGATCCCCGATCGCTCACAGTCCGTCGCAATCAATTTGGACGTTAACTACCTTGTCTGTAGCGACATCTGCATTCCTGCTGCCGCGACCTTCGCCCTTGATATCCCCGCAAGCGGACACCCCGACACCCCAACCTCCGGCGCATCAACTGTCAGCACCCACGCACACGAAATTGAAAAGTTCGTCTCAAAGGTTCCGCTAACTGGCGACAACCTGCCAATACAGGTCAGCAACATTTTTGCCACCAAGGACGGTGACGCGACGCAATTACACCTATCGGTTGACGGGCTGTCTAATGCCGGTGTGACTGTGGATGATATTCTGGTGGAAAGCCCGCTTCGTATTGGCTTTGGTGCACCTGTTGCGGTGAACAAAGACGGCGAAAGCAATAACCGACACTTCACTGTCCCGGTTTTTGGCCTCAACGCCGATCAGGATCTTGCATCTGAAACAGTGACCGTCACTGTCATTGCTGGACCATTGGCCATTGAACAAAGCCGGACCGTCGCAAATGGCCCAACTGATGCTTCCGCCCAAGGCGAACCTCTTGGCGCAGATACCATGGCGTCTGCAACCGGGGCCGTTACAAACATCTGGCTTATTGGCCTTTTTGCATTGCTTGGCGGCCTGATCCTCAATGTCATGCCCTGTGTCTTGCCGGTCTTGTCGATCAAGGTCATGTCGGCGATCAACGCCCGCGAAGGCGAAATCAGCCGGGTCCGCAGTGGTTTTCTCGCCAGTGCGGCAGGCATCATCACATCGTTCTGGCTGATTGCAGCGGTTCTGATCGCGATCAAGCTAGCCGGGGGATCGATTGGCTGGGGCATACAGTTCCAGCAACCTCTTTTCCTGACCGTGATGACCATCATTCTTGCGCTGTTTGCTCTCAATATGTGGGGCCTGTTTGAAATTAACGGCTCCGACAATCTGGGCACCGCCGCCAATGACGTGATCAACCAGCAGGAAAAAGGTGGCCGTCACCTCAGCAGCCATTTCATGACCGGCATGTTCGCGACCTTGCTCGCAACGCCCTGTTCTGCCCCGTTCCTTGGAACGGCGGTTGGCTTTGCCTTGGCAGGCAGCAGCTTTGACATCATCTGGATTTTCACGTTGCTGGGCGTTGGCCTTGCCATTCCGTATCTGGCAATCGCCCTTCAGCCAAGACTGGCCCATGCGCTGCCCAAGCCCGGACGCTGGATGAGTGTTGTGAAGGCTGTTCTTGGTCTGGCACTGGTTGGCACCGCAATATGGCTTCTGAGCATTCTGGCGGTTCAAATCGGCCTTGGCGGCGCGATTGCCGTTGGGCTCGGCCTTGTCCTTGGCGCGGTATTTGTCTGGGCGCGCAAACGCAGTCAAAACCTGCGCCCACGATTTGTCTTTACCGCCCTTGCCGTAACCGGTTTTCTGGTCGCCCTGTTTGCGCCGGGCTTCTCGAAACCGCCCGCACCGTCAAGCGTATCCACTGCGGCCACTGGCCCCCTTGATTGGCAGACGTTTGCACCTGAGACCATTCCGGCATTGATTGCAGATGGCAAAACCGTCTTTGTCAACGTTACGGCGGAATGGTGTGTCAGTTGTCAGGTCAATAAGAAACTGGTGCTTGAAACCGCCGAGCTTGCAGAATTTTTTGCCAATGACGACATTATTCTGATGCAAGCTGACTGGACCCGCCCCGATCCGGAAATTGCCGCTTATCTGGCATCCTTTGGACGGTATGGCATCCCGTTTAATGCGGTGTTTGGCCCGAATGCACCCAAGGGGGTTTTGCTGTCTGAATTGCTCAGCCGTGATGCGGTTCTTGATGCCATCAAGGATGCAAGATCGACGGCCGGGCTTGCCAGCAATTAATTTCACCCACATCTGAGCCTAACCGGAACAATTCCAGAATAATCGCGTACAAATAATGACACTTGGTAAAACGGATGCGGATACCATTGAACATCCAGTGATTTTGTAGTTTGCTTCCAAGCCATGCGATCCATGACGTAATCAACGGGATTACGTAACCAAACGGAGATATCCATGACCATTTCAGTCGGCACCGAAGTCCCGGATGTAACCCTGTTCCGCGCAACCAGCGACGGTCCGGAAGCTGTGAATACCAAAGAATTCTTTGCAGGCCGCAAAATCGTTCTTTTCGCTGTTCCGGGTGCTTTCACCCCGACCTGTTCAGCCAAACATCTTCCAGGCTTCATCGCCAAGGCTGACGAAATCAAGGCAAAGGGCGTTGATGAAATCGCCTGCCTCGCATCCAATGATGCATTTGTCATGCAGGAATGGGCCAAAAGCCAGAATGCAGATGGCATCACCATGCTGTCTGACGGCGACCTTGCCTTTGTCGATGCAACCGGTCTTGAGCTTGATCTTACCGGCCGTGGCCTTGGCAAACGCGCCAACCGCTTTGCCATGGTTGTTGAAAACGGCAAGGTCACCCATCTCGCCGTCGAAGAACCCGGCGCATTTGAAGTATCCAGTGCTGAATCCGTGCTGACAAAGCTCTAAGCTGACATCTTGGCTTTTACGCAAAAAACAAAGCTCCGCAGGAACCTGCGGAGCTTTTGTTCGTTAAGAGCCATCAAGCCAAATAGTTAGCGCGGCAGCAAAACCGGAATAGGGTCTTCACGACTGTCGTAATCGCACTCAAAGGTCGGATTGGTGTGCTTTGCAATGAAATGCACCACACCCTCACGGAAGCTGCCTTTGATCGGCGACCAGCTCATGTAAACGCCACCCCGGCCATCGTATTCACGAATGTCGGGATCACGCATCAATTCTGCAAAACTATGGCCAAGATCTTCGGTTGCACCCGCAACCAGCCATGATGGTTTCAAACCGCCATGCCACAAAAGATATACGCCACCGACACCGTTCAGCTTGAGTTCCGCAATGTCGTCAATCATGAACAGACGATAGTATTCACCACGCGGACTCTTGCGCCACTTAATGTCTTGTGCCTTTGGCTGGCGAATACCACCAAGAGACCAAAATCCCATCTTATCCTCCAAGCACGGCAAAACACGTGCAAACGCATGTTACACGCATCCCAACATCGCTTCTCATTCTTATAGGTATGAACCTACCCCAGCATATGTAAACGATTAGTTGACAAAAAACGCCGCATGGGCGGATTGCCACCTTATTTCAAGCCAGATTTCAAAGCCTTCTAGCCTAAATATAGGAAAAACCGCAACATTTAGAACAGCTAATCGAACAATTTGTCGATGTCATCCTGGCTGATACCTTCGCCTTGCAGCTGGGGACCATTAAGAAGCTCGGAGTCTTCCGGCTTCTCTTCGGTGTCGTCCTTGTCTGAAACTGGCAGGTCGGAAAATGCATCCTCCCCCCAGATCGAAATCATGTTGTGAACCCGTTCCTCAACGAATGCGAGGGTACTCACAACCTTGTTGATCCGCTGACCGGTAATGTCCTGAAAGTTACAGGATTCAAATATTTTCGTGACGATAAAGGCAATCTGCTCAACGTGATCGGCGACAAAATCACTCGGCGCCGAATTCTTCAATGTCATTGCCAGATCGTCGATCTGCTCCGCAGACTCAAGGATCGTATGAGTTGCCATCTCCGTATCCTTGACGATAGCGTCAAGCTCGGTCGCGGCACTCATGAACCGGTCATCCTGCGCCTTTGGATGGCGAAGTGACGCAATCTGAACCTTGGCCTTATGGATGTGCTCGTTCATTTCCTCGATCTGGGTCCGGATCAGTTCCAGATCGTCACTATCGGGTTCAGATGCCCCCGGCCGGTTTGAATGGCTGAAGTTACTTGAAACCGGCTCAGGCAACACATCCATTGGCGCATCGTTTGAGGCAACCGGTGCTGCCATGCCGCCTGCGTCCGGGGAGCCTGCCAATTGCCCGCTATTTCCAACAGCATCGCGCAACTGCCCGACTTCCGCACGCAACGCCCGGATTTCATCAAGAACGGCCTGATTGATCCCCGACGTATCCTCAGGGACATGTGATGGTGATGGTGACGGCAATGCTTCACCCGCCCCGATACCACTTTCAAGAGTAGGGTCAAAAAACGAATCCGACCAGTCTTCGCCCCCCCCACCCGAACGTTCTTTTAACCGGCGTTCGGCGGTAAACACTTTTTGTACGCGACGCGACATGATTGAATTCAAACCTCCGGCAATGGGCATTCGCCCTATCGCACTATCCCCAAACTTAACCCACCGGGCTCCGTTCATTACAATTCGAACAAGTATAAGGGTTGAGATTGCGACAAGTCCAATGAGTTTCAAGAACAAGTCCTTGAAAAAGAACACCCCGACCATCTGGCCGGGGTGCTTTTAACTGCCGCTCTGCGTTGTGTATCAAGCCGTTTCCGGCATCCAGCGCAAAACAGGTTTTCTTGCTGCTGCCGTTTCGTCAAGGCGACGACGCGGCGTCAAATACGGCGCATTCTTGAAGAATTCCGCATCTCCGGCCTGTGCTTTGGCCGTCAAAGACAGAACAGCATCACAGAACTGATCAATCGATTCTTTGGTTTCCGTTTCGGTCGGTTCGACCAAAAGTGCACCATGCACCACCAGCGGGAAATACATCGTCATCGGGTGGAAGCCCTCGTCGATGATTGCCTTGGCAAGATCAAGGGTCGAAACCCCGGTATCCTTGAGGAACCCATCGTCAAACAGCGCTTCGTGCATGCAATATCCCGGGTATGCGACGCTGAGCTTGTCTTTCAGACGTGCCAGCAGATAGTTCGCATTAAGAACCGCATCACCAGATGCCTGACGCAGACCATCAGAACCATGGCTTTTCATATAGGCCAGTGCCCGGATGAACATGCCCATCTGACCGTGGAACCCTTTCAGGCGACCAAACGGCTTGGTGCCGTCATTTTCGTCGGCAGTTTCCACCAGACGGAACCCGTCCTCGGTACGCACCACATACGGGATCGGCGCAAACGGTGCGAGTGCATCAGAAAACACAACCGGCCCTGAACCCGGACCACCACCGCCATGCGGGGTCGAGAAAGTTTTATGCAGGTTGATATGCATGGCATCAATGCCAAGATCAGCCGGGCGGACCCGACCAACAATGGCGTTGAAATTCGCACCATCGCAATAGAAATAGCCACCCGCGGCATGGACCAGATCGGCAATCTTGCGCACATCACGCTCAAACAACCCACAGGTATTCGGGTTGGTCAGCATGATGCCGGCCACATCATCACCAAGCTTGGCTTCGAATGCGGCCAGATCAACACGGCCGTCTTCAGTTGCCGGAATGGAATCAACCGTAAAGCCACAGGCCGCAGCCGTTGCCGGGTTGGTACCATGTGCGGATTCGGGCACAAGAACACGACGGCGGTTTTCCCCGCGTGCATCAAGGGCTGCACGAATGGCCATCATGCCACACAGCTCCCCTTGCGCACCGGCTGCCGGGGACATGGCAACCGCAGGCATTCCGGTCAGAACCAGCAACCAATGCGCACATTGGTCAATCAGCTCAAGCGCGCCCTGCACCGTGCTTTCAGGCTGCATCGGGTGCAAATCGGCAAGACCGGGCAGACGGGCAACTTTTTCGTTGATGCGCGGGTTATGCTTCATGGTGCATGACCCCAGCGGGAAGAACCCGGAATCAATCCCGAAATTCTTCTGCGACAATCGGGTAAAGTGACGCACCACTTGCGGTTCTGACAGGCCCGGAAGACCGACATTGCTGTCGCGGTCCAAACCGCCAAGACGCGATTTGGTTCCTTTTGGTTCGGGCAGATCAACGCCGGTACGGCCCGCTTGGCCCTGTTCAAAAATCAGTTTTTCTTCAAGAACAAGTCCACGGTTACCGGTATGAGTTGTGAAGATCATGCCAGCGCCTCCTTCAATGCGTCCGCAAGGGTCGCGATGTCTTCGTCTGTGTTGGTTTCCGTCACCGCCACCAGAAGGTAGTTGTCCAAATCCGAACGGTTCGGATACAGACGCGACAGCGGAACGCCCCCAAGAACGCCCTTATCAACCAGAACCTCAAGCACGTCTGCGGCTGGCTTGCTCAGCTTCACGGTAAACTCGTTAAAGAAGCTGTCATTAACCACCGTAACACCGTCAACCGCATCAAGTGCATCGGCGGCCTTGCAGGCGTTTTCGTGGTTCAGGGTCGCCAAACGGCGATAACCATCTTCACCCAAAAGGCTCATATGCACCGTAAAGGCCAACGAACACAGACCCGCATTGGTACAAATGTTCGATGTCGCCTTTTCACGACGGATATGCTGTTCACGGGTCGAAAGGGTCAGAACAAAACCGCGCTTGCCGTCCTGATCGACCGTTTCACCACACAGACGACCGGGCATCTGACGCACCAGTTTCTGGGTTGTGGCAAACAGACCAACATAAGGACCGCCATAGCTCAGCGCGTTGCCGATCGACTGGCCTTCGCCGCACACGATGTCCGCCCCAAAACTGCCCGGTGATTTGATCGCACCAAAGGCAACCGCCTCGGTAAAGACAACCACCAGAAGCGCACCCTTGGCATGGCATACTTCGGCAAGCTGGGTATGGTCCTGAACCCGTCCGAACACATCGGGGTACTGAACCACAACGCAGGCCGTCTGATCATCAATCAGGTCGTCGAGTTCTTCGACCGTTGCCTGCTGTTCGGGATTGCCATCGCGTCCGGCAACTTCGGTATCACTGAACTGGCAATAGGTTTCCGTCACTTCGCGGTAATGCGGATGCACCCCGCCCGACAGCACGGCCTTTTTGCGACGTGTCGCACGGCATGCCATCAAGACCGCCTCGGCACAGGACGTTGCCCCGTCCCACATTGATGCGTTGGCCACATCCATGCCGGTGATCGAGGCAACCTGTGTCTGGAATTCAAACAGATACTGCAACGTGCCTTGGGCGATTTCAGGCTGATACGGGGTATAGGCCGTCAGAAACTCGCCACGCTGGATCACGTAATCAACAGTCGCCGGCACGTGATGGCGATAGGCACCAGCGCCCAAGAAGCTTGGCACACTCGACGCACCAGTATTCTTGGCCGCCAAAGCCATCATGTCGCGTTCGACCTGCATTTCGCCAAGATGGCTTGGCAGATCAACCGGGGCATCAAGTAACGCACCGTCAGGAACGTCATGATAAAGTTCTTCGACTGACGCTGCCCCGATGGTTTCAAGCATCGACGCGCGGTCAGCGCGGGTTAAGGGAAGATAACGCATGCTTACAGACCTTCAACGAAGTCTTTATAGGCTGCTTCATCCATCAGCTCATCAAGCTGGGACTCATCAGTCAGCGACATTCTGAAAAACCAGCCATCCGTTTCCGGGGCTTCGTTGACCAGTGCCGGATTAACGTCAAGATCTTCGTTAATCTCGACAATCTCGCCATCAAGCGGCGCATAAACGTCACTGGCAGCTTTCACAGATTCAACCACTGCCGCATCGCCATCTTTGGTCAGTTTCTTACCAACTTCCGGCAGTTCGACATAAACAATGTCACCAAGCGACTGTTGCGCATAATCGGTAATCCCGATCGTTGCGATGCCGTCTTCAAGTTCAATCCACTCATGTTCCTGCGAGAATTTCTTAGCCATTTTAATTTGTCCCTGTTGATCGATTGTCTGCCAACGCGGCGATCAGCCGCACATTCAAGAAAGAGTACAGCACTTAGCCGCGGAAATAACGATGCGGTGCGAACGGAAGGTCAACAACCTCTGCCGGGCGGGCCTTGCCGCGCACCATAAGATCGACCTTGGTACCCGGTGCGGCAAATTCAATTGCCACATAGCCCATGGCAATCGGTGCATCGACCGTCGGACCAAATCCGCCACTGGTGATTTCACCGATTTCTTCCCCGTCCGTATTAAGGATCGGGGTATGTTCACGCGCCGGTGCCTTGCCTTCGGGTTTGATGCCAACACGTTTGCGGTCTGCACCATGTTCAAGCTGATCAAGGATGACATCCGCCCCCTTGAACCCGCCTTCGGCGCGGCGGCGTTTGTTAATGATCCAGTTCAGATCACCCTCGACCGGGGTCGTGGTCGTGTCGATATCATTTCCATACAGGCAAAGACCGGCCTCAAGACGGAGCGAATCACGCGCGCCAAGACCAATGGCCTCAACCTCATCTTCGCCCAGAAGCTTGCGCGCAAGTTCTTCGGCGCGATCATTTGGTACGGAAATTTCATAGCCATCTTCGCCGGTATAGCCCGACCGGGTGACAAAGCAGGCAATACCCGCAATATCAAGTTCGGCAAAACTCATGAATTTAAGCTCGGTCACGGCCGGGGCAAAACGCGCCAAAACGCTGGCGGCTTCTGGTCCCTGCAACGCCATAAGCGCCCGGTCATCAATTTCTTCAAGCGACACACCATCGCCAAGGTTGGCGCGCATATGGACAATATCGTCATCCTTGCACGCCGCATTGATCACCAAAAACAGGCTGTCGCCCGCATTGGTAATCATAAGGTCATCAAGGATGGTGCCATCATCATTGGTAAAGGCGGAATAGCGGGTGCGACCGGGTTTAAGGATCGCAATATCACCGGGCACAAGCTTTTCAAGCTCGGCCACGCGGTGTTCACCGGTCAGGCGGACCTGCCCCATGTGCGAAACGTCAAAAAGTCCGGCTTTGGCGCGGGTATGAAGATGTTCGCCTTTCACACCCAGCGGGAATTGAACAGGCATGTCATAGCCCGCAAACGGCACCATTTTGCCGCCAAGCTCTACGTGCAGGTCGTGAAGGGCAGTTTTAAGCAGTTCGGTCTGATCATCGGCCATCAAGGTCTCCGGAACAGTGGTTGCGAAACATAGCCGACCAAAGGCCAACCACATTCCCCCTCTGTCTTGGAGCCTGAAAGAATCACAGCCGATTTAGATCATCGGTCTGCTTACATCTTCGGCGAGGCATACATCATAAGATGCTACCTACTTTCCAGAGTCCCATCTCCCCGCGGTCCGTTTGCCTGAGAGTTTCCGGGGTGGTTGCTCCTTCGGCGTCCGCGCAATCCGTTATGGACCGTGGCACTCTCCCACGGGGATCACTTGGGTATGCGTTCTTATACGGATTTCATCCCAAACCGACCAGCCCCTAATTTCGGGCAATCACGGACGGAGGTTTTCAACCCTGATCGGTTATTCTGACCCGAAACGACGGTTATAGTCGAGCTGATCTGAACTGAGCTGGAAGCCCAGGTAAATTTCATATTCCGGCCCGGCCCACACATCAGAAAGCGGCACCGTCAGGGTGACCTGCTCGTCGCGATAGCGCGCAAGATTAAGGTTTTGCGGGAACGGCATGTTCACATCAAAAACCGACTTTTCAACAAAATTTCCGTCCGGATCGCGCAAGGCAACGAAATACTGGAATGTTGCGCCACGGCTCTGGGCTGCGGGTCCAAGTTCGGCGGTGATGATCGGGCTGATGATCACATCAAGCGTCTTGTCATCAAGGTCATAGCCGCAATCGCCCAGATACCCGTTAAACTCGGCTTCGAACATGACATCGGTCAAATCCTTGCCTGCACCATTAAACTGGGTCAGCTTTGCCGTATCCTTTGGCAAATAGGCCGACGGGCATGCCGGTACCGGGACTTCTTCGAACGGATTACTCCCGCACGCGGCCAAAAGCCCCGCAAGCGAGACCATTCCAAATGCACATGTACGTCGCAATCCGTTACCGATCGTCATCCAAGCCTCTATTATACCGTCTGTTTTATGACCATACCCGGTTTCGGGCGGCCCGCGCGCAGTCTATTCTTTCGCCGTGCCGCACACAACCCGCTTCAAACACAGGTTAACAAACAAAACAGGAAACCCATACGTCAAAAGCAATACTCTAAACGTTGCTCAGACATTGCACCGCAAGATCAGGCGGGTTATGTAACGAGAACGTTTAAACAACTGTGCTGAGCGTACCAGCACACATGGAAACTCGGACAGTATCATGTCAGACAAAGCCGAACTTCGGATCGTTCTTGCCAACCCGCGCGGATTTTGTGCCGGGGTTGATCGCGCGATTGAGATTGTGGAAAAGGCGCTCGTAAAATATGGCGCGCCTGTCTATGTCCGACATGAAATCGTTCACAATAAATTCGTCGTTGATCGCCTGCGCGACATGGGCGCTGTTTTCGTTGATGAACTTGATGCGGTTCCTGACGGTGTTCCCGTCATCTTTTCGGCGCACGGCGTTCCCAAATCGGTTCCCGAAGCCGCCGAAAGCCGCAAACTGGAATATCTCGATGCAACCTGTCCGCTGGTGTCCAAAGTCCACCGTGGCGCTGAACGCCATCATGCCGACGGCAAACATATTCTTTTGATCGGTCACGCAGGCCACCCGGAAGTCATCGGCACCATGGGTCAATTGCCACCGGGCAGCATGACCTTGATCGAAACCGAGGAAGACGCCGAAAATCTGGAATATCACACCCCGGAAAACCTTGCCTTTGTCACCCAGACCACGCTGTCGCTCGATGACACCGCGAAAATTATCGAGATTCTTCAGCGGCGGTTCCCGTCCATTTCAGTGCCGAAAAAAGAAGACATTTGTTATGCGACGACCAATCGTCAGCATGCTGTCAAACTGATCGCGGAAAAGACCGAAGCCATTCTGGTACTTGGCGCACCGAACTCGTCAAACTCAAACCGTCTGGTCGAAGTTGCCAAACGCGAAGGATGTGACAAATCGGTTCTGGTTGAACGGGCCAAGGACATCGACTGGTCAACCCTTGAAGGCATCACATCCCTTGGCATCACAGCCGGGGCATCCGCACCGGAAATCCTGGTCGAGGAAGTCATTGATGCCTGTCGTGAACGCTACAACGTCACAATTGAAACCATCACATTGACCGACGAAAATGTGACCTTCAAACTGCCCCGTCAGCTCGCAAGCTGATCTGGTTTCAAACCTAATTCAGGAATATTAAAGACCCAATGGCCGTCTATACCGACGTTTCAGACGAAGATATCTCTCGTTTTGTCGCCGAATACGATATCGGTGATGTCGTTTCGTTCAAGGGCATCGCAGAAGGCGTGGAAAACACCAATTTCCTGCTTCAGACGACCAAGGCACCTTTTATCCTGACCCTGTATGAAAAACGGGTAAACCCGGACGACCTGCCGTTCTATCTCGGGCTGATGGATCATCTGTCGGCCACGGGGCTTAATTGCCCGACCCCGATCCACGGCAAGGATGGTGTTGCGCTGCGTCGCCTGTGCGGTCGCCCGGCTGCCATCACATCCTTCTTGCAGGGCATGTCACCGCGCCGCATCCAGCCGCACCATTGCGCCGGACTTGGCACTGCACTGGCACAGCTCCATACTGCGGGTCTGGGCTTTGAAATGCATCTGCCCAACGCGCTGAGCGTCAAAGGCTGGCGGCCGCTGTTTGAAAGCTGCCAGGAACACGCCGATGATGTTGAACCCGATTTGGGCAAAATGATCGGTGATGAGCTTGATTATCTTGAAGCCAACTGGCCGCATGCCCTACCCAAGGGGGTCATCCATGCCGATCTTTTCCCCGACAATGTGTTTTTCTTCCCCGGCAAGGAAGATGTGTCGGGCCTGATTGATTTCTATTTTGCCTGCAATGACCTTCTGGCTTATGACATCGCCATTTGCATGAATGCGTGGTGCTTTGAACCAGACAGCAGCTTTAACGTCACCAAGGCAAAAAACCTTCTGTCGTATTATGGCAAGGTACGCGGACTTTCCGATGCGGAACTGGCAGCCCTTCCCGTTCTGGCACGCGGGGCCAGCTTGCGGTTCTTGCTGACCCGTCTTTATGACTGGGTCAACACCCCCAAGGACGCATTGGTCACGCCCAAGAACCCCCGCGAATACATCACCAAACTGCGGTTCCATCAACGGGTGGAAAATGCATCGGCCTATGGTCTTGATTAAGGACGTGACGAGATGACTTCAGACGCAACAGACGACAACCACGTCGAGATCTATACCGATGGCGCCTGTAGCGGAAATCCCGGCCCCGGCGGCTGGGGCGCAATCCTGCGCTTTAAGGGTGTCGAAAAAGAACTGTCAGGTGGTGATCCGGAAACCACCAACAACCGCATGGAAATGATGGCCGCGATCAGCGCGCTTGAAGCCCTGAAACGCCCGTGCATCATCAATGTCTATACCGACAGCAGCTATGTCCGTGATGGCATTACCAAATGGATTTTTGGCTGGCAGAAACGCGGTTGGAAAACGGCTGACAAGAAGCCGGTCAAGAACATCGAACTGTGGCAACGCATGCTCGAAGCCTTAAAACCCCATCAGGTCGAATGGCACTGGGTTAAAGGCCACGCCGGCCACCCGGAAAACGAACGCTGCGATGAACTCGCCCGGCTGGCTGTGCCTAAGGTCTGAACCCTAAATAGTGACAAATCCTTACAATTGATGACAAATACTTGAACCTGAACCACTTCACTCCAAAATAGATGGGGTTGGAGAACTTAAGACGTTTATTTATAAGAAAATCAAAATCAAACTTGCGTTTCGACAAGCTTCCGGGTTCATTCAACCCTAACGTAAGGGGTATTGGCCCTCATACCGAGGTCGAGTATTGTAGAGCTTGGCTAGTCGAAAGTGAGTGCCTAGGAGAATACGTTTGTCGCGCGGATCATACGGCTTTTTACAAAGCAAGTCGCTTAGCAGCCGGTTGCTATTCATAGCATTGCCGCTGGTTTCGATGTTCTCGCTCGCGCTGTTTGTCGTGTTCGGGTACGTCAGCTACAAGGTTTTGCGCGATGATTTGAACGGCAAAGTCGAACAAACCGCCGACATTAACGCGCGCGTGCTGGCCACACCGTTCTGGTATCTTGATGTTGATAATATCGAATCTGCACTGAACGCCATGGCGCGTGATAGCGACATCGTTGCTGTACAGGCCCTTGGCGCCGACGGAACCGAATTTGCCCATACTGGCGTTTCCCAATCCGAACTGGCCGATACGCTGCGCCTGTCGCGCCGAGTCTATTTTGAACGAAATAATGTTCGCCACGACGTTGGTGAACTGGTGATCTATTTCACAGAAGAACGTGTCCAGAACCTTCTTCTCCGGCGCATCGCGATTGACATGGTCCTGTTTGGCCTGCTGATCGCCGTCGTTGCCGCCAGCTTGCTGATTGCCAACAAACGGTCGATCAAGGAACCGCTTAACCGCCTGCTGCATTCCATCCGGATGACCAAACATGGCCGGTTGCGCCGCCCGGTTGAATGGAACAGTGCCGACGAACTGGGTCTTTTGATCCGCGAATATAACGAAATGGTCGCCCTGCAGGGGCAATCGCAGGAAGAAGCCCAGCGTAAGCAGGCACTGCTCGAAGCAACCCTTCATAATATTGGTCAGGGCATCTGCCTGTTCGATCAGGACCTTAATCTGATGGTCTGGAACGAACGCTACATCGAACTGCTCAACCTGCCGCGTGATCTGGTCAAGGAAGGCACCCCGCTTTCCGATATCCTGCGCTACAATGGCGAACGCGGCGAATATGGCGATGTCAGCATTCAGGCCCTGATTTCCGACCGTGTTGCGATTGCGCGTCGTCGCGAACCCTATCGCATGGAACGCACCCGCCCGAACGGCCGTGTTATTCAGGTCGATCACAACCCGATGCCCGGCGGCGGCTATGTTGCGACCTATACCGACATTACCGAACGTAAACAGACCGAAGCCCGCATGCGCCACCTTGCCGTGCATGATGTGCTGACCAGCCTGCCCAACCGCACCCTGTTCCTTGACCGTCTGCGTCAGGCTTTGCTCTCGGCCCGCCGGTTCCAGCGCGGGGTTACGGTTCTGTTTGTCGATCTTGACCGGTTCAAGGACATCAATGACCACTTTGGCCATGATGTCGGCGATCTGATGATTCAGGAAATGGGACAACGTCTATCAAGGATCATTCGTGATTCCGATACCGCTGCGCGTCTTGGCGGTGATGAATTCGCAATTATTCAGACCGACGTTCAAAACATCGAAGACACCATTGTCCTTGCCCAGCGCATCATCGATGAACTGTGCCAGCCGTTTGATTGCCGTGGCATCCGCCTGCATTCCACCGCCAGTGTCGGCATCACGCTGTTCCCCGAGGACGGCGAAAATCCCGAACAGCTGGTCAAAAATGCCGATATGGCGATGTATGCCGCCAAGGCCGAAGGCCGCAACAATTACCGCTTCTTCCTCCCGTCGATGCACGAACGAGTCAAGGAACGTAAAACCATCGAAGAAGACCTGCGCAACGCGCTTGAGCACGATCAGCTTGAACTGTACTACCAGCCCAAAATTGATTGCCGTACCGAGCGGGTCGTTGGCGCCGAAGCCCTCGTACGCTGGCATCACCCTGATCGCGGCATGATCATGCCGGGCGAGTTTATCTCGGTCGCTGAAGAATGCGGCCTGATCAACCGTCTCGGCGCATGGGTTCTTGAAAAAGCCTGCAAACAAACGCAGATCTGGCGCGACAGCAGCTTGCCGGGCCTCCGCATTGCCGTAAATCTGTCGCCCGCACAGTTCCAGGATGCTGAACTGGTATCGAGTGTCACCAGAATCGTCAAAGATACAGCAATGCCAGAAGGCACGCTGGAACTCGAAATTACCGAGTCGATCCTGATGAACAATCCGGAAAAAGCCGTCTCGACGCTAAAAGAACTCAAGGCACTTGGCGTGATGATTGCCATTGACGACTTTGGCACCGGCTATTCGTCGCTCAACTACCTTAAACGGTTCCCCGTCAGCTCAATCAAGATCGACCAGTCCTTTGTCAATGACATCCATGTCGATATGGATGACAAGGCGATTGTTGATGCGGTGATTGGCTTGGGCCACAGCCTTAACCTTGAAGTTGTTGCCGAGGGCGTGGAAGAAGTCGAACAGCTAGATTACCTTCGTGAAAAGGGCTGCGACTTCATTCAGGGCTACCTCTATTCCAAACCGCTGCCGGCCGACACATTCGTCACCTGGGTCACCGAACGTCAGGCGCAGGAACCCAAACGGATTGCGGCCAAAACCTGATTGAAGAAAAACGGCCTACGCCCGCACTTTGGCTGTTCTTTTGCTTCGCAGAAACTCATCCCCAAATCATCTGTGGACGGCAAAACCACCGCCCGGCAATCCAGTTCCGTCAGATACTGCCGGTGTCGGTGGGCTGAAGACCAACCCACCGAAGATCCATTTAACGTGCGCGTAACTGCGCCTGTATTAAGCGTTCATGCCGCTATCGACGGTGAACTCCGAACCGGTGACGACCTTTGCCTCGGGCCCGGAAAGCCACGCGACAAGACCGGCCGTATCATTGGCATCACTGTAATCGGGGATGGCCATGATGCTGCGTGCCGCATCGGCAATGTCGCCCTCTGCCGGGTTCATGTCGGTTTCGGTTGGTCCCGGATGAACAACATTGACGGTGATTTTGCGTGGTCCCAAATCCCGGGCCACCCCACGGGTAAAGCCGATAAGGGCCGATTTTGACAGGGCATAAAGGCTCAACCCCGGCCATGGCACCCGGTGTGCGAGATTACTACCCGTCGAAATGATCCGCCCGCCATCAGGCATATGGGCCAGTGCGGCCTTGGTCGCGACAAAAACCGCACGCACATTGACATCAACCGTGCGGTCAAACTGCTCGATACTAAATTCGTCAATCGGTGCGAATTCGATAATCCCGGCATTGTTCACCAGAATATCGATCTGTCCAAATTGTGCCGCTGCTTGATTGACTGCGGCTTCAATCTCCTCGGCATTGCGGTTATCGGCCTTTATCGCCAAGGCCGTACCGCCCGCCGCCTCAATCTCGCCGACCACATCGCGTGCCCGGTCCGGGCTACTGACATAGGTAAGCGCAACTGTGGCCCCGTCGCGGGCCAGACGTTTTGCGATGGCGGCCCCAATGCCACGGCTTCCGCCAGTGACGAAGGCAACTTTTCCAGTAAGGTTCTGCATAGGAAACTCCAATTATGTAATGATCACTACACAATTGATCGCAGCCTTGCATTTTAAGGTCAAGTGATTTATTTAGTGATCATTACATAATGGGAAATGAGACCATGGCGACACGCGGCAGACCACCCGCATTTGACCGGGACGATGCATTGGACAAGGCCCTTGGCCTGTTCTGGGAACGCGGCTATGACAATACATCCATGGCCGACCTCAGCACGGCAATGGAACTCCGCCCGCCCAGCATCTATGCCGCCTTTGGCAGTAAAGAATCGCTGTTTGATGAGGTTATCGTCCATTACAGCAAGCTGCACGGCACAGAAATCTGGGGTAATCTAGAACGGTTCAAACACCCCAAAGACGCAACCCATCACGTGCTGTTTGCCTCGGCCAACGCCTTTACCCGTGATGATACACCACATGGCTGTCTGGTTGTGCTGGCCGCACCACAGGCGGAGTCAAACCACGCAACCGTCAATCAGACCCTGCGCGGTTATCGCCGTAAAGTGACTGAAATCTTGCGAAACCTGTATGCTGAAGGACAACGGCGCGGCCACATTCCAAGCATCGCCAACATCGACACCATGGCGACCTATTACGCGACGGTGCAGCATGGCATGTCCATACAGGCACGCGATGGCGCGACCCGCGCCGAGATGATCGCCGTCGCCGATGCCGCCATGACGACATGGCCCAACCTGATCAGTTCATCGCAAACCAGACGCTAAGGGCCAGAACGCACCCCTGCACCCCGATCAATAAATCGCCGTCCCCGCCCCGTCCGATGTGCGGTTGCCCGATTGGGCGACAGGCGGTTTTGACGATGTACGATCCACCAGATCGACAATTTCGGAAATTACCCGCACCAGCTGGTAATCCTTGGGCGTATAAACCGCCGCCACCCCCATCTGGCGCAAAATCAGCATATCGGCCTCGGGGATAATACCACCGACAACCACGGGAATATGCCCCGCCGCGCGCGCGCGCAAGCCATTGACCACCTCGCGCACCAACGGCACATGCGACCCCGACAGGATCGAAAGCCCGATCACATGCGCACCTTCGTCAATCGCATTGCGCACCAGCTCATCCGGTGTCCAGCGAATGCCGTCATACAAAACCTCAATCCCGGCTTCGCCCGCCTTGACCGCAATCTGCTCGGCCCCGTTGGAATGCCCATCAAGCCCCGGCTTGCCAACCAGCATTTTCATGCGTTCACCAAGCTTGTCCGATACCTCATCCACGCGTGACCGCAACGTTTGAAGGTTTTCCGCATCGCCGGTCACGATCATGGAAGTAATGCCGGTTGGCGCACGATATTCGCCAAAAACTTCGCGCAGGGTTTCCGACCATTCGCCGGTGGTCACCCCGGCATGGGCACAGGCAATCGAACTTTCCATGATGTTGCGGCCTTCACGGGCTGCTTGTTCCAGGGTCGATAATGTGTCCCTAACCTTGGCCTGATCACGATCAGATCGCCAGGCTTTCAGTTTTTCGATCTGTTCCTGCTCGGCCATCTCATCAACGGTCATGATCGATTTCTCCCCCGAGGTCAGGGGCGATGGCTCCGTCTCGGTAAAGGCATTAACGCCAATGACCTTGGTCACCCCGTTTTCAATATCGGCCAAACGCATGGCGTTGGATTTGACCAGTTCCTGTTTCATATATCCGGCATCCACCGCTGCAATCGCCCCACCCATGGCATCAAGCCGCGCCAGTTCGGCACGTGCGCCTTCCTTAAGGACCCCGACCTTACGGTCAATCGCCGGATTGCCATCAAACAGGTCCTCATATTCCAGAAGATCAGTTTCATAGGCCATGATTTGCTGAAGCCGCAGCGACCATTGCTGATCCCAGGGCCGGGGCAGACCAAGCGCCTCGTTCCATGCTGGAAGCTGCACCGCACGTGCCCGGGCATTTTTCGATAAAACCACCGACAGCATTTCGATCAGGATGCGATACACATTGTTTTCGGGCTGCTGTTCGGTAAGCCCCAGCGAATTGACCTGAACCCCATAACGGAACCGGCGGTATTTGGCGTCTTCGATGCCATATCGGTCGCAGGTGATTTCATCCCACAGCTCGCAGAATGCCCGCATCTTGCAGATTTCCGTGACAAACCGGATGCCGGCATTGACGAAAAAGGAAATCCGCCCGACCACCTTGGCAAAGTCTTCCTCGGGCACCTGCCCCGAATCGCGCACCGCATCCAGAACCGCAATCGCCGTGCCCAGCGCATAGGCCAGTTCCTGTTCGGCCGTCGCACCGGCTTCTTGCAAATGGTACGAACAGACATTCATCGGGTTCCATTTTGGCACCTCGCGGTACGTAAATGCCGCAACATCGGTAATCAGTTTCAAACTCGGTGCCGGGGGAAAAATATATGTCCCGCGTGACAGATATTCCTTGATGATGTCGTTCTGGGTCGTGCCCTGAAGGCTGGCACGCGGTGTTCCCTGCTTTTCCGCCACCGCGATATAAAGCGATAACAACCATGCAGCGGGCGCATTGATCGTCATTGATGTGTTCATCTGATCAAGTGGAATGCCGTCAAACAGGGTCATCATGTCGCCGAGATGCCCAACCGGCACCCCGACCTTGCCGACTTCACCGCGTGCCAGAACATGATCCGAATCGTAGCCCGTCTGGGTTGGCAGGTCGAAGGCCACCGAAAGCCCGGTTTGTCCTTTCGCCAGATTCTGTCGATACAGCGCGTTCGACGCCGCCGCCGAACTGTGCCCGGCATAGGTCCGGATCAACCATGGGCGATCCCGTTCCGCATTTACTGCGCTGCGCTGGTTTTCCATCGGCATCACGACCTCGCGTACTTTTATTGCTGAAACGCTTACGTTTTATTACACAAAAACGTTATTAAATTATCCACTAGACATCATTTGGATAATTATATAACAATTTGTGCAACGCGATAAAAGCGAAAACAAACTAATCCCGGAAGACCGTCGCGCAATATCGGCTGAAAACCGGGGAATTGTCAGGGAAATAAAAACAAATTCCGTGGCTTGGAGGATTCGTCAACCGCAGCGCAACACAGGGTAATTTTATTACACGACACCCCGGCGCGATTCGGATCGACCCCGAACAAGGAGTGAAGGCCATGAATACCACTGCCGAAGTATTGCCTTTCCGCGGCGGTCAGGAAGTAAAAGACTTATATGAAATTGGCGAAATCCCGCCATTGGGTCATGTGCCCAAAAACATGTATGGCTGGGCCATTCGTCGTGAACGCCACGGCGAACCTGATACCGCCATGCAATGCGAAGTCCTGCCGGTAACACAGCCTGACAGCCACGAAGTCCTCGTTCTCGTGATGGCGGCGGGCGTAAATTATAACGGCGTATGGGCATCGCTCGGCCAACCGATCTCGGTCTTCGATGTTCATGACCTGCCCTATCATATCGCCGGGTCCGATGCGTCGGGCATCGTCTGGGCGGTTGGATCAAAAGTCACCCGCTGGAAAGTCGGCGATGAAGTCGTCATTCATTGTAATCAGGATGATGGCGATGACGAGGAATGCAACGGTGGCGATCCGATGCTATCCCCGACCCAGCGTATTTGGGGCTATGAAACCCCCGACGGATCCTTTGCCCAGTTCACCTGTGTGCAGTCTCAGCAACTCATGCCCCGTCCCAAACATCTGACGTGGGAAGAAAGTGCGTGTTACACCCTGACCCTTGCCACCGCCTATCGCATGCTGTTTGGCCATCGTCCGCACATCCTGCGTCCGGGACATAATGTTCTGGTCTGGGGTGCATCGGGCGGACTTGGATCGATGGCGATCCAGTTGATCACCACCGCCGGGGCCAATGCCATCGGGGTGATTTCCGATGAGTCCAAGCGTGAATTTGTGCTGGGCCTTGGTGCCAAGGCTGTCATCAACCGCAAGGATTTCAATTGCTGGGGCCAGTTGCCCACGGTCAATGGCCCGGAATTTGGCGATTACATGAAAGAAGTCCGCAAATTCGGCAAAGCGATCTGGGACATCACCGGCAAGGGCAATGACGTTGATATCGTCTTTGAACATCCCGGCGAACAAACCTTCCCGGTATCGTGCAATGTGGTGAAACGCGGCGGCATGGTTGTTTTCTGTGCCGGGACCACTGGCTTCAACCTGACGTTCGATGCACGTTTTGTCTGGATGCGCCAAAAACGCATTCAAGGCAGCCACTTTGCCAACCTGAAACAGGCCGCACAGGCCAACAAGCTGATGATCGAACGCCGTATCGATCCCAGCATGTCCGAAGTGTTCAGTTGGGATGATATCCCGCGTTCGCACATGAAAATGATGCGCAACGAACACAAACCGGGAAATATGGCCGTGCTGGTACAGGCAAAACGCCCCGGCATGCGCACACTTGAAGAAGCAGTCGAAAGCTGAACCCACATAACGCTTTCGACTGACCGTTGGCACCCCGCGCGCGTTCTCGCCCGATCAGCGTACGGGGTGCCACCACCCTTTTCGGGCAGTTAGCTCCGATACCTTATTCTATTGCGCAATCGCCCCACATGATTGCCGATCCGAGGACCAGAACCATGACCGAGACCGCCCTGCTTGCTGATTTGAACCGTCTGTGTGACGACGCTGTGTCGGCATTGGCACCTGTGTATGACGCCGCCGAAAATGCCCTGCGCACGGCGGTCACCATCGATGGCAAGGTTGATGCCGCCGCATTCGATGAACATCAGTTTGCCGCCCATGGCTTTGCCTGGTTCACAACCTATGTCACCGCCCTTCAACAAATGAAGGCATGGTCCGAACGGCTTAACACACAGGGCAAATACGGCACACTTGAACAGCTTGTCCTGCAAGCCGCCTTTGGCGAATATCTGGCCCAGATTTCGGGCGGCATTGCCATGTCGCAGGGCGAGTTTATCCGCCTTTCGACCCTTGGCGTTCCCGCCGATGTCATTACGGCATTCACCTCCAACCCATCGGTTATGATGCTGGCGACCCATGGCAACTCGGATGCCACCCGGCGCGCCATTGCCCATGAAATTCAGGACAGCCTTGATACCGGCCAGTTTGGCGAAACCGGCCTTGAAGACGAAACGCTTGATATGGTGCGCAACCAGTTCCGCCGTTTTGTCGATGAAAAGGTCACCCCCCATGCCCACGGCTGGCACGAACGCGATGAGTTGATCCCGATTGAGATCGTCAATGAAATGTCCGAACTCGGCGTGTTTGGCCTGACCATCCCCGAAGAATTCGGCGGGCTTGGCATGGGCAAAACCGCCATGTGCGTCGTGACCGAGGAACTGTCACGTGGCTATATCGGGGTCGGCTCGCTTGGCACCCGGTCGGAAATTGCCGCCGAACTGATCCGCCTTGGCGGGACGGACGCACAAAAACAGCATTACCTGCCCAAACTGGCATCGGGTGAAATCCTGCCCACCGCTGTTTTTACCGAACCAAACAATGGTTCCGATCTGGCCCATTTGCGCACCCGTGCCGTCAAGGATGGCGGGGCCTACAAGGTCACCGGCAACAAAACCTGGATCACCCATGCCGCCCGGTCTGACCTGATGACGCTTTTGGCGCGCACCAACCCGGATGAAGCGGGCTATCGCGGGCTTTCGATGCTTTTGGCGGAAAAACCACGCGGTACGGACAATGATCCCTTCCCGGCCAACGGCATGTCCGGCGGCGAGATTGAGGTTCTTGGCTATCGCGGGATGAAAGAATACGAACTGTCGTTTGACGGGTTCGAAGTACCCGGCGAAAACCTTCTGGGCGGCGACGAAGGACAGGGGTTCAAGCAACTGATGGCAACGTTCGAGTCTGCGCGCATTCAAACCGCAGCCCGTGCGGTTGGTGTTGCCCAGAACGCGCTTGAAATCGGTATGCGCTATGCCAAGGACCGTGTGCAGTTTTCCAAACCGCTTTATGCCTTCCCGCGCGTGTACGGCAAGGTCGCATGGATGGTGGTGGAAACCATGATTGCGCGTCAGTTGACCTATTTCTCGGCCCTTGAGAAGGATCAGGATATCCGCTGCGACATTGAGGCGGGCATGGCAAAGCTTCTGGGCGCGCGCGTCGCATGGTCAAACGCCGACAATGCGCTTCAGATTCACGGCGGCAACGGCTATGCGCTGGAATATCAGATCAGCCGGGTTCTCTGTGATGCCCGCATTTTGAATATTTTCGAAGGGGCTGCTGAAATTCAGGCACAGGTCGTGACCCGCGGCATTCTGGGCCGCTGACCCGCTAACAGATTGAAACCTGACACAAATTTACATCTCGAACCGTGGCCCCTGTAACCAACGAGGGCAGACTTGGCCCGTCAGTCTTGACGGGCCATTTTTTCGTATCAACCTAAAGTATGATATCTCGTCCCCCGACGGGTAGTGGTAGACTTCAAAGACGTGAACGCAGAGTATTAAGAATCTGCGCAAAACCGGCCAATGCGCCGCAAGGGGAAAAGGGAGAGACGTAAAAATGAATCACGCCTCTGCAACGTCTGAAAACACAATCTATGCGCGCATAGGTGAAACAAAGGACCTTTTTGAGCACCATGCCACCCAACTGGCAGAAGGCTTGATTGGCCAATTGTTTGGCACCGGCCAAAGCAGCGCCGATCCCGGCGATCCGCGAAGCCTTGTTGACGGTCTTGCCAACCGCTTCCGCGCCATGGCCAATGCCACTTCTGCCAGCGCGTTTAACCAGTGTTTCGATGAGCACCTGCTCGCCGACGCCGCGACCGATATTTCGCCCGACCGTCTGGTGCAGGCCTATCACACCACAGCAGCAAGCTGTGCGTCACTGGCCTCGGGCACAAAACGCACACGCAACACCCCTGCCTTCATCGATGCGGCCCAATGCCTTTTGATGGCCGATATGGCAAGCCTGATGTCCGCCATTCAGGCAAAGAAAATGCAGCGCCGTTCGGCATCCGAAGTCCAGTCGATGTCCGAAATCATCGAACGTGAAACCGACAACATCATATCCGAAGTCGGTTTTCAGGCGGGTCGCACCAACGACGTGGCGCAGGCCATGGAAAACGATGCCAACGACCTTTCCAGTCTGGTCGAACGGATCACCTCGACCACCGCAATCGCCAGCAACAATGTCTCAACCGTGGCATCCGCGACCGAAGAACTTCAGGCATCCAGCCATGAAATCGCCGACCGCATTCACAAAACCAATGACATTGCCGGTCAGGCCGTAACGCGCGCGCGCGAAACATCGCAGACGATGAACAGCCTGTCAGACACCGCAAGCGAGATCGGCAAGGTTGTTGATATCGTCAAACGCATTTCCGATCAGACCAAGATGCTGGCCCTTAACGCCACCATCGAGGCCGCCCGTGCCGGCGATGCTGGCAAGGGCTTTGCCGTGGTTGCCAACGAGGTCAAAAACCTCGCGACCCAGACCGAAAAGGCCATCCTCGACATCAATTCGCAAATCACCGCCATTCAGGGGGCAACGTCTGAGGCCGTGACCGCGATTGAAGGCATCGGTGGCGCGATTGACGAAGTCAGCCAGCTTTCATCGGATATTTCCGCATCGGTCGAACAACAAACCGCCGCGATTGCCGAAATTTCATCAAGCGCGCAGGAAGTCTCGACCCACATGCAGGGGATTTCAAGCGACATCGCACTGGCCAGTGACAAATCCCAAAACGCCAGCGAAACCGCCGAAAACCTTCGCATTCTGGCCTCCAACATCCGCAACGACATCAACGAAATGGAAAGCCGTTTCCGCGGTGTCTTGCGCAGTGCCGATAACACCAACCGCCGCAACGAAGAACGCGCCCCGATTGCCGTCAACATCAAGGTTGATTTTGGCGGCGGCGATGTCCGCACCGGGGTGACGGCGGACATGTCACCTTCCGGACTGCTGGCCCGCATTGACGCCAGTGAAAAGGACCGGGCCAAACCAATCATCATCACCATGGTCGATGGCACGGTTCTGCATGGGATTGTCAAGGCCGTCTCAAACCTTGGAACCCATGTTCAGTTCACCGAAGTCGACGATCAGGCCTATGAGGTCATTCTCGACCATCTGCGTAAGACCCACGAACATGACGGCAAGATCGCCGATATCGGAATGAAACTGGCCGGTGAACTCGGCAAGGTTCTTGAAACAGGACTGCGCAACAAGGAAGTCGAGCACGACGATCTGTTCAGCCCGCGTTACGAGTCAATTGCGGGCAGTGACCCCAAACAGTTCATGACGCCCTATATCGCGTTCACGGACGGCAACTTCACCCCGCTTCAGGAAGCCGTCCTTGAAAAGGACAAGCACATCGTCTTTGCCGCCGGGGTGGATTTCAACGGCTATCTTCCAACCCACAACAAGATTTACAGTCAGCCACAACGTCCCGGCGAACCGGCATGGAACATGGGCAACTGTCGCAACCGGCGCATCTTTGATGACCGGGCCGGTTTGATGGCGGCGCGCAATACCAAACCGCACCTTCTGCAAACCTATTTCCGCGATATGGGCGACAGCGTCGTCTTCATGAAGGAATGCGATGTGCCGATCATGGTTAACGGCGAACAATGGGGCAATCTGCGCATTGGCTATCGCGCCTGACCGGATCGTCAAAATCCGCACACACAAAAACACCCCGGTCATCGCCGGGGTGTTTTGCGTTCTGACAGTACTCGGAACTTAGCTGTGTGAATGCAGGATCGCCTCGGCGATTTCGCGCTCGATTTCGCCCGGATACGCATAGAACCCCGGCTTGAACGATGCCGCCCCACCCGATGCCAGCCAGTCAATGCCGCGAATAAGGATGGCCGAAAACGGATCAAACAGATCCTTGCCCGATCCGCCCATACCCGGTGCCAGGTTCAACAAACTACCGCGATTAAGAAGATAAACCTCGCGGTTGTTATCAAGCTCGAACCGCTCGATATAGCGGCGCATTTTGGTCTGTTTCTGGGTATCAAGCCACGCGACATCAATCTCGGTGTTGGAATGCCCGACATTGACCAGAACCGCCCCACGGCGGGCCATTTTGATCTGTTTTTCGCCCAGAATCCCCGAAAGCCCCGTCGCGGTGACAATGATCGCACTTTCTTTTAAGCCGTCTTCAAGCGCCACGACCCGGCATCCGTGATGCTGGGCTTCAAGGGCGCGCACTGGATCACGTTCGGCAACTGATACCACCGCGCCAAGATTACGCGCACGTTCGGCAACACCGCGCCCAACCGGACCAAACCCGATCACCAGAACCGACCGGCCATATAGCGCCAATCCCGTCACATTGGAAAACACCGGCCACATTTCCTGTGCCACATGATGGCGGTTATGCAGGCGGTCCTTGATCGCAATATCGTTCCAGTTAAACACCGGGAAGGCATACTCAAGCTTCGCCACCCGGTGCACACCGGTGGTCGTCGCCTCAAGCGCGCCATCGACCTTCTGGCCCTTTTGAACAAACGCCTCGATCAACTCCCCGCCCATGTCCGCGACAATTTCGGCTGGCTCGGACGACAGGATATCGATGCTTTTGGCATATTCATCCGGGGTCATGCCCGAAAACGCATGCACCTCAACCCCGTTGGCCGCCAAATAGGCTGCGGCAACGTCATCGGTACTGTCAGGATTGCACGCCCCGACCTTGACCTTGGCCCCGGCTTTGACAAAGGGCAAAAGTGTCGGAATGGTATCTTCCAGAACATGCTGGAAACTGACGATGGTTTTATCGCACAAATCACGTTTTGCGACATAATTTCCGTATTTCGCCGTCACCGGGCAGATAACTTCCCGCCAGGCAAGGGTTTCGTCGGTGATCTGGGTGGCTAGGGCCGGGTCTTTGATGCGACTGGTCATATGGGCTGGTCTCTTAACGTCGTGGGGCGAATCTTCTGGCCGGACGTTAATGCCAGCCTGACCGAATGGAAAGCATTTCTGACCATTCGGTCAAACTTCAATTTAAACCACGATTGGCATAGGCCGCTGATCTATGGACGTGGCGGGATATCAAGCCCGCGCTGAACCGCAGGCCGCGCCAATCCGCGTTCCAGCCAGATCGGAACATGGGTCAATTTATCAAATTCCACCAGTTCCCCGGCATCATAAAACCCGATCAGGTTACGCACCCAGCCAAGTGTTGCGATGTCGGCAATGGTATAGTCATCGCCCATGATCCAGTCACGCCCGGCAAGACGGGTTTCAAGCACCCCCAGCAACCGTTTCGACTCATTCACATAGCGGTCGCGCGGGCGTTTATCCTCAAAATCCTTACCGGCAAATTTGTGGAAGAACCCAAGCTGCCCAAAGATCGGGCCAAGCCCGGCCATCTGGAAATAAACCCATTGCAGGGTCTCAATCCGCTTTGCCGGATCAGCAGGCAGAAACTTGCCGGTTTTCTCGGCCAGATATTGCAAAATCGCCCCGGACTCAAACAAGCCAAGCGGCTTGCCGCCCGGACCATCAGGATCAACAATTGCCGGAATTTTGCCGTTCGGATTCAAGGACAGAAATTCCGGCGTCCAGGTTTCATCCTCACCGATCTTGATGGTATGGGCCTCATAGGCAAGGCCCGTTTCCTCAAGCATGATCGAAACCTTGACCCCGTTCGGGGTCGGAAACGAATAAAGCTGCAAGATGTCGGGATTTTTGGCGGGCCAGCGTTTGGTAATATCGAATGCGGAAAGGTCTGCCATCTGATCGTCATCCTTGTTGCATGTGTTGATCCCGGTTGAGATATCGCGGCTTTTGACCACAATTATCAACGTACAAGATATTTTCTATCAACAAGATTTAGGACGAAACAATCGTCCTGCCAGTCCTTGATTGGCAAGGAACTGTTTCGCAACTCCACACAATCAACAATCCCCCGCAGACAAAAAGGTCAGGCCGATCTGCACCAACAGACCGGCCTGACCTGACTGCGACACCGGAATGATAAATCCGTCCACTGCCGTTCGTTATAAGCCAGTCACCTGTTACCAGGCGCGATAAGGCAGAAACTTGCCATCAAGGGTGACGACAACGCGGTCTCCCTTGGGGTCGGCTTTGCGTTCGATATACATTTCGTAATCAATGGCACTCATGATGCCATCGCCGAACTTCTCATGGACCAGTTCCTTAAGGGTTTCACCGTAAACCCCCATGATTTCGTAAATCCGATACACGGCCGGATCGGTCGGAACGGCCTGATCCCAGATTTTCATCGGGCATTCCTGCAAAACAGCCGACGCTTCGGCCGGAAGATCAAGGGCAGCCACCAGCATATCGGCCTTTTCCTTAGACGCCGAATTCATCCCCAGACATACCGACGTGGTCCAAACCGGCGACATGCCGATCTTGCTGGCGATTTCTTCCCAACCAAGACCCTTGGCTTTCTTGGCTTCCAAAATCAGTTCTTTGACATCAACTTTCTTCATGGCTTTTCTCCACTTCTGATAACAGCACGTTGTTTTGATTAGTCGGCCCCATTAACCGCACGCTTGCGAGCGCCCGGTTTGCTGCCTTTTTCCGATGGAATAACGGCCCCGGCGTTGGCACCGAAACGCACAACCTTCGGGGCACTTTGTTCTGTGCCTTCCTGCTTTCCGGCAAGCGCACGCGACCGCGTTGCCAAAAACTCCACCAGATGATTTCGAATGTCGTAATAGTCGGGATGATGAATGATGTTGGCCCGTTCGCGCGGACGGTCGATTTCGACCTGTACGGACTCGGCAACCCGCGCATAGGGACCGTTGGTCATCAACAAAATACGATCCGCAAGCAGGATCGCCTCATCCACATCATGGGTAATCATGAAGACCGTCTGATCCGACCCCGACCAGATGCGGATCAATTCATCCTGAATACTGCCCCGCGTCAGCGCATCAAGTGCGCCGAACGGCTCATCCAGCAGCAAAAGCTCCGGCTGGATGGCAAAGGCGCGCGCAATCGACACCCGCTGGCGCATACCACCAGACAGTTGTGACGGTTTACGAAGCTCCGCCCCATCGGCAAGCCCGACCATTTCGAGATATTTCATCGAATGCTCGTGAACCTGCTTCTTGTTCCAGCTGCGAAACCGTGCCTGAACGGCAAAGGTCACGTTCTTAAGGGCTGATAACCATGGCAACAGGGAATAGTTCTGAAAAACAATCCCGCGATCAAGGCTCGGCCCCGAGACCTCTTTGCCATTCATAATCACGGCACCGTCGCTCGGTTCATCAAGACCGGCAAGAATGTTCAGGATCGTCGATTTGCCACAGCCAGAATGACCAATGATGCAAACGAACTCACCTTTTTCGACCCCAAGACTGACGTTTTCAAAGACCGTCAGGGGCTCACCGCCCTTGGGGGCCTGAAAACGCTTGCTGAGGTTCTGTACGCTCAGGAATGGTGTCAACATAACAGGTCTCCTTATTCCTGGTACTGCACAAGACGGGCGCAATAGGCGAATGCGGTATCAAGCAGCATGCCAACCACCCCGATGATCACGATCGAGAACACCACACTGGTCAAATCCAGGTTGTTCCACTCGTTCCAGACGTAGTAGCCAATCCCGGTTCCGCCCACGAGCATCTCGGCCGCAACAATCACCAACCACGCGATCCCGATGGAAATCCGCATACCGGTCAAAATTGTTGGGGCAGCGGCGGGCAGAACGACGATCCATGCGGTTTTAAGCGCACCCAGTTCGTGCGTTCGCGCCACATTGACCCAGTCCTTGCGCACACCAGACACCCCAAAGGCGGTGTTGATCAGCATCGGCCAGATGGAACAGATGAAGATGACAAAGATCGCAGATGCCTGACTGTCCTGAATGACAAACAGCGCAAGCGGCATCCACGCCAACGGCGAAATCGGCCTGAGAACCTGAATAAAGGGATCAAGCGCCTTGTACATCAAGGGTGACATCCCGATCAGGAACCCGACCGGAATGGCAATCGCCGCGGCAAGGAAATACCCGCTCAGAACGCGATACAGCGAATATCCAATCTGGATACCAATCCCCTTGTCATTGGGACCAGCATCATAGAAAGGATCACTGAGTTCCTCCCATGCCTTGGCAAAAACCGCGGATGGCGGCGGGACAGCAGCCTTTGGTGCTGCCCCGCCCATCAGAAGTTCATATTCGGTAAGTTCGCCAGCGAGTTCTTGTTTCGGGCTGGCGGCCTCCCACAAACCAAGGAAGACCGCCAGCAGCACGAGTGACAAAAGCAAAGCCCTGGCATTCAAGGATGCCAGCATGTCAGCTTACCCCTTTGCCAATGGCGAAGCTGTTGACATAGGCCTCAGGCTGATCTGGATCGAACTCTTTGCCCATGATCGAATAGCTCTTGTAAGTCGATGTCGGTGCTTCATAGCCAAGATCCTTCATGACCTTGGCGCAATCAGCCGCGACATAGACTTCTTCGGCGATTTTCTTGTAGTCAATGTCGCCTTCGATATAGCCCCAGCGCTTCATCTGCGTCAGGATCCAGACCCCCATCGAATGCCATGGGAACGGATCGAAATCGATGCGATCAGGCACATTCATAACGTTGCCCAAACCATCGGCATACCGTCCGGTCAGAACTTGTTCGGTCACCGGCACCGGCTGGTTCAGATAGTTTGCTGGCGCGATTGCCGATGAAATTTCCTTACGGTTTTCCGGCTTGGCGGCATACTGGGTGGCATCAACAATTGATTTGAGAAGGGCGCCATAGGTATTTGGCAGTTCTTCTGAAAACGCCTTCGAGCAGGCAAATGCACAGCACGGATGACCTTCCCAGATTTCCTTGGTCAAAATATGCAGGAAGCCGATCTTTTCCCAAACAGCGCGCTGGTTGAACGGATCGGGCGACAGATACCCGTCAAGATTCCCGGCACGCAGGTTGGCAACCATTTCGGGCGGCGGAACGACACGGATCTGGATGTCTTTATCCGGGTCAAGGCCATGTTCGGCAACGTAATACCGCAGCAGGAAGTTATGCATGGAGTATTCAAACGGCACGCCGAACTTGAATCCTTTCCACTGCTTCGGGTCGCGCTTGTCAAGGTGATCATTATGAAGAACAATGGCCTGACCATTGATGTTTTCAACGGCCGGCATCAGGAAAGGTGTTGCCGTCGAACCGGCCCCCATCGAAATCGCAAGCGGCATCGGGGTCAGCATATGTGACGCGTCATATTCATTGTTCAGCGACTTGTCGCGCGCAACCGCCCAACCGGCTGTCTTGATGACATCAACATCAAGACCGTATTTTTCATAAAACCCCATTGGCTGGGCCATAATGATCGGCGTCGCACAGGTGATCGGAACGAACCCGATGTTCAGTTTCGATTTTTCCGGCTTGCCAAGATCATCAAGAATGGCCGCCTTGACCTTGTCGATTGGCAAGACAGAAGCCAATGCCGCCATCATGGTGCCGCCGCCAATCATTTTGGCAAACGAACGGCGTGAAATTTCATCATGACCGAAAACCGACCGGACAATCGCGCTATCGATTGCGCGATCAAGAATTTCCTCGCTGCTTTCCGGTGCCTTTACCGCAAGGTCACTGTGTGCCGCCATATTCGCCAGATCATGTTTCACGCCATGACCCTGATCAACAGGCGATGCATGTGTGTGCTCCCCCTTGGTCGCACAAACTTCGCAGCCACAAGACTTGCTGTGCCGAAGATCGCTGTCCCCACTAAATGGATCGCCCAGACTTTTAACTGACATTTGATCACCCCCTGTGTTGTTACGCCGCCCAACTTGAACAGCACCAAATCATCACAAGGGCAAGAGCAACCCGCGTGCCAGATTGCTGCGACGCAACCGTTTCGTTGGAAACGCTGGACTCCGGGGCTGAAGGCTGGCACCTTTCAGGGGTACGAAAATTCGTAATTTACGACTTTTCGTAATTAATATTACGAGTTATCGTAGGAATTTCTGATGAACCGCGATGTAAATCCGCCTATTTCAATGCCCTTGGAGACATTGCATCTCCAGGCCCTTTTGACGCACACACATCCAACATTGCTGGTTCATCCCCAAACCGACAGCATCGTTTTCGCCAATGACGCGGCGGCCAAATTGCTGGGTCGCAGCATCGAGGCGCTTAAATCATCAAAAATGAGCGCACTGCACAAAGGCCAGGTTCCAAGCCTTGTCGTGTTTAGTGAGGCCGCCCTCTATCACGGCTTTGCCTGGACCCGCGGCCTTGATCTGACCCACCCGGACGGCACCGAACTGAAACTTGAACACGAAGCACGCGCGATCATCCTTAATGATCAGGAATATCTCACCGTTACCATTTCCGACCTTGATGCCCGCCATCGCCGGGATGTCGATTCAGAAGCCGACGACTATCTACGCGAAGGAATTTCCGAATGGCGCCGCGCGGAACGGTTCTTTCGTGAAATCGAACGTGAAAACCAGTTGATTCTCGGGGCGGCTGGCGAAGGCATTTACGGCGTCAACAGTGACGGAATAACAACCTTTGTGAACCCGGCGGCGGAACGCATGCTGGGCTGGACGGCCGATGCTTTGGTTGGCCGGGAAATTCATTCGATCATTCACCATTCGCACGTCGATGGCGAACCTTATCACGCCGAACAATGCCCGATTTACAATGCCTTCCGCGAAGGCATCGTACGGCGCGTTGACGACGAGGTCTTCTGGCGCAGCGACGGCAAACCGATCCGCGTCGAATATACCTCAACCCCCATTCGCGACCACGGGCTTGTCATTGGTGCGGTGATTGTTTTTCGTGACATTACCGAACGTAAAATCGCCGAGGAAAAACTCCACGCCGCCCTGGCCGAGGTTGATCGTCTGCGTGAACGTCTCGAACTTGAAAACGCCTATCTGCAGGAAGAAATTCTTTCGACCAACAACCACCATGAAATCATCGGCCAGTCCGATGCCATTCAAGGGGCGCTCAAGCAAATTGATCTTGTTGCCCCGACCGACGCCAACGTCCTGATCACCGGGGAATCCGGGACCGGCAAGGAACTGATCGCACGCGCCATCCATCAGGCCAGCACGCGGTCTGATCGTGTGCTTGTGCGCGTCAACTGTGCCGCCATCCCCCATGAACTGTTTGAAAGCGAGTTTTTCGGCCATGTTCGCGGCGCATTTACCGGTGCGATCCGCGACCGCGTTGGCCGCTTTGAACTGGTCGATCGTGGCACGCTGTTTCTTGATGAAGTCGGTGAAATCCCGCTCGAACTTCAGGGCAAACTCTTGCGCGTTCTTCAGGATCAAAAATTTGAACGCATCGGCGAAGAACGCACGCGCGAGGTCAATGTCCGCCTGATCGCGGCCACCAACCGCGACCTCAAGGAAGAAGTCCGTCAGGGGCGTTTTCGCGAAGATCTCTATTTCCGGCTCAATGTTTTTCCAATCGAATGCCGCCCTTTGCGCGAACGTACCGATGACATACCGCCACTGGCGACCCATTTTCTGCGCAACATCTGCCAGCGCCTGAACATCGCACAGCCCACCCTGACAAATGGGCAGGTCCGCACCCTGCAAAATTATGGCTGGCCGGGGAATGCGCGTGAACTTGAAAACGTCATCGAACGGGCGGCGATCCTGGCACATGACGGCAAATTGCATTTCGATCTGCCTGAAATCGGAGGCCGCGACAGCCGAAAGTCAATCGACGCCAAAACAGATCCGACGCCCCCACCACACAACAACATCCTGACACGTAACGAACTCAAACAGACCGAATACAACAACATCATTCAGGCCCTGACGGCGACACAGGGCAAGATTTTTGGCAAGGATGGTGCGGCAATCCTGCTCGACATCAAACCAACCACGCTGGCATCGCGTATCAAGACATTCAAAATTGATCGACGTGACTTTGTTTCAGGCAAAAACACCGAATAATCTTGAAAAGTTTGTAACGGCTGGTTGCCCCGGCGGGCGGTTTGGCGCAGCATGTCGCCGCCTGTAAGATAACTGTGATGATGTGACGTCGGGTCACGCCGCCGCCAAGGTCATTGCACAACAAGGTTTTCGACACACACCACAGTTGGAAACGAGGGAGAAACAACAATGGCTGCATTTCTTCAGATTGGCGCGTTGCTCGCGATGGCGGCTGTGGCGGTCGTGCTGGTTCTGGGCATCATTTCCATGGCACGCGGCAACGATGCGCGAAAATCCAACAAACTGATGCAGCTGCGCGTATTGCTTCAGGCGGGCGCCCTTTTGCTTCTGTTTCTTCTGTCTTTCATGGCGCTTGGAAAATAGCGCTGTCGCGCGCCTTATTCCTTCTTCCATCCCCTGCATAAAATGGACGGCACATGGTTCAACTGACACGCATCTACACGAAATCCGGTGACAAGGGCAAAACCGCACTTGGCAACGGGTCGCGCGTTGCCAAAAACGATATTCGCGTCACCGCCTATGGTACGGTGGATGAAACCAATGCCGTGATCGGGGTTGCCCGACTGCATTGCTCTGATAACGCCGATGTGGATGCCATGCTGGCCCGCATTCAGAACGATCTTTTTGATCTGGGGGCGGATCTGTGCACGCCGGGCGACGGCAGCAACGAAAACCCTGAACAACCCGCCCTTCGCATCACCGCCAAACAGACCGAACGCCTGGAAGCCGAGATTGATCAGATCAATGAAAACCTTGATCCGTTAAAATCGTTTGTGTTGCCCGGCGGATCGGCACTTTCCGCACAGCTCCATGTGGCGCGTACGGTATCGCGCCGCGCCGAACGGCTGATTGTTGAACTGGCGGGAATCGAGTTTATCAATCCCGAAGCCGTGCGCTATATCAACCGCCTGTCGGACCATATGTTTGTTCTGGCCCGCCATGCCAACAATGGTGGCAAGGATGATATTCTGTGGCAGCCCGGGCTGACACGGTAACAAAAAGCAAACACCCCCTGTTCAAGCCGGGCTCAGTCCCGTATCAAGACAGTCAAGGGCGAGAAAAATTCAGTAAAGAAGTTGTCGTTAACGTTAACCTCTTTACGTAAATTGACAACCCGTAATGCACTGCCTATTGTGCATCGCGGGGAAAACATTACCATGCGGGGTTCGCCGCAATCTGCCATGGCAGAGCGCAGCAAACCCATAGTTTTGACAACAAAAACGAACAGGTCTGTCATGAAGGTTCTTGTCGCCGTTAAGCGCGTTGTGGATTACAACGTCAAGATCCGTGTCAAACAGGACCAGTCTGGCGTTGAATTGAACAACGTCAAAATGTCCATGAACCCGTTTGACGAAATCGCCGTTGAAGAGGCCGTCCGCCTCAAGGAAGCTGGTACTGCGACCGAAGTGGTTGCGGTGTCGCTTGGCGTAAAACAGTGTCAGGAAACAATCCGCACTGCTCTTGCCATGGGTGCCGATCGCGGCATTCTGGTCGAAACCGATGATGAGCTGCAGCCGCTGGCCGTTGCCAAACTGCTCAAAGAAGTCGTCGCCAAAGAAAGCCCGGATCTGGTGATCCTTGGCAAACAGGCGATTGACGATGATGCCAATCAGACAGGTCAGATGCTGGCCGCTCTTCTGGATTGGTCGCAGGGCACGTTTGCATCCAAGGTTGTCGTTGCCGATGGCAAACTTGATGTCACGCGTGAGATTGATGGTGGTCTTGAGACCATCAAAATTGATCTTCCGGCAATTGTCACCACCGACCTGCGCCTCAATGAGCCGCGCTATGCGTCACTGCCAAACATCATGAAAGCCAAGAAAAAGCCGCTTGATACGCTCACCCCGGCTGATCTTGGTGTGGATACGGCACCCCGCCTGAAAACCCTGAAAGTGTCGGAACCGCCGTCACGTCAGGCAGGCGTCAAAGTTGCTGACGTTGCAGAGCTTGTCGACAAGCTGCGCAACGAAGCAAAAGTCATATAAGCGGGGGTCATCCAAATGAGCATTCTTGTTATTGCCGAACACGACAATACCGAACTGAAGGGTGGCACGCTGAATGCGGTTGCCGCCGCACAGAAAATCGGTGGCGACATCACCATTCTCGTCGCTGGCGAAAACTGCCGTTCTGTTGCCGATGCGAGCGCCAAGGTTGACGGTGTCGCCAAGGTTCTGGTGGCCGATAATGCCGCCTATGGCCACTTCCTGGCAGAAAACATTGCCGGTCTTGTCAATGGACTGGCGGGCGATTACGGCCACATTCTGGTGTCGTCCTCGACCTCGGGCAAAAACTTCATGCCCCGCGTTGCGGCCCTGCAGGACGTGGCACAGATTTCTGACATCACCGATGTCGAAAGTGCCGATACCTTTGTCCGTCCGATTTATGCCGGTAATGCCATGGCAACCGTGCAGTCATCTGACGCGCTGAAACTGATCACGGTTCGTACCACCGGCTTTGATCCGGTTGCTGCCGAAGGCGGCTCTGCCACCATCGAAGACGTCGCAACGGTTTCCGATGCCGGTAAATCAAGCTTCGTCGGTCAGGAACTGACCGAGTCGGAACGTCCCGAACTGTCGGCTGCCAGTGTGGTTATTTCCGGTGGTCGCGGTATGGGGTCGGGTGAAAACTTCCACCTGATCGAACCGATTGCCGACAAACTGGGCGCTGCCATTGGCGCATCACGCGCTGCAGTTGATGCCGGATACGCCCCCAATGACTGGCAGGTTGGCCAAACCGGCAAAGTTGTTGCACCGCAGCTATACATTGCTGTAGGCATTTCTGGTGCTATTCAGCACCTTGCCGGCATGAAGGACAGTAAGGTCATTGTAGCGATCAATAAGGACGAAGAAGCACCGATCTTCTCGGTCGCCGATTACGGCCTTGTCGCTGACCTGTTCGAGGCCCTTCCCGCTCTGGCGAGTGAACTCGACAAATAAACTGATCCCATTTAGGGTCAAAACAGTCGATTGTATTGTTTTGACCCTAAGGGGACGAGTGGGGAACAAATGGCTTCGTTGGAAGATATTAAAACCATTGGCGTAATCGGTGCCGGACAAATGGGCAATGGCATTGCCCATGTTGTCGCACTTGCCGGTTACGACGTCCGACTTCTCGACATCTCGCAAGACGCCCTCGAAAAGGCGTTTGTCGCGATGGGCAAGAACATGGATCGTCAGGTCAAGAAAGAGCTGATTACCGCAGCGCAAAAAGACGACGCTCTCAAGCGCGTCTCAACCGGAACGGAATATACGTTCCTGTCTGACTGCGATCTGGTAATCGAAGCAGCAACCGAAAATGAAGAGACCAAAAAACAGATCTTCAAGGCACTTTGCCCGGTTCTTGGCCCCGAAGCGATCATCGCGACAAACACATCTTCGATCTCTGTAACGCGTCTGGCGTCCTACACAGACCGCCCGTCGAAGTTCATGGGCATGCATTTCATGAACCCGGTGCCGCTGATGAAGCTGGTCGAACTGATCCGTGGCATTGCCACCGATGAGGTCACCTATCGCACCATTCATGAACTGACCAAAAAACTCGGTAAAGACACGGCAAGTGCCGAAGATTTCCCGGCGTTCATCGTCAACCGCATCCTGCTGCCGATGATCAACGAAGCCATCTACACCCTCTATGAAGGTGTCGGGAACGTTCAATCGATCGATACCGCTTTGCGCCTTGGTGCAAACCATCCGATGGGCCCGCTGCAACTGGCCGATTTCATCGGTCTGGATACCTGTCTTTCGATCATGCATGTCCTCCATGATGGTTTGGCCGATACCAAGTATCGCCCCTGCCCGCTTCTGGTTAAATATGTCGAAGCTGGCTGGCTCGGTCGCAAGGCTGGACGTGGTTTCTACGATTACAGCGGTGACGAACCCGTCCCAACCCGATAAGGGTCTTAATCGTAACAAGATTAAAGCCGCTGCACATTTGCAGCGGCTTTTTTGTTGCATTACAACTGGCAAACGTCTCGAATGCAGTCAACGCATACCCGCGCTGGTAAAATAGCCGGGCAAAGAGAAAAAGACGTCTGGAGGCAGTCCGAAAATGTTTCTCGGTATTGATGTCGGTACATCTGCGGTCAAGGCACTGCTGATTGATGACAACTCGGTCACGATTGCCGAGGCTGATGTCCCATTGTCGGTGTCCAACCCGCATCCGTTCTGGAGCGAGCAAAACCCGACCGACTGGTGGGATGCCACATGCCAGTCGATTGATAAGCTCAAATCCGAAAATCCGGCCGCCCTTGCCGCCACGCGCGCCATTGGCCTTTCCGGTCAGATGCATGGCGCGACCCTGCTTGATGCCAATGACCTTCCCTTACGCCCGGCCATCCTGTGGAACGACGGACGGGCAAAGCGTGAATGTGACGAGCTTGATGCTGCCCTGCCCGACCTTGGCCAATGTGCCGGGGTTGCGACCATGCCGGGCATGACCGCGCCCAAACTGATCTGGCTGCAAAAGCACGAACCGGATGTTTTTGCCAAAATCAAAACCGTTCTTCTGCCCAAGGATTTCATCCGCCTGTGCCTGACCGGTGAAAAAGTCACCGAAATGTCAGATGCCGCAGGCACCTTATGGCTTGACGAAGAAAGCCGCTGCTGGAACCCGGCGGCCATTGCCGCAAGCGGCCTTTCGATGGATCAATTGCCCAAACTGGTCGAAGGCAGTGACATCACAGGAACCATCTGCGGTGAACTCGCGACCCGCTGGAACATGAAATCCGGTGTGATTGTCGCTGGCGGGGGTGGCGATGCCGCAACCGGGGGCATCGGTGTCGGGGCGGTGCGTCATGGGGATGGCTTTATCTCCCTTGGGACATCGTCACAGATTTTCGTCGCATCGGACAAATACCGCCCGCGCCCCGAAGAACTGCTGCACAGCTTTGCCCATGCCATCCCCGCCCAGTGGTTTCAGATGGCGGTCCTGCTCAATGGGGCAAGTTGCCTGTCGTGGGCGGCCAATCTTTTGGGTGAAAAGGATATCTCGGCCCTTTTGACGCGCACGGAAAATCAGCACCGCGCACCCTCGGATGTGATTTTCCTGCCGTATCTCAACGGCGAACGCACCCCGCATAATGATCCCTATGCGCGCGGCGTATTCTTTGGCCTTGGCAGTGACACCACCCGTGAAATGATGGTTCAGTCCGTTCTCGAAGGTGTCGCCTTTGCGCTGAGCGATGCGCAATCACGCCTGCATGCCGCGGGCACACATTGTGACCTGCCCGGTGTGATTGGCGGCGGCGCACGTAGCCGATACTGGATACAGCTGATTGCCAATATCATGGGAACACCGCTTGCCCGTTACGAAGGTGCGGCAAAGGGACCGGCATTTGGCGCGGCACGTCTGGGACGACTGGCCCTGACCAAGGAGGCGGTCGAAGACGTCTGTCAGAAGCCCGCAATCGACGAAGTCATCGAACCTGATATGGCCCACCACAGCACCTATCAGCCACGCTTTGCCAAATTCAAACGCATCTATTCCGCCCTGCGTGAGGAATTCAATCCCGCGTAACGCCCGCCACCACAGTCAAAACATTCTCGCACACTATTTGGCGCATGCCCCATCAGCTGCAAAAACAGAGAATTCATCAACAGGTTCTTTAAAGCACTGAAATGCGCCCAATATGAACAAGAATGAATTGATATTTTTCTATTTGGATAAAACATGACCATTGCAGTTGTTGGAAGTTCCAATGTCGATTTTTCCGCCCGTGTAACCACCCTGCCCGTGCCCGGCCAAACCGTCCTTGCCAAGGCATACACAACCGGCCCCGGTGGCAAAGGCTGTAATCAGGCGATGGCCGTCTCACGCCTTGGGGTTCCGCCGATCTTCATTTCCAAAATTGGTGATGATCTTCTGGGACGTGACCTTTTGGAAACGCTCAAGGCCGAAGGTCTTGATACCAACAATCTGATCGTCGCCTCAGACGCACAAACCGGAACGGCGCTGATTTCAATCGAAGACAGCGGTGAAAACATGATCACGGTCGCAGGCGGTGCGAACATGATGATGACCCGTGCTGACCTTCACGACAAACGCCACGTCTTGCGTGACTGCAAATATTTGCTGTTGCAGCTTGAATGTCCGGTGGTCGCAGTTGATTGCGCCATGAAATACGCCCGCGAAGGCAGTGCCAAAATCATGCTTGATCCGGCCCCCGTGCCAGATCGCGTGGTGTTGCGCGATCTGATGGTGCTGACTGATATCGTCACGCCGAACACCACCGAATGCCATGCCATGACCGGGATTATGCCCGACGACATGGCAACCGCCCGTGACGCGGCCAAAATACTGCACGACATGGGTCCGGAAACCGTGATCATTAAAATGGGCGGCAAGGGTGCGTTTTATTCCGCCAACGGTCAAACCGGGCTGGTGCCGCCATTTGATGTGTCACCGGTTGATACAGTGGCGGCCGGGGATTGCTTTAACGCTGGTCTGGCCGTTGCGCTTCACGGTGGACAAAGCCTGCCTGATGCGGTTCGGTTTGCCTGTGCGACCGGGGCTCTGGCAACAACCCGCCCCGGTGCCGCCGATGCCGCCCCGACACTTAGCCAAGTCATGTCACTGATTGAAGAAAACAGTTAGCAGCACGGCCTTATGGGTTTTGCGTTCGTGATGATCTGAATCTGACCCGGCGATACCGGCGTTATGATACGTTTGTTTTTTCGTATCATAACGCTCTTCCAGATGTTGGGAATACTGGTTGTGCGGGATTGATCAAACCTTACGACGCCTGATCGATCAGGCGGTTGAAATACGCAACAACCTCTGGCGCGTCCCATTGGGCGATGCCTTCGAGTTTGCCCACCAGATTTCCATCTGCATCAATGACAAAACTTGTCGGTAAACCGCGTGCGCCCATGGTGCGCGCGGTCGCACCGCGCGGGTCGAGCAACACCTCAAGATGATCGATTCTATTGTTTTCAAAAAATTTGGAAACGTCGTCCGCCCCGCCACGGTCCTGACTAAGCGCCAGAATCCGCATTGGCTTATCCGCCATTTCCGCAGCCAAACCATCCAGTTCCGGCATTTCCTTCACGCACGGCACACACCAGGTCGCCCACAGATTAACCAAAACAACCTTTCCCTTCAGGCTGTTAAGGGTCGCGACCTCGCCATTTTCATCAACAAATGTCGCGTTTTCAAGCAACGCACTGCCATTTTCCGGAACGGTCATTTTTGAAAGTTCTTGCGGGAATTGCGGTTCTGCAAAGGCAGGGGTTGCATAAATGCCCGATATGGCGACAATCACGCCAAGTTTTACGAATTGAAGCAAAGCCTTCACAATTCCCACCTTTTCCAAATACTGCGGATCACGATGACCGACCAAAACGCCACCGACCAGAAAAACGCCAATTCCCTGTGGGGCGGCCGCTTCGAAGCAGGCCCATCTGCCATCATGGAAGAAATCAATGCTTCCATCGGCTTTGACAAACGCCTGTATGCCCAGGATATCCAGGGCTCAAAAGCCCATTGCGCGATGCTGGTCAAGCAGAACATCATCCCTGCCGAAGATGGCGACAAAATCACCAATGGTCTAGACCAGATTCTTCAAGAAATCGAGAGCGGGAATTTCAAATTCTCTGCCGCGCTTGAAGACATCCACATGAATGTCGAAAGCCGCCTGCGTGAATTGATCGGCCCAGCCGCAGGGCGCCTGCATACCGCGCGCTCGCGCAATGATCAGGTCGCAACCGATTTCAAACTCTGGGTCCGCGATGTCGCCCTTGGCGATCTTGAAGCCGGTCTTACGGGCCTTCAGGACGCGCTGATCACGCAGGCTGGCACGCACGCCGAAACCATCATGCCGGGCTTCACCCACCTTCAGGCAGCCCAGCCGGTGACCTTTGGCCATCATCTTCTGGCCTATGTCGAAATGTTTGGTCGCGACCGTGGGCGCGTTGCAGATTGCCGTGTACGGATCAATGAAAACCCGTTGGGCTCAGCCGCCCTTGCGGGTACGCCCTACCCGATTGATCGCCACATGACAGCCGCCTCTCTTGGCTTTGACCGCCCGACGGCAAATTCGCTTGATGCGGTATCGGATCGTGATTTTGCGCTGGAATATCTCAATGCCGCGTCGATCACCGCCATGCATCTGTCGCGTCTGGCCGAAGAAATGGTCATCTGGTGTTCGGCACAGTTTAAATTCATCGGCATGTCCGACAAGTTTTCGACCGGCTCCTCGATCATGCCGCAAAAACGCAATCCGGATGCCGCCGAACTGATCCGATCCAAAATCGGGCGTATTGTTGGCTGCTATAATTCCCTGATGCTGTCGATGAAGGGATTGCCGCTGGCCTATTCCAAGGACATGCAGGAAGACAAGGAACCGGTGTTTGAGGCCCACGACCATCTTGGTCTGTGTGTGGCCGCCATGACCGGTATGATTGCCGACATGAAAGTCTTTACCGACAACATGCGTGCGGCTGCCGGTGCGGGCTATACCACCGCAACCGATCTGGCCGATTGGCTGGTTGCTGAACTTGGCATGCCGTTCCGCGATGCCCACCATGTGGTCGGGGCTACCGTCAAACTGGCCGAAACCAAGGGCTGTGATCTTGATCAACTGTCGCTTGACGAATTGCAGGGGATCGAGCCGAAAATCACCAATGCGGTGTATGATGTGCTGACCGTCGAAGCATCGGTCGCAGCGCGTCAAAGCTTTGGCGGCACGGCCCCGGTTCGTGTGACCGAATCCGTTGCTGCGGCAAAGGAAAGGTTCCTCAAATGAACAACGCCTTGCTTAAACGCGGCACCATTGTCGCACTTGCTGTAATGCTCGGACTGTCGGTTGCGGCCTGTGGTAAAAAAGGCCCGCTTGAACCGCCAACCGACAAAGGTCAAGAATATCCAAAGGACTATCCGGCCAAATGAACCATTTTGAATATATCGACGGCGTCCTTCACGCAGAAGGCGTCGCCCTCCCGGAGCTGGCTGAAAAAGTCGGTACCCCGTTCTTTTGCTATTCCACCGCAACGCTTGAACGCCACTACAAGGTTTATGCTGACGCATTTTCCGGTCTGGATGCGACCGTTTGCTATGCGATCAAGGCAAACTCCAATCAGGCTGTCTTAAAAACGCTGGGCAAGCTGGGTGCAGGTGCCGACGTTGTATCTGTTGGCGAAATGCGCCGCGCCCTTCGGGCCGGTATCGCACCGGGCAAAGTCATCTTTTCGGGCGTCGGCAAGGCCGAAGACGAAATGCGCGAAGCCCTTGAGGCCGACATTGCCCAGATCAATGTCGAAAGCATTCCCGAACTGATCGAACTGAACCAAGTTGCCCTTGATATGGGTAAAAAGGCCCGCATTGCACTGCGCATCAATCCGCATGTCGATGCCAAAACCCATGAAAAGATCGCCACCGGCAAGGCCGAAAACAAATTTGGCATCGACTGGACCCGCGCGATTGAAGTCTACCGCGATGCGGCCGCCATGGACGGCATTGAGGTGACCGGCATTGCCATGCATATCGGATCGCAACTGACCGACCTGACCCCCTTCCGCGAGGCCTTTACCCGCCTTGCCAGTCTGGTCGAACAACTGCGCGCCGAAGGCATTGAAATCCGCAATCTGGATCTTGGCGGCGGCCTTGGCATTGCCTATCAGGGCGAAACACCGCCCCTGCCCGATGCCTATGGCCAGATGGTGCGTGAAACTGTCTCACACCTTGGTTGTCACATCACGCTTGAGCCGGGCCGTCTGATTGCTGGCAATGCTGGCATCATGGTGTCGCGCGTCATGTACATCAAAGACGGCGAAGCAAAACGCTTTGTCATTCTTGACGCGGCGATGAACGACCTGATCCGCCCGACGCTTTATAACGCCTATCACGAAATCATCCCGGTCGATGAACAGGGTGAAAACGACAAACAGGCAACGGTTGATATTGTCGGTCCGATTTGTGAAACCGGCGATACCTTTGGCAAGGACCGCAAACTGCCCGATAATCTTAAGGCTGGTGATCTTGTCGCTGTGATGTCGGCGGGTGCCTATGGTGCAGTGATGTCATCGACGTACAACACCCGCGCACTTACCCCCGAAGTACTGGTCAAAGGTAATGAGTTTGCCATTGTCCGCCCGCGTCAGGAAATCGACGAACTGATCAATATGGATCAGATACCGGGCTGGCTTGATTAAATAAACGCGACCATCCAACGTATTTTTAAAGGCGGCCCTTTCTCAGGGTCGCCTTTTTATTTGCCGCCACAACCGCGCAATAACTTGACCAAAGTCCGCAAAGCCCCAAACTCTAGAGGTAGTGAACTCGCGGTACACCATAGCCACAGACTGGCACAAAGGACCCTTCATCGCATGTCGCTGATACCACCGCATCCTGCAATGGAAACTCATGTGCGCCGAACGCGCATGGTTTTGTTGTGGGAAAAGGTATGGCCCTGCGTGATCCCGGCCGTTGGCCTGATCGTTCTTGTCGTTGGCCTGACCTTAACCGGCACGTTTGAATTTTTGCCTCCGACGGGGCACATCATTTTGCTGTCGATATTGTCTGTTGCCATGATGGTCGCCGTCACTGTGCCGTGGCGGAATTTTCGCTGGCCAACCCGACGCGACATCCTGCACCGGCTGGAGCGCGAAAACGGGCTTGAAAACAATCCGCTACAAAGTCTTGAAGACCATATTTCCGAAACCGAAGATCCGCTCACAAGCTATCTCTGGCAAAAGCAGCTCGGCCTGCATGAAGCCGCCATCGTAAAATTGCGTTTGCCGCGCCCGATCCCCGCCATCAGCCGGATTGACCGTTTTGGCATCGTCGCCATTCCGGTTTTGCTGCTGTTTGTTGGCATCATGGCTGGTCACAACACCGTTTCCGAACGGTTTTCCAAGGCCTTTAGTCCCTTGCAACGCTTGGGTGCGGCTGATTTTACGGCAACTTTGTGGGTCACCCCGCCCCCCTATACCGGGCAAGTCCCGAGGGTCTTGCAGATTTCCGAAACCGGGGCAACCGCCGCCAGTCAATCCGCAACAGGAACCGGAACAGATGGCCCGCAAAACCAGACCACCGGGGGGCCGTCCAACGGGGAGGTGATTAATTTTCAGGTCCCCGCCGGATCGACCCTTGATGGCACGATCTCAAGCATCTGGGCACCAACCCTGACCGCACCCGATGGCGAACGCCCGATCGCCGAAAGCAACGACAACAGCTATGTCCTGTTGACCGCGATCAATCAGTCTGGCACATGGCGTATTTCGGTCTGGGGCAATGACCGCATGACGCTGAACATCAATCTGGTGGCCGACACCGCCCCGACACTTGGCTTTATCAGCCCGCCATCGGTCACCCGGCGCGATCATCTGCGCCTTGATTACGTTGCCAATGATGATTACGGCATGGCGGAGCTTGATCTTGTCATCACTCCGGCCCCGACCGACGGTATGGATGATCAATTCGGTCCGATTGATGCCATCACACGCGATCTCAAGGGCGAAGAACCCACCCATAGCAGCACACCAACCCGCATCGAAGGCCCGCGCTTCATTGATCTGGTTGCCCACCCGTGGGCCGGATTGCCGGTCAATATTCAAATGCACGCGCGCGACAATGCCGGACAAACCGCCCAAAGCGACATGCGATCAATTGTGCTGCCCGAACGCGAATTTACCCATCCGGTTGCGCAAAAGCTGATTGCGATCCGGCGCACCTTGTTGCGCCATCCCGACCGCGCACTTGAAATGCAGCAGGCCCTGTTACCGGTTCTCTATGCGCCGCAGGCCTTTAACGGTCACATCGGCGTCTTTTTGGCCCTGTCGGTGGCTGAAAACCGGTTATCGGCCAACCTTGACGACCGCACCGTGCATCAGAATGTCGCCGGGCTTTTGTGGCACATCGCCGAGGAAATCGAACGCGGCAGCTATGGCATTGCCGAACGCAACCTGATGGAAGCCGAAGAACGTCTGTTGCAGGCGTTGGCTGATCCCGACGTCACCGAAACCGAAATCGCCCGTCTGATCGAAGAATACCGCAATGCCTTGAATGAATATCTTGCCGCACTGACCCGCGAAGCAACACCGGCCTCGGACGATCCATCCCAGGCAAGTGCCACCCTCGAACAGCAAGACTTGTCGCGGATCATTGATCAGATTGATGCCCTGATGCGCGCAGGTGCACGTGATGACGCCCGCCAGTTGATTGACCGGCTGCGCGAACTTGTCGAAAACATGCAAGTTACCACCGGCGAAGGCGGCATGGACATCACCTCGTCTTTGCGCGAAATGCTTGATGGCATGCGCGATCTGTCCCGCCGCCAGCAAGACATCATGAACGAGGGCGACAACCCGGCCACCGCCAATGGCCCCGGCCCGCGCGCCAATGAACAACAAGGTCTCGCCGATGATGCTGGTGATATCATGAACAGTCCGGGCATCGGGCAGTTTGGCGACATCAGCGGCATGAATTCGGTGATTGAGGCCATGCGCCGTGCTGCCGAGGCCCTTGGCCGCAACCGGTCGCACGAAGCCCTGCAATATCAGCGCGAAGCCATGGAAAACCTGCAACAGGGCATTGGCGAAATCAGCCGTGCGCTCGAAGGGCTCAGCCAGATAGCCCCGATGCTCGAAGACCTGCAAGGGAGTGGCCGTCGCGATCCGCTGGGGCGTCCGGTCGGCGGGGATGGCACAACCACCATTCCCAATGTCGATACCCTCGAACGGGCATGGCGCATCATGCAGGAACTGCGTCGGCGGTCGGGCGATCCAGACCGTCCGCAGATCGAACAGGAATACATCGACCGCCTGCTCAAACGGTTCTAGGAAGCGTTAGTCCCGTCACGCGCACCTAACATACCTCATCGCACGCCTTTAAACGGCACTGACGGCATTTTAACAACGTTTATGCTGTCACAAGCCCAAACCACCCCTGCGTGCCGATATGGCGCAATGACGCGCTGTCGCGTTTTCCCACAAAAACAAAAGGCAGCGAATGAACGCTGCCTTTTGCATCAACTGGTTTTACCACCCCGAAAGGCTTAAGGTTCGGCGGCCTCACGCGGGTCAAGGAACGTGACCTGCAAACGGGTTGCTGTCGGGTTTGGACGCCGGATCTTGGTTTCAACCGTAATGCTTTCACCCGCAGGCAGCATTTGCTGCTCCATCGGCATATCCGCACTGGCCTGAGCCTTGGTTTCATCATAGATCAGCGGCATCTTCTTACGCTGAACCACCCGATCAAGCGGATCAAGAAGCTCGATCAGAAGATACGGCAACACAACCGGCTCTTCGACGATGTTCACGATCTCGGCACGCACGACCAAAACATCGACGCCGTCTTCGTCTTCACGGGTCGGAGGCAATTCGCGAATATCAAGACCGTCGCCAACATGGGGCACATCAAACCCAACCATGTCATAGACCTTGGCAATCGGCGGCCAAAGGTTGATCAGGATGTCCTTGGCAAAGTACCCACCCGCACCAATCCCACCAATCAGCAGCAAAAACACGATCCAGCCGATAATCCCCTTTTTCTTTTTGGGGGCCGGTTTCGGATTGTTGCGAATAAGCTGTTCGGGGATCGGGGGCGGATCGGGAATCTTGTCCGCATCTTCAAATCCGGGGTCAACACCTCCGCCGCCCATTCGATCAGCATTGAAATCAGCGCCCAGCGCCCCTTCCTGATTAAATGGCGCAGGCAAATCGCTGTCCGATTGTGCCGCTGGTGCAGGTGCGGGTTCCGGCTTCTTGGCCCCCGGAGGGTCCTGATGCCAGCTATTGCCGCAGCTCTTACAGCGCACAGTTCGGCCCTTTGGGCCGATGGCCTCCGTTTTAACGGAGTATTTCTTGGAACAATCTGGGCAAGTTATGATCATTGCAAACCTGGCATCTCGATGTCAGCGGAACCAAACACGGGGATGGCCTTTAACATACTCATGGCCAACGGTCCCCCGATATCGTCGGCAGAGAATAACACTATATGTAAATAGCGGCGATTTAACAGACTGTTAAGCAGAGATAACAGAAGCTGCCTCAATTTGGGTGTCTAAACATTGCGTAAAGCCACTGATCGTGGCATCCGAAACAGATAGAAAATTGTGCGTCGCTGGTAAGTATGGTGTCGATATTGGAATGCCAAGGCATTTCGCCAACCCCAACGACGTTAAGAGAAATTCTTGTGATTTGCCATGGCAATCGCCTGTGCAAACCGTCATTCGATCAAGTGGAGCGCCGATTTTGACCGAAGTTGTCAGTTTCAGGAACGTCGGAGTCCGGTACGAATCCGGACCGGAAATTTTGCGCGACCTGAACTTTAGCCTCCAACGCGGCAGCTTTCATTTTTTGACCGGCGCGTCGGGTGCCGGCAAATCGACCTTGATGCGTCTTTTGTATCTGGCACTGCGTCAGACTCGGGGCGAAATAAATATTTTTGGCCGCGACAACATCCGCATTCCACGCGATGAACTGCCCGCGATCCGGCGAAGAATCGGCGTGGTGTTTCAGGATTTCCGCCTGATCAACCACCTCAGCACCTTTGAAAATGTTGCCCTGCCCTTGCGCGTTGCCGGTGTCGAAGACCTGCAAATTCGCAAAAACGTCACCGAACTTCTCGAATGGGTCGGTCTGGGCGACCATATCAATGCGCAGCCATCGCGCCTGTCGGGTGGGCAGCAACAGCGCGTGGCAATTGCGCGCGCCGTCATCGGGCGCCCGGCCCTTCTTCTGGCCGATGAGCCGACCGGCAACGTCGATGACCGCATTGCCATGCGGTTGCTCTATTTGTTTGAAGAACTCAACAAACTGGGCACCACCGTGCTGATCGCCACCCATAACCGGCAACTCGTGCGGCGCTTTGGCCATACCCAGTGGCTGCTCGAAGGTGCAACACTGCACGACGTGACCCAATCGGGTTAAGCTACATCTAAAATACGGGCTAAAATACCGGCTAAGATATCGACGCCACCTCGATCAACAGGACCAACAGACGATTATGGCTTTTCGCTCACATCCGTCACATCTGCCGCTCGAAGCCGATTCTTCATCGCGCTTCCTGCCCTGCATCGTCGCCCTGATGGTGGCCCTGCTGACCTTTTCGATGGTCGGCCTTGGCGCCCTGCACGATAGCGTTGGCCAATGGTCCGGGCAGATCGAAGGCAGCCTGTCGATACAGGTCCCGCCAACCGAACTGGCAAAACGCAGCCCCGAACAACGCGAAACCGCCCTGCAAGAAACCGTCAACACCATCATTGATGAGCTGGCAAACCTGCCCGGCATCGCTAGGATCGAAGAACTCAGCCCCGAAACCATGGCCGCCCTGCTTGAACCCTGGCTTGGCCCTGATGAGGTCGTGAGCGAACTTCCCATTCCGCGCATCATCGAAATCACCCCGGAAACCGGCTTTAATTTTGATGCCCTCGAACGCCAGCTTGGTGAAATTGCGCCTGAGGCCGTGCTGGATGATCACCGCATCTGGATCGAACGCATTGCCGATGTCGCCTTTTCGGTCGAACTTGCCCTGAGCGTCCTGATTCTTGTTCTGTTTGGTGCGACGATGCTGTCGATTGTCTTTGCCACCAAATCCGGCTTTTCGATCCATCATAAAATCATCGAACTTTTACACCTGATTGGTGCACAGGATGATTATATCGCCCGACAATTTGGCCGCCATAGCCAACGGCTGGCATTTTTTGGCGCCTTGGTCGGGCTTTTGATATCACTGGCGGTCTCTGCTTTTATTGCCTGGCTTGGCCTGCGCGCGGGCTGGCCGATCCCGTCGCTGGTTTTCAGTCCATTATTCATTGCCCTTATCGTTGCCATTCCGTTTATTGTCGCATTGGTTGCCTATCTTACCGCAACCCGCACTGTGCTGCGTGTCTTACGCCAAATGTTATAATTCTGCGCGCAAGCGATGTTGTCACCAGACGCGCTCCTTCGTATAGTCTGATCACGCTTCCCTTTTGGGATCATGGCCTTAGGAGATCCGCACTCATGTCCGCACGCCCCACATCAGGCACGCCCAAATGAACAAACCACCGCTTAGTGTGCAACTCCGGCGCCGGTCTCGAAGGTTCCGTTTTTTGCTCTCCACCCTGATCGTGCTCGGTCTGGTGTGGCTTGCCGGATTTGTCTGGTATGTCGAGTCCATCCCCACCACGGTCGACAACCCCGATCAGCGCACCGATGCCATTGTCGTTCTGACCGGCGGCAGTGAACGCCTGTCGGAAGGCCGCCGCCTGCTCGCACGCGGATTGGCAAAGAAACTGTTCATTTCCGGGGTATATCGCGGCGTTGAAGTCGATGAGTTGCTGTCGGTCGGTAAATCCGACCCGCGTTTGATTGCCTGTTGCGTTGTGCTGGGCCATGTCGCGGAAAACACCCGTGGCAATGCCATGGAAACCGCCGTCTGGGTCAACGAACAGGGCTATCAAAGCCTGCGGATTGTCACCGCGAACTACCACATGCGCCGATCCCTTCTGGAATTCAAAAGCCTGATGCCCGGTGTCGATATCATCGCCAACCCCGTCTTCCCCGATACGGTCCGGATCGAAGACTGGTGGCGGTATCCCGGCAGTACGGCCCTGATCGCCAGCGAGTTTAACAAGTACCTTTTCGCCAGCCTGCGCAATTCGATTTTAAACTGGCTGCCTGGGGGCAATCACCCGTCATTGCAAACACCCGATGCCAGCCAACCCGATCAGAACGACTATTCCGCGTCGAACAACAAAACCGGCTAAGGCCGATCAACAATCGCCATTTTACGATTGCCGTAATACTGTTACAAAGCACCAGATACATAAGCGTTTGAAGGATTTTTCTGAATGAGAGCCCTGCGCGCGTTACTTTTTAACGTGTTGTTTTTTGGCGGAACAGCCCTGCTGTGCATCAGCATGATCCCCCTGATGGTCTGTGGCCGCAAGGCCAGCCAGTTTGTCGGCCATGCATGGTGTGTGCTGACCCAGTTTGCCCTGAACCATTCGGTCGGCATGTACAAACGCATCACCGGGCTTGAAAATCTGCCCGATGGCCCCTGTATTCTGGTGGCAAAACATCAATCGGCTTGGGAAACCCTTACCTTTCACACTGTGGTGCCCGATCCGGCCTATATCCTCAAAAAGGAACTGATCAAAATCCCGCTGGTCGGGCAGTTCCTGCATCTCTCAGGTCAGATCGCGGTTGACCGTTCCGCCGGGGGCTCAGCCCTTAAGGATATGATCAAGGGGGCGTCACAGGCGCTCAAGGAAAACCGTCAGGTGATCATTTTCCCAGAAGGCACGCGCACCCCACCCGGCTCAAGCCGCCCGTATCATCCGGGCGTTTACGCGCTGTATAAGGCCTTCCCGGACATCAAGGTTATTCCGGTTGCCGTCAATTCCGGCATGTTCTGGGGCAAGGATAGCTTCATGAAATATGGTGGCCGGGTCACCATGGAACTGATGCCGCCGATTGAACATGGTCTGGACCGCAAGACCTTCATGAAAGAAATCAAAACCCGCATCGACACCCGCACCCGCGAACTTGAAACCGAGGCACAGCGCGAATTTAACCTGCCGATGCTGACCTCTGCCGACATCGCCGCCGAAGAAGAAGCCAGTCAGGAAAAAACCTCCTGATCCGCAAGGTCGGCTGTCAGATCGATAAAACAACAAAGGCCGGGCTGCACAGCGCATTCCGGCCTTTTGTATGTCTTTTTGCCTTAGGATACGGCGCGTTTTTTCTTGGTCGCCTGCCAGATACCAAAGGCAATCAAGGCAATCCCGCCCAGATGATAAAGGTGCAATTCTTCCCCCAGAAAGACAATCGCAAGCCCACTGGCAAACACCGGGATCAGATACATAAAGACACCCGCCGTCGCCGGACCAACAATCGACACCCCCCTGTTCCAGAAAAGATATCCAAAGAACGCAGGCCCCGCACCGATATAGAAAATCTTCATCATGTCGGGCCACGCCGGATCAAGATGGGTAAAGAACGGCTCGCCGTTCACCACAAGCGACCAGACATAAAGCGGGGTTAAAAACACCAGACCAATCAGGGCCGACACAAACACAAGGCTCAGCGGATGAACCCCCTTTGGCGCACGTTTAAGCAACATCGAATAGGCCGCCCAAACCATGGCCGATACCATTGCAAACACATCGCCTGAGACAAAGCTCATCTCGGTAAACACCGAAAAATCTGCCTTTGCAATGATCGTTGCCGTACCAACACCCGCCACCAGCACCCCGACCCACTGACTTAACGTGGGCTTGTTTGCGGTTAATACGGCGGCAAAGATCAGAACCCACACAGGGGCGGTTGCATTGAGCAAACCGGTGTTGACGGCCGTTGTGTTATAGGCCGCAAGATAGATGATGATCGAAAACAGGAAGACACCGGTAAAGCCGATCAGAAACATCGACATCTTGTGCTGCGCCATCAGACGCAAATCGCGCCCAAGGTATCTGGCACAGAACGGAAACAGCATCACAGCCGCCACAACCCAGCGCCAGAATGCCAATGCTTCAAACGGCACTGTCGCATTCACCCCGCGCGCCACAACGTGGTTTGATCCCCACATCATCGCACAGATCACCAGCATCAAATAAGCCAGCGGCAGCGGGGTTTGATCCCCCTGTGTCACACTCGGCGCGTTCGATACATTCGGCGCATTTGCGTGGCTCATCAGATGCCCGCTCCCATATTAATCTCGCCGTATTCGCGCCGCACCAGATCCATCAAATCATGCAACGGCGGATCGACAATCCCCATTTGATCCAGATGCAACACGGTATTTTCCAGATATTCCAGATTGGGACCCACATTGCCATGGGCCGCCACAATGATCTCAACCGCGGTGCGCACCGGCAGGTTCCCGGCATATTGTTCATGGGTCGGATCGGCAACATAGGTATGTGCGATCACACGGCGCCCGTCCTCAAGTTCAACTTCGACATCGGCGGGAATATAGGTGTTGGTCACAAGCTCGCGCTCATCAAGATACCCTTTCACGATCCCCCAGTTTTCCGGTGTGATGCGAAAGGCATTCCCCACACATTCCCCGCCCTTGTTCAGGCCAAGAACAAGCCCCGGATTTTCCGGCGTGCCACGATAATGATGGGAATAGATACAGAACGACCGATGGTAACCGGGCAGCTTGGCACGCGCTTTTTCCGCGAACTCAAACCCCGGCCGCCACAACAGCGAACCATATCCAAAGACCCATCTATCCTGGGCGTCCGTCACGATATCCTCCAAAAGTCTTCTATGTTCGGGTTCGCAATGCCATGAACCGTGCGTCAGGCTAACGCTTGATCATCACCAATGCCACCCCGAGTGCGGCTACCCCGAATCCGACAAATCCCAAAAGACCAAGCTGTTCATCAAACAGAAGCCACGCAAACATCGCAGCCGTCGGCGGGACAAGGTAAAACATGCTGGCAACGCGGGTGGCCTCGCCCTGTTTGATCAGAACCATCAACAACATGATGGCCCCAATCGACAACACCAGAACAAGCCACGCCATCGCCAGAATGAAGTCCATGCTCCATTCAACCGTCAACGGCTCCTTGATAAGCGCAATCACCCCGACAACAAGACTGGCCGCAACATATTGAACGACTGTGCCGCTCAAAAGATCCATACCAGTGCAAAAGCGCTTTTGATAAAGGGTGCCCGCCGTCATGGCGAGCAAGGCCACCACCGCCAGCCCAATGCCAAATGCGGTAATGCCAACCCCGTCACCAATTTTGGGCACCAGCACAAGCGCTACCCCGACAAGGCCAAGCACCAGACCGCCCCATTGGCGCAGCGACACCCGTTCACCCAAAATCGCCCCGACGACCGATGCGGTGACAACCGGCTGCAACCCGACAATCAAGGCCGCCAGCCCGGCCGGAAGGCCGGTATCAATCGCCCAGAACACCCCGCCAAGATACAGCCCGTGGACCAGCGCGCCCGTGGTCCCGATATGGACCGCCTCGCGCCAGGTTTTCGGCCATTTTGCCCCCATCAGGATGACAACCGGCACCATCAAAACCAGCACAATGACAAATCGGACAAACAGGAAAACGAACGGATCGGCATATGGCAGGCCGAATTTGGCACCGACAAAGCCCGTGCTCCACAGGAACACAAACACAAACGGCATGAACCGTGCGAATGCCGGGTGGCTGGTGGCAGACATGACTATCCCCTTGGTCCGGCTGATGATGCAATTTGGGGCACATCATCAAACCGACTGGTGACCTGCACAACACAGGCCATCCGTTATTTATTCATCCGTCTTTTTCTTGCCCGTCTCGTCGCTTTGGCGCGCTTCACCTTCGGCCGAGAAATTAGCAAAATACTGCCCGGCATCGACAATACCGCGCCGGATTTCACGGGTGCGCGAAAACAGCTCAAACAGCTTGTCGCCCTCGCCCCAGCGAATGGCACGTTGCAACGCCATCAGGTCTTCCTGAAAACGTCCCAGAACATCCAGAACCGCCTCGCGATTGTTCAAAAACACATCGCGCCACATGGTCGGGTCGGACGCGGCAATACGGGTGAAATCCCGAAAACCGGTTGCCGAAAACTTGATCACTTCCTGACGCAGCGCATCTTCAAGATCGGTCGCTGTCCCGACAATCGTGTAGGCGATCAGATGGGGTAAATGCGATGTAATCCCCAGAATGCGGTCATGATGGTCCGCATCCATGCGTTCGACATACATCCCGCACGCTTCCCAAAGGGCCGTGACCTTGTCAGCGGCATCTTCGCTTTCACCGGGAACCGGCGTTAAGATGCACCAGCGCTCTTCAAACAGTTCCGGAAAACCGGAATCCGGGCCGGAATGTTCGGTCCCGGCCAACGGGTGGCCGGGCACAAAATGCACGCCTTCGTCAAGTTGCGGGGCAATGTCACGGATTACCGATTGTTTGACCGACCCGACGTCCGAAACAATCGCCCCCTTTTTCAAGGCCCCTGAAAGCTGTGCGCCAATCGCCTCGTTGGCTCCAAGCGGTGCGCACAGCATCACCAGATCAGCATCGCCAACCGCGTCCTTGATGTCGCAATAGGCTTCATCGGCAAGACCAAGTTCAAGCACCCGGTCGCGGGTCGCTTCCGACCGCACAGCACAGGTAATCTTGTTGGCAAGGCCATCACGCTTGATACGGCGAGCCATGGACGAGCCGATCAGGCCCATGCCGACAAAGGCGACAGTGTTAAACAACGGCTGGGATGCAGTTTTGGTCATTTTACAGGTTCACAAAGTCCTTGATGGTCTGAAGGCAGATTTCCATTTCTTCCTTCGTGCCGATTGAAACACGTAGCATCTGCGACAGGCCATAAGCCCCGATTTTGCGCGGGATCACGCCGCGCGCCATCATGAAATCATTGGCCGCATCGGCGTTTTTGCCATCCTGTCCCGGGAATTCGATCATCACGAAATTGCCATAGCTCGGATGCGCTGTCAGGCCACCAATCGCGTTGACCTCATCGCGGAACCACGCCAGCGTCTCGGCATTGTGGCGCACACAATCATTGACGAAGTCATCATCATCAAGGGCAGCAACACCGGCTTCTTGCGTTGGCAAAGGCACGTTGAACGGATTGCGCAGACGCTGCAACACATCGGCAATCTCAACCGGGGCATAGCACCAGCCAAGACGAATGCCACCAAGACCATAAATCTTGGAAAATGTCCGGGTCATCACGGTATTATTGCCCGCTTTGACCAGTTCTTCGCCGGCTGAATAATCTTCCTGACCGGTCATGAACTCGGCATAGGCAGCATCCACCACCAGAACGATGTCTTCGCGCAGACCATCACGCAGGCGCTTCATTTCGCCGTCGGTGATATAGGTCCCGGTCGGATTGTTCGGATTGGCGACAAAGACAATCTTGGTCTTTTCCGTTACCGCGGCCAGCATCGCGTCAACACTGGTTGTCATGTTGGTTTCCGCCGCCGTCACCGGCACCGCACCAACCCCTTTGGCCGCAATCGGATACATCAGGAAACCGTGCTGCGAATACAGCACTTCATCGCCCGGACCGGCATAGGCACGGATCAACAGGGTCAGAAGTTCATCGGACCCGGCACCACAGACAAGCTGATCCATTTCAAGATCATATTTCTCGGCCAGCTTCTTGCGCAGCAAGTCACACCCGCCATCGGGATAACGATGCAGGCGGCTGGCGGTATTGCGCAGCGCCTCCATGGCTTTGGGGCTCGGACCAAGCGCGCCTTCGTTCGACGACAGTTTGATCACGCGCTGCGTGCTGTTGGCACTGGACTTACCGCCCTGATAGGGGGCAATTTCAAGGATACCAGGGCGTGGGGTGGGCGCAGACATTACGTATATTCTCCCAAAGGAAGTGGTGGTTTATTGAAACCACCCTTGAATTTTAACTCAGTGCGTCTTCCGAAATCGGCACGGCATAGGCGCCGACCACACGCAGGCTTTCGGGATTAAGTCCCTGCTCGGCCAGTGTGGCTTGAAACGCATCGGCGCGATTACAAAAGAATCCCGGCACATCAACAAGAACAAAACGCCGATCTGCGGCGATTTCGTCAGAAAAGCCAAGGATTGCCGATCCGTTGAGGCCATCCGCAATTTTTTTGCGCGCCGTATCCATCGAAATCTCTTTTGACAGGCTTACCACGAACAGCGTTCGGTCATCACCACTGTCTTCAAGATCAATTGCCGCCAGAACAAAACCCTCGGTTTGCTCGCCGCGTCCGACCGGGCGTCCGCCAAATGGCAATTTGGAAACAACCCGGACCGCACTATGTTCGGTCAAAAGCGTCCACCATGGCATCGGCTCGCCAAATTCGGGTTTGGGAAACACACCAACTGCCGCCCGGCCTTCTTCAAGTGCGCCATATGCTTCGCGCGGGGTGTCAAACTCGACAATCTCGTTAAGGCACCCGAAATTCAGACGTGCCAGTTCCCAGCAATCCTGTCCTTCGGCGTTGCGGCAAAGTGCGATGGTATAAGGTGCCTCAAGCCGCGTTCCCGCCGCGATCATTTCGCGCCAGATTTGAATAAGTGCTGTTTTGGGAAAGGCACCATCATGGCGCTCAACAAGGGTGCGCATAATACGCGCCTCACGCGCCGGACGATAAGGCACCTTTACCTTGCCACCGGCCGCGATCACGCGGTCCTTATAGGCGCCAACCGCCTGCACAACCTTGGTCCGCCGAATGATCAGCGCTTGCAGCGCCTGATCGATGTCATCGATTTCACCGCGCAGCCCATCAAGGTCAAGATTTGCCAAATTTTCGTTGTCTAACGCCATAATCCACTCATCTTTTGAACGGCGCACAGTATAAGAGCCCAACTGAAAATTCCAGCACGGTTTGAAGCTTTGATTTTGTGGGGGTTTTTAGGCGCACACGGATCGCAAGGTTAGGCACCCTGCAATCTCTGTGCAACGACAAAATCGACCATACGCAACGCACCCGAAAGGTTTGCTACATTTCGCCCACAATGCGGCGGTTTCCTTGTGAAAAGGCCACCAGCATCCGGTGCGACGAAGCTGTTGATATTGGGCGAAATTTACCACATCAAACTGTGTTGGCATTTTCAGTTGGGCTCTATCGGCAGGGCCGCAGAAATGCAAAGAAAAGATTGACTAAACCGGGGTTGCTCCATAGCTAGGATAGGCGAAATTCCTGCAAACCAAGACAAATGACAACAACGCCGTACCTGTTTGCGTGGAAAATGACCGACCAATAGGGAATCCATTATCTATGTCCACCGTTGCCAACAAAGACAAGCGCGCACCGCTTCCCGGCCATCACATGGTGTTGGGGGAAACCGATAAGTTGCGCCTTGATAGCGGTGTTGAATTTGGCCCCTTCACAATTGCCTATCAGACCTACGGCGAACTGAACGCCGATAAATCCAACGCCATTCTGGTTTGCCATGCCCTGACCGGCGATCAATATGTTGCCGATGAAGTTCACCCGATCACCGGTAAGGACGGCTGGTGGCGTGAACTGGTTGGTCCTGGCAAAATCATTGATACCGACAAATATTTCGTCATTTGCTCGAACGTCATTGGCGGCTGCCTTGGCAGTACCGGGCCAAAGGATACCAACCCCGAAACCGGCAAACCGTGGGGTCTGGATTTCCCGGTGATTACCATTGCCGATATGGTGCGTGCCCAGACCATGCTGATTGATGCCCTTGGCATTGGTAGCCTGTTTGCCGTCATTGGCGGCTCGATGGGCGGCATGCAGGTGCTGGAATGGTGCAAAAGCTATCCCGAGCGGGTGTTTGCCGCCGCCCCGATTGCGACCTCCTTCCGCCATAGCGCACAAAACATCGCCTTTCACGAAGTGGGTCGTCAGGCGGTCATGGCCGATCCCGACTGGTGCGGGGGCAATTATTTGCTTGAAGACAAAAAACCCGCCCGCGGTTTGGCCGTGGCGCGCATGACAGCACACATCACCTATTTGTCGCAGCCTGCCCTGCACCGTAAATTTGGCCGCAAGTTGCAAAACCGCGGTGCCATCACCTATAGCTTCGATCAGGATTTTCAGGTCGAAAGCTATCTGCGCCATCAGGGCAAAAGCTTTGTCGACCGGTTTGATGCCAACAGTTACCTCTATATCACGCGTGCGATGGATTACTTTGATCTGTCGATTGACTATGACGGACGGCTGGCTGATGCCTTTAAGGGCAGTAAAACGCGGTTCTGCATTGTGTCGTTCTCAAGTGACTGGTGCTTTACCACCGCCGAAAGCCGCCAGTTGGCCCACGCGCTCAATGCCGCGTCGTGCAATGTCAGCTGTGTCGAAATCGAAAGTGACAAGGGCCACGATGCCTTCCTGCTCGATGAACCTGATTTCCACATGGTTCTCGGCGGTTTCATCGACGGTGCCGCCGAAATCCGGGGGCTGAAATAACGCCATGAACAATCCTCATACAAATATAAATAGTGCTGCAATCCCGCTTCACAGCGACCGGATTCGTGTTGACCTGCAATTGATTGCCGACATGGTCGAGCCCGGAACGCGGGTTCTTGATATCGGGTGCAGCGACGGTGAACTTCTGGGCTATCTGACGCGGACCAAAAAAGTCGATGGCCGCGGCTTGGAACTGTCCAATGAAGGGGTGCGCAATTGCGTCGCGCAAGGATTGCCGGTGATGCAGGGCGATGCCGACCGGGATCTGGGTGATTATCCCGACGGGGCCTTTGATTACGCCATCCTCAGCCAGACGCTACAGGCCACCCACCGCCCGAAAGAAGTGCTGTCGGAACTGCTGCGCATCGGTAATAAGGCGATTGTCTCCTTCCCCAATTTCGGGCATTGGCGGGCGCGATTTGATCTGATGTTTCGCGGGCGGATGCCGCAAAACCCCAACTTGCCGATCATGTGGTACGAAACCCCCAACATCCATTTTTGCACCGTGCGCGACTTTGTCGGCATGTGCGATGACATGGGGGTCAAGATCGAACGCTCCATGGTGCTCAATGAAAGCGGATCGAAAGTCAGCATCGACAGCCATTCGCGTTTCGCCAATTTCTTTGGCAATCAGGCATTATTCATGCTGAGCAAATAATACGGGTGATTAATCACTTTTTTTGACTAATCAGTTTTGTGTTTCTGGCTGTCACAAACCGCCAATTTCCCCGTCTGAGTCCTGTCGCCGCCACGGCACATTTTTCAGACGGGGCCCACATGACAGCTTCAAAATTCTCCCAGATCTGCCGCACGACATTGATCGTCGCCACCCTCAGCTTCCTGGCCGCCTGTTCGCAAAAGGCGGAAACCCTGAAACTGTCGGTCACCCAGTTTGGCACCGCCACCCAAGCCGCCTTTGACAGCTACGGTGCGGCCTATGATGCGCAGTTTTCCTCGTTTTCCAAGGCCCCATCGGCACAGCGCGATGAATTCGTTACCAACATGACCGACTTCACCGGCACGGTATCGGCATCGAACATTGATGTCCTGATCGATCCGGACGGAGCCAAAATTGATCCAAGTGTTGCACGACAATGGCAAGACACCCTGTCGGGTTTACGTACGCAATATCAGGAGTTTGTCGCGATTTTCGACAATATCGAAGCCGGCTCGGCACTCGGCGCATCCGCCGTCACACAGTCAGGGCCGATCCTTGAAAAACTGCGCGGGCAACTTGCCACCATCACCGGCGATTTCACCAAAAACCCGCCCCAGTTGCTGGCCAAGCGCAGCACGCTGATCGCAAAGCTCAATGATATCCGTGCTGACAAGACCGACGATCAGGACGCCCACACGCTGCGCTATCAGTTGTGGTGGCAAGATTGGCAGGCTTTGACCGAGGCCGAAAGACAGATGCAAACCGACACCCTGCGCAAGTTTGTTAGCGCTAACATCCTTGGAAACCGGTTGCAAAACCAGATCGACACTTACGCAAAACTCGATGTCGCATCGCTTTTAAGTGCGGTTGAACAGGGCATTTCGCTGGCCGGTGACATCAACAAAATGAGCCCGCAGGAATTGATCACACAGGGCACAGCCTTGGCGCAAACCGCAACCAATTAGGGGGAAATCAACCATGTCGAACCTCGACAAACTGATCGCACAATCGAAAAAGGCCTACGTCGAAATCGCAACTGCCTATGACGCGGCCGATATCAATCAGAAAATCGTGCTGTCAGAAAGTGTACAAAAGGCGCAATCGGCACTGGTGGCCTTACAAACCGCCAACCTTGCGCAATCTGTGACCGTCACTGACGCCGATCTGGCGGAAATGAGCAGGCTGCGCGCCAAGATCAACAATGCCGCCGAACTGCAATCAGCCATCACGGGGATCATCGGTCTGGTCAGCAAGTTTCTGGTTTAAGGGGGAGAGTTAGCTGTTCCAACGGTCCGCATCGGCGTCGTCTGATGCCTTTGCGCTGACCCATTTTTCGCCGTTCTGGGTTTCTTCGCGCTTCCAGAACGGTGCACGGGTTTTAAGGAAATCCATCACGAAATCGCAGGCCTCAAACGCGTCCCTGCGATGTGCCGACAGGGCAATCACCAGAACAATGCGTTCACCGGGTTCCATCCGGCCAAACCGGTGTACGATGCGAATGCCATCAAGTTCCCAGCGATGACCGGCTTCATCGGCGATCTTTTCAAGTTCGCGTTCGGTCATGCCTGGATAATGATCAAGGGTGAGCGCGGACACGGTGTCACCACCATGAATGTCACGCACCAGCCCGACGAAGCTGACCGCCGCCCCGATGTCTGTACGACCATCGGTCAGGGCTGCAAGCTCGGCGCCCGGATCAAAATCATCTTGCTGAACGGAAACACGTGTCATGGCGACCTGCCTTTAATCCAGTCTCGTGTTAGTCGAGATGCTTAAGCCCGGTCCGCAGATAAAGATACCCGGTCTGAACCGTCACAATACCGGCAATCCACAGCAGGATATCCCCAATCAGGACAGACGGGATCATGTCAGGCGACGCATCGCCGACCAGAAGGAACCCGATGGCCAGAATCTGGGCCGTGGTTTTCCATTTGGCCAGAACAGTGACCGGCAGCGGTACTTTGAGCTCGGCCAGATGTTCGCGCAGGCCCGATACCATGATTTCGCGGCACATGATGATCACGGCCGGCAGCACAGAAAACCCGGCAATCCGTTCAAACGACACCATCATCATCAAGGCCGCGGCCACCAGCAACTTATCGGCGATCGGATCAAGAAACCGACCCAGCGGCGACACCACATTCATGCTGCGCGCCAGATAACCGTCGAAGAAATCAGTGATACCGGCAAAGGCAAACAACACAAAACCCAACCAGTTGCCCAGCGGGCCATCAATGTAAAATGATGCCACCAGTGCCGGGATCACAACGATGCGCGACAAAGTCAGCAGATTGGGGATCTGGTTTTTCATGAACAGGCCTGTTTGCAGGTATTTATGGCGATGACTTCCGGTTCTAAGGCGTCTGCACTCCCCGAAGCCGGGCAATTATTAAAGGCTTGGCGCCGGGATCACAAGGGGCGTCTTAAATTGCAATAAAACAGAAGCACTACGGCCTGCCCAATCACGTGTATTTGAACCGGCGCAGAATCAGTCATGGACCAAAATGACAATATTTGGCATATTTTGCCATCCGTTAAAAATGGAGTGTCCGATGGCAACGATGAATGTGTCCCTGCCCGATCCCATGCGAGAATGGGTCGAAACCCAGATTGAAAGTGGTGAGTACGCCAGTTCCAGCGACTATGTCCGCGATCTGATCCGACAGGACCAACGCAAACAGAAGCTGCTTCAACGCGCCCTGACAGAAGGCCTGAACAGCGGACAAAGTACACGGACGGCTGAAGACATTATGGCGGCCGCCCAAAAGAAATTGACGGATGGCTAAATACGTCCTGTCCAACAGGGCCGATGCCGACCTTGAAGGAATTTATATCTATTCCTACGAAACATTCGGAGCGCAACAGGCAGAGGGTTATTTCCTGTCATTGCGTGATTGTCTGAACAATCTTGCCACATCCCCACACATCGGACGTGATGCAGGGGTGCTTCATCCCGGTATGCACAGCCATCATCATGGGCGCCATATGATCTATTACCTGATTGAAGAGAGCGGCATTTTCGTTGTCCGCGTCCTACATGATGCTATGGATTCATCGCGCCATATCGCCGCAACGAGCCGCAAATAAAGCGCAAACCCGCTTTATCAATTTTCCCCATGAAAATGATCATAGATTTTGCGGGCCAAGGCGGCACTGATGCCGCCGACCGCTTCAAGGTCTGAAAGCCCAGCATCGGCAACACCGCGCGCAGACCCGAAATGGTGGAGCAGTGCCTTTTTACGGGCACCGCCAACACCGGGCACCGAATCGAGCACACTTTTGCCGATTTGTTTGGCGCGTTTGGCCCGGTGGGTGCCAATGGCCCAGCGGTGGGCTTCGTCGCGCAGGCGCTGGATGAAATAAAGCACCGGGTCTTTCATATCAAGGCGCACCGGGGCCTTGCCCGGAATGTGCAGGACTTCCTTACCGGCATTGCGATCCACACCCTTGGCGACACCAACCAGCATAACGTCTTCAATGCCGAGGTCTTCAAGGACGGCCTTGGCAACGCCAAGCTGCCCCAAGCCGCCATCAATCAGGCACAGGTCCGGCCATGTGCCGTTTTCGCGGTCCGGGTCATCCTTTTGCGCCCGCGCAAAGCGGCGGGTCAGGACTTCGCGCATCATGGCAAAGTCATCGCCGGGCGCAATGTCGCCCTTGATGTTGAATTTGCGATAGGCGTTTTTAATGAAGCCTTCTGGCCCGGCCGCAATCATGCCGCCGACCATATTGGTCCCCTGCGTGTGGCTGTTATCGTAGACTTCAATGCGCTCGGGCGTGTTTTCCAGATCCAGTTTATCAGCCAGGTCTTCAAGCAATTTACGCTGGGTCGCACTTTCGGCCATGCGCCGCCCCAAGGCATCCTTGGCATTGGTCATGGCATGTTCGACCAGCTTTCGCTTGCCGCCGCGCTTGGGCACGAGCAATTCGATCTTGCGATCATTGTTCACACCAAGGGCGGTTTGCACCAATTCCTGACCTTCGATTTCATGCGAGAGGAAAATCTGTTTGGGGGCGGGTTTGTCGGCATAGAACTGCCCGACAAAGGCCGACAGGATTTCAGGAATTTCAGCCGACTGTTCATGGCGCGGGAAGTACGACCGGTTGCCATAGTTCGAGCCGGATCGGAAAAAGAACACCTGAACGCAACTTTGCCCGCCTTCGTGATGCAGGGCAATGACGTCGGCCTCTTCGACACCTTCAAGGTTGATGTCCTGATGCGACCTGATTTGGCTGAGCGCACGGATACGGTCGCGGTACATGGCCGCCTGTTCAAAATCCATCTTTTCCGACGCGGCAAGCATGTCAGATTCAAGCTGCTTGACGATATTCTGGCTGCGGCCCGTCAGAAAGTCGCGGCAGATGTCAACAAGCCCGTCATAGTCCGGCTTGGAAATCCGGTCCACACACGGCGCCGAGCAGCGTTTGATTTGATAGAGCAAACAGGGGCGCGACCGATTGGAAAACACCGCATCGGTGCAGGAGCGCAGCAAAAAGGCGCGCTGCAAATGGTTGATGGTGTTGTTGACCGCCCATGCGGAGGCAAACGGGCCAAAGCAGCTTCCGTCCTTGGCGCGCGCCCCACGGTGTTTGACGATGCGCGGATAGTCATGGAGCTCGGTGATCAGGATATAGGGGAAGCTTTTATCGTCGCGCAGCAGGATGTTGTAGCGCGGCTTGAGTTTCTTGATCAGGTTAGATTCAAGAAGAAGGGCTTCGGCCTCGGTATGGGTGGTGATGATTTCCATCCGCACCGTCTGGGCAATCATCCGGGCGATGCGCAGCGGCACCTGCATGATGCGGGTATAGGACACCACCCGTTTTTTAAGGTTCTTGGCCTTGCCGACGTAAAGAACGCGATCCTTGTCATCAAGCATGCGGTAAACACCCGCCGATCCCGGCATGGTTTTAAGCGCATTCTTGATCGCCTCGACACCCCGTGCGGCCCCACCTTCGAGCGTGTCACCATCAAGCGACAATCCGATTTCCCGTTTCGGGGCATCATCCCCGCCGGGCATGTCGGAGGAAACAGGTGGCTTCATCAAGGGTCTCCGAAGTCAGGAAAATACATCCAAAGTTGTGACGGCTGTCACAGTTCGTCAGGCGTTTCGAACATAGCCGAAAAGATTAACATCGCAACAGGCACAGAGGGAATCGCCCCGGAAAAAAGATGTCCACCAAGACTGTGGATAACTATGTGGGTAATGCGGGGGCTATTGTCTGCACCCCTTGAGAAGTCTTAACGTTCTATGAAGTGCCCAAATATTGAGCAAATCAACTAAGTATTTGTTTTAAAACAATAAAAAAACTGTCAACCTGAAATCATTCGGTAATAGAGTCGTAAAAAATGAATATTTCCCTTTGATTCCAACCTGCCAAATGCTTGTGCATAAGGACAAACACGATTCGCCCTAGAGGAATCACAGAGTCCCATGGTCGCAGTTTGTGAAAAAGTAAATTTTTTGCCTGATCGGGGCTGTTATCAGCGGGCGATATTATGGCGTTCGATTTCGACACCGACCGCGCTGACGTCTTCAAAGACGTCGAGCTTTTCAACCCGAACGATCACCTTGCGCACGCGTCTGTCGGCAAGACACATGTCGGCCAGTTTTTCCCCAAGTGTTTCCACAAGGTTCACATGACCATCCTGACAAATACGTCGGGTGCCAACGACAAGATCTTCGTAGCTCAGCACGGTGGAAATATCATCATTCTGCACCCCGTCGCCTTCGAGCACTGCCAGATCAAGGTTGATCCGCACACGTTGGGGGGCTTCCTTTTCGTGATCATAGACCCCGATCGAGGTATGCATCACCATATCGCGCACAAAGACGCGGCGCAGGCTGACAGCCAAGTCTGTATCGGGCACGTCTGTGCCCGGCAAGTCCGTTTGGCGGAGGTCCGTATGGGACAAATCCGCAAAGGGCAACGTGGTAATCTTGGCGTCCTGTTTGAGGCCTGCGGTCATATTTCCGGTCTTCCTTGTGCTGCTATCTGCGGCCAGATGTCAGATCCGCATCCGACATCATTCTTCTGGCGTGTCATCGTCGCCACTGGGCGCCCAATCAAGATGCTGCCCGCCGTCAAGGGCTAACATTTGCCCGGTGATGGCCGGCGCGGCAAGGAAAAATCGAACCGCGTCGCAAATCTCTTGCGGGTTTGTCCCAACTTTCAGAGGTGTTTTCTCACATTGCTGATCGAAAACTTCCTGTGTTTGTCGGGTACTAGGCAATGCCGGGCCCGGTCCGATGGCATTGACACGTATTTTTGGCGCCAATGCCAGTGCCATGGTCTGGGTCAAGGTCCAAAGACCTGCCTTGGACAGGGTATAGGTCATAAAATGCGGATTAAGATTCCACACCCGTTGATCAATCATATTGATGATCAGGCCCTGACACTCGTCTGGCAGGCGTTTGGCAAATTGCTGACTTAGGACAAAGGGTGCGCGCAGGTTGGCTTCCATATGAAGGTCCCAGCCTTCGCGCGTTGCACTTTTGACGTCATCATATTCAAAGGTCGATGCGTTATTGATCAGAATGCCAATCGGCCCAAGGGCGGCGTTGGCTTCGCGCAGGATGCGATGGGTATCATCCTCGTTGGAAAGATCAGCCGAGATCACGCAGGCGCGTCGCCCAAGGGCGCGGATTTTATCGGCCAGATGTTCGGCATCTTTGCGCGAATGATGGCAATGCAGCGCAAGGTCATAGCCGTTGTTCGCCAGATCAAGTGCAAGTGCGCGACCAATGCGTTTAGCGGCCCCGGTAATCAGTACAGTTTTTGGCACATGATCCGTCATTCTGGCATCGTCCCGTTATGTCACATCAAACTTTATGGCATCGTTATTTTGCATCAGATGTTTTTGGGGCCAATACCGCACCCCACCCATCTTTTACGCCGCGACCAGTTGGAAGACATAGACAAAATAGGCGATCACGAAAACCACACCGGCACTGCGCGACAGTTTGCGGAAGGCAAACGTCACCAGCAACAGGGCAACCGTCACCGCCAGCATGATCCAAATGTCCGACGCAAGGATCTGGGCCGGAACCGGTATCGGCGTGATCAGCGAAACGCCGCCAATGATCACCAGAAGGTTCAACAGGTTTGAGCCAAACACATTGCCAAGCGCAACATCGGAATGCCCGCGGAATGCGGCAACCATCGATGCGGCAAGTTCGGGCAAGGATGTGCCAAAAGCCACAAGGGTCAGGCCAATTACCGCCTCGGACACACCAAACTCACGGGCGACTGTCACACCACCATCGACCAGCCATTCCGCGCCAAACATCAAGGCGACAATCCCGATCACGGTTGCAATGATCGGTTTTAACCAGCCCGAGGGCACCTCGCCGACTTCATCGACCTCTTCTTCGTGCAGGTTACTGGCGTGGCTGGGCATGTTTTTGTCGTGCTTATAGGTGAAGTACCAGATCGCGACCAACACACACAGCATCACCGCCCCGGCCCAGCGTTCAATCACGCCAAACATGCACAGCCCGATAAACAAGAGCGTGCCCAGCAACATCGCCCCGCCATCGCGCACAACCGTTACACGGCCTGCTGCAATAGGTTTAAGCAGGGCCACGGCCCCGAGGATCAGCAATATATTGGCGATATTTGATCCAACCACATTCCCCATCGCGATATCGGCAGTACCTTTGAGCGATGCGTTCAGCGATACAACAAATTCCGGCGCGGATGTGCCCGCCGCCACAATGGTCAAACCGACAATGACCTTGGACACCCCCATCAAAAGGGCAAGGCCAACAGCCCCCCGAACGATGAATTCACCACCCGCGGTCAAAAGGACAAGACCGGCGATAATCTGAAGATAAGGGATCAACTGTTCCAAGATGTGTTTGCTCGTATTGATTATATCGTTAATTCGGACCCATCCAATTCAGGCCGATCCGGGCCCGCGGAACATGGCATTCCGCAAGATGAATGGCAAGTCATCAGGACATGACAATTGTCACAACAATCACGTCCCCATGCATCAAAGCCATCAATGTCACGCATTCTGCCGTGATGCGGGGGCCCACCACCTGTCGATCAGATTTCCATGAGACGTGCGGGGTTATTTTCGCTATTCTGGTATTCTTGGTAATTTCATATATTTAACTGCGTGTTGGACCCAATCAAACCATGCATCACGGCGTTCTGTTCGAGCTTTTCCTGATCCTGACGGCGGCGGTGATCGCCGTGCCGCTTGCCCATCGGTTGCGGGCAAATTCCATCATCGGATTTCTGATTGGCGGTTTTTGCATCGGCCCGTTCGGGTTCGGCTTGATCAATGAGCGTCAGGAAATTGCAACGGTTGCCGAACTTGGCGTTGTGTTTTTGTTGTTCATGATCGGGCTGGAGCTGTCGCGCGAACGTCTGCGCGTGATTGGCGGGCGGTTTGCCGTGCTTGGCCTGTTTCAAATTGGCGTCTCGATGGCGGTGCTGTTTGCCGGGTTGGCCGTCCTTGGCTTTAGCGTGCCCAGTGCGGTGGTGATTGCAGGTGCCTTGGCCTTATCGTCCACCGCGATCATTTTAAAACAGCTTTCTGATGACAGGCAGCTCCATACCAAATTCGGGCGTGCGGCCCTTGCCATTTTGCTGATACAGGATGTGGCGGTTGGCCCGTTCCTGATCATGGTGCAGGCAGCCGGCGATGCCGGAACCGAAACCAGCCCGTGGGTCAGCATTCTGACCGGGATTGGCGCGGTTGGCATTTTGTTGCTGATCGGGCGCTATTTGTTGCCGCGCCTGTTTCGCTATATCGCGCTTCTTAAAAACCCGGAACTGTTTGCCATTGGCACATTGTTTGTGGTGCTGGCCGCCAGCACGCTCACCGAAGTTGCCGGACTTTCGATGGCGCTTGGTGCGTTCATCGCCGGTGTGATGTTGGCTGAGACCGAATTTCGTCATCAGATCGAGGCCGATATCACCCCGTTTCGCGGTGTTTTCCTGTCGCTGTTTTTCATGTCGGTGGGCATGTCGGTCAATGCCGATATTGTGTTTACCCAGTTTGGCACCATTGTGCTTTGGCTGATTGCGCTGATTGGGACAAAGACCGCCCTTTTGTTCGTTCTGGCATTAATGGCCCGCTTTGAAAAAGGGTCGGCGTTGCGTGTTGGCATGAGTTTGGCCGCAGGCGGCGAGTTTGCCTTTGTCATGCTGGCGCTGGCCGCACAAAATGGGGCGATTGCGCCCGACCTTGTCGCGGTGATGATCCCGGTGGTGGCGCTTTCGATGGCGCTGACCCCGACATTGATGACCGTCGGGCAACGCATTGAAGAAAAGCTCCATCCCAAAGAAGACGACCAGCTTGGCCCGATTGAAGCCGAAACCGACGGGTTCCAGCAGCATGTTCTGGTCATCGGGTGCGGACGTGTCGGGCGGGTTTTGGCGAGATTGTTAAAAACCCGCAACATTCCCTATGTGGTTATTGATAGCGACGCCTTGCAGGTTTCGCGCGGGCGGGCCGAAGGATTGCCGGTGTATTTTGCCGATGGGTCACGACCGGAAACATTCCGGGCTGCACACACTGACGAAGCAAAAATTGCGGTCGTTGCCCTGGGGAACCCGCATGCGACCGAAAAAGCCGTTGCCCTGCTCCGTCATTACTATCCGCATTTAAAAATCTTTGCCCGCGCACAGGACATTACCCATATCGGGCCACTGTCGCGCAGTGGCGCGGATGCCGCCATTCCAGAGGTGCTTGAAACCGGGTTGCGGCTTTCAGATCATGTGTTGGCGGCCTGTGATGTACCGCAAGAAGAAATTGATGCGGAAATCGCCAAGTTCCGGCGCGCAGACATGTTGTTGATGAATGAGCTGGCGCCGCGCACGCAGCGGCGTAAGGCCGAAACGGCAGGCTCAGCTAAGCCTGCGTCTGGCTCTGGCCCCAAAACACCAAAAGCCAAAAAAGACGCCAAATAAACCAAAACCCCCACGCAAAACGCGATGGGGGTTTCTATCTTCAGGTCGCCAAATCAGGTTTGGGTGAACTACGCAGCGGTTTCTGAATCCAGTGCATAGCCCGCCGCACGCACGGTGCGGATGATGTCGCGGGTCCCTTTGACGTCATTAAGCGCCTTACGCAGACGGCGAATATGGACATCAACTGTGCGGGTTTCGACATAAATGTTCGGGCCCCAGACCGCGTTAAGCAGTTGTTCGCGCGAGAAAACCCGACCCGGATGCTCAAGGAAATAACGCAGCAGACGGAATTCCGTCGGACCCAGATGGATGGCCTTGCCATTGCGGCTGACACGGTGGGCGGCGAGATCCATTTCGATATCGGAATAGATCAACTGCCCTTGTGGTTGCGCCGGACCGGATCGGCGCAACAGCGCACGAATACGGGCCAGCAATTCGCCAATGGCAAACGGCTTGGTGACATAATCATCGGCCCCGGTATCAAGGCCGCGAATGCGATCGCCTTCTTCACCGCGCGCGGTCACCATGATCACCGGCACATCGCGGCTTTCAGGTTTGCGGCGGATCTGACGGCAGACCTCAATCCCCGACATGACCGGCAACATCCAGTCCAAAAGGACCAGATCAACATGGGTTTCGGCCATGATTTTCAACGCTTCGTCACCGTCCCCGGCTTCGACAACCTGCATCCCCTCACGTTCGAGGTTGTAGCGCAACATGGTCACGATTGCGGCTTCGTCCTCGACGATTAGAACCGTTGGGTCCATCTTCTTATGCTCCAGTGTCACTCATTCGGTTCGACAACAGCAAAGTTTGCTGCATCGTTTTTTGGCCGACCATCTGTCGGCAGGTCTTCGCCTTTGATCCGATAGTAAATCGTCTCGGCGATATTGGTCGCATGGTCGCCAATCCGTTCGATGTTTTTGGCAATGAACAGCATGTGCGTCGATGCGGTAATGTTGCGCGGGTCTTCCATCATGTAGGTCAGCAATTCGCGGAACAGCGAATTGTACATGTCATCGACTTCCTGATCGCGGGCCCAGACACGCTGTGCCTTTTCCGCATCGCCTTCGATATAGGCATCGAGAACGTCCTTGATGATTTCCTGCGCCAGACGCGCCATGTTCGGGATGACCTGAACCGGGCGGATCGGCGGAATCTGGTTTAGGACCTGGGCGCGCTTGGCGATGTTTTTCGCAAGATCGCCAATCCGTTCCAGATCGTTCGACAGTTTCAGGGTTGTCACCACCTGACGCAGGTCGTCTGCCATCGGCTGACGCAGGGCCAGAAGACGGACAGCAAAATCCTGAACTTCCTGTTCAAGTGCATCAATACGGTGATCCGACAGAATGACCTTTTCGGCCAGTTCGGAATCACGTTTGACGATGGATCGGATCGCAGAGATCAGCTGGCTTTCCGCAAGCCCGCCCATCTGCGAGATGATGTTGTTCAGACGGGTCAGTTCCTCGTCGAACGAACTCACGATATGTGTTTTTTCGTCAGCCATTTAAATCACTCTCCTGCGGGCGCTTAACCGAAGCGGCCGGTGATGTAACCCTTGGTGCGTTCGTCTTTTGGGTTGGTGAAAATCTGATCGGTTTCGCCAACTTCAACCAACTTCCCAAGATGGAAGAAAGCCGTGCGTTGCGACACACGTGCAGCCTGCTGCATGGAGTGGGTCACAATCACGATCGTGTAGTTCGAACGCAATTCATCAATCAATTCTTCGACCTTGGCGGTCGCAATCGGATCAAGTGCCGAGCACGGCTCATCCATCAGGATGACTTCCGGGCTGACGGCAACCGCGCGTGCGATGCACAGGCGCTGCTGCTGCCCACCGGAAAGACCGGTTGCAGGCGACTGAAGACGATCTTTGACTTCCTTAAGCAAACCCGCACGTTCAAGCGAGGTCATCACAATTTGATCAAGCTCATCGCGCGAATTGACCAAACCATGGATCCGCGGGCCATAGGCCACATTGTCATAGATGGTTTTCGGGAACGGGTTTGGTTTTTGAAACACCATCCCGATGCGCGCGCGCAACTGAACAACGTCGATGCGTTTGTCATAGATATCGCGGCCATCAAGGGTGACTTCGCCTTTGATCGTCACACCGTCAATCGTGTCGTTCATGCGGTTCATGCAGCGCAGGAAGGTTGATTTACCACAGCCCGACGGGCCGATCAGGGCGGTGACCTGACGTTCGACGATGTCAAGATTGACATCAAACAGCGCCTGATTGTCGCCATAGGAAAGATTAAGGTCACGGGCCGTCATTTTAGGACTTGCGACCGACGGCTGTGCCGTCATTGCGCTCTGGGATACAGCAGCCATTTTACCACTTCCGTTCAAATTTTTTGCGCAGATACACGGCAAAGCCATTCATGAGGACCAAGAAGGCCAGCAACACCATGATGGCCGCCGAGGTTTTTTCGACAAAGGCACGTTCCGGGCTGTCGGCCCAAAGATAGATTTGCACCGGCAGAACCGTTGCCGGATCCAGCGCCCCGCCCGGAATATCGACAATAAAGGCAACCATGCCGATCATCAAAAGCGGTGCGGTTTCACCAAGAGCCTGTGCCATGCCAATGATCGTCCCGGTCAGGATACCCGGCATTGCAAGCGGCAACACATGATGGGTGACGGTCTGAACCGGGGAAGCACCAAGGCCAAGGGCGGCCTGCCGGATAGACGGCGGCACCGCCTTGATTGCGGCACGCGAGGCAATAATAATCGTCGGCAATGTCATCAGCGCCAGCGTCAAGCCACCGACAACCGGGGCGGAACGCGGCAGATGCATGACATTGAGGTAGACCTCAAGACCAAGCAAACCAAACACAATCGACGGCACGGCAGCGAGATTGTTGATATTGACTTCAACAATCGTGGTGAAGCGGTTTTTCGGTGCGAATTCTTCCAAATAAACCGCGGCAAACACCCCGATCGGGAAGGAAAGTGCCAAGGTCACCATCAGGGTATAGAGCGAGCCAACAGCAGCCCCCCAGATGCCTGCCAGTTCCGGTTCACGGGAATCGCCATTGGTAAAGAAGCGGGTGTGGAACTGTTTCTCCACCGCACCGTCCGATTTCAAGCTGTCGTACCAGGCGATTTCCTCGTCATTGAGACGACGGCTGCCTTCGTCAACATCGGCACTGATGTAGCCTTTGTTGAGCATGTCGAAATCATCACCGGAAATCAGCCAGACCTTCCGGGTTTGACCGATCAGGCCGGGATTTTCCATCACGCGTTCGCGCAGGTCATAAGATGCCCCGCCCGAAACAATTGCGTACAGATCCCGTTTGGCCTGACGCGATGTAACGTCTGGGAACCGGTCACGCAGTGATTTTTTGATCAGGCCGTCAAAGTTGGCCTTGCCGATCACCGCAGGATCACCGGTGCCGTCAGGGTCAATCTCGGCGGTATCAAAGGTCACTTCAAGCTGGACATAGGTCTGGAAAAAGGCGGTGTAGCCCTTTGACCCGATGGACCCGGCCAGAACAAACAATGCCAGAAGCGCAAGCGCGATTGCGCTCAGGCCATACATTTTAAAGCGGCGTTCTGCGGCGTAACGTTTTTTGATGTTACGGGCAATTTTCGGGCTGTCCCAGTCAACCGGCTTGTGCAGATTGTCCGAGATTACCTTGGCCGCGGCTCTATCTTCCATAAGAGATGCCATATCAGTCATATTTCTCGCGATACTTCTGAACAACCTTAAGGGCAAATACGTTCAAGCCCAAGGTGACAAGGAAAAGAACCAGCCCCAACGCAAAGGCCGACAGGGTTTTTGCACTGTCAAACTCCTGATCGCCGACCAACAGGGTCACGATCTGAACCGTCACCGTGGTTACAGCCTGCAGCGGATTGACCGTCATGTTTGCGGCAAGCCCGGCGGCCATCACCACAATCATGGTTTCCCCAATCGCACGCGACACCGCCAGCAGAACCGCACCGACAATACCGGGCAAGGCTGCGGGGAAAATCACGTGCCGGATGGTTTCCGATTTTGTCGCACCAAGGCCATATGACCCATCGCGAAGCGATTGCGGCACCTGAGACATCACGTCATCAGAAAGCGAGGAGACGAAGGGGATGATCATGACCCCCATAACGAGGCCCGCAGCAAGCGCACTTTCCGAACTGACATCCAGACCAAGGATCGCACCATTGTCACGCAGGAACGGGGCAACAGTCAGGGCAGCAAAGAAGCCATAGACAACCGTCGGAACGCCTGCGAGGATTTCAAGGGCCGGTTTGGCAACTGCACGGAATTTCGAGGAAGCATATTCACCCATGTAGATGGCTGAAAACAGACCAACCGGCACTGCCACCGCCATCGCAATCAGGGTAATCAGCAACGTCCCGACAAACAGCGGGATGGCGCCAAAGGCCCCGTCCGATGCAACCTGATCCGCACGGATCGCGGTTTGCGGGCTCCATTCAAGGCCGAACAGAAACTCAAGCGGGCTGACCTTGCTAAAGAAATGTATCGCTTCGAACATAAGCGAAAAGACAATTCCCACCGTTGAGAGGATCGCAATCGCCGAACAGGTGATCATGATCCAGCGTGAAATACGCTCAACGTTGTTGCGCGCACGCATGTCAGGATCAATCTTGCGATAGGACAACGCAATCCCGGTCGTGGCAACCGCAAGCATCACAACAACCAGTGCCGCATTGGCAATGGTTTGCAAATTTGCCAGACGCCGCCCGGCGTCAATGATTTCGGGCGAGACGGACAAATGTTGTCCGTTGCCCTCTGCAATCAGTGAAATGCTGTTCAGGGCAAGCGAAAGCTGCCCGGTGTTGCTCGTGATTTCGGCTGGTAGATCCGAGACAATCATCGCTTCGATGATCGACCCCTGAAAAACGTACCAGACAACCACCAGCAACAATGCAGGAAGACCACACCACAAAGCGACATACATGCCGTAATGGGCGGGCAAGGAATGCAGGTTACTGTACCGACCGCCCGAAAGGGCAATCGCCCGCTGACGCCCGAAATAAAAGGACAGCGCACAAAGTGCGGCAACCGCGAGCAACAGGAAAGACAGGGACATTACTTTAAATCCGTTTGCCAGGTGGGCCTGCAGAAATCACATCGAAAGGCCAATAGGACAAAAACAATAAATTAATCAAGTCAACGCATGTTGAACTAAATCTGATCCACTTTGCCGGAGACAGCCTTCTGTCCGGCAAGGAAAGGTCCGCAGAGCGTAGCGGGGCTACGTTCAAGGGCGTTGACGCTGCGGGGCGGATGGCTGCTCCGGCCCCAAGGGTTTGTTTTTGGCGACGTTTCGCGGCGTTACACCGCTTGACCGATGCGCCGCATCGCTCTTGCGCGCTGTGCCTTGCCAAACGGCACGCCAAAAACAAACAAAGTGAACCTGATTTAGTACAACATGCTTTAAAACAAAGAAACCGATGGCGACCCATGCCGCCACCGGTTGAAGTATCACGTTACATGCTCAGCGGCGAAAGATTCATCGCAGCGTTACGAACTGTTTCACGCTCTTTTGCATCCATCGGGATCAGACCACGATCAGCAAGGTAACCTTCGTCACCCCAAGCTTTGTCCGCGGTGAACTCAGCCAGGTATTCTTCGATACCCGGGATGGTGCCGACGTGTGCGTTCTTTACGTAGAAGTAAAGCGAACGCGAAACCGGGTAATCACCAGCAGAGATTGCTTCGAAGGTCGGCGACACGCCATTGATCATCGAACCCTGAAGTTTGTCGCCATTCTGGTCGAGGAAGGAGAAACCAAAGATGCCAAATGCGTCTTTGTTGGCTTCAAGCTTCTGAACGATCAGGTTGTCGTTTTCGCCAGCTTCAACATAGGCACCGTCTTCACGAACGCCAGCGCAGACAGCTTTGAACTGGTCTTTGTTGGATTTTTCGAGTTCGGCGATAACCGGGAATTCTTCACAAGCTTCTTCAAGTACCAGCTCGGTGAAAGCATCACGGGTACCGGAGGTCGGCGGCGGGCCGAGAACTTCGATTTTAACGTCCGGCAGGCTCGGATCGATTTCCGACCAGGTGGTGTAGAAGTTGTCTACAAGCGACTTGCCGTCTTTGGACGGAACGATTTTAGCAAGAGCAAGGAAGATCTGCTCTTTGGTAAGGTCAAGTTCAGGTGCTTCGTTGGAGTTCGACAGAACGATACCGTCGTAGCCAACTTTCACTTCGGTGATTTCCGAAATGCCGTTAGCAGCACATTTTTCAACTTCGGACTTCTTGATGCGACGCGAAGCATTGGTAATGTCGGGATGCTGTTCGCCAACACCGGCACAGAACAGCTTCAGACCACCGCCAGAACCGGTTGATTCAATAACCGGAGTCTTGAAAGAGGTGGTTTTACCGAATTCTTCTGCAACTGCGGTTGCGAAAGGAAACACGGTGGACGAACCAACGATACGAATCTGGTCACGTGCCTGGGCAGCGCCAGCAAAGGCAACGCTCATCAGCGCCGCAACAGCAAGAGTCTTCTTCATGGTATATTCCCCAATGGTTGTTCCACTTCGGAACGGTGCAACGATCTGCGAGGCGGACTCTACCGCTGGGTGCTTACGGTATTGTGTCGCTTTTATTAAGCTTATGTGACAACGCATTTTTGGTGCAAAAATACTGAATTTTATGAAATTAAATCAATTACTTGAATTGTTTTCGATTTGGATTTTCGCCGCGTTGATCCCACGTTTTCACGCCCCAAAAGAGCCAAACACGGATTTTCGTTACAAAAACTGTAACAGAGCAATCACAGCCCGATGGTTTTCCATCCCCTGTCGCGGCAACGCGGGCGTTAATTCCGAGCTATGACTTTACATCTTACGCATTCCACGCAAGTCTTAGTCAGAAGGTAACAAGGCGTAGTGCATCGAATGTGCGCGTGACAAACACAGGAGAAGAAACATGAGCAGTGCTTCACTCGACGAAATTCAGGAACTGATCCAGAAGCTGTCGGGGGAACTCGGCGACATGTCCGAAGCCGCGTCGCGCCATATCGATGAATTGCATATGGCGGTAAATAACGTCGCATCGCACGTTCTGGCAATTGAAGCGATTCTCGCCCTTGTCGTGCAAAAGGTCGATATTGATGATGCCGCTGCGTTGCAGTGGATACGAGACAAGACCGCCGCTTTCGCCGAAGACAGCTCCGAAGGGTCGGCGGCCGAAGGCATCGCGCAAAGTTTGCTGGGTAAAGAATCCTGATACAACCGCGCTTTTAAGCCGGTCAGGCCAATGGCTTGCGGCGACGGTCCCTAAAAAGAAAGTCGGCTCCCTGTTAACGGTGAGCCGACTATCTTTATGTGTGCATCAGGGAAGACAGAACCTAGTTGGTACTTTGAAGCGAAGGTGCAGTTAACTTCGATGGCCTTGGCCCGCCTGCCGCCCAATCAAGCAACTGCACGGTATGGACGACTTTCAGATCGTCTGTTTCGATCTGGATCATGCAGCCAATATTGCCGGTTGCGACAAGGTCCGGGGTGGTGTTGCGGATATTTGCCCGTTTACGTTCCTGCAACTGACCAGCAATTTCGGGCTGTAGCAGGTTGTAAACCCCAGCCGAGCCGCAACACAGATGCCCCTCGGCGATCTCGGCGATGTCAAACCCGGCCATTTTCAAAAGATCGCGGGGTTGCCGGGTGATTTTCTGACCATGTTGCATCGAACAGGCCGAATGATAGGCCACGCGCGGATTGCCGTGGTCCGCCTTGGCAAACAGGGCGGGATCAACGTCAATCTGGGTCAGATATTCGGTGATGTCGCGCGCCAAGGACGAGATCGTTTTGGCCTTTTGGGCATAGGCCGGATCATGTGCCAGCATATGGCCATAATCCTTGACGGTTGTGCCACAGCCCGATGCGGTGATGACCACTGCATCAAGCCCCTCACCGGCCAGTTCTGCCGTCCATGCGTCAATATTGCCCTTGGCCTGATGATGGGATTTTTCTTCCTTGCCCATGTGATGGACAAGTGAGCCGCAACAGCCCGCACCCTTGGCAACAACGACCTCAATCCCAAGGCGGGTGAGGAGACGCACCGTCGCCTCGTTGATTTCGGTTTCAAGAACCTGTTGCGCACAGCCGGTCAGGATTGCCACCCGGCCCTTGCGTTTGCCAATGGCCGGGATGATTTGCGGTTTATCCACCCAGCTTGGTGTCGGCAGTGAACGCGCGCCCATCTTGACCATGCCCTTAAGCCGTCCGGGCATCAGTTTGGCAAACGGGGCGGCAAATTTTGCGCCGATCATGGACAGGCGAAACAGGGTTGGGCTGGGCACGACAATCGCCAACATTTTACGCAGAAGCTTATCACCCAAGGGCCGGTCATAGGTTTCTTCGATGTGGGCACGGGCATTATCAATCAGATGCATGTAATCGACACCCGACGGACAGGTCGTCGTGCACGACAGGCACGACAAACAGCGATCAAGGTGCTTCACCACCCGGTCGGTCGCCGGTTGATCGTTTTCGAGCATGTCCTTGATCAGATAGATCCGCCCCCGCGGGCTATCGAGTTCATCGCCAAGGGTCACAAAGGTCGGACAGGTCGCTGTACAGAAGCCGCAGTGCACACATTTGCGCAGGATCTGCTCACTTTCGGCGATCATCGGGTTTTCAAGCTGGGCGGCGGTGAAATTGGTTTGCATTATGCACCCTCCCCGTTTGCGCTCGGCGGGGAAAGTCGCCCCGGATTAAGGATACCTTCCGGGTCAAAGTTCTGTCTGAGCTTTGCATTGATCCGGGCCAAGGCCGCATTTTCCGGATGAAAGACAGCAATGCTTTCGCGCATTTTGGCCGGGGCACGCACAAGAACCGCCTGCCCGTCGGACGCCCCGGCAATATCGCGCACCTGATGTGCCATCGCATCTGATCCGGTGATCTGCAGCCAGATCAGGCCACCGGCCCAATCCATCATGACCCGGCCACCGGTAACATCCATCAAACGTTCGGCGACCGCACCGCCCGATGCAGGTGGTACCGAAACCCGCCATAACAGGCTGACGTCGCCAACGGGGACAAAGGGCTTCACATCTGCCACACAGTGCCAAAGATGCTGGCTGTAACTTTCGGCCAACGGGCGAGTTTCGCCGTATTGCGCCAGCAGTTTACACAGCGCTTCTGACCGCCACGAAACCGAGGGTGCGGGCCCTTCTATGCGCACGACAACCAGACCACTTCCCATTTCCTGCGCCAGCGGCACATCGAGTGATTTCACATCATCTGATGAAATCCATGCGGCGGCCGATACTTCGTTTTCGCTGCCCAGTGCGGCCGTCATGACCTTGCCTGCAATTTTGGGATCATCACAGGCAACAAGGATGCTGGCCGATTGTTCATCACACGGCATGACTTTCAAGTTCACCGTATGCATCACGCCCAATGTGCCAAACGATCCTGACATCAGTTTTGACAAATCAAACCCGGTGACATTTTTCATCACCCGCCCCCCGGATTTAAAATCCTCGGCCCGGCCCGAAACGGCTTCGAACCCCAACAGATGGTCACGGGCGGCCCCGACCTTGATCCGGCGTGATCCGGCGATATTGGTTGCGACAAGGCCGCCAATCGTTCCGGCGTCGGGCACAACATCATCGCCCAATAGGGCCGGAAAGTTTCCGGGCTCAAAGTGGAATTGCTGATTTCTCTCGGCCAAGGCAGCCTTTATTTCGGCCAATGGCGTACCAACACGCGCAGAAATCACCAATTCTTCCGGTTCATAGAACAGAATGCCCGACAGTTTGGAGCAATCGAGAATCGTGTGGGCCAAAACAGCATGGCCAAAGGCGCGTTTGCTGCCTGATCCGATGATTTCAAGCGGGGTCCTGGACCCAAGCGCCCAGCCAACCGCGTCACGCAGTTGATCCGGCGTGGTGGGGGAAAGTACATCCACCATAATATCTCTCTTCCTCTCCTGAGCTGTGCCAATCGGGGTTGCGGGAACCGGTTGGCCAGCCTTTGTTTTGTCGTTGGTCTTGTTTTGTCGCGTCTAAAAGCGCGGGATGGTCGGGAATTTGTCGGCAACCGCCTTGGCATGCAGGGTTTTAAGCTCCCCGCAGCCATGCAAGGTCGGGAAGACCTTGCCGGGGTTGAGCAACTGGTCCTCATCAAACGCCATTTTGATGCGTTCCTGATGTTTCATGTCGTCGGCTGTGAACATTTCGCCCATCAGGTCGCGCTTTTCGACGCCGATGCCATGTTCACCGGATAAAACGCCGCCGACCTCGACACAGAGTTTCAGGATGTCACCGCCAAAGGCCTCTGCACGTTCGAGGTCACCCGGTTTGTTGGCATCAAACATGATCAGGGGATGCAAATTGCCGTCACCGGCATGAAACACGTTTGCCACACCAAGCCCGTGACGCTGTGAGAGAACCTGCATGCCGGCCAAAACCTCGGCCAGACGGACACGCGGGATGGTGCCATCCATGCACATATAATCAGGCGAAATCCGGCCAATCGCCGGGAAGGCATTTTTGCGCCCCGACCAGAACAGAAGACGTTCTTCTTCGCTTTCGGAAATGCGCGAATAAACCGCACTGAAATCCTTGGCAATCTTGCCAACCCGTTCGATCAGATAATCAACCTCGACCTGCGGGCCATCAAGTTCGACCAGAAGCAGGGCTTCGACATCAAGGGGATATCCGGCATGGACAAAATCCTCGGTCGCCTTGATCGCCGGGGCATCCATCATTTCAAGTCCACCGGGAATGATCCCGGCTGCAATAATTGCGGCAACGCATTTTCCGCCTTCTTCAGACGAATTAAAGCCCAGAAGCAAGGCACGCGCCGTTTCGGGTTTGCGCAAAATGCGTACCGTTACCTCCGTCACAATGCCAAGCAACCCTTCGGATCCAGTGATAATGCCCAAAAGGTCGTAGCCGGTCTGGTCAAGCCCCTTACCGCCGACACGCAGGATTTCACCTTCGATCGTGACCATTTCAACGCCCAGCACGTTATTGGTCGTAAGCCCGTATTTAAGCGAATGCACCCCGCCGGAATTTTCCGCAATATTGCCGCCAATCGAACAGGCGATCTGGCTGGACGGGTCAGGTGCGTAATAGAACCCTTTGTGTTCGACCGCGCGCGAGATGCCAAGGTTGGTGACACCGGGCTGCACCACTGCCGCCCGGTTGTCCCAATCGATATCCAGCACACGGTTGAATTTCATCATACTAATCGTAATCGCATCGGCCATCGGCAAGGCCCCGCCCGAAAGACCGGTGCCCGCACCGCGTGGCACAACGCGGATTTTATGGGTATGACAATATTTCAGGATGGCTGCGACCTGCCCGGTGTTTTCGGGCAGGACCACAATCATCGGCAATTGCCGATAGGCCATCAAACCATCGCATTCATAGGGCCTGAGCTGATCCTCATCGACAATCACACCACCGGACGAGGGAATAATATCCCTCATGGCGGCAATGATATCCTTGCGACGAGCAAGCGTGTGTTGATCAGGCTCAGGCATCCTAAGCATCGGTGGTTTACTCCGTTAGTTCGATCAGCAAGTCCTTGCTGTCAACCTGTGTACCGGCAGGCGCGTGGATGGTTGCCACCGTGCCGTCCTTTTCCGCGTGAACTGCGGTTTCCATTTTCATGGCCTCAAGCGAGCACATCACATCACCGGCCTTGACCTTCTGGCCTTCGGCGACATGCACCTCGACCACAAGTCCCGGCATCGGGGCTGCGATGTGAAGTTTGTTGCCGTCTTCGGCCTTGGGGCGGACCTTGCCCGTGGCGGCAAGGGTTTTGTCGGCGACCTTGACCGTTCGGGGTTGACCGTTGAGTTCAAAGAACACCGTGCGTTGACCTTCGTCGTCACCGCCCTCGGACGTTGTCAGATAGCGAATGACAAGCGTTTTGCCCTTTTCCAGATCAACCGAGATTTCATCGTTCTGGTTCATCCCATAGAAAAAGACCGGGGTTGGCAGCACCGACACATCGGCGTTGTGGCTGCGGTGTTCGGCGTAATCAAGGAACACCTTGGGATACATCACATAGGATGCAACCTCCGCATCGCTGATGTTGCGATGGGTTTTCTTTTCGATCTCCTTGCGGGTCGCTTCGAAATCAATCGGTGGCAAAGACTTGCCCGGACGATCCGAAAGGGCTTCGCCGCCTTTGAGCACCTTGCGCTGCAAGGCGGGCGGGAAGCCGCCGACCGGCTGACCGATTTCACCGCGGAAGAAGGAAATCACGCTATCGGGGAAGGTAATGTCCTTTTTCGGATCAAGAACGTCTTCCTCGCTTAGTCCTGATGTCACCATCATAAGCGCCATATCGCCCACGACCTTGGAACTTGGCGTAACTTTGACGACATCGCCAAACATCTTGTTGACCGCTGCATAGGCCTTGGAAACTTCGGGCCAGCGATCATCAAGGCCCAGGGCACGTGCCTGTTGGCGCAGGTTGGTATATTGGCCACCCGGCATTTCATGGACGTAAACGTCCGATGTGCCGCTTCTGATATCGCTTTCAAATCCGGCGTAGTAGCGACGGATTTGTTCCCAATAGGTCGAAACTTCCTTAAGCGCCTCGGTATTCAGGCCCGGATCACGCGGCTGACCGATATAGTTGTTGGCGATGGAGCCAAGGTTTGGTTGGGACGTCAGACCTGACATCGAATCCATGGCGGCATCGACCGCATCCACCCCGGCATCAATGGCGGCAATCACCGTGGCGGCTGAAATACCGCTGGTGTCATGGGTGTGGAAATGGATCGGGATGTTGACCGTGTCTTTAAGCGCCTTGACCAGTTCGGTCGCCGCAGCCGGACGCAGCACACCGGCCATGTCCTTAAGCCCCAGAATATGGGCACCGGATTTTTCCAGCTCGCGCGCCATATTGACGTAGTAATCAAGGTTATATTTCGGGCGGCTTTTGTCGTAGATATCGCCGGTATAACAAATGGTCGCTTCGCAGAGTTTATCGGTTTTCAGTACCGATTCCATCGCGACCTTCATGTTTTCCACCCAGTTCAGGCTGTCAAACACCCGGAAGACATCCATGCCGTGCTCGGCGGCCTGCTTAACGAAGTAATCCACCGCATTATCGGGATAGTTCGTATAGCCGACCGCGTTTGAGGCACGCAAAAGCATTTGTGTGAGGATATTGGGAACCCGTTCACGCAGCTTGACCAGACGGTCCCATGGGTCTTCGTTGAGGAACCGCATGGCGACATCAAACGTCGCCCCGCCCCAGCATTCCAGTGAAAACAGTTCGGGCAGGCCATGCGCATAATAAGGCGCGATTGCCAGCATGTCATAGGTCCGCATGCGGGTGGCCAGCAGCGACTGATGGGCATCGCGCATGGTGGTATCGGTGATCAGAACCCGGTCCTGATCCTTCATCCAGCGTGAGAAACCTTCTGGGCCGAGTTGATCAAGTTTTTGCTTCGTGCCGGGACGAATTTCATCGAGATCAATTGATTTTGGCATCACCGGATCATGCAGATTGGTCGGGACAACGCGGCCTTCGACCTCTGGATTGCCATTGACCGCGACTTCACCGATGAAGCGCAGAAGACGTGTTGCACGGTCGCGACGGCGCACGAATTTAAACAGGTCGGGCGTTTCGTCAATGAACCGCGTGGTATATTCACCAGCCCGGAATTTCGGGTGATTGATCAGGTTTTCAAGGAACGCCAGATTGGTCGCAACACCGCGAATACGGAATTCACGCAACGCACGGTCCATGCGATCGACGGCCTCACGCGGGGTGCTGCCCCATGCGGTGACCTTTTCAAGCATGCTGTCATAAAACGGTGTGATCACCGCACCGGAATAGGCCGTGCCGCCATCCAGACGAATGCCAAACCCGTTGGCACCGCGATACACCTTGATGATCCCGTAATCAGGGACGAAGTTGTTTTCCGGGTTTTCGGTGGTGATACGGCACTGAAGCGCATGATCGCGCAGCTTGATTTTATCCTGCCACGGAATGCCGGTTTCCGATGGGAAACCGATCCGGCCGCCTTGCGCAATCAGGATTTGCGCCTTCACCAGATCAAAGCCGGTGACACATTCGGTCACGGTGTGTTCGACCTGAATACGGGGATTGACCTCGATAAAATAGAATTTGGATGTATCGACATCCATCAGGAATTCGACCGTGCCAGCATTTACATAGTTGGCGGCCTTGCCCAACCGGATGGCAGCATCGCAGATTTCCTTGCGCTGCGCGTCATCAAGATACGGTGCCGGGGCGCGTTCGACGACTTTTTGATTGCGGCGCTGAACCGAGCAATCACGTTCATACAGATGAACAAGTGTGCCGTGGTTATCGCCCAGAAGCTGTACCTCAACATGGCGGGCGCGGCGGATCAGTTTTTCGAAATAGACTTCGCCATTGCCAAAGGCGGCCTCGGCCTCACGCCGGGCACCGAGCACCTGATTGGACAGGTCCTTGCCATTTTCAATGACGCGCATACCGCGTCCACCGCCACCCCAGCTTGCCTTGAGCATCAGCGGGTAGCCGAGTTTTTCGGCAATCTTGGTGACTTCGGCCATGTCTTCGGGCAAGGCCGCGGATGCAGGCATCACCGGCACATCGGCGGTTTCGGCCAGATTACGCGCCGACACCTTATTGCCCAGAAGGCGCATCACATCAGAATCAGGGCCGATAAACTGAATGCCAGCCTCAGCACAGGCATCAGCGAATTCGGGGTTTTCCGACAGGAAACCATAGCCCGGATGGATGGCATCGACATCGGCATCGCGCGCAACGCGCAGGATATCCTCGATATCGAGATAGGCGCGAATGGGCTTGTTGCCCTTGCCCACGGTATAGCTTTCATCCGCCTTGAAGCGGTGAAGGGCAAAACGGTCTTCGTCGGAAAAAATCGCAACCGTACGAATGCCAAGTTCATTTGCAGCGCGCAAAACACGAATGGCGATTTCGCCGCGATTGGCGACGAGAAGTTTACGGATACGTTTTGGTGCTGAACGGTTCATATACACCGGGCTCCTACCAGATTTTTATGGCAGGAACGGCCTGTGCGCGCCTGCCAAAACCAAGTGAACGCCACGATATGGTCCCGGAATGCGTTGCGGTGCGGGATGCCTGCAACGCCATACCTAATGTGGCGGATCAGGATGCGCGCACCGATAAAACGCGTGCAGTGCATCCAAAGTTTTTGGCGCCCGGTGGGCAGGCGACGTTTATGATATATGCGCATTGCCCACCCCCTGTCAAAGCCTGATCCGTGAAATTGGTAATACCAATTTTGATAAATATAGGCCAGCGGGTTTTCACCATGTGGAAAATGGGCTGTAGTGCGCGCATATCCTCGCAGTTGAGAACCCGTGATCTTGCAGGGACTTTTGTGACAAATATGCTATTGTCCGGCCTTCGAAACCTTCCCCGCCGCCAAAACGGTCACGCCCATGCCGAAGCTTAATCTTCGACTAAAGTTTCTTTTGCTGTCCATTCTGCCGCTTGTTCTGGCCGCCAGTGCGATTTCATGGCTGGTGTTTGCCCAGGCCGAACGACTGGCCGAAGCCGAAATCAGGACGTTTGAACGCAACATCCTCAAAGCCCGCAAGGATGAGCTTAAAAGCTATCTTGAGCTGGCCATGGCATCGATTGACCATATCTATTCGGTGGCAAGCCCGCTTGATGCGGTGTCCAAGGAACGGGTCAAGGCGATCATTGAAGACCTGTCTTATGGCGAGGACGGCTATTTCTTTATCTATGACCGCGATGGCACCGCCCTTGTCGATCCGCCGCAACCCTGGCGGCTGGGCCGGACGTACTGGAATTTGCGCGATATCAACGGCAATTCGGTCATTCAGGGATTGATTTTCAATGCCGAAAAGGGTGGCGATTTCATGCGCCACGTTTGGGAAAAGCCATCGACAGGCGAACCGACGGAAAAGATATCCTACTCGCTGATGCTTGAAAAATGGGGCTGGATGATCGGCACGGGGATTTATATCGACGATATTTCCGAACAGGTCGCCGAAATTGAATCCGAGGTTTCCACCCACATTCGCGAAACTACCATTTCCATTATCGGAGTTACCATCCTTGCGGTGTTACTGGTCGGCATATCGGGCACGGTCGTGACGCTTTCGGAACGCAAACTGGCCGATTCCAAGCTTAAGGAACTGACCCATCGGGTTGTTGATGTTCAGGAACAGGAACGCCTGCGCGTTTCGCGTGAGTTGCATGACGGGATCAGCCAAATTCTGGTCTCAGTGAAATATTCCGTTGAAACCGCAATTGCGCGCATTGGGTCCCAATCAAGCCCGGCGGTCGAACCAATGGAAAAGGCGGCCAAACGCCTTCAGGATGCCATTCACGAAGTGCGGCGCATCTCACGTGATTTGCGCCCGGCTGTTTTGGATGACCTTGGCCTGAAACCCGCGATTGAGAGCATGTGTGCCGAACTTCAAGACCGGTCGGGCATGCGGATTGAAGTCAAATGCGACACCATCGACAACCAACTCGATATCGCCAAGAAAACCACGCTGTACCGTGTTTTGCAGGAAACGCTGACCAACATTGTCCGCCACGCCGATGCAACGGTTGTGACAATTTCGATCAAACGCGAAGGCCAAAGCGTTGTGATGCGGATTGGCGATAACGGGGTCGGGTTTGAGACCAACCGCTATATCCGCAACCGCGACCCGCGGGCTGGCATTGGTTTGCGCAACATGCGCGAACGCATGGAATTTCATGGCGGCGGGCTCAGCGTGCGCTCAGAACCCGATGATGGCACAAGGATAACTGCATTTATTCCGGCAAGTGCGCATAATGAACTACCCGACAAGACAATCAGCAGTTAGGGTCTGAACTCAATCTGCCTAATCACCTCAGAGAAAACACCTGCGACAGGAAGTAAGTTTCGACCGATGAACAATGCCAACCTTACCTATTCAGCCGAGCGCCCCATGCGCGTTCTTTTGTGCGATGACCACGCGCTTGTGATGGATGGCATCCGGTCGCGACTGGAATGCTTTGAGCATATCAACATCGTCGGCGAAGCAAGCAACGGTGTCGAGGCGCTGGCACTGGCGCGTGAACTGCAACCCGACATCGTTTTGATGGACATTTCGATGCCGGTGATGAACGGTCTGGAAGCCGCCGAAAAGTTCCGTGAAACCATGCCCGACACCAAGGTCGTCATTCTATCGATGCATGAAAATCCGGAATATCTGCGCACCGCACAGGAAGCAGGGGCACGGGGCTTTATCCTTAAAGACGTGTCGTCAAACGACATGGTGCGCGCGATTGAAACCATCGCCAATGGCGGGGAAGCCTATAGTTCGACCTTTGAACGGATCACGTCGGGCGAAGGCAGTAACAGCGATGGCGTGCCGTTAACAACCCGCGAACGTACAGTGTTGCGGCTTCTGGCGAAGGGTGCGAGCAACAAGCATGTCGCGCGCGAACTTGATATCAGCGTGCGTACGGTTGAAACCCACCGCCGCAACATCAAACGCAAACTTGATATCGACAGTTCTGCCGGACTGGTCCGCTATGCGATTGAAAAAGGTCTGGTGACGCTCGAAGGTTGAGCCTAGCGTGCTGCGCGGGGCAGAACCGTATCGAATGCCGAGTTCGGTCCGCATGCCCGTGACAGTTTGTCATACTGTTCCGGGGTATCGATGCGTTTGTGATCTTCGCGGCGGCTGCGATCAATATCGTTAAGGCGCCGTTTGAACTCACGGCCATATTCCGACAGCAACCGTTTGATCGACCGTGCGACATTTTCCCCCGACATCGGCGGCATTGCGGCAACCGTGCGGGTGATATCACCCACCATATCGTCAAGAGAGGCCTGAATATCGGCTTCCATCCCCTGATTGATTTTTACGTGTTCGCCTTCGTGGGCGTAAACGACATTATATTCACAGCTTCCGCGTTCAAGTTCGGATGCGACATAGACAAGATGTTTGACGACTTCGACCCGCGGATTAACCGTTACAGGGGTTAAGCAATACCGCCCAAAGCCGGCTTCGCGGGGCTCAAGACGCATGTTAAACGACGCACGCATTTCATATTCGGTCAGTCCGGTCACAAGATAGCGCGGACTGCCGCCTGCACGACTGTTAAGCCAGCGCACCGAGCGATGCCGGTCCAGCATCGGGTCCATCTGAATAAACTCAAGAGTCGTTGACGGCGTTTGCACCGGCCCGCAGCCACTGGTTTGGGCGACCGTGCGTTTGGGAAGCGCCAAAAGTGCAAACATCACACTTGCCACGACCATTACGGCAAGCACGTTCAGTCGGTTATGTTGCCCAAAAGCCGGCAAATGGCTTCTCCCGTTTCACTTATTTTAGGGGAAGGCCCCATTGTGCCAATCATATCTTCCTATCAGACATGGCTGACCCGATCCGCACACTCAACACACAATGGCGTGGTCGGGTCAAATTCCAGACGTTTGAGTTCAATATCGTCACCGCAGTTATGACAATGGCCGTATTGATCCTGATCCATCCGGATCAGTGTTTTTTCAATCCGGGTCAGTTCGGCGGCGCGACGGCGTTCCTGTTCAAGATGCATTTGCTGATTTTGTAGTGCGTCCATGCGTGACAGACGCCCGACCGCCTGTTGATCAAGCTCGACGGGCTTACGGTAATCTTCTGAATGGCTGGAATGTGCCAACAGCTCTGCGCGCCGGGTTTCAAGCCGTGTGCGCAGTTCAGCAAGATCAATATCTTTACGATCTGTCATCGCGAACCTCGTAATGTGTTGTTGTTCTTCTTTTCTTATATGGGGTGGGTCGTCGGTCTTTCGCCAACCCCTTTGTGCAGATTTAAAGTCGCGACCGGGGGCACACATATTCAGGTGCAATTTCCGCAGGCATCGACAAGCTTTTCCAATGCGGCCTTGGCTTCGGCATCATCCAGTCCTTCGGATTTGATTTTCTTCTGAATTTTGCAACAAAGCGCGGGTCCATCGGCAAACGGTTTGTCTGTCCAGAACGGTTTGGTTGTTGCGAAATATCCCGCCTGATCAAGGAATGAGACACCGTAATAATAGGCCGCCCCGACGGAATTATAGAAGGTCGGATCATCAATGAAACCGCCATCTGGCGTCATGGATTTGGTCAAACACCAGTCAAGAACCAGACCGATGTCATCTGATGCCGCCTTTTGCGATGCGTCATCGACCTGAGACCAGCCAAGGTCAAAGATCTTTGTCACATCGTAATTGTTGTGATTGTTGAAATTATCGTTGTGCTTCCAGCCAAAAGGATAAGCCTGATCGCGGATCGCAAGCGTGGTTGCAAAAATCTCCACCCATAAATCGACCTTGCCGTGCTGATAGGAAATATTATGGAACGTCAGGCTGAGGTCGGGGCTTTTCAACACACCATCCGACGCGGTTGCAAACCATCCGCCCCAATAGCCACTTTGCCCATCCTGCCAGTCATCGAGCCATTTCTTGTAGGCCGCGATATAGTCATCACTAAGATCAAAACCCTTCACATAGGTTTGGAAATAATCGCGAATTTCACTTTTAAAACACATCTGCGACAAGGTCGCGGTGACAGCCCCCAAGGCATCACGGCGATCCAACCCATCGGCAAAGATGTGGGACGTTTTCTGGCTTTCCAGCCACGCGACCATCTTTTGCGGTGTTGCAATCGGGGCGAGGAACAGGAACGGATATTGCGGCGCTTGTCCCTCATCGGCCAACGTATTGACCGCATCAATCATCGCATCGACCGTGAGGAACCATTGATCGTAGCAAGGTCCCCATGAACCATCGATTGCGACCTGCTGACTGGCCCAATCCTGATCAGGGTTATCAAGGGATTTTTTAAATTCCGCCAGTTTGACCGCCAGCGTTTTCCAGTCGGCGGTATAGGACAGCAACCATTTGCATTCGATCATTTGCTGATCGGATGCAGCCATGCTGTTTCCGGTTTTCTGGATCGCAATCAGCTTTTCCTGAAGCGGTGCAAGCTGTGCTTCAAATGTCGCCTGTTGCGACAGATAGTTGGCATCAAACGCACAAAACTGGTCTGAAATAAGTTGTTCGAAGTTGGTCATTGATTCCCCCTTGGCACCGTCGCAGGATGCACATCCATCACATAAACGGACAGGGCATCACGGTTGGCAAGGGATCAGAATGTCAAAGCCGTTGATAAATCCCAAGAAGTATCGACAACAATCACGCGGTGTCGATGTTGAGGTCCAACACCGACTGTTTTTATTCCTGCTATTCTTGCATCAGCCAGTTTCGGATTACACGAAGTGCCTGATCAGGATCTGTATCCACCAGTTTTCCAGCAACATTGGCTTTCCTGCGATCAATGCGTCCTTCAACACCGGCAACGGTAAAACCATCATCTTCGACGGTCGATGGCACCGACTGTACCGGGGTCACTGATGACGTATTGCGCAACCGGTCCTTTAAGACCGGGTCTGTACCGGGTTCATATTTCGGGATTGGCGCAGCAGGTTTTGGTCCATCCATAAATGAACCTGTTGAAGTGCTATTTTCCTGCTCTTTCGACGGTGCCATGAACCTGATATTCTCCACTGCGTTTGCACAATAGCACACTATGCGACTCGTTACCTGCTTGACGGGCCCAATGCATGGTAACTGCCATTTACCCGCAAAGTTCCTAATTTAGCTGTTATTGAACTTTAGTTTAATAACCTATTTATGGCGCAGTGCCACATGAGCGCAGCGCAAAGTTGCAAGTAAGCTGCTACGGCTCTAGCGCATATTTCTAAAGTGATCCGTCACCACCAGTTTCTGTGGCTTTAACAGCCTGTAATGTGAAGCCACAGCCGAAGAAAACTATGTGCAGCGCAGTTAAACTGCAGATTTTCCGAATGATTTTTACGCTAAAGAATCATACCAGAGTCATTTTAGGGTTTAATTCACAGACTGCTCTATTTACCTTTTAGCTCCCACGCAGTATCCACCACCTTTGGATAGCACAATAGATACGTTCGGACATTAAAGTACGACGATAGGGGTATCGGGAATTGGTCAGACACTACACATACATCTTGTTTGGCATCTTGTTTGGCGTTTTGGCGGTCATGCTGATTGACCTGCCAAAGTCAGATGCTGCTGATTTTGGCGAAGCCCCGATGCTTGAAACCCAAGTCAAGGACGGCACGTTGCCGCCGGTTGATCAGCGTCTTCCGACGACACCGATGATCGTGACCCCGAACGACAAAGCGGGCGTTTATGGCGGCACATGGAAGATGGCCCAGCGCGACCAGCGCGACCATGCACTTCTGATCCGCAACATTGGCTATGAACCACTTCTGCGCTGGACACCGCAATGGACGACAACAGTGCCCAATGTCGCGTTGTCCTTTCAACCCAGCAGCGATGCCACAGAGTTTTTCTTTCGTCTGCGTCCGGGCATGCGGTGGTCTGACGGCGCGCCGTTTGGCGTTGATGACATTATTTTCTGGTACGAAGACATCCTGAACAACCCGGCCTTTGCCGAAAATCTGCCCGAATGGCTAAATTCCGATGGCAATCCAGTAACAGTCGATAAAATCGATGAAACGACTGTCGCATTCCGGTTTAGTACCCCTTATGGCCTTTTCCCGACCGCCCTTGCCCGCCCCGAAGGGGTTGAGCCGGTGAGTTATCCCGCCCACTTTCTAAAACCGCTGTTGCCGAAATATAATGCCAACGCGGATGAAGAAGCACGCGCGCAAGGATTTGCAGGTTGGAAAGAACGGTTTATCGCCATTTTTGGCGTTCCCGGAACGATTGACGACCCGAGCCGTTGGCAAAATCCGGACGTTCCCACGCTGAATGCGTGGGTTCTGACCGGCATCTACGGCGAAGATGATCCACTGATCGCCAAACGTAACCCGTATTACTGGAAAATCGATCCTACCGGACGTCAACTGCCCTATATTGATCAGGTATCATTCACGTTGGTGTCGTCAAAAAGTGCGGCAGGTGATGCCGCCATTGCCGGACAGGTCAATATGCAGGAACGTCACGTCAGCACACGTGCCGACGAAGTTCTGGCAGCCAATGATGACCTGCAGCCGTTTACATTAATTGAAAGCGACATGAATGCGCTGACCTTGTCCTTGAACCTTAATGACAAGGACACTGTTCTGCGCAAGATTTTCCAGAACAAGAACTTCCGCATAGCCCTGTCCCACGCCATCGACCGCGAAGCCATCATTGGACGCTTCACCCCCGGAGCCCTGCCCCATCAAGCGGCACCACGTCCCGAAAGCCCGCTGTATCATACGGTTCTCGCCCGGCAATTCATCAATCATGATCCCGAGCTGGCGACAGACTATCTGGCAAAGGCAAACCTGACACATAGAGACGACGAAGGTTTCCTTCTGCGCCCCGATGGCAAGCGTCTGTCGTTTACGATTGATACAGAGGGGTCCGACCGCTTTGATATGCTCAATGCCGTTGTCCAATACTGGCGCGACATTGGCATTGATGTCACTGCACGCAATCTTGCCCGTGATGTTTTTGTCGCAAACCGTCAAAACAACAATCATCACGCCAGTGCATGGGGTGGTGATGGCGGCCTTGATGCCATGGTGATCCCGATCAACTACCTTCCGGTATCTGCGGAATCTTCGTGGTTCGCAACCGGCTGGTCCAATTGGTATGCCAACCCCGAAAGCCCCAGTGCAATCACCCCGCCAGAAGCCGTTCAGAAGCAACTTGCGCTTTATGATCAGCTAAAGGCCACGGCAAATGCAGAAAAACAAGCGCAACTCATGCGCGATATTCTCGACATCAGCGTCGATCAGTTTTACGTTATGGGAATTGCGCTTCCGCTTAATCGCAAAGGCGTGGTTGCCAAGAACTTTCATAACGTTCCCAAGATCATGCCTGCTGCCTGGAGCTATGCAACGCCGGCACCTACAAATCCTAGTCAGTACTACATAGATTAGGAAGATAAGATGTGTCACTCTACGGAGTGAGGACAGGGGGAAAATAACCGCGTGAAGAAGCTGTTGGACCGGATGATCGGCAGTCTGGTTTTCAAGATCGCACTTTCGATTGTGATCGTTGAAACCATTCTGCTCGGGCTTTTTGGCGGGTATTATGTTCAGTATTTTGGGGCGGAAATTGATCGACGCATTGCCGAACAAATCAGCGCACCCGGTCGATTAATTCAGGACGAGCAGCTTAAAATCTCGGTCATCAGCGATCCAGAGCAGATGGAACTTCTGCTGGGTCCGCATGTGCAGGAGGCAATGGCGATCGGTTTTGATGGAACCATCTATCACACGATGGATCCCATGATGATCGGCCGTTCGGTCAAGGACCTGCCCGATTTCCCCAAGGATGAATTGCGCGCCGACATGACCGAGGAGGTCCTGTTTACCAGCGATGACAGCAGTGGCCGCAACATGGTCAGTATCACCCCGCTGTTTACGCTTAATGCCAATCAGCCGTTTATGTATGCCTATTTCAAGGTATCGACCCAAGGCCTTGAAGCAAGCCAGCGGCAGATGCAGTCGGTTTTGCTCATTGGTTCTGCCATGTGCATCTTGCTGACATCGGCACTGATTTTTCTGTTTACCCAGCAAACCGTGCTTAAGCGCCTGATTACAGCAGCCCAGTTTGTGAATAACATCCAGATTGGCAAGCTAAGTTCACGGCTGACCCCGATGGGGCGGGACGAAATCGGCACGCTGGAACGCGGCCTTAATGCCATGGCCGAAAGCCTTGAGCGACGCACCCTCCAACATCAGATCGCGCAGGACGCCTTACGCGATAGCGAAGAACGCTTTCGCGATTTCACCCTGTCATCGGCCGACTGGTACTGGGAAATGGGGGCGGACCTTAAAATCGCTTTTGCGTCCTATAAATTCTATCAGCTGATCGAAGAAATCAACGGATCGCCGCAGGGCCAGTCTTTTGACAAACTGGGACTTCATTCCGAAGATCAGGATGGATGGCGGTATCTTAATTCGCGCTTGTCGGCCCATATGGCGTTCCAGAACATCGAATTTTCATGGACATCGCGCCAAGGCGAAAAGCATTTCGGGCGCATCAATGGTGTTCCGGTCTTTGAACTTGATGGCACGTTCAAAGGGTATCGCGGTACGGGCAGTGACATTACATCACAACGCCGGGCAACCGAGGAACAGCAGGCACTGCAACGCCAATTGGCAACGTCGCAGAAGCTTGAGGCTGTTGGGCAAATGGCCGGTGGGGTTGCGCATGAATTTAACAACTGTCTTGCGGGTATTTTGAGTTTTGCCGAAGTTGCACGTGCCAAGATCGACAACCCGGATCGCGTAAAAGAATACCTTGATCACGTGATTTCACTGGGTGAGCGCGCCACCAGTGTTGCCGATCAGCTTTTGATGTTCTCGCGCCGTCGCATTGATCAGCCAACCAATGTCCGTGTGTACAGCGTATTTTCCGAGATGGAAAAGCTGCTGATCACGTTGCTTGAACACCGGATTGAACTTCAGATCTGGTCGAACGAGCCGGAGCTTCACACCCGCGTTGACCCGACACAGCTTTCAGCTTGCCTGTTGAACCTTGCGATCAATGCCCGCGATGCCATGCCTGACGGTGGCACACTGCAAATTTCGTCGCGCAGTGTTGAGATTGCGCCGTTGGCACAACGCACCGGCGATGATGACGAGGAAACCTATCCCGATAATGTTTCTGGAAAGTTTGTAGTCATCACAGTGCAGGATACTGGCATGGGCATCCCTGATGATATTCTGGAAAACATTTTCGAACCGTTCTTTTCTACCAAAGAGCCGGGCAAGGGGACGGGGCTTGGACTTTCGATTGTTCATAACTGGGTCGAAGAGGCCCATGGCTTTATCAATGTCGAAACCGTCGAAGGCGAAGGGACAACCTTCTTGGTCTATCTACCGCACGTCGAAGCCACCGAGGAAGCAACCCAGTCAAAAGACGTGATCGATAGCATTCCGGGCAATGGCGAACGCATTCTGGTGGTTGATGATGAACAGTCGTTGCGCACAACTGCGGGCATCATCCTTGAGGATGCCGGATTTAAGGCCGTTTCGGCCAAAAGCACCGAAGAGGCGCTTGAAATCCTTAAATCCACCGACGACACCAACAAGATCGACGTGATCCTGACCGATGTTGTCATGTCAGGGCGCAGTGGCCCGCAATTGATCATCGAAGCATTGCGCCAAAACCCGCAATACGCTGTTGTCTTTATGTCCGGCTTCCCTGCACGGTCGCGCAAGGAGCTTGATAAGCTTCTGGGCAATTATGTGTTTATCAAAAAGCCCTTCCGCCCGGCACAACTTCAAAAAGCCATCCACGATGCCCTGGCACTTCGCGCTGAGCGCCAAAGCACCTAAGGGAAATCGACGAAAACAGGCCTCGCACTGGTTTTTGGGGTCGAGTCTTGGGGCTTTGCTACACTTTTTTGGCCGATATCTTGGCAAAAGGTTAAAAAATTCTTTCCATTTTGACCGTGCGAAATCGTTGTATTGCACGTGGTTACACACCCCCATTTGCACGGGGCTTGCCCAAGTGTGACAGCCATCACATTTTTTGACATACTGAACTCATACTCTAGGAGCTAGAGATTTAATCACCTCCTGCGATGGGTAAATATCCCCTTCCGGTAATGTAATGAGGTCAGAATGGTTGGTTCAGTTCAGGGTTCAGGATTAAGTGCCGCAGCACAGGCTGTTAACGAGGCGATTACGCCGCAAGGTGGCGCAAGCCCGTCACTGCCGTTTGCCGCCGCTGAAGGTGCGATTAACAAGGCAACCAGCCTTGCCAAAACCATTGGTTCTATTGTGACAGAACACCAGCCGCTCGAAACGCGCGGCGCACGCGGTACGAATGTTAATATCCTAACGTGATTTTCCCTCTCGTTAGCTTCCTCCAGGGTGGCAGTCGCCACCCTTTTTTCTGTCTAAACGGCAAGCAGCCATCGCAAGCGTCCTGTTCATGACAAACCACGACACACATGGTACGATCAGGCAGTTTAAAACCTGAACCACATTGTCAGCGGTAAGATGCCCACCAATAGAATTGGTACTGGAACATCCCAAACAGGCCTGCAGGATGCGCGCACGACCCGACAGGATGGCGCGTTGCGCGCCCGTGGGCGTATGCCATCACTTCCCGATCAGCCATCACCTGACAGCTTTATCGCCGCCCAGCTTGCGCGCCTGCGCAATCTGATCGCCACCGATCAGATCGACCACAATGCCCGGCGTGGTACGTATCTCAATATCCTGCTTTAGAGCGCGCGCCTTTACGCGGCACCCTATAAAAAGGCGGGCCATTTCTGACCCGCCTTTTTGCATCCCCGACCGTTGCCGGCAAAGAAAAGAGCCCCGTACCGAAGTACGGGGCCAGTTTATTTGTCCAGGTGTGTTGGACAAGGGAGCTTGCGCAAAAGCGTGATCAGATCACGCAGTTGCCTGGTCTTCGCTCATCGAGCGAATAGGGTGTTCCAGCTTATCAACGATCTCCTTTGGCACGATCTGCCAGAAGTGACCGCGTTCACGATCCCAGTTATCAAGGATGGTACGTGCATAACCGCTTTCGGTTTCTGCAACATGCTCCTCGATCAGGGCCCGGCACTGTTCGTCCCAATGCTGGGTTTCAATGCGCTGGTAAAGAATGGAGCCGTCATTGACGACATCGGCGAATGTGTCATTGACGTCGTAGATGAAAGCCATGCCACCGGTCATGCCAGCACCAAAGTTTTCACCGACAGAGCCAAGGATCACAGCCGTACCGCCGGTCATATATTCACAACCGTTCGAACCACAGCCCTCGACAACAACCGTTGCACCGGAGTTACGGACACAGAAACGTTCCCCGGCCTGACCGGCCGCAAACAGTTTCCCGGCCGACGCACCGTAAAGGATGGTGTTGCCGATGATGGTGTTTTCGTTGGTCTTAAGCGGGCTGCTTGGGCGCGGACGCAGAACAATCGTTCCGCCCGAAAGCCCCTTACCGACGTAATCGTTGGCATCGCCCTGAACTTCGATCTTAAGCCCCTGTACGGCGAAAGCACCAAGCGACTGACCGGCCGACCCACGCAGACGCACATGCAAGTGACCCGGTTTCAGGCCGGTCATGCCGTATTTCTGCGTGATCAGGGACGACATCCGCGTACCGATGGCACGCTGGGTATTCTGGATGTTGTACTGCAACTGCATCTTTTCGCCGTCTTCAAGCAGCGGACGGGCATCCTTGATCATCTGGGCATCAAGGGTGTCAGGCACTTCGTTCCGACCAACCGTCGTGCAGAAACGAGCATGACCGCCAGCATCGGCCTGCGCCAGAAGCGGGTTCAAATCAAGGTCAACGAGGTCTTTTGCACCACGGTGAACCTGTTGAAGCAGCTCGGAGCGGCCAATCACATCTTCAAGCTTGTCATAGCCAAGCTCGGCCAGAACGTCTTTGACTTCCTCGGCCATGAAGGTGAACAGATTGACCAGCTTATCTGGCGTACCGACGAATTTCGCCCGCAGCGCCGGGTCCTGCGTACAGACACCCACCGGGCAGGTATTTGAATGGCACTGACGCACCATAATACAGCCAAGTGCGATCAGGGACGCGGTACCGATACCAAACTCCTCAGCCCCCAGCATCGCGCCAATCACCACGTCACGACCGGTTTTAAACCCGCCATCGACGCGCAATTTGACCTTGCTGCGCAGGTTGTTGAGTGTCAGGACCTGGTTGACTTCCGACAGGCCCATTTCCCAAGGAATCCCGGCATATTTGATCGAGGTCTGCGGGCTTGCACCCGTACCACCGTCATAACCGGAAATCAGGATCACGTCGGCTTTGGCCTTGGCCACACCGGCCGCAATCGTGCCAACGCCAGACCGCGATACCAGCTTGACGCAAACCTTACAGCGCGGATTGATCTGTTTGAGGTCATAGATCAACTGTGCCAGATCTTCGATCGAGTAGATATCATGGTGCGGCGGCGGCGAAATCAGGGTCACACCCGGCGTTGCATTACGCAAATGGGCGATTTCGACGGTAACCTTAAAGCCCGGAAGCTGACCACCTTCGCCCGGTTTTGCACCCTGGGCGACCTTGATCTGAATTTCTTCGCAGTTGTTAAGGTATTCCGCCGTCACGCCAAAGCGGCCCGAGGCAACCTGTTTGATCGAGGAGCGCGCATTATCGCCGTTCGCACGGGGGCGGAAACGTTCACGCGATTCACCCCCTTCGCCGGAGTTCGATTTTGCACCGATCCGGTTCATGGCAATCGCAAGGGCCTCGTGCGCCTCGGTCGATAGTGCCCCATGGGACATGCCCGGGGTGACGAACCGCTTGCGGATTTCGGTGATGCTTTCGACCTTGTCCTGATGGACGGCCTTGCGGTCACTGCGGAAATCAAGCAAATCACGAAGATGCAGCGGTTCACGCGACCGCAGACCTTCGGAGAATTTGCGGAACGTGTTGTAGCTGCCGGTGGTAACGGCCGACTGCAACGTATGGATCAGCGGACCGGTCCAGACATGGCGTTCACCCGAACGGCGGTATTTGTACAAACCACCAACCGGCAAGGTCACAACATTACCGTTAAAGGCTTCTTTGTGCTGGGCTATGCAGCGGCGCTGAATCCCTTGCAGGCCAATACCAGAAATGCGCGACGGCATGCCCGGGAAGAATTCCGCCACCAAGGACCGTGACAGACCAATACTTTCGAAGTTATAGCCCCCGCGATAGGAACTGATGATCGAAATGCCCATTTTCGACATGATCTTGAGCAAACCGGCATCAATGGCGGCCTTGAAACGCTGCATAACTTCGACGCTGCCCGCAACATTCGGGAACAGGCCGCGTGCATAGCGATCGAGCAAACCTTCCTGTGCAAGATACGCATTGACCGTGGTCGCGCCAACACCGATCAGAACGGCAAAGTAATGCACATCCATGCATTCCGCCGAGCGAATGTTGAGCGAGATATACGTCCGAAGCGACGTTTTCACCAGATGGCTGTGAACGCCACCGGTCGCCAGAACCATCGGGATGGCCGCACGGGTTTCAGAAATGCCTTCGTCGGTCAGAATGACGTGCAGGGCACCGCCGCGCACGGCTTCTTCGGCTTCGCGCTGAATACGTGAAATCGCTTCACGCAGGGCCATCTTGCCACCATTGATATCAAAGGTGGTGTCAATTTCGACCGCCGTGTCGCCCATATAACCGCGCATCGCGTCATATTCGGCGTTGGTCAGAACCGGACTTTCGAGCTGCAGCAGATCACACTGGCTTTCATCCTCATCAAGGATGTTACCAAGGTTGCCCAAACGGGTTTTCAGGCTCATGACGCGGGCTTCACGAAGGGAATCGATCGGCGGGTTGGTCACCTGCGAGAAGTTCTGACGGAAGAAGTGATGCAAACCACGATACCGATCCGACAGGATCGCAAGCGGGGTATCATCGCCCATCGAACCGATGGCTTCCTTGCCGTCTTCGCCCATCGGATGAAGGATCAGTTCGAGGTCTTCGTGGGTCAGGCCCATTGATTTCTGCAGCCGCAGAAGGTGCTCTTTTTTAATGTGTGCCGGTTCGATGCGGTCAGGCGAAATCAGGTCATCAAGGACCTTGGTCCGACCGACCCATTTCGACCAGTCGCGACGGTTTGCCAGACGGTCTTTGAGCTCACCATCGTGGAACAGCTTGCCTTCTTCAAGGTTGACCGCAATCATCTGTCCCGGGCCGAGGCGGCCTTTTTCAATGCAGCTTTCTTCGTCGATATGCACCATGCCCGCTTCGGAACCGGCAATCAGAAGACCATTGCCCGTTACCGCATAGCGCAGCGGACGCAAACCGTTCCGGTCCGTGCCACCCATCAACCATTTGCCGCCATAGGCAGCCAGGGCTGCCGGGCCGTCCCACGGCTCCATCACGGCATTGCAATAGGCATATAGGTTTTTATAGCTGTCTGGTGTGGAGGCCTTTTTCGACCATGCTTCCGGCACCATCATGGTTTTCACCATCGGCAGGTCACGGCCCGCACGCACCATCAATTCAAACACGGCATCCAAGGCCGCTGAGTCAGATGACCCCGGCTGAATGACCGGCTTGAGGTCATCGATGCTTTCGGCAAACGCGTCATGGGCCATGCGCGCTTCGTGGCTTTTCATCCAGTTGACGTTACCGCGCAGCGTGTTGATCTCGCCGTTGTGGGCCAGAACACGGAACGGCTGTGCCAACGGCCAGCTTGGGAAGGTGTTGGTCGAATAGCGCTGATGATAGACGCAGAAGTTCGAAACGAACCGCTCATCGCGCAGATCCGGATAGAAGGTATCAACGTCTTCGGCCAGGAACATGCCTTTGTAGATCACCGAACGGCACGACATCGAACAGATATAGAAGTCCTTGATCGCTTCGGACAGGACGGCTTTTTCGATGCGACGACGGATGGCATACAGATCGATTTCGAACTGTTCTTCATCAACATCATCACGCACGCCAATCAGGACCTGCTCGATCTCCGGGCGGGTCTGGTTGGCTTTTTCACCAATGACCGAAACATCAACCGGCACCTGACGCCAGCCAAGAATACCATAGCCCTGTTTGAGGATTTCGGTTTCGACAATCGCACGGCAACGTTCCTGTGCGGCCATATCGATACGCGGCAAGAAGACCTGACCAACCGCTATCAGGCTTTCGGGGGCTTCCTGATTGATGACTTTGAGGTATGCCTTGAAGAAATCCTGCGGAATCTGAAGGTGGATGCCTGCGCCATCGCCAGTTTTACCGTCGGCATCAACAGCACCACGGTGCCAGATGGCTTTGAGCGCCTCAATCCCGGCTTCGACAACTTCGCGACGCGGTTTGCCGTCAATCGCCCCGACAAGACCCACGCCACAGTTGGCGTGCTCTTCTGCCGGATCATACATGCCGCTTGCCTCAAGATAGGCAGCGTTCTTTTCAAAGCGGGCGATCTCAACAGCACCCGTTCCTTGTAGTACCTTGTCCTGAACGATTTTGTTCATAACGTCTCTCTCCTCATGCGGCAGCGGGCTTAAGCAGCAGCTTCTTTGCGCGCCAGCAAATATTCATCGATCCGGTCTGCCGCATCACGGCCATCACGGATTGCCCAAACAACAAGCGATGCGCCGCGTGCGATGTCACCAGCAGCAAACACCCCATCAAGATTGGTCATCATCGAGCGGAAATCGATTTTGACCGTTCCCCAACGCGACACGCCAAGTTCCGGCGCATCAAACAGGGTCGGCAAGTCTTCCGGTTCAAACCCAAGAGCGGTAATCACCATGTCGGCATCCATGGTGTAGTTTGATCCCTCGATGATTTCCGGGCTCTGACGTCCGCCAGCATCCGGGGCACCAAGGCGCATTTTAATCGCACGAACACCGGTTACCTTGTCGTCACCAACGAATGCTTCGGGGTTGGTCAACCAGACGAATTCAACGCCTTCTTCTTCGGCATTGGCAACTTCGCGCTGGGAACCCGGCATATTGGCACGGTCACGGCGATACAGACATTTGACCGATTTCGCACCCTGACGGATCGCGGTACGGACACAGTCCATGGCGGTATCACCGCCGCCAATCACGACAACATTCTTGTCCTTGGCGTTCAGTGTTCCGTCTTCATAGGCCGGGACACTGTCCCCAAGTCCATGACGGTTCGATGTGGTCAGATATTCCAGTGCCGGATAGATGTTGGAAAGACCAACGCCCGGCAATTTCAGATCACGCGCCTTGTAAACACCCGTTGCGATCAACACGCTGTCATGTTTGCGGCGCAGGTCTTCAAGCGATGCATCACGGCCTACTTCGAATTCGGTGTGCATGACAACACCCCCTTCTTCGAGCAGTTTGACACGGCGTTCGACAACATCTTTTTCAAGCTTAAAGCCCGGAATACCATACACCAGAAGACCACCCATGCGGTCATACCGGTCATAGATATGGACTTCATATCCTTTAAGGCGCAGCTGTTCAGCCGCAGCCATGCCACCGGGGCCCCCGCCAATGATCCCGACAGACATGCCGTTTTCAGTGGCTGGCTTGGGCGGCTTGACCCAGCCGTTGGCAAAGGCGGTATCGGTAATGTATTTTTCGACAGACCCGATGGTCACAGCCCCATGCGTTGACTGTTCGATCACGCAATTGCCTTCACACAGGCGATCCTGCGGGCAAATACGACCAGTGACTTCCGGCATATTGTTGGTCGCCGCCGAAATGGCATAGGCTTCTTCAAGGCGCCCAGCTGTCGTCAGGCTCAGCCAGTCGGGGATGTTATTATACAACGGACAATGCGCCTGACAGAACGGCACACCGCACTGCGAACAACGCGACGCCTGATCGGCGGCCGAGCTGTCCTCGAAAGGCTCATAAATCTCATCAAAGTCCGTCCGACGCGCGGAGGCATCTCTTTTGTGCGGATATTTTTGTTCTAAATGAACAAATGTCAGCATCTTCTCTGTCATGGCGGCCCTCTGGAAGGGTTTTATGTTGCGGGTTTCGCTTTATATACGTGGCAAATACCCAAGAATCCAGCATTAAATGCACATTAGGTCACCAATACTGACATATATCATACTGCGACGATTCTAAATGCCCAGAGAACCCCTGAGAACTCCCCTGTAATAAAGTTTCATTAGTACCAAAATGGTACTATTAATGCATTTCGCCAAATCGGGCTAAACTGCTATAAGTGATGAGTTTTTGCCGAGAACAGCCATAGAGGCCGGAGTGACGTTACAACATATAATTCTTCTGGCAGTCGTCCAGGGGATCACGGAATTCCTGCCCATCAGTTCTTCGGGACACCTGATCCTTGCCCCTGCCCTGACAGGCGCAGCAGATCAGGGTTTGTTGGTAGATGTATCGGTTCATGTCGGCACACTTGCCGCTGTGTTGATCTATTTCTGGCGTGATGTTTTCGCCATGATCGGCGGAGTCTTCGTTCTTTTGTCCGGTCGGATCAATCCTGGCGCGCGACTCGCACTGCACATCATCCTCGCCACCATCCCGGTTGTCGCGATTGGCTTCTATTTCAAGGTTTCGGGCATCGAGGAACAGATGCGTTCTGTGGCAGTCATTGCCTGGACGACACTTGGCTTCGGGATTGTACTGTGGATTGCCGATAAGATCGGCATGACCATCAACCGTCTTGAGCACATGCGCTGGGGCGGTGCCTTGTTTATCGGCATGGCGCAGGTTCTTGCCCTTGTTCCAGGGACAAGCCGGTCGGGCATCACCATGACAGCGGCGCGCTTCATGGGCTATGAGCGATCTGACGCAGCGCAGTTTTCTATGCTGTTGTCGATCCCGGTAATTCTGGGTGCTGGCCTTCTGGCAGGTATCGATTTGCAGCAATCAGGCGACATGGCCCTGACCCGAGACGTGTTTCTGGCGGCTGGCCTATCGTTCATCACAGCCCTGATTGCCATTGCAGTTCTGATGAACTGGTTGAAACGGTCGACTTTCACGCCGTTTGCCATTTATCGAATTCTTCTGGGTGGCGGTTTGCTTGTCTGGGTTTACGTGTATGACCAAGCTCCGATCAGCCTTGGTTTTCTGAACTAACCACGACAAAGCCCTTACCAATGTATATGCGTCCGCTTAATCCGATTGCCGATGGTCCGGCACTGCATGCGATTTTTGGAAATCCAGATTGCTGCACGTGGCTGCCTGATCCTGCTTTTCCAGATGTCACAACCACCATTGCCAAATTGAAATCCTGGACCGACGGTTTCGAGGCAACATCATGGGCCATCGCACAGACCGAAGATGGTCCAGCTGTTGGGCGGATCTCGCTTTATAACATCGGTCGTGATCCGAATGTATGGGAAGCGGCCTGCATGGTTGCACCGGCGGCACGCGGACAAAACTTTGCTGCACGCGGATTGTCTTATGCGATTGGCTTCTTGTTTGCGACGACAACGGCACGGCGTGTGTATGCCGATATTGACCCGGACAATCACGCGTCCCTAAAAACGTTTGAGAAGCTGGGATTTACGCGCGAAGGGCAACTTCGCGGTGAATGGGAAACCCATATTGGCATACGTGACTCGGTTATTTACGGGTTACTGCGAACCGATCCGCGCCCCGATATCACGCCACATCCATCCATCAGTGCCTGACACCGGCTTCAAGGCCGATCAGTCCTGCCAGATCGGTCCACCAGACAGAACAAGTTGCGCACGGGCCGGGTCTTCGGGGGCATAATCAGACAAATCAACAAAGCGCATCAGGAATGGCTCGTGAGACAGTAAAAAGTCAAGCACGCCAAGCTGCACTTCGTTTGTCGCAATGCCCTTACGCAGGTCATCAAGCCCCATGCCGGTTTGCGCCAAAAGCCCCTGCAACAGTTCTTCATCACCGGCGATATGCGCCACGGCCTGAATGGCGAGTGTTTCAGCTGCGTCCTTATTCATGGTGTTTCCCACCCAACAGGGTCATTTAAACCAGTTTGCCTTGGCCATTGCCCGCCAGATCACAAGCCCGGCGATAACAATCACGCCTGCGGCAATACCACCCAGACCGTTTCCCGCCAATAAAACAAGTCCCCAAAAGCCAACCGTGCCAAAACCAATCGCCAGACTAAGGAATGCCGATTTGGTCAGAGTGTCCTGATTTTTCTGGGCCGCTTCGGCGCGCTTGATTTCATCGACAACTTCATACCAAGCCAGTTGCTGCCAACGGGAATATTTAAGTCCCTTACTGGGTCCTTTACGCAAGAACTCATCGAGCTGTTTGACGATATTGGCCGCACGCTCCTCGGGAACGACATATTTGCCGATCCGCTCTTTCTTGCGTGGTCCTTCGTCTTCTTTATCGATCATGTTCAATGGGTCACTTCCATCATTGGGCACACCTGCAGCTTTCCCTTGTTCATATGCCCAACCGATTTAAATCCGGTAAACCAAATCAAACTGTGCATCTCGTCACAGCCCGCCGCGCATTTTCCGATCCAAGAGTCCTTGCGACATCGGATAATTTTTCGAACACCATGCCATTTACATTCCGGGCGCGAAAACAATTACTTGGCAACAAAGTCGCAGATCAGCGCACTTTTTTAGGTACCTTGCGCCTAAAAACTTCTGCTGATCGGGCATACATACAGTTCTTCTCACATTTTCATGGACCAGCAGATGATCCGCCTTCTTCACCGATTACGGTTTCTGCTATTTGCCTTGCCGATGGCCCCTGTTAGCGCATTTGCGGATGGCGAAGATATCATTGCGGCCTGCAGCCCGTGGCCGCCCTATGTCGTTGATGGGGAAAAGCCCGGTGGTATTCTTGTTGAGTATGTCGAGGACCTGTTGCAGGGCTTTGGCTATTCGGTTCGCATCAACGTCTTTCCCTGGAAACGCGCCATAGAAGCCGCACGCAGCGGCAATGTCGACGTCATATTTTGCGCCGAAGAGGGGCAGGCAAAGACCTACGGCCTGGAATACGAGTTTCCCATCCTGATCAGCGATACAGTTCTGCTGTCACACCGCGACGATCCATTGGAAGCATCGCAGGTTTGGCACCATCGCATCGCACTTGGTGCAGGATACTGGTATGGGGATGCGTTTGAAAGTCGCCGTCAAGACGTCGACATCATTGAGGTCGTCGATGATCTGACGATCCTGCGCATGGTCGCAAGCAACCGTGCGGATGGTGGGCTGATGGAAAAGGCGGTCTTAGACACCCTGCTTCACACCTACCCGGAACTTGCCGAGATGATACACGTCAGTTCCGAGCCGATTACGACGCAAACCTTCTATTTTGCGACGTCACCGGCAACGCAAATAGACATTCGCCACCTTCGCCAGCACATCACAAAAAGCCGTCCGAAACCGATCATCCAACAGGTCAATTCGAACGCGCTTTAACTGTGCAGTAAATGCTTTGATGTGCTGAGCATACGAGATGCCAACAATCAGGTCAGGATGCGAACAATGCTGTCGCGGCAATAATGCCAAAAGCAACCAGATGAATCATCTTAGTCTCCTGTTTCAACCAAGGTTGAAGCCCCAATACCGACAGTCGGCATCGGGCTCACAATTCAATCTATGGGTTAAAACGGGTTATTTCGTGGCAGTGCCGCATCCGCCACATCGCCCATGGCCGAGGAACCCAGAAATTTGTTTATTCGTAATTTGGGATGATGGTGCGGGCGGCCGGACTTGAACCGGCAAAGTCTTTAGGACCGGCGGATTTTAAGTCCGCTGCGTTTACCAATTTCGCCACGCCCGCAACGCGCGACATCCGGCTTTGGAACCGGCAGATCAGGGTTCTAGCGCGGCTTTGACGTTGGTGCAACATCCTATTGCTGCATTTGGTGGTGGTTGTTGAATTTGATCCTTTTCCATCCTTGCACCTGATGTCAATGCGGCATGATTGCCTGCCTTTCTCCATATTAGGTGCACATTTCATCGCCAGCATGCAGCGTACCGGTAATTACAACGCGCTGACACATATGCACAGGCCCTTGCCAACTGTCCTGATTGCTTCGGTGTGCCTGGCTTCGACGGCCTTGTATTTGCACCGTAGTGGCATAGCTGAATTTGTTCCTCTGGCTTTGGCCGGAAACAGTGGCGCGCGCCCCGACACCCCCATTTTACGCAGTGAAACCTTGAACCGGGCCAATAATCGGCGACGTCATATGAACCGGCTTTACGATAAAATGGACGAGGACCTTTATGACAGCACGCTTGGACCGTTGATGCTCGACGATTCGATCCCGGCCGAGGCCCAACCGGCAACGGCACTTGAACTTGGTACAGGAGATGAGACTACTCTAGAAGCATTCGGAGGCCGGGCGGCTTTACGGTCGCTGGCCCAAAAAATTGATTTTGACAGTGCTGCCGGTACCTTCCCAACACAATCACGCTCCGCAAGTGTGCCGCTGAGCATATGGGTTGTCGGCAATCAGGCCGATATTGAAAACCGGATCGCCGGTACAGGATATGACCCCGGATTGAGCGGCGACACCGTTTCGATTGATAGCGGGGTCGACTATCTGGTGGCCGATGGTTTGGTGCTGGGTCTTGGCGTTGGCTGGGGCAGTACGGCTGGCGAGTCTGGTGCACGGCAGTTGGAATATCGCGAAAGCAATCTGGCAGTTTCACCCTATTTCGTGGCGCGCATGACCGATTGGCTTAATCTGCGCGGCAGTGTCAGCTTTGGCGAAAGCACCATCAGCCAATCTGCTATTGGCACAGGGCCCGACACTCTTCGTTATGCCGAAGCACTTGAAAGCACCACAATTTCAAACTCCATCGGGTTTGGCTCGGAATATGAATTTGGCAGCCTGCCACTTACAGTTCAGCTTGACGGCGACATGATCACCGCACGTGAAAATGTCAAATCTGCGCGCGCAACCGACGGCAGCATGATCCCGGAAAACACCGCCTACACCCAGCTATTTGATGCGGTTGCCGAAGCCCGCTATCGCATATCGATGGGAAACCATCGGATTATTCCCTTTGCCGGGCAGGAAGAAACCATTGCGATGATGAATCAGGATTATGGTCGCAGTGGATCAACCCGATATTTTGCCGGCAGCGAATATATCTATGACCCGATGAACTTTGGCATGAGCATTCAGGGCTTCCGCGAACGGGCAACAGATAGTGAAGTGCTGGAAGGAATTCGTTCTGAATTCTCCATGACCGAAGAATTGCCCCGTGGCTATGGCACGTTAAGCCCCTATATCAACACGGAAAGTACCAACATCTATCTTGAAACAGGCGGCGGGTTGACCCACGAATGGGGCAAATTCCCCGGTCAGGTCAGTTTTGAAATGCGTCGGAAATTCACATATGAAGTCCAGCACAGTGACTATTCCGGCCTCGTCACTGTCGATTTCAAATTCTAGGTTCTGAACTCAATTGAGTGTTTAGAGAATCGCTGATTGCGGCTGTGACAGGCATCTAGCTATTGGCGAGGATCAATCTGGCAGGTAGGGTGCAGACCTGAGTATACAAACGCCAATTCCAGCAGGTTTGCGCATGACCACGCCCGATATCAAAACCCCTGACGACACGGGCACAGATGCCCTGACGCCGCCGGTCTTTGATCGAGAATTTCAAAGGCAGTTTATCGATCTTTTGCTTTGGCGGCGGGACGTGCGGCGGTTTCGCACCGACCCGATCCCAAAAGACGATATTGACGGATTGATCAAGGAAGCCTGCCTTGCCCCGTCAGTTGGCAATTGTCAGCCGTGGCGCTTTGTAAAGGTCAATGACACAACGCGTCGCAAAGCCATCCGCGACAGTTTTGAGCGCGCCAATCAGGAAGCGCTTAACGAGTATCACGGTGAACGCGCCAAGCTTTATGCATCCCTTAAACTACAGGGCATGGATCAGGCACCGGTGCAGCTTGCGGTTTTTGCCGATGAACAGACCGAAGCTGGCATGGGGTTGGGTCGCAAAACCATGCCCGAGATGCTTGATTATTCGGCTGTGGCCGCCGTACAGCTCTTGTGGCTGGCAGCACGGGTCAAGGGGATCGGTGTTGGCTGGGTGTCCATCCTCGAACCCAAAACCGTTCAGGAAACGCTTGAAGTGCCTGAACACTGGCGCCTGATTGCCTATCTTTGTATCGGCTATCCGGAAGAAGACCATGTTGTCCCTGAACTGGTCCGCGAAGGTTGGCAGGACCGCATTGATCCCAGTGCCCTCACCCTCGAACGTTAAAGCCAACGGCGTTCCCACACACAGCCGCACACAACACAATAACCACGCACAAGGAATATCAGGATGTCTGCCGACAAAGACCAACCACAAAACCCCGAGCAGCCCGAAAAGAAAACGCTGTCTAATGCAATCTATTTCAAGATTATGGGCTATTTGCTCACGGCAGGCTGGGTTGGGTTTATCCTTGCGATAACTGGCGGCGACACCACACATCCAATGTTTGATTATATCTTTGTCGTGCCGCTGGCAGGCTGGATCATCGGCATGATCGTCGCGCGTGTTATTCGGTCAAAAACCGGTGCGGATCGTCCCTGAGCAACAACCAAGACCGCAAGAAACAAAGGCGCCGTCATGTGGCGCCTTTTCCATGTCCGGATAATGTCGCGTTGCAGGACTTAGTCATCATCGCGTTGGCGGGTACGTTCATCGCGGTATCGATCATCATCGGAAAAACTCCCCAGCCCCATAATTCCCATGCCCATGCTGATCCCGCCAAAGGTGATGAACAGGCCAAAGAACAGCAGAAAGATGAAGATCGGCGCGTCGCGTGATGCCATCGCCAGCCTGTAAATCCCGCCGACATCAAAAAACAGCACCAGACAGCCAAACACAAGCGCACCAAATCCGCCATAGGCGGTATGCTCGATCAGAAATTTAATGATCAAACGGCCTTCACGCGCAGCTTTGCTGTTGCGTGGATCATCTTGCGGAGTGTTTCTGTCGTCTGAGGACGTCATTGGCGCGAACCCCTAAGCGGAAATCAAACCAAGCTTACCCGTTCTGAACCCTTGGAGCCTTGATGAAAAACAATCAGGCCGACACTTCGCCGGTATCTTCGATGACATCACGTCCCTGATCGGTGATCGTGGTTCGGATCCGTTCAGAAGCCTGATTGACCTCATCAGCATTTTCACCGCGCACAACCAAGGTTGTCCCAAGCTTGCCTTCACGCAGGAACGGATAGGAACCGATATCGGTGTTGGGAAAGTCGCCCTGAATTTCACCCAGAACCTTGGCAATTGTGCCTTCGGGGATATAGCCACCGACCGAGCGCGACACCATCGGGCGTCCGCCGACCAGCTGGTGCTTAATGCCCTGGAACATTGCCTGCATGATCATCGGCACGCCCGCCATGACATAGACGTTTTCCATGCGAAAACCGGGTGCCTTTGAAATCGGATTATCAATCAGCTCTGCCCCGATGGGCACATGCGCCATGCGCAAACGGGCCGCGTTCAAATCTTCGGGGTTCTCGTAATGGCTTTTCAACAGCGCGTGCGCATCGGCATTGAGTTCAATCGGAACCCCAAATGCCTTGGCGACACATTCGGATGTGATGTCGTCATGGGTCGGACCGATCCCGCCGGTGGTAAAGACGTAATCAAACGCGGCCCGACATTCATTGACGGTATTGATGATGGTTTGTTCGATATCGGGGATAACCCGCGTTTCGGCCAGTCGCACGCCAAGGATATTAAGTTCTTCGGCCAGATACGGCAGGTTCTTGTCATGGGTTCGCCCCGACAGGATTTCATTGCCGATAATGATCAGACAGGCGCGCACCGGATCAGACATGATATCCCCACAACTTCATTCATATTTGTTCGTATCAAGCGATACGTATTCAAGCCGCAAACGGCTCAGAGAAAATCGCGTAACATTGCCACAAGCGGCACATCAGCCGGCGGCATCGGGTAATCCCCCAAACGCACCGGACGCACCCATTTGACCTGCTGATTTTCCATCGGCGTGATGTCGCCTTTCCACACCCGACACAGATAAAGCGGCATCATCAGATGAAAATCATCATAGGTGAAGGACGCGAATGTAAACGGCGCAAGGCAGCTTTCGGTAATGTCGATGCCAAGCTCTTCTTTAAGTTCACGCACAAGCGCCATTTCCGGCGTTTCGCCCGCTTCAACCTTGCCACCGGGAAATTCCCAAAGGCCGGCCATGGATTTGCCTTCAGGGCGCTGGGCAATCAAAACGCGGTGGTCCGCGTCCACCAATGCCACCGCACTGACAAACACTGTTTTTTCGGGGGTTTTGCCCTGGCGCAGGTCAACCGACATGCAGCCCTTATCTTGTTGTTGTATGCTCATCATCCTGTTTTATCGCGCAAGTCCGATTTCGCCAAGGGGCGCATGATCTTATTTACCGTCAGGATCAAGGATTTGCAAAAGGGCGGCCTGATCTGCGGCTGAAATTGTTGTATTTCCCGGTAAATCGTCGCGCCCCAGAAGGTAATCACGCCCCGAAAACCCTAAATCATCGGTCGCACTACGTTCGGCCCCGGCCTTGATTAGAACTTTCACAATCTCAATCGCCCCGGATGCGGCGGCGTAATGAAGGGCGGCACGTTGACCATGCCGGGGATAAAGCCATTCATCGCCGGGGTCGGTACGCGCGGCAACATCGGCACCATGATCCAGCAACCATTTAACCGCTGTCAAACTGCCGCGCTGTGCGGCTGCCATCAATGCAGTTTTGCCAAATCCGTTACGGGCTTCAACATCGTCGAAATACCCGTTTGCGCGTAACACATCGAGGCTTTCCGGGCGGGGGACCGCGATATGAAGCAACGGATCAATCCCGGCATAGGCGGCACAGTTTTCAAACAGATCACCGTCCTGCCCGGCGTGCTGTTGGGCAACTTTTTCAATATCGGTAAGCGGGCGATCATCGACCAACATCACCCGCAAGGAATTTAGCGGAACCGCCGTATCGCAATCAGCACCATAGACGACGCTAAACAATGTGTTGCGCGCAATTTCCGTTGCCGTTTCACGATCTTTCCCGTTTGACTGCCAATAGGAAATCAGTGCTTTACGGGTCGTGGAAAGCACACGGGTAATGGCGTTGAAAACATCGCGGTTCGCCCACGAAAGATAAGACCAGACTTCAAATGGTTTACGGGGTCCGGGCGGGGCAGGCAACAACGCATCCGGATCAAGCATGGCGATTTGCATACCCCATTGCTGAGCAGCGGCCTGCGCGAAGCGAATGCTTCCCTGATTGGGGCCAAACATATCGCCCGTCGCACCGTCGGCGACATACATATAGCTGCTTAATGCGTCGATCGGATAATCGGCAACTTCACCCCGCCCCCAAACGCAGCCTGATCGCGGCATGAAATTGTCACGGTTACCGCCAACCATCGGGGCCGTCACATCCAGCAATTCCGGCTTTTTCTGTAGAACCGCGCAAGGTATGGCGTAGAAGGCAGAATGCGTATTGGCAAAACCCGTACTCGACGCCAAGACGATGGTTGGCTCCAAACTCAGTGCAGTGCCATCGAAGACCACGGTTGGCCCGACCACCGCGCGCATGTATCCATCGGTTAAGGGTGCGACAGCCTGATCAATTTTGGTTTGCAATGCCTGAATATCGCTGGTTCGCGCCGGGCTATCGTCCTTAAAGGCAAATAGAAACAACATCCGATCCAGCAGCCCGACAGCATCATCGCGCTTGTTGACCATACGTTCGGCGACATCGGGGTGTTCGCCCATATTGGCAATGGCTGCCTCATAGGCTGTATCATTTGCACTTTCACCGGTACTTTCAGTGGCGAATACGACCGATGACGACGCAACTGCAAACAGCATCGAAAATACTGCCGATATCACCCGTGATGTCTTAATCAAGCCTTGCGCGTCCTGCACAGCCTATTCCCTTGAAAATGAAAGCAATCCCTATGAGCAGTAGCTACGTATAGGGTATTACATTTCAGTCAACAGCATCTGCTTTATGGTGATAATGCGTATACTCAAACTAACCGCAAATGCCCTGATTGCCGCCCTGTTCCTAGCAGGTTGCGACAAACTTTCCGCCTTTAATCAGCTTCAGGCAGGTGATTATCAACCGACCTTCACCGATCTGGCCTATGGTGAAGCACCGCGCCATAAGCTTGATCTGTATCTTCCAAATGATGGCAGCGCGCCCGCACCACTGATTGTCTGGTTTTATGGTGGGTCGTGGGATGCTGGAAACAAGGCGCAATACGCCTTTGTCGCCAAACGTTTCACCGAGATGGGCTATGCGGTTGCCATCCCCGACTACCGACTCGTACCCGATGTGCATTTTCCAAAATTCATCGAAGATTGCGCACGGGCCGTGGCCTTCATGAAAGATTTTGGCAAACGGAACCCCAGCAAGATCGCTGCTGGCCCGATGATCCTTGCGGGTCACTCGGCCGGTGCATACAACGCCGTTCAGCTCGTCGCCGATCCCGATTATCTGCGCGCGGTTGAGATGAATGCCAGTGACATTGCCGGGATCATCGGCCTGTCTGGTCCGTATGATTTTTATCCCTATGACGTCAAAGCAACCCAGAATGCCTTTGGCGACACGCCAGCAGTTAAAAGTCAGCCGGTCGAGATGGACCTGACACACATGCCGCCACTGCTCTTGATCACAGGAACCCACGATCATACGGTTTATCCGCGCAATTCACGTAACATGGCCAAATTGGCCCCGGACACCAAGCTGGTTGAGATCCCCGAGACCGGTCATGCCGGAACATTAATCGCGCTGGGGTTCTATCTGACAACCAATGAAGTTATTATTCGGGAAATCAAAAGGTTTTTAAGACAAAAAACTTAGATGCTGCATACCCAGGCCTTAACGTCCATCCAACCACACACAGGCAATTCATCTATGTTCTTAGCAAAGTAGTCAAACTGCTTATCAACCATATCAGCAACAGAGCCTTCAACTGCCGCACTGTCATTCTTACGACGCAAAACACCTACGCCGTGATCAATTTTGGCAATTTTGAAGTCGAGGTTTCTTGATCGTACCAAGTCGAACGCGATTTTCCAGCAGTCGCCAGTCCAACTGTCTTGCAACATTGGAACATGGTGTTCTTTCCATGTTCTTGGCAACAGATCATGAAATGCTATCCAGCCACCTGGCTTCAGGAAATTTAATGCATTTATGGTATCTCTACGAACTTGTTCGTATTCATGCAGGCCATCAATGAACACAACATCAAACATCTCTTTGTTTTGTTCAAAAAAGGCGTCACTCGTCATTCTATGAGTTCCGCCGCTAGCTGGATCAACGCCAGTTTTCTTATCGGCAAAAACCGAATCAAATAGCGCATTCCCAAAACAGCCTATCTCAAGATAGGAAACATCCGGACCACCCGTCTTTGAAATCAGCATGTTCACCAGAGAAATACGATTGTAATTGGTTTCTTTCCAGTCCCAATCAAACTCAACATCACATGCGTTGTGTGCAAATTCCTTAAGAAGCTTGCTACGGTTGTTTTTCACCTTCAGTTTCGCAATTTCCTTACGAATCCCCATGTCCCCGCCCTTGTCTTCTCTGAATTTTCATTGATTCAACAACTATCAAGTTCACGACCCAATCCAATCAGCCAAGCTGACCGTGGCAATGTTTGTATTTTTTGCCCGAACCACATGGGCAGAGCTGATTACGGGCAACACGGCCCCACGTCGCTGGATTGTTGGGGTCAACATTTCCGGCTGTCTGACGTGACTGCACCGTGGCACCGTCATCACCGCCTTCGGCATGGTCGGCAAGGTTTTCGTGCATTTCCTGCTGCGTGCGGCGCGGCTCAAGGTCTTCTTCACGCGGCGTGCTTTGCAATTCAACATGCGACAGCATCTGTGTCACACGTTCACGCAAAGTTACCAGCATGCCTTCGAACATGTTAAACGCTTCGCGCTTGAACTCATTGAGCGGGTCACGCTGACCATAGGCGCGCAGACCAATGCCCTGACGCAGATGATCAAGTGCCAGAAGATGATCTTTCCAAGTCTGATCCAGAAGCTGAAGTATCAGACTTTTTTCGACCTGACGCATGATATCGGCACCATAATTGGCAACCTTTGCCGCCATTTTATCGTCCGCAGCCTTACTAATCCGTTCGCGCATGACTTCAGGATCGATGCCTTCTTCCTTAACCCAATCAGAAATCGGCAGATTGAGGCCCAGAAGACGCGTGACTTCTTCGTGCAGGCTGGCAACTTCCCACTGCTCGGGATAGACTTTTACCGGACAGAATTTTTCGACCATGTCTTCGATGACTTCTGCACGCATATCGGCAACGTCTTCGGCAACATGTTTGGCCTGCATCAAATCACGGCGCTGTTCGTAAACGACCTTACGCTGGTCATTCATGACATCATCGAATTTCAGCACGTTTTTACGAATGTCAAAGTTACGGCCTTCGACTTTCTGCTGTGCCTTTTCGAGCGCCTTGTTGATCCACGGGTGATAGATCGCCTCACCTTCCTGCAGACCAAGTTTCTGAAGCATGCCGTCCATACGTTCAGACCCGAAAATGCGCATCAGGTCATCTTCAAGCGACAGGAAGAATTTCGACCCGCCCGGATCACCCTGACGGCCTGAACGACCACGCAACTGGTTATCCACACGACGCGATTCATGGCGTTCAGTCCCAATGACGAACAAGCCACCAGCATCAAGAACTTTTTGCTGATCGGTTTTGACTTCGGCTTTGATCTTTTCAATCGCAGCAGCCCGTTTGGCTTCGTCAGTGACATCGGCCAATTCATGCTCGACGCGCATCTCAACGTTACCACCAAGCTTAATGTCGGTCCCACGACCGGCCATGTTGGTTGCAATCGTAATGGCACCCGGCGCACCTGCCTGGGCAACAATAAGGGCTTCGCGTTCATGCTGCTTGGCATTGAGAACTTCGTGCGGAATTTTCTTTTCCTTAAGAAGCGCGCCCAGAATTTCGGACTTCTCAATCGACACCGTCCCGACAAGGGCAGGTTGGCCGCGCTGATGACAATCGGCCAGCAGTTCGGAAATCGCGATCCACTTTTCATTTGCAGTGCGATAAATCTCGTCATCGGCGTCTTTACGCGCAATCGGGCGATGGGTTGGGATTTCGACGACCTTAAGTTCGTAGATTTCCTCGAACTCCTCGGCCTCGGTAATGGCCGTACCGGTCATGCCCGCAAGGGTTGGATACAGACGGAAATAGTTCTGGAACGTAATCGACGCCAAGGTCTGGTTTTCGTTCTGGATCTTGACCTGTTCCTTGGCCTCAAGTGCCTGATGCAAGCCATCGGAATACCGGCGACCTTCCATCATACGACCGGTAAATTCATCAATGATAACGACCTTGTCGTCCTTGACGATGTAGTCGGTGTCTTTCTGGAACAGCTTATGCGCACGCAGGGCCAGATTGACGTGATGGACAAGGTGAACGTTGGCAACGTCATACAGCGTGCCCTCGGTCAGGATTCCCATTTCACCAAGAAGACGTTCGGCATTTTCCGTGCCGTCTTCTGTCAGGGTAACCGCGCGGGCTTTTTCGTCTTTCTCATAATCTTCTTCGGTCAGTTTCGGGATCAGCGCGTCAATGGCGCGATACAGCTCCGAACTGTCCTCGGCGGGACCGGAAATAATCAACGGGGTGCGGGCTTCGTCAATCAGGATGCTGTCAACTTCATCGACGATCGCAAAGTTGAACGGACGTTGCACCATGTCTTCGAGGCGGAATTTCATATTATCGCGCAGATAATCGAAACCAAGCTCGTTGTTGGTCGCATAGGTAATGTCACAGGCATATGCCGAACGGCGCATATCATCGGTCATGCCATGCATGACCACGCCGACCGTCAAACCAAGGAAGCCATAAACTTCGCCCATCCATTCCGCATCGCGACGGGCCAGATAGTCGTTCACCGTGACAACATGAACGCCCTTGCCTTCGATGGCATTCAGATAAACCGGCAAAGTCGAAACGAGCGTTTTACCCTCACCGGTTTTCATCTCGGCGATTTTACCGGATGTCAAAACCATGCCGCCAAGCAGCTGAACATCATAATGACGTTCGCCGCGCACACGTTTGGCAGCTTCACGAACCGTCGCGAAGCTATCGGGCAAAATGTCCTTGAGAAGTCTCGCCATTCTTCAGACGTTCGCGCAGCCAGTCAGTGCGGGCGCGCAGTTCATCGTCTGAGAGTTTCTCGACTTCGGGTTCCAGGGCATTGATTTGCTCGACCGTGGCATGCAGGACTTTGACTTCACGATCGTTAGCAGAACCGAAAATTTTCCGGGCGATGGAGCCGAGCATTAATACGTTCCTGAACAAATGAATAAACAGATATAGAGCAGCGACCACAGGCCGGGGCTCGATCACAGATAGAACCCTGCCCGCCATCTGTCAACGGAACGAACCAATATCGCTAATGTTATGGCTGGTTTTAGCCAGTTCTGGGCGAAAATTTCGCCCTTTCACCCCAAAATCAGGCCTGACTTTTGCCTTTGGAACCCCTGCAATCTGTTGCAAAACAACGTCTGACGGCTTGCTGCTTGAGAATCTAAAAAAAACAACGTATAATTTCAGTTCAATTTTAATCTGCATGAGCAAGTAGCTCATTTTCGACGCGCCGGTTCAGTACGCCCTGTCTTTTTGGACTTGTCACCTGCACCTGACCGTCAAGAAATCCTCAGGAGGAGGAAATGGTCGATTTTTCCGCGCTTAATCCATTTCGACAAGGGCAATCTGCCCTGCAGGATGCGCGTCAGCAGTTTACAAAACCCGGCACCGAAACCCAGCAGGATGCTGCGCAGACCAATACCAACGCGCGACAGCGGGTCGATCCGGTTGCTCTTTCTGATGATGCGCTGGCCGCGCATAACAATTCGGCACAGCTGGCCCCGGCCAGTGGTAAGGGGCTTTCAACCAAGCCGCTGACCACCGACGAGCTGTTTGAACGCGCACTCGACGTATCGCTTGAGCTTGTCCGCGGCAGCGTCGAAGAAATGTTTCAGCTTTCGGGAATGACCGAAGACGACGCCATTGCCGCCACCGATGCCATGTTTAACGGCATTCGCGACGCGGCAAAAGGCGAAGACCAATTTGAATTTTCCTTTGATCAGGCCATCGCAAGTCATAGCCGCACGGCAATTTCATACGCCGGGGCCAATGGTTCGGCCGTTGGTACGTCCGAGTCTGCGATGATGGCAGTGCAGTCGCTTGATATCAGCATCAATAACGAAACCGGCGAGTTTTCGTTTAACTATCAGGCCTCCAAGATTGAAGTCGTCCGCACCGAAGCCATTGCCATTGGCAACAGCATGGGGGCAGCCCTTGGCGCCCTTGGTGCGGTGATGGATGGTCTTGGCGGTGGTTCGCTGGTCGATGTCCTTGGCAATCCAGCCAATGCCGAAAATGGCGGACTTCTGTTTGACATGTCAGATAACGGCGTTGCTGACTTTATCCGCGAGCTGATGAACGCAACGGTTGGCACGGATGGCAATGGTCAAGACGGTGAAAACGCCGATGGGACTTCCGGCGAAGCGGCGTCTGGTCAGGCACTGGCCGCCGAACGCATGGCCGCACTCAACGCGCAGATCACCGAACAGTTCATGGAACAGGCAACCCTGATTGTCCGTGGCATTGACCAGTCCGCACCAGACGATGGTACGGGCAAGCCGCAGCTTAACCTGACGGTTGATGTGTTGATGCCGATGGGCCGTTTTGGTCAGGACGATAATGGTGCGACCTTCTCGTTCCCGACCGGTGAAACCGTTCCCGTCCTTGATCCAACCCAACAACAAGACGTTCAGGCCTAAAGAACAGGAAGTTCTGACTTAATCAATCGTTCGGGATGCCGCATATGTCGGCATCCCCAGCCCTTCAGGAAGGAGGCGCTGATATGTTCGAGCACACCACTTTTAACACTCCGTCTTTTAACACTCCGTCAACATCGCAAACGGCGACACTGAATGCCGCGGCACAAAGTGCTGTTGGTGCAAATGTACCAGATATGTCGAACTCGGCAAATGGCGGCAGCAGGAATGATCGGGCGCGTGAACGCGCAATTGCCGATCAAATTGATTTGAGCATCGAGGCCAGCAAGCGCCTCGAAGAAGCCATTTCCGCATTCCGACAGCCCGTATTTCAGGTCGATACAAACCCACTTGATGCGTTTAATGCCTTAAAACCGGCCTTGTCCGAGGCACAAACACGCCTGAACCGTGATGCATTTATCGTTCTTGCCATGATGGGCATCCCACCCGCAAAGGCCCGCGAAATTGCCAATGCCATGACCGGTGGGTCGCTCGAAGATGTTGCTCTTTCGGGCGCGAATGGGTCGGGGGCAACCATCACGGCCAAGGAACTTGCCCTAAATGTTTCGGGCAGTACGGCCCAGATTGATGTCAGTGCGTTTCGTGTCATGTCGCAAAGAACTGAGATTGATCTCACTCAAATTGAAAGCCGGTTTTCAAGCATTGGCAGCACAGCCAATATTTCTATTTCCGAATTCCGTGCTCAGATTGATCTCATCCGTATCGACATCGCACAGGCCTTTCAGCAAGACCCACTTATCCTTGATCTTGACGGCAATGGCATCGACATCACCAATCTGCAGGACGGTCAACAGTTTGACATTGATGGCGATGGCAACATTGATCAAACCGCATGGATCCGCGGCAATGACGCACTTCTTGCCCTTGATCGCAATAAAGACGGCAAAATCAATAACGGCACCGAATTGTTTGGTGATCAAAACGGGGCCGCAGACGGCTTTGCCGAACTGGCCAAATTTGATGACAATCAGGACGGAAAGATTGATGCCAATGACGCCGTTTTCAGCGCATTAATTTTGCTGCGCGCCAATGGTGAACAGGCAACCCTGATGGACGAAGGCATCACATCAATTTCACTCTCCATGATCACGCCCATTGATCAGCGCCTTATCGGGGGCGATCTGGTCGCAACGTCGCACTTCACCCGCGACGATGGCAGCATTGCCACCGTTGGCGAAGTTCTTTTTGATGTAAAAGCCTGATACCCACCCTTGGTCACCTCGCCCACCCGTGCCACCCAGCGGGTCGATCTGGCTTGTTTGAAATTTCATACAACTGCCGCACGATACTGCGTTCATCGCCCAAAACGGCTATCTGATTTGGCGACGACTGACTAAGCTTGACCTTTCATAGCTCCCCTCAACACCACATAATGAAACGCAAAGATAAGCGTTTCATATTTTGGACAGAATGCTTTGCGAAAAACCGCAGTCGCCACGGGGAAGCCTTGTGCAATAAAGCCTTATGTGATTTACCCGTGGGGAGAGGCGATGGGGGTATCCCCCCTTTGAAATCAAAGTCTGGAGAAACTATGCTGCGCAGAACCCTTTTTGCCGCGTCACTGGCATCCGTTATTTTTGCTTCCCCTGTCATGGCACAGGACGCTGCACCGGCCGAAGATCCGGTCCTTGCGACTGTCAATGGTGAAGAAATCCTGGAATCTGAAGTTCGCGCGACCCAAGCGGGTCTGCCGCAACAGTATCAACAGCTTCCGTTTGAAATGCTTAAACCGACACTCGTTGATCGCGAAATCAATCAGCGTTTGCTGATGATCGCAGGCCGTGATGCCGGTCTTGCCGATGACGAAGAAGTCAAAGCACGCGTTGATGCACTTGAACGCCGCGTCATTGCCGAAACGTTCCTTGATCGTGAAATCGCAAAATCGGCAAGCGAAGATGCCATCAAAGAACAATACGAAGAATTCCTGAAAACCAACGAGCCAGAACCGCAGGTTCACGCCCGTCACATCCTGCTTGAGAACGAAGAAGACGCCAAAGCCATCATCACCGAACTTGATGACGGTGCGGATTTCGCCGAACTCGCCAAGGAAAAATCGACCGGCCCATCCGGCCCGAACGGCGGTGATCTTGGCTTCTTTGGCAGTGCCGACATGGTCGCACCATTTGCTGAAGCAGCCTTTGCCATGGAGCCAGGCACCTACAGCAAAGAACCGGTTCAGACCCAGTTTGGCTGGCATGTGATCATGGTTGAAGAGAAAAAAGAAGGCACCCAGCCGTCGCTTGAAGAAGTTCGTCAGCAGATGGTTGGTGAACTGACCCGCAAGGCAATTGATGATCTTGTTGAAAACCTGCGTGCGGATGCAGACATCGTCAACAATGCTCCGATGCCAACCGAAGGCGATGCGCCAGCAAAAGAAACCAAAGAATAAACTGATGCGGGCTTTGCCCATCAGGTTTCTGATGCAAACAGGTTCCAAACGGGGCGAGGCACATTGCTTCGCCCCGTTTTTTTTCAAGATAATGTCCCGTTCTGTTTCTTGCTTTTCACCACCATTGAGGCAGGATGGACAGATGTCTCTTTGACCAACGCCATTTGAAGGAAATGATACAAATGGGTGCGACTTCAGTTTCTCCGCTTGCCCCTGCGGCCTTTCCCGAACTGCCGGCCATTGCCGGTGTCAAACTGCACACCGCAACGCTTGGCATCCGTTACAAAGGCCGACCGGATGTGTTTCTGGCCGAACTTGATCCGGGCACGCAGGTTGCCGCAGTGTTCACCAAATCGACCACCGCATCAGCAGCAGTACGTTGGGGCCGCGAAGCCCTTAAGGGTGGCACCGCACGGGCATTTTTTGTCAACGCGGGCAATTCTGTTGCCTTTACCGGCAAGGCTGGCGAGAAATTTGTCGCAGACAAGGTCGAAACCGCGTCAAAGGCACTGGGGTGTGACAAAGCGGAAATCTTTACCGCGTCAACCGGTGTAATTGGCGAACCAACCACGGCCAACCGCATCACCGATGCCATGGGCGACTTGCTTGCCAATGATGCCAGTTGGCTTGATGCTGCCAAGGCCATCATGACGACTGACACCTTCCCAAAGGGCGCCTCGGCAACGACAACGATCAATGGCACCCCGGTTTCGATTTCCGGCTTTGCCAAGGGATCGGGGATGATTGAACCAAACATGGCGACCATGCTTGGTTTTATTTTCACCGATGCCGCCATCCCGCATGCGGTTCTTCAGGCGATTTTGGCCGATTGCAATAACCGCAGCTTCAATGCCATCACGGTTGATAGCGATACATCAACGTCCGATACGGTCCTTCTGGCAGCAACCGGCAAGGCGGGCAACGATGCCGTTTCGGGTATGGATGACCCGGCATTGACCGAGTTCAAAGACGCCCTTGAAGGCGTACTCCGTGATCTTGCCCATCAGATCGTGCGCGACGGCGAAGGTGCGACCAAATTCATCACGGTAAATGTCACCGGTGCCGTCAGCGAAAAAGAAGCCAAGATTGCCGCAAAGGCGATTGCAAATTCGCCGCTGGTCAAAACTGCGATTGCCGGTGAAGACGCCAACTGGGGCCGTATTGTTATGGCGGTTGGAAAATGCGGTGTCACCGCTGATCCCAACAAACTGACCATTTCAATCGGCGGCATTGCGCTGGCCAAAAATGGCGAGCGCGTCGAAGATTATGATGAAACCCCGGTTGAGGCGCATATCAAGGGTCAGTACATCGATATCGTTGCTGATCTTGGGTTTGGTGATGGGGCGGCCACCGTCTGGACCTGTGACCTGACGCATGGTTATATCTCGATCAATGCTGATTACCGTAGCTGATCACCTTAACTGATCACCGGCCACGATCAATCGCACAAACAAAATGCCGCCTCTGACAGGCGGCATTTTTCGTTTCGCGCTGGATAGATTTCAGGCGTGATCATCTACGTCCGGGAATATTGCCGTTCAGAACCAAACCGACATTTGCCCCTTCAAGTTCCACATCGCTTAAGTCTGTGTCCCCAAAGGCAACCCCGGCAACGTTTGCCTTTGTCAGGTTGGCGCCCTTCATTTGTGCTTCATCGAAAACCGAGTTCCGCAAATCGGCCTGTTCAAAATTCGTGTTTGTTAAGTCCGCGCGCCACATCGTCCCGGTCTTGGCACCTTTTTTGTCGCGCTGATCAATCCCACCGAATTTGACCCCTTGAAAAATGGCTTCGCTGCAATCGGAATTGGCCATTCGAACGCCATCCATCACAGCCCCGTTCATTCGGACTTTCTTCATGTCCGCGTCACGCATGGAGCACATGGCAAGGATGGTATCGACGAACAACGCCCCGCGCAGGATACATTTATCAAAGCAAGCACCAGACAAGTCCAGACCGGAAAAATCAAGCCCGGTCAAATCCCGCCCAACCGCAATCATGGGCGCACCGTTTTTCCCGTCTGATAGCAGCCACTCGCTATGGCCATTCACCAGATCGCGAATATCGTCCACCAGTGGTGCTGACGACGTTCCACCCCCGATTGAATTTGATGTATTGGATTGGGACAAATCGACATTCGTCATATCAACGTTGCGAAGGTTGGCCCCACTTAAATCCGCACCAACCAGATTACATTCCGCAAGTTTTGCCCCCTTGAGGTTCGCATTGCGTAGCTTTGCCCCATTGAGGTTACAGCCGGTCAAATCGGCACCTTCGAGGTTCACAGCAAACATGTTCGCATCGCTGAGATCGGTTTTTGAAAGGCTTGCACCGGACATTCTGGCACCTGTCAGGTTAGCACCCCACATCATCGCCCCTTCAAGATCGGTACTGGTCATGTCGGCAGCCTTACTAACCGGGCGTTCCTGCGAACCTTCGACAATCACCATGATGCCAGCACGCAGATCAATGCCGCTTAGATTGGCGTAGCGCAGCTTGGCGCGCGCCATGTTCGCGCCGCGAAGATCAGCCCGCTGGAAACTCGACCCTTCAAGGTCAGCCTCAACAAAGTTGGCGCCAAACAAATCACAAAAATCGAAACAGACTTTGTGGGCGGTCGCTTGAATGAAATTTGCACCGGGCAGAATGGCGTCCTGAAGGCTGATTTTGCTCATTTTTATGCGCGACAGGTTGGCACTACGCATTTGCATGCGCCGCCCACCTGGCTTTTGATTGAGATACAGTTGATGCATTTTGATGGCATCAATCAGATCTGAACGCGAATCCATCTTGCAAATATTCCCCGACCACTAAATTATCATTTTTGAATTAAGCAGACAGAATGCAACAGTTTCGCTGTAACGCAATGCTTTTAACACCTTGCAAAACCGTAATATTATTTTGATGTCGGGGATTCGTTTTTAATCGGGCATCGAATGACACCCCCAAAGCCAGCAATAGCAAGGCACTGCCAGAGACCTATTCAGGGATGGTTCCGGTCAGGATTGCACCGGTATTTGCACCGCTTAAATCAACATCGCCAAGATCGGTATCACCAAAAGAAACACCCGAAATATTGGCGTTCTTCAAGCTGGCACCTGTCATCTTCGGTGCGTCGAAAACAGCATTACGCATATCGGCCTTTGAGAAATCGGTACCGCTTAGGTCCGCACGCCAAACCGAACCGGTTTTCTTACCCTGACCATCAAGTTGCGCGACCCCCCCGAACTTGGCCCCCTGAAAAACAGATTTGGTGCAAACTGCGTTTGACAGTCGAATGCCGTTCAAAATCGATCCGTTCAGCCGTGCACGCGATAAATCCGCATTGCGCATTGATGACATCGCAAGAATCGTATCAACGAACAACGCGTTGCGCAGAATACAATCATCAAAGCAGGCGGCAGATAAATCCAGTCCAGAAAAATCCATTTCGGTCAGGTCACGTCCAGTCGCATTCAAAGGCGTTCCGGTCTGTCCGTTGCTGGCCAGCCACTCGCTATGGCCATTGACCAATTCTCGAATATCATCGGGCAAGGGGGTAACGGCTTTGCTGCCAATGGAATTAGCGATATTTGCCTGTGAAAGATCAACACCGGCCAAATCGACATTACGCAGGTTCGCCCCTGTCAAATCGGTGCCGACGAGAAGGCTGTCCTTAAGCCGCGCACCTTTAAGGTTGGCGTTTTTAAGCTTCGCCCCGGACAGGTTACACCCGGTCAAATCCGCACCCGCCAGATTGACTGCAAACATGTTGGCATCGCTCAGGTCGGCATCGACCAAGCGTGATCCCGACATGTTGCTTTCGGCAAAATTGGCGCCTGAAAGCATCGACCCTTCCATATCCGCGTTGGCAAGATCGGTGGCGCGTTTGACTTTTCTTTCGCGCCCGCCGTCAACCACCACCATCACACCGGATCGAAGGTCAGCCCCCTTAAGGTTGGCATTGCGCAATTTGGCGCGCGCCATGTTCGCACCGCGCAAATCAGCCCGGACAAAGCTTGACCCTTCAAGGTCGGCTTCGACAAAATTGGTGCCAAACAAATCACAAAAATCAAAACAAACGTCGCGGATGGTTGCCTGAATAAAATTCGCGCCTGGCAGAACTGCATCTTCAAGACTGATTTTGCTCATCTTGATGCGTGACAGATTGCCATTACGCAACTGCATGCGACGGCCCCCGGGCTGCTTCGTCACATAGAGTTGGTGCTTCTTAATGCCATCAATTAATTCTGCGCGTGATGTCATTTACTGGGCCGAATCCCCGTTCATTTAACAGTCTTGTTCTACGTTAATTAGAATATTCTTTAAGTCTACTCCTACTCGCGCATCAACAGTCTTACAAAATCTGACATTCACATAAAATATCGCGTGTTTATAAATATTTAGCTGACATATCATATACAAACGCGTAGGGCGGCAGCACCTTTGACAGCGCGACTATAAGCACAGCAGTCTCATAAACACGATATCGTTGACACCTCCCAATTTTAAAGTGGGCCGTATTGGCGCGATTCGCAATAATCCCAAAGTCGCGGGTTCCCCAAGCCGCCTTGTTATACGTCTGATCAAGGACCATCTGCAAAAGATAGCTTTCTCCAAAATTGCTGTGCAGGGTCAATGCATCACATTCTGTTTGTCGACGACGACGCCAACGTTTTGCAGGGGCTCCGACGGCGCCTGAAAACTTTACGGCCAGACTGGAACCTTCATTTCGCCAATAGCGGTTCTGCGGCCCTCGGCACGGCAAAAGACCAATCCTTTGATGTCATTGTCACCGACATTCAAATGCCGGGAATGGACGGGGTGGCGCTTCTCGAAGAAATGCAGAAAATCCAGCCTGGTGCGGTTCGGATCATTTTAACCGGGCACGCCAGCAACGATTCCTATCTGCGGACCATCGGCCCCGCGCATCAGTTCCTTAGCAAACCCTGCGACAATCAAACCCTGCTTGACAGCATCGAAAATGCGCTTAGCCTGCGCCAGCGGCTGCAAAGCCCGGAGATGCGGACATTGGTGGCAAATGCCAAAAGTCTGGCGTCTCCACCCGATACCTATCTGCAGCTTCAGTCCTTGTTCAACACCCCGCACTATTCGCCTGAAAGCGTGTGCAAGATTGTTGAAGCCGATATTGCACTGACCACCGAGGTCCTGAAACTTACCAATTCATCCTATTTTGCCATTACGCAAAAAGTCTTCTCGGTTTCCCATGCTGTGCGGATGCTCGGCATGGAGACGCTTAAGGCACTTGCACTGTTTATTGGCGTTTACCGCGGCTTTGACGGCCCCAGAAATCAGGCGGCAAACCTGAAACGCCTATGTCACCGAAGCCAGCAAATTGGTGTCACAGCGGCATTGATTGCCGAATATGAAAAACTGCCGCGCGAAGTGTGCCATGCCGTCCCATCAATCGGCATGCTGAGCCATATCGGCACCCTGATCCTCTATGCCAATCGCCCCGATGAAATGAAGCTGGTGACCGACCGGGTTGAACAGGAAAACATCCCGATTGAAAAGGCAGAAGAAGAACAGTTTGGTGCAGGGCACCCTGAAATCGGGGCCTATCTTTTGGGGTTATGGGGGTTTCCTGCCCCGGTCATTCAGGCGGTTGCCTATCACCACCGCCCGATGGACTTGCCTCATAAGGAAATGAATGCAGTTACCGCAATCTATGTCGCGCAACCTTTGACCCGCGAGATCGCCATTATTGATGCCGGGGGTGCGGTCGAAAGCGACATTGATTTGGCCTATATCGAGCAGATCGGAAAAGCGACACGTATCGAGGAATGGACCAGCATTGCGCGGATCGTGTCAGGAAAATACAAGCAACTGACCAACGACTAAGCCGTGGTCAACCAAGGCCAGCCTGCAACGCAGCCGTTTGCATTAACGCGGCGCGAACAAAATGACGCCGGCCCCGACAAGACAAATCGCCATACCGGTTAAATCCCAACGATCAGGCACAGCGCGCTCGACAATCCACAGCCAGAAAACAGATGCGGCAATATAGACCCCGCCATAAGCCGCATAAGCCCGCCCGGCAAAGGCCGCATCAACACGCGTGAGCAACCACGCAAAGACAATCAGCGATGCAATCCCCGGAATGACCCAAAGAACAGACTTGCCCGATTTCAGCCACGCCCAAAAGGCAAAGCATCCGGCAATTTCGGCAAGTGCTGCTGCGATATAGGCCGCAACGGTCTGCATCACGTCCCCTTTTGGCTCAGGTCCTACTCCTAGAATGCCGGGCGTAGGTCACCGGCATATTTTCCGGCCCAGTTGGTTAGAACCGGTGTCAGGTATTTCTTGAGCGTTTCTGCCTTGGCATCATCAATCACGCCATGCTGGCGCAAGATGGCGCCCATTGCGACCTCGGCCCCGCGTTGCGTGCCGTCATCGATTTTAAGTGCCACACCAAGTCCCTGTTTTGGGAAGGCGGCACAATAAACGCCCTCCGCCCCGACCTTGACCAGCGCGTCTTCACCGCATTCTTCCATGATCCCGGTACAAAAACGACCGGTCCCGGCCACCATGAAGGGGGCCGCGGCACAGCCCTTGCGAATGCGCTTGATCGCCTCAATGCGTTTGGCATCCAACCCCGATGGATCGGCCATACGGGCCATCGCAAGCCCCAGATCGCGCAACCGCATGCCAATCACCGGAATGCCACAGCCATCAATACCCCGCGGGGTCGATGACAAATCACAATCACCCATCTCCTCAAGCACCTTGATCAGGCGTTGCTGAACCGGATGGGCTTCGTTGATATAGCCTGCCGGGGTATCGGCCAGGTGCTGGGCCGTGGTCAAAAACCCGGAATGCTTTCCCGAACAATTGTTATGCGCCTTGGTCAAGGTGACCTGATCACCAGCCTGTTTGATCCCGGCGGGCGGATGAATGGAATAATGCGGCGCACATTCAAGCGTTTCGACCGACAACCCGATATGCTCAAGCCATGCCTTAACCGTATTGGCGTGTTCTTCCTCGCCATTATGCGATGAGCAGGCCAGCGCGATATGCTTGTCCTCAAGCTTGAACGCGTCCGCCGCCCCACTTTCGACCAAGGGGATCGCCAGCAATGGTTTGATTGCCGAACGCGGATACATCAACGCATCAATATCGCCGCCCTCGGCCACCACCGTGCCATCGGCCTTCATCACGACATACCGCCCGCGATGGAAACTTTCGACCATCGATCCACGGGTGGCTTCGACAAGGATCGGGTTGGCTGCGTGCGACATCATTGTGCTCCGGCATTGGTGGGACGGGATCAGAACGTCATCTTCCTATGCCCAAACCCGCCCCCAAAAGCAAGCACAGCACGTCGCGCACACCAAACTTGGTCAATGCGTTCAATTGGCCTTTGGCAAAGGGATCGCTGTGTGATTCTTATATTCCTTGAGCACCAAACTAGATTGCACATCGCGGACATTGGGCATTGAAAGCAACTGATGGGTTACGAAATCACCAAAACTTTCAATGTTGCTGGCCACCGCAACCAGCAGGAAGTCCTGCCGCCCGGTCATTGCCCAGCATGACAGGATTTCGGGAAGGTCATTCATCGCATGGGCAAAATCCTCTGCCCCGGCTTCGGTATGGCGTTGCAGGCGCACCTGAATGGTCGCCAGAACGCCAAGCCCAACCTTTTTGCGATCCAACAGCGCCACCTGTCGGCGGATTATCCCGGATGCTTCAAGCTGTTTGACCCGTCGCAAACACGGGGATGGCGACATCCCGACCTTTTCGGCAAGTGCCACATTGCTGATCCCGGCCTCATTTTGCAGAATCTGCAAAATACGGATATCGGTCACGCTTAAGCTCAGATCGGTCATCATACGTCCCACATCATCCATTTGAGGTCATTTTCATTCAACCATAACGCAAAATGATATTTTATTCGCCAGAAAATGACATGGAATTTGATGTAAAATATCCGCTGTAAATTGGCATCAGAACCCGAAAGAGGACCCGCCATGACCAAGGGAAACGATCTGCGAGGCGATTACAGCCACATCGAAGATGACTATACCATTGCGCAAGATTGGCAGGCGTATAGCAAGGCTGAACATGACCTGTGGCGTAAGCTTTATGCCCGTCAATCGGCCATTCTGCCCGGCTATGCCGCCGATGATTACATTGCCAACTTGTCAAAGCTGGATGCCGCCGACGGCATCCCGCATTTTGGCCGGGTCAGTGAACAGCTTTTTGGCGCAACCGGCTGGCAACTGGTTGCGGTTCCGGGGCTTGTGCCGGATGAGGTGTTTTTCGATCACCTTGCCAATCGCCGCTTTCCGGTGACTGTCTGGCTGCGCACACCAGAAGAAATGGATTATCTGGTCGAACCCGACATTTTCCATGATTTCTTTGGTCATGTGCCAATGCTCTATGACCCGGTCTTTGCCGATTATCTTGCAGCTTACGGTGCCAAGGGGCCGGAAGCCATTGCCACAGGCGGGCTTAAAAACCTTGCGCGGATGTACTGGTACATGGTCGAGTTTGGCTTGATCATGACCGATCATGGCTTGCGGGCCTATGGGGCAGGCATGTTGTCATCGCAAACCGAAACTATTTACTCGGTCACAGACCCGACGCCAAACCGGGTGGGCTTTGATCTTGAACGGGTGATGGCGACCGATTACGCAATTGATGATTTCCAGAAAACCTATTTCGTTCTGGACAGTTATGATCAGTTGTTTGATGCGATGAAAACGCCCCTCGCCCCGATCTATGAGCGATTGGTCAGCACACCGTCGATCAATCCAGAAACCACCTTATCAACGGATCGGCTGTATCACGTTCATGGTGATTCAAATCGCACCATCGAACTTGGCAGAGCCCGCCAGATGCAACAACGCCCTGCGTAACAGGCAGGGCGCGCTCGCGTCATGAGATATGAATTGGCAAGGGTGCTAACAGGTGCTGATGGCTTTGCCGAGCACGCGGTTAAGCTGTTCAAGCACCACGGTCGGGCTGGCATCCTTGCTGATGAAGTCGGCCGCCCCCAGCGCATCTGCCTGTGCGCGGGTATCGGAATCATAATGCGCGGAAAAGAAGAACACCGGCACATTGGTCGCATTGGGATACCGGCGGCGGATTTCACAAAAAGCTTCAAATCCGCTCATGCCGGGCATTTCGATATCCAGAATGATGGCGCGCGGATAAAGCCCGTCAAGCTGATCAATCAGATCATCGGCACAGTCAAAACTTGCCACGTCATATCCGGCACGGCGCAGCACCGTTTCAAGGGCTGCTTTGGCACTGGGACTGTCGTCGGCAAATGCAACAAGCCCGTCAGGACTGGCTTGCGACGGCATGGCGCTGAGCGCGTTCATGGATGGCGATACTCCGAGAATTGGGACAAGCACAAATTGACAGATGAAAATGTCAAATTGGTTAAACCGCCTAAATATTTGCGCCTGCGTGCCTCTTCTTTTCCACATTCAGGCCAAAGTATAATGCAGACCGACGGTCCGCGATCTATTTGAAACGGACCTTCTGGAATAGAAAACAGCCGGAATTCCGCAACTTGACGCTACGGAACGAAGATCATTCGGCTTTACCCTCCTTCTAAATAGGTATTTCCATGCCTATTTACGGAATTAAAGCCAGATGCTATAAACCGCCATGTCGCAACGACGATATGGCAATATGGTCGGGAATCCGGGTAACCGGTACGATTATGTGAATGCGGTTTGACCCTAGTATCATTAATTCGGAAACGTTCCGACCGGGAGAAAGCATGACAGACCCGCTTAAGCTGGCATCCGAATTTCCGTCTGCTGATTATGCAGCTTGGCGCACCCTCGCCGAGGAAGCCCTTAAAGGGGCGTCGTTTGAGAAAAAGCTCGTCACCAAAACACTCGACGGCTTTGCCCTGCAGCCACTTTATACCAAGGGCGATCAGGATGCCGACACCCGTCTGATACACGACGTGCTCAGCGCGTCGGTTGAACCACGCGAAACGGTGACTGGCTGGGACATTCGTCAACTTCATACGCATCCCGACCCCATCGTCACAAATGCCGCGGTCCTCGACGACCTTGAAAATGGTGCGACATCCATCTTGCTTAAGCTTGATGCGGCCGCACGCAAGGGACGCGAAATCAGTTCGGGCGAGGTCGGCGTGGATGGCATTGCCATTCATTGTCTGGCCGATCTTGAATGCACGTTAAGCGACGTCTACACCAACCTTGCGACCATCGCACTTGATGGCGGGGCCGCCGCAATTCCAGCTGCGGCCATGTTGGCCGCCCGCATGACCGATGAAGATGGTGCGAGTGAAGCCGCCCCGGCCTTTAACATTGACCCCATCGGAACGCTTGCCAGCACCGGAACCCTGCCCTGCTCCACCGATGACGCATTACGCCAAACCGCAAACATCACTGCCGAACTGATTGACCTTTTCCCGATGGGCACGGCAATTTCGGTCAATGGTGCGCCCTATTACAATGCCGGTGCGACCGATGGGCAGGAGCTTGCCTGTTTGCTGGCATCTGGTGTCGCCTATTTACGCGCGCTGACCGATACCGGCATGGCGGTTGATCAGGCCGCCGGTGCGATGGTGTTTAACGTCGCCATTGGCACGGATTTCTTTGCCGGGATTGCCAAGCTGCGCGCCTTGCGCCTGATGTGGACCCGCATTCTGGCCGCATCAGGTGCCGAAGACGCATCAATTTCGATCAATGCCGTCTCGGCTGAAATGGCGATGAGCAAGGTTGATCCATGGGTCAATATGCTGCGCACGACGGTGACAAGCTTTGCCGCGGGTCTGGGCGGGGCTGATAGTGTTGTCTGCCTGCCTTATGACCATTTAATCGGCCTGCCCGATGGTTTCACCCGACGTATTGCCCGCAACACCCAATTGATCCTGCAAGAAGAAAGCAACGTTCACCGGGTGATTGATCCGGCGGGGGGCGCATGGTTTATCGAAAACATGACCCGCGATCTTGCCAAGGCCGCATGGGCCAAGTTCCAGTCGCTTGAAGCATCCGGTGGCATTGTCGCCGCCCTTGCCAACGGCAGTTTGAAAAAAGACATTGAAGCCGTTTGGCACACGCGTGAAGAACGCGTCGCAAACCGGCGCGATCCGCTGACCGGTGTTTCGGAATTCCCCAATATTGCCGAGGCCAAAGTGACCTGCGATGCGCCCGATCTTGATGCCATTCAGGCCAATGGCAAGGCGCGGCAGACCAAATATACCCAAACCGTTGGTGCCACACTGTCGAGCTTGATGGAGGCCGCCCGAAACGGGGCGACCATCGGGCATATGTTTACCGATCTGTATGGGACAAGTGCCGCAACAATCATCCCGGCCCTAACACCACACCGTTTGTCCGAACCGTTTGAGGTACTGCGCAAACGGGCCGACAATCACAAAGCCAAAACCGGATCCTTCCCACAGATTTTCCTCGCCAATCTTGGCAAAGTTTCCCAACACACCGCACGCGCCATGTTTGCCCGCAACTTCTTTGAATCCTGCGGGATCGAAGCGATCACAAATACCGGCTTTGCCGATGCCGCGTCCGCTGCCAAGGCGTTTACCGCATCAGGTACGAAGATCGCGGTAATTTGCGGATCCGACCCGCAATATGGCGACATGGCCGCCGATATGGCCAAGGCATTAAAGGATGCCGGTGCCTCACGGGTTTATCTCGCCGGTCATCCGGGCGATGCCAAGGCACACTATGAGGCCGCTGGTATTGATGATTTTATCTACGTTGGGTCCGACGTTCCGGACATTTGCCGAACGGCAATGGATCACTTATCTGGTGCATGGGGGGATAAATAACCATGACCCGCATTCCTGATTTCTCCAACATTCCATTGTTTGACGGCGCATCTGCCGGGGCCAAAGACCCGTTTGAAAGCACGCCTTGGACCACGCCCGAGGGGATCGACGTTAAGCCAACCTATGGCCCGTCTGATCTGGCGGGGCTTGATCACCTTGATACCATGCCGGGCATGCCGCCGTTTTTGCGCGGTCCTTATCCGACCATGTATGTTCAGCGCCCCTGGACCATTCGCCAATATGCCGGATTCTCCACGGCTGAAGAATCCAACGCGTTTTATCGCCGCAACCTTGCCGCCGGGCAAAAGGGCCTGTCGATTGCCTTCGACCTTGCCACACACCGCGGTTATGACAGCGACCATCCCCGCGTTGCCGGGGATGTCGGCATGGCCGGTGTGGCGATTGACAGCATCTATGACATGCGCACCCTTTTTGATGGCATTCCGCTTGATGAGATGTCGGTATCGATGACCATGAATGGTGCAGTTTTGCCGATCATGGCGCTTTATATTGCGGCTGCCGAAGAACAGGGCGTTGCACGCGAGAAGCTTTCGGGCACCATTCAGAACGACATCCTCAAAGAATTCATGGTGCGCAACACCTATATCTATCCGCCGAAACCATCGATGCGGATCATTTCGGACATCTTTTCGTTTACGTCGCAAAACATGCCGAAATTCAATTCGATCTCGATTTCGGGCTATCACATGCAGGAAGCCGGGGCGACCGCCGATCTTGAACTAGCCTATACACTGGCCGATGGCATTGAATATGCCCGTGCCGGGCAGGCTGCTGGCTTGCCGATTGATAAATTTGCGCCGCGTTTGTCGTTCTTCTGGGCGACGGGCATGAATTTCTTTATGGAAATTGCCAAAATGCGGGCTGCGCGCATGATCTGGGCCAAGATGATCGAACAGTTTGATCCGCAAAACCCAAAGTCACTGTCGCTGCGTACCCATAGCCAAACATCAGGCTGGTCACTGACCGCCCAAGATGTGTTTAACAACGTTATTCGCACCTGTGTTGAAGCCATGGCATCGACACAAGGCCACACCCAGTCGCTGCATACCAATGCCCTTGACGAAGCTTTGGCACTGCCGACCGATTTCTCGGCACGGATTGCCCGTAATACTCAGCTGTTTTTGCAACAAGAAAGTGGCACGACCAATGCCATCGATCCATGGGGTGGATCCTATTATGTCGAACGCCTGACCCGCGATTTGGCGGAAAAGGCATGGGCCCATATTGCCGAGGTAGAAGAACAGGGCGGCATGGCCAAGGCGATTGAAGCCGGCATTCCCAAAATGCGCATCGAAGAAGCCGCCGCACGCACACAGGCCCGCATCGATAGTGGTCGTCAGACCCTTGTCGGGGTTAATAAATACCGCGTTACTGATGACCGCCCGGTCGATGTGCTTCAGGTCGATAACGCCGAAGTCCGCCGTCAGCAAATTGCCAAGCTTGAACGCCTGCGGGCAGAACGTGACGATGGCGCGGTAAAAAGTGCACTGACGGCGCTGACAAATGCCGCCGACAGTGGCGAAGGCAACCTTCTTGAACTTGCCGTTCAGGCCGCACGCGCCAAATGCACGGTGGGCGAGATTTCAGATGCGCTTGAAAAGGTTTATGGCCGTCATCAGGCGGTTATTCGTTCCATCGCGGGTGTCTATAAAACCGAAGTCGGTGCGGATAACGAGGCCCTTGCCAAGGTGGATCGCCTGATCAAGACGTTCGAGGAAAACGAAGGCCGCCGTCCGCGTATCCTGATCGCCAAAATGGGTCAGGACGGGCATGACCGGGGTCAGAAAGTCATTGCAACTGCCTTTGCCGATCTTGGCTTTGATGTCGATATCGGCCCACTGTTCCAAACGCCAGAAGAAGCCGCAAAACAGGCGGTTGAAAACGATGTGCATATTGTCGGTGCCAGTTCACTTGCCGCAGGTCACCTGACATTGGTGCCGCAACTACGTGCCGAACTTGATAAACTTGGCCGCGAAGACATCATGATTGTTGCGGGGGGCGTCATCCCGCCACAGGATTTCGACAAACTGTTCGAAGCTGGGGCCGAGGCGATCTTCCCACCGGGAACGGTGATTGCCGAAGCGGCATCCGACCTGCTAGAAAAGTTAAACCAAGCGGGCGACGAAGCAGCATAGCAGCACAGTTACAAGGACAGGCGGTGAAAGAAACTCTGCGCACCATACCGGCGGGCTCGGGCGGCACTGTCAGCCCGCGCAAGGCTGTGCGCCGACGTGTCCTGACGACCGACCAGATTGTCGACGGTGTGCGGGCAGGGGATCGCACAATCCTGTCACGCGCGATCACGCTGGTCGAAAGCCGCAATGCCAAACACTTTGATCAGGCACAGGCCGTTCTGGCCCAACTGATGCCCCACACAGGCGGATCACAGCGCATTGGCATTACGGGCGTTCCCGGTGTTGGCAAATCCACCTTTATCGAAGCCTTTGGCAAAAACCTGACCAAGGCGGGCAAAAAAGTTGCCGTGCTTGCGGTTGACCCCACCAGCGCGCGGACCGGCGGGTCCATTCTGGGTGATAAGACCCGAATGAACGAACTGTCGATTGATCCAAACGCCTATATCCGCCCATCGCCCAGCAGCGGCTATTTGGGCGGCGTCAATCGCATGACCCGTGAAACCATTTTACTGTGCGAGGCCGCCGGGTTTGACGTGGTGCTGGTTGAAACCGTCGGGGCCGGACAAAGCGAAACCATGGTCGCTCAAATGACCGACTTTTTCCTTGTCCTGATGCTGCCTGGTGCGGGGGATGAGCTTCAGGGGATCAAAAAAGGTGTGCTTGAAATCGCCGATCTGATCGCAGTCAATAAGGCCGATGCCGATCCGGCCAAGGCGCGTGAAGCCAAACGCGAATATTCATCTGCCCTTCGCATCCTGCAACCGACCAGCAAGCATTGGCGTCCACAATCGGTGATGGTGTCCTCCCTGATCAATGACGGGCTTGATACCATCTGGGATCTGATCAACCAGCATCGGGTTGTGATGGACAAGGAAGGCGAATTTGCCGCCAAACGTGCCCGTCAACAACACGACTGGATGTGGAGCATGCTGCGTGATCGGTTGCTGGAAACATTTACCAAGCGTGATGATGTCGCGGAACGGCTTAAAACGCTTGAGGCCGATGTGCTTTCGGGCACCACCAACCCGACCGCCGCGGTCGAGGAAATGCTGGGCCTGATAAAACATACAAAACACAATCACTAATTGTTTCCAGTGACTTCCGGTTTGCCTGCCGTATAGAACAATTGGGAGTTCTTTAAATTATTATTTTGTGGACGAGGGACTGCTGAAAATGAACAAGAAGGTTTACGTCCTCGGCGGCTATGGCCTCATCGGTTCTGCGTGTATTCACAGACTTGTTTCTGCAGGATTCGACGTAACGGGCGTCGGGCGATCTTTAGAAAAAGGAAGACGCAGCAACGATCAGGTTAAATGGCATGCGGTCGATATCGGGACAGCCTCCGCCGCCGAATGGAAAGAACGACTAAGGGATGCGGATATTATCGTCAATGCTGCTGGCGCGCTTCAGGATGGTGCGCATGACGATCTCAATGCTATCCATGTGAATTCGATTGGAAACATCACTCAAGCACTTGCAGGCACTGACGTGACTTTCATTCAAGTATCAGCTGCCGGAGCAAGCGAACAGGCATCCACCGAGTTTATGAAAAGCAAAGCACGTGGCGACAACGTTTTGATGAACAGCCAACTAAACTGGCACGTTCTTCGCCCGACCCTTGTCATAAGTCGCGATGCGTATGGTGGAACAGCACTTCTGCGAGCTGCGGCTGCATTTCCTTTGGTAAACATCCAGATATTTCCAGATGCGCAAATACAAACCGTATCGATTGACGACCTCACCCGCGCAATTACAAAGGCAGCAACTGGGTTACTTCCACAGAACACAGTCGCCGATATTACAGAAGAAGAAAGCCAAGGCTTTGACGAACTTAAAAAGGAGTTTCGAAGCTGGTTAGGCCTTAAGCCATGGCGTGTAACTCTCCCAGCACCCCTCTGGTCAATCAAACTTATTGGTCTAATTGCTGATATGCTTGGCCTACTAGGATGGCGTTCCCCGTTGCGAACGACTGCTCTAGAGACACTCAAGAGTGGCATCTGCGGCAACGCTCAAACTTGGAAAATGACAGGCAACCAAAATTGCCGATCCATGAAGGAAACGATGGAGTCTATGCCCGCAACAATCCAAGAACGCTGGTTTGCAAAATTATACTTGGGGCTTCCACTTGCCATTACCGTTCTCGCAATTTTCTGACTCGCCAGTGGCATTATCGGAATCGTGTCGTTTCCAACAGCGCAGGACGTATTAACAAAGCGAGGGATAAGCGATGACCTGGCACAACTTCTCATACTTTCAGGCATCATCGCTGACATCACATTGGGAGCAGCTGTTCTCGTTCGAAAATTATCTCGGCTTGCTTGTATTGGCATGATCACAATATCTGCAGCATACATCATAGCCAGTTTGTTCACCGCACCGGACTTATGGCTTGATCCGCTTGGCCCGATGATCAAAGTGATCCCTTCAATCGTACTTACAATGTTCACTATTTCTATTCTTGAAGAACGATGACATACGAAATCCTACTTTACTCTCATATCATTGGAGCCTGCGTACTTTTCGGAACGGGCGCAGGAATCGCATTTTTCTTCGTTATATCAAACCATTGGGGAAATGCGGAGATGATTGCACATGTCAGTAGAATTGTCGTCTTGGCAGATACCGTGTTCACAGCAACTGCCGCTGCAATACAACCAATTACGGGTTACTTTCTCGCGCGCGAGGTCGGTTGGCCTCTGACCGAGCCATGGTTAATGGCATCAATCGGATTATACATCGTCGTTGGAGCATTTTGGTTGCCGGTGGTATGGATACAAATCCGGTTGCGTGACATTGCAAATAAAGCAGCTTTAGCAAACAGCAATTTGCCTGAAACCTATCACCGGCTTTACCGCGTTTGGCTGGTGTTCGGTTTTCCAGCTTTTCTCTCTGTCTTGCTGATCGTTTGGTTGATGCTAACAAAACCAAGCTTCTAATAGAGGGCTTCGGCGACGACCTCTATTAGTGTGCGATTATGCTACTTACTGTCTTTTTCCGCTTCAAGTTTCGCTTTTAAAACTTTCAGCTTCTCGACCGCTTCATTGATTTCGCCATCAAGATGGGCAAAGCTTTCGCGTTCGTCACGCGGCATAGCTTCGATCTCGTTTAGGGCTTTTTCAACAATATACAGCATTTCGGCTACCTCCTGCTGTGACGTGAAAAGTTTCATCCCATGAACGCGGGAGCGGGATGGAGGGTTCCATATAAACTTCGCTTATTGCTCGGACAAAGACGTCATATGGCACCCCGGCACACGCTCATGGCACGAAACCGGTATCAAAGCATTTCGTCAGGAAGCTGTCTGTTCGAGACGATCTTTGAGAACCTGAAGGCTCTCGGCAGTTGATTTCAGCACGATTTCAAGGCCAGACAATTTCTCGCGGGCTTCGCGCGAAACGGCTTCGACTTCATCAAAGGCACTTTCAAAAATATACAGCATGCTTCGTTACTCCTGCCCGATACAAACCATCGGGCGTTTCATTGTTGTTTTTGATGCTGTGAATGTATCCCCCGAATTCGCTGGAAAGGTGTCAGCAATGCGCTTTTTCCGCCTTAATTCACTAATATGCGTCCAATCCTGACAATGCTGGTCTGTGATTTTTCAACGGCATCAATCCATGGTTTATGATAAAAGCCGCCAACTGATTTTATGAGACAGGATGACATCACAATGACGCAGCTGGTGCTTGCACCAATGGAAGGACTTGTTGACTGGCGCGTTCGGCAATTGCTGAGCGCGACCGGCGGGTTCGACCTGTGCGTGACCGAATTTATCCGCGTGTCGCAAAACCTGTTTCCCGCCCATGTGTTCCATCGCTATTGCCCCGAACTTTTGAACGGCGGCAAAACGCTTTCGGGGGTGCCGGTTCTGGTGCAGTTAATGGGCCATGATCCGGAACTGATGGGCGAAAATGCCGCCTTTGCCGCAAGCCTCGGCGCACCGGGCATTGATATCAATTTCGGCTGCCCGTCAAAAACTGTGAACAAGCACGAAGCTGGCGCATCGCTTTTGAAATGCCCGGATAATCTGTATCGGATCGTGTCGGCCGTGCGCCGTGCAGTTCCTGATCACATCCCGGTCAGTGCAAAGGTCCGGCTTGGCTATGCCGACAAGGAACTGTTTCTTGATAATGCCCGCGCGGTTGAAGCCGCCGGCGCGCAGCACCTGACGGTCCATGCACGCACCAAGCTTGAAGGATATAAACCGCCCGCCCATTGGGAATATCTGGCCCGTATCCGCGAGGCCATTTCAATCGGCATGACCGGCAATGGTGAAATCTGGGACGTCGCAGATTACGAAAAATGCCGGGATGTATCAGGCTGTGACAGCTTCATGATTGGCCGGGGCGCCATTGCTGCCCCTGACCTTGCCAACCGCATCAAGGCGTTTGAAAACGGCACGCAACGGCCCAAGGAATGCTGGGCCGATGTTTTGGCGATGCTGTTGTCTTATTGCGATTTGATGGATAAAGACGGATCAACGGAAAACCATCAGGCAGGACGTATCAAACAATGGATGGCCCTTATCCGTAAAAGCCACACACAGGGTGCTGCCTGTTTTGATGAAATCAAACGTATCCGCGCCATTGATGAATTACGTGCCAAACTACACCATGACATGACCCTGCCGGAACATCAGCAACAAGACGTTGCGATTGCCGCCGAATAAGACGGTCACGATTTCTGACACCACTGCGACAAACGCGAACGGGGTGGTTCATTGAACCACCCCGTTTTCTTGTTGTGTCCTGTCCAAAGACCTTAAGCCTTAGGTCCCAAATCCAAAGTCATCCGCGTCGAGATCATCTGGATCATGAACGCCCATCAGGGTAACCGACGCATCATTGCCAAGCTCAATTACAACATTGCCATCGGTATCAAGATGCATGTCGTTCTGGATCTGGTTGAAGTTGTTGTAGTTCCATTCCGACAGATCAATGATGTCTTCGCCCGGCGTGAAGTCTGTCACGATGTCATGGCCATCCGCTTTGCCAATCTGGAATTCATCCCAGCCCGTGCCACCGGTCAGCGTGTCATCCCCGGCACTGCCATAAAGATGATCATTACCCGCCCCACCCAGCAGGACGTCATCACCGGCATTGCTCCAAAGCGTATCATTGCCATCGCCACCATCGAGCGTCACATCGCCGTAGCTATAGGTATCGCTGGTCAGATCGATGATGTCATTGCCATCACCGGCTTCGATCACTTCGACACCACTGATGCGAACATCGCTGTCGCCGTCGCTGACATCATCATGCAGGAACAGGGCATCGTTGCCACTGGTCATCTGCAGGGTATCGGTTCCAGCACCACCTTCGAACACGTCATTGGACTGGTTATAGCCACCAAGATTGACGTATTCGCCAGTCCCGTCATCACCACCGTCGTGATGCCCCCAACCGTTGCCATTGTGGTTGTCATGGCCCCAACCATTATCGTGATTATGGCCATCTTCGTTTGGCGAGCCATCGTTAAGCGCGTACCAGCTGTTCCCCCAGGTGTCGTCTGCGTTGTATTGCAGGACGTCATCCCCGGCACCGCCATTGAGCACGTCTTCACCGTTGCCACCCAGCAACGTATCGGCACCCGAACCACCCCAAAGGGTATCGTCGCCTTCACCGCCATCAAGCACATCATCCCCGGCATTGCTCCAGACGATATCATCGCCCGTGCCGCCCAGAATGGTGACATCACCGTAAGACAGATCGTCACTGGTTAGGTCAACGATGTCATCGCCATTGCCCGCATCGATCACTTCGATGTTGGAAATGCGCGGGCTGGTCCCCGGATCGGTAAGATCGTCATCAAGGAACAGGGCATCATTGCCGCCGGTCATCGACAGGGTATCGGTCCCGGCACCACCGTCAAAGATGTCTTCGGAACGGTTATAGCCCGAAAGATTGATCTGCTCGTTGGTGCCGGCCATCCCCGGATCGCCAACGTTTTTGGCTGCGTGGCTGCCGGTCCATGTCGCATCTTTCTGATATTCGATGGTGTCATCGCCGCCACCGGCATCAATCAGGTCCGAACCCGAACCGCCATTGATCGTATCATCACCAAGGCCGCCCCAGATGGTATCATGCCCGGCGTCACCACCCAGAACGTCATTACCATCAAGACCCGACAGCAGGTTCGAACCATCATCACCAAACAGGTAATCATTGAAGTTCGAGCCAATCAGGTCTTCGATCGAAGACAGCTTGTCACTGCCATCGCCGCCGGTCGCGGTGCCGCTTTCAAGGCTGGCTGCAACCGATGACGTAGCATTGGCGTAACTTGCCGTATCCCGGCCATCACCACCGCTAAGCGTATCGTGCCCCTGACCCCCGATCAGGGTGTCATTACCGGCATCTCCATACAGCTTGTCATCGCCATTGCCGCCAAGCAGCGTATCGACATCATCGCCGCCATAAAGCTTGTCGTTGTTTTCGCCACCATCAAGCACGTCATTGCCGTCGCCACCTTTAAGAGTGTCGTCGCCTGTGCCGCCTTCGATGGTGTCATTACCGGCTTCGCCGTACAGCTTGTCCTGACCCTGACCACCCAGAACGGTGTCATTACCGTCACCGGCCCAGACACGGTCATCACCCGATCCGCCGTCCAGCGTATCGTCGCCGTCACCACCAGTGATGCTGTCCTGACCGCTGCCACCTTCGACAATGTCATTGCCAGCGTCACCCGACAGGGTGTCATCGCCATCACCGCCATACAGACTGTCATTGCCTTCCATACCCGACAACGTGTCCTGACCATTCAGGCCATAAACCGTGTCATCACCGGCAAGGGCGGCAATCGTGTCATTGTTGCTGGTGCCATAAAGCAGATCGTCATACGGGGTCGGGCCCGTTGATTGCTGCACACCGACAAACATGTCGGAATTCAGCTGGCTCATCGAAACACCAACCAGCGTCAAGGTGCCCTGACCATTAAGGTTAATGACGGTGTTGCCGTTGACCTCGCTCATCAGGCCCTGAAGGTCGGCCCAGTCATCAACATCAAGCGACGCCAGATTGATCTGATCATCATTGACGTTAAAGTCGGTGACAACCTTATCGCCGGAATTGTTCGACACAAGAATCTGATCTTCACCGGCACCGCCGGTATAGGTGTCATCCCCGGCACCGCCATCAAGCGTATCATTGCCGGCTCCGCCAATCAGGGTGTCGGCACCATCGGTCCCGGTCAGGGTATCGTTACCCGCACCACCATCAAGAAGGTCATTGCCATTACCACCCGACAGGACGTCATTGCCGTCACCACCGGTCAGCGTGTCATTGCCATCCCCGCCAAGCAACGTATCGTTGCCCGCACCACCATCAAGGGTGTCGTTGCCGTTATCGCCCGACAGAAGGTCGTTACCCGCACCGCCCGCGACGCTGTCATTGTCGTCGCCGCCATAAATGACGTCGTCGCCACCTTCGCCATCAAGCTTATCTTCGCCGGACGAACCATAAATTGTGTCGGTTTCATCGCCACCGGTGATGGTGTCGTCACCTTCCATGCCGTCGATGTAATCATCGCCACCGCCGCCATCCATGACGTCGTTGCCGCTGCCACCGACTAGAGTGTCATTGCCCGCACCGCCCGCGATGACGTCATGGCCTTCGTTACCATCAAGGGTATCGTCACCGTCACCGCCCGATACAACGTCATTGCCGCTGCCGCCGGTTATGGTGTCATCGCCATCGCCACCCGAAAGGTTGTCATCGCCTTCCATGCCGTTGATGGTGTCATCACCCGCACCGCCATCAACCACGTCATTTCCGGCCAGCGCGTCGATGTAATCATCTTCGCTGGTGCCGATCAGAATATCGTCAAACGGTGTTGCGCCACCGTCATTCTCAATCCCGACGAACATGTCGGCAGAAACATCATTCAGACGCACACCCAGCAACGTAACCGAGCCATTTTCGCCTAGATCAATGACCGCGTTGCCATTCACTTCCGACAGAAGCGGCGCCAGATCCGACCATGTGCTGATATCAAGCGCATCGAGCGAAATCTGATCAACGCTGGTGTTAAAGTCGGTGACGACCTTGTCGCCATCCAGACTGCTGACTTGGATAAGGTCGGCACCTGAGCCACCCGACAGGGTATCGTCACCCGAACCACCATCAAGCGTATCATTGCCATCACCGCCAATCAGGCGATCCTTGCCCGCACCACCGTTAAGAACGTCGTCGCCTTTTTCACCATTCAGGTAATCGTCGCCGTTGCCGCCAAACAGTGTGTCTTCGCCGTCACCGGTCCAGATCGTGTCATTACCTTCGCCGCCATCGACGGTGTCGGTGCTGACGTCTGCTTCGACGTTGTCAAACGTGTCGTTGCCATCGCCAAGATCGACTTCATTGTTCTGGCTGTTGCCATAAACATAATCGTCATGGGCCGATGCGATGACTTTTTCGAAGTTGGCCAGAATATCGCCTGCTGCGTCGCCATCATAGGCACGCCCCGCTTCACCGGGCGTACGGGCATTGGCATCGGTTTCACCAAGGTAAACCTCGACACCGGCATCTGATCCTTCATAGCTGATGGTATCAACACCATCCCCACCATCAAGGTAATCACCGCCTGCACCGCCTTCGATGGTATCGTCACCGGCACCGCCAAGGATCGTATTGTCACCGTCCGACCCGGTCAGGACATCATTGCCGTCCGAACCGATAACGTTTTCGATGCTGCTGATCGTATCGGATCCGGTCGCATCAGATGTCGCCGTACCCGCACCAAGATCAACTGTCGCGCCGTCTACGACAGTCATATCAAGAGTATCTTCGCCATCGCCACCGGCCAGCGTATCATCGCCCGCACCGGCCAGAATATGATCGTCCCCGGCACCGCCATCAACGATGTCGGCACCTTCGCCGCCATCCAGGGTGTCGTTACCGTCACCACCGTCAAGGACGTCGTTCCCGGCATTGCCCGACAGCGTGTCGTTGCCTGCACCACCGGTCAGGGTGTTATCACCATCCGACCCTGTCAGGGTATCGTTGCCATCCGAACCAATCAGGTTTTCGATGCTTGAAAGTTTGTCGGTGTCGCCATTGGCAAGCTCTGCAATACCGGTCGAAAGATCGGCATCAACCGCAGCACTCGAATTGCTGTAATCAGCGGTATCCGTGCCATCACCACCGGCAAGCGTATCATTGCCCGCACCACCGGCAAGTGTATCGTCGCCCGCACCACCGGTCAGGATGTTGTTACCCGTCCCACCGGTGATCGTGTCGTCATGATCGGACCCAACGACGTTTTCAATGGTGTACAGGCTGTCATTGCCCGCACCGCCGGTGGCCGTGTAATTTGCAAGATCGACAGTCACACCCGACGTGGCGTCGTCATAAAGGGCGGTATCGTTATCGCCCTGACCCACCAGAATGTCGTCGCCTTGGCCGCCGCGCAGCTGATCGTTACCTGTTCCACCAACCAGCGTGTCATTCCCAACACCGCCGTCGATCAGGTCATCGCCATAACCACCATCAAGATAATCATCACCGGCACCGCCATGAATATTGTCATGGCCAAGTTCACCACGGATCGTATCATCGCCCGCATTGCCCCAAAGGGTATCGGACCCCGAACCACCGTTGATGGTGACATCGCCATAGGCAATCGTATCGCTGGTCAAATCAACAACGTCATCGCCCGTACCCGCATTGATGACTTCAACCCCGTCAAGTCGTGCACCATCAGTGGTCGTATCTTGAACGACGGTGTCAAAGCTGATTGACCGGACGAAGTAATCGCTGCTGTCGGAACCAGACGTGCCATTGGCATAAGGTTCGCTTTCAAACGCGATATAGCGGAATTCAACCGGGTTACCGAAATCATCGGTCACACTGATGTTGGCGGTGCCAACGCTGTTGTTGCTGTAATCAACCGTGCTGTCATCAAGCACGCCTGACGCCACAAGGTTACCGTCCGCATCAAAGGCCTGCCACGAACCAACTTCGCCGCCGCCTTCATTGGCCATCAGGTTGGAAACCTGAACGGTCGCCGTTGTGGCATTTGCGCCAAGATCGACAACGACGGCTTCGCTTTCGCCGCTGTTGCCATCATGGTTGATCTGACCGCCCGCCGGGCTACCGCCGTTATTGCCAATACCGTTACCATCAAAGGTCACGGTGTCGTCAGCAGCCGCAAGGTTCAGCTTGCCGTCTTCGCCAACATAGGATGTGCCAAAATCAAAGCCATACAGGTTTGCATCCGACCATGCGGCCTGTACATCGGCACTGCTTGCCGAGTTTGTCAGGCCAAGGGTCCGGGTTTCAACGGTGCTGGTGCTGGTTTCACCATCGCCGAGTTTCGAACCGTCAAGGATCAGCGCATCGTTGCCATCGGACATATTCAGGGTATCGGTGCCTTCACCGCCGATGAACGTATCGTCAGAAATATTTTTCCCGCCAATATCGGCAACATCGCCGGTGCCATCGACATCCGGGCTACCGGTATGTTCGGTGGTATCACCGGATTCTGCGGTGCCGTCAGCTTCGAAGTTCAGAACGTCGTTGCCGTCGCCACCATCAAGGGTGTCGTCGCCAGAACCGCCCGAAAGAACGTCGCTATCATCACCACCACTAAGCTGATCGTCACCATCACCACCCGAAAGGGTGTCGCTGCCCGTACCGCCATCGATGTCGTCATTGCCTGAACCGCCGGAAATCGTGTCGTCACCGCTGTTGCCCAGCAAGGTGTCGTCACCCGCACCACCGTTGACAATATCGTCCCCTGCAAGTGCATCAATGGTGTCATCACCATCTGTGCCGTCAAGGATATCGTCAAACTGGGTTGCGCCATCGGTGATGTTGTTGAAATCATCAGCACTCAGATCCCCAAGGCCAACACCAACCAGTGTCACCGTGCCGCCCGCAGGCAAGTTCAGAACCGCATCGCCGTTGCCATTTTCACTGAGCAGCGGCAGCACGTCGCTCCAGCTTTCAAGGCCAAGGTCATCAATCGAAAGTTTGTCTTCGCCACGTGTAAAATCACTGACAACGTCGTGATCCGTGCCATCGGCAAAGATGAATGTATCGGAACCTTCACCACCGGCAACGGTATCATCACCGGCACCACCATCAATGGTGTCATTACCCGCACCCGCCGCGATGTTGTTATTGGCACTCGACCCGGTGATTTGGTCATCACCAGAACCGGTTGTTACATTTTCAATGCTGGAAAGCTGATCACTGCCGGTTTCAGACGACTGTGCCGTCCCGGCAGAAAGGTCGACTTGCGCATCGCTAGACGCGCCGGACATATCAAGGGTGTCGGAACCGTCCCCACCATCAAGGCTGTCATTGCCCGCACCGGCGATGACCGTATCATCACCCGCACCGGCATTGACCAGATCACTGCCTGCGCCATCGGAAATCACATCATTGCCTGCACCAGCATCAATCAAATCGATACCATCGCCACCGTCAATGGTATCCGCACCGTCACCGGTCGAAATGGTATCGTCGGCACTGCTGCCCGTGATGGTGTCATCACCAGAGCCGGTTACCAGATTTTCAAATCCGGAAATAACGTCCGAACCGGTTTCGCTGCTGTTGGCCGTACCATCGGCAAGATTGATCGCAATGTCACTTTGGACATCGGACATATCAAGCGTATCGTTGCCATCGCCACCCGACAGGGTGTCGTTACCGGCATCGCCAACAACGGTATCGTTGCCTGCACCGGCATTTACAACGTCGTCACCGGCACCACCATTGAGGTGATCATTGCCGTCGCCACCGTCGATACTGTCATTGCCCGCATTGGTCCAGACCGTGTCATCGCCGGTTCCGGCATCAACCGTCACATCGCCATAGGAATGATTTTCGCTGGTCAGATCGACAACGTCATTGCCGTCACCCGCATTGATGACTTCAACATCAATGATCGACGGGCCTGCTGTGCCGTTTTCATGATCACGATCAAGAATGATGGCATCATCGCCGCTGGTGCCCACCAGTGTATCGGTATCCGCACCACCATCATAAACATCGTCGCTGAGGCCAAGCCCCTCAAGGTCGGCAACATCGCCGGTGCCATCAACGCCCGGGCTACCAACATGGTCGGTACTGTCACCAGCCTGACCGGTGCTGTCGGCCCCAAATTGCAGAACATCATCACCCGCACCGCCGTCAAGGGTATCACTGCCTGAACCACCGCTCAGCGTATCGCCGCCGTCGCCGCCTTCAAGCGTGTCATCACCTTCACCGCCGCCGAGTGTATCGCCACCATCACCACCGGTAACGGTATCGTCGCCATCACCGCCATCAATGGTGTCGTCACCATCGCCACCCGGCAGGCTGTCATTGCCGCCGGTCGGGATATTCTCCACACCTTCGAAATCATCCGGACCAAGGTCAGCAACCGACACGCCCGAAAGCGTCACCGTGCCACCAGACGGCAAGGTAATCACCGCGCCATCCGGGCCATCCGACAACATCGTCTGCAAGTCGGTCCAAGTCGTAACACCGCTGTCTGGCAAGGAAATGCTGTCTTCGCCAATGGTGAAGTCCGTGACCAGATCGTCATCAACGCCATCCTCAAAGACAAAACTGTCTGTGCCCGTACCACCGGTCAGGGTGTCATCGCCAACACCGGCATTGATCGTATCCGCACCAGCGCCGCCATCAACCTGATCGTTCCCGGCACCACCCAACAGGATGTCGGAGCCCGCACCACCGTCGATGACGTCATCACCAGCACCACCGTCAATCGTATCGTTGCCAGTTCCCGCAGCAATTTCGTTGGCCGCATCCGAACCGGCAATGACATCAGCACCGTCCGAACCGATAACATTTTCAAAACCGGAAATGGTATCGTCACCGGTTTCAAGGCTGCTTGCAGTACCCGCTGCCAGATCGACATCTGCACCACCCGCACCCGCCATATCAAGCGTATCAGTCCCATCGCCACCGGCCAGCGTATCATCACCGGCACCGGCCAGAACCGTATCGTCGCCATCACCCGCAGTGATTGTATCGTCGCCAGCACCGCCATCAAGGACGTCGTTTCCGGCACCGCCATCGATTTCGTTTACACCGTCCGAACCAGTGATGGTGTCATCACCTGCAGAACCGGTTACGTTTTCGATATTGCTGATCGCATCGGAGCCAAAGGCATCCGACTGTGCAATACCGGCATCAAGATCAACCGTCACACCATCGGCATCCGACAGATCCAGAAGGTCCGTGCCATCGCCACCATCAAGGGTGTCGTTGCCAAGGCTGCCTTCGATCACGTCATCGCCCGCACCGGCATTTACAACGTCATCACCAGCACCGTCATGGATCGCGTCGTTGCCATCACCGGCGTTGATTTCATCATCGCCTGCACCGGTCCAGACCGTGTCATCGCCAGTTCCGGCATTCACCGTCACATCGCCATATTCATGGGTCTGGCTGGTCAGATCAACAACGTCATCACCAGCACCAGTATCAATAACTTCGACATCACGGATGGTCGGGTTTTCCGAAGCATTTTCATGATCGCCATCAAGGATGATCGCGTCACCGCCGGCCGTCCCGACAAGGGTATCGATGCCGTCGCCGCCGTCAAATTCATCGTCGCTCAGGCCAAGACCATCAAGGTCGGCAACATCGCCGGTACCATCAACGCCCGGACTGCCCACATGATCGGTGCTGTCGCCCGACTGACCGGTCCGGTCTGCTTCGAACTGAAGAACATCGTCGCCATCACCACCCGACAGGGTATCTGTACCGTCGCCACCGCTCAGGGTGTCGTTGCCGCCACCACCTTCGACTGTGTCATCACCAGCACCGCCGCCAACGGTGTCGTCACCGTCACCACCGTCAACCGTATCATTGCCATCGCCACCATCGACCGTGTCATTCCCACTGCCACCGCCAACGCTATCGTCGCCTGCACCGCCACCAACAGAATCATCCCCGTCGCCACCGTCGACCGAATCATTACCATCGCCGCCATCAACGGTGTCATTCCCGCCGCCGCCGCCAACAGTATCGTCACCCGATCCACCACCGACGGAATCTTCGCCGTCGCCGCCATCAATCGTATCGTTGCCGTCGCCGCCACCCAGCGTATCATCGCCCGGTGTGCCGACATTTTCGATGCCTTCAAAGTGGCTTGGTGTCAGATCATCAACCGCCACCCCGGCAAGGGTCACCGTACCACCAGACGGCAGCGTGATGACCGCGCCATCCGGCCCATCCGACAGAAGCGGCTGCAAATCGGTCCAGGCTGAAATGCCCAGATCGGGCAGGGAAATCACATCGCTGCCAATGTCAAAATCACTAACCAGATCGGCGTCATCGCCGTCTTCGAAGACGAAAGTATCACTGCCGCTGCCACCTGAAAGCGTATCATTGCCATCGCCTGCGATCAGTCGGTCATCACCCTCCCCCCCGGTCAGGATATCGTCACCGGCACCGCCATCAATGGTGTCATCACCCGCACCGCCGTCGATGCGGTTGGCATCATCCGACCCGGTCAGGGTATCGTCATCATCAGACCCGATAATGTTTTCGAAATTGGCGACCGTGTCTGTACCGGTATTGGCACCACTTGCCGTGCCTGCGGCCAGATCAACCGTCACGCCACCGGTGGTGTTGCCCAGATCGAGGGTATCGGTGCCGTCACCGCCATCAAGGTCGTCATTGCCAGCGTCCAGCGTGACCGTGTCATCGCCTGCACCGGCATCAATTGTGTTATCGCCAGCCGATCCGGTGATGTCATCATTGCCGTCCGTCGCAATGACATTTTCAAACCCGTCGATGCTGTCGGTCCCGGTTGCGTCGCTGCTTGCGGTACCTTCGGCCAGATTGATGGTCGCGCCATCGGCACCAGACATATCAAGCGTATCGGAACCATCACCACCGGTCAGGATATCGTCGCCAGCCCCGGCCATGATCGTGTCATTTCCAGCCCCGCCGTCAAGAGTGTCAGACCCTTCGCCGCCATCAAGGATGTCGTCATCCGCACCACCGTCGATGACATCGGCACCGGCACCGCCATGGATGTTATCGGCACCATCACCGCCCGAAATGACGTCATCGCCGTCATTCGACCAGATCGTGTCATCCCCGGCACCACCATCAATGGTCACATCGCCATAAGAATGGGTTTCGCTGGTCAGGTCGACAACGTCATTGCCCGCACCCGCATCGATATTTTCGATATCAACAATCGACGGATTGGCAGCACCACCACCGGCATGATCACGGTCGAGAATGATGGCATCATCGCCGTCGCCCGCGACCAGCGTGTCATTGCCTTCACCGCCGACAAAGCTGTCATCTGACAGGTTCTTGCCGGAAATATCGGCGACGTCGCCGGTTCCATCGGTGCTCGGGCTGCCGACATGGTCGGTCGTGTCGCCATCGGCGGCAACACGGTCGCCTTCGAACGACAGAACATCATCCCCGGCACCGCCATCAATAAGGTCAGCCCCGTCGCCACCGGCAAGGGTGTCATTGCCGTCACCGCCCAAAAGGCTGTCATAACCGGCACCGCCCGCAAGGACGTTATCGCCGACCGAACCGGTCAGCGTGTCATCCCCGGAACCACCGGTCGCACCTTCGATCCCGTCAAGGGTATCGGTGCCATCGGTCGCAATGCCTGTGCCGTTTTCAAGATCAACAACAACGCCGTCGGTCTGATCGGAATAATCAACGATATCATCGCCGTCACCGCCCACCAGCGTGTCATTGCCAGTACCACCCGAAAGCGTATCGTTTCCTGCACCACCATCGATGACATTATCCATGTCATCACCGGCAATGGTGTCGTCATGGTCCGACCCGATCACGGTTTCAAAACCGTCAATCACGTCATTGCCCGCACCACCGGTCGCGGTACCATTGGCCAGATCAACAGTCACACCTTCATCGGCATCCGCATAAGACAGAACGTCTTCGCCTTCGCCACCGATCAGGGTGTCATCACCGCCATTGCCAATGACGGTGTCATTGCCTTCGCCACCATCAAGGATGTTGGCATTTTCATCACCGATCAGGATATCGTCGCCGTCGCCACCGGTAACGTTTTCAATGCTTTCAAGGGTATCGTCACCCGCTTCACCGGTTGCCGTTCCAGCACCCAGATCAACCGCAACCCCCTCGGTCGTGTCGGAATAATCGGCCGTGTCGCTGCCATCGCCGCCGCGCAGGGTATCGTCGCCCGCACCACCGATCAGCGTGTCATTGCCTTCATCACCGTAAATATCATCGTCGCCCGCCTGACCATCGATGATGTCATCGCTTTCAAGGGCGTGGATTTCGTCACTGATCTGGCTGCCGATGATATTGTCTTCGAACTCGGTGCCAATGATCACTTCATAGCCAAAGAAGTTACCCGGCCCAAGATCGTCAACCGACACACCTTCAAGTGTGATGCTTTCGCCGTCCGCCAGCGTAATAACCGCATTGCCATTTGCATCATCGGCCATCTGATCACGCAAGGTGGCGTAATCTTCAATGCCATAGGAGGACAGATCAATCGTGTCTTGTGTCACATCAAAGTCGGTCGCGGTGTCATTGCCACCACCCGGCTTGAGAACGATCACATCTTCGCCGTCGCCAGTGATGATCACATCATCGCCCGCACCACCAAACAGCGTATCGTTGCCCGACCCACCATCAAGGGTATTGACCCCGTCACTGCCAACCAGCGTATCGGCATAATCGGTGCCGATGACACGCTCAAAGTTCCGAACGATGTCATTCCCGCCGCCACCCGACGCATACTGGTTTACAAGGTCAACCGTGACACCTGCGTCAACGTTGGAGTAATCGACGGTGTCGATGTCATTCTCGCTATCGCCACCATCAAGGATGTCATCGCCGGTATCGCCGTAAACCCAGTCACTGCCAGCACCCGCCTCGACGATGTCATCACCTTCGCCACCAGAAAGTGTATCGTTGCCTTCTTCACCCAGAAGGACATCATTTCCGGCACCACCATCAAGGATGTCATTGCCTGCACCACCGGCGATTTCGTCGTCACCCGTTCCGGCATCAACAATGTCGTCACCCTGGCCTGCATTGATTGCATCATTGCCTGCACCAGACGAGATCGTGTTGTTCCCGGCATTGCCGGTAATTTTGTCATTGAAGTCAGAACCAACGACATTTTCAATGTTGGTAAGGGTATCCGTGCCCTCACCCGTTGCCGTTCCGGTCGAAAGATTGACGTCAACCGCATCGGTCGCGTTGCTGTAATCAACGGTGTCGGATCCATCGCCACCATCCAGCACGTCATCGCCACCACCGCCGACCATGACGTCATCCCCGTCAAGCCCGCTCAGCGTGTTGTTTTCGTCATTCCCAATCAGGGTATCGTCATGAAGGGTCCCTGTGATGTTTTCGATGCTATCAAGCGTATCGTCACCATCACCACCCGTCACAGTTCCGTTTGCAAGGTCGGCTGTGATACCGGCACTTTCGGTCGAATAGTCTGCGGTATCGTTGCCTTCACCACCCGAAAGGACATCTGATCCGGCATTGCCGCTTAGCGTATCGTCGCCGGCATCGCCCGAAAGGGTATCATTCCCGTCGCCACCCATAAGATGGTCGTTGCCGTCGCCACCTGAAACGGTGTCATCACCATCAAGCGCATCAATGACGTCATTGCCCGCACCACCGGCAATGTCATCGGCATCACTTGTGCCAAGCTGAATGACACCAGTGAAATTATCCTCACCAAGCTGGTCAGCACTAACACCCTCGAGCGTAATGCTGTCGCCACTATCAAATGTAATGGTCAAATTGCCGTCAGCGTCGGAGCCGAACATATGCTCAAGGCTGCCGTAGCCAGCGATCTTAAATGGCGTCAGGTCAATGACGTCAGTGCTGACATCAAAATCAGTGATCGTGTCGTGGCCATCGCCCGGATTAAAGATGACCTGATCGGCACCCGTGCCAAGTGTTAGCGTATCATCGCCTGCACCCGCATCGAACGTATCGTCGCCTGCACCACCGATAAACGTATCGTTCTGCGCGCCCCCCATGAAAGTATCATCGTGGCTGGAGCCCTCGATTTCTTCGATACCTTCGAGGGTATCGGTTCCAGTTGCCGAACCGCTGACGGTATTTTGCGTCGTATCGACCGTAACTGCCGCGTCTGATCCGGCGTAACTTGCGCGGTCAACACCCTCGCCACCAACCAGAATGTCATCACCAGCCCCAGATATAAGGGTATCATTGCCAACGCCGCCATCAATTTGGTCGTCGCCATCGCCACCACGAATGATGTCGTTACCAGCACCACCAAGCAGCACGTCGTCGCCGCCGCGACCATCGATGACGTCGTTGCCCGCGTTACCGGCCAGAGTATTTACGCCGCTGTCGCCACTAATCGTGTCATTTCCGGCCGAACCATCAACATTTTCAAAGTTCGCAATGCTGTCATTGCCATCGCCGCTGACTGTACTGCTTTCAAGGTCTACGCTCACGCCGTTGGCATCAGCAAAGCCAAGCGTATCTTCGCCGTCACCACCATCAAGAGTGTCATTCCCGGCACCACCGGCAACATAATCGTCGCCAGCCCCGGCCAGAATCGTCTCGTTGCCGTTGCCGCCGACGATGGTGTCGTTATGATCGGTCGCGATGATCTGCTCGACGCCACTTATGGTATCGGTACCAATGCCCTCGCCGGTCGCAGTATTGTTCGCAAGATCGATATCAAGACCCGATTGCGCATCGCTGTAATCCAGCGTGTCGGAACCTTCACCACCGACATAGGTGTCATCGCCCAACTCGCCGACGAAGCTATCATCGCCAGCACCACCGCTTAGAACATCGTTCCCTGCACCACCGGTAATGAAGTCGTTGCCATCGCCGCCATCAAGACGGTTATCGGCATCATCCCCGGTGATGGTGTCGTCATGCTCCGAACCGATGACATTTTCAAATCCCGAAACGGTGTCATTACCATCAGCGCCAGTCGCAGCACCGTTCGCAAGATCAATATTCTGAGCACCATTGGCGCTGGAATAATCAAGCGTATCGGTACCGTCGCCGCCCGCAAGGGTGTCATCCCCCTCACCGCCGGAAATCACGTCATCGCCAGCACGCCCATCAAGGGTGTCATCGCCCGCGCCACCGCGAAGTGTATTGGTACCAGACGAACCGGAAATCACGTCATCGGCATCCGACCCGGTAACGTTTTCAATGCTAGTTAGAACATCCGTGCCTGCGGCCTTATCGACACTGCCAATATCAAGGTCGACATCAACACCGGTTTGGCTGTTGCTGTAATCGACGGTATCAGCACCTTCGCCACCATCAATGACATCGTCACCGGCACTGACGTTAAAGGTGTCATCGCCACCGCCACCCAGCATGGTATTATCGGCATCCGACCCGGTAATGTTGTCACCAAGAGTACTGCCGATAACATTTTCAACATTGAGAACCGTGTCGCCGGTCGTATCGTCTGTTTCACCCGTGGCAAGATTGATTTCAACCGCATCGCTCGCATTGGCGTAATCGACAGTATCAATGCCATCGCCACCATCAATCAGATCTGCACCGGCGCCGCCAACAAGGCTGTCATTCCCAGCACCGCCTAACAGCGTATCATTGCCCGCACCGCCCGAAATCAGGTCATCACCGTCTCCGCCATCAAGAACGTTGGCCAATTGGTTCCCGGAAATGCTGTCATCAAAATCACTGCCTGTCAGATTTTCAACGTTCAAAATCTGATCGTTGCCCATCCCCGAAACAGTGCCAAGCGCAAGATCCGCATCAACTGCACCACTCGCGTCGCTGTAATCAACTGTATCGCGACCCGATCCACCCGAAATCACATCATCGCCTTCGGTGGCAATCAGGATATCGTCACCCGCACCGGCGCGAAGTTCGTTGTCACCAGCATCGCCTTTAAGGGTATCGGAATGGTTTGAACCGATAACATTTTCGATATCGCTGAGGGTATCGTTGCCGGCACCACCGGTTGCCGTCTGTTCAGACAGATCAACATTTACACCGCTGGTCGACGACGAATAACTGGCAGTATCTTCGCCATCGCCACCGATAAGTGTATCGTCACCATCCAGACCAGACAGAACGTCGTCACCAGCACCACCATCCAGAACGTTGTCGCCATTACTGCCGCTCAGGCTGTCATTCCCGGCACCCGCAACCACATTTTCAACATTACGTAACGTATCGTTGCCAGATGTCGCCGACACGTTCCCTGTTTTCAGGTCAACCGTTACGTCGTCTGTTTCATCACTGTAATCGGCGGTATCTATGCCATCACCGCCATCAAGAACGTCGTTCCCGTCCCCGCCGATCAGCGTATCGTCACCGGCACCACCCTGAAGAAGATCACTATCCTCAAGGCCGTAAAGCGTGTCGTTGCCGTCCAGACCAGACAAGGTGTCCTCGCCATTGGTCCCATACAACGTGTCGTCACCCGATGTGCCCACGATGTCGCGTACGCCAATGAAGTTGTCTGCCGAGATGTCGTCAATACCGACACCTTTAAGAACCATGCTGGTGTCGTCACCGAAATCGATGACAAGATCACCATTTTCGTTTTCCGACATCATCTCATAGAGCTGGCCATAACTTTCGACCGGCAATTCGGTTACATCAATCTTGTCGGACGACGCACTGAAGTCCGTGACCGTATCATTGCCATCGCCGATCGCGATTTTGTAAACATCAGCACCCGAACCACCGCTCAGGGTATCATCACCGGCACCGCCGCGGATCGTATCACTACCACTTCCGGCATTGATAACATTCACCCCGTCGTCGCCCGTAATGTCGTCAGCACCAGCGGAACCAATGACATTCTCGACAGCGCTCAGGGTATCTGTGCCGCTTTCGCTGGTTGCTGTACCCTCGGCAAGATTGATCGTAACCGGTTCGCTTGCGCTATAATCGACAGTATCTGTGCCATCGCCACCTTCGATGATGTCATTTCCGGCACCACCAAGAAGTGTGTCGTCACCAGCACCGCCGTCTATCGAGTCATCACCCGCACCGCCAGAAATGACATTGCGACCATCATCACCGATCAAGGTATCGTTGTAATCCGACCCGGCAATATCCTCAATATTGGAAAGCGTATCATTGCCAGCTGCACCAGATGCAGTTCCCGCAACAAGATCGACGGTTACCCCACCTTCTGCATCGCTGTAATCAGCAAGGTCCGTTCCGCTGCCACCCGCAAGAGTGTCATCGCCTGCACCACCAGAAAGGGTGTCATCACCGGCACCGCCGTCAATCAGATCATTACCCCCACCACCGGCAAGGTCGTCACCACCAGCACCACCCCAGATGGTGTTGGACTGATCATCACCCGAAATGATATCGCGCTGTTCCGAACCGATGACATCTTCGATATTACTTAGGGTATCGGTTTCGCCACCATTAACCGAACCGGTACCGGCAGCAAGGTCAACTGTAACGCCAGTGGTCGCGCTGTAATCAACCGCATCTTGACCATCTCCACCATCAAGGATATCGCTGCCGTCGCCGCCCGACAGGGTGTCATCGCCAGCACCACCAAAGACAGTATCATCACCGTCGCCTGCCGAAATGGTGTCATTGCCACCAAGACCGTCAATAACTTCGTCAAAGTCGGTACCATTAATGACGTCGTCACCTTCGGTCGCACCAAGCGTTTCAAGGTCGACAAAATTGCCAACTGTCAGTTCTTCCGGCGAAACGCCTTCCAGGGTAAGGATCTGATCGTTGATCGTAATGACAGCATTACCATCATCGTCAATGCCAATCTTGTTCTGAAGGGCTTCCCAATTTGGAATACCAAAGCTGGAAAGATCAATTTTGTCTTCTGACGGATCAAAGTCCGTAACTTTGTCTTCGCCGGAAGTTTGATTAAACACAAAGGTATCCGCGCCAGCGCCACCAGTCAGAACATCTTGACCGGCACCACCGTCAATCGTGTCGTCGCCAGCACCACCAGAAAGGGTGTTTTTGGCAGCTGATCCGCGCAGAACATCGTCGTGATCAGAACCAATGGCATTCTCGATCTCGCCAAGGGTGTCGTTCCCATCTGCACCAGTTGCGGTACCATTGCCAAGATCAACCGAAACACTGCCCGCAGCATCGCTGTAATCGACTGTATCCCAACCGGTGCCACCCAACAGGGTATCGTCGCCTTCACCACCGATCAGCGTATCATTGCCGCCACCGCCTTTAAGCGTGTTGACCTGATCATCACCTGACAGAATGTCGTCGTAGCCCGATCCAGTAACATTTTCAAAATTACTGAGCGTGTCAGTATCTGTACCGTTTGTGCCGGTTCCAGCCTCAAGATCGACAGTAACGCCTTTGGTTTCACCCTGATAGGAAACGGTATCCTGACCATCGCCGCCATCAAGGGTATCAGACCCCGTACCGCCGTTAATCACGTCATTATCAGCACCGCCGTCAATAACGTCGTTACCCGACCCACCGCTGATGGCATCTTTTCCATCACCACCGGAAATCGTATCATTGCCAGCACCACCAAAGACGGTATCGTCACCACCCTTGGCGTCGATCACATCACTGCGGTTGGTTCCGGTAAGGTCATCTCCGGCTTCGGTGCCTTCCAGTGACCGGATGCCGACAAAGTTCTTATAGGTCAGGCTATCAGGATCAACACCGTCAAGCGTGATAACTGCATCACCGATGGTGATCGTGGCATTACCGGCTTCGTCTTCGCCGATGAAATCAACGATATCGCCAAACAGCTCAAGATCTTCAATTCCCTGGATATCGATCACATCATTGGCTGGATCGAAATCGGTAATCAGGTCATTTCCGCTATCGGCACTGACAACAAAGGTGTCATCGCCCGCACCACCCGAAAGAGTATCATCACCGCCGCGTCCATCAATCGTGTCATCCCCGGCACCGGCCAAAAGGATGTCATCGCCTGAGCTACCCAGCATGGTATCGTTAAAGGCTGAGCCTTCTACCTGCTCAAACCCGGAAATTTGGTCAACAAAGTTGCTGCCCGTTACAGTACCTGCCTCAAGATCAACTTTGACACCCGGGGTATCGCTGCCAGACGAATAGCTCAATGTGTCCGAGCCATCGCCACCGATCAGTGTATCGTCGCCCGCGCTGCCAAATACCGTGTCGTCACCAGCACCGGTATCAATCAGGTTGTCTTGTGAATCGCCACGAACAACGTCATTACCGTCACCGGTCAGGACGTTTTCCATGCCCGACAGGCTATCACTGCCATCGCCGGTTGCCGTACCTTGTGAAAGGTTGACATTCATGTCACCCGATACATCGCGATAGTCAGCAGTATCAACACCATCACCACCGATCAGTGTATCGTCACCAGCACCACCTGACAGCGTATCATCGCCGCCAAGCCCCATCAGGATGTTATTGCCGTCATCACCCGTAATTGTATCGGCGTTCGTTGAGCCACGGACATTTTCAAAATTGCTGATACTGGACGTGCCGCTATCGGTGGTCGCCGTGCCGTCTGCCAGGTTTACATTCAAGCCGGTCTGCGAGTTGAAACTGACAGTATCGTTGCCTTCTCCGCCATCAAGCGTATCGCTCCCGCCACCGCCATCAACCAGGTCATCGCCAGCACCAGCATTGAAATTATTATCGTCCCCGGTCCCCAACAACTGATCGTTACCAGCGCCGGTAATAATATTTTCAATGCCTGAGACGTTATCTGTTTCACCTTTGGTGCTGTCTGAAACAACGCCCGTGCCAAGATTGACTTTCAGCCCACCTTCCCGCGCACTCAGATCCAGCGTATCGGTACCTTCGCCACCGATATAGACGTCATTGCCATCTTCCCCGACAAACAGATCGTCGCCCGCGCCGCCGTCAAGCGTATCATTGCCGCCACGCCCGACAATGGTGTCATTGCCATCACCGCCGCGCAGCACGTTGGTGCCACTGTCGCCATACAACTCGTCGTCATAGTTCGACCCGATGACGTTTTCGATGCGATCGAGGATGTCATTGCCATCGGCACCGCTTGCCGTTCCGGCCTCAAGGTCAACCGTGACACTGCCATCCGCACCGGAATAATCAACGGTATCAATACCTTCCTGACCGCGCAGGGTATCATTGCCTGCACCGCCCGAAACCGTATCATCGCCATAGCCGCCCGACACGACGTCATCGCCGACACCACCGCCAAGGGTGTCATTGCCGCCATAACCATAAATCGCGTCATTGCCGTCCGTGCCGTCCCCGGCATCGTCGCCTTCGGTTTCAAAGATGCGGCCAAAACCACGGAACTGGTCCGCAACAAGGCTGTCGCTGGTGACACCTTCAAGGGTCAGAACACCCTGATCACCAAAATCAATAACCGTATTGCCATTGCCGTCGTCACTCATCATTGACTGGAGCATGGCAAAATCCTGAATGCCAAGCTGCGACAAATCGATGATGTCTTCGGAACCAGTAAAATCAGTAATCGTGTCGTTGCCGAAATTCTCGGTCAGTTCGAAATCATCTTTGCCCGCCCCACCGGTCAGGATGTCATCACCCGCCCCGCCAGTCAGGGTATCAACACCGACACCGCCGTCGAGCACGTTATCGCCATCGTCGCCGGTAATGTGATCGTCATGATCAGAACCAACAACGTTTTCAACCATCTGCACGATGTCGTTGCCCGCACCGCCGGTCGCGGTATTTTGCGAAAGATCAACAGTTACTGCGCCGGTTGCGTCGCTGTAGCTGGCTGTGTCAACACCATCACCGCCCTGGATGTGGTCATTGCCAGCACCGCCGCGCAGGAAATCATTGCCCGAACCGCCCTGCATGACATCGTCGCCAGCACCACCCACCAGAAGGTCGTCACCCTGACCACCCTGCATGACGTCATCATCGGCACCGCCATACAGGCTGTCATTGCCGTCACCGCCCTGAAGCAAATCCTTGCCGTCTTCACCGCGCAGGACATCATCGCCAAGACCGCCCTGAAGGACGTCATCGCCACTATTACCATCAAGGCTATCATCACCGCCGCCGCCCTGAAGCGTATCATCTCCGGCACCACCGCCCAGAATGTCGGCATTTTCCGTCCCCTGAACGACGTCTTTGCCAGATGTCGGGGTATTATCATAAATGTTTGAACTGTCTTCGCCGTCGGCAGTATCGGTTACGTCAGTCTCGGTATCAGCTTCACCCTCGGCACCTTCACCGGTTTCTGCTTCATCCGTTTCAGACTCACTTTCGGTCCCAGAATCACCTGAACCAGTGTCTTCTGAACTTGTGTCGTCGTCCCCCGATGCATCCTCACCAGACGCGTCATCGCCTTCACCAGCATCGCCCGCATCGGTTTCTTCTGTTTCTTCTGTTTCAGTGTCGCCGCCGTCAGCGCCATCTGTCTCAGAGCTGTCTGTTTCGTCTGTTTCGCCAGCTTCAGTTTCACCAGTTTCGGACTCATCGGATTCCTGACCGCCTTGCGCACCAGCTTCAAGACCGGGGGTCGTGTTGTCCTGTTCCGTCTGACTGGCTTCGTCGCCGCTTTCGTCGGTTGTCTCTTCTGGTTCTTCGTCCGAGCCGTCGTCAATATCGGTACCAGAAGTATCATCACCGGCACTTTCGTCACCGGTTTCAGTATCATCGTCGTCGTCCGCGCCGGTTTCCTCTTCGGCTATGGTATCAGACGCGTCATCTCCTGCGGCCTCGTCCTCAGACTCACCGCCATCCGTCGTTTCGCCGTCGGTCGCACCGGAATCGCCCGTACTGCCCGACCCGGTATCTGTGTCGTTCTCACCCTCGGAACCAGTGTCAGAGCCAGTATCACCATCGGCACCATCGCCGGAGTCACTGCCATCCGTTTCGCCAGAATTCAGCGTATCATCGCCACCCGAACCGGATGTTTCGTCTGACCCGCTGTCCCCTGTCGTGCCTTCACCGGTTGAACCTTCTTCTTCGGACTCAGAACCAGCCTCATTGGCATCGTCGTCGCCCTCTGAAGCATCGGTGGTGTCACTCCCTGTTGAACCACCGGTATTCTCTGTTTCGTCACCTGATCCGTTTTCCGTACCTGTGTCGGAATTGGTGTCGGGACCGGAATCGCCCCCGTCTTCCGAATCACCGGAATTGGCCTCGCCCGAGGGGGTATCTTCCGCTGTTTCAGAACTGCCTGACTCACCGGTGCTGTCATCTGCACCGGTCTCATCATCCGAATTTTCTGTGGTATCTGTATCGGTGGCGTTGTCTTCGGCGGCATCATCGCCCGATCCAGATGCATCGCCGTCTGCGCCCTCAGACGTGGTGTCATCGGTCTCATCAGTTTCGCCCGACGTACCGTTGTCACTGTCACTGGAATCACTACCACTGGCGTCCTCGCCACTGGTTTCGCCACCATCTGAACTGTCGGCCGAATCATCATCTTGCGCCCCACCTGACGCGCCATCACTGCCATCGGCAGCACCTGTTTCAGCACCACCGTCAGTCTCGTTGGTTTCCGTATTGTCCCCGAAGTCCCCAGAAGCACTGTCATTGGTTTCGTCGGCTGTCGTGCCGCCAGAACCGGTTTCATCGCCATCGCCGGAAGCAGCATCACCACCAGACGTATCGTCAGACGAATTGCCCGACGTCTCGTCCCTATCTTCATCGTCGGCAATGGTTTCGGCTGCACCGCTGTCCATATCAACATGGACGCCCTGCTCGGCATCACTGTAATCAAGCGTATTTTCGCCCGATCCACCGTCAATTACATCGCTGCCATCACTGGCGGCAAATGTGTCATCCCCGGCACCACCCGACAGGCTGTTGTCACCATCGTCGCCGCGCAGGACATCATTGCCCGATGTGCCACGCAGGTTTTCAATGTCGCTAAATTCGACGCGATTCGCCCCTGAGACATCTGTCGCCCGGCCTTGCGCGATATCGGCATCCATGCCATCGGCGGCCCCGTCAAGCGACAGGGTATCTTCGCCGTCACCGCCACCAACAGTGTCCGCACCACCGCCAGACGAGATCACATCGTCGCCAGACGTTCCGGCAATCGTGTCGTCACCTGCTGTGCCGTCAATGACATTGGCGTCTTCGTCGGCCGCACCTGCGGCCCCGCCATCTTCATTGGTCGAACCGCTGGAAACCGAAACATCAGAAATCTGCGGGGCAGCCACCAGCGAAACATTGGCAAGATCGGCCTTGCTGACACCTTGCAGAACCAGAATATCACCGGTCGCAAAGGTGATAACGGTATTCCCCGCACCGTCATCGACAGCAAGTGACATGAAATCATTAGCGTTATTCACACCAAGATCGGTCAGCGCCAGTTCGTCTTCGTCTATGGAGAAATCGGTAATTGTGGTTTTCGCAAAACCACTTTCGAGCACAAAGGTATCACGCCCGGCACCACCGGTGACTTCATCTTCGCCCTCGCCCGGCTCAAGAATGTCGTTACCGTCACCGCCAACCAGCGTGTTGTCTTGTGAATCACCCACCAGAACATCGTCATAGGCCGTGCCGATGACGTTCTGAACATTGGTGAAAACCTGATTTGCAGAAGAAGGGGTGTTGCCCTCGCCCTGTGCGGAAGCCCCGGAATCAGAATTGCCCGCGCTGGAATTGTCTTCCGCGCGGTCATCCAGGACCTGTTCGATATCTGTATCGGTGAGACCGACACCATCATCTTGATTGGCGGGCGAGGCCAAGACACGTACTCCCTACTTGGGAATTATGATTACCAAAACCACCCGGAAACTCAGGCAGCAAATTTATATACAGTAGTATAGATTAGAACAATCTATCCAGCAACCGCATATACGCAGCAGAATCTAATTAAGTTAGGTTTTTTCATATTTCAGAGGAATTTGGAAGATGAATCCATGACCTGTCAGAATCTGTCAGGTTGTATAGTGCGGATATTCCACGCCGCATGGGTTCCGCATGCTTTATTGTTCGCGGAATGCGCGATCAAAGCTGGTGGTGATCGGCGAAAACAGGTATGCGAGAATCGTCCGTGCCCCAGTCACGATCTCCAACTGGGCGGGCATACCCGGCGACAGGATCATGCCCTCATGCTCGGCAAGGCTGTCGGCATCAATTTCAATCATTGCCTGAAAATAAGATCGGCCTTCCGCATCGGTAAGGCGGTCGGGCGACACATCCGTCACCGTTCCCTTGACCGGCGCAAACCAGCGCTGGCTAAATGCGGTGACACGGATATTCACGCCAAGCCCGGTCGAAACCACATCGATATCATTGGGCGAAACACGCGCTTCAATCACCAAACGGTCGTCAAGCGGGACAATTTCAAGCACCTTCGCACCGGGTGGAACAACACCGCCGACGGTGGTGAACTGCATATTGGTCACCGTGCCGTGGCGCGGTGCTTTGATGTCGGACCGTATCAGGATATCCTCGGCCGACCGAAGACGTTCATTCAGATCGGAAATCTCGCTCTGGATATCGCGAAGCTCGGTATTGATGGTTTGCAAATTATCACGCATCAATTGCGACTGGCTGGCTTTGACCTGCTGAATTTGTTGCTCGATCCGCGCAACATCTGCCGAGAACCGGCCGATATTTCCAAGCGTCTCAACCAACCGGCTTTCAAGCTGTAACAATCGGGTACGTCTGGCATAGCCAAGATCGACCATCGGCTTAACCATGGCCAACTCTTCTTTGACGATCCCGACCTGTTGCTCGGCAGCGGTCTTTTGCTCACGCGTGGCGACAATTTCGCGGCGCAGCTCCTTGATCCGCTCGTCATAAAGCGCAAGTTCACCGGCAAAGGCGCTTCGGCGGCTGTCAAACAGGGTTCTTTGCGCATCCGTAATCGAAAAATAGCGCGGGTCTTCAAGTGGGGCCGGGAACACCAGACGATCCTGATTGCCACGCTCGGCAACCAACCGGGTCTGCGTCGCCAGCGCATTGAGATAGCGGTTGTTAAGCAAGTCAAAGCTTGCCCGTGCGCGCGTATCATCCAGACGGATAAGCACATCACCGGCCTCCACCCGTGCCCCATTGCGCACCAGAATGTCGCGAATGATCCCGCCTTCAAGATGCTGAACACTTTGCCGCCCGGAAAAGGGTGCCACCACCCCACTTGCCGTTGCCGCCGAATTAACCTGTGCGGTTGCCGCCCACAGCAAAACCGACCCAAACCCAAGGATCAGGATCAAAAGCCCGATCCGCACCAACGGTTTGACATCGGTATCAAGATCACGCGCAGTTGGCAGTTCCACTCCAGCCATCAAGCCCCACCACGTTGACGTTGTGCCGATCCTTCAACCACACGCAATTGCGGCCGCGCGCCGCGCGGACGGGCCGGTGGCGTATCAACGGGTTGTTCAATCGCACGTCGCGGTCGCTCGGCATCGCGCTTGGCGGCCTCACGTTCAGCATCTTCGCGGAATTGACGCATTCGGCTGGCGGCGGCTTCACGCGCGGCCATGACCGCTTGCGCGTCTGCTTTCTTACGTTCGGCCGCTGTCAGTTGGACCTGCTCACGCACGGTGCGTTTGGTGCTCAATGGTTTCTGCTTTGGCGGCTCTGCCGCAGCGGTTTTTGCCGCCGGGCGTTTTGCCACGGCGGCCCTTGACGCCACAGGTGACTTTGGTTTTTCCGGGGCGGTTCTGGATGTCGGCGACGGCGGTTTGGACGCCGCGACATCTGCTTGTTTTTCCGCGACCGGACGCATGGTCATCATCGTGCCACCCGGTGTTGGCTGAGGCAGCATTTTGGGTTTGGCAATCCCGGCGGCTTGTTTTGCCGCCTCTGCCCGCGCGGGTTCACCTGTCGCACCGTCCGATCCAAAATCGGCAATTTCGGGCATTGTAACGTCGGGCTTCACCGCCGCAGGATGGGAGGGGGCAGCACTGTTTTTTTCAACAATCGGACGCGGCGCATCCGGGTTGGGCACAGCGATTTGTTTTGGCGTAATGCGCATCTGCCCGTCTGCTGGAGCAGGCTGTTTGGATGCCACGGGGGGAACGGCCCCTGAATTGCCTGATATTTCCGGCATTTCCGGCGCAGCCGATGCTGGTTTTGGTGTTCGCCCGGATACAGGCACAACTTTAATCTGCCCATCCGCAAGGGCAAGGATCGCATCCGCACGGCTTAGAATTTCGCGTTCATGACTCACGATAAAGGTGGTAATGCCATTATGGCGCAGAACATCCATCAGATCGCCAATATGGGCCACCCCATTGTCATCAAGGGCCGTCGTCGGCTCATCAAGCAACAACATACGCGGCCGGGCAAAAAGGGCCGCGGCAAGGGCAATCAATTGTCGCTGCCCACCCGAAAGGTTCCGCCCACCACGATCCACACGCGTTTCATATCCGTCCTGAAGGTCGAGGATAAACTGATGCGCCCCGGCAAGCTCGGCGGCCTGAATGATGTCGCGCATGTCCGCTTTGCCCAGCCGGGCAATGTTTTCGGCAATCGTCCCGGGAAACAGGAACGGGTTCTGCGACAGATACCCGATTTGCGTGCCGATATCGCCACGTTCAATCCGCGATGCTTCAACCTCGTCAAGCTTGACCGATCCCGATCCGGGCAACCAAATGCCCATAATCAGTTTTAACAGTGCCGTCTTGCCCACCCCATTGAAACCGGCAATCGAAATGATCTGGCCTGGGCCTGCCTTGAACGAAAATCCCTTAAACAGGACATTGCGGCTGTTGGGCGGCGCAAAAACAAGCCGGTCCACCGTCACCGCCATGCCGCGACCGCGTGGCAAAGGGGCCGGAATGGTCGGCTTTTTATCAAGCAAAATCTTATTAAGGCGATCAAACGAACTGCGCGCTGAATTCCAGCTGCGCCACGCCGAAACCGCCCCGTCAAATGGCGCCAACCCGCGCATCCCAAGAATCATGGAGGCCACCATAATCCCGATTGTGATGCTTTCGGTCAGAACCAGATATGCGCCAACCCCGATAAAGCACACCTGCATCGCGAGGCGAACGAAATGCGACAATGTGGTCGATGTGCCCACCCGGCGGCTTGCCTGTCCTTCCCAATAAAGCGAGTCAGATTGATCCGCCTGCCACCGTTGGCGGGCCGATGGCGTCATACCCATGGCTTCCATCGCCTCGGCATTGCGCACATAGGTTTCTTCCTGCGCGATACCCCGATTCTGGCTTTCTTCGGACCGGTCAACGGAAATCTTGGATGCGGCTTCGTTGACAATAGCAATCACGATCAAAAGCACCGCCCCGCCGCAGGCCACCATGCCCAAACGGTAATCGAAAACAAACACCACGCCGATATAAACAGGCGCCCACAGGAAATCGATCAGCGCAAAGGGTCCACTCCCGGTCAGGAACCCGCGCAGGCCATACAAATCGCGCAACGGGCGCTGACGCATGGGTGTTCCGCGTGCAGATTGCTGCACCACATGGGCAAACAGATCCCCACCCAGACGCAAATCAAGGGCCGTTCCGACCCGGATCAAAACCCGTGATCTCAATTGCTCCATAGAGGCAATGAACACAAGAACAAGCCCGATACCGACTGTCAAAAGGGCCAGCGTATCGACACTGCGACTTGAAAGCACACGGTCAAACACCTGCATGGAATAGATCGGAATAACCATGTTGAGCAGGTTAATCACCATGCTAAATCCGCCCACGAGCGCAATCGACCGCCAGAACATCCGTTCCAGCGGGGTCCGATCCCCTTCGCGTCCCGCATCCGTTTTGCGGTTTGGCCGGATTTTATCCAACAGGCCCATGATGTCCTTCCGGTTCACTTGCCACTTTCATAAGTCATAGCACGCACGGCAATGGTCCCACGCAGAAGTGCTGCGACGGGTACCCTATCCAATTGCATACTCCCACTATTCTAGGTGAATATATAAGGATGCGTTAACAAATAGCCGCAAAACCCTTCATTTCATTAGGTTATGCGTCAATAAAATTACTCTGACCCATCCGATACCGGCCCCCAAGGACCGATCAGGCGATCCATCAAGTCCCGAGTCTCAAATTCCGGCTTCGGAGTCTCATCGCCTTGGCACGACCAATCGACGTTGCATTTTCAAAGCACATCCGATCACTTTATCCATCGCCTCCCTTGCCCCGAAGACCCCAACGCCACACCTTATTTATAAGACACTTCAACGCGCAACAGCATCACATTGCATCAATCTGGACTCTCTCAAAGCGCGCCGTTCGCGCATCACAGCACCCCATCGCAAACAGTGAAAGTCCCCATGCCAGTGGAAAACTCACCACTTCCTGTTTTTATCCAGCGCTTTCTGGCCATCCATCCGGGTGGCGCATCCCACGCGGGGGCGCTTCTGATCTGTATGATCGGGGTTCTGGCAGGATGCGCATGGATGCTTGGCGGCTTTACCATGATTGTCTCAGCCGCACTTGCGGTTGCGATGATGCTGCTTTTCTCACCCATGGTGTCACCCGAATTTGTCATGAAGCTCCTGCGCGCCAAACCGCTTGATCCACACTTCTACGAAGCGACCCATGAAATGGTTGGGCTTCTGTGTGATCGCGCCGGGCTTGCCGAACGGCCCAAGCTGTTTGTCCTGCCGGGCAAAGGTGTCAATGCCATCACCACTGGTACCGAAAAGGGCACCAGCATTGCCATTTCAAACGACGCCCTGCATGGCCTGTCACCGCGTCAGATGCGTGCCATGCTGGCCCATGAAATCGCCCATGCATGGCACGGCGATACGCGCATTTTGTTGATCACCGATGTGATCTATCGCGCGACATGGACAGTTGCGATTTTTGGTCTGGCACTGGCGTTGTTTGGCAACTTCAATCCACCGGGCTGGATGATTATTCTGTTTGGCATCGTCCCAACCATCAGTTTCCTGTTGCAACGTGCGGTCATCCGCAATCGGGAATTTGCCGCCGATCACGGTGCCAGTGACCTTCTCAATGGCCCCGAAGACATGATTGATGCTCTGCTCCATATTGATCAGATCAACAAAAAACGCCTGGGCCTTATCCCCTATCGCAGCACCCAGCCGCCCAGCATACTCGACACCCACCCCAGCATCCGCGCGCGGGTGAATGGGTTGCGCGCCCTAAAGCCCGGCACATGGCAAAAATTCTTTGAAAGCCGGCGCATGCCCGGCTCATAATCATCCATGTCGTTTCAACCCGATCCCAAAAACAGTGCCGATCTTGGTACCTGCCCGATCTGCGGCCGCCCGATGCATGCCGGACCAACGATTGACCGCCATCACTGGACACCCAAATCACAGGGCGGAACAGAAACTCAATGGCTGCACCGGGTCTGCCACCGCATGATCCACCGGCTGTTTGACGAGGCCACCCTTGCCCGTGATTTTGATCAACCCGAAAAGCTGACACGCCACCCCGACATGATCAAATTCATCAAATGGGTCCGCAAAAAGCCCGCAGACTACATCGACTGGCCTGAAAACAGCGGGCGATATGGCCGCAAACGGACAAACCGGCGCTAAAGGCCATTTTTATCGGGACTGTTCCCCCATCCCGGATATGTTTATCATTTACGCAAACAGGTCAGATCGGTACTAGAGCGTACTGCATGTGACAAACCGGGGAAAACCAATGCCAAGTGCCGATATGCTCAATGACTTGATACCGGTCTTCGTCACCCTGTTCGTCATCATTGACCCGTTGGGACTGGTGCCGGTTTTCATTGTTTTGACACAGGGTACAAGTGCTGCCCACCGCCGCCGCATGGCGATCCGCGCCTGTCTCACCAGCTTTTTCATTCTCGCGGCCTTCGCACTGATTGGCGAAGGATTACTCGGCATCTTTGGCATCCATATGCCCGCCTTTCGCATCGCAGGCGGCACGCTTCTTTTCCTGATCGCGCTTGAAATGCTGTTTGAAAAACGCAGCCAGAAACGCAACGAGCGCGCCGAACAGGTTCATCAGGAACTTGAAGACGACCACGACGGTGACAAGACAAAACCCAAAGCCGTTACAAAATCAAAAACAGATCAAACCATCCCCGACGACGAAGCCGACGATGTGTCGATCTTCCCGATGTCGATCCCGTTCCTGTCGGGTCCGGGCTCCATCGCATCGGTGATGCTGTTGATGGGGAAATTCGAAGACAACGTCGCCATGCAGGCCAGCGTCATTGGCGTTGTCGCCGTGGTAATGCTGATTGCCTTCGTCTTCTTCATGCTGTCAAACGTGGTCGCCAAGCGCCTCAGCCCAACGGTTGCCACAGTGGTTTCCCGCCTGCTCGGCATGATCCTGGCGGCCCTTGCGGTTCAGTTCATCATCGACGGGATCAAACAGGCGTTTTTCTAATCACCGCGGAACACCTAAAGCAGACGGTAAGAGCTTGAAAGTAGCCCCCCTTCTGCCTCCCATTATCTGCATACGATTGCTTTATTAACCCCCGGATAGTGCCGTGAGCTCGTCATGTAAAAGTTTGGGAATCTTCACACCGTTTGCGCGACTACGTTCACGCGCCTCAAACCGGCGTTGAGATGGCAGGCGCGCGCCCTGTTCAATGATGCGTTCAAACAGTTCTTCCGCATGATCAAGATGCTTTTGCGCATCTGCGCCCAGGAAGGTTTCCGGGGAAAAGGCGATGATGATTTCTCCGTGATGCGGATTGCCCGGTGTATCCTCGGTTGCAGCATGGGTTTCATGCCCCAGAACATCACCGATCAAAGGCCCGGCCAGAAGGCCAATCATGGTCGATAATGCCGACCCCTTATGCCCGCCAAAGGTCAGCATCGCACCGGCAAGGGCTTCTGCCGGATCGGTGGTCGGCACACCTGTCTGGTCAACCGCCCATCCTTCGGGGATGGTTTTGCCCGCCCGTCGGTGCAGTTCAATGTCACCACGCGCAATCACGCTGGTCGCAAAATCAAACGTATAGGGTGTCGTGCCCGGACGTGGCCATGAAAAGGCAATCGGATTGGTCCCCAAAAGCGGCTTGGATCCGCCGGCTGGTGCGACAAAGGCATGGGTTGGTGTCATGGCAATGCCAATCAGCCCGTGTGCTGAAATCTGCTCGACCTCTGGCCAGAGTGCCGAGAAATGAAAACTGTTATTGATCGCCAGCACCGAAACACCGCAATGGCGCGATTTTTCAATCAAACATGGCAAGCTTTTCTCAAACGAAAGAAGCGAGCATCCCTTATGTGCATTGACCCGTGTGATCGCGGGCGCCTGATCAATGATCTCCGGCTCGGCATGGGTATCAAGTCCACCATTGCGTGCGGCCTGCACACAGCCGATCAACCGATACAGACCATGCGAATGGCATTCATCGGTTTGTGCAGCCACAACACTGCGCATGATTGCGCTTGCGTGATCGCGGCTAAAACCGTTTCCTTCAAGCACGGCAAGACTAAGCTTTTCTGCCTGTTCGATTGTTAAGGTGACCGCATCGCTCATGGGGCATTCCATTTCATAGAATTAGGGTGAAGTAACTTGTATTTACAAGTATGTAACATCCGAAAGGCACTGCGCCAAGGCACAAGAATGGAAGCCGATGATGCACCGCTTATATCCTGCGCACCGGGCAAAACGCTTTTGACTTTACGGTTGCATTGGGGAATTCAGACCCGCATGCGCCAAGGCCGCAATCAGGTCGGTTCGGGTGACAATGCCAATGATTTTGCCATCCTCGATCACTGGCACAGCATCACATGCCCCATCGGCCATTAATGGCAAAAGGGCGGCAATCGGGGTAGTCGCAGTTGCGCGTGGCTCGGTAACCGACATAATTTCAATGGCACGGACCGGTGCGCTGCGCGTGCGGTCAGTCAGACGCGACATCGCCGCGCCAAACCCGCGATCAAGCCGCAAGGCATCTTCGCGCGCACGCCGAATCAGATGTATCTGGAATATCACACCGGCAAAGCGACCATCACCATGGATAACCGGCAAGGAGGTAAATCCGTGACGTCGGAAAAGATCCGCGACGTCGTTTAGCGGTGTATCCGCCCCAACCGTCACCAAGTCCCGCGACATGATGTCTGCTGCCGTGATCGGGCCTGCACGATGGGAGGCGGCCTGAAACTCCGCCGCCCCAATCAACCGCGCCAAATCTTCAACGCCAAGGTTAAGCGACTGGCGATATTGTTGTAAAATGGTATTGAGTTCATCCTCATCCAGACCAAGGCGCTCAATCGCCGGGCGGTCTGCTGTGTGGTGGATGCCCTTATCCTCGAAATGGCGGAACGGATATGTCCGCCCCGTTGCCCGGGCATATAAAATGGCAATCAGGACCAGAATGCCCGTCACCGCCGCAACCGGTGTGACGGCAAAGCGAAAGCCGAGATCAGTGACAAGATCGGGGCTCAGGGCCGCCACCATGGCAACCGCCCCACCCGGTGGGTGAACCGCGCGCAAAAGGATCATCGCCGCAATCGCGACGCCAACCGCCAAAGCCACACATAAAACCGGATCACTCACCATGTGACAAACGGCAATTCCCGCCAGTGCCGACACACTATTGCCGACAATCGCCGACCACGGTTGGGCAAGCGGGCTGTTGGGTACCGCAAATAACAACACCGATGACGCGCCAAACGGCGCAATCAGATAAAGACCGGCCCCCTGCAAATCAAAGAACGACAGCAAAAAGCCCGCAACACCCAAGCCAATTAACGCGCCCATTCCGGCACGCACGGCTTCCTTTGGCGTGCTCATGGGTATCGCCGGATACAACCCGCGAAGACGATTAGATTTCATAGGAACGTTTCACTTCCCCCGTTCATAATTGAACATGGGGCTTTTGTTTATTTTTATAAAATGCGGATTTTTCTCGTACTTAGTTTCTGATCCACGGTCAACAATTCCCCACCGAAACCCAACAAAAAAGGGAGGGCAAATTTGCCCTCCCCTTACAGCGTGATGTCTGAACGGCTTTAATCCCAACGCTTGGCTGCGCGCAGGATGGCGTCCGTACCAATCTGGTAATGCTCATAAAGCGCAATGCTATCGCCGCACTGGCCAAAGTTGTTCACACCAAGCGGGGCAACCGCATGCCCGCGCACCGAACCCAGCCACGCTAACGCCGCCGGATGACCATCAATTACGGTCACAAGGCGCGCATCCGATGCCAGCGGTTTAAGCAAGTTTTCCACATGCGACATCTGAGCATCCATCTTGCCCTCAAGACGGGCCCGCTCAAGGTCCTGCCATTCGTTGTACAGACGGTCGGTCGAGGTCACGGCCAAAAGCCCCAAGCCCGGATGATCTTCCGACAGCTTTTCCCATGCGGCAATCGCTTCGGGCGCCATGGCCCCGCAATAGGCAATCACCATCTTGCAGTCATCGCCCGGTTCACGCAGCCAATACCCACCCGAAACAATATCGGATTTATCCCCATCCGAAAGATCACGCTCAGGCTGGCTCAATGGCTTGGTCGACAGGCGCATGTAAATCGACCCGCCGTCCTCGGCCTGCATATGATCAAACGACCACCCCATGATTGCGGCAACTTCATCGCCAAAGCTTGGCTCAAAGCTGGTCAGGCCCGGCTGCCCCATGCCGATCATCGGTGTGCTGATCGACTGATGCGCGCCACCTTCCGGGGCCAGTGAAATGCCGCTTGGTGTGGCGACAACCATAAACCGTGCATCCTGATAACAGGCGTAATTGAGCGCATCCAACCCGCGCGCAATGAACGGATCATAGAGCGTGCCAATCGGGAACAACCGCTGCCCAAACAGGCTGTGCGACAGACCAAGGGCGGCCAGATTAAGGAACAGGTTGTTTTCGGCAATGCCCAGCTCGACATGCTGCCCGCTTGGCGAACGTATCCATTTCTGGGCCGAAGGAACCTTGCGTTCGCGGAATTCATCGGCAAGGTCTTCGCGGCCAAATAACCCGCGCTGGTTCACAAACCCGCCAAGGTTGGTCGATACCGTCACATCGGGCGATGTCGTCACAATACGATCAGACAGATCGCTGTTTTTCATCTTGGCCAGTTCATTGAGGATTTTACCAAACACTTCCTGCGTGCTTGATGTATCTGTCCGCGTATAGGGCATGTCGGGAATGGTAATCACATCTGCCTTTTTGTGGCGGGGTGCGCTGTCATTGAACGGGGCATTTTTAATATAACTCCGGATTTTGTCCTCTGACACATCCAATCCGGCGGCAAAATCCCATTCTTTTCCGTCTTCAACGCGGTTTTGTTCCTTAAACGCGTCCATCTGCGGCACATTCATCAGGCCCGCATGATTGTCCTTATGCCCCTGAAGCGGGGTGCCATATCCCTTAACGGTATAGGCGATAAAGATGGTTGGTTTGTCATTGGGAACAGCATCAAAGGCGCTCAGCACCGCCTCCATACAATGCCCGCCCAGATTGGTCATCAGGTCATGCAGCGCATCATCTTCATATTCACCCAACAGGCTGACCAACGCATTATCACCGGGCATATCGGATGTGATTTGCGCGCGCCATGCTGCCCCGCCCTGAAACGTCAGGGCCGAATAAATGTCGTTGGGCACATCATTCAGCCATTTCTTAAGTGACTTACCCCCCGGCTTGGCGAAGGCTTCGTGCAGTTTGCGACCATATTTGATCGTGATCACGTTCCAGCCAACCGCACGGAAGAACCGACCAATGACGCGGAACAGATGCGCATCGATCATGCCATCAAGGCTTTGGCGGTTATAATCAATCACCCACCAGACATTGCGAATGTCATGCTTCCACGTATCAAGCAGTGCTTCGTAAATATTGCCTTCATCAAGTTCGGCATCGCCAACAAGCGCCACCATCCGCCCCGGAACCTCGCCCTTGGGCAGCATGCCCTTGTAGCGCAGGTAATCTTGCGTCAGCGCGGCAAAGTTCGTCACCGCCGCGCCAAGGCCAACCGACCCGGTTGAAAAATCAACCTGATCGCCATCCTTGGTCCGCGATGGATAGGATTGCGCCCCGCCAAATGAGCGGAATTTTTCCAGCTTTTCCTTGGTTTGACGGCCAAACAGGTAATTGATCGCATGGAAAACCGGGCTGGCATGCGGCTTGACCGCCACCCGGTCCTGCGGACGCAGAACATTGAAATAAAGGGCTGTCATCAGTGTTGTCATCGACGCACAGCTCGCCTGATGCCCACCGACCTTGATGCCATCGCGTTTGGGACGCAGATGGTTGGCATTATGGATGGTCCAGCTTGATAGCCACCGCACCTTTTTCTCGATCTGACCGAGCATCTCAAGATCTTCGGCCTTCACCTGACCGGTTGAGCTTGCTTCGATAATTTCACCGATTTCCGGGGCGGCATCTTGTGCGGACATCTTACGTAACACCTTTTGATGTGGGTTATGCACGGCGGCCATCCAGCTCACCGCAACATTCCGGTATTGAATTACCGATTTTTAAACAGACGGCGCAAAAATCAAGCTGCCGCCATCAAGTTTCACACAAGATTCGGCGATTTCAACCAACCTGTGGAATCTGCTGCGACGAACCTGCCAAAACCTTCGAATTTCCCATCTGAAACAATATTTCGTGGCATCAAAATACGGCAACGCTAGCGCGATTCGATGCCCCTTACAAATGCATGTACTTACTGAAATTCCGGCATTCCCCAAGAGTCCCCGCATCCAAACACAGATGAAAAATGCTGCCTCGGCGCTTTTCAGGCCTGGCGCACCAATTTTCGAACCAATTTATCTGCGTACTTAAGACATCGCTAACCGATTGAAAGGCTATATATAAAATCTATACATCTGATTTTGATCGCCGTGCACACTCCAAACCTTGGACACTGTTTTCTCATTCATGCTGCCGCCCATACCGCGACCAATCCTGAGTTTTCATGCCCGATGCACCGCCATTTTCAGGGTAGCAATGGTGGTGCTTGCAGTTGGCGACATGTCCATATCGACGGCCCAGGCCACAGGCACAGGCACAGGCACAGCACAAAGCCCTGTTGATGTCCGCCTGCCGATGGATACCACGTCCGATTACTGTCTCGGTCGCATTACATGGGATCAACATTCCGAATACCATGTTGACCTGTTGCGGTTGGCTTTGCGGCTCAGTCCCACGGACATTGCCATCACACCGGTCTGCATGGAATACCCCACCGAAGAACGCCGTATTTCGATGCTGCAAACAGGTGATCAGATCAATACCGTTTTCTTTGGCACAACGCAGGACCGTGAAGACAAACTTCTGGCAGCCTACGTGCCGATTTATCTTGGCACCACAGGGCTCCGGCTTTTCATGACACGTCCTGAAACGCGTATTGAATTGGCGCATATTCAAACGCTTGATGAACTTCGGAAATTTTCGATGGGGCAGGGGCTCGGTTGGCCTGACGGTCAAATTCTGATCGACAATGGCTTTAATGTAATCCCCGGACGTTACAAGACACTGCACCGGATGCTCGAATTCCGGCGCTTCGACCTATACCCAAGGGCCTATTGGCAAATTATCGGTGAATGGAACTGGATGAAGCAAGAGGCGCCAAACATTGTCGTCTCACCCGATATCGCACTTTATTACCCGCAGCCGATCTATTTCTTTGTCAGTCCGAAAACACCCCAACTGCGCGATGCAATCCAGACCGGTCTTGAACGGGCTTATTCAAACGGCATGCTGTTGAACTTGCTAAAAAATCACCGCGAAACCACAGCATCATTTAAAGAAGTGAACCTGCGGAAAATCCACCTTTTACGCATAGAAAACCGTTCATTGCCGGATAAATCGCGCCAAACCATGAAAAAGTTCAGCCTTTTTGATTAAGCTCAGAAAAATGGACAGCACATTCCAGCCCAAAATCAAATCGCCAATCGGCCTCAATCCAAGCTCCTTCGCGGACATGGACATTCATCCGATTGGCGACAGTTGATCGTGCTTAGGATTAATGGCGTTATTCGGCTGCAATCGCCATCTCATCCCCATCAAGGGCGGCTGAAAGATCGGCCAGAATATCATCAATGCTTTCAAGCCCGGCAGACAGACGGATCAAACCATCGGTGATCTGATATTCTGCACGTTCTTCGGGGGTATAGGTCGAATGGGTCATCGATGCCGGATGCTGGATCAGCGTTTCGGCGTCTCCAAGACTAACCGCGCGGGTGATCATATTCAGCCCGTTCATCAATTTACGGCCTTCTTCGATCCCGCCTTTCAGCTCAAACGCAATCATGCCGCCAAATCGGTCCATCTGCTTTTTGGCCAGCGCATGCTGCGGATCGCTTTCAAGGCCGGGATAAAACACCTTTTCGACCTTGGGATGGTTCGCCAGAAAATCGGCGATTTTTTCGGCATTGTCGCAATGACGTTCCATGCGCAGCTCCAGCGTCTTAAGCCCGCGCATGACAAGGTTTGCGTCCTGTGCGGACAATACCGCACCGGTCATATCCTTCAAGCCGATCAATCGAACTTGCGTCATGTCCTCGGTCGAACCAATCACCGCACCGGCCATAAGGTCCCCATGCCCGCCCAAATATTTGGTCGCTGAATGCACAACGATATCCGCCCCCAATTCAATGGGGCGCTGCAAATACGGCGTGCAATAGGTGTTATCGACAACAACTTTCGCCCCGTGTTTATGGGCAATCTCGGAAATCGCTTCGATATCGACCAGACGCATGTTCGGGTTGGCCGGGGTTTCGAAATAGACAATCTTGGTTTTGTCGGAAATCGCCTTTTCAAGCTCCGCCGGGTCGGTCAGATCGACATGGGTGTGCTTGATACCAAACTTTTCCAGACCATGGCGGAAATAGGCAAATGTGCAGCCATAAAGCGTGCGATCGACAATGATCTCATCACCCGGTGCAATGAAGGTCCAGAACACGGACGTAATCGCCCCCATGCCCGATGCGGTCGCAACCGAAGCTTCCCCGCCCTCAAGCACAGCCAGGCGCTTTTCCAGCAAATCAAGTGTCGGATTGGCAATCCGCGAATAGATAAAGCCCTGCTCGTCACCTGCAAAGAACCGACCGCCCTGCTCGGCAGTTTCAAACGCAAAGGTCGAAGACATATAAACCGGCTGGTTCAGCGCCCCGTTGTGACTTTGCGGGTCATACCCATGATGAATGGCACGTGTGGCGAAACCGGTTTTGGCAGTTGAGTTGTGGCTGTTAGACATGAAAAGCTCCCGACAATGCGTTTATTCTACCCACATCCTCGCAAGCCATATGCCACCCAGCCAAAGGGCCGGTTTTCCGCCGTTATGCGCCCTTGATCACCGGCCAAGGTGTACATATTTATTTACACCCATTTATCGCCGAACTCCCAAACCACGGCGAATTATATGGATTTCGCGCAAATCCAGATGTACACTTTTCGATACAGTGTAAACTTATCGGTACAGTCATGCGATTTGAAATCCGGGGCGAAAACAGGCTTGGCATTACGCGCGATGTGGTCAATGTGCTGACCGATCAGGGGCTCGATATCCGCGCCTTTGAGGTCACCACCCATTACATCTATGCCGACATTCCGGCCATCCGCCCGGAACGGTTTCCGCTGCTGTCCCACGCGCTTAAACAAATTCCCGGCATATCGGGCATCCGCGAAATTGACCGGCTGCCAACTGAACGCCGCCGCGCGCAGCTTCATGCGACCTTGGCCGCCTTTGGCAACCCGGTGATTGCGGTCGATGCCAATGGCCAGATTGCTCAAGCCAACCCGGCCGCACAGACGATCACGGGTGCTTCTGAGAAAGATCTTCGTGATCGTGATATTTCTTTCATTTTAAGCGATCCATCTATTGAAGATTTGCGCCAAAGCCAGTTTCACCTGCCCGAGCGAGAGGTGATTCTGGGTGGCCAGACCTATTTGCTACAGGTCGAACCGATTGGCCATGTCGATGACGGATCAGACGTGGATGACACCGCACCGTGGGGCGGGGTGATGGTGTTTCACCGGGCCGCCCGACTGGGTCGGGTGATTACCGCCCTTCAGGACCGCAGCCACACCGGATTTGACGACATTATCGGCGAAAGCCGGGCGATGATGCGGGTTAAATCACAGGCAAAACGCCTTGCCGCGATTGACGCACCACTTTTGATTTTGGGCGAAACCGGCACGGGTAAGGAACTGTTCGCCCGCGCGTCCCACCGGGCAAGCTCGCGTATTGATCAGCCATTTTTGGCCTTGAACTGTGCCGCCATGCCAGAAGGTTTGGCCGAAAGCGAGCTGTTTGGCTATGCCGCCGGGGCCTTTACCAGTGCGCGGCGCGGCGGCAAGCCGGGATTGCTGGAGCTTGCCGATGGTGGCACACTGTTTTTGGATGAAATCGGCGAGCTGACCCCCTATTTGCAGGCCAAATTGCTGCGCGTTCTGCAAGATGGCCGGTTCCGCCGGGTCGGGGGAACGGATGAAATCGCCGTTGATGTGCGGATCATCAGTGCGACCAACCGCGATCTTGAAGCCATGTCCCATAACGGGACGTTTCGCGAAGACCTGTATTTCCGCCTCAACGTCCTTGGCATTACCCTGCCGCCCCTGCGTGAGCGGAGCGAGGACATCCATGATCTGGCCCAGTTTTTCATCGACCGCACCGCCCAGCAAACCGAACGCGCCACACCCTATCTTGCCAATGACGCGCTTGATTGGCTAAGGCACCATGACTGGCCGGGCAATGTGCGGGAACTGGAAAACACTCTGTTTCGCGCCGTCGCCCTGCTCGATGGCGATGTGCTAAGCGCACGCGATCTGAATGACGCGGCCATCGGCACCGCGCCGCGCACCAACGAAACACCGACCTCGCACACACCCGATACCACAGGCAGCAATATGCGCCCCGGCGCACCCCAACAACCTGACATCATCACCGATGCCCTTGCCGCCGAGGATTTCGCCACCGGCATGACCATGATTGAGCGGGAAATGCTGGCCCGGCTTTATCCCGATTACCCAAGCTCACGCAAGCTGGCTGAACGGCTGGGCGTATCGCATACATCGATTGCCAACAAACTGCGCAAATACGGCATCGGCAATTGATCGCACGCCCCACCCCAACATCACCTAAACAGCAACGGACCCGCCTTTCTTTTGTCTTGCGTTGCGCTTTACATTGCGCTGCGGCATGATCCTCCTAAGTTAATAAGAGGCCCCAACGCCTCACCCTTAGGGAGAAGACATCATGCTGACAGGAAAACGCGCACTTGTAACCGGCTCCACCAGTGGCATCGGCCTTGCGATGGCAAAGGCACTTGCCGGTGCCGGGGCGGACATCATGCTCAATGGTTTTGGCGACAAGGACGAGATCGAGGCGACCCGAAAATCGCTTGAAACCGACTTTGGTGTGACCACCTATTACAATGGCGCGGATCTGTCCAAACCCGATCAAATCGAAGCAATGATGAAAGATGCCGCCGAAAAGTTTGGCGGCGGGGCGGACATCCTGATCAATAATGCCGGCATTCAGCACACCGATCTGATCGAAGATTTCCCGCCGGAAAAATGGGATGCGGTGATTGCGATCAACCTGACATCGGCCTTTCACACCACACGCTTTGCCCTGCCGTTTATGAAGCAAAAAGACTGGGGCCGGATCATCAATACCGCATCCGCCCATGGGCTTGTCGCATCCCCGCAAAAGGCGGCCTATGTCGCGGCCAAACACGGCATCATGGGCCTGACCAAGGTCACCGCCCTAGAAACAGCCCAAACCGGCATCACCGCAAATTCTATTTGTCCGGGCTGGGTACGCACCGAACTGGTCGAACGCCAGATCGAAGCCAAGGCCAAGGAAGGCGGCATTTCAATTGAACAAGCCGCCACCAACCTTGTCTCAGACAAACACCCGTCCAAAAAATTCGTCACCCCCGAACAGATCGGCAAAACCGCCCTGTTCCTGTGCTCGGACGCCGCCGATCAAATGACTGGCACGCACATGTCAGTCGATGGTGGCTGGACCGCACAGTAAACACTTCTCTCACGCTAGAACCAGAAAGCCCCGTTGGCAAGCAGCCATGGGGCTTTCTAAATTCATCAGCGCGTCCTACACCGAGCTAAGATCGCAATCACATGCAGGACGCTTGGCATTGGCAATACAATCGGACTTTTTCGAATAGCCCTGCGTCGATGCGCCGACAATTTCTCCATTCTTGGCCGTCCGACGCCAGCGCCAGCCATCCTTTGCCTCATAAACTTCCCAAAGATCGCCAAGGGAATCTTTGCAATTTGCCATATCTCACCTCGTTTGCTGCTTTGAAATTCCGCTCACAGGATGACGCGGAAACAGGCAACCTGTGACGCATAACCACGACTTATACCAAACGCAATTTTCATGGCCTGGGCGCCCTCGAATAGCACTCGTATCCACAAAAATGGAATTACCATAGATTGCAAAATAATATTGCTCGCATTATTATTAGGAAACACTTGGACGCACCAGACGTCAGCGGGGGAGACTACAAAGTTGCCAGAAGTACAAATTTGTTCACTTCAAGAGCTTTTAAACGCCTTGCGCGAAAATGCCGCTGACTATGAAAAACCGGTCTGGTATCGAGGGCAATCTGTTTCGGCCTGGACGCTTCTACCAGGATACTTAAGAGCCCCTCCCAGAATTTCAGAAACTTCAATGCTCATTCGCTTTCGCCAAAGCGCGGCAATGCTGCTAGCCAACACACCAACAACATCATTTGATTGGCTATTTCTCATGCAGCATTATGGGGTCCCAACTCGACTTCTTGACTGGAGCGAGAGCCCTTTAGTAGCACTGTATTTTTCAGTTTGCGACTCTGAGGATAACGATGAGGAAGATGCCGCTCTGTGGGCGCTAAAGCCTTGCGAACTGAACCAAGCAGCAAACATCAAGGCAACAGACGAAGAAACTTACATACCTTCTTTCGACGACACCGAACTAGACGGATGGTCGATCGAAAGCATCCGAAACACACGATTTGCCTTGAATCCCGTCGCTACGATTGCAACACGCAACAACCCAAGAATCCAGGCGCAATTAGGCGTCTTCACAATTCACCATCATGATCCGACTCCCATAGAAAATGTAGGCGATAAAACACACGTAACGAAGTACGTCATCCCAGGAAAGGCGAAGGAAACAATACGTGAAGAAATAAAAATACTTGGAATCAATAAATTCCAAATGTTTCCCGAGCTTTCAAGTGTTGGTGAGATAATAAAAGGCGGAATTTCATGAGCTTTATTGAGACATCAACACTTAAAAATAGCACAATCATGCTTCTTTACTCAGAAAAAGACCAAATAAAACTTGACCCTGATTATCAAAGGATGGGGGGAGTTTGGACAAAAGAAAAAAAACAACTTCTAATCGATTCAATACTGAATGACTACGACATACCAAAGATATACTTCCATTCAATTGACCACAAGTCATTCCAAAACACAGGAATGAAGTATGCTGTAATCGATGGAAGGCAAAGATTAGAGACTATTTGGGAATTTATTGAAGGTAAGTTCACCCTTTCCAAGTCTTTTGAGTTCCAGCGCGATGAAAATATAGACTTGTCAGGGCTCTCTTACGAAGATATCGCAAAACAATATCCGAGAATCCGGATCATTTTTGATTCCTTCGTGTTGCCGATTGTCACCGTTATCACTGAAGACAATGACTTAGACCTAATAGAAGATATGTTCTCTCGACTCAATGAAGCAGTCCCATTGAATGCCGCAGAGAAAAGAAATGCAATCGGCGGAAAACTCGTGGCTGAGATTAGCAATCTTTCAGAGCATGAGTTTTTTGTCCGGTGTGCAAAGTTCTCGAACAAACGCTTCCAGCACAAGGAAGTGTCGGCTCGCATGATATTGATTGAGCATTGCCTGGAACGAAAAACAAGATTGATTGATACGAAGAAAGTTTATTTAGACGATCTAGCTCATCGCTATCGAAACGAATGGGATGACGCTATGGCAAGTACTATTAACCACTGCTCAGAAACTCTTGATGATATGTCAAAAACCTTTTTGGAAAGAGATGAATTACTCGCTGCCCAAGGAAATATTGTTGTATATTACTTGGCTTTCCGAGCAGCAAAAATCATGGGCCAACTTCCGAGAATTACAAGACGGGCTCTATTAGACTTCAGAGAAAAACTGAAAATTAACCGCATTAATGCTGAAAAAGAATACGCAGATTCTTCCTATGATCTTCTTGAATATGACCGGCTAACTCAACAGGGTACAAACGACGCATCAAATATTAAAGAACGCTTGAGCATTCTTGCTAAGGAACTGGATATTGAAATCCCCGGCCAGATACTGTCCCCCAACAGCTAACCCAGATACCTTCCCAAATGCTCCACCAGCATTCTGATTTTGGGGCTGAGATGACGGTTGGTGGGGTAAAGCGCCCAGATGCCCTCGTCAGATGGCTGGTATTTGGTCAGGACCGGGACGAGGTCGCCGCTGGCGATCCAGGGATCGACGTAATAGTCAGGCAACTGCACGATCCCCATGCCTTTGCGGGCGGCATCAAGTAACGACTGCCCGCTATTGGCGTGGATGGAGCCATGAATGCGCACGGTGCGTTCGCGGCCATCTTCTTCAAAGCGCCAATAATCAAGGGTGCCGACAAGGCAGTTATGGTGGGCCAGTTCCGAAAGCGAATGGGGCTCGCCGCGTTTGGCGATATATTTGGGGGCGGCACAGGCATAAAGGCGGCGGGTGGAAAGTTGCTGGGTCATCAAACCGCCCGCCGAGCCATCAAGACGGCCAAGCCGGATCGCCATGTCGTAGCCTTCGAGCACCAGATCAAGTTTCTGGTTGGTAAACCGGCAGTGGACTTCAAGATCGGGATAGCGGGCGACGAAATCATTGACCAGCGGGGCAATCACGGTTTCGCCGTAGGTTGTCGGGGCGGTGATTTTAAGTTTGCCGCGCGGCACCTCGGTCAGATTGCCAATCGCGCGTGCGGCGTCCCCCAACCCATCGAGCAATTGTCGGCAATGCTGATAATAGATCACCCCGGCCTCGGTCGCGCTGACCTTGCGCGTGGTGCGGTAAAACAATTGCACGCCAAGCTTTTCTTCAAGCGCTGTGACCTGACGGCTGACCTGTGCGACGGAAATGCCAAGCTGTCTGGCCGCTGCGGTAAAGCTTTGGCGCTCAGACACGGCGATAAATTCGCTGATCCCGTCCCACGCATTCATCACCATATCCTTCGTCATTATTACGTGTTGGTAAAAGTAAATTACCAAATCACATGATTATCATTTTTGACGGAATAAATATACTGGTCGCATCCTTACATACAAGCCGGAGTACGATCATGAGTGCCGAGACCATTACCTGCAAAGCCGCCATTGCCTGGGAAGCAGGCAAACCGCTATCGATTGAAGAGGTTCAGGTTGCCCCGCCCAAGGCCGGCGAAGTGCGCATCAAGATCGTTGCGACCGGTGTGTGCCACACCGATGCCTTTACCCTGTCGGGTGACGACCCCGAGGGGATTTTCCCCGCCATCCTTGGCCATGAAGGCGGCGGCATTGTTGAGTCCATCGGCGAAGGTGTGACCAGTGTGGCCGTGGGCGATCACGTCATTCCGCTCTATACCCCGGAATGTGGCGAGTGCAAATTCTGCAAATCGGGCAAAACCAACCTGTGCCAGAAAATCCGCGCGACACAGGGCAAGGGCCTGATGCCTGATGGCACCACGCGCTTTTCCCAGAATGGCAAGCCGATCTATCATTATATGGGCTGCTCGACCTTCTCGGAATATTCGGTTCTGCCGGAAATCTCATTGGCGAAAATCAATAAAACCGCCCCGCTTGAAGAAGTCTGTTTGCTGGGGTGCGGTGTGACCACTGGCATGGGGGCCACAACCAATGCCGCCAAAGTACAAAAGGGTGATTCCGTTGCCGTCTTTGGCCTTGGCGGCATTGGTCTTTCGGCGATCATTGGCGCGCAGATGGCCGGTGCGGGCCGCATTGTTGCCATTGATATTAACGAGTCAAAGTTCGAGCTTGCCAAACAGCTGGGTGCGACCGATTGCATCAACCCGCAGAAATTCGACAAACCCATTCAGGAGGTCATTGTCGAGATGACCGATGGCGGCGTTGAATGGAGCTTTGAGTGCATTGGCAACGTCAATGTCATGCGTTCCGCCCTTGAATGCTGCCACAAAGGTTGGGGTGAATCGGTCATCATCGGTGTCGCCGGTGCCGGTCAGGAAATCTCGACCCGTCCGTTCCAGCTTGTGACCGGGCGCGTTTGGCGCGGCACCGCCTTTGGCGGGGTCAAGGGCCGTTCGCAGCTTCCTGATTATGTTGAACGCTATCTTGCCGGTGAGTTCAAACTGTCGGACTTCATCACCCACACCATGAAACTTGAAGACATCAACGAAGCGTTCGATTTGATGCATGAAGGTAAAAGCATCCGTTCGGTAATCCATTACTGATCAAATCAAAACATTTTGAATTATCACGCCAATGCCGGATTTAACCCCGGCATTGGCCGACGATCAAAAAGATCAGAGGAGCCCGAAATGGGTATTGAGAACGCGTCAAGCAACAAGGTCTATGGCGGCTGGCAAAAGCAATACACCCACCCGTCCAATGTTCTGGGCTGTGACATGCGCTTTGCCATTTTCCTGCCGCCACAGGCAGGTAATGGTACCAAGGTTCCGGTGATGTACTGGCTATCGGGTCTGACATGCACCGATGAAAACTTCATGCAAAAGGCCGGTGCGTTTCGTCTGGCCGCCGAACTTGGTATTGCGATTGTCGCACCGGACACCAGCCCGCGCGGCGATCATGTGCCCGATGACGAGAACGAGGCCTATGATTTTGGCAAGGGTGCCGGATTCTACGTCAATGCGACGCAGGAACCCTGGGCACGCAATTACCGCATGTATGACTATGTCACCAAGGAACTGCCAAGCCTGATCAAGGATCACTTCCCGGTCAGTGATGATGCGGTGATTTCCGGTCACTCGATGGGCGGTCACGGGGCATTGATGATTGCGCTGCGCAATCCCGGCACATTCAAATCTGTCACAGCCTTCTCGCCGATCTGCAATCCGATCAATTGCCCGTGGGGCCAAAAGGCGCTGGGCAATTACCTTGGTGATGACAAATCAGTTTGGAAAGCATGGGACAGTTCGGAACTGATGAAATCGGCAACAGCGCCAGATGCGCAAACGCCCGCCCTTGTCGACCAGGGCGATGCAGACGGCTTTTTGGCCGAGCAGCTTAAACCCGAAGTGCTTGAAGCCGCCGCCAAATCCTCAAGCTACCCGCTGACGGTGCGTATGCAGGATGGCTATGATCATAGCTATTACTTCATCTCAAGCTTCATCGAAGATCACATCCGCTTTCATGCCAAACATCTTGGGCTTAGCTAACAAAGCGGACTGATTTGACGAGATCCGCAGCAATGCGGTTCCCCGGCACGCCATCTCGCCCAAACCTTGGTGTGCCGGGGGCTTTCTTTTGCCCTGCGATCAAGATGCCGTTTCGTCAGGATCAAAGCTGCGTGCTTCAATCGCATCGGCCACATCATCGGCCATTTTAAGGGTGCGGATGATCAGGGGCACGACCATGGCAAGGATGGATTTATCCAGGCCCCGTGCGCGTTGGGCATCGCGGATTTCCGATGCCACGGTGGCAATCACCGGGATAAACCGCAGCACCATCGAAATCGCCAGACTGACCTTTTCCGGATTAACGCCAAGCGGACGCAACGGCCCCATGGCGCGTTCCAGTGATGCCAGCATGGCGGATGTTTTGGTGGTTAGTGTCACAAGGGACGCGAACAATACAATCGCAGCCACACGAGTAACGACAAGCAATCCCGCCTGCCAGTCATTGAGCCAAAGCTGCACGGCAAAAAATATCAAAAGCAGCCAGAAGATCGGCTTGATCTGCGCCCAGATGACAACCGGGCCAAATCCACACAGCGGGTAGAATGCCAGCACCGTTGCAAGGATAACTGTCACCACCGGCCAATCAGGGATCAGGAAGACGCCGGTACCAAGGGCAATCATCGCCAATATCTTGATCCCGGCACCTGCGCGGTGCAGCGGCGATGTGCCATCGATATAAAGCCCGGCGATCATGCCATCATCTCGCGGTATTTTGGCAAGGCGTTGGCGGGCGCATCATCAAGGGCGACCTTGCCCTGATCAAACACCAGTACCCGGTCATAATCGGCAATCAGATCAAGGTCATGCGACACCGTAATCACGGTTTGATCAAGCTTTGCGATGGCGCGTTCGACCCGATTGCGATTGCGCAGATCAAGCAAGGTGGTCGGCTCGTCAAAAATGACGTATCGCGGGTTCATCACCAGCACCCCGGAAATCGCCAGAAGCTGTTTCTGGCCGCCAGATAAAAGATGGCTTGGATGGGTTTTGAAATCCGTCAGGTCATAGCGTGCAAGGATTTCATCAATGCGGCAATGAACCTCGTCCTTGGGCAGTTTTAACGCCTTGAGACCAAAGGCGAGGTCTTCTTCAACCACCGGATAGACGATCTGGTTATCGGGATTTTGAAAGACAAATCCGACATGACGGCGCAGCTTGCGACCATCCTTGGCCGGATTGAAATCATCGACCGTTACCGTGCCGCTGGTCGCGGTTTGCAGCCCATTGAGCAAACGTACAAAGGTGCTTTTGCCCGAGCCATTTGCCCCGACAACCGCAATCCGCTTTTCAGTCAGGGTCAGCGAAATATCGTCAAGCACACGTCGCTGGTCAAACTGCACAGAGACATTTTCAAAACGGATCATAAGGGGGTATCCGTGGGTTTTAAGGGCATGGAAGGATGTAAATGAAGGGCGCCAAGCAAAGTCGCACATGGCGTTCCATGCGTGGCACCCATAAGACGTTAGCGCGCCTTGGAAATCAAGGGATAGGACCGCCGCACAGCAAGGCACGCCGCAACCGCAATCGCCACCTTGATCGCATCACCAATCAGGAACGGTGCCGCCCCGACTGTTGCCTGCCAATAGCTGATGTCGGCGGCAACCGCCACCCACGCATTGCCAATGGCATACAGCACGACGATCCCGCCGAACCCGATGGCAAGGGTGGCTTTGATCACCGTAAGGTCATTCCAGAAGTGTTCGATCAGAAGGCCAATGACAAAGGCCGAAATGGCCCAGCCAAAGATGAAGCCACCGGTCACCCCGATCATCACGCCAAAACCACCGCGCCCACCAGACAGCAACGGCAAACCAACCGCAACCAGCACAAGGAACAGCACGATCGACAGACCACCGCGCCGGGCACCCAAAATGGCCCCCGCCAGCATCGGGCCAAGCGACTGTGCGGTGACCGGAACGCCGGTCACCGGAAGGGTAAGTGGCGGAAATAGCCCCAGAACCGCAGTCAAAGCCGCAAACAGGGCGATATAAACAATATCCTTGGTATTCATGTAACGGTTCCCATTCCCGTTCTCGGGTCAGGACCCATTAAATTGTTTGAAATGGTCAATCAGGTTTGTGCGAATACGCGGAGCAAAAACAGCAGGAAGATATTTATCTTTCAATGTTTTACGACAAAGTAGCTCGTGTAAACCTGATTGACCCGAAGGACAGATGTTATATTTGCAAACTCCGGCGTTAAACCCCTTGGCCGGGATACCAACCCGCCCTACGGGCTTTTCCTTGGATTTCACAAATATAACATCTGCCATTCCAATCAATTTAATGGGTTCTGACCCTAGGCCGCCTTGCAATCAACCCCTTGCGCAAAACGACCTTTCGTTAACCGGTCCGCCCGACCGGCTCAACGGGCAATGGGATACCCGTAATTTTCCGCCCCGCCAAGCAAAATGACGCTTTATTCGAACATATGCCTTGGCTCATCTCGCAATAGATGCGCGATTTCAGAATGTTAGCCCTCATCACCTTCGACAAAGGTTTTAAGCCGCATCAAGGCAGAATCCCAACGCCCGGCAACCTGATCAAGATAGGCGCGCGCCTGTTTGAGCTGATCAGGGCAAAAGGCATAGTGGCTTTCGCGGCCCATCCGATGATTTTGCACAAGCCCGGCGGCCTCAAGCACGCGCAGGTGTTTGGTTACGGCCTGGCGGGTCATGTCGGCGTCATCAGACAGCACCGAAATTGAGCGCGGCTTGCCATCCGACAGCCGGTCAAAGAGGGCTAACCGTGTGGAATCACCCAAGGCGGCAAAAATGACGGAAAAATCACCGTCATTTTTGCCATTTGACTGATTATTTTCAGTTTTCGACATGTCTTTTGATGTTTTCCAACTGGAAGCCCCAGCCATGTGTGTTGGCGCGCAATGCTTCGGCAACCCGATGGGCGGGCAGATTGTCAAATCCGGTTTCACGCACCCGAACCGATGTCTGACCATCGCCTTCTTCAAGCCAGAATTCGACCAGTGTTTCGGGCTCCCCACTGTAATCGACGTCCGGGTCCACGGCATAGGGATGCCATGTATAGGCGAAATAGGCAGGTTCCTCCATCGCCTTGATGGTGGAATGCCACGGCACATGGGTGAAACCCTCAATCGTGATTTTGCCGGTCGAAACCTTGCCAACCTCAAACGGGGCATCAATCGCAAGACCAAACCACGTACCAAATTCGGTATGACTGGTCAAAGCGCGCCACACACGGGCACGTGACGCATTGATCTCGATAGATTTTTCAATCGTATTTGACATAACGCAACCTCCTGGTTGCATTTAAGGTGCCTGAGCATTTTTTATTATGCAACTAAAAAGTTGCCATTTTATTCTAAGCCCAAACCACAAACGCCCGACCATTGCTGGCCGGGCGATGTGTGCTCCCGTCATCCGCTTAAGAGTTGCGTCCATCTATCCCCATATCAGGACGCTGCGGATTGGCGGAGCCCCCCTGTCTCGATGATGAAATTCTTAACGTCTTCAAGGCCGTCCATCGCCTTAAGATTGGTAAACAGGAACGGACGCGACCCACGCATTTTCTTGGCATCGCGGTCCATGACGCCAAGGTCGGCACCCACCAATGGTGCCAGATCGGTTTTATTGATCACCAGCAAGTCAGACCGTGTAATGCCCGGACCACCCTTGCGCGGGATTTTGTCACCGGCTGAAACGTCGATAACGTAAATGGTGATGTCTGCCAATTCGGGGGAGAAGGTCGCCGACAAATTATCACCGCCCGATTCAATAAAGATCGCCTCAAGCCCGGCATGCTTGGCCGCCATGTCTTCGACTGCTGCCAGATTGATTGAGGCATCTTCGCGAATGGCGGTATGCGGACAGCCACCGGTTTCAACACCGGCAATGCGGTCCGCATCCAATGCGCCCGAACGGGTCATGAATTCGGCGTCTTCGCGGGTGTAAATATCGTTGGTGATCGCCGCGATGTTAAATTCATCACGCATGGCCTTGCACAGCCGTTCCAACAACGCGGTTTTACCGGACCCAACCGGGCCACCAATGCCGATACGAAGGGGTGAGCTCATGATCTAAATAACCTCGTATATTGGGTTTCGTGTTTCATCGATGTCCAGTCAACCATGGGGGCTGCCGCCCCCAGATCGGCCAAATCTGTTGCCATGGCATGATCCACGGCGATTGAGACGGCTTTATCAAGCGATGATAAGGACCGGACACCATCGGTCTGACCAAGCGGCACCAAACGCACAGCACTCGACACAAGGTTTGCCGCCATGGCATGTAAAAAGGCGGTAAGGGCTTCGTGCAACGGAACTTTGGCAACGGCGGCGGCAATTCCCACGGCCACCGGATAGGATGGCAGGCGATCGTTACCTCGCATTTTATCAGCCCAGCGGGTTAGCACCCCATCCCCCCAGACTTTTGATACGGTGGAGACAAAGGCACGCCCCTGTGCGGTTGCCTCAAGCGCCATTTCAGATGTGCCGCGCCAACAGTCCGCCTCAACCCCGATGTCAAACAAGGCATCTTCATCGCCCGTAAGGGCGGCCCGCCATGCGGCACAAAACAGCACCGCATCAATCCGCCCCGCGCCAAATTCCAAAACGCCCTCAACCCAGTTGATCAGGGTATCGGCCGAGCCAACCCGACCGTCCTCAACCGCATATTCTACACCATGCGAATAAGTATAGGACCCGACCGGAAAAGACGGGCTTAGCCACGTCATCAACCGCATCAGACCAACGGGATTGAGCGTCAGGTCATCCGTGGTCATGGGGGATTCCTGTGGCGTGGGCATGCTTGTGTTTCGGGTCATCATCCTGATCAAAGTGATCGTTGCCATGGCTGTGGCCATGCGCGCCGCCAAGCCCGTGATACGCGCCATTCAACGGATCAAACGGCGCGATTTCATGTTCCACCACACCACCAAGGCCAAGAATCATGTCGCGCATGACGTGATCGTCAATGATCCGCAAACGCCCATCATGCAAAACCTGAACCGGGGTATGACGATTGCCGATGTGCCATGCCAGTTTGGCCGTCGCAATCGGCCCGGCTGCTGTGATGGTCAGAACCGGTTCCTCGGCGGCGCGCACGACAATCACGCCGCCCTCAGCCAGACGCAAACGATCCCCATCGGCCAGCCGCACCGCATGCGGCAGATCAAGCAGGAACGCATCGCCTGCATCATCATGCAGGCGAATGCGCCGACGATGGCGGTCGGAAAACACCAAGGTCACCGTACCGCGCACTTCGGATGTATCGGCACGATCAACCGGGATATGTTCAATGGCATGACGCATGACGTTATCCATCCCAATCAGAACAGGAAATACCGCTGCGCCATCGGCACAGTATCGACCGGCTGACAGGTCAGAAGCTCGCCGTCGGCCTTGACCTGATAGGTTTCAGGATCAACTTCCATTTTCGGCAAGGCATCATTGAGCTTCATGTCTTTTTTGCCAATGTTGCGCGTGTTTGACACCGCCAAAAGCGACTTGGACAGGCCAAACTCGGCGGCAATACCGGCATCAATCCCGGCTTGCGACACGAACGAGAAGCTGGTTTTGGCAATCGCATTACCATAGGCGCCAAACATCGGGCGGTAATGCACCGGCTGCGGCGTCGGGATCGAGGCGTTCGGATCACCCATCGCAGCCGCCACAATCATCCCGGCCTTGATCACCATGTCGGGCTTCGTGCCAAAGAACATCGGTTTCCAAACCACCAAATCGGCGATCTTGCCAACTTCGACCGAACCGACATGCGACCCGACCCCTTGGGCAATCGCCGGGTTGATGGTGTATTTCGCGACATATCGTTTGGCCCGGAAATTGTCATTGCCAGCCCCGGCATCCTCGGGCAATGCACCGCGCTGCTTTTTCATTTTATCGGCGGTCTGCCAGGTGCGGGTGATGACCTCACCGACACGGCCCATCGCCTGACTGTCCGATGAGATGATCGAAAACGCGCCAAGATCATGCAGGATGTCTTCGGCGGCAATCGTTTCACGGCGAATGCGGCTTTCAGCAAACGCCACGTCTTCGGGAATTTTCGGATCAAGGTGATGGCAGACCATCAGCATATCGAGATGTTCGTCAATCGTATTGACCGTAAACGGCCGGGTCGGGTTGGTCGAACTTGGAATGACGTTGGCCTCCCCACACAGCTTGATAATGTCGGGCGCGTGGCCACCCCCGGCCCCTTCGGTGTGGAAGGTATGAATTGTGCGGCCCTTGAACGCGGCACGGGTATGTTCGACAAAGCCGCTTTCATTCAATGTATCAGTGTGGATCATCACCTGCACATCAAGGTCATCGGCGACCGACAGGCAATTATCAATGGCCGCGGGCGTCGTGCCCCAGTCTTCATGCAGCTTAAGCCCGCAGGCCCCGGCTTTGACCTGTTCAATCAGCGATCCCGGCAGGGTCGCATTGCCCTTGCCAAAGAACCCGATGTTCATCGGAATGCCGTCGGCAGCCTGAAGCATCCGGGCAATGTGCCACGGCCCCGGTGTGCAGGTCGTCGCATTGGTCCCCGCCGCCGGACCGGTCCCGCCGCCCAACATGCTGGTGACACCGGAATAAAGGGCATCTTCAACCTGTTGCGGGCAAATCCAGTGGATATGCGCATCAATGCCGCCTGCGGTAATGATGTTGCCTTCACCGGCGATAATTTCGGTGCCCGGACCAATGATGATATCAACACCGGGCTGGATATCGGGGTTTCCGGCCTTGCCCACGGCGGCAATGCGACCATCGCGAATACCGATATCGGCCTTGATGATACCAGTATAATCAAGGATCAGCGCATTGGTGATCACGGTATCAACCGCACCATCGGCACGGGTGACCTGTGACTGACCCATGCCATCACGGATGACTTTGCCGCCACCAAACTTTACTTCTTCGCCCAGTGTCGTGAAGTCCTTTTCGACTTCAATGATCAAATCAGTATCGGCCAGCCGGACCTTGTCGCCCACGGTCGGGCCGAACATTGCCGCATAGGACGGACGATCAATTTCGTATGCCATTTCTCGTTCCCCCGCTTAAAGCTTGCCGTTGATTTTGGCGTTAAAACCGTAAACCGTGCCGGTCCCGGCGTATTTGACCAGATTGACCTCGCGCGATTGGCCCGGTTCGAACCGCACCGCACTGCCCGCAGGAATATCAAGGCGGAAGCCGCGCGCCGCATCCCGATCAAAATCAAGGCCCGGATTGGTTTCATAAAAATGATAGTGCGAGCCAACCTGCACCGGACGATCGCCCGTATTGGCGACCGTGATGGTTTTGGTTTCACGACCCTCATTTAAAATCAGGTTGCCTTCTTTGGTAATGATTTCACCTGGAATCATAATCATAAGCCCCCTTAACGGATCGGTTCGTGAACGGTGACAAGCTTGGTTCCATCGGGGAACGTTGCTTCGACCTGAATGTCGTGGATCATTTCGGCAATGCCATCCATCACCTGATCGCGTTTGATCACGGTGGCCCCGTCGCGCATCAAATCGGCAACCGACCGACCATCGCGCGCGCCCTCGACAACGTAATCAGTGATGATTGCGATGGCTTCGGGATGGTTAAGCTTTACACCGCGTGCAAGGCGATTGCGCGCCACCATGGCGGCAACCGAAATCAGCAGTTTGTCCTTTTCGCGTGGCGTCAAATTCATGCCTGCTTCCTCCTTGGATCCACCATTTTAAATCTCCCACAAACGCGGCAAGCGTTCGGGAAGCCCCCGTGTTTTATGGCGGAACTGTTTCCACCATGCGCCGTAGACCCGGCGCAATTTCATCGGATCACGCGCCATAAAGCGCGCAATCACAATTCCCTTCATCGCGGTTGCCGCACACAGAACGGCCGCGTCATCCAGACCGTCACACGCCTGTGTTAAACATACCCGCGCATTATCCAACTGATCCTCGGCACCGTGACCGACCAAAATGGCGGTCGCCGCGGCGCGCGCGCCATCAAATGCCGCCGCGTGATCGAGCATGCGCAACACATCACCTTCAAGATGCAGCGCATCACGCCAGACCGGCCGCCCGTCAATCGACACATCCCATGCATCGCGGGCAAGTCCTGTGGTAAATACTTCGCCGCGTGCAAGACGGCCAAACACCATCATTTCACCGGCCATGACCATGCCCGTTCCGGTCACAGCCACGGTTGTTTTCCGCCGCAAGCGCGCCTGATCAAACAGGATGGTTTCATGGGGCAACCATTCCAGCCAGCCACCATCGCCAACGCCCAGATCAACCGACATTTCACAATCAAGCCCAGCAGACCGATAAATCTTTTCCGCCGCTTGGGCTGTAAACAGCGCAGACGCACCGTCTGAAACGCGACCTTCAAACGCCAGCTTATCGCCACCAACCATGCCACCCGATGTGGTGACCAACACAGCCGTGGTCAGATCCCCCGCCACAGGGCGCGGAAACAGGATTTTCATCGGATCGCGGTAATACAGATGATCAAGTGCCGCATGCCCGCGCTGATGGGTCGGGCCGGTTCCCGTTCGGAACGTCACCTCGGCGCGGCCATCTGTTTTGATGCGCGCGTTCTCTGCGGTCAGTCCAGTATCCGCGTTTTGAGGTGCGGAGATCGGGGTTTCGAGTTTGCGAAGTTGCACAAGGCCACCTGATGATTTGGTTCTTTACGTGAACCTGATACCGTTTTCCGGCAATTCCATCGGCCATAACAGCAAGATGCGGGCCAACCAGACGATCCATCGCAACCGACGGATTTCCGGCCCCGTTTAAGCGCGCAAATCACCCCAAACCTGCGCAAATTTTCGGCAAATGCTGATCAAACAGTCAGATAGGCCCGGACTTTTTCACGATCCAGCGTGTCCTTTGATCCGGACAAAACCACCTCGCCACGTTCCAGCACGACAATCTCGTCGGCCAGTTCATGGGCAAATTCAAAATATTGCTCGACCAGAAGGATCGCCATATCGCCACGATCCGCGAGTTGTTTGATCACGCGCTGGATGTCCTTGATGATCGATGGCTGGATACCCTCGGTCGGTTCATCGAGCACAAGCAATCTGGGCCGGGTGACAAGGGCGCGCCCAATGGCAAGCTGCTGTTGCTGCCCACCCGAAAGATCGCCACCGCGACGACCCAGCATGTCACGCAGGACCGGGAACAGTTCGAAAATCTCATCGGGGATATGGCGCATGGCACGCGGCAAGGCGGCAAACCCGGTTTCAAGATTTTCTTTTACGGTCAAAAGCGGGAAAATCTCACGCCCCTGCGGGACAATGGCGATCCCATTGACCGAGCGCCGCCACGATGGATCGCGCGAGATATCCTTGCCTTCCCATTTGATGTTGCCATCCGCAATCGGATGCTGACCAACGACCGCGCGCATCAGGGATGTTTTACCCACCCCATTACGACCAAGCACGGCAGTGACTTTGCCCGTGCTTGCACTCAGCGACACTTTGCGCAGGGCATGGGACGCACCATAGAACAGATCAATATTACTGACATCGAGCATGCTTTGGTGCCTCCCTCAACGGCCGAGATAAACTTCAATGACCCGTGGGTCTTTTTGAACATGATCAAGACGGCCTTCGGCCAGCACCGATCCTTCGTGCAGCACAGTCACCTTGCAATCAAGGTCACGGACAAATTCCATGTCGTGCTCGACCACCACCACCGAATATTCCTTTGCAATTGTGCGCAAAAGCTTGGCGGTTTCTTCGGTTTCAGAATCGGTCATACCGGCAACCGGCTCATCGACCAAAAGAAGTTCGGGTTCCTGCATCAACAGCATCCCGATCTCCAGCCACTGTTTCTGCCCATGCGACAGGTTGGCCGCCAGCTCATCGCGCTTTTCATCAAGCATAATGGTGATCAGCGTTTTTTCGATCTTGATCTTTTCGGCACTCGAAAGACGATGGAACAGGGCCTTAAACACCCCACGCCCGCCCGAACAGGCAAGCAGGAGGTTGTCAAACACCGTATGGCTTTCAAATACGGTCGGTTTCTGGAACTTGCGGCCAATGCCAAGATTGGCGATATCGGCCTCGTCCAGCTTGGTCAGGTCGGTTTCGCTTTTAAACAAAACGTCCCCGGTATCAGGCCGGGTTTTACCGGTGATGATATCCATCATCGTGGTTTTACCCGCCCCGTTCGGGCCAATGATGGCGCGCAGTTCGCCCGGCTCGACATAAAAGGACAGGTTATTGAGCGCACGGAAACCGTCAAAGGTCACCGACACCCCATCGACATAGAGAATGGTTTCAGCACGGGCACTTTTAACCTGCGCGTCTGGTTTGATGTCCATGGCTTCGCTCATGCTTTGCCTCCTGCACTCAGGCGTTTTCGCATTGACGATAGGATTGATTGCCTGTCAGACGCGCCAAATGCCGGAACCGCGCCGATCACGCCTTTGGGCAGAAGCAAGGTCACCGCAATGAACAGCCCGCCAAGGAAGAACAGCCAGAAGTCCGGCATTACCCCGGTAAAGAAGGTCTTGGCATAATTGACGATGAACGCGCCAAGCACCGCCCCATAAAGCGTGCCACGCCCGCCAACCGCGACCCAGATGACGATTTCAATCGAAAGGGCCGGGGCAAATTCGCCCGGATTGATGATCCCGACCTGCGGCACATAAAGCGCACCGGCAATTCCGGCCATCACCGCCGAAATGGTAAAGACAAACAGCTTGTAATATTCAACCCGGTAGCCGGTAAACCGCACCCGGCTTTCGGCATCACGAATTGCGATTAAAACTTTGCCAAGGCGTGACTGGGTAATGCCCCGCGCCACGATGTAACAAATGCCAAGAAACACACAGGACGCGACAAACAGCCCGGCCCTTGTGCCATCCGATTGCAATGAATAGCCCAGCAGATCCTTGAAATCGGTCAGGCCGTTATTTCCGCCAAATCCCATATCGTTGCGGAAAAACGCCAGCAACAGCGCATAGGTCATCGCCTGTGTAATGATCGAAAGATAAACCCCCGTCACACGTGATCTGAACGCCAGGAACCCAAACACAAAGGCCAGCAATCCCGGCACAAACATCGCCATGACAATGGCAAACCAGAACATGTCAAAGCCGTACCAGTACCACGGCAATTCGGTCCAGTTGAGGAACACCATGAAATCGGGCAATTCCGGGTTGCCATAAACCCCGCGATCACCGATCTGGCGCATCAGGTACATGCCCATGGCATAGCCGCCCAGCGCAAAGAACGCCCCATGACCCAACGACAAAATCCCGCAGAAGCCCCAGATCAAATCAACACTAAGTGCCAACAGCGCATAGCACAGATATTTACCCAAAAGGCTCAGCATCCATGTCGGCACGTGGAAGGACGAAGTTTCAGGCACCAACAGGTTTCCAATCGGCACCAGAATCGCTGCGGCAATCAGGATCGTGAGCAAAATCATGCCCCCGCGATCCTTAAGCAACCAGCCCACGACCGGCGTCATTTGATATTTTTGACTGTAATCGGTCATGGATCAGGCCTCCACCGCGCGGCCCTTAAGGGCAAAGAGCCCCTTGGGTCGTTTCTGGATGAACAGGATCAGCGCAATCAGCACAAAGATTTTGGCCAAAACTGCACCGGCAAATGGTTCAAGGAACTTATTGACGATGCCAAGGCTGAACGCGCCCAGAACCGTGCCCCAAAGGTTTCCCACCCCGCCAAACACAACCACCATGAAACTGTCGATGATATAGGTCTGACCAAGGTTCGGACTGACGTTTGAAATCTGGCTCAGCGCCACCCCGGCAATCCCGGCGATCCCCGATCCCAACCCAAAGGTCAACGCATCGACATAGCCCGTACGTATGCCAACCGACCCGGCCATGCGGCGGTTCTGGGTGACGGCGCGCATCTGAAGACCAAAGGCGGTATAGCGCAGAACGCAAGCGATCCCGGCAACCACAATCAGGCTGAACAAAATGATCCACAGCCGGTTATATGTCAGGACCAGACCAGTCGAAAATTCAATCGCACCACTCATGAAATCGGGCGCTGTCACCTGTTGGTTGGTGGCCCCGAAAATCGTTCTGGTCGCTTGCTGCAACACCAGACTGACACCCCATGTCGCGAGAAGGGTTTCAAGTGGCCGACCGTACAAAAAACGAATAACGCAGCGTTCAATAACAACGCCGATCATCCCGGCCACCAAAAACGCGGCAGGCACGGCAATGATCAAAGACCACGGCGAACCAGACGGCAGAACCGAACTTAAAATTTGCTGCACGACAAAGGTGGTATAGGCGCCGATCATGATCATTTCGCCGTGGGCCATGTTAATGACCCCCATCACGCCAAAGGTGATGGCAAGCCCGACGGCCGCCAGCAACAAAACAGAGCCCAGACTGATCCCGCGATAAACATCGCCAAGTGTTTGCCAGTTTGAAAGACGGCCTTCGACATCGTCCAATGCATCCTGCGCGGCGGCAACGACCTCGGGTTCAATCCCCTCGGCCTCGGCACTGGCAACAAATTGCGACAGAACCGCGCGAATTTGCGGGGTGGTTTCACTGGCCAGAACGTCGATGGCAGCCAACCGTTCCTCGGCATTTTCACCTGCGGCCAGAGCCATGGTCGCGCGCGCCAAATTCATCCGCGCCAGAAGCGTTTCATCGTCTTCGCGCTCAATCGCACGTAAAAGCAACGGCAACATCGCCGGATCACGGGCATCCATGATCTGCTCTACGGCAGCGGTTCGCACGGCATGGTCGGGACTAAACAGGTTCAGGGTTGCCAGCGCATCGCGAAGCGCCCCGCGCAGCCGGTTGTTGACCTTGATTTTATCAAGTTCCTTGGATGAACTTTCCCCGGCTTCTTCACCACTGATGATGTCAATATGGGTATAGACCTTGCCCTTTTTGGTCGCGATCACGACATGCTCGTCGCTGTCACGGACATAAAGGTCACCTTCGAGCATCGCCTTAAGGATTGGCGCGACGCGCGGATCGCCGTCTGCGGCCATTTCTTCGATGATGGCAACCTGTTTGGTCGAACTTTTGTCATTGAGTTGTTCGGCAATATTGCGCAGTTCCTCGTCGCTAAAAGCCTGCGCAACATTGGGGGAAACCACAGCAAACATCATCAAACAGGCAACCATACCGCAAATCCGGACGGCAAACCGGCGCGTCTGCGTGGTGGAAAACGGGGAACGGCGCAGCACTGAAAACATGTCATTGCGCATGATCACCAAACCTTTGTATTCAATATGGAAAATGGAAAAAAGAATAGAACAGACGATGGCGGCACCTTGGCCTACCTGACAGCGAACAGGCCGGTCGCGTTCCCACGACCGGCCCGCCCAGCACCGATTAGTACATCGGTTTTTCACAGTTGCCGCAGACCCAAGGATAGGTCCAGTCGGCGGTCAGTTTTGCGCTTTCTGGCAGGAAGTCCGACCATGCATCGCCAACGACCGTACCTTCGGTTTCCCAAACGGTGTCAAACTGGCCATCGTCCTGTACTTCACCGATCAGAACCGGCTTGGACAGGTGATGGTTGGTGTTCATGACAGCCATCCCACCAGTCAGGTTTGCAACTTCCTGGCCGTACATGGCCTGACGCACCGCATCAACATCGGTGGTGCCAGCCTGCTCAACAGCCTGTTTCCACATGTTAAAGCCGATGTAGGTTGCTTCCATCGGATCGTTGGTGACACGTGCGTCATCACCAATGAAGGCATGCCATTTTTCGATAAATGCCGTGTTGGCATCAGACTCAACCGACTGGAAGTAGTTCCATGCAGCAAGGTGACCAACGAGCGGCTTGGTATCAATACCAGCAAGCTCTTCTTCACCGACCGAGAAGGCAACAACCGGAATGTCTTCGGCTTTGATGCCCTGATTGGCGAGTTCCTTGTAGAATGGAACGTTCGCATCACCGTTAATGGTCGAAACCACGGCGGTTTTCTTACCGGCGGATGCGAATGCTTTTACATCCGCAACAATCGACTGCCAGTCCGAGTGGCCAAACGGGGTGTAGTTCTCCATGATGTCTTCATCAGAGATACCCTTACCGTTCAGGTAAGACCGCAGGATTTTGTTGGTGGTACGCGGATAAACGTAATCGGTACCCAGCAGAACAATACGTTCTGCAGAACCGCCGTCTTCGCTCATCAGGTAATCAACAGCAGGAATGGCCTGCTGGTTTGGCGCGGCACCGGTATAAAATACGTTGCGCGAGCTCTCTTCGCCTTCGTACTGAACCGGATAGAACAGCATGCTGTTGAGTTCTTCAAACACCGGCAGAACCGATTTACGCGAAACCGAGGTCCAGCAGCCAAAAACAACATCGACCTTATCTTTTTCGATGAGTTCGCGGGCTTTTTCAGCGAAAAGCGGCCAGTCGGATGCCGGGTCAACGACCACAGCCTCGACCTGCTTACCAAGCAAACCACCATTTTTGTTCAGATCATCCACCAGCATCAGGACAGTATCCTTGAGCGTGGTTTCAGAAATCGCCATCGTCCCCGAAAGAGAATGCAGCACACCTACCTTAATGGTATCTGCTGCTTGTGCGGCTGACATGGTCATAACAGACAATGCCAAGGCCCCAGCGCCCATGAGCGCTTGAAGCTTCTTATTCATTTATAGCCTCCACTGCGAGTTTATTGCACCGCAGTGGTACTAGCTAAAACCGTGCCAGAATCACCCTCTTATGGAATAAAATCAAGAATCGAGGGATTCCCACGCAATATCCAACTATTTCACATCGCAGTTTCGGGAAATATTTGCGTGGACCACATTTTATCTGACCATTTTTCAATCATAGATTAAAATTTGATTATTTTTTAATCACATTGACGGGCCTGCCACCAGCCCCTATTTCAAGGGCGGAAGTTTCGCCACCGCTTGCGGTTATTGCACCACAATCCCGCCTTGCCATTGGCGGCTTCTCGCCCTGCGGGTTCACCCGCAGGGCGTTATCCGTTCAACGTCAAAATCATTCCGCCGCCAGAAGATGATCTTCGGGGGCGATTGACGCAATCACGGTTCGGATTTGATCACGCAACCAAACCAGCCCAACATCCTTGTCGGTCCAGACCGCCCAGTTCATCGTCACCGGTGGAAATCCGACTTCAATTGGCATCTGGCAAAAGCTCAACCCAAATAACGGGGCATACTGGGTGGCAATACGGCACGGAACCGTTGCGATAATCGGTGCATTGCGCGCAGCAGCCAAAAGCGGCATGAAATCAGGGGCCGCCATGACGACGTTCAAATTGATCCCCAACCCCTGCAACGCATCGCCGACACATCCCGCAACGTTACCTGTCTGCGACAACACCGCGTGGCGTGACGCCAGATAATCCTCACGCGATAAAGGGCGGCTCAGCTTAAGGAGATTGGGATTAAAGCAGCACGCCACCTCGGACTTAAAGAGTACCTCGCCGAAATAGCCTGATTGCAACGGGCTTTTACATCCGATTGCCAAATCGATCTCGCCATTATTGATCATCGGATCAACGCTGTCGGTGGTGATCGTGCGGCTTAACAGCTTAGTTCCGGGTGCATGTATTTGCAAATGACGCAGCAACACCGGAAGCAGGATCATTTCCATTTCACCGGTCACCCCCAACCGAAAAACGCGTTCCGCCGTTGCCGGATCGAACCGGTCCGTTGCCTGAAGCGCATTTTGCGCCTGTGACAAGGCGGTACGCACGGGCCCGGCCAATGCACGGGCCTTGGCAGTTGGTTGCATTTTCTGCCCGACCCGCACAAACAAATCGTCCTGCAACAACACGCGCAGTGTTGATAAATTGTGACTCATGGCCGATTGACCAATACGCAATTTCTCCGCGGATTTGGTCACGCTAAGCTCTTGCATCATTGCGTCAAACGCAACCATGAGGTTGAGATCGAATGACCGTAAATTGAAATGATCAATATTATCCATGACCCGCATCGATTTGATTACTGATGAAATGGACTATACATTTTGCCCATAAACTTACAACCCGCCGGTTTGCCCGGCATGCTTATGAGGAAAAGATCCATGTTATCACGTCGCGACATACTCAAAGGGTCATTGGCCGCCGCCGCCATCGGCGCAGTTGGCAGCACCGTATTTGTTCCCCTGCGTGCGGATGCCAAGGCCCCCTTGGCCGGAACACAGGCACCGGGCTATTACCGTCTGATGGTCGGGGACGTCGAAATCACCGCCCTTTCAGACGGCACAGGTCAGTTTCCGCTGGCCGATCTTTATCTTAACACCACGCCCGAACATGCCCGCACCGCCCTTGCCAACGCATTTCAGGGAACCCCAACGCACCTGTCGGTCAATGCGTATTTGTTGAACTTTGGCGATCGACTGGTGTTGCTTGATGCTGGAACCAGCGATTTGATGGGACCGAACCTTGGCAAGCTTCCGGCCAATATCATCGCTGCGGGCTATCACCCCGATCAGGTTGATGAGATCGTCATCACCCATATTCACCCCGATCACACCGGCGGGCTGACCCTCAATGGCAAAAAGGTCTTTGCCAACGCCACGGTCCATGTCCCCAAACTTGATGCGGACTATTGGCTGAGCACAGCAAACCGCGACAAGGCCCCGGATGAGGCCAAGCTTTTCTTTGATCAGGCCGTTGCCGCGACCAAACCCTATCTCGATAGCGGGATGCTTAAAACATACGCGCCCGATGCGTCCGCCATTCCCGGGGTGATCGACACCACCCACCGCCCGGGCCACACACCGGGCCACAGCGCACTTTCGTTTGAAAGCAAGGGTGAGAAATTCGTCTATTGGGGCGACATCACGCACGGCGATGTTTTGCAGTTTGATGAACCGGGCGTTGCCATCCCGTTTGATGTCGATCCCGATCAGGCAATCAAAAGCCGCGAAGCCGCCTTTGCCGAGGCGGTCGCAGAAAAATATCTGGTCGCGGGCTGTCACATTGCCTTCCCGGGAATTGGTCACGTGCGTGAAGATGCCACCATGTATGACTGGGTCCCGATGAACTATCGCGCGGACGTCTGATCCCCCATCCCTGCCGGGTCTTTTCCCGGCACGTCAACGCAAAAGGGCGGCCGCATCACGCGACCGCCCTTTATCGTCATCAACCAAGATTGGTGATTATTCCGGCATGCCCGCGCGTATCCACTGGCCAAGCTGCGCACGCTCTTCATCGGTCATTTCCGTGATGTTGCCAAGGGGCATGGCCCGGCCAATCACGGCTTGCGCCAAAACGCGCTGTGCATTGGCTTCGATCTGGGCCAGATCATCAAACATCACGCCCGCCGGGGCTTCATCAAACCCTTCGTCGCGCGGGTTTTGCGAATGACAGCTCGCACAGCGTGTTTGAACAATCGCCAAGGCATGATCAGCCGTGATGATGTCTTCATCCGCAAGCTTGACCTCATTGGGGTCATAGGATGCAAACATCGCCAAAACCGCCATGCCAACACCGGCTGCTGGAAGTTGCCAGACAATTGCCTTACCCGTCCCGCCCGCATTGCGGGTGTTAAAGAAATGGCGCACCAGACCACCGATGATCAGGATCAACCCGACAATCAGCCATGACTGATCATGGGAAAACAGCATCGAATAATGGTTGCTGATCATCATCAGCAACACCGGCAAGGTCAGATAGTTATTATGGGTGGAGCGTTGCTTGGCCTGCAGCCCCAATGCCGGATCGGGTGTTTCCCCGGCCATCAGGCTGGCGACGACCTTTTTCTGATTGGGAATGATGATGCGAAACACATTGGCGGCCATGATCGTACCAATCATCGCCCCAACATGGATAAAGGCCCCACGCCCACTAAACACGTGGGTGAAGAAATAAGCTGCGACCATAATCAGGATAAACAGCGCAACCGCAAGCTTACCCGTACTTTTGCCAATCGCACTTTTGCAAATGATGTCATAGATCACCCATCCGGCAAACAGGCTGCCCAGCCCAATCAGGATCGCATCCATCTTGGTCAGCGCCAGAACACTTGGGTCGATCAAATAACTTTCGGCACTCCAGTAGTACATAGTCACCAAAAGCGCAAAACCGGTCAGCCAGGTAAAGTAAGCCTCATACTTGAACCAATGCAGGTCGGCTGGCATGGATTTAGGCGCAACCATCCATTTATTGACATGATAAAAACCGCCGCCATGCACCATCCAGGCTTCGCCGTAGACACCCTCATCCATGTCCGGCCGCTTGCGCAAACTCAAATCCAGCCAGACAAAATAAAACGAAGACCCGATCCAGGCGATGCCCGTAATCAGATGCGCCCAGCGCAGGATCAAATTGATCCAGTCCTGAAACAGTATATCCACGGCGTTAGAAACCTCCGTCTCGCCCAAGGCAGATGACGATCACGTCACGCTTGGGCTGCCCCTCTTTTGGGAATGATACCGGCGCCGCTTGTCCCCACGCCGACCAAGAATCATTCCAATCATTCTCTTATTCAGTCCTACCATAGGCGTCAGAGCACCTCTATTATTAACGCCCCGAGCATAATCGAAATGACTTTCAAACTATTCTTTAAAATGGCACAGTGGACGCCACCAAATTGAACAAACAACAACACTAAACGCCAAAAGCCACGACCAGATCAGGAGCATCCCGCACCATGTCCGACTTTGAGGACATCCAGATTTTTGTCCGCGTTGCCGAACTTGGTAACCTTTCTGCTGCCGGGCGCGAGTTGCGCCATTCGGCCGCCGTCGTGTCCAACCGGATTGCCCGACTTGAAGAACGTCTTGGCGTTCGCTTGCTCAACCGCACAACGCGCCGGGTTAATCTGACCACGGAGGGCGACGTTTATTACCGGCACTGCCTGCGCATTTTATCGGAAATGCAGGAAGCCGAAAATGCCATCGCCAATCAGAAAAACACCACACGCGGCCCGGTAACGCTGACTTGCCCGATTGCATTTGGCAACAAATATGTCGTGCCGATCATTCCGAAATTTGTTGAAAAAAACCCGGATGTGCAAATCCGCCTGCATCTGTCAGACCGGCTTTTGGACTTGCTGCAAGACAAGGTTGACCTTGCCATCCGCATTGCCGAGCTCAAAGAAAGCTCGTTAATTGTCCGCAAATTGGCCGCCAATAAACGCATGCTGGTCGCAAGCCCGGATTATCTTGAAAAGCATGGCACACCAAATGTCCCCAGTGATCTTTTGCATCACAATTGCCTGTTGCTGCGCTTCCCCGGATCGCAACAATATCAATGGACGCTGGTCGGCCCAAATGACGAAGGCGCGGCCACCTTGGCGGTTTCGGGCTCGATGGATTCTGATAACGGCGAAGTCCTGACCCGCTGGTGCCTGGACGGCCATGGCATTGCCCTTAAATCACACTGGGAAGTCGGCACATACATCCGCGATGGCCGTCTGAAGGTGGTTCTGCCCGACTATCAACCACCATCACATGCGGTCTATGCGCTGTATCCGGAAAACCGGTACCTGCCGACACGCGTGCGTGCCTTTGTCGATTTTCTGGTCGGTGAATTTGGCGGCACGCCGCCGTGGGACCGCTGAACACGTTGGCCTGACCCTGCCCATCCAAAATGAAAATGCCCCGGCACACAGCACGGGGCATTTTCATTTCAAGCCACATCTAATCGCGTGATCAGCGTTTGGCTTCATTCAGATATCCACTGAGAACCGCCGCCACATTATGCCCGATCACGTCATGGGCGTAGCCGCCTTCCATGGCAAACACGGTTTTAAGGCCCAAGCGCCCGATCATTTGACCAATGCGTTTGAAATCATCGGTCTGGAGTTTGAAATCACAAATCGGTTCAGCTTCGTGGGCATCAACACCCAGTGCAATCACCAGCGCATCGGGTTGCCATGTCACAAGCTTTTGCATCGCCTTGGCATAACCCTGCCCCCATGCCCCAAAATCACTGCCCCCGGCAAGCGGAATGTTAAGGTTCGCCCCCTGCCCGTCATTACGCCCGGTTTCATTGGCATACCCCATAAAGAACGGGAACTGATGGGTCGGATCAGCATGGAGTGAGATGGTCAGAACATCACCACGTTGATAGAAAATATCCTGCGCGCCATTGCCGTGATGGTAATCAATATCAAGGATCGCAACCTTTTTCGCCCCCTTGGAAATCATCCGCTGGGCTGCAATGGCGCAATTGTTTAAAAAACAATACCCGCCATAACGGTTTGCATGGGCATGATGACCCGGCGGACGGGTCAGGGCAAAGGATGCCTCGCCGTCATGCCACGTTGCATCGGCAGCAGACGTAACAGTCTGCGCACCCCAGTAGGCCGCTTTCCACGTGCCTTGCGTGATCGGGGTATCTGATGAAATGGCAAACTGCCCCAGACGCGCACTAATGTGTTCGGGTTTGCCCCCGGAAAACCCTGCACTGGGCCAGACATAGGGGAAGGCATCGCCCTTGTTCCCCGCCTTGGCCCATGCGTCCCACGCGTTTTCGATGAAATCAAGGTAATCGGCATCGTGGATGGCGCGGATCGGATCCATGCCGTGATCGGCCGGATCAACAAGCTGCGCCTGTACCGCATGTGCGACCGCATCACGGATGATGGGAATGCGCCGGGCATTTTCAAAACAGGGCACCATGCGCCCGTGGTGCATTTCGCCAGCACCGTCATGGGCATCGTGGCGGGCATTAAAGAAAACACGCACGGCACAGTTCTCCTGTGAGAAGGGCAAGGAAAGAGCATCTCTAAGGATGCTCCTGGATCATCACCCTACCCCGATATGTTTAGAAAACGGTTATTTCTTGGCGGTATAGAGCAGCTTTTCAATCGTATCGAGGAACCCGCCCAGCTTATTGCGCAGATTTTCCGACTGTGTCGCCAGACGGCTGGCCATTTCGCGCGTGGTATCTGCGGCATCCCCAGTACGGCTGGCCATGTCGGAAACGACCGTGATGTTATCGGTAACTTCCTGTGCGCCGCTTGATGCCTGTTCGACATTGCGGGTGATGTTTGACGACAGGCTGGCTTGCGTTTCAACATTGCCCGAAATCATGTCCGAGCGCGCGGCCAGATCATCAATCACACCGGCAATTTCACGGATCGACCCGACCGACTGTTCAATCGCGGTCTGGATGTCCTGAACTTTTTCTTCGATGCTTTCGGTGGCCTTACTGGTCTGATTGGCAAGACCTTTGACCTCATTGGCAACCACGGCAAACCCTTTGCCCGCCTCGCCCGCACGCGCGGCCTCAATGGTCGCATTCAGGGCCAGAAGGTTGGTCTGAGCCGCAATATCACGGATAAAGCTGACAACTTCGACGATTTCACCGGCAGCCGCTTCAAGCTGACCAATCCGGCCATCGGTTTCCTGCGCCAGACCATTGGCACGATGCGCAATTTCAACCGATTCACGCGCCTGATCGGACACTTCGCGGATTGACTGGTTCAGTTCTTCGGAGGCCTGCGACACCTCGGTCACATTGCTCGCAGTCTGACGCGCCGCGGCGGCAACAGTGGTCGAACGTGCACTGGTTTCATGGGCAATCGAATTGGCATCGCCTGATGCCTCGGACAAGGCCGAGGCCGCACTGGCAATTTCGTCAACAACGTCAAACGAACCGCTTTTGAAATCATCAAGGATCGATGCAAAACCCGACAGTTTTTCTTCGATTGATGCGGTCGCGGCGTTGATACGTTTTGCCGAAGACAGATATTCACCAACAAGCCCGGTTTCGACAATCCGGCGATAATACCGGTTTTCCGAAACGGCCCCCATCGATGCGGCACTTTCGCGCAAGAACGCATCATTACGGTCGATCAGTCGGTTGATCGCGATAAACAACTCGCGCATGTCCGAATGACTGTCGACATTGGTGATGCGCGCTTCGTAATCACCTTCGGCTGCGGCAAGAACCACATCCAGTGCCTTTTTGATACCTGACTTGGAACCACCAAATAGCGCCATTGCGAACCTCGAACCTCTTGGTCTTAAAGACTTTGGATGAATTTATCGTACGCCATACCGGCATCGGAAAGCTTTTGCGCAAGAACCTTGGATGCGGCCGTCATTCCGTCCTTACGGTTGGCCGTACTGTCCTCGATCTTGCGCAGCTCCGCATAAAGCGGAATGATCGTTTCCTTAAGAATCTTTGGGTCGGCAACCCGGCGATTGGAATGATAGCCAATCACCTTGTGCGCGGCATCAAATGTCGGGGTGATATGGGCATAGACCCAATAATGATCACCCTTTTTGCCCATATTCACGACATAGGCAAAAATCTCATGCCCGGCTGCAATTTCATCCCACAGCATTTTGAAAATGCAGCGCGGCATATCGGGGTGACGGATAAGCGAATGGGGCTGACCAAGGACTTCCTTTTCACTGAAGTCGGCCAAGCTCAAAAACAGTTCGTTGGCATAGGTGATCCGACCCTTAAGGTCGGTCTTGCTGACAATCAGTTCTTCTGGTTTGAAATGGCGTTCCTTGCCGGACGGCTGAACACCTGAACGCTTTTCACTCAACCTTCAATACCCCGTTTATATTTTTCTGCCCCTGCAATTAAGACGTGGAGGGAATTTAGACTGTCCGATTATCATGTAACCTTAACTCAGCGAAGAAAAAATGTAATTTTTCCATAGATTTCACACCCTAACCCTCCTCGCGGAAATCAGAGTAATTTTAGTTTTTGTACCCTTCGCAGATGGGAAATCCGCGCCAAATTACCAGTAGCCAGACGCATAAATGCATCGACCCATCCCCCAGGTGGGGGATGTACAGGTGACCGAAATCACATTCAATGGGACCGAACGCATCCAACCGGACCTGCGCGGGGACGCAGTAGTTCCGGTTTTTCACGCCTGGGAGATTTCGATGAAAAAACTGTTTATTCCTTTTGCCGCCTTGCTTGGATTGGCCGCGTGCCAGACCATGGGCAACAATGTTGTTCGCGACACCAATGTCAGCCTGCTGTCGCTCGACAAACCTGAACTTTCTGTCGGTGACAACTACACATATTATCGCAACGGCAGTAAGGAAACACTGACCGTTACCGCAGAAAAGGCAGATGGATTTGTCTTTTCCGTCACCGAGGGTGACGACGTTGGATGTGTTACCGAAGGTGCCGGCTTTATAAGCCCAGAAACAAAATGGTCCGATTGCGGCGGGTCGAACGGCACACAGACCATCACCAAAACAGGCGAGATCTGGCCGCTTAAGGTCGGCAAGACAATGACCGTTGACGTCAACGGTACAGATGGCAAAGACACTTGGTCTACGACACGCAATTGCGTCGTTGAGGGTGTCGCAATGGTGACACTTGGCACCAAAACCATTCCGACCTACGAGGTGGTTTGTAAGGATACCTCAAACACGCGCACCTGGTTCTATTCACCAGACAACAAATGGCCGATCAAATTCACCAAGGTCCACAAAAAACGCGGCCTGACTGAAAACTACGAGCTCGACCTTGGTCAAGGTGCCAGCTAATCGCGACATCCGAAATCGAACATCAATGATCGCCTGAAGGCCAACCTGTTGACAGGAGATGCTTCAGAAGGTCCGGTTGAACACCTGATCAACCGGACCTCGATCATCTGCGTGTCGATATCACAGCACTTTGCCCGTGACAGAACCCTTGCGTGCTCCATCATCGTTAAGCGGGATCAAAAGCTGCACGGCAAGGCGTACAAGCCCAAGCCGGTCGGGCGCACCTGTTTTGCGCAAGATACTGGCAAGCTGGGATTTAACGGTTTCGCGCCCCTTGCCCAAATGGTCGGCAATATCGCTGTTGCTTAATCCACGCAGAACAGCATCAAAAATATCGGCCTCGGTCGCGGTCAGATTATAGTGTTGTCGCATCAAGCCAACATTCAGGTCCGTGTACCAGAACGGATCAACCACAGTGACCAGCACACCGGAAAATTGCCCCCCAAACGTCCCGCGACTTTCGCGCAGCGGCGACAGATCCAGCAAATAGGCGCTGTTTTCGTTAATCAGGCTATTTAAACGCAAACTTTCCGATGTCTTGAGCAAGCCGTCGCGACGGCTTAGCTTTATAACTGCATCTCGCAACAGACGTGCATCGTGATCATCATGCGCCGAAAGGTGCGCCCCCGCACCCATGGTCAGGCTGTCACCGGTTGAAACGATGCGATTGAACTCGTCATTGGCAAGGATAAGTTCGGAATTGGCCGTCACAATGCCCACCCCGATCCGCAACCGATCCAGCACATCAAGAAACGCACCATATCGGTGACGCAAAAGATTGACCGGCCGGTTCATTTCCAGAACCTTCGTCAAGTGCGGACCAATAAGGCGCAACATTTCCGCAGCCTCGTTTGGCACGAAGGGGCCATCATCACGGTAATGGGTGGTCAGAATGTCATATCCAGACGGGTCCTTGGACAGACACAATCCCGCCGCTTGATTGCAGCCAGCGACTTTTTCAAGCCACGGATAAAACCGTGACGGCGACATATCGCCATTGCGGTGACGCATTTCGTCGCCAACCGAAAATTCGTAAAGATCAAGCTGATGAAAATAGGCCGATCCATCATTTTCATTCAGACCAAGGCGAAGATATTCACCAAGCATTTCTGGCGTAACCCAGGTATTGGCGTGAAACGAATAATCAGAAATTTCGGGTCGAATATTATCGATCCGTACCAGAACAATACTGTTGCTGTGCAGGACCCCGGCCAACCAATCAAGCCGCTCCCCCCACAATTCAGGTGAGATCGCCGCTTCATACAATGAAGGGATCATTTGATTGAGAACGCCAAACTCTTTTTGTCCAATCGTCACGCTACGATTTCCCCTGTCGCCCGTTTATCTCCAAAATAGATAAACCGTTAAAATTCAAAGACAAAGGATTTATACATCTTTTAAACAGCCATGATGTATCATCGGGATGTCGAACAGGGCTTGTCTTGGGGGACAAATGCAACAAGACCTTCGCAATTTTCCGTTCCGTGTTGTCATTCACGAAAAGCAATCAGCGCAAAATGTGCTTGATTGGCTTGATAAGAATATCCGCAGTGACCGCTGGACCATGGGCATTCGCAACATCGAAATCCCTCGGTCCGGGCAATCTGCACCGTTCGTTGATATGGTGATCTATTTTGCCCGCCGGGATGACATGGATCTGTTTCGCGAACGTTGGGCCGGAAAAACCCGTGAACATAAGGTCAAACTGCGTGGGCTGCGGGCCGCCCTGTATGCGTTGCGTCATCCAAGAACCGAAATGGTGGCCTACGAAAAAAGCGGCCCTACCTCGTCACCAACCCCAACACCAGAACGGCCCTGAACGCGCCGAAGCCCTGAAAATAGAAACCCCCGCACAGTTTCCTGTGCGGGGGTTTTTCACCAATCAGAAAGATCGGCAATCTCGATTATTTCGGCAATTCAGCGTCGATGCCTTTGATGTACCAGTCCATGCCAAGCAGCATGCCATCTTCGGCCATTTCGCCTTCCTTGATACGCAACTCACCTGCCTGATCATAGATCGGGCCGGTGAACGGATGCAGTTCACCCGAAGAAATTTTGGCTTCGACTTCTTCTGCAAGCGCTTTTACGTCGTCAGGCATGTTGGTGTAAGGCGCCATGTTGACCATGCCGCTATCAATACCACCCCAGGTGTCGATCGACTCCCACGTGCCATCAGCAACCGCTTTGGCGCGCTCGACATAGTATTTGTCCCAGTTATCAACAATCGCGGTCAGCTGTGCTTTTGGCGCAAACTTGATCATGTCAGAAGCTTGACCGAAACCAAGAACGCCACGGTTTTCTGCAACCTGAAGCGGTGCCGGGCTGTCGGTATGCTGCACCATGATGTCAGCACCCTGATCGATCAGCGCCTTGGCAGCATCACCTTCTTTGCCCGGATCATACCAGGTGTTGGCCCAAACGATTTTCACTTTAACGTCCGGGTTCACCGACCATGCACCAAGCATGAAGGCGTTGATGCCACGCACAACTTCCGGGATCGGGAACGACCCAACATAGCCGACGGTGTTCGACTTGGTCATTTTACCGGCAATTACGCCCGCAACATAACGGCCCTGATAGAAACGTGCGGCATAGGTCGAAAGGTTATCGGCACGTTTGTAACCGGTTGCATGTTCGAATTTCACATTCGGGAACTGCTTGGCCACTTTTTCGGTCGGGTTCATATACCCGAACGAAGTGGTGAAGATCAGATTGTGACCGGTCTGCGCCATCTGACGGATAACGCGTTCCGCATCGGCACCTTCTGGCACACTTTCGACATAGCTTGTCGAAGCCGCATCACCCAATTCTTTTTCAATCGCCTGACGGCCAATGTCGTGACGATAGGACCAGCCATGGTCGCCAATCGGGCCAACATAAACAAAACCGACTTTGACGTCTTCGGCCTGGGCTGCACCCATGCCCAATGCAAGTGCACCCGTCGCCACAACGGCGGTAAGGGTACGCTTCATGAAACTTGTATTCATTATGTAGTCTCCCTGTTAATCAGCAGATCAGGATTTAAACACATTCCTGTTTGCAATCAATGACGTGTTCTCACGCGAACCAAGACTCAGACAAACCGGCCACACCAATCGACCGCCTTGTGTGAGTTTTGGTCCGTCGCGCTCTTCCTCCCGCTGGGCTGGAACATCATTTGTCGTGTTCCGGTCCCAATCGCAGACCGGCCTTAGTGGGCCGGTCTGAACGCCTGACCAATACAGGCCGGCGCATTCAGTCTGATTTTCGCACGGTCACTGGAAATAATCACCAGCACAATCACCGTCGCCAGATACGGCAGCATCGACATGAACTGGGATGGCACATGAATGCCCGCTCCCTGCGCATGAAGCTGCATGACCGAAATCAGGCCAAACATATAGGCCCCGGCCAACAACCGCCCCGGACGCCACGTGGCAAACACCACCAGTGCCAGCGCGATCCAGCCACGGCCCGCCGTCATATTTTCCGCCCACATCGGGGTATAGGACAGCGACAAATACGCCCCGGCCAATCCGGCCATCGCCCCGCCAAACATCGTGGCAAGATAGCGGATTTTAATCACCGAATAGCCAATCGCATTGGCCGAATGATGCGAATCACCCACCGCCTTGAGGATCAATCCCGCCCGGGTTCTAGTCAGGAAATAACCCACCCCGAACACCACAAGCAACGAGAAATAAACAAGGAAGTCCTGCCCAAACAGGATCGGACCAATCACCGGAATCTGGCTGATCCCCGGGATCGAAAGTGACGGCAGCGGATCAATCGCAAAACCGACAAAACCCGATCCGACAAGGGCGGAAAAACCAACCCCGAAGATGGTCAGCGCAAGTCCCGTCGCCACCTGATTGGCCATCAGGGTCAAGGTCAGAAACGCAAAGATCAGCGATATCAACACCCCGGCCACCACCGATGCAAAAATACCCAGAATGGCCGATCCGGTCGTCGCGGTGACGGCAAAACCGGCAATCGCCCCAACCAGCATCATGCCTTCGACGCCAAGATTAAGCACACCGGACTTTTCCGTGATCAACTCACCCGACGCCGCCAGCAAAAGCGGGGTCGATGCGGTAATCACCGTCAATGTGAAAGGAACAATCCAATCCATTATGCGGTTCTCCCTTTTGCCGCGATAGAACCGAAACGAATACGGTATTTGGTCAAAACATCACAGGCCAGCAGGAAGAACAGCAAAATCCCCTGAAACAGGCCGGTCACCGCATTGGGAAGCCCCAGCGTAATCTGGGCAAGTTCACCGCCAAGATAGGTCAGCGCCATAATCAAACCACCAAACAGAATGCCCACCGGATGCAAACGCCCCAAAAAGGCAACAATGATCGCGGTAAAGCCATATCCGGGCGAAATCGACGGCTGCAACTGGCCAATCGGGCCCGCAACTTCAAACAAACCAGCCAATCCCGAAAGTCCACCACCCAAAAGCAGGGTAAACCAGATCATGCGTTTTTGGCGGAACCCGACGTGGCGGGCGGCCTGCGGGGCCTTGCCAACCACACGCAACTGAAACCCGATCAAGGATTTCGACAGTAACAACCACCCGGCAATCACCACCAGAACCGCAATCGCCGTGCCCAGATGCACCCGCGTGCCGTCATAAATGATCGGCAACAGTCCGGCATCGGGGAAGGGGCGCGATTCCGGGAAGTTAAATCCTTCGGGGTTCCGCCACGGACCATGCACCAGATAACTTAAAAACAGGGTCGCAACATAGGTCAGCATCAGGCTGGTCAGAATTTCATTGGCGTTAAAGCGCGTGCGCAACAGGGCGGGAATTGCCCCCCAGAACGCCCCGCCGATGGCGCCAAACACCAGCATGGCCGGCAGCAAAAACACGCTTTGACTGTCATAGAAATAAAGGGCTAAGCCACCGCCAAAGATCGCCCCCATGGTCAGCTGCCCTTCGGCACCAATGTTCCAGACGTTTGCCCGAAACCCCATCGCAAGACCAATCGCAATGATCACAAGCGGGGTCGCCTTGACCAGAAGCTCGGACACGCCATAGCTGTTGCTGATCGGCAGAATAAAGAAGGTATAAAGCGCTTCAAGCGGGTTCTTGCCCATAAAGGCAAAGATGATGCCGCCAACAACAAGCGTCATGACGATTGCCAAAACCGGCGACAGATAGACCATCGCCTGTGAATGCGAACGGCGGGGTTCAAGCCTGATCAACGCGGCCTCCTGTGCTTAACGTGCCGTTCGCCGGGGTCGCGTCGCCGTCCAGATCATGGAGGCCCCCCATCAACAGACCAATTTCTTCGATGCTGACATCGGCCATCGGACGCGATTTGGACATTTTGCCCTCCGACATCACAACGACCTGATCACAAATCGCAAAAATCTCGTCGAGATCCTGCGAAATCACCAGAACCGCCGTACCCTTTGCCGCCAGATCAAGCAACGCCTGATGAATGGCACTGGCCGCGCCGGCATCAACCCCCCAGGTCGGCTGGGAAATCACCAGCACACCGGGGTCTTGCAGGATTTCACGCCCGACGATGAATTTTTGAAGGTTCCCACCTGAAAGACTTCCGGCTTCAGCCCCCGCACCGGTGGTGCGGACATCAAATGTTTTAATGATGGTATCGGCAAAGGACCTCGTCGGGACTTCGCGGATCAAACCGCGTGCCGTCAAGGCCATCCGGCGAAATGCCGTCAGGAACCCGTTTTCGGCCAAACTCATATCGGGCACGGCACCATGGCCATTGCGTTCTTCGGGCACGAATGTCGCGCCAAGGCGACGGCGGCGGCGCGGTCCGAAATGCGCGACCGACGTACCATCAATCTTGATGTTATCGGGGGCGGCAAACTGTTCGGTTTCCCCCGCCAGTGCCTGAAACAGTTCGTTCTGACCGTTCCCGGCAACCCCGGCAACACCGAGGATTTCACCGCCGCGCACGGTCAGATTGACATCCTTAAGATCAGTGCCAAACTGTTCTTCGCTGGCCAGTGACAAATTGCTGACCTCAAGACGAACCTCGCCAAAGGCCCGGTCATTGCCCCTGTCCGGTGCGGTCAGTTTCTGGCCGATCATCATTTCGGCCATCGATTTTGCGGTTTCTTCCCGCGGGTCACAGCCGCCAACCACCTTGCCACCGCGCAGGACCGTTGCCGTCTGACACAGCGCTTTGACCTCATGCAGCTTGTGGCTGATATACAAAATAGCACAGCCTTCCGCTGAAAGACGGCGCAGCGTTTCAAACAGCTTTTCGACTTCTTGCGGGGTTAAGACCGAGGTCGGCTCATCAAGAATAAGAAGCTTGGGATTTTGCAGCAGGCACCGGACAATCTCGATGCGTTGGCGTTCGCCAACCGACAACGTATAAACATGGCGATCCGGATCAAGCGGCAGGCCATAGGTCTTTTCAACCTCGACCACCTGCTTGCGCAGCACCTCCATGTCGCGCACGTCATTCATCGCCAGTGCAATGTTTTCAAGCACCGTCATGGTTTCAAACAGCGAGAAATGCTGGAACACCAGACCAACACCCATTTCACGCGCATCATGCGGGCTGTGAATGGTCACTGGCTTGCCGTCCCAAAGCACCTCGCCCTGATCGGCCTGCAAGACACCGTAAATGATTTTCACAAGCGTACTTTTACCAGCCCCATTTTCCCCAAGCAGCGCATGGATCTCGCCCGGTTCGATACGGAAACTGATATCGTCATTGGCCAGACAGCCCGGAAAGGCCTTGGTCACACCGCGCACCTCAAGTTGCGCGTGCCCTGCCCCCGTCATGGCTTCTGCCCCGGCATCACCGGTCATTGACGTCACTGCTACCACCCCTATTTAGCAATATGATTTTGCACACCGTCGGCGGTTTTACCGCATTCTGTGCTGCAATCAAACGGTCTCAATATGCGATCTTGTCGGTTTTGGTGTCCCAGGCGGCGAAAACCTCGCGCGCTTCGGGCACATCGACATGCTCGATGGGCAAGGACCGATCCGTGATCGGCTTTGCCACTTCATCATACAGGAACTGATCATCAAAACCGATGGCGGCGGCATCATCGCGGCCATTGGCATAATAGATCTTGTCAAGACGGGCCCAATAGATCGCCGAAAGACACATCGGGCAGGGTTCGCAACTGGTGTAAATCTCGCACCCGGCAAGGTCAAAACTGCCAAGTTTTTCGCACGCCGCACGAATGGCGCTGACCTCGGCATGCGCGGTTGGATCGTTTGTCGATGTGACGTTATTCCATCCTTCGGCAATCACTTCACCATTGCGCACAATGATTGCCCCGAACGGCCCACCACATCCCTCGTTCATTTTTTGCCGGGATAAATCCACGGCATGGCGCATATGGCCCTTTTTGGCATCACACACTGCCAGTTCTCCTTTGCGAAACCCTTGATCTGGCAAACCAGATCACCTGATCAGGCCGTCATTAACGCGGCCCTTTATCATTAAAAACACCTTCAATGAAGGCTCATACCAACGGTTCTCATTATTGACCGGTTTGACCGGCTTGTCGCGTCTGCTGGCAAGGCATGTTTCGCGCCGTGGTCTTTCTGACCACAAGCGGAACATAACGATGTCCGGCGGACGCGACAAGCCGGCCCTTCGGGTGGGCCAAATTCGTCCATCGGCTGCGTTCCGTCGCTTGCCCATATCCCCGATATGACCGGCACGACACGCCTCGCCGACTAAACGAATTTGGCGCCATCAAACCGGTCAATAATGAGAACCGTTGGTATTACAATCAACCCGCCCCGTCTGATGCGGTTTTAATCGGCTGATTTTGCGCCATCTGTGCTTCGCGCACAGACAGCAATTGCACGGCAACTGACGCCGCAATCACGGCGGGCTGTTTGCCGGTAATCCCACCAACGCCAATCGGGCAGGTCAAACGACCAATCGCCGCTGCGCTTAAACCCCGATCGGTAAGCCGCCGGATAAAACGCGCGCGTTTTGTCTGACTGCCAATCATGCCGACAAAGCCAAGATCACCGCGCACCAACGCCGCCCGGCAGATGTCAAAATCAAGCGCATGGTTGTGGGTCAGGATCAAAACATGCGCACCAGCTGGAATATCGGCGACTTCTTCTTGCGGTTTATCACTGTGACACACCTGAAGTTTCGCCCCGCTCAGTCCTGTCAGATAGTCCTCACGCGAATCGACAAGATGAATGTCAAACGGCAAGGGTGCCAAGGCATTCACCAGTGCCGCGCCCACATGCCCGGCCCCGAAAATCCACACCGGTGTCGCCGCGTCATCCAGACGCAGACACAGCATATCCACACCGTTATGGCTCACCATCCCGCCGCGCAATGCACCGAAGGTCCGCATTAACACGGATGATTGCTTGGCATCGGCCACATCGAGGTGATTGTCGCTGGTCGGCATCATGATCCAGTGACCATCGTTTTGCCCGCCGCCGCTAACAAGCTGTTTGAAGGCGCTTGAAAGTATGGTCTTTTGCGACGGCCCAAGCAGATGAAACCCGACCTCAACCGACCCGCCGCAACATTGGCCCAAGCCCGGCCCCAGCGGGAACCGCACGATTTCAGCATTGGCGATGTCAGGGATGTTAGCGCTAACATCCTCTGCTGCGGCAAATGCATCGCGCACCCAGCGCGTCACCTGATGTTCAAGGTTTCCGCCACCAATCGTACCGGAAATGCCCTCTGACCCGATCAGCATGAAAGCACCGGCTTCACGCGGGGTTGATCCGCGAATGGCCGCAACACTGACCAGCATCACCGGCCCCGACGATGCCAACAGATCAATATGTGCACCATGCGACAGGGTCATCGATTATTCCCCCGCCGCGGGCATGGATTGCCCGACATTTTGCATCATCCGCTTGGCCACATCGGCCACCGCATACAAAACCGCCTCGGGCGTTGCCGGGGTATTCAGGGCCGGGATCACCCTATGATCGGCGACCGAGGCAATCGCATCGGCAATTGCGCGATGAACCGAAATCGCCAACATCAGGGGCGGCTCACCCACCGCCTTGGACCGGTGAATGGTTTTTTCAACGTTGCGTCCCGATGACCACAATTCCATGCGGAAATCTTCCGGTCGATCCGAACAGGCCGGGATTTTATAGGTTGATGGCGCATGGGTGCGCAAATTGCCCTTATCATCCCACCAAAGCTCCTCGGTGGTCAGCCACCCCATGCCTTGGATAAAGCCGCCTTCGATCTGACCACGGTCAATCGCCGGATTAAGCGACCGCCCGACATCATGAATGATATCCACCCGCGTGACCTTGTTTTCACCGGTCAGGGTATCGATCAAAACTTCCGAGCACGCCATGCCATAGGCAAAGTAATAAAATGGCCGGCCCGACGCGTTTTCGCGGTCGTAATGGATTTTCGGCGTCGCGTAATAACCTGTCGCCGACAACGACACCCGTGCGAGATAGGCCTGCTTGATCACATCGGCAAAGCTCAGCTCCGCCTGATCACCGACAATCACCTTGCCGGGCACAAACCGCACCGCCACCTCGGCCACACCGTATTTTTCCGCTGCAAACGTGATCAATCGGTTCTTGATCGTCATCGCCGCATCACGGGCCGCCATGCCGTTCATATCCGCCCCGCTTGAGGCGGCTGTCGCCGATGTATTGGGCACTTTTCCGGTATTGGTCGCGGTGATCTTGATCTGATCAAGATCGATCTGGAATTCCTCGGCGACGACCTGGGCGACCTTGATAAACAGGCCCTGCCCCATTTCCGTCCCGCCATGGTTCAAATGCACAGACCCGTCCTGATAAACATGGATCAGCGCCCCGGCCTGGTTCAGGAACGACGTGGTAAAGGAAATGCCAAATTTGACCGGCGTTAACGACAGCCCCTTTTTCAAAACCGAGCTTTGCGCGTTAAACGCCTGCACATCCGCCCGGCGTTTGCGATAATCGCTGGCGGCCAGAATATCATCGGTCAGGTCACCCAGAACATTGTCTTCGACCACCATGTGATAGGGCGTCGTATTGCGATCATCGGTCCCGTAATAATTGGCAATCCGCACATCCAGCGGATCGCGGCCAACGGTCATTGCGATTTCATCAATGATGCGTTCAATCGCCACCATGCCCTGCGGCCCGCCAAAGCCACGGAACGCCGTATTGGACACCAGATTGGTTTTGCAGCGGTACGACCGAATTTCGACATCGCCAAGGTAATAGGCATTGTCGGTATGGAACATCGCCCGGTCAGCAATCGCAGCCGACAAATCGGCCGAAAAACCGCAATTGGCGGCATATTGGATATCAAGCCCGCAAATCCGCCCGTCATCGTCAAAGCCGACATCATAATCGACAATAAAATCATGGCGCTTGCCGGTCATGACCATATCGTCATCCCGGTCCAGCCGGAATTTCGCCGGGCGACCGGTTTTCACCGCCACAATGGCGGCCAATGCCGCCCATTGGGATGCTTGCGTTTCCTTACCGCCAAAACCGCCCCCCATGCGGCGCACTTCGACCGTGACGGCATTGGCCGGACGGCCCAAAACATTGGCAATGTTGTGCTGAACTTCGGATGGATGCTGGGTCGAACAATGCAACAAAACGTCGCCGTCTTCCTGGGGAATGGCGAAACTGATCTGGCCTTCGAGGTAAAAGTGATCCTGCCCACCAATTTCCATCCGGGCTGACCGGCGGTGCTTGGCCTTGGCCAATGCGGACGCCGCATCGCCCTGCTTCATCACATGGGGCGGGGCAACAAAAAGCTGCTTTTCAAGTGCTTCATCGACCGACAGAACCGCTGGCAATTCTTCATATTCAATGTCCGCCAGTTTGGCGGCATGGCGGGCTTGTGCGCGGGTTTCCGCCGCCACACAAAAAACCGGCTGACCATAAAACTGCACCAATCCATCGGGCAAGACCGGCTCATCATGGGTATGGGCCGGGGACACGTCATTGACACCGGGTATATCATCAGCGGTTAAAACACAGACAACACCGGGTGCTGTCCGCACCTTGGACAGGTCCATTTTGGTGATTTTGCCATGCGCGATGGTTGCTGCACCGGGTGCCAGATGCAGCGTGCCATACGGCTCGATAATGTCATCAATATAAACCGCTTCGCCCGCGACATGTTTCGGGCCGCTATCATGCTTGGACGCGGTCCGCACCCCACCGGAAAGCCCGGTCGTTGGGGCAAGAAGGTCTTCGGTTTGGCTGTTTGCAGATGGGTCAGACATGTGCAGCCTCCTTACCGACAAGGCGGGTGGCAATATCGGGCGCGCTGGTTTCAATAAACAGCTTGGTCAAAAGGTTCTGCGCGACCAGCATGCGGTATTCCTTCGATGCCCGCATATCGGTCATCGGCGCAAAATCACTGACAAGGGCAAGCTGGGCGGCACTGAGGCTGGCCTCATTCCAGTCCTGCCCGATCAGGGCCGCCTCACATTTCTTGGCCCGCATCGGGGTCCCGGCCATACCGCCAAACGCGGCACGGAATTCCGCCACCTTGCCATCCGCAATCCGGATCGCAAAGGCCCCCAGAACCGCCGTGATATCCTGATCAAACCGTTTGGAAATCTTATAGGCCTTGAAAACCAAGCCGGATGTCGGCTTGGGCACAATTACGCTTTGCACAAACTCGCCGGGCATCCGGTCTTGTTTGCCATAGCTGATAAAGAATTCTTCCAACGGCACGTCGCGCGTTACATCGCCCATGCGAAGGATAATTTTCGCCCCCAGTGCAATCAGGGCCGGCGGCATGTCACCAATCGGCGATCCGTTGGCAATATTTCCGCCAACCGTCCCGGCATTGCGGATTTGCCGCGATCCGATACGCCGGACCAGCTCACCCACATCGGCCGCCACCCGGCCCAGCGCATCATGTGCGCGGCTATAGGTCACACCAGCCCCGATGGTCACGGCCGTCTCGGTTTCGCTCACCGATTTCAAATCATGGACATCGCCAATGTAAATGATCGGATCCAGCCGCTTGAGCATCTTGGTCACCCAAAGCCCAACATCGGTTCCGCCCGCCAATACGGTTGCGTCCGGATGCGCCACCAAAAGGGCCGCCAGTTCATCGGATGTGCGCGGCGCGTAATAGCGACCCGCAGCATGTTCCACTGCCAAAGTCCCGCCATCCTTGACCATATCGGTCAAACGGGTGGCAAGGTCGGCGCGGCGCTTTTGTTCAGTTGTGTCATTGGCGGCAACACCGCCAGCATTCCGCGCCGCCTCGATAATCGGGCCATAGCCGGTACAACGGCACAGGTTCCCGGCCAGCGCATCATTGATCGCACCCCGGTCATCTTCGCCGCCATCAAGCCAAATCTGATACAGGCTCATGACAAAGCCCGGCGTGCAGAAACCGCATTGCGACCCGTGGGTATCAACCATCGCCTGTTGCACCGGGTGCAAGCTACCATCTTTGGATTTCAGATGTTCGACCGTCAAAAGCTGTTTGCCATCAAGGGTCGGGACAAACTGGATACAGGCGTTTACCGTGCGATAGGCCATGCCCCCATCGCCATTTGGCTCACCAATAATGACGGTACAGGCCCCGCAATCCCCCTCCGCACAGCCTTCTTTCGTACCTGATTTGCGTTCTTCAAGACGCAGGTAATCAAGAACCGTCATCTGCGGATCAATATTGCGCAGGCTGCGTTCTTCGTCCCCCAAAAGGAAACGGATGTCAGGGCGCATAGTGATGTCGGTGTGTTGCGTCATGCCCGGCCTCAGCTTCCGCGATAGGTCGAATAGCCGAATGGCGACAGCAAAAGCGGCACATGATAGTGCGACTGCCCGTCTGAAATGCCAAACCGGATGACAACCTGATCAAGGAACTTCGGGTCAGGAAGCTCTGTGCCACAGGCGTCAAAATAATCGCCCGCATGGAAAACCATCTGATACTTACCGGGCTTGAATGAGGCCCCGTCGAGCATCGGTGCATCGGTCCGACCATCAACATTGGTCACCGCCTCGGCGACAAGGTCATCATGGCCATTGCCAAAACGATGCAGCTCGATCCGGATACCGCCCGCCGGACAGCCTTTTGCCGTGTCGAGTACATGCGTCGTCAGTCGTCCCATGGCGGGCCTCCCTCTCTCAAACTCTTATATGGTGGTCGATCGCTTCTCCCCAGGTCGGCATTCTATTTGGTGATTTTGTGCCGTACCAATTTTGAGCGATGTTTTTTTAAGCCCTTCCCGTTTAGGGCAATTTTAAAAAGGGTCGCATTACGACCCGTTCTCGGAAAGAGGCGATAAAGTGAAACTATATCAATAATTCTTTGAAAAACGAATTCCGTCACTTCGTGCAGAATGGTACGAAACAATGGTCAAAAGCCCAAGCGCCAAGACATAACGACCACAAAAACGTGGCAAACCGCTGATCCCGTCCAGGAACATTATCAAAGTCGTATTGATAGTGCGGCGCTACAGCAACGGAGTTCTTCCTTGCTGCACTGCGACCTATGGTTAATGCTATACCCATAGATGCTACACCAAACATCCCGGCAGACAAAGCAAGGGATACAAAGAAGGCAGGAGAGGCAGAAATGAGCGACCAGAATTATGCGCGCGATCTGATTGGCTATGGCGATACCCCGCCCAAGGCCAACTGGCCGAATAAGGCCCGCGTCGCGGTTCAGTTCGTCCTGAACTATGAGGAAGGTGGCGAAAACTGCATCCTGCATGGCGATAAGGCATCCGAGGCGTTTCTGTCGGAAATCGTTGGCGCGGACATGCGCGAAGGTGTCCGTCATATGAGCATGGAGTCGATCTATGAATATGGATCGCGCGTTGGTGTCTGGCGGATACTGAACCTGTTTCGCGAACGCCAAATCCCGATCACGGTCTTTGCCGTTGCCATGGCGCTGGCGCGCAATCCCAAGGTTGGCGAAACCGCGATGAAGGATGGCCACGAAATTTGCTCGCACGGCTATCGCTGGATTGATTACCAATATCTGTCCGAAGACCTCGAACGCGACCATCTTCATAAGGCGATTGAGATTATCAAAGGCATCACCGGCGAACGCCCGCTGGGGTGGTACACCGGACGCACCAGCCCCAATACACGCAGCTTGGTCGCCGAAGAGGGCGGGTTCCTCTATGATGCCGATGATTACAGCGATGAACTCCCGTTCTGGAGCACCCAGACCGAAACCCCGCATCTGATCGTGCCTTACACGCTTGATGCCAATGACATGCGCTTTGCCGCCATGCAGGGGTTTAATTCCGGCGAACAGTATTTCCAGTACCTCAAAGACAGCTTTGACACGCTGTATGAAGAAGGGGTGGAAACGCCGCGCATGCTGTCCATCGGGTTGCATTGCCGCTTGGTTGGCCGTCCGGGCCGTTTTGCCGCCCTGAAACGTTTCGTCGATTATGTCCAAAGCCACGACAATGTCTGGTTTGCACGCCGCATTGATATCGCACGCCATTGGCGCGAACATCATCCGTTTGGCGGCTAAGAAAACAAAAAAGTAAAGGTCACCATGACGAACACCACACCATCGCTTTTTGAAACCCGCCCGCCCAGCACATTGGCCGAAAGCGCCTTTGTCTCGCGCTATGGCTGGGTTTATGAACATTCGCCGTGGGTCGCCCATAAATTGTATGAGCGCGGCATTAGCAGTGCGCTTGATACCCCCACAGCCCTTGCCGATGCGATGGCGGCCGTGGTCAATGGCGCGGTTGATGCCGATAAGCTATCCTTGCTGCGCGCTCATCCCGATCTGGCTGGAAAACTGGCCTTGGCCGATTTGACCGCCTCCTCACAAAGCGAGCAAAAAGGGGCCGGGCTTGATCAATGCAGTGCGGATGAACTGGCCCGCTTTACCGAGCTTAATGACGCCTATAAGCAAAAATTCGGCTTCCCGTTTATCTTTGCCGTAAAGGGCTTTGACCGCGCCGATATTCTGAGCGCCTTTGAACGCCGCGTAAAAAACGATGCCGAGGCCGAGTTTAACGAGGCCATTGGTCAAGTCCATCGCATCGCCAAACTACGTCTTGAAGATCTATAAGCATAAAAATATCCGCGCGATCATGCCCGGACCGAATAACAAACGATAAAATCAGGAATGAACTGTTATGAGCCATACTGAAAACCATGATGCACCGGAATTTACACGGCGCTTTGTTAATCTGGCCGATGAACGTCTGGGCGCAGAAGCCATTTTCGCGACCGATGATTTCTTTGCCGACAAACAGCGCATGCTGCAATCGGGCGACGCCATTTTCTATCCCGATCGATATGACGATAACGGCAAATGGATGGATGGCTGGGAAAGCCGCCGCAAACGGGTCGAAGGCCATGATTACTGTGTTGTCCGTCTGGCAACATCGGGCCGCATTCACGGGGTGGATATCGACACCAGCCACTTTACCGGCAACTTCCCGCCTGCAGGCTCACTCGAAGGCTGCTATTGCCCGGCGGGTGATCCGGGTGATGATGCCACATGGACGGAAATTGTTGCCCCCATGGGCCTTGGGGCCAGCGCGCATCACTATGCCGATGTGACCTCGGACGCCATTTACACCCATGTCCGCCTGCACATCTATCCCGATGGCGGGGTGGCACGTTTGCGTGTCTATGGCCGCCCGAACCGCGACTGGACTGAAATGGCTGCCCGCGGCGAACAGGTTGATCTGGCCTCCATGATCAATGGTGGCGTTGTCGTTGGCTGGTCTGATTCCCATTACGGCAACCCGAACGCCATTCTCGCCCCCGGTCGCGGGGTTAATATGGGCGATGGGTGGGAAACCCGCCGCCGACGTGAACCGGGCAATGAATGGCTGATCATTGAGCTTGGCAATCCGGGGGAGATTGAAAAAATCATCGTCGATACCTGCCACTTTAAGGGCAACTATCCTGACCGCGTGTCGATCCAAGGTGCGTTTGTCAACGGGGAAAAGGACAAGTCGCTCACCGCACGTTCGATGTTCTGGTCAACCATCCTGCCCGAAAGCAAAATGCAGGCGGACCATATCCACGAATTTGATGCATCGGCCCTGACCATCAGTGGCCCGGTCACGCATTTGCGGGTCAATTCGATCCCCGATGGCGGTATTAGCCGTTTGCGCATTCTTGGCAAACCGACCAGTAAATAGGGCGGATGCATGTCGATGAAACTTAAGGTCGAACCGCTTACCGCGGATGACTTCGCCCCGTTTGGCGAGGTCATCTCAACCGCGACCGCGCGCGACAGTTACAAAATCAATCTGGGCACCACCACCCGGTTTCACGACATCTCGCGCGTTGATGTCGGGGATCAGGGTGGTGCCCCCATCATCAGCATCTTTCGCGGCACACCACGGGCCACGCCGATTGAAATCAAGATGATGGAACGTCACCCGCTCGGATCGCAGGCCTTCATGCCATTGGCCGGTCAGAAATTCCTGATCGTGGTGGCATCGGGCACGGATACCCCGACACCAGACACCCTACGCGCGTTTATCTCGGACGGCACGCAGGGGGTGACTTACGCCAAAAACGTCTGGCATCATCCGCTTTTGGTCCTTGAGCCCGACAGTGATTTTCTAGTCGTTGATCGCAGTGGTATGAGGGAAAACCTCAATGAAGTTGACCTGCCGCTGGTTGATGGCGACGTGATTACGCTGGATTGGTCATAGGACCGGACGATAAATGGTTGCGTGGCAAGGCACAGCTCTCGGCACGCAACACCATCCGTCACGCCCGCGAAGGCGGGCGTCCATATCGGTCGTAAACGTCCGCTCTTTACTGTTGGCGGATGACGTGCGAGGTCCGGGATGACCGTGCCAGACCTAAGACCTGAACGCGTGCCGGAACAGAATAACTCGTTCATTGCGCCGGAGCTTGCTGACCATTCGATGCCCCGCCCAGATCAAGTGCGAGCAACCGTTTCTGGATGGTTTGTGACAGCACCGGGCTCGGTTCGGCCTGCATTGCGCGCTGATATGCCGCGCGCGCCATATCGGTTTTACCCATCGCAAGCGCGTTATCAGCAAAATGCGCAAGATGTTCGGCCGTCGGCATTGCCTTATTAACCGCAACAAACACGTCTTCGGCCTCGGCGTAGCGTTCCTGTTTGTACAGGATCAAGCCATAGGTATCGAGTGCACCGGGATCATCGGGGGCCACTTGCAAGGCCTTCTGGGAAAGGCGTTCGGCCTCTTTAAGGTTTTCACCGCGCACCGCATAATGGTAGGCAAGCCAGTTGGCCGCCCCCATATTGCCCTGACGGGACGCCTGATAGGCTTCTGCCGTCATGGTATCGCGGTACGATGAAATCACCCCTTCGATGGTTTGCTGATCCAGCCCATCAACCCACGTCAAACCAACCCGCACCGCCTTGCAGCCCTGCGCGTTGGCCTGCTGGCACATGGCAACGGCTTCCTCGACCGCGCCGAGAACCGTTGCCGATGGACCCGCCGCATATTCCTTGCCCGCGTCATCACGCGCCAGTGCCTTAAAATCAATCATCGCCCGGTATCGGTCATCAACCTTGGCCTGTGTCGGTGCCGCCATCATGTCCTGCGGTTCCCAGTTCGAACTGGTATCCCCGCAGGCCGCAAGACCAAGCAGCATGGCAACCGCCACAAACGGGCGCATGGATCGAATGTTAAGGGGACGAAAATCAGGCACGGCAGTCATTCCCTGTGTTGGTGAAAAAGCCAGACGCATCATAGCGCATATCGGTTTTTCAGACATTAACAGCATGGTTTTTACCGGGTTTGGCGCCAGCGTTGCCCACCGATCTTAAGATCAGAATAACGCGGCGCAATCACATCAACCGCCCCGGCTTCCAAATCACGTTGCATCTGGGCACGGTCTCTGTCGTTGGGATCAAGCTGCAAGGTCGCAACCGACACCCATTCGGTGTCTTTGGCGGCATAGCGATAGACCGGGGCGTAATCTTCATCGATGAAAAACACGGCTTCTTCGCTGCCATCGCCATCAAGATCAATCAGCAAAATCGAACACAGGTTCGCCCCGGTATTATCGCGGCAAAACCGGCGATAAAATTCAAGCGGCCCGGTCAGAAGCTCATCAACAAGATCACTTGGCACTTTATGCGTTGCCGGAAAGATCGGAATGCGATCAGCCGCAATCATATCGCCCCGGTCATTGGGATTGCGGTCACGCAAAGCAGTCAGATCGGGCATGGCATCGGGATAGCTTGCCGTAAAGGCGGCAATAGCCGCGATGCCAGGGTCGCCTAATCGGGCGGCCATAAAGGACAGATCATTCAGCGTGCGGGTTGACAGTTCAGAAGATGGCGCTTCGCTCCCAAGCTTCTCCGTCAGGCGGGCCTCCTGACTGCGGGCCGACATGGTCACAGGATCAAGCAACGGCAGATGCACGACAAACGCCGTTACCGCCAGACAGATCGCGATATGGCCAAATGTCGCGCGCAGGGCATTGGGGGCTGATTGGCGACGGCCAAAGGCCGCAACCGATAGCCAAATGGTCGCAAACAGCACAAACAGTGCCGACCAAATGCCATAGGTCCGCGACGGTGTAAGGCCGTAATCGGCCCCCCGAAGCCAGATGGTATAGATCGCAATCGCGGCAAAAACCGGTGCCATCCACAAGGTCACCCGAAAGATGCGATCACCAATCTTACCAAACAGGGTCGATGCCTCACCGGCCTGAACCGCCCCAAACAGCAAATAACTAAGCCCCGCAGCGGCAGCCATCACTGTCCACCACACACCAAAGTCCTGCGCGATCAGGATTTCCCAGCCGCCAAATACGGCAACAGCCAAAAACACCAACAGCCCGCACGCCTGAATGGGATAGAGCACACGGAACATCACGCCGATCACCTGGCGCACCGGGATCAAAAGATTGGCTTTTTCCTGCGCAATCAAAACCCCCGTCGCAAACGCAACCCCCGACAGGGGCGCACCAATATATCCTTCGGCAATAAAGTCCCAAATCTGATCAAGCCCGACCAGCTCAAGCAGGGCGGTCAGCGCATATAAAAGCGGCCAAAGAATACCAATCGCCAAAAGTCCGAAGGCCAGCGAAAGCTTGATCGACCAGATTTCCGGCACCAACGCCGCGCGGTCGCGATGGTTTGGCAAAACCGTTGTTTGCGGGCGCGCCCATATCCGCCAGGCTGCCACCGCAATGCCAACCCAAATCGCCTGACAGACCAAAAGCCCGGTTGTTGGAATATCGGTCACAAAATCAAACCCGACGAAAACCTGAAAGCTTAAAACCTGAAGGGCGGCAAGACCCGCAACGCCAAGGGTAAAAAGCACATCATCGCGCAGGTTGCGCACGCCAACCGCAAACCAGTTGCAAAAGGCAAGGCTTGCGACAAATGTCATCAGACTTGTCAGGGCATATTCATCCAACGGCGCGTAACTGCTCAAATACCAGAACGCCAATCCATATGCCGCCCCGCTCAGCGGAAACATCCAGTGCCTGTTGTTCATTGATGTACTCATGCTTGTGCCCAAATGCGGTCTTATCGCCGCGAAGTTTGCATTAGAACAGAAAAAGCCGCCAGGATCATCAGATCACTGGCGGCTTTAACATGTTGGCGTAAAACGCCTATTTCAGGGCAACCCGATGCGCAATTATGCGCGGCGTTCTGCAATCATCTTTTTGATTTCAGTAATCGCAAGCGACGGGTTCAGGCCTTTCGGGCAGGTATTGGTGCAGTTCATGATCGTGTGGCAACGATACAGGCGGAACGGATCTTCGAGTGCATCGAGACGTTCACCGGTATATTCATCACGCGAGTCTGCCAACCAGCGATACGCCTGAAGCAAAACGGCCGGGCCGAGGAATCGGTCGGAGTTCCACCAATAAGACGGGCACGCGGTCGAACACGAGAAGCACAAAATGCATTCCCACAAACCGTCAAGCTGCGCACGTTCTTCACGCGACTGCAAACGCTCCCCATCCGGCGGTGTCGGGCTATCGGCCTTAAGCCACGGCTCGATCGAGGCCAGCTGCGCATAGGGCTGCGACAGATCAGGCACCAAATCCTTAACCACCGGCATATGCGGCAGCGGATAGATTTTGACCTCACCCTTGATGTCATCAATCGGCTTAAGACACGCAAGCGTGTTGCGGCCATCAATGTTCATCGCGCACGAACCGCAAATGCCTTCACGGCATGAACGGCGGAACGTCAGGGTCGCATCGATCTCGTTTTTAATCTTGATCAACGCATCCAGCACCATCGGACCACACTTATCGAGATCAATATCGTAAGTGTCGGTCCGCGGGTTGTCGCCGCTGTCAGGATCAAAACGATAGATCTTGAAGCTACGTGTGTTCTTCGCGTCAGCCGGAGCAGAGAACGACTTGCCCTCTTTAACGACCGAATTGGCGGGAAGATTGAATTCTACCATCTCTCAAATCCTCTCTTGCCGCGCCTTAATAGACGCGCTCTTTCGGCTCGATGTATGACACTTCGTCGGTCAGGGTGAAGTTGTTAACCGGACGATACGTCAGATCAACAGCATACCCCTTGGCGTCATCCACCTTGGCAATGGTGTGCTTCATCCAGACTTCGTCATCACGTTTTGGATAATCTTCGTGGGCATGTGCCCCACGTGATTCGTGACGCGCTTCTGCCGAATTCATTGTCGCTGCGGCACAGGTCATCAGGTTCTCAAGTTCGAGAGTCTCGACCAGGTCCGAGTTCCAGATAAGGGACCGATCCGAAACGCCAACATCGGGAAGTGTTTTGGCGGTCTCAGACAATTTGTCCTTACCCTCTTTCAGGATTTCAGCCGTCCGGAACACGCCGCAGTTACCCTGCATCACGCGCTGCATTTCCAAACGGATATCTGCCGTCGGACGCGAACCCTTGGCCCAGCGCAGACGATCAAAACGGGCAATCGCTTCGTCGCCGTCGGTGGTTTTAAGTTCCTTGAACGATGATTTCGGATCGACCACTTCGGCGGCATGCATGCCGCATGCACGGCCAAACACCACCAGATCAAGCAGCGAGTTGGTACCAAGGCGGTTTGCACCATGGACCGACACACAGGCGGCTTCGCCTGCGGCCATCAGGCCCTTAACAATTGCGTTGGGGTCTTTGGCGGTCGGGCGCAGAACTTCGCCCTTATAGTTGGTCGGAATGCCGCCCATGTTGTAATGGACCGTCGGAAGAACCGGGATCGGTTCCTTGGTCGCATCAACACCGGCAAAGATTTTTGCGGTTTCGGTAATGCCCGGCAGACGTTCCCACAGCACTTCCGAACCAAGATGTTCAAGATGCAGGTGGATATATTCGCCGTGCTCGCCAACACCACGACCATCGCGGATTTCCTGTGACATGCCACGCGACACAACGTCACGCGATGCAAGGTCCTTAACGGTCGGCGCATAACGTTCCATGAAACGTTCGCCTTCGGAGTTGGTCAGATACCCGCCTTCGCCGCGCGCGCCCTCGGTGATCAGGCAACCTGAACCGTAAATGCCGGTCGGATGGAACTGAACAAATTCCATGTCCTGCAAACCAAGGCCTGCACGTGCGACCATGCCATGACCGTCACCGGTGCATGTATGGGCCGAGGTGCAGCTAAAGAATGCACGGCCATAACCACCCGATGCCAGAATGACCATCTTGGCATTGAAACGGTGCATTTCACCGCTATCAAGGTCCCAGGCCACCAAACCGCGGCAGGTGCCATCATCGTCCATGATCAGATCAAGGGCGATATATTCGACAAAGAACTCGGCTTTATGCTTCAGGCACTGCTGATACAGGGTATGGAGCATGGCGTGACCGGTACGGTCAGCCGCGGCACAGGCCCGTTCAACCGGCGCCTTACCGTGATCACGGGTGTGACCACCGAACGGGCGCTGATAGATTTTGCCATCTTCGGTGCGCGAAAACGGCATGCCGTAATGTTCAAGTTCATGAACAGCCGGCACCGCGTTGCGGCACATATATTCGATCGCGTCCTGATCGCCCAGCCAGTCTGACCCCTTGACGGTGTCATACATATGCCACTGCCAGTGATCTTCAGACATGTTGCCAAGCGACGCACCAATGCCACCCTGTGCCGCAACAGTGTGCGAACGTGTCGGGAAGACCTTGGTGATACATGCGGTTTTAAGCCCGGCCTCAACCGTACCCAGCGTCGCGCGAAGACCCGCGCCGCCCGCACCCATAACAACAACGTCGTAGTTATGGTCGATGATTTTATAAGATTCACTCATTGGCTCAGGCTCCGGCAAAAACGATACGCAAGACCGATACAATGGCAGCAACGGACAGGAATGCCGCCACAGCCTTGATCAGCATCAACGAAATCATTTCTACTTTACGGTTATGCACATAATCTTCGATCACGACTTGCAGGCCGTGCGTGGTGTGCACAGCAACGCTGACAATCATCAGGATCATCATCGTCGAATGGAAGTACGAGCTCAACCACGCATGGACCGCGTCATAGTTGGCTGTATGTCCGGCAAGAATCGAAATTATGAACCAGATGCCGAGCGGAAGGTTCGCCATAGCTGTAACGCGCTGGGTCCACCAGTGCGATGCGCCACTTTTGGCAGAACCAAGACCGCGAACACGGCCAAGATCGGATTGCATCTTCATGACAAGTTTGTCCCCTCTTGCCCGGCCTTAGGCCAGACCGATGATCCAGGTGATAATGGTCAGCACAACTGCCGCGCCAAGGACGACGGGGTTGCTTTTTGCCGCACCCTCATTCGACAGGCCGCGACCAGTGTCCCAGACAAGATGCCGGACACCGTTGCAAGCGTGGAAATAAAATGCCACCGTCCAACCGAACAGCAACAAAAGACCAAACCACGAGGTGAAAAATGCCTGATAGCCTTCAAAGGCATCACGGCCAGCGCCGGCACCAATCAGCCAGGACGCTAAAAATACGAAACCAACGGCAAGGCCGACACCCATCACGCGGAAAGTAATGGACATCACTGCTGCCATCGGAAGCCGGTACACCTGTAAATGCGGAGACAGCGGCCGATTGGCTTTGCTCATAACGGAATTGCCTCTTCTCAAAGTAGCTGGCGGGAAAGCAGGGTTTATTTACCCATGCGAGCCGTTTGAGTCAATCTGAACCCCTCTGTAAACCAAAGAAATCAGTGATCAAATCGGGTTCTAGCTTCCGTTTAACTACGTAGGTTGACCTCTCAGACACCGTAAACGACCCGCGGGAAGGGCCCAAAGTAAGACTCGGCGTCAAACTCCTGAAGTGCATACGGCATAACGTGGACTTAGCAATTGCACAATTAGACCTTCTTACGCAAGACAACAGCAATGCGATCAATGGCTAATATCCGTCAAAGATGAGGATGAATGTGCTGGCAATCAACCGTCGGCAAGCACCGCATTGAGATAATCTTTGGAAAAATCGGTCTGAATTTCACACCAGAGAAGTTTATGGTCCGACATTTGATGCTTGCGATAATATCGCCGGTAATAATTTTCCTTCTGATCGCGGGTGCGCAAATTGCCGTCACTGTTGCGATCAAACGCCGTCCCCCAGACGTGATCAAGATAATGGTCGCTGTCCTCGTTGCGATAAATCACATCAAACATGCTAAATACGCCCGATCGCAGCAAACTGAACCGATCATCGGCCAACCGGAACGCAATCTGATCATAATGATGCTTTCCCGACAGGCTGGTCGGGGCGTTCTTGATCGCCTCGGGGATGACAAACCCGGCGCCTTCAAGCGCCTGCATGGTGTGATGCTCGGGCGACACAATGTTGAAATCACCCAGTAGGACAAAATTGGCCGCCTTGCCCTGTACCTTCTGTTCCTTGCTTTGACGTGCGGCAAGAAAATCGGCTATGCGGCGTATTTCTTCACGCCGATGCGCCATTTCCGGACTGGTTTCAGATGCATTGCCATAAAAGATATGCACCGTACACAGCTTGAATTTGAACCAGCCGGACTGAAAGGCGACGGAAAAGGGCGTTCGGGCAAACTGCACACCGTCCGCGTCGTCATCGTCTCGACCGGCGGCAACATCATCGGCATCACTGGCGCGCCCCGGCTCGACAATCTTCTGCCCGGTCGGCAGGACAATTTCACCGGCCTCGCGGCGAAACCACACCTTGGATTTACGAAAGGCAAAGGCAAGCCGTTCGCTATTGCCTTTGCTGCCTTCGGTGGTGTCGGTGACGATATAGTCCCAGCCACTGCCCAAATGATCGCGAAACAGCGTTTCAAGGGCCGCAAGGTTTTCGTTTACTTCCTGGATCGCCACCAGATCGAAATGATCGATGATTTCAGCGATATACATCATCGACTCGGCCTCACGGGTATAAGCCCCGCCATTGCCAAAATGCATCAGGTTCCATGACGCCAGACGCAGGCTTTGTGTCTCGGCCTCCGCCCCGGCAAGAATGTCTGATTTCAAACGATCCTTAAGCCGCAAAAGCGCACTGGCGACAAACCGACGATGGATCAGGTTTTCAATATCGCGGATGGGTTTGACATTGGTCACGGCACCCTCACACTGCAATTTATGGTGAATACGTTATTCTACGCAATTCAACCATAAATTAAAGTTACAATTTCAAAAGCAACCAAAGCGATTATCGGACACCGCGCACCTAGCGCGGAATGAGAACCGTATAATCAAAGTCCAAAAGAACATCCGTGTGATATTTCCCGTCCTCCGTCCGCAACGGAAAATCGCTTGCCCGGCGATCTCGCACCGCCACAAGCCGCAAACGAAGCGCGCCAACATCGCGCCGACCGGGCAGCTCGAACTTGCCCAAAACTTCTGACCAGGCAAAAACCGTATCCCCGGCAAAGGCCGGATTGGCATGTGCCCCGGCATTGATTGCGGCAATCTTGAACGCATTGCCCAACCCGTTAAACGACAAGGCGCGGGCCAGCGATATGATATGCCCGCCATAAATCAGCCGCTTGCCAAACCGCCCGGCACCGGCGGCCACCTGATCAAAATGCACCTTGGCGGTATTTTGATACAGCCGGGTTGCGATCTGATGTTCGGCTTCTTCAAGGGTCATGCCATCAATATGATCAATCTTTTCCCCGACATAATAGTCATCCCAAAGATCGGGCGATCCTGAAAGTTCGGTATCATAATCGGACGCATCCAACCCAACGGGCACCTGAAGCGCCTCGGGGGAGACAACCGTTGGCAGCTCGGGCAAAACCGTTTCGGGGGCCGGCGCGGATTGGTCTTTTTTGACCACCATCACCCAGCGATTGTAATCAAGTACCATCTCGCCGCGCTGATTGCGCCCGACGGTATTGACGTAAACAACGCCAGTTTTGCCGTTTGAATTTTGCTTGAGCCCGGTCACGGTCGAGACCGAACTTACCGTATCACCGGGATAGACCGGAACGCCAAATACCCCCCCGGCATATCCCAGGTTGGCCACCGCATTTAACGACACATCGGGCACCGTTTTGCCAAACACCATGTGAAACGCCAACAGGTCATCAACGGGGGCGGATTTAAACCCGATCCGATGGGCATAAACGTCTGACGACTGCACGGCAAAACGCGGACCATACAGCCCTGTATAAAGGGCGACATCGCCCGATGTGATGGTGCGCGGCGTCGCGTGGCGGATTTCCTGCCCGATGCGGAAATCCTCGAAATAGTTCCCCGGATTGGTCTTTGACATTCGATGGCCTCCCTAAAGGCAAAACTCTGCAAACGTCCGGTTCAGTCGGATTTTATGTCTCTCTTATCCGAACCGGTGTCATAGGCTGGCGGCTCAGGCCCCGTCCATTTCGCCGATCAAATCGGCCATGGTCACCAGTTTCCGGGCTGACACCACATGCAGGTTTTCAATCAGCTTGCCCTCCACAACAACAACGCCCTTGCCCTCGGACGCGGCCTGCTCAAACGCCGCAATGATCTTGCGCGCCCAGGCAACATCCGCCTCACTTGGCGCAAAGGCCGTATTGGCCGCGCCAATTGTTTTGGGATGAATAAGGGTTTTGCCGTCAAAGCCCATCTCGCGGCCCTGCTGGCAGGATGCGGCAAATCCATCGTCATCGGACAGATCAAGATGCACCCCGTCCAAAATCGCCAAACCAAAGGCCCGTGCCGCCAAAATGCACAGACCAAGGCTTGTGATCATCGGCAAACGATCCGGGGTATGGGCGCAGTTCAAATCCTTCGCCAGATCAGACGTCCCCATGACAAACCCGCCAAGCTTGGGATGGGCGCCTGCAATTTCCTTGGCATTGAGCATCGCAAGCGGCGTTTCCATCATGCACCAGATGCGCATGTCCTCATGCGCGCCTTCGGCCGCCATGATGTTTGCCACCTGCCGCACGGTATCGGCACTTTCGACCTTGGGCAGCAAAATCGCATCGGCCGATGTTTTCGCTGCCGCGACAATGTCGGCGTAGCCCCACGGGGTATTCAGCCCATTGGTCCGGATTTGAATTTCACGTTTGCCATACCCGCCCTCGGCCAAGGCCGAGACAATCTGATCGCGAGCGCTATCCTTGGCATCGGGCGCCACCGCGTCTTCCAGATCAAGGATCAACCCATCAGCGGGCAGGCTTCGACCCTTTTCCAGCGCGCGGGCGTTGGATCCCGGCATATACAAAACAGACCGGCGCGGACGTGGGGCAGCAGCCATCAGACATCTCCCGTTTGATAATATTTGTTCAAATTTGACGTTTTATTTTTACGAAAATTACCCAAACTTGTTTTGCGCTGCAAGTCACTTTTTGCACTGCGGGATGAATACGTTTGAAATAGGAAGGTCCATAATGCCGATCCTCAGCCATTGCCCGCCCGGCAAAATGCTTGGACCACATCAATTCAGGTAAAATAATCTCGGGTCGGGTAAAGGAAAATTATTCCGGTTTCCCAAAAAGCCCGGTCATCAACATGCTGGTGACGGTCGGAACGTCGTTTAACGCCCGCCCGTTTGACAGAAACACCACCACGGTGTCCTGATCGGGGAACCATGAAAATTCGGCGGAATAGCCAAAGTAAATCCCGTCATGCCCCCACACTGGACCCCACGCACTATTGCCGATTACAAACCCATAGCCATAAGACCCATCCCCGGCAAAAATCGTATCACTGGTCGCGCGCTCAATTGCATTGGGGCCCAATAACACCCCGTTAACAAACAGTGCCCGGGCAAATTTCACCATGTCTTCTACCGTGGACATCACCCCGCCATCGGCAAGCTGATCACCCACATCATAATCGGTGACGTCTTCAAGCTGCCCGTCATCATCGGCATCATCAAACCCGCGCGCCAGAAGGTCCGGGCGCGGAAACCGGCCAAAGGATGTATTGCGCATTTCGGCGGGTTCAAAAATCCGGCGGTTAAACACCGCTTCAATAACGTCGCCCTCAACCGCCTCAATCATGATGCCCAGCAAGATAAAATTGCTGTTGGATGGGGCATAGGTCGAACCGGGCTCAAAATAGGCATCATGATCGGCAATCAGCGGCAACAACTCAATGTTGCGCCAGCCATGTTGCGGATCACTGCCGACCAGCTGAAAGAAAAACTCCCCATCAAGATAATCGGGGATGCCCGAACTGTTGCGCAAAAGATCGCGAATGGTCGCCGTCTCGCCGTTGGCAATACGGCCCTTGTATTCCTCGGGCAGGAACTTACCGATTTTATCTGACAGATTGATGCGTTTTTCCGACGCCAGCTGCAAGGTCACCACAGATGTCATCATCTTGGTCAGCGACCCGATATAAAACTGCCGGTCGGCCGTCATCGCCGTATCAGGCTTGACCGAGGCATAGCCGCTCGCCGCCGTGCGCAGCGTCCCATTGCCATAACCAATGCCAACAACCGCACCGGGCAACCCGGCATGATCGACATATTGCTTCAGGAAAATCTCAAGCGGATCGGCATCGGGTTGTGTCTCCCCCTGTGCCGTCTGTGCCATCGCCCCGGTCGGACACAGCATGGCCGGGAACACATATGCCCCCAGCACCAGCACCGCAAAAACCCCAAAAACCCGATGCAGCTTTATCATACGCCCCATAATCTCGTTGCCCATTATCCAATGGCGACCATCTGCGCGGCCTTGCGAACCTGCCATTTTGTGGTGTTCATCGGTCAATCTGCTTGCACCAGGCCACCAGTGCAGCCCGCAATTCTTGCGTTTTAACCTGCACCGAAGGATCGCCCGCGTCGTCATAGACCGGTGATATGTCGGAAACCTCCATCCCCACATTGAGGATATGGGCATTCATCGCCATTTCCCAACCCGTTGATTTTCCCGAAATCACATCTTCCACCTTGGCCAGAACCTGTCCCGCCCAATCGGGCACAGCCTGAACATCAAAAACCAGAACGGCACAAATCTGATCGTGTCCGGTGTTGCCGACAATCCGCCCCGGCCAGTCGGGAACAAATGCCTCATTGTCGTTCGATGCGGTCATTGATTTTGTCCTTAAAAACAGCCTGCTACGCACTTAACGCAGCGGAAAGGCCGTATTGATCCGACCGTCCTTGAGCAACCCCATCGCGATCAAAAACCGCGATTGTGGCGCCGCCCCGACACAGAATTTCACATCGTCCCCGATCGATCCGCCGTCCCCCGGCCGATTGGCCCCGCATTGCCACCAACCGGACGATCCCGCCGGACAGGCTTGGCGATGCTCAAACGCATACAGGATCGATGCCGTCACCTGTTCCATGCTGCACGCATCGGGAAACAGGCTGGAAAACTTTTGTGGATCATCCCCATTCCGATTGCGCAAGCGCACGGTCCCGGCATAAATCCCGTTGGCGTTCGGGCTTTGCGTCACCTCAACATCCGCCACCGTGGCCGGATTGATCGCATTTGGCCGGGCATGAAACCCGGTTGCCGATCCGTTGGACCGGATTTCACCGCAAAACACATGATCAAGGTTGATCGGAGGCGTGCTTTTGCTCCACGCCGGGTCTGCCGGGCAGGCCACCTGTGCGCGCGCTGGCAAGATCAGCACAAACACCCCGACAATGATGATAACGGCGAGACCCGTAATACCACCACCAATGCCCAACAGCCCTAAACTCCGGCGACCTGTCATGTCTCACACCCGTCCTTAAAGCTGAGAAAACTCAAGCCCGATACGAAGGGCTAGCACACTGGCCGGTTCAAACCGCATCGGCACCCCGCCAATTTTCCCGCCGTGCCATTGCGCCTTGGTCAAAACAAACGCACCCAGCGGCAAGGCATGACTGCCCCGGAAATTAACCAATGCACGGATTTCCTTGGGCTTGCGGATCGCTTCATCCCGCCACAGACAATGATAGGCAAAAAGCGGCGTCCCCGACCGGCGATCCAGGAACACAAATGGCACCTCATAATGCCCCCAGCGCGCGTAATAGAGGCTTTCCATCCCGACACTGGACGTCAAAAACTGCGTCTGGATCGCGGTTTCCGCCAACCGGGTGATTGTCGCACTGTCGGACGTTCGCGCGCCAATAAGCCCGGTACGCAAACCCGGATGGATCAGATGGACCTTAAACGCCACCGCACGCTGGAACGGCTTGGCATCCTGATCAACCCGTTCAAGGCGGCGCACCAGCCACGCACTTTCAAGATATTCCAGATAACGGCGCAGCGTATTTTTGGCGATATCAAGCTCACGCGCCAGCGTCTCGATCGAAAATTCCGACCCCGTGTTATAGGCCAGAAGCGCAAACAACCGATGCAAATCCGACGGGCTTGAAATCCCGTGCAACCCCGGCAAATCGGAATGAAGCGACCGGTGAATGGCGCGCGCTTCGCCGTTGCGGTCATGAAAGCCGCCTTCATTGATATAGGCCTCGAACATCTCGTTAAGCTCAACCAACCCACCGGGCACATCGGACGTATAACGCCCGACATTTGGCGTTTCGGGCAAAACGTCAGTTGGCGAAACGCCATTTTGTTCAAGATATTCGGCAAAACTGAACGGGGGTAAAAACAGGCTCTGGATATGTCCGGCACTGTCCGCACTTGGAGCCAGCGCACTGACCGCCACCACACGCAACAGCGGATCCGCCACCAGCAATTGCGCCAATCGGTCTTCCCAGTGGCGTTGATAAGACACCTCATCGACGAAAATCCACAATGGATGATCGGCCGAAATACCGCGCATCGAGCGCAGTAATTTGGGCAGGCGCGGCAGGTCAATTTCCAAAAACAGCGGATGTTCAAGCGAGATATAGCAAACATGGCGGCGCGGCGTGTCGGCATTCAGCAAGCCTGCAATCGCCTGGCGCATCATCACGGTTTTACCCACCCCGCGCGGCCCGGTCAGGACAACCGCCTTTTGCCCGTCATGCTTTTCAATTGCCGCCCAGAACCGCTTGAAAAAGGCGCGCTGCGGCAAATCATGGACCAGATCGTCCGTCACCCCGTCCCACCACGGGTTATCTTGCATCAAACGGTGCAGAAAGTCCTGCTCACCGGGATGTTCGATCATGGTCGCCATTGTCACCTACCCAAAATATTCCGCCGCCCATCGCGCGTCTTTGGCGATAGTGCCAAGGAAAACCTTTAAATTAGGTATAGTGATAAACGCTATTTGACAATTATTTCGCAATTCCCTGCAAACAAAAGAAAAACCGGACCCGCAAAGCAGATCCGGCAAAAAAGGCTGGTGGCGATTTCACATTGCAGACGCAAGGGGGATCGGTTGCAAGGGAAATCGGGGATTTGAAATCGCCACCCGTATCGCGTTCGTCGCGTTACGTTTTATCGTTGGGGGAGGAAGGATCGTTTTTCGGATCCTTTGAATGTGCATCATCGTCGGATGCTGCATCATCCTTTTTCATTTTTTCAAGTTCGGACGCCAACCGGTAATCGCCAGAGGCAACAAACCCTTCCATCGAGCCGGTCCGGCTTTCAAGGTCGTCAAACTTCTCACGCAGCTCTTCCATCCACGGCTCTTCAAAATCAACGCCCATGGTCGGACGATCTTCCGGGGCCGTGCTGCTTGATGCCGTGCTGCTTGCTTTGGCGTTATGGCGCGCTTGATGTGATGCATTGCCACGCGATGCGCCGCCAAACTTGCCGCGCAATCCGTCAAACCATGACGGATGATGGACAAAGGCCCATGCAATGCCAAACAGCATCACACCCACCGGGAAACTGAACACAAGGATCAGGATAAAGGCAATCAAAACGCCCTTACGTGGAATGCCAAAGCTTTCCGCAATCCCGCGCGTGGTGCGACCAATCACACCGTGGCATTTCTCGCCGTTCTGGTCACGCTTGCGCGCACGGCATCCGCCGCGATCACGGCTTTTGTGACCACACCGATACCCACCGCCATCAGCAGTCGCTTGCTGGGCACTCATATCCTGTTCCTCCATTCGACAACCTCGGCATCCAACAGGCGTTCAAGTGTTTCGACACGGCCTTCCAGACGTTCCGCCCGTTTTTTCAAACCCGCCACGAGTTCCTTTTCGTGCGCGGCTTGCTCCGGGCTTTGTGCGCGCTGTGCCGTCTTCATCCGTTTCCAGACCGTTATATAATGAAACACAACCCAGACCGGGCCAACAACGGTAATAAATACGATAAGAGGTACAGCAAACGCCCACATGTCTGTCAGCTCATTCCTTGTTCAGGTGCACGAAACCCTCGGCACGCTGATTATTTGTCTTTCTTGACGTTCTTCACGCGCGATTTAAGCTCCTTGAGATCATCTTCAATCCCAATTTCGCCCTCAAGGTCTTCAAACTGTTCTTCAAGGCTCTGCCCGCGACCAAGGTCCCAAGAATCCGCACCCGCTTCAAGTTCGTCAATCCGGCGTTCCATCTGCTCATAGCGCAGAAGTGCGTCATCAATCTGACCAGAATGGATCTTTTCACGCATTTTGACACGCTTTTCAGCCGTCTGCATACGGATTTCCACCGCGCGCTGCTTGCCCTTGGCTTCATTAAGCTTGTTCTGCAATTTGTTGAGATCCTCGTCAAACTTGCCAAGGGTCTCTTCAATCACTTCAAGCTCACGCTCCAGAACAAGACTCTGATCAGCCAACCGGCGGCGCGCCATCAGCGCACCCTTGGCCAGATCATCACGGCCCTTGGACACGGCAAATTCCGCCTTGGTGTCCCACTCGACCTGACCGTCGTGCAGCTTTTTAAGCTTACGCTCGACTTCTTTCTTGTCGGCAATCGCCTTGACCGCGCTGGAGCGGACCTCAACCAGAGTGTCTTCCATTTCCTGGATCATCAACCGCACCATTTTTTCCGGATCTTCGGCACGATCCAGAAGCGAGTTGATGTTGGCATTTACGATATCGGACAAACGCGAAAACACGCCCATTGTCAGATCTCCTTCAAAATACGGGGACGCAAAAATTCTGACATCACTATTTCAAATGCCGTGCCAGTTTCATCAATTGTTATATTTCAACATCTTACACAATCATCAGACTATTAAATTAACTTTTTTCGCGACATTAATGTCGATTTTCGATATCGTTTTTCGCGAAATGGACAGTTTGCAACCAATCTTGGGCGAAGACCCCATTTTTCTGGCCGTCCTTGAGCATGTCTCACGTCTGGCACCGATTGAACGCCCGTGTCTGGTGATTGGTGAACGCGGATCGGGCAAGGAGCTGATTGCTGCGCGCCTGCATTACCTGTCCAAACGCTGGGGCGGGCCGCTGGTTAAGGTCAATTGCGCAGCCCTTTCTGAAACACTGCTGGATACCGAGCTGTTTGGCCACGAAGCCGGGGCCTTTACCGGGGCCGCGCGGCGCCATATTGGCCGATTTGAACGCGCACACGGCGGCACCATCATCCTGGATGAAATCGCCACCGCCAGCCCGGTGGTACAGGAAAAGCTGCTGCGTGTTGTCGAATATGGTGAAATTGAACGGGTTGGCGGTTCCGAGGTGATCGAAATCGACACCCGCGTCATTGGTGTGACAAATGAAAACCTGCGTGAACTGGCCAAAACCGGCAAGTTTCGCGCCGATCTCCTTGACCGCCTCGCCTTCGACGTCGTTGCCGTGCCGCCGCTGCGCCAAAGGTCTGATGATATCCTGCCCCTTGCAGAACAGTTCGCGCTGGAAATGACCAAACGCCTGTCACGTCAGGTTTTCGCTGGCTTCACCGCAACCGCCGCCCGCCAACTTCTCAGCCATTCCTGGCCCGGAAATGTGCGCGAGTTGCGCAATGCGGTTGAACGCAGCCTCTATCTTTCCGAAGACGACGAAGCCCCGCTATCTCACATCATCCTCGACCCGTTTGCCGGTATCTGGACCGAAACAGACCGCGACAGCACTCCAGAACCCCTGCCCGATCAAACGCTCCCACGCGAACCACACGATACAACCGGCACAACCGGCACAACCGATTTCAAATCACAGGTCGCGGACTTCGAAATCAAACTGCTGAAACAGGCCCTATCGGACCACGCCAACAACCAGACCGAAGCCGCCAAGGCGCTTGATCTGAATTATCATCAGTTCAGACGATTGCTTGAAAAGCATGACCTGTTGCCGGGCAAGTAGGCCGGTCTGTCGAGAAAGAGTGGAATGACCCGATGTCGATTCAAGTGATTTTCAATCACTCGGAAATTGTCTGTTGCCGGACAACTAAGCCTAAGGCTAATGTATATAATATTTATAAAATCTATAGAGCTAGAGGTCGATGTCACATGATTTCACGTAACTGGATACCCGCACAATTGCGCAATCCTCGCCAAGCCGCTTGGATTGGCCTCATTGGTCTTTTGAGCAGTGCCGGGCTAAACACTTCTGCTCATGCGCAAGACGGATGGCTACTCACCCCATACCTGCGTGCTGACCTTGGCTATTCCATGACCATTGACGATCAAGACGATTTTTTCGACAGCGCTGAGCGCGACACTGTCGAATTGACAAGTTATAAAGGGCAACGTTACCAGATCGGTGCCGGACTGAATCTTACGGACTATCTGCGGACCGACATCACGGTATCGTATGGTGCCCAACTGTCCGCAGCAGATGACTATCGTGACGCGGACGGCACTCCAAACAAGCCCGCCAATAAGTTAAATAGCGGCGCTTTCGAGACGTCCAACTGGACGACGATGATGAACGTTTATGTCGATCCGTTGAGCATTGCCGGCGTTGATGTCGGCGCCTTTTCCCCCTACTTGCAAGGCGGCGTTGGTTGGGCGCGGAACAAAACGGAAAAGCTTTTCTTTCCAGATAGTACTTTCATTCGCGGCGAGACGCATAACGACCTTGCCTGGCAGATTGGCGCAGGCGTAGGATACGCGATATCCGACCATTGGAAGCTGGACCTGTCCTACCGCTACCTTGACATGGGAGAAGTGCGCGGCGGTGACACGTATATCAATGGCGCGACCACAACCAAAATTGAAGCAACCCAGTTCGACCTGCGGGCCCACGAAATCATGATCGGCCTGCAATACCAGTTCTGACTACGCCATGCGGCAACACCCTGATATCACCTGATCTATGCAGATACCCCGGACCGCGATATTCTCGTGATCCGGGGTCTTTTGTTGCGGCATGTGCGCAAGCCTTCGAAAGGCGCATTTTATCTTGCCCGTAGTCCCGCAGGTTGCCGGCCAAACATATGCCTTCCCAAGCTTCAGGATTGAACGCTATGTATCAGCCAAGAACACCGAATTATTGCAAAAGAGATCCGGTGATGCGCTGGAGCTTGCCAGATCGTGTGTTCTTTGCCTGTGGTGCCTGCCACATCCTCGCCCACGCCTTTATCAAGAAATATGACGCGACTTGTGATTTCAGGGCACTTTGGTTTCATCCGACAAATGGCCATCCGGGCAATCACATTGTCGTCGCCCACGATGACTGGGTATTTGATTATCATGGCTACAGCAATCGTGGGGCGTTCATTATCCATAGCAGCCGCCGTGCCAGACAGCGCTGGCCGGATTGGGATGTCGAAATCAAAGAAATTCCGCAAGACGTATTGATTTCCGAACATAAGTCGCGGCAGATTGAGGGACTATGGCTTCGCGAACCCAAACAGTTCCTGCATAACGCCTTGCCGCGTGCGGAGCGCTTCCTAGAACGCTTTGCCCCGCCACCCAGCTAACAATCAGCCGACGCACACCCTCGTCAATCCGCCAACGCGCGTGCAATCACCATCCGCTGAATGTCAGATGTGCCTTCGTAAATCTGACAGACCCGGACGTCGCGGTAAATGCGCTCGACCGGGAAGTCTTTGAGGTATCCATAGCCGCCATGAATCTGAATGGCAGCCGAGCACACTTCCTCGGCGATTTCGGATGCAAACATCTTGGCCATGCAGGCCTCGGTCAGGCACGGTTTATGGTCATCGCGCAGTTCAGCAGCGCGGTGCACCAGCAAACGGGCGGCATCGATCTTGGTGGCCATATCGGCAAGGCGAAACGCCACGGCCTGATGCTCCATGATTTTTTTGCCAAAGGTTTCGCGCTCATTGGCGTAATCGCGCGCGGCCTCAAATGCGGCGCGCGCCATGCCGACCGACTGGGCGGCAATACCAATGCGGCCACCTTCAAGATTGGCCAGCGCGATTTTGTATCCTTGGCCTTCGTCGCCCAGCATGTTTTCCGCAGGCACCCGACATTCGACAAAGGTGATCTGGCAGGTGTCTGATGCGTTCTGACCCAGCTTTTCCTCAACCCGTGACACCACATAACCCGGCGTGTCGGTTGGCACGATAAAGGCCGAGATGCCGCGCTTGCCCGCCGCTGGATCGGTGACGGCAAAGACAATCGCAATATCGCCCTCACTGCCCGATGTGATGAATTGCTTGGACCCGTTGATGATCCAGTGATCACCATCGCGCACCGCACGGGTTCGAAGCGCACTGGCGTCTGATCCGGCTTGCGGTTCGGTCAGGCAAAACGCACCGATCTTTTCACCCTGCGCCATGGGCACCAGGAATTTCTGCTTTTGATCTTCGGTACCAAATTTCAGGATCGGCATGCAGCCGACCGAGTTATGCACCGACATGATCGTGGATGTCGCGCCGTCGCCTGCCGCGATTTCTTCGAGTGCCAAGGCATAGGCGACATGATCCATGCCCGCCCCGCCATACTCATCGGGAACCAGCATGCCGAGAAAGCCAAGCTCGCCCAGACCAGCAATCGCCTCGGCCGGGAAGGTATGATGAGCATCCCATTTGGCGGCATTGGGTTTGAGTTCATTTTCGGCGAACTCGCGCGCGGTATCGCGCACCATGATCTGATGATCTTCTAATCGCATGGTCGTACTTAACCCTTCCATCTTCCCAGTCGGGCGAAGCACCGGCCATGCGATCAGAAAAAAGCATTCAGCCGGGCTTACAGGCCCTGAACAAATTCACCTTTGGCACTGTCATATTGCCAAAGAATGCCTTCTTTCATGCCGTACCACCACCCATGCAGGTGAAGGTCCCCGGCATCAATCCGATCCTTGATGAAAGGAAAGGTCATCAGGTTATCAAGCGAGTTGCAGATCGAATGGCGTGATACCTCATCCACGTCCGGGCCGTGATGCAGGCAGCATTTCGCCATGCTGACCCATTCGCCGATAAAGTCACGTTCGGGCACCTTTCCAGCTTCGCCGTGCTCGACCAGTGCTTCCATCCCGCCGCAGCCGGAATGCCCAAGGATCACGATGTCCTTGACCTTAAGATCGCGGACCGCAAATTCAATCGCCGCCGACGTCCCGTGATAGTTTTCATCGGGCTCATAGGGTGGGACAAGGTTGGCAACGTTACGCACGACAAACATCTCACCCGGCTCGGCATTGGTCAGGATCGCCGGATCAACGCGCGAGTCTGAACAGGCAATCAGGAGCACTTCGGGCTTCTGGCCCATATTGACCAAGTCTTCGACGCGTTCAGGGCGCTGCTCATAATACATCGCCTTGAAGCTTTTAAACCCGGCCAACATCCGGTCAACGGTCGGCTTTGACATCGCGCGAATTCCCCTGTTTTGATCAATCACTCTGCCGACAAAATAGGGGGAATTCGCACAAGTTGGTAGCCCCAAACGCAACTTTTTAGAACGGATTTAATCTGCGTTAAATAAGCTCAATCGCAACGGCGGTGGCTTCCCCCCCACCAATGCACAGCGATGCCACACCTTTGGTCCCGCCACGGGTTTTAAGCGCATGGATCAAAGTCACCAGCAAACGTGCGCCCGTCGCCCCAATCGGATGACCAAGGGCGCAGGCCCCGCCATGAACATTGACCTTGGCATGATCAAGCTCAAGATCACGTATCGCAGCCATGGCCACCACGGCAAACGCCTCGTTGATTTCCCAAAGATCGACATCACTGACCGACCAGCCAGCCTTGGCCAGAACCTTTTTACTTGCATCAATCGGGGCGGTCGTGAACCAGCACGGCTCCTGCGCATGGGTCGCTTGGCCCACGATTTTGACAAGCGGTTTCAACCCGCGCTTTTGGGCTTCGGATGCGCGCATCATGACAAGGGCGGCTGCGCCGTCGGAAATTGATGCCGAATGGGCGGCTGTCACCGTGCCGTCCTTGGCAAAGGCCGGACGCAGGGTCGGGATTTTTTCCGGTTTGGATTTTGGTGGCTGCTCATCGGCATCAATGGTCACATCACCCTTGCGCGTGGCAAAAGTCACCGGGGTGATTTCATCACTAAAATGCCCGGCCTTGGCCGCATCCTGTGCGCGGGTCAGCGATGTGATGGCATAGTCATCCTGCTCTTTGCGGGTAAAGCCATATTTTTCGGCGGTCGCCTCGGCAAAGGTGCCCATCGACCGGCCCTTTTCATAGGCATCTTCAAGCCCGTCCAGCGCCATATGGTCATAAACCATATCATGCCCGTATTTGTGGCCCGGCCGCATTTTGGGCAGCAAAAATGGCGCATTGGTCATGCTTTCCATGCCACCAACAACCATCACATCGGAACTGCCTGCGGCCAGAATATCATAGGCAAACATCACCGCCTTCATGCCCGATCCGCACATTTTATTGATCGTCGTCGCCCCGGCGGCACGCGGAATACCGGCATGCCATGCCGCCTGACGTGCGGGTGCCTGACCCTGACCAGCGGGCAAAACATTGCCCATGATGACCTCGTCAATGTCACCGCCTGTCACACCAGCGCGTTCAAGGGCAGCCTTGATGGCAACACCGCCCAGCTCGGCCGCGGTGACAGTGGCAAAATCACCCTGCAAACCGCCCATCGGGGTGCGGGCACAGGAAACGATAACGATGGGATCAGACGTGTTCATGAGTTTTAACCTGTATCTGTGTTTTGGTCAGATTTGCGCAGAAAACCGGGGATTTAAGCGGTTTCGTTAAACAGTTCGCGGCCAATCAGCATGCGGCGGATTTCACTGGTCCCCGCCCCGATTTCATAAAGCTTCGCATCGCGCAGCAACCGTCCGGTCGGATATTCATTGATATAGCCATTGCCACCCAGCGTCTGGATCGCTTCAAGCGCCATCCATGTGGCTTTTTCCGCGGCATAGAGGATCACGCCCGCGGCATCCTTGCGCGATGTTTCCCCGCGGTCACAGGCCTTTGCGACCTCATAGACATAGGCCCGACAGGCATTCATGGTGGTGTACATGTCGGCCATTTTGCCCTGCATCAGCTGAAACTCGCCAATCGCCTGACCAAACTGTTTGCGTTCATGGATATAGGGCACGACCACATCCATGCAGGCGCGCATGATCCCGGTTGGGCCGGCGGCCAGAACAGCCCGTTCGTAATCAAGGCCACTCATGAGAACGCGCACACCGCCATTGAGCTGACCGAGGATGTTTTCTTCGGGGACTTCGCAATCGACAAACACCAACTCGCAGGTATTTGAGCCGCGCATGCCCAGTTTATCAAGCTTTTGCGCGGTTGAGAAACCCTTGAAACCCTTTTCGATGATGAAGGCCGTGATGCCCTTGGGCCCGGCTTCCAGATCGGTTTTGGCATAGACCACCAAGGTATCGGCATCCGGGCCGTTGGTGATCCACATTTTGTTGCCATTCAGGATATAGCGATCACCTTTTTTCTCGGCGCGGAGCTTCATCGACACCACGTCTGAGCCAGCGCCTGGCTCGCTCATGGCCAGCGCGCCAATATGCTCGCCACTGATCAATTTCGGCAGGTATTTTGCCTTCTGATCGGCGTTCCCGTTGCGTTTGAGCTGATTGACGCACAGGTTGGAATGCGCGCCATATGACAATGCGACGGAGGCTGAGGCGCGGCTGATTTCTTCCATGGCGATGACATGTTCGAGATACCCAAGCCCGGTGCCGCCATCTTCTTCGGAAACCGTCATGCCCAAAAGGCCCAAATCGCCGAATTTGCGCCAGAGATCGTTGGGAAACGCGTTCTTTTCATCGATCTCGGCGGCGCGCGGTGCGATTTCGGCCTCGGCAAAGGCGGAAACGGTTTCGCGGATCGCATTTGCGGTCTCGCCAAGATCAAATTTCAATCCGGGAAATTCGAAAAATGCCATGGTATCTATCCTGCCCTAAGTACGATTTGATTATTCGTTTAAAATGAAGAATGCGCCGAATTAGTCAGTTTCATGCAATAATTCAGGCGGCAGCTTCATCACCTTAAGCGTCTGAAGTGCGGTCGTGCACAACACCGGTTTTTCATTCCTCATACCAAAGATATCGATACGGGTGACAATGATCGACCGACCGCGTGAAACAACTTCGCCCACGGCACGTAATTGCGGACCCAAACCCGGTGCAACGATGTTGAGTTTATATTCAATCGTCAACATCCCCTGATCGGCCTCCACCAGACTCCATCCGGCAAAACCCCCGGCGATATCGGCCAGACCGGCGATGAGCCCGCCGTGGAAAAAGCCATTGTGCTGCACCAGATCAGGACGGGTTGGCACGACAACCTCAACCCGGCCCGGTTTGACGTCGGTGATTTTCGCACCAATCGACAGATTGTAGGGCTGCTGGGCAAAACGATAGCGGACTTCTGCATCGTAATTGGGGTTTTGCGGTTCAAACTGTGCCATTCGCGATCCTGATGATAAAGCGGTGCACATTTTTAAGCGCACCGGGATATGACGCCACCCTGTTGTAGTTAACGTTTACGTTAACGTCAAATCAAATCCGCATCGGGATGCCGATTTATCTATCACAGACCACCCCCCGCCATTTGAGTCGATGCCGCCACCCAAACCGTCCCCAGAAACACCAATGGCGCGTCAAGGACGCGCCATTGTGGCATAGGTGATCTTGATCGATATTCGGTCGTTAAAGCTTTTTGTCTTTATGACGCGCTTTAAAGCGCGTGGCCTTAGACCTGATAGCCGAGCATTTCCGGCAACCATGTCACCAGTTGCGGGAAGACAATGATCAGTGTCATCGCAAGCGCCATGGAAAAGACCAGATACAGCGTCCATGGAATGGTGCGTTCCAGCGGAATACCGGCAATGCGTGAGGTCACCATCAGGTTGACAGCAACCGGCGGGGTGAATTGGCCGATGGCAATATTCATCGCCATGACAACCCCGAACCAGACCGGGCTCCAGTCAAACGCGGTCATGATCGGCATCAGAAGCGGCAAGGTAATCAGATAGATCGAAATCCCGTCGAGCACCATGCCCGCCAGCAACAGGAAGACCATGATCAGCGCCAGCACGACATGCTCGTTATCTGACAGCCCCAGCAATGCCTTTGCCGCCATATCAAAGGTGCCCAGCGTCGCCCCGGCCCAGGCAAAAATACCCGCCAGTGTCATGATCAGCATGATCACGCCCGAGGTCACGGCCGAGTCCACAAACAACTGATACAGATCGCGCACCCGCATGCTGCGATAGACAAACAGACCAATGATCAAACCATAGGTCACGGTCACAACGGCGGCCTCTGTCGGGGTGAACAACCCGGTGCGCAAACCGCCCAAGACAATCACCGGCGCAAACAATGCCGGAATGGCGCGGATGAATGTCGGGCCAAGTGGCAGACGCTTGGTATCTTCGGCGACACCGAAATCATGTTTGCGCGACAGCAAAAGGGCCGGAATGATGATCGCAACACCGGCCAGAATGCCCGGAATAATCCCCCCGGCAAACAAGGCACGGAGGTCCGTCCCCGGCACAATCAGGGAATAGACAATCAGTGCGACCGAGGGCGGGATCAAAATGGCGGTTGATGCCCCCGCCGCAATCACACTGGCGGAGAATTCACGCGGGTAGCCTGAGCGCATCATCGACGGGATCATGACCATGGCAACGGCGGCCGCATCCGCCGGACCCGACCCCGACATGCCGCCCATCATCATACAAACCAGAACGGCAACCACGGCCAGACCACCACGACGTGGGCCGACAATCGCACTGGCAAAATCGACCAGACTTTTGGCAACGCCAGATCGTTCAAAGATCATGCCGGTCAGAATAAACAGCGGGATCGCAATCAACGGGTATTTGGCAATCCCGTTATAGGTATTGGTGCCGACGGTCGCCAGAGCATAGACATCCAGACCAAAATAAATCCCCACCACCCCGGCAAATCCAAGCGAAACCGCGATGGGCGTGCCAATGATCAGCAGAACAACAAAGACGGCGAGCAAGGCAAAACTGGCGGTCATCATGATACATCATCCTTGTGCATGGATGATTTTTTTGCCCGCGCCAGACGCCAACTGCGCCCGACAACCCGGACCAGAATGATTGTCACAATCAGGGGCAACCAGATCGAATAGATCCAGCTTGGATAGCCAAGACCGGCGGATATTTCGTCATACTGATATTCGTCAAACGTGAATAATGCGCCGTAATAAACGATCATTGAAAACAGCAACGTCGTCACAGCCAGTGTCATGAGTTCGGCCACACTGCGGACAGGCCGGGGAAACCGTTCAAGGAAAAAGGTAATCCGGATATGTTCGTTGCGCGCAAAGGCAATTGAGGCGCCAAGCAACGTCATGACCACCAGCAGAAAAACGGAAAATTCCTCGGTAAAGGCAAAAGAGGCGTCGGTCATATAACGGACCACCACATTGGCAAGACTGATCAGGCAAATTAACGCCATCGCCAAGGCCGCCAAGGCTTCCTCAATTTTAATGCTTTTGCCCGGCCCACCGGCATCGGGTCCATTCCCCGAACCATCTTGAGCAGATGGTTTGGCCGGGAAATCAATCGGAATTCCGTCTTGATCCGCCACGGTGGGACCTTTCAAACAATCAGGTATCTATAGAGGAAAAGGCGCCATACCCGGCCAACGTAAGTGGGCGATGTATGGCGCCTGCTTTTTGTGCCCGGATTTACTGGGCCCGATTGGCAATCGATTCTTCGGCGAGATCGACCAGATCGGCACCAATACGGTCTTTCCATTTGCCGTAAACTTCACGGGTGGCATCGACAAATTTCTGACGCTGTTCATCGGTGAGTTCAGTGAACTGTGCACCGCGCGCCTCAAGAGCCTTGATCAGGGACTGATCATCGGCAGTGGTGCCTTTGCGGGCCAGCTCAATGCCATAGGCACCGGCATCAACAGCAGCCTGTTTGAGGATCGCCTGATCTTCGGGGGTGAAGTTTTCCCAAACCCGTTCGTTCGAGGCAAAGATCAAAGGATCAGCAACATAATGCCACTGCGTAACATAGGTCTGACCCACCGTTTCGATTTTTGCGACATCGTAAACCGTCAGCGGGTTTTCCTGCCCATCAACTGCACCGGTGGTCAGGGCCGGTTTTGCATCTGCCCAGCTCATCTGGGTCGGATTGGCACCAAGGGCGGTAAAGGTATCATTATAGAGCGGAGACCCAACAACACGCATTTTCAGACCTTCGAGATCTGCCGGTTCGGTGATCGGGCGTTTTGAGTTGGACACCTCGCGGAAGCCATTTTCCGACCATGCAATCGGCATGATGCCCTTATCTTCAATCGCCTCGAAAATCTTTGTGCCCACCGGCCCCTGGGTCAGGGCATCCATGGCGGCGTAATCAGGCATCAGGAACGGCAAGGAAAACAGGTTGAGTTCCTTGACCTGTGGGGACCAGTTGATGGTCGAGCCCACAGCCATGTCGATGATGCCCTGACGCATCGCGGTGAATTCCTTGGTCTGATCCCCAGAAACCAGTTGCGCGTTCGGGTAGACTTTCAGATTGATGCGGCCATCAGAGCGCTCGGCAACCAGTTCGGCCCATTTTTGCGCGGCTTCCCCCCACGGGAACGGCTGACCCAGAACGGTCGAAACTTTGTATTCGGCTTTGTAGTCACTGGCATAAGCCGTCATCGAAAGCGACAAGGCTGCGCCAAAGCTAAGGGCTGCCACTAATTTTGTGAGATTCATAATAAGTTTCCTCGCTAAACATTTTGTTTGCTTATGAAATTAAGTTTCCTTGGGTGCCGAACTTAGTATGACTTATGTCGCCAAAACAACACAAAATGGGCGGAATATTGCGCCATCCACGCGCAAAACAACCCATAGACTATATATGACAAACCACCAATCACACACAGGTTGCGATCATGGGTGGTGCCTATTTGGAAACGTTTGTGCAGGAGGAATTAATTGGTGCTCGATCCCCAGCGGGCGATGTTGGCATCAACCATTTCGGCCATGACATCATCGGACACCAGCTTAAACAATGCCTGCGCAATCTTGCCGCGCAGCTTGCCGGTGTTGCAGTCGGATTGATGTGACATGGTCAGATAGAGGTTTTCGGCACTGACCGGCACGGAATAGGTTCGGATGTCTGTAACTTTCTCGCGCGCGGCAACGGCCTTGGCGGGGAATTCTTCGTAAATCAGATATTCCGCCCGATCAAGGGCAAGCATCTGCAAGCCCTGCTCAAGCGTTGGCACTTCACGGATGCTAAGGTTTTCGGCCGCATAGGCGTCAAAACGCTGACCAAAACTGTTGTCAATGACAGTCAGCCCTTCGAGCCCGATCAAATCGGACCATTCGAGATATTTCAGATCAAGGTTATCGCGTGTCCAGATGACGGTGCGCGTGCCCTGAAAGGCCGGATAGAAATAATCCATATAGTCCATCCGCGGCACGGTTAGAAACGCACCGGCAATCAGATCAATCGATCCTTCGCGCATGGATTGCTGAACCCGCCCCCAACTGCCTGCGTGGATCACGTCGATCCCAACACCGGCAAGTTCGCCGACGCGTTTGACTATGTCTGCGGCCGCACCAAGAAGATGCGTGCCGTCCTCGGATTGCCAGAGATAGGGCGGATAATCCGGATTTCCCGATGCGACAAGATGCGTGCAGTCGCGGCTGCCATCTGCGTTTACAACAAAATGTCCGGACACATCCTGCGCCTGTGCCTGTCCCTGTGGGGCGGCTGAAAACAACGCCCCGGCCACCACTGCACTTAAAACTGTGATCGCCCATTTCATCGGAAACAAACTCCCTGCCCAGTCACCATCGAAAATATAGTCTGTCTGTTTATGTGGGATGACGCTACGGATAATTCACCCTTACGGATAGGCCGAAGTTTAATTTTTATGATCGCAGCCATCGCAGGCAGGCCTAAAATGTCAGACTTGCTGCAAAGTGGGTCGGGAATTTCGCGCTTCATACAGCTTGGCAACGAAGGCACGGATGAGTTGGGTTTTCTGCGTATCGGGACGAAAAAGCAGGTATTCTTTGAAGAGAACCTCCGGCACGAAGGGACGCAGAACCAGCCCCCGATCCGGAAAGCCGTATGCCGCCATCGGGTTAACCAGGCCGACACCGACACCTTCAAGTGCAAGAGCGCAAACGGTGGCGGAGTTCGGGGTTTCTGTGACGGGTTTCAAAGTTACATTGACCTCTTCACAGATGGCATGCAGGCGCAAACGTGCGCGATCTTCCGGCGACAGGCCGATATAGTCGGTGGCGGCAAGATCGGCTGGTTCGATCACCTTTTTGTGCGACAACGGGTGGCCTGGCGGAATGGCGCAAAGGCCTGGCACGCTTGCGAAGAGCTGATGCTCGACGCCAGAAAGGTCAATTTCATCCGCGGCGATGCCCAGATCGTACTCGCCGTCAGCGATATGATTGCGGATGGCAGAGGAAGACATGATGTTGAGCGTAAGGCTGGCGTTAGGATAGGCATCGCGGAACAGTTTTACGGCCCGCGGCAACAGGGTTGAGCCAAGAGCTGCCAGACAGGCAATGCGGATGTTACCTGAACCAAAATCGCGAATACGTGCAGCAGATGCCCGGATGCGGTCGAGCCCGATAAAGCTGGCATCGACGTCACGATAAAATGACTGTCCTTCCGGGGTAACAACAAGCCGCCCTTTTATCCGCTCGAACAGGGCAAAGCCGACACCATTTTCCAGTTCGCTGATACTGCGGCTGACGGCGGGCTGGGTAATCCCGAGTAATTCTGCGGCGCGTGACACGGTACCGCTGCGCATGACGGTGCGAAAAGCTTCGATCTGCCGGAAGTTCATCAGAGTTTCCTGCCTTCAATCCTATAAGGTTTAGGCATAGACTAAGCCAATATCGTCAATTGTTGTACTGGATTTCTAGTGATCTAATCGGTTCATCAAACGAAACCGAGGAGTTTTCATGCGAGATCAGACGCTGTGTGTCCGTCACCCGGACGTTTCACACGAAGGCTTTGCCAGCCTTGGAACGCCTACCTATCGGGCATCTACGATTGTTTTTCCCGATGCACAATCATATGCAGACCGTAAACATCGGGGACCGGATGGTTATTCCTATGGCCTGCATGGCACCCCGACCAGCCGAACCCTCGAAGCGGCCCTGACCGGGCTTGAGGGCGGGGTTCGCACTGTCTTGCTGCCTTCGGGACAAGCCGCGATTGCGGTTATTTTTCTAACTGTTTTGCAACCGGGTGATACGGTTCTTATCCCCGATACGGCTTATCCTCCGGTCCGTGGTTTTTGCGAGAACTTTCTTGCACCCCGAGGTGTTGATTTCAGAATTTATGATCCATTGATCGGTGACGGCATTGCCGAACTGATTGACGATACGGTCAAACTGGTCTGGACCGAATCTCCCGGCTCTACCACCATGGAAATTCAGGATATTCCGGCAATCGTTAAAGCAGCACATGCGCGCGGGGCCTTGGTTGGATGTGACAATACCTGGGCAACGCCGGTTTATTTCAAGCCGCTTAAGCACGGTGTTGATTTCTCGATGGAAGCCCTGACGAAATATGTCAACGGACACTCGGACTTGTTGATGGGATCTGTAAGTGTTGCGGATCTCCCGCTTCATCGTCGCCTCAAGGATACCATGCGGATGATGGGGTTCGGGGTTTCACCTGACGACTGTTCGCTTGTTTTGCGCGGGCTTGAAACCATGGCAATCCGACTGCGCCATGCGTCGGCCATTGCGCTGGATTTCGCGCAGCGAATGGAAGCACGTTTGCCTGCCGGAAGGGTTCTTCATCCCGGTTTGCCGACGGCCGAGGGCCACGATCTGTGGTGTCGGGACTTTACCGGATCAAGCGGTGTATTCAGCGTCATTGTACCGCCACATGCTGAAACCGTTCTTCCGGAACTGCTGACGGCGGCAAAGGTGTTTTCCATCGGCGCGTCATGGGGCGGGACACACAGCCTGCTTGCACCGATGTCGGTTGCCGGTTTGCGGCAATTCGGTCGTCCGGAATACGAGCAAACCATCCTGCGTATCAGTATTGGCCTGGAAGACCCCGAAGATCTATGGGGCGATCTGGAGCCGATCATCGCGGCATTTGCAGAAAAATAATAACCGCTACCTGCGGAGGAAACCTGCACTCAACGCTCAATCAATCAAAATCAGGGAAAAGCTTATGTTTAAAACACAATGGGTTCGTGCCTTCACGTTCGGGACATCTCTTGTCGTCGCGGCAGGAATTTGCGGGGCTGCGCATGCACAGTCGGTGTTTCAGGCGGTCAAAGACCGGGGACATGTGATCTGCGGTGCCAGTCAGGGGACGGTCGGTTTCGGGGCTCCGGACGATAACGGCTATTGGCGCGGACTGGATATCGAAACCTGTCGCGCCGTTGCTGCCGCCGTTTTTGGTGACAAGGACAAGGTGGAATTCGTCCCGTTAAGTGGTCAGCAGCGTATTCCGGCATTGCTTTCCGGGGAAATCGATCTGTTGCCGCGTACCGTTACATGGACGCTGCGACGCGATGCAAATGGCATTAATTTCACGACCCCGAACTACTATGAGTTCACCGGCTTCATGGTGCCCAAAGCCTTGGGTGTCAGCAAAGTCGAGGACATGAAAGGAGCATCGGTTTGCGTTCAGACAGGATCGACCACCGAAGTTGTGGTCAATGATGTTTCGACCAAACTGTCGCTTGATCTGCAGACCGTCATTTTTGACAATGTTGCGGCGACCCGTCAGGCGTTTTTCTCGGGCCGTTGTGATGCGCTGATTACGGATGCTGCCGCACTGGCCTCGGTCCGTGCAACCCAGGCAACCAATCCGGACGATTACATCATTTTCCCGGCGACCAAATATATGGATGCGCTGACCCCGGCCGTGCGTCAGGGGGACGACCAGTGGTTCGATATTGTCAAATGGTCGATACAGGCAATGCTGGCCGGGGAAATGTACGGTGTGACCCAAAGCAATGTTGATGAAATGCTGGGCTCGTCGGAGCCGCGTATCAAGCGTTTTCTCGGTGTTGAGGCCGGCAATGGTGCGGCTTTGGGACTGGACGAGAAATTTGCCTACAACATCATCAAGCAGATCGGCAACTACGCCGAGGTCTTTGACCGGAACTTGGGTAAAGACAGTCCGCTCAAGATTGAGCGCGGTCCCAATCGGTTGTTCTCGGATGGTGGTCTCATGTTCCCGCTGGTGTTCCAGTAAGTTTTCGATGTGAAATGAGGCATTCCATGTTCACGGCCATTTGGGACAATGAAAAGTTCAGAAGCGTCTTTATACAGATGCTGTTGCTGGGCTTGTTTGTCGGCCTGATATGGTGGTTGGCCGGGAACGCGGTAAGCAACCTTGTTGCACGTGGCATCCCGGTTGGGTTCGGCTTTTTGTCGAACCCGGCCAACTTCCCGATATCAGAAAGTATTCTGGACTATGACGGGCAAGACAGTTTCCTTTGGGCCTATGTCGTCGGCCTTTCGAACACAGTTCTGATTGCGGTTCTGACAATTGTTGCCGCGACGATTGCGGGTCTGTTTGTCGGACTGGCGCGTCGGTCTTCCCATCCGGTACTTCGCCGGGTTGCCGATGTCTACGTCAATACCGTGCGGAACATGCCGCTCGTTGTGCAACTTCTGTTTTGGTACGTTCTTGGGACGACATCCCTGCCACGCGCACGAGAAGCACTGGAGCCACTCAGCGGGGTTTTCATCAGCGTCAGAGGGATCTTTCTGCCCGGGCTGACATTTTCCGGGCCTGTCGTATGGGTTCTTATTCTCGTTGCTTGCGTGCTGATCGCTTTTGCCGTGTTTCGCCGTGTTTTCTTTGCGAGCCGACGGCATGCTGCGATATCTGTTGGCGGTTTCATCGTTTTTGCGGGGACCGTTTGGCAGATAGCCGGGGTGACCATGAACGTTGAAATTCCGAGGCTGGAGGGGTTCAATTTTACCGGTGGTCTCAGACTTTCGGTCGAACTGGTTTCGCTTCTGATCGGCATGACAATTTACACTGCGGCCTATATCGGGGAAATCATTCGCGGCGGCATTGATGCGGTTGACCGGGGTCAGTGGGAAGCCGCCCGTTCGCTGGGACTGAGTGAAAAGCAGGTCCTGATGCATATTATCCTTCCCCAGGCGCTGCGCATCATCATTCCGCCCCTGACAACGCAATATATCTCGACGGTCAAGAACACCACACTCGCACTCGCCGTTGGCTATCCCGAACTCAGCCTTGTGGTCGGAACGGTCATAAACCAGACAGGTCAGGCGATTGAAAGCATTCTGATCCTTCTTGGCTCATTCCTGCTGCTCAATCTGTTGGTGTCGAGTTTCATGAATTGGTGCAACAAAAAGGTGGCGTTGGTACAGCGATGAAAAATGCACCCTCAACTGCAGATGCCGGATCGTTGAGCGAGATGCGCCTGCGACCGGAAACGCCCAAAAACTCGTTCTGGCAGGCGTTGTTCGGAGATTTGTTCAGCACGTGCCTGACATTTGCCACCCTGTTGTTCCTTTGGCAGATGCTGCCCTTTGTGCAATGGGGCCTCCTTGACGCCGTCTGGAGCACAGATAACCCGACTGTTTGCCGCGAGGCAGGTGCCTGTTGGGCTTTCATCGGTGCTAAACTGCGCTTTATCCTGTTTGGTGTTTATCCACCTGACGAGCATTGGCGCCCGATGACCGTGATCGGCATTCTGCTGGTCTCCGTTTTGTGCAGCCTGTCGCCGCGCATGTGGGGCAAAGCGCTTCTGATGTTCTGGGGGGTTGCGATTGCCGCAATGCTTGCCCTGATGTGGGGCGGGTTTGCCGGGCTGGCATTCGTGTCAACCTCAAGCTGGAGCGGTCTTCCTGTTACCCTGCTTCTTGCGCTGCTGTCGCTCGGGCTTGGTTTCCCGATTGCCGTGCTGATGGCACTGGGCAGACGGTCTCGTCAACCAGTGTCACGGCTTCTGTCCATTCTTACGATTGAACTGGTCCGGGGAATGCCGTTGGTCGGGATGCTGTTTGTTGCATCCATCTTGCTTCCGATTTTGCTGCCGCCGGGTTGGAGCATTGACAAGCTTGGACGCACACTTGCCGCGTTGACGATTTTTGCTGCGGCCTATCTTGCCGAAGTCATCCGGGGTGGTCTGCAAGGGGTGGATGCGGGCCAGGAAGAGGCCGGGCTTGCACTTGGCATTCCGCGTTGGCGGATTGTCTGGAACATCGTTCTTCCGCAAGCGATTGAAAAAGTGATCCCGCCGCTTACCAATACGGCAATCGTGATGGTCAAGAATACCAGCCTTGTGATGATTGTCGGCGTATTTGACATGCTCAATGCCGGTCGCTCTGCTGCGACGGACCCCAACTGGCCGGGACCATATATGGAAACCTACCTGTTTGTTGCAGCGGTCTATTTCCTGATCTGTTTTGGCATTTCACGCTATGCGATGTGGCTGGAGCAGGGCGTACGTAAAAAGGATTACCGATGAACCATTTTGTTTCGAACTCCGAGCTTGTCGGGGCACAGAACGGCGACACACGTGCCGTGGAAATTTCCAGCCTGAACAAATGGTATGGTGCTTATCATGCGCTTCGGGATATCAATCTTGGCGTGCAGGAAGGCGAAAAAGTCGTGATTTGCGGGCCGTCCGGGTCAGGAAAATCGACTTTGATACGCTGTATCAACAGGCTGGAAGAACATCAAAGTGGATCGATCAGCGTTAATGGGACGAGTCTGGATGACAGTCTGAGCAACATTCGGGCTGTTCGTTGCGATGTCGGGATGGTCTTCCAGCATTTCAATCTGTTCCCGCATCTGTCGGTTCTGGAAAATTGCGTGCGGCCGCAAATCTATGCCCGTGGAACCTCGCGCCGGGACGCCGAGGAAATTGCCCGGGCGTTTCTTAAACGCGTTCGTATTCCCGAACAGGCTGATAAATTTCCCGGGCAGCTTTCAGGCGGTCAACAGCAACGTGTGGCGATTGCCCGTACCCTCTGCATGAAGCCGAAAATTCTGCTGTTTGACGAACCAACATCGGCACTGGATCCCGAGATGGTTAAGGAAGTGCTCGAGACCATGGTTGGCCTTGCCCAAGACGGAACAACGATGCTGGTGGTGACACATGAGATGGGGTTTGCCCGACAGGTTGCCGATCGGGTGATTTTTATGGATCAGGGACAGATTGTGGAAGAAGCCGATCCGGACAGTTTCTTTGATACTCCAGAGAATGAACGTACCAAGGCGTTTCTCGATCAGATCGTTCATTGATATCGATGGCCACTAGCCTCAGGACACCAAACACGAAAAGGGCCGGCTGTTTCCAGCCGGCCCTTTGGTATCTTTTGTCCGTCTTTATAGGGGGATATCCCGCCTATAAGATGTCAGCTTAGGCTGAACGACGTTTCATGCCCTGGTTGCCACCGCGACCTTCGCTGCGGCCTTCGCTGCGACCACCTTCGGCACGGCGCGGACGATCATTGAAATCACGGCGTGCGCCGCCATCACCGCGGGCACCGTCACGACCGGCACCATCACGATTGCGGAAGTTCGCAGCGCGTTCAGCACGCGGCTTGTCCGCACCGCGGCGTTCGCCACCCTCACGACCTGCACCATCACGACCGGCACCTTCGCCACGCGGGCGGAAGTTGCCACCGCGACCGGCACTGCGGTCTTCACGGTCACCGCGCGGGGCACGGTCATCATTGTCGAAACGCGGTTTGCGATCAGCGCGGAAGTCACCGCCATCACGGCGCGGACGATCAGAGAAATCACGACGTGCGCCATCGCGGGCACCGTCACGGCCCCCATCGCGTGCACCATCACGACCACCGAAACCACGTGCTGCGCGTTCACCCTGAACACCATCACGGGCACCGTCACGACCGCCGCCGAAGCTGCGACCACGACCGGCATCACGACCGCCATCACGGGCAGCACCATCACGACCACCGCCGAAACCGCCGCGACCGCGACCGGCATCACGACCACCGCCGAAGCCACCACGACCACGACCAGCATCACGACCGCCGCCAAAGCCACCACGACCACGACCGCCATCACGACCACCGCCGCCGCCAGCCGAACGGGCCGGAGGAGCTGCATGGAATTCGTGATTTTCGTCGATGGCAATGTCCTGTTTGATCAGGCGTTCAATGTTGCGGAGCAAGCGAATGTCACGCGGTTCACAGAACGCAATGGCAATCCCTTCGGCACTGCCACGACCGGTACGACCGATACGGTGAACATAGCTGTCCGCATCTTGCGGCAGGTCATAGTTCACAACGTGGGTAATACCCGGAACGTCAATACCACGGGCCGCAACATCGGTTGCGATCAGAACCGGGAACTGGCCATTGCGGAAATTGCGCAGGATTTTCTGACGGATGCGCTGCTGTTTGTCGCCATGGATGGCATCGCTATCAATGCCTTCATCGCGCAGCTGGAACGACAGTTCGTCAGCGTCTGCCTTGGTTTTGGTGAAGACCAGAACGCGTTCGGTTTCATCACGTTTAAGGATCTGAACCAGAAGCTTGGTTTTGTCGTGACGTTTCACGAACATACCAATCTGGGTCACACGTTCGGTGACACTTGCCTGCGGTGAGGTTTCAACCTTGACCGGATCGCGCAGAAGGCGGTCGGTCAGATGTTTGACTTCTGCTGGCATGGTTGCCGAGAACATCACGGTCTGATGTTTGTGCGGCAACTGCTGCGCAACAGTCAGAACATCTTCGGAGAAGCCCATGTCGAGCATACGGTCGGCTTCATCAAGGATGAAGACTTCGACGTCGTCAAAACGGATCGTATTACGCGACATGTGATCAAGCAGACGACCCGGGGTCGCAACCAGGATATCAACGCCACGGCGCAGTTCCTGAATCTGCGGACCCATCGGGGAACCACCGAAAACAACAGATGAGAAAAGGCGGATGCCTTTTTTGAAATCACGCAGGCACTGGCCGATCTGGGTCGCCAGTTCACGGGTCGGCGCAAGGATAACTGCGCGCGGCTGGCCCGGTTTTGGACGCTGCGGATTTTCAGCAAGACGCTGCAGCAACGGAAGGCAGAACGCAGCGGTTTTACCGCCACCCGTATGGGAAATACCCATAAGGTCGTGCCCTTCGAGAAGTGCCGGGATCGTAGCAGCCTGAATTTCAGTCGGTGCGGTGAAACCGGAAGCTTCAACATTGCGCAGCAGGGGCTCGATAAGCTTGAGCCCTTCAAAATTAGTCATAAAGGAAAGTCCTTACGTTATCCGGTGGCGACATGTTAACGCCAATGACGCCTGCTCATAAGCAGTCAAGACCGGTAACGCGGCAAAGAAGCCACTGCGTCGGACCCTGCAAGAGAGGCAAATGATGTGAGGCCACAACGTCATCACGCTGTAACCACCCTCCTCGCCTTTGATACAGTTCCTGACAGCTGATTCTGTCTTTGCAAGCGAAGGAATGAGCCGGGTGATACAGGGCCTTTGAAACGATGTCAATCGAAAGACCGCGCCGGGCAGCCATGCAAAAACGCATTTCGACGGAATATATCTTCGAGAATTAACTGTTCCGTTTATATTTCATGGTCCCATAATCGTTATGTGACATGTGCTAAACAAGGGGACGGACATGCGATTTCGTGTTGTGACGGGGATTTTTTCAATCCCGGCAATTTGTCTACTGACGCTGCTGGCGATTATTTTCACGGTTGCGCTTAATTACCAGACCAGCCTTCGGAACGGGAAGTTTGAACAGATTTCGCATCTGACCGAAGGGGCGGTCACGATCGTCGATTCTTATGTTGCCAAGGCAAAATCAGGCGAGATGAGCGAAGCCGATGCCAAGGCCGCCGCCCTTGGTATTCTCAATGCGTATCGCTTTGACGGGGCCAACTACATCTTTGCCAGTGACTATGGCCACTGCATGGTTCTGGATCCGCTGAGCCCTGAAGACGTTGGTAAATGTAATCCCGACAGCAAAGTGCGCACCATGATCGTCAAAACCGCACAGGCCGGTGGCGGGATCATCACCTATGAAACCAAGAAACCCGGCGAAGGTGACCGACTGATTGAAAAGGCGGCCTATGTCCGCCCGATCAAGGAGTGGAACTGGGCGCTGGGGGCTGGCGTTTATATGGATGACGTACAGTCGGAATTCGTAAGCGTGATGCAAAACATCGCCATCATTTCGGTCATTGCCATTGTCATTGCCGGAATTCTGTCGTGGATTGTCGGCACCCGGATCACCAGAAGTATCGTTGGCCTGAACAGCAGCATCCGCACCATTGCGGACGGCGACTACCAGGCGCCGGTCGAAACCGAATCGCGTTTCGTTGAAATTGGCGACATGGCGGCAGGTGTTCTTGCGCTGCGCGATAAATCGGCACAGGCCCAGCAACTTGAAGCCGATGCGGCCGTTCAGAAACAGAAATCCGAGCAGGAACGCCGGTCGAACATCCGCGCGATTGCAGAAAAACTTGAAAGCGAAGTGGGCGGCATCGCCGGTGCGGTCAACAGTTCTGTCGGGCGCAGCAACGATCTTTCGGTCAGCATGGCGCAAAATGCCGATGGTATCCTTGGCCAGAGCCAGCAGGTTGCATCGGCCGCCGGTGAGGTTTCGCAAAACGTTGACGCGGTTGCCGCCGCGACCGAGGAGCTTTCATCCTCGATCACGGAAATCAATGTTCAGATTTCGCAGATGTCAAACACGGTGGAACGTGCCACCGATGAAAGCCAAAGTGCGTCAAACGATGTCGCGGGCCTGTCCGATACGGTTGAAAAGATCAAGGAAATCATTGGCCTGATCAATGATATTGCCGGTCAGACCAACCTTCTGGCCCTGAACGCAACGATTGAGGCGGCGCGCGCGGGTGAAGCGGGCAAAGGCTTTGCCGTGGTGGCAAACGAGGTCAAAAACCTTGCGACCCAGACCGCGAAGGCCACCGACGAAATCGCCGCCCAGATCAACGACATTGTCGATGGTACCGAACGGGCGGTGACGGGTATTTCGCGGGTTTCAGAAACCATCGAACAGGTGCGTGGTGCCTCCACCGCGATTGCCGCGGCCATTGAAGAACAGGGTGCAGCAACTCAGGAAATTTCGGGCAATGCCAACCGCAGTGCGGATGGTGTGAAACAGATTTCGCACAGTGTTGATGAAACCATGAAAAGCGCGCAAAGCACGACCGAGGATGCCGCCGAACTGAAATCGGCATCCGAAGAGCTTTCGAGCCGTTCGGCCGAACTGACCCAGATCATCAAGCGGTTCTCAAGCGATCTGATCAAACAGTCGGAAAGCTAAGTCCGTCGGACGTCTGACATGTTAAAGGGCCGGTCCTTTGCAAGACCGGCCCTTTATAACAATAGCTCTCAGCCGAAGTCGCACGATGCAGCGATGTTGTTTCACTGGCCGGTTTATCCGGGCATTCGCTCGAATTTCTGCAACGAGGAATCAATCGTATCCCAGACATGACCGCAGATGCTGTAGGTGACCACCTGCGGATTAAACTGGGCAGGGTCGTCAAGGCTTGCCGCGTGGATCACGATCAATTCCGGCATTGCCGCGAATGTCAGATAGACCGGTGTTCCGCAGGTCGGGCAGAAGGCGTGGATCTTTTCGTTCCCACTATCGGCCGTTACCCGCCAGGTTTTCGCTTCGCCGATAACTGTCACATCGGCGCGCTGCGGGAAGGTCAGATAGGACCCATGCCCTGTACCGCTTCGTTTCTGGCAATGCACGCACTGGCAGTGGCTCTCGAAGACGGGTTCGCTGCTCGTTTCAAAACGGATGGCACCACACGCGCATCCGCCGGTGTAATCTTTCGCCTTGCTCATTACATTCGCTCCGTTGACTGTGGATGTGAGTGCTGCACCCGATTGCGCCGTTCGGGACGACGCCCGGCGGGTCACGCGGCTTTCGGCTTGGCGAAGACGTCGAGCCCAGAGCCGGTTTCCAGATAGGATTTCAAGCTGGAGAGGACGACCGGCCAGCCTTTGCTGATGCCCTTCGCCATATCGCTGTCCGCTTCGAGCTCGTCATGCGCAATGGTCAGCCGGACCATATCTTCGTATTCCTCGATCTCGAAGGTCACCCGACTGTGGCTTTCCGGATTATCGGCCCGTGCGGGACTCGCCCAGGATATGACCAGACGGTTCGGCGGCGAGAACTCGATAACCTTGCCGACAATATTAACGGTCCGCTCGTCATTGGCGCGGATATGCTCCCATGTCGATCCGGGTTTCCAGTCGGATACATTCTCATGGCCCCAGTAGCGCCGTGTGATCTCCGGATTGCTGATGGCTTCGAACACTTTCTCGGGTGTCGAGGCAATATAGGTCACGTAAACAAAGCTGGTCGTCTCTTTGGTCATGGTCATTCTCCCTCGAGTTCCTTTTTCAAATCGTGCAGCAGGCTGAGCCGCGGCGCTTCAAACTTCCGCACCCACCGCTCGTAGACCTCGTGCAGCGGCACAGGGTTGATGAAATGCAGCTTTTCCCGACCCCGCCTGACTGTGCTCACCAGACTGGCCTCTTCCAATATCCCGAGGTGCTGGGTGGCGGATTGCCGGGCCATATCGAAATTTTCGCAAAGCTGGCCGAGCGTTTGCCCGTTCTTCTCATAAAGACGATCAAGCAGCTTCCTGCGTGTCGGGTCGCTCAGCGCTTTGAAAACCTTGTCAGTATCCATCGTTCTCGCTCAGTTTGTATAAGAGCACATTATGCAGGTTAAAGCCTGCATGTCAAGAGCAGGTATTTACCTGCATATTAGCATTGTCCGACTTCAGCACCAGTTGGACAAATCCCCCTTCCGGGCAGAGACAAGCGCAGGTCTGGAATTGATAATTCATTGAAATAAAGATGTGTTCCAGCCTTCGCGGGAATGACGATCAAGGTCGAAAGGGGTGGAAACGCTTTGCAACAGACAAGGGCCGGACATCAAAATGTCCGGCCCTTGTTGCGTTTGGATATCGGCAAAAGGTTATTCTGCGGGAAGGTCGTTTTCGCGGCGGAATGTGTGGGCCGGATAAACACCGAGAATGCGGACTTCATGGGAGAAGAATTGCAGTTCTTCGAGCGCGTGGCGCAGGCCGAGCTGTTCGGGATGGGCTTCGACCTCGGCGAAAAACTGCGTCGCGGTGAAGTGGCCCTCGACCATATAGCTTTCGAGCTTGGTCATATTGATGCCGTTGGTGGCAAACCCGCCCAGCGCCTTATAGAGCGCAGCGGCAACGTTGCGCACCCGAAAGACAAAGCTTGTCACAACCGGGGTGCCGTCATTGGCGATATTGAGCGGATCGCGGGCCAGAATGATAAAGCGCGTTGTGTTGTGTGCGGCGTCTTCGACTTCGGTGCGCAGGATATCAAGGCCATAAATCTCAGCGGCCAGTGCCGGGGCGATGGCGGCAATCGATTTATCACCAAGATCGGCGACTTCCTTGGCGCAGCCTGCCGTATCAGAACCGACAACCGTATTCACCCCAAGTTCCTTGCGCAATTTGCGGCATTGGCCCAGCGCATGAACGTGGCTGCGGATTTCCTTGATTTCTTCGATTCTGGTTCCCGGCACGGCCACAAGGGCGTGATTGATCCGCAGGAACGTCTCGCCAATGATGTGCACACCCGACTCGGGCAGAATATGGTGAACATCGGCCACGCGCCCGGCGAGTGTGTTGTCAATCGGGATCACGGCCAGCTCAACATCGCCGTCTTCCAGTGCACTAAAGGCGCCTTCAAAGGTCCGGTAGGGTACGGTGGTTGCCCCCGGAAAGGCACGCCGGGCAGCCTGATCGGAATAGGCCCCGTGCATTCCCTGAAAAGCGATCCTTTGTTGCGCGGTCATCTGGTTGTTTCCTGATACGTCAAAAGTGTTTTCGTCACGAACTTCAAGTGTTTGGGATAGAAAACCCCAATTACGCGCCCAGCACAAGGCGGGCGCGTTCAAGGTCTTCGGGGGTATCAACCCCCAAGGGCACACCGTCGACCAATGCGACGGCAATCACCATGCCGTTTTCAAGGGCGCGCAACTGTTCAAGCCGTTCGCGTTTTTCAAGTTCGGCCGAAGGCAATGCGACAAACCGGTCAAGGGCCGCACGGCGATAGGTATAAAGACCGATGTGATGATACAGCGGGCCGTCACCAAACGGTGCGGTCGCGCGGGTGAAATAAAGTGCACGTGCGACACGCTGGCCGTTAAAGGCAACGACGGCCTTTACCACGTTGGGATTGTGGCGTTCTTCTTCGCGTTTGATTTCAGCCGCCAGGGTGGCGATATCGACCATCGGATCGGCAAGCGGATCAAATACCGCGCGGATGTCATCGGGCGAGATCGTCGGCAGATCGCCCTGCACATTGACCACCGCATCATATGTGCCATCGGGATCGAATGTCTGAAGCGCCTGATGCACACGGTCCGAGCCACTTGGCAAATCAGGATCGGTGAGAACGGCGATGCCGCCTGCGGCCTCAATGACATCGACAATTTCCTGTTCGGCGCAAGCGACCAGAACCGGGCCAATTTCGGCCTCCATCGCGCGGCGCCAGACCTGAACAATCATCGGTTCACCGCAAATGTCGGCCAGCGGCTTGTTGGGCAGACGCATGGACGCCATACGGGCAGGAATAACAACAACAGGATTGCGCGGCGTCAACATTTTGGAACTCCGGTCAGGCAGCAGGGCCATATAGCTTGCCATATAGTTAGCCACATTTTGATTTCGCGCAAAGCATGCATGTCGCGCAAGATGCCAAAACATGGCTGTGAATCGGCGGGACAATAGCCGGTTTCAGGGAATAGGCAAAAGACAGAATCGTTTTTGCGGCAATCACGCGGGCCAATGCCCCAAATTGTGCTAGACGAAAGTCTACTGCCTTTTGTTTTCGCCTTTATGTTTAAGAAAGGTTGATGCAAATCTCTGAAACGTATAGTTTCCCACCGATCAGTTTTGCCTGCTGTCACATGCGTGTTGCGTAAATTGGCGCAACACTAGGGGGACGCATGGGTAATCTGGTCTATATTATATATAAAAAACCTGAGAGTGATTAGGCTGTAACGGGGTCCCGTCATGAACACGATGGAAATCAACAAGATCGTCGCCGGAGTCATTTGTGCCGTGCTTTTGGTAGTGGTTGTCGGAAAGATTGGTGGCGCGCTTGTCCATCCCGACGAGCTCGAAGCACCGGTTTATCCATTCTCCGAGGATGTGATGGCGGGCGCGAATACTGATGCTGCGGCGCCAAGCGAACCGGCAGGACCGGAACCGATCCTTGCCATGCTGGCATCTGCTGACCTTGGTCAGGGCGAAAAAGTCTTTAAGAAATGCGCATCTTGCCATGATGCATCAAAGGGTGGTCCGAACAAAACCGGCCCGAATCTTTATGGCATCGTTGGCGCGAACTTCGCCCATAAAGGCGATTTTTCCTATTCCGACGGCATGGCAAACCATGGCGGTGCCTGGGGCTTTGCCGAGCTGAACGAGTTCCTTTACAAGCCGCGCGATTACATCGACGGCACGAAAATGAGCTTTGGCGGCCTGAAAAAAGCATCTGACCGCGCAAACGTCATTGCCTGGCTCAACAGCCAGTCTGACAGCCCGATGGCCTATCCGGACCCGGCGGAAGCCGCAGAAGCAGCCCCGGCTGAAGATGCGGCAGAAGATGCGGCACCGGCAGAAGGTGATGCAGCCCCAGCCGAAGGCGACGCAGCACCGGCGCAGTAACGGGCCTTAAACTGAACAGATTTTTCTGATCAGACATTGATTTTTTACAGGGGACAGGTAACTGTCCCCTGTTTTCGTTTCAGGGCCGGTTTTGGCCCGATCTGATCGCGTCTTTCTTGCCGATTTAGACGCCGCGCCATCAACCATCACAGGGATGTGCCTTCATGGAAGATCTCGAGCCGTTTCTGACCATTGCCCACAAACTGGCCGATGCCGCCCGCCCGGTCGTGCGCAAATATTACCGCACCCCGGTTGCGGTTGATGTGAAGGCCGATGACAGCCCGGTCACCATTGCCGACCGCGAAGTTGAACGCACCATGCGCGATATTCTGGGTGCCGAGCTTCCTGATCACGGGATTTTGGGCGAAGAATACGGTCGCGAGAATGTGGATGCGGACTATGTCTGGGTGCTGGATCCGATTGACGGCACCAAGTCGTTCATTTCCGGCAAGCCAAGCTTTGCCACCCTGATTGCGCTTTGCCACAAAGGCAAACCGGTTCTGGGCATCATTGATCAGGCGATCACCGATGAACGCTGGGTCGGCGTCATGGGACAGGCCAGCACCATGAACGGCACCGAGATCAGCGCGCGCGACTGCGAAGACCTTAAATCCGCGACCTTCTTTACCACCGCACCCGAACTGTTTCGCGGCGATGCGGCCAAGGCCTATGACGCGGTTTCAACCAAATGCCGGGTGCCGATGTATGGGGTGGATGCCTATGCTTATGGGCTGACGGCCCTTGGGCTTGCCGATACGGTGGTTGAAATCGGGCTTCAGGCGTATGATTTCTGCGCACTTGTGCCCGTGGTTGAAGGGGCTGGCGGGGTGATGAGTGACTGGTCAGGCACCCCATTGACCATGGCGAGTGCCGGGGACGTTATTGCCAGTGGCGATGCGCGGTGCCATCACGATGTTTTGGTCACGATCAAAGCCGCACTGGCCTAACCTGGCCTAAGCTGACCTAAGCACGTGGGCCTGATTAATTTCTGCGACCCGCCAACTTGCCACTTGCCACCTGCCACCTGCCACCTGCCATCCGCCCAACAGGAGTCCCGACAATGACCAATTCCCACCCGTTTCTGGCCATGGCGCACAAGCTGGCCGATGTCGCCCGGCCTGTTTTGCAAAGCTACTACCGCAAGCCGGTGGAAATTGACGTTAAGGGTGACGCAAGCCTTGTGACGATTGCGGACCGGGAAATTGAACGGGCGATGCGCGACATGATCAATGCCGAGCTTCCCGATCATGGGATTCTGGGCGAAGAACACGGATCAGAAAACCTTGATGCGGAATATGTCTGGGTGCTGGATCCGATTGACGGGACCAAATCGTTCATCACCGGCAAGCCGAGCTTTAACACCCTGATTGCCCTGTGTCAGAACGGCAAGCCCGTGCTGGGTTTGATTGATCAGGCGATTTTGGATGAACGCTGGATCGGGGTTACCGGACAGCCCACGACGCTGAACGACAGGCCGGTCAAGGCGCGCGCCTGTGAACATTTAAAAGATGCGACCATTTTCACCACCGGACCGGATCTTTTCATCACGCCAAAGGCCATTGCCGGATATAAAGCGGCATTTGGGGCGGCACGCCATCCGATTTACGGCATTGATTCCTATGGCTATGGCCTGATTGCCATGGGGTTTGGCGATGTTTTGGTCGAGTCTAACCTGCAACCCTATGATTTCTGTGCCGCTGTGCCGGTCATTGAAGGGGCGGGCGGGGTGATTACCGATTGGGATGGCCAGGCATTGACCATCAACAGCGGTGATCTGGTGATTGCCAGTGGCGATGCCCGGTGTCACGGCGAAGGGCTTGATGTGTTGCGTGCTGCGACCGCCTAATACCTTCCGCCGCCATCACATTGCCCGTTTGAACCTTTTGGTGTTTGCGCCGATTTGGGGCATCATTATGTGATGAACCAATCAGTTAGGCGCAATCATGTTTGAATGGGTGATCATCCTTTTTCTCGGATCGGGGCTGATATACGGGCTGCAATCGCGCCGGTTACAGCGGCGTAGCATTTCATCGCCGATGGTGATGGTGCTTGCCGGGGCTCTGATTGCCCTGCCACTTGGTATCTGGCACGAAGCGCCATTGGCCCCGCTGGCTGATCGCATTCATTTCGCCACCGGCTTTGCCGAAATGACGCTGGCGATTATCCTGTTTCTCGATGCTGCGGTGCTTGATTACCGCAAGGAACGCCCGGCGTTGCGTCTTGCCAACCGGTTGCTTTTGGTGGGATTGCCGCTGACCATCGGGGTGACATGGGCGTTTATCATCGGGATTGATCCAACGATTGGCATTTTGCCCGCCCTTATTCTGGCCCTGATTGTCAGCCCGACCGATGCCGCCCTTGGCCAGCCGGTTTTCGAAAACAAAAAAGTCCCCGATGCGGTGCGCCAGGGCATTAACATCGAAAGCGGCTTGAATGACGGGCTGGTGTTGCCGGTCTTTACCACTGCGGTGTTGTTTGAGGCCGAGTTACTTGGCGAAGGCCCCGGCAACTGGATCCGCGAAGCGGTGATGGAAATTTCCATCGGGGCCGGAGTTGGCATTCTGACCGGGATCATCATTGGTTATGTGGTCAATCATGCGGTCACCCATCGCACCATTCTGGATCGGTTTGAACGGCTTTTGGGGGTGTTATCGGCCCTGTTTATTTATTTTCTGTCGGAAAAGCTTGGTGGGAACGGGTTTGTTGCCGCCTTTGCCGGGGGATTGGCGCTTAACATCACAAGCGACAAGGTGCGCGATGCGATTGAAAGCTTTGGCGAGGCCGAGTCAGAGCTTTTGACCATGCTGACCTTCTTTATCTTTGGCTTGCTGGTTGTGCCCGCCGTTTACGGGCTTTGGACGTGGCAAATGGTTATTTTCTCGGTCATGAGCCTTGTGGTTTTGCGGCCGGTCTGTGTGTGGATTTGCATGATCGGCAGCCCCTATTCATTGGCTGAAAAGCTTTATATCGGCTGGTTCGGGCCGCGCGGGATTGCCTCGATCATTTATTTGCTGATCATGGCCACCATGATTGACCCGACCGGGCATGAGACGATCTATGCCGCGGTTGTGATGATTGTCTGTATCAGCATCCTCGCCCATGGACTGAGTGCCGCCCCGCTGTCACGCGCATTGGTGGCGCATCTGGCACGCACATCAAAATCATCCTGATATTTGGGGGAAATGCCGTTTATTGTTCGGTGATCGCAAGGCGCACACCAAGGGCGATGAACATTGCCCCAAGGGAGCGTTGCAGCCACGCGCCAATCGCGCCATTGCCCTTGATACGAAGCGCCGCCGCCCCGACCAGAAGCACAATTGCACCTTCGACCACAAGCCCGATCAGATTGACCGTTGTGCCAAGGATGAGAAACTGGAGCGCGCCGTGTCCCTGTTCGGGATGCACGAACTGCGGCAAGAAGGCCATAAAGAAAATCGCGACTTTGGGATTGAGCACATCAATCATCGCCCCCTGTCGCCATGCCTGAAAGGCGGTGACGTTATGGGCCGTGACGCGAGCGGATGCGATGTTGTCCATCTCCGAGGTGTCGGTGTCGGCGGAGGCGGATTTGGCAAAACTGCTGCGCAGCGCGCCAATGCCGAGCCAGACCAGATAGGCCACCCCAAGCCATTTAACGATGGAAAACGCCAGTGCGGAGGTCGCCAGAATGGCCGAAAGACCAAGGGCAGCAGCAAAAACATGGACAAATGCGCCCGAAACCACCCCGAAACTTGAGAAAAAGCCGATTTTTCGCCCATGCACCGCCGTTTGACCGATAATATAGGCCATATCAGGCCCCGGCGAGACGTTCAACAGCACGGCCGCGATCAAAAACGGTGTGTATTGGACCAAAAGGTCAAGCATCACAGCAAATCTCGTGCGTAATAGACCAAATCAATCTCAAGCGGTTTGCCGCCCGCCTCAAGCAGCATGGACGACAATTGCCCGCGATGATGGGTTTGATGGTTGAACATATGCCCCAAAATCAGATCACGCGGCATGGTGTAGGCCCCGGCCGAAACCGACTGATAGGTCAGATCACTCATCAGGACGTCTTCGGTCAGGCCATCAAGATACGCAATAATCGCCTGATCCTGTGCCTCACGCGCGACCCGCAAATCACCAAAGGCGTCAAACAGGATGGTATCAAGCGGCATGACTTCGGGTGCGCCCAAAAGCCGCGACAACCACAAACGGTCGGCCACCAGAAGATGGTTCAGGGTGCGCATGATCGACGGGAAGAACGCGGTGCGCGGCTCATACAATGCGTCAGCCGGTAAAATGGCACAGGCCGCGTACAGATGACCATTGGCCCAATGATTATAGTCGGCCATGCGTTTGAAATAGGCGACGCCGTTCATGTGCTTTCTCCGTTCGTCTTTTATCGTCTGGGTTCGTCTTTGCGCGGTTTCAGTTTAACACATCACCGTCAGGGTAGCGGTCATGTCAGCGGCCATGTCAGCGGTCAGACACCGGCTTGTTTGGGTTTGTCGTCGCAGACCGGTTCTGCTGCCACTTGTGCCAAGACAAGTGATGCCGGTTTGGGCATGCGTTTGGTCAGGATCACCACATTGCCCAGCATCGTCAGCCCGACACCCAGAATGATGTTACCGGTCCAGATGAAATCTTCAAACCATGTCGAGAGCAAAAGAGCCACCACCGGAAACATCACCGAACTATAGGACGCGCGGTCCGGCCCGATTTTCCCCAGCAACGTCAAATAGGTGCCAAACCCGATCACCGAACCAAACAGCGCCAGATAGACAAGGGCGGCAAGGAACGACGGGCTGGTATCAAACGTCAGTGGCACACCAGAAACCGCGATATAGCCAAACAGCATGACGGTGCCATAGAGCATGCCAAAGGCATTGGCCTGCATCACCGGAATGCCGTGCCCATGATTGCGGGCCGAGGCCATATTGCCAAGCGATGCGATGTAGCTTCCGGCCAGCGACAGCAAAAGCCCGATGCTGCCGCCGGTTGCCAGATCAAAGGCGGCCAGATCGCGCGCAAACACCAACGAAATCCCGGCCATGCCCAGAACCGCGCCAATCACGGTGCGCGTTTCCGGACGGCGATGGAAAAAGATCGCGCCATTAATCATATTCATGATGACGATGGTCGAAAACACCACCGCCAGCAGCCCGGAGGTCAGATGGATACTGGCGATATAGATCAGCACATAGTTAAACGAGAACAGGCAGACGCCAAGGGCGGCCATGAACAGATGGTCCCGCAGCGAGAAACGCATCGGCAAGCGGCGCAGGCCACACCATGCCATCAGGATAAGGGTCGCCAGCGCAAAGCGATAGGCAACAGCGGCCTCGGGGGCGACGGAGAGCTGAAACTGGATCGCGATCCAGGTCGATCCCCAGATCAGCACAACAACCGCATATAATCCCAGTATGCCCATGACGGACTCCAACAAAAAGTGAAGCGGTAATCTAGGGCAGAATCACGGGTTTCACCAAGCCAGCATTTTTGATCATGGCATTAGGTGAGCTAATGCAAATACCCTGTTTGACTTATCATCAACCGGCCCCGGCCGCCCCGCACAGCATACCCTCACATCAGGCCCGTTTGCCATCATCGGCCGGGGTGTCGGGGTCGGTGCCGACAGTTTCATCTGTCGCGCCGAGATCGCGTTGGGTGTCGTTATCGTCGTCATGCGCGGCATCAAGGATGCCTTGCTGGTCGGCCTTTGAGGTGCTGCTGATTTGCAATGCGGCGTTTTTCTCGTCGCGGCGGCGTTTTTGCCAGTCTTTCCAGATGCTGAGAAGTTCGCTGCGTGACTGGAAGATCGGGATATTGCGTTTGGGTTTGGCAATCTGTTGTTCGACCGCCAGCCCGACGTCCGTCACACCATGTTCATCATCGGTGCGGCGCACGATCAATTCCACCGTGCCATAGGCAATCCGGTCCCCCAGTTCGAGCGTGTCGGACAAATCACGTTCAAGGATATCGGCAACCGTGAGGTCAATGTCGTCCTCGGCGACCGCAAAGCCATACAAACGGCCGATATCGGCAATCTGGGTTGTCGCCGGGAAGCTGAAATCACCAAACAGTTCGACGTCATTGGCCCCCTCGGCCGGACCGGCAAACAGTTGATCAAGCAGGTCGACATGACGCGGCGGGGTGATGATATAGACCTGATCACCGCCCTGTATCGGCCCGGCACTGTGCGGGCGAAGCGACGTGCCATCGCGCAAGATCAGGCTGGGGCGTGCCCAGCGCGGAATGCGTTGGCCGGTTGCCACCGCACTGGCGTCATGCACACGATAAATAACGACTTCCTGATTGGCATTGCCGGGCAATTCAAGATCAATACGGTCAACCGGACCATGGCGCGGCGGTACAATAATGCCCAACCAGCGCGCCATCCGCCGGATCGTCCAGCCCTGTAACAAAAGGGATGTGATCACAACGATAAAGGCAGTGTTAAACAAAAGCTGCCCTTCGGGAACGCCTTCGACCATCGGCACAATGGCCAGCAGGATCGACACCGCACCCCGCAACCCGACCCACGAAATAAAGGCGGTATCATTGCGCGAGAAGTTAAAGAACATCAGACACAGCCACACCGCGACCGGGCGGGCGACAAACACCAGAACCAGTGCCAGAATGACACCGGGAATGATCACATCGCCAAATTCCGACGGGGTGGCCAACAGGCCCAGGGTGACAAACATCGCGATCTGGGCCAGCCATGTGGTGACATGCTGGAACCGGCGGACGCCGACACTCATTTTCATGTTGCTGTTGCCGGCATACAGCCCGGCAACATAGACCGCCAAAAAGCCACTGCCGCCCAGAATGCTGGTGGCGCCAAACAGGCTGAGTGCGCAGGCCATGGTAATGATCGGCACAAGCCCCGGTTCGAGCTTGACCCGGTTGATCATTTGCACCAGCGCATAGCCGCCCGCCAGACCAAAAATCGCACCCAGACCGATTTGCAAGACAAAGCGTTGCAGCAGTTCAAAGGCAACATTGTCCCCACCGCCCAGCACGATCAGTTCGACCAGCGAGATGGTTAAAAACACCGCCATCGGATCGTTTGAACCCGATTCGACTTCCAGCGTGCTGCGCGTCCGGTCACGCAGATTAATCCCGCCGACGCGCAGCAGGAAAAACACCGCCGCCGCATCGGTCGAACTGACAATCGCACCAAACAACAAGGCAACAAGCCACGGCACACCAAGGACAAGCCATGTAATCGCACCAATGACGCCGGTGGTGATCATCACCCCGAATGTGGCGAGCACAAGCGACGGCCCGGCGGCAATTTTCAATGTGCGTCGCTGGGTTTCAAAGCCGCTGTCAAACAGGATCAGGGCAAGGGCGATGGAGCCAATGAAATAGGCCAGCGGGGCATTGTCGAAATTAATGCCACCAATGCCGTCTTCCCCCGCGCCAAGGCCGACAAACAAAAACACCAACAACAAGGGGGCGCCAACCCGGAAGCTGACCAGACTTGTGAAAACAGCGACAATCACCAGAATCGATGCAATCAGGATAACCAGATTCATCGATTCAATCATGTTTGTCCCCTTTACCTTGGTTGCGTTTTTGCCAGTTGTCTGGATCGTTATCGGCACAAAACGACATTGTTACGGCAACAATGGCTTTGTGTGCGATGACCTGACCGCCATTAAGGCATGAATTTATGAATATATGCCTGCGATCAAAAGCATTTCCCTAGCTTGAGGGTAATTTTCATCCGCCAAAACAGGATAATGTTTAGTCTTGCTCCGCCTGCGCCGGAACAAAGGCCGTTTCCTTTGCCGTTGACAGGGCAATTTCCGGCAAAACTTCCAAAATTCCGCCAAGTTCCTTGATCGTGTCAGTGATGAAGCTTTCAAGATGGGCGGTATCGCGCAGGCGCAATTTCAACAGAAAGTCAAACCGCCCGGTCATGTGATGGCATTCAAGAACCTCATCGGCCTTGATCAATGATTTCACCAGTTTTTTATTGCCTTTGGCCGGATCGGTGCGCAACCAGACCATGGCGGTCAAGGCGCGCCCGATGGCGTGCGGATCAACCGCAATCTGATAGGATTTGATAATTCCCTGATCGCGCAATTTGCGCACACGATCATTCACCGCAGAGACCGACAATCCGACCCTTGTCCCAAGGACCGAATAGGATAGTGAAGCGTCTTCTTGCAGAATATCGATCAACTTGCGATCAATCGCATCCATTAAACTTCCCCCTGATGCATTCCTGTCGAGTTGCTTGATCTTACACGAAAATCAGCCGCCCGAGAACATTTCACCCCAAAGCGAACTGCCAGATTGTGAAATCTGTATGATCATTGGGGCCTGTTGAGCGCGAGAATGCCGCTTTCTGGCGGTGTCAAACCGCGAAATAACATTCCTCATACCAATCGCCTGACACGATAGCCTTGCCGGTTGGAAGACCCGGGGGCAACCGATTGCGGCAAGACAGCCCCGTCAATTTGTCATACAATATTGAAAGATATATAGTTTCAATTCAATGCCCTGCCTGCCACCCGATACCGCCCCCCATTTTACCCCTATAAGGGTTCTGCCCCCAATGCAGCCTTCGCCCCCGACTGAACATAATGCCCTGCGCGGTACCCTGCTGATGATCGGATCGGCCTTTTGCATGGCGACGATGGCGGTCCTGATCCGCTATGTCACGCAAGATGTTCATCCGTTCGAAGCCGCCTTTTTCCGGAATCTTTTCGGTTTGGTTCCGATGGTGCCATGGATATTGACCCATGGGCGCACCGGGTTAAAAACCGAACGGTTTAAACTGCATTTCCTGCGTGCCGCCCTTGGCCTTGGCGCGATGCTGTGCCTGTTTTCCGCCCTTGCCATCACCCCGACGGCACAGGTGATTGCGATCAACTTTACCCTGCCGATCCTGACCACGGTATTGGCGGCCCTTATTGTGCGTGAGGTCGTGCGTGCGCGCCGCTGGAGTGCGGTTGCCATCGGGTTTGTTGGCGCGATGGTCATCATCCGTCCGTTTGGACAAAGTTTTGAGACCGGCGCGATCCTGGCCCTGACAGCAACCCTGTTTATGGCGGCCGCCATGACGACGGTCAAGATGCTGTCGCGCACCGAAAGTGCCAATGCCATTGTCACGTGGATGGGGCTTATCATGACGCCGCTGTCGTTCTTGCCAGCGCTTTATTACTGGCAAACACCGACACTTTGGCAGTTTGCCGTACTGCTTTTGATGGGGGGGTTCGCCACCGCCGGACAGCAGCTTCTGGTGCGGGCCTACCGCGCGGCGGATCAGTCTTATGTGATGATTTTTGATTTCCTGCGCCTGCCCTTTGTCGCGGCCATGGCGTTTGTGATGTTTGGCGAAGTGGTCGATATCTGGACATGGGCCGGGGCGGCCCTGATCATTGGGTCGGCCCTTTATATCGCGCGGCGCGAAGCGGTTCTGGCCAAACAGGCCCGGATTGAGCCGCGCCTGCCGACCAGTGCGCCCGCCGACGCACAAGCCATTCCAGTGACCAGAGAGGATCGAAACATCGCGTCGGAAAGGAAACCTGATGCGTAGTTGGTATGCGGGCCTGCCCCCCTATTTGCAGGCGACGGTCTTTGCCCTGATCGGGACGGTGATGGCGGCGATGTCATCGGTCCTTGTGCGGTTGGTGACCGCCGAAATTGATCCGCTGCAGGCGGTTTTCTTTCGCAATTTCTTTGGCCTGATCATGATTGCGCCCTTTGCGCTTCGATCCGGGGTGATGCAGCTTAAAACCCATCGACTGCCGATGTTTGGCCTGCGCGCCTTATTGTCGATGGGGGCGATGAGTTTCTGGTTTTCCGCCCTTGCCTATTTACCGTTGGCCGAGGCGACGACGCTTAATTTCACCGTGCCGCTGTTTGGGACGTTTCTGGCCGCGATCTTTTTGCGTGAAACCATTCGAAAATACCGCATTGCCGCCCTTTTGGCCGGGTTTGTCGGGGTTTTGATCATCATTCGCCCCGGCAGTGAGACCATGCAACTGGCAAGCCTTCTTCCGATTGCAGCAGCCCTTTGCATGGCGTCGGCGGGATTGACGATCAAGTCGCTGTCAAAGACCGAAAACAGCACCACCATTGTGCTTTACATGATGCTTTTGATGACGCCAATGACCTTGATCCCGGCCCTTTTTGTCTGGCAAACGCCGGACTTGCCAACGCTTGGTCTTTTGGTCGGGGTCGCGGTTTTTGCCAACATCACACAGATTTGCAACACCAATGCGTTCCGGCTTTATGATTACAGCTTTGTGGTTGGGTTTAACTATCTGCGTTTGCCGATTGTGGTTGGCATTGCCTTTGTCCTGTTTGGCGAAGTGCCGGAAATCTGGCTGTTGCCCGGTGCGGGGCTGATTATCGGATCGGCGCTGTTCATTGCGCGTCGTGAAGCCAAACTTGCCAAGGAAGCCAACCGCATCAACCGCGGCCCGACGGCGGCCACCAGTGACATCGAACCGCCGTCAAAACGCCGATAAACCAACCCGGAACGTGAGGATTTCTGAGCATGAAAACATGGTTTGATCGCCAGCCCAACACGGTAAAGGCCAGCTTTTATGCCCTGTGTGCGGCCATCCTTGCCGCGTGCTTCACCCTGACCATTCGCTTTGCCACGGCGGAAATTCATCCCTATCAGGCGGTGTTTCTACGGTTCTTTTTCGGCGTTATCCTGATTGCGCCGATGGTGCTGCGCAAAGGATTGGCGGAACTTAAAACCACACGCCTGCCTTTGTTTGGGGTGCGTGGGGTGTTGTCAGCTGCGGAAATGTGCCTGTGGTTCATGGCGGTTTTGTATTTGCCATTGGCCGAGGCGACGACGCTTAATTTCACTGTGCCGCTGTTTGGCACCATACTGGCGGCTGTTGCCTTACGCGAAACGGTGCGCGCCCATCGCTGGATCGCGGTTGTGGTCGGATTTGTCGGGGTTGGATTGATCATCCAGCCGGGATCAGATGCGATGCATCCGGCAAGCATCCTTCCGATTGCCGCCGCCCTCTGCATGGCCTGTGCGGGCATGATCACCAAACAGCTGGTGGCGTCTGAGTCCACCACGTCGCTTTTGTTTTATCTGATGATCATCACCACCCCGGTTTCGCTGATCCCGGCCCTGTTTGTCTGGCAGACGCCGAGCCTTGAGGCCTTGGGCCTGATGGCAATTGCGGCCTTGATGATGAATGTCATGCAGATGTGTAATATTCAGGCATTGCGCTTGGCCGATTACAGCTTTTTTGTCGGATTTTCCTATTTGCGTCTGCCGATCATCGCGATCCTTGCCCTGATCCTGTTTGGCGAAGTGCCCGACATCTGGATTTTGCCCGGTGGGGCGATGATTATTGGGGCGGCGATCTATGTCGCCGTTCGCGAACGCAAGCTTGCCGCAACCAGCACCCAAACACCACAAATCCCGGCACAAGACCCGCAAGCCGCGACGATTGTTGGCCGAAAAACCGACGGGTTATAATGCCAGTGCCCTCTGTTTTGTCCCTGTCTGCAATAGCCCTTGCCCGATAAAGATATAATTTGGTATAGAAATACCAATTAGAGAAAATACCTGATATCAAGGGAGGCTTCACGTCATGCAGGTCAAAGGATCGATTGCCATTGTCACCGGGGCGGCGTCCGGGCTTGGGGCGGCCACCGCCGAGGTTTTGGCCAATGCCGGTGCGAAGCTTGCCGTTTTTGACTTGAACGAAGACGGGGCCAAGGCGACCGCGCAAAAGCTTGGCGGGGTTGGTTTTGGGGTGGATGTTTCCAATGCCGCCAGCGTTGAAACAGCGGTTGCCGAGGTGGTCAAGACCATGGGGCGTCCGTCGATCCTGGTTAATTGTGCGGGTATTTTGCAGGGCGAACGCATTGTCGGGCGTGAAGGCCCGGCGGATCTTGATACCTTTTCGCGGGTTATTTCCGTCAACCTGATTGGCACATTTAACATGATGCGGGTTGCCGCCACCGCCATGAGCGGCAACGAACCGGGACCATCGGGCGAACGCGGGGTTGTGATCAACACCGCATCGATTGCCGCATATGAAGGGCAGATCGGACAGGCAGCCTATGCCGCGTCCAAGGGTGGAGTGGCGTCCATGACGCTTCCGGCCGCGCGCGAACTGGCCCGCCATGGCATTCGGGTTGTATCGATTGCGCCGGGCATGTTTGGCACGCCGATGGTCACCGCCCTGCCCGATGAAATGCAGGAAGCGCTGGCATCGAATATTCCATTCCCCAAACGTCTGGGCGATCCGGCGGAATATGGCCGGTTGGCGTTGCATATCTGTGAAAATCAGATGATCAACGGCGAGACCATCCGCATCGACGGCGCGGTCCGGCTGGAACCGAAATAGTCCCGCACGGTTCTGCCCTACACGACCGCAGCCAGAACACCCTGCCGATCCCACACCGGCAGGGTGTTTTTTTGTGGGGAACAGCAACAGATTCTCGCCGTCGCGGGAATGACGATCAGGGCGAAAAGGGTGATTGGGATCAGGACCTATTTATCAACAACCGTGTTGCAGAAGGTCGCAAGGTCAATGTCCTTGGCCGTCACGCCCCCGGCATCATGGGTGGTCAGGGTGACGCCGACCTTGTTGTACACATTGAACCATTCGGGATGGTGATCCATTTTGTCGGCCATGATCGCCACACGGGTCATGAACCCGAAGGCGGAATTGAAATCACCAAACATGTAAACGCGGCCAATCGACAGGCCATCTTCGGCAAGATCCCAGCCCGGAAGGTTGGTCAGGGCGGTCTGGATTGCAGCTTTGTCGAGTTTGCTCATGTGTTTTACCTCCTTGTTTTTTATCGCGTCATTGAACCACAAAAACGCGATTAACCCAACAGGGCCTGTACCTTGGCGCGCAGGACCGGCAAAAGATCGGTTTCAAACCACGGGTTCTTTTTCATCCATGCGGTGTTGCGCCAGCTTGGATGGGGCATGGGCAAAATGTTATCTGGCAGATAATCGGCAAACTGATGCACGGTCCGGGTCATGGTTTTGGCGCGGCGTTTGCCAAGATAGTAACTTTGCGCGTACTGCCCGATCAAAAGGGTCAGACCGATATCGGGCAAATGCCCCAGCAAGGCATCATGCCACGTCGGGGCACATTCCGGGCGGGGTGGTAAATCGCCACCCCGCGCCATGCGGCCCGGATAACAAAACCCCATTGGCATGATGGCAAGCTTGGCCGGGTCATAAAAATCATCGACCGGCAGACCCAGCCAGTCGCGCAACCGATCACCCGATGCATCATTCCATGGCAGGCCGGTTTCATGCACCTTTGTCCCCGGTGCCTGCCCGATCACCAGAATGCGCGCAGCTTTTGCCATGCGCACAACCGGGCGCGGCCCCAATGGCAGGCTGTCGGCGCAAATCGCGCAGGCCCGCACATCGGCCAGCAGGCCATCAAGGATCGCGTCCCCGCCGGGTGGGTCAATTTCAGGCAGTTTTCCGGGTTTTAGTCCGGGCATGGGTTATTTTACCTCGGAATCCTCGATGATCCATTCTTCGGCCGCCGCATCCTTGTACCATGCCGTCATATCAGGCAGGGCAAGGATGGTTTCCATATAGGCATTGCCAATCGGGTCAAGTTCCACGCCATAGGTTTTAAACCGGGTGACCACCGGGGCATACATGGCATCGGCAATCGAAAAATGGCCAAACAGGAAATCACCGCCCTGCCCGTATTGGGTGCGGCAGGTTTTAAAAATCTCGCCAATGCGGGCGATGTCGGCATCGACACCCTTGACCGCATCGCCGGGACCACGCCCCAGACCGGGCAATGATTTGCGGCAGTTCATCGGCATGTGGCCGCGCAACGGGCCAAAGCCGCCATGCATTTCAAGCGATACGGCACGCGCAATCGCACGGATATCCATATCAAGTGGCCAGAGCAGCGTATCGGGCTGGGTATCGGCAATATATTCAAGGATCGCCATGGCTTCCCAGATGGTTTTGCGCCCGTCGAAAAAGGCCGGGACCTTGGCAGTTGGTGAAAACACCGGCGCCTGTGCGGCGAAGGCGTCACTGCGCAATTGAACGAGTTTTTCTTCAAAGGCGACATTGGCGACTTTGAGCCCCAGCCAAGCCCGCAGCGACCAGGACGAATAATTTTTATTGCCGATATAAAGGACGGGAAGCGTTTCCATGGCGGAGCCTTTTGACCAATGGGGTTGCGATACAGCGTTACTATCTTTGCTTTGCAAAGCCGGTTCAAGCACCCATGCGCGGAATTCTTTTGCCCAATTGCCCAAAGGCCATGGCAGCCGTAAGATCACGGAATATATCTTGCACTTGGCATCTTACGGTGAAAGGCGGGCGGCATCACCGCCGCATATAACGCCCTTGAGCGCAAGTCATGCCAGAAACACGTCACCAGCAGGGAAGTCATACATTGTACGACCACATCATCGCACTTGATACATCCGCAAACCCGATCACCATCACCCCGATTGCCGAAGGCGATTTTACCGCGTGGCTGACCGATCAGCCAGCCAATACCAAGGCATGGATTGCCGCCAACGGCTATGAGGCAAAACGCGGCACGCATCTGGCGTTGCCGGCAAACGGCGGCGGGCTTGGCACCGTTTTGGTCGGTTACCTTGATGATGCCAAAGCCCTTTGGGACTTTGCCGCACTGCCCATGGCCCTGCCCGAGGGGACCTATGCGTTTGAGGATGGTTTTGCGAAAAATGCCGAGCTTTATGAAAAGGCTGCCCTTGGTATCTACCTTGGGGGGTATCGGTTTGACCGGTATCGCAAGGATGATGGCAAAAAAGACAAACGTGCGAAAATCGCCCTGCATGATATCACCGCGACCAAACGAGCCGAGAATGTTGCACGTGGCATCGGACTGGCGCGTGATTTAATCAACATCCCGGCCAATGACATGGGCCCGGCCGAACTTGAGGCCGCGGCAAAGCATCTTGGCGCGGAATTTGGGGCCAAGGTCAGCGCGATTGTGGGTGAAGAATTGCTCAAGCAAAACTTCCCGGCCATTCATACGGTCGGGCATGGCAGTGACCGCGAACCGCGCCTGATTGATTTGCATTGGGGCAATGACAGCGCACCCAAAATCACGCTGGTTGGCAAGGGTGTGTGTTTTGATACCGGCGGCTATGACCTGAAGCCGTCAAGCAACATGTTGCTGATGAAAAAGGACATGGGCGGTTCGGCACAGGTTCTGGGGCTGGCGCGCATGATTATGGCCGCGAACTTGCCGGTCCGGTTGCGCGTGCTGATCCCGGCGGTTGAAAACATGGTATCGGGCCGGGCCTATCGCCCAAGTGACATTTTGCAAACCCGCAAAGGCATCACGGTTGAAGTTGGCAATACCGATGCCGAGGGGCGGCTTGTCCTGTCAGATGCCCTGACCGAGGCCGCGTCGGAAGACCCCGACATGCTGCTTGATTTCGCCACCCTGACCGGGGCGGCACGTGTGGCCCTTGGTCTTGGTTTGCCGGCCCTGTTTTCCAATGATGATGATCTGGCCAACGGGTTAATGGAAAATGGTCTGGCGCTGCATGATCCGATGTGGCGTTTGCCATTGTGGGATGAGTACCGCCCGATGCTTGATAGCAAGGCGGCCGACATGAACAACATTTCCGGCAGCCCGTTTGGCGGTGCGATCATTGCCGGTCTGTTTTTGGACCGGTTTGCCGAAGGGGCAAAAAGCTGGGCCCATATTGATTTGATGGCCTGGAATCCGACCGACCGACCGGGTCGCCCAACCGGCGGCGAAGCGCAGGGAATTCGGGCCGCCTTCAAGCTGATCGAGGATCGTTTCGGTAAGTAAACTAAAGCGGGAATAGAACATTTCCCAATTAGACCTTTGACATCTACGCAGGGGTCAGGTAGACAGATTACGTATTCGTAACAAATAATTGTTGGGCACAAGCATGTCGATCGAGATCAAACCGTCCAAGGCCCTCGACCTTTGGCGTATCGCGATTGTAGAAAGTGTGCGTCGGGATTCCCCCGATTTATCTGCTCGGCAAATGGCTTTGTTATTGAACGTTTACCTGACCCCGGCCCCGCATACCGTGCGTGGATTGTCAGATGCGCTGAACATCTCCAAACCAGCCATCACCCGTGCCCTTGACCGCCTCAGTTCGCTTGGCATGGTCAAACGCAAGGTCGATGAAGACGACCGTCGTTCGGTCCTGATTCAGCGGACGGTTAAGGGGTCTGTTTTCCTGCGCGAGTTTGGCGATATCATCGTCGCGGCCGGCAAAGAAACCGAATAAACGGCCTTTGGATCACGGTCACACGACCGTTTCCAGATCGAATTTTGCCCGTTTGAACGGTAAATTCGCAATATGACCGCCCGTAAGACGATTTAGGGCAGCAATCCTTTCCTTTGTGCAAATTCCATTCTTCTTATACAGCCAAAAATCGCTATATACAGACCAGTTGGTATGTAGCGGCCATTTTGTGCCCCTCGCCTATCTCCCTGATTTTACATTTAAGAACAAGGGATTAGACGTATTAATTTCATCACATATAAGATAATTGCGGGTGAATTTCGCCAGATACGCCGTGCTGCGCGAAAAGGTCAGTGACGGGTGCCCGCACTGCTTTCTGGCATCTCAATCAGCGACAAAAGGGCGGCAGCAGCGATCAAAACAGCCCCGGAGACCCGTGCCACCACATTTGTCCCGCCGCGCTGCACCAGCCAAGGCATCACCCGGGCTGCCCCCATCGCGTAAATCATTACGAATGTGTAATCAAGAACAACAAAGGTCACACCCAGGATCAGCAACTGCGGGATCAATGCGGCGGTCGGATCGACAAATTGCGGGAACAATGCGCCGAAGAACGCGATGGCCTTTGGATTGCCCGCCGCGACCAGAAAACCCTCGCGGAACAGTTTACGGCGACGGACGGGTTCATAGTGGCCCGCCGGGTTCGTTTTGATATCGTTCTGAACCTTATTTCCCCTGGATTTACGGAAAAGGGCTGTCAGCCCCATCACCAGAAGGAAGCCAACACCGCACCACTTCACAACCGCGAACGCCGTCGCCGACGTTGCCAGAAGTGCCCCAAGTCCGACAGCAGCAACCACCATCTGGATCATGTTTGCCGTCACATCGCCCAAGGCCGTCATCAAGGTCGGGCGCGCGCCATAGCGCAGCGCATGCGACATCCCGATCAGAACACTGGGGCCCGGTGTCAGGACCAGCAAAAAGACAAGGACAGCAAAACTCAGCCAGGTTTCGAACGGCATGATAGGTGATCTCCGGTGCAAAGGACGTCATCGGCATATCACGCCATTCCAATTGCACAAGTGCATGTTGTGCAATGCCCCATGATAATGCGTCATTGCGCCCGGATTAGCCGAGGCGATTGGAGCGTGTCGCCTTTAAGCCCGCCACAGGATAAACCGGCAGCACCACAGAAGCATTGCAACCAGTTCATATGAGGGGCGGGTCAGGAGGTCATTGCAAAGGGAGTGCGCACTGCGTTAGCGTTTTTTGGCATCGCCCGGCCAATGATCATAGAACTTGCGAACCTGAACAGAGCGCAGGGTATCTGGCGGCAAGATGGATTGTGCCGTTTTCTGCAACTGGAACTGAAGGGCCGAGAAATAGCGGTTCGGCACGGGCGCAAACGGGCTAAAGGGCGGCTCCGGTGTGATTTCCTCGCCTTTTTCGGCCGCTTCTGCGGCGGCGTCTGCTTCGGCCTGAAGTTCTTCTTCGGTTTTGGCAGGCGGGGGTGGCAACAAGGCCGGGGCATCAAACTTAAAGCCGCGTTTGCCCGGTTCACGGGTTTCGAAACGATTCTGGGTATCGCGATACATCAAACGTTGCAGTTCAACCAAAAACGCATTGATGATTTTTGGCATCCGGCTTTCGATCACCTCAACATCCTGTTTGGTCGCGGCCTCAAGCCAGATGTTGAAAACCAACTGGCGAATGGTGCCCGATTTTGGCAGCACCACGGTCAGCGACACCGGATCGGGGATGATCACAGTATCGGGAATGACCGGCTCGGTCGGGGCGTCTTCTTCGGCGGCGGGTTCGTTTTTGGTCGAGGCATCCGCCGACGGGACCGCGCCCAACAAGACAAGCGTGCTGAACAGTCCGGCGATCATGCACAGAACGACGCGTTTGAAGGTCGTGGTATTGGCACTGGTTTTTGGCTGCTGGAAGGTCGCCATCAACGGCATGCCCCTTTTCTTTCCATGTTATCAGTATCTTATTGGAATTCTTATAGCATCTTTTACCTGCATGTGTCTGCCATCAGTTCCTGACAAAATCTGTCCCGGCCGCACGCAGATCAAGGGCCGCGGCCAGAAGCGCCTTGGTATAGGGTTGCTGCGGATGATCAAACACGTCCGACGCCGCCCCGCTTTCGACCAGTTTACCGTTCTGCATCACCATCACCCGATGTGAAAGTGCGCGCACCACCCGCAAATCATGGCTGATAAACAGATAGGCCATTTTGTGGCGTGCCTGCAAATCGCGGAGCAATTCAACAATTTGCGCCTGTACCGACATATCAAGGGCCGACGTTGGTTCATCCAGTACGATAAAGCGCGGCTTTAGGACCAATGCGCGGGCAATCGAGATGCGCTGGCGCTGCCCCCCGGAAAATTCATGCGGATAGCGGTCCATGGCATTTTGCGGCAGATCGACTTCAACAAGCGCCTCGGCAATGCGTTTTTGACGCTCGGCCGGGGTTAAGTCCGGTTCATGGATTTCAAGCCCCTCGCCGACGATCTGGGCGATGGACATGCGCGGGCTGAGCGATCCGAACGGATCCTGAAATACCACCTGCATGTCGCGGCGCAGGGTGCGTAAATCTGCCCCGGCAAATTTGCGGATATCCTTGCCGCCAAACCGGATGTCACCATCGGATTTCAACAGACGCAGGATTGCCATCGCAAGGGTCGTCTTACCCGATCCACTTTCCCCGACAATACCAAGCGTTTCGCCCTGCTTCAATGTCAGTGAAATATGATCGACCGCATCAAGGTAGCTTTCGGGGCGGCCAAGCAACCCTTTGCGGCCAATCGGAAAGCGCACCTGAATGTTGCTGGTTTCAAGAAGGTCGGCGGCATTTTCGGGCAAATCCGGTGCATTGCCACTTGGCACGGCGGCCAGCAATTTCTGGGTATAGGGATGTTGCGGGTTTTCAAACAATCCATGGCCTGTTCCGCGTTCGACGATTTCGCCGTCTTTCATCACGCAGACGTTTTGCGCCATTTTCTGCACGATTTGCAGATCATGGGTGATCAGCAACAAGCCCATGCCAAGCTTTGACTGCAAATCTTGTAGCAGCTCAAGAATCTGGGCCTGAATGGTGACGTCCAATGCCGTGGTCGGTTCATCTGCAATCAGAAGTTCCGGTTCGTTGGCAAGCGCCATGGCAATCATGACGCGTTGACGCTGCCCGCCCGAGAGTTCATGGGGCAGGGCCCTCAACCGTGACGACGGATCGGGGATGCCAACCAGATCAAGCAGTTCGAGAATGCGTGCGCGTGCCTTACCGCCACGCAATCCTTTATGCAGCAGCAACACCTCGCCGATCTGCTTTTCGATGTTATGGAGCGGGTTCAGCGAGGTCATCGGTTCCTGAAAGATCATCGAAATCCGGTTGCCGCGGATTTGACGCAGCGTGCGTTCATCCGCCCCGACCATTTCGGTGCCATCAAAGGTGATCGAGCCCGATGGATGGGTCGCACGCGGATAGGGCAGCAATTGCAGGATCGAAAGGGCTGTGACCGATTTTCCCGATCCGCTTTCGCCGACAAGGGCCATGGTTTCGCCGCGTCCCATCGAAAATGAAATGCCCTTAACTGCGGGAATACCGGCAAAGTTTACCGAAAGGTCGTTTACCACCAGAAGCGGCTGTGTCGATTGGGGGGTCGTCATAGCCAACTCCTAAAACGTTTTGCGCGGGTCAAAGGCATCGCGCACCGCCTCGCCGATGAAAATCAACAAACTTAGCATCAACGCGATGGCAAAGAAGGCCGTCAGGCCAAGCCACGGTGCCTGAAGATTGTTTTTACCCTGTGCCAGCAATTCCCCAAGCGATGGCGAACCGGGTGGCATGCCAAGCCCCAGGAAATCAAGCGAGGTTAGTGCGACAATCGACCCATTCAAAACAAACGGCAGGAAGGTAATGGTCGCCACCATCGCATTGGGCAAAACATGGCGAGACATGATCCGGGTATCTGTCATGCCAAGCGCACGGGCCGCGCGGACATATTCAAGATTACGCGCACGCAGGAATTCGGCCCGGACAAGACCGGTCAGGGTCATCCAGCTAAACAGCACAAGAATGAACAATAACGTCCAGAACCCCGGCGCAAACAGGCTGGCAAGAATGATCAGGATGAACAGTTGCGGCAAGCCAGACCAGATTTCGATCACGCGCTGCGCACCCAAATCAACCCAGCCGCCGAAATAGCCCTGCACCGCCCCGGCCGCAATGCCAATCACCGAACTGATCGCGGTGAGCGCCAAACCAAACAGGATCGATATCCGAAAACCGTAAATCAGGCGCGCAAGCACATCGCGCCCAAGGTCATCGGTGCCGAGCCAATGGCGAGCCGACGGCGAGGCCGGTTGCGGTTCGCGCATTTCAAAATCGATGGTGTTGTAAGAAAACGGAATCAGCGGCCAAATGGCAAAGCCGTGGTCCTCGATCTTGCCAAGGATGTAGGGGTCATAAAAATCCGTCTCGACGTCAAAATCGCCGCCATAGGCAGTTTCAGGATGGTCCGAGAGGATCGGCACATACCAGTTGTCGTCAAATTTGACAAAAATCGGTTTGTCATTGGCGACAAACTCCGCCGCCAGACAGATGACAAACAGAATGGCAAAGATCACAAGTGACCAGTATCCGCGTTTGTTGGCGCGGAAGTTGGCCATGCGACGTTTGTTAAGCGGGGATAAAATGATGTTTGGCATGATCAATCCTCCCGCGCATCAAAGTTGATCCGTGGATCAACGAAGTGATAGCTGAGATCGCTGATCAGGTTGAGCACAAGCCCAAACAGCGTGAACAGATAAAGGGTGGCAAACATCACCGGATAGTCCCGCTTCATCACCGCTTCAAAGCCAAGCAACCCAAGCCCGTCGAGCGAGAAAATCACCTCGATCAGGACCGAGCCGGTAAACAGCAAGCCGATCAAGGCACTTGGGAAACCGGCAATCACCAGCAACATGGCATTGCGAAACACATGGCCGTAGAGCACCCGTTTTTCCGTCAGGCCCTTGGCGCGGGCGGTGACGACATATTGCTTGTTAATCTCATCAAGGAACGAGTTCTTGGTCAGCATGGTCAGGGTGGTAAAGCCGCCAATCGTCAATGCGGTAATCGGCAAGGCCAGATGCCAGAAATAGTCGCCGATTTTGCCCAGAAGTGACATTTCATCAAAATTCGATGACGTTAATCCCCGAAGTGGGAACAGATCGAAATACGTCCCCCCGGCAAAGACAACAATCAGCATCACGGCAAACAGGAAGCCCGGAATGGCATAGCCGACAATGATCGCCGCCGATGACCAGACATCAAAGTTTGATCCATCGCGCACGGCTTTTGCAACCCCCAGCGGGACAGAGACCATATAAATGATCAGCGTTGACCAAAGACCCAGCGAGATCGAAACCGGCATTTTATCGACCACAAGATCAATGACATCGCGGTCCTGAAAATAGCTTTGGCCGAAATCGAACGTCAGATAGTTCTTCATCATGATCCAGAAGCGTTCATAGGCCGGTTTATCAAACCCGAACTGCTTTTCAAGCTGGCTGATGATTTCAGGATCAAGCCCCTGTGCACCGCGATAGGTCGAGGTGGAGGAGAAATTGTTGCTTCCGCCGCCATTGCCACCACCACCGCCGCCACTTTCAGCACCCTGATTGCTGATGCGTGCGGTTGCGGACACATCAGCGCCCTGAAGCTGGGCGACGATTTGTTCAACCGGACCACCCGGCGCAAATTGAATGATCGCAAAGTTCAGCACCATGATGCCAAACAAGGTGACCGGGATCAGCAAAAGGCGGCGCAGGATATAATTCAGCATTGCCTAGTACCCCCCCTTGTTTAGCTTTCGGGATTTTTCGGGATCAATCCACCAGGTCATGACCGATGTTCCCTTAAGCGGCACGGTATCAGGCCGTCCAAACACATCCCAATAGGCCATCCGATCCCCGCCAAGATAATATTGCGGGATCACGTAAAATCCCCATTGCAGCACCCGATCAAGGGCGCGCACGCGCTGCACCAGCGTTTCACGATTATCGGCATCAATCACAAGCCCGATCAGTTCATCAATCACCGGGTCGCTGATCCCGGCAAAATTGCGTGTACCGGGCTGATTGGCCGCTGATGAGGACCAGAAAATTTGCTGCTCATTGCCCGGCGACAGGCTTTGTTGCCACCAAAACGTCGTCATATCGAAATCATAGGCCTGAATGCGGTTGATCCACTGCCCGGTATCAATCAGACGGATATCAAGTGTCACGCCAAGCTGACGCAGGCGGGCCTTAAGGACCAATGCGATTTTTTCCAACCCTGGCTGGCGGATGATCAGTTCAAAGCGGAACGGTTGGCCGGTTTTGCTGTTGATCAATTGCTGATCGCGCAATTCCCAGCCGGCGTCTTGCAAAAGCTTGATCGAATGGCGCAAAGCTTCGCGTCGGCCATTGGGTGGATCAAAATTGGGCAGATATGGTGGTTCGGTAAACAGTTCAGGGGGAAGCTTACTTTTGAAGCCCTTGAGGATGCCAAGTTCTTCGCCGGTCGGAAGACCGGTTGCGGCCAGTTCGGAATTGGCGAAATAGCTGACGTTGCGCTTATAGGCACCATAAAACATGGCCCGGTTCAGCCATTCAAAATCAAAGGCATATTGCAAGGCTTCGCGCACCCGGCGATCGGAAAACAGCGGTTTTCGGGTGTTAAACACATAGGCCTGCATGCCGTTTGGCAGATTATCGGGCAGGAATTCTTTTTTGATCTCGCCGTTTTGCACGGCGGGTGTGTTGTAGGCGGTGTTCCATTCGCGCGATGAATGTTCGCTTCGGACCAGATATTCACCGGCAAAGAATGCCTGACGTTCAACATCCAGATCACGGTAGGTGTCATAGCGGATGGTATCAAAATTATTGCTGCCACGATTGACCGGCAAATCGGCCGCCCAGTAATCCTTTACCCGTTCATAGGTGATGCGTCGCCCGGCCTCGATACTTTGTATCTTATAGGCGCCACTTCCCACGGGAATATCAAATGTAGTCTTTGAAAAATCGCGCCCCTCCCAATAGTGCTTGGGCATGATGGCCAAGTCAGCCACGATCATCGGCAGTTCGCGGTTATTGCCCGGTTTGAAGTCAAACCGTACGGTGAGATCATCAAGCGCCTCGACCTTGTCGACCTGGGCATAATACTGGCGATAGACCGGGCTGCCCTTTTCGATCAGGATATTGAACGAAAAGACGACATCGTCGGCGGTGATGTCGGTGCCATCCTGAAAGCGCGCCCGCGGATCAAGATGGAAAATGGCAAAGGACCGGTCGGCGGGGTATTCGATGCTGCGCGCGATCAGGCCATAATGCGTGCTGGGCTCATCGGCACTTCCGACCATCAGGCTGTCATACATCAGGCCAAGCCCGGAGGCGGCTGTGCCCTTCAGGGTATAGGGATTTAACGTGTCAAACGAGACACTTGAGCCTTGCACCAATGTGCCGCCCTTGGGCGCATCGGGATTGACGTAGTCAAAATTCCGGAAATCCGGCCCGTATTTCATATCACCATATAGCGAGATGCCATGGGACACGGTGGTAACAGGTGCCAGTTGCTCTTCATCAACCGATATGGTGGGTGCAGCAACGATTTCTGGCATTTCCTCGGCCTGTGCCGGAACAGAAAATGTCAAAAAGGCCCCTATTGCGATGCCCGATCCAATGCCCGCAAGCCTGCGGGGCAATGATCTGGTGATCGTTTTGGTGTCAGTCACGGCCCGCGTGACAGCATGCGCGATCATCTGACTAATCGTCTTTCCCCTGATCTGGTCTGGTCTGGTCTTTTTTGCGACATTCAAAACAGCGCGAACCCATTGCGATGGCCCGTGAGGCAACATGATCACGATACCGGACATGCTGTCACCCTGATACTACCGTTTCAGTTCGTTCATTAGAACCGCTTCAGTGCATAGATGAAGGATAAAATGGTGCATTTTCAAGGCATCATCACGTTATTTGGTCTTTCTGTGCCAATTTTCTTCTTTCGGTTTCAAGTCGGATTTCCGCCATCAACCAATTGCGAAAGGCCCGGACCTTACGCCGTTCCAATCGGCCCTCGGGGTAGCACAGCGAATAGGCATAGGGACTGTTGACCGGCAAGTTGAACGGCACGGTCAAGCGGTTGGTGACAACATATTCGCCGATCATCGCCGGATCGGAAATCACCACGCCAAAGCCACTTGCCGCGGCCTCCATCGCCATATCAAGGGTGGCAAAGACCGGGCCACGATCCGCATCAACCCCCTTGATCCCGGTTTCGGCCAGCCAGATCCGCCAATCTTCGCGTGAGGCCGAGCAGTGCAACAGGGTCACATCGCCAAGGTCTTCGGGGTTTTTAAGCTGCTTGGCCAAGTTGGGGTGACAGACCGGCAGCAATCGTTCGCCGGTCAGAAATTCGTGCACCAGTTGTTCGTCCTGAATGTCGGCGAACCGGATGGCGATGTCGGTTTCGTTAAAATCGACCGGGGCCTTGTCATCATTATAGGTGCCCAGTTGCACCTGAAGATCGGGGTGTTCCATCTGAAACCGGCCGAGACGCGGCACGATCCAGCGCATGGAAAAGGTCAGCGGGGCGAGCACACGCAACTGGGTGTCATCGGCGCGGTCCTCGACCTTGGCCACCGTTTGCTCGATCGCATCAAAGGCCGGGGTCAAACCAAGCAACAGGTTCCGCCCGGCACGTGTCAGTTTCAAACTGCGGTGCTGCCGATCAAACAGTTTCCGCCCAAGCACATCTTCAAGGTGTTGTACCTGTCGGCTGACGGCCCCTTGGGTCACGTTAAGCTCATGTGACGCTTTGGTGAAACTTTCAAGACGACCGGCCACTTCAAAGGCACGAAGCGCATTTAACGGCAAAGGGCGACGTTTCATGAGGAGGGCTCTGCATGACTAAAACTCATGCAATAATGACAAAAGATGGTTTGAGCGCAAGTGTTTTTAGGTTTAACCCTGAGTTTAGAAGAATTCAGAGACACAAAACACAGACACTCGGCCGCGAATTGTTGAGAGCAGGCCGTAAGATTGAAGGAATGAGATCATGGTCGCGATCACCAAAGATGCCGGTGCCTTTGTCACCACCCGTCGTCCAAACACCACCATCACCCTGATGGATATGCCGCGCCAGTGGGTTAAACGCTATGACCTGCGTCAGAAGCTGGCGGTGATGGACTCCCGTATGCTGCGCGATATTGGCTGGAACGTTTTTGACGCCCGTCGCGAAGCTGCCAAGCCATTCTGGAAAGCCTAGGCTTTAAGCCTTTGCCCCAAACCAAAGAGATTTAAAATGTCTGCCCGTATGTTTCGCCTTCAGGGGCCACTTTCATTCCCCTTGCAGGTTATTGACGCGCTAATGAGCGCTTTGAGAATCCCCAGCGCCAAATAAGGCGCTTATGTTTCGATCTCCCTGAACGCAACTCCAACTTCCCCCGTTGGAGCGTGCGTATATGAAAACCGGTCACATCCCTGTTGACCGGTTTTCTTTTTGCGCAACGACGCAAAGCAGGTCCGCCTTACTTCTTTTCGGGCAAATGCAAATACATGATGTTTGCCGCACTCAGTACGGAATACATCACGGCAAACTGCGCGTTGAATTCGTATTTTTCCGGCTTGGGATCAAACATCTTGTAAATCTCGCCGATGCTGCGCTTGCCATCAATCCGCGACAGGATCGCCGGGCTGGCAGCGGGCATGGTGCGGGTCACGGCAAGACCGGTAAAGGTGATTTTGATGTTGCCGGTTTTGGCCACCGATCGTGCCAAGGCGGGCCCATCCACGCGGGTAAAGAACGGAATGGCGTCTTCGGATGGCATCGGCGGTTTGACCTTGTTTTTGGCCTTCACCACGTAAAATGTGTGCTTGGTGATATTGCCCGCCATCAGTTCGGCCAGGGCGGCCCGCTCGCGAAACGGCACATGCACCGCCCGGTCAAGCACATCATGGCGCGAACAATAGGTGGTCGGGTCATAGCGCATCGGTTCGACAAAGTTCTGAAGACGCAAACCAGCCTGTTCGGTGAAATCAAACACCTCATCCACCCGGTAGGCCCGGTCCTGTTGATGGAGCAACAGATCATAAAACCCGGCATCGCCGCCGTGGACATGATCACCGACAAACGGATTGCGCTTCAGCCAGTTGGTGCCCGGCAGGCTGTTAAACAGCGCCTTGCCGAAATTCAAACGCCGCGCCCCACCGGCTTCGGCGTTCATGCGTTCCATCATTTCCTGCATATGGTAGACGCCGGTGCGCCCGAGCTCCCCATAGACCATCAAGCCCATGCCACCATTGGGTTTGAGCGCATCAGACAATGCGCGCAATCCCGCATCCGGATCAGGCAGGTGATGGAGCACCCCGCAGCAATCAATATAATCAAACGGGCCGTACTCAGCCGCCAGATCGACAAAGGAACCGGTGACAAAGGTGACGTTCTTTTCAAGATTGCGGCGCTTGATCCGCGCCTCGGCGATGGCGCGCGCGCTTTCGGACAGATCGATATAGACAATTTCCGCCTTGGCCTTACGGTCCCGGGCCTGCTGGGCCAGCATCACCAAGGCGTCCCCGGTCCCACCACCGGCAACCAAAATCCTGATTTTGCCCTTGGCGGAAGGGTCGCGCCCGCCAAAAACAAAATGCACCACCTCATCCCAGTTGCCCGGAGAGCCTGTGATCAGGCGCTTATCCTCGTCCCCCGGATCGCGTGCCGGATAAGGATAGCTTTCATACTGATCGCGCGTCTTGGCAGACGATGACACAGCATCAGGCATTTTTTTGTCGTCGGGCATTACCGCGGGTTCCAGTAGATCATCGAGTGGGACAGCGCCATCCTATACCAAGGAATTAATTAATAAAATCCGGCGATTTGCTTAATATCAGACTTTGTTGAAACAACAGCCACCTTAGGCGTCCTGACAGGTGATCACGAGCTTGCCGGTTGCTGTGCGATCGGCAATCGCGGCAAGGGCCTGCATGGCGTCCGGCAAGGGATAGCGACGTGAAATCATCGAAGTGATTTTACCCGCCGACAACATCGCGACAAGTTCCGCCATGCCGGCACGCGCAAGGTCGGGATTTTGCAGTAAATAGGCGCCAAAATAAAAGCCCAGCACGGCAATATTTTTAACCAGCAGGATATTGGCCGGGATTTGCGGCACGGTGCCACTGGCAAAGCCAATCAGCAAGATGCGCGCGCCGGGTGCCACACAGCGCAGGCTTTGGTCAAACACATCCCCACCAACCGGGTCATAGACCACATCAACCCCATCTTTCATCCCTGACGGGCGGCTCAACCCGGCGACAATGTCGCGCACCCGGTCCCGGATGCTTTGCGTTTTGTAATCAATAACGTAATCGGCACCGTGGTCGCGCGCGATCTGGCATTTTGCCGTCCCGCCCGCCGTCGCAATCACCGTCGCCCCCAGCAGTTTGGCGCATTCAACCGCGGTTAACCCAACACCACCCGCAGCACCATGGACCAGAACAATCTCGCCCGGCTGCACGTTGGCGCGATATTTCAAACCAAACCAGCTTGTACCATATGCGATTTGAAAGGCTGCTGCTGCGTCAAATGGAACTTCATCTGGCAACGGCATGACAAGGGACGCATCGACCGCAATCCGGGTCGCATAGCCGCCCCAATCAGGCAGGGCCATGACACGATCCCCCACCGCGATGCCCCGCACATCATCGCCGATTTCCATCACAGTGCCGCTGACTTCAAAACCGGGGGAAAAGGCGCCGGTGGGGCGCTTTTGATAGGTTCCTTGCAGGATCAGGCTATCGGCGAAATTAACCCCGCAGGCCACAACCTCAATCACCACCGCGTTTGGGCCGGCCACCGGATCAGGGTGTTCGATCAACTGCGGTTCTTCACCGAATGCGGTGCAAATCCATGCTTTCATGCCTGCTGCCTGTCCGTGGTCGGGAATAGTTGGCGACAGTGTGCCGCCTGACGAAACGACAGACAAGCCGACATTGGGCTAAACCCGCAAACAGCCCCGCACAAAGATTGCGAGATTTCAGATTGATGATCGTTTGGAAATCAGAAGATCCGCTGACGTTTGCGTTTGCGGGTCAGCACCAGCAACACGACGGCTGGCACAAACAGCACCACAAGGGCCGGGGCCAGCAGCACGGGGACAAAGATATTGTCCCAGATCCAGACCGAAACGTAACGCTGTATGACCGATTGCAACAGGTTCAGGCTTCCGGCATCAAGGCGATACCAGAGCTCTCCGGCGGCTGCCAGACGAAAACTACCTGTCTGAAGCGCCGTGATGGAACCATCGACCAGCACCGCAATGCTGGCGAAAAGCAACAACCATCCCAACGCCCTGAAAAACCACATTGTCTTCTCCGCACCACCCCGCAAGGATGGGTATATTAGAAAATTATGCAGACACCCTAACGGCAAGACCCCGCCGACGTAAAGTGTTGCAGGGTTTCAGTGTTATTTATCTTGCAGGTCGAGAACCCTGACATGAAACCTTAGTCATCAGACCTCAATAAGAAGTAAAGATTGCGCCAGACCACGTTTTCTCAACCCTGACAGCCTTGATCAAAGCCGCCGTCAGCCCTGTTTTGGGGGCGATTTCCCGAAAGTGAAAAAAGAGGCTGATTGGCCCTTGTCAAGCAAGGAAGGGTCGGCTAATGTCCGCCCGCTTTCGCGATATATAGATCGCATGTGGAGAGGTGGCCGAGTGGTTTAAGGCGCACGCCTGGAAAGCGTGTTGGGGTGTAAGCCCCTCAGGGGTTCGAATCCCCTCCTCTCTGCCACCCTATGCCCTGCGGGCTTCGGGTGGCAGGCCACACGGAGCCAAAATGGCATTGGGTGTCTCCCGAAGCCTTGGCGCAGGGAGGCAGATTACCCGATGTGGTATGTTTATTTCCTCAGACTTTCAAATGATGATGTGTATGTCGGGTCAACCAATGACCTGAAACGTCGCTTTGCGTCGCATCAGAATGGCGATGTCGTTTCCACCCGAAAGTATCTGCCACCAAAACTGCTTTCCTATGTCGCGGTTGAAACCGAGCAGAACGCAAGATCACTGGAAAAATATTTCAAATCCGGCTCGGGCAAGGCTTTTGCCAAGAAGAGGTTCTGGTCAGAACAGTAGAACTTCTACCTCAACCTGCACCCCGGCGCATGGGCAAGTTTTGTTTAGTGCGCCATTTCCTTTTCCTTTAGCGCCCGCAGATCGTCGTTCAGCCTGGTTTGCCAGCCCCTGCCACCGGCCCGGTACGCTTCAAGAACGTCAACATCAAGGCGGATCGTCACACGTTCTTTCGTGGCGGCCTTTTGCGGCCCACGCTGCCCCCTCGCCCGCGCCACCAAATCAGGCAGAACTTCAGACGCCTTGCGGGCATTCTTAAACCATTCTTCGTCAAGTTCCGGGGCTTCGTCGCGGTCAGTTTCGTTTTCGCGATCAGACATTTGAGTACCTCTTTTGCTCTCGTTCGTTTGCTTTGCGAAGGCTGATAACCCGGACTTTTTCGCCGCGCAGGGCGAAAACCACCACATAAAGCCGATCCCCAATATATCCAATGGCGGTCCACCGTTTTTCATCGTGGCGATTGTCCGAGTTTACAACAGCACTATCCCAATCAAAGCCATCCATCTCGTCAAACCAGACGCCATGTTTTTCGGCGTTTAACTTGTTCTTGTTGTTGTCCCATTCGTACATTGTCGCCCCTCGTTCCGACAAATAAATGTACATACAATAAAATAGACTGTCAATTTTATTGTATGTACATTTAAATTACCAATCCAGCGCTGCGGGCGTTTGGGCACCTTACTGATACCATGCTGTCAGGATCGTCAGGGTATCGTTACGCCTTTGAATAAGAGGCAACGATGATCAAATATATCTATCCAGACGGTTCTCATTGTTATCGGACGTTGCATACTGCACATGCCGTTTTTCGCAATCCAGACGGCCAATTGATTGCCCGTGCGCAAAAGCCTGACGGATCGGGCTTATATGAGTTTGAAATTTCCGGGTTTGAGCTTTTATCCCCCGGCAAAGTTTATGATTAGAACGGCCTAGCTGCCGTCCGCCTCCATTGCAGCCAACCATTTGCGCAACAAACCATCAAGCTGGCTTTGCTCGTCGGTCGTCAGGCCTTCGGCAAGGCGGTGCTGGTTGGCGACATGGTCGGTGACGGCGGCGTCAATCAGGTTGCGGCCTTTTTGGGTGAGCGCGATGACAAAGCCGCGTCCGTCTTCCGGGTTCTTTTCGCGTGAGACCAATCCGGCCTGTTCAAGCTTATCGAGCCGGTTGGTCATGGTGCCCGATGTTACCATTGTCCATGCGATCAAGTCAGATGGGCTGAGCGCATAGGGCGGGCCGGAACGGCGCAAGGTGGCGAGCACATCGAAGCTTGCCGCACTCAGGCCATGGGCGCGAAAGATATCATCCAATCCCGACATTAAAACGGAACGCAGCCGCCCGAAGCGGCCAAACATTCCCATTGGCGTCACATCAAGATCGGGACGTTCCTGATGCCACTGCGCCAAAATGCGATCTACCTGGTCCATGGCGATGGTGATGGCAAAAATTTATCTTGACGTCAAGATTTATCAATATACCTTGACGTCAAGATAAATGGAGGAAGCCGATGAACCGAACAATAGACTTATTGCTTACCGCCCTTGCCCCGGCGATCTGGGGCAGCAGCTATATCGTTGCCACCGAGCTTCTGCCGCATGGTTATCCGCTGACCGTGTCGCTGCTGCGTGCATTGCCGGCGGGCTTGATCCTGTTGCTTGTTGTCCGCCAATTGCCGCAATCGGGGTGGTGGGGCAAGGTTTTGATCCTTGGCGCGCTTAATTTTGCGATTTTCTGGTCGATGCTGTTTTTGGCGGCCTATCGCCTGCCGGGCGGGGTGGCGGCGACACTGGGCGCGGTTCAGCCGTTGTTTGTTCTGTTTCTGGCGCGCTTTGCCTTGGGAAGCACCATCAAGGTTGCCGGGATCATCGCGGCAATTTCCGGGATCTTTGGTGTCGCACTTCTGGTCCTTGATCCCGGCGCAACGCTTGATCCGGTTGGCATTGCCAGTGCCACCATCGGCGCCCTTTCAATGGCCGCAGGCACGGTGTTAACCCGCAAATGGCAACCACCCGTTTCCCCACTGACCTTTACCGCGTGGCAGCTCACGGCGGGCGGTGTGCTTCTGATCCCGGTTGCGCTGATTTTGGAGCCATCGTTTCCGGTCCCGACGCTTGAAAACCTTGCCGGGCTGGCGTGGCTTGGCCTGATCGGGGCGGCACTGACCTATTATCTGTGGTTTCGCGGGATTGCCAAACTGGGTCCGGCCACGGTGACAAGCTTTGGCTTTCTCAGCCCGACCAGTGCGGTGTTGCTGGGCTGGATCATCCTTGGCGAGCAGTTAAGCCCAACCCAGATCGCCGGTGTGGTGATTGTTCTGGCCAGCATCTGGATCGGACAACGCGCCGCACGTCCCGCACCGATCAAGGCCAACATCGTCCCCCCGGTCAAACCGGCCGCAAACTCATGACAATACCGAACCACACTTAAAGGAACGCCCCAAATGAAACACGCTGACAAAACGAAACACACTTTCAAAACCACGGCGCCAAAGAAAATTGTCGTTTTTGGTGCAACCGGTGATGTCGGACGTGAAGTGGTGACCGAAGCAATCATGCGCGGGCATCAAGTCACAGCCATTGCGCGCAACACCGACCGCCTTGCGTCACTGCCAGAAACGGTTACACGACGTCAGGTCGATATTCTTGAAAGCCCCGATCTGGTGGCGGGCATTATGGCCGATCATGATATCGCGATCAGCGCCGTGCGCCCGGTGTCAGGTCAGGAACAGCTTTTGGCCGTCATGACCGAATGCTTGCTTACCGCCGCACGTCAGACCGGCATCCCGATTTATATCACTGGTGGGGCGGCAACCCTGAAACTGGCGGATGGCAGTGGTCATACAGTTCTGAGTGCACCGGATTTCCTGCCCGATGCCGTGCGGCCAATTGCCCAGGCCTGCGCCACGCAGGATGCACTCTTTGATCAGTATGACGATGTGCAATGGACCTGCCTGCGCCCGCCCGCCATGCTGTTTGCCGGGGATAAAACCCGACAGTATGTACGCGGTACGGAGACGCTGATCCCCGATCATGATGGGATGGCCAGGATTTCCTATGCCGATTTCGCGGTGGCGATGGTCGATATCTTAGAGGCAGGCGACAATCCGCAACGTCGTTTGACAGTTGGCTATCAGAACGCAGCAGCGGCAGCCTAGGCCCGAAACTACGCCAAGATATATAAAGACAAAAAATAGAACGGGCGGCCCTTATACAGGCCGCCCGTTTTTGTTCGGTGCGATGATTTAGCTGCCGCTTGAGGCAGCCTTGATCCGGGCAAAGACGTCATCAAGGGCACTGTGGATGGCCGCCCCGCCCTTTTGCCGCATAAAGGTTTGCGCGACCTGTTCGTTTAGGCCCCCCGGTGTCGAGTGACCTTCGACCAAGGCGGCAAAGCTTTGATCGGGGGATTTGATCGTGTTGTCAGAAAGCCCGGCAAACAGGGCGGCGAGATAGCGTCTGGCGTCGGCATAATCCGATCCATGTGCGACCATCCATTGTGCAGAGCTTTCAAGGATTTCAAAATAGGTCGCCATCAATGCACTGCCTGCCGCATACCCGTCAAAGGCATCAATGGTATCGGCGGCAACCGCCCCGCCGAGTTTTTCAAACAGGGCGATAACATCAGGTGCGCCGGGATATACCGCCGTCACACAATTACAATGGGCGACCGAGGGCAAGGGGATGGCGCGGTCAAAGGAGGCCCCGCCGGAAATCCAGCCTTGCAGCTTTGCAATCGGGATGGTGGCGATCAGGCTGACGATTTGGGTGTTGGCGGGAGCCTTGAGGCCGCTTAAGACCTGCTCGGCGATTTGCGGACGCACGGCGAGAAACACGATATCGGCGGCATCCATGATCGCCTGATTGTCGTCTTCGACCCGAACAGCGTCAAACTCCGCCGCCAGCTTTTGCGAAAATTCACGCCCACGGCGCGAAACGATGATTTCGGAAACTGCATCGTCGGTCGAAAGAAGCCCCCGGATCATGGCATCACTGATGACGCCGGTGCCAATAAAGCCAAGCTTCATTCGATTTCTCCTAACATTTTGCGTTCTAAAAACGCCTGATCATCGCGGAAGTTCTGTGTGTCACCAGTGCCATTTTGGCCGTCCGTCCCATCATAGGCCGCGACCACCCGAAATTCCGGGCCATCGGCGGTGGAATGGCTTTCATACAGGCAGAAACGATCAATGGTAAACGTCCGCGAGCTGACATCGCCATGATCGGCAACCGCTTGCTCAATGGTGGCGCGCGCGGCATTGCGGTTGCGGCCGAGCGTGATGTGCGGGGTGAAATTGCGCATGTCCATATCGGGGCATTCTTCCAGCGCAAGAAGCGCATTTTCTACCCGTGCAGCCAATTGGCGCATCAGCGGCTGATCCTTGACCCCGGCCCAGAAAATGCGGATTTTGCGGGTTGATGCAAAAATATTAAGGCCCTGCACGCAAAGGTCAAACGGCTCAAAGGCAATTTTTGCCAACGCCTGATCAATTTCGACCGCCAAACCGGGATCAACATTGCCGATAAATTTAAGGGTGATGTGCATATTTTCCGGGGTTTGGGCATCAAGCCCCTTGATCCCGCGCGCCAACGGGTAAAGATCGGCTGCGATATCAGCCGGTATTTCGACGCCAACAAACAAACGCATATTCAAAACTCAAAACGGAATGGGGGAATGCGATCAAACGGCATTCAACCAGTTGATCGGCCCGGAAGCGGAATGATGTCATCCTCGCCGTCGATTTGCGGGAAGTTGCCCGCCGCCCAATCGGCTTTGGCCTGATCAATGCGTTCCTTGGAGCTTGAGACAAAGTTCCACCACAGATGGCGATAGCCAACCGACAAGCCGCCCAGCAACATCACCCGGCAGTCGCTTTGCGCGACAATATCGGGGATTTCTTCGGGCGCGACATAGATAAAGCTCTGCGGCGCATAGGCCACGCCATCAATGCGCAAGGTGCCCGAGACAACATAAAGGGCGGCTTCCTGATTTTCGCCGGGAAGCAAAAGCTGTGCGCCTTCGTCCATGTGAACATCAAGATAGAACAGTTTGGATTTGACCGGCACCGGGGCGGTTTTCCCGAATGCCTCGCCCGCGATCAGGCGCATGTGCAGCCCGGCATCTTCGATGATCGGCAAATCGTCCTTTGCCACATGGAAGAATTCCGGGTCGGATTCTTCGTCTTCTTCGGGAACGGCGACCCATAATTGCAGCCCGTCAAGCTTGTGCACGCTGTTGCGCACCGCGTCGGTTTCACGTTCGGAATGGGTGATCCCGCGCCCGGCGTGCATCCAGTTCAGATCGCCCGGCTTGATTTCCAGCAGGCTGCCAAGGCTGTCGTGGTGGCGAATGGCGCCCTCGAAAATATAGGTCACCGTGGCAAGACCAATATGGGGATGCGGGGCAACGTCGATGCCCTCGCCGGGTTTGAAATCAGCCGGCCCCATATGATCGAAAAACACAAACGGGCCGACCGACCGCACATCACGGTGCGGCAGGACGCGGCGCACGGAAAAGGCACCAAGATCGGTTTCCTTACCAAAAATCTGCTTTACCATGCGCCGTCTCCTTCACATTTGGGTGGGGTCAGGCGCCCGACAATCGGGCGGCCTTCCCCGTTACCTGCGCGTATATCTGTGCCTTACGGGCACGGATACGGCCAGGTTTGATGGATGTTTTCAATCTCGGACAGAACGTCTTCGGACAGGGTGATTTTGGCCGATCCGACATTGAGTTTCAGCTGTTCCATGCTGGTCGCGCCAATGATGTTTGACGTCAGGAACGGGCGCGAATTGACATAGGCCAGCGCCATCTGGGATGGATCAAGGCCATTGTCCTTGGCAAGTTTGACATAGGCCTCGGTCGATTTGATGCCATTTTCGGTCAGGTAACGGGCAAAATACTGCGGCCAGATCGACGAACGCGCGCCTTCTGGACGCGCCCCGCCGAGATATTTACCCGACAAAGCCCCACCGCCGAGCGGTGAATAAGCCAGAAGACCGGCATCTTCGCGGATCGAACATTCGGCCATGCCGACTTCATATTGACGGGTCAGAAGGCTATAGGGGTTCTGAACCGATACCACGCGCGGCCAGCCTTTTTTCTCGGCCAGTTCAAGGAACTTCATCAAGCCCCATGGGTTTTCATTCGACAGGCCGATGTGACGGACTTTACCGGCCTTGACCAAACCATCAAGGGCTTCGAGGCTTTCCTCAATCGGGGTGAAATCCTCGTCCGCGTCATGGACATAGCCCAGTTTGCCAAAGAAGTTGGAATTTCGGTCCGGCCAATGGAGCTGATACAGATCGACGTAATCGGTTTTAAGACGTTTGAGCGATCCGTCGATGGCTTCATTGATCTGATCGCGGGTCAAACGCGGCCCACCGCGGACATAGCCAAAACGTTCGGCAGGGCCGACGATTTTGGTTGCGATCACAAGATCATCACGACGCCCGCGTTTTTCCAGCCAGTTGCCGATGATGGTTTCGGTTTTGGTGAAGGTTTCTTCCATTGCCGGAACCGGATACATTTCGGCGGTATCAATGAAATTGACTTCGTTCGAGGTCGCGTAGTCGAGCTGTTCGAATGCTTCATCTTGCGTATTCTGTTGGCCCCAGGTCATCGTACCCAGGCAAATAACACTGACATCAATATCAGTACGTCCCAATCGACGGTATTCCATGTATCAATCCCCTTTTACACCCCGGGTGGGGTGCGCATATTTTTCAATGGATTGAATATATCCTGTCAGGCCGGGGATGGAACCTTTCACAGCAAAAAATGTCAGGGTGCCTTGAATTTATATCGCTGTTGCAAAGCGTTCCAAACGGGTGCGTGTTTAAACAAACAGCGTTAAAACCCCGGTATAGCCATAAAACCGGTCATTACAGACTTCGCCATTGCCGTAAAACCCGGTCAGCGGCAAATCACCAAGTTCATCGCGGATGATCATCATTTCGCGGCTTTCGGTGCCAAACAAATGCGGCCCACGGGCGACACAGCTACAATACAGCGCACCGCGTGGTTTTCCCGGCAGGCGTTTTTGCACATCATTCAGCATACGGCGCAGGTCTTCTTCGGCCGCCGCGCCGTCACGCCGGACAAAGCGAACCGCATCACCCGCCTGCACATCACCGCTGATGGCGATCATGTGATTATGCGGATCAACGCCCAGAAGATTGCGCACGACAAAATCGCCGGTGTCCGAGCCCGGGATCATCAGGGCGACGTGGTAACGGCCCGATGCGATGGAATTCTCGCTGCCATCGGAATTAAGCTCTTCTTTAAGCACCTCAAGGGCAGGGCGGTCATCGAGCGTGGAAACGATGCCTTCGCGCCCTTCGGTCACGCGATGCACTGGACCGACAGGGGTGCAGGCCTGCGTGATGCCGACCTGAACGGCGGTTTTGGCATCAAACAAAACACCCGATAATCCGCCGTCCACCACACGGTCAGCAATCTGTGGCGCGCCGCGTTCGCCCGATGCGATGCCACCGACCAGATAGGTCGAGCCAACACGCGCCAGTTCGCCAAGGGTGGATAATGTCTGGGGTGCGCCCGGATCACCATGCACCAAACCAAAAATCGGTTGCAGGCGGTCGATGGCCTTTTGCAATTCCGGCGCATCCACATCCGCATCGGTTTTCAGTGGTTCGAAAACATGAAAATCCTCACTGGCAAACGGCGCAATCAGCACCGATGCCGCCGGAACCCCGAAATAGGCCCGACCCGATCCACAAACACCAATGCCCGCCGTGCCCGTCCAGTGTTCGATCGACAAACGGGACCGCAGGAAGGTCAGGATGCTGCCCAGATCATCGGAAAGCGCCTCGGTGACATACAAAAACGCCAAGGCCTGTTCTGGCAAAGGTGTTGACTGAAGTTGATCGGCCAGTTCGGAGGCCACTGCTGCCCAGTTTTCACCACTGGCATGTGCCGCGCAAAATTCCCCCGTCATGCATTCTCCCGATGTTCCATGTTGGACCCTTCTGGGGCCTTATTCATATCTAAGCATTGCGGTCTGGTGTTCTCAAGATACGCCGTCAAAAAACCCACGTGAGCCTAGGTTACCTGAGCCTAGGTTATATGGCGTCGCAGCAGATCCATTGCCGCATTAAGTTGCGTCATGCGTTGGTGCGATCCGTAATTGCTGTCGGGATGATGGATGGCGGCAAGCACGCGATATTTGGTGCGAATTTCGCGTAAATCCGGCCGTGCACTTGGCGCAAACCCCATGACATGCAGGGCCTCGTTGAAGGTGGTCACACCGCGATCAAGCGGATCAAACGCCAGATTATCGACAATCTGACGCAGACGTTCGAGTTCTTCGCGCGATTGCAAAAGTTCGACCGGGGGTTCGGCCTGACGCTTTTTCAGGGCGCGGGCTTCTTCAAGGGCGGCACTTTCAGCGGCAAGAATATCAGATTTTTCAACCCGCATTTTGACATCGCCCGTGTCAAAATCCAGGGCCATTTTCAACGCCTTACGCACCATGATGATGGAAAACCCCGGCGGCAGGCGCAATTGCAGGCGCGGCTTTCTGCGCCACGGACGCCCTTCGGCCGGGCCAGATTTCAAAACGATGGTTTCGCGGTCCGACTTGGGCGGATCGCCCGGATCCTCATAATCATCAATCGCCTTTTCCGGCACAATCAGCATCACGGAGCGCGCAAGATCGGCAGCATTCACCCCGCGCCGTTCGGCCAAGGCCTGCACCGCATCACGGAAAACCGACGAACAGGGAATGGTATAGGATTGTTTGACGCCCGGTGTGGTCACGAATATTCCCCACAAGCATTTGATTTATAATACTATATCAGTGTTTTGACGGCGCACGCCGGACATTGAACGGATAAAGTCTATCGACGGATTCCGGGCTGGGCAACTGCATTTGCAGTCAAAATTTGAATCGCTTCCGATTCATCCACAGGCCCTATTCGGTCGTCAAACCGCGACTCGGGACTGCCTGATAGAACTCAAACGCCTGATATACCAAGGATATTAACGATTCCCGGCGCGTTTGGTTTATTTGTCTGATGAAAAGATAGTCAACAAACTTATCCACAGGCCTTTGCAGTGGATAACTTGCCAGACTACTCTAAAGCGTTGAATCATAAGAACTATCATTATGAATCATCGCGTTTGATTTTAGGTCCTGCGCAGGGGCCAAATCGACCTTTTGAAGTAAAAATGGCGTCGTTGTTTCCATCTTGCCAACCTCAAAACTACATATGCAGTTACGGCATCGAACATTCGGAACATAACCGAAAGTAAATGGAGTGTTAATTTTACACTCATCCCACTGTTCAGAGCGATTTCAGGCGGGTTTTTGATGCTTTTGCGGTTAAAATAAGCAACTTTGAATACGATATAACTAATTGATATATAACATATTAGTGATGATTTTTGGTGTTCTTACGGGATACAATGCCAAGACAGCGGCAATCATTTCGATAAGCGTATGAATTCTATCTACGTATGCAGTTTTAATTGCTGACTCAGACAGATTTTAGTGGCTTTTTTTGCGCTTTTTGCCAAAGAACCAAAACTGGAAGCTTCGCAACCGACTGTAATACATGTGATTTTGGGGATTTCCGGCTTAACTGAAAACAGGCCACATCAGATCGATGCAGCCTGTTTGGCAAAATCATAAAATTTCTCGTCGTAGAGATGTCGTGGTAAAACCGGGGGATGCCGCGCCGGTTAAGACCCCGATGTGAGGATAGAAACAACATCTGGCAGGATACGCCCGACGATTTCATCGACACCCTTTGCATTGGGATGCATGCCATCATCCTGATTAAGGGTCGGGTCGGCCGCGACGCCATCAAGGAAAAATGGATATAAATCAACCTGATACTCGCTTGCGAGATCGGGATAGATGCTGTTGAATTCATCGCCATATTGCCTGCCCATATTGGGCGGAGCCATCATGCCGGCCAGCAAAACATCAATGTCCATTGCGCGCAATTTTTCGATGATCTGAGCCAGATTATCGCGGGTCTGGGCTGGTTCCATGCCGCGCAAGGCGTCATTGGCCCCAAGTTCAAGCAACACCGCATCGGGTTTATCAACCAAGGCCCAGTCAAGCCGCGCCAAGCCTGCTGCTGTGGTATCACCGGAGACGGAACTGTTGACGACATTGATTGAATGTCCGGCATCCTTCAAGGCGGCTTCAAGCTTGGAGGCGAAGCCGTTTTCTTGCGAAAGTCCATAGCCCGCCATCAAACTATCGCCAAATAACACAAGGGTTTGTGGCTTGTTTTCACGAGCATTGGCATTGGCAGGTGCAGACAGGAAAATGGCCGCAACCCCAAACAGGATTACACTGCTGCGCGAGACAAACCGCGCGGCACGCCATAGCGGATTTGCAGTGAACTTGATTACACTGCACCCTTGCCCGAAGCCAAAATTCATTACACATCCCATACTTATATGCCTGTTACTTGTTGAAACGGTTACCTTATGGTTACCTTTAAACGGCGCATGTCAAACCAGACCTGTTTGAACCAAACGCCTTTCGTTCCGTATGAATATTTAGACCGCATTCTTGTTCTTGCAATGGATTAAGCCCGATAGGACCCCAGATGAGCGTTACTGAAACTGCCTCGATCCCGGATGAAAACACCGTCGCATCACAACAGGAACGTAGCAAAACCGTTGATGTGCAGAACCTCAAACTGCGTCTGGCTGGCCCGGCGGGCATTGTTGAAATCCTGAAAGGGATCGACATTTCAATCGAGGCAGGCGAACGCGTCAGTCTGGTCGGACCGTCCGGATCGGGCAAAACGTCGCTTTTGATGGTGATTGCCGGGCTGGAACAAGCCCAAGAAGGCGTTGTGACAGTGTGTGGCAATGATCTGCGCACGCTTGATGAAGACGGGCTGGCGCTGTATCGCCGCCATCATGTTGGCATCGTGTTTCAGGACTTCCACCTGATCCCGACGATGAGTGCACTTGAAAACGTTGCACTTCCGATGGAGTTTGCCGGGCGCAAGGATGCCTTTAAGAAGGCCGAGCAGGAACTTAAAGCCGTCGGGCTGGGTCACCGGATTGGCCATTACCCCGGCCAGCTTTCGGGCGGCGAGCAACAACGTGTTGCGCTGGCCCGCGCCCTTGCCACCGATCCCGAGTTGTTGCTGGCCGATGAACCGACCGGGAACCTTGACGGGGCGACCGGCGAAACGATTATTGAATTGCTGTTTGATCTGGCCAAGCGCAAAGGATCGACGCTGCTTTTGATTACCCATGATCCCAATCTTGCCGACCGGTGCGACCGCACCATCATGCTGCGCGATGGTGAAATCGTTACGCAGCAGGAAGAGCACTCATGAGCCGCACGACAAACGCATCGGATGGTGGCAACGGCGCAGACCGCCTGTGGTCTATTGCGTGGCAAGTCTGTCGCCGGGAATTGCGCGGCGGCTTGTCCGGCTTTTGGATTTTCCTGGCCTGTCTTGCATTGGGCGTTGGCGCGATTGCGGCCGTGGGAAACGTTTCGGAATCCGTTCTATCGGCACTTGAGCGTGACGGGCGGAAGCTTTTGGGTGGCGATGTTGAGTTACGCCTGACCCATACGGATGCCACGCCCCAACAGCTTGAATGGCTGAGCGATAATACCGAACGGGTCGGGCAACTTGCGACCATGCGGACCACCGCATATGGCCCAGATCAACGCCGTTTGGTTGAGCTTAAAGCCGTTGATGATGCCTATCCGCTGTTTGGCGAGATGGAACTCGCCGATGACATTCCCTTTGCCGGAAGTCTTGATCAAAAAGACGGTGTTTGGGGGGCTGTGACCGAGGCCGGATTGCTGGAACGCCTTAAGATCAAGGTTGGCGATACGGTGAAACTCGGTGACATCGACGTGCAAATTCGCGGCGTCATCACCACCGAACCCGACAAGGCGGTTGGCTTTTTCAACTTTGGTCCGCGTTTAATGGTGTCCAAGGACGCGTTGATGCAGACCGGACTGGTGCAACCCGGAAGCCTGATCCGCTATTATTACGCTTTGGATTTGAAGGGCAGTGAAACGCCCACTGCGTTTCGTGAACGGCTTGATGAACAGTTTGAAGATGCCGGGTGGCGTGTGCGCGATACCGCCAACGCCAATCCGGGACTGCGCCGCTTTATCGAACGGTTGACCCTGTTTCTGACCCTTGTCGGGTTGTCCGCCCTTCTGGTCGGGGGCATTGGGGTGGCCAATGCGGTGCGCAGCCATATCGAAAGCAAAACATCCGTGATCGCCACCTTGAAATCGGTGGGTGCATCGCATGGGTTGGTGTTGCGGATTTACTTCCTGCAAATCCTTGTACTGGCCGTTATCGGCATTGCCATCGGTCTTTTGATCGGGGCGGTGACCCCGGCGATTGTCGCCCCGCTTCTGGCCGGGCGGTTGCCAATTGATGTCACATTGGGCCCGGCCTTGCCGTCGCTGCTTATTGCGACCAGCTTTGGCATTCTGACCACATTGGTCTTTGCCCTGCCGTCGTTGTTGCGGGCGCGTGAAATTCCGGCCGCACGTTTGTTCCGTGCCAGTGCCGGATTGCTGGGTGGCAGCCCGGTACGCAAACGCGACCTGCCCTATATCGGCGCGCCGCTTGTGCTGTTGCTGATTTTGACCGTGATGACTGCGACCGATAAGACCATCGCCCTTGGCTTTATCGGTGGGTCGGCAGCAGCGATTGTGATTTTCACCTATGCCGGACGGGCAATTGTATCCTTATCGAAACGGTTTACCACCGGACGCAATGCCTTTTCACGGCTGGCACTCACCAATCTGCACCGACCAGGCGCCAGCACGGTTCCGGTCGCCCTGTCGCTTGGGCTTGGTCTGACCCTTTTGGTGACCATTTCGGGGATCGAGGGCAACCTTGATAACGAGATTAATGAGAACCTGCCCGAATCTGCCCCGGCGTTCTTCTTCCTTGATATTCAACCTGACCAGATCGACGCGTTCCGCACCCAGCTTCTGGCAAAGGATAATGTTTCGGATGTCGAACAAACACCGATGTTGCGCGGGCGTGTCACCGCGGTTGATGGCGTTAAATCCGAAGATGTCGGACCGGGCGATGATCGCTGGTTCCTGCGCGGTGATCGCGGGTTGACCTTTGCTGCCGTACCGCCACCCGAAACCAAACTGGTACGCGGCGATTGGTGGCCATCAGATTATAATGATGCCTCCAAACCGCTGGTATCGATCAGTGCGGACATCGGCAATGCCTTTGACCTTCAGCCGGGCGACACATTGACCATTAATATCCTCGGGCGTGACATCACCGCCGAGATCGCCAATTGGCGCGAAATCGAGTGGCAGAGCCTGCGGATGAATTTCGCCATGGTGTTTTCGCCGGGCCTGATCGACAAGGCCCCCTATAGCCTGATTGCCACCGCCCATATGCCGCGCAATATGGAAGAACCGGTGGATCGCATGATCGGGATAGACTTCCCCAATGTATCGGCCATCCGGGTGCGCGAAGCGCTTGAAGCCGCCAATGCCATTCTGGCCGGAATTGGTACCGCGCTTAATGCGACCAGCATGATTGCGATTGTTGCCGGTGTGCTGGTGCTGGCCGGGGCAGTTGCCGCAGGTCGGCGCAAACGCATCTATGATGCCGTGGTGCTTAAGACACTGGGCGCGACACGGGCCAACATCCTTTATGCCTATGCGCTGGAATACGGCATCCTTGGGCTGGCGACCGGGGTTCTGGCCGCGCTGGTCGGGTCCATCGCCGCATGGTCGGTGCTTGTGCTGGTGATGGGGGCGTCCTGGACGCTTCTGCCCGCGACGATACTGGGTCCGATTGCCATTGGGCTGTTTGCCACCCTGTCAGCCGGCTTTGTCGGCACGTGGCAGGCATTGCGCAGCCCAGCAGCACCGTTGCTGCGTAACGAGTAACACAGCACGCACAGCAAACCTCACGAACACATAAAAAGGGGCCGGTCACATCACTGACCGGCCCCTTTTGGTTTAGGGCAATGCGCGTTGCGCCAAATCGCGCAGGGCCCGCCGAACGACCTTGCCTGTCGTCGTCATCGGCAGTTCATCAAGAAAGGCAATCTCGCGCGGGTATTCGTGAGCGGCCAGCCGGGTTTTAACAAACTGCTTGATGTCGTCTTCAAGCTCGGCACTTTGGGCAAAGCCATCGGCAAGAATGACAAAGGCCTTTACGATTTGCCCGCGCTGGGGATCGGGTTTGCCAATCACACCGGCCATGCGCACCGCCGGATGGGCAATCAGGCAATCTTCGATCTCGCCCGGGCCGATGCGGTAGCCCGCTGAACTGATGACGTCATCATCACGCCCGACAAAGCGGATATAGCCGTCTTCATCGACACAGCCCATATCGCCGGTCAGCAACCATTCACCGATGTATTTTTCCTGTGTGGCGTCCGGATTGCGCCAATATTCCAGAAACATCACCGGATCGGGCGCACGCACGGCAATGCGGCCCATCTCACCAGCACCCAGCACATTGCCATCCAGATCAATCACCGCGACATCATGCCCCGGCACCGGACGGCCCATGACACCGGGCTTGGGTGCCATGATCGACTGGCAGGAACTGACCACCATGTTGCATTCGGTCTGACCATAGAACTCGTTGATCGTGACACCGAAAACCCGATGCCCCCAATCAAGGAGTTCCGACCCAAGCGTTTCACCACCACTTGCGATAGAGCGTAAATTACAGTTGAATTTTTGCGCCACATCATCACCAGCCGCCCGCATCATCTTTAACGCGGTTGGTGGCAGGAAGGTATTGCGCACGCCGAACTCGGCAATCAATTCAAAGGCAGCCTCGGGCGTGAATTTTTCAAACCGGTGGGCGACGACTGGCACCCCGTGATGCCAAGATGGCAAAAGCACATCAAGCAACCCACCGATCCATGCCCAGTCGGCAGGCGTCCACATGACATCATTGTCTTTGGGAAAGAAATCATGTGACATTTCGACACCGGGCAAATGGCCCAGCAATACCCGGTGCGCATGAAGGGCACCTTTGGGCTGGCCGGTGGTGCCTGATGTATAAATGATCAGGGCCGGTTCATCGGCACGGGTTTTGACCGGTTCGAACTGATCACTGGCCTCCGCCGACAGCGCCTTGAAATCAAAACAACTATCGGGCGCACCATCAATCACATAGACATATTCCAGCGCGGGCAAAAGATCGCGAATTTCCGCAATTTTTGCCGCGCCTTCGCGGTCGGTGACAAGTGCCTTGGCCGCACAGTTGCCCAACCGGTATTCCAGCGCATCAACACCAAAAAGGGTAAACAGCGGCACAGCAATGCCACCCATTTTATAGGTCGCAACATGGGCAATCGCGGTTTCGGGGCTTTGCGGCAGTAAAATCCCGACCCGGTCGCCCCGGCGAATACCATGGCGGCGCATGACATTGGCAAAGCGGTTTGAAAGTCGTTTGATCTGGGCAAAACTGTAATCACGGCGGGACCCGTCCCGCCTACGATACATCAGCGCCAGCCGATCCGGATCGTCGGCCCATTTGTCACAGACATCGACACCAATATTGAAATAAGTCGGCACATCCCAGACGAACTCCGAGCGCACCGTCGCGTAATCATCACGACAGACCAGCATGTTTCCTCCCTGTATCTGCCACTGTTATTTGTTTTTTGGCTGCAGCAGATTTTCGCAGCATGCTAGTGCCAATCAGAGAAAATTGGAAGGTCTGTCTGAGCAACGGTCAGTAAAGGTATCTTAGGGTCAGGGCCCTAACGTGCGGGATCGAGCAGAAACGTAAAGTTGGCCGTTTGCCCGGCGTCGCTTACCGCATTGACATGGCAACCAAGACAAGTCGCATCACTATGATGCTGGATAAAACTTTCAAGGGCACTGTTGGTTAGAAAACGCGGCACTTCGCCAACACCAAACGGGGCCCCACCCGGATTGCCGATCCATTGCGTGCCCAGCAGCATGTAATTTGCCCAAACCGTGCCTTCCAGTTTGGTTTGCCAGACAAAGTTGGCTTCGGCCGTTCCGGAAAACAATCGCCAACACCTAACAATATCGGGCGGCACCACAGTACCCCCCGACACCGTGCGGGCATATGGTGCATGATCATCCCATCGAAGGTCCGACTGAATGGATTGATTGGCCTGCCCCCCTGCCCCGGTTCGGCCCCCATAAAAAAGGAACCCGTCGGTCGGGGTTTGGAGCCCAACCGGATCGGGGGCCAGACAGCCATCAGCAAACGGTGTATCGGTGATGATGCTGTTGGGGCGTCGCGCGTTGGCCGCCAGCGGCACAGTCCCGACATGTTCGAAACTCGACCAGATCCAGCGATCTCCGTTGCCACTGGTCACGCGTTCAACCAGATGCATTCCGACAAGCCCGACCGTCACATCAAGGCAGGCGGGCTTACCATCAAGAGTAACATCCCCATCCAAGGCAATGCGTGCCGCACGGGTGAAATAGCGATTTCCTGACAGTCCATCGGGCAAAATACGCCAGGCAAATTTCAAAAGCTGTGCGCCCATGACACTGTTTTTGCGCGCTTCTACAGCCGCATCGGCAACCACAGCATCAGTAGAGCCAGACGCCGAAGCCGAAGCCGTCTTGATCACGCCTTTGGCAAAATTGCCGGTATTTGAAACGCGGGTGTTGGGACCATGCCCCATCGGGAAATCAACCGGTTGCCCGGCATTGGCAAAACCCAGACGTCCGGATTCGTGGTCCAGTCCGTTTTGACGAATGTAATCGGCCGCAACCGGGTTAATGCGGGTTTCATACAAAATGAAGTTGCCTGCCTGATCGACCAGAATGTCACCGCTTGATTGCACATGACTTGCCAACAGCAGAGCCCCGTCGGGCAGACCATCCCGGCAGGCCGGGCTTGGCATGGCAACCTCGGAAAACAGATCGCGTCTTGTGGGATATGTTTCCCACCGCGCAAGACCGTTCCCATTTGGATCAGATGAGGTCACCGCAACAAAGGATTGCCAGGAAAACCGGTCAAAAGGTCGTTGGGCTTCATAGGCCAAAAACCGGTAAATGAAACTGGCGTCAAATTCAGGCACATCGACCGGCGCAACAGAACAAGGTGCGGCCTGATCGGGATCGGCACAAAATTCGGATTGAGGATATTTGTCGGTAAAAACCGGAATGGCGCCCGAATCCGGGTTTGCCGTCAGATTGGCATTCTGGGCCCGACCGCCATTTGGCAAGACAATACAAAACAACGCCAAACCCGCAAGCGCAGCCATGCTTAATCCCGATAAACGCCAAGACAGGCGTTCGGCGATAAGGTTTTGAAGTCGCTTAACGTTTTTGATCAAACTTGGCCCGGACATGGCAGGTTGAGCCTTTGTATCTTGCTGTCACTGCGCGATTACCCCCTGCATTCAAGCATATTAGCGCTTTTTTGAGCGATTGTCGCCTCCAAGCGCGAAGTGAACAAGATCACAACATATATTCCCGCAAGGGGCATCAATCGGGCAAACCGTTGCTTTTCGTGGAAATTCTGCCATATTTTGATCATTGCAGGATACTATCAGTATTCTGCTCACAATTGGATCAAAGAGGGATTTCAATGGCTTTTGAAACGCGTCAACGCGGCTATGACGTCTCGGTTGGCCGGTCGGCGGCCGAGATCGATGCAGGTCTCCGCGCCTATATGCTAAGTGTTTATAACTACATGGCATCCGCACTGGCTCTGACCGGTGTGGTCGCGATGGCAGTGTCCACCAGCCCAACCCTGATGCAGGCTATTTTCGGTACAGGACTGCAGTGGATTGTGATGCTGGCCCCGATCGGGCTGGTGTTCTTCCTGAGCGCGCGCATTCACAAAATGAGCTTTGGCGCTGCACAGACGACGTTCTGGATTTATGCCGCCCTGATGGGTCTGTCGCTTTCATCGATCTTCCTGGTTTATACCGGTGAATCGATTGCCCGGACCTTCTTCATCACCGCAGGTACTTTTGGTGCGATGAGCCTGTTTGGCTACACCACCAAGAAAGATCTGTCGGGCTGGGGCAGCTTCCTGTTCATGGGTCTGATCGGCATCATCATTGCCATGGTGGTCAACATCTTCCTGGCGAGCACGATGTTGCAGTTCATCATCTCGGCTGCTGGTGTACTGATCTTCACGGGCCTTACCGCCTATGACACCCAGCGCATCAAGGAAGAGTATCACGAACATGACGACACCGCGACCTCGGGCAAGAAAGCCCTGTTCGGTGCCCTGCGTCTGTATCTTGACTTCGTGAACCTGTTTATCATGTTGCTGCACTTCTTCGGCGCAAGCCGCGAGTAGAATGCGTCACGCATTCGCAGTCAGAAACCCCGCAGTGCAAGCTGCGGGGTTTTCTTTTGCCTGCATGAAACTTGCCCCAAGGAAAACCGTCACGACATCGCAAAAACAGGATGCCCAAGATCAAACCAATGATCGATCAGGACCCGGTGGATTCCTGATTGTTCTCACCCCCGGTCGCATCCATCACGGCCTTGCGATGGGACAACTGGGACAGCATGTTTTCCGCCCGGGTATAGCCACCGGATGCCGCACGCGCAGCACCCTTGGCCCCGGCATCGATAAAAGCTTCGTACGCTTGGGAGAAGCTTACACGCGCCAGCCCCGTCATCTTTGAATCTTTGCCCTGGCTGCCATTCATCAGTTGAACCGAGGCCAGTGCAAACATTGTCCGCCCCCAGATATAGGGCTGATCACGCCGGGCACAGACCTTGAGCGATGCCTGATACACAGGAATGACCTGTTCGTCGGGAATATGGATATCATTGATCAGGGCCGATGCGACGATGGACTCCGCCAGACCATAGGCCGCAATGGCATACAGTGCCGCATGCGACCGGTTGCTGATCATGCCAATTGCCCGGCGAAACTGCACGACACCACCATCGGCGAGTTTGGCGTTTTCGGTTTCTTTGGCATGAGCAACCAATGCTTCGCCCACCCGGCAAATCGCCGTCGCACAGTCGGCGGCCGATCCGCCGGTCAATTCAAAGCGCCGGACAAGGAACTTCCAGAGTGCGATGGCCAAGGTTCCCGTACTTGCCTGCATGTTGCTGACCAACGACCAATTCACCAACCCACCATAAAGCGCAAGAATGGCTGTTTTCTGAAAGTTGACCTTGTCAAAATCGCTGATCCCGGCAATGAGTTCCTCGGTACTGGCTTCTTTGACGACGACTTCCTTATGGTGCAGTTTTTCGCCCAGCAGCCCCGATGACGACGCAGCCTTCACGGCGGCCTTCTCGACAGGTTGATCCCCGGCGGCCTTAAGAATTTGACGGATTTGGGGCTCAATCACGCGCATCGCCGTCGCGCAATACTTGCGATCACCGGTTTCAGCCAGAACATAGGCCGCAAAGGCATAGGCCGTTGCCACGCCGGGACCCGGCGCATCAAACGTATCGCCCTTCTGAATGCGTTCCAGAAGATCTTCAAGGTGCGAGGTCAGGCGCGCCATCTGCTGGGACCGCATTTCACTGCCGCGCGCCTGATGAACAAGTTCCGCGGAAAGTAAGATACGCAGGGCTTCTGTCGTATCGTGATGTTCAGGCAGCTTGAAACAATGGGTCAGCGGCATGATCAGGCCATAAAGCGACGATGCCAGTTCATCGCTGATCAGGTGAACTTCAAGCTGGCCGGTGACATCGTTTTGCCTTCCCCAGAACATTGCTTGCGCATCACGCTGATGGGCAACGTTCAATGCGCCAAGCTTAGTTTCACGTATGGCCTGAAAGGGATCCGCAACATCGGGGTTCGGCGCAAAAAACTGATTTACCAGAACGACCTGACTGTCTGGAATCGATGCAAGACTGCGCGAAAGAATATTGGCAATGGCATCAGGCTGTTCAGGGCTGATCGGTGTTGCACCCCCTGCAGCACTCGCATTAGCAGGATTGGCATTAGCAGGGTTGGCACCGGAAAAGCGCGCAATGGCATAGCGGTATGACGGTTCCGGTTCTGACGTTGTCACATCAGAATCAGATGCCACAACGTCGCCAGTATGCCCGTTTGCGTCTTGGCCTGCGAACAGCGATTTGATCGCCAGACCAACGACAGACCAGAAACCAGCCATTACATCCCTTATCCGTGATCACGCATTGCGAATTGGAAAACAAAAGCCCGACAAAGAGTTACGGGTCCATTGTCTGCCGCGAGTCAATTGGGGTCAATGCACTCAATACCGGTTTTCACGATACTGAAGGATAGGAGTTCGCCACCCGAAAACATAATCAATACTGACAAATGTCTGATAAATCGGCATTATTTTATGTTTTAGTTCCAAGGGCGTCTTCGTTGCCGACGGGTATTCTGATTGCGAGACTGTGTCTGCCACGGCCCAGAATGAGCAGGTTGATCAACTGTTTGATCTGTCACCGGAACAGTCATGGCCTTAAGACGGGCAATGCGGTTGGCCATATCGGGGTGGGTTGAAAACAAACTGTCCATGCCCTTTCCCGACAGTGGGTTGGCGATATACATGTGCGCGGTTGCCGGATTGCGCTCGGCATCCTGATTGGGGATGGTGTGAACGCCTTTATCAAGCTTGTTCAAGGCACTGGCCAGCCATAACGGATGGCGGCAAATCTCGGCGCCCATTTTGTCGGCTTGGTATTCGCGGGTACGTGAAATCGCCATCTGAACCAACATCGCACCAAGCGGGGCCAGAATGGCGACCAAAATCATACCAAAGCCGCCAAGCGGATTGTTGTTGTCGTTCCGATGACCGCCAAAGATACCGGCAAACATTGCAAAATTCGCCAAGGCAGAAATGGCACCGGCAATGGTCGCAGTAATTGTCATGGTCAGGGTATCGCGATTTTTAACATGGGCCAGTTCATGGGCCATGACCCCGGCGATCTCATTGCGGTCCAAAAGCTTGAGCAATCCGGTGGTTGCCGCCACGGCCGCATTTTCCGGATTACGTCCGGTGGCAAAGGCATTGGGCTGTGGATTTTCAACCACATAGACCTTGGGCATTGGCAAACCGGCATTCTGCGACAATTCACGCACCATCGAGACCAGTTCCGGTGCCGTGCGGTCATCGACCTGGCGGGCGCTTCGCATCCGAAGCAACATCGCATCCGAATTCCAATAGGCAAACACGTTCATCGCACCGGCAAAAAGCAAGGCGATGATCATGCCCTGCTGCCCGCCAATCATCATGCCGACCACACCAAACAGCGCGGTCAACCCGGCGAGTAACAAACCTGTACGGATGTAATTCATGCTCGAATACCCTTTTGGCGAAAAATCTGTACGAAAAATAAGACGTATTTTTGCGTTGGCAAGCACCCGGCAATTACGAACCGATCATTTGACAATAGTATGAGGCCATTGCCCCATTGGTGTGGGCAGTTTGTTCCCACTAACCATCTGATTTAGTGTAACGGTTTTGACCTTATTTGCCCGCGTGACCGACATCACAGAACAAACACCACAGATACCAAAGGATTCCGTGAGCACACGTATGAGTGGCACTGATGTTGCTTGTTTTTTCAGACATGTGACAGCAGGAGACACAGAAATGGTCAATATTCAGGGACAATTTTCTTTGGCTGGGGCGCAAATGCTGCTTCTCCCTCGGCCGATTGACGGGCAAACCGGTGAGTACACCACCAAATACACAGCCGAAGAGTGGAAAGAGCGTATGCTCACCCGCCAAGCAGAGTTCAAGGAAATCCGAAAAACCGCGGAAAGCAACCTATCAAATTGGCTTGATGACAACAGCGATGCACAGGTGACCCGTGCCTATTATCTGGATGGGGAACTCACCGCCGTTTTTGGCACCGACAACGCCAACGTTTCGAACGACATGAGTTACGGTTTTGAGTATGGCATCGCCAAAAGTGAAGGTGAACAGCGCGGACTGACCGGCGATGAACTGACCAAATATGTAGAAAACCGCATCGAGTTCGAGCTCAAACGCAAATATGGCGACCGCCTGGAAGTCAGGGAAGGTTCGGCAGGAACAATGGGGACGGTTGGCGACTACCGTGAAGAGCTGTTTGGGGGAGAACGCTGGCCATCGCTCGAAAACTTTCCACAACATCCCGAAATTGACTGGAACGCGCCGTCACCAAAAGAAGCCGGCACGTGGAAAGGCCCGATAGAGCTTAATACAACGGCATTTCTGGCCATGCGCGAGCACGCCAAAAATGCCTGACAGAAAAAGGAAGAAACAGCCGGACCTACGGGGGTCGGGGGGGAAGTTGGTCCGGCTGTTTCTGCAACGATTCCGTTTACTCCGCAGACTGATTGGAATCAGCCCCATCGAGTGAACGGACTTCGTCGCGCCGGCCAATCATGCGCACGAGCACATAAAAGACCGGAGTCAGGATCAGGCCAAATATCGTCACACCCAGCATGCCCGAGAAAACGGCAATGCCAATCGCGTGGCGCATCTCGGCCCCGGCACCACTGGACAGAACCAGCGGCACGACGCCCATGATGAAGGCCAGTGATGTCATCAGGATCGGACGCAACCGCAGACGGCTGGCTTCGATCGCGGCCTGAAGTGTTGTGCGGCCCTGATGTTCCAGTTCGCGGGCGAACTCGACAATCAGGATCGCGTTCTTTGATGCCAGTCCAGCCAGAACAAACAGACTGATCTGGGTGAAGATGTTGTTATCCCCGCCAAACAGATAGACACCAAAGACAGCAGAAAGGATGCTCATCGGGACGATCATGATGACCGCCAGCGGCATGGTCAGGCTTTCGTACTGTGCGGCCAGAACCAGGAACACCAGAAGGATACAGATCGGGAAGATATACATTGCTGTATCGCCCGCCAGAATCTGCTGATAGGTCAGCTCCGTCCACTCATAGGACATGCCCGGTGGCAAGGTTTCATCGAGTATCTTGATGATGGCGGCTTCTGCCTCACCACTGGAATAACCCGGTGCCGCATTGCCGTTCAAATCCGCCGACCGGAACCCGTTGTAGCGCATGGCCGTATCGGGCCCAAACGTTTCGGAAACGGAAAGAACACTGCCAAGCGGCACCATATCGCCATCTGCATTACGGGTTTGCAGACGCAGGATGTCTTCGGGGCTGGATCGATAAGGCTTATCGGCCTGTGCAATCACCTGATAGGTACGGCCAAATGTGTTGAAGTCATTGACATACATTGAGCCCAGATAAACCTGCATGGTCCGGAAGATTTCATCAACCGGAATGCCAAGTTGCTGCACCTTTGTACGATCAAGAGACGCCTGAAGCTGCGGGACATTGATGTTGTAGCTTGAGAACACACCGGTCAGTTCAGGTGCTGCCCATGCCTTGGCCAGAACCTGCTTCATGGCATCATCAAGGGCGCGATACCCCTGATCGGAGCGATCCTCCACCTGCAGCTTAAACCCGCCAACCGTGCCAAGACCCTGCACCGGCGGTGCGGGGAAAATGGCAACGAAGGCCTCATCAATCGCGCCAAACTTCTGTTGAAGTTTGCCCGCAATCGCCAAGCCCGACAGATCGTCACTTTTGCGTTCGGCAAAGTCGGTCAGGGTGACAAACACAATGCCCGCACTTGAACTGTTCACAAACCCGTTGATCGAGAGCCCCGGGAAAGAAACGGCACTTTCAACACCGGGTTCCTTAAGGGCAATGTCAGACATTTCACGAATGACATCCTCGGTCCGGTCCAGTGTCGCGCCCTGTGGGAGTTGGGCAAAACTGACGAGATACTGTTTGTCCTGAATTGGGACAAAGCCGTTCGGCAATATCTGGAACCCCTGATAGGTCAGGGCCAGCAAGCCGACATACAGCACCATCATGATCGATTTCACACCCAGAAGGCGCTTAACCCCCCCGGCATAAAGATCGGTGCTGCGGTTAAAGAACCGGTTGAACCCGCGGAAGAACCAGCCAAAGACAAAGTCCATGCCACGTGTCAGCCAATCCTTTGGCGCATCATGACTGCGCAACAAGATCGCCGACAGGGCCGGGCTTAAGGTAAGGGAATTGATCGTCGAGATGATGGTTGCAATCGCAATGGTCAAGGCAAATTGCTGATAAAACTGGCCGGTCAGGCCACTGATAAAGGCAATTGGCACAAACACACCGGTAATCACAAGCGAGGTCGCAATGATCGGCCCGGTGACTTCACGCATGGCCGCAACCGTCGCATCGCGCGGCGACAAGCCGCGTTCGATGTTTCGTTCAACGTTTTCGACAACGACAATCGCATCATCGACCACGATCCCGATGGCAAGGATCAGACCAAACAGCGACAGCACATTGATCGAAAAGCCCATCAACAGCATCAGCGCAAAGGTCCCGATGATCGAAACCGGCACAGCCAGCAGCGGAATAATCGATGCCCGCCATGTCTGTAGGAAAATCGTCACGACAAGAACAACAAGGGCAATGGCCTCAAGCAAGGTCATGATCACAGATTTGATCGAGCCCCGCACAAAGACGGTCGGGTCATAGACGATGCTGTAATCAAGGTCCTCGGGGAAGTTCTGTTTAAGTTCCTCCATCGCGGCCCGAACGTTGCTTGAGATATCAAGCGCGTTTGAGCCGGGCGATGCAAAGATCGGCAGGGCGACGGCGGGCTTGTTATCAAGCAAAGAGCGCAGCGCATATTGCTGTGCCTCCAACTCGATCCGTGCCACATCGCCAAGACGGGTAATCGTGCCATCTTCACCGCGTTTGATGATGATGCTTCCGAACTCTTCGGGTGTTTCCAAACGGCCACTGATGTTGATCGGCAATTGGAACTGCACGCCGGTGTCATAGGGCGCCCCGCCAATGATCCCCGCAGCAACCTGAACGTTCTGGCTTTGGATGGCGGCAACCACCTCACCCGCCGTCAGGTTACGTTCGGCAACCTTGTCGGGGTTTAGCCAGACACGCATGGCGTAATCGCCCGACCCAAACAGACCCACCTGCCCGACACCGCCAATACGTGCCAGACGGTCCCGCACATTCAGCGTCGCGTAATTGCGCAAATACAGCATGTCATAGCGTTCATTGGGCGACCGCAAATGCACGACCATGGTCAGGTCTGGTGACTGTTTTGATACAGTCACGCCAAGCTGACGCACGACATCAGGCAGACGCGGTTCAGCCTGCGATACGCGGTTCTGGACTTTTTGCTGCGCCAGATCCGGGTCGGTTCCGATTTCAAACGTCACGGTCAGCGACAGATTGCCATCGGTTGTCGCCAGCGAGTTGATATAAAGCATCCCCTCAACCCCGTTGATTTGCTCTTCAAGCGGGGAGGCAACAGTTTCGGCAATCTCGGCGGGGTTTGCACCGGGAAATTTGGCTTGGACCACGACGGTTGGCGGCACGACTTCCGGATATTCGGAAATCGGCAAACGCCACATGGCAATCAGGCCAGCCAAAAGGATAAGAACGGACAGGACGCCGGCAAAAATCGGGCGATCCACGAAAAATCTGGATAAGTTCTGCATGACGGTCAGCCTTGCTTATGCGCGCAGTAAAGCACCCCTCAGGATGCTGAGGCCTGCAGAATTTCGGGGGCGACGGACATACCGGGACGAACCTTCATGATGCCGTTCACAATGACAAGTTCACCAATCTCAAGTCCGGATGTGACAATCCGCATACCGTTGAGTTCAGACCCCAGCATCACCTGACGATAGGCCACCGTGTTGTCGGGCTGAACGACATAGACGAATTTACGATCCTGATCGGTGCTGATCGCCTCAGGCGGGATCATGATGACCTCTTCCTTGGCAAGCGTGCCAAGTTCCAGACTGGCAAAGGTGCCCGGCAGAAGGGTGCCATCAAGATTGTCAAACAGGGCCCGGGTCCGGATGGTGCCGGTGCGCGCATCAATGCGGTTGTCAAAGCTGTGTACATGACCAGAAACATGGCGGCCGTTCGAGAGCGTCATATTGACCGGGATGCTTTGCGCGGCATCATCAATCTTGCCACTGGCGCCAAGGCTGGCAAAGAAGGTCTGCTCATCAAGGTCAAAATCGGCATAGATTTTCCCGGTTGAGACAATGGTGGTCAGAACCGGGGCGTTTGGACCGGCATTGACCTGATTGCCAACGGTCATTTCCACACGGCTGACACGCCCGTCAATCGGGGCTTTGACATAGGCGTGGTCAAGTTCGATTTCAGCCAGTTCAAGCTGTGCCTGCGCACGGGTGACCTGACTTTGTGCGACCTGATGGGTGCTAAGCCGTTCGTCATAGACACGTTTTGACACCGTGCCATTGGACACCAGCTTTTCCGCACGTTCCTTTTCCTTGGAGGCCAGCGACAGGTTTTGACGGGCAACGGAAAGTTCTGCACGTGCTTCATCAACTGCGGCCTGATAGCTGCGCGGGTCAATCACGGCAAGAATATCGCCCTGCTTGACCAACTGACCGTCTTCAAAACCGATTTTGACGATCGCACCACTGACCTGCGGGCGCAACTGGACTTCCTCAACCGCACTCAGGCGGCCGGAAAAGTTGCTCCAGAGACGAACAGAATTACTTTTTACATCGGAAACGGTGACCGGTGTTGCCATGGGTGCGGACTGAACCGCGACCTCATCGGCAGCGGAACCGGTGACATGCAAGCCATATCCACCGGCGGCAACTGCCAGCGCCAGAACGGCCGCGGGCAGCAATATTTTGCGTTTTGATCGAGACTGCATCTTTCCATCTTCCAAAAGCGTGAGCCGCACATATTGCGGACTGTTTGACCGATAGATGCATACCGATCGGTTTGCTTGCAAGGGGAAGAAGGCAAAAAAGTGGTTATTTTTTAAATTATTTTAGAACGCATCCGAAACATCAGGCCGCGTCAGAAGAGCTTACATCCCTGAATTTACATTGTAAATTGAGGATTCGACAAATGCCTTCACGCAGATCAGACCGAACAGTATCAAGATCATTAAAAACCTTGCCATAGGTCAAAAGCCCGTGGACATACTGGAAAATCATACGCGCCAGTGTTGTGACATCTCCATCCTCGCTGAGCATGCCCTCGCCTTTGAGGCCACGCACCATGGATGCAAGGTATTTGATCTGTTCTTCGGCCAGTTCGCGTGAACAATCCTGAATTTCGATGTCTTCGGGTCCGACCTGACCGCCTGCGGTGAAAATCGGACAGACACAGACTTCGCTTTCACCGGGGACTGCGTATTTTTCCTGCTTGCTGCAGACCAGATCGATATAGCGGTTCAGTTGCTCAATCGGGGAAATATCGGGCGAAAAGATCGAACGGAGCTCGTCCTTGCCCTTTTCCCAATGCTGTCGCGCAGATGCGGCAAACAAGGCGGCCTTGCTGTCAAAGTGATGATAGAACGCGCCCTTGGTGACACCGGCATGTTTGCAGACGTCGCTGACGCCGATATCGTGGTAACTACGGGTCGTTAACAGCTCCATGGCTGTCTCAAGCAGCTTGATCCGGGTTTCTGCAGCGTTCCTCATGGCTTTGACCTAATTTTTTTATGTATGTAACGAATATACGAACCGGTCGGTATTTTTCAAGTAAATGACCGGATATATTGTCACTTCATCATGTAATAATGGCAACAGGATGACAGTAATGTTTGCAAATTCAAAGCGCTAAGCCGTGATGAGTTAAAAACGCATAGCAGCCGTCATAGCGGTATTTTCCGCCGTTCTGCGACGATACACCATCCAAGGGTGTCTCTGACCGCGCAAAAGAAAGGAGGGCACGAAATGCGCCCTCCTGACATAGATACTGACATGGACCGTGATGCGTAATCAGGCCCCGGTCAAAGCCCTGATCTGACGGTTGGCAACCGTGATCATGGAAAGATCAATCTGACCTGCGGCCCGCAGTTCATTGATCAGTTCATCACAGCGTGCACAACCCCGTTGATGGGCATCCACCCACTTATCAACCAGTTCGGCACCCGATGCGCCCTTTTTGCCCGCACCAAGAACCGCACGGGTCAATTCACGCTGATGACCGTAAAGATCGTCAACCACCGCTGCACGGGCGAGTTTCTGCCAATGGGTTTCGGCTTCGATTGAATCGGCGGCCGCCCGCATCAGACCAAGCTGGAACCGGGCCCCAACCGCAAAGTAGGTGGCCCCGACTTCGATCACATCCCGGCCCGTGGCCTCGGCAATGCGGACCACATCACAAATCGCCACCATCTGCGCCATGGATGCCACGCGGCGCGCCAGGTCTTCGGGCACACCTTGCGCGACCAGTGATTGTGCCTTTTGATCGAGCGACGTTCTGAAACCGGCATCAACCGGCACGATATCGTCAAAGGCATCAATCACCTTTGACACTGCCGGGCGGAACATCTCGATCTTGGCCCCAACATTAAGCTCCTCGCAATTGCGCAGGAACCATTGGGTGACATGATTGACCATCCGGTTGATGTCGCGGAACATGCCGATCTGAAGTTTGGCCAGAACCACGTTATCAAGGGCCTCAATCCCGGCCCAGATATCGCGCAGACCAAACACCGCACGGGTAATCAAATATCCGCGCGACACATCCACAGCCGAAAGCCCCGTGGCTTCCATCATGTCATGAACAAATGTGCCACCGACGCGGTTGACCAGACTGTTGGTCGCAACGGTGGCAATGATTTCACGTTTTAGACGATGTTCTGAAATCGCATCGGCGTATTTCTTACGCACCGGTGTCGGGAAATAGCGCACCAGTTCTTCGACCAAAATCGGATCGTCAGGAAGGTCGGATTCCAGCACCTCGTCATACAGCCAAAGTTTGGCATAGGGCATCAGAACCGAAACTTCCGGCCGTGTCAGGCCTTCGTGGTTGCTGGCACGTTTTGCAAGTTCTTCGTCATCTGGAAGATATTCGATCTCGCGGTTAAGCCGTCCTTCGCGTTCCAGCATGCGGATCAGACGCACCTGCGCATCAAGCACATCAGCACTTGCCGCATAGGTGTTCGAGATCGCCTGACTTTGCAGATAGTTATCCCGCAAAACAAGATCACCGACCTCATCGGTCATTTCGACCAGAAGCTTGTTGCGCTGCTTTTCGGTCATGTCCCCGGCGGCGACAACTTCGCCAACAAGGATCTTGATGTTGACCTCATGGTCCGAGCAATTCACACCCGCAGCATTATCGATGGCGTCAGTATTCAAACGACCCCCGGCATGGGCATACTCGATACGACCCCGCTGTGTGGCACCAAGGTTGGCCCCCTCGCCAATGACCTTGGCGCGAATTTCACGGCCATTGATGCGAATGGCATCATTGGCACGGTCGCCTGCGTCGGCATTGGTTTCCATATGCGATTTGATATAGGTCCCGATCCCGCCGAACCACAGAAGTTCAACATCGGATTTCAGGATGGCCTTCATCATATCGGCGGGTGTCACCTTGCCCGTCTCAAGGCCCAGCAACTTGCGGACTTCTGGCGATGGATCAAGGGTCTTGGCCTTACGGTCAAAGATATCCCCGCCTTTGGACAGGGTCTTTTTGTCGTAATCGCCCCACCCGGATCTCGGCAAGTCAAACAGGCGTTGGCGTTCAGCAAAGCTTTTTGCCATATCCGGGTCCGGATCAACAAAAATATGCATGTGGTTGAAGGCGGCGGTCAGTTTGATTTGCTCAGACAGCAACATACCGTTGCCAAACACATCGCCTGACATGTCGCCAACACCGGCCACGGTAAACGGGGTTTTCTGGATGTCCTTGCCCATTTCGCGGAAGTGACGTTTGACAGATTCCCACGCGCCACGGGCGGTGATGCCCATTTTCTTATGGTCATAGCCCTGCGAGCCGCCCGATGCGAAGGCATCGTCAAGCCAGAAGCCATAATCACGCGCCACACCATTGGCGATATCTGAGAACGTCGCGGTCCCCTTATCGGCGGCAACCACCAGATAGGGATCATCTTCATCAAGGCGACGCACTCGTTCTGGCGGGATGATATCACCAGCAACGATATTGTCGGTGATATCGAGCATGCCACTCATCAAGATTTTGTAGCAAGCAATGCCTTCTTCAAGGAAGGCTTCGCGCGTGCCATCGACCGGCGGGCGTTTGACAACAAAACCGCCCTTTGACCCGACAGGCACAATCACCGCATTCTTGACCATCTGGGCTTTGACAAGACCGAGAATTTCGGTACGGAAATCCTCCTGACGGTCGGACCAGCGAATACCACCACGGGCAACCGGCCCCCCGCGCAGGTGAACGGCCTCGACCCGTGGAGAATAGACAAATATTTCACGCCACGGACGCGGCAGCGGCAAATCTTCGACCATGCCGGAATTGAATTTGACCGACAGATACGGTTTGGGATTACCATCCGCACCATACTGGAAGAAGTTGGTGCGCAAGGTTGCCTGAACCAGATTAAGGAAGGCGCGCAAGATGCGGTCTTCATCCGGGTTCATCACATCTTCGAGCTTGGTAATGATATCGCCTTCGATGGCTTCGGCCTCGGCCGCCAGCCCCGGATCGCGATCCGGGTCAAAGCGGGCAACAAACAAGGACACAAGGGCCGATGCCAATGTCGGATTATTGGCAAGGGTCTTGGCCATATAATCCTGCGAGAAGGCCGATCCCATCTGACGCATGTAGCGCGAATAGGTGCGCAGGATCACGACTTCGCGCCAATGCAACCCGCCCAGCAGGACAAGACGGTTAAAGGCGTCATTTTCCACTTCGCCGTGCCACATGCGGACAAACAGTTCCTGGAACTTGTCACGCACGTCATGCAGATGAAATTCACCATCCACAACCACGCCGAAATCATGGATACGGACATTGATATCGACGTCGCGTGGCTCCACCGTGAACGGGTTCTCGGTGATGACCTTAAGCCCCATGTTTTCAAGCATCGGCAACACATCGGACAGCGGCACAGGCATGCCCGGATTATAGATTTTAAACCGAAGCTCGTTCTCGGCAGCCTCAATCGGGCGATACAGGTTCACCCGGATATCAAAGGCCTTCATCACGTCTTCAATGCGCTCAACATCGAGTGCGGCACTTTCAACCGTGAAACGGTCGCGATAGTCACTTGAGAAGCTTTCGCCGTATTTGCGATACAGTGCCAAGCCACGTTCTTCGCCCATTTCGCGCACAAGAACCTGACGCAACGTATCGGCCCAGTCACGTGCAGTTTCAACAAGCTGACGTTCGATGTCGGTCACATCGTATTCCGGCAATTCACCCGGCGTGGTTTTCACCAGCAGGTGCAACCGCGCAAGCGGGCTGTCGCCAATCAGGGTGTAGTGGGCTGAAACCTTGCCCTCAAAGGCGTCTTCGATGACCTTCTGGAACTTGATCCGCAATTTGGTCGAGAAACGATCACGCGGGCAGAACAGCTGACAGGAGACGAACCGTTCAAACGCATCACGCCGGACAAAAAGCGCAATCCGTTGGCGTTCCTGCAGGTGCAATATCCCCATGCAGGTATGATAGAGATCATCAAGTTCGACCTGAAACAGCTCATCACGCGGGAAGGTTTCAAGAATATTGACCAGTGCCTTGGCGTCATGACCGGCGGGCGGGAAGCCGGCGCGGGCAATCGTTTCATCCAGTTTTTTGCGCAAAAGCGGGATCAAACGCGGGCTGAGGTTATAGGCAACTGAGGTAAACAGACCGACGAACAGATGCTGGCCAATCACCTTGCCTTTGGCGTCGAACTGTTTGACGACAATAGTATCAAGATGAACAGACCGATGAACTGTCGATTGTTTGTTGGCTTTGGTCACCATCAAGAGGCTGGGTTTGGTAACAAAATCCTTTACCTCGTCCGACAGGTTGCCGATCTGGCGCAACTCGTCAAAAACATGCGTACCTTCGCGCGCCAGAATACCAAGCTGGTTCTGAACACTTACGTTACCAGCGGACTTTTTGGCACCACCGCCAAATTTATACTCGCGGTAGCCCAGGAAGGTGAAATGGTCGTTATGCAGCCAGCCCAGGAATTCCTCGGCTTCCTTGCGATCATCGGTCGGAATGGTTTTGGGGGCTGTTTTAATTTCGTCAAGAACGTCGGTGACTTTGCTGAGCATCTGTTTCCAGTCACGCACAGCAAGCCCGACATCGGTCAAAACATCGTCAAGACGCGCGCGGACTTTATCAAGGACGGTTTCGTCAGTCTGCTCGTCAATCTCAAGATGCATGACCGATTCACGCGGCGCATCGGAGTCTTCGACCGAGGCAACGACGTCAAGTTCGCCCTTGCCGTCGCGCTTGATCCGCATGATCGGGTGAATGACCAGATGAACGGTCAGATCAAGGTCATGCAGGGCGGATGTAACCGAGTCGACCAGAAACGGCATGTCCGTATTGATCATCTCGATCACGGTGTGATCTGATTTCCAGCCGTGCTCTTCAAGATCAGGGTTATAGACCCGGATCTTGGCCGCATCAGCCGAAGGACGCTTTTGTGCGAATTTGTAAAGCGTCAACGCCGCGCCATAAAGCGAGTCGATAGATCGACCCGCCACGTCGTCGGGCGGAACATCCTTGTAAAAAAGGCGAACGAACGCTTCTGCATCCTTCGCCATTTTGCCTTTTAAACGCTGTTGGATTTGTTCGACAACTTTGTCGATGACTTCCCGTTTCGGGTCGTCTTTACGGGCTTTCATGTCCAATTTCCCTTTTTCCCGGTCCTGTTTGCCAGAACCGAAACACTGACCTTTTGCGGTCAGCATCACACACCACGGATGTCACATTTAATTGGGAAGGAAATCTGGGGTTTTCCAAGGTTGGAGCATATGGAATTCCGAAGATTTCCTCCAAGGCTACACATAGCGGATGATCTGCCTAAAAACTATGCTTCTGCACAAAAAAAATTCATTTAACCAACAAGCTAGCCTTTCACCGACACATTAATTGTCTGGCTGCGATGTCACAGAATTTTGTTCTTTTTGCATCGCAAGATCGAGTTAAACTTGGAATACTGCCCCAAGCGATTATCATCTTCGCAACCGCACAATGAAAATTCGGAGTCTCATGATGCTTGCAAGCAAAAAAGGCCTGATTGTCGGTATTGCCAATAAAATGTCCATCGCCTGGGGATGTGCCCGCATTTTCAACCGCGAAGGCGCTGAATTGGCGATCACCTATCAGAACGCAAAAGCCGAACAATATGTCCGCCCGCAGGCCGAAGAACTTCACGCCCCGATCATCTGCCCGCTTGATGTCTGTGACGAACAGCAAATGGACATATTGTTCGCACAGATCGAGAAACAATGGGGAAAGCTTGATTTCGTGCTGCATTCAATCGCCTTTGCCCCGGCAGATGACCTGCATGGGCGGGTGACGGACTGTTCGCGCGACGGCTTTTTGATGGCGATGGATATTTCGTGCCATTCGTTTCAACGCCTTGCCAAACGGGCCGAACCGTTAATGACCGATGGCGGCGCACTTTTGACGGTGACCTATATGGGCTCAGAGCGGGTGATTGATCATTACGGCGTTATGGGCCCGGTCAAGGCTGCCCTTGAAAGCACAACCCGTTATATGGCAGCAGAGCTTGGCCCGAAAAACATCCGCTGCCATGCGATTTCACCGGGGCCACTTTTAACCCGTGCGGCATCAGGCATTGCCGAGTTTGAGACATTGATGGATCAGGCAACCCGTCGCGCGCCGGGACGCAGATTGGTCACGATTGATGAAATCGGCGAGCTGGCAGCTTTTCTTGCCAGTGACCGCGCCCGGTCTTTGACCGGGGATGTCGTTCATATTGATGGCGGTTACAATATCATGGGTTAACGACGCTTTATCGCGTCTCATATTAGCGACGCTTTATCGCGTCTTGGGCCCGTGGCGCGACACGTTTGATCTGGCGCTGTAACGCAAGTTTGGTTTCGGCATCCGGATCAGGGGCCGTTGTAGCAAACAGATCAGGCACATCGCCACCATTCAGCGCAATCATGCGCTGTTCGGTTTCGGACTGATGTTCAACGCCCCCTTCGACCAAATGGCAAAGATCAAACCCGGCGGCCTTTAGTGGCGGCGCAATCAGCAACGTCCGATGACAATCAAGCGGATCCTTTTCCGCACACATCAGACAAATGCGATATTTATTGGCACCGTTGATCAAACGGGCAATGCCATCCTGAAATTCCGGGAGCTGTGCTATCAGATCATAGTCCAGCTGCCCGTCAGGGTAGAGCTCAGGCGCTTGTGGCTTGCCGCCCATCACATCCCCCATAAAAACATAGGCAATGCCCTGCGCCCGCAAAAAGGGGCCAAAACTGTCGGCATCAAACGCCGTCCAGTAGCTGGATCGTTTAAACGTCCGAATATCAGCCACGGCCGTAATGCCGTGCGCCTTAAACAGCGCCAGCAAACTGTCGCGGTCATGACCGGCATAGCCAACAGTGAAGATGGTTTTCTGATTAGGATTGTGCGGATTGGATAGCGTATCTTGCATAAAGCGCAGCACACGACAAAACGGCCCATAGCGCAAGACGGAAAAGCAAAAGGCCGCCCCGAAGGACGGCCTTTGAAACTTTCATCATGGAGCGGGCGAAGAGATTCGAACTCTCGACCCTAACCTTGGCAAGGTTATGCTCTACCCCTGAGCTACGCCCGCATCATCATGAAAGCTGATGCTTATGGAAAGTGACCTGATGGAGCGGGCGAAGAGATTCGAACTCTCGACCCTAACCTTGGCAAGGTTATGCTCTACCCCTGAGCTACGCCCGCATTCATCAGTATTTCCAGCCCCTGTGGAGCGGCGCGGATAATAGCCCAACAAAGAGCGATTGCAACCCTTTTTTCCACGAAAGTGTCACATCACAAATTTTGGCGGTTTTCCTTGACTTTACTGGGTCCAATCGCCGAAATCCGACCATCGTTGCGCAAATTTGCGTCCGGTTTTCAACTTGGGTATCTTTTGACATCACATCCACAAGGAAAACAGCATGAGCGATCCATCAACCCTGCTTTTCGAATATCTGGAAAAACTGGAAATCGAAACCACAACTCATAGCCATGAGCCGCTGTTTACGGTTGAGGATTCGCAGAATTTGCGCGGCGACCTGCCCGGCCTGCATTCCAAGAACCTGTTTGTCAAAGACAAAAAGAACGCCCTTTGGCTGGTGGTGGCCGAGGAAAACACGCAAATCCGCATGAACCATCTGCACAAACGGCTCGGATCGGCACGCCTTTCGTTTGGCAAACCAGAACTTCTGGTCGAGACACTTGGCGTGACACCGGGGTCGGTAACGCCCTTTGCTCTGATCAATGATCAGGATCGCGTGGTTAATCTGGCACTTGATGCCAAACTGGCCAGTGGTGACAAATTGAACTTTCACCCCTTGCGGAATGATCGAACCACGACAATTCAGTCTATGGACCTGTTGCGGTTCGTCTCGTCACTGGGCTATGACGCAAAGATCATTGATTTTGAAAACGAATTAGATGACCAATCGTCTATCTAAACGTCTGAGAAACCTTTTAGTCCTTTATATTGATGTATAATACACACCTAATATTGCCATTACACCTCTTGTCGGACGGCAATGGCAACATCATCTTAAATCCTGAATTAGTGAGTTAAAGATAATGTCCATCATTCTTGACGCAAACGCGCCGGAACCTGCCACCAACACGACGCCCGACCTGATCAAGGACGGATCTGTCGAAACTTTTGTGCAAGACGTCATCGAACCGTCTATGGAAGTACCTGTTGTCGTGGATTTCTGGGCACCTTGGTGCGGTCCGTGCAAAAGCCTGACGCCGACGATTGAAAAAGTCACCCGCGAAGCCGCTGGACGGGTAAAGCTTGTCAAAATCAATATTGACGAGAATCAGGAACTGGCAGCGCAGTTGCGCATTCAGTCCGTCCCGACCGTCTATGCCTTTAAGGATGGTCGTCCGGTTGATGCATTTCAGGGCGCACAGCCCGAAAGCGAAGTGCGCGCATTCTATGAAAAACTTGCTGGCGGCCCGATTGAAAGCCCGATTGAAGCCATTCTTGAACAGGCGGCCACAGCCCTTGCCGAAGACGACCACGCCACAGCACACAGCCTGTATGTCAGCGTGCTTGAACGTGAACAGCACAACGAAGTTGCCATTGGCGGCATGATCCGTTGCATGGTTGGTATGAGCGAAATTGAAGAAACCCGCCACTTCGTTGACAATATGTCTGATCTTGATCGCCTCAAACCCGCGATTGCGGCTGCCATCAGCGCGCTTGAACTGGCTGAAACCGGATATAGCCCGGAAGACCTTGAAGCCGCGCGCGCCAAAGTTGCCGCCAATCCTTCTGATTTGCAGGCACAATACGATCTTGGCATGGCCTGCTTTGCGACCAACAAACGCGAAGATGCCGTCAAAGCCATGATCACCATCATTCGCACCGACCGTGAATGGAACGAGGATGCCGGGCGCACCCAGCTCCTTAAATTCTTTGAAGCATGGGGCCCATCAGACCCCGCCAGCGTCGCCGGACGCCGCGCATTATCAACGGTGTTATTTTCATGAGCATATGCGGTCCCTTCGATCCGATGTATTCGGACTTGCCAAACACCATGCCGATTTTCCCGCTGGGTGGCGCATTGTTGCTGCCGCGCGGGCATCTGCCGCTTAATGTTTTTGAGTCGCGGTATCTTAACATGGTGACGGATGCATTGGGTCAGGACCGCATGATTGGCATGATCCAGCCAAGGCCGGACCAGCGTGCCAGCCTTTTGGTTGATCAGGATAATCCGCCGATTTTCAACACCGGCTGTGCCGGACGTATTACCGCCTTTAGCGAGACCGATGATGGACATTTTTTAATCACATTGACGGGTGTGTGCCGGTTCAATGTGGTGGAAGAACTGCCCGAGAATGAGGGCGGTTACCGCACTGTACGCGGTGATTTCAGCGCATGGAAAGATGATCTGGACATTCCCAGTGTTGACGCACCGATCAACCGTGATCGCCTGCGCACGGCACTGGAAGTCTATTTTGCGCAGCATTCCTTACGGTCATGCTGGGATACACTGGCCGACAGCGATGATGAAATGTTGATCACCACCATTTCGATGGGCTGCCAGCTTAGCCCGCTTGAAAAACAGGCTTTGCTCGAATGCACAACCCTGTATGATCGCGGCGATATGCTGACAACCTTGCTTGAGATGGCGGCACATGCCAATCCAAAGCACGCGCACAGCAATTCAAACTAGCCACACAGACCTGTCACACGACGCCCACCAAACCGAAGGCCACATTATGACCGCGACCCACAGCCCGGTAGACCCGAAACTTCTTGAGATCCTTGTCTGCCCGGTCACCAAGCAGGCACTTGAGTATGATCGCGACAATAACAAACTGATCAGCACCAAAGCCGGTCTGGCCTATCCGATCCGTGACGGCATCCCGATCATGCTGCCTGACGAAGCCCGCGCAATCGACGATTAAGGCAGCTTAACTTCATGGCCAAAGACGGTTTCACACCTGATTTCACACCGGTTGAAATCAATTATCTGCGTGACGAACACATTCTGGAAATCGTCTGGGATGATGGCGTTTCGTCACGCTTTAGTGCGGAACTGCTTCGGGTTGAAAGCCCATCGGCCAAGGTGCAGGGCCACCATCCGTCGGAAAAGAAAATCATTCCCGGGCGACGCCATGTCGGCGTTATAGATATTGTTCCGGTTGGCAACTATGCCATCCGTATCAGTTTCGACGACCTGCATGACAGCGGACTTTTCAGCTGGCACTACCTGCGCGAATTACACGACACACAAGATACCCTGTGGGCAGATTACCTTCGTGCACTCGAGGCCCGTGGCCTGTCACGCGATCCGCGCAAACCATCCTGACCACTAAACCTTCCTGAAAATTCGATCTGGTGCATTTAAGATGTACAAACGACCCCATCAAAAGACAGGGCCGTTTTTTTGGGTCGTTCGTTCCCCCTCGATCAGGCGGAACGACGTTGCCGCCTTATCACGCGTACAATCAGCGAAGGCTTAGAAACGATAGCCGACACCTAGGCCAAAGACCCAAGGATCAAGGTGTGCTTTGGACGTATTCCCACCGTTGTTGATGCTAATATCGGTATCGAGGAAGATTTTCTTCACATCAAGATTGACCGACCATGGCCCGGAAATCGCGTAGTCGAAACCGGCCTGAAAGGCATAGCCAAAGCCGTCATCATATTTGACAGAATTGAACTGTCCCGGCTTCGAGTCATAGAAGAAAGTATAGTTGATACCGGCCCCCAAATAAGGGCTCCAGCGACTTTCTGGCATAAAATGGTATTGCAAGGTCAAGGTAGGCGGCAGCAACCGAACAGACCCCGCATCAAGACTGGGATCCTTCCAACTCAAGTCATGCTTGGTTGTCGCTGCAATCAACTCAAGCGCCAAGTTGTCGGTCACAAAATATGAAAAGTCAACTTCCGGAACGGCGTCATTGTTCAGTTCGCCATGGCCACTGCCGATATTATGGTCATAGGTATCTTCATCAGGCACCATCGCAATACCGCGTGCACGAATGACAACATCACCAGCCTGCTTGGTCTTGAATTCCGCAGTTTGTGCCTGCGCTGTGCTGTCGGCAACCATGGCTGCACCAAAGATTGCCACTACAGCAGCTGACAACATCAGTTTATGGGAAAATGTCATGTCCTGTCCCCTGTCATTAAATTTAACTCGAGGGGAACCTGCGCCTAAGCCATTGCTGACTTGTTGACACACATCAACAATGGCTCATTAAAAAAGACAACATTTTGAAAGACTTTAAATGACCACGAAACATTAAACCCTGACGCACGTTCGAAACACCCTATATCTACCGCTGCATCCCTTTTCATCACGTTGGGTCAGAGGGTACGGCGCAGGTTGCTTGTTTAAAGCGACTTTCCCTGCATCAGTTTGGGCAGAGTCCCGGCATATCCCATGGCATGTGACATGAATGTTTTCTTAAGCGGCGGGATTTTCTGAACCACGGCAAGGCCAATGTCACGCGCCCAACGGATCGGGGCGATATCATTGGAAAACAGCCGGTTGGTTACATCTGTTACTGCCAGCATCACTGTATTATCAAACCGGCGCCATTGGGCATATTCGGCCAAAACATCAATGCTGCCAATATCGCGCCCCAGACGACGGGCATCGACCAGAATTTCGGCCAATACCGCAACGTCGCGAATACCCATATTAAGGCCCTGCCCGGCAATCGGGTGCATGCCGTGCGCGGCATCCCCGATCAGGGCAATCCGGTCATCGGTGTAGTGATAGGCATGCTGAAGCCCCAGCGGATAGCAAAAGCGCGGGCCAATCACTTCAAGATCACCAAGATAGCCATCAAAGCGACGGTGCAACTCGTCGGTGAAGGTTTCTTCATCGAGATTAACCAGATAATTGCCAAGGTCCGTGCTTTCGGTCCAGACAATCGAACACCGGTTTTCCGTCATCGGCAGAATGGCAAACGGACCCGCAGGCAGGAAATGCTCGACAGCAAGGCCGTTATGGGGCTGCTTGTGCTTGACCGTGCACACAACTGCACTTTGCTTATAACTCCAGTCGTATGTCTTGATCCTCGCCCAGTCGCGCAGCATCGAATTGCGGCCTTCTGCCCCGATGGCAAGCGGCGCACGCACGGCGCGTCCATCGGCAAGGGTGATGGTCATGCCGCCCTGATCGCGCGCGATATCCTCAACCCGTGCCGGGGCCAACATCTCGATCAGGTCGTTTTCGGCAATCGCCCGGTACAAAGCACCGCGCGTCACAAGGTTTTCAACGATATAGCCCAGTGGCGCGTCGCCAAGATCAGCATGATCGTAATGCAGGAACAGCGGGCTTTGGCCATCGGCAATCCGGATATCAAGGATCGGCTGGGCCGCGTCAGCCATGTTTTGCCAGGCACCAATAACCTCAAGTACAGATTTTGATGCGGCGGCAATTGCGCACGTCCGGCCATCATAATTGGCACTCAGGATGGTTTTGGGATCGGCAAAATCAATCACCACGGATTTCATCCCGCCGTGCGCCAGCGACAGCGCCATGGCCGCCCCGTTCAGGCCACCGCCCAAAATAATGACATCCGTCTTCATCACGTCCTGATTATGCATGGCGCAAAATCCCTATCCTGTGGGGTCAGACCGACAGGTGAACCTGTTTTGTCTGACCTTATATCCGTTTGGCACATGTTTACCCGGCGTCGCCATAGCGGGCAAGAAAATGCAGGAAATTATACCCCTGCGAACAAGGCCGCACTGTGACCAGCACCTTAGGCACAGGACCTATTAATCCGGCCAACCATTCCAATCAAATTAATAGGTCCTGTGCCTAAGAAAGTACGCGATCCGTTGGCGATTGGCCCACTCCCTGCGGGGTAACTTTCCAAAGTCGGCACCTTATCGACAACCCTGCGACAGAGCCTTGACCTAAAACAGGTTTTTCTGACGCTTTGGTTGATTAAAAAATATGCACATTTTTTAAACAACCTTAGATTCTGTGCATATTTTAATCCTGCGCCTTGCCATGGCCTCCTGATCTTCAATGCCTAAATTAGACATTTTTCCGTTTTATAACAAATACTTAAATTTATTATTTTGAGTCTGGCACGATTCTTGGTTTGAGGGTTGAGACTGCGAAATCGTGATTACCACGTTGGTACTCAACGGATATGCCGGGAGGTCGCACAATATGAAACTTGTTACTGCTGTCATCAAACCGTTCAAACTCGACGAAGTCCGCGAGGCGCTTAGCGCACTGGGCGTTCAGGGGTTAACGGTCACCGAAGTAAAAGGTTTTGGCCGTCAGAAAGGCCAGACCGAAATTTATCGTGGTGCTGAATACATGGTCAGCTTCCTGCCGAAAGTGAAGCTGGAAGTCGCCATCACGGATAATCTGGTCGATCAGGTTGTCGAGGCTATCACCAAAACAGCTCAAACCGGGAAAATCGGGGACGGAAAGATTTTCGTTCTTGATGTGAGCCAGGCGGTCCGTATCCGCACAGGCGAAACCGGCGACGACGCCCTGTAAGTCCAGAGACAAGGGGAGACACAATGAATATTCCTATGAAGAAAACCGGCCTTGCCGCTCTTGCAGGCACCGCCGTTCTCGCAATCGCTTCTCCGGCCTTTGCTCAGGACGCTGGCGTTTCGGCCGAGACTCAATACATTCTGAACAGCTTTAGCTTCCTGTTCAGTGGCGCACTGGTCATGTGGATGGCAGCTGGCTTTGCCATGCTGGAATCCGGCCTGGTTCGTACGAAAAACGTTTCTACCATCCTGCTCAAGAACATCTCGCTCTTCGCGGTTGCAGGCATCATGTACTACCTTATCGGGTATAACCTGATGTACATGGATGTAACCGGCTGGATCGGTTCTATCAGCCTGTGGAGTGCTGATGATGCAGCTGCTCTTGCAGGTGATTTCTCGGGCGGTTATTCCGCAACATCTGACTGGTTCTTCCAGATGGTGTTTGTTGCAACCGCAGCGTCGATCGTTTCAGGTACTGTTGCTGAACGTATCAAACTGTGGCCGTTCATGATCTTCGTCGTTGTTTTGACCGGCGTTCTGTATCCGATCACCGGGTCCTGGACGTGGGGCGGCGGCTGGCTGGCCGAAATGGGCTTTGCTGACTTTGCTGGCTCAACCATTGTTCACTCGGTCGGCGGCTGGGCTGCTCTGACCGGTGCGATCATCCTTGGTGCACGTAAAGGCAAGTATGGCGCTGACGGTTCGGTTCATCCGATGCCGGGTTCAAACCTGCCGCTTGCAACGCTTGGTACTTTCGTTCTGTGGCTCGGCTGGTTCGGCTTCAACGGTGGTTCCCAGCTTGCAATGGGTACGGGTGCTGATGTCATCGCGATTGCCAACATCTATGGCAACACCTCGATGGCGGCTGCTGGCGGTGTTGTTGCCGCAGCGATCCTGACCCAGATCCTTTACAAAAAGGTTGACCTTACCATGGCACTTAACGGTGCACTGGCTGGTCTGGTCTCGATCACGGCGGGTCCGGATACCCCGACCATCGGTTCGGCGATCATCATCGGCGCAATCGGCGGTGTTCTGGTTGTTGTTGCAGTTCCGCTGCTCGACAAACTGAAAATCGACGATGTCGTTGGCGCGGTTTCGGTTCACCTTGTTGCTGGTATCTGGGGCACACTTGCTGTTCCGTTCACCAATGACGGTGCATCGTTCGGTGTTCAGCTGACCGGTATCGTTGCAATGGGTGCCTTCACCATCGTTGCCTCAAGCATCGTGTGGTTGATCCTGAAGTTCACCGTTGGTATCCGTCTTTCCGAAGAAGACGAAGCAATGGGCAGCGATGCTGCCGAGCTTGGCCTCGAAGCTTATCCGGAATTCGGTAAAGGTTCGCAGCGCTTCTAAGCGACACGATTTCCTGACGGGTACCGTGTTCGCACGGTACCCGGCCTGTCAGACCACTGACCCGCCCGGCGTCTTTCGCCCGGCGGGTCTTTTGTTTGTGTGCTGCCTTTTTGGGCAGCATTTTGATCAACGCAAAGGCAGAACCGGTTTTGAGCCAACCTGCCTCATCCGCCATTCCCCTGATCGAAAAAGCATCCTCACGCCTAGAAGAATATCGCCTGCACCCGGTCCAAATGCCTGTTGGCACAGAAATTGATCATGGCAGCCCGAACCAGAGTCCGACTGCCCCGGCAAGAACGGACCGAGAGGAAACGCTTTTTAATAAACGGGGGGATGCCTTATGGAGGCTTTCCAGACTGCCTCGGACGTGTTTTTCGTCCTGATGGGCGCCATTATGGTGCTCGCGATGCATGCCGGTTTTGCCTTCCTTGAAGTTGGCACCGTGCGCAAAAAGAACCAGGTCAATGCACTGGTTAAAATCATTGTCGATTTTGCGGTATCGACCATTGCCTATTTCTTTGTCGGGTATGGCGTTGCCTATGGGGTTAATTTCTTTGCCAGTGCCACCGTTCTTTCCGGCTCCGCCATGGTCGATGGACAGCATCTGTTTGCCTCAAGCGGCTATGATCTTGTTAAATTCTTCTTCCTGCTGACTTTTGCTGCGGCCATTCCGGCCATCATTTCGGGCGGCATTGCCGAACGCGCGCGGTTTTACCCGCAGCTTTTCGCCACCGCCATTCTGGTCGGGGTTTTCTATCCATTGTTTGAAGGCATGGTCTGGAACAATAATTTCGGGTTTCAGGACCTGATCGAAGCCACCTTTGGTGCGCCGTTTCATGATTTTGCCGGATCAATTGTTGTCCATGCGGTCGGAGGATGGATCGCCCTTGGTGCGGTCATCTGCCTTGGTGTGCGGCGCGGACGTTATAGCAAAACCGGCAATCTGATCGGGATTCCGCCATCCAACATCCCGTTTCTTGCCCTTGGGTCGTGGGTTTTATGCGTTGGCTGGTTTGGCTTTAACGTCATGTCCGCCCAATCGATTAGCGGCATCACCGGGCTTGTTGCAATTAATTCACTGATGGCAATGGTCGGCGGCATTTTAACCGCCCTGCTGGCCGGGCGCAATGACCCAGGCTTTGTCCATAACGGTGCATTGGCCGGACTGGTGGCAGTTTGCGCCGGATCGGACGTCATGCATCCGATTGGCGCCCTTGTTACCGGCGGGCTGGCCGGGGCTCTGTTTGTCTGGGGCTTTAACCAGTGTCAGGCGAAATGGAAAATTGATGACGTGCTTGGCGTCTGGCCGCTCCATGGCATGTGCGGACTTTTGGGCGGCATTGCATGCGGCGTCTTTGGCCTCGAAGCCCTTGGCGGTATGGGTGGCGTATCATTTGGCGCCCAGTTGGCGGGATCGCTGGCTGGTGTTGTTTTTGCCATCATTTCCGGGTTTGCTGTCTATGGGATATTGAAGAAAACCATTGGCATTCGCCTGTCTGAAGAAGACGAATTTGATGGCGCAGATGTATCGATCCACAAGATCGGTGCGTATCCAGAGGATGACTTGCGCGCCAGCTAGTGCCAAACGCCCCACACCATAGCCATAAAATCAAAAGCCCGGAAAGCGCGCCTTTCCGGGCTTTTTACGTTCAAACATGCCACTTCTTAAATCTTTCTTTGCACTTTTGGCATAGGGGTAGAGTGAGGGGAAATTGCCCATATTAAACCAACATGCATCCGCATCATGGCTTTCGCCCTGATGCGCCACAGATCAAGCTGGAATGACGTCAACCATGTTTAACGAACGCCTCGATCAATTGCCTGCTTATCCGTTCCCAAGATTGGCGGCCTTGCTTGACGGTATTGAACCGGGACAATCGCCGTTGGTGATGTCGATTGGCGAGCCGCAGCACACCCCACCTGCAATGATCACCGATGCGATGGTTAAGCATGCAAACCTTTGGCACAAATACCCACCGGGGGCTGGCACGCCGGAACTGCGTGAGGCAATTAAAAACTGGCTTGATCGGCGCTACAGCCTGCCCACCGACATGCTTGATCGTGATGACCATATCCTGCCCGTGGCTGGCACGCGTGAGGCGCTTTATCTGATTGCGACCACTGTCATCCCGCAAGACACACCCGGCCCCAAGCCCAAGGTCCTTTTGCCCAACCCGTTTTATCAGGTCTATTGCGGGGCCGCCGTACTTAATGACGCGGAAATGGTCCCGCTTGCAGCCGGTCCTGAAAATAGCTTTTTGCCTGATCTTGATCAGATCGATACCGAAACGTTAGACGCGTGCCGACTGTTTTTCCTGTGTTCACCGGCCAATCCGCAAGGATCGATTGCCTCGCGTGATTACCTTGAACGCATCATTTCACTGGCACGCAAACATGATTTCGTGCTGGCGATGGATGAATGTTATGCCGACATTTATGATCGTGCCGCACCGGTAGGTGCGCTTGAAATCTGTGCCGCGCAGGGTGGGAACATGGATAATGTCCTTGTGTTTCACAGCCTGTCGAAACGATCCAGCGCACCGGGATTACGATCAGGTTTCGTCGCAGGCGATCCCAAAATCGTCAAACGGTTCACCGCACTGCGCAGCTATTGTTCGGCCACCATCCCAATGCCGGTAATGGCCGCATCGGTCGATCTTTGGAACGATGACGCCCACGCGCAGGAAAACCGTGATCTGTATCGGGCCAAAATTGACATTGCCGAGGAAATCTTTGGCAACCAGTTCGGGTTTTATCGTCCACCGGGGGGCTTTTTCCTGTGGCTTGATGTTGGCGATGACGAGGCCGCGACCAAGAAAATCTGGCGCGAAGCCGGGGTCAAGGTCATTCCGGGCAGTTATCTTTCGATCACGGATGCCAAGGGCGGCAATCCGGGCAAACAGTTTATCCGCATCGCGCTGGTGCATGATTTGGCAACCACGCGCGACGGGCTGACACGCATTGCACAGGCACTGGAAAACTGACGTTACCCGTGCCGACATAACATCGACCAAATGATCGACGACACTATCGCGCAAGATACCGACCATAACCAGTTACGGACACCCAGATGAGCAGTCAGTCAAACATTCTTGGAACCGCCTTCATGCCCGGCAGTCTTGTGATGCTGCTGAAACGAAGCGGTTTGCGAATTTGCGGACTTGGACTGGTCCTTTTGGCCATTACCCTGTTCATCATGCTGATCGGGTTCCATCCCGGCGATCCGTCGTTTAACCATGCCAGTGACCGGGCAACGCTGTTTAATCCGCTGGGTATCGTCGGGGCGTATGGTGCGGACTTGATGTTGCGCACCCTTGGTTTGGCGTCTGCATTGCTGACTGTGCTGTTGCTGGGCTGGGGCATGCGGCTGATTGCGGTTAAACCGTTTAGCTGGATGTGGGTACGCTTCCTTGTCCTGCCGCTGGCACTGTTGCTGGTGGCGACCTCCGCTGCTGCCATCGAACCGGGCATGCACTGGCCGTTAACGGTTGGTCTTGGCGGGTTTGCCGGTGATTTGCTGCTTTCGAAATTGCAAACCGGCTTTGCCATGATCGGCATTCCCGGGGCGCGTGCGCTGATTGCTCTGGCGTCCATGGTGCTGGGCATGGTTTTGACCATCTTTTGCATGGCCTATTCACTGTCTGACTGGGCACGCCTTGGGGGTGTTCTTTCCTATGCCGCCGGTAAGGTCGTATCAGGCACCCGGGCTGCCATTCCGGGATCAACCAACGATGAGCCGGGGACCAAACGCACGGCACGGTCGCGGCAGGAACCATCGATGGATAGTGGCAAAGGCAAAATGGGAACCTCCATTTCCACCCGCCGGTCCGAACCGCCCGCTGGTCACACCGGCGATGACGACGGATATGACGAGCTTGACGACGACGTAGATCACGAACCGCCGGTTCATATCGTCGCCGCCCCGGCGGCAAAACTGCAACCCAGTGACAAGGCTTCCGCCCAGCGTCAGGCATCCTTTGACCTTGGATCAGAAGAATACCGTTTCCCGCCGCTTGATCTTTTGAGTGAGCCTGACCCGGCCGACGCCAACCAGATTGATCAGGAAGCACTGGCGCAAAATGCCCGTCTTCTGGAAACCGTGTTGCAGGACTTTGGCGTAAAGGGCGAAATCGTTCAGGTCCGCCCGGGCCCCGTCGTAACCCTGTATGAACTTGAACCCGCTGCCGGGGTTAAATCATCGCGCGTCATTGGCTTGGCCGATGATATCGCGCGCTCCATGAGCGCGATTGCCGCCCGTGTTGCCGTGGTTCCGGGCCGTAACGTTATCGGGATTGAATTGCCAAATTCACGCCGCGAAACCGTGCATCTACATGAAATTCTGGCCTCCAGCGATTTTGAAAAAAATACCGGCAAGCTCAACATGAGTTTGGGCAAGGATATTGGCGGCACCCCGGTGATTGCCGATCTGTCGAAAATGCCGCATTTGCTGATTGCCGGGACCACCGGGTCAGGTAAATCGGTCGGCGTGAACGCAATGATCCTGTCTTTGCTGTATCGCTTAAAACCCGAAGAATGCCGCTTTATCATGATCGATCCGAAAATGTTGGAGCTGTCGATTTATGACGGTATCCCGCATCTTCTGACCCCGGTTGTCACCGACCCGCACAAGGCGGTTGTTGCGCTTAAATGGGCGGTGCGCGAAATGGAAGACCGCTACCGCGCCATGAGCCAGGTCGGGGTGCGTAACATTGCCGGGTACAACAAACGCATCAAGGAAGCGGCGGCCAAGGGCGAACAGCTTACACGGCGGGTTCAGACCGGCTTTGATCCGGAGACCGGCAAACCGATCTTTGAAGATCAGGAACTGCCGATGGAGCCATTGCCGTTTATCGTCGTGATTGTCGATGAGATGGCTGATCTTATGCTGGTGGCGGGCAAGGATGTCGAAGCATCGATCCAGCGACTGGCCCAGATGGCCCGTGCGGCTGGCCTGCATTTGATCATGGCGACACAGCGTCCATCGGTTGACGTGATCACCGGCACGATCAAGGCCAACTTCCCGACCCGTATTTCCTATTCCGTGACGTCCAAAATCGATTCCCGTACCATTCTTGGTGAAATGGGCGCCGAGCAGCTTCTGGGTCAGGGTGATATGCTTTACATGGGTCAGGGTGGCCGGTTGCAGCGTGTCCACGGCCCGTTCGTGTCGGACGAGGAAGTCGAAAGCATCGTCAAGCACCTGCGTGATCAGGGCGACCCATCATACCTTGAAACCGTCACCGAAGAGCCCGACGAAGACCCGGTTGCGGCCTATATGGCTGGTGGCAATGCCGGTTCGGGGGGCGGCAATGGATCAGACGATGATCTGTATAATCAGGCGGTTGGCATAGTGCTTCGCGAGAAAAAGGCATCCACCAGCTTTATCCAGCGCAAACTGTCGATTGGCTACAACCGGGCAGCCCGCATCATCGAACAGATGGAAGAAAACGGCGTTGTGTCCGGGGCCAACCATGTTGGCAAACGCGAAGTGCTGATGGAAAATATGGATGGTTCGCCGTACGAGTATTAAAGTCCGTTGCATTTGAAAGGGGCGGGCCATTGTCACGGCCCACCCCTTTTCAAAACGTCAACTGGCGAAGTCGATGTCCGCACATGGCAAGTCGGCAAGACCGGAGCACAAGGCCGCTGTCAGTCGACCCGATTACGAAGCAGTACACCTGAACTGATGCGATCCTTGCGCAGCACTGATTGCCAAATCATTAGTCGGCACCCCGCAAGCACGACCACTATAACTAAGCGCCGCAGCTTCGACGCCTGTATCAAGCATAGCAGAATCATCGACTGTTTCCACACGGGATGACAAGGCAGATGTCCCGCCACTCGCCATCCATGCCGCCACCGAATCCCCGACCATATTCTCCGTCCGTTCCATCTTTACCATCCCTGAGTTGCATAATAAAATACTTATCCTCCAATAGGGGTATAACCGGGAGCGCACGTCAATTGGAGAATCCATGATAAAATAAACGTCACATCCAACGAGACGTGCCAAACGTGACTGTCTCTTTGGATCACCTCAGACCGTTCAGGATATGTGCTGTTTATTGAAAATCCCCTCGCCGTTGCCTTCGCTCCGGACAAGGTCCCATCAATTCGTGCAGCTCCGCACACCGTTTCCTACAAGAAAGAGGCGGGCTGAGTTCAGCCCGCCTCTTTCTGATCACTGAAACACGCCAAAGTCACTGCTTAATCTCACCGACTTCCGACAGACCGAAACCTTGTATCAGAAGCAGAAATTAAGGTGGCAACGCCGTCATGTCCGTATCTTACCGATGAATACGACATTCGATGCTATGGGTATAAGCAGCAGCCGAAAGGCCGTTATCATCACGACCAATGCTGTAGCAGGCCTGTGGTGAGCGCGTCAGCATCGCCGCCTGCAATTCCACACCCTGATCATCCATAGCAATTACAGTTTTTGCCAAACCTGCGCCGCCAGAAGCAAGCCAGGCTGCCATCTGGTCATTCGTTGTACATTCCATTCGCACCATGCTCTTTACCCCAAATTACCATTAAAGATATTCACGCTATGATTGAACGACACCTGCAATCCGATGTCAACATATCCTGATGGTCGGCCAACTGCGTCAAATCGTTTCTAAACAATTGTTTAGAAATTGATCTTGTTGCCAAAATGCCATTTGATGAAACACCATTTTTGCCGACAGGCCCAAAGGAAAGATGTGTGACCTTAACCCTCATTGCGGTGACAAAAGACACTGTCGCGGCGTATCTGGATTTCCGGCTTTCTGTCGTCGACGCCAGTACCGCCAGCTACCTTTCTGGAACCGATCAGGTTTCCATGATCCTTGCCAGTACGTCTCATCACTTCTTGCTGGAAGATGATGTCGTGGTCGCAACAGCTGCAATCAAACGTAAAAGTGATGATGATGGCATGTCGGTTTACGTGTTGATTGACCCGAAAAAGCGCGACGAAAAGCATCTAACCAGCCTTGCCGGGCGATTGCTAAAAACTGAAAAGAAACCATCCGTTGATTGCGACACCCGCTACCACCTTTATCCATCCAGCGGGCTTTCCTTTATCGAGGCAGACATGCACGCGATGGGGTTTTCAAAGAACTCAGAAAACATCAAATATGTCCGCGATCCGGGTCCACCACGCGCGGGTGAATTCCCACATGCCGCCAAGGGTGAACAAGCTTGGCTATCGCCCGATGGTGCTTGATGATGATCTGATTGCGAAATATCCCGACATTTTTTCGCGCATGACCGATGTCTATGACCGGGCCTTTGCCGGACGCCCCAATGCACAAAAAATAACTGCCGCGGAACGGGAAAAATACTACCGGCAGCCCGATAGTGGTTTTGTTATCTGCATGCTTGGTGACGATCTTGTCGCCAGCACTCATTTTTTAAAACTTGATCAAGAAGTTCTGACAACTGAATTGGAATGCCTGCGGAAACACTGGGGAACCGGGGCTGTCGATCTGGTTTGCAAGCATCAGGTCAAGGAAATCGCTAAACGTTGGAACCTCCCCATCATTGCATATGCCGATAAAAGAAACGCGGCATCCCGTCGCGCGATGGAACGTTTTGGGCTATATCCGGTTCAGGAATATTTCAGCTGGCAGCGCACGTTCACGCCAGGTTCCCGCATAGATTTCTAACCATACCATCCCCCGTCAAAAACAAGGCAGGCCGATATGGCCTGCCTTGTTTTCATGCATCCAGCGGAAAGAACCGCTTTCTACATCAGAATACCGGACAACCAAAGGCTGCGCTCGTCGCAGCAGCAGCACTCAGTGCGGCATCATTGGATTCTGCTTCCATACGGCATTGACCACCTGTATTCGCCGTAACAGCCGCCGCGCTCAGTGCAGAATCACTGCATTCAGCCTTAATACACTGAGGAGCACTTGGATTCCACGTGAAACCAGCCGCACTTATCTCTGCATCAAGGGCAGAAAAACCCCCACGCATTTTCAAGCCCATTGGTGACGAGATGGCTCCGCCACTCGCCATCCATACAGACATTTCATCGCGATGTAGCTTATTCATTTGTTCCATCTTTGGTTTCCTAAGGTATTGAAAAATAATCCGCTAATTGGACACCCATACCCATTAAATGTCAATAATACCGGATCACTCTAGCAAAAGGACCGGACGGTTCAGAGCCGGAGCAGCAACTTCAAGAAGGACCTGGCCAATTCCGGACAACCCTTGCATCAGACTAATCTGAAACGTTCGTTCCACTGCCATCAGGCCGACCGTTTCAGAAGTATCAAGTCGCCCAAGCCATACTGACAAACGCTGATTGAAAATGTCGGTCAGATCATCCGGGCCAAGACCAAGTTTCAAAGCGTAATGCAACATTGAAAACCGCCCCGCATGACCACAGCACAGATTATCGCGCCCCCCATCCGGGACAGCCACGACAGCAGAAATCGCTGTTTCAATTTCACTGCGGATCATCGGGTCATCAAGAATATCAAGTGTTGCCATACGGGCCAGCCCAATTCCCGCTGCACCATGACACCATTGGACCGGATCACGCCCTGGAGTATTACCACGCAAATCCGGCCATCCTTGACCAGCCGAGTCAAACAAGCTGCGTTCATATTCAAGACCGTATTTTGCAAGGTCAAGGAACTGCGTTTCCCCGCTTGCCTGATAAAGCTTAAGCAACGCACAGACAGTCCCTGCTGCACCATGAGATATTCCCGCCAAAGCGCGATCATTGAAACTTTTCCAGTTGGCCGGATCCTTAGGTAAATGACGCCCGCACAGGATGGCCCGGTCAAGCACCGTACGGTCGCCGGTTTCCTGATGCAGTACAAGCAAAGCAAGGATGGTCCCCGAAACGCCACCGATCACGTCAAATACCTTATCGCCATTGATCGCCGCTTCATCAATGACGCCGGACAACTTGACTGCTTCATCCAGAAGTTCTGGGGCATTCAGCAAAATGGCACAACGGCTCAGGACATAAATCAAGCCTCCAACACCGTCAAAACCACCAATTGAAGATGTCGCCTCAAGGACTTTATGACCGTCTTTGCGGATAATTTGACGTGGTGCAGCAAGACTTGCCAATGCCATGTCGCGCCACTTTCCCGACGGATCCACAGCATGACATCCGGCAAAAAACAGGGAAACCCCCGCCGTTCCGCCATACAACAGATCATCCATTACCATGACCTGCAGCCCTTCACCATCCGGTGTTACATCTGTAGTCAGCCATGTCACACTACCATCGTAAACAATAGCGTGATCGGCGATTTCTTTTGCAATCGACAGGGCTTTTTCGCGGGCCTGTTTAACAATATCACCGTCCAACGAAACAGCCGGCCACAGTTGACGCGGGGGCGTTCCGCCATTTTGCACGCCCAGAACAGTCTGGCGCACAATGGCAATGTCATACCCCAGACTGGCGGCGAGCTGATCCAGACGTTTGCTAATCTGTGGCAGAACCGCAGAAGCGGTAAAGTCTGTCAGAACCAATTGTCCATCGGCCCAAACCCCGTCCTCATCCGTCTTGCCGGTAAAAAGCGGGATGTCCATCCGGGCCATCGCCCGCCGTTCATGCATAAGAAGCCCCCAGCCCGGATACGCATCAAGGTCCCAACGCGCCCGACGGCAAAGCCGTTCAAAATTCAAACTCCAGGCAAAGCCATCCTGCTGGTTCTGAGGCAAAGAAGCAGCATGTTCGAGTTCCTGATAATAAGCAGTCGGGCGTAAAACATGGCGAATACGCATATTTTCGAATTCGACAAGGGGACCATCCCCGGCAAGAAAAGCATCCCTGTTCACAGACAGGAAATTGATTACCATGCGAAAACCATCAACAAGATCGGCAACATAACCGGAAACTTTGGCCGGTTTTCCATCAATGGAAAGCACCATACCGCTCAGCACCTGTTCGGTTTCGACAGGTTTAAGGATCATATTGCCCTGATTAACATGAAGCAGACGATTAGCCGTTACCGATTTACGGGTCGCGGTTGCCAATCCACCGCTATCAAGCCAGTGGCCCATGATGTTTTCGCGCTGTGGCAGCAGACCAACGGCCATGACACCATTATCAAGCAAATGCTTTGCCTGTTCTTTGGCTGCAAACGCTGCTTCCCCGCCAGAAAAATGGCGTAATTCCGGCTGAAACAGCGTTTCCAGATCAATCACCGCCGGGCGGCCATCTGCCACAAGAAAATTTTCATGGTGCATGTCGCTGCCTTTAAGACAGTACATCAGCGCAAGCAATTGACCAGCAGCGTAATAAAACCCCTTGGCCTGACTGGCTGAAAGTTCGGATTGGTGATTAACAAACTCCATCCAGCCATATCCTGACCGACACCATGTTCTAGCGGCGCCTAGATGAATGTCTGATCCTGATTTCTCAAACCAGTTCGACAACCCGTGCCAAGCCGCCTCCATCCCGATGGGACGGGGCTTATAGACAACCTTGGCCCCGTTTTCGAACATCAGGATCAGAACCGTGCGCCCGTGGTCATGGGCATCCGAAATCCCCCCGGAAATTTCGCACACGGCCCCGGCATCCCCCCTCGCACCTTCAAATTCGGGGAAGTAATTACCAAGGCTGGACTTGTCACGTTCCAGACGCTCTATGAATTCATCGGTGGTTGTAATCCATTGGTCCACAATGGTTGCCAACAGACGGATCATAACAGGTCGATTGGCGATCAAATTGGCCAACGGTCCACTGAGCAGTGCGGATTTGAAGGTATCGTAAAGCTCGCTGCCCTTGGCATCTTCTGGAGCAATACCAACCGCTTGGCGGAACGAAGCAAAGCTTTCATACAGTGTCCGTTCGTAAATCGTAGCCATACGCCGGATCAAGGTAACGGCAAGATCCTGTTTCGCCCGGTCCGTCAGAAAAGTGCTATTTCCCCGGCCAAGCTTAGCACGCGCCTGCACCACAACGGGCCACATCAGATCGGCAAAGGGAATTTCATCCATAAATTCCTGCGGGCAGTTTTCTGCTGCCTCATCCCCTCCAGACATGATGGCATCAAAAATACAACGAGCAGTTTGTAACCATTCCGGCAGTTGCGCCCCATCTCCTAGCTTCACATCCCCAAGAAGTGGCGCAACCTTGTCGGGATTCAAGCCATCACGGGCAAGGCGGCGGGCGAACAGGTCCGAATCACCGCCGGTTGCAAATTCACACCATTTTTGCAGATTTCTCTGATGGATTTCATCCGGGGACAATGATGACCCGGCAAATACGAAATCATCAACGATTTCAGGGATATACTTTCCCGACAATCGCTCATCAATCGTTGCCGCCTTTGCGGCAATATTTGTCCAAAATGGATCGATTTCCATCTGTACCCCTTGACCTTCGCACGAATTAAAGCCCTGATAGTTAGAGTTTAATTACGCTCTTAAGCCAAGAAAAGTTTTGCACAATATGCAGCTGATCCCCGTCACGAAAAACAATATCGAACCCTATGTCGCGTTCCGCCTGGAGGTCGCAGACGAAGAAGGGCAGCGTTACTACGCAACGATTGATTTGGGTGCAGCCATTCTGGCTAAGGGCCATGATTTTGTGTTGCTCGATGACAAAGACGAAATGCAGGCTGCGGTAATAATCAGCCGAAGAAATCGTCGTGATGAGAGTTTGCGCGTTATGGTTTCTGTCGAAACCAGAACGGCAACATCCCAAGAACTGACAACTGCCTTACGTTATGTTCTGGACACTGAAAACGGGCGGGTGGCAACGGAAGATACCTGTTATCACGTCTTTAATCCCATCAAAGCTCCTTTCCTGAAATCCGAAATGACAGAGATGGGTTTTGAGGCGATTGTCAGCAACTATCGCTATCAGCGCGAACCCGGCCCCCCGCGCCCCGGCGAATTCCCCCATGCAGACAGGGCAGTGGAAAAAGGATACAGAACGCTTGTGATCGATGATGCCTATCTGGCATCAGACCGGAACATTTTTGAAAAGCTGTCAGATATCTATAACCGCGCTTTTTCAAACCGTGAGACGGTTAGCCCCAGCACGCCTGAGCGCATCCGCAAAAGTTACGAAGCCGAGGCCAATGATATCATCATTTCCAAGTTCGGTGATGAGGTAACAGGCAGCATTACCCTGACCAATCTGGGGGATTCTGTTCTGTCACCACAATATACCTGCATGCGGCGCCACTGGGGAACCGGATCAGTTGATCTGATGTGCCGCCATATGGCCCAATTGGTCGCAGATCGGTGGAATGTTCCAATTATTGGCTATGCCGAAGCAAACAATGCCGCATCGTGGAAGGCACTTGAACGGTTCGGATTAACGCGCGTTGAAGAATACATCGTTTGGGAACGCCATATCCCCGCCGGCGCAAAATTTACCATATGAACTTTCAAGCACACAAAAAAGGCGGGATGAACACCAACCCGCCTTTTCAAATGCCAGAAACACTTAAGCCTGGAATGGCGTAGCATCCTCGGAAATATAGCCAGAACAATGAACACCAAACGTGCCCGCAGCGGCACTTAAACCTTTGTTATCGCCGTGGGACGACACAGTCCTCCCGGAAATTGCGCCACCACTTTGCATCCAGTTTGTCAGGAGTTCATTCGACACATGTTCAACTCTTTCCATACTCGTAATCCTTATTCAAACTTATTGATATTGCAGCAAGAAATCAGAGTATTTATTAAATCCGATAGCTCATCGACTGTCAATTGACGCGATGATAAACAGCTATTGCGCGTTAAACACAATGCGCAGGAAATCTTGTTGGCCACAAACATCAAAACCAACCAACGCATCTCATTGTATCAGGAGCAGATCACAGGGTGTAATGTCATACGTTCTTCTTGACCTTCACAGAAATTAACGCATTGATATATATGGTTTATTTTAATTTTTATGCCGCAGAAGTTTTCTGACATATGCAGTTACTTTCCATCACACAAGACAATATCGAAGCCTATACCGCTTTTCGTTGGGAAATCGCCAACGAGGAAGCCCGGCGTTATTACGATAGGATGGACCTTGCGACGGCCATTCTCACCTGGGGCGACGATTTGGTTCTGCAAGATGAGAATGGTGAGATGCTGGCATATGTAACGCTCACTCGAAATCAGAACCAAGACGGCAGTTGCTATGTCAGGATTTCAATCAACGGTCGCAGCAAAAATCCGAACACACTTGCTGGCTGGTTCTGCTACGTTCTGCGCCATGAAACCGAGACTGTAGTCAAGGTGGATACATGTTTTCACGCTTACAATCCGCCCGAATGCGCGCTGCCGTCAGCAGAAATGGCAGATATGGGTTTTGCGGAAGTTCCGGGAAGCTATCGCTATGAACGAAAACCCGGCCCACCTCAAACTGGTGAATTTCCGTACGCCAGTCGCGCGATCGAACTGGGATATAAAGCGGTTATACTTGATGACGCTACAATCGCGTCCAATCCTGATATCTTTGAGAAACTTGCCGAAATCTATAACCGTGCCTTTTCCATCCGGGGCAGGGTTTCACCGGTAACACCAGACGGTATGCGCAGAAATTACGAAGCCGACAGCAACACGATGATCATTGCAAAACTCGATGACGAAATCGTCGCCAGCACAACTTTGACCAATATGGGCGATTCCGTTTTGGGACCACAAATCAGTTGTTTGCGAAAACATTGGGGAACGGGGGTTTCCGATCTGATCTGCCGTCTTTTCACGCAAATTGTGGCAGACCAATGGAAGCTTCCAATCGTCGCATATGCAGAGGTCGGGAATTCAGCATCCTGGAGGGCGCTTGAGCGATTTGGGTTGGTTCGGAATAAAGAATATATGATCTGGGAGAAGATGGTTCCTTCAGGCCAACGTTTTACGCTTTGATCGAAGAAAAAGGCGGGCTGAATTTCAGCCCGCCTTTTGAGGTTTTATGACCGAAAAGATCAGATCGACTGGTTGATCCAGTCAACAAGTGCGCTTTTCGGCAGTGCGCCAACTTTCATTGCTGCAACTTCGCCGCCCTTGAAGATCATCAGGGTCGGGATGCCGCGCACACCGTATTTCGCAGGTGTATTCGGGTTTTCGTCGATATTCACCTTGGCGATCGTGAGCTTGCCGCCCAGTTCACCGGCGATTTCATCGAGATATGGCGCAATCTGCTTACACGGACCGCACCATTCTGCCCAGAAATCGACCAGAACCGGGTCGTTGGAACCCAGAACGTCGCTATCGAACGAACCGTCGGAAACTTTAATCGTGGTCATACTTTCAGTATCCTAGTTGTTACGAGGCTTGGGGTCGTCCCCCACACACCTCGATCCGCTGTATGAGGCCAAGGTAGGCAGCACTGACGCAAACGTCAAGCGCATTGGGCGATCTGCTGCAATGTCACCAGCGCAAAGCCAAGACTTCTGCAGAGTCGCAGCCTTTAGCCAAAATTCAGAACATGATCGGGAAGCTCCACCATCCACGGCCCATTGGTCCAGAGGATAAAACACCTGACATTCTTGCCCGGATACATCTGCCGCAAAGCCGCACGATAGATCGACATTTGACGACGGTATGCCTTGGGCGTGCCCTCCACATCGCGCGGCGGCGGGCGGTTGGTTTTGTAATCGACAATCATGACCTCATCGTCACGCACCACAAGACGGTCAATCTGGGCGGAAACAACATCCCCACCCACAATACCGACCAACGGCACCTCGGCGCGTGATCCTATGGCAAAGACGGGAGCAAAGTCGGGGTTTTCAAAAATACGGAGGGTTTCATCGGCAATTTCGCCCTGCTGATCGGGCTCAAGACCGTGGACCGATTGCGCAAGGAACCGTGCGGCGGCTGCACGGCGGGCATCCACCGGAAGGTCTGGCAATAATTCCAGAAGCTTATGGATCAAAAGGCCGCGTTTAAAGCTTTGCCCCTGATCCCCGCCCAAGGGTGATTGGAAAACTTCGTCGTCTTCAATCATTTTGCTGGGTGCCAGCGGTTTGGGCGGGAAGGTTTCAACCGGTGCCGTCGCACGGATCAAAGTACGGGCACGGGGCTGTTCCTGCGCATCATTTGCCGCCACACGGTCAGGTTTGGGGGCCTGACTTTGATCGGTTTGCCATATCCACCCTTCGCCCGACCAGCCGGACCCGGAATAGGTGCCAAGATCAATCTGTTCGGACTTGGCATAGCCTTCCATCGCCTGTTCACACAGATTGTACCAGCAATGGTCCGGCGCCTTTCGGCGCCCCTGCCAACCACAAATATAAAGCCGGTCTTCCGCCCGGGTCAGAGCAACATAAAGCAACCGGTTATATTCCTGATCGCGCTTCACCGCGATGGCATCACGCAGGCGCGACACAACATCAGTCTCCAGCGCCACACGCGGCAACCAGAACATCAGATTACGGTCTTCCTGCCAAAATAGGTTCGGCGCCTGTGTTGGCACCTGCATGGTATCGGGCAGGAACACAATCGGCGCCTGTAGCCCCTTGGCCCCATGCACGGTCATGATGCGGACTTCATCGCGCCCGCTTTGTTCAAGGTCACGCTTGATTTCCGCATCGCCCGCCATCAACCAGTGCAAGAACCCTTGCAAGGTCGGGGCATGATCGGCTTCATAGCCCATGGCAAGGTTGAGAAACTCATCTATCGGGTCGTTGGCCTCAATGCCCAAACGTCCAACCAGGCGCGCACGCACACCACGGGCATCTTCGCCGCGACCGCCCAGCAATTCGGCAAACAGTTCGAACGGACGTTCGTAATCGACCCGCCCCAGCCATTTGAACAAAAACCCGTAAGCGCGTGCAAATGGTGAGTCGCCCTCAACAATGGCGGCCTTTTCACGCAGCGCATGCCAAAGGGTTCTGGGCCGGTTGTGGGCAATCTCAAACAACTGATCATCATCAAGCCCGATCAACGGACTTTTCAAAACTTCGGCCAGTGTCAGATCGTCCTCGGGCATCAGAAGGAACCGACCAAACGCCACCAAGTCCATTACCGCCAACTGATCGGTGATTTGCATCCGGTCAACACCGGCCACCGGCACATTGCGTTCCTTAAGCGCCTTGACCACTTCATCGACAAAGGCGGTACGCCGACGCACCAAAATCATGAAGTCACCGGCCCGCACCGGACGCCCGCGTGATGTCAGGATTTCGCCTTCATCAATCGCATGGCGAATGCGCCCGGCAATGACGCGGGCCAGTCTGATTTCCGGGTCCTCAAGGCGCACGATCCGGGTGGGTGGCGTCCATGGGTCTTCGGGCGTGCGTTCTTCGGGTTCGACCGCTGGCCAAAGTTCAATCCGGCCCGCCTGCCCGACGCGAAACGGGCTGTGGGCGACATCATCGCCTTCATCCCCAACGCCCTGTTTGGCGACCGGCCCGGCAAAGACACGATCCACCGTGCCCAAAACCGCATCGGTGGACCGGAACGAAATGTTCATCGGTACTTCGCGCCATGCGGCTTCGATTTGCTGGGCCCGTTCGCGGAAATAGCGGCGCATTTCGGCGAATTTTTCCGGATCGGCCCGCTGGAAGCTGTAAATCGATTGTTTCGCATCCCCAACGGCAAAGATGGTGCGGGGCTTATCGGCGTGACGCCCCGCATCGATAAAGAATTCTTCGGCCAGAATACGCACCACTTCCCACTGTTCGGGGTTGGTATCCTGCGCTTCGTCAATCAGGATGTGATCAAGACCTTCGTCGAGTTTGAACAACACCCATCCCGCCATGCCGGCCTGACGTTGCAAAAGGCTCAGGCTGGTCAGGATCAAATCATCATAATCAAGGCGGGCATGCAGCGCCTTTTTCGTCGCATAGCGGTCCAGCATCGCATTGCCAATGCTGATCAAGGCCGCCGTCGCCCCGGCCATTGCCGCAGCTTTGCGCAGACGATCAATTTCAATCAGACGCGCGCCTTCGTGTTCCAGCGCATCAGCCCCCATCGGGTGGTTTTCCGCCGCCCCCTTGGTGATCAGTTTGGCGCGCGGTTCCCCCGCAGCAGTAAAGAACACGCTGCGATACTCACCAAACACCGAAAGCCGGTCTTCGACATTGGTTTTTTCCAAAAACTGCGCCAAGGCTGGCACACGTGCCTGATCGGTTTTGGTTCCGGCCTCAAGGGCAGCAAGCCCGCGCATCAAACCATCGCGGTCAAAGGCATCGTCTGACAGCGCCTTTCGCAAAATCGCGTCTTCGCTGACCCCGACCGGCACACCAAGGGCCGCATAGACCGCATCACGCATGCGATCCGCCCCGCCAAGATTGGCCAGCATGCGTTTAAGACGCCCCCGTTCGCGGGCAAGTTCGCTCATCACCTCGCCAAAGGCACCTTCGCGAACCTGTCCGGTCACAACCGAAAGCGCATCTGCCAAACCCTCATCGCGCCCGGTGCGGGCAAAGGCCAAGACTTCTTCCTGCACCGCGGCCATGGTTTCGGCAGCTGTGCGGTCATCCATGATTTCAAAATGCGGCGCCAGACCAGCTTCAAGCGGAAAACGCCGCAACAGCGACTGGCAAAAGGCGTGAATGGTCTGAATTTTCATGCCACCAGGTGCATCCAAAACCCGTGCGAACAGTTGGCGCGCGCGCATGGTTTCGTCTGAGCTGGGGGCTGCACCCGAAAGATTGGTCAGATCGTCATGAAGGGCGCGGTCCTCCATCGTTGCCCAATGCCCCAAACGCTCATTAACCCGGTTGGCCATTTCGGCCGCTGACGCCTTGGTAAAGGTCAGACATAAAATCCGATGGGGTTCGGTGCCAGAGAGCATCTGACGCAAAACCCGGTCTGAGAGAACCTTGGTCTTGCCCGCCCCGGCAGATGCCGACACCCAGACAGACGCACTTGGATCAGACGCGCTGCGTTGTAAGACATTGGGATCGGTTCCACGCATTTCGGTCATGACTTCTCCCCTTCCTCAACATCTGGCATAGCCTTGATGTTAGCGCTAACATCGCCATCCTCGACATTCTCGACATCTTCGCTGCCCATCCATTCGCGCCGACGTGAAAGATGAACATAGTCAGAATATTTCGGCGCATGATCAGGATGCGGCACGCTGAGATACGGTGTCGCCGGATCGGCAAAGGCGGCGGCCAAATCGTTCACCCCATCAACCGCCTCATGTGCGAGTGCGGCGGGCGTGGTTTTCATGCGGTTGGTATTGATCTCGACAATCTCGCCGGCTGGATCACCACCCGAAAGCTTCCAGAACGCCATTGATGCGGGCGGGCCAGCCGGCACATCCCCAAAGCCCCCCTTTTCGGCAATCGCGGCTTCAAGGGGTAATTGCGGCGCAAAGCCGTTTGCCACATCGCCCTGACTGGGCGGTGCACCGGTTTTATAATCAATGATCGCAATCCCGCCATCGCGAAGCGCATCAATCCGGTCGGCACGGGCATACACCTGAAACCCGCTTGGCGTATCAAGGGTGCCTGATTGCTCGGTATAGGATTTACGCACATCGCCACGCCGCGTGGCTTCGGTCTGGATGAACCATTTGGCAATCCGTTCGAACCGCGGCCACCAGAACGCCCAAAGCCCCGGTCGGGCGGCCAGGGGTTTGAATACGTCGCGGCCAATGATCAACAATTCCTGTTCACCGTCCGGCGGTAAATGATCGGGATGGCGCGCAATAAACTGATCAAGGGCGTCATGAATTAGATTGCCGTAATCGGCGGCACCGGGGTCTTCGTCGACCCCGTCAAGCTTGCGCAGCCCCAAGATGTGGCGGGCATAGATCGCATAGGGGTCGCGCATCCATGTTTCGATCTGGGTGACGGACAAACGTTGCGGGCGGGCCGACACCGGCGGTTTGGGGGCCGGACGGCCAATTTTAAGGCGCATTTCGTCGGCGGGCTCATCAAGTGTTTCGGCCAGTGCGCGCCATTCGGCGGCATCGGCTGTTTCCATGGAAACCCCGGATTTCCGCAGAATGTTTTCAATGCGTAACAACCAGCGCGACGGCACGGTTGGTGTGCCTTCAACACGCAAAGCACGGGTCATCACCACGTTGGGTGAACAAAACAGCTGCTGAAAATCATGGGCCGATTGACCGACCCGGTGTTCAGGGGCAGGCAGGCCGAATTTTTGGCGCATCGGGCGGCTCATCCATGGGTCGGCCCCGGCTTCGGGCGGCCAGACGCCTTCGTTCAGGCCACCAAGGATGGTCAAATCGGCTTGCTGCATCTGGGCTTCGACCGTGCCCCAGATAAACAGGCGCGGATGTTTGCCATAACGCGGGCGTACCGCCCGATCCGCCATCAGTGCATCCAAAAATGCGCCATATCGGTTGCCGGGCATCGCCACGAACTCGCCAAGGGCATTGAGCAATTCATGGACGAAATCCGCCAAGGCCTCGCCCGCCTCCCCGCGCCACAGGCGATCCGCACCGGGCTGACTATCGCTTGCGGCCAGGGCTTCGGCGGCCATGATGTGGCTGCGCAATGCACCGACTGGCGACAGTGTTTTATCGGCATTCAAATCGGCAAGCGGGGTCAGGCATTCAGCACAACGTGCCACCAGATCGGTCAACCGCGCATGATCATCGCGGGTGCGTTCAATCCGGGCATGGGCATGTTCCGAACCACTGTTTTTCATCCGTTCAATGAACTCGTCGCGCCAGCCATCAAGGGCCGTTTGCAACCCATCCAGCCCCGGCCCCGGGCGCGCCCCGCGCAAGACGTTTTGTTCCAAAAGGCGGGTCAACACGCGGAAGGTTTCAGGCGGAAGCCCCGCCGCCGACAATGGATGTTTCAGCAATTCAAGCAACGGTACAGGCGCGAATTCTTCCTGCACCGCACGCACCACAAGGCGCAGATAAATCGCCGGTGCGGTGTCATGAAGCGGGATCCCGGCCGAATCATCAATTTCAACTTCCCATCGGCGCAGCTCAGTCGCCACACGGCGCGCAAGGCCACGGTCCGGGGTCACCAGCGCACAGGTCATGGCGGGATTTTCAAGGGCATCACGCATCATCACCGCAATTGTGGTGGCTTCTTCACGCGCCCCCGAACAATCCACCCGCAATACGCCGCCCAAAACGTCGGGGGCGAACCCGGTAATGTGACGCCAATGATGGGTGGTTTTGGCCGGGCGCAGGGCTTCGCGTGCCAAACGGCGGCGCTCAATCGTGACATCGTCTTCCATGCCAAGGGCAGGCCATGGCAGAACGCTATCAGCGCTGCGCCCGATATGACGCAATGTCTTGCCCAAAAGATGCTGGGGATGGGCGGCATCATCTTGGATGGCGGCCCAGTCTTCATGACCAAGCCCCATCATCAGGCCGGGCAGAACCACGCGTCCCTTGGGCATGGCAAGGACCGCACCCATCAAATCGCGCAAGGCCGGGAACGGCCCGGTGGAGCCGACAATCAGAACCGGTGTTTGGGGGGTATTGTCCTGCCACAGTTCAATCTGTGCCTTGATCAGGGCATTACGCCGCATCGCCCGGTCGCTGACGTCCTGAGTTGCCAGAATACCCGGCCAATGCAGGGTCAGGATTTGCAGGAATTCTAACGTCAGTTGCCAGTGTTCGGCGAATTCTTCGGGCACCAGTCCCTTAAGATCATCAAACTGGCAGTTTTCGGTTTGAACCTGATCAAGAAAGCGCGCCAGTTCCCCGGCCAGACGAGCGGCCTGATCGGCGGTTGGTTTTTCACCGCGATGATCCGACCGGGTCATGATCAGGCGGGTCAGCAGCAATTTGCGTTGTAAATCCGGGATGGCTGGCGGCAAATCAAGAGCGGCCTGTTGCCCGCCCGCACCATAAACCGCCAGTTCATCCTCGTCTGCCTCGCCGAGTGGTCGAATGGTCGGCAATAACGTCACCGCCCCACCCGACTGGCGTAAAAACGCATCACGCATCACCTTGGCCGATCGACGGTTGGGCACCATCAACACGTAATCAGGCAGTGCATCGGGCTGATCAGCGGTTTCAGCCATCAATTGTTTGGCAATCAGATCGGCAAAGGCCTCACCCGGCGGGATAAAAAACAGGTTTTCGGGGTTCGCCATGTCCTGAGCGAAGGCATCAGATGCGTCCATATAATCAAACAGGTCGGCCATTATAGCTCCCCGACTGTTGCCCGTTTGGCCCGTTCATCTTCCAAGGCACCCGCAATGATCGGTTCGGCCTCGGCAAGTGCGTCTGGCGTACCGATATGGAAATGCCGCCCGTCATGCACCAGACCATAACATCGTCCAGCCGCAAGGGCCTTGTCATAAACCACATTCAGCGAAAAGGACCCATCGGGGGTATTTTCAAACAGGCGCGGCGATAAAACCTGCACGCCGGTAAAGAAATAGGGTGCCGACGGCGCATCCCCACGCCGTTTTAACCGCCCATCAACCTGCCAGAAGAAATCACCCGCCCCGTCATAACCAAACGCCCCCGACACCGGATAAAGGGCCAGCAACGCATCCATATGTTCGGGATCAAATGCCGCCATCAACCGATCAAAAAGCGGTTCGGCCCCTTCAGTCCAGAACACATCGGCATTGGCAACCAGCACCACATCACGATCAAGCATCGGCAGGGCCTTTTTCACCCCGCCCCCGGTTTCCAACAAATCGGATTCCGGCGATGTCAGAACCTTGGGCGCGCTGCGCACTCCGACATGATCAACAATCATCTGACCCAAGTAGTGACTGTTGACCACGGCCCGATCAAACCCGGCAGCGGCAAGTTTATCGAGCACATGATCAAGCATCGGTTTGCCCGCAACCGGCACAAGTGGCTTTGGCATCGTATCGGTAATCGGGCGCATGCGTTTGCCAAGACCGGCCGCCAGTACCATCGCCTGTGCTTTCTGTGTGCTGCCGGTCATTGAGGCGCCTTTTTGTTTGAATGCGTTGGGCTCGGGCTAATGTTCGGGGCCTTGCGGGCATCATAAGGAATGTGGGTTTCCACCCAGTGATGCAAGGCAGGCAACCCATCGACCGCCCCGCGTAGAATAAGATCCCAGCAGCGCGGAATAAAATCGAAATAGCGCGTTTTCCCGGCCTTGATCGCAAGCCAGCCAAACCGGCCCAATATGCGGAAATTACGCACCATCGAATTGGCGATATAAGCCGTTTCGAAATCGGAATGATCAAGATTTGGGAAGGTCGCCAGATAGAACTGCTTCATGCGGTTTTCCAAATCCGGGCTGATATCATGGCGCACATCGCGCAACAGCGAGACAAGGTCATAGGGGCGCGGGGCAATGGCGGCGTCCTGAAAATCAATGATGCCGCAATCATCGCCACCATCGCCATTTTCGACCAGCATCAGGTTATCCACATGGTAATCGCGGTGAATGATCACGTCCCCCGCCCGCCAACAGAGCGGCAAAACGTCGTCCAATAACCGGTCAAAATCGGCCATCGCGGCAGCGCGCCTTTGTGGGTCGGCGATGATTAATGGCAGGTAATCGGTTTTGAAACTGGCCAACATGCGCCGGAAATTATCGGGCCCGTATAGTACCAATCCACAATCAGTCATTCCGTCATCGTCACAAAACCGATGCAGCCCAATCAGCTGATCCACCGCACGCAGATAAAGCCCATCCTGCCCAACCCCATCCATCATCCCGCCCGACTGAAGCGCACGGGTAAAGGTGACATCACCAAAATCTTCGATCAGGACAAGCCCGCGTTTGACATCAGACGCATGGATTTTTGGCACCCGCCATCCGGCGCGTTCAAACAAGGCCGTCGTTTTCAACACCGGCTCAACCGATGCCGGACGTTCCGGGTTTTCGTAAATTCCGTGTGGGTCAACATGGATCGCACTGGGCGGAAAATCCATCAAAAGCGCGGTGTCATGGCGGCGTTCAAGCCGGAAATATTGCCGTGCTGACGCGTCATCGACCAAGGGCATGACCTGTGCCGTCTGCCAGCCACAGGCGCCCAGAAAGTCCTGACGATCTGCGTTGCGCCGCCCCTGTTCGGCTGTCGTGCCCGTCATTGGGTTTTTCCCGTCATATTGGCAATCCGCGATTCCCAGTCTGCGCCATGGGGTTCAAGCACAAACACGCGCGCATCCTCGTTCGGTCCGGGTTCGATATGAATATCAAGTCGGTTTTGCGGGGTCAGATAATCCAACCGGTCAGGCCATTCGATCAGACTGACCGCATCGGCAAAGGCATCTTCGATATCAAGTTCATGAACTTCTTCCGCGTCAGACAGACGATAAAGATCAAAATGCCAGACCGGCAGGGGATCAAATTCGTAAACCTGCACCAGCGTAAAGGTTGGACTGGGGACTTCTTCATCCGGGTTATTGGCCACCGCGCGCACAAAGGCGCGGCAAAACGCGCTTTTGCCCATGCCCAAAGTGCCATGCATCAGGATCACATCCCCCGCCTTGGCGATGGATGCAAGCTGTGCGGCAAGGGCTTCGGTCCCGTTTTGATCACTGACAGCGACGGTCTTGCTCATGATGTCCGTTTATCGATTGGCAAAAGGATGTTGTATGGTCCCCTTTTGTAGGGGGTGAAGCCGCCCGTTCGCAATGATTTTACGACGTGGCGATAAAGGTCACATCAAAACCGGGCAGTGGCGGCAAATTTGGCCGGTTTACATTGCGATATTCTGCCCCAAATGCTATTTCGCCCATATTCGTTTTCCCGCTGATCGCCGGGCTCAGGGTCTGGACCGAGCCCCAAATTCGATATTATTTGGATGGAATAAACATGTCAGACGCCTCAACCAGCACAGATATTGCCATTATTGGCGCAGGCCCGGTTGGGCTTTTTGCGGTTTTCGAAGCCGGTATGCTGGGGCTTAAATCCCATGTGATTGATGCGCTTGGAATGGTCGGCGGCCAGTGCAGCGCGCTGTATCCGGAAAAGCCGATCTTTGACATCCCGGCCCACCCACAGATCGCCGGTCAGGACCTGATTGATCAGCTTGCCAAGCAGGCTGCTCCGTTTGAACCGACGTACCATTTGGGTCAGCAGGTCACCAAACTTGAAAAACGTGATGATGGCCGCTTTACGCTGACCACCAGTACCGGCACCGTAATTGACGCTGGTGCGGTTGTCATTGCCGCAGGCTGTGGTGCCTTTGGCCCGAACAAGCCGCCAATGGATGGCCTTGACGATTACGAGGATTCCGGCGGGGTTCAATATTACGTCAAACGCCGCGCGGATTTTGCGGGCAAAAAGGTTGTGATTGCCGGTGGCGGGGATTCGGCGGTTGATTGGGCATTGTCGCTTCATGATGTTGCCGAAAAGGTCATGGTGGTCCACCGTCGCCCGAAATTCCGTGCAGCCCCAGACAGCAGTACAAAACTGCAAGCATTGGCCGAAGCCGGGAAGATCGAGATGGTCATCCCCTATCAGCTCAAGGGCCTTCGCGGTGAAAACGGTGTGCTGTCGCATGTTGTTGTCGCAACGCTTAAGGGCGAAGAACGCGAACTTGAAGCCGATCACCTTTTGCCGTTCTTTGGCCTTGCCATGGAACTTGGACCGATTGCCGACTGGGGCCTGAATGTCGATAAAAACCATATCGGTGTGACACAGGCGACCATGGAAACCTCGGTTCCGGGCATCTTTGCCATTGGCGATATCGCCCATTACGAGCATAAATTAAAACTGATCCTGTCTGGCTTTGCCGAAGGGGCAAGTGCGATCCATGCCGCGCGCAGCTACCTGTTCCCGGACAAGGAATTTCACTTCGAATATTCGACCACCACAGGTGTTCCGAACGAATAATCCATAGGCATTTCAGGAAAGCGCACCATGACCACAAATACCCCGATCCATGTTGGTGGCTGTCTTTGTGGCGCGGTGCGTTTTTCCGCATCTGGCGACCCGGTTGGTGCCAACCACTGCCATTGTGGCATGTGCCGCAAGGATAGTGGGTCGGGTGTTTCCACCTTTGTCAGCTTTCGGACCGATGCCGTCACATGGGATGGCACACCGACCGATTACGAAAGCACACCGGGTAAATATCGCGGATTTTGCCCCAAATGCGGCTCCAGCCTGACATGGTGGAGCCGCGAAAGTGCTGACACCATCGATCTACGCCTTGGCAGCTTTGATGACCCGACCCCTTTTAAGGCGAAAAAGCACCTTTGGATGAGCATGGCCCTTCCCGGCTTTGTCGAACTTGATCCTGATATCGACCATTTCGAATAAAATATTAGTTATTCTTGACGCTATTGCTCGCCAACTCCCAGTTCCCCCTGAGAGATGACTTTTTGATCAATCCCTGCCTTTTCATACGGTTCAAGTATGTTCGAAAAGTTGAGTGATTAAGAGAATGGTTCGTAGACCTCAACACTTCAAACAAATAGCCGCTGGATACTGGTTCTTGACTTGCCTGCAAAGTCTTGAGAATCAAATCCCAAGCGATCACACGTGAGAAGCTATTTTTTCTAACGGCAGGCCCAATAGAAATTTCCTCTAATTTTGCTTTGGCTAACTGCCGCTTTAAAACATCGCGCTCGTGTTCAAGCGAAATAATTTTTTGATCCAGTGCCATTATCTCACCTTCTATACAACTCACGAAGTACGCTTTGCCATCACTCACAACTTGTCTCACTTTTCAATATGAAACTAATACTAGATATTAAACTATAAATTTTATGTTATTTATCAATAGATTAAATCAGTTTACTTTCATTTTATAATATGATACGGTGAAACTTATTTGTTTCACCGTATCATATTTAGTTTCAATTCTATTGAATTATGTTGCACTTCTAAAATTCTATGATAGATAGTCGATCAACATGGCCGGCCCCACTGCACCTTTTTGGTGTACGGGTCGGTCTTCTTTTTCTAATATACGTACATGAACGTATACCAGAAGCCCTATCTTTCCCCTCAGAACCAAGTTGCACTTCTGCAGAGACGCGGAATGCAAATATCTGACCCTAAACGAGCGGAAGAATGCCTTTCCCGCATAGGATACTATCGTCTCAGCGCATACTGGTATCCGTTCAGGAAATCCAGAAATCCTGCAGCAGGCGAACCACAAAACAAACCCATAATTGTCAGCCAATTCCGCCCCGAAACAAAGTTCTCGAATTGCCTTGACCTCTATGTTTTTGACAAAAAACTCCGCCTACACACTCTCGACGCACTGGAAAGAATAGAAATAGCTTTACGCACAGATATTGCCCTACTCTTGGGACAGCATCATCCAGAAGCGCACCGACACGCCCCTTTACTACACGGCAAATTCACAAAGAAAATTCAAACTCATGGAGCCACAAACCACCAAAAGTGGTTAAGCAAAATGGACGAACTAACGAAGAACTCAAAGGAAGAGTTTGCAAAGCATTTCAAACGTACATACCCAAACAGCTATATGCCAATATGGATTGCTGTTGAACTATGGGATTATGGAATGTTGTCTCACTTCTTTGCTGGAATGCGCGTATCTGACCAAGATATAATTGCCCAAAAATACGGCTTGTCCTCTGGGAAAACCTTAGAGTCGTGGATCAGATACCTCAATGTCACCAGAAATCTATGTGCTCATCATAGTAGGATCTGGAACAAACCGCTCGTCATCACTCCCGCGCCTTGCAAGCAAGGAGAATTTCCAGAGTTCGAAGCACTCAACGATAAAAATGGCAGTCGCTATTATGCAGCCGCTCTAATCATGCAGTTTTTGCTGAACAAGGTTAACCCCTCATCCTCTTGGCGAATACGTCTAGTCAAGCTAATGGATGAACTCCCGACAAATAATATTATCAATATCTCCCAAGCAGGCTTTCCAAAAAACTGGGCTGATCAACCATTCTGGAAGAATTAACTGCGAACTTCTGATAACTAACTCACCTTTCAACAGCTCCAGAATTATCCCGTGATCTTCATGCGATGGGAGGCCAGATGCTGTTATCGCCGCAATCACCCCGACACCGGCAACCCTGATCGAGAAACGGTCGCGCTTAAAGAACCTCCGCGTTAAATCTGGCCTAGTCGAAGGCGCATGGAACGATAAGCCTTACCTCTGGCTCTTCGTTCGCATTCATGTCAGGCTGCAAAATCCGACTGCAGATAGAATTCTGCATGTAACGCAATCAAGGGGACTTTTATGAGCGACGAAAATCCGGAAACACAAAAGAACCCGAGCTTCATTACAAATATGCATAAGCTGATTCTTTTTGGCTCAGGCACCTTGCTGCTGGGAACTTTGCTGTTGATGGTGACGTTTCAGGCCGCAATTGAAATGATGATGTATGGCCGTTCGGCGGGCAGCTTTGTGGTTGTCATTGGCACAGCGGTTGCCATCGGCCTGCTTGTTGCCGGCTCGACCATCATTTCGAAATGGGTATCGCGCAAAGTCCAAGCGATCCTGGAAGAATAAACCGTCCCGTTGATCCAGTCGGATCGCCCGGTGTATGGATCAGGATCGGGGTCAGGCCACATCGACCTTTAAAAAGTCGGCAAGCACGCCAACAATCATTGCGTGATCCTCGGCGGAGGCCAGCCCCGATACGGTGATCGCCCCGATGACACCAACACCGGAAACCCGGATCGGGAAGCTGCCGCCGTGATCGGCATACTCGGCGAAATCAAGGCCATGATCGGCAAGCGTTTTGCCCTTGGTTTGCAGAGTCACGCCAAACCGCATCGAACTTTCATGTTCGCGTAACGTCACGTTGCTTTTGCGTCGTGCCCAACCGTCATTTGCCGGTTTGGCCCCGGGAAGGGATGCGTGAAACAGGGTGCGGTCCGGGGTGCGGATATTGATGGCGACCGGTGCGTTTTGCGCCTGTGCCACCCCCACCAGTTTGGAACCGATTGCCCATGCGGTGTCTTCGTCAAAGCGGTCAAACACCAGTGCTTCTTCCTGTTTGATCAGACGGTCAAGCTCCATGGGTCGGCTCCTGCGATAGATGTTGTGGTTGGATCATCCATAGCGCAGCGAAGGTACTTCTGAAAACAGCAAAGAAAAAAGGCTGCAACCCCAATGGGATGCAGCCTTTGTTTTGATATCGAAACTTCGGCAATCGCCTATTTATCGTCGCCCATCTTAAGCGCATTGATAAAGGCCGACTGTGGAATTTCCACCTTGCCGAACTGACGCATCTTTTTCTTACCGGCCTTCTGCTTTTCCAGAAGTTTACGTTTACGCGACACGTCGCCGCCGTAACATTTTGCCGTCACGTCTTTGCGCATTGCCGATACGGTTTCACGGGCAATCACCCGACCGCCAATCGCGGCCTGAATGGCGACTTTAAACATCTGACGCGGGATAAGGTCCTTAAGACGTTTGCAAATCTCACGGCCACGGTATTCTGCTGCCGAACGGTGAACCATCAATGCCAACGCATCAACCGGATCTTCGTTGACCAGAATGGAGACCTTGACCAGATCGCTTTCGTCATACCCGGCGATATCGTAATCAAAGCTGGCATAGCCACGCGAAATCGATTTCAGACGGTCATAGAAATCAAACACCACTTCATTGAGCGGCAATTTATAGACCACCATTGCGCGGTTCCCGACATAGGTCAGGTCAAGCTGAACGCCACGGCGTTCGGTACACAATGTCAAAATCCCGCCAAGATAATCGTCGGGCACCATGATCGATGCCTTGATCCATGGCTCCTCGATCTTGGCGATCTTGGTGACATCGGGGAAATCTGCCGGATTGTGCAGCAGGATTTCTTCGCCCTTGCTCATGGTGATCTTGTAGGACACCGACGGTGCGGTCGTAATCAGATCAAGCTCGAACTCACGTTCAAGGCGTTCCTGAATGATCTCAAGATGCAGCAGACCAAGGAAACCACAGCGGAAACCAAGACCAAGGGCGGTCGAGTTTTCCGGCTCGAACTGGAACGATGCGTCATTGAGATGCAGCTTTTCAAGCGCGTCACGCAGGGTTTCATATTCGCTGGTGTTGACCGGGAAAATACCACAGAACACAACCGGAATGGACGGTTTGAAACCGGCCAGCGGTTTGGCGCACGGGCGTTTGTCTTCGGTAATGGTGTCCCCGACTTCGCATTCGGCAACGGTTTTCATACCGCAATTGATAAAGCCGACTTCGCCCGGACCCATTTCTTCGAGGGCGATCGGTTTTGGCGTAAACACCCCGACACGGTCAATGGTGTGGGTGACCTTGGCGTTCATGAAACGGACCTTCTGGCCGCGCTTGAGCGTACCTTCCTTGACCCGCACCAAAATCATCACACCGAGATAGGCGTCATACCAGCTATCGACCAGCAAAACTTCAAGCGGTGCCGTCGCATCCCCGGTCGGGGATGGAAGACGGGTTACCAGTGCTTCAAGTACGTCTGGAACACCAAGGCCGGTTTTGGCCGAAATCATCACCGCGTCGCTGGCATCAATGCCAATCACTTCTTCGATCTGTTCTTTGACACGGTCTGGTTCTGCTGCGGGCAGATCAACCTTGTTCAGAACTGGAACAATTTCGTGATTGTTTTCAATTGCCTGATAAACGTTGGCCAGCGTCTGGGCTTCGACACCCTGTGCGGCATCCACCACCAGAAGCGATCCTTCGCAAGCGGCAAGGGAGCGCGACACTTCATAGGCAAAGTCGACGTGACCGGGCGTATCCATCAGGTTGAGGGTATATTCAACCCCATCCTTGGCGGTATATTTAAGACGCACGGCCTGTGATTTGATGGTGATGCCACGTTCACGTTCGATATCCATCGAATCGAGAACCTGCTCAGCCATTTCACGGTCGGTCAGGCCGCCGGTCAACTGGATCAGACGGTCGGCCAGGGTCGATTTACCGTGGTCGATATGTGCGATGATCGAAAAATTACGAATATGCTTAAGGTCGGTCATATGGCTGCTTCTGGCACTAAAGTTGGCTCGCATTCGGCCAAGGGGCAAAACAATATCGAAACGCTGGGATGATCGTTATCTGACTGTCGCGAAACCCGTCATACGCAAGGTTCAGCCGAAAGCATCCATCCCGGTCTGCACACCATGTTCTGGCAGCGACGCTGGGATGAAACACATCGCCTAAACGATGTGACACTTACAGGAAAACCCGCCATATGTGATCCGCAAAGCAGTCAGGAAATTGAACAAACAATTCCCCGGATCAATCACCAGCGGGTTTATAGGGGTTTTTGCCTGCAAATAGAAGCGTTGTGTTGCAAATGCCCACCAGTGTTTTGCAATGCCATCACGACCGAACATCATCGCGATCCACCTGTCATTGCGTCAAAGGTGCCACCGCATTCATCAAATCCCTGTTTGCAGACGTAATTTCTTTGTCGTTACATAAGATTTAGACCATCTACGCGCTTTTCAACCGCAGAAAAAGAACATAGGTTTTAGTCAGAGCTCACCCCATCTAACAAGGATGAGCCGAAACAGTCCGAGTGGGAACGCCTGCCAACATGTTCATGACCTCAATCGAGCAAACCCTGTCTCGTCGCAGCTTGGCAAAGCTGCGCAAAAGGCTGGCGCTCTTGACCATGACCGGCGTGTTTGTCCTGCTGTTTTCGTTCTTCTTCATCCAGAAAACGCTGTATGACAGCGCCGTTGACCAAGCCAGCAGCCAACTAGAGTCAACCGCCTACCGGCTGGGGTTGATGCTGTTACAAAACAGCACAGTCGATCTGCAAAAGATCGTTGAAGATAATTCAGACATCACAGTCGGATTGCTCAATGGGAAGCTTGATCAGGTTAGTGGGTATATCCCACCGCATCTGATTGGCGATCTGGCGGAATACATTGTCAAGCAGCCTGCGGATCGCGATTCATTGCTGTGCGTCCATGGGCAACAGGTCATGATTCTGGCCTATAGCAAACTGCCTGATCTTGATCGGATCCTGGTTGCCTATACCCCGCGATCAAAACTGATGGAAAACTGGCGCCAGGCCATCATTTTGCACGCGCTTTTGTTTGTCATGGCCATGACCATCCTGTGCGGGTTGGCGGTCTGGCTGTGGCAACGCCTTAAGCGCCAGCATTTGCGCGCCGCCCATTTGGCCGAACATTTCAGCGAGACGGAAAACACTCTGTCGGAATGTGGCTGTGCGGTCATCAGCTGGCCGGTCGATACTGCTGACGGGAAATTAGTCACGCAAATGAACTGGCCCGAAATTCTTGGCCCGTCGAATGAAAACATCAAACCGCTGCTGACCGAATTCCTTGACCGGTTAACGCCATCCTCAATGGCAAGACTGCGCGGGCCGCTGATTGACAATGTCTGGCCGGATGCGCGGATTGGCGCGATGGTCGATATTCGCATTGATGCCAACCATACCCAGCGTTTCTATCTTATGGCGCACAGGTACCTTGAGAACGAACGTGATTTCATTTCCGTTCTATTGCTTGAAACCGCCGCACAGCAGGAACTTTGCAATCCGTTCGAAACCTATTTGCGCCACACGCCCGAACCATCGATTGCAGTTGATACCGATGGCATTTTGCACGGGTTTAGCCCGGCGTTCGAAGAACTGGTCGGGACACGTCTGTATAATCTGATCGGCCAGCCATTTTTCAAACTGTTCGAGCCCGAAGACCAGCAAATCGCGCTGGCATCATCACGCTCCCTTACCGAAAAGCGCGATTCGGGCGACACAAAGCAGATCCTGCGCCTTAGGGATCGCAACGACAATATCCGCTGGCTTTCGTGGCATGCCATCGGGCCCTTTGACGGCATGACCTTTAGCAGCGCGCGCGATGTCACCGAGTTTGTGGAAAATGCCAACAAACTGCGCGATACCCTTGATCAGCTTAAACGCAGCAACGAGGACCTCGAACAGTTTGCCTATGTTGCATCACATGACTTGCAACAACCGTTACGCATGGTCGCAAGCTATACCCAGCTTTTGAAAAAACGCTATGCCGGGACGCTCGATCAGGAGGCCGACGAATATATCGACTATGCGGTCGATGGTGCCAAACGCATGCACAAGCTGATCAGCCACCTTCTGGAATACGCCAAAACCGGCACCAATGAAGATTTCAGCACAGTTGACTGCAATCAGGTCCTCAACGAAGCACAGGCGGACCTTAAAACAATCATCAGTCAGGAACATGCCACCATAACCCATAACGGGCTGCCCAGCCTGATGGGCGACCGCATTGGTCTTTCGCGGCTGTTCCAGAACCTTGTGTCAAACGCGATCAAGTACCGGCGTCCCGGCGTCCCGCCCCATATCGACATTACGGTTGAACCCGATACGCCGTCGGGCGATTTCTGGCGTTTTTCAGTGCGTGACAACGGCATTGGCATTCACCCCGAACATGCCCAGCGTATTTTCCGTCTGTTCCAGCGCCTGCATAAGGATGAATTTTCCGGAACCGGGCTTGGCCTGTCGCTATGTCGGAAAATTGTCGAACAGCACGGCGGGAAAATCTGGCTTGATACCACCCGCCCGATCAGTGATCCGGGCGCCACATTCATCTTTACACTCCGTGCCAGCCGGTCTGACTAACGACGGCCAAAACCCGGCATCAAATGGCAAGCATATTGCTTGGTGTATCGGTATAGGCGTGACGCAGGGAAAAAGCTGCCTCGCCCTGGCACCAAGGGAGTTACGGAAAACATGACCATAAGCTTTGCCCGCAACCGTCGTTCGATCCTGACATCTGTCGCAATGCTGGGGCTACTTACGCTTGGCGCCTGTGGCTCGGACATGCGCACCATGAATAACAACCACATGCAGACCCTTGCCAACTTCTTTGCCCAACACGAACCGGGGGAGCCATTGCCGCGCGGATGGCGGCGGCTGGATGGCAGGGAAATTAACTACCGTTTTGCAAACGAAACATATGCCATCTATTCGATTGACGAGGATGAGCAGCTTTTGGTTTTGCATCTTTATGACAATGGTGTCGGGCGCCTTGATGCCGATGACGATCGCGAACAATGCACATGGAACAGCATGGCCGATCAACTGAGCATTGAATGCGATGACACCGATATGGAATGGCACATATTTAGCAACGGGCCCGAGTTGATCGCACTTGATCTCGACGAGGAAGAATATGCCATCCTGCGCAAGCGCCCCGGTCGGTAAATTTATCCCGGCCTTTTCGCGTTCGCCATACTTTGCATCCCCGATAAAAGAAAACGGGCCGCCCGAAAGCGACCCGTCTGAAATGTTTTACTGTCTTTGGTTGCCAAAGAGCAGGACCTAGGCCCGCAAAGATCCGCCGGTTGCCTTTTCGACAGCCGCGACAACGTTTTTGCTGACCGTATCAATTTCTTCTTCGGTCAAGGTTGCCTTGGTCGGCTGTAATGTGATCGAAAATGCCAGTGACTTCTTGCCATCTTCGATGCCTTTTCCAGCATAAAGATCAAAGATCGTCACATCGACAATCAGGTTACGGTCGGCACTGCGCGCGGCCTTAATGATGGCTTCGGCCTTCACATCCTGATCAAGCAAGAAGGCAAAGTCCCGCTCAACCGACTGGAAGCTTGAAGCATTAAGCGCCGGACGGGCCGTACCTTTTTTCTTTGGCATCGGCACGTTTTCGACAAACAGCTCAAACGCCACGACGCGACCTTTAACACCAAGCGCCTTAAGCACTTTCGGATGCAACTCACCGAAATACCCAAGAACGTTTTTCGGACCCAGCTGCAAGGCGGCTGAGCGTCCCGGATGATACCAGCTTGGCGCACCGTCGGTAGTGACCTGCACATTGGCCGCATTGGTTCCAAGCGCCTCAAGCAGCGCTTCTGCATCGGCCTTAACGTCAAACACATCAACGTCTCGGCGCGAACCGGTCCAGCTGCGTGCTGTCGTGGCACCAGAACGAAGACCCGCCGCCACAAGACGCTGATCGCCGGGCTGATCACCAAAGAATTCCGGCCCAACTTCAAACAAAGCCAGATCAGCAAACCCGCGTGCATGGTTGCGCCCCGCGGCTGCGATCATGTTGATCAGCGCGTTGGGGCGCATCACATCAAGGTCGGAGCTGATCGGATTGGCCAGATACAGGCCGTCTTTAAGCTCACCAAACAGCTTTGCCCAACGCGAGTCGGTAAAGGCCCATGTCACGGTTTCATACAAACCGCGTGATGCCAGAACACGACGGGTCAGACCAACACGTTTTTGCATCGGCGACAGGGCCGGTACCGGCAGGCTGCTTTCGCGTTCCAACGCAACAGTCGGGATCTTGTCATAACCGACAATTCGCAGGACTTCCTCGACCAGATCAGCTTCACCAACCACGTCGGGACGCCACGTCGGTGCGACGGCGGCAATGACCGGGCCCGAACCACTGACCTCAAAACCAAGCGATGTCAGGATTCCAACAACACGATCAGCCTCAACCGCAACACCGCCAAGCTCACGAATACGGTCAATCCGCAGATCAAAGCTGTTGCGCGGGTTTGGCACTTCGCCAGCTTTGACAACGTTCGAAACTTCACCACCGCAGATTTCCGTAATCAGGTGCGTGGCGACTTCCATGCCCCAAGCAATCGATTGCGGATCAACGCCACGTTCGAAACGATAGCGCGCATCGGAATTGATTTGAAGCTTACGGCCGGTCTTGGCAACGCTGATCGGATCAAACAGGGCGCATTCGACAAACACGTTTACTGTGTCTTCAAGGCACCCGGTTTCTTCCCCGCCAATGATCCCACCAATGCCAAGTGCCTTTGCCGTATCAGCAATGACAACCATGGTGTCAGACAGCACGTATTCCTTGTTATCAAGGGCCGCGATTTTTTCACCATTGGTCGCATAGCGCACATTGATGTCACCCGACAGTTTATCGGCATCAAACACATGTAACGGACGGCCCAGATCGTGGGTTACCAGATTGGTGATATCAACAAGGGCCGAAATCGGGCGCAGGCCGATGGCCTCCAGACGGGCTTTGAGCCAATCCGGGCTTTGGGCATTTTTCACACCACGGATATACCGACCATAAAATGCCGGAACGGCCTTGTTGGATGCGATTTCACGGCTGATGGTGACACCAATCGGGCTGTCAAAACTGCCTGAAACGGCTTCCTGACGCGGATCGGTTTTCAGCGTACCGATACCGGCTGCGGCCAGATCACGCGCAATCCCGCGCACGCCTGTGCAATCAGGGCGGTTCGGGGTCAAACCGATTTCAAAAATCGTATCATCCGCACCCAAGATACCGGCAACGGGTGCGCCAATTGGCGCATCATCGGGCAACTCGATAATGCCGTCATGATCCTCACCAAGGCACAGCTCACGGGTTGAGCACATCATCCCCTGGCTTTCGACACCGCGGATTTTTCCCGGTTTCAGCTTGGAACCATCAATCGGAATGATCGCACCGGGCTGAGCCAAGGCAACCTTGATGCCGGTGCGCGCGTTTGGTGCACCACAAACGACCTGAATGATTTTCTCGCCGGTATTGACCCGGCACAGCTTCAAACGGTCTGCATCCGGATGCTGTCCGGCTTCTTCGATATGGGCAACACGAATGTCGGCAAGGGCTGCTGCACGATCGGTAAGCCCTTCGATTTCAAGGCCGATATCAGTCAGTTTTTCGGCAATCACCGCAACCGACGCATCGGTATCAAGGTGCTGTTTTAGCCAATCAAGTGTGAATTTCATAATCTCAGCCCCTTACCATGTTCGGTACATCCAGCGGCACGAAACCATAATGTTTCAGCCAGCGCAGATCGGTATCGAAGAAGGTACGAAGATCGGGAATGCCGTATTTCAACATGGCGATACGTTCAATCCCCATGCCAAAGGCAAAGCCCTGATATTCTTCCGGGTCAAGACCACAGGCCGACAGGACGCGCGGATGCACCATGCCGCAGCCAAGGATTTCCAACCAGTCGTCGCCTTCACCAATCTTGAGCTCCCCGCCTTTGCGCGAACAACCGATATCCATTTCGGCACTCGGCTCGGTGAACGGGAAGAAGCTTGGACGGTAGCGCACCGGTACATCATCAAGTTCGAAATAGGTTTTCACAAACTCAAGCAGACAGCCCTTGAGATGCCCCATGTGCGTTTTTTTATCGATCACCAGACCTTCGACCTGATGGAACATCGGCGTATGGGTCATATCGCTATCGGAACGATATGTCCGGCCCGGTGCGATAATACGGATCGGCGGAGTTTTGTTCTGCATGGTTCTGATCTGCACAGGCGATGTATGGGTCCGCAGCACAAGGCGCGACCCGTCTTCGCGTTCAGGCAGATAGAAAGTGTCCTGCATTTCGCGCGCGGGATGTTCCGGCGGAATGTTAAGGGCGGTAAAATTATGGAAATCGTCTTCGACGTCCGGCCCTTCGGCCAGTGCAAAGCCCATCTCGCCAAAGATCGAGACAATTTCGTCAATCGTCTGGCTGATCGGGTGAATACGGCCTGCCGTTTCATCAGGACGTGACGACAGGGTAACGTCGATCCGCTCACCCGACAGGCGCGCCTCAAGGGCGGCATCTTCAAGGGCCGTTTTGCGGGTGTCGATTGCGCCTGCAACCTGGTCTTTGACCGCGTTCAGCGTCTGACCAAATTCACGACGTTGATCGGGGTCCATCTTGCCAAGGTTTTTCATCAGGCCGGTAATACGGCCTTTCTTGCCAAGGGCGCTGATGCGGACATCTTCAAGTACAGCCAGATCGGCCGCATTTTCGACTTCCGCCAGAACCTCTTCGCGCAATGCTTCGATGTTTTCCATAACTTCCGACGCTTTGGCTTGGGTTTCAAAAACAAAAAGAACGTAAAATAAGAAAGGGGACGGCCAATATGGCCGCCCCCGATCAAATCAGGCAAGTGCCTATATAAACCTTATTACAAAGGTTTATTAGCCGAGTGCAGCCTGCGCCTGTGTAACCAGAGCTTTGAAAGCTTCAGGTTCACGCACTGCGATGTCAGCAAGCACCTTGCGGTCCAGTTCAACGCCAGCCTTCTTAAGGCCGTTCATGAACTGCGAATAGCTCAGACCGTTTTCACGTGCACCGGCGTTGATACGCTGGATCCAGAGTGAACGGAACTGGCGTTTCTTAACGCGACGATCGCGGTATGCATACTGCAAACCTTTTTCCACAGCCTGAACGGCAGTGCGGAAAGTATTCTTGCGGCGGCCTCGGTAACCCTTGGCAGCATTAATAACCTTGCGGTGACGGGCGTGTGAAGACACGCCCCCTTTTACACGAGCCATTTAACTCTCCTTAACCTTAACCGTACGGCAGGAATTTTTTGACAATGCGGGCATCGGCGTCACAGAGAATCTCTGTACCACGCGACTGGCGCTTCATCTTGGTAGGTTTTGCAGTCAGCAGGTGGCGCTTGTTTGCCACGTTGCGACGCACTTTTCCGCTTGCAGTCAGGCTAAAGCGTTTTTTAGCACTCGCTTTGGTCTTCATCTTGGGCATTTTTCTATCCTTGCATATGCAATGAAAACGAAATCCCCTACGGCGGCTGGGCATGCCCTGAAAGTTCATAACAAACTTTCCAGCCTCACCACCTGTTTCGGGGACGGGTGGTTATAGACTCAGCATTTGCCTTTTTCAAGGACCAATTCGCCCCTTTGCCCTTGCTTTTTGCGGCTCTGCCCCGCCATTGTGCATTCGACAGATCAAATAAACCCGCCCAGTTTCATTCTCTCGCCTCTATATCACAGGTCGCATGGCACAAATTACATCTATCATCCTGCCCTTTTTCAGCCTGATTGCCCTTGGCTGGATTGGCGGAAAGACCAAGATCGTCTCGAGCGAAGGGATGCGCGGCATCAATGGCTTTGTTTTTTACTTTGCCTTGCCTGCCCTTTTGTTTCGCGCCCTTGCCAGCCGGACACCATCAGAAATTTGGCAGCCCGACATTTTGCTTGCTTACGGCGGGGCAACGCTTCTGGTTTATGGCGCAACGCGGCTTATTGCAAAACGTGTCTTCAAACTCGACCCAGCCTGCCAGACGCTTTTTTCCTTTGGCAGCACCATGCCCAATGTCGGTTTCATGGGCTTACCCCTGATCATTGGGTTGCTTGGAACCCAGGCGACTGTTCCCCTGATTGTCGCCCTGTCATTTGATCTGATTTTCATGTTGCCGCTTTCGCTGTTCCTGCTTGAAACAGCGAAGCATGCCGATGGCACAAACCCATTGGGCAAAATCCTGCGCGGAACGTTGCTTAATCCGGTTGTCATCGCGATTCTAACCGGCGTTGCGGTCAGCATTCTTGACCTTCGCTGGCCAGATGGTGTGGATTATCTGCTGGAACTTCTGGGACGCAGTGCCGGGCCGGCAGCACTATTTGCCATTGGCGTCGCACTTGTCGGTCGTCCGATTGCCGAAAACCGTGCCGAGCTTGCCGTCATGAGCATTGCCAAACTGGTTGCCCATCCCGTGGCCGTCTTCATTGCATTTTATAGTCTTGGAACCGTTTCAGGGCTGGAGGCACAGGCTGTTTTACTGCTTGCAGGCTTACCAACGGCGGGGAATGTTTTTGTCATCGCAACAACCTATGACCGCTATATCGTTAGAAGCTCGTCAATTGTTCTGGTGACCACAGCCGTCGGCGTTATCAGCTTTTCGGTCCTGACATTATATATTGATCCACTGATCGCAGCCCTTCGACCGCTTGTCCCATAGATACACTTCACCATCGGCTGATACCGACAGACCTGGCATTCAAACGCAATGCGTGAAGGTGCAGATTACAGGTGAACCATCAAACCGCAGTTTTGATGTTATGGGCGCGGCCGATCCATTTTTCGACTCGTGTCATCAGCTTTTCGCGATTGACCGGCTTAAGGACAAAATCGTTGCCCCCGGCGGCAACACCGCCGCGCAGGTCTTCTTCACTCTGACGTGCTGTGACATAAATGATCGCGCAGGCAAGATTGGGGAAATGGGTCCGCACATTAAGTGCGGTTTCAAACCCGTTCATGTCGGGCATCATGATATCCAGAAGGATGATGCGCGGCCTTGCCGACTTCAGGAGTTTTAAAAGGTCCTTGCCAGAGGAAACCCCCTGAAACTGATAACCGCCGCTTTCGACGATTCGTTTCAGAAGAACCAGACTTTTCGGGTCGTCATCAACACCAACGATCAGAAGATCATTTACGGCTGGCATGGCATTCCCTCTTTGGCTTGGACCTCTTTGGGCAGAACGGCAAAACGCCGCGTCTTAACGCGGCGCCAATACCATAATCATAACACGACCTTCCATCTTCGGCATCATTTCCGGCTTGGAAAGATCTTCAAGATCCCCCGAGAAGCGCTGGAGCATGCCAAGACCAAGATCCTGGTGGGCCATTTCACGTCCGCGGAAGCGCAACGTAACTTTCACCTTATCACCACCGCCAAGAAACTTCTGCGCGGCACGCAGTTTGACGTTGTAGTCATGGATATCGATGTTCGGACGGAGTTTGATCTCCTTGACTTCGATAACCTTCTGTTTCTTTTTGGCTTCGTTCTGCTTTTTGCTTTGTTCGTATTTGAACTTGCCGTAGTCGATCAACTTGCACACTGGCGGTTCGGCATTCGGAGCGACTTCGACAAGGTCGAGTCCAACTTCTGCTGCCTTTTCAACGCCTTCACGCACCGTCATCGGATCCGACATATTGCCTTCAGCGTCGACAACACAGATCAAACGGGCTTTAATATCCTCATTGACGCGCGGACCATCCTTGGTCGGCTGCATCGGTTTGCGTGGTCGTGCTATGGATAATCTCCTATGGTAATCAAACAAATCGGTCAGAAAGAGTAATATGGAAAACCGCGTTTCTATGAAACCGCGTTTTTCACTAGACCTGCACTAGCATATCCCGGTGCGCTCAGAAAGCAATGTTTTTAGGCAAGTCAAAACCTTTCAAAGCGCCAATTTCCGCGCTTTTGAATTAACGGTGTGCTTATTGTGCCATTACCGGTTTTTTATTCGTCCAAATCAAGACGACGGCGCACTTCTTCCATCACACGATTAACGGTTAATTCCCGCAGATCACTTTCGCGGACGGTGCTAATGGCATTGTCGCTAGTTCCGCGCGGTGCACTTAATTTTGGATCCGATTCGCGCGAAAACAGGACAATGGATGGCGCCCCTGCGGCAGCCGCAATATGCATCGGCCCCGTATCATTGCCGATCGCCAAAACCGACCGCGCACCAAGCGATGCAATGTCAAGAAATCCGGTCCGCCCCATCAGATTTCGGGCCTTGGGGCACATGGCATCAACCTTGCCCAGGACGTCGCTTTCCTTCTCGGTTCCAATCAGAACCGGCGTTAAGCGATAATCGGCAAGTTTTTTGGCCAAAAGCCCAAACCGTTCTGCGGGCCACCGCTTTGCCGGACGATGGGGCGCGCCCCCCGGACAAATCAGAACGAACGGACTGCGAATGCCAAAACGATCCAGATCAATGTCAGGTCCGGCAAGAACGGGAACAGGAACCTTCGAAAGACCTGCATACTCAAGCTGGTCAAAAATTCGATCAAGCGCGTGCATGCTATCGCGTTCGGGATTTGCATGCGGGTGTGAACATCCACGTGCGATTCCGGACCATTCGGGCTTTGGGCTTGGCCAGAACAATTTGTAATAGAATCCGGACCGGTCCGAGGTTTGCAAATCATAAACGCGGTCAAAATTACCGTTGCGCAGAAAACGGCGCAGGGCAAAAACTTCGCGCAGATTGGTCAATTTTGGGCGACGGTCGATGGCAATCGCATCAAAAAATCCACTGGCTTTCATCAGATCGACAAACGGCCGTGTGGTCAAAACCGTGATATGCGCATCAGGATGGGCAGCACGGATCGCCGCAAACGGTCCCATTGCCAGGATAACATCACCCAGTGCGGAAAGCTTGATTACCAGGATACGCTTGCCTGTTGCCGACGCATCCGTCGCCAGCTCTTTACCGGCTGTTGTAACAACCGGATCAACTGGCATACTCATGATATCGTCGTTCATGCTGCATTCCTGTGAACGCGCTTAAGCGCCTTGGCATAAACGCCAAGTGTCTGTTCGGCCATCTGTTCAAGCGAGTAATGATCAATCACATGCTGACGCCCCTTGGCAGCAAGGGTCGCGCGTTTTTCCGGCGTCATACTCAGAACCTGAACAAGTGCGCGTGAAAGCTGTTCGACTTCATTGGGCGTAACAAGCCACCCGGTTTCGCCCGGAAGAACTGTTTCCATCGCCCCACCGTGCGCCGTTGAAACAACTGGACGCCCCATTGCCTGTGCCTCGGACGGAATACGACCAAAGGCTTCGGGCTGGATCGACGGACAGGCAACGACATCGGCCAACATATAGGCCGCAGGCATATCGGCACAATGGTTGACAATATGCACGACATCTTCAAGCCCAAGCTTATTCGTGACCTGCAGCACTTCATCCCGGTAACCGGTTCGGCCCTGATCTGATCCAACAATCAGACACCGCACACGGCGATGCCCAAGGGCCTCAAGAACCGCCGGCAAGGCACGAATGAGGAAACCATGCCCTTTCCAGCGCGTAATGCGACCCGGCAGCATAATCACATATTCTTCGCCATTCAGACGCCACAGGTTCGACAGCGCAATAAGCCGTTCCTGACTGACATTTTCAGGATTGAAAAGATCGACATTCGTTCCGCGTGGAACGATGTTCAAGCGATCTGGTTCAACCTTGTAATACTTGTTGATGTGGTTGGCGATGTGCTGGGAAATCGCAATAACCTGATCCCCCATCGTCATGATCGCGTTATAACGGCGCTTGAACGGGTTTTTATACCCGGAATACGTCCCGTGGAACGTCGTCACAAACGGGATTCCGGCCTTGCGCGCCGCAAAATAGGCACTCCAGGCGGGTGCGCGCGAACGGGCATGGATGATATCCACACCTTCGTCCGAAATAAGCTTCACCAGTGCGTCGATATTCTTGCGCATGGTCAGGATGTTTTTTGACTTCAGCGGCAAATTGATATGCTTGGCCCCAAAGCGATCCAGTTCGCGCTCAAGCCGCCCCCCCTGGGATGCGACAAGCGCCTTGCCGCCACCGTCAACGATGGCACGGGCAATATCAACCGTTCCGCGCTCGACCCCACCGGCGTCAAGTTCTGGCAAAACCTGTAAAATTACGGCAGGACGATAGTCCCCGCCTTGCGCTCGGGGCTCTGATCGATAGACTGCTTCAGTCATTACTTCTGACGCGCTCATGCAACTCCAACCACCAACATCCAAGGACTCCGCCCCGGATGACACATGACATGCCTAAACCGCAGCTTGAACACCCCCAACATCTCGACCGGCGGGATGGATTGAAAATCGCATACCATCACACGCCCGGCAAGCAATCTGACACCCAAGCCGCCAATTCCCGGACTTTAAAGATGCCGGGTGTTATGTTCCTTGGCGGTTTCATGTCAGACATGACCGGTACAAAAGCAACGCACCTTGAGGAGCACTGCATCCGGCAGGGGCTGGGTTATACCCGCTTTGACTATGGCGGTCACGGACAATCGTCAGGCAAATTTGCCGATGGCACAATCGGCCAATGGGCGGCGGATGCCATTGCCGTTCTTGATGAAATTACCACCGGACCACAAATTCTTGTCGGGTCGTCGATGGGCGGCTGGATCATGTTGCTGGTCGCCCTTGCCCGGCCAGAACGGGTTGCCGGACTTGTTGGCATTGCCGCCGCTCCGGACTTCACCGAAGACCTGATGTGGGCGCAGTTTAGCGACGATCAGAAAAAATCGATTATGGAAGACGGCGCCTTGATCGAACCGACCGATTATGGCGACGATCCCTATACCATCACACGCAATCTGATTGAAGATGGCCGCGACCAGCTCGTTTTGCGCAAACCACTGGAAATCAAATGCCCGGTGCGTCTGGTTCAAGGCATGAAAGACCCCGATGTACCGTGGCAAACCGCCCTTCGCCTCACCGAAGCACTGGCAACCGACGATGTCCGCATTGATCTGATCAAGACCGGCGACCATCGATTGTCCGAACCTGATCAGCTCGACGTCATTACCAAACATCTCGATGAAATTTTGGCAAAGGCGAAAGGATAATCCAACCGCCTTTGCCATCACTCCTTCTCAGGCGAGGACAATCTGATTGTCCTCGACCTTAACCGCAATGGGTTCAAGCACATCGCCTGTGCAGGGACCAGAAACACATTCACCGTCTTGGATGCGAAACCGCGCCCCATGGGTCGAACAGATGATTTCATCACCAAAATCGCTGATGAATTCATCTGGTTCCATATCAAGCGGCACACCAATATGCGGACAGCTATTTACATAGCCAAATACACCTTCATCGCTGCGCACGACAAAAATGCCCGCCCCGCCAAGATTAATGCCCTTGGCACCGGTCGCATCAAGATCGGTTAGCGCGCACAAAACTGTGCCTGCTTTGGGCAAATCGCTCATGGTGCGACACCACCCATTTCACAAATCGCCGCCCAGGACGCATCATCAATCGGCATGACCGACAAGCGAGATTGCTTGAGCAACGAAAGCTCGGCAAACCGTGGATCAGCCTTGATGTCGGCAAGGGTCACCGGTGATTTCAGCGGCTTGACCGTTTTGAAATCAACCTGAACAAATTTGCCCTTCACATCCGTCGGATCAGGGTAAAATTCCCGCACCACTTCAACGATGCCAACAATGCGTTTCTCATTCACTGAATGATAGAAAAACGCCTTGTCGCCGATTTTCATGGTGCGGAGATTCTTGGCAGCCTGATGGTTGCGCACACCATCCCACCCCTCAACATCCTTCTTGACCTGATCGTCCCACGACCAGCTTCCCGGTTCGGTTTTGATCAGCCAATACGCCATGGATCAGAAGACCTTTTTAAACGGACGGATCACAACAGATTCAAAAAGACCCGCCTTGGCATATGGATCATTGGCGGCAAATTCGCGCGCATCTTCAATCGCATCAAACTCGATGATAAAGACCGAGCCGTTCATGCCTTCCATATCAGGATCAAGGGTCGGGCCCGCCGCCACAATACGCTCGGCAAAACCGCCTTTGATATAGGCCAGATGGTCATCACGGTTGGCTTTACGCACGTGAAGGTGACCGGGTTTATCAACACAACGGATATAGAAATGCATGGACTGTTTCCTGCTTCTTTATGGGTTCAATACCCGTAAAGTGACAGAAGGTTGCCCCATTCTCAAGCTGAACCAATCGCCAATGACCTGCTTGTGGTCAGTATGTGCGAAAAGTCTACTGCGCGGTCTCAAGCTCATCACGGAAAGGACGCTGCAAAAGCCCATTGATCGTGCTGCGCAGATCGCTGCCATGATTGGCAACCTGATCAACTGCCGTGCAAATCGGCATTTCGACCTGATATTTCACCGCAACTGCGGTAATTGAGGCCGCCGTATAAACGCCTTCGGTCACCGAACGGCGTTCGCCCAGAATATCAGCAGACTTTCGCCCCTGTCCAAGGGCAACACCAAACGTGTAATTGCGCGATAATGTCCCCGTACAGGTCAGGGTCAAATCCCCAAGCCCGGCAAGCCCCAGCATGGTTTCAACCCGCCCGCCCATGGCAACGGCAAGCCGCGACATTTCAGCAATGCCACGCGTAATCAAGGCCGCGCGCGCATTATCGCCAAGCTCAAGCCCGGCAACCACGCCACTGGCAATCGCCAGGACGTTTTTAATCGCACCGGCAACTTCAACCCCGGCAACGTCCGTGCTGAAATAGGGTCGAAATTCCGGCGTGCCAATCAGTTCGACAAGGCGCTTGCCCAAGCCACGATCTTCGCAGGCAAGAGTAATCGCCGCAGGCAACCCAGTGGCAACTTCCTTGGCAAAGGTTGGGCCGGAAAGAACCGCAACCGGCACATTACCCAGCGTTTCAGTCACAACCTGCGCCATCAATGCCCCGGTTTCCTTTTCGATCCCCTTGCAGCAAATCACAGCCGGAAGATCGTCGGTCCAGTGGGCCGCAAGCTTGGTCAGGGTTTCGCGCAAATGCTGGGCCGGTGTCACCAATAAAACCGCATCCGCATCGCGCAACCCGTCATAGGCCGTGGTTGCCCGCAATGCACCGGGCAACGACACACCGGGCAGATAAAGATCATTTTCGCCGTTGGCGTTGATCTGTTCGGCCAGATCGGGATTGCGCAAAATCAGTTCAACATCCGCACCCGCACGGACGGCTTGTATGGCCAATGCCGTTCCCCAGGCGCCGCCACCGATAACTGTAATGCGCTTTTTCATGATCTGTTTTCCGGGCAAAATATGAGGTCGTTTTTATCGGATCGATTTATGCCTTAACCCCGGCACCGGGGCGCTTGGGCGCTTCGGGGTCCAGCGGCCAGCGCGGGCGTGGCTTGAAATCAAGATCATCACGTTCGCCCAGACGGAACCGTTCCAGCCCGGCCCATGCAATCATGGCGGCATTATCGGTACAAAGATCAAGGGGTGGCGCAACCAGCTTCATGCCAGCCTGATCGGTAAGCTCGACCAACCGCCCACGCAGATATTTATTCGCCGCAACCCCGCCAGCCAGAACAAGCGTGTTACCCGCCGGATAATCTTGCATGAATTCGAATACAGCGTTGCGCGCCCGATCAATCAGGGTATCGCCCACCGCACGCTGAAAGGATGCCGCAAGGTCGGCTTTGACGTCCTCGGTTTGCTGTTCAACCGGGAAACCGTCCATGTAATTGCGAACCGCCGTCTTAAGCCCGGAGAATGAAAAATCACACCCCGGACGACCGCGCAACGGACGCGGCAGGCCAAACCGGTTCGGGTTGCCCTTTTCCGCAATTTTTTCAAGCGCCGGACCACCGGGATAGCCAAGCCCCATCATCTTGGCGGTCTTATCAAAGGCTTCGCCGACCGCATCGTCAATCGTCGTGCCAATCCGTTTATAGCGCCCGACACCTTCGACAATCAGAACCTGACAATGGCCACCTGATACCAGCAGCAATAAGTAGGGAAAGGCAACATCGTCGGTCAACCGCACGGTCAGTGCATGACCTTCAAGATGATTGACCGCCATGAACGGCTTTTGCGCGGCAAAGGCGATGGCCTTGGCGGTCATTGTCCCGACCATCACCCCACCAATCAGGCCCGGTCCGCCTGTACAGGCAACCGCATCAAGATCATCAAACTCGACACCGGCATCATCCATCGCCTCGGCGACAAGCCGATCAAGATGCTCAAGATGTGCGCGTGCTGCAATTTCGGGCACCACGCCGCCATAGGGGCGATGATCATCAAGCTGGGATAAAACGCGGTTGGACAAAATTTCGCGCTTGTCATTAACAACAGCAGCGGCCGTTTCATCACAGCTTGTTTCGATACCAAGTACGATCATGCTTTTGATCCGGTCAGGGGTGCGCCGAAACCCTCGGCTTTGGGATGACAATACTACGCTTGGGGATGATGTAGCGGAAACTTTACCTGCTTTCCACCCCCGACGGGCGCATTTGCCATATGCAGTTATCGCGTTTCAGGCCTATTTTGACAGTCTAAAGGGTTTGTTTCGCCGCCCATTTACCCACGCCTTACAAAACTATCGAAACTCTCTCTAGACCGACATACGTCAATGAAATCGCATTTTCTGACACTATAATAGCACCGTCATACCAATCGATTTTTACCAGGACGCAGACCGCCGCACCCCTTGTTTTCAAACAACTTTAAGACTAAAACTCCTGTCATGACAGATACAGCAAAACTTCGCATTGGCACCCGTGGTTCACCCTTGGCATTGGCACAGGCGCACGAGGTCCGTGATAAACTGGCCGCCGCCCATCCCGAACTTGCCAGTGAAGGTGCAATCGCCATCACGGTCATTACGACAACCGGCGACAAGATCCTTGATCGCGCATTGTCGGAAATCGGCGGCAAGGGACTGTTTACCAAGGAAATCGATGATGCCCTGATGGGGGGCGACATTGACCTTGCTGTTCACAGCATGAAAGACGTTCCGACAGTCCTGCCTGATGGCATGATCCTGCCGACGATTTTACCGCGTGAAGATGTGCGTGATGCATTTATTTCGCTGAAATACAAAAGCTTTGCCGAAATGCCTGCCGGGTCCGTGATCGGATCGGCGTCGCTGCGCCGTCAGGCCATGATCCTGAACAAATATCCCGATCTCAAGGTCATCACATTCCGCGGCAATGTGCAGACCCGGCTTCGCAAACTTGGCGAAGAACAGGTCGATGCGACCTTACTGGCGATGGCTGGTTTGAACCGTCTGGGCCAACCCGAAATTGCCACCGCCCCGATTGCCGAAGACGACATGCTGCCCGCAGTTGCCCAAGGGGCGATTGGCATCACCATCCGTGAGGATGACACACAGGCCAAAGACTGGATATCCGCCCTTCATTGCGAAAAGTCGGCAATCCGTGTCGCGGGTGAACGCGCAGCCCTGTTCGCGCTTGATGGCTCCTGCCGCACCCCGATTGCCGCCCTTGCCGAGTATCATGAGGATGGCAGCATGCGGTTGCGGGTTTCAATCGTGCGCCCGGATGGCAGCGAACGGCTTGATACCGAACGCCATATTGCACAGCCAGACATGGCAACCGCATCTGCCGCAGGAAAAGATGCCGGGGAAGAGCTTAAACAACGCGGTGGTCCGGACTTTATTTCGGCCTGACTCACAACATTAACGGGACAGAAAATGGGACCACTGGTTTTAAACACCCGGCCCAAAACCGATTCCGCCGATCTTGAAGCATCCCTTCAAACGCGCGGCTACCGGGTTCTGTCTGCACCGATGTTGGAAATTGAGTTTCCAGCACAAACCAGGCCTTTTGACCCGACCCCGTATCAGGCCCTCATTTTTACATCCGCCAACGGGCTGCGGGCCTATGCCCGTCTGTCACAGGATCGCTACCAAACAGCTTTATGTGTTGGTGATGCCACTGCCCGTCTGGCCGCTGATATGGGGTTTAACCGGATCGAAAGTGCCAATGGCGACATCCACGATCTCGCCGCTTTGATCCGGGAACGGATTAGTCCCGCAATGGGCCCGCTTTTCCATCCCGCAGCGCGCAAGACCGCTGGTGATCTGGGCGAAATCCTGCGTGACGGCGGGTATCAGATTGACCGCCAAATCGTCTATACCGCCCACGCCAGCCAGACCCTGCCACAACAGATTTCAGATGCCATCGCAGCGCATCATATTGATGCAGTTTTATTTTTCTCTCCCCGCACAGCCGAAACCTTTGTTAAGCTGATCAAAAGCCACAAGCTGGAAGGGGAACTGACAGATACCTGTGCAATTTGTCTCAGTCCGGCAGTGCAATTGCGAACGGCCGACCTTACATGGCAAAGAACGCACGTTGCATCAAAGCCGACACAGGAATACCTTCTTTCTATACTAGATCAGTCATTTTCCAGCGTGTAACCACGTGATGGAACAACCGCAAACTGCAATGGTCCGATCGTGAAAAAACCAGAAACGCCAAAATCAGACGCTTCCGCAAAACCGGTCGACACCCAGAAATCGACCGAGACCATCTCTGTCGATAGCAGCGGCAATGCCAGTTCGGATGCGAAACCCGCATCAAAGCCAACGGCGGCCCAAACAGACGCCCAGACAGGCACAAAGTCCGGCATAAAGTCCGACACACAATCTGGTGCAAAACCCGATACGGCAAAATCGCCCTCCCAGCCGGGATCAAAGCCGACAGACAAATCTGGCGCAACATCATCGGCAACGGCCAAACCGGAAATAAAACCGGCATCGGCCCATCGCAACAGCCAATCCAGTGACAAAAGCAGCAAAACCGACGGTTCTGCTGCCTCGCGCAAGGGTGTGGGCGGCAAGGCGCTTTTGCTGTTTGTGATCATTATTGTCGGTGCCATTGCCGCTGGCTGGTTGACCCGTGCGATCTGGTGGCGCGATGCAGAGCCGGTTTTGAACCAATATGTCCCGACGGTTATTCTTGATGAAATAACCCCCGAAGAGTTCAAGGATGACGGTGCAATCACAGCGACCAATGCACCAAGTCAGCCGGAAATGACTGATCAGAACGATCAGAACAATACCATCCCGGCCCCGGATGAAGACGCAACCATGGCCGAAAAAGACGATGGCATGGTCAGTGAAGAAGACAGTCTTCCCCCGGTTGACGGTGATACGAATAGCGTTTCAAGCGCATCACCCCTGCCGGATGGATCGGTTGTTGTTGATCCGGAACTGACCGAACGCCTTTCGCGGCTTGAAGGCACAATTGATGCCTTGCGCGAACGCCTTAACAGCGAACGCGGCGGCACATTGAACAACACAGTTGCCCGCCGCATGGCGGAAATTGAAACCCGTACCGCCCCCATCGAAGAACTTGCACGTGTCGAAAGCGAACTTGCCGGTGTCGCCAACGAAATGCGTGAAATGTCGGCACGCCTGTCAACCATGGAAGAAGAAGTCCGGGCAACGGCTGGCCTTCGGGTTGAAAGCCGCGGACAGGCGATTGCCATGGCCGTCACCATCCTGCGCGATGCTTTGCAGCGCGGTGGGCCTTTCATCATCGCGCTAAATCAGCTTGAACGCAGCAGCGGCGATGACCCCCTTATCGCTGAACAGATTGCCACCCTTAAACCGCTTGCCGATCAGGGGGCACCGACCATCGAAAAACTGCGTCAGTCGTTCCCGGTCATGGCACAGGAAGCCGTTCAGGCCGCCACCGATGATCATTCGGGCAGTGTGCTTGATGCAACCTGGGCCAACATTAAAAAACTGATTCCGATCCGCCGTGTCGATGCGGCAGGCGAAGAATCACTTGAAGGGCGTCTGGTAACGGCTGAAAACGCGCTCGAGCACGACGACCTTGATGCCGCCATTACCGCCCTTCAGGGTGTTGAAGGTGACCATGCATCGGTCGCGGTTGCCGACTGGTTGGCGGCTGCGGAAAACCGTCAAACTCTCAACAGCGCCATCGCCTCGCTTAGTGCGCATGCGATTGATCTTCTGACCGGGTCGGAGGATAGCCAATGATCCGCCTGCTGACCTTTATCCTGATTACGGCCGTCTTGGTGGGCTGCACTGTCTGGTTTGCCGATAATCCCGGCAGAATGACGGTGGTCTGGCTTGGCTATCGCTTTGACGGATCGATTGGCATGGTCGCCTTGGCCCTTTTGGCCCTGACGGCCATATGTGTTCTGATCTGGCGTGGCTGGACCATCATTGCCAATTCACCGGGCTGGGTCGGTCGTCTGCTCGGCAGTCGTCGGCGCAAAAAAGGCCAGCAGGCCCTGACCATGGGGTTGCTGGAACTGGCATCGGGCGATGTCCGCCAGGCGCTTAAACATACCCGTGCGGTGGACCGTTATCTTGAAGACGATACACTGACACGGCTTTTAACCGCACAGGCAGCGGAACTTGACGGCAACAACGATGCGGCCAAGCGCCAGTTTGAAGCCATGCTGGAAAAACCAGACTCGGCATTCTTTGGCCTGCGTGGCTTGCTGCAATTATCACTTAAGACCAATGACCGCGAAGACGCCCTTGATTACGCCGAACGCGCACACCGTCTGCGCCCGCGCAATCCGGCTGTCATTGTTACATTGTTCGACTTGCTGCTGACATCCAAACGGTGGGACCGCGCGCTTAGCCTTCTGATTGATGCGCAAAAGGCCGAGGTTTTTGGCGAAAAGGAACTGACACGTCGTCGTGCGCTTCTGATTACCGCCAAGGCCGAAGACGCCATTGCGTCTGGTGAAAATACCGAAGCCATCAAACTCCTGCGTAAGGCATTGAACTCGGCAGATGACTTTACCGGCGCGGCTGTTTTGCTGGCCGGGCTTTATCGTGACCTGAAACAGGAAGCCAAAGCCCGCGACGTTATCCTGCACAGCTGGCGCACAACGCCGTCTGCCGCCCTTGGCGCGATCTATCTTGAAACGCTGACCGGTGATCCGCTGGCACAGGTCAAATCAGTTGAAAAACTGGCTGCCACCAACCCGGACCATGTCGAAAGCCAGATTATTCTGGCCGAGGCCGCCCTTCTGGCCGATCTGTGGGGCATGGCGCGCAGCAACCTTGAAAAGGCAATGACCCGCAAGACCGAAGCCCGCCATTATCGTTTGCTGGCCGATCTGGAATTGCGTGAAAAGCAGGATGGTGCCAAGGCCCGCGACCTTCTGGTCAAGGCCAGTCACGCCAATCCGGACCCCGATTGGCGCTGTGGGGCCTGTGGGGCGGAAACCGATCGTTGGGTGGTATCCTGCCCGTCCTGTCATTCGTTTGGCAGTGTTGAATGGCGAAGCCCCCTTCGCGTGCATCAGGCGCCGACATCAACCGCGCCCGATGCAGACAATCCGCCGTCAAAGGACGCCGCAAAAGACCCGGTTGCCATTGGACAGAATGCCACCATCATTGATCACAGCAACGATGATGACGGCAACGGCAACAGTGCCAACAACCCGCAAAAAGGCAATCAACCTGCCCTTTAAGACGTCCGATTGGTCAATTTAGCCTAAGCAAACCTGTCAAAACAAAAACCCCGGGGACGAACCCCGGGGTTTTTTAATGCCTAAATCACCGTCGCACTTAGTGGCGGAAGTGACGCATGCCGGTAAACACCATGGCAATGCCGTGCTCGTCGGCTGCTGCAATGACTTCTTCGTCACGCATCGAACCACCCGGCTGGATCACCGCCGTCGCACCGGCATTGACCGCTGCCAGAAGACCATCGGCAAATGGGAAGAATGCATCAGATGACACAACCGAACCCTTGGTCCGCACGACATCTTCGCCTGCATTTTTGCTGGCTTCTTCGGCTTTCCATGCGGCAATGCGCGAACTGTCAACGCGGCTCATCTGCCCCGCACCAACACCAACGGTCTTGCCGTCTTTAACATACACAATCGCATTTGATTTGACGTGTTTGCCAACGCGGAAGGCAAACAGAAGGTCATTAAGCTCGGCCTCTGACGGCGTGCGCTTGGTAACGACTTTAAGTTCGTCACGTTTCACCCGACCCGCATCGCGGTTCTGAAGCAGATATCCACCCGCCAGCGACCGCAGCGTCATGTCTTCACCTTCCGGATCAGCCATGCCACCGGTAATAAGAACACGCAGGTTCTTCTTGGCCGACAGAACTTCACGGGCCGCATCATCCGCATCCGGGCAAATCACCACTTCGGCAAACAGCTTGGCGATTTCTTCGGCCGTGGCTTTATCAAGGGTCCGGTTGACCGCAATGATACCACCAAAAGCCGACACCGGATCACATGACAGCGCCTTGTGATAAGCATCAATCAGGCTTTCGCCCTCTGCCACACCACACGGATTGGCGTGCTTGATGATGGCAACAGCCGGTTTTTCATCAAATTCGGACACCAGTTCAAACGCGGCATCGGTGTCGTTGAGGTTATTAAACGACAGCTCTTTGCCCTGAAGCTGGGTCGCGGTCGAAACACCCGGACGGTTTTTGCCGTTGGTGTAGAACGCAGCCTGCTGATGCGGGTTTTCGCCGTAACGAAGGGTTTGCTTCAGTTCGGCCGAAACATTCAAACGCTGCGGGAAGGTTTCACCCAGTTCACCGGCAAACCAGCTTGAAATCGCCGAGTCATAGGCGCCCGTGCGGGCAAATGCCTTGGCGGCCAGAACGCGGCGGGTTTCCGCCGTCGTGGCACCGGCATTGCCGTTCATTTCCGCAACGACGCGGTCATAGTCGCCTGGATCGACAACAACCGTCACCGACTCATGGTTCTTGGCGGCCGAACGGATCATGCTTGGCCCACCAATGTCGATGTTTTCGATGCAGGTATCGAAATCGGCACCCTTGGCAACGGTTTCTTCGAACGGATAAAGGTTCACACACACCAGATCGATCGGCGCAATGTCGTTGTCTTTCATTGCCTGCATATGGCTGGCAAGCGGACGACGGCCCAGAAGACCGCCATGAATTTTCGGATGAAGCGTTTTGACACGACCATCCATGATTTCAGGAAAACCGGTGTGATCGGCAACTTCCTTAACCGGGATACCGGCCGCTTCAATCGCCTTGGCAGAGCCACCGGTTGACAGGATTTCAACACCCTGTTCATGAAGGGATTTGGCAAATTCGACCAGACCGGTCTTGTCGGAAACGGAAATAAGCGCGCGCGCAATACGAGCAGTCATTGGGTTCGCTTTCATGCATCAATATGTGATGAAGGTCGCGGACCCATTGATGATATATCGGCCCAACGCGATACCGTGCTGTATGGCTGCTCGTGCATACCGATGGTATCAATTGCGGGCGAACCGGCCTTTTGGCAGAAACCCGGGCCGACACATGATCAATGAGTCCGAACCATGTTTCGCGCGGACCTTTAGCATGTGCAGCGCAAAAAGTGGACCCCGAATTCTTGCATGGCGGCTTTCAGCAAAATAGCTCTATTTCATACCGCAGCTCTAAAGCGGTGAGAGTGACGTTCTGGCATAGGCAAGAAATCCACATATAACCGCCACAACCAGCCAATAAAACATCGGCCCATTCTGCTCTACACCTGATCGCAAATGCATCCCGGAAAAGAGGAGCATCTCTGCTGCAATACCCAAGGCCGCGATAGGCACGAGAATGGCAAATTGCTTATTGATTGCAGGCAGGATCAACCCAACCGCACAAAGCAGTTCAACGCCAATCAGCCCCATCCATACCGCATGAGGAATAGCGCTCAAAGATGGTATGCCCTGCTCGGAATTTGAAAACTTCCAAACTGCGCCGATACCTGTATGCACGGCGAGTAATGCCTGCAAAATCCACAAAAAAATGTTCATCGTAAGCTCCTCAGGCGTGGGATAAATTTAATCGATTTGCGACAGTAATTGTTCCAACTGACCAAAGAAGCGTGGCCACCCGCTTTTGGCACCAAAATATGCCAGCTTTTGTTTCTCTGGATTGAACCCTGTTTGCTCCATGCGAAGCAGCGTTCCGCTGGCCGAAGGTAACAGCGTCCAGGTCACAACACTTTCCAAACCGTCTGCCTGCCATGTGTAAGTGAGTGTTTTTTCAGGCTCGATCGTCAGAACCTGACAGTCAATTTCACCCCAACTGGCATTGAGTTTGAATTTGCGATTCAAAACTGGCGTGAAGTCATTTTGCAGCAACCATTCTGCGATGAGATGCGGCTGCGTAAGAGCACGCCATATTTTCTCAGGCGGATAGGCAAATTCCCGTTCAACAACGACAGAGCGGGTTGCGGGTGCGGTATTTTTCATTGATCAATCCGTTTGAGCAGGTTTTCAAGCGCATCGAGACGGCCCTCCCAAAACTCAGCCATTTGCGCGGTCCAGTCCCTGAGGGGGGATAACGCATCAGGCTGTGCGCTGTAGTGGGTTTGACGGCCTTGATGTAAGCCGCTGACCAAGCCTGCCTGCTTTAAAATACGAAGGTGTTTTGAGACAACCGGTTGCGAGACACCCGCCTGCTCTGTCAGTGCCCCGACAGTTTTGTCCCCTTCTCGGCATAAACGCTCAAATATTGCCCGCCGCGTTGGGTCGGAAAGCGTCTTGAAAAGGATCGTGTGTGCGTCTGACATTAACCCATACCCCAATGACTATGAATTAACATATATCCATTGGGGTATGAATTGGTCAACGAAAAAGATGACACGACAATGAGTGCCGTATCCACCTTCCAAACTCAGGAAATGCCGTAAACCTTTAATGTACGTGAACCTTTAATGTACGTGCCCGCACCAATCGGCACCATCCGCCAACCCTAATCAAGCAACGCTTTTCTTAAGCCCCAATGCATCAAATGCACGGTCAATAGAAGCCTGCTGGGTTTTCGCATAAAGTGCCAGCTCATCACGAACCGATGCCCCAAGCGCCTGTTCAAACTCATCCTGATTGGAATGGGTCTGATAATTTTTCTGCGCATCACCGCCCAGATTCGACTGGAAAATACCCGCCGCACTCACGGGCAGGAAATCCTCGTAAATGATCGAATCTGCACGCAGATATCCTTGATCAACCAACTCATGCGCCGTTCCCGGCAATTTGCCTTTGCGCGCGGCATCCAAACCGGCCTTGGTCGGGCTGTATTTAAAGAAAGCCAACCCTTCAACCCGAAGCGTTTCATAATCATCGGGGAAGGCAACGAACCGTTCGCAAAGCTCGGTTTCGTAATCGCGCGCATTTGATCCACCGGCATTGATCTGAACAGCCTGCCGGACAGATGCCAAAAGCGTATCATACAATGCCCGCCCCTTTGCCGTCAGGGCAACGCCGCGCTGCTCAATCTCACCAAAGCGGGCGGTATGGGTTCCCGGTGTGCCTTTTGGGGTGTCGCCCACGAAATAAACCTGTTCTTCCAGCGCCTTGAAACTGGTTTGACGTAGAAGGATCGGGCAGTTTCGGGTCGGCGGGCCTTCGATAACCGCCTTGGGTGAAATACCCCGTTCAGGCATGGCTTTCTGAACCGCATCAATATCCAATGTGCGCGGTGTCAAATGGTTGATATGCGGGCCTTTGAAACACACCACATCGGCAATCAAACGATGGGCATCATGCATTTTTTGGTATGAAGCAAGCGACACCGTCGCATCACTGTGCCAGCGGAACGTTTTAAGCGCCTCAGTCACAAACTGTTCGGCTTGTACCTGCGTCAGCCCCCCGTTCTTTTCCGCCAGATAAATCAGCTTGATGACATCGGCGGTGAAAATATCGCGCGCCGCCAAAATCTGCTGGGCGTCATGGCGCAGGTTTTCATCTTCGATCAGCTCAAGCCGCAAAAGGGATGTAAAAACCCGAAACGGATTGCGCCGCAGTGCCGCGTCATCAATCGGACGAAACGCCGTCGAATGAACCGGCACGCCCGCTACTGACAGATCATAATAGCCCACCGGATGCATGCCCATCACGGCAAACAGACGGCGCATGATGAACAGTTCTTCTGACTTGCCCAGACGGATCGCACCATGGCGTTCGACATCCAGCCGGTCCAATTCATCGCTACTTTCCAGTCCTTCGCGCAACGCTGCGTTTACCGCAAGGTTTTGCTGATTAACATCGGCCACCAGTTCCAGAAGTGTTCCATATTGCGGTACTTCCGCACGGTACATATCCGACATCGCACTGGAAAACATCGAACGAATGTCATCGGGATGGGCAAAAGCATCTGCCGACATGGAGGCCTCCAAAGAACGGGAACGGACTAGAATTTCGGAATGCCTTCGCAACAAGGTCATTCCTGTTTGTCATTCTGATCGCAAGATATTGGCGTAAAACAGCCCTGACAAACGACAATTCCGCACAAGTTCATTCGCAATGAGAATGAACTCTTATGAGACGCCCCGAAAAATGGAAAATGGTAGCACTGGAAAGACGACTAGGCCGATCTTCCCGTGGCCTGATCCAGATCGCTGCCATCCTCGGCAGACGGACCTGTTACGGCTTTGGCGTTATCGGCAAAGATCGATTTAACCCCGATTTCGGGTGGCTGGAATTCCGGCACCAACTGACTGATCAACGCCAAAGTGGCGTGGGTATCACGACTGGTTGCACTGGCTTCAAGCGCCTCAAACACCTGTTTGATCAAGTCATAATCAACAACCCGCGGGGCGGCCAACATCACACCGTCCGTTTCGGTTGGTTCAGGCGGCTCAGAATCGTGGAACAGTTCTTCATACAGCTTTTCGCCTGGACGCAGGCCGGTCACCTTGATCTCGACGTCCTTGCCCGGCTGCAAGCCCGACAGCAAAATCATCTGACGCGCCAGATCAACGATTTTAACCGGGCGCCCCATATCGAGAACAAAGATTTTACCGCCTTCTGTCACACCGCGACGGCCAAGTTCAGCCGATTGCAGGACAAGTTCCACCGCCTCGGCAATGGTCATGAAGTAACGTGTGATGCCCTCGTGGGTAACGGTCAAAGGCCCCCCGGCTTCAAGCTGGCGCTTAAACAGCGGCACAACCGATCCGGTCGATCCCAACACATTGCCAAACCGCACTGTGACAAACCGCGTGATGCTGCGCTGATCATCGGGCAAGGTTTCAAGCGCCTGACAATAACATTCCGCCAGTCGCTTGGACGCGCCCATGACATTGGCCGGATTAACCGCCTTATCGGTTGAAATCAAAACCATCGTCGCAACATTGGCCGCCCGGCAGGCCTCGGCCACATTGCGCGTCCCCAGTGTATTGGTCAGGATACCTTCGTTGGGATTATGCTCGACCAACGGCACATGCTTATACGCCGCCGCATGGAAAACAATTTCCGGTTTGACGTCATCAAAAACAGTATCAATCCGTGTGCGATCCCGAACGTCACCCAGAACGCTTTCACGCGGCAAGTCCGGGTATTTTTCCGCCATTTCCATATCAATGGCATAGAGATTATATTCCCCGGCATCGACCAGTGTCAGGCTCGCCGGACCATAAGAGGCAATCTGGCGCACCAGTTCGGACCCAATCGACCCACCTGCCCCGGTAACAAGCACGCGCCTGCCGCCAATCATGTCACGTACGCGGTCACGATCCAGACGCGCCTGCGGACGGCCCAGCAAATCCTCAATCGCCACCGGGCGGATTTGCAGCGGGTCAGCAAGGCCTTCGCGCAGGTCCCCCAGTTTTGGCAAGCGGGCAAATGTCATGCCATATCGGTCGGCAATCTCAAGCCATTTGGCATTGTCAGGATGACGCAGCGCATCACCGGTCAAAACCAAACGGCGCGGCACACCATGGCGTGATTTTTCAAGTTTCTGAATGGTTTCTTCAAGCTGATCAACCGTTGCCAGCACATCAATATTATGCATGTTGCGTCCGACACGGCTTTGCGTCAGGGCGACAATCCCGATCACCTTGAACGGGGTGTCGGCAGACCGTTGTGTTTCACGAATGAAGGCTTCTGCTTCGTCCCCGGCCCCGATCAACAGAACCGAAAGACGCCGCGTACCTTGACGCACCAGTGCACGCGCAGTCGATTTATCCTTGGCGATGCGATAGGCCAACCGTGACCCACCCAGCAACGCCATCAACAAAAACCACTGAATAAGCGGGGCAGACCGCGGAATCCAGTCCAGACGCGTCGTCAGGAACAAGACGACAAACAAGGCCGCCACGGCAACGCTGACCGCCTTGGCAATCCGTGTGAGATCATTGAGCGACGCATAGCGCCAGATACCGCGATAAAGTCCAAAAAACCAGAAGGATGCCGCCGCAATCAGGGTAAACACACCGGCTGAAAACAGGATGTTGTCAAAGGCATAAAACTGCACGCCCTCGCCAACCCGCAAATACAATGCCAGCGGGAAAGAAAGTGCGGCCATGACAATGTCATGACCAAAGGCAATATGGCTTCGCTGTAAAATGCGCGACATGCGGTCCCTTACCGGCAATTTTCTGTTTTTATCTGTTTTTAAAGGATACCCGCTTCACCCGAAGACGGATAAGCCTTTCTTTTCGCGCCCACCTGAAAACAAGTCAAGCACTCCGCACGTGCCTGTTTTTGCTTACGGTTGCGCGCGGCCTTTGACTGGCATGCGCAACATCATGCCCACCAGCCCAAACACCACCATGGCGGCCGCCACAACCCGCATCCAGCCCGGCGTATCAAGCTCGGTAAAACACACCGCAATCAACACCAGATTGGTGATCCCGATCATCGCCGAGACGGTCGAATGTTTAAGCCCGCGCTGGGTCGCCTGTTGATAAAAATGCTCACGATGCGCTTGCCAGACTTTCTCGCGACGAAGTGCACGCTTGATCAAGGTTATGGTCGCATCAAACAGGTAATATGACGGCAAGATAAGCGCGACCGCCCACGCCCCTTCCGCGGCCAGTTGCAACAGAACCCAACCCAGAATAAAGCCAAGCGGGATTGACCCAACATCACCCAGGAACAACCGGGCCGGATGCCAGTTCCAGATCAAAAACCCGGCCATGATCGATGTGACACCAAGCCCGATATAGCCAAGCCCGATGAACTGCGGCAACGGGATCAACAGGGCGAGAATAAACACACCAAGTCCGATCGACCCGGCCTCAACCCCGGTAATACCATCAATCCCGTCCATGAAATTAAACAGATTGATAAACCAGACCCACGCCAGCACCACCAAAACATGATCAAGCCAAACCGGAACAATCCCGCCCAGAACCGGCTTATCAATGGCAAAAACCCCAATGATCACCGCCATGAACTGACAGGCAAACCGTATCGCTGCGGACAAATCACGCCGGTCATCGAGCCAGCTTAAGACGCCAAGTCCGGCCCCGGCGGCAAGCATCAACCACGGACCAATATCGCGCACCCCGGTATGGACAAAAACCACCGCCACCAGAACAATCAAAAGCGGTGTCACCGCCAACCCACCGCCACGCGGGGTTGGCACGGCATGACTGGACCGGTGGTTGGGCATGTCCAAAATCGCCTTGCGCCGCAAATAGATCAGCACGGCCCACGTCAACAACATGGCACCGATCAGAAAAATACTGGAAAAGGTCGCAAGTCCGGCAAACGTCATCGTTTGGGTGATCCCTTGTTTCGGTCCTGATTGGGCCATGGTTTGCCCGTGGGTTACGACCGGCACGCCATCAGCAGATTGTTGCGTCTGGAGTAGCCGGGGACAGCCGCCATCGCAAGGCTTTTCAACCCGGCATCGTGGTGATTGGCAGGTCAGCCATGCCGACCCAACAGATGCTTGGTGCTTTACACTTGGCTATCGCCGCCTTAACTACAGTCATAACATAAAACCGGAGATACCCCTTTGACTGAACGCCGTTCCCGTCCCGCCCATCGCAATGCATCCCGCCATCCTGCGGTCGAGGCACCCGATCCACGTATGCTGGCGCTAAAAACGCTGCAGGAACTGCGTGGCGGCGAAGTGACACTGGACGAACTTCTGTCAAAGCATGGCTATGGTCTGCCGTCACTGGATCGCAATTACCTGCGCCATTTGCTGGGTACCACATTGCGCCATATGGGCGAAATTGATGCGGTTCTGGCGCCGCGCTATCAACCGCCACAGGACCGGGTTGCCGCCCGCCTGACCAACATCATGCGTCTTGGCGTTGCACAGTTGTTCTTTATGGACACGTCCGATTATGGGGCGGTCGACAGCACGGTCAACCTGACCCGCGATGCCGGTTTGCATAAATATGTGAAGCTTGTGAATGCGGTGCTGCGCAGTTTGCAGCGCGATGGCTTTGAATGGCCCGAAGGGGTCGAAGACTGGCAGCTTAACATCCCGGCATGGCTGCGCGGCTCATGGAAAAAAGCCTATGGTGCCGAAATCGCGCAAGGCATCGCCGAGGCCAGCCTTGGCCACGCCATGCTCGATCTGTCGATCAAGGACCGTTCAGAATCAGAAAACTGGGCCGAACAGGTCGATGGCCTTGTCCTGCCGACCGGATCGGTAAGACTTGAAAGTGGGCGCCGTATTCGCGACCTTCCGGGCTACAAAGATGGCAAATGGTGGGTACAGGATGCAGCGGCCGCCATCCCGGCCACCCTGTTTTCGGCCTATAAAGACAAAACGATCTACGACCTGTGTGCCGCACCGGGTGGCAAAACAATGCAATTGGCGGCCCTTGGCAGCAGCCCGATTGCGGTTGATAAATCCGAAGGCCGCCTCAAACGCGTTTACGAAAATCTTGAACGTGTGGAACTGGGCGCAGCCGTTGTCACAGGCGATGCCACCGATCTGGCCCCTGATACCCCGCGTGCGGATGCGGTCTTGCTCGATGCCCCCTGCTCGGCAACCGGCACCATTCGCCGCCATCCCGACATTCTGCTGCGTCAGAACGACAAACTGATGCGATCGCTTTTGCCGATCCAGACCAAATTGCTTAATCAGGCCGATAAGCTTTTGAATGTTGGCGGTGAGTTGATCTATTGCACCTGTTCGCTGCAACCCGAAGAAGGCGAACATCAGATCAAATCGTTCCTGGCCGACCATCCCAAATATGAACGTAAACCCATCACCGCCGAAGAACTCGGTGGCTGGGATGAGGCCATCAACGAAGATGGCGAATTGCGCGTTCTGCCGGTCCATATGCAGGAATACGGCGGCATGGATGGCTTTTTCTGCGCGCGACTTGTCAAAAAGGGCTGATTTCACAGCCAAATGCGCCACCCAACCACAAACAAGGCTGCCATGACCGTCCATTCGGATGACAGGGCGGGCTTTTTGCGTTAAGACAAGCGCCAAATTCCCATATCCCACAGTGTTTCAGGACCCGTGACGCATGACCACGTCGAACATTAAAATTGCCCCTTCGATCCTTTCGGCCGACTTCGCCCAGTTGGGTGTTGATGTCCGTGCGGTTGACGCCGCCGGTGCGGATTACATCCACATTGATGTGATGGACGGCCATTTTGTCCCCAACATCACGATTGGCCCGGACGTGGTCAAGGCGCTGCGCCCGCACAGCGACAAGGTATTTGACGTGCACCTCATGATCGCCCCGGTCGATCCCTATATCGAAGCCTTCGCCAATGCCGGATCCGACATCATCACCATCCATGCCGAAGCCGGCCCGCACCTGCATCGCAGCTTGCAACTGATCAAGTCGCTGGGCAAAAAAGCCGGTGTGTCGCTGAACCCGTCAACCCCGGAATCTGTGATTGAATACGTCATGGACATGGTTGATCTGGTGCTGGTCATGACCGTCAATCCGGGCTTTGGCGGTCAGAAGTTCATCCCAAGCCAGCTTGAAAAAATCAAACGCATCCGCAAGATGATTGATGCCACCGGGCGCGACATCGACCTTCAAGTCGATGGTGGCGTAAACCCGGAAATCGCCCCGCAGGTCATTGCTGCTGGCGCGAATGTTCTGGTCGCAGGTTCAGCCACCTTCAAAGGCGGACCGGGCGAATACGCCAATAATATCAAGGCAATTCGCGGCGCCTAAGCCACATACACCCTCGCATGTTTTTTATCAGGGCCGGAACCACAACGTTGGTTTCGGCCCTGAATGCGTTTTATGCGCATTTGAAATCACTGCATAAGGGTTTGATAAATTTTTTCTATCACCCCATTAGGTCTGCATACTTGACCTAATTTGCGATATCGCAAATAGATGCCCCCATGAATGAAATCTTTATTGGCAAGAAATCATCGGCTGCGGGCGGATGGGGTGCGCTGAAAAGTTGCGGTAAGCAGCTTTTACAAAGCGGCAGCGCCCTTAGCGGTGCACGCACGATGCTTAAGGCAAATCAGCCCAACGGTTTTGATTGCCCCGGTTGCGCGTGGGGTGATCCCGAGCATGGATCATCGTTTGAGTTTTGCGAAAACGGTGTCAAAGCCGTGTCGTGGGAAGCAACTCAAAAGCGCGCCACACCGGCATTCTTTGCCAAACATACGGTTTCTGAGCTGCGCAAGCTTTCCGATTATGAGCTGGAACTGAACGGCCGCCTCACCCACCCGATGCGCTATGACGCGCAAAGCGACACCTATCTGCCGGTCGCATGGGAAGATGCCTTTGCCGAAATTGGGGGCATTCTTAAAAACCTGAATTCCCCCGATCAGGCCGAGTTTTACACATCCGGCCGGGCCAGCAACGAAGCTGCTTATCTCTATCAGCTGTTTGTGCGTCTGTATGGCACCAACAATTTCCCCGATTGCTCCAACATGTGCCACGAAGCCAGTGGCATTGGCCTGCGCCAGGCGATTGGCGCTGGCAAAGGCACGGTCCTGCTCGAAGATTTCGAAAAGGCAGACGCCATTTTCGTGCTGGGACAAAACCCCGGCACCAACCATCCGCGCATGCTGGGTGATTTGCGCCGGGCCGCCATTCGTGGGGCTGAAATCGTTGTCTTTAACCCGGTCCGGGAACGCGGACTGGAACGGTTTTCCGACCCGCAGGCCAAACTTGAAATGCTGTCAGGCGGATCAACCGACATCGCCAGCCATTATTACCAGCCCCTTCTTGGTGGGGACATGGCCGCCGTGCGCGGCATGAGCAAGGCCGTCTTTGCCGCCGAAGATGCGGCCATTACGGCGGGTCATCCGCCCGTGCTTGATCATGATTTCCTTGGTGAACATTGCGATGGCTTTGCCGAGTATCGCGCCACTGTCGATGCCACAAGCTGGGACGAGATCGAAGACCAGTCGGGCCTGTCCCGGCACGACATCGAACAGGCGGCAAATGTGTATATGTCGGCCGAACGGGTGATTTGCACATGGGCGATGGGCGTCACCCAGCACCTGCATTCGGTGGCCACCATTCGTGAAATTTCCAATTTCATGTTCCTGCGCGGCAATATCGGCAAACCCGGTGCCGGCCTCTGCCCGGTGCGCGGACATTCCAATGTGCAGGGCGACCGCACCGTTGGCATTAACGAAAAGCCCGCCGATGCCTTCCTTGATGCACTGGAAAAGGAATTCGGCTTCACCGCACCGCGCAAACACGGGCACAATGTGCTGGGTGCGATTGGCGCGATGCTGGATGGCAGTGCCAAGGCCTTCATCGGGCTTGGCGGCAATTTCGCCCGCGCAACGCCCGACAGCGCCCTTGTCGCCAAGGCACTTAAAAACCTGAAACTTACGGTCAACATCGCGACCAAGCCCAACCATTCACATCTGATGCCCGGCGAGGTCAGCTTTATCCTGCCGTGTCTCGGGCGGACCGAAATTGATCTGAATTCAGCCGGTCAGTCACAGGTCGTCAGCGTCGAAGACTCGATGAGCATGGTCCATGGGTCGGCGGGCATCAACCGCCCGGCATCGCCGCATTTGTTGTCCGAAGTTGGCATTATCGCCGGGATTGCCGAGGCAACCCTTGGCACCCAGACCGTGTCATGGCCTGCCCTTGCCGATGATTACGAACGCATCCGCAGCCATATCGAAGCCACCATTCCAGGCTTTGACGATTACAACACCCGCCTGCGCACACCACGCGGGTTCCTCCTGCGCAACAGTGCCGCACACCGGGAATGGAACACACCGACCGGCAAGGCCAATTTCTTTGCCGGCACCCTTCCCGCCAGCACCGTGCACCAGCAGGCCCGCACGGCACAAACCCGGTTCGCGCTTCAGACATTCCGTTCGCACGATCAGTACAACACCACCGTTTATGGTCTTGATGACCGCTATCGCGGTGTGTACGGCGAACGCAACGTGATTTTCATCCATCCCGACGACCTTGCGTCCCTTGGTGCACAATCTGGCGACCGGGTGAATGTCATTGGCGAATATAACGATGGTGTCGAACGCATTGCGCCTGATTTCCGGTTCGTTTCCTACGATATCCCACGCGGCAGTGTTGCGGGCTATTACCCGGAACTGAATGTGCTTGTCCCGCTGGGCAGTGCCGGGGATCAAAGCGACACCCCGACGTCAAAATCGGTCATGGTATCGTTTCAAAAGGATGCGGCCGCGTGACCGGGACTGTGCCCGACACCGCACCCGAAACCCCGTCCGATAGCGAACAATTCATGGATCTGGTTGCGCGCCGTTGTACCGCGCAACCCGACCTCACCCCGATACAGGCGGGCATCATCATCGCGGCAGAGCAAAATATTGCCCGCGACAGCCGCACATTCGCCCGTCTTCTGGGCCTTGCCCATGCGCTTGTTTTGCGTGAGATCACCACACTTTGCGATCAAAACCGCCTGACCATCGCCAAACAGGATGCACGCACCCTGCGAACGTTTTACGAGATAGTCTGAACCCTCATCTCCTCTTGGCGCAATCACCATTTGCCAAATAAGTGATATTACCATATCATTTAACCACAAAATAACGGGTTAAATGATATGGTAATATCACTTGAATCATTTTCACCAGAACAAAGCGCACGCAATGTCGGGTTCGCTGCCAAGCAATTGCGCCTTTCACGGAACCTGACACGCAAGGATCTGGCCTCACGTGCGGGTGTGCCTGTTCCGACCTTGCGCAAATTCGAAGATACCGGTCTCGCACCATTTCTGACCGTTATGCGTCTGGCACACGCGCTCTCGTGCGATGCGGTTCTGGGGGAAATTTTTGCGCCTGCTGATGATCTTCCCAACAGCATTGACGAAATGCTGGAAACCGAAAACACCAAGCCCCGCCAACGTGCAAGGCGCAAAACATGACCGATCTTGAACCGTGGAACCTTGGCGCGCCCCTGACCATCACGATGGAAGATGTCGCGACCGGCAAGAATGGCACCACGTCTTTGCCGATTGGCAGGCTCGCCTGGTCCAGGGAACACAGGCGCGCGATCTTTGAACCCTCCGCAGAGGCCGTTCGCGCCGCCGTCCCCCTTTCCCCGTTCAGCATTGATATAAAATCCGGTGTCAGTGCAGGCGATCACACCGAGTTTGGGGGCCTCCACGGTGTATTTGCTGACAGCTTGCCCGACGGATGGGGTCGTTTGCTTGTCGACCGCGAGGCCGAATCACGCGGCCTGCGCCGAAGCGACCTTACCCCCGTTGACCGACTTGCGATTGTTGGCGTGTCGGGCATGGGTGCTCTTGCATATCGACCGGAAGCCGACCGGCAGCAGGACAAGGCCGATATGGACCTGGCCCTTCTTGCCGATGCGGTACAACGCATTCTGGGCGAGGCCCGCGAACCAACCATCGCCGATGCCGTGAAACTCCGTGCGGCCCTTGGCGGTTCTGGCGGTGCCCGTCCGAAAATCGTCTGTCAAATTGCCGAACAGGGCGGGGATAACGCCACATTGCGCCCTGCCAATGCCAAACCCGACCCGGCATTCGGGCACTGGATTGTAAAATTTGCGAACACAGAGGACGGACCATACGCCGCCCAAATCGAACATGCCTATGCCCTGATGGCCGCATCAGCCGGGATCAATATGCCAGAAACACGTTTGGTCAGTGCCACGGACGGCCGATGTTTTTTTGCCATTCGCCGGTTTGACCGTGACGTGATCAAAACACCCCAAAAGCCCGTCTTGCGCCGATGGCATATGCTTTCGGCATCCGGCGCACTCCAAAGCGAACATAGCAAATTCGCCTTCGACTATGAAACCCTTCTGACATGGGCATGGAAGCTCACCAAAGACCAGATCGCCGTCGAAGAAATGTTTCGCCGCGCGGCCTTTAATGTCATGGCACATAATCGCGATGATCACGGGCTTCAACATCGTGCGATGCTTGACATGGATGATGCAAAAATGTGGCGATGGCGCGTCTCACCGGCCTATGACCTTACCCCGTCCGACGGACCCGGTGGCGAACACAGCCTGACAGTCGCTGGTGCCGGCAAGGATATTACCCGCGATCACTTTATGAAACTTGCCAAAAAATCGCCAATCCCGGCAAACCGGGCGAGTACGATCATTGATCAGGTGTCAGAAACTGTCGCGCGCTGGAACGAATTTTCAGAACGCGTCGAGCTTCCCCGCGCACCATGCAACAGCATCACGCAACTCCACAGCATCCTATAGGCTCCGAAAGCACAAAGGCCCATATCCGATCAGAAATCGATACATCGTCCCTTGCTTTCCCAATCGCCAAACCGGGTCGGCTCCGGGCCTTTCGGGCCGCCGATTTCGCGCTGTTTTGCGGCGGCTTCCTTGGCGGCCTTGGCTTCGGCAAGGGCGTTGATCGCATCCTGTGACAGGGCCGGGGCCATATCAGCACCCGCGATCTCTTCGTTCTTTTCTTCACTTGTTTTCGGTTCGGCCTTTTCTTTTGGCTCTACCTGATGAATGACGGTCTCGCGAAACTTTCCGGTCATTCGGCTTCTCCTGTTTTAGGGCCTGCACCCTGTAATTCACATTTGCCCAAGAAATAGCGTCCTGACCACCGTTGGGCAAGCCTGCGTATGGCGCAGCCGAACCGCGCAAAATGCATGGGATTTCAATCCTTTGGAATCAAACGTGGAATCGTATTCTGGTCTGATGGAAAAATTTGGCGAAAACTGACTCTTTCCGTGTGCCCTCAAAGCCGCTATTTCAGGCATACGAGCAAAACAAGGAGAAACCATGCGTCCAATTCCTCAGCGTATCGCCGAAGAACTTTCGGTTCGCCCCGAACAGGTCATTGCCACCATCGAGATGCTCAATGAAGGTTCGACCGTTCCGTTTATCGCCCGCTACCGCAAAGAAAAGACCGGTGGGCTTGATGACACCCAATTGCGTACGCTGGAAGAACGCCTGAGGTATCTGACCGAACTTGAAAGCCGCCGGTCCTCCGTGCTTGAAAGCATCCGCGAACAGGAAAAACTCACCCCCGAACTTGAAGCCGCCATTAACGAGGCCGACACCAAAACCCGTCTTGAAGATTTGTACCTGCCCTATAAGAAAAAGCGCCGCACCAAAGCCCAGATCGCCCGCGAAGCCGGGCTGGAGCCGCTGGCCGATGGTTTATTTACCAACCCGACCCTTGATCCCGAGATTGAGGCGGCAAAATACGTTGACGCCGAAAAAGGCGTCGAGGACACCAAGGCGGCCCTTGATGGCGCGCGTCAAATCCTGATGGAACGCTTTGCCGAGGATGCCGACCTTGTCGCCAAGCTGCGTAACCTTTTGTGGAATGATGGTGAAATCACCGCCAGCGTGATTGAGGGCAAGCAGGCCGAAGGGGCGAAATTTTCCGACTATTTCGAACATTCGGAAAAAGTCAAAACCTGCCCATCGCACCGCGCCCTTGCCTTGTTCCGGGGTCGTAACGAAGATATATTGCAGTTGAAACTGACCTTGGGTGCCGAGGACGAAGCCCGCCCGCGCAGTCAGGCAGGCCGGGCCGAAATCATGATCGCCGCCCACGTCGGGATTGCCGACAAGGGTCGTGCCGCGGATAAATGGCTTGTCGATACCGTGCGCTGGACCTGGCGGGTCAAATTGTCGCTGTCGATCGAGCTTGATCTGTTTGGATCGCTGCGTGAAAGTGCTGAAGAAGACGCGATCAAGGTGTTTGCCAACAACCTTAAAGACCTTCTTCTCGCCGCCCCCGCCGGGCAAAAGGCCACCATGGGTCTTGATCCGGGCGTGCGTACCGGGGTCAAGGTTGCCGTGGTCGATGCCACGGGCAAACTGGTCGATACCGCCACGGTCTATCCGTTCCAGCCGCGCAATGATGTGGATGGTGCCATCAACACCATGGCCGCCCTTGCCGCGCGTCATAAGATCGAGCTGATCGCGATTGGCAATGGCACGTTTTCGCGTGAAACCGATGACCTTGCCGGTCAGATGCTTAAACGCTTCCCGGCCCTGACCGCGACCAAGGTTATTGTCAATGAGTCGGGCGCGTCGATCTATTCCGCATCACAATTTGCCGCCGAAGAATTCCCCGATCTGGATGTATCCCTGCGCGGGGCCGCCTCAATCGCGCGCCGTTTGCAGGACCCATTGGCCGAACTGGTCAAGATCGAACCAAAATCCATCGGGGTTGGGCAGTATCAGCACGACGTATCGGAAACCAAACTGGCCAAATCGCTCGATGCCGTGGTTGAGGATTGCGTGAACGGGGTGGGGGTTGATCTCAATACCGCATCGATCCCGCTTTTGACCCGTGTGGCGGGGCTTAGCGAAACACTGGCGCGCAATATCGTCGGATACCGTGATTCAAACGGCGCGTTCCAGTCGCGTACAGACCTTAAAAAGGTCGAACGTCTTGGACCCAAGGCGTTTGAACAATGTGCGGGCTTCTTGCGCATTCGGGGTGCCACCAACCCGCTCGATGCATCCGCGGTTCACCCGGAAGCCTATCCGCTGGTCAAAAAGATCGGCGCACAGGCCTCCAAATCGCTTGCCGATCTGATTGGCGATTCGGCCTTTATCAAAACGCTGCGCGCCGAAGATTACGCCGACGACACATTCGGTGTGCCAACCATCCGCGACATCATTGCCGAACTTGATAAACCCGGCCGTGACCCACGCCCGGAATTCAAGACCGCCAAATTCACCGATGGTGTCAATGAAATCAAGGACCTGAAAGCCGGTATGAAGCTTGAAGGAACCGTCACCAACGTCACCAATTTCGGCGCATTTGTCGATATTGGCGTCCATCAGGATGGCTTGGTCCATATTTCCCAACTGGCCGACAAATTTGTCGAAGACCCCCGTCAGGTGGTCAAGGCCGGTCAGATCGTTTCGGTCACCGTCATGGAAGTGGACGCCCCGCGTAAACGCATCGGGCTTTCGATGAAATCAGCACCGGATTACGAAGGCACGCGCGAACGCCGAAATGACAGCCAAGCCACCGCCCCGCGCGGCGGGCAGGCACCTTCAGGCACCCGCCCCAACCACAATCGCGGCAATGCTGGTGGCGCTGCCGGTGCTGGTGGTGCTGGTGGTGCTGGCGGCGGACATAATGCGCGCGGGAATTCTGCGCGGAATTCTGCTGGTGGGTCATCTTCTGGATCATCTGGCGGCGACGCTGGTGGTGCAATGGCCGCCGCCCTGAAGGCCGCGATGGAACGCCGCAAATAGGCACTGCGCATACGCGCGCACCACGTTTTGATCTGAATATAAAGGCGGCGGGATATGGCACAAACCATCCCGCCGCCTTTTTTACGGCATTCGGATATAACGCACCATACATAGGGCGAATTGACACAAAGCACGGAAAAACCCATGTTGCAGGTTCACCAAGGGGAGCCTCGACAGGAGGCTGAGAAACTGCCCCGTGCGATCAAAGCACATGCGCAGTGACCCGTTGAACCTGATCCAGTTCATACTGGCGTAGGGACGGTGCGAACGTTGCCCATGCTGCTGACAACGTTCTCCACTTTTCCGACTTCGAACTGGGTCTCCAACGCTGCGACACAAGACGCATTGGAGCCTCGATATGACGACCGACCTTTCCCAAACCACAACCGATCTTTTTGACTGCATGCGTGCGACCAATCCATTGGTCCAGTGCATCACCAATTATGTTGCGATGAACTACGCCGCCAACGTTTTGCTGGCGGCGGGCGCCTCCCCCGCCATGGTCCATACCCCCGAAGAATCCGGTGAATTTGCCGCCATTGCCGGCGCATTGACCGTCAATATCGGCACCCTGTCGCCCAACTGGGTCGAAGGCATGATTGCCGCGGCAAAATCGGCCAATGATACAGGCAAACCATGGGTGCTTGATCCGGTCGCGCATTTTGCAACCGGATATCGTCAGGGCACGACGACCGAACTCCTCAAACTCAACCCCACCATCATTCGCGGCAATGCATCGGAAATCATCGCCCTTGGCGGCGGACAAAGTGCCGGTCAGGGGGTCGATAGTGGCGATCCGGTCGAACAGGCCAAGGATGCCGCACGCACCCTTGCCACCGCGCAAAAGGCGATTGTGGCTGTGACCGGCGAGGTTGATTTCGTCACCGATGGCACGCGGTCTGTGCGCATTGCCGGTGGATCGGACCTGATGCCAAAAATCACCGCCATGGGCTGTGCGCTAACCGCCCTTACCGGCGCCTATGTCGCCATTGCCCCGGATCAGGCGTTTGAGGCAACGGTTGCCGCCCTTGCCAATTTTGCCGTTGCGGGCGAAATCGCCGCCCAGTCGGCAAACGGCCCGGCATCGTTCATGACCGCCTTTGTCAACGGGCTCTATACCCTTGATGCAAAAACTTTTAACGCCAACGCCCGGATCACTGCCCAATGACGTCCTTTGACCTTTCGCTGTATCTGGTTCTCGACCCTGATCTGTGCCGGACCCATTCGATGGTTGAAACCACCATGGCCGCAATCGCCGGTGGGGCAACGATTGTTCAGTTGCGCGACAAGAAAGTCGGCACCGAGGGCCTGATCCGGATCGGACGTGAATTGATGGATGCCATGGCGGGCAGCGGTGTGCCGTTGATTGTGAATGACGATATCGATGCGGCCATCGCGATTGGCGCCGATGGCCTTCATGTTGGTCAGGATGACATCTCCGCACAAACCGCCCGCGAACGCCTCGGCCGTGACAAGATCATCGGCCTTTCAATTGAAAATGAGGAAGTCGCCCGCAAGGTTGACCCGGCAAGCGTCGATTATGTTGGCGTCGGCCCCATCTTTGCCACCGCGACCAAACCCGATCACAAACCCGCCATCGGCTTTGACGGTTTGGCGCACCTGATCAAGATTGCCAAACTGCCATCCGTTGCCATTGGTGGACTTAAACAGGATCATGTCGATCGGGTTTTTGCCGCAGGTGCCAACGGGCTTGCCGTGGTATCGGCCATTTGCGGGCAACCTGATCCCGAGGCCGCGGCACATAAAATCGCAACCGAAATTATGGCCACAAAGTCGGCATTTACCCCCTGAATTCTGGCAAATGTGCCATGTGAAGCAAAGATATTTGCGTCATTCTGCCCAATGCCCGTTTCCGTAAATGGTTGCGGGCATTGAATTTTTGAGCCCATGCATGGCTGCCCATCGCTCAAAGCACGAACCAGCACGGAAATGCCTCAATTGCGCCGCGAATTCTTCTGCTTCGGGGGGCATCTTTGGGGCATGGAAAATGCACAAACGCGCGAGGGATATCATGTTGAAATCTTTGCGTAGCAAACCGGTTGCCATTGCCCTGGCCTCTATCTTCATGGGCGCGACAGCCGCCTTGGCTGCAATCAAGATCGCCCCGAAACCAACCACCGACAGTGTGACTGTCTATTCGGAAATACCCGAGGGTCAGGTGATTCTAAGCCATCAGGATGGCACGATTGCCTTTAATCGAAATTGCAAAAGGTTCCCCTGCCAGCTTGATATCTCATCGCTGTCAAAGGGCGAATACGATGTCATGATCCGCAATGGCACCGACATCCAGCAAATGGTCGCCTTGTACAAGGAATAATTTACAAGGAATAATTCCCGATCAACACGACGGCGCAATGGTCCCCATCCCGGATGCCGGGTGGAAAATTTGCGATCTTTCGGGAACGTTTTTCCATCTGACAAGTTCATCATACAGGGTTGGACAATCGCCCGTTGCCACACGCGACATTGCATTAAAGCGCTGTTGTCCTAGATAAAGGCCACAGACATCTTCTTTGCCGCGATGATGAAAGCCCGCAACAAAGGTTTACAACAGGTTGCACGGGAATTTAACTTTCACCCAGCGCGCAAAAAGGGATATGTTGCGTTACCGCACAGACCAATAATGAAAGTCGAGGAACTGTATCATGGCATTTGAACTCCCAGCACTTCCGTATGCACACGACGCGCTTGCACCCGTCATGTCGGCTGAAACCCTTGAGTTTCACCATGACAAACATCACAACGCCTATGTTGTGAATGGCAATAAGCTGCTCGAAGGGTCGGGCCTTGAAGGCAAGTCGCTCGAAGAAGTCGTTGTTGCTTCCTATGCTGACGCGGCCAAAGCCGGTCTTTTCAACAACGCTGCCCAGCACTGGAACCATATCGAGTTCTGGAAAATGATGAAGAAAAATGGCGGCGGCAACCTTCCGGGTGAACTGGAAAAGAAAATCGTCGAAGATTTCGGCTCTGTCGATGCCTTCAAAGAAGCCTTCGTACAGGCCGGTGTCACCCAGTTCGGTTCGGGCTGGTGCTGGCTGGCAATGGACAAATCGGGCAAATTGGTTGTGACCAAAACCCCGAATGCGGAAAACCCGCTGGTCCACGGTCAGACCCCGCTGCTCGGGTGTGATGTTTGGGAACACTCCTATTACATCGATTACCGCAACGCGCGCCCTGACTACGTCAAAGCGTTCCTCGACAGCCTGGTAAACTGGGAATATGTCGCAGAGCGTTTCTCCAAAGCAGGCTAATCAGCCCCAAGCTTTGAGGCGAAATTACAAAAAGCGGTCCCTTCGGGGGCCGCTTTTTTGTTGATAAATATTCAAGAGTACACAACTATAGATATACATATCAATTATTTCATATAAGAACGAATTTTACTGGAGAATTAAGTGATGAAGAAAATCTTCCCTTGGTACTTTGTCGAGGATCATAAAGACGTTTGGAACAGCGCCAATTTGACAGTTGATGCAAACGTCTTACTTGACCTTTATCGCTATCATTCCAAAACACGAAATTCACTTATAGAGGCGATTGCGTCTTTTGGCGACAGGACCTGGATTTCCTATCAAACTGCGTATGAGTTTATTAAAAACCGAAGAAAAGTTATTGCAGATATAAATTCAAACTTCGACGAGGCTGAAAAAGCAATAGCAGATTTAGAGTCTAGTATTAGAGCTTCAACAAATAAGATTAAAAGTATACGTGCGATCCCCAGCGACATAATTGATAATTTTCAAAAATCTCACGCGGAATCAAACAAAGAACTTAAAGATAATATTGAAAAAGAGAGAGAAAACATTCCGGATAAATCTGATAAGGAGGAAATACTTCAAAAAATATTATCTCTTTTCGATGAAAGAATTGGTGAAAAACCAAATGACATCCATAACTTGAAAAAGGAGTTTAACGAACGACAAGAGAAAAAAATACCGCCAGGATACCTAGACGCGGACAAAGACAATGGAAATTCCAGCGGTGACTTCCTAATGTGGAGTCAGATATTAAAACATTCAGAATCTGAAAATAATCCGATCATACTTGTTACTTCAGAAAAAAAAGAAGATTGGTGGGAAAAGAAAAGCGGCCAAACTCTTAATCCAAGACTCGAATTGCTTGAAGAATATTTTGAAAAAACAAAAAACAATATCCTGATATACCAGACAGAACAATTTTTAAAAATTTACCAAGAATCAAGCAATCAAGAAGATGAAGAAGCACTTGATGACATCATACAAACTTCAATAAAGTATACAGAGAAAAAGAGGCCCGCTGTATACACTAGACAAACTGTCAGCAACGCAAGCTCTTCTGTTCACACTGGAGCATTAATTATAAATCTTTCTAGATCTGTTAATAATTTCACAGGAAGCGGTCAACTCGTTCCGGAGATGGATAGTTCCCCACTAATCTTTACTCAGCTTGTTTCATCTCCCCCGACCTGTCCTGCGGTCAACATCCGCGCCAACACAGGCACAGTTTTTGACTTCAACATTCACGTAAATCCAATTACGCCGGGCTCACCCTTACCGGAAGGAGAGTACGTGATTTCTTATACAGCCGTAACACCTGATGAATAACCACTTATCCAGACCCCGCCAGCAAACTGGCGAGGTCTGGATCGAAACTGATCAGACACGTGATCAGATATCGAATTTAATCCCCTGTGCGAGCGGCAACTCGCGGGAATAGTTGATCGTGTTGGTCGCACGGCGCATGTAGCCTTTCCATGCGTCCGAACCAGACTCACGTCCGCCACCGGTTTCTTTCTCACCGCCGAACGCCCCGCCGATTTCCGCACCCGAAGGGCCGATATTGACGTTGGCAATCCCGCAATCAGACCCGACTGCTGACAGGAACAGTTCGGTTTCACGCAGATCGGTCGAGAAGATGCAGCTCGACAAGCCTTGCGGCACGTCATTCTGAAGCGCGATGGCTTCTTCAAGCGTCTCATAGGTCATGACATACAGGATCGGTGCAAAGGTTTCATGCTTCACCGTGTCCGTCTGACCGGGCATTTCAACCACCGACGGGGTGACATAGAACGCATTCGGATATTTGGACTCCAGTGTGCGTTCGCCGCCATGGACGGTGCCGCCATCTTTTTTGGCGTTGGCAAGGGCGGCCTGCATGTTGGTGTAGGCGTCTTCGTCAATCAGCGGCCCCACCAGCACACCGTCTTCAAGCGGATCACCAATGGAAACCGATTTGTAAGCCGCGATGATTTTCGGCAACAGCTCGTCCTTAACATCCTTATGGACAATCAGGCGACGCAGGGACGTGCAGCGCTGACCACAGGTGCCAACAGCCGAGAACACCACCGCACGCACCGACATGTCGATATCAGCCGACGGGGTGACGATCATGGCGTTATTGCCACCAAGCTCAAGGATGGTGCGGCCAAAACGCTGGGCCACACGCGGGGCAACTTCGCGGCCCATACGGGTCGAACCGGTTGCCGAAATCAGCGAAACATCCCGGCTGTCGGTCATGATTTCACCGATTTCACGGTCGCCAACAACCACCTGATGCAGGTCGGCCGGGGCATCGCCAAATTTCGCGATCGCTTTTTCAAGGATCTTCTGACAGGCAAGGGCGGTAACCGGGGTTTTTTCCGACGGTTTCCAGATCACGGCATTGCCGCACGCCAGCGCAAGCGCGGTGTTCCATGCCCATGGTGCCACCGGGAAGTTAAACGCGGTAATCAGGCCAACAACACCCAGCGGATGCCAGTTTTCCATCATTTTGTGGCCCGGACGTTCGGACGCAATCGTCAAACCATAAAGCTGACGCGACAGACCGACTGCGAAATCGCAGATATCAATCATTTCCTGAACTTCGCCAAGACCCTCCTGATAAATCTTGCCACATTCAAGCGACACCAGACGCCCCAGCGGTTCCTTGGCCGCGCGCAGTTCTTCGCCCAGAATACGCACCAACTCACCACGGCGCGGGCCGGGCACCTGACGCCATGCGCCAAACGCCTTTTTGGCATTACCAATGGCATCAAGCATTTCAGCCGGTGTGGTTTCGGTAACAGATGCGAATTCCGAACCGTCAACCGGGGTCTGGACACTTAGCGTGCCATTGGCAATCTCGGCCTCGGACAGACCAAGCTCGGTCAGGATGGATGTGTAACTCACAGTAAAACTCCCTTCTTTTAAAACTCTTTGGCGATCATCGCCGACCGCTCAATCCGCAATTCCGGCCAGTTCAGGCAACAATTTGCCGATAATGGCAAAGGCCTCATCGACCTGATCAAACGGAATGGTCAAAGGTGCCAGCAGGCGCACCACATTGGCGTGTTCACCACTTGGCATTAACAATAGCCCGTTTGCGCGGGCCCGTTGCAATAAGGTTTGCAGACGCTTGGCCGATGGTGTGCCGTCATCTGCAATGATTTCAAAGGCGCGCATCGCGCCAATTCCGCGCATATTGCCGATCACATGCCCGCCGGGCAGATCGCGCAACCATGCGATATGGGTGGCATATTTCTCGCCAAGCTGTTTGGCGCGAACAAGGATCTTTTCATCGCGCAAAACATCAAACACCCCGGTCGCCGCCGCACAGGCCACCGGATTGCCCGAATATGTCCCGCCAAGTCCACCAGGTGCGAGCGCACTCATGACATCCTCCGCCCCGGTAATCGCCGCCAGCGGAAATCCCCCGCCGATCCCCTTGCCCATGACAAGGATATCGGGTGCTACCCCCGCATGCTCCATGGCAAACATCTTGCCCGTACGGGCAAAGCCCGACTGAATTTCATCGGCAATCAAAACCATGCCGTTGGCATCGCAGAACGCCCGCAACTCAATCAAAAATTCCCGATCACAGGCGCGAAAACCACCTTCCCCCTGGACCGGTTCAATGACAATCGCACCCACCGATGCGGGATCGGCCGAGACCGCAAACAGTTTGGCAAGGGCTTCCATGCCATCCTCAACCGATATACCGGTTTCTGGGCAGGGATATGGCAAATGCCAAACCGGCCCCGGAAGCGGGCCAAGCCCGGTTTTATAAGGCTTGGTTTTCCCCGTCAGCGCCAAGGTCGCAAGTGTCCGTCCATGAAAACCGCCTTCAAAGGCAATTACCCCGGTCCGCCCGGTAAAGGCACGTGCGAGTTTAAGCGCGTTTTCCATCGCCTCGGCCCCGGAATTGGTCAGCATGGATTTTGCCGGACCTTCAATCGGACAATTGGCCGCCAGCCAATCGGTCACCGCAACATACGGCTCATGAGGCAGCGCGTTAAAGCAGCTATGGGTAAAGCGGTCGCACTGCTTGGCCACCCGCTCCATCACCACCGGGTGGCGATGACCCACGGTTAAAACACCAATCCCGCCAATAAAATCGATATAGCGGTTGCCATCAACATCCCAGGCCTCGGCATTCAACGCCCGATCCAGATAGACCGGATGAAGATTGCGCACACCAGCCGACACCGACCCGGTCTTGCGATTACGGAGCATGGTGCTGGCGTTCACTTCTGTGGTGCGATCATCACGGGGCATGTGGGGCGTGCTCCGGCCATTTGGGTTAAAGGTTTGATTTCGCAGCATCGTTACGAAATCGAATTAAATTAAATAACATTGAGCTCAAGCACCGGCGCATTGTCGCGAATGCGTTGATAGCCAAACACCGACAGATCAAGAGTTTCATAACCCCCCGTGGTAATCAGTTCGGCAATACCGCGCCCGACTGCCGGGCTTTGCTGCAACCCGTGGCCGGAAAATCCGTTGGCGAAAATGAAATTCGCAACGTCCGTATGGCGGCCCAAAATCGCGTTCTGATCCAAAAGGTTATAGGCATAATGCCCGGCCCAGGCATTGATGACCTTGATCGCCTCAAACCGTTCGCACCGTTCATACAGACCCGGCCAGATGATGTCGTCAAACAGGCTGTGATCGACGTCAAAATCCCAGCATTCCGGGTCACGCTCCTTGGGCGGGGCGATGCCGGTGATGAAAAATTCGCCTTCGGGGCGGACATAAAGCCCGCTTGGATCAATCAGCATCGGACAACTGGCATTGATGTCGGCCGCATCACGACAATCAAACACGAAAATGCAACGTTTGCGCGGCTCGACCGGGATTTCAAGGCCCGCCATCTTGGCCAGTTTGGAACATCCGGTTCCCGCCGCATTGACAAGCTGGCCACAGCCAAACCGGCGACCGTCTTTTAAGACAACACCGGTAATCTGATCGCCATCGCGCAGGACCTCGACCACTTCACCGTCGATATAATCCGCCCCGCGACGGCGCGCCTGTTTGCGGAACGACTGCATCAGGCAATAGGCATCAAACCATCCCTCGCCCGTGCGGCCCCAACAGCCCGCCGCCAAATCCGATGTCGTCATCCATGGGTATTTGGCCGCCAGCTCATCGGGCTCCATCCAGACAATATCGCCGCCAAATTCGGTCTGGGTCGCATGGTTATGGCGCAGGATATCGCGCCCGTCATCGGTGGCCAGAACCAGATAACCCTTTTCATGCAGGGAAATGTCAACGTCCGGGTCAAGGTCACGTTTTAAATTGCGCAAAAAATCAATGCCATAACCCGACATTTCAATATTGATCGGGGTTGAAAACTGCTGGCGGATGGATGCGGCTGACAAGGCAGTCGAACAAAATTCGTAATTGGGATCTTTTTCGATCACCAGAACCCGGCCCTTGAAATCATCCCGGTCGGTCAGATGCCATGCGATGGAACTGCCAATAACCGCACCACCGACAATGATCACATCGTAATTTTGCGCTTCTGAACCCATTCTCGCCTTCTACCCGATAAACTGTGCAGGCCTTCTGGCCGTTCTTTATGTTTCAGGATGCGCAGGATGACCGAAAAAGGGTCTTGAAAGGGTTTCTCCTTCCAAATAATTATCAATTCCCGATAATCATCCGCTCTGGCCCGTGACCCGAACGCTTCATCTGGCGGCGCGCGGGGGCTTGGAACCGTTTAAAACGGTACGCCTTGGAAGAACAGCAAACAAACGATATATTCGCACCACATCATTCCATTTAGTCATGAACCGGAATTTGCCCCATGCGTCGCGTCCTGCCATCCTTAACGGCCCTGCAATTTTTTGAAAGTTCGGCACGCCATCTTTCCTTCACCCGTGCCGCCGAAGAATTGAACGTGACCCAAAGTGCGATCAGCCGCCAAATCCGCGCACTCGAAGAATATCTCGGGCGTGATTTGTTTCGCCGCATCAAAAAACGCCTGAAACTGACCGCAGCGGGCGAAGCCTACGCCGCACAGGTGCGCGATCTTCTGGACCGGGCCGAGGCCGCAACGTTGCAGGTCATGGCCTATTCCGATGCGGGCGGGATGCTCACGGTCGGGACATTGCCGACATTTGGCGCACGCTGGCTGGTGCCGCGTCTGGGCGATTTCAAAGCCACATGGCCCGATATTCAGTTAAACCTGATCACCCAGACCCGCGAATTTAATTTCGACCGCGAAGGCATCGACATTGCCATTCATTTTGGCGATGACAATCTGCCGGGCTGCAAATCCCATCGCTTGATGGGCGAAACCCTGATCGCGGTCTGCGCACCCAAAATCCTGCAAGAAAACGACGATTTACCCATTGCCCGTGAACGGGTGCGCAATTGCACATTATTGCAACATTCCACCCGTCCGCGCGCATGGCAGGACTGGCTGGCTGCAACTGGCGTTGCCGTGGTTGATGAACTGGCCGGTCCCCGGTTTGAACATTTCCACATGGTCATTCAGGCCGCTGTTGCTGGACTTGGACTGGCTCTTTTGCCGGAATTTCTGGTGCGTGAAGAACTTGAAAGCGGGCGCTTGGTCGCCCCGTTTGATGTCTCAATCCCCAACCATCATGCCTATTACGTTGTTTATCCGCAGGAAAAGGAAAACAACTTTGCCGTCCGCGCGTTTCGCGACTGGTTACTTGCCACCTGCAAAACTGAACAGGAACAGCTTACCCGCCCACAATCGCTGGTCTCCTCACAGGCGACCGTAAAAGAGATTGCCGATTGAAACGCTGAACCCTACAGTTCCTGTGCTTACATATTGGGTTCAGACCCTAAACAAGCCATCAAAAGGCTGACGGGTAAGAAGCTTGGCAGAACTGCCAGGTTGTCATGGGGAAAAGGGAGTTCAGGTTGTGTCGCTGCTCGAGGATCGTCTTGAACGTTACAATGTTTTGCCCGCAACCTTTGAGATTTTGCGCAAGGCATCCCGTGATGTTCAGGGTGGGTCGGCAACACGGGCCGCGCAGTTCTACGAAATCATTTCGCAAAACCCGCCCCCAAATCAGGCTGTTATTGATGATGCGGTCCGTAAAGACCTCACCAACAGCCTGCAAACCCACTGGCAAAAGCTGTTTGATGGCAAACTCGACGACGCGTTCGTCCGACAATCGATTGAAATTGGTCAACGCCACGAAGAATACGGCATTACCCCGAAACTATACATCGCGGCCTATAACGCCGTTACCGATGCGCTGATTGAAACAATCATCCTGAAATTCCGCTGGCGGGCATCGGATGCCGCCCGGATCGTCACATCCCTGACATCGGTGATGTTGCTTGATATCGAACTGACCCTGACGGCCTATTGCGATGCCAGTGCCCACAACCGCCACACCACGTCGGAAAATGCCTTTGCCGATCAGCAGCTTGATCGCACCATGGACCTGTCGGTCGCGATCAATGAAAGTGCGATTTCCAATGCCCGGATGATGAATGTCATCGAGGACGTTGACCGCCGGGCACAATCGATCTCGGCCGCCGTCGATCAAATGGTATCAGGCATCAGCCACATTGCCGAAAATGGCAAGGTTGCTGCGGAAAACGCCCAAGATGCCATCACCGTTACCCGCACCGGTCAGGAAACCGTGCGCGAAGCCGTTTCAAGCATGGACGAAATCGCCCATGCGGTCAGCGATGCGTCCAAACGGGTCGATGTTCTGGCCGAGGCATCGCAAAAAATCGGCGAAATCGTTGAACAGATCGAAGCCATCGCATCGGAAACCAACCTTCTGGCGCTTAATGCCACCATCGAGGCCGCCCGCGCAGGCGAAGCCGGCAAGGGCTTTGCCGTGGTTGCCAACGAGGTCAAAGCATTAAGTCAGCAAACCGCGCGTGCCACCGAAAGCATCCGCGAACGCATTGCCAATCTTCAGGGCGAAACAGATGGCATTGTCGATGCCATGAACCTTGGCACCGATGCGGTATCACGCGGGCAGGATGTCATGGGGGAAGTTGCCCGCGAAATGGGTGAAATCGGCGCTAAAATGGAAGACACCACCCAGCGCATCGCCGATATTTCCAATATTCTGGATGAACAGAACATCGCAACCGATGCGGTGCGCGATGGCATCACCGGCATTGCCAATCAAACCGGCGGGCAGGTCAGTGCGATCCGGTCCGCCATTGAAACGGTTGGCGAGGTCGAAGGCCTGATTGATCAACAGGTTTCCGAACTGGTGCAATATGACATCCCCAACCGCACGATCCGAAGTGCGCGGGCCGAACATGCGGTCTATTTCAAAACCGTCGCCGAAGTTCTGGCTGGCCTGACCGACGCCGATACCATTGACATGGGGGCCGCAGATACCTGCCGGTTTGGCAAATGGTATGACAGCCCCGCTGCCGACCCCTTCCGGAAATTGCCCGGCTTTAAGACCGTCCGCGCCCCACACGAAGCCCAGCATACCGCGGGTCACGCGGCCCTTCGTGCCTTTGCCAATCGCGATCAAGACGCCGCCGAAACGGCCTTTGCCGAAATGGAAAAAGCAACGCAGGATGTCTTGGCCGCGTTAAAGCAACTGGCCGAGGAAGCCCGCGACATTCACCCGGATGCCGCCGCCTGACTGACCAACACCGCACCGCCGCTTGGATCGGGGATCGCCCGGATGGGACTTTTAAACACAGTCGAAAGCAAGTCGGGCGTCATAACATCGCCGACCGCCCCCTGCGCGACCATTTCGCCAGCTTGTAAAACAGCAACCCGGTCGGCATAGGCTGTGACCTGATTGAAATCATGCAGGATCATTAAAACCCCCACCCCGTTCTGGCGGGCTTCGCGCCGCGCGACCGAAAGCAAGGCATGCTGATGGGCAACATCAAGTCCCGATGTCGGCTCGTCAAGTAACAGGAACCTTGCCCCGCTTGCCCCGACCGGGGCGTGATCCCCATCCATCCCCCAGACCTGCACAAGTGCCCGAGCAAGATGGACGCGTTGTTTTTCCCCACCCGACAACGCCGGATAGGCACGATCGGCCAGATGCCCGATATCGGCAAGGGCAATCGCCCGTTCAACCAGTGTCTGATCATGCTTGCGCGTTGATATCTTGCGAAAAGGCGACCGCCCCAGGGCCACGACATCGCGCACGGCAAAGGGGAATGTCATTGATGTTGCTTGTGGCATCACCGCACGTTCCTGCGCCAGTGTCAGGGCGGGCAGCTTTGACACATCGCGACCGTTCTGGGTGACTGTCCCGTCGGCAACGCCGTGTTCACCGGCAAGAACCTTTAACAAGGTCGATTTCCCCGCCCCGTTTGGCCCCAAAACCGCCAGAACTTCCCCCGCGACCAATGATACGGAAATATCGCGCAACAAATACCGCCCACGCGCCAGAAAACTGATGTTGTGCGCCGTCAGGGTCATATCCGCCGCCTTTTCTTTTCACGCATCAAAAGACCCAGGAAAAACGGCCCGCCGACAATCCCGGTGACAAGCCCAATCGGCAATTCGGCAGGCAAAACAATGATCCGGGCGACCGCATCCGCCCCGGTCAGGATCGCCGCCCCGCAAATGGCCGATGCGGGCAGGACATAACGATTGTCCGGCCCGGTGACCAACCGCACCAGATGGGGGGCAACCAGCCCGACAAAGCCGATAATGCCCGATACCGCCACCGCCGCCCCGACGACCAACGCGGTCACAACGGTCGCCCGGCGTTTCAGACGTTCAACCTCGATCCCAAGATGGCGGGCTTCGGCCTCGCCGAGTAAAAACAGGTTCAGCGACGTCCCCAGACTGACAAGATATCCCGCACCAACGGCGATGATCAGCAAGGCCGGTCCGTCCGCCGGTCCATTGCCCGATAATGCCCCCATTTGCCAGAATGTCAGACTGCGCAACTGGGCATCGTCGGCCATATAGGTGAAAACACCCACCCCGGCAAAGGCAATGGCATTGATCGCAACCCCGATCAGCAACATGATCGCCGCATCGGTATGCCCGTCCTGACGCGATAAAACCCGGATCACCCCGGTTGCTAAGACAGCCCCGGCAAAGGCCGCAACCGGCACCCCATAGGGCCCCACAACCGGGTAATAGCTGCCCAGAATAATATGACCGGCAACAATCATCGCCACCGCGCCAAAGGCGGCACTGGCCGAAACCCCGATGATGCCGGGATCGGCAATCGGATTGCGAAACAGGCTTTGCATCACCGCCCCCGCAAGGCCAAGTCCCGCCCCAATGACAATCGCGCGCAGAATCCGGGGCAGCCGCAAACTATCAAGGACACGGGCATCAAATTCCTCAATCCCCGTTCCCATCAAACCCATGCGGTGCAGGATGTGATGGATGACATCGCCCAGATCAATCGGGGCACCACCCGTCCCCAGCGATATCACCGTCACCACCAACAGCCCCACTGCCAGAAACATCAGAACCATGACGGACCGATTGATTGGCATGTGCATCCAAGGCGATGCCACCATCTTCTTCACGCCGCTCACTGTGCCTGTTCAGCCTGATGCAGGGACGTCGCCAAAGCCCGGATTTCCGATGCCGATGACGGACCAAACCCCAAAATCGTTGACGACGACACAGTCAGGACATGACCCTTTTCCACGGCCTTGTTCAGGCCAAGAACCGCATGGTTTTTCAATCCGGCAATTCCGCCCAACTGATCGATTGTTGATTGGGCGACCAAAACATAATCCGATGTATCTGCGGCAATGATTTCCGATGACACCGGTTTAAAACCGTCAAACGCGGCCATGGTATTGCGCCCGCCAATCAAATCGATGATTTCAGCTGCGGTTGTGTTTTTCCCGGCTGAAAGCGGCTTGCCATGACCGACCGCCATCAAGAAAACGATGCTTGGGTGATCGTTGGTGGCAAGGCTGGCCAGACTGGCAATATCGTCGTTCACCCGTTTGGTCAAAAGGGCCGCTTCATCCTGACGCCCCAGGGCTTCTGCCACCATGGCAATCGCATTGGGCAGGTTTTCCATCCGATCAAGCGACGGCAGTTTGACGATCTTGATGCCCAGATCGGTCAGTTCCTGTAACACCGGATCGGGACCGGACTTTTCCACCGCAACAATCACATCAGGTTTCAGGCTGATGATGCCCTCTGCTGCCAGTTGGCGCATGTAACCGACCTTGGGCAAACTTGGCACCGGGTCTGGCCGCGTACTTGTGGTATCGGTCGCAATCACGCTGTCCCCGGCCCCAAGGGCAAAGACAATCTCGGTCGCAGGTGCGCCCACTGTGATCACACGTTGGGGCTGCTCAGCCGAAAATGCCGGCAGGCACAAGCCAATCAACCCGATGACGGCCAGCGTAAATCCAAAAATCGCGCGCATGAGTTACTCCGCCACTTTGGCCGCTGCTGATGAATAGCGCGGCAGGCTCTCGGCCAGTTTTTGCCAATCGGGATTTTCCGGGTCCTTGGGTTTGCGCTCACCACAGAAAATCACGAAATTGTTCAATTCAGCGTCATACAGCTCAATCGTTGTCACCTGACCTTCGCGGATCGGTTTGCGCACGATCCAGGCTTGCGCAATCAAATCCATCCGCAGATGCAGGGTAAAGCTTGGATCCATGATGTTGATCCAGTCGCCCATTTCACGAATGGTATTGATCGGCCCGGTATGGATTTGAATGGCGCCACTGTTGCCAACAAACACCATGATAGACAGATCGCTTTTTGCCGCCGTTTCCAAAAGGGGTTTAAGCGCGTCATTGCTCAGCCGTTCGGCGAATTCTTCGCCAACCAGTCGCAGACCCTGATGGCGATCAACGTTGAAATCTTTCAACAAACCATGGAACTGATGGACATCGGTCATGCTGCGCCAATGGGCGCGCAGGTTTTCGACATCAACATCCCCATCCTTGCGGGTGACCGGTTTGGGCAGTGGTGGCAGGACCTCAATACCCGGTATCTGATTTTCTGCCTTAAAATCGGCAATCAGGGTGTCATAGGCAGCTTCATTGGAATGGCCGGTCAAAAAGACTTTGTGAATGGCCGTGCCATCGTGATCAAAGAACTGGAAACTGCGCCGACGCCCCGCGCGCGGATTATGGGTTTCAACCGCAAATCCATGTCCCCAGCGCCCCAGAAACAGGCGAAGGTCAATATCCCCGTTCAGAACAAGGCCCATTTCGCCATTGATACTGACCGCGCCGAACGTGCCGGTTTTTTCATGCACGACATTGACGTTGCGGGTCAGGATCTTGACCTCGCCCAGTTCTTCCAGCCGGGAAATCAGATCGCCCCAGTCCGCATCAAGACGCGTAACGTTCTGCCCAATGCCTGCGGCAACCAGTTCGCCCTCGGTCAAACCAAGTTCGGCGGCAATATCGACGGCATAGCCTTTTGCCTCACCGGCAGAGAATGCCGACCAGGCTTCATCGGCTGTTTTAAAATTGTTTTGTGTCATGGCGTTTAAGACCCTCCTTAAAGATCAGACGATGCAGAGGCGGCATCGTCTGATCTGCGGTGATTAGAATTTCATGCTTGCGGAAATTTTGACGTTGCGGCCCGGCTCATAAAGCCCCTGATCGGCAACCTGATAGTTATGATCAAGAATGTTATCGATCCCGGCATTAACCGTCAGTCCGGGCAGGGTTTGGCTTGCGTCCCAGCTGGCAAAAAGATCGAACGTTGCATAGCCCGGAACTTCGTCGCCATCCGAGATATGGGTCAGTCGGTCAACCATGTTTGCACGCCCGCCAATTTCAACACCCACGTCAACAAAACGATACCCACCGGAAACAGAGACCTTGTCAGCTGGAATGTTTGAAAGGTTCTCACCTGTCTGCGTGTTTTCACCGCGAATACGCGATCCTGCCAATCCGGCAAAAACAACACCCGTATCGTAGGTCAGTTCCGCTTCGAAGCCTTTGATCTCAGCTTCCGGTACGTTTACGCTTTTGGTTTCCGTACTTCCGACATATCCGCCCTCCTGGCTGATATAATCACTAATATCGTTCTGGAAATACGCAACCTTGGCACGGAGTGCATCGCCTGCGCTCAGCAGGTTATCAGACTTGAAATTGGTCCCGAATTCCCAAGTTTTGGCTTTTTCAGCTTCAAGATCGGGGTTGGCAACGAAACTGTTGCCCGGGAAGTGGTAACCACTCGCATACATCTCAGTCATAGCAGGCGCGCGGAAGGCCTCGGCATAACTGACATAGGACTGCATCCAGCTTGTCACGCGATAGCTGGCCGAGAAACGAGGCGAGATCGCACTGTCTTCGCGTGAACGTTGTCCGTCAGCAGAAAGATCGTATGAATCAAACCGGACACCCGCCGTCACATCAAGTGCATCGGTGACAGCCAGACTGTTATCCACATACACGCCATAGATCATCATTTCCGCATCCGGGAACAAGTTTGATACTTTTACCCCGTCACGTCGGCCTTCCTGTGAATCCTTATAAATCTCACCACCAACCGTCACTGCCAGATCCTGACCACCCAGATCAAAGCGCGATGTGTTGTTGCCATCAAAGCCAATGGTATCAAGGGTACGCTCGTCATGACGGCCATCACTGACGCGTTTTTCATCCAGATCGGTCCGCATGCCATAGGCATTAAGCTTTGCATCAACCCAATCATTGCCGGTATCGCGATAGCTATATCCAAGCACCAGCGAGGATTCTTCGCTTTCGCGGTCGACAAGAAAGTTGCTGGTTGCGTTTACGGCTGCACCACTGTCCGGTGCAGCAGGCAACTGGTGGTCATCTGTATAACGCTGCAAGGACAGGGTCAGACGGCTGGCATCATTGATATCGATGCCGCCCTTGAACAAACCGTTGATGTAATCATCATCGGTATAGGGCTGCTTTTCACCATTACCGGCTTCAAAGTTTCCGGTACTTTCGCGAGTCACACTAACAAGCACATCGGTGTTGTCAGTCGGGCGGCCATAGGCCATGCCATTCGTCGTCAATCCGTGGTCAACAGACGCATAACCGACCTTCACACGTGCACCGATATTCTGTCCCGGCTCGAGAAGATCATTCGCATCCTTGGTGGTCAACGCAATCACGCCACCAAGTGCGCCCGTTCCTTGCATCGTCGATGCCGCACCGCGATAGACTTCCACCGATTTCAACACTTCGGGATCAAAGAAGAAACGCCCCTTGTGCCCGACACTCATGTTGGCACGCGCACCATCCACACGCACAACAACCCTATCGCCCGTCAAACCACGAATGATTGGTTCCTGAACTGTGCTACGCGGACCACCATAAATCTCGACACCTGGCATACCGCGCAAGATATCGCCAAGATTATCTGGCTGACGGCGTTGGAGTTCTTCCTGATCGACAATGGATATCGATGCCGGGGCATCAATCACCGATGTCCCTGTTTTGCTGGCCGTGACCGAAATCGCATCCAGCACAATCGTCGGTTCCGGCACGGATTGCGCCGCGTCATCGGATGTCTGATCGACGGTTGTTTTTGGTGTTTCGTCGGTGGCGTCCTGTGCGTGCGCTGAAACGCAAAGCGCAACAATGGATACTGACGCCATAAGCAGGCGCGCAGAAGTCGTTCGAACCATGATGTTCCCCTGTAAGGCAGCTTTGGACCATTTCTGGCTGGCTGGCTGGCTTGTGCAGGGCACTGGCGCGCTGGCTGGCAAAATTGGTGAAGTTGATGGATATGGATCGCGTCTGGGGACGCTGTTATTTGGTTAGGATCAGTTTGTTATTCGATGTCAGGCGCAGGTGATATTCATCCCCCTGATGAATAATGATGATTTCCCGATCATCCCCCATCAACTCGCTGATTTGCATGTATTTGACCGCGCCGGGTTTGTCGTGCTTGGCCAGCCTGGCTGCGATGTCGGACATCGCAAACTCCTTATTTATTTCGAATGTAATTGATAATGATTTGCATTCTATATTCTTGTTGCGAATGCAAGTCAAGAACAGCTTGTGATGATTGTCACACACACCAAAACACCCCGGCATGGGGTCAATTCATGCCGGGGTGTTTTATCTCTGGTCACGCAGTGCGCGGTTTTATTCTCCGCCGATTTTCTCGGGCGATCCGGCACGCATGGCGGCACATATCTGGATCGCAACCACGACAAACAGGAAGTAAAGGGCAACCTGCCAATCGCCCAAAAGATCATGCAGCGCCCCGAACAAAACCGGTCCAATGGCCGCAAACAAATAACCGACCGACTGGGCCATGCCTGAAAGACGGGCCGAGGTTTGCGTATCCGCCCCGCGCATCCCAACCAGTGTCAGGGCAATGCTGATCATGCTGCCCTGACCAAGGCCAAGACAGACCGCCCAAAGATAGGGCAATTCAGTGGTGGCAAAGACAAAGCCGGGCACCGCAATGATCAAGGGAATGTGCAGGCACAGCATCGCCAGTTTTTTATTGCGGAACTTTGAATAGATCAGCGGGGCGGCAAAGGCGGCCGGAATGCCAAACACGTTGAAAAGGGTCAAAAGCGTTGCAGCTTCGGCCTCGGAAATGCCGCTGTCGATGAAGACTTTGGCCACCCATGCCGTGCCGGTATAAAACATCAATGACTGGCACCCGAAAAACAGGGCCAGCCACCAGGCTTCGACATTTTTCCACAACGATATTTTGACCAGAGATGCCGGTACAACCGCCTTATGGCGATAACGCAACATCGGCAGCCAGCAGATAAAGGCAATCGCGGCAAACACCGCCCAGATACCAAGTGACCAGCGCCAATCCCCGTCGGCCGCGTTGCGGATCGGAATGGAAATAAATGCCGCAACGGTCGCCCCGGTTGACATCGTGAAAGTGTAAAGTGCTGTCACCAGTGCGACACGGGTCGGGAAGCTTCGGCGCACCAACGACGGTGTTAGAACGTTCAAAACGGCAATCGCCGCCCCCAAAATGATCGTGCCAACCACCATGATGTCATAGGCACCACTGGCGCGCAGCCCCTGCCCGACGGCAATGAAAAACAGCATCGCAAGCAAGGTTGCCTCAAGCCCGAATTTTTGCCCCAACCGGGGGGCAAAGATCGACAAAACCCCGAAACTCAACACCGGCAAGGTCGTGAGCAGACCAAGCTGGGTTCCCGAAAGGGCAAGATCAGTTCCGATAATCTCGGCCAGCGGGCCAAGGCCGACAATGCTGCCGCGCATATTGGCTGCCAGAAGCAGGATCGCGATCAGAAACCCGATATGGGCACCAAGGCGATGAAACCCGCGCCCGGCATTATTTTGCGGTTCATCCGTGGGGGCAGTTTTGTCAGTCATCGGGGGGCTCCGTCTGGATCTGGGATGATCCGGGTAAGGTCGAGGGGTGGCGCGCATGACCATACTGGCTTGCACAGATTGAATGCAACAGGTTCTGGAAACGGTCTTGGCAATGGTCTTGGCAATGGTCTTGGCCCTGCGGTCTGAGGCGAATGCGCTGTGCGTTAAATCTGATCGATTGTGCCGACGTGAGCTTTCTGTGACCGAAAATTCCTTGCATCGTCTGTCTCCCTGAGATGCGGCCAAACGCAAAAAACCCGCAAAACATGATGTCTTGCGGGGTGCGGTGCAGGCGGTTTTTTCCTGTTGATTTGTCCTTTATGCCACAAATAAAAGAACAAATCAAGAACTTTTTGGAAATTTGAGCATCACCGCGCCGGGGACGGGAACAGAAACAGCGTGATATCAGCCTGCCTCAAGGCCGTGCATCACGATCCCTGCATCATGCATGATGCTTATAAAACCACACCCCACAGAACACGCAGGGCAACGACAACAAACAAAACCGCGATGATGCGTTCAATCCATGCGGCATGGTCGCGCAACCACGGTAAAACCGCGCCATGCGAAAGCCCGATCGCCACCAGACAGTACCAGCCCGCATCAATCGCCGCAGCGGTGAATGCCAGCAAAAACTTGCCGCCCCATTCAAATTCCGGCGAGACAAACTGGCTGAACAATGCGAGGAAAAACAGCGCGATTTTGGGATTGAGAAACGCAATCATGAACCCATCGCGTGCGGCCTGCGTCAACGACCCGGACAGTTGCCCGGCCCCTTCGACATTGAACTTTTCCCCCGACCCGGCCGCACGCCATGCCTTGATGGCAAGCCAGATCAGATAGAACGCACCCAGAATGCTGACCGCATTGTGAAACACCGGCACGGTTTGAAACAGGATCCCAAGACCGGTCATGGTGATGACGGCATAAAACCCGATGCCCACCCCATGGGCCAGCGCACAGGCAAAACCGGCCTGTCGCGATTGACCAACCGAATAGCGCAACACAACCGCAAGGCTCGGCCCCGGCGTCATCGCGCCCAAAACACAGATGGTTGCAACAGACAACCAGGCGGTAAAGCTCATATCGTTTCCTTTGGATGTCGGCAGCCCATCACATCCGTTCTGGATGCCTACCTTGTTTTGCCCGTCACGCTATCTGCTTGCCTGACCCGTTTCAACGGAAATGACGTCCCACCAGATGCCCCGCGTCTTCTGGTGCCTTCCCCTAGAACCATCAATTTTTTCAGTCCTCTGGCAGGGTGTGTGCCTTTTTATCTCCTTATCTGCCCGATTTTCCACGCAAAGGCGCCCAACCCGTTCCCATTTTCATTTCAGACTGTCTGACTGACACAACCTGAAACGAGCAAGAAGGATAGGGAACATGCGACAGGCAGTCATGATTCTGGCTCTGACCGACGCACTGGGGCTATCGGGGTGCAGCGGCCTGAATGATCGTAACCAGAAAATGCTGAGCGGGGCGGCAATTGGTGCGGGTGTCGGGGCCGTCGGGACTGTTTTGACAGGCGGCTGTGTTACCTGTGGCACCGTGATTGGCGGGGCCGTGGGCACGGGTGTCGGCTACATCATGCATGAAAATAACGAGGCCCGGAAATGATGAAACCGTCCGTGTGACGGTCTGTGTCATTGGCTTAACGTCGAGTCGGAGCAAAGCGGTCAGGACCGCGATATTCAGGATGTCGTGCCGCCATTGTTATGGGCGCAAAACAGCCGAAAAACGATGGCACGGCCAGCATGCAATCCTATCCGACTGAACCTTCCTGTTCGGATAAGAACAGGCACAGGATGCCGGGAATAATCACGTTCTATGGGGTGCACGCCGCGCATTTTGCACTTTAAAATTGTTAATTTTCAAAGCTCTATTCGTTATATTCCTCCCTCTATCGTAATTTGTTTTACGTTAACGTCACATTCCGTTACAGTTGAGCCACAATCATAAAAAAACACCGTCTTTAAGAGGGAGGCGTTCGTGGATGACATCCTCGAAACTGTAAAACAGAAACTGCCGCAGTTGCGCGGCCTGAATGCTGTTGTCGCATTTGATTGCGGCGATGACGGTCAGATTGTGGTCGATGCCACCGGTGATGAGCCGGAAATCACCGATGATGACCTGTCGGATGCTGATTGCATTCTGAAAATCAAAAAAGCCAACCTCGAAAAACTGATCAACGGAAAACTCGATCCGATGCTGGCCTTCACCATGGGCAAGCTCAAGATCAAGGGATCCATGGGAGTTGCGGCGAAATTATCGTCCATGCTGGACTGATCTGTTCTACGGGGGAACACCATGCGGAACCGCGCTTTAAAACGCACCGTATCGGCTTTGGCGACAGGGTCTGTCGCCCTTCTTGTGGCGTCATCGGCTTATGCTGGTGACATCCTGAATTTCCGTGTTCTTAAGGACGGGGAACCGATTGGCTATGAGAAAGTCGACATCACCCAAACGGCAAACGGCCGCACGGTTGAGGTTGAAACCCTGACCGATGTCCGGGTGCTGTTTCTTCAATTCCACTATGACCACCAGCGGACCGAGCAATGGCACGGCAATCAACTGGTATCGGTCAAAACCACCACCAATGATGACGGCACACACTACACCTATCAGGCGAACTATCAGGCAGATTGCTATGATATTTCCGGAAAAGGTGTCGGGAAGCGCAATGCCTGTGACGGCGCCTGGCCACTGACCTTGTGGCTTGAAGGCGTCACCGCCAAATCGCATCTCTATAGCGTCATCAACGCCGAACCTTATGCGGTGCAAATCAACAAGGTCGGCGACGAAAAACTGAGGATCGAAAACCGGGAAACACCGGCGACCCATTACGAAATGTCCGGCGATGACGAACGCGACCTTTGGTATGGCAGCGACGGATATCTTCTTAAAACCAGTTTTAAAAGAAAGGGTTACGACATCGATTTTATCAGAGTCGATGCGATTGCCCTTCAAGAATGACAGCGGGCGCTTTGGTCACAGAAATTAAAGCGTTTTACGATTAAGGGAGAAACTTTATGTCCAAGTTCAACAAGGGTTGCCTGTGGGGGGCAGCATCGGCAACGACAATTCTATGCGCGCTTGCCACGGCTGGTACCGCCCACGCATCTGGTTTTCAGGTGCGTGAAACAAGTGGCACGCTGCAGGGTTCAAGCTTTGCAGGGATGACTACGCTTTCAACCGATGCATCGACAATGTCCTATAACCCCGGCACTGTTGGTCAGTATGAAGAAACTTCGTACAGCGCAGGTATTACGGTTATCATGCCTGTCGCAAAGGCAAAGAATACTGTTGCGACGGATGGCACCCTAACGACCATCGCGCAAACCGGCGGTGGGTACAAAGACATGGCCGAAGATGCTGCTGTACCCAATGCCCACGCTGTATGGAAACTGAACGAAGAAATCAATGTTGGCGTCTCCATCACTTCTCCCTGGGGACTTGTAACTGACAACGATTCAGATTTTGCTGGCCGCTTTTTTGGAACGACGTCCAAAATCAAGACCGTCAATATCAAGCCCGTCGTTGCTTACCGGTTTGATAACGGCCTTAGCATCGGCGCAGGCCCCCAAATTCAGCGATTTGAGGCTTCTTTATCCAAGGCTGTGGCCTCTCTTAATGCGAATAAAACCGAGGGCAATTCGACAATTAAGGGTGATGATATCGGGTATGGCTGGACCGCTGGTTTAAATTGGGAAATAACCAATAGCACGCGGATCGGCTTGTCCTACAACTCTGAAATTGACCACAAGCTTGAGGGCAAGATCAAATTTGATAGTGCTGCCAAAGGGCTTGCCACCCCTTATACTGATCGCAAAACCACCGCAAAAATCACAACCCCTGAGGCAATTGCATTCGGTGCATCTCATAGCATCACCGATCAGTGGACCCTTATGGGGGACGTTCAGTGGACCAACTGGAATTCAGTTGATGAGCTGGTCTTTAACTATGACGGCCTGATCAATAACTCTCTGGCGACAAGCAGCAGCACGACAGATTACTACAACTGGGGAACCTCTTGGTTTGGCGCGCTTGGTGCTCGCTATCAGTATGATGAAAACTGGGCGTTTACCGGCGGTATCGCGTTTGACGAAACTCCTATCAAGACGCGGAACCGAAATGTACGGCTGCCAGATTCAGACCGCTATTGGGTTTCCCTTGGTACGACTTACAAAGTTGCAGACTGGGCCAATGTAACCGTCGGCTACACGCACGTCTTTGCCGATACTGCACGTGTTGATCATACATCAGCTTCCCTTGGGAACTATGCTGCGGACTACGAAGCCAACGTCGACATCATCGCCCTGCAGGCGAACTTCAAGTTCTGATCTGCTATACTGTTCGGTGCGGGGGAGCGGATGCTGCCCCGACCGGGCCCGTTTTTTTTGCCCGTAAAGTGACGTTAACGTAATGGAGTTAACGCGAATGAACCAGATGAACGTTCAAGAATCCCCGACCCTGATCAATGGCGTTGACGTAAGCTCGCCGGTTTACACCTGCCCGGTTCATGAGATTTTCGACCGGGCCGCAGCACGTTTTCCCAACCGTCCCTGTATTGATTTTCTGGGTCGGATTTACGATTACAAAACCATCAAGGATCAGATTGATCGCGCCGCCGAAGGCTTTAAACAGCTTGGCATCCGCAAAGGCGACAAGGTTGGGCTCTGCCTGCCCAATACGCCGTATTATGTGGTGTGCTATTACGCGATCCTGAAATGCGGCGGCGTGGTGGTCAATTTCAATCCGCTGTATGCAAAGCGCGAGATCGCCTATCAGATTGAGGATTCCGGCTGTCGCCTGATGGTGACGTTGAACCTTAAACAGATTTATCCCAAGGTCGCGGCCTGTCTGGATCAAACCTGTCTGAAGCGGATTGTCGTTTGCGAAATGAGCGACATTCTGCCGCCGATCAAAAGCGTTCTGTTTTCACTGTTTAAACGCAGCGAACTGGCCGACGTCCCGACCGATTTGCGCCATATTGCCTATGATCGTGTTATCGGCTGCAAGCCAATTGATACGGCGGCCGATATCGCGGTCGATGATCTGGCAGTACTCCAATATACCGGCGGCACGACTGGTCGCCCCAAGGGGGCGATGCTGACCCATGCGAACCTCAGTGCCAATGTTGATCAGCTGACCCGCTGGATGCCCGACGCCAATCCCGGATATGAGGTCACATTGTGTGTCCTGCCGTTCTTCCATGTTTTTGCCATGACCGTGGCGCTTAACACATCGGTCAACATGGGGTCGGAACTTGTTCTTCAACCCCGCTTTGAGCTTAATGCCTTGCTTAAGGCGCTCGATAAAAAGCGGGCAACAATCTTTCCCGGCGTTCCGACAATCTATACCGCCATCAACAATTCGCCAGAAACACCCAAACACGATCTGTCACACATTCGATGCTGTATTTCAGGCGGTGCGCCGCTTCCCGTTGAGGTCAAACATCGGTTTGAGGAAATCACCGGGTCGAAAGTCGTTGAAGGATACGGCCTAACCGAAGCCAGCCCGGTTTGCACCTGTAACCCGCTCAAAGGGGTCAACAAGGAAGGCTCAATCGGTCTGGCAATGCCGGGGGCTGAAATCGAAATTCGTTCGTTAGAACACCATGCTCAACCCGTACCACTGGGTGAAAAGGGCGAGGTGTGCGTGCGTGGACCGCAAGTTATGCCGGGATACTGGCAAAACCCCGCCGCGACCGAGGAAACCTTTGTCGACGGTTGGCTCCGGACCGGCGATGTCGGCTATCAGGATGAGGATGGCTATACCTTCCTTGTTGATCGGTTGAAGGACGTCATCCTGTGTAGTGGATACAACGTCTATCCCCGCGCGATTGAAGAAGCCCTTTACCTGCATGAACAGATCGCCGAGGTCACCTGCATTGGCGTGCCCGATCCCTATCGTGGACAGGCACCAAAGGCGTTTGTGCGTCTGAAGGATGGCGTGACAGATATTACCGCCGAAGATTTGCGGGCATTCCTTGATGATAAAATTTCGCGAATCGAGATGCCGCGCGAGATTGAAATCCGTGAAGAACTTCCCAAAACCATGGTCGGCAAATTGTCGAAAAAAGAGCTGGTTGAGGAAGAGCGCCTAAAACGTGAGGGAGCACGTCAATAAATTCAATACGTTAACGTCACATCACACACAGAGAAAAAATCAATGTAACGTTAACGTAAACTAATTGACGTTAAGTGAAAAATAGATACCATGGGGGCGAGAACATGACGAAATTAGACGACCGGTTTTACACCGTGCCGGAACTGGCCGCTGATCTTGGCATCACGCCACGCACCATTCGGTTTTACGAACAAAAGGGACTCGTAAATCCGCAACGTGCAGGCACCACACGGGTTTATACCCGGCAGGATCGCGCCAAGATGCTGATCATTCTGCGCGGCAAGCGACTGGGGTTCAGCCTGCGCGAGATCGCCGATTATCTTGATCTCTATGGCGCGGACCCCACCCAGTCAGAGCAGATCAGAATGCTGCTTGGCCGGGTTCGCGAACGGATGTCGGATCTGGAAGAACAACGCCAGGCCCTGGACGTCACATTGGATGAACTGCGCGACATCGAACAACAATCGATTGATGCGCTTAAAGAAAAAGGACTCGATCCGGTTTCGTAATGATACCCGGACACGAGGACAGCTCAGGAAGGAAGACATCGCCATGACCAACGCCGTAATTGCCGGATATGTCCGCTCACCCTTTACCCCCGCCCGCAAAGGGGCTCTTGCCAAGGTCCGTCCTGATGACCTTGCGGCACAGGTCGTCAAAGGTCTGGTCGAAAAGACCGGGATCGATCCCAAAGACATCGAAGACCTGATCCTTGGCTGTGCCTTTCCCGAAGGCGAACAGGGTTTTAACGTTGCCCGTCTGGTGACCTTCCTGGCCGACCTGCCGCGATCAGTCGCGGGTGTGACCGTCAACCGGTTCTGTGGGTCATCGATGCAGTCGATCCATCAGGCGGCGGGTGCCATCGCGATGGGTGCCGGGGATGTCTTTATCTGTGCCGGTGTCGAAAGCATGACCCGTGTTCCGATGATGGGCTTTAACCCGTTACCCAACCCGGATTTGTATAAGGAAATGCCCGAGGCCTATATGGGCATGGGCGATACGGCCGAAAATGTTGCGGCGAAATACAGCCTGTCGCGCGCCGATCAGGAAGCCTTCGCGGTTGAAAGCCACAAACGGGCGGCATCCGCACAGGCGGCTGGCAAATTCACCGATGAAATCATCCCGATCCAGACCAAGGACGGTGTTGTTTCCGAAGATGGCTGTATCCGCGCTGAAACCACCGCGCAAAGTCTTGCCGACCTGAAACCGGCATTCAAGGCTGATGGTGTTGTGACGGCGGGCACGTCTTCGCCGCTGACCGACGGGGCGTCTGCGGTTCTGGTCTGCTCGGAAGACTATGCAAAGAAACACGGCCTGACCCCGCTTGCGCGGATCAAATCGGTTGCGGTTGATGGGTGCCTGCCTGAAATCATGGGCATTGGCCCGGTGGGTGCCTCGAAAAAGGCCCTGTCGCGTGCTGGCCTTTCCGCATCCGATATTGATGTCACCGAACTGAACGAGGCGTTCTCGTCACAGGCGATGGCCAGCATTTCCGACCTTGGTCTGGACGGGGCAAAGGTCAATATCGACGGTGGTGCGCTGGCCCTTGGTCATCCGCTGGGTGCCACGGGTGCGCGTATTGTAGGTAAGGCAGCCGCCGTTTTGAAACGTGATGGCGGCAAATATGCCTTGGCCTCGCAATGCATTGGCGGGGGTCAGGGGATCGCGACCATTCTGGAGGCGATGTAATGCCCAACGTAACATCAGACATCAAACAGGTTGCCGTGATCGGCGCCGGAGTTATGGGGGCGTCGATTGCCGCCCATATCGCCAATTCCGGGACCCCGGTCCTGCTGCTTGATATCGTTCCCGACGGGGCCAAAAACCGCAATGCGGTGGCCGAGGGTGCGGTGGCCAAAATGCTGAAAACCGATCCGGCCCCGTTTATGTCCAAACGGGTCGCCAAACTGATCACGTGCGGCAATATCGAGGATGACCTTGATAAAATTGCCAAATGTGACTGGATCATCGAGGCGGTTATCGAACGCCTTGATATCAAGCAGGACCTGTATCGTAAAATCGATGCCGTCCGTGCCAAGGGATCGGTGATTTCGTCAAATACTTCGACCATTCCGCTCGCCACCCTGATTGACGGCATGGATAAGACGTTCGCGCAGGACTTCATCATCACCCACTTCTTTAACCCGCCGCGCTATATGCGTTTGCTGGAACTGGTGGGATCGGATGCGACCCGTGATGGCGTGATCGACATGGTTGCCGATTTTGCCGATCGCAAACTGGGCAAGACCTGTGTCACCTGCCACGATGAGCCCGGCTTTATTGCCAACCGTCTTGGTGTGTACTGGATTCAGGCCGCCATGGTCGAGGCCATGGACCGCAAACTGACCGTCGAAGAAGCCGACAGCGTCATTGGCCGCCCATTTGGCATTCCCAAAACCGGGGTGTTTGGCCTGATGGATCTGGTGGGTCTTGATTTGATGCCCCATGTGCAATCCAGCATGGCCGGCGCGCTTGATAAATCCGATCCGTTCCACGCCATTTACCGCGAAAGTGAACTGGTCAGCACCCTGATTGCCGATGGCTATACCGGGCGCAAGGGCAAGGGCAAGGGCGGCTTTTACCGCCTGAACCGCGATGGTGGCGGGAAAGTCAAAGAATCGGTTGATCTGCAAACCGGTAAATTTTCCACATCCGAAAAGGCCCGTGTTTCAAGCGTGCGCGCAGCAGGCAAAGATCCGCGTAAAATGATGGAAGCATCGGACAAGGGCGGCCAATATGGGCGCGCTGTCATGGGCAAAACCCTTGCCTATGCCGCCTTTATTGCCGAGGTTGCGGCCAATTCGATTGTCGATGTCGATGATGCGATGAAGCTGGGCTATGCGTGGAAAACCGGCCCGTTTGAGCTGATTGATGCCATTGGCGTTGATGTGCTGATTGCGATGCTTGAGGAAGACGGCGTTGAAATCCCGGCATTGCTCAAAAAGGCGGCGGGCAAGTCGTTCTACAAGGTCGAAGACGGACAGCTTTTCTATCTTGGCTTTGACGGGGAATATGCTGCTGTCACCCGCCCGGATGGCGTCATCCTGCTTGAAGACATCAAACGCAAATCCGAACCGGTTGCCGGGAACCGCGCCGCATCGCTTTGGGATATTGGCGATGGGGTTGCCTGTCTTGAATTCCATACCAAAATGAACGCGCTTGATGCCGACGTGCTTGGTGCAATCAAAACATCGATCCGGACTGTTAAAAAGCAATTCAAGGCGATGGTGATCTACAACGAAGGCAGCAATTTCTCAGCCGGGGCGAACCTTGGTCTGGCATTGTTTGCCGCCAATATCGCCGCATGGCCGGAGATTGAGAATCTGGTTGAAACCGGTCAGGAAACCTACAAGGCGCTTAAATATTCACCCTTCCCGGTTGTTGGCGCGCCAAGTGGTCTTGCCCTTGGTGGTGGCTGTGAAGTTCTGCTTCATTGTGATGCGGTTCAGGCGCATGGGGAAACCTATATCGGGTTGGTTGAACCCGGTGTTGGCCTGATCCCGGCATGGGGCGGATGTAAGGAAATGATCCGTCGCTGGACGGAAAATCCGAAATTCGTCAAAGGCCCGATGGCCCCAAGTGCCAAGGTGTTTGAAATCATCTCGGTCGCGACCGTTGCCAAATCGGCCATGGAAGCCAAGGAAAACCTGTTTTTCCGCGAATCAGATGGCATCACCATGAATCGCAACCGTTTGCTGGCCGATGCCAAGCAACGCGCGCTTTCGATGGTCGAGGACTACGAAGCGCCCGAAGAATTCACCTATCGCCTGCCCGGTGAAAGTGCCCGTGTGGCGTTTGAAATGGCGGTCGATGGTTTCCACCGTCTTGGCAAGGCCACCGATTACGACCGTGTCGTGGCCGGGGAACTGGCAAAGGTCCTTTCGGGCGGCGATACCGACGTCACCGAAGAACTGTCCGAAGACGACATGCTTGAAATGGAACGCGAAGGTTTCATGCGGCTGGTCCGCAATGAAGGCACCATGGCCCGGGTCGAGCATATGTTGCTGACCGGCAAGCCGTTGCGGAATTAAGGACGAGGAGACGGAAAATGGCAGAATATAAAGCACCCTTACGCGACATGCGCTTCGTCCTGACCGAGCTGTTTGATTTTAACGACATCAATCAAATGCCCGGTTGCGAGGATTTCACCCCCGACGTTGTCGATGCGGTTCTCCAAGAAGCCGCCAAGGTCTGTGAAGAGGTCCTGTATCCGATCAACAGGTCGGGCGATGAGGAAGGCTGTCACTGGGATGACGGGGTCGTTACGACCCCCAAAGGTTTCAAGGAAGCCTATAAAACCTTTGCCGAAGGCGGCTGGACCGGCATTGCCTGTGACCCGACCTATGGTGGGCAAGGTGCGCCCAAATCGATCAATGCGCTGGTCGAAGAAATCATATGTTCGAGCAACCTGTCCTTTGGCATGTATCCCGGCCTGTCGTTTGGCGCCTATGCCGCCCTGCACAGCCATGCATCAGACGCATTGAAGGATAAATTCCTGCCCAAGATGGTCGAAGGTACGTGGGCGGGTACCATGTGCCTGACCGAACCGCATTGCGGCACCGACCTTGGCATCATCAAATCCAAGGCCGACCCGATTGATGACGGGTCTTATGCAATCACCGGGACCAAGATTTTCATCTCGGCCGGGGAACATGACCTGACCGAAAACATCATCCATCTGGTACTGGCAAAACTGCCCGATGCGCCTAAGGGCACCAAGGGTATTTCGCTGTTTCTTGTCCCGAAATTCATGGTCGGCGATGACGGATCGCTTGGTGATCGCAATGCGGTCAAATGTGGTTCGATAGAACACAAGATGGGCATCAAGGCATCATCGACCTGTGTCATGAACTTTGACGGTGCGGTTGGCTATCTGGTGGGTGAACCCCATCAGGGCATGCCCGCGATGTTCACCATGATGAACCAGGAACGCCTGTCGGTCGGCATTCAGGGTCTTGGTCTTGGTGAGGCTGCCTATCAGGGGGCACGCGCCTATGCCAAGGACCGTCTTCAGGGCCGGGCACTTACGGGTGCGAAATCGCCTGACAAGGCGGCTGATTCAATCATTGTGCATCCCGATGTGCGCCGCATGTTGCTGACTGCCAAGGCCACCAACGAAGGGTGCCGGGCGATGGGCATGTGGGTCGCACGCGCCCTTGATACCGCCAAGCATCATGCCGATCCGGTCAAACGCGAAGAAGCCGATGAATTTGTTCAGCTGATGACCCCGATTGTCAAAGCCCTGTTTACCGATTGGGGTTTTGATAACGCCAATCTGGGTGTGCAGGTCTTTGGCGGGCATGGTTACATCCGCGAATGGGGCATGGAACAATATGTCCGTGATGCCCGCATTGCCCAGATTTACGAAGGTACGAACGGCATTCAGGCCCTTGATCTTGTCGGGCGTAAAATGCCGGCCAAGGCAGGCCGTTACCTGCGCCGGTTCTTCCACCCGGTACAGGAATATATCGAAGCCAACGTATCGAACGGGGAACTGGGCGACTATGTTCAGCCACTGGCCAAGGCGTTCATGCGCCTGCAACAAATTACTGGTGAACTGGCCCAGCGCGGCATGAAAAACCCCGATGAAGCCGGGGCCGCCGCATCTGAATTCCTGCGTTTGTTTGGCTTGGTCGCGGTTGGCTTTATGTGGGCTCGCATGGCTGAAATCGCACTGGCCAAACGCGATGATGACCCGGACGGGTTCTATAAGGCCAAACTGATCACGGCGAAATTCTATATGGAACGGGTTTTGCCGCAATCAGGGGCGCTGTTTAGCCAGATGATGTCGGGTTCCAGCAACATGATGGCACTTGATGAGGAGCTGTTCTGATCATGGCATCGGACCGCATTGAGGATAACAGGGCATCCATGCCCGGAGGCATGTCGTGAACCTTATTTTCCGACTGATCCGGGTATTGATCCTGTCGCTGGTGCGGTCCCGCCTTGACCCGCTGGATCCATCTGTTTTGCATTTCCGGGCTTGGCCATTTGATCTCGACATCAACGTGCATATGACCAATTCGCGGTATTTTGCGCTGATGGACCTTGGCCGGACCGAGCTTATTTTGCGCAATGGCATCGCCAAACAGATGTTTAAACGCAAATGGCAGCCGGTGGTATCGGGCTCCACCATGCGGTTTAAACGCGCCATCAAACCGTTTCAGAAGTTTGCTGTGGAAACCCAGGCCCTATATTGGGATGACAAGGGATTTTACCTTGAACAACGCTTTGTTGCGAACGGAAAAACCTTGGCCCTTGGTGTTGTAAAGGCCGTGTTTGTTGGCCCCGAAGGCATCATCCGGCCCGAAGAAATTTGCCGTCTTGTTGGTGCGGATGAAACCTCACCACTGATGCCCGACTGGCTTTCGGGCTGGCCGGATATGGAAAGTGCGATTGAAGCACGCCTTGCGGCCTGATGCACAGGTAAGCACAGAAAGAAAACCGGGCAAAAGCCCGCGGGAGGAACTCACATGGCATCGAATGACGCCGTTTTGCTGTCGATAACCGATGAAATCGCAACCATCACGCTCAACCGTTCTGAGCGGATGAACGCGCTTGATCAGGCCATGGTCAACGGGTTGTCCGACGCGCTTGATCAGATCGAAGCTGACATTACCAATATCGGCGCGATCATCATCGAAGGATCAGGCGGGACCTTTATGGCCGGTGGCGATGTGAAATTCTTTTATCAGATGGCCCAAACCCCCACCAATGAAGCCCGCCCGCTGATCGAAACCATGATTGGCGGCGTGCACGACATTATTGCCCTCATTCATGCCCTGCCCCGTCCTGTGGTGGCAAAACTTGAAGGCGCGGTTGCCGGGTTTGGTATCAGTCTGATGAATGCCTGTGACCTTGCTGTTGCCGCCGAGGACACGGTTTTCACCCTTGCCTATATCCATATCGGCACATCGCCCGACGGGGGCGCGACCCATTCGCTGACCCGTTTGGTCGGCATGAAGAAGGCCAAGGAGATTGCCCTTTTGGGGGATCGGTTTGGTGCGGACGAGGCCCTTGATTACGGGTTGATCAACCGGGTTGTTCCAGCTGCACAGCTGCCATCGGCCACCGCGAAATATGCCACCCGTCTGGCCAATGGCCCCCGCGATGCGATTGCCCGGACCAAGGCGCTGTTGAACGCCGCCCCGGAAAACGACCTTTTCACCCAACTTGCTGCTGAGGCCACATCATTTGCCGACTGTGCGGTCAGTGCCGATTTCCGCGAAGGTGTCACCGCCTTTGTGGAAAAACGCAGCCCCCAGTTTGGCAAATCATAAAAAGAATTCAGGGAAAAACATCCATGGCAAATCTTGCAGGTAAAACACTGTTCATCACCGGCGCGTCACGCGGCATTGGCAAGGAAATTGCCCTGCGTGCCGCACGTGACGGCGCCAATATCGCCGTGATTGCCAAAACCGAAGAACCCCACCCGAAACTGCCCGGCACCATCCACAGCACCGTCGCCGAAATCGACGCCGCCGGTGGCAAGGGATTGGCGCTTAAAACCGACATTCGTGAAGAAGACGAGATTGCCGCGGCGGTTGCCAAAACCGTCGAAACATTCGGCGGCATTGATATCCTGATCAACAATGCCAGCGCGATCAATCTGACCCCGACCCTGAAAACGCCGATGAAGCGGTTTGATTTGATGCATCAGGTCAATACACGGGCCAGTTTTGCCTGTGCGCAGGCCTGCCTGCCGCATCTGTTAAAGTCAGACAATCCGCATATCCTGACCATGTCCCCGCCGCCCAACCTGTCACCGCAATGGTTTGCCAATCATACGGCCTATACCATTTCGAAATACGGTATGAGCCTGGTGACACTGGGGCTGGCCGCCGAGTTTGCCGACGAAGGCGTTGCGGTAAATTCATTGTGGCCGGTCACCGTGATTGAAACGGCCGCTTTGAACATGATCCCCGGACTGGAACAGGGACGGGCGCGCAAACCTGAAATTATTGCCGACGCCGCGCACGCCATCCTAACGGCGCCCTCGCGCGAGGTTACTGGCGGGTTCTTTACCGATGAGTCGGTCCTTGAGGCCATCGGCATCACTGATTTTGAACAGTACAACCTGACACCGGGCAAATCGCCCTATCCGGACTTCTTTCTTGAGTTTGACCGCAACGGCAAGAACGACCCGCAGGTTGCAAAACTTCTGGAAAAACTTGGCCGCTTTCACAAAGCCGCCTGAACACCGTTTGGCGCCGAAGTAGTGTGTGCTTCGGCGTCTTGCAGGGGCCTGATCTGACCAAGGTGGTTTTATCAGGTTTCTCGCCCGCTGAACTCAACCCGCCCTTTGTGGCGGGTTCTTTTTTGGAAATTTACCCAGAGTCAGGACCTGCTTACACAAAAAAGCACCGCCAACATATGTGGCGGTGCCAATCCTTCAGGCTTTGCATATCAACGTTGAGGGTTAAGATGAAAAAGCAAAAGAGCGAAGGATACGTTATGTATCAGGAAGCGCGGCGCTCAAGCGTTTGGCGCGGCATTTCACATGATTTCAAACTTGGTGTCGGCAACATCATCTGAACCGACAGTGCAATCGCCAGATCATGGTGGGTGCGAGTCTTATCAAGAAAATGCTCGGACCAGATGCCGTCGCGATTGGCCGACAAAAAGGCACAGCGCAGCATCGAGAATTTTCCGGAACTATAGCAATCATGCTGACCGGTTACCTGTGCAAACCAGCCGCCAATCGTGTCATGTGCGGCCTGATCCAGAAGGTCCTGCATGTTTGTCCGGTCATTTGCCGCAAAGCTGTCTTTTGCAAGCGCATCGCGGAGTGCTGTCACCAAACGCTGCTTGGCGGATGCATTGGTCAAGCCAAAAGACCGCAGCCAAGCATGTGCTGTATCTTCGATCAGGCGCGTCATCGCAGCCGATTCAAAAGAAGCGTAAGAAAAGCCCTGTGATGCAATGGTCAGATCAGTCATGTTTTTGGCCCCTAAGAAGCTAAGCAGTCATCGGTGATTAACTGTTCGTTAAGAATGATATTCACCTTAAAAAGTCGGGATATTTTGCTCAAATCTGGGCGTTTTTGTGGCGATATGTATTATTTTAAAACAATACCTTACGACAAAACGTCCGGGGATTTTGCAACGGATGCATCCCGTCCCGCCATGATCTGATCCAACGGCTTGACCGGCCAGGACAAGATCAGCAGCTTTTCATCACGTGTCAGGCTTTCAATGCCAAGGCGCGCCAGTTTTTCATAAATAATGCCAATCTCGATCGCGGTGCGGGCATCCGGCTTACGCGCGGGAAGCAATGCCGAATGCAGCGCATTGGCATACGGATCTTCGATCAGGCGCAAAAGCCCATCCTTCACGTCACCACCACCATTTTCAGCCGTGATCCGTTCAAGGGCGCGCAGTTCTTCGGGGCTGTCATATTCTTCAGGTGTAACAAATAGCTTCATCCGGCGCGCGGCCTTGCCAATGGCAAGGTTGCTGGAATAATGCGTTAACCACGGCGATAAAACCAACCCCGCCAAAATCGGCGAGAGCCACCAGAAGAATGCCGTATCAACAAAAACGGCAATCGCCCCCCAGATCAGCCCGATGACAATGATCGTGCGATGGGTTTTAAGGGCGGCACGAAATGGCACACCGGCATCGTCGCGTTCCTGCGCATCCCAGCCAACCTGATTGCCGGTCAGAACCGAAAACACAAATTGCGCATGCAACATCATCATGATCGGAGCCTGCAACGCGGAATAGAGCGTTTCAAGCAGGCCACTCATGAGCACCATTACCCCGCCATACTGCTTGCGATCCCGACCAAGACACACCATCAGGATCGAGATGATCTTGGGCAGCACCAGCATGCCGATGGTAAAGATCAAAAGGACGAGCATTTCAAACGACCGGTCCACCGGCCATTGCGGGAACATCGTGAAATGACCGGGAAAGAAGCTATAGGTCAGCTGCGTATTTTGCAGTGTGGCAATGGTCGAGCTTAACAACAGCAACAACCAGAGTGGCGACGAGGCAAAGCTCATCACCCCCATAAAGAAATGAAGTCGGCTGAGCGGTTTAAACCCATCGGCCACCATCAGGCGGGCGTGTTGCATATTGCCCTGACACCAACGGCGGTCACGAATGGCAAAATCAATCAGATTGGGCGGTAATTCTTCCCAGCTGCCTTCAAGCTGCGGGATCAGCCAGCACCGCCAGCCTGCTTTGCGCATAAAGGCTGCCTCGACGAAATCGTGGCTGAGGATATGACCGCCCATCGGGGGTTTGCCCGACAGAACCGGAAGCCCACAGCATTCAATGAATGCCTTAACCCGAATGATCGCGTTATGGCCCCAATAGTTCGAACTGCCCATGCACCAGAATGACAGACCCGCCGACATTGTCGGACCATGGACGCGCGAGATAAATTGCAAGATGCGGGCAAACAGCGTCTGACGGCCGGTCGGCTGCGGCGGACTTTGGACAATCCCGGCATCCGGGTTGTTTTCCATCAGATAGGCCATGTTGACCATGGCATCGCCTGACATCACACTATCGGCGTCAAACACGATCATATGATCGTAATTGGCCGCATAGGTCTCACAGAATTCCTTAAGGTTGCCCGATTTTCGTTCGGTGTTTTCTGCGCGTCTGCGGAAAAAGATTTTGCCGCGTGCATTCAAATCGGTACAGGCCTTTGCCCATGCCATTTCCTCGGCAATCCAGATATCGGGATCGCGCGTGTCAGACAGAACAAAGAAATCAAACGCATCTATTTCACCGGTGGCAGCAAGGCTTTCATAACTTGCGCGAAGGCCTGCGAACACGCGGTTGGGGTCCTCGTTATACACCGGGATCACAACCACGTTCTTGGATTGCAGCGGCCCTTTGCGTGCAATGGGTTTAAGACGTTTGAGCGTAATCGCATCAAGCTTCAAGCCGCGCAGGATCAACCCGACAATACCGGTAAAGAACGACAGTGAAATCCAGGCAAAGTTGATGCTAAAGAACGCAACCACCACCATTTCCATGATGGTCAACTGGTCCGCCCCCAAGACATCGGCCATCAGCCACGCGGCATAGACCGTTGCGGCAAGCGATGCGCCAAACAGGAAGAAACGCCGTGCCCCAACACCCGGCCCGCGCAGTCTGACGGCCGGGTCATAGGCGACCGCATCGTCTGGACTGCCTTTCGGATGATCGGGCGTCGGGTCGTTCTGTGGATCAGAAATCCGGTTCATTTGGGGCTACCTGAATATGTCTGTGATCAGCGGTCTGATGGACGGTTCTGAAAACCGGGTCAAAAGACCCACGGCATCGTCCAGGTTTCACTTAGGACCTGTTCGTCATACAAAAGGAACGCACGCAAATCGCTGCTGGCAACATCGCCGTCACGCAGCAGATCAAATATCACCCTGACCCCGCCGTTTTCCCGATCGGCCATCAGGCGGATGTTTTCAACCGTGCCATGGGCTGCACTGACGTTTGCCTTCATCTTAGCGATGTTTTTACTGAAATAGTCAAGATCACCACCGGCAAAGTTCAGAACGAACCGGGTTTTGGCCGGCTCATCATCGCCTTGAGGTGCAATCCGCATGATCCGGGTATCTGTCGCCTGTGCCATCTGGTGCAGATCATCGCCGTCACGGGTTGCGGTAATGCTGTATTCGATCTGCATTTCACCGCCCGCCACGGGTTTGGTTTCCGGCACCCAATAGGCAACGATATTGTCGTTGCTTTCGCTCGGGATCGGGATTTCAACCAGTTCGACATGGCCCTTGCCCCAGTTGCCCTTGGGCGTCACCCAATAGCCGGGTTGCTGATCGAAACGACGATCAAGGTCCTGATAGTGGTCAAAATCGCGGTCACGCTGCAACAACCCAAACCCACGCGGGTTTTCATCAAGGAACGAACTGATCTGCAAATTGACCGGGTTATCAAGTGGCCGCCACAACCATTCACCATGACCGTTATTGATCAAAAGGCCATCGCTTGAATGCACTTCGCCGCGATAATCTTCAAAGGTGCGGCGACGCTGTTCGCCAAACAGGAACATGCCATTCAATGGCGCAAGGCCGACCTTCTCAATGCCTTCGCGGAAAAACAGATTGGCGCGAATATCGGCTTTGCTGTCCGCACCCGGTATGATGTCAAACCGATAGGCCCCGGTGACGCGCGCACTATCAAGCAGCGCGTAAACCGTGATTTTGCGTTCGCCTTTTTTGGGCGCCACAATCCAGAATTCACGAAATACTGGCACTTCTTCGCCGGTTGGACCGGCCAGATCAAGCGCCAACCCACGTGCCATCTGACCAATCGACTGGCCTTCGCCCTGCAAACGGAAATAAGACGCGCCTAAAAACCGCGCCAGTTCATCGTTGCTGGTGACATCGGACAACGGATAGCGCAGCCGGAACCCGGCATAGCCCTGTGTCGAAAAATCATTCCCCGACAATCCGGCCTCGCCAAAATCAAACAGCCCGGCGGAATAGGGCACAACCTGCAAATTGCCATCGCGCACAAGATTGATCGCAATCGGCACGTCATACATGTTGCCCGGATGGAACAGCTCAAGCGAGAAGCCGGAATTTGCCTGACTGAAAAACGCCCTTTGTGACTTGAACCTGATCTGGTCGTATTCTTCGGCACTCAGATTGGCCAAGGCGTCAGGCAAGTCACGATGCGGATCCTCAAACGGCTTTGCCGCCAGCGCACGGGCGCGATCAATCACCATTTTCGGATCAAATGCCACCGGAACAGACGTAACCGGCTTGTCCTGATCAACAGCAGCCGGGGGTGTTGCGTCAGTTGGGCGCGCCGTTGTGTCGTCTTGCGGGGCGGGTTCATTTTGCGGATCTTGCACCGGGACGACGTCCGCGCCCGATGGCGCAGCCTCGTCTGCCACAGGCGTTGCTTCATCTGCCACAGGCGTTGTTTCGTCCGCCACAGGCGTTGCAACCGTTGCCGCACCGGGCTTCGGCTTTGCCGGCACCACGGCATCACCCTGCGACGCCGCAGCAGGTTTGCTATCCTGCGCCAAGGCCGTATGTGATGTGCCCAGCACAATGGATCCGGCTGCAAATGCAACCAGAAGGACATGTTTCAAGCTCAGCGCTGAACGCCGTTGACTGTTTTGCATCATTCTCGTTTGAGTTACCCAACCAATGGACTTCTTTGGAATCCTGATTGTGTTTGTGCGCAAAAAACGAGGCAGGAATGTGTCGCGATAAGGGAAAGAATCCGGAATGTCGCGTCAGGCATGCCCCCCATTGCATCCGAAATACGCCCAACCGCCTTTTGCGCAAAATGGTATTTTTGCATGGGCTATGGTCCTGAAATGCGGGGATTTCCATCTTGACAGAACCGCGAATTTAAAAGGCAGGCTTTGCATTTGTGCCGCCCATAAAAAAGGGTCGGCCCATTTCAGGGCCGACCCGGACTTCAGATGACTGCGAATGCCGATCTGAAAGACCTCTTAATCAATAGCCAACCGCACAGCCATCCTTGCGCGGATCAGACCCCGCAACATAGCCAACATCGGTTTTGGCGATCAATTGTGCGCCCCCAAACCCGAAATTGGTGCTGTCTGGTGTTTCGACCGCAATGGCGTGACCCTTGGCTTTCAACCCGTCAATGACGTCAGCACCAAGCGATGCCTCAACCGCAACTTCAAGCCCCGAAAGCGCCTGCCAGCGCGGTGCATCAACAGCCGTTTGCGGGTCCTGCCCCCAAAGCTGGGTGCGCAGGGTCATTTGCAAATGGCCTTGTGACTGCATCGGGCCGCCCATGACGCCAAAGCTCATCACCGGATTGCCGTCATCCCCCATCAGGAACGCCGGAATGATCGTCTGGAACGGACGTTTGCCGCCCGCAACATGGTTGGGATGGCCCGGTGTCAGGCTAAAGCCATGACCGCGGTTTTGCAGGCTGATCGACGTGCCCGGCACCACAACGCCTGAACCAAAGCCCATATAGTTCGACTGTATAAACGACACCATCATGCCGTTTTCATCAGCCGCGGTGACATAGACAGTCCCGCCATGCTTGGGCGCACCGGCCTTGAAATCCTGGGCGGTATTCGTATCAATCAGTGCAGCCCGTGAATTCAGATACTCATCAGACAAAAGATGTTCGACCGTGACATCGGTCATGTAATCCAGATCGGCGACATAGGCGCGCATATCGGCGAATGCCAATTTCATCGCCTCAATCTCAAGATGCAGTGCCTCGACCGAGTCGGGCTCATAATCAGAAATGTTGGTATGGCGCAGAATGCCCAAGGCAATCAGGGCCGAAATCCCCTGCCCGTTTGGCGGGATTTCATGCAGCTTCACCTTGCCAAAGCTTTGCGAGATTGTGCCAACCCAGTCGGCCTTGTGATTGGCAAGATCATCTTCGGAAAGGGCCGCCCCATTTTCCTTGGCAAAGGCCGCGATTTTGGCCGCCAGTCTACCCCGGTAAAAGCTTTCGCCCTTGGTCTGGGCAATATCAATCAGGCTATCGGCGGCGGCTTTATTGACAAACAACTCACCGGCCTTGGGCGCCTTGCCACCGGGCAGGAACGCCTCGGCAAAACCGGGTTGTTTGCCCAGCGTCTGACCGCCTTTTTCCCACAAGGTCGCAATGATCGGCGAAACCGCAAAGCCACGCGATGCATATTCAACAGCCGGTTCGAACAGTTTTTCAAACGGCAGTTTGCCAAATTTATCGGAAATTTCACGCCATGCGGAAACCGCACCCGGCGTTGTCACCGATTCCCAACCGCGTTGCGGCATTTTATCAGCCCCGGCAAACCGTTCCGGAGTCCATGCCCCGGGCGCACGACCAGATGCATTCAACCCATGCAGTTCCTTGCCATCCCAAATGATCGCATAGGCATCCGATCCCAGCCCATTGCCGGTCGGCTCCACCACGGTCAGTGCAATGGCCGATGCCAGCGCCGCATCAGCCGCATTGCCCCCGGCAAGCAACATGCGCAAACCGGCCTGTGCGGCCAGAGGTTGGGACGTGGAAACGATGTTGCGCGCCAAAACCGGTGACCGGCGTGAGGCATAAAGCGCGTCATGACGAAGTTTCATTGGAGTCTCCTAATCGCCGTCTTGTTCATCGGTGACAGCGCGGTTTTTCTTACGCATCTTCAAAACAGACCGGATGCTGAAAATGACAGACAGCAAGGCTGCGGCCAGTAGCACCGCCGAAATCGGGCGGGTAAAGAACACCGTCCAGTCGCCGTCACTCATCAAGGCACGGCGCAGGTTGGTTTCGGCAATCGGTCCCAAAATCACGCCCAGCACCAAAGGTGCCAGCGGGTAATCAAGCGATTTAAGCCCATAGCCAACCAACCCGATCGCACCAAGCAGATACAGGTCCGTCACACGGTTATTGAGCGCAAACGCCCCGATCACACAGCAAATCATCACGGTCGGCACGATGAACTGCTTGGGAATGTCGGTCACGCGCAGGAACAGGCGCATCGACAGCACACAGACCACCAGCATCATCAATGACGCCACAATCATGGCAATGAACATACCATAGGCCAGATCGGCATTATCCATGATCAGGCGCGGGCCAACCGAAATGCCATGCACCATCAGGGCCGCCATCAGGATCGCATCAACCGCTGATCCGGGAATGCCCAATGCAATCATCGGGATCAAACCGCCACCGGCCGTCGCAGAGTTCCCGGCTTCCGACGCGATCACACCATCTGGTGTGCCCTTACCGAATTCTTCGGGGGTTTTGGAGCTGCGTTTGGCCTGATCATAGGCCAGAAGGTTCGCAATCGAGCCACCGGCACCGGGAAGTGCCCCAATAAACACACCGATCAGGGAGGACCGAATAAGGTTCACCGGATGCATCAGAACTTCGCGCATCACGGCCCAGGTTTTGAATTCGATCACATCGGGGATCAACGCCCCCTTGGTTTCTGATTTGCCATCATCTTCGACTTCACCCATCAACTGGCTGATGGCAAAGATGCCGATCAAGACAATCAGAAACGGCAGGCCCGGCATCAGAATGTCCGAGTCAAACGTCAAACGCGGACGTCCCATCATCGGATCGGGCCCAACGGTCGCCAGACCAAGGCCAATCACACCGGCAATCAAGCCACGCATCAGTGAATTACCGACAAGCGATGCAACAATCGTCAGCGCAAACACGATCAACGAGAAATATTCCCAAGGACCAAGTTTAACCGCGATCAGGGCCAATGGCGGTGCGGCAACAATCAGAATGATGGTCGAAATGATCGTGCCAAAGAACGATGACCAGACACCCAGCGAAAGCGCACGCCCCGGTTCCCCGCCCCGCGCCATCGGATAGGCGTCAAAGGTGGTGGCAACCGAACTTGGTGTTCCGGGGATCCCCAAAAGGGCCGCACTGATCAGGCCGCCGGTATAGCCACCGACATAGACCGACAGCATCACCGAAACGCCCTGCAACGGATCCATGGCGAAGGTCAGCGGCAAGGTCAGAATGATTGCCATCGTAACCGTAAAGCCCGGAATGGCCGCTGCAACGATCCCGGCAACGGAACCAATCAGCATATAAATCAGGGTATCGAATGCGAAAACCTGATGGGCACCGGCAAGAAATGCATCCAACATGATCGTAAACTTCTGTTAGCCCGCGAACAGCACGCCGCGCGGGAGAAACACGTTAAAGACTTCGGCAAACAGCAGATTCAAGCCAACCGAGAAAATCAGGGCGGCGATCAGGGACTGAATGACGGTCTTTTTCGAAATACCTGCGATCATAAGCTGCGTGATCAGCAGAAAGGCAAAGGTCGCCAGCGAAAATCCGGCATAGGGCAAAACGCCAAGATAGATCACCAGCAAGCCAAACAGCGCAAAGGCAAACCGGCGCACCTTGAGCCATTCAGCCAAAGCCGCACCAAGACCACTTAGGTGACCGGTCTTGCGAAGATCAATGACGGTCCGAACTGCCGAAATCAGGCACAACACCGCCAGAACGGCAAAAACCAGCTTGGGGAACGACCCCGCGCCAAGAGGTTCCCAGCGTGATGTCGGCAACGCACTCGCCCGGATGGACAGGTAAACCGACCCCAAACCAAATACGATGTATGAAATCAGCCGTGCGAATTCTGACCTTGCACGAGAAGCAGCGGATGCATCTGCACCCGCTGCTGCTGATTTCTCAGCCCCGTTCGTCATCCTGCGAGCTTGCCAACCAGACGGTTAACAGTTTCAGACAGTTTGCCGAGGTAGGCTTTGTATGCGTCCTGACCAAGGAAGACCGGCTCGGAACCAACATTTTTGATTTTGGTCCGGACGTCTTCGTTCTGCATGACTTTTTCCAGATGTGCTTCAAGCGCATCTGCAACGTCCTGCGGCGTGCCTTTCGGAAGAACAACACCACGGGTCACAGCAAGATCAAGATCCTGACCAAGTTCCTTGAAGGTCCGAACATCAGGCTCTTCGGCGGTACGTTCTGGCATGCCAACAGCGGCAAAGATCAAATCGCCATTTTCAACAAACTGGCCTGCCGATGAAACGTCACCGATGGCAACGTCGATGTTGCCACCAACCAGTGCACGGATGCGCTGACCGGTACCTTCATACCCGACATAGGAAAACTGAATGTCAAAAGCATCTTCGATCATGGCCATGTGCAAATGCGGCACACCGGCAAGGGTCACACCGGCACGAACGGCACCGGGATGATCCTTGGCATAGGCAACCATTTCTTCAAAGGTCGAGAAATTGTCGTTCTTTGACAGCGTGAGATACTGCGGTGACGAAGTCACCAGCGCGATCGGCATGAAGCTGTCCCAGTTCAGGTCCGTAATGCCGGTCCCGTTTGAAATCAGAAGACCTTCGTGGATCTGCGAAATCGTATAGCCATCTGCCGGACGCTTGGCGAATTCTGCCAAACCAACATTGCCGCCAACGCCGGGCATGTTGATCACAGGAACAGCCTGACCGGTTTCTTCGGCAAGACCCTGTGCAACAAGACGCATCTGCGTATCACTGCCGCCACCCGGGCCCCATGGGACGATGAATTCAATTGGTTTCGTCGGATAGTCTTGCGCCTGCGCCGGGCCGGCAATGGCAGCAGCCATCAAACCGGCGGCAACGGCAATCTTGCGGAACATGGTAAGTGCCTCCTGATGAGTTATTCGAATCAATCAAAACCAATTAAATTTTGGTTCCGTCATTTTGTCGGCATATTGTTGTCATCTGAATATTGTATTCGCAAGCCTAAAAACGCATTTATGCGTATTTTTCGCGATATTTCACGTATTGTTGCGCAAATTTATTGCCAATCTGCAATCACTGGCGTTAGTACCTATACAGATGTAATCGCAAAATTGGTTTGGATTGGTTTGAGATGATTGAAATTGAAGGCACCATGAGCCTCTATCTGGTTTGGGGCGCTGCCATGCTGTTTGCCGGCGTTGTCGGTGGGATCATGGCCGGGCTTCTTGGTGTGGGCGGTGGCATTGTTATTGTGCCGGTGCTCTATCACTTTTTGACCACCATGGGGGTCGACGAGTCGTTGCGCATGCAGGTCGCAGTCGCCACCTCGCTGACCACAATCATCGCCACCGCCATCTCATCCACCCGAAGCCATTATAAAAAAGGGTCGGTTGATACGGCCCTTCTGAAACATTGGGGACCGGCCATTATCGTCGGCGTGATCATTGGGACCGCCATTGGCGGCCTTGCCGATGGTCGGGTTCTGACAATTGTGTTTGCCGTTGTTGCCCTTCTGGTGGCCGCCAACATGATCCTGGTCAAGGACCGCGAAACGGATGAGGCCAAAAATCCACCGAAGTCAGTCTGGGCCGTACTGGGTGTGATTGCCGGCAGCCTGTCGGCCATGATGGGGATTGGCGGCGGCACGATCTGTGTGCCAGTGCTGAATTTCCTTGGCTATGACATCCGCCGTGCGGTTGGCACGTCTGCGGCCATCGGTTTGATCATCGCCATCCCCGGCACGATTGGCTATGCCATGTCGGGCATCGGCGTTGACGGGCGCCCGCCGTTCTCAATCGGCTATGTCAATGTTCTGGCCGCCGCCCTTTTGATCCCGATGACGGTTCTGTGCGCACCAATTGGTGCACGCATTGCCCACACCATTCCACGCCGGGCATTGCGCATGTGTTTTGGCCTGTTTCTGGCTGTGACATCATTGCGGATGTTCTATGACCTGATTAACTGATATCAGTTCAGACAAACGTCAAAGCCGAACCAGTCCTCTGGGAAATGACACCGCAAAAAATGGGTGCGGATTGGTTCGGAATAGGGATCGCCATAAAAAGAATAACGACCATGCATGATATCGCGACACAGGGACTGGCCGAGAAACTCAAAGCAGGATTTTCAGACGGCAGCTTCGTCAAAGACGGGCGCGTCATTGCCGAACGCAACCTTGCCGAAAAACTTGATGTTGGCCGCCGCGCCCTTCGCAAGGCATTTGATTTGCTTGAAGCCGAAGGCCTGATCTGGCGCCGTCAGGGACAAGGAACCTTTGTTGGCACCCCGCCGACCCCACGCCTGCGCAAGCTTGAAGGCATCGCCACCAAAACCAGCCCGTTCGAAATCATGGAAGTCCGTCAGGAAATCGAACCGTCCATGGCCCGCTTTGCCGCCCTTCGTGCATCACAGGGCGATATTGATGCCATGCGCACCATGGTCGAAAATGCCGCCCGCGCGACCACACAGGGCGAATATGAAAAATGGGATGCGGCCTTTCACCAGAAACTGGCGGAATCGGTTAAAAACACCCTGTTTCTGGCGGTGTTTGAGGCGGTCAATGCCGTGCGCCGCGATGCCGCGTGGGCCCGCATGCGCGAAAGCAGCCATTCCGGCAGCCTGATCAACGACCTAAGTCGGCAACACCATGAAATTGTCGATGCGATTGAACAGCGCGATCCAAAACGCGCTGAAGACGCCATGCGCCGCCATCTGGCACAGGTCGAACAGGCCCTAAAACAAAGCTGAGCGCTTGTTGCTCAACCTTGCGGGGCGAAACCGGCAAACATCCCGTGATACGTCTTAAGCGGCGGGCTGGCATAGGCCCCGACCTTGCTGGTGTGAAGACCCAGCATCGCCATGGCCTCAATCATCTTGACTGCCGCACTGACCCCGTCAATCACCGGCACGCCAAGCTCGTCCTTTAGACGGTCGGCAATATCGGTCATGCCCGCACACCCCAGAACGATGGCTTCTGACCGGTCTTCTGTCAGGCTGGCTTTTGCCTGTTTCTTAAGCGCCTGATAGGCCGCGTCTGCCCCATCGCCTTCGAAATCAAGCGTTCGGACACCCGCCGCACGGACAACACATTGCGAGGCCGCGCCATACTTCGCGACCAGATGTTCAAGCGGACGGACCGATACCGGCATCGGGGTGACAATGGCAAACCGCGACGCCACGGCGGCGGCCATGCGAAGCGCCCCTTCGCACAGGCCCAAAACTGGTGCGCTGGTCAAACAGCGTGCCGCATCAACCCCGGTATCGTCAAAACAGGCAACCACATACCCGCCAACCGGATTAGCCGCATGATCGGGTGCGGCTTCAAGGTCGCGGATCACCGACAACAACCCGACACTGGCAAAGGCCTCGTCGTAATATCCTTCGATGCTGGCCGGGCCAAATTGCGGATTAAGCGCGATGATATCAGTATTCGCGCCAACAATACTGCGTGCCTGATCGCCAACCTTTCGGGTGAACCCCTCTGAAAGGTTGGGATTGATAACCGCGATCTTGCTCATGCTTTTTGCCCTTTGCGCATTCTTAGGATCGCCACCGATCCAAGGGCAAGTGCGATCACCAGGAACGAGAACCCGGTGGTCACCGTGCCCAGCGCATACAGAACTGGCGTCGTGACATTGGTGGTCATGCCATAAATCTCAAGCGGCAAGGTATTAAGTGCGCCTGCCGTCATCAAAGTGCGGGCAAATTCATCGTAAGACAGGGTAAAGGAAAACATCGCCACCCCGATCAAACTCGGCCCGACCATCGGCAAGACAACATATTGAATGGTTTGCCAATTGCTCGCCCCCAAATCACGCGCAGCTTCCTCATAAGACGGATCAAACCGGTTAAACACGGCAAACATGATCAAAAGCCCGAACGGGAAGGTCCATGTCAGATGCGCACCAAGGGCGGATGTGAACCATTGTGGTTGCCATTCGATGATGTTGAACAGCAAGCCAATCCCCAGCGAAATCAGGATGGAGGGCACGATCAAACTGGCAATCGCCAGATAGAACACCACGCTGTCGCCCTTAAACCGGCGGCGGAACGCCAGACCGGCCATAAAGGACACCACCACGGTGACCACCATGACAATCAGGCCAAGCTTAAGCGACCGCAAAAACGACCCGCCAAAATCACCGACCGCCTGACGTTCAAACAGATTGCCAAACCAGTGGAACGAAAATCCGTTCATCGGGAAGGTCAAACCACCATTCTCGCCCTGAAACGACAGGATAAAGATCGTCAGCATCGGCCCATAGAGGAACAGGACAAACAGGGTGAAAAACGCGGCAAGGAAGTAAAAACTCGTCGGACGCCGTTCACGGGTCTTGCGCGACATTGCCATGATTACAGCTCCTTCCTGATATCGACCAACCGCAACAATCCGGTCACGATCAACAGAACCGTAATCAACAGCACCACCGCACTGGCCGCAGCGGCCGGATATTGCAACAGCCCGATTTCATTGGAAATCTGCAAACCAACCGATGCACTTTGCCCGCCACTCATCAAACGCACCGTGATGAAATCACCCATCACCACCGTGATGACAAAAATCGATCCGATGGCAATGCCCGGTTTGGACAGCGGTACGATCACTGATTTCAGGGTTTCAAACCCGCTGGCCCCGGCATCGCGGGCCGCCTCGATCAGGGACCGGTCAATCCGCATCATCGAATTGAAAATCGGCACCACCATGAACAGGGTATAGAGATGCACATCTGCCAACACGACTGCGAAATCGGAAAACAGAAGGAACTCAAGTGGTTGATCAACAATACCCATATTGATCAGTGCGGAGTTCAAAAGCCCGTTGCGCCCCAAAAACGGTATCCACGAAATCATGCGAATGATGTTTGAGGTCCAGAACGGGATGGTACACAGCATAAACAGCACGATCTGCCACGTCAGGCTGCGGACATGGAAGGCCAGGAAATAGGCCACCGTAAAGCCGATCAGAAGGGTAAACACCCACGTTAAGGCGGCATATTTCAAGGTATTGAGATAGATGCTCCAGGTCACCGAAGACCCAAGCAAGTAGCTATAATTTTCTAAAATAAAATCAGGCAGGATTCGGTATTCGTCATAATCCCAGAAACTGACAATCACGATGGTCAGCAACGGAATGACAAGAAAGACCGCAAAGATCGCCGCCATTGGCGTGATCAGAAAATAAGACGATCGTTTGGACCTATCAGAAGCCATGGTCTGTCCCTGAATGCCTGCCGGAATAAATGGTCAAATAAGGAATGATCAAGTCTGGCATTTGAAATCAATTAGTGTCTGAACCCAATTGGGTGCCGGGCGCGGCATGAACCGCGCCCGACAATGTCTGTCGCCAAATTATGCGGCGACGAATTCGTTCCACTTGCGGATCATGTGCTTGTTCTCGTCCATGACAGAGTTCCAGCATGCGACCGAGCCCATACGTTCTTCGTACGAACCGCCATCGCGCACGGCACCGGCTTTTTCCATCACCTTGCCTTCTGGGCTGAGGATATCGCCTTCGGCAGCTTTGCCTTCCATCCAGAAGCCCCATTCGTCTTCGGACATGAACTTTTTCGCAGTTTCAGGCGCAGCACTGTAATAGCCCTGACGGTTCAGATACGCACCGACCCAGCCCGAAAGGTACCAGTCGATATATTCATAGGCTGCTTCCAGTTCGAGACCCGAAAGGTGCTTGGCAAGACCAATACCGCCACCCCATGCGCGGTAACCTTCTTTAAGCGGCTGGTACTTACAGGCGATGCCTTTGGAACGCACGGCCGCAACTGCGGGTGACCACATCGACTGAATAACAACTTCGCCCGACGCCATCAGATTGACCGACTCATCGAAGCTTTTCCAGAACGCACGGAACTGACCGGCATTTTTGGCTTCGATCATGATCGCGATGGTCTTGTCGATTTCCTCCTGCGTCATGTTGCCTTTATCGCCATAGGTCATTTCACCCATGGCTTCGCACACCATTGCCGCATCCATAATGCCAATCGACGGGATGTTCAGGATCGATGCTTTGCCTTTGAACGCCGGATCGAGCAGATCAGCCCAGCTGTCAATCGGACGGTCGATCAGGTCCGGACGAATGCCAAGGGTATCAGCATTGTAAATGGTCGGGATCAGGGTCATCCACTGGGTCGGTGCGGATGCAAAATCAACGCTGTCGGGACCTTCGACAAAACCCACCTTATGCGGTGCGGTACCTTGGGCGATTTCGGAATCCGGGGTCAGTTTACCGGTAATGAACAGCTTGGAAATCGCGTCATAGTTTTTAAGCTTGGTGGTGTCCATCGGCTGCATGGTGCCGGCCGGGAAAACCTTTTTACAAATCCAGTATTCGATATCGGCGATATCAAATGAATTTGGCTGGGTCACTGCACGCTGGGCTACCGCGTCCGAATCAAGGGCGGTCATCTGAAGCGTAAAGCCAAGGTCTTCTTTCACCTTATCGGCAACCGCATTGATGTTGGAAACACCCGTGCCGAACTGACGCAGGGTTACATTTTTGATGTTCTGCGCCCAGATGGTTGGAAAGCCGGTAATTGCGCCCGAACCAATGGCCGCACCGGTGGTAATTGCCGCACCCTTAACAAAGCTACGACGCGAAACGCCGGTATCGGTAAGAAGATTCTTCGCTGATTTTTTGATGTCGATCGTCATGTGAAGCACTCCTGATAGTTTGTTTGGTTTGTTTTCGTTTACGCCAGAACATGTGCGTGTTCAGGCTTCCAATAGGCGATGAACTTGTCCTGGCGCCTTACTGGCGCCTGCCGAAATTCACTTTCGGTCTTCATCAGAGTTATCTCCTTGCCGTCGCTTGTCGTCGCGACGATCCTGACCCACAGTCCGAGGTACTCGACCGTGGTAATTTCGACGGGGATTTGCCCGTTTTCGGTATCTTCCGGCGCGTTTTCGTCCAGACCGATCAGGTCTGTGCGAATGGTGAATTCAAGTTCCTCACCAGCCTTTCCGTCTGCAAAACCGGGCAGGAAAAAGCTGTCAGGTCCACGCGCAAGCAAGGTGCCCGCCGGGCTGGATTGTGAAACCGTGCCTTTGAAAATGTTTTGACCGCCCATGAAATTGGCGATGAACCGCGATTTGGGCTGATTGAAGATTTCCTGCGGGCTGCCTTTCTGGCGAATAATCCCGTCTTCCATCACCACCACCATGTCCGACAGGGCCAATGCCTCGTCCTGGGCGTGGGTGACATGAACGAACGTAATGCCAAGTTCCTGCTGCAACCGGCGCAATTCATCACGCATCCGGGCCCGCAAAAACGGATCAAGCGCCGAAAGCGGCTCATCAAGCAAAAGAACCGAGGGTTCTGTAATCAAGGACCGTGCAAGTGCGATACGCTGTTGCTGCCCACCCGAAAGCTGATCAGGTTTGCGGTCGGCAAACTGTTCCATCTGAACGCGCGCCAACATTTCCTTGGCGCGCTCTTTGCGATCCGGTGCTGAAACACCCTGCATCTTCAGGCCAAAGGCAACGTTCTCCGCACAGGTCATATGCGGAAACAGTGCATAATTCTGGAACATCATCGCCGTGCCGCGTTTGACCGGCGGCAGTTCTGTGACATTGCGATCACCGATCAAAAGATCGCCTTCGCTAATCACTTCATGACCGGCGATCATACGCAAAGTCGTCGATTTTCCGCAGCCCGATGGGCCAATCAAGCAGCAATATGCGCCCGCCGGAATTTGCAGATCAATGGATTTGACCGCCTGTGTGCTGCCATAGAACTTACTGACAGCAATCAATTCAATGGCTCCGTCGCCCTTCATTCGCTCACCCGTCGCTGCACGCAAAATTGTTAACAATATTATTGTCGATTGCTGGCAAAATGCGTGCCACTTGTTCTTATTGGCTGTTTTGTGCGGGAGTCAGCTCAAACACTCATTCAAACCGCAGAAGCCCTGCTTGTTTTCTGCACATCATTTGCGCGTTTTTTACGCATTCTGGTTTGATTGGTGATTATTAATGCAATCATATGGAAAAGGATGAAACTGACCTCTCGGATTTTTTATTGTTAAAATCGTCAACAATTTTGTAGAAATAAACCCACACCTAAAAAACATGAACGAACGGAAAGAATCGTCACGATGGCCAAGGCCGAAGATTCGGGCGCCTACAAGGGCAGCGGGAAGCTCCGCCCGGAGGAAATGATCTATCAGGAAATGCTCGATGCGATTCTTGATCGCAGGCTCGAACCGGGCATGAAACTGGTCGAGGAAGATCTGGCCAAGACGTTTGGCGTCAGTCGGGCGCGCATCCGTGCGACGTTCCTGCAGCTTGCCCATGACAAACTGATCAATCTTGTGCCCAATCGCGGCGCCTTTATTGCCGAACCCACCATCAACGAAGCGATTGAGGTGTTTTCTGCGCGCCGCATGATTGAGGACGGTGTTGCCCGCAAAGTGGCCACCAGCATGACGCCGGAACGTGCCGATCAAATCAGAAGCCATCTGGCGCGCGAACATGCGGCCCACCATGACGGCGACCACCGCGCCGCCATCATTCTGTCGGGTGAGTTCCATCTTCTTCTGGCCCGTCTGACCGGCAATCTGGTGATCGAGGAATTTTTGGAGCGGCTGATTTTGCGAAGCTCACTGATCATTGCGATGTATGAAAGCCCGCAGCCGGTTGATTGCTCCCACAGCGAACATGACCGCTTGCTGGATGCATTACTCGGTGGCGATCCCGATGTGGCGGCCGCCGAAATGTCCCGCCATCTTGATGCCATCCGCGACCGGTTGCAGCTTCAGCGCCCCAAACCCGGAAAAACCGACTTTGCCAGCATTTTTGGCCGCACACCAAGATCCGAAGCCAGCTAAGCTCAATCAAGCCAAGCCAAACCGGACAACTCCCTAGGCCAACATCCTTAACTGTGACTGTGATGGCGCGGCCAACATGGGCAAAGCAATGATGATCCCCGTCATCTCCGGTCATCGCAGGGAACAACATCATGCCCCTGCCGTTAAATGTAAGAAGCAGCTTTAACGTTAGACAGTTTTGCACGGCAGACAGCATATCCATCATGCCGACAACCTGACCAAGTCACGCGCCACAAGGTGCGTGCATCACAGGGCAAAGGCCGGGTATCGAAAATCTGACAATTGACCCGACCCGGTCGAAGCCTCAGGACCAGCCAAAACCGATAGCCGCCGATGATTGTATAAAATATTCAACCATTGCCAGTTGGCTTGCTACTGTCCGGAAAACCATCAAATACGGCCCCGCCGCAATATTATCATATTGTATGATGTTTACATCCGGGGGCCGAGAACCTAAGCTGCGCCGAGTTTATCAGGACTGCGCCCTTTGGACTGCCGCGATGCTTGGCATCTGCCGCGGTCTGAACTGGATTGCGCGGTACATACAAAGTCACAGGACTTACATCTCATAGGAGACCTACATGCTTAGTGGACAGCATTATATCGCCGGTGAATGGCTCAATGGGCCGGACGTATTTCAGGCCGACAGCCCGGCAACCGGCAACAAACTGCCAACCAAATTTCAGCACGGCACCGAAGAACTGGTTGATCAGGCTGTTACCGCCGCACAAGCCTGTGCCGAAGAATTCGCCGCCATGCTGCCGGCCAAACGCGCAGAATTCCTGCGCGCGATTGCCGACGAGATTGATGCACGCGGCGACGAAATCACCGAAATCGGCACCCTTGAATCAGCTCTGCCTGCTGCACGCCTGACCGGCGAGCGCGGCCGTACGGTTGGACAGTTGCGGTTCTTTGCTGACTGGATCGAAGAAGGCTCATGGTTCGAAGCACGGATCGAAACCGCACAGCCAGATCGTCAACCGCTGCCAAAACCTGATCTGCGTGTGATGAACAAGGCGCTGGGTCCGATTGGTGTATTTGGCGCGTCCAACTTCCCGCTGGCCTTTTCGACTGCCGGCGGGGATACCGCATCGGCATTGGCGGCTGGTTGCCCGGTTGTGTTTAAGGGCCATGCTGCCCATCCCGGCACCTCAGAAGTCGTTGCCAAGGCAATTGAAGCCGCCGTTGCCAAAACCGGCATGCCCAAAGGCGTGTTTAGCCTGATCCATGGTGGCACACGCAAAGTTGGTCAGGCACTGGTTGCCCATCCGCTGATCAAGGCGGTTGGCTTTACCGGGTCAACCGGTGGTGGTCGTGCGCTGTTTGATATCGCGGTATCGCGCCCTGAACCGATCCCGTTCTACGGCGAACTTGGCTCAAACAACCCGGTCTTCCTTCTGCCCAAAGCCATGGGCGAAAAGGCCACCGAAATTGCCAAGGGCTGGGTCGGGTCACTGACCATGGGTGTTGGCCAGTTCTGTACCAATCCGGGTCTTCTGATCGCGGTTAAGGGTGCCGATCTTGATGCCTTTGTTGACACAGCTGCCTCTGAGCTTGGTCAGGTTGGCGGCACTGCCATGCTGACCGACCGTGTTTCAAGTGCCTATCACGATGTTACCGACGCCATGAGCAAACATGGCAAAGTCACCTGTGCGCTGAAACGCCGCGATTCCGATGGCAAATTCGAAGGCAGCCCGGCGATCTTCCGCACCACGGCGGCCGATTGGAAAGCCAACCCGGAACTGGCCGAGGAAATGTTCGGTCCGGCCGGCATCATTGTTGAATGTGACAGTGTTGATGAAATGGTCGCCCTGTCGGCAACTCTGATTGGTCAGTTGACCGCAACTGTTCATATGGTTGATGGCGATTCAGACGTTGCAGGCAAACTGCGCCCGGCATTGGAAAAATGTGCAGGCCGTATCCTGATCAACGGCTGGCCAACCGGTGTCGAGGTTTGCCATTCCATGGTCCATGGCGGTCCGTATCCGGCAAGTACGGACTCGCGTTCAACCTCTGTCGGGTCGCTGGCGATCAAACGGTTTATCCGTCCGGTTTCCTATCAGGCCTTCCCGGATGCGCTGCTGCCAGCCGCCATTCAGGATGCCAACCCGCTGAACATTCCGCGTCTGGTCAATGGCAAGTGGCAGATGCCGAAATAAGACCACCAAGGGTCACACAAATGAAAGGCGCGGCCATAGGGTCGCGCCTTTTTGTATGAGGAATGCAAATACCTTTGTCAGGCGTCGCGCGGGATACCGTTGGGATCATCGCTGCCGCGTTGATATTTAAACGTCCCCGTGGCAGTTCCGATCACATCACCGTCGGCGTTATAGGCCGTTGCTTCGGTAAAGACGATCTTGCGCCCGCCGCCCTGCTTCTTGCCGACCACACGGACAGTCCCCGCCTTCCCCATCCCGACAAAATTGGTGGTCAGGGTCAAAGTCACCGTTTTGCGCAGGTTTCCCGGTACCGGACAGTAACAAACAGCATAGCCCGATGCGGTATCCATCAATGTCGTCAACACCCCACCATGCAGGATTCCCACACGGTTGCGATGGCGGTCCTGAATATCGAGCTCAATCACAGCATGGTTTTCCGACCATTCCACCAGCCTGTATCCCAGATGGTTTTGCAGGCCACTGCCACTGGACTGTTCATAGGCAAGATTATCGTCAATTGCAGTCATGGTTGCGACCTTTGTGGTGAAAACTTTATCCAGCTATAGCAGATGTTCACCCGGCAGGTGAAGCATACCAAGGATCGTCAACCATCCCCACCGATCCCACCCCCAAAATACCATATAGATGGCTGGAAGCTTAAATCATGCTGCACAGCAGTATCTATTTAACGTCTTTATTTCAATACCTTAATCCTATCGTTCTCCAAACAAGAACGGGATAGCGGTGAAAGGAGAATAGTCGTCAGACCCGGTGTTTGATATTTCTGAAATCACCGCAGACGAACAGTATGCCGTAAAGGAAAACATCATGACGACGATTGCTTTTAAAGACAGCACCACCATCGAACGTGAAGTCCGTACCGGCTGGTTCACCAGCTTTGTCCGCGCACTTCAGGTTGCCGTAATCATGAAGGCATCGCAGGCCAAAAATCACGCCGAACTGACGGCGGATTGGAACAATGCGTGGCGCAAGGTCGAGGGTTAATTCACCCTCGCGAGCGCCCCGTGCATCGATCTGCAAATCACCGCACGTTCAAAGCGCTTGACGCTTTTGGTTGAACCACCGAAAACGGTTCTATGCAAAAGTTTGATATTGTTACCATCCGGTTGTTTGTCGCCATTGTGCGCGCCGGAAGCATTAATGAAGCAGCACGGCGCGAACATATCGCGACGTCGGCAGTCTCGCGCCGCATCGGCGAGCTTGAGGCCATGCTGGGTGTCAAACTGTTGCGCCGCCTGCCGCGCGGGGTCGAACCGACCGAAGAAGGCGAGATTTTTGCCCGCTACGGCGAAAAGCTTCTGGGTGATCTGAACCATCTTTCCAATGAATTGCGCGATTTCAATGTTGGCGAAAAAGGCAAAATCTATCTTGCCGCTGTCACGTCGGCCATTTTAACCGGCCTGCCAAATTTTCTGGCTGATTTCGAACGCGACTTTCCCGATATCACCGTTGATGTTCGCGAACTGACATCGCGCGAAAGTGCCGAGGCCGTCCGCGAAGGACGGGCTGATCTGGCCATTCTGGCCGATAACAGCCCGCGTGGGGATTTAAAGCATGATGTGTTTTGTGATGATCCGATCTGGGTCGTCACCCCCAAAGGGCACCCCCTGATCAGCGACGGTACCAATCCAAAACCGGTCAAATTTTCCGACGCCGCCAAATACGACATCATCTCGTTACACGAAGGCGGGGTGATTGATGATCTGATCAGCGAAGCAGCATCGAAATTGAAACTCGACATGCACCCGCACATCAAGGTCGTGCGGTTTGGATCCCTGCGTCAGATGATTGCCGCTGGACTGGGCATCGGGTTCTTACGCAAAAGTTCTGTTGCCGGATATGTCGGGCATATGAACATTTCTGGTGCGCCAATTGCTGATGACTGGGCCAAACGTCAATTGTTGATCGCCCATGAAGGCGATGAAAACCTGACAAGTTCAGCCCGGACGTTCCGCGATTATCTGTTGAAAAAGTCGGCAGAAACCAAATTCAAACCCGTTCTGGGATAAAATCCCCCAACCCATCACCAACAACAGCCGTCAGGCCGAACGCGCCATTCTTTCTGACCACAAATCATGACCGGTCGGGCCAAGTGGCACAGCATATTTGCCAAACCGGGCAACATGACGGTTGGCTTCCGCAATGACGAGGGTTGGCAGTTCGTCCCACTGTCCGATTGGCGCAAGAATTTCAATTTCCTCACCCGGACGTGCAGATATCAACTGTGGTAAATCATCGCGCGCATGCATGCCCCCGCCCGCAAGCATCGGGACAATCAACGCATTTTTGCGCGATCCCAAATCGCGCCAGTCAGCCAGCGATGGGTGACCTTCGATATTGCCCACCGTAATTTCCGCCGACGGGCAGAACCGCGACAGGTCATCGGCAAATCGCAAGGTTTCCGGTAAGGCTTCGGTCAGGGTTTTCAAACCATGCGGGACAAGAAACACAGATGTTTCCGACGCCTGCCAACCGCGCCGCGCGATGCCATCCTGCACATGATCGGCAACCATTTGGGTAAAGCCCGGCAAATTGATCGCCGGTGGCAGGATCACCGCATCATCCAGACCGGCATCCTTAAGGTTCTTGGGCAGTTCTTCAAACACCAGATAGCCTTCGCTGAAAAACAGCGGGAAAAGGATCAATCTGTCGGCATCACCAAACTGTTTTAAGTGGTCAAGCTGATCTGAAACAGACGGTTGACTGCGCATATAGCCGAAACTCACACGCCCATCCCAACGATCGCGCACCTTTGCCGCCAGTTGCCCGGCGGGATCACCGCCATTGCCACTGTTGCCATGTGCAACCATCATCAATGTTGGCATTTCAAATTGTGTCATGCTGACCCAACCGTGATTTGGATCTGAACCCAATTGAATGCTTGAAATGGTCGCGAGGAATTTGTGCGGATATCAGGAGCATTACCGCAGCAAGGCTCGCTGCCTTGCAAGGTGATGCGACGTAATAGCCCGTGCAAATTCCTCCGATCCGAAGGACATCAGGACACTCTGCGACCTGCTGCGTCAATCCCCTTGCCCGGGGCACCACCCCGCGCGGCGGAAATTTCCTTGCATGTCTTGCTTGCTCTGATGCCATTTTAAACATTCAATTGGGTTCAGATCCTAGTGTTTCAATGATAACCTAATAGTCAATACGCAGGGTGCAACCGGTTGGATTGCCCCGAGCGCATTTTTGATCAATTTGATTATTGCACCAAATCCCATCGTGGCTGACCGCCGAACCGCTCATGCATGAAATCAACCAGCAACCGGATACGCGATGACAGTTGCCGACTGGGCGGATAAAGCAAATATAAAAACAGTTCCGGCGGCGTGTAATCACACAGGACCGTCACCAGCCGCCCGGTTTGCAATTCCGGCCCGGCAATAAAGGTTGGAATCTTGGCAATCCCCAACCCGGCCAATGCGGCATCACGCAGGACTTCGGCATTGTTACAACAAAACACCCCATTGACCTGAACCGCAACCGGCCCATCCGGCCCGGTCATTTTCCAACTCGCCCCGGATGGCAAATTGCCGTAATGCAGGCAGGGCAATGTGGTCAGAGCCCGAATGTCATCTGGCTCCCCATGGGTGTGAATAAAGTCCGGCGACGCACATAGAACCCGCTTGATCGGAATGATTTCGTGATCAATCAGGGCCAGTGTTTCCGATGGCCGGCTGATGCGAACCGTCATGTCAAAACCATCGGAGACCGGATCGATAAAGTGATCATTTAGCGCCAGCTCGACCCGAATATCTGGATACAGACCAGCAAAATCGACCAACGCCGGGCCAAGATGCAAAGTGCCAAACGACATTGGCGCATTGATACGAATGTCACCAGACGGGGTTTCACGGCTTTCGCGAATGGATTCTTCAGCCTCCCCCAAATCGGCAAGGATCCCCTTGGCCCGCTGGTAATAGGCCTGACCACTTGGGGTGACTGAAACCTGACGGGTGGTTCTGTTTAACAACTGCACGCCAAGATCATCTTCAAGGGCCGCCACCGCCCGGTTTACCTGTGAGCGTGATTGACCAATCTTGCGCGCGGCCGCGGCAAAACTGCCGTCTTCGACCACACGAATGAATGTTTGCAAGCTGACCAGCTTGTCCATTTTTCCTGACCCTGTCCCGTCTATTACTCTGCTTATTGTCGCATACTATGCAACGCTGTGGGCATTATTACATGAATTGTCTCATTTTGTGAAAAGGGTATTGTGCTTCCAACACAACGATCAACCCATGGAGGCAGACATGCTGACCAAAATAGACGCCAAAACACGTGGCCGCGCACAGTTTGGCTGGTTGGATTCCAACCACAGCTTTTCGTTTGGCCATTATTATGATCCCAACCGCATGGGATGGGGCCCGCTTCGGGTGATCAACGAAGACCGCGTCATTGCCGGGGCGGGTTTTGACACCCACGGTCACAAGGATATGGAAATCATTTCCTATGTGCTCGAGGGTGCGCTTGAACATAAAGACAGCATCGGCACCGGTTCTGTAATCCGTCCGGGGCGTCTGCAACGCATGACCGCAGGAACGGGCATTCGTCACTCGGAATATAACCACTCGAAAACCGATCCGGTGCATTTCCTGCAAATCTGGGTCATTCCCGAAGCCGCCGGACTTGAGCCAGGGTACGAGGAAAAGGAAATTGCACGCGGTGATACCGGTTCTGGTTTATCTTTGATCGGGTCCCGCACGGGACGGGATGGCTCAATCACCATTCATCAGGATGTCGATCTGTATGTCGCGCATCTTACGGATGGAGAAAGTGCCAACCACAAGATTGCAAAAGGACGCCTTGCCTGGGTGCAAGTCGCACGCGGCAGTCTGACCGTAAATGGTGAAAGCCTGAACGCTGGTGACGGTGTGGCGATCAAGGATGAAGACGAACTTGTCTTCACCGACGCCACAAACGCCGAAGCCCTTGTTTTTGACATGGTCCCCTGATCCGCAACACCGGACAGGCGATATATTGGAGAACGTTATGACTGAGTTTTCACATAACAAACCGCGTGCGATCATTCCGGCACTTGAACCGCTATGGAATGTGCTTGAGCCCCTGTCACCTGTCATCATTCGTGTGACAACCGGCCTTTTGATGGTGCCGCACGGCGCACAGAAACTGTTTGGTGCCTTTGGCGGCTATGGCCTTGAAGGAACAGCCGGTTGGCTTGAAAGCATCGGGTTTGTGCCGGGCTTTGCCTTTGCGCTGATGATCGGACTTCTGGAATTTGTCGGTGGCTTGATGCTGACAGTGGGGCTGTTGACCCGCCCGGTTGCCGCAGCCGTTCTGGTCTTTATGGCGATTGCCGTCAGCACCCATTTGCCAGCTGGCTATTTCTGGAACGAGGGTGGTTTTGAAATGCCGCTGATGTGGGGTTTGCTGGCCCTGTCGGTTCTGATCCGGGGCGGCGGCAAATTCTCGGTCGATCAGAAAATTGGCTATGCCTTCTGATCGTCTCCGATCGGCATATCTTACAAAACGGGCGACCTTTTCAGGCGCCCGTTTTTCTTTTGCGCCGTTAAATCCCGACGTTGCAAAGACCAAAGCAGGTGGCTGGTGTCACGACTTAACGCAACAGGGCATTCAAATCACTTGGCCCTTCGTGAACAGACTGGGCGCTAATAGCGGCATTCTGATCTGGTTTGGGCAACCGGATCACGAATTCAGCCCCGCCAACATCACGACCGGACAACGTCAAATCACCGTTAAAATCATCCTGAATAAGCTTGCGACAAATCGGAAGCCCCTGCCCGGTACCAACACCGCGTTCCTTGGTCGTAAAGAAGTAATCAAAGATCCGATCACGTACGTCATCGGGGATACCGCCCCCGTTATCACGCACATGGATATAGACATTTTTGTCATCAGACTTGACCAGAATATCAATCCGGCCACGTCGCTGACTGGTTTCCTTGATCGCCTGTGACGCATTAACGATTAGATTGATTAACGCCTGAGACAGATGGTTGCGACGCCCCCTTATATCGGTGACATCGGTTTGCATGCTCACATCGAGTTCCGCGACATGTTTGATCTCGTTGCGCGTCAGGGTGATGGCCGTATCAATTTCTTCGCTGATTGAAATTCGTTCAACAACATCGGTTGCCGGATGGGCAAATTTTCGAATGCCCCGCACAATTTCAGCAATCCGGTTCAGTCCCTGAATGCTTTCATCAATCGCCATCGGAATTTCTGCGGACAGAAAATCGATCTTTTCAGCCTTAAGATTAAGCCGGGCGGCCTTTTCGGGGTGATCGTGCTCGATCGCGCCCACCAGATCGGCAAAGCTGTCTGCCAGAAACTCCAGATTGTTCTGGATGTACTGTGCCGGGGTATTGATTTCATGGGCAACACCGCCTGCCAGCGTCCCAAGCGCATGCATCTTGGCGTAATCAGCGGCCTCTTCGATGATGGCCTGTTCCTGACGGGCTTTCTGTGCAGCAATATCAGCCGCAAAAGCGCGCTGACGCTGCCGGATCATAATCAAACCCAAAAAACCCATGGCAAAGATGCCAAAAAAGAACAGATAGGTCAGCAACGCGATATCGTTCTTCACGGCCGAAATATTGTTGGTGTTATAGACCGATACGAAATTCGTGGTGCGCACCACGGCCTCCTGTAGCGGATCGCCCAAAGGCTCAAGCAATCGGCCGAGTTCGCGTATCAGCTCGACAGGTTCGCTCATGACGACGATCTGATCATCAATCACCGTAATCTGCTTTTCCAGCGTCGCAATCAGGTCTGCAACTTCCGGCACAGAATGCAACACGGTGAACCCTTCGCCATCGCGCAGCAAAAACACGCGACTGACCAGAAGCTCATATCCGAGAATAATCTTTTCAACCGATTCTTTGGTTACGTCGCGTGTCGCCAATGCCGCCTGAATATCACGCTGCAAAACGAGATACTGCCGCTGGACCTGAAACACTGCCCAAACGAAGTTTTCACGATAGGTAAATCGTTCATCTTCGAGTTTATGGGTGATCGACGTGGAAAGAGCCGCGTAAAGGATCAGGAACAAGACCAAAACGACAAAAACAGCCCGTCCCGGTATGTTTGCAAAGAATGATTTAGTTTTGGCCATCAATCGCCTTCACCTGCCAGACCGAATAGGCCCAATATGCGTCGGTCTGAAAACGGACGTCCTTGTCATAGGGAAAAACCACCCAAAAAGGACCTTTTTCACGCACCGACATTTCCGCGTCATTAAGGTGATAGGCCAGGATCGCACCATCGGACCGCAAAACATTGGCTGGCACCATGACACTATAATCATTTAGGGCCGAAACCCGCACCGTATCGGCATCAATGCCATAGGTATCAAGCAACAGCTTGAATTCCACACCCTTGAATTTCTGAACACCCGTAGTCCATGGGGTCGAGGTATAAAACTCGGTCGCGGGCATCTCCATGAGCGTTTCCATGGGTACTTCTACCCGCGCACCATCTGTCTTTGCGAACGTTACACTTTCACCCGCAAAGGCAGGAGCACCAAACAGGCCAAGTGCGCCAACAAACATCACAAGCAGTTTAACGCAGATTTTGATCCTCATCGTCATCCCCTTACGCATGATTAAACAGTGGTCATGCTGACATTGTTTCACAATGGTATTACCGAAAAGTTCCCGTATTTTTCAATCAACCGCAGTCACTTAATGCGATCTGTGCAGCAGCTTCCCATTCTTCGAGCGGCACAGGAGCCCCCAAGTAGAAGCCCTGCATCTCGGTGACGCCGTGAATTTGCAGACGGTCGGCAAGATCGCGGTTTTTAATACCCTTGGCTGAAAGCGACAGGCCAAGCTTACTGCAAACACGTGCAATCCATTCAACAAAGGCATCATCAAGCAAGTCGGTCGTCACACCCGCGACCAAATCACGGTCAAGTTTGACCCCGGCAAAGGCCTCATCACGCAGCAAGTCCAGTGAATTATTACCCGAACCAAAATCATCAATGAAAAGTGCGATCCCGCGTTCACGCAGACGACGGGCATTGGCAATCAGGTCGTGATCATTCACCGAAATCTGACGTTCAGGAATCTCAAAGGAAACAACAACGCCGCGCATCCGCATTCTTTCGTAAAAGCGGATGATCTGTTCAAGGAACTCCGGGTGTTTCAGCGAATAGACCGACAGATTAAGCCCGATGTATGCCGCATCCCCCATCAGGTCATGATACCTTGGCGCCATGTTAATCATGACGGTCATCATCTGACTTGTCAGACGATTGATGACCGGATGGTTGTGGCACGACGCAAAAATTTCCTCGATGCTGTAGTCTTTTTCCAGCATCGGCATCCGGCACAGAATTTCACTGCCCGACAGGCGAAGGTCATTTGCGCGGAAACGCGGTTGCAGCACCGGGCGAAAGTCACCGCGGTCAAGTGCGGCGTTTACGGCCAACGCGGTAAGTTTGCTATCGGCTTTTCGCACCGGTTTTTTCAACCGCATCACACGGTCAATGGCGTCTTTTAGCACGGAAACCGATACGGGTTTTGCCAAAACACGCGTTACCATCGCCTGACTGATGGCGTCGCGCAGGGACATGCCCGACATGTTTGCCGCCAGAAGGATACGCGGGACATTGGGCGCATTACGCGCCGCACGTTGCAAAAAACAGTCACCCCGCCGGGTCGCAACCATATCAGCAATAATCAGATCAACCCGCCCAGCGTTTTCACCAAGCCACTCAAGGGCCTGTTCAGCGTTGGTGAAGGTGACAAAATCGAAGCATCCCGACAGCGCGCGACGTACCGCAGCCAGCAGGTGTTCGTCATTATCAACCATCAAAACGACGGGGGATGTGTTGCCAACCATGTCCACGGGGGACGTCTCCAGATTGCCTGCGTTTACTGCCCGGCACATATCAACAGGCTGGATCAACCAAGGGTGAAATCATGCGCGGACTTTGAAGTCGTACAGAATAGTGTCAGACTACCCCTGTTCGATATCCCCATTTGAGGAGGGCATGACCAAGTGCCGGTCAATTTACCGACCCGGATCGCATTTGTTGACGATGATGCGAACCTTTTATCATCGCATCGACGCAATTTCGGGCGCCTGAAACCCGATTGGGACGCCGCCTATTTTACCGATCCACACGTGGCGCTTGAGGCCATCACTGCCCAATCGGACATTACGGCAGCTGTGCTTGATATCCATATGCCCGGAATGTCGGGGTTGGAGCTGGCGAGCGCACTTCGCGGTGTCCGGCCTGATCTGATCCTGATCATGTTGACCGGCTATGCCGATCTGCAATCTGCATTAACGGCGGTTAACGAGATTGGCGTATACCGGTTTTATCCAAAACCAACCAATCTTCAAACCATCATCGACGGGATCGAAAACGAACTTAACCGCCGTTACGAACAACATGAAGACTCACTGCCCACCGCATTTCTTGACCTGTTTCAACTTGGCGTGGTGGCCATTGATGAAACACGGTCGATATCGCACATGAATGCGCAGGCCGCCGAGGTGGTACGCACATCATCGCTGGTGCGGATCGGCACGCAAAACAATCTGGTTTTCACCCCGATGCCCGACGGGCTCGAAAGTTTTTTACATCCCACCGCCAATCTTGCGCCGCGCCGTCAACAAAGTTTCTCGCTGGAACATGATGCTGAAAAACTATCATTGTTTGTGCGCCGGATGCCCAAAACATCCGATGGAACCACAACCTTTATGGTCATTCTGGTCAACCCGTTGCAGCAATGCCCACCAGCCATTGATGATCTGATGGATCTGTTTGGCCTGACCCGGTCCGAGGCAAAACTCACCCAAAAACTGACCGAGGGGCTTTCGCTTGATCAGGCCGCCGAAACGGTTGGTATTTCAAGCAGTTCGGCGCGCACCTATCTTAAAACCATCTTTTCGAAGATCGGGGTCAACCGGCAACCACAATTGATGAAAACCGTTCTATCCACCATCCCGTCTTTGCGATCCTAAACAAGGATGAACCACAGAGAGGTTTGGTAACACGACCAAAGACCTGCAACATATCACCTTGAATTACATCATTTCCGCGCTACCCTGAGTTTAATATACTGCTATGCTGCATTAGGGGAATGTGGGGGCATCAAGGGGTTGGCTGTCGTCAAAACAAATCCATCGCGGTCCTGTGTTATACGCCCGCGATTACCTGTGCCGCGGCCAAAGCCGGTGTGTTCACCGCACCCATACCGCAAACGATATTGCGATCTATTGCTGGCAAGCATCGCTATCCTTGCCTGTGCGCCACTCATGCTGTGTATCTATGGTCTGATCCGGTGTTGCGGTTTTAACCAGCCGGTTTTCACCCAGAAACGGGTTGGACAGAACGGTAAGATTTTTACCATCTTCAAATTCCGGACCCTGCACGACATCCCCATTCAATCGCAAGATTTCTCAGCTGCTCATTGGTCGAAATCGATGCTGTCCTTGCTGAGATGCAGTGGGTTTGACGAACTGCCGCAACTTTTCAATATCTTGCGCGGGGATATGTCACTGGTGGGTCCAAGACCCCACACAATTTCCGACCACATTCTTTTTGCGTCCATGCTGCCCGAATACGAAGCCCGACTGGTGGCCAAGCCGGGCTTAACCGGCTGGGCGCAAATACGGGGCTGGCGGGGTCCGGTCACATGCCAACGTCATCTGGCCGAACGTGTGGCGCACGATCTTGCCTATATCTCAAAGCAGCATTTTTTCTTTGATCTAGCCATTCTGGTCGGCACGGTTTTGCTGCCATTAACCGCATCAACAAGGCGCTCAGGGCTTCTTCAAACCAAGGATGTTTCCTGATGGCGGCCGGACGTTTGATAATTACGGTATTTGCACCGGTTTTAGCCCTTTTCCTTGTCCAGACATCGGGTCACACACAAACCAACACACCGTCTGAGGACAGCGGCATCCGAATGGGTCGGTTTGTAATATCGCCCGATGTTTCTGTTCGTGAACGGTTTGATGACAACATCTATCTGACCGACGACACCCCGACATCAGATGTCATCACCGAAATCGCACCGCGTTTGCGCCTGCAATCTGAATGGCGTTACCTGAAACTTTACGTCGGGGCCGGTGCGGAACTTGGGTTTTATGCCGATTCTGACGACGACAATTATCAGGATGGCGATGTCCGTAGCGGTATCGCCCTTGATATCGGCCCCAATACCGTTCTTGACGGTACATTTGAATGGCACCGCGCCCATGATGCCCGTGGGGGAAATGATGTCCCCACCGGCGCAACCAAGCCGGTTGTCTTTAACGATGTCCGGGCCAGCCTTAACGCGCAACACATCACCCAAAATCTGCACTATCAAACCGAACTGGCCTTGCGCCGTCTGGATTTTGACGACGCCACCGACCAAAACGGCAATCGCATTACCAATGATGATCGCAACCGGATTGAAAGCCGCGAAACCATCCGGGTGTTGATGCCCCTTGATCTGGGCCGCGAAGCCTATGGCGAGTTTAACCTAAATCAGCGCCAATATGACCGGACCCCCGATGATGACGGCCGGGTGCGTGATTCCGCCGGGTTTCAAATGCTGGCCGGTCTGCGGTTTGATCTGACCAATCTGATTACAGCCGACGTTGCCGCAGGCTGGATGACCCAAAGTTACGCTGATCCGGCATTTGGCAATATTGCCGATTATACGCTCCGCGCTGATGTGAACTGGGCCGTCACACGGTTGACCAGCATCGGCGTCAACGCCGCCCGACAGGTCCGCGAAACAACCCTGCCCGGGGCAAGTGGTATTCTGGCCTTTGACTTTGGCGCAACCGTTTCACATGAATTGCGCCGCTTTCTTTCCATCACCGCCGACGCGCATTACACCGACGAAGCGTTCCGCCAAACCACGCGCCATGACCGCACGACGGGTGTCGGGCTGGGCATGACATATCAGCTCAACCGCTTTGCCCGGTTTGATGCCGGGATTGCCCATGACATGCGAAACTCGACCAGTTCGGCTCATGACTATCGCCGTTTTCAAACGCAATTCAGCCTCAAGCTGGAGATGTAGGATGCTTAAACACCCAAACGCCCTTTTGATGATGGTTCTGGCTTTCTTAACCGTACTCTCGGGCGGCGCAATCCCGGCAGCACATGCCCAAACCATTTATCACATCAACTCGGGGGATACGGTCCGCGTCACTGTGTTTGGCGAAGCAGACCTATCGGGTGAGTTCACCGTCGATGCCAACGGACGGATCAACATGGCGTTGATCGGGTCGGTCGATGTTCGCAACCTGACTGCCGACCAAACCCGTCAAAAAGTCCATGATGCCTATCAGGACGGCTATTTACGCCAGCCCGACATCGCGGTTGAAATCATTGCCTTTCGCCCGTTCTTCATTGTCGGCGAGGTCAATCAACCCGGCTCCTATGACTATGTGCCGGGGATGAATGTGCTCAATGCCATTGCACTTGGCGGCGGCATGACCTATCGCGGCGATGAAGATGACGTCGAAATCCTGCGCGGCAATGACACCGACCGGATTGCCATACCCGCAACCCTGGCCACGATTGTCATGCCCGGCGACATCGTCAGGATTGCTGAACGGTATTTTTAGGCTCAAGATCAAAACACTTCGAACCAACATCTTTACGATACATCCTGCTGTGGATTTAGCGCCAAACGCCGCCGCCCTTGGAAACCTTCAACAGTGCGTTGAATGTTCCCGGTGTTTTAGATCCTGATATCTTTACCTTTGCCCCTGATCCGTGATGAAATCGCCGTTGCGCACCACCGCGCCAACAAAAAACAAAACCCATCACGGCAAAAGCCCCACCATACGGAGTTCTTCACACATGTCGGCGAAAACGCAAATGCGCCACGGCGGACGTATTCTGGTTGATCAACTGGCCCTTCACGGGGCGGAGCGCGTCTTTCTGGTGCCCGGCGAAAGTTATCTGGCGGTTCTCGATGGTCTTGTTGATCATCCCGACATTGATCCAATCATTTGCCGTCAGGAAGGCGGGGCGGCCATCATGGCCGAGGCGTATGGCAAACTGACTGGAAAGCCCGGTATTTGCATGGTCACGCGCGGCCCCGGTGCGACCAATGCGTCGGCGGGTGTACATGTTGCCCATCAGGACAGCACCCCGATGATCCTGCTTGTCGGGCAGATCGGGCGTGACATGGTTGACCGCGAAGCGTTTCAGGAAGTCGATTACCGCAAGATGTTTGAACCCCTGGCCAAATGGGTCGGGCAGATTGACGACATCAACCGCATCCCGGAATATCTCAGCCACGCCTATCACATCGCCACATCCGGGCGCCCCGGTCCGGTGGTTCTGGCCCTGCCCGAAGACATGCTGTCGTCCGAGGCCGAGGTCGCGGACGCCAAACCCTACGTCCCGATAGAAGCCAAAACCGCCTCTGAAGACGTTGCACGGTTCCACAATGCTCTCAACGCGGCAAAGCAACCGGTGATGATTGTCGGGGGTGGCGGCTGGACCCGCGAAACCACTGAAAATCTTAAATCGTTTGCACTTCGAAACAATGTTGCGGTTGCCACCAGTTTCCGCTGTCAGGACTATATCCCCAACACCCACAGCCACTTTATCGGTGATGTCGGCATCGGGATTAACCCCAAATTGGCCGAGTTCATCCGCGACAGTGATCTTGTAATCCTTGTTGGTTCACGGATGGGGGAGATGACCAGCAGCGGCTATAGCTTGCTTGATATTCCCTGCCCGCGCCAAAAACTGATCCATGTGTATGCCGGACCGGATGAGTTGGGCCGCGTCTATCGCCCTGATATCGCGATCAATGCGTCACAGCGATCCTTCATCCGCGCCATTGCCATGATGGAACCGGTCGATGGCAGTGCGCGTGACGCCCAGATCGAAGCCGCCCATGCGTCCTATCTTGCCTTCTCAACCCCGGTGGAAACCCCCGGTGACGTTAAAATGGCGCATGTGGTAGCGACTTTGCGCGAAAAGCTGCCCGAGGACGCCATTGTCACCAACGGGGCGGGCAATTACGCCGCTTTCCTGCATCGCTTCTTCCGTTATGGAAAATACCGCACCGAACTGGCCCCGACATCGGGCTCTATGGGCTATGGCCTGCCGGCCTCGGTATCGGCAAAGCTCGCCCATCCGGACCGGCAGGTTATTTGCCTTGCCGGTGACGGCTGCTTTTTGATGCATGGGCAGGAATTCGCCACCGCCGTGCAATATGGGGCCAACATCATTACGCTTGTGGTCAATAACGGCATGTTTGGCACCATCCGTATGCATCAGGAACGCAATTATCCGGGCCGCGTGTCGGGCACCGAAATCCAGAACCCGGATTTCGCCGCCTATGCGGTTGCCTTTGGCGGATATGGGGAAACCGTGACCAAGACCGAGGATTTCGGCCCGGCCTTTGACCGCGCGGTCGCATCGGGCAAGCCCGCAATCCTTGAAATTCAGGTTGACCCACAGGCCCTAACGCCGATCAAAACGCTGGATCAAATCCGGGCGGGAAGCTAATCATTTCGAAAATGCAATAAGGCAGATCAGCCTTTCGAAAGGCTGATCTCGCCGCTTTCCAATCCGGCTTTAAGCTTATCGACTGCACGGCTGAGCTTTTCGTCAACCACATGCAAATAGGCCGTCCAGTCCGACAGCTTGGATAACTCTTCCTTGCCGTCGGAAATCCCGCGCAGGCCAATCAACGGCACGCCAAACTTCTGACAGGCCCGCAAAATGGCGAAACTTTCCATATCGACCATATCGGCATCAATCGCGTTATAGGCCGCACCCGACACCACATTGGCCCCGGTTGACAGACGGGCTTCGGGAATGCCGGGAACACGATGGGGCAACATGATTTCGGCGGGGAAATCGACAAACGGCGTACAGCCCTTTTCAAACCCCAGCACGGATGCATCCATATCGCGGTAGGACACCGAAATCGCCTGATAAACCTCAGCCTGCTCCAACGTCCGCGACCCAGCCGAACCCAACGTCACAACAAGGTCGGGCAAATCATCGGATAACTGCAATTCGGTCAAGGCCGCAGTGAGATTAATCGCAGCCTCCACCGGCCCCACCCCGATCATCAACGGCGTAAATCTCTTTTTGAGAAAATCCCCATATTCCGCCGGTGCCGCCATTGAAAACAGCACATTGTGGCCTGCAAAATCATGAAGATAACCGCGCATCAACTGACCTTCTCTAACTCACATTCCGAACGAAGCATATTGTACGGCCAATCACTTAACCATAAAAATAACAATGAAATACAGTCGTTCAATCTACATAGATTTGTGTTTCAGCTCGTTCAATTAGTTGGTTTTTAATTGCATCTAATTGATTATTCAAATGAACGTTCCCAGGATCAGATTTTAATGAGCTAAATAGTAGAAATGCTTTTAAAATTAAAAGGTTTGTACGAAGACTAGACAGATGGTTGGGCACACCAAGATTAAGAGACTCCCAAAACATGTTGTGAAAGGGATTCTCGTAGTACTTCACCTCTGAAAAAGTAGATGCATCAACTTCGATTTTCTCTAAAAATGCAACAATATCGTCAGGAAGGGAATTAAGTGCGGAGGAAATATCGTCAAATAACCGCTCCAACCAATCGAGCGAGGCTTGCATATCGTCTACATTGCCAATGGGACTTTCATGTATCTTCAATGGCATCGCCAAATCGAATTCTCTCATGAATCTAGTATTTGCTTGAACAACGCCAGTCCAAAACTGCAATTCATCTTCTAGAATCTGTTCTATTGCCTCATCCGGCAGTTCGTAATTTCGTTCCGCCCATTTTTTCTCATGAGCGTCTTTCATAGTATGAAGAACTTCGGTTGTATAGATTTCCTCATTGTTAGTTTTGACATGATGACGATGACAAAGAACAATAAGGTTTTCTGGTGACTTACGGTCATCATCGTTCATGCTAGCATTGTAACGCTCACCGCCAATTTCGGCCGCTTCAATGTGACAAACCTGAGCAATAAAATCATTGTCCCCATCAACTAGGGGATGTGTACAATCGGGGAATGCACATTGATTGCCAGTCTTCGCAAACAATGTGCGAAATGTTTTTTTCTCGATTGCTTTTCGCGCCATACACCAATCCCTGAGAACATAGGCGTAATCGTTCGTGGGGCGAACTTGTAAACTACCAGCAACTTAGGCTGCAGCTTCTAGTGTAACACTAATCGCACTAAGAATTTTATTCAGAAAATAGCTAGGAAAATGGCGCACCCGACAGGATTCGAACCTGTGGCCTCTGCCTTCGGAGGGCAGCGCTCTATCCAGCTGAGCTACGGGTGCGCAATATGTGGGGCCACGTCTGGATCAAGTGGCCCGAGCGGTTTGGGTGATACAGGTTTTATCCCCGGCGGGCAAGGATTTTTGCGGGTTGCTGTTCACCAAATCCGGTGTTGAGCATAGCGGTCTTTGGGTTAAGCAATTCTTGCCACCGCCATCGCGTAATCAGCTTTCGACATCGCGGCGTTCATAGGGATCGCGCACCACCCATGTGCCGTTCCATTCGCGGTCCTGTTCGCGGCGTTCCAGCCTTTCCATCCGGTTCATCATCAGTTGGGCGGCAAAATCGCTGTCATCAAAGTCGATCACGGCTTCATAAAGCGGACGGGCTTCGTCAAAACGGCCATCGCGGTAATGGGCCATGGCGGCTTCATATTTCTTGCGCCATTCCTGGCGTTCATCTGAAAGCTGCCCACCGGCTGCGAGCACTTCATACAGATAGACCACTTTTTCAGTACCCAGCAGCACCACATGGTCAAGGTCGCGCATTTCAATGTCACCCGTCGCCATATTGGCGGTTTCATGGGATGCCAGAATACGCGTGCCATAAACCCGGTTGGCTTTTTCAAGACGGTTGGCATAGTTCACGCAATCGCCAACCACCGTATAGGCCCGAGATTTATCCGTGCCAATCGAGCCGACAACCACTTCGCCGGTCGCAATCCCGACACGGATATCAAGCCCGTGATCACCGATCAAATCGGCATATTTGGTTTTAAGCGCGTTAAAACGTGCGACCTGTTCGAGTGCCGCCTGACAGGCGTGACCGGCATGAGCACCTTCACCACAAAACGGTGGGCCCCAGAAACCAATCACCCGGTCGCCCACGAAATTGTCGATAATCCCACTATGGCCGGAAATCGGTTCGGTCATGGCGGTCAGATAATCATTAAGGAAATCAACCAGCTTTTCGGGAGCAGTATGTTCGGCCAGCCAGTCAAACCCGGTCAGATTGACAACACTGACCGTCATCACCCGCTTTTCAGAGGTTTCAAGCGCGGTTTCCTGATTGATCAGGTTATTGACGATTTTCGGATCGACATATTTGCCAAACCGTTCACGCATGCGAAACCGGATGCGCAATTCACGGGTCATACGGTTAAACGCATCGGCCAGACGGGCAAAATCGCCCTTGCCCTTAAAATCAAGGCTGGTATCAAGTTTGCCCGACTGCACCGCATTGAGCGCATTGGTAACCTGACGCACGGCAATGACCACCGCGTGGGCCATGTAATAGGCCAGCGACACGCCAATCACCACCGCGGCCAGCATCATGATGAATTCGGCCTGTATCAGGAAATCTTCGCGTGACGAGACGTTTTCGACCGTATCGGCCGCATATTTTTCCAACAGCAAAATCTCGTTGCGCAGATCAAGCACGATATTGCGATGCAGGCCGCGCACCAGATTTTCCTGACGCTGGGCATCCATCAGATCATCATCCCTGACCCGGCTGAGCAACCGTTCAACGCCAAGGGAAAATTGCGCCGAGACATCGGCGAACTCACGCATGCGCACATCAAGGTCAAGCAGAACGCCGTTGTCGAAATGCCCCGATGCCTGTGCCCGGCCGAGGGCCGCAAAGGTAAACGCCTTGCGAAAGGCCTGTTCGATCTGGGTTTGCTTGGCGTTGATTTCGATCTCAAGACCGTTCAAAAGCGGCGCGTGCGGGCCATCGTTTTCGACCACCCGCATATAGCGATCAATCAGCGAAATCTGTTCAAGTTGACGCGCGCGCACATCCGAAATCGCATCCTTGACCGGTGTGACATAGCGCGACACCGCTTCGAGGTCGCCATTGATGCCAAGCGATTGAATGACAGAGAATCCGGTGGCCACAACCAGCCACACGACAAAAAAGGCCGCAACACCCAGGAACTTCGCCCGAACGGTCCGTAGCATGGCGGTCCTGATCCTCCGAAAAATCGCTGCACAAAGCGCGTTTATTGCTGCCATATCGGGATTGAAAGAGCGTTAAACAACCCAACCGACACCGCGCAAATGATTAAAAAGGCTACCTGATCGGCTTTCCTTGGTCAAAAAGCAATCATGATTGTGTGCAGGAATAATTTTCTGCCGTCCCCAATGATGTGATCCAGCGACCAATATCGCCAATCACCACCGGCCCATTGAGGTCACGCAACACCATGTGATAGCCTGACGCATACAAACATCTGGAATAGCGGGGTAAATTTTGCGCCCGAAGGTCACGATCAATCGCATCAATGGCATCGGGCGGAATGACCTGATCCTGCTGACCCGACAACAACAGGGTCGGAACCGTAATATCCGCCGCCCGCGCGTGCGCCAAATCCATTAAATCGGCCACCCCGGCAATCATATCCACCCGCACCGCAGACATCATCTGTGGATCGCGTGACAAACGACGCAGCATTTCAATATTATCGGACGGCCAAATATCAAGCCCTTGACCTGTAAGCGGCAACCACGGCAGGCCATAGGACATCATATTCAGCGGCACAGTTTGATACCACGGCATCGTGTTACGGTCCCAGACTGCCGGGGCGGCCAGCACAACCCCATCCATCAATGACGGCCTGGTCGCTGCGGTGACTATTGCCACCGCCCCGCCCATGGAATTGCCCAAAAGATAAATCGGAACATTGGGGTAGCGTGCCCGCAACAAAACCAACATGTCACTGGCGTCATCAACCATGCTGCGTGTTCCGGCCCAGAACGGGCGCGTCGGGCTGCGCCCAAACCCGCGCTGATCATACGCGTAAACAGCAATGCCGGTCGGTCCAAGTGCGTCACCAAGTTCCATAAACGCATTGGCATAATCGCCCATGCCATGCAGGCCAAGGATCACCGCAGACGGGTGATCAAGCACCCCCCATGACTGCAGGGCAAGCCCGGTTCCATCACTTGTCTGAAAGCTGTCGGGGGTTATTGAGATTTGCGCAATTGGCGGCCCGGCGGAATGCACAGAAGGTGCGCAGGCTGACAGCATCAGCACCACCCCCGGCACCATCAAATATGCTAGAAAACGAACCGAAACCCTTCGGAAGACCCGACGGAATAATTGAGTGACCGACACAGAAACTCCGAAGGAAAAGGTTTCAGACAAGACATTCATGTTAAAGCCAAAAACAAGAACCCCGCAACAAATTGCGGGGTTCTTATATCGATCATGACGGGCAAGACCCGCCTGATATTCTGGTACCGCGCGCAGCCTACGCCGCCGCACCGGCCCGTGCGGCATTATTATCGCGGGTCAGCATCAGGAAGATGTCTTCAAGATCGCCTTCCTCGGTCAACAAATCCTTAACCGCCAGACCGGAACCATGAATGGCTTCGAGGATTTCGGTCATCTGGGTGTTGCTGGGGCGATAATGCAGCGCAATCTGGTTGTCCGAGCGAAGCTCCGCCCCCCAGGGGGCCAGCACATCGGGAACCGCATTCAGTTCATTATTCACCGTCAGGATCAGGGTTTTGTGATCAATCCGGCGCAGCAGGCTACGCTTATCTTCATGGGCAATGACTTTGCCCTGATTGATAATCGCGATCTCGTCACACAGCTCTTCGGCTTCTTCAAGATAGTGCGTGGTCAAAACGATGGTCACACCGGCGTTGTTCAGTTCTTTGACATAGGCCCAAAGCTGCTGACGCAATTCGATGTCGACCCCGGCGGTTGGTTCGTCAAGAACCAGAACCGGTGGGGTATGAACCATAGCCTTACCAACCAAAAGGCGGCGACGCATCCCGCCCGAAAGCGATCTTGAGTACGAGTCTGCCTTGTCTGCCAGACCAAGGGCGGCAAGAATCTCATCGGTGCGACGTTCCGGTTTGGGCACGCCATAGAGGCCAGCCTGCAATTCCATCGCCTGACGCGGGGTGAAAAATGCATCCAGATTAAGTTCCTGTGGCACGATCCCGATCGCGCAACGCGCAGCACGCATTTCCGCCTCGATATCATGGCCCCAGATTTTTGCCGTGCCGTTTGTCTTGGTGACAAGACCGGCCAAGATGTTGATAAACGTTGACTTTCCGGCACCATTTGGTCCGAGAAGCGCGAAAAAAGACCCGCGGGGAATTTTCAGTGAAACATCATCAAGGGCAAGTTTTTCGCCGTTTGACCCCGTATAGACCTTGGTCAAGCCTTCGACTTCGATGGCATAGTCGGGCATTGCAGTCATGTGTCAGTGATCTCCACTCTTTTCCGCGTCGCTTGTTTGCGCTAAGACCATGGAGCGCCATGAGCATGCGGAAGTATTGATTGAATATGCGCAATCGGTATCATCCCCGTTAAACCGGGGTCAATGCTGACCGCATCGCGTGGCCAATCCCGATGGCCATACAAAACTTGGAACTGGATATATGAAGCTCACCGAAGAAATCAAAGTCGGCACTCTGAATGTAGCCTGCGACGGCGGAAAAGGTCACCTTGGCCACCCGACCGTTTACCTCAATCTTGAGGAAAAAGGCGAGATCGTCTGCCCGTACTGCTCAAAAAAATATATCTTCGACAAATCCCAGGCCGATCACGCAGCCCATTAATCCGTTACGCCCGTTTGCGGGTATTGTAACCAGCCAGCGCGACACATTTCGTCAGCGCTTTGCGGATTAATCAGTCGTCACCAGCCTACGCCGCAGGAATTGCGGCCTATCCACGGGGAATTTCTATGACGTCTTCATCGCCCAAGCCCAACAGCTACCGCACCCTTCCTGATACAGACGGGCATTTTGGTAATTACGGTGGCCGTTTTGTCGCCGAAACGCTCATGCCACTGATTCTTGAGCTTGAGCAGGCCTATAAGGACGCCAAGAATGACCCGGAGTTCCAAAAAGAACTCGATTATTACCTGAAGTATTACGTTGGCCGTCCAAGCCCGCTTTATTTCGCCGAACGCATGACAGCAGAACTTGGCGGGGCCAAGGTCTATTTCAAGCGTGACGAGCTCAATCACACCGGCGCGCACAAGATCAATAACTGTATTGGTCAGATCCTTCTGGCCATGCGCATGGGCAAAACCCGCATTATTGCCGAAACCGGCGCGGGTCAGCACGGCGTTGCAACCGCGACGGTTTGTGCGCGCTTTGGTCTGCCCTGCACGGTTTACATGGGGGCCAAAGACATCGAACGTCAGTCGCCCAATGTGTTTCGCATGAAGCTTCTGGGGGCTGAGGTCAAACCGGTCGAGTCGGGTTCGCGGTCGTTGAAAGACGCGATGAACGAAGCATTGCGTGACTGGGTGACCAACGTCGAAGACACGTTTTACATCATCGGCACGGCGGCTGGCCCACATCCCTATCCGGAACTTGTCCGTGATTTCCAGTGTGTGATCGGCAACGAAGCCAAAGAACAAATCATGGAAGCCGAAGGTCGCCTGCCCGACCTTCTGGTTGCCGCCATCGGGGGTGGGTCAAACGCCATCGGGCTGTTCCACCCGTTCCTTGATGACAAGGATGTCGAAATCACTGGCGTCGAGGCGGCTGGTCACGGTGTTCACACTGGCAAGCATGCCGCCAGCTTGACGGCAGGCGCACCGGGCGTTTTGCACGGCAACCGCACATACCTTTTGATGGATGATGATGGTCAGATCACCGAGGCAGACTCGATTTCGGCCGGTCTTGATTATCCGGGGATTGGCCCGGAACACAGCTGGCTTAAGGATATCGGGCGTGTCAATTACGTCGCGATTACCGACAAGGAAGCCCTTGCTGCTTTCAAGCTGTGTTCTGAATGCGAGGGCATTATCCCGGCACTCGAACCCAGCCATGCACTGGCACATGTCATCAAAATCGCACCGACGATGAGCAAGGATAAAATCATCATCGTCAATCTGTGCGGCCGAGGTGACAAAGACATCTTTACCGTGGCTGAAGCACTGGGAGTTAAACTGTGAGCGACGCAATCATTGGCGGCAAAGACCGCATCGAAAAACGTTTTGCCAAGCTCAAGGAAGAAGGCCGTGCCGGTCTTGTAACCTTCATCACGGCGGGTGACCCGGACCCCGAAGCTTCGTTTGAAATCCTCAAGGCCCTGCCAGAAGCCGGGGCGGATATCATCGAACTGGGCATGCCGTTCACCGATCCGATGGCCGATGGTCCCGCCATTCAGGAAGCATCGAACCGTGCGCTTGCCGCGGGCATGCACATGCGCAAAACGCTGTCGCTGGTGCGTGGTTTCCGCGATCAGGATCACGAAACGCCGATCATTCTGATGGGCTATTACAACCCGATCTACATCTATGGCGTGGCAGAATTCCTTGAAGATGCGCGCAATGCCGGGGTTGATGGCCTGATTGTTGTTGATCTGCCGCCCGAAGAAGACGCAGAGCTTTGTGTTCCGACGGTCGAAAAAGGTCTATCGTTCATTCGACTGACCACACCGACCTCTGATGACAAGCGTTTGCCGAAACTTGTTCAGAATACATCCGGCTTTGTTTACTATGTGTCGGTGGCCGGGGTAACCGGTGCCGGTTCGGCAAGCAACGAGCAGATTATCGAAGCAATGGAACGCCTGCGTCGTCATACCAAATTGCCGATCGCAGTCGGCTTTGGCATCAAGACAGCCGCACAGGCTGCCGAGGTCGCAAGACAGGCCGATGCAGCTGTTGTTGGTTCGGCAATCGTATCAAAAATTGCCGAAAGTCTTGACGAAAACGGCAAGGCCACCGATAAGACCGCCTCTATGGTTACCGGCCTTGTGCGCGAACTGGCAAGCGGGGTCCGGGACGCACGCAAATAATCAAATCGCTGTGCGTTTGTAAAAGAACCGATATAGACAGAACCTAAGGATCAGTATCCGATATGTCGTGGCTGACTGAATTCGTCCGTCCCAAGATTCAACAACTTGTTCGCCGGACAGATGTGCCCGAAAATCTTTGGCACAAATGCAAATCATGCGAACAGATGATTTTCCACCGTGACCTGGCAAAGAACAATCATGTTTGCCAGCATTGTGGGCATCACATGCGGATTTCCGCGCAAAACCGTCTTGAACTCCTGTTTGATGAGGGTAAATACCAAACCATCGAACTGCCGAATGTTCCGGTTGATCCGCTGAAATTCCGCGATCAGAAAAAATACACTGACCGCCTCAAAGCAGCCCAAGCCAAAGCAACCTATAAGGATGCGTTGGCTGTTGCCCATGGTGAGGTCGGTGGTCATGCGACGGTGATTGCCGTTTTCGATTTCTCCTTTATGGGCGGATCGATGGGGATTGCGGTTGGCGAAGGCATCGTTGCCGCGGCCGAACTGGCATCGGTTCAGGATGCGGCCTTGATCATTGTCCCGGCATCGGGCGGTGCACGTATGCAAGAAGGCATCCTTAGCCTGATGCAGATGGCGCGCACCACGGCTGCGATTGAAAAGGTCAAGGAAAAGGGCCTGCCCTATTTCGTGCTGCTGACCGATCCGACCACGGGGGGTGTTTCGGCATCCTTTGCCATGCTCGGTGACATTCAGATTGCCGAACCCGGCGCCCAGATCGGCTTTGCCGGTCGGCGTGTGATTGAAAACACCATTCGCGAAAAACTGCCTGATGACTTCCAGACAGCAGAATATCTGCTGGACCATGGCATGGTCGATATGGTGGTTCCGCGCAACGAATTGAACGCGACCTTTGGCCGCCTGATTGACATGATCCGCCGCACCAAACCCGGTGCGTCGATTGTTCCGATCAAGGATGCCAAGAAAAAGCCGGACACCAAAGGTGCCAAAGCAGACAAGTAACACTGCCCGAAGCGATGCAATCATTGCACGCCTTGGTCAGTTGCACCCGAAAGTCATTGATCTTTCACTCGGGCGGATTACCCGGCTTCTTGAAAAGCTTGGTAATCCGCACCTGAGTCTGCCGCCTGTCATTCATTTGGCCGGCACCAACGGCAAAGGCTCCACGCAGGCTTATTTGCGCGCGATCTACGAGGCGGCAGGCCTTCAGGTTCATTGCTCGACATCCCCGCATCTTGTGCGTTTTCACGAACGTATTGTCGTTGCCGGTGCGCAGATTTCCGAACAGGCGCTTTGTGACCTGCTCGAAGAAGTCGAAACCGTTAATAACGGCGATTCCATTACCTTCTTTGAAATTGCGCAGGCTGCGGCATTTCTTGCCTTTGCGCGCATTCCGGCCGATGTGCTGATCCTTGAAACCGGACTGGGTGGTCGGGTGGACGCATCCAATGTGCTTGATACCCCCGCGGCAACCGTGATCACGCCAATCTCGCTTGATCATCAGGGTTTCCTTGGCGATACGATTGCCAAAATTGCCTTTGAAAAGGCCGGGATCATGAAGCCGGGGGTCATCAGCATTCTGGCCCCGCAAACCCTTGAAGCCTTTGACACGCTGACCCGTCACGCCAATACGATTGGTGCGCCGATCTTTTGTGATTTTGACGTCGTTGACGAAACGGCTGATGGTTTTACGCTGCGCATCGGGCGCGAAACATTAAACCTGCCACGGCCTGCACTTCCCGGTCGGCATCAATATGTCAACGCCGCCACGGCGATTGCCGCAGTGCGCAAGGCGAACATACCCGGCTGCGACGGCATGGATATGGATGTGCTGGCCAATGGGTTGCGCACAGCACAATGGCCAGCACGCTTGCAGCGCCTTAAAAAAGGTCCGCTGATCGACGCCCTGCCGGAAAATTGCGACCTTATCCTTGATGGCGGCCATAATATCGCCGCTGCCGAGGTGATCTCTGAATGGCTGTCACAACAGCCCAAGGGCGATACGCTTGTGATTGTCGGTATGCTTGATAACCGCGACCCTGTTGCCTTTCTGGCACCACTAGCACCCCATGTATCGGCCTTGGCGGGGATTGTTATTCCCGGCGATCATGAGGCGCATGATGCGAACACCCTGCAAAATGCCGGGCGTGATTGCGGCATTGCCAAAAGCCACGCCTGTAACGACCTCAAACACGCGGTTGAGGTTTTGCTGGCAGAAACCCCGGCACCATCGCGGATTTTGATCCTTGGGTCGCTGTATCTGGCCGGTGTTGTTCTGGAAAATCATTCCTGATCAGGCGAATGCGGCGATCTTTTCAATCAGATCTCAACATCCCCGTCTGACAACAAATGCCCGGCTGATCTAAGACGGATACAGCCCGCATGGGGAAAATGATCAGCGTAAGCGTCCTGATGTTCCGCTGGCACGATGCGATCATCCGCACTGTGACAGAAATACAGGTCTTTTAGGCCCCAAAACGGTGCTGAAATGCTAAAAGCCGCCGATAACCAGTTATCATCACGGTATATTTCACGATTCCGCCCGAGATATTGCAAAATCGTTGACCCACCAAGCGAATGACCGGCAAGCACCGCCCCCGGTCGGGCATCAGACTTGCTGTTGGAAACCACGCGGTCAATTTCGCGAAGCCATAGTTCAGCGTCGGGGCGCTCCGGGGTCGGCATTTCCGGTGCGACAATGCGAAACTGGCCGTCCAGCGCGGCTTCAAGCCGGGCCAGAAATCGGCTACTGCCGTCATCTCCGCCCTGTTTTCCTGCACTGTGGATAAAAATCAAGTCGCGGCGCATAAAGGTCCTCCGCTGCTCATGGTTCATAATGCGATTAGATTTCCGGCAAACGGACCTTGCCACCATTGCCGTTTCCAGATCCCCCGCCCGTTGCATCACCACGGCCATCGGTACTGCGCAGCCGCAGGTTGCCTGCTTTGTGGACTTTGCGGCGATCCTGTCGCACACCGGGCGGCAGGTTACCATGACCCGCCGAGCCTATTGGGTCGCCTGCCGGTGTGAAATCGCCATATTTTACCGTTTCACGGCGCACCTTACGTCCGGTTATCCATGTATAGCCAAGGACATACAGCAAAAATCCGCCAACCCCGACCGTCAGGATCAGGAACTGCAAAACCGGGATGAAGCTGCCAAAAAGGGCACCGCCGCCATAGATCATAAAAATGCAAAGGGCGGCCACCGGGGCAAGCGCCAAAAAGAAAATGCCCCGAACCTTGTGCCGAATAGGCCCGTAATGCATCAGCATGGCGTAAAACAGATACATCAACGCGACAAACACCACGAGTTTGATCAGCAAGACAAAGTGATCAAAGTTTGCAAGGCGTTCATTACGTTCATACACGCCAAAGACAATGAACAAGCCGTGTAAAACCAACCCAAAACTGCCAAAAGTCAGGACAAAACGCAGCCATGCACTGACGCTAAAAAATCTGCGCCATCCTGTATCGTTCGCAGCTACGCCGCGACGATCACCTTGCTTCTTTTTGCCTTGCCGGGTCGAGAGCCTCATATCATCTGAAAGCTCACGTACCGGACCTGCAGTTTCAACGCCGATGCCCTTTGGGCTAAATTCCGGCTTGCTTGTTTTCCGGGCCACGAACCGGATCTCCCATGTCCCTTGGGATGAAGTTATCGCATTACCATAGCAACACCGCAGCAGAACGATAAGCACAAACAGACCGTCCGCCAAAAATCGTCCAGCCCCCGGTATTTAGCTTATTTGTTTTGATATCGAAATATACATCAAGCCAGCGTCAAAGGCCGACACTTTGCCACCCGTTTTTGTCAGGAGACAGGCGCGGTTTTTGTTCGTAGGCGACACCGCGCCCTCGACTTACCGACACGGATCGGGCATTCTGCGGGCCAACATTATCCTCGAACATAAGAGCAAGAGACGCATGACAGATTCCGCCCCATCCGATGCCAAGACGTCCAGCGGACAAAAACCGCGCCGCGTCGTACTGGTTGACGGTTCCGGCTTTATTTTCCGCGCCTTCCATGCCCTGCCGCCGATGACCAGTCCGGACGGCACGCCAGTGAACGCGGTGTATGGTTTCTGCACCATGCTGATGAAACTGCGCGAAGATACCAAGCCCGACCATATGGCAGTCATTTTCGACCCCAAGGGCAAAACGTTCCGCAATGATTTCTATCCCGAATACAAGGCACACCGCCCACCAGCACCGGAAGAACTGGTGCCGCAGTTTGGCCTGATCCGCGATGCGACCCGGGCGTTCAACCTGCCGTCGATCGAGCTCGAAGGATATGAGGCCGACGACCTGATCGCGACCTATGCCCGTCAGGCCGAAGCCGAAGGTTCTGACGTTATTATCGTATCTTCGGACAAGGATTTGATGCAGCTTGTCACCGATCGGGTGCAAATGTTTGATGCGATGAAGAATCGTACCATTGGTGCTGCCGAGGTGATGGAGAAGTTTGGTGTTTCTCCAAACAAAGTCATCGATATTCAGGCACTTGCCGGTGATTCTGTCGATAACGTCCCCGGTGTTCCGGGCATTGGCATTAAGACCGCATCCCAACTTATTGATGAGTATGGCGATCTTGATTCTCTACTGGAGCGCGCAGGCGAAATCAAACAGCCCAAGCGCCGCGAAAAACTGATTGAGAATGCCGAACTGGCCCGTATTTCCCGACGTCTGGTCACCCTGAAAACCGACGTTCCGGTGGTTGAGCAGATCAGTGGATTTGAATTAAAAGAACCCGACGCGGAAGTTCTTTTAAGCTTTATTGCAAGTCACGGCTTTAAATCACTGCTTTCTAAAGTAAAAGCAAAATTCGGCGACGACATCGAATTTGAAAGCCCGACCCAGCCCGGTGTCGGTGTCAATAAAATCAACGTCGAAAAGGCCGAATATGAACTTGTGCAGGATGAAGAACGTCTAAAGCACTGGATTGCAAAGGCCGAATATGCCGGGACAGTTGCGGTCGACACCGAAACCACGTCCCTTGATGCCCATCAGGCCAAACTGGTTGGCATTTCACTTTCGACAGAGCCAGGAAATGGCTGTTACATCCCGCTAGGGCACGGCAAGAGTGCTGAGAACAGCGAAGCCAAAGGCACACAGGGTGGCTTTGATTTTGGCGATGCCGAAGAGGCCCCTGCCAAGGCCGACATCCCCAAACAGATCGCGCTTGATCGCGCTATTGAGCTGATCAAACCGTTGTTGCAGGACAGCGGTGTTCTGAAAATCGGTCAGAACCTGAAATACGATATGATTGTTCTGTCGCGTCATGGCATTGATGTCGCCCCGATGGATGACACCATGGTGCTGTCCTATGTCCTTGATGGCACCAGCCACGGACACGGCATGGACGAACTGGCTGACCTGCATCTTGACTACCAGCCAATAAAGTTCTCGGAGGTTTGCGGGTCGGGCAAAACCCAGATCACCTTTGATCAGGTCCCGCTTGATAAGGCGCTGGACTATGCCGCCAAGGATGCCGATATCACGCTGCGTCTGCATCGGTTGCTTAAACCCCGTATTGCTCAGGAACATATGGCAAGCGTTTATGAAACGCTGGACCGCCCGTTGGTGCCGGTTCTGGCCAAAATGGAACGGCTGGGGGTTAAGGTTGATACCGACATCCTTAAAAACCTGTCGGATGACTTTGCCAAACGCATGGCGATACTCGAAAAAACCATCCATGAAATGGCTGGTGAACCGTTCAACCTTGGCAGTCCCAAGCAGCTTGGCGAAATTCTGTTTGATAAAATGAGCCTGCCGGGTGGTAAAAAAACCAAAACCGGCGCATGGCAAACCGGTGCTGACGTTCTTGAAGGATTGGCTGCACTCGGTCATGACCTGCCGACCAAAATTTTGGAATGGCGCCAACTGTCAAAACTTAAAAGCACTTACACAGATGCCTTGGCAAATCACGTTAACCCGCTGACCGGGCGCGTTCATACAAGTTACGGTCAAACCAATGTCAATACCGGGCGGTTGTCGTCAAACGATCCGAACCTGCAAAACATCCCGATCCGCAGCGAAGAAGGCCGGAAAATCCGCACCGCCTTTGTCGCCGATAAGGGCTGCAAGCTTATTTCTGCCGACTATTCGCAGATTGAGCTCCGTCTTCTGGCCCATGTGGCCGAAATTGATGCGCTCCGCGAAGCGTTCAAAAATGGCGAGGATATCCACGCGGCCACCGCATCAAAGGTGTTTGGTGTCCCGATCGAGGGCATGGACCCGATGGTGCGCCGTAAGGCCAAGGCAATTAACTTTGGCATCATCTATGGCATATCTGCCTTTGGTCTGGCCAATCAGCTCGGCATTGGCCAAAAAGAAGCCAAGGCCTTCATCGAAGCTTATTTCGAAATTTACCCCGGCATTCGCGATTACATGGATCAGGCCAAGGAATTTGCCAAAAAACATGGCCATGTCCGCACCCTGTTTGGCCGCAACATCCATATCAATGGCATCAACGATAAAAATGGCATGCGCCGAAGCTTTGGCGAGCGTGCCGCCATCAACGCCCCGATTCAGGGCGGGGCGGCCGATATCATCAAACGTGCGATGATCGCGGTCCCCGGTGCTTTGGTTGATGCCGGGCTTAAAACCCGGATGCTGTTGCAGGTCCACGATGAATTGATCTTTGAAGCCCCGGAAGACGAGGCCGAAAAAGCCATCAAGATCATCCGCGATGTTATGGAAAATGCCGCCCACCTGTCGGTCCCGCTGATAGTCGATGCGGGGATTGGTGACAGCTGGGCCGACGCGCATTAGATCATCCCCACTCGATCATTTAAAACCTCGGCATCTGTCAAAATGCCGAGGTTTTTCTTTAGCCACTTGGCCCTGCGCCTCGCGGTCGCACCACTACATTAAGCAATACTTATTAAGTATCTGTGATTGTTTAGAAACCCGATCAATACACCAATTAATACAACATAAATCTAATAAAATAACCTTTCGAACCTTGACCGGAATCACCACTTATGGATAGGTTTCTGCGGGCAGAGGGAGGAAACAATGCGTGTTCCGGTGCAACGCCGATTGATCACCCAGAAGATTATGTGGGGTGGTTTGATCATGTGTGTTGCGCTGATAGTGTCGATCCCAACGGTACGCGCCGATGACCCACCACATTCGACAAAACCGGTTATTAACCTCGTCACGCTGGACTGGCCGCCCTATAGCACTGTCAATCTGCCGGATGGTGGACTTCTATCGCGTGTGGTAACCGCAGCCTTTGATCAGGTCGATATCGACCACACAATCGAAGTCTATCCTTGGAAACGCGCACTTTTAAACATCCTGAACAATCGCGGGTTTGAAGCCATATTTCCGCTTTATGACAACCCTGAACGGCGTCGTCAGTTCCTGTTTTCCGAACCAATCGGCACCAGTCCGCTCGGCTTTGTACATTTGCGTTCAACTGAATTTTCTTGGGAAAACCTTAGCGACCTCAAAGAATATGCCGTCGGCTATGTCAAGGGCTATGGCTATGAATCACACTTGGTCGCCATGCTCGAAAGCACCAGCATGAATTCCTTTGGTATGCGCGACGATGAAACCCTTCTGCGCCAACTCATTACCGGCCATGTCGAAGTGGCCGTGATTGATCACAATGTTGCCCGCTACCTTCTTCACAATAACCCCGGCCTTCGCGATGCGGAAAACCTTGTTATCTACAACCCGCATCTGGTGATCGAACAAACATTGCATGTCGGATTCCCGCCCTCATCACAGGGCCTTAGGCAACGTGATGCCTTTAACAAGGGGCTTGGCCGGTTAAGCTGCATGCCCCCCGCATGCATCCCCGATGCGGTTGCCAACATAATGCCTTTGCGACCAGAAACCAAAGCCGTCAATAGCCAATAAAAACACCGGCCTGATGTCTCTGGCCGGTGTTAATCATCTCACGGTATAAAGTCGGCTGTGACACGTGCGATGTCGGGCTTAAAGCCCCAAGACATCGCGCATGGAATAAAGCCCCGGCGCCTTGCCTTCGGCCCATTTCGCGGCCCGCACAGCCCCCTTGGCGAACACTTCGCGTGAGGATGCCTTGTGGGTGATCTCGATCCGTTCACCCTCGCAGGCAAAGACAACCGTATGATCACCGACAACATCGCCACCACGGAGCGTCGCAAAGCCGATTGTGCCGTCTTCACGCGCACCTGTATGCCCGTCGCGTGATCGCACCGACACATCATCAAGCACAACACCACGCCCCTTGGCCGCAGCTTCACCAAGGCCAAGGGCGGTCCCCGACGGCGCATCTACCTTGTGCTTATGATGCATTTCAACGATTTCGATGTCGGCCACGTCCTTATCAAGAACCGCTGCCACCTTTTCGACCAGTGCAAAGGCAAGATTGACACCGACACTCATGTTCGGGGCAAAAATGATCGGGGCGTTTTGCGCCGCAACTTTCAACTCGTCTTTCTGATCATTGGAAAGGCCGGTGGTCCCAATCACAAGGATGGTCCCGGTCTCAGAAGCCAGTTTCGCATGTTTCATGGTGGCCGCCGGGGCGGTGAAATCAATCACCGCATCAACGGTTTCAAACAGCGCCTTGGGATCGTCTCCAACCAGAACGCCACTTTCTTCCAGACCGGCAATCAAGGTGACGTCCTTGCCAATGAATGAACTGCCCGGAAGATCCGTGCCGCCACCAACTTCGCAGCCCTTGGTCTTGGCGGTTTCATTCACCAGCATCCGGCCCATCCGGCCAGCACAACCAACAATCCCGACTTTCATTTCCGGTCTCCTAGGATCCGTAATTTCAAACGTGTGATTGCTTTATCACATGCCGCCGCACGATGAAATCACCGGAAATGCGCAAAAGACCAGCATCAGCCCATTCAGGCTGATGTCACCGCCTGTGCCGCAATCGCATTAAGCTCGGCAATCGCATCCGCCGGGATCGTCAAACCCGCCGCCGCAAGGTTCTGTGACAAATGTTCGCGCGACGATGTCCCCGGAATAAGCAGGATATTGGGGGACCGCTGTAATAACCACGCAAGCGCGACCTGCATCGGCGATGCCTCAAGACGTTTGGCAACCTGTGACAAGGTTTCTGACTGCAATGGCGAAAAGCCCCCAAGCGGGAAAAACGGTACATAGGGAATGCCATCCGCCGCCAGATCGTCAATCAAACCGTCGTCATCGCGATGGGCAAGGTTGTACTGATTCTGGACACAGGCGATGTCGCAAATCTCGCGCCCTTCGGCAATCTGGGTCGGTGTGACGTTTGACAGACCGATATGCTTGATCAAACCCTTGCGCTGTAACTCGGCAAGCACGGTCACCTGTTGTTCTATTGATCCTTCTGCCGGGCCATGAAGCCCGTGCATGGACCTGAAATTGACAACATCAATCGCATCAATGCCCAGATTGCGCAGATTATCATGCACCGCCGATGTCAGTTCCTCGGGCGACAGGGCTGGCAACCAAGCACCATCATCGCCGCGTTTTGCCGCGATCTTGGTCACAATCACCAAATCATCCTGATAAGGATGAAGCGCCTCCTTGATCAGTTGGTTGGTGATGTGCGGCCCGTAAAAGTCGCTGGTATCGATGTGATTGACCCCGGCTTCGCGGGCGGCATGTAAAACCGCAATCGCCTCATTTCGGTCCTTTGGCGGGCCAAACACCCCCGGCCCAGCCAACTGCATCGCGCCATAGCCCATGCGGTTCACCGTCAAATCGCCAATCGCAAATGTTCCTGCCTGTTCGATCATGGTCATGGGAATTCTCCTTCCTATCAGGATTTCTGTCTGACAGGACGCTAACGCCTGTTCCCGTGATCAACAATCCGGTACAATTGATACAGGCTGTACGGAATTTGGAACAATGAAACTGGATCTGGCCACCATCACCGCCTTTGTCACGGTCGCGCGCGCCGGGGGTTTTCGCGAAGGTGCCCGCCTGAGCAACGGCAGCGCATCGCGCTTAAGCGATCAGGTTCGCCGCCTTGAAACGCAACTTGGCGTGCGGCTGTTTAACCGCAGCACGCGCAGTATCGCCCTGACCGAGGCCGGAGAAGGACTGTTGCAACGGCTTTCCCCGGCCCTTGACGAAATGGAACTCGCACTTGATGTCGTTAACAGCTATCGGGACCGGCCGGTCGGGACCCTTAAACTGAATGTCCCGGTCAGTGCCGCCCGTCTTGTCCTGCCCGATATCATCCCGGCCTTTCTGGCCGCCTATCCCGGTATCCGGGTCGAAATCATCACCGAAGAAAGCTTTGTCGATGTTCTGGCCGAAGGATGTGATGCCGGCATCCGGTATGATGAAAGCCTTGAACAGGACATGATCGCCATTCCGATTGGCCCGCGCAGCCAGCGTTTTGCCGCTGCCGCATCGCCCGGATATCTAAAACAGCACGGCATACCCGAACATCCCCGTGACCTTCTGGACCATGCCTGCCTGCGTGGCCGCTTTGCCAGCGGGGCACTACATCCGTGGGAATTTGAACGCGGTGATGAAACCATCGAACTTAACCCGACCGGTCCGTTACTTGTCCGACCGGGCGGCGGGACAGATCTTGCGGTGCATGCGGCTTGTGCGGGAACAGGCATCATCTATCTGTTTGAAGACTGGCTGGCACCCTATTTTGACCGCGGCGATCTTATCCCCGTCCTTGCCGACTGGTGGCCGCACTTTCCAGGACCGAAACTCTATTACCCCGGACGACGGCTGGTCCCGACACCATTGCGGACCTTTATTGATTTTATCAAAACCCAACCGGTACGGGCATCCCGATAAGAAAACACCCCGTCACGGCAACCGCGACGGGGTGTTTCAGATTGCTGTGCGCAAAGGCGCTGACCTAATCGGTCAGGTCTTTCCAGATTTCTTTCATCTTGGAAAAGAAGCCTTCGCTTTCCGGGCTGGAGCCTTCTGCACGCGAAATCTCGTCGAATTCTTCCAGAAGTTCTTTCTGGCGGTCGGTCAGATTGACCGGCGTTTCGACACTGATTTCAACAAACATGTCCCCGCGCGCCTGAGACCGCAGGATGGTCATGCCCTTGCCCCGCAGCCGAAGCTGCTGACCCGACTGGGTTCCGGCAGGAATGTTGATCCGGGTGCGCGTGCCTTCAATGGTCGGCACCTCGATGGTGCCACCAAGGGCAGCCTTGCCCATCGGGATCGGAATCCGGCAATACAGGTTCGCCCCTTCGCGCTGGAAGAACCGATGATGCGCAATATCAAGGAAGATATAAAGATCACCCGCCGGTGCACCATTGGTCCCGGCCTCACCTTCGCTTGAAAGGCGAATGCGTGTACCGTCCTCAACCCCTTGCGGGATCGTGACCTGCAGGGTTTTTTCCTTTTCAACGCGACCGACCCCGTGGCACGATTTGCACGGGTTTTTAACGATCTTGCCTTTGCCATGACAGCTCGGGCAGGTGCGTTCAATGGTAAAGAACCCTTGCTGGGCACGGACTTTACCGTGGCCATTACAGGTCGGGCAGGTCACAGGCTGGGAACCGGCTTCTGCACCGGTACCGTCACATTCTTCACACGAAACCGATCCCGGAATGGTGATTTCGGCTTTCTTGCCTTCGAATGCTTCTTCGAGCGTGATCGCCATGTTGTAGCGCAGATCAGCACCGCGTGACGATCCACCGCCCCCACGGCGACCACCGCCACCCATGGCGCCAAAGATTTCGTCGAAGACATCGGAAAATCCGCCGCCACCGAAACCGCCGCCGCCAAAGCCACCACCTCCAAAGCCGCCCCCACCGGGACCGCCCTGTTCAAAGGCAGCATGACCAAAACGATCATAGGCCGCGCGCTTTTCGTCATCCTTGAGGATTTCGTACGCTTCGTTGACCTGCTTGAATTTAACTTCGGCTTCGGTATTGCCCGGATTTTTATCCGGGTGGAATTTCATGGCCTGCTTGCGATAGGCGCTTTTGAGCTCGGCCGCGCTGGCATCTTTACTGACACCCAACAGCTCGTAGTAATCTTCTTTCGCCATCTGTAACTCCGAAATACGGTCGGGCCGTCCCAGCAGTTTCTGCGTCCGGAACGGCCCGATTTTTATTTACAGGGCGTCGTTAAAGACGACCTCTGCGGTCGTCTTATTTATCTTTTTTGTTGTCGTTGACTTCTTCGAAGTCGGCATCAACAACACCGTCATCAGCCTGTGCTGACGCACCTGCATCCGCAGCGTCACCTTCTGCGCCACCGTCTTCTGCCTGCTGGGCCTGATACATGGCTTCGCCAAGTTTCATCGCAGCCTGCTGAAGTTCGTTGACCTTTGCGGTGATCGCATCGGCATCTTCACCGTCCTTGGCTTCTTTCAAAGCCGACAGGGCGTTTTCGATTTCTGACTTGGTTGCATCGTCAACCTTGTCGCCATGCTCGGTCAGGTTTTTCTCGGTCGAGTGAACAACGGCTTCGGCCTGGTTACGGGCTTCAACAAGTGCCTTACGCTGTTTATCAGACTCGGCATTGCTTTCCGCATCTTTGACCATTTTTTCGATTTCGTCATCGCCAAGACCACCAGATGCCTGAATGCGGATCTGCTGTTCCTTATTGGTTGCCTTATCTTTGGCAGACACGTTGACGATACCGTTGGCATCAATGTCAAAGGTCACTTCGATCTGCGGAACACCGCGCGGTGCCGGCGGGATACCAACCAGATCAAACTGGCCAAGCATCTTGTTGTCGGCAGCCATTTCACGTTCGCCCTGGAAGACGCGGATGGTCACGGCCGTCTGATTGTCTTCAGCGGTCGAGAAGGTCTGCGACTTGCGGGTCGGGATCGTGGTGTTACGGTCGATCAAACGGGTGAAGACACCACCAAGGGTCTCAATACCCAGCGACAGCGGAGTAACATCAAGCAGCAGGACGTCTTTAACGTCACCCTGCAAGACACCACCCTGAATCGCCGCACCAAGTGCAACAACTTCGTCCGGGTTCACACCTTTGTGCGGCTCACGGCCAAAGAACTCTTTCACGCGTTCCTGAACTTTCGGCATACGGGTCATGCCGCCAACCAGGATCACGTCATCAATTTCGCCTGCGGTGATGCCGGCATCTTTCAATGCGGCTTTGCACGGCGTCATGGTGCGTTCGATCAGATCACCAACCAGACCTTCAAGCTTCGCACGCGACAGTTTGATGTTCAGGTGCTTCGGACCCGATGCGTCTGCGGTGATGAACGGAAGGTTCACATCTGTCTGCATCGAAGACGAAAGCTCGATCTTGGCTTTTTCAGCGGCTTCTTTCAGACGCTGCAGGGCCAGACGGTCTTTACGAAGATCGATCTGCTGTTCTTTTTTGAACTCGTCAGCAAGGTAATCAATGATCTGTTTGTCGAAGTCTTCACCACCAAGGAAGGTATCGCCGTTGGTTGATTTAACTTCGAAAACGCCATCGCCGATTTCCAGAACCGACACGTCAAAAGTACCGCCACCAAGGTCATAAACAACCACGGTGCCAGCTTCTTTTTTGTCCAGGCCATAGGCCAGGGCAGCTGCCGTCGGCTCGTTGATGATACGTTTGACATCAAGACCCGCGATCTTACCGGCGTCTTTGGTTGCCTGACGCTGCGAATCGTTGAAATACGCAGGTACGGTAATCACGGCTTCGGTCACCGGCTCGCCAAGGTGGCCTTCTGCGGTTTCCTTCATTTTCTGAAGCACCATGGCTGCGATCTGGCTCGGGGCCATTTTCTCGCCATTGACTTCAACCCATGCATCACCGTTTTCGCCGGCAATAATTTTGTACGGCACCAGATCCTTGTCTTTTTCGACTTCAGCGTCGCTGTAACGACGGCCGATCAGACGTTTGATCGCAAACAGGGTGTTTTCCGGGTTGGTCACAGCCTGACGTTTTGCAGGCTGACCGACAAGACGTTCATCGTCATCGGTGAATGCGACCATTGATGGCGTGGTACGGGCACCTTCACTGTTTTCAATCACGCGGGCTTCTTTGCCGTCCATGACTGCAACGCATGAGTTTGTGGTGCCAAGATCGATACCAATAATTTTGCCCATAGTAAGTTCCTCTTTTAGCGGCCGGTCCGTCCCGCAGCCTTCGCTATGAAGCGCCGCGCAGGACCTCCTGGGACCAATGGTGTTAATACACGTAATTTTTCTGGGGGTTCTTCGTTACCCCGCGCACCTATATATGAAAGTCCCCACAAAGTCGCAAGCGGTCAAAACAGGGAATCTAGGGTGTTTTTGGTGATCAAACGCCGATTTTGATCCAATGACGGGCATTTTAACCCGCTCCAGAACGCCAAATTGGCGCATAAGGCCGGTTTTGATCCTTGAAATTCGCGCTTTTTAAATCGGTTATAACCGGGTTGCAAAACGCGCAAATCTAATTTCTCAGGCAGGGTTTTGCGCCGGATAGCAACGGTTTTTACGCAACACGTCTTCAAGTCGCGAGGCCAGATCGGCCTTTTCATCAGGCCCGAGAAAACCGGCAATTTCCAGACTTTTGCCATGTGTTTGCAAAAAAAGACTGCACTGCGCGTCTTCACCTCGCTCAAGAACAACGCGCAGCCAATATGGCTGAAAATCATATTGCTGACGTCGGCCACGCACCGGGATTCGCGTCACCCGTAAATTCCCCGGATGCAACTCAATCCGTTCTTCTTCGCGTGCCGCCCGAAAACTGAAATGAAATGCCAGGGCCAGGAAAATCACATCAACCCCCAAAAAGCCGATCACCGGCCACGCCCCCACCGACCAAAAGATCAAGCCAATCGTCGTTGTCGCCCCCGCCAGCAGAAAAACAACATTGCGCGCCCCGCGCCGTGACAGGGAACGCGGCGGCCTCAGGGCAATGCTGAAGATCGGTTTTGAACTGCGCGGTACGGCGGGCACTATATATCCCTCTGATCATGGTCGTCTTGTACGCGACGATTTTGCGCCCGGCCTTGATCGGGCTGCAATCAGAATTCGATTTTTTGACCCTGCACGTTTATATAATAGCAGATCAAGAGATCGGATCACGGAACCGGTGTGTTAACAAGACGCCATTCCCCAAATCGACCGCAAAAATGCGGCACCAAGAAAGAGTTTTCTGCCATGGCCCGCCCGATGAACAAAGCCGCGATTGACGCCTTTTTTCAGCGTCTATCCGATGCCGATCCCGAACCCAAGGGGGAACTGGACTACACCAATCCCTATACGCTTCTGGTTGCTGTAGCCCTATCAGCACAGGCCACCGACATCGGGGTGAACAAGGCCACCAAGAAGCTGTTTCAGATCGTTGAAACCCCGCAAGACATGCTTGATCTGGGCGAAGAAGCCCTGATCAGTCATATCAAAACCATTGGTCTGTATCGCGGCAAGGCCAAGAACGTCATGGCTGCGGCCAAAATTCTGGTTGAGAAACATAATGGCATCGTGCCCAACGATCAGGACGCGCTTGAAGAACTGCCCGGTGTCGGGCGTAAAACTGCCAATGTGGTGCGCAATATTGCCTGGGGCGAACATACCATGGCGGTTGATACCCATATTTTCCGTCTGGGCAATCGCACCGGTATGGCCAATGGCAAAACGGTTCTGGCGGTGGAAAAGGGACTGATGAAAAAGGTGCCTTCGCGCTTTATGACCCATGCCCATCACTGGCTGATCCTGCATGGACGCTATATCTGCAAGGCGCGCAAACCGCGCTGCGGCGACTGCATTGTTAATGATCTGTGCAACTTCAAAGACAAAACGCCCGCCGGAGCATAACCCGGCAGGCGTTTTGCGTCATACTGTCGATACGGTTTTACCCGATCAAATCAGAATACCTGATCAAAGCTGTCCGGGGCCGGCGCAATAACCTTTGCCCCCTCTGGCCCGATTTGCATGATGGCATACCCCCGTTCAGACCGACCATCTGGGGTCAGGCGAAACACACCATCCACACCGACAAATCCGCTGGTGTTGGTCAACGCAGCCTCGGACATATTGTTTTCATCACGCGCCATCAAGGCCGCCAATGCCGTACTGTCATAGGCCAGACTTGAAATGCGCGGCGGCTGATCGCCAAAGGTGCGCGCAAACCGATCCGCAAACAGTTCCCAGTTTTCCGGGTTCGGGGCGGCAAAAATCCCGCCCTTAAGGGCTGGTTCGGTAAACAGTCCCGGATCGTTCCAGCCAAATGTCCCGATGAATTGCACCACCGACGGGTCAATATCGAAATAGGCCAAAAGGGCCGATACCTGACGCAAGTCCCCACCGGTTGCCGGCAGGATCAAGGCATCAAAATCAAGCTCACCAAGGGTATCGACACCTTCAAGACGCCGCAGTGCACGTTTGGCCGCAGTCCCGCCTTCGGCATTCAACTGTGCCTTGCGCGCCCGCAAATTCGCCCGCCGTGCGTCATAATTTGCAAAATCGCGGATGGTTTGCTGGAGGCCTTCGGACCCCGGCTGATAGAAGGCAACCCGGCCAAGTGTACCGCCAACGCGCGACACGACACTTTGCAAGGCACCGGCAATCTGACGACCATAATCATTCTGCGGCAACAGGGCGGCAAAACGATATTTGCCCTGCGTTGTGGCATAACCCACCGCACGCGCAATCTGGTCTTCAGGGATCAGACCGTTGACCCACACACCATTTTCCGCAACCCGTCGGTTGTTGGAAAAGGCCACCACCGGCACATTGGCCGATTTGGCAACTTCGCTGGCACCGCTAACCGATTCGGAAAACAGCGGACCAAGGATCATCTTGGCACCGGCGTTAATCGCCTGACGCGCGGCATTCTGCCCCCCCTGATAGGTCCCGGCGGTATCAATCGGCATCAGGATGAAATCATCCGCGGCGATATCAAACATTGCCAGTTCGGCCGCATGGCGCATCGCACGGCCAAGGGCGGCATTCTGCCCTGACAGTGGCAATAACAACGCAACACGTTTTTCCGATGTTGCAGCCTCATCATTAAACAATGTCGGGATTTCTTCGCCCACTCCTTCTGGTAAGGCGGCATCGTTTGTCCACGGATTGGCATCCGGGATCAATCCCTGATCCGGTGCGCGGGTCGCATTCGCGCCGGGGTCGTTGGCGGTTTCCACCGGTGCCCCGTCTCGTTGCATGCCAAACAGGTCCGTGATACTCGTGGTCGCACTACATGCGGCTAGCCCGATAGAGAGGACAAACACAGATGCCGTCCGGCACACGACACGGCACCAAGCCGAATCCCGATCAAAATTCTTCAACGCCTGACGACGCGGCGCCTGATTTTGCCCCGGATGACGTTTCGGAGAATCCACTCTCACCTCCCGATAACTCGTTTCGCACGCAGGGTAATGCGGGCGACCGATCAAGTAAACATGATGAAAGCCATTTGCCACTTTCATCTGGTCTTTATCTTGTTGCTACTCCAATCGGAAATTTGGGCGATATTACGTTCCGCGCACTCGATATCCTCAAACGCGCCGATATTATCCTGTGTGAAGACACCCGCACATCGGGAAAATTGCTGTCGCGCTATGGGGTGAAAACCAAACGCATTGCCTATCACGAACATAACGCCGCCAAATTGCGGCCGGAAATCATGGACCGACTTGGCAAGGGTCAGGGACTGGCGCTTATTTCCGATGCGGGCACGCCGCTGATCAATGATCCGGGCTATAAACTGGTGCGCGATTGTAAGGCCGAAGGCTTTAACGTTACCGCAGCACCGGGCGCTTCCTCCCCGATTGTCGCCCTGATCCTGTCGGGCCTGCCCAGTGACCATTTCTTCTATGCTGGCTTCCTGCCGCCCAAAACCATGGCGCGTAAAAAGGAACTGGCGCGCTTTGCCCCGATCCCCGGCAGTCTGATTTTCCTTGAAAGCCCCAAACGTCTTGCCGCCAGTCTGGTTGATATGGCTGAAATGCTTGGTGGTACGCGCGAAGCCGCGGTCACCCGCGAACTGACCAAGATGTTCGAAGAAGTCCGCAACGGCACACTTGATGAGTTGGCCGCCCATTACGCCGAACAAGGTGCGCCCAAGGGCGAGGTTGTGGTCATTGTCGGCCCCGCCGATGAAACCGGGAATGAACCAAGCCCCGAAGACATCGACGCCCGACTTTCCGACCTGATCAAAACCCACCGCACCAAGGATGCGGCCGATATCCTTGCCAAGGAAACCGGGCTTAAAAAACGCGACCTTTATAATCGTGCGCTCGCACTTGCCAAACCATCGGACGACTAAGCCATGGCCCCGTCGCGTTCTCGCCCCCCGGTGCCCGGTGATAAATCAAAACGCAAACGGGCGGAAAAGGCCGGTCGTCGGGCAGAAACCCTGTGTGGATTTTGGTTGCGTCTTAAGGGATATCGCATTCTTGCCACCCGGTATCGCAGCCCGCTTGGCGAAATTGACATCATCGCCAAGCGCGCAAACCTGATCGCCGCGATCGAGGTTAAAAACCGCATCAATCGCGCCGATGCCCTTCTGGCGATCCGCCCGCAACAGCAAAACCGCATTGCACGTGCGCTTGAATCCTATGCCGGGCACATTGGCCATCAGGGTGATTTGCGTCTTGATCTGATGATTGTTGGCAAATGGTATCGGATCGAACATCTGAAAAATGCCTGGCATACAGAACCGCGCTAATTTGCCAATACCCACACCCCCAATATCTTAGGGATGCATTTTTGCGCCCTTGGTGATTTTATCGACAATGCGTTTGTCGGCATGAATGCCAATACCCACAAACTGGGCGTCATCGGGGGCCAGTCTGGCAAAAACATCCCGGTTGGCGCCATCATGGCCGGTGGCAAACATTTCTTCGATATAGGCAGATGCCCGAATGCCACGGTTTATGGCGCGTTGATGAATTTTCGCAATGGTTTGCGCATCCGCCGCCAGAACGATGGCCGGCTGACGTGACAGCGGGTTGTAAAGATTGTTCTTCGCATCGACATAGGGTTCGCCGATGATGTCAGGTGTTTGGGCGACAATGCCGCTCATCAGAAAGGCCGTCACATTCAGTGACTGCCACATCTGCAAATCATCGCGCAACACCAGCGCCACTTTGGTCTCGAACATATGCGTCCTCCATCCGGTTGGGTTATCAGGTCATGACAGAAGCAATAGAACAGGACGGTGAACCCAGTATTGAACGTTTGTGCAAAACGCGTGAACGGTTCATTGCGGCCCCTGCCACCCCCGGGATTGAACGCATCGAAGCACAGTTCTTTGGCAATATGTTTTCCCCACACCGTCATGACACCTATGCGCTTGGCATTACGATGCGCGGGGTGCAGACGTTTAATTATCGTGGCGAATATCGCGCCAGCAATCCGGGCAACGTCATTGTTTTGCATCCCGATGAATTACATGATGGTGGTGCGGGCACCGATGACGGTTTGCAGTATCGCATGCTCTATCTTGAACCGGCCCTTTTGCGGCGCGGCCTTGATCATGAAACAGCATCCCTGCCGTTTGTCGGCGATCCCATCATTCACGATCCTGCACTGTGGGCGATCCTTGCATCTGTTTTGGGTGAACTTGAAAGCGACGTCGATCCATTGTTGCGCGATCAATTCGTCACCGACATCGCACATCGTCTTTCACAGCATGCCAAAACACCCCTGAAACAATCGCGATACAATGCAAGCCTGCAGATGGAGCAGGTTCGCGCATTCCTTGAAGCCAATTTTGATCGCCCGGTTCTATCGCACGAACTTGAACAGGTCGCCGACATGGATCGTTATCGATTGATCAGGCATTTTCGCGCCCGTTTCGGAACAACACCCTATCGCTATCTGATCATGCGGCGCCTGCAACAGGCCCGCGCCCTGATCACGCTGGGTCAACCGCTTGCGGGCATTGCGGCTGAAACCGGATTTTCCGATCAAAGCCATTTTAACCGGCATTTCCGTCAGGCATTTGGCCTGACACCGGGACGCTGGTCGGAACTGGCGGCCCCTCATCGCCACTGAATACCCCGAAGTTAAAAGGCTTCGGCAAAGATAAAATGCATATTTTCTGATAAACCGGTCCGGATTTTAAAACTCCTTAACCCGATGGGGTAATGATGGGACATTATTTGGGGAATCGGGACGAGACTTCGGCATATGGCGTCAGCATATGACACAGCCCGGCATTTCATTGGCACATGGCCAAGCAATGCCAAGCGGCGTTTTTGTATTTTACTAACCTTGGCATTCACCGGTTTTGGCATTCTGCCGTTGGCGGGCTGCACATCGATGGCCATTGGAGCCGGGGCAACCGCCGGGGTCGCGGCCTTTCAGGAACGCGGATTTGAAGGGGCAGTAGGCGACACGGCAATTACAGCTGAAATCTGGCAAAAGTTTCTGGCACAGGACGAATCCCTGTTTCTCAATATCGAGATCGAAGTTGTCGAAGGCGAAGTTCTTCTGGCTGGTGAAGTCAAATCAGCAACGGACGAACTTGAAGCCGTGAAACTCACCTGGCAGGTTGGTGGTGTACGCAGTGTGCTTAATGAAATCAGTGTCGGCGAAGGTGCATCCTTCATGGACAATGCCAACGACCTTCTGATCACGACCCGCATTAAAACGGCCCTGATGTTTGATACCGATGTCTTTGCGATTAATTACAGCATCGAAACCGTAAAGGGCACGGTGCATCTGATGGGGATTGCCCAGGATGACCTTGAACGCAATCGCGTCATCGCACATGCCCGCGATACCAGCTATGTTAGACGGGTGGTCAGCCATATCCGCCTGAAAAATGATGCAAACCGGCAAGGAACCTGATCCTATTAACAGTATTCGCCACATCACAGACCCGACCGATCCGGATCGCCAATGGCTTGTCGATTATGGCAAGGGCAATAAGCCCGACGCCACGGCAGCAGAAGCCGCATTGCGTTTTGCACGGATCAACGATCCAAACAACGCACGCGACATTGCACCGTATCTTGCGCGGCTTGATGATCTGGCCGATCAGGTTCGTTCCGATCTTGCGGCCCTGTTGGCGTCATCCGGGCACGACACAGTGGCATCCGCCAAGGTGGCGCCAGACAACACCTTGGCTCCAGAAACCTTGGCACAGGCCTCCATCGAACAAATCGTATCGACGCTGCAATCTGTCATCCCGACCCGACATGGCTTTCAGGGGGATGCGGAAAACTATGATGACATGGAAAACGCCGATCTGATGAAGGTCATGGACCGCAAACGTGGTCTGCCTGTTGCGCTGGCCATGCTTTATATCCATGTGGCGCGCCGTTGTGACTTTACGATCACCGGCATTGATTTCCCCGGTCATTTTCTGTTGCGTCTGCAGTCAAATGGCAAACGCCGCATGATTGATCCGTTCCATGGCGGCATTGCCCTTGGCCCGGCCGAGCTACGCGAACTTTTAAAATCGTTTAGTGGCCTCGATGCCGAACTCGAACCCCGCCATTATTGCGAATCTTCCGACGTTTCTATTTTGTTACGACTTCAAAACAACATTAAGGTTCGTGCGCTTCGTGCCGGGGAATTGACCCATGCGACCCGCATTATCGAGCATAGCCTGTTGATCGCACCCGACCATGAAGGCCTGTGGCATCAGCTCGGTGCACTGTATGCCCGCCTTAATGAAGATCATAAGGCGCTGGGCGCCTTTGAACAGTTTGTAACCCTGTGTGAAGACCCACTTCATCGCACCAGAATCGAAGCGGTTATCGAAGAATTACGCGATCGGCTTGGACTTGATGTCCTCTGCCACACCGATGGGATCACCAAAACAAAAGCCCCTGCCGTCACAGATGATGACAGTGTCAAAAACGACGCAAAAGACAATGCGCCAATCCCGCTTTATCCCAATTTGATGTCAGTTACCAACACCACAAGCGCGTCTGACACCCCCTCCTCAAGCGACCATTGACTCGAATGAAGGCATGGTCGGCCACAAACCGGCACAGCATGTTAAAATGCCATTTTTCGCTATGTTAGATTAATCAATATTATCTATACTGATCATTATACAGATAAATTATTACTCTTATTTCAATACAAACCAGTTTGTCCGTTGTTTCAAAGAAATCGAATGCGGGTAAAATTCGAGATTAAAAACAGTTAAAAATTCTTGTTTGCGTATTTTTGCTCCGTTCTCACCCTCAAATCCGGGGAATGTCCCTTGTTGTGCATCACGGACCGCTAATTTGCGAAATCTGGCAGTTTTCCGGGACTTATGATTCATTCTTCCCCGCCGGATGGGATTCAATTGACTGATCGCACGATGTTTAAACTGCAGGCTCGGGAATCTCGTTTCAAAATCGGCGCAAAAAACATCGTATGTAGTTTTTCAGGTCCTTAACGCGCGGTTAAACGACCGGTCACGAAACGGTCGCAACACTTGCACCAATAATTGCAATGCCTATACTCCCGCCAATGCCCAATGGCCCCTATGATATAACGTCACCTATTATATAAAGACGGTCCGGTTCGGCACGTGTCCAAACGGCCCGTTGCGCGGAAGGCCTGCGCGCCATACCGTACGAACCAAACACGCAAACGCACACATCGCAGGAATGAATTACATGCACGACACCAAAGTTGACGTCGTCGGGATCGGAAACGCCATCGTTGATGTCCTTGCCAACTGCAAGGAAGAAGACCTCAAACGGCTGAACCTGGTTAAGAACTCTATGACCCTGATCGACGCGGATGATGCGGATCGTTTGTATGAACAGATGGGGCCGGGCATGGAAATGTCGGGCGGGTCAGCTGGCAACACCATGGCCGGCATCGCAGCCCTTGGTGGCAAAGGCGCCTATATCGGCAAAGTCCGCGATGACCAGCTCGGTCAGGTGTTTCGCCATGACATTCGTGCGATTGGTGTGCAGTTCAATTCGACCCCGTCAACCACAGGATCGCCGACCGCGCGCTGCCTGATTTTTGTCACCCCGGATGGTGACCGCACCATGAACACCTTTTTGGGTGCCTGTGCGGAACTTGGCCCGGAAGACATCGACGAGGATCTGATCAAATCGGCAAAGCTGACCTACATGGAAGGCTATCTTTGGGATCGTCCAGAAGCCAAGGACGCCTTTATCAAAGCTGCCAAGGTCGCCCACGAAGCAGGCCGTCAGGTTTCCATCAGCCTGTCTGACTCATTCTGCGTTGACCGTCATCGCGAATCGTTCCGCGATCTGGTGCATAACCATATTGACGTGCTGTTTGCCAACGAAGACGAAATCAAGTCGCTCTATGAGGTTGAAACCTTTGAAGAAGCCTTGGCCGAAGTTCGCAAGCACTGCAAGGTCGCAGCCCTGACCCGCAGTGAAAAGGGTGCGGTGATTGTTTCAGATAACGAATTGTATGAAATCAGCGCCGAACCTGTCGCGCGCGTACTTGATACCACCGGGGCCGGTGATTTGTTCGCATCGGGTTTCCTCTATGGCTATACCAAGGGGCATGACCTTGCGACCTGTGGTCAGCTGGGTGCGATTTGCGCCGCCGAAGTCATTTCACATATGGGCGCACGCCCGGTTGCCGACCTTAAGGACCTGATCAACAAGGCCATTTGATCGGTTCGCAGGACATGATTTACATGCCCTGAGACAGACCTCGAAAGATTTCACGGGACGGCAATATTTGTTTGCCGTCCCGTTTTATTTTGGCAAACAGCACAGATTCCGTGGCTTTGCACTGCACACAAGCATTGACTTTATACAGAGTTTAGCGCAAACAGCCCGCATTGCAGAAAAATCAACCCCGCATGGCGTGCACGAGGCTGGTCATTCGCCTCCACATTGGCTATGACAGGGCAGCTTTCGAGCCAGCCTGCAAAATGTCTTTGGGCCAGTAAACATTCAGCATGTGCCGTGCTGCGCAAATTGCGCGGGTTTGACCTTGCCGACCGGATGAACCCGGTCTTAGGGCGGCTGAATATCTACTGGCCTTGAAACTTTTACTGACCGATGCGCAAGGGACACATCCCGGCGCGCGGCATTTTTATTCTGGAGTCCGCGCCAATGAACTTGCGCAATATCGCCATCATCGCTCACGTTGACCATGGCAAAACCACCCTCGTCGATGCGATGTTCCGCCAGTCGGGCGTCTATCGTGACAACCAGCGCGTTGATGAACGCGCCATGGACAGCAACGATCTGGAACGCGAACGCGGCATTACCATTATGGCAAAGCCGACCGCAATTCAGTGGGGCGAGACCCGTATCAACATCGTTGATACCCCGGGCCACGCCGATTTCGGTGGTGAAGTCGAACGTATCCTGTCGATGGTTGATGGTGTTGTTCTGCTGGTTGACTCGGCCGAAGGCCCAATGCCACAGACCAAATTCGTTTTGGGTAAAGCCCTGAAGCTTGGCCTGAAGCCAATCGTCATCATCAACAAGATCGACCGTCCGGATGAGCGCGCCGAAGAAGTTCTCGACGAGATCTTCGATCTCTTCGTGTCGCTTGAAGCATCCGATGAACAGCTCGACTTCCCGACGCTTTATGCATCTGGCCGTGATGGCTGGGCTGCCGAAGCCCCAGAAGGTCCGAAAGAAAACCTGACCCCGCTTATGGATCTGGTTCTGAGCTATGTTCCGGCTCCGAAGGCAGACGTTGACGCACCGTTCGCAATGATTGCGACCATGTTGCATGCCGATAACTTCCTGGGTCGTATCCTGACCGGTCGTATCGCGCAGGGACGTGCGAAACTCAACATGCCTGTTAAGGTTCTTCGCGGTGATGGCACGGTTGAAACCGGCCGTCTGTCCAAATTGATGGGCTTCCGCGGTCTGGATCGTGTGCCACAGGAAGAAGCAAATGCTGGTGACATCATCGCAATTGCGGGCCTGACCAACGCAACCGTTGCCGACACCATCTGCTCGACCGAAATCACCACCGCGATTGCAAGTCAGCCGATTGATCCGCCGACGCTGGCGATGACCTTCTCGGTCAACAACTCGCCGCTGGCTGGTCAGGAAGGCGACAAAGTTACCTCGCGCATGATCCGTGCCCGTCTTGAACGCGAAGCCGAAGGTAACATCGCGATCAAGATCGGTGAAACCGCTGATAAAGACGCATTTGAAGTCGCCGGTCGTGGCGAACTTCAACTTGGCGTTCTGATCGAAACCATGCGCCGCGAAGGCTATGAGCTTTCGATCTCGCGTCCGCGCGTTCTGATCCAGGAAATCAACGGCGTCATGTCTGAGCCGTTCGAAGAAGTTCAGGTCGACGTTGACGAAGAATACGCCGGTTCGGTTGTTGAGAAAATGAGCCTGCGCAAAGCCGAAATGACCGATATGCGGTCATCAGGTGGCGGCAAGACCCGTATCATCTTCCACGCACCGTCGCGTGGCCTGATCGGCTATCACGGTGAATTCCTGACCGATACCCGCGGTACCGGCGTTATGAACCGTGTGTTCCATTCCTATGGCCCGGTCAAAGGTGCCATTGCAGGCCGTCGTAACGGCGTTCTGATTTCAAACGATCAGGGCGACGCGGTTGCCTATGCTCTTTGGGGTCTGGAAGATCGTGGCGCGATGTTCATCGAATCGGGTACGCGCGTTTACGAAGGCATGGTCATTGGCGAACACAATCGTAACAATGATCTTGAGGTTAACATCCTCAAAGGCAAAAAACTGACCAACGTTCGTGCATCGGGCAAGGATGACGCCATCACCCTGACCCCGCCGCGCCGCATGTCCCTGGAAGAGGCCCTTGCCTACATCCAGAACGACGAGCTGGTCGAAGTAACGCCGACAAGCATTCGTATTCGTAAGCTGCACCTCGATCCGAACGTGCGCAAACGCGAAAGCCGTAAATCAGAATCCGAAACCGTCTAATCGTTTCGCAGCTGAATTGAAAAAGGCCGGTCCAGATGGATCGGCCTTTTTTGCGTTTAAGGTCCTTTAAGGTCCTTTGCATCACAGCCGGACGATTTCGGCATTCCTTAACCAGTTTCCCCTACTTTGTGGCCACGTGGCATTCAAACGGGGGAAATTGATGCACAGCGCAGAAAAACGAAGCTGGAGCGAGGCCTTTGGCGCCTTCATCCATCCACGTGTCATCACCATGCTGTTTATGGGCTTGTCTGCGGGCATTCCTATCCTTCTGATTTTCTCCACCCTGTCGATCTGGCTGCGCGAAGCGGGTGTGGATCGTTCCACCGTGACCTATTTCAGTTGGGCAGCGCTTGGCTATTCGTTCAAATTCGTCTGGGCGCCACTGATTGACCGGCTACCCTTCCCGGTCCTGCACGGTATTCTGGGGCGTCGGCGCAGTTGGCTGATCATTGCCCAAGGGTGCATCATCGGCGCCATCCTGTGGATGGGGCTGACCGATCCGGCACAAAACCTGACCATGATGGCCTTTGCCGCCGTTGCCCTTGGCTTTGCCTCGGCCACACAGGATATCGTGATTGATGCCTATCGCATCGAGGCCGCCGATACCGATCTTCAGGCCATGATGAGTTCGGCCTATATTGGCGGCTATCGCATCGGCATGATCGTTGCCGGTGCCGGGGCGCTCACCATTGCCGGGCTGTTTGAAGCCGAAGGCAGTTACCAACCCTTTGCCTGGACAATGGCGTACGGCTGTATGGCGCTTGCGATGTGTATCGGGGTGATTACAACGCTATTGATCCGTGAACCGGCCGTAAACCGCATCGACAGCAAGTATTTCCACGAAACCTCCGATTACGTGCGATTTCTTGCGATGTTTGCCGTCACGGTCATCGCCTTCATCCTTGCCAATCTCTATGCCGGGGACATCACCGACCCACTCAAAGCCATCTTGCGCGATGGCGGCATGATCAGCGAGCTTGCCGGGTTTATTGCCGGCACTCTCAAACTGGCGATTTCGATTGCCGTTGCCATTCTGATCGCTTGGCTGACCACGCGGGTCGGCCTCACTCCGACGGGCATGGTGCGTGAAACCTATATCGCACCGGTAAAAGACTTCATTGATCGTTATGGCAAGGCCGCGATCATTATCCTGATCCTGATTGGCGTCTATCGCATTGCCGATATCGTCATGGGGGTCATGGCCAACGTGTTTTACACCGACCTTGGCTTTTCCAAGGAAGAAATCGCCGCCGTGTCCAAAACATTTGGTCTGTTCATGACCATTGCCGGCAGTTTCATGGGCGGGGTTTTGTCGGTGCGCTACGGGGTTGTGCGCATCCTGTTTGTCGGGGCGTTACTTTCGGCGATCACCAATATCCTGTTTGCCTTTATGGCCCATATGGGGGCAAACACCATCATGTTTGCCGTGGTGATCATGGCCGACAACCTGTCGGGTGGTTTGGCAACGGCGGCCTTCATTGCCTATCTGTCGGGCCTGACCAATATTTCCTTTACGGCCATGCAATACGCGATCTTTAGTTCGATCATGACCCTGTTTCCAAAGATCCTTGCCGGGTTCTCGGGCACGGTTGTTGATGCGGTCGGATACAGCTGGTTCTTCATTGGCACCGCCATCATCGGCATTCCGGTATTGTACCTTGTCGTTCTGGCGGGCCGTTTAACCGATGTGGAAAACCCAAACAAGGATCGTACGCCAGCCGAAGCTGAGGGTTGATGGTCAAACAGCTGATCGCTCTTGCATATCGTCCATAAAGCAAAACCGGACGCCTTAACGGGCGTCCGGTTTTTTAAATTCTGGGCTGTTATCTGTGCGTACGGGGATTACCCGCCGGTCACTGACCTTTTCAGGCGGCCTGTTCGGCCTCATCCTGTGTCAGCAGCGCATAGATCGCATCAGCAGAGCCTGCACCACGCAGCTTGTCACACATGCCCTGATTGCGCAGCAGGCGGGAAATCCGCGCCAGCGCCTTCAGATGATCCGCACCGGCTTCTTCGGGCGCAATCAACATGCAGAACAAATCCACCGGATGCTCATCAACTGCATCGAACTCGATCGGGTTCTGAGCACGGGCAAAGACCATGTAAAGCCGATCAAGATCATTCAGCTTGCCATGCGGAATTGCGACACCACCGCCAACGCCAGTGCTGCCTAGTTTCTCACGATCAAGCAGGACAGAGAAAATCTCGCTTGCATCGCGTCCGGTAACGTCGGCTGCTTTCTCGGCAAGTTCCTCAAGCACAGCCTTTTTCGCACCGGACCGCAGTGCCGGAATAACCCCGGACGGGGTAAGAATAGATGATATGTCCATTTTTCGCGTTGCGTTGTTTGGCTCAGAATCCGCGTCCGTCACGCTGCACCGGCTTCCTCATCGGCTGGATCAAGCCACCCGATATTTCCGTCGGCACGACGGTACACAACATTCAATCCGCCATGTTTGCCATTCCGGAACATAAGTGCCGGAATGTCCCCCAAGTCGAGCCGCATGACCGCTTCCCCAACAGAAAGCGTATCAATGCGATCGGGCGTTTCGGCAACAATCACTGGTTCATAGCCATTTACGTGAGTGTCATCCGAATGATCATCGTCTTCTTGCGCGATCACATAGTGGATCGCATCTAGGCGGGCCTGCTCATGATGGTCCCGGCTGGCGTGATGATCACGCAGGCGCCTTTTATAGCGCCGCAACTGCTTAGCCACTTTGTCGCAGGCTCCGTCAAAGGCGGGATAAACTTCATCCGCCGATGCTTTGGCCTGCACCATCATGCCCTTGCCGACATGGACCGAAATTTGCGTATGATAGAGATGTGCCTGTTTGGTGAGTGTCACCGTGGCTTCGATCGCGTGATCGAAATATTTCTCTACCGCAGGGTCCAAGGTCTCGACGACGTGCTCGCGAAGAGCATTTCCTACGTCAAGTTGCTTACCGATAACCGTAATTTGCATGGATCGCCTATCCCTCTTTGAGTGACTTCCCAGTACATATGGATGTTTGGAGCCCCTCAATCAGGTGGGCGCACCATATTCCCTCGTAATAGCCAAGTCAAGATATGGGTATTCTACCTTAAATTACAGCACCTTATGGCGCATTTTTCTGGTAAAAAAGTGCTAGGAAGCACGTGATTTTTTTTCGCGACGCCGCTGAACAGAAGACGCAATGCGCATCGCTTCGCGGTATTTTGCCACTGTTCGGCGTGCAATGTCGATCCCTTCCTTTTGCAGAAGTTCGACCAGTTTGTCGTCTGACAAAATCTTTTTCGGATCTTCCATATCGATCAATGACTTGATCCGGTGACGCACTGATTCCGACGAATATGAATCTCCGCCCACCGATGATGAAATCGCCGTGGTGAAGAAATATTTCAGTTCAAACATCCCGCGCGGGGTCAACATAAACTTGCCATTGGTCACCCGCGATACCGTACTTTCATGCATGCCAATGGCCTCGGCAATGTCGCGCAGGATCAACGGGCGCAAATGCGACACCCCATGGCTAAAGAACCCGTCCTGCTGGCGGACAATCTCGGTCAACACCTTCATGATGGTGGTCGCACGCTGATGCAGGGCCTTCACCAACCAGTTGGCGGTCTGCAGTTTTTCACTCATAAAGCCGCGTTCTTCGCGGTCACGCAAACCAGACCCGATTTCCGCGACATATTCCTCATTGACCAAAACCCGCGGCAGCGCATCGGTATTCAGCTCAAGATGCCAGTTGCCATTGCCCGCAGCGCGCATCAAAACATCGGGGATCACCGGTGTTGCCACTTCACCGTCGGCCGTGCGGCCGGGGCGCGGATCAAGCGTTTTGATCTCGGCGATCATGTCATGCAGATCATCGGCATCGACACCGCAAATTCGGCGCAACCGGTCAAATTCGCGTTTCGCCAGCAATTCAAGATTGGCCAGAAGGGCGGCCATTGCCGGATCAAACCGGTTTAGATCGCGCAATTGCAGCTCAAGACATTCGGCCAGACCGCGGGCAAAAATCCCGACCGGGTCAAATCCCTGCATCACCGACAGAACATGCTTCACATCCGAAAGGTCGCACTCAAGCGAGGATGACACCTCCTCAAGTTCCCCACTGAGATAGCCATTGTCATCAAGCATATCGATCAGATAACTGCCGATCATGCGTGAGCTTGCATCGGCAAATGCAATGTTGAGCTGATCATCAAGCGACTGACGAAGCGTTGCTTCATCGGCAAGGGTTTGTTCAAGGCTGGGCAGCTCATCACCACTGCCCCCACCTGAACCGCCACCACCGCCCGCACCGCCACTATAGGGGGCGGAATAGTCATGGCTGCCCGAAACAGGCGCACCATTTTGGGAAATCTCGCCCTCGCCGTCATACAGCGCGTCGCTGGCGACATCGAGCGGACTGTCACCCGCCCCCATGGTTTCACTGGCAGTCAGGCGGTCGGTGCCGAACTGGTCATCACGATCGGTGAAATTGTCGCTGGTGCGTTGATCAATCCCGTCGTCACCATTGCCGACCGCGCTATCGCCCGATTCGGCATACGTCTGCCCCGGGTCCGCGCGTTCAAGCAGCGGATTCTCAAGCAGCTCACTGTCAATGAAATTGGAAAGTTCAATATTGTTGAATTGCAACAGCTTAATCGCCTGCTGCAATTGCGGCGTCATGACAAGAGACTGGGACTGGCGAAGATCAAGCCGCGCCTTCAGGGCCATTTATGCACTACCCCGTGTCAATCCGATTCCCCCCAAGAAATGGTCACAGGCTAAAACGATCGCCCAGATAAACCCTGCGAACATCGTCATTTCTAACGATTTCATCGGGACCACCTTCCATCAAAACCCGGCCATCATGCAAGATATATGCCCGGTCAATAATGTCGAGAGTCTCGCGCACATTGTGGTCAGTAATCAAGACCCCAATGCCACGATCTTTCAGATGACGTACAAGATCACGGATATCCCCCACGGCAATCGGGTCAATCCCGGCCAGCGGTTCGTCCAGAAGAACAAAGTTCGGATGGGCCGCAAGCGCACGTGCAATCTCGCAACGGCGGCGTTCCCCGCCCGACAATGCCAATGCCGGTGTGCGGCGCAAATGCTCGATGGCAAATTCTGCCAAAAGGTCTTCAAGGTTCTGTTCGCGTTTGATGCGGTCATCTTCGACCACCTCAAGCACGGCCATGATATTTTGTTCGACCGTCATGCCGCGGAAAATCGATGCTTCCTGTGGCAAATAACCAATGCCAAGACGCGCGCGCTGATACATCGGCATCGATGTAATGTCGCGACCGTCCAATGAAATCGACCCGCGATCAGAAGCAATAAGCCCGGTAATGATGTAAAAACTTGTCGTCTTGCCCGCACCGTTTGGCCCCAAAAGACCAACCGCCTCACCGCGCTGCACAGACATCGACACGTCTTTGAGAACCGGGCGTTTCTTGAAGCTTTTGCCAAGATTATGCGCCACCAGCCCCTTGTTCGCGCTCACCAAACGCGGCCCGCCATCCACAGAAGATGTAGCCTGTCCGTTTGATGTGTCGGATTTTACGCCTTTGCGCGACCAGAACAAATTACCGACCTTTCCTCAATTTTCTGTCCCGGCGTCTGCCGGGCCGTCTTTTTCGTCTTTTTCGTCTTTTTCTGGGATCAGAAGGCCCCGGACACGGTTTTTGCTACCACCTGTGCCATTGGTCGTCAGGCGGCTGATGCCGGTATTCAGGTCAACAACCGCGCGATCCCCGTTCAACTGGTTCTCGCCGCGCGTAATCTTAACTGATCCGATCAAAGTAGCGATACCTGTTTTAGCATCATAAACCCCTTGATCACCAACGACAAAGTCGTTTGGTGTGCGGATTGTTACATTGCCGTCGCCGTCGATGCGGCGTAATTCGTTGGTCCCGCCTTCGCCCGGCTCGAACCGTGCAGTCAATGTATCGCCCCGCAATGTCCGGTCTTCGGCAACCGCAACCGCATTGCCACGGGCCACCGCAATCCGGTCGGTTTCCCAATATTCCAGACTTTCTTCCGCCGTCAGGGTTTCTTTCGGGGTTTGGTATTTCAGGTTTTCACCGGTCAATACCACAACCGCCTGATCAATATCGTAAACCGCCTTATCGCCGGTCGCGACATCGGTATCAGATGACAATCTGACGTTGCCGGTCGCAATGATGCGGTAAATCTCGCTGTTGCCATCGCGATCCCGATATAATGCCTGCAATTCATCGGCATCGACCCGCGATGTTCCGCGTTTGGCCACCGCATTACCGCGCGCAATCAGGATTTGCTCATTGCGGCGCCATTCAATGCCGTTGTCAGACTCAACCTCAAGCCCGCCACTGCCGTTCTGTGCCAGCCCCAGCGGATTGGCATGTGCCTGTTGCATCACGGCGGCCTGCATCAGGGTGCTTGCACCCACAATGCTTCCGACCAAAAGGGCCGTTGCCAATAAACGCCCTGCGGCTGCCTGTGTGCGGGCCAAACGCGCCGTTGCGATCATGACTTCCCTTTCAATGCACTATCGAAAATCACCATTTTGGCGTTCCCCAAAAAGCGGATGACCGCCCCTTTGTCTTCCAGTTCAAACCCGGAATCCGATTTGATCGTGCCAAACGGCCCCTGCCCATCAACCGGAACCGATCCGCTGGCATTGCCAACGTTCATTTCGATTTCAGCTTTCTGGGTGTGAATTTCAAACCCGTTATCGTGGTACATATTCACCGCCCCGACCAGATCAAGCACACCATCGGTTTCGGTATAGAACCCTTCATTGGCCGTCAGCGCAATCCACGAACCGTCTTCAAGCGTGATATCGGCCTGTGGGGTATCAAGGTAAACATGATCATCGTGACCGTCATCGGCCTGGTTTTCGATGGCTTCCTGTGCGGTGACGGTAAAAGGCTGCCGATTGCCGTCCACACCGAAAAAGCGCGGGTTGGACATGGCAACATTTTCCATCAAATCCTCAGGAGACGTCGAAAAACCAAGACGAAACCCACTGTCCTGAACCTGTTCGATCTGCGGCCATAACACCACCAACGCCATCAGGGTAAGCGCGATCAATGGCAAAACGAGTTTAAGCGACGTCACAATGATCCGGCGAAACGGATTGATCCGTACATCGCGCCGCCCGGACGGAAGTCGGTCACGGCTGCGTGCGTCACGCGCCGCTTTCTCAGCCTTTTGCGCCCGATCCTCGGCCATGCTCAGGCAACCCCCGACCGCAGCAGATCATGGATATGGACCAGTCCAACAGGCACTTGCGCCTCATCAAGCACGAACAAGGCGGTAATGCTGCGATCATTCATGATGGCAAGCGCTTCGACCGCCAGCGCCATTTCACTTGTCACCTTCGGCCCTGCCGTCATCACATCCATCACCTTCATCGCCACAATATTATTGGCCATGTGACGGCGCAAATCGCCATCGGTCACAATCCCGATCAGCTCACCGCGATCCCCAAGTACCCCGACACAGCCAAACGAATGGCTGGTCATGGTCACAAGCGCCTCGGACATCAGGGCATCCTTGGCTATCAGCGGCAGGCTGTCGGCTGGATGCATAACATCACGAACATGCAGCAACCGCTGACCCAGTTTGCCGCCGGGATGGAATGTGCGGAAATCTTCGGCGGAAAAGCCACGCCGCTCCATCAAGGTCACCGCCAGCGCATCGGCACAGGCCAGCATCGCGGTGGTTGAGGTCGTCGGCGCCTGCTTGTTCGGGCAGGCTTCCGGGCTTGCAGGCAACACCAGCGGGCAGTCGCTTTGCATCGCAAGCGAGCTGTGCGGTTTGCGCGTCATGCCGATCAGCGGCACATTAAACCGTCGTGTAAAGGCAATAATATCGGAAAGCTCCGGGGTTTCACCGGAATTGGACAGGGCCAAAACCCCGTCATCCTTGCCGATCATGCCAAGATCACCGTGGCTGGCTTCGGCCGGATGGACAAAAAACGATGGTGTGCCTGTCGAGGCAAAGGTCGCGGCAATCTTCTTGGCGATATGACCGCTTTTGCCCATCCCGGTGATCACAAGGCGACCTTTAAGCCCCTCAATCAGGTCAATCGCCGCACAGAAAGCACCATCAAGCGATTCGGCCAGTTCGTGTAAGGCAGTTGCTTCGATCTCAAGTACCCGGCGCGCCACTGCAAGATCGGCACTGGAAGCAGGTGCAGGGGTATGTCCGACATTTTGTGAGGCGTTTTGTTTGGCTTCTGGGGTCACTGTCATCTGTTTCTTGTTTGCGTTTCCCGCCCGGAACATCAGGCGCATTGACCAACATGCACGGCCATTTTGCCAAAACTATGAACCTGCCCGGTGCGGGGGTCAATTGCCTAGCACATCCGACATTCACAGGCGGTTAACCGATATGCAAATATCTGCAGGCGGTCAGAAAACTAGTGGGCAAAGATATCAGTTTCGTCCCAGCCCGAAAGATCCAGCGTCGCGCGCGTTGGCAGGAAGTCAAAACAGGCCTGCGCCAGTTCGGTGCGCCCTTCGCGTGCCAAACGACGATCCAGCTCTTCCTTGGCTTTATGCAAATACAAAACGTCCGACGCCGCATAATCGATCTGATCCTTGGAGAGCTCAGCCGCCCCCCAATCAGAACTTTGCTGCTGCTTGGAAATTTCGACCCCGACCAGCTCGCGCAACAGGTCTTTCAGACCATGACGGTCGGTATAGGTGCGGATCAGCTTGGAGGCGATTTTGGTACAATAAACCGGCGCGCAGCGCACACCGAGGTATTTGTCCATCACCGCAATGTCAAAACGCCCGAAGTGAAACAGCTTCAAAACGCTTGGATCAGCCAGCAATTTTTTAAGGTTCGGCGCGCTGTAATCTTCCCCATCAAACTTGACCAGATGGGCATCGCCATCACCGCTCGACAATTGCACGACACACAAACGGTCGCGATGCGGATTAAGGCCCATGGTCTCACTGTCAATGGCGACAACCTTACCAAGGTCAAGGTCGCCCGGCAGATCGCCGAGATGGAGGAAATTGGTCATCGCGGTGCTCCAAATGTCATGATTTGCCTGTTCTTAACACAGCAAACTGCGCGCCGCGACGCAAAAGTCGTGCCATTTGAACAATTACAGAGGTTCAATTCTCCCCTATAAGCTTCCTCTTTAAGTCAGACAGGACAGGATAGTCGTCCCAATTAATAAGCATTGAAGAAGGGTGTGTTGAGTTATATGCAACAATTATTTCAGCTGCTTTGGAATAGTTACCTTTAGAAATCAGATTATCGACAACGGCAACCAACGAGGGTCTCTTAATTGCATTGCATTTATCCCAAGCGTTGAATTCCTTTGGAGCATTCCATCTGTTGGAGAGTATTCTACTGTAAAAGCTAGAAAATTTTTCTGTCTCAATATTAGGAAAAAATTTTCTATAGTATTCATTAAATACAGGGTTTATTTTGTAGAATATATACGTACAACTATATTTTATATTTTCACTATCGTTCTCTGTAAATTTTGAATTTATGTTTAATTGATCATTAATATTTACAATAGAACCAGTGGTGGAGTGTTCAATATTTGATGCTGATGTACCCACACCTTTTTTCTCTGAGAAAGCGATTGATGCAGAGGTGTAAACATTAGCATATATTGGAATATTACCTTTATTCGTCAACTTAGCCTTTAATTCTGTAACATGATTACCGCTGTCATCAATGTATTGAGCAATCGGAAACTCAAATTCCAATTCGAATTTTGGGTTAAAGGCATGAAATTCTTCTATTTTACTTCGTCTTTTTTCTGCTTCATCCAGCCAGAATGCCCCCCAAATGATTGCAGCAATACCGAAATACGCCAAAACATCTTGGGGACCAGAAACAGAAAGAGCTCTCGGAACAAATCGAACAAAAGACAATATCCAAGGCGGCAAGCGTTTTGAAAACATTGACTGCTCATCTTTTCAATATGGCGCAACATAATTATTATATTATATAAGTACAACTTATTTGAAGATTTCAGTCAACCATGCAACCTCTGATTATCGACGCACCACAAGCATATTGATGCAATATGAACCCTAAAACGACAATACCCCAGCACATCAGAAATGTGCTGGGGTATGGTGCCCAGGAGAAGACTCGAACTTCCACGACCTTTCGGCCACTGGCACCTGAAGCCAGCGCGTCTACCAATTCCGCCACCTGGGCATAGGGGCTTGTGGTTTTGTTCCGACGCTATGCGCTGGAACGGGGCGGAATATACGCGGTCAGCTTGAAGTGTCAACCACCTTTTTGATGGTTTGATGAAACTAAACCGCGCAAGTTTCCACGGCACGCGGCTGATGCCCGTTCCATATCGGAAACATCACGGTTTTCATGGGTTTTTGGGCATTTTAATGCCGTCTGCTTACATCACGCTGCAGGGTCGAATAAGTAGCCCAATACACCGTTCAAACGGTTCCGTCCCTGATCAGTGGTGCGAAGCCCGGCCGAATCACAAATCAAATCCCCCGATCCGATCAGGGTTTCAAGCCGCGCATTATCCAAAACATCGCGCGGGCCTTTGCCAATGATCCGCTCAAACCGGGCTGCTGGAATGGTTTCATTAAGCCGCAAGCCCATCATCACCATTTCAAGCAGGCGCTCCTTGGCCTCAAGCACGGTTTCTTCCTGTGTGCCGTTCCCGGCCTTTTCCACGCGGTCCAGCCAGATATCAGGCGCCCGGTGGCGGCGCACTGCCGTCGGGACTGTGCTGCCATCTGGCTGAATGATCGCTTCGCGGCCATGCGCACCGGGACCGATACCAAGATAATCGCCATAGCGCCAATAAACCAGATTATGGCGGCTTTCCTGCCCCGGCTTGGCGTGATTGGACACCTCATAGCAGCCATAACCAGCCGCCTGCGTTTCTTCCTGCGTAATCTCATAAAGCTCGGTCGCAAGGTCTTCGTCGGGGACGACCAACTCACCGCGCTGATGCAGGGTATAAAACTGCGTGCCCGGCTCAATCGTCAACTGATAGAGCGAAATATGCCCATTGGCGATCGCAAGTCCCTCGCGGAGCTCCTTACGCCACGCCTTGGGATCATGTTCCGGACGGGCATAGATCAGGTCAAACGAAAACCGGTCAAACACCGATGTCGCAACATCCAGCGCCCGCATGGCTTCCTCAGCACTGTGCAACCGCCCAAGGAATTTGAGGTCACGGTCATTCAGCGCCTGAATGCCAATCGACACCCGGTTAATGCCATTGGCGGCAAAGGCCGAAAACCGGTCGATTTCAACCGTCCCCGGATTGGCTTCCAACGTGATTTCAATATCATCGGTCACGTTCCAGAACGTCTTGATGTCATCAATCAACGCACCCGCAGTTTCCGGATCCATCAGCGACGGCGTGCCACCCCCAAAAAACACCGACCCCACCGTCCGCCCCGGATGGCGGGCGGCACCCGCCGCCAGTTCGGCGCGCAATGCCTTGCGCCAGCGTACATGATCAACACTGTTGGCAACATGGCTGTTGAAATCGCAATAGGGGCATTTCGACAGGCAAAACGGCCAATGGATATAAATGCCAAACGGCACGGTTTCGGCGGAGGTTGCGGACACGCGAAATTCTTTTCAAATACGGGAATGTTGGCCGATAAACTAACACGCACCGCCGATCATGACATCAGCGATGCGTGCATATGTTCGATGCAGGGCAATGACCTGAACAAAGCTTATTTAAAGCAGGCCGCAACCAATTGCGCGAACGCATCGGCCCGGTGGCTCATTTCATGCTTTATGGCTGGCTCTATTTCGCCAAAGGTTTGATCATATCCCTTGGGCTGGAAAATCGGGTCATAGCCAAATCCATGACGGCCGCGTTTGGGCCAGACAATGTCGCCTTCAAGCCGCCCTTCGAAATTCTCAACATGCCCATCAGGCCACGCGAGTGACAGCGCACAGATAAACGATGCCCGGCGATCCGGATGGCTGCCGATCCCGTTCTGGACCTTTTCCATCGCCATATCAAAATCCTTGTCCGGCCCGGCCCAGCGCGCCGAATAAATACCGGGCGCCCCATCAAGGGCGGATACCGCAAGCCCGCTGTCATCGGCAAGGGCCGGAAGGTTCGCCCCCTTGGCCGCGGCAGTCGATTTTAGCTGCGCATTGCCAATAAAGGTCTTTTCGGTTTCTTCGGGTTCGGGAAGATCAAGGTCACCGGCCGAAAACACTTCAATCCCAAAGGGTGCGAGAAGGTCACCGATTTCCTTGATTTTACCTTTGTTGTGACTGGCGATAACCAGTTTTTTTTCCGTAAAGCGACGGGCCATGTTCTTGCCTGAAGATTTTCAATAGAGAAAGATCGAGATAGTCGAAAGATGAGCGTGGCGAGGTTCGTTTTATGCCGTGGCGAAAATGGCTGGTTTTGAGAACCGGCGCGCAGCGTACGTTAAGTACGTGAGCACCGGAAGCGCAGGAACCATCCATTTGCAGCCCGGCATGGAACGAAGACCGGCATGTTCAGAGGCCGAGAGCTTCGCGCTGTTTCGCAAACAATTCCTTGCAGCCTTTTTCAGCCAGCGCAAACATCTGATCATACGCTGCACGATCAAACGGCACGTCTTCGGCGGTGGCCTGCACTTCTACAATGCCGCCATTGCCAGCCAGAACAAAGTTGGCATCGGCCCCGGCATTGCTGTCTTCGGCGTAATCAAGATCAAGAACCGCGTTGCCGTTATAAATGCCGCACGAAATGGCTGCGACTGGCTGGGTCAGTGGAATTTCCTTAAGCAGGCCAAGGCGACGCACACCCTGAAACGCCAGATGGGCGGCAACATACGCCCCGGTGATCGATGCGGTGCGCGTGCCGCCATCGGCCTGAATGACATCGCAATCAAGGCGCATCTGCATTTCGCCCATGGCCTTCATATCCGTCACCGCACGGATCGAACGCCCGATCAAACGTTGAATTTCCTGAGTCCGGCCCGACTGACCACCGCGCGCAGCTTCACGGTTCATGCGACTGTCAGTCGCACGTGGCAGCATGCCATATTCTGCGGTGATCCAGCCCTTGCCAGAATTGCGCATCCAGCCCGGCACCTTATCCTCGACCGTTGCCGTACAAATGACATGGGTATCGCCAAATTTGATCATGCATGACCCTTCGGCATATTTAGAAATGCCGGTTTCAATCGAAACGTCGCGAAGCTGATCTTGGGTACGGCCGGATGGGCGCATGAGTGGGAACCTCTTGTTTGTCTGTACGGCACTGGCCTTGGCGACCAACGCGAATAATCTGAAATTTCGCCCAAAGTAAGATGACACCCGCCAAAGGTCCAGCAGTTTCCCCGTGATAATTGGCGCGATTCGCATTGCGCTTTGACGGGTTTTGAAACTAAGTACTTGATTGATGGTACCCTTGCGCTTCTCACTGCAAATCCGGTGCGATTGACGGTTGGACTTGGGCTGACTAAATTCGTATCACCTTTTGACGCAATCTTGCGCAAACTATGGTCACACACAGAAAATGGCGCATTTCGACGACACCCTACTTGGCGATATGAACGTGCGGACACGCGAAGTGTTCCGCCAGATCGTTGATGCCTACGTCGCAACCGGCGAACCCATCGGGTCACGGTCGATTGCACGCCGGATGTCTGAAAACCTGTCGGCGGCGACCATTCGCAATGTGATGTCTGACCTTGAAGACATGGGATTGCTGGTGGCCCCGCATGTCTCGGCCGGACGGTTGCCCAGTGAAAAGGGCCTTCGTCTTTTTGTGAATGCACTGATGGAGGTCGGTGACCTTCCCAATGCCGAACGCGATCAACTGACCAAAAATTGCGAACAGGCCGGTTATTCGCTTGATCAGATGCTGGGCGAAGCCACCACCATGTTATCGGGGCTGTCGCGCTGTGCCGGGCTTGTTGTCGCCCCCAAAACCGATGGATTGCGGCTCAAACAGATTGAATTTGTTGGGCTTTCACCGGGCAAGGTTCTTGCTGTACTGGTGTCGCAGAACGGCAACGTTGAAAATCGAATCCTTGATGTTCCAACAGATTTGCCCGGTTCGGCATTGACAGAAGCCGCGAATTATCTAAATAGCCGGTTGGCTGGAAAGACTCTTGACGATGCGCGCCTGTTGATCACCCAGGAACGTGATCAGTTGCGCCAGGAGCTTGACGACCTTTCAGCCGGATTGATTGATGCAGGCCTTGCAACATGGGCTGGCGGGATCAAGGGATCGTCCCTGATTGTTAAGGGTCAATCCCAGCTGTTGGAAAATATCGATACGATTGAACAGCTTGAATCCGTGCGCCGCCTGTTTAACGTGCTTGAGGCCCGCGATCAGATGATCGAACTGCTCGATGTGACAACGGACGCCCAGGGTGTTCAGATTTTCATCGGGTCGGAAAACAAATTATTCGGTGGATCGGGCCTTTCGATGGTGATTTCGCCCTATCAAAACGCCGAAGGCAGCATTGTGGGCGCAATCGGGGTTGTCGGACCAACCCGGATCAATTATGCCCGGATCATTCCGCTGGTCGATTACACCGCCAAACTGGTCGGTCAACTGATTGGATAAATCGCGGCGCTGCGTGTCAGGCCGCACTAACGTGAAAGTACATAGGTTAGCCATGTCGGAAACCGCAAAAAACACCCCGGACGATCTGCACGATGTAAATGCAGAGCAAGCCGCAGCCGAAGATATCGCAGCAGAGGCGAACGCGGCTGAGCACGAAGATGTCGTGATCGAGGATCCGATCACCGCCCTTGAAGCCGAAGTTGCCGAACTGAAAGACCGCCTGTTGCGTCAGGCCGCCGAGGTGGAAAACACCCGCCGCCGCGCCAAAAAGGATGTCGAGGACGCTGGCAACTACGCAATTACCAAATTTGCCCGTGAGCTTCTTGATGTTGGGGATAACCTGCGCCGCGCCCTTGATGCTGCTGGCGACACTTCCAATGCCGATCCGGCGATGAAAACGCTGTTTGAAGGCGTTGAAATGACCGAACAGACGCTTCTTAAGGCGCTTGAAAAGAACGGCGTTGAAAAGCTTGAACCGCTTGGTGAAAAACTTGATCCCAACAAACATCAGGCCGTGTTTGAAATGCCGAACCCGGAATATCCGGACGGGCACGTCGCACAGGTCATGCAGGCCGGTTATATGCTCAAAGGCCGCTTGCTGCGCCCTGCCATGGTCGGTGTGACCAAAAACCCGGCTGCTGAGCAAGCACCCAAGGACGACACTCCGGGCGGGAATGTCGATACCTCGGCCTAAGCACGACAGCACCAAAATAAACCGGTTTTAGCGGATCGGGTTTATCAACGGCCCTGCCAGACAGACTTGGCGGGGCCGTTTTGAGTCTAGACGCACAGAGATTCCCGCCTTTCGCGGGAATGACGTACTCTCTCAAGACGGTTACTCTGAATCCCTCTACAGTCGTCATGCCCGCGAAAAACATTGATTGCCAACCCGACAGGACACCTCCCCATGCCACTTCGTCCCGACCTGATTGACATCCTGCGCGATGAGGACGCCCCGATTGTCATTCTGACCGGGGCTGGCATTTCAAAGGAAAGCGGGCTGCACACATTCCGCGATCCCGATGGAATCTGGGCGAAATATGATATTTCTGACGTCGCCACCCCCGACGCCTTTGTCAATAATCCCGATCTGGTCCATCATTTTTACAATGACCGGCGCGCAGCCCTTCTGGGTTCGGATATCCAGCCCAACGCCGCCCATCATGCGCTTGCCCGGCTTGAAATTGAATGGCCCGGTGATGTTTTGCTGGTGACCCAGAATATTGATGATCTGCATGGCCGGGCCGGATCAAAAAACCTGATCCATATGCACGGCGAACTGCTTAAAATCCGCTGTAATCACTGTGATCTTCTGACCGCATGGGCAGACGACCTCGCCAAGGAAACTGTTTGCCCGTCGTGTGGCAAGGCATCTGGCTTGCGTCCGCATGTCGTCTGGTTTGGCGAAATGCCGCTTGAGATGGACCGCATCTATGCCGCTTTGGGTGATTGCGGATTGTTCATGTCGATTGGCACATCGGGCAATGTCTATCCGGCGGCCGGATTTGTTCAAGTTGCCCATGAAGAAGCCGGTGCCGAAACGGTCGAGCTCAACCTTGAACCGAGCACAGGTGCTACCCTGTTTGACCACGGCACTTATGGCCCGGCAACGGAACTGGTCCCCGCCTTTGTCGATGCGCTTTTAAAAAGCTGACCTTTAGTCTCCAACCAGTTCGCGAAATTTTTGCTCCCCTTCGGCACTGAACCGGACAATCCGCGACTCGTTCATCCGCCGAGCCCAGCCCAGATCGTAAAACCGATCCAGCAACGCCGCCCCGAACGACCCAGCCAGATGCGATTGTCGGGCACTCCAGTCCAGACATTCACGGCATAACGGACGGCGATTTTGGCGCAATGCCGCCAGATCAATGCCAAACCCGTTGGCAAAATCCACCCCGGCATCGGTCAGAGCCACACCATTCAAATCGGTCTTGATAAGCTTGCGTTTTGACAGACCGTCAAACAGCGCCACGCCCATATCCCCCGCCAAATGGTCGTAACACACCCGTGCGCGACGCAATTCGGGGTCTTTCGGGCCGGTACGCACCCGGTTGTGCCCGACCCGATTGGCAATCCCCATCATGACTTCAAGCGCCTCGACAATATCGGGACCAGACAACGTGAAATAGCGATGCCGCCCCTGCTTGCGCGGGATCACAATCTGTCCGGCTTCAAGTTTTGCCAGATGTGAACTTGCTGTTTGCGGTGTTACCCCGGCTTCCTGTGCCAATTCGGTTGCGGTTAATGCTTTGCCGCCCATTAAGGCGGTCAGCATATTTGCGCGTGCCGGATCGCCAAGCAAAGCGGCCACGCGGGCAATATCGGGTCCTTCTTTCATAGTTCGATGCTAGTCGAAGCATTGACTGCAAACAATCGGTTATCTGTTCTGAATTGTATCCAGTCCGGAGAACCACATGACGCCGTCAAAACCATCCCTGCCACTTGAAATCGGTTTGCTGGCTGTACTCGCCCTGCTTTGGGGGGCGTCATACCTGTTCATCAAAATCGCAGTAACCGATATCCCGCCAATCACCTTGATTGCGATCAGAGTCGGTATCGCATCGCTGTTTCTTCTTGCCGTCATGTTGTGGCGCGGCGAGCGTTTTCCGCGCGATGGCAAGGTTCTTGGCATGTTGCTGATCCAGTCGGTTCTCAACAGTCTTGGTGCCTGGACCATCCTTGCCTGGGGGCAGCAACATGTCGATAGCGGCCTTGCGAGCGTGTTGAACTCGACATCGCCGATTTTTGTCTTCCTGATCACGGCCTTTCTTGCACACCATGAACGGATTGATCTGCTCCGTCTCGTTGGCGCGTGTCTTGGCCTCGCGGGTGTGGTTCTCATTGTCGGTCCCGGTGTCATTACCGGCCTTGGACAACATGTCGGCGGTCAGCTCGCTGTTCTGACCGGGGCAATCCTTTATGCCGGGGCTGCGATCTATGGCAGACGTTTTAACGCTCTGCCCGCCACTGTCACCGCTGCTGCGACCATGATCTGGGCCAGCATCTTTTTGATCCCGGCGAGTCTGATACTGGACCGTCCGTGGACATTGGCCCCATCAACAACCGCCATTCTTGCAACACTCGCTCTGTCGGTTTTTTGCACGGCAATCGCCTTGCTGATCTATTTCCGGCTTTTGCGTACGCTCGGCTCCATCGGGGTTGCCAGCCAAAGCTATCTACGCGCCGGGATCGGCGTTTTGCTTGGCAGTCTATTACTTGGCGAAACCATAAGTCCACCGGCTGTTGCCGGTATCCTCTGCGCACTTGTCGGCGTCGCCATCATCAATATTCCGCGCCCATTCCGACAAGCATCTCCTTCCCCAAAAAAGTAAGAAAGACTGAACCATGATCACCTGTTTCATCCGCTATGAAATTGATCCCTATAAAAAGGATGCCTTCATCGAATATGCCCGCAACTGGGAGCAGGCCATTCCACGCTGCGGGGCGGACCTTGTTGGCTATTTCGCACCACATGAAGGATCGGTTTCGACCGCCTATGGTATCTATCATTTGCCCGATCTGGCATCCTATGAGGCCTATCGCGCAAAACTAGCCGCCGATCCGCTGGGTCAGGAGAACTATGAATTTTCACAGCGCGAAAAATTCATCCTGCGCGAAGAACGCCAGTTTCTGAAAATTGCCTCCACACCCCATGCTGGCCCGCAGACGGAGCTTATCAAGCCATGATCGCCGTGATTTTCGAAGTCACCCCGCATAAGGCGCATTACGACGAATATCTCGCCATCGCTGGCGAGCTGCTCCCGATTCTGCAAGACATCGATGGTTTTATCTCGATCGAACGGTTCAATTCGCTCACCACACCGGGCAAGGTTTTATCCCTGTCGTTCTGGCGCGATGAGGATGCAGTCAAGGCATGGCGCAATGTTGCCGAACACCGGGCGGCCCAGCATGAGGGCCGCAACCGCGTCTTTGCCGATTACCGCCTTCGGGTGGCCGGGGTAATCCGCGATTACGGCATGACGCCACGCGATCAGGCCCCCGATGATTCACACGCCCATCACGACATGGCAGGTAATAAGCCTTAGGTTTTGACACTAACCGGTTTCGGGGATGGAGCCTCCTCCCCGAGGCTGGCAGCCTCATCAACCTCAACCGGTGTGGCCCCACCCTTGTAATCAAGCAACATCACCGCCAGCACAACAATACCCGCTCCGATGAAAATGACCGGCATCGGCAGCATGTCAAAAAAGATCAAATCCATGGCCACCGAAAACGGCAACGCGGTATAGGCTGCGGGCGACACCACGCTGGCATCGGCCACACGCACCGCACGCAACACCATGTAATTGGTCATCATGGCAAAGAACCCGGCACCCGATGAATACAGCCAATCGGCCAAAGACGCCGGATGCCAGGTGATGATGGCAATCGGCACCCAGATGATCACCGCAATGATTTGCGGCCAGAACAGCATTGAAAAATTGGTTTCCGTGCGAGTCAGCACCTTGGCAAACAAGGTTTGGGCGGAAAAACAAAACGCCCCGATCAGTGCCGCGCCGACACCAAGTGGCACGCCAAAGCCGTCCATACGCGGCGCGCACATCACCCACACCCCGACCAGTCCAAGTAGGGTCGCGATCAGTTTACGCGCCGTCAGCTTTTCACCCAGAATCACCACCGCCAGTAGCACGGTCAGAAGGGCCTCGATAAACAAATAGGCATTGACCTCGGCGATGCTCATTTGACGCAGGGCAAAGAACACAAAGAACAACGAGCCATACCACAACAGCCCACGCGCAACATGCGCCATGGGGCGTTTGGTCCGCACCAGACGTGTGCCGAGAAACATCACAATGATCAGGAAAACCGGAACCGTGGTAAGCGCCCGCATCGCAAGGATTTGTGCGGTGGGCACATCATGCGAGACCAGCTTGGCACAGACATCGACACAAACGCCCGATGCCATGGCCGCAGTCATCCACAAAACACCGCGGACATTTCCGCTAAGGCGCAACAGCGTCTCGGTCATGATCGTTCCTGAGTGAAAATGATAATGGGGGTTTCCGGCATCCCGGGGAGACTGCTGCGTGGTGGCGCAAGGAGACATCTTTTGCAAAGCAGGCCGGAAACCCTTATGGCGATGATCCTGCCTGCAAACTTGTCAAAATACGAATGAGGAGTTTTCAGCCATTGCTGAGATTTTTTTGCCCCACTTCGCGAGCGATCCTGATAGACAGTAAAGCCCTGCAAAAATCAGCCCTGACGGATATGCCCCATGCGTCGCAAATTGCCACCGCTCCGCGCACTTGTCGCCTTTGAAGCCACCGCCCGCCACCAAAGTGTCAAGGGGGCGGCTGAGGAATTGCATGTCACGCAAAGTGCGATCAGCCATCAGCTGCGTCAGTTGGAAGAAAACCTTGGCGTGGTGCTGTTTACCCGCAAGGGCCGTGGCCTTAGCCCAACCAAATCGGCCGAACTTTTATTGCCGCGCCTGACCGAGGCGCTGGACGGCATTGCCGATATCACCGGCGAAGTCGGCCCCGATAAAGGCAAGGCCATCCGCATTGGCGCGCTGGCGACCCCGGCCCTGACGGTTTTGCTGTACGAACTTGATAACCTGCGCGGTCGTCTACCCTCAGACATTCCGGTCCAGTTTCGCAAGATTGAATTTGATGACGACCTTGATCCGCTTGAGATTGATCTGGCCCTGCAAATCGCCCCCAAAGACCTGCCGGGTCCGGAAAACTGGATCACTGAACTTTTGACACCCGAAGTTTATACTGCCTTTGCCGCCCCGGAATGGCTGGAAAAACGCGGGCTTGATGCCTGTAAAATTGATGTCGGGCAGTTGGGCCCGCGCGATATTTTGCTGATCGACAGCGACAGTGAACAGTTCTCCCAGATCGAACAATGGTTCAAGGACGCCCACTTCTCCCTCACTGATTGCTGGACCTTCAGCCACCATATCTGGGCGCTCGAAGCCGCACGCGCCGGACAGGGCATTGTTGCCAGCACCGATGTCGTTGCCCGCAATTATGTCGAACGCGGTGAGTTGGTCGCGCTGAATTTCCCCGATTTCATTTCGCACTGGTGGTACCGCCTTCTGATCCGCCCGGCCCGACAAAAAGACCCGGTCGTCATCGAAGCCGCCAACTGGATCCGCGAACTGATCAATCCCAGAACTGCTTCGCTTGCGCGGCGCAAGGTTTTGTAATCGATTTGTCCATTGCCCTTCCCTCTATCAAAGGTTAGGATTTGCGCAGAATAAGGTTGTGGAAACATTCGAATCCCGCCGATACAAAAATGGGGTACTTTGGGGAAGATGACATCCTTGGTGTCGGTCGTCGTTACGACCTATAACTGGCCAGAAGCACTTTCCATGGTGTTAAATTCTCTGGGCGACCAGAATGATCGAAATTTCGAAATCATCATCGCCGATGACGGATCAGTCGGTGAAACCACCCGTGTGATTGAGAATTTTGCTGCCAAATCCCCCATCCCGATCAAACATTACTGGCATGAAGACAGCGGTTTTCGTGTTGCCCACGCCCGCAACGGCGCGATTTCCATGGCAGCGGGCGAACTTGTCATCTTCATTGATGGCGATTGCTGCGTCATGCCGGACTTCGTCACCCGTCACCGCAAAGCCTCCCAAGCAGGCTGTCTGGTATCGGGCAAACGTGTATTTCTCAAAAAGCGCCTGACCAAGACACTTCTGGCGCGCCGATGGGCCTTTCATAAATGGCCTCGTGGTGGGTTTTTGATGCTTGCCCTTATGGGGCTTACCAATCGCCCCTTCCAGTTCATCCGACTGCCGCACAAAGGGCCTTGGCTTTGGGAACATCATGACTGCTGGCGCAAAGCACAGACCTGCAATCTCGGAGTTTTCAAATCCGATATCGACCGTATTCAAGGATTCGATGAAGCATACGAAGGGCACGGATGGGAAGACTCCGACTTCGTTTTACGTCTTTTGCGATCTGGCTTGAAACGCAAAAATGTCGAATATTGCTCGCCAGTTTTGCATTTGTATCATGCACGCGGAACGGCCAGCCGGGATGCCAACCGTCCCGAAAGTGCGGTTTCCAACTGGTCACTGTTTAATGATCACCTATTAAACGACGGCGAACGCTTCCTGCCATCAGGCCAAAACGCATCTGCATCGCAGCAAAAAACAGATGACAACTTGGCACGCAATCCAGAGTTTGTCTAAATTTCGACCAAGGGTGCATATGCATCCCCTTGGAACTGGCAACATTTCACGATAAAAGGGCGGCATCATTCTCCTTCGGGTGCATTTGCGCACCTTCGAAGCCGAAAACAGTCGTCCCGATCATTCGGGGCATGCCTTTATAAAAGCGAAAGGGATTTTCCCAGATGGATCTCAATAAGATTCCCGTCGGTAAAGATGTTCCGTGGGACGTCAACGTCGTCATCGAAATTCCGCAGGGCGGTCCGGTCAAATACGAAGTCGACAAGGATTCCGGTGCGGTATTCGTTGACCGTTTTCTGCATACCTCGATGTACTACCCGGTCAATTACGGCTTCATCCCCAACACCCTTGGTGAAGACGGTGACCCGGTTGATGCGATGGTCATGTTCCGCGAGCCTGTTGTTGCTGGTTCGGTGATCCGGGCCCGTCCGGTCGGTGTTCTGATTATGGAAGACGAAGCCGGTCAGGACGAAAAACTGATCTGTGTTCCCCATGACAAGATCGACCCCTATTACACCGACATCAAATCGCATGAAGATCTGCCACAGATTTTCCGTGATCAGATTTAGCACTTTTTCGAACGCTACAAAGATCTCGAAAAAGGAAAATGGGTCAAAGTCACCGGTTGGGAAGGCGCTGAAAAAGCCGCCAGCCTGATCGAAGAAGGTGTGACCCGTCTCGCCAAGTAATTGGACTGACGCCAAGCGATAGATTTTACAGCAACGCTCTGTCTCATGGCAGGGCGTTGTTTTTTTCACCTATGGCGAAATGCGATCGGGCTTGCCATATCTAAAATACAGACAAACACGCCATTCCCCGCCCTATCGACAGGTCTTTTTAAAGACCGACAAGGCCAGGCAGCAAAATTAATCGTATCAATGATTTGTGAACGGACTTGCGAAACGTTCGATTTGCCACATTTCTACCGTTGTTGTTTTGCACCGTCCCTGTGACAGCTGATGAACATCGATTTGAAACGCTGTCCAAGACGACATTGCCCATTGCCACGAGGAAACTGATCGAATGCAAAGCGAGGCCATCGCACATTCTGTTTCCCAGCCGGTCGAGATTTCTGTCTCGTCGGATGGCATGCTGCGCGTGGGTGATGATGCTTTTCGCTGCGCGCTGGGGGTAAACGGTGTCATTGAGGCCAAGGATAAAACCGAAGGCGATGGCAAAACCCCGGCCGGTCGCTGGCGGCTGCGCTACGTGATGTATCGCGCGGATCACAGACCGTGCCCGCGCACCAAATTGCCGGTAACAACAATTTCCTTTGCCGATGGCTGGTGCGACGACCCAACCCATCGTGACTATAACTGCCCGGTACGCCTGCCGTTCGATGCCAGCCATGAGAAGCTATGGCGTGACGATAACGTCTATAACATCGTGGTTGTCCTTGGCCATAATGATGACCCGCCGGTTCCCGGAAAAGGGTCTGCAATCTTTATGCATGTCGCCAAACCCGGTTACATTGGCACAGAAGGCTGCGTCGCCTTGTCAGAACCCGATCTGGAAACAGTTCTGCGTCTGGCAGCGTATGACACATACATCACCATCAATCCGTAAAATCATGCACTTGCCGTTTGAGCGCTGACATCCTAGGTTCATTGGCCGGATATAATTACAGGACAGGTCATGATTGAAGACGATTATCTCTATAAAAAAGGTGGCATAGCAGGTTTTGGATCGCGTCTGAAAGGTGTTTTCGGATCGCGCAAATTCTGGCTGCGCGGCCTTGCCATAATCGTTCTTGTCGCTGCGGTATATTATCCCGCAGGCATGGCAATGATCCACAACGTCGATGATAATCCGGATTTTTCTGGCAATTATCAAGGTGGCAGCCATGCGGTCAACACCGCCGCTGCCCTGATTGACCGCGAAGTTAATCAGAATCGCTGGACGGCAAATGATCCGTTTTTCCTGCCCGGCGGGGCTCTTGACAATATGCCAAACTTCCAGACCGGCATTATCTATGCCCTGTCGCGCTTTTCGATCGAGCTGTCTGATCAGATTGGCCGCACACGCGGATCAAGTCAGGTCGATCCGGATCTTGACAATGCCGCAGGCCTGTTGAAATTCCGTGGTGACAAATGGGTGTTTGATCCCAGTGTATCGCTGCTGCCCGGTGTCACCTCTGAACAGCAATATCGCGACGCCATCCGTTCGCTCGATAAATATAATCAGCGCCTGATCAACGGAAATGCGGTTTTTGAACGCCGCGCCGATAACCTGCAGGAAACCCTGAACCGGTTTGCCAATGATCTTGGTTCGGCATCTGCCGTGATTGACGACAAGGTTGACGCTCCGTCGGTCTTTGATCGTACGGCTGATGACGTGTTCTATGCCACCAAGGGCCGCCTTTATGCCTATAGCCTGATCTTGCGCGATCTTGGCACCGATTTCGAACAGGTCATCAATGAGCGCCAGGTCGCCCCGGCATGGGCAGAAATGGTTGGCTCTCTTCAGGCCGCTGCCGCCCTTGATCCGCTGGTGGTGGTCAATGGGTCGGCTGACGGCATCATTTTCCCCAACCATCTGGCAGGTCTTGGTTTTTACCTGCTCAGGGCCCGCACTCAGATACGCGAAATCAGCAGCATCCTGCAGCGCTAATCATCATTTTGGCTCCCTATCGCAGCTTGCGAATACCTGACCCGCGCGCTGCGACTTGATCTTTTCGCCTTTTTGCCCCATTTAAGGGCTAACCATATGAAACGCAGATTGCCGAGCGGGCGCGCATTCGCCCCGGTAATCAGAGTGAGAGGACAAGCAACCATGTTCATTCAAACCGAACCGACCCCGAACCCCGCGACGCTCAAATTCCTGCCGGGCGAAGAGGTTATGGGCCGTCTGGGCACAGCAAACTTTGTCAAAAGCGACGAAGCCGTCAAATCGCCGCTGGCGCGCAAGCTGTTTGAAGTTGATGGCATCGCCGGTGTCTTTCTCGGCGGTGATTTCATCACCATCACCAAAGACGACTCCAAAGACTGGCAGACCCTGAAACCCCAGGTTCTCGGCGGGATCATGGAGCATTACACCTCTGGTCAGTCGGTTCTTGATCAAAATTCGGATGCCGCAACCGGCGCCAGTACCGCGGCCGAAGGTGACAACGAACTGGTCAGCCAGATCAAGGAACTGCTTGATACCCGTGTCCGCCCGGCCGTGGCACAGGATGGCGGCGACATTGTCTTCCATAAGTTCGAAGACGGTGTTGTTTACCTTGAAATGCACGGCGCATGTGCCGGCTGCCCCAGCAGCACCGCGACCCTGAAAATGGGCATTGAAAACATGCTGCGCTATTACGTGCCTGAAGTTCAGGCTGTTGAACCCGTCATGGCTGACTAATTTTCCGAGTCGTTAAAAAATTCTTACGCCCGGCGCAAACTTTTCTGTGCGCCGGGCGTTCTTATTGCGCGCCGAACGTAAAGGATCGCGGGGACTTCTCAACCACGGGAATATTGTCCGTTGCGATCCCTGCCGTCGGCAGGCATAGATAACGGCCACTTGGGATGGACAGTGTAGGGTCAGGACCTATTAATTCATTACGTCCTGACCCTAGTGACCCTGGAGATAGAATGATGACTAGCGCAGAAACTGGAAATTACCGTAAAATTGCGCTCGCTTCGCTCGTCGGAGCGGTCAGCTTACTCTATATTGGCATTTTTGCCGGAATTGATATTTCGCCAGTACCAACAAGCCCCGACACAGAAACTTCTGTGGAGGTGATTGATGATGCTGTTGTCAAAAAAACCAAACCGGCCTATCGCCGGGGTCCTGAAGTCATCGCACTGGGCCAGTACTTCAAAAGCATCGGCTATCGCCTGCCCGATGTTACCGAAGTCCCGCGCGTTTACATCAAACGCGTCCCCAAAGGGCTTGGCGAACTGGCATCTGTCGATGAACGCAAACAGCTTTTCCTCCGCATCATGCTGCCGCTCTCGATGCGCGTGAACGAGGAAATCATTGTCCGTCGTGAACGGTTGATGGCCATTCAGGCCAAAGGTATTTCCGGCATCCCGGTCAACGCCAATGATCAGCAATGGGTCGAACAACTGATGAAACGCTATCGCGTGACCGATGGTGGCATCACGGCCTTGCTTGAACGCATCGACATTATCCCGACCTCCTTAATGCTCGCCCAGTCGGCTGAGGAAAGCGGTTGGGGCACGTCGCGTTTCGTGCGCAAGGGCAATGCCCTGTTTGGTCAATGGGCGTGGGGCGATGACGAAGGCATTGTTCCCGAAGATCGCGAAGATGGCAAAACCCACGTCATCAAGGCCTTTGCCAGCCTGATGGACAGTGTGCGGGCCTATGCACGCAACATCAATTCACATCCGGCCTATCAGGTGCTGCGCGAAAAACGCGCTGAGCTGCGCGCCGACGGGCAGTTGGTCACAGGCTGGGACCTTGCATCCACCCTGACAAAATATTCCGAACGCGGCGAAGAATATGTCGATAGCCTGCATGCCATCATGCGGGTCAACGATCTGACCGACCTTGACGGACTGGCGTTTGCCGCAGATGACGTGCCACCCCCACCAAAGGTTCTGGCATTTCTTGAAGACTGATCAGACCTGTTGTCACCATGACAAAAGTCACAAAAAAGGGATCCATTTTGATCCCTTTTTTATTTGGCTGTCCCGTCCTGAAATACGTTGTCACCTAGAGGAGATGACAATGTCTACTTCAGGCAAAGTACGTCGTAAGCGCACGCAACGAGATTACAACATGGGCTTTAAACTCGCTGTTGTTGATCAGGTTGAAAAAGGCGAGATGACCTACAAGCAGGCGCAGAGCCGCTATGGCATTCAGGGACGCAGTACTGTCCTGAACTGGTTGCGCAAACATGGTAAGCTCGACTGGTCCACAGCGAGGCATACTGCCATGTCCAAATCAGAAGAAACCCCGGAACAGAAGATCAAGCGCCTTGAAAAGGAACTTGAGGATGAGCGTATCCGCGTCATGGTCCTTGATGGCATGATCACGATCATGGATCAGGAATATGGAGCGGGCTTGCGAAAAAAGTATTTATCCGAACTGCAAGAACATTACAGGCGCAAGGCAAAGTCAGTCTGAGCAGAAGCTGCCGTTGTTTTGGTTTGTCACGGCAATCGGTTTACCAATTACTGCACCGTCGTCGACAGCGACAGGTGCAGCTTGAACCGCTGCATGCATGTGTGATGCGCTTGCGTCAACACATGCCCCGTCTCGGCACACGCAAACTCTATCACCTGCTTGCCGGGGATCTGCGCCGATTTGGCATCAAGCTGGGGCGAGATGGTTTGTTTGACTGGTTGCGTGAACAACGCCTTCTGATCAGGCCGCGCAAGAACTTCACCAAGACAACCAACAGTCGTCATTGGATGCGTAAACACCCAAACCTGTTGATCGAACGCAAGGCGGTTCGCCCCGAGGAGATTTTTGTCAGCGACATCACCTATGTCGAGAGCGACCAGGGCATCCATTATCTGTCTCTGGTCACCGACGCCTTCTCGCGCAAAATCATGGGGCATATTCTCAGCCATGAAATGAAAGCATCGGATGTGGTGGGCGCCCTGAAACAGGCGGTGCGCAATCGACTGACGACACATCCCCTGATCCATCATTCTGACCGGGGATTACAGTACTGCTCTGGCTGCTATCAATCTGTCTTGCGCAAACACAGGATCACTCCGTCGATGACAGATGGATATGATTGCTATCAGAACGCGCTGGCCGAACGCATCAACGGCATTCTCAAACAGGAATTCCTGTTTCACCGCTGCAAGACATTCGAAGATCTCAGGCAACTGGTCAAGGAGGCTATACAGACATACAATACCATGCGACCGCACCTCGCACTGGCGATGCAAACCCCAGAACAAGTGCATCAAAAAGCCAGCGGATGATATCCGCTGGCTCCTTGAAAACCGTCAACGTATTTTAGGACGGCACAGGCCGAAATGTTCAGTTTGCCGTTTAAGGACGGTCGCGATAAATCCAGCCCTTTTCGGATTTCACCAGACGGATTTCATTTTCAACAACCCGGCGGTCCCCGGCTTTGAACGCGCCTTCCTTTAGGGCCAGCATCTTGGTTTTCACCAGATCAATGGCATCGCTGACGGTATCGCCAACCGCATCCACATCGCCCGCTGCTTTTCCCTTTTCCGTCACGTCATCAGCAAATTCCGACACCGTACGGTCAAACACCAGTTCGTAACGCACCATGGCAATGACTTCGTCATCATCTTCGGAAATGCTGTTGGTCTTGGTAACATTTTCCACATGACCGACCTTGGCATAGGGGTCTTCGCGGAAACGTTCGATCACAGCCGTGGTAATTTCATCCGGAGTTGGGCCTTTGGCCTGTTCCCCTTCACAGGCAGCAAGCAACGGGAACAACATCAAAACGGCAAAAAATCGGGTCATTTGGCCCATGAACAATTTCCTATTTTCTAACAGAACGGCAAAGATGATCTTATTTTACCCACGCCATGCGGCGAAAATCAGGCCAAGACAAACGTCACACTTTCACATTCACGCTTCGAACAGATTATCACAATCCCCGGCCTTTCCACACGCCAACACAAGATCATCACCATCCCAACGGGCCGACGCGTTAAAACCGCACTATCTTATGACCTGACGACACCCTATATTCTGCTTGAAATCAAGGCTCTGCCTCAAACATCTCTCCTGTATCGCCTATGGTCACCATTGGTAAAATGATCCTTGGTATAAAACCCCATGACATTTGATTTGATCATTGCATTAACCACACTTGCTGTCGGTGTGGTTTTGGTGCTGCCACGTGTCGCCCATTTCACCCTTTGGCGCGCGGTTGTCACCCCGCTGGCCTCAATCATCGGCAGCGGATTTTTGTTGCTTGGCCCGGTTCTAAGCCATGCATTTGGCGGTTTTGCGCCATGGGTCATGGGTGGGCTCTGTATTGTCGCCTACATGTTTGGCGGCGTGATCCGGTCAAATATTGCGACAGGCGAAGACGCAATCATCACAGGCCAGCACGGCACATTGGCCAAAAGGATTGAGACCATCTCATCCTGGGCCTTGGCATTTGCCTATATTATTTCTGTTTCCTATTACCTGAACTTACTCGGCGCCTTCGCGCTCAGCATGACACCGTTTGATAGCCGGTTTGATGCCAAACTTTTAACCAGTGGCGTTTTCATCCTGATCGTTCTGATCGGCTGCACCAACGGCTTTAAAAGCCTCGAACGGATGGAATATTTTTCCGTCGCCATCAAACTGGCGATCATTGCCGGACTGGTGATTGGCTTGATTGTCAATTTTGGCGATCAGGCAATCCATGAAACGCTGATCTTCAACCCCGAAACCGTCACCGGTTGGCCGGCCATAACCATGGCGCTGGGATTGCTGATCACCGTACAGGGGTTTGAAACGTCCCGGTATCTTGGCGCGGTCTATGATGCGCAAACACGCATCCGATCGATGCGTATGGCGCAATGGCTCTCGACCGTGATTTACGTGGTCTACATTGTGCTGATTGCCTATGTGTTTCGGCCCGACCAAATGTCGATGACCGAAACCGGCATCATCAATATGATGCAGATTGTCGCGCCGATTCTGCCCTTCTTGCTGGTTGCTGCCGCCCTGGCCTCACAGCTTAGTGCCGCCATCGCCGACACCAGCGGTTCGGGCGGATTGTTTACCGAACTGTCGCGCAATCGCATCAGCGAACCACAGGCTTATTTCATTCTCGCCGTGATCGGGATTGCCCTGACATGGGCGGCCGATATTTTCGCAATTGTAAATTACGCCTCACGCGGGTTTGCCATCTATTACGGCCTGCAATCGGGGCTCGCCGCCGTCATCGCCATCAAACAGAAATCAGGCTTGCCCAAAGTCATCTGGTATCTGGCCCTTGCGACCCTTGGCGGGGCGATTGCGGTATTTGGCCAGACAATTGAGTAACCTCGATTGAGTAACCCCAAACGTATTTTGGCCACCGTCAAAACCAATCCGTCATAAAAAATGGCGGGGATGCCTACGCGCCCCCGCCATTTTCAATCGTCGATCAATCCGGTCTTAATTATGTTCGGCGTCATGCGCGGCAAGCGCTGCCAAATTAACCAGATCGTTGACCGTTGCCCCCATCTGGGCAATCTGGGCCGGTTTTTCCAGCCCGATCATCACCGGACCAACCACCGTACCACCGCCCAGTTTATCGAGAAGCTTGGACGCAGTCGTCGCCGCATGAAGGGCTGGCATCACCAGAACGTTTGCCGGACCTGACAGACGACAGAACGGATACAGCTTCAAAAGCTCGGTATCGAGCGCAACATCCACCGCCATATCGCCATCAAACTCGAAATCAACATTGCTGCGTTCAAGAATGCCAACCGCCTCACGGATACGGTCGGTATCCTCGCTGTACGGGTTGCCAAACGTCGAATGCGACACCAACGCCACACGCGGCTCATGACCAAGCTGACGGGCCTTCTCGGCCGCCTGAATGGCGATCTCGGCAAGCTGTTCAGCATTGGGCACATTATGCACGCGGGTATCGGCGATAAACACCGTCCGGCCCTTGGCAATCGCAATCGAAAGGCCCATCGGGATTTCGCCTTCTTTGGCGTCGATCACGCTGGCAATATCGGTAAAGCTGCGATTGAAGTTCCGGGTAAGCCCGGTGATCAAACCGTCCGCATGCCCCTTTGCCACCATGACAGAAGCAAAAACGTTGCGTTTCTGGTTCACCATCCGCTGGCAATCACGCCACAGATACCCTTTGCGCTGCAGGCGTTCATACACGAACTCGGCATATTCCGCATTGCGATCCGAAAGGGCCGCATTGCTGATTTCGACCCCTTCAAGCGTTTCAATACCAAGGTTTTTGGCACTGGCATGAATGCGGTCTTCGCGGCCGATCAGGATCGGCGTGCCATAGCCAGAATTGCGATAGGCAACAGCGGCGCGAATAACGGTTTCTTCTTCGCCCTCGGCAAAGGCGATCCGTTTGGGATGTGCGCGCACATAATCGGAAATCAGCTGCAGGTGTGCTGCCGTCGGATCAAGACGCCCGCGCAGCTGATTTTCATATTCCGCCATATCAATGATCGGACGACGCGCCACACCACTGTCCATTGCGGCCTGTGCAACCGCCTTGGGGATCGCAATAATCAAACGCGGGTCAAACGGGGCCGGAATGATGTATTCCGGGCCATATTGCAAACGCCGCCCGGAATAGGCTGCCGCCACCTCATCGGGCACATCTTCGCGCGCCAGAGATGCCACCGCATGGGCTGCGGCAATTTTCATGTCCTCGTTAATCGTTGAGGCCTGCACATCAAGTGCGCCACGGAAAATATACGGGAAGCCCAGCACGTTGTTGATCTGGTTGGGATAATCCGACCGCCCGGTGGCACAGATCGCGTCATCGCGGATTGATGCGACTTCTTCCGGGCTGATTTCCGGGTCCGGGTTGGCCATGGCAAAAATGATCGGCTTTTTGGCCATGCTTTTGACCATCTTGGTCGTCACCGCCCCCTTGGCCGACAGACCAAAGAACGCATCCGCCCCATCCATCGCATCATCAAGCGTGCGGGCATCGGTGTCGGCTGCGTGGGCTGATTTCCACTGGTTCATGCCATCTTCGCGACCCTTATAGATCACGCCGCGCGTGTCACACATAATAACGTTATCGTGCGACACACCCATGCTTTTGACCAACTCGCAGCAGGCAATTGCCGCCGCACCAGCGCCATTGATAACAAGCTTGATGTCTTTCAATTTGCGCCCGGTAAGGTCGCAGGCATTGATCAACCCCGATGCTGCAATGATCGCTGTACCGTGCTGATCATCATGGAATACCGGAATATCCATGATTTCGCGCAGGCGTTGCTCGATGATGAAACATTCTGGCGCCTTGATATCTTCAAGGTTAATGCCGCCAAACGATGCGCCAAGGAAGCGCACGCAATTGACAAACTCGTCAACGTCTTCGGTCGAAACTTCAAGGTCGATGCCGTCAACATCGGCAAAGCGTTTGAACAAAACAGCCTTGCCTTCCATCACCGGCTTGGACGCCAGCGCGCCAAGGTTACCAAGACCAAGAACGGCTGTACCGTTGGAAATCACCGCAACGATGTTGCCCTTGGAGGTATAATCATATGCCGTCGCCGGGTTCTTGGCGATTTCAAGACAGGGCACCGCAACGCCCGGCGAATACGCCAGGGACAAATCGCGCTGGGTGGTCAGCGGCTTGGACGGCGTGATTTCGATTTTGCCCGGACGGCCGCTGGAATGAAACAGCAGCGCTTCGCGGTCGCGAACCTTGATTTCTGAATCTGACATTGTGTTTTCACTGACGCTTGCGTGGTGGGATGGAAAGCTGTGTGTAGTTCATTTCGTTCGACAAGTTTGCGGTGTGGGACCGCCTCATCGAACCGAACAATAAAACAGGCTTCGCGCCCATGGTCAAAGGCGACGTTAACGGCAACCGCAGAATTACGTAGCGTTTTCCGTATGTTGCGCCGCAACAACCACCATTTGAGCAGGTCAAAACGGCCCATCTCTTTGTATCCGCCACTGCCATAACAGACCGCATCAAGACAATGATCTGGCGGAATTATCGTTCTTTTTCAGTGCGATAATTACATCGCCCCCAACATCATCAACCTGACCCCGTTTTGCCAAGCAATGCCGCCTTATGCGATCATTCCACAGAGTGAAAAAAGGCGGCCGCTGTGGGTCGCCTTTAAAATCATAGCCGTTTTCATCTGTGCCTAACCTGCAATCAGGCGTTATTTTGCCTGATGCAGGTGGATGTTGGTCGCGCCATGCTTTTGCAAAATCGCCTGTGCCGCACTCTCACCGGTTTTATTGTCCGGGGCAATTCGCACCCACAGGATCACGGACCCGGCATCAATCGCACGGGCAAAATCATCAGTATGCGGGGTCGATGTGACTTCGCCGATAAATTCGCGCAGGGCCACCGCCCCAACACCAGCCCCCACCGCAATTGCCGCCGGGGCCGTTGCCGCCCCACCAAACAGCGCAATCGCGCCCGATGCTACCAAGGGCACCTCATATTTGACTTCCCCGACAAGCGCTGTCAGCACATCGCCCCATGATCGCCCGTCTGATCCGGCGACATCAATCGATTCGTGGGAACTCAAAACCGAAAGATCCGTGCGCTTAAAACCGCTATCGCGCAATTCGCGCACGGCCGCGTCAAAACTGTCTTTGGTGTCGAACAAACCTACCAGTTCCGGGGCCTGCGTTGTGGTCTGGTCTTCTGACATTTTGCTGTCTCCTTGATGACTGGTCATCCGTTCGTTTTCACGCCATCATGCCGTCTGGAACGAAAGATCCCTTACTATCTATATTTTACGGAAATTCAGGCGTTGCAATGGCATAGATCAAGTTTTATCACCGCGGCTCCTTGCCCCTCGTAAATGCCTTCAGGGTTTGCTATCAAAACCATCATGAACAATATCGCTGACACATCCGATACCACACCCATCGCACCATCCTTTTCGCTGGAGGGTGCGACCCCGATGATGATCCAGTTCCTTGAAATCAAGGAACAGTATCAGGACTGCCTGCTGTTTTATCGGATGGGCGATTTTTACGAGCTGTTCTTTGACGATGCGGTCAAAGCCGCCGAAGCCCTTGATATTGCCCTGACAAAACGCGGCAAGCATCAAGGTAACGAAATTCCCATGGCCGGTGTTCCCGTCCATAGTCACGAAACATATCTTCAGCGTCTGATCCGCAAGGGATTCCGTGTAGCTGTCTGCGAACAGATGGAAGACCCGGCCGAGGCCAAAAAACGCGGGGCCAAATCCGTGGTCAAACGCGGTGTCGTCCGTCTGATCACGCCGGGCACCCTCACCGAAGACAGCCTGCTTGACGCGCGCCGCCATAACTATCTCGCCGCTGTATCGGAACTGCGCGGCAAGGTCGGCTTGGCATGGCTTGATATGTCGACCGGTGATTTTTACGTTCAGCCGACCGATATGGGCGGATTGCCCGCAGCACTTGCCCGGCTTGATCCCGGTGAAATCCTGTTTTCCGACCGGTTGCTCAACCGCCCGGACGTTTTTGACCTTTATTCCGAATATAAAAACATCATCACCCCGCAGCCTTCTGCGCGCTTTGATGCCGAAAACGCGCAATTGCGCCTGAAAAAGCTGTATCAGGTCGAAGCACTGGACGCCTTTGGCGGCTTTGAAGTGGCCGAACTGTCTGCCGCAGGTGCCCTGATTGACTATGTCGAACTGACCCAGAAAGGTCAGATGCCGCGCCTGTCCCCGCCGACCCGCCTTGCCGCCGGGGCGGCAATGGAAATTGATGCCGCCACCCGACGGTCACTCGAACTGATCCAGACCCAGTCAGGGGATCGCAAGGGATCGTTGCTGTCGGTCATTGACCGCACCAAAACAGGGGCTGGTGCACGTTTGCTGGCTGCCCGTCTGTCGGCCCCGCTGACCAGTGCCGATGACGTTAACAAACGCCTTGATCTGGTCGAATATTTCCATGATCGCGATGGATTGCGGTCTGATTTGCGGTCCGGTCTTGGCGAATGTCCCGATATTGAACGCGCCCTGTCACGTTTATCCGTCGGGCGCGGTGGGCCGCGCGACTTGGCCGCCATGCGCGATGGGCTGGCGTGTTCCTTTGCCATTGGTAATCTGCTTGAGAAGCCCGATGGCGGCAATGATGGCCTGACCGCCCAACCCGAATCACTTGCCGATCACGTCACCCGCATGGGCCATCACGGCGATCTGATTGATCTTCTGCGCCGCGCCATTGCCGAAAGCCTACCGTTGATGGCGCGCGATGGCGGCTTTATTGCCGGGGGATATCATCCGCCGCTTGATGAATTGCGCATGCTCTCAAGCGAAAGCAAAAAGCTGATCGCCAACCTTCAGGCCCGCTATACCGAGCAAACCGGCATTGCCAACCTTAAGGTCAAACACAACAACGTTCTGGGCTATTTCATCGAAGTGTCGGCCAAAAATGCCGACAAGATGATGGAGGTTGATGAGTTCATTCACCGTCAAACCATGGCCAATGCCGTGCGCTTTACGACCGTGGAACTGTCCGAACTTGAAAGCAAGGTTTCCAAGGCGGGCGATCAGGCCCTCGCCCTTGAACTTGAACTGTTCGAAGAACTGGTTCAGGCGGTGCTTGCCAAGGCCGACGACATTGCCAAATGTGCGCAGGCACTCGCCGGGCTTGATGTCTCCGCCGCCCTTGCCGAACTTGCACGTGACCGGAACTGCATCCGCCCGCAAATTGATGACAGCCTGTCGTTTGATATTACCGCCGGGCGGCACCCGGTGGTCGAGGCCGCCCTTCGTGAAAACGCCGACTCGCCCTTTGTCGCCAATGATTGCCGCCTTGAAGATGAACAAAGCCTGTGGCTGATCACCGGTCCAAACATGGCTGGTAAATCGACCTTCCTGCGCCAGAACGCCCTGATTGCCGTTTTGGCCCAGATCGGGGCGTTTGTCCCGGCGGCCAAGGCCCATATCGGCGTGATTGACCGGCTGTTTTCACGTGTCGGCGCGGCTGATGATCTGGCGCGCGGTCGATCCACCTTTATGGTCGAGATGGTCGAAACTGCCTCGATCCTTAATCAGGCAACCGATCGGTCGCTGGTCATTTTGGATGAAATCGGGCGCGGGACGGCAACCTTTGACGGTCTGTCGATTGCCTGGGCGGTGGTCGAAAACCTTCATGAAATCAATAAATGTCGCGGCCTTTTTGCCACCCACTATCACGAACTGACCGCCCTTGCCGCCAAGCTGGATCATTTGTCATGCCACACCATGCTGATCAAGGAATGGCAGGGCGAGGTTGTCTTCCTCCATGAAGTTGGCTTGGGCAGCGCGGACCGATCCTATGGCATTCACGTCGCCCAATTGGCTGGCCTGCCAAAACCCGTGATCAAGCGCGCCGAACAGGTGCTTAAAACCCTTGAAAAGGGCCAACAGGGCGGGGCTGTTTCAAAACTGGCCGATGACCTGCCACTGTTCGCCGCCGCCATTGAACAGGCCGCACAGGAAGACCGCGCAGCGACACCTGCCCTGTCGGACGATCAAAAGGCATTGCTCGATGCCCTTGGTGATATCAATCCCGATGACATGACCCCGCGCGAAGCGCTTGAGGCGCTCTATCGCCTACAGGCATTGCGCGGATAAGCCGATAAAACGCAGGTCGCGGCCAATTGCAAAAAAGCGCATGAAAAACAGGCACCTTGCCCCCATATCAGGCAGGTGCCTGTTTTGATTTAACCGCACCGCCGGCCAGCATCCGCATGATCATGCCGGTCCGGCCTTTGGCATGGCACATGCACTGATGCAGCCAAAACCAATTCCCGCTATGGTGCGAAAAATGGTATTGCAGAACCAGCAGTCAAAAAGGCGCAAGGAAACGGCAGCCCGCTATGTATAAAATTAAGAAACAGCGCGAAATCATTGACCGCAAAAAGGTCTTTGCCGATCTCACGGCGATTGCCAATGATCCGGATCTGAATAATTTCAAACAGCGCAGCGCCCTTCTGACCAAGCTGAAATCGGTGATGGAAAGCGGACGTGACGTCATCCGTGCCCGGTTCGAAGAAAGCAATTCCGGGCAGGACACCGTCTTTTCCAACAGCTTCCTGATGGATCAGATTGTTCGCCTTATTCATGATTTCGCCACCAGTTTCATCTATCCGCTGCACAATCCGACCAATGAACAACGCATGTCGGTGGTGGCAGTCGGCGGCTATGGCCGGGGCGATATGGCGCCGCATTCCGATGTCGATATCCTGTTTCTGTTTCCCTACAAACAAACCGCCAATGGTGAACAGGTTGTCGAATTCATCCTCTATATGCTGTGGGATCTTGGCCTGAAAGTCGGGCATGCCACCCGCTCGGTCGATGATTGCCTGCGCATGGGCAAACAGGACATCACCATCCGCACCAACCTGCTCGAAAGCCGGTTCGTCTGGGGCGATGAGGAAACCTATAACGTCTTTCGGGCACGCTTCATGGATGAACTGGTCAAGGGCAGCGGCCTTGAGTTTATTGAAAAGAAACTCGGCGAACGCGATGACCGCCATGTGCGCATGGGCGATTCACGCTATGTCGTCGAACCCAATGTCAAGGACGGCAAAGGCGGGCTTCGCGATCTGCATACGCTGTTCTGGATTGGGAAATACCTGTACCGCGTCAATTCCCCGATGGAACTGGTTGACCTAAAAGTCCTGACCCGCAAAGAAGCCCAAGGCTTTTTAAAGGCGCAAAACTTCCTGTGGGCGGTGCGCTGCTGGCTGCATTATCTGTCGGATCGCGAAGAAGACCGTCTGACATTTGATATGCAGCGCGATATCGCCGAACACCTTGGCTATACCGATCATGCCGGGGCATCGGGCGTCGAACGCTTCATGAAACACTACTATCTGATGGTCAAACATGTCGGCAACCTGACCCGGATTTTCTGTGCCGCCCTTGAAGAACGCCATCAGCGCCGCCCGCTGATCCGGTTCCCCGGCAAACTGTTTGGCACCAAGGAAATCGACGGATTCGAACTGCGCAATGACCGGCTGACGGTTGAAAACCTCAATGTTTTCAAAAAAGACCCGATCAAGATTTTGCGCCTGTTTCTGGTGGCCAATCAAAACGGGGTCGGCATTCATCCCGAAACGCTGCGCTGGGTCACCCAAAGCTTAAAGCACATCGATCACAAGCTGCAAAACGACCCGGACGCCAATGAGGTTTTCCTTGAAATCCTGACCCAGCGTCAAAACCCCGACATTGTCCTGCGCAAAATGAACGAAGCCGGGGTATTGGGGCGATTTATCCCCGATTTCGGCCGTGTCGTGGCTCAAATGCAATATGACATGTACCACACCTATACCGTGGACGAGCACACCATCCGCGCGATTGGCGTGCTCAATCAGATTGAAAATGGCGAACTGGTCGATGATGCCCCGGTGGCCACCCGGATCATGGGCAAGGTGATTTCAAGACGGGTTCTTTATGTCGCAGTGTTGCTGCATGACATCGCCAAGGGACGCGGTGGCGATCATTCCGAACTGGGTGCTGAAGTCGCCGAAAAGCTCTGCCCGCGTTTGGGATTATCCCCCGCCGACAGCGAAACCGTCGCATGGCTGGTCAAGGCCCACCTGTGGATGAGCCTGACGGCGTTTAAACGTGACCTCAATGATCCAACGACGATCAAGGCATTTGGCGATCTGGTACAATCGCAGGAACGGTTGCGCCTGTTGCTGTGCCTTACCGTCGCCGATATCCGGGCAGTGGGACCAAATGTCTGGAATGGCTGGAAAGCCACCCTTCTGCGCGAACTTTATTATGCTGCCGAGGATCGCCTGTCAGGCGGGCTCAATGCCGACAGCCGCGATTCACGCGTTGCCAATGCCCAGATGGCGCTCCGCGAAGCACTGGTTGACTGGCCAACCGATGACATCGAAGATTTCATTGATCGCGGTTATCCGTCCTATTGGCTCAGTTTTGATACCGACGTTCACGTTCATCACGCCCATCTGACCCGCGACGCCAAGAAAAGTGGCGCTGACATCACGGTCGATGTGCGCATTGATACTGAAATTGACGCCACCGAAATCACCGTTCACACCACCGACCATCCGGGGCTGTTTTCCCAGATTGCCGGATCGATGGCGCTGTGCGGGGCCAATATTGTTGATGCCAAAATCCTGACACTGGCCGATGGCATGGCGCTGGATACCTTCTTTATTCAGGATGCCAACGACGAAGCCTTTAATGACAAGGCCAAGCTTGAAAAGCTGCGTGAAACCCTCGAACAGGTGATTTCCGGGCGCGTACGCCCCAGTCAGGAACTCGAACGCCGCCAGATCAAGGACAACAAACATAGAACAGCGGTCTTTAAGGTCGAACCCAACGTCATTATCGACAACAAGGCCAGCCGCACCCACACGGTGATTGAAATTTCCGCCCGCGACCGCCAAGGATTGCTCTATGATATCACCCGTGCCTTGCGCGATCTGTCACTGCAAATCGCCTCGGCCCGCATTTCGACCTTTGGCGAACGCGCCGTGGACGTTTTCTATGTGAAGGATGTGTTCGGGCTTAAAATCGACAGCCGCACCAAGTTTGTGCAGGTCAAGGAAACCCTTACTCAGGCAATCCAGAACAATTAGGACCAGACTTACTAAGTGTGGTGGGTTAACGGCATTAGGCGATCGTCAGGATCATTGTCCTGACGGGTCGCAGCCTAACACCGCTCGACCGGTTTGATCCCCACTCCTGTGCCACGCAAGGTGACACCCCAGAAAGGATCAAATCCAGTCGAACTAGCCGACTATTTTTAAGCGCGTATCTTTTGGAATTTTAGACGGACGGGGAAGGGCAATCCAAAACTGACGTCGTGACCTGTTATTCACGACATCGCTTTCCTCGGAGTGCAGCAGGTTAAGGTGGATTCCCTTATAATCCCCGACCATCCAAATAATGAGGCTCGCGTCCCAACGAATCTCAGCAAGAGGGAACTTATCGTTATTGAATGCATTTTTCTGTGACGGCTGTCACAGTTGAGGAAAAGAATCATCATACAAATAGATTTCATATTTCTGTGACAAAGATTCGTGCCGTTGACCGCCGTGATTACGACTTCTTCACCTTCCCCTGTCAGATTTTGCCCTTCACGCAGTGTTGCCTTTCAACCCGCGCACAGATTTCTCGATGTCTCGACTGGACCGGCTCCTTGATACGGCCCCTGAATACGGATTAAACACGCAATGTCGCTTGTACGCTCCATCGCCACCGTCAGTGGCTTTACCCTGATCTCGCGCCTTTTGGGGTTCTGTCGTGATATCCTGATTGCCGGGATGTTGGGTGCGGGGGGCATTGCCGATGCGTTTTTTGTCGCATTTAAATTTCCCAACCTGTTTCGCCGCCTGTTTGGCGAAGGCGCGTTTTCCGCCGCCTTCATTCCGCTTCTGGCCGGGGATATCGAAAAACGCGGGTTGGACGTTGCGCGTGAATTTGCCGCGCGCGCCATGTCGATGCTGGTGCTCATCACCGGTTTTCTGGTCGCGATCATTGAAATCATCATGCCGTGGGCGATGTATGTCTTTGCCCCCGGATTTGCCGAAGACCCGGAAAAATTCGCGCTTGCCGTCGAACTGTCGCGCATCACCTTCCCCTATCTGGCATTTATTTCTGCCGTCGCTCTGATGTCGGGTGTTCTCAACACCCTGCACCGCTATGCCGCTGCTGCCGCGGCCCCGATTATCCTGAATATCTGTCTGATTGGCGCGCTGCTGGGTCTGGCACCCATGACCGAAACCCCTGCCCATGCGTTGGCGTGGGGCGTTGCCTTGGCCGGGGTGGCGCAATTCATCTTTCTGGTGATTGCCTGCAAACGTGCCGGATTTGCGATTAAATGGCAGCGACCCAAAATTGATGACCGGGTCAAACTGCTCGGCAAACGCATGATCCCGGGCATGATTGGTGCCGGGGTGTATCAGATCAACCTTTTGATCGATACCATGCTGGCCTCTCTTGTGTCTGACGGCGCGGTGTCGTGGCTGTATTACGCCGACCGGGTTCAACAACTGCCATTAGGCGTGATTGGCATTGCGATTGGCACGGCCTTGTTGCCCACCCTGTCGCGTCAGTTGCAGGGAACCGATCCCGCAGTTGCCATGTACAGCCAAAATCGCGGCATTGAAATCGCCCTGCTTCTGACCCTGCCCGCGGCCGTTGCCCTTGGCGTGATGGGCATTCCGGTAATCAATGTCCTGTTTGAACGCGGTGCCTTTGGCGCAAGCGAAACCCAGATGACCGGTCTGGCGCTGACTATTTTTGCCTTTGGCCTGCCGGCATCGGTTCTGGTCAAGGTTCTTGCACCGGGCTTTTTCGCCCGCGAAGATACCAAAACCCCGATCCGCATCGGCATCTTTGCCATGGTGCTCAACATTGTTCTGATCATTGTTTTAATGCCGCAATTCGGGCATTTGGGCATTGCCGCGGCCACATCGACCTCGGTCTGGGTCAATGCATTTTTGCTGGGCTATTTGCTGCGTAAACGCGGCGATTTGACCTTTGATGCCCGGTTGCTTAAACGCGTCCCGCGCATTCTGATCACCTCGACCCTGATGGGGGCGGCCCTTTGGTTTGCCATTGATATGTTCTGGCAAAATGATGCCTCCTCAATCACGCGCATCTTGATCATGGCCGCCTGTGTCTGTGGTGGGATTGCGGTGTACGCGCTAAGCGCACAGCTGCTCGGTGCGACCAGCTTCTCGGAACTCAAAGCAACCTTGAAGCGCGGAAAACCCACCGCACAGGAATAATTGGCCTAAAACCCCGCATTTACCGACAAGCTGCTTGACCAAATCGGGTCAGGCGGCTTAACTCCGCGCGTTGGTTTGCAGTTCGTCCGCCGGCGGGTGTCCACAACCTGGCGGAGCTTGCAAACCCGGTTTTGTTTTTATTGAAATGGACGACAGCATCATGGAACGTGTGTTTTCGGGCGCTCAGCCCACCGGTAACCTTCATCTTGGCAACTATCTTGGCGCAATCCGCAACTGGGTTGCTCTGCAAAAAGATTTCGAATGCATCTTCTGCGTCGTGGATATGCATGCCATCACAGTCTGGCAAGACCCCAAAGAACTGCGTTCCAACATCCGCGAACTTGCGGCCAGCATGATCGCCTCGGGCATTGACCCCGATAGTCATGTTCTGTTCAATCAAAGTCAGGTATCCGCCCATGCCGAACTGGCGTGGATCTTTAACTGTGTCGCACGCATCGGTTGGCTCAACCGCATGACCCAGTTCAAGGAAAAGGCCGGCAAGCACCGCGAAAACGCGTCCCTTGGCCTCTATGCCTATCCCAGCCTGATGGCGGCTGACATTCTGGCCTATAAAGCCACCCATGTGCCGGTCGGCGAAGATCAGAAGCAGCATCTTGAACTGGCGCGCGACATCGCATTGAAATTTAACAATGATTACGAGGTCGAAGGCTTCTTCCCGCAGCCAGAACCCCTGATCCTGGGTCCGGCAACGCGGGTGATGTCGCTGCGCGATGGCTCGAAAAAGATGTCAAAATCCGATCCGTCGGAAATGGCGCGCATCAACATGACCGATGATGCCGACACGCTGGCCAAAAAAATCCGCAAGGCCAAAACCGATCCGGAACCCCTGCCATCCGAGGCCGCCGGTCTTGAAGGCCGCCCGGAAGCCAAGAACCTGATCACCATCTTTGCTGCACTCACCGACAGCACGGTCGATGCGGTTCTGGCAGAACATGGTGGCACCCAGTTCTCGGGCTTTAAGCAATCCCTGACCGACGTGGTGGTAACCAAACTGGCCCCGATCACCGAAGAAATGGCCCGTCTGAACAACGACAATGCCTATATTGATGCGGTTCTGGCCAAGGGGGCGGAGCGCGCCAACGCCATCGCCCAGCCGATCCTGCGCGACGTCAAGGAAACCGTCGGCTTCCTGAATTCATAATCAGCCTTGGCCTGAAACACCAAAAGCCCGTTTGTTCCTGCTTATCCAAGCATGACAGACGGGCTTTTTTCATCAGCGAAACACCATAGGCGCAAACATCAAATCAGATGGCGTTTGCCTGGTTTTGGCGGCTCTGCTGCATGTCCTGATATTTTTTCAGACCATCCATCATGGTTTGGCTAAACCAGGCACCCACCGGCGCATCGCCGTCGATATGGCTGGTGGCTTGCTCCATCAAAGGATGCACGACAGGTGTTGCCGCAGTCTCTTCGTGTTGGGCACCGGCATTGCTGCTGGTATCGCGGTTAAAGCTTCCGGAAATTTTACCCTGTGCTGCGGTCGTGTTGCTCGATGATACAGCGTCCTGTGCCGGGGTTTGGGCCATGGCTTGCGACGAGTCCCGGCCAAGGGCCGCGTTAAACTTTGCTGCCATTTCGGCTGCTGACAATGGCGTTCCACCATTCCTGAAATCAGCAAACGCCTGTGCCGGGCTTACCGAATTTTCCCGAAACGCGCTTTGATCCGCAGATGGGCTCTGCCCGCTCATATCCTCAACGGCATCAACATTGGCAGCAGCCTGTTTCGCCTGACGCGATTCATGGGCTGCCATTTCCGGTGACAGGGCAAAGCTGTTGGTGGTTCGGCTAACACGGCCACTGCTTTGTGCCCGGGCCCACACCGTATCGCCGCCTTCACTGCTAAAGGATGCCGGGCGGATCGGGTTGTTGCCATTCTGCGGCGCATGGCTCGCTGCTGTTGTCCGGGTCAAGCTCGATACCGGGCTATTGCCGCCAGCCGATGCCATGGCAACGGCCAGTTCGGCCGGATCACTCTGCACCGCCTCCGCCAATTCCTGAATCGCGGTCGTGTTTTGCGCTGAGGCCTGTGCTGAGGCAGAAGCTTGAGCTGATTTTTGAGGTGCGTTTTCGGCCATAGTCGCAGCCGGTGTTGCTTGCGCCCATGGGGTATTAAGATCAGATGCCTTTGGCCCGGAAATGGCCGAAGCGGCGTTTTGCTGCCCCGCATCAAGGGCGGCATATTCAACACCGCCCACAGGCGCGGCCTGAACGATCGTCGATTGTTCTGCTGCTGTGGCAGCAATTCCCGCAGGTCGGCCTTGGCTTGCCTGTCCTGCCATCCACGGCAGAACAAGATCACCCTGATATGTCCCGTCAAAGGAAGCATTTGCAATGGTATCAGCACGGGCCGTCACCGCATCGGGCGCATCCGCACCAGACGGCGCTGCATCGACAACAACTGTGCCGTCATCGGTTGGCGCCCCATTAAAACTGTCTTCAAGAAAGGCCATCACATGGGCGCCGGTATCTTCACCACTGACCGCGTCAACAACGGCATCAATTGCCGCCCCCGCCAGTCCGAAGACACCGCCAAACAAACCGCCGCCAACAACGCGTGCGCCATTGCCCAGCTCATCGCCGGTAAGTGACCGATACAGCATCCCGACACCGGGAATATGTTGCAGCGGATTGATCACGTCGAGCACATCGGAAAACTCAAACCCGTCTTCTCCGAACATATATTCGGAAAAGTCGCGCCCTTCTTGCGCGCCATCAACAAGCTGCTCACCCGGCCCCGAATTTGCGAATTTGTTGTTCGCAACATCCTTGCTCAGGCCCGCAACACTGCCGGGCGAATTTTGCCGCCAATCTGCACCAATCGACATGTTTGTCCTCCTCTTGCCAGATACTTTGCAAAAGGAATGCCAAACTCGCGCATATTTAAGTTATTGTTATATATGGAAAATATTGAAATTCCGCAGGCACTGTTTCTGCCTGTCGGAATCTTCTGCCGGGTTGGGGCCCGAAAGGACCAATCTGGGTAGAACGTGCCGAAAATGAAGGACTCACGAGCATCGAAGCGCAGGGAAACCTTTATTTGCAGGCCGTTCTGCACGGATTGCCTAGAATAGGTGACCGGCACGGTCTTTCTTGGTCTGAAGATAAAACGCATTATGGCCGTTGGAGGGGAACTTGTGCGGCACACGTTCGGCAACCTTAACGCCCCAGCCTTCAAGGCCTTTAAGCTTTTCCGGATTGTTGGTCAGCAACCGGACCGAACCAAAACCCAACTGACGCAACATTTCGGCTGCCGGGCGATAGACCCGTTCGTCGGCATCAAAGCCAAGTTCTTCGTTGGCATCAAGCGTATCAAACCCGCGATCCTGAAGGGCATAGGCGCGCAGCTTATTCACAAGCCCGATGCCGCGCCCTTCCTGACGCAGATACAAAATAATGCCACCCTGCCCGCTTTTGGCGATTTCGGAAATCGCCCCGCGCAATTGCGGCCCGCAATCACAGCGCAGCGACCCGATCAAATCGCCGGTAAAGCATTCCGAATGCAACCGGATCAAAACAGGCTGATCCTTGGCCGGTTCGTCAATGACAATCGCCAGATGTTCCTGCCCGCCATCTTCGGGGCGAAAGGCAATCACCGTGGCGTTTTCCGCATCTTCAAGCGGCACACGGGCCTGACTGACTTCACGCAGGGTCGCGGCCGATGCATCTTCGTAGCCGTTAATGCTTTCAGATTGCAAAACCAGCAAATTCTGCGCCCGGGCCAAGTTTTCGAGCTGATCGGCCCCGACTGGCACCGTGACAACAGCGGGCAACAACCGGGCAAGCTTTGCCAACCGGATTGCCGCTGTTTCAGCCATGCTCACCGCACGCCAGTCGCCCGCAGGCAACTGATCAAGATCAAGCAATGGATTGGCGATTTCGCCCAAGCGGGCCGCATTGATGTCGGACTGCCTTTTACTGACAAAGGCCACAAACGAGTCTTGTTCGCACGCACCGCCCAGGGATCTTGCACGCACCCGCGGCAAAATAATTGCCGGGCTTTCGGTGTTGTGGGTGATGTCACACAGGCGCTCAAACCCGGCTTGCGACAAGGGCTCGGCGGCAATCACCGCAACGCTGTGGACCGCACCATCCAAATGGCCCTGAACCAGAACAATTTCACCGCGGCGTAAATCCGCAACCGCACGCGATACTGTCACCAGATCGGTGGCCGGGATTGAATTGCTGTCATTCTGGGCCGTGGCGGCAAAGCTTTGGGTCATTGTTATCTTATCGTTAGGGGTCAGAGGCCATTTAAGCGATCACAACATCGCGATCTGGTCGTAAGGGGCTAGATAACGGGCCGTAATGATTAATATAAGCGAACAGTTCAATCGGGTTTATTCTGATGTCTCGCGCAAAATCGCAGGAAGATAGACATCTTTCAAGGTTTTGTGACGCGGCCAACCAACAGATCATAGCGTTTGGTGGTTGGGATGTATTAATTAATCCGGGTCGGGCAGAGGTCAATGGGTTAAAACGAAAACAGTTTGTTCTTGAAATAGCATTATGCGACGCTCTCCCCAGATATATGGCGGCGCATGAACGGATATTCCACAAAAACAATGGCGCGCCGAAGCGCCATGTCTGATCAAGAAATTGATCCGGGATCTGACAAGCAGCAAGGGATGGTGAATGTCAACAGGTAAACAGGTTCTCGTCGTTGAAGATGATGCAGCACTCAGCCAGTCTTTGACCGAGCAGCTTCGACTGCACGAGGAATTCGAATGTGTTGTCGCCAACAGTGGCAAGGATGCACTCGATGCCGCGAAAGAAGCCTATTTTGACATGATTTTGCTTGATGTCGGGCTGCCCGATATGGATGGCCGCGATGTCTGCAAATTGATGCGCCGCGCGGGCGTCAAATCCCCGATTATCATGCTGACCGGGGCCAATAGTGATTCCGACACCATCCTTGGCCTTGAATCCGGTGCCAATGATTATGTCACCAAGCCGTTCCGCCTCAACGTGCTTTTGGCGCGCATCCGCGCCCACATCCGCCAGCACGAACAAAGTGAGGATGCGGTCTTTGTCATTGGCCCCTACAGCTTCCAGCCCAGTGCCAAAATTCTGATCGAAACGGTCAGCGAAAAGAAAGTCCGCCTGACGGAAAAGGAAACCTCGATCCTGAAATTCCTGTTCCGTGCAGGCGACAAACCGGTTACCCGCGAAACGCTGCTTGATGAAGTCTGGGGGTATAACGCCGGGGTTACCACCCACACGCTTGAAACCCATGTCTATCGCCTGCGTCAGAAAATCGAAAAAGACCCGTCAAACGCGACTATTCTGGTCACCGAGCCGGGTGGTTACAAGCTGATCCCGTAAGGTTGGAAGATCGCGTGTTCGTAGGTTAAAAAAATCCCGCGATAAAAAGCGGGATTTTTTTGTCACAAACTTGACTGTCGCGCGTCTTGGATATCGCGCCGATTATCCACAGAAAGCCCAAAAATCAGATTTTATCTGTAATGAGCGGGTATATCGCGCTTTAAGCGCTATTTTTGCCGATTTTTGGGGTGAAAATCAAATTATGGCCATTTAAAACCACCTTAATTGCCAGTTAATACCCGCGAGATCCGAAAATCGCTGTCCCAACCCGGACATGCGTCGCACCAAATCGGATTGCGGCTTCGTAATCACCGCTCATACCCATGCTTCTGATCTCAATTCCATGACGATCGGCGATCTTGCCCAACAATAAAAAATGCGGTGCCGGTTCTTCATCGACCGGTGGAATGCACATCAATCCCGTAATCGGCAAATTCAACTCATCGCGACACAGGGCGATAAATTCATCCGCATCGGCGGGTGCGATACCAGCCTTTTGCGGTTCTTCACCTGTATTGATCTGAATGAAAAGATCGGGGCAAGAACCGGTCGCATCACAGTGCTTTGCCAATGCACGGGCCAGTTTTGGCCGGTCCACCGTCTCAATCACATCAAACAACCGGGCGGCGTCCTTGACCTTATTGGTCTGAAGTGGCCCGATCAGATGCAGTTCCGTATCGGGAAATTCATCGCGCAAGCCCGGCCATTTTCCCGCCGCTTCTTGCACCCGGTTTTCGCCAAAAACCCGCCGTCCTTCAACCAATGCCGTGCGCACATGATCTGCTTCGTGGTTTTTGGATACACAGACCAGGGTCACCGACGTTGGATCACGATCAGCAGCCTTACAGACGGCATTGATATTGTCCTGAATATCGCGCAGGTTCTGTGCAACATCACTATTGCCAGATGACAGATCATGATCGCTCATCGATGATGGGTCCTAATGGTTTGAAATACGCCTTACGAAATCGGGATACTATCAATGGACGCCTCCCTGTTAAAGCAGGCACACCAACTGAATTTACGCAATTGCGTTGCCAATGGCCCTTTCCCACCGGTTATCCTCATGACCGATGATCACCGCCTGCCCGATCCGGTTGCGGCAATTACAAAACTGCCCCGTCACAGCATGGTGGTTTTTCGCCATTATGATCACCCTGACCGGGCCATCCTTGCGGCAAAACTGCGTTCGCAATGCCGTCGTCTGGGCCACCGGATGCTGATTGCCAATGACGTTGCACTCGCACTGACCCTTGGGGCCGACGGGGTGCATCTGCCCGAATATCGCATCTGGCAGTCGCCATCGATCTATCGACAAATCCCAGACAGGTTGATCGTCACATCAGCCTGTCACAGCATGCCGACAGCGCGCAAACTGTGCCTTTTACCGGCAAGCTTTCGCCCCGACGGACTGTTCATTTCGCCGGTTTTTGCAACCCAAAGCCACCCCGGCGCATCCACCATGCCGTTTGGCGTTGTTCAACGTATTGCGCGCATCTGTGCACATCACGACATCAGCCCGATTGGACTTGGTGGAATCAATCGCAAAAATGTTGGGAAACTGCGCGGCTCAGCCCTTGCGTCTTTGGCCGGGATCGGGTTTTCTGGGGCTTGATCACCCCCGCCGGTGCATGGAGTATCGCCCCGCAATGCCCGCAAAGCCGCACCATAAGCTGCATCCTGCCCGCAAGAAATTCACCCGATTCGCATCCAAGGTGCCATTTCAGTTCGGCCTGCCCAATGTCAGCCCGACACTGGGCCAATCCTCGGACGGCAGCCCGATTTATTTCACGCGCACAACATCCTTGCTGCGCCAGCAGGCCTTGGCGACAGCACCCTCGGTACAGATCAAATCGGATGCCTTCCACCCCCGGGTATTGCCCCGTGCGGCATGGTCCGAAACCGATTTTGCACAAGCCAAAACCCTTTTTCTGATCCCCGATGATGCCTTGGGCGATTGCGTGGGCATGGTGCTGTTCTTTCGCGCCTTTGCGCAAAAGTACCCGGGGGCCAAAATCGCTGTGCTCAACAGTGCCAGCGCATCCGACATTTTTGCCACCCTTGCCGACATCGAAATCTTCCAACTGTTCATATCCTCAAAACAGCTCGCCCGGTTTGATCATGTGATTGATCTGAGTGAAATGGAAGGCTGGGAAACAATCGCCCAGATGCCGGTTAACCCCGAAGAATCCCTATGCACGGCCTTTGCAATATCACCGATTGCCCTACCGGCGCGCCAACCAATGGCAAAGCCCGGCATGAACATCGGCATTTTGCCCATGGCCTCATCCCCCTTGCGCACCCTGCCCCCGGCATTGGTCCGCGACATCGCACAGATGCTTGGCCATGCTGGTCATCAGATCACGCTTATTTTAAATGCCTATCAGGGGGTGATGCGCGCCTATAAAGACAGCATTGCCGCCGATGAGCTTGAAAATGTCACGGTAATTGATGGGTTTCGCACGATTGGCGAACTGATCGGTTTTATGGAAAAACAGGATTACGTCGTGCTGGCCGACAGCGGCCCGGCACATATCACCAAGCTGTTTCAAACACCGGGCCTTGGGATTTACACATCCGCCTCGGCCAAGGTCCTGCAAGGACGCCACACAAATTTACGCAACTGGCAAAGCACCTATCGCGGCGACTTTTGCACCGCCCCCTGCGGGCTGGCAAAACTGCGTGCGACAAACGATGGCCAGATCGGCTGTATGGGCAGCCTCAAAGTGCCATTTGACCAACTGGGCGATCTTCCGGCAGCCAGCAACAAAGCCGTGGCCGAAAAGTTGGTTGTCGAATCGACCGTGCCCTGTGTGTCGCATTTACAGTCTGATCAAGATGCGATTTTTCAAATGCTGGACGAAGATTTAAAAATGCCAGTGACGCCATAAGTCATCGCGTCTTAATCGGTGTAATCATCAGCATCAAACACGTCAGACAGACAAAAAAGAAGGAGGCGGCCAAAGCCACCTCCTTCAAATCTGTAATCCAATTCCGAAGAATTAGAAGTCGAGACGCAGACCAGTTACAACGCCGTAGCCGTCATTGTCGCCGCTGATGCCACTGGTAGCAGAATTGTTGGTGCTGTCTGCTTCCTGGTCGAACCAATAGACAGAAGATTTCCAGGTCACGCCTGCACCAAGGGTGTAAGCCATGCCGAGGTCAACAGTGCTGATATCACCACTGTTGTCAACTTCTTCATAACCATAGCCCAAGGACACAGTTGCTGCGTCCATCGCATAGGAAACACCAAGGTCAAACGCATCAAGGTCTTGATTGGTGGAGTTCAGACCGTAGTCGTCTTCGGTGTGGCCGTAAGAACCGCCAACGGTGAAGTTGCCAAAGCCAACGGTCGAACCAAGACCATACCAGTAACCGTCGCCAGAGTTTTCACCGGTTGCGGAAAGACCAAGTGCAACACCGTTGAAGTCATGGTCGAAAGCAAGCGCACCAGAAACGATGCTATCACCGCCGCCGTCTGTGCCATTGTAGCTGTTGCTACCATTGCGCTGGCTGTCGTCAGCATACGACGCACCGGCACGGAAACCACCGAAGGACGGGGTGAAGTAGCTAACGCGGTTCTGATCACCACTCGAGCGAATGGTATCGATCAAATATGCATCAACCCAGTTTGACAAATCACCATCATTGACGCCAACCGGACCAACCGACGGTGCCTGCAGAGCCATTGAGTCAGCTGCACTGTCGTTCTTACCCATTTCGATGCGACCAAAGCCACCGTTTACGAACAGGTACTGTTCGTCAATCTGGTCACCAGAGGTTTCACCTTCGAGTTCGATTTTGGCACCAACTTCAATGCCGTTATCAAGCGTGGTTTTGCCCGAGAAGTGAACTTCGGTATCGGACTGGAATGCATTGTTACGGCCACCTGACGGGGTATTGTCCTGGTCAGAGAAACCAGCCCACTGCTCCATGTAACCACCAACTTCAAGCTGGATTTTTTCGGACGCCTGTGCGGAACCGGCAAAGGCAACAGCGGCGAGTGCGCTGGAAGCAAAAAGAATCTTTTTCATCGTAACCCTCGAGATAAAAATTGGTTTGAGACGAAGGGGATTGAACCGAGCGGCCCTTCGATCTGTCGAGAGCCATAAAACCCATCAAATGACTTTGGGTCAACACGAATAAATGACCATTAGTTATTTATTTATCGCAATGTGGCATTTTTACCACATAACACCCTGCTATATCGCATATATTAATGATCAATAGTCTTATTGATTTACAAATTCATACCCACCCTACCGAATGACCACATAAATAAGAAACACAAATAACCAGTGGTCATTTTATTTTGGTGAAAGGATTCACTCTCTACAGTCGATTGAAAAATAATAGGGATTTTGCGATTGAGGAAATGATAATGCGGCATGTGTTGACGTTGTGGACGGTCTAGGTTGAATCGACATTTACATCCATATGATAGCAGCGGCGAGATATACGAAAGACAGATAATGGCAGGCCTTACGATCATAACGTGTGGCCAGTCTTCGCCAGTGCTTGAGCTTGTTGAACGTCCGCTCGACAACGTTTCTGCGTTTATAGATTTCCTTGTCGTAGTCGCGCTGCTGCTTCCGATTGGATCTTGGTGGAATAACCGCAACAGCCTCCATGGCGGCGATGGCGTCAAGTATTTCCTGACTGTCATACCCTTTATCTGCCAGCACATGCGATGGACGAAAACCATCAATCAGTTCAAGGCCCTTTGTGCAATCATTGCGCTGCCCACCGGTCAGGAGCAAACGCAAAGGACGTCCCACAGCATCGACACACATGTGGATTTTGCTGCTTAGTCCTCCTCTGGAACGCCCCAAAGCCTCATTTTGTGCCCCCCTTTTCCCGTCGCAGCCTGCTGATGGGCCCGAACAATCGTTGAGTCGATCATGAGATATTCGTTATCCGGCGCCTCGATGAGAGCATTGAAAACCTCTTCCCACACCCCGGCCTTGGCCCAGCGCGTGAAACGCTTATGGACTATTTTCCATTTGCCATACCGCTCCGGCAAGTCATGCCACTACGCAAAACCCAAAGCACGCTATTTACGAACTGAAGGTTGTTCTTCCCGCTGCGTCCCCGGTCTCCCTGCTTACCGGGAACAATGGCTTCAATTCTGCTCCATTGTTCGGAGCTCAGTTCGTAGCGTTTCATCATCTTCTCCACTGACCGTTAAAACGGTGGGAGTGAATCAAAATTGGTCCGCTTTGGGAATCCCCGCAAGTAAATGTCGATTGGTCCTAGGACCTACCCTCATTCATATCATCGTAAAAACCTGCGTCACACTTGAATGATTCTGACAGAACCGGTTTCACAATTACGAACGTTTAAAAACCCAACAAGCCACTTAATCTAGAACCCGAAACCGCGAAGAAATCTATTAGTCCACAAAATCCTAACGTTCCCAACAGGGATTTGGTGCTTTAGAACCTGCTCAACATAGCAACAAACAAAAAAAGAAGGGGGTGGAAAATCCACCCCCTTCAACTTTTCTACTAACCCGATAAGGATTAGAAGGAAAGAGCAAGACCGGTAACAGCGCCGTAACCGTCGTTGTCGTCAGCATTGCCAACGTCCTGACCTTTGTCGTCGAACCAGAAGATCGAAGACTTCCAGGTTACGCCAGCGCCAAGCGTGTAAGCAAGGCCGAGGTCAACGGTATTGAGTTCGTCAACGCCATCGCTTGCAGTGGTGCTGTCGTTCTCACCATAGGCATAGCCGAGGGAAACGGTTGCAGCATCCATTGCATAAGCAACGCCGATTTCGAAATCGGTGGTGTCGTCACGCTGAGCAGTGGCTTCACCCTGACCGAATTCGCCATCGGTTTCAGAAACAGAACCACCAACGGTGAAGTTACCAAAGCCAACGGTTGCGCCAAGGCCGTACCATTCGCCTTCACCCATGTGTTCACCAACAAGCGAAACACCAAGCGAAACACCGTCGAAGTCGTGACGGAACTCAAGACCACCAGAAACGCGGTTGTCACCGGTCGTTGCGGTGTCATTGTTTTCCGAAGAGTCGTCATCCGCATAGGACAAACCAGCGCGGAAACCACCCATGACCGGGGTGTAATAGGTCAGACGCTTGGAATCGCCACCAGCTGGAACGGTATCCGGAACAGCATTGATTGCAACCCAGTTGCCAAGGTCGCCATCGTTGACGCCAACCGGGCCAGCAGCCGGACCGGTGATGCCCATGTCAGCAGCAGCGCCGTCTTCGGCACCGAGTTTGATCTGACCGAAACCGCCATTAACGTACAGGTACTGTTCGTCAATGTTGGTTACGCCGGTCGAACCGTCGTCTGCACTGTTACGCGCCTGGCTGTTCTCACCTTCGAGTTCGATTGCAGCACCGACTTCAATGCCGTTATCAAGGGTTGTGGAACCTTTGAAGTGAACTTCGGTGTCAGACTGGAAAGCATTACGTGATTCACCACGGTCCTGATCGGCAACACCGGCCCACTGTTCCATGTAACCACCAACCGACAGGCTGATTTTTTCGGAAGCCGAAGCCTGGCCTGCGAATGCGACAGCGACGAGTGCGCTGGAAGCAACAAGAATCTTTTTCATCTTTTCCCTCAACGTCTTTGCAAGCGTTTTACGCTACAAAAATTATTTGGACAGCTTATGCCGCCCGGTTCGAGAAGCATGGAGCCACCAAATGATCGCACCGTCAAGCAACACTGTGTCCAAAATGATACATTGCGCAAACACTGTTACATAAAAAGCACACTGGTTTTCTTTGATCACAGCCCCCATCCGCCTTATAGTGCCGACAAATATAGCGTAACACCCGTTATCAAGGGCCAGATCGTGACCAGTTCTTTCGCAAAAATTCTAGGCTTTGCCACCCTTTCAGCTTTTCTGGCCGGCTGTGCCGGCACACAAGCCGACTACGACAACTATCCCGGATCTGCCCCTGGGGATCAGAGAGTTAACGGACGCGCGGCCACAATCGCCGATCAAAAGCGCCAAGGTAGTCTTTTTGGCTCGGATGGCCTGAACATCTTTGGCGGCGAGGAATCACAAAAAGGCACCGGATCGGGCATCGGCGTGAACAGCTTCCTGTGGCGCGCCACACTCGACACCTTGTCTTTCATGCCACTTAACTCAGCCGATCCGTTTGGCGGCGTGATTATTACCGACTGGTACACGCCCGGAGAAACGCCAAATGAGCGGTTCAAGCTGACGGCTTATATCCTTGGCACAGCCCTTCGGTCGGACGCGATTAAGGTTTCGGTTTTCCGCCAAGTCAATGTCGGCCCCAACCAGTGGCAGGATGCCGTGGTCGAACCGGGGACGGTCACATCCATGGAAGACGCCATCCTCACCCGCGCCCGCCAGTTGCGAATCGATAGCGCAACCGCCGAGTAGGCTGATGGCTGATACCTCTTTATATATATCGCCTGAATACAACCCCCATTCGCTGATGCGCGATTGGGGGTTCTTCGTTGAACAGCAACGCCCCGATATATATGCAGCACTTTCCGGACCGCTCAGCCCCCTGCGCCAGATACTTGCCGCGTCCATCACCACAATGGCTGGCGGGGAACTTGTCGCGCCCCCGGCAACTTCGGGAAAAGTCACCACGGATTTTGTTGTACCAGATGCCCGAACGATGTGTCAGGAAATCGGTCTTGATGTCCTCACCCTTGCCTTGCTGGCAGATGTCCCGCTGCACAGACCGCTTCAGATCACGCAAAACGCTCTGATTGGGCATTGGCGCTGGCTGCGTCTGGTCTGGCGTACATTGGCTGATGCAACACTGGCGAACGAATGTGTTAAGCCAATGCCAGTAACACCCAAAAGCACCTTTGCCGCACTATATCCGGCACTGTTGGCAGGACGGAGTAACGTCGCCATCGCCAATCTTCGAACAATGTTTCAAAACCTGACAGCTCATTCCGCGACACAAAGCATGCAAAATAGCCTCTCGGAAAGCCCGGATGCTCTTCATTCTTTCCTTGCCAATCTCACTCTGTTTTGCCCTTTTATCGGTTACGACCTATTGTGTCGCCACGGCTTGATGAAAGCTCCTTGGATAAAAGGTTCTATTGAATGAAATTGCGCGCCCTTTTCCCTGCACTCACCCTGATTGCCCTGATGTCTCTCAGTGCCTGCGGCTTTCGCCCGCTCTATGCAGAAGATCGCAGTGGACAAAGCACAACAACGGATATGTCACAGGTCGAAGTCACCCTGATCAATGACCGTGTTGGCCAAATTACGCGCAATCTTTTAATTGAAACCCTCACCCCCCGTGGTCAAGTTGCCAACCCGGCCTACACATTAGACGTAGAAGTATCCGAGTTGACCAGCGAACAGGGCTTTACCAAAGACAACGAAGCAACAATTGCCGACTATTTAATATCAGCAAACTATGAACTAACCCGCAAGTCCGACGCCACACTGTTGCGTAAAGGGCGCGTAAGGGCACGCACCAGTTACAACATTGTCGATTCGGACTTCGCCAGCCTCGAAGCCGAAAAAGCCGCCCGTCGTGACGCCGCGCGCAATCTGGCACAGCAGATCGCCAATCAGGTTGCGGTTGGCCTGCGCGCCAATCCGTAAGACCTTCTCTGGAAGACGTATCTAACCCATGAAACTCAAGGCAGCCCAGGTCGAAACCTTTCTCCGTGCGCCCGACGCCAAGGCACAGTTGGTGCTGATCTATGGCGAGGACGAAGGTCTTGTGCGCGAACGTGCGGTAAAGCTTGCCAAAACCGTCGTCGAAGACCTCAAGGACCCGTTCAGAGTTATTGAAATGGGCAGTGCCCAGCTTAAAGAAGACAGCAGCCGCCTGCGCGACGAAGCCGCCGCCATCAGTTTTGGTGGCGGACGCCGCGTCATCCGACTCCGCGACATTGGCGATGCACAGGCTCCGGCAATTGCCGACTTCCTCAAAGACCCTGCGGGTGACGCCCTGATCGTGATCGAAGCCGGCAGTTTACCATCCCGTTCCAAATTGCGTCAGGCGGTTGAAAAGGCCGGTAACGGCATGGCGTTGCCGTGCTATGCCGACAGCGGACGCGACCTTGAAGGGCTGATCAGTGCGGTGATGGAGGACCACAAACTGCGCATTGACCGCGATGCGACCCGCTATCTGGTTGCCAATCTTGGGTCGGACCGCATGATATCGCGAAGCGAGCTTGAAAAACTCGCCCTCTATGCGTTCAAGGACGGTCAAGTCACACTGGCCGATGCGATGGATTGCGTTGGCGACAGCTCAGCCCGCCATTATGACGATGTCATACAAGCCGTTTCACAGGGGAATGTCGTCAATCTGGATACCGCCCTTACCCGCTTGACCGAAGAAGGCCTCAATCCGGTTGGCGCGCTTCGCATGATGCTCGGATATTTCCAGAAACTGCATCTGGTCAAAGGACAGATCACCCAAGGAGCCAATACTGAACAGGCAATGAAATCCCTGCGCCCGCCGCTGTTTTTCAAGGCCGCCGATCAGTTCCGGGCCAACCTGAACAATTGGGCCGTTCCAACCTTGCAACGCGCGCTGCAAATCCTGCTCGAGGCCGAAAAAGACTGCAAAAGTGGTCTTGCCGTTCCTGAAACCATCGCCCACCGCGCCATGATCAAAATCGCCGTCGCCCGGCAAAAGCAGGCACGTCGCTAAAACACCACAGGGCAGCCTCGGCAAAAGCCTGACTTAACCTGTAAATGGCATGACTCAACACCCAGGATGCGCGACAGAAAGTGCTCGGGGCGGCTGTATAGCGCCGAGTCCCCGGTTTCTAAAGCCCTTCGCTTTTCGCATGAGTCTATAACCCGGTTCAAATCGACGCTGAGACGGTATGACGGGCTTTAAACCCTAAAGAATGCGCTTCACTACAACCTCAGTCCCGTTGGCCTTGGCTCTGGCTTTATCCTGCTCTTGCTTAAGCGCCTTGAGCGCGTTCATCTTGTCGCGATCAAGATCTTGCATGCGGATTTTACGTTCCGGCTTTTTTCCGGTGCCATCGGCCACCTCCTCCAGCGCGTCTTCGCCAACCTCTTCCTGTTCAATCGGCGCATCCCCTTCGGGCTCATCATCCATGATCAGGTCGTCGTCCAGTACGTCCCCAGCTCTGTCTTCAGTGCCGTGCACCGCATCGGCAATCGATTCGAGCTCAACCGTCAGCGCATCCTCATCATCGTTTTCCGCACCGCTACCGGCTTCATCGTCTTCGATAAACATCGAGTCAAATTCGTTTTCATCCGAATCAGATGGATCCGTGGCCGAGTCGTCCCCCGCCATTTCCCCTGCCTTGCCATGGGTCAGGCGCTGTAAAATATCGTCAAGCTGTTCAAGCGTTTCATAACGGATCGAGATTTTACCCGCCGCGCCGTCAAAATCGATATTAACCGCCAACCCCAACATGTTGCTAAGGTCACGTTCCAAAGATACTGTATCTGGGTCTTTGTCGGCTGAACGCCCCCCTGATGACTTCTTCGGACGGGCTGTTTTACCGCCGTCGGTTTTCACCAGTTTTTCCGTCTGGCGGACGTTCAGGCCCTTTTTGACAATTTGGGTTGCCAACTCGACCGCATTCTCAGCACCCAGCAAAGCACGCGCATGACCGGCACTCAAAACCTTGTCTGACAGCATCTGTTTGATCGGTGCGGCAAGGGCGAGCAGGCGCAAACTGTTGGCGATGTGGCTTCGGCTTTTGCCCAGCGCCTGACCCAATGCTTCCTGAGTATGGGCAAACTCGCTCATCAAGCGGTTATAACCTTCCGCCTCTTCAAGCGGCGAAAGATCCTGACGCTGCAGGTTCTCAATCAGGGCAATTTCAGCGGTCTCGCGATCATCAAAGTCGCGCACCAAGACCGGAACTTCATGCAGCTGGGCGCGCTGTGCGGCGCGCCAGCGCCGTTCGCCGGCAATGATTTCATAGGTGGTTTCGCCGGTTGACGACGCGCGGACAAGAATCGGCTGGATAATGCCCTTCTCGCGGATTGAGGCCGCGAGGTCATCGATTGCTTCATCGTCAAAATTACTGCGCGGCTGGAACGGCGACGGTTTCAGATCGGTAATCGCAATATGCTGCGTCGTGCCCCCCGGCCCCGGGTGTGCGACCGCCGCGTCGGCATTGGCGGCAACGGCAACCCCGACATCCTCGTCTTCTTCACCCAGAAGGGCCGACAGCCCGCGACCCAACCCACGTTTTTTTGCTTCGCTCATGCTTTCACCCCTTCGCGTTTCAAGACTTCACTGGCGAGATTAAGATAGGCCCGTGAACCGGGGCATTTCATATCGTAAACCAGAACCGGCGTACCGTGGCTTGGTGCCTCGGACACCCGAACATTGCGCGGAATTACGGTGCGATACACCACATCGCCAAAATAATCACGTACATCATTGGCAACTTGTGCAGACAGGTTGTTGCGCTTGTCATACATGGTCAGGACAATGCCCTGAATCTCAAGATCGGGGTTAAAGGCCTTTTTGACACGCTTGATCGTACGCACCAGATGGCTGATGCCTTCCAGTGCAAAGAACTCACATTGCAACGGCACCAAAACGGCATCGGATGCCACCAGAGCATTCAGGGTCAAAAGCCCCAAAGACGGCGGGCAATCGATCAGCACGTAATCAACGTCATGCGGCAACCGGCCCAGCAATTCTTTAAGCTGGGTTTCGCGCCGTTCAAAATCAACCAGCTCAATCTCCGCCCCCGTCAAATCCATGCCCGCGGGTACAATGCTCAGACGCGGGATTGGCGTATCAATCCGCGCTTCTTCAAGGGTATTGCCATTGATCAACACGTCATAGGAACTGATCTGACGATCTGACGGGCGCAGCCCAAGACCGGTGCTGGCATTGCCCTGCGGGTCAAGATCAACAATCAAAACCCGCTGGTTGACCGCTGCCAAGGCGGTCGCCAGATTGATCGTTGTCGTTGTCTTACCAACCCCGCCCTTCTGATTGGCCACCGAAATGATGCGCGGGCGATGTCCGTCACCCTTGGCTTTGGTCGAAAGCGGCAAGTCAATTACGTCGGTCACCGGCTTACTCCTTTTAAGATCATCACAACGCCGTCCGGATCGACCAGGCTGGCATGCGTGGTTACATCAAATGTCCAACCAGCGTCGCGTGCGTCCGCCAGTTCATCCTCAAAGGCACGTCCTTTTAACAATACATAATGGCCACCCGGCTTCAGGTGTCTTTGGCCAAATTCCAACAGTTTTGGCAGGGGTGCGAAAGCACGCGCCGTCACCACATCGGCGTCGCACGGCTGGGCCGCTTCAATTCGCTCGCGGGCAATTTTGGTCTGCCCAAGAACACCACACACCCGTGCTGCTTCCATCAGAAAGACGGTTTTCTTGGTGTTGGATTCCATCATCGTGACATTCCCTGCCCCTAGTATGGCAAGAACAATGCCGGGGAAGCCAGCGCCAGACCCAAAATCGACGATTTTACCAGTGGTGGCGACGTCCTGAAGATGCGGCCAAAGCTGCGCAGAATCCTGTAAATGACGTCCCCAAACGTCTTCTGCTGTGCTGGCGCCGACAATATTAATCCGCGGCTGCCACTTCACAACGAGGTCTGCATACTGGCTCAAGCGGTCCAATGTTTCACGTGAAACACTCAAATCGCGCTCAAACCATGTTTTTACGGGTTCAGAAATGGATTGCATAAACGATTTATACGCCGCGTTTTCAAAACACGCCAGCTTTGACTTTACATTGACGCATCTTTTTATTGCTCCGAGCAGCAAAAATAGATCAATTTTTGCCGAAATGTTTCACGTGAAACATTGAAAAAGATGTTTTTATCGGAAAATACGGGCCCTTACCTTACCGGTAAGTCGCTGGAACAAAATAATAATCTCTGCTGAAATTCTTTGCCGCCAAGCCAACCCCAAGCCGCCCTCAACCTCAGAGGCTTGACGTTCGTATCCTGTCGAGAATTTGGCAACCTTCTCCCGCCACTTATCGCTTCCCTTCAGACATCAACCAGCCTAGAGCCACCCAAAATTTGAACAGATGTCCGTTTAGCCAGATGATCCTTGCCGCCGGGCAGAAGATCAATTCTTGGCGTTTGAGGGCGTGGGCTGATCTTATTGAAAGATTCCTTACTTCCTTCGGATGACCTCAGACCCTCTCCTTCAAAGGTTACCCCGTAAGGACCCAGATACGGCTTGGCGTTGTAGGTGTGGTGTTCGGTTGCACTGACCTACACGAAAACAGCCCGATCGGAGTAAACCGACCGGGCTGTTGATCTTTGTCGATGGTACGAATTTTGTTGGAGGCGTCGGTCTCCTCGCTCGGCTACTCGCTTATCGGCTTACAGCCTTTATGCGCTGCGGGCGTTTTTGATCTGATGCTTATGGCTTTTGATATGCCCTAAAAGGGCGGTCACCGCCGCCGGAGTCACACCGGGAATACGCGATGCGGCGCCGATGGTTTCCGGCTGGATTTCTTTCAGCTTAATGCGGATTTCCGCCGAAAGACCACCGACCTTATCAAAATCAAGACCGCGTGGCAGGCGCAATTCTTCGTCCCGGCGGAAGGCCGCAATGTCGGCCGACTGACGGTCGAGATAACCTTTATACTGCGCATCAATCGCCACCTGCTCCTTGATCGCCGGATCAATCGTGGCAAGCTGCGGCCAGACCTGTGTCAGGGTGTCAAAGTCGATATCCGGATAGGCCAGCAGGTCGTAGGCGCTGCGACGTACACCATCAAGGTTGATCTTAATACCAAATTTGACCAGCGTATTGGGTGTTTCGGCCAAGCTGGACACATCACTCTTGGCAGCCTGAAGGGCAGCTTTTTTATCGCCCCAAACCTGTTCACGGGGTGAGGCAACACAGCCAATTTCAAGCCCGCGATCGGTCAAACGCTGATCGGCGTTATCGGCGCGCAGCATCAACCGGTATTCGGCGCGGGATGTGAACATGCGATAGGGTTCGCGCGTACCTTGCGTTACCAGATCGTCAATCATCACCCCGATATAGGCGTCCGCCCGATCCAGCCGGAATTCGCGTTCGCCGCCATCACATAGAAGCGCGGCATTGACCCCGGCGACAAGTCCCTGCCCGGCGGCTTCTTCGTAACCGGTCGTGCCATTGATCTGCCCGGCAAAAAACAGTCCAGCGATTTTTTTGGTTTCCAGCGTATGGCGCAATTCACGCGGATCAACAAAGTCATATTCCACCGCATAGCCGGGCCGGAAAATCTCGACCTTTTCCAGACCCGGAATGGTCACCAGCATCGCCAGCTGAACATCCTCAGGCAATGAGGTTGAAATGCCATTCGGATAGACGGTCGGATCGTCCAAGCCTTCGGGCTCCAGGAAAATCTGGTGCTGATTTTTCTCGGCAAAGCGCACGACCTTGTCTTCAATCGACGGGCAATAGCGCGGGCCGCTGCTGTTGATCTGGCCACTATACATCGGGGCGCGGTGCAGATTGGCACGAATGATTTCGTGGGTCGCCTCCGTCGTCCAGGTCAAATGACACGGGATTTGCGGCACGGTGATTTCAGAGGTTAAGAAGGAAAACGGATCGGGTGGTGTATCGCCCGGCTGTTCCTGCAGGCTGGCCCAATCAATGGTGCGGCCATCAAGGCGCGCCGGTGTTCCGGTTTTAAGACGGCCCAGTTTGAAATCGTATTTTTCCAGCGTCTCGGAAAGCCCCATCGACGGCGCATCACCAATGCGGCCCGCCGGGGTGGTTTTTTCACCGATATGAATAAGCCCGCGTAAGAACGTGCCGGTGGTCAGAACGACTGCGCCCGCATGATAGCTGCTGCCATCACCAGTGATCACACCCGCAACGCGATGGTTCTCATCAATGATCAGGTCTTCAACACCGCCTTCAAGGATGGTGAGGTTTTCCTGTTCGGCCAGAATATCCTGCACCGCCTGACGATACAGCTTGCGGTCGGCCTGCGCACGCGGTCCGCGTACGGCCGGACCCTTGGAGCGGTTCAGCATGCGGAACTGAATACCCGCCCGGTCAATGGCGCGGCCCATCACCCCGTCCAGCGCATCGACTTCGCGGACCATATGCCCCTTGCCCAGACCACCGATGGCCGGGTTGCACGACATTTCACCGATGCGATCGGCGCGGTGCGTGACCAATGCGGTGTTCGCACCCATACGCGCAGCGGCAGCTGCGGCTTCGCAACCGGCATGGCCGCCACCAACCACAATCACATCAAAACGGTTCTGCTGCTCAGTCTGAGACATCGACTTCCTCATTCCATCCCCCGCCGTCGTTTTGCGGGATCGAACCTTTTGGGGGTTCTAAACGTCAAACACGCGTCATCGGAACAGCCGATGTTTCACGTGAAACACTTTCTGGTAATCCTATTTGCCGATACAGAAGTCGCCGAAGATAATATCAAGCAAGTCTTCCACATCGACACGTCCGGTAATCTTGCCGATTTCCCGCACCGCGAGGCGTACATCCTCAGCAGCAAGTTCGGCGATATCGGTCTTCATTCCGCGATCCAGATGGTCGCTGGCACTTTCAAGTGCCCGGCGGTGCCGCAACCGTGTCAGGGGTACGGGACCGGCAAAATCGAGCCCTTCTTTTACGCGAGTCTCCAGCAGTTGCAAGAGGCTTTCCATCCCCTGCCCGGTCATGGCCGATATGGGCAAAACGGGAAGCTCCAGCTTGGCCCCGCCCGCCGATGTCCCGTTCCAAACCTTGGGAATGGTATCGGCCGCAAGATCATCGACCTTGTTGATCAGCAATATGGTGCTGCCATCAATCAAACGGGCGGCTTCGGGATCAATGGTCGGCCAGTCGTCGCGGTCAATCACCACAAGGCGCAAATCGGCATTATCCGCCCGTGCCGTCGCACGCCGCACGCCTTCGGTTTCGATCACATCACCACTTTCGCGCAAGCCGGCGGTATCAACCATGGTGACCGGGAACCCACCCAGATCAAGATGGACTTCGATCATGTCGCGCGTCGTCCCGGCAATTTCTGAGACAATGGCGGCATCACGCTGGGCAAGACGGTTGAGCAAGCTTGATTTCCCGGCATTGGGCGCGCCAAGGATGACAATCTGGAACCCTTCGCGCAGGCGTTCACCCCGGCGATTATCGGCCAGATGGCGGGTGATTGCCTCGCCCACCGCGATCAAATCACCGCGCACCACCGGCACAATCCCGTCGGGCAAATCTTCGTCGGGGAAATCAATATCGGCCTCAATATGGGCCAGCGCCTTCATCAGGCGTGCGCGCCAGTCTTCATAAAGCGCGCCCAACTCCCCGGCCATCTGGCGCACGGCCTGACGGCGCTGGGCGGCGGTTTCGGCATCGATCAAATCAGCAATACCTTCGGCGGCGGTCAGGTCCATCTTGCCGTTTTCAAAGGCGCGCTTGGTATATTCGCCCGGTTCGGCAATCCGCAGGCCCGGTTGGCGCGACAGGCAGTCAAGCACCCCATCAATGACAGCCCGCCCACCATGGGTATGCAGTTCCACCACATCTTCGCCGGTAAAGCTGGCCGGACCAGAAAAATAGATCGCCACCGCATCATCAAGCCGCTCGCCCGATTGCGGATCACGGATCGGCGCATAGACCGCGTGGCGCGGTTTGGGCAGGTGATCGCGCCCCAGCAACGCACAGAGCGTCTGGCCCGCCGCAGGGCCTGAAAGACGGATGACGGCAACGCCGGCACGTCCGGCCCCGGATGACAGGGCAAAAATGGTGTTTTGGTGTGCAATCATCATCTGTCCGTCGTTTTGGCTGTGGCAACCGCTGCGGCCTGCGTGATGGCGTGGCAACGCGATCGGTCAATCTGTGCTGTCGATATCGGTCAGACAGACCAAAAGGTCAACATATCCCTGTAATTACCAACAGGGATTTAAGGCCGGAACAGAAGAACCAGAGCTGTTAAAACCCGTCCTCTACCTCTCCCTTCACCGTCATGCCCGCGACCGCGGGTATCCAGACCGCGTTCTCATAGGCACGAAGACAAGCGGTCGGCGCTTGCAACACCATAGACTCCCGGCTACGCGGGAGTGACGGTTTGAGAGGATGGCTGCTCAGGAGTCACGACACAGCAATCGGTGTCGGAAAATTTGGCGGTCAAAACCTTAGAAACCCGGGACCGTGACGACGTCAGGATCGTCATTGATCCACCGCAAGCCGCAACCGTTCGACCACCTGCCCGCCGATCAGATGATCGGTCAGGATGGTGTCGATGTCTTCCATGGTGTCATAGCGATACCAGATGCCTTCGGGGTAAATCACCATCACCGGCCCCAATTCACAGCGATCAAGGCACCCTGCGGTGTTGATCCGCGTCATCGGCAGGCCAAGCTCCTTGGCGCGCACCTTCATATAATTACGCAGTTTGGTCGCACCCTTGGAGTTGCAACATCCGCGTTCATGCCCAGCGGGGCGTTCATTCTGACAGACGAAAACATGCGCCTGATAGTAGTGTGCGTCGCGCGTCAATCTGCTTAGTCCTTATCGCTTTTTTTGCCCGGTTTTCCGCCCTGCCCGGCTTGTCCGGCGGCGTTGAACTGACCCCAGAATGCCTTTTGCATCTGATCCCAGTTCTGCATGCCCTGAGGCAGCCAGGTATTGACCATGGTTTCGGGATCCATCGCCGCAAGATTGGCTTTCATGCGGTCTTCGATTTCTTTCATCATCGCCTGTTGCATCGGCTGAACATCTGGCAAGCCAAAGAAGGTGCGCAGTTCTTCCGGGCTGCAATCTATATCGACGGTTACTTTCATCGCCCCGATCTCCTTGTTCTTTTCTGTTATCTGGTCGCAATCATTATGACTTGCCCCGGCGGCATCTCAATCATAATCGGGCATAACCGGGCATAATCGGCAAATCCGCGCCGCAAAAACCACTTTATCGGGTCACCCGACAAAGAATTACCGCCGTTGGCCTTTAAGTATGATGGTTCTACCCTTAGGATAAACACCATAACAAAGAGTTACGGATCATGAACGCCACCTGATTCGCACCTGCCCACCAAACGCCGGCCACCCGATTGGCGGCACAGGAAATGACATGGATCTCGCGACAAACAATCTTGGATCAGAAACCAGCCCCTATCTGCGCCAGCACGCAGACAATCCGGTGCACTGGCAGCCCTGGAGCACGGAGGTTCTGGCTGCGGCCAAGGCCGCCAACAAGCCGATCTTGCTGTCTGTCGGCTATGCGGCGTGTCACTGGTGCCATGTCATGGCCCATGAAAGTTTCGAAGATGATGACATGGCCGGGCTGATGAATGAGTTGTTCGTCAACATCAAGCTTGACCGTGAAGAACGCCCCGATCTGGATGCGGTGTATCAAAATGCGCTGGCGTTACTCGGTCAACAGGGCGGCTGGCCGCTGACCATGTTTTTGACCCCGGATGGGGAGCCGTTCTGGGGCGGGACGTATTTTCCCAAAACCGCGCGTTATGGCCGCCCGGGGTTTGACGAAGTCCTTAAAACCATCGCCAAGCTTTATGCCGAAAAGCCCGAAGATATTCGCCACAACGTCACGCAGATTTCCCAAGCCCTTCAAAAAATGAACAGCGGGGCCAATGGTGCCGTTCCGAGCCTGGAAATGATTGATCGCTGTGGGCATGGCTGCTTGCAGATCATGGATGCTAAAAATGGCGGCACAACCGGTGCGCCGAAATTCCCGCAGCCCAGCCTATTGTCGCTGATCTGGCGGACCGGGGTGCGCAGCAACGATGATGAGCTTAAACGCATCGTCAAACACAGCCTTGACCGCATGTGTCAGGGCGGCATTTATGACCATCTGGGCGGCGGATTTGCCCGCTATGCGGTGGATGACCAGTGGCTGGTGCCGCATTTTGAAAAGATGCTTTATGACAATGCGCAGCTGATTGATCTTCTGTGCGATGTCTGGCGGGTCGATGCCAATCCGCTGTATGCAAAGCGCGTGGAAGAAACCATCACCTGGATCCTGCGCGAAATGCGCATCACGGGTGGCGCCTTTACCGCCAGCCTGGACGCCGACAGCGAAGGGGTTGAGGGCAAGTTCTATGTCTGGACAGAGCCCGAAATTGACGCGCTTCTGGGCGATGACGCCGCGTTGTTCAAGAAATTCTATGACGTGTCAAAAGACGGCAACTGGGAAGGCAATACCATCCTCAACCGCACCCAGTCGGGCTTGGGCCTTGCCGATGAGGCGACCGAGGAAAAACTGGCGAACCTGCGCCAAATATTGCTGACCGAACGGGCCAAACGCATCCGTCCGGGTTGGGATGACAAGGCACTGACCGACTGGAACGCGATGACAATTGCCGCCATGGCCGAAGCCGCCATGACGTTCAAGCGGGCCGATTGGCTTGACTACGCCAAGCTTGCCTATAACTTCGTCACCAGCACCCTGACGGACGGCGACCGGTTCCTGCACAGCTACCGCGATGGCAAAGCCCAACATACCGGGATGTTAGAAGATTACGCCCATATGATCCGGGCTGCTTTGCGTCTGTTTGAATGCTTTGGCGAGGATGCCTATCTGCGTGAGGCGGTTGCATGGTGCGACACGGTTGAAACCCTGTTTGCCGATGCCAAGGGTGGCTATTTCCAGTCGGCCTCGGATGCCAAAGACCTGATTGTCCGTCAGAAACCGCATATGGATAACGCCGTGCCCTCGGGCAATGCGATTATGGCGCAGAATTTGGCCAAGCTTTATGCGCTGACCGGGGATACCACCTATCGCGACCGCACGGAAATCACCCTGTCGGCCTTTGGCGGACGTTTGACCGAACAGTTCCCCAATATGCCGGGATTGCTTCTGGCCGCGGAAATGCTGCAAAACCCGGTGCAAATTGTCCTGATTGCCAAGGACCGCAGCCAGATTTATCTTGAGATGCGCCGTACGATCTTTGCCGCCTATCTGCCCAACCGGGCGATCACCATCCTGTCAGAAACCGATACCCTGCCCGACGGTCACCCGGCATCTGGCAAAACCGCAATTGATGGCAAGGAAACCGCCTATGTCTGTCAGGGGCCGGTCTGTTCCGCCCCGGTGACGACGCCCGATGACCTTACCAAATTGCTTGCCGACCTACCGGCCAAGGCGGCATAAGGCACTTATACACGGATTTGACAGGCAAGAGGGTATGCGCCACCGCCGCACATTCCCTGCCCGTCTTTAACAGGATCACGACAGACCATGCCCCAGATTTCGATCAACAGCCCGGTTGGCCCGCTGACCATCTTTGAATTTGACGGGGTGATCGTCGCACTCGACTGGGGCTTTGTCGAAGAGATGGAAACAAGCCCGGTTCTCAAAGACGCCAAAGCGCAGCTTGCGGACTATTTTGCCGGAAAACGCGGTGATTTTGATCTGCCGCTTGCCCCGGATGGCACCGATTTCCAAAAGGCGGTCTGGGACGCCATGTGCAAAATCCCGGCCGGAAAAACCGCGACCTATAAGGACCTTGCCACTGCCGCCGGATCGCCCAAGGCATTTCAATCGGTTGGCACGGCCTGCGGGCTTAACCCGATCCCGATCATCATTCCCTGCCACCGGGTTTTGGCATCGGGCGACAAGCCGGGCGGCTATTCCGGCGATGGTGGGCTTGAAACCAAGCGGGCACTTTTAAAGATCGAAGGTGTTGACCTTCCGCTTGGCGATGATCAGGGCAGTTTTGATCTTTAATCCGGTACCGCCTAATCGTTGCACAGATGCCCGGCTCCAGCTTTATGCCGTGTCACCGCTGGCGTAACAGACTGCCTGTAATTTATTGCCATCGGGATCACGGACATAGGCCGCATAGTAATTCGGGCCATAATGGCTGCGCAATCCCGGTTGGCCTTCGTCCATCCCACCATTTTGCATGGCAGCGGCGTGAAAGGCATCGACCTGTTGGCGGGTGTCGGCGGTAAAGGCGACATGGGTGCCATTGCCCCAAGTCGCCGGGCGGCCGTCCTCGGGCGTATAGATATAAATGGTCGGCATTTGGCCGTCACGGTCATACGCCAGCGGCTTTTCAGCGGGCTTGGGCACGCGTTTAAAGCCGATGGCGCCCAGAGCGGCGTCATAAAAGGCTTTAGAACGCGATTTATCGTTTGTTCCCAATGTGATGTGACTGATTACAGACATCATAAAACTCCCCGTTTAAGACCAGATTATACCCGACAACGCATAGGTTAATGCTCATCAAGAGCAAAACCTATTGCAAAGAAGCTTAGCAGAGGCTCATGACAGGATGAGTCAGGAGCCCGCAAAGTAGCCACCGACATTTTCAGTTGTCTGGCGCGAGCCCGTTGTCGTCTGCATCACTGCACAACAGTTCGGCGTAATCCCCTGCTGCAAATCAATGACATCTGACCTACACTCGCCCCATTGACGCAACAGACGTTCACAGAACGCGAACAGATAACGGGAGGTCTTAAATGACCAAAGCATTCCGCTTTTATGAGGTCGGCGGCAGTGATGTGCTGCGCTTTGAAGACGTCGAGGTTGGCGCACCGGGCGAAGGTGAAGTCCGCCTGGCGCAGAAGGCCGTTGGCCTGAACTATATCGATATTTATTTCCGCTCCGGGGTCTATCCGGCTCCGTCCCTGCCATCCGGGCTTGGGCTTGAGGGGGCTGGTGTGATCGAGGCGGTTGGCGCCGGGGTTACGGACTTGGCGGTTGGGGATCGGGTGGCCTATGCCGCGCAGCCGCTTGGTGCCTATGCCGAGGCCCGCGTCATGCCGGCCAAGGGGCTGGTCAAAATTCCCGATGATGTCAGTTTTGAACTGGCCGCGGCCGCCATGCTCCAAGGCATGACCGCACAGTATCTTTTGCGCCGGACCTACACCGTTAAAAAGGGCGACACCATTTTGATCCATGCCGCCGCTGGCGGTGTTGGCCAGATTGTCTGTCAGTGGGCCAAGCATCTGAGTGCGACCGTGATTGGCACGGTTGGATCGCCCGAAAAGGCCGAGATTGCCAAGGCAAAGGGCTGTGATTACCCGATCCTGTATCGCGATGAAGTGGTGTCCGAACGGGTGATGGAAATCACCAAGGGTCAAGGCGTTGAAGTTGTTTACGATTCGGTCGGGAAAGACACATTCGATGATTCGCTTAAATGCCTGAAACGGCTGGGCATGATGGTTACTTTTGGTCAGTCATCCGGGCCTGTCCCACCCGTGCCGATCAAGGCGCTGGCTCCCGGTGCCTATTTCCTGACCCGACCCAGCATCTTCCACTATACCGCGACGCGCGAAGAATTGCTGGCCACGGCCAATGATCTGTTTGATGTGCTGAAATCCGGCGCGGTCAAAATCGACATTACAGCGACCTATCCGTTGGCAGATGCCAAACAGGCGCATGATGATCTTGAAGGCCGTAAAACCAACGGATCGATTGTCTTTACAGTATAAAATAGTTATCTAAGATCAGATATATAGTCTTAGGTTTAAATAAAGGCAGAGGCTGGATTAAACTCCGGCTTCTGCCTTTTGTTGTTCTTCGGGGGTGTGGAAGGCCCGGACATCGCGCGCAATCGCGTCAAAGCGTTCTGACAGATTGTCACTGACCACACGGCATGGGGCGACAACCGCCTCGGCCCAAGTGACATAGGCAAGGATTTGGTCCTCGTCCCAGCCAATCGGGGTGTCGGTCAACATCGCCCCGACATTGGCAACCTTATCGGCAAGGCGGACCAGTTTGGCCGCCTCGGTCAGGTCGGGGGCAGTTTCGATCTGCTGTGCTTTACGCTCATCACGGGGCAAGGCCTTGTCATCGCTGACTTCCAGCACGATATCGGCGACCGTATCATTGAAACAGGCGGCAATTTCATCGCGGGTCGCGCCGCAATCCTCGATCACGTCATGCAGGATGGCGGCACAGAGGATGTCTTCATGCGTGTGTGGTTCGCATTCGACAATCAGGCGCGAAACCTCAATCGGGTGGTTGATATAGGGTTCTTCTGCCGGGCCTTTGCGCCGCTGATCGCGGTGCGCGCGGGCGGCAAAATCAACAGATTTAAGTAAAAGCTGCATCAAGCTCGCAACCGTCGTGAATCAAGACCATCAGAATCACATGGCTGTTGGCGGGTTTCAAGCATTGATCCCCTATCGGATCGGAAAATCAATTCCTACATAGGGATTATGCCCCGGTTCACCAACGTCCCGACCAAGGAGGCCCGCCATGTCCCATGCCATGCAACTGAAATTGACCTTGCGCAATGGCAATGCCAAACAGGCACTTAGTCTGACCAGTCTGGCGCCCCAAACCGGTTGGGACAGTGCCCCGCCCCATCATTTAGCCGGTGGGGACAGCGCGACCTGCACCCTTGAAACCAGTGATGAGCTGGCGATTACCCTGTGCTATGGCCCGCACCATATCGGCATTCGTCTGGGCGATGGTAAACTTAACATCGATCCCGGCGATGCGACGGTCGAGCAGCAACGGCTGGACGGATATGGGGCCGAGGTGACACTGGTGCTGATGTAAAGCCTGTCGAGGATCTGACCCTAATTGCGCAAATCGCGCAGGCCATCGATCAAAAGACGTCCGCCAATCACCCCGAAAACCGCACCGAACAGGCCATCAATTGTTCGGAAAAACCGCTGATAGGCCCGAACGGCAACGCCAGTCGAAAACAGTACGGCATAGGTGCCATAAATCACCATTGCCGACATCGCCGCCATCACCCCAATCAGAACCAGTGCGGCGTGTGCCCCGTGTGTCGTGGCCAGAAACATCGATACCGCCACCCACATCAGTGCTGCCTTGGGATTGGTCAACACCACAAGAAGTCCGGTGCGATAGGCATCAAGCCCCGACCGCTGCGCGGTTTGACCGGCAGATGACCCCTGTTGCAGGCCATTTCTGTGTTTCAGGCAGGCCCGCAGGGATTTCAGGGCAAGATACAGAAAATAAGCCCCGCCAAGCAGTTTCATCGCGGTCAATGTTTGCGGGAAAGCATCAATGACAGCACCGATGCCAAAGGCAAACAGGATCGACCATATGAACACGCCCGTCGCAATGCCCGCCGCACTCAGCAAACCGGGCCGCCGCCCACCCGACAGCGCAGCAGAAGACACCGCCATCATGTTCGGCCCCGGTGATATCTGCGTCAGCGCAATACCAAACATGACCGTGGCAATTTCGACACCATTCATCCGTTAACTCCCACCCGGAACACTTAGGCTCAGGACCTATAGATAGCAGTATGATCGCGGGAAAGCAGAATTCAAGCCATACTGTTTCATGTGAAACAATGACCATCATATGCGTCAGGCAACAAAAAACGGGGCCCCGAAAGGCCCCGTTTAATCATCAGACGATTATCACATCGCGGTTTAGAACCAAAGGGTTGGCCTAGCCGTTCATGGAATCGAAGAAATCGTCGTTGCTTTTGGTTGTTTTGAGCTTGCCCAAAAGGAATTCCATCGCGTCCTGTGGCCCCATCGGGTTGAGGATACGGCGCAGAACCCACATTTTCGACAGGACCGATTTGTCAACCAGCAGTTCTTCCTTACGGGTACCCGATTTAAGGATATCAATCGACGGGAAGATACGTTTGTCAGACAGTTTACGGTCCAGGATAAGCTCGGAGTTACCGGTCCCTTTGAATTCTTCAAAGATGACCTCATCCATGCGCGAGCCGGTATCGATCAGGGCGGTCGCGATGATGGTCAGCGAGCCGCCTTCTTCGATGTTACGGGCCGCACCAAAGAAGCGTTTTGGACGTTGCAGCGCGTTGGCATCAACACCCCCGGTCAGCACCTTGCCCGAGCTTGGCACGACGGTGTTATACGCACGCGCCAGACGGGTGATTGAATCGAGCAGAATGACGACATCATGCTTGTGTTCGACGAGGCGTTTGGCCTTTTCAAGCACCATTTCGGTGACCTGAACGTGACGCTGTGCCGGTTCATCAAAGGTCGAGCTGATGACTTCACCTTTGACCGAGCGGTCCATGTCGGTGACTTCTTCTGGGCGTTCATCAATCAGAAGAACGATCAGATAGGCCTCGGGGTGGTTTTCCTCGATCGCGTGCGCAATATTTTGCAGCATCACGGTCTTACCGGTCCGGGGCGGTGCCACGATCAGGGCACGCTGACCTTTACCAAGCGGGGCAACAAGTTCGATCACCCGGTTGGTGGTGTCCTTGTTGCCTTCCTGATCGATGGTCCGCTCCATCTTGAGCGGCTCGTCAGGATACAGCGGGGTCAGGTTATCAAAGTTAACGCGCTGACGGACTTTTTCGGGCGCGTCAAAGTTGACCTTGTCAACTTTGAGCAGCGCGAAATACCTCTCGCCTTCTTTGGGCGAGCGGATCTGGCCTTCCACCGTGTCACCGGTACGCAGGCTAAAGCGGCGCACCTGACTGGGGGAGACGTAAATATCGTCGGGTCCGGCAAGGTAGTTTGCCTCGGGACTCCGCAAAAAGCCAAAGCCATCCGGCAGCACTTCAAGAACACCCAGACCAAAAATGGCGTGGTCGTTCTCGGCCAACTGTTTGAGAATGGCGAACATCAACTCCTGTTTACGGAGTGTGCTGGCATTTTCGATTTCAAGTTCATCGGACAGAGCAAGCAGCTCGGTCGGTGATTTCTTTTTAAGGTCTTGAAGATGCATATGTGCGTTTAATGATCTGTGGTTGCCGGAAGGGCGAAGACGTCAATGGGATAGGATAGGATGTGCGGTTGACCGTCGGGCAAGGCACTCAGGCAAATGCTGGGGCGTGCGGACGGTTCGAAACCTTGTAGTTGCATAAAGGCAGGGTTTTTTCATGTTTCTGGATCGAAACACCCCCGATTGATAACCGCGATAATCACAATAGTCAAACCGTGTTTCGCGCCATGTTGCTATTTTAGGGCCTCTGATGCACAAAAAACACAATTCTGTAACCAACTTGCGGTTTTAGGGTCATAAAACGTGTCAAAATGCCTCAACCAGAACAGTAAATTTGTCCGGCATTTGGTCCAGCATCGGATCGGTTTGAGTTTCCCTGCCCTAAAGCCCTTAGGATGGTCGTTCGCGGACAATGTCGAGCATGCGCGACAACTGATCGTCACTTAATCCTGCGATCCGTTCAGACAACAGATTGGCAAGTTCGGTGGCTTCTGGCTCAAGCCCGGCGGTATCGACGGTGATTTTCGGGTGCGAAAGCTGAGCCAGACGTTTGATATCGTCAACCTCATCCCAGACCAGATTGAAATAGCCGCAAATCTGTTGCACCAGACCGGGGCTGGGCCGGCCGCGATGGCCATGTTCAAGGGCGGAAAGATAAGCTGGTGAGAGCTGCAATGCGCTTGCCATATCGGTCAGGGTAACATCGTTGCGGGCCCGTAATTCCCTGATGCGGTTGCCAAAAGGTGTCACGGGCGTCTCCGTTTCAACAAAACATAAAAGGCCCCGGCCCCGCCGTGCTGAATCTGGGCCTGATGGATGGCAAGAATGCGGGTGCGCAGGCGCGGGGCGCTGAGCCATTGCGGGGTGCGCGACCGCAAAAGCCCCGTACGGCCATATTCATCGGGGCGCGATCCCTTGCCGGTGATCACCAGCACACAACGTTTTCCCGCCCGCCAGCTGTCTTCGATAAAGGAATTGAGCGCATTGTGGGCGACTTCCTGTGTCATGCCATGCAGATCGATGCGGCCATCGATGCTCATTTTGCCTTTTTGGAACTTATTGGCGGTGGAGCGGTCAATCCCGTCGGTCACACCGGGTTTAAGATCTTCCAGCTTACGGTTTTTGACCTGCGGGCCACGATCAGCATTGCGCGCCGAGGGCAAATTGCGCACAGCACGGTTTTCTTCGGATTTTTGCAGGTTGTCGGCAAGACTGTCGGGCAGCGGGATGGCGGTATCGCTCATATGGCCGTCGTCATCAGGATCAAACACGGCATCGCCGCCTTTGCGCTTTTTACTGCGCAACGGTTTGACGTCACGGGTAAAGACCTCCCACAGGGCCTTTTCCTCTTCATTGACGGCACGGCGTCGTTTCTGCGTCTTTTTCTGTGTCATCGGACCAGATCGATTAACCTTAGTGCGCTCTGGGCTGCGGCCCATTGCTGTGCCCATTGCTGTGCCCATTCCTGCGTCCGGCGCAATTTTCCCGCAAAAACCCCATGGTTTTCAAGAAAATACGCTGCCTGTTACAGGATAAAGGGCCATAAGCCAAAGGGGTTTGAATTGAAAACCGCCTCAGACCCGGTATCAGTTTGCAAAGGCATAAAGCCTTTCGCGTGCTGATACCACGCCTGTTTGAAGATTTTTAGTCAAACAGGACGGACCCAAATTGGCGGTCTAGTCGTCGTCGCCATCGCCGTTCAGATCGACACAGCTGACACCGTTATTATCGAGATCGAGCATGGCACTTAGGAACGACCCTGACTGATTGGTCGACAGGCCGTGATTGCGGCGGTTTTCAACGAAAAATCCATCGCGTTTGAAATCATCAAGCTGTTGTTGCAGTTTTTGAATGTCGCGGTCTGGCACATCACCACTGACGGCGGCATAGAGATAACAACTGCGATAGGCCAAAGCCCCGTCAATCTTTGGCAGTTTTCCGGGCGTGTCACTGATGTCGATGGCGTCAATATAATGACGCAAAATATTGCCGCCAATGGCAATCAGATCAACCCGATCGGCCAGCAACATCGGCAACAGTAATTCTTCACGCGGGACCATGATCAATTGCGCCGCACCGCGTTGCTGCAGATATCCTTGCCGGGCTGATCCCAACAACACACCGATCCGGGCTTCACTCAACACCCGTTCAAACCCCAGATCGCCCCAGTTTTTGGTCGAAATCCCGTATAAGTTCCAGATTGTCCGGCTGATCGGGCCGACCCAGTTAAAGGCGTCTTCGCGTGATTCTGTGCGTGTGGTGGGATAAATGACGTGACCGGGTTCTTTGGTCGCCAGTTCCATCACCCGTTTCCACGGGACTTGCGCGACCAGCTGGCTGGGGATTCCGGCCTTTTTGAAAACTTCAATGACAAGACTGTCAAAATAACCAGGTTCGGGACGGCCCGACGATCTGATTTTGGGGTTTTCAGACAGATGGATTTTATAGGTTCCGTCAAACCCCGACACGGGATTGCCCAACGGATCATCTTCAGCGGTGGCGATGGCTGGATTTAAAACCGCCAGAACACACAGAGACGTAAAAACAGCCTTTCCACGATACCAACACCATCCGTTCGACCGGATTGCCCACCGTGAAAAGCGATTAATCATATCACGCCTCTTTTGTTTTTAGCCAGACCGCATCGATAACCTTGCTTTCGATATAGGCCTGATGGGCGGCAAGTTCAGTGTCACTGATGACATGGGGGCGTGGTTCCAGACGATTTTCCTTTGGCCCCAGAATGCGTTCTGCGCCGTCTTCATCATCGCCGCGCGCATTGGGATCAAGCGACAGGCCGTGCTGACGCCCGCCCAGAAGTTCAAGATAGACCACCGCCAGAAGATCGGAATCAAGCAGTGCGCCGTGCAGGGTCCGGTTGGAGTTATCAATCTTGAACCGGCGACACAGCGCATCAAGGCTGACCGGGGAGCCGGGGAATTTCTTGCGCGCCATTTGCACGGTATCAAGCGCACGGTCCATCGGAATTTTGGGTTTGTTCAACCAGCCAAGTTCCGCATTGAGGAACTTCATATCAAAGGGCGCATTGTGAATGACCAGGACCGAATCATCGCCAATGAACTCGATGAAATCATCGGCAACCTCGGCAAAGACCGGCTGGTCTTTCAGGAAATCATCGCCAAGCCCGTGCACGTCGAAGGCTTCTTTGGGCATCGGGCGTTGCGGGTTGATATACTGGTGATACTGGCGCCCGGTGGGCATGTGATTGATCAGTTCGATACAGCCAATTTCCACCAAACGATGGTCGGAATACGGGTCAAGGCCGGTGGTTTCGGTATCGAGGACGATTTCACGCATGTATCAGGGTCCGATGGTCATAGAGGGTCACTAAAATTGGGCACAAATCGCGCAAATATGGTCAAACGTCACGGCACGCCCCAGCCCTGTCGGGATGATAAAATCAGCGCGCCTTCGTTTTTCAAAATCGGGCATCTGTTTTGACAGGATGGCGGAAAATTTGCCCGGCGTCATCCCTTCTCGACGCATGACACGCTGGCGTTGAATGAATGCTGGAGCCGATACTACCGCTACGAGATCACAGCGGTTTTGCCCGCCGGTTTCAAACAGAAGCGGGATATCAAGCACCACAAGGTGGCGGCCAAGGGATCGTTGTTGATGCAAAAACCGGATTTCAGCGGCCCGGATCAAGGGATGAAGGATTTTTTCCAGGGTGCGCAAAACACCCGGATCGGCAAAGGCCTTTTTGCTGAGGAGCTTTCGGTCGATTTGGCCATTGTGGATGATACCCGGAAAAGCTTGGGCAATCAGATCAAAAGCCGCACCCTTTGGTGCCATCAAATCATGGCTGGTGGCATCAGCGTCATGGACCGGCACACCGAGATAGCGAAACATCCCGGCCGCGGTTGATTTTCCCATCCCGATGGACCCGGTAAGCCCCATTATTATCATAATAAGATTACCCTTGAATGCTTAATCAGGCGATAAGACAAAGTCGCGTAGTTCCTGTGTCACTTCAGGATCAATGCCAAACCAGCGATGGAAGCCCGGCCGGGCCTGATGGAGCAACATGCCCAGACCATCGACAATCGGGTTGCCGCGTTTTTTGGCCTGCATCAGCAAATCGGTCATCAGCGGCGCATAGACAATATCAGTGACAAGGGCAGATGGTGGCAATCCGGTCAGATCAATTTCAAGGGCAGGTTGGCCCACCATGCCAAGGCTTGTGGTATTGACGACAAGCGATGCGTTTTCCAATGCGGTCGGCGCGACCGGCCAATCGATCACGGTAATACGCGGATCGTTGATTTCTGCGGCCAAATCATCAGCCCGTTTACGGGTCCGGTTGGCAATGCGGATTTCCGGGCTGCCTTCATCAAGCAGGGCGACCAACACCGCCCGCGACGCCCCGCCGGCCCCCAGCACCACCGCCGGGCCAGAACAAAATGCGGTATCGGGGGCTTCCTGACGCAGGTTTTCGATAAAACCGAACCCGTCGGTGTTATCGCCCAACATCCGGCCATCCTTGGCAAAGGTGACGGTATTGACCGCCCCGATGCGCCGGGCGCGTTCGGACAATTCATCACATTCGGGCATCGCCATTTCCTTTTGCGGAATGGTGACATTGACCCCGGAAAAACCAAGATTGCGCAGGGAATTCAACGCGGCCTGAAAGTTTTTCGGCTCAACGGGCAGCGGCATATAACTGCCATCAATGCCGTATTTCGCCAGCCAGTAGCCATGCAAACGCGGCGATTTTGAATGCGAGACGGGCCAGCCCATGACACCGGCCAGACGCGAATTGCCCGAAAGGGTGCGATAAGGAATGCGTGATGTCATGAGCGTGGAGTTCCTGCCAGTTGGTTTTTTATTCTATGCCACTGCTATTATTAAGCTTTCAGCACACCATGATCACGCAAAAACCCGATCAAGGGCAAGAGTGGCAAGCCCAGAACGGTAAAGTAATCACCGCGCACCTCGGTAAACAGCTGGGCACCGATGCCTTCAAGCTGATAACCGCCAACACAGTCAAAGATGTCCTCGCCCGCGGCATCAAGATACCAATCAAGCCATTCTTCGGTGAAATTGCGCATGGTCAGATGGGCGGTATCAATCGTGCCCCAGATGCGTGAGCCTTCTTTATATATAACGGCGGCTGAGACCAATTGATGGGTTTTACCGCGCAGGGCCAGAAGCTGTGCGCGGGTATTGTCGCGGTCTTTGGGCTTATCAAACCAGATGCCATTGCATTCGAGCATCTGATCAGCGGCAATGACAATGCCATCGGGTTGCTGGCGATACATGCGCAGCGCCTTCATTTCCGCCAGTGTTTCGGCGGCTTCGGCCGCATTTGCACCCTCGGCCTTCATGGATTGTTTATAGCCTTCCTCGTCAATCATCGAGGCAATGGCATCGCAATCGACCCCGGCATTTTTAAGCATGGCGTGGCGGGTTTTGCTGCTGGAGGCCAGAATGAGGCGGTGGTTCATGCGGTACTTCCCAAATTCAAGAATTTTGCGTCACTCTATATAGAGCGTCCGGATCTAGAGTTTCGGATCAAAGCAGGTTTTCTAATGACCGCGCCGGTCATACATGGTTGCCATGATCATGGCCGCCGTTTCCTCAATGGAGCGGCGGGTGACATTGATAATCTTCCAACTGCGATCGGTAAAATAGCGCCGCGCCTGATGGACTTCGTCACGCACGGCAACCGGGTCGACATAATCCCCGCCCTCGCCGCGGTCGATTTGGCGCAGGCGGTTTTTACGGATCGAAACCAGCTGATCGACATCCTTGATCAAACCAACAATCAGCGGCTTTTTAAGCTGATCAAGATCGGGCGGCAACGGACAGCCAGGCACAAACGGGATATTGGCGGTTTTGATGCCGCGATTGGCCAGATAGACCGAGGTCGGGGTTTTTGACGTGCGCGAAACACCAACAATCACCACATCGGCTTCTTCCAGATCCCAGCCAGACTGCCCGTCATCATGCGACAGGGTGTAGTCGATGGCCTCGATCCGGCTGAAATATTCCTCGTCCATTTTATGAAGTGCGCCCGTGCGGCCACGCGATTGCTGGCCCAAATAACCGGCCATCATGGTCACGGTATTATCAAGAACGTGGCTGTGCGGAACTTGTAACCGACGACAGCCTTCTTCGAGTTTGCGGCGGATTTCACTGTCAAACACGGTGTAAAGGACAATGCCCGGATTGCGTTCAATATCGGCCAAGACGCGCGCCAGCTGGGCGTCGGTTCTGATCAGCGACCAGACATGTTCATGGGCCCGGACATCAGGAAACTGGGCAATACAGGCGCGTGCCACCCCGTCAACCGTTTCGCCGGTGGAATCGGAAACCAGATGAAGATGGAAAATTTTATCTGTTTCGGCCATGGCCCATCCGTCTTTTGGCGATTTTTAGCGATGCAAGCACGTAGTTATCCACTTTTTGCCGCCCAAGCGATTTTTGCACTCTTTATTTTAGGTGTTCGATATTTCGATCACTAGACGGATGGATAAGGCATATTCGTCCAACCCGGGGTTAGGGGTGCGGAGTCGCCCCTGTGGATTAATGTGGATAACGGGTGCGACTCCGGGTCCATTTTTTCCACAGGATTTATCCTCCCCGTCATACAAAGTTTCTCATACCCTCTGTCCCGAGCGGGATAACTGATTATTTTTTCCCGTAATAGCAGGGATAAAGAGGCAAAAACCAGCTTTATCCACGTTATCCCCACTCTTCAAAACGGGCTTATCCCAAGGCAGAGTCTGGGAGTTGTTCGGAGTCGTCCCCAGTTTTCCCCAAGACCGCTTGAGATGGATCATTTTTCCCGAGTCGAATTGTGAATAAACTGTGCGTTAAATTTAATCCCTGTTATCCACAGGTATCCACCTACAAACAACATCCTTTTTAATTAAATAAGGGTTTGGTAGGCAGAACGTGGAAAACGTCCCGGCCAAGGCCACAGGACAAAATTAACGGGGTCAGAAGATCAAATTCTGAGCCACGGGCACTGAGCCCGGGGGTCAGGCATTGGTCAGCGATAAAAACCGATCGGGACAGAGAAACAGGAAACCAGATGCCCAATTCGAATAAGACTTTCTTGCGTGCCCTGAATGGTGAAACACTGCCGGTGCCACCCATCTGGCTGATGCGCCAAGCCGGTCGCTATCTTCCGGAATACCGTGCGACACGTGCCGAGGCAGGGTCGTTCCTTGATCTTTGCTACAATCCTGATCTTGCCTGCGAAGTCACGTTGCAGCCCCTTCGGCGCTATGACTTCGATGCGGCAATTCTGTTCTCCGATATCCTCGTTATTCCGAAGGCACTTGGACAGCATTTGGCCTTCAAGCAGGGTGAAGGCCCACAGCTTGAGCCCATCCGTGATGCTTCAGGCCTTGGCAGATTGTCGATTGATGGCATTCATTCATCGCTTGGACCCATCTATGAGACCGTTTCAAAGCTGTCTGACGCCATTCCCGACCATACAGCCCTCATTGGGTTCGCAGGAGGTCCGTGGACTGTGGCAACCTATATGGTCGAAGGCAAAGGCAGTAAGGATTTTGCCAATATCCGTCGGTTTGCCTATGGCGATCCCAAAGGGTTTGATCAGCTGATTGATATTGTGGTTGAGGCAACAACGCAATATTTGCTCAAACAGGTTGAGGCCGGGGCGGAATGCATCCAGCTGTTTGAAACCTGGGGTGGCGTTTTGTCGGAAAACGGCTTTAAACGCTGGGTGATTGAGCCGACCAAAAAGATTGTCGCCAGTTTGCGCGCCGTTCATCCGGATTTGCCGATCATTGGCTTTCCGCGTGGTGCCGGATTGCACATGATTGATTTCAAGCAACAAACAGGCGTGACTGCGGTCGGGCTTGATAGTGGTGTTCCGTTGAAATGGGTCGCGGAAAACCTTCAGAAGCTTGGTCCGGTGCAGGGCAACCTTGATCCGATGTATTTGATTACCGGCGGTGATGAGATGATCGATGAAACGCGCCGTATCCTTGAAACGCTGAAAAACGGGCCGTTTATTTTCAATCTTGGCCATGGCATTACCCCGGAAACCTCGCCCGATAATGTTGATAAGCTGGTGAAATTCATCCGCAGCCAATAAGACCTGCACGCAGTTATTTCAGCCGTCCGGCGATAAATGGACTGAAATAACTGCGTTTTATTTTGTGATTTTTGAAATCAATCAAATCGATTGGAAAATTCAATGCGTATAGTGGGTTAATTCCGTTGCGTCCGCGGCTTGTTTGACCAGAATAGGTCCGGAGCGGAGCGGGTTTTATCCATCAATTGACTTCCGGTTTGTCGGGAACTGGTCAAAACGCCATGAAGGATACGCCAAATGTCCGAAACGACGCGTAAGAAACGCGCTATTGTTCTTTTCAATCTCGGTGGGCCGGACAGCCCGGAAGCGGTCGAGCCGTTTTTGTTCAATCTGTTCAATGACCCGGCGATTATCAGCCTGCCAAATCCGTTTCGCTATCTGCTGGCCAAATTGATTTCACATCGCCGTGCACCGGTCGCACAGGAAATCTATGCCCATATTGGCGGTAAATCACCACTTCTGGAATTAACCCAGGAACAGGCAGATGCCCTTCAAGCGGCGTTGAATGCTGATGAGGATGATACCAAGTACGAAAACCGGTGTTTCATTGCCATGCGCTATTGGAAGCCGTTTGCCGATCAGACGGCTGCCGAGGTCAAGGCATGGGGCGCGGATGAACAAATTCTGCTGCCGCTGTATCCGCAGTTTTCAACCACGACCAGCGGATCGTCGGTCAAGGACTGGAAACGGGCCTGTCATCATGTGGGGCTAAGCGCGCCGATTAAAACCGCGTGCTGTTATCCGACCAATCCGGGCTTTATCGATGCCTCGGCCGAAATGATCAAAACCGGTTATGATACGGCGGTGGCCAAGGCCAAAAAACTTGGTATTGCCGCTCCACGGCTGTTGTTCTCAGCCCACGGTGTGCCCAAAGCGGTGATCACCAAACGTGGTGATCCCTATCAGTCGCAGATTGAAAAAACCTCTGCTGCTGTGGTTGAGAAACTCGCGATTGAAGGGCTCGACTGGAAGGTTTGCTATCAAAGCCGGGTTGGGCCGATGGAATGGATTGGTCCGTCAACCGAAACCGAGATCGAGCGGGCCGGCAAAGAAGGTGTCGGGCTTGTGATTGTGCCGATTGCCTTTGTCACCGAGCATTCCGAAACGCTGGTTGAGCTTGATATCGAATACGGCGAGCTGGCGCATGAGAAACAGGTACCGATCTATGAACGGGTGCGCACCGTGTGCTCACATCCGAAGTTCATTAACGGGTTGGTTTCGGTTGTGAAACAAACGCAAGTTGAACTCGATCAAAACGGATCGGATGATTACACGGTTGAAACGCGCGGTTGGTGGTGCCCGGACGAACATTCCTGTGCAGTTGCCAAGCAACCTGGCGGCGCATAAGCACAGATATCGTTAAAAATAAGGCCGGTTACCGCTTAGGAACCGGCCTGTTTGCTGATATGGTTTTGGTATCCCGAAGATTACGACAACCATCCCACCCGCAAACGTCATTCAGAGAAGAGAGAGATGGACAGTTACAGCGTTATCAAATCCCTGCATGTCATCAGCATTATTGCCTGGATGGCGGGGCTGCTTTATTTGCCGCGTCTTTATGTCTATCACTGCGAGGTCGCACCCGGTTCGGAAGCCAGTGAGAAATTCAAGGTGATGGAACGGCGTTTGTTGCGCGCCATCATGAATCCGGCGATGATCGCGTCATGGATTTTTGGCGGTTATTTGATCCATGCAGCCGGTGTAATGACCGAAGGCTGGTTCCACGTCAAATTGCTCTGTGTGGTTCTGATGACGGTATCGCACATGATGCTGGCGCGCTATCGCCGGGCGTTTGAGGCCGATGCCAATACCAAATCCCAGAAATTCTTCAGGATTTTCAACGAAGTTCCGACGATCCTGATGGTTATCATCGTCTTTATGGTCATCGCACGTCCGTTCTGATCACGCTTTTGGGCATGGTACGTTCGGTCGGCAGCGGTTATTTATTACGATATTAAAATAAAAAGGCCGCCAATTTGGCGGCCTTTGTTTTGGTAGCGTACCAAATAGAGGATCAGGCGTTGCCCGCAGGCTGGCCGTCCATCTGTTTGGCGAATTTCTTGCGGAAAAGATCAGCAAAATCAATCTGCTGCATCATCAGCGGCGGGAAGCCCCCATCGGCGGTCAGGTCTGATACGATTTTGCGCACATAGGGGAACAGAAGACGCGGCACTTCGATCATCAGAACTGGCAGGCGGTGCTGTTCTTCGACATTCAGCGTCACAACAGCACCATACTGAAGTTCGGCAATGAAGGCGACCTTATCGGCAACGTCGGCTTTGACGTTGATTTTAAGGGTCACTTCATGAAGCTTCTGATCCTGGGTGGTGCGGGCTTCGACATCGACATCGATGTTGATTTTTGGCTGCTGCTGAAGGGCAACGCTTTCCGGTGCATTCGGATTTTCAAACGAAAGATCCTTGATGTACTGGGTATGGATCGTAATCGGATTTGCCGCGGGCTTCTGTTCGCCGCCCTGCTCTGCACCAGTGGTATTCTCGGCCATTAAGTTTCGCTCCCATTAAAGTCGGTCTTGATCAGAAATAAGCCATTCAGGCCCGAAGGACAGAGCACACCGCAAATTTGTGTAAATGTGGCGTTCGATATTGAACAATACCGGCTGAAATGCTTGTTTCTGACGCCGCAACCCTGCGGCAGATGATCTGGGGTAGCATGTCTTAACCATGCGGGCAAGCCAATCAGATGCCGTCTAAAGCCCACGGTTCTGCGGTTCTACCGGCAATCATCGATGCTGCCATGTCAAAACCGGGCGATGGCCCGGAAATGACAGGCAACATGTTCTTATGGGATTGGTCGTGTGATTTTCTTATGAATTGTGCGGGGGCAAATTGCGCGGACCCTGATCAGGATCGTTGCTGTCCTTTTTGTCGTCATTTGATGATGACGGGTGATCATCGGGGCTGACATCTTCGAAGTCGCCATCAATGATCGGTCCGCTGCCCGGACGGCGGGAGTTTTGACCGCTGCCAGTGCGGCCTGAGCCGCCCGGATGACCAGCACCACCAGGGCCACCCGCCCCGCCGCCAAAGTTCGTGCGGATATTGCCCGACTGGACCAGCTTCATGATCAGTTTTGCGCCGACAACCTGACGGAGCGGCGGGATCAGAAGCAGGAAGCCCATGGTATCGGTGACAAAGCCCGGGGTGAGGAGCAACACACCGGCCACCAGAATGCAAATCCCGTCAAACATCGCGCCGATGGGCATTTCACCCTGATCCATCTGGCTTTGTGCTTTGGCCAGCGTTTGCAATCCCTGGGCACGCATCAGTGTGGTGCCAAGAATTGCGGTCAGAATAACCACACCAATGGTCGGCCACAGACCGATGACTTCGCCTGCCTGAATAAATACGGCGATCTCGATGATCGGCATGGCGACAAAGATGGCCAGAAAATACACGCCCATTATTGCTCCGATATTTGGGGAATGACCCGCTTGTTGGTTCGACATTTGCGGCGGATGTCACCGCCAGATCACGTTCATCTGAATAATTATTACAGAAAACAACTTGGATTTCAGTTATTTCCAATTAATCTGCTATGCTCTGTAGATAACTAATTGTCGAACAATTAAATATATAACGCGACGAAATTACGGCAGTTTGCCCGTAACAGACATCTTCGAGGGTGAAGATGATCACATTTAAGGTGTGATGATTGGTTGCCCTTGCATTTGGTTGGGTTCATACCATTTCTCGTCCACGGTCGTTTTGTTAAACGCGACCTTTTTGAAACCTCAAAGATCAAGAGTCCGGATCTTGCAATATTTCGATATTTTTCTTTTCGCTCTGATCGCTGTTTTTCTCGTGCTGCGTTTGCGCGGTGTTCTTGGTCGTCGTACCGGCAACGAGAAACAGAACCAGTCCGATGTCTTTGGCCGTCAAAAGCACGAAGACAATGGCAGCACCGCCCAGAATGGCGCTGCGCCGCAGACCGATAACGTTTATCGCCTGCCGGATTCTGAAAACGCAGACGCGCAGTCAGATGTTCCATCTGGCACGTTCGCAACGTTGCAGAAAATTCAAAAGGCTGATCCGAGCTTTACCCAGCAAGATTTTCTTAATGGCGCCCGCATGGCGTTTGAAATGATTGTTGAGTATTTCGCCAAGGGCGACAAGGACGCGCTTAATCCGCTTCTGTCGGCTGAGGTTTACAAGAATTTCTCTGCGGCGATCGATGCGCGCTCTGAAAAGGGTGAGCACGAGGAAACGACACTGGTTGGGATCAAAAGTGCGACGATCCATGACGCCAGCTTTGAAGAGCGTACGGCGTATGTGACGGTCAAATTTGTTTCCGAAGAAGTCTCGGTCATTCGCAATGCCGAAGGCGATGTTGTTTCGGGCGATCCCAATCAGGTGGTTGAGGCCGAAGACCTTTGGACGTTTGCGCGCAATACGCAAAACAATGATCCGAACTGGCAGCTGGTGGCAACCGAAACCCCGGAAGACGAACCGTCGGAGTAATCTGACGAAACGTCGCGTAACCGTTTTCATCCAAACACACGATATCAGGCGACCCGCATCAGACGGGTCGCCTTTTTTAATCGGCCACGTGTTTAATGGGCCGCGTGGAAATCAGCTTTTTATTGCGGTTTGGCAGGAAAACAGCGGTTCAAGATTATCGGCTTGTTAAACATGTTTCTGGAAAATCCGATTGGCGTGATGTTGTGTCTTCGCAACAGCGCGGGTTTCGTATTTTTGGCCTTTGCATTTAACGGGTTCCATCTTGAAAAGACGTTTGGTTCTGTCGCGCAGCCTTTCCTTTTTGTCGATTTTTGTCGGGGTGATATGTGCCCTTGTGTGGATGTTTTGGCCCGATATCAGCGGGTTGATCACAGAAACGGAGAAAGAACCGGCCCCACAAAAAGAAGAATTGACCCTGCGCGCGGTGCCGTATGGCCAACTTGATGGTTGGCAAAGCGATGACATGCGCGGATCGGTCCGTGCCTTTCAGCGGTCATGTCGGGCGATGGTCCGACGTTCTGATGACCGTGGGGTTGGTCCAGATGCCCGTATGGGGACGATTGGCCAGTGGCGAGGGGCATGTGAGACCGCGCTTGCACTGGATGCTGATACCCTGCGCAAAGACGATGCACGCGCGTTCTTCCAGAGTGATTTCACCCCGTATCTTGTCGGCAATGGCAAAACATCCGAGGGGCTGTTTACCGGATATTATGAGCCGGAACTGCGCGGCAACCTGACGCGGGACGGCAAATATCAGACAGCGATCTATCTTAAACCTGATGACATGGTGTCGGTCGATCTTGGCGAGTTTAGCGACGAGCTTAAAGGCAAGAAGCTGGTCGGGCGTCTGTCGGGCAGCAGTTTGAAACCCTATTACGACCGGGCTGAAATCGAAGGTGGTGCGCTTTCGGGGCGTGATCTTGAAATGGTTTGGGTCGATGATGCGGTCGATGCGTTTTTCCTGCAAATTCAGGGATCGGGGCGAGTAGTACTGCCCGATGACAGCGTATTGCGGGTGGGCTATGCCGCGACCAATGGGCAGGCCTATTACGCGATTGGCCGTGAGTTGATCGAACGCGGGGCGTTAACGCGGGAAACCGTGTCGCTTCAGACGATCCGCAAATGGCTGCATGACAATCCTGATGAGGCCGATGCGGTGATGAACACCAATGCATCCTTTGTCTTTTTCCAACCGCTTAAAACCGATCCCGATGATCCCGATGCCGGGCCGCTGGGATCGCAAGGGGTGGCACTTGAACCTGGCCGGTCGCTGGCGGTGGATCGCCGGTTCCATGCGATGGGCGTTCCGGTGTGGCTGGAAACGTCTGATCCGATGAATGCGGATCGCACGTTTCATCGTTTGATGGTGGCACAAGACACCGGCGGGGCCATTCGCGGGCCGGTGCGCGGGGATATATTCTTTGGCCCGGGGGAAGACGCGGCCCTGTTTGCCGGGCATATGAATAGAACCGGTCAGAAATTCATTTTACTGCCTAAAGTAATTGATCCCGCTCAGTGGCCGGATCAGTAGGGTTTGGATGGAAAAAGCGTTGTAATGTTACGCCATATTGTTCTGTTGCAGGTTGCCAGCGATGTTGATCTGGCCAGTGTTGACCTGATCATCAGCCAGATGGAAAAAGCCGCGCTGGCCGTGCCCGGCGCAATTGCCTTTGGCGGTGGGCCGAAAAAAACCGGCAGCGGCATGAGTTAGGGCTTTACCCATGGCTACACCATTGATTTTTGTGATGAAAAATCACGTGATACCTATTTGGCGGAGCTTGATCGCGACCATGTTGGTCGCCGCCTTTCCGATATTACCGTGGGTGGGCTTGGCGGGATTTTGGTGATGAACGTTGATGTCAGAGATATTCGAACACCGGGGGTGGAACCCTTAAAAGACCCGAATAAAAAGCCGCAGTTGCGCTGGGTTTAATTTTCAAAATAGAATCATATAAATGACCCTGTGTAGCTAAAAATTTGTGTTTCTGGCCGGAAATAGCGCCATCAGCCTTGCGCCAAAAACGTTAATCAACAAACCAGTCATGACCAGAATGGCCGAGACGATCTTGATTGGTCCGAAATCCTCGCCAAGAACAAGGGCCGATGTTGCCATGCCGACAATCGGCACCAGCAGGCTAAACGGTGCGACCAGCCCGACCGGCAGGGTCGAGAGCAACCGGCCCCAGATGGCAAAGCCCAACAATGTCACCGGATAGGCCAGATACAGAACCGACCCAACCCCAATCCAGCTGATCTGGTCGGTAAACAGGGCAAGGCTGGCGCGGTCTTCGGTCAGAAATGACAGGATCGCAAGCGGGATGGGTGGCACCAGACTGGCCCAGACGACAAAAGACAGCATCTTGATCGGTCCGGCCTGTTTCATAATGATGTTGGCGACCCCCCAGGCGGCTGCGGCGGCAATCACAAGGGTCAGACCAATGGCGGTGATGGAGCCGTCCGAGACCAGCAGCAAAACGCCAACACCGCAAAAGGCAACGACCATCGCAACGATGCGATGGGGACCGATTTTTTCGCCGAGCACGAAAAAGCCAAGGATGACGGTAAAGAACGCCTGAAGCTGTAAAACCAGCGACGAAATCCCGGCCGATAGCCCAAGATCCATGCCCAGAAACAGCAATGAAAACTTGATACAGCCCAGCACCACGCCAAAGCCAACCACATATTTCCAGTGGCATTTGGGTTTGGGCAGGAAAAATACGGCCGGTAAGGCAGCAAAGGCAAAGCGCAGGGATGACAGCAAAATGGGCGGCATTTCGCCAAGACCCAGTTTGATGACGGTGAAATTCGCACCCCAGATGGTGACAACCAGAAGGAGCGCAAAAAACTGACCGAACGACATGTGTCTGAAACCTTGTGACCATTTCGTGGGGAAGATCACGCTATGTTGCCCAGAGAGGTTCGACAATCAAAACAATGTCATGGTGACACTTTTGCGCAAGGATGTGAAAAGGACCCACCATACAAAAACACCGGATAGCGGGGCCATCCGGTGTTGATCTGTCTGTAAGTTTTGTCGGAGGGCGGCTTATTGCGCAGCAACCACGCCTTCTTCGCTGTCACCCGATTTGGCACAGCCACCCGCACTTGCGCCAACGCGCGATTTGCGCTGACGCTGGCTTTCGGATTTAAGCTGACCACAGGCGGCGAGAATATCGCGCCCGCGCGGCCAGCGGATTGGGGCTTCATAGCCGTTATCAAGCAGAATCTGGGCGAACTTCTTGATGTCATTGGTCGGCGTGCATTCGTAATCCGACCCCGGCCATTTGTTGAACGGGATCAGGTTGAACTTGCAGTGAACGCCTTTGACCAGTTTGGCCAGCGCACGGGCATGTTCGGGCTTGTCATTGATGCCCTTGAGCATGACATATTCCATGGTGATCGGCCGCGAATTGGACATGCCCGGATAATGCCGGCAGGCATCCATCAATTCCTTAAGCGGGTATTTTTTGTTGATCGGCATGATTTCGTTGCGCAGGTCGTCTTCGGGCGCATGCAGTGAAATCGCCAGACCGACGCCAAGTTCTTCGCCACAGCGCACGATTTCAGGCACCACACCGGATGTTCAACAGCGTCACACGGCGGCGCGAGATCGAAATGCCTTCGCCGTCCATGGCAATGCGCAGCGCATCACGGACATTTTCATAGTTAAATAGCGGCTCACCCATGCCCATCATGACGATGTTTGACAGGCGGCGGATGCCATTCGACGGGGTTGGCCATTCGCCGTAACTGTCACGTGCAATCATGAACTGACTGACGATTTCACCCGGTGTCAGGTTGCGGACCAGAAGCTGGGTGCCGGTGTGGCAGAATTTACAGGTCAGCGTGCAGCCGACTTGCGATGAAATGCACACCGCACCGCGGTCTTCGTTGCGATCCGGGATATAGACAGTTTCGGCTTCATTCCCGTCATGGAACTTCATCAGCCATTTATGGGTGTCATCGGTACTTTTCTGATCGGCAGTAAGCACCGGACGCCCGACATAGAAATCCTGTGCCAAGCGATCACGCAGTTTCTTGGAAATGTTGGTCATATCCTCGATGTCGGTGACACCACGGTAATAGACCCAGTTCCACAGCTGTTTGACGCGGAACTTGCTTTCGCCCATGGCGGCCATCAGTTCGGTCAGTTCTTCGCGGGGGATGCCCACCAGATCACGACGCCCGTCGGCTGCCTGCCCATTGGCGGCGCGCGTGACGAAGTCGGACAGCGAAGGACCGCTTGTGCCGGACGTGCCAGTGCCAGACGTGCCAGTGCTGGCGTCGGCTGGAAGTGCGGATGCGTTTTCAGTCAGGACGTCGGTCATCCCGGTCTCTCTCTTGGTTCTGGTGGTCGTGTGTCATGTTGCTATCTGGTGATTTTGCCGATCACGCACAACGTGCCTTGTGTTTTCGTGATCATAGCAGAAAATCGATCAGAGCGCGTGCGCGGGCACGCAAAATCCAAATGCAATGAACTCAGCCCCGCATATAGCGGGGCTGAGCCAATTTAGAAATGATAAATTTCACATTGCAGCCATCGCGCATGCGCAATCACGGTTGCAATATGTATCGCAGAAGGTGAACCCCTGCGTTTATCTAGCCTGACCCCTAAGCTGTGCCTAGTTCACCGGCTTGACGCTGCAAGCCTTTGAAATCGCGTTATAGGCGGCAGTAAACCCGGACAATGAATAGGTGTCTGTGGTTTTGGTGTCACGCGATGAGTAGCCGACAACAACCATCGTTGATCCGGCTTTCATGGCCTTAATCAATTTCTGATCGCCTTCGCTGGTCGAGGCCCATGCGGAATCATCATGGGTGAACAGCTTGAAGGATGTGGAATTGATTCGGAGATCCACCTTGCTATCAGACTTATAGGTATAGCCGGTGATGAAGCTGACTTCGTTGAGAAGCTTAAGCGACGGACGATGGGTGACCATCGCGTAAATCCGTCCACGTTGGGTATAATCACCTTTAGCCGAGGTTGGCTGACTGCCCATATAGCAGACTTTTTGGCCTTTCTCGGAATAGGTATAAGCTTCCCACTTGCCGAAGACATCAATCAGCTTGGGAGTGTTTTGGGCCTGTGCGCTGGTGACAGGGACTGCCACGCAAAAAGTGCTTATCAGCGCGATAAAGGCAGCAGCCAGCGAAGTTCTGACGAGACGATGGGCGTGTTTTTTCATGAGGTCGCGTATCGTGTCTAGAAGTTTCGGGACGGGCCCTTAGGGTCTGTACGCAATGGACTGTTCTAAAACGTGTTTAGCCATTCAATTGCGTACAGACCCTAAAGGACCATGACTGGACGAATAAAGTCGCCTGATGTGGCGAATTTATGAGGTTGCTTATCGACCCTGCCAACAAAAGGTAAATATTCAACCAAGGAAATCAGATCGTATCGGCAAAATCGATCACACAAGACGTTATCCGCGCGAAAGACGTTGTTTCCGCACCTGATCAAGACAGTCCTGGATGGAGATTTTTTCGTTCCCACGGCGCATTCGGGCCAGCATATGATGCAATTCGCGGTCATCGGTTTTGGCGTCTGACTGTGCAGCGGGCGAAAAGAACATATCAAACGAACATTCATCAGACCGATATTGCCAGACGCGGATGTCACCTTCGCCGCGCATCAGTTCCGGTTCGCCGACTTTTTCCAAAACAGCCTTTTCCGACAACCCGGTAAGCGTTTCGGCCGCGATGGGTTTAAACGGAATGGCGGCTGTTTTTTTCGGAGCGGTTTTGGGTTTTTGCGTTTGGCTACGGCGCGGGACGTCTTGTGTGATCGATTTTGTCGATCTGCCGGCCACGGTCCCCGTTTTGGGACCAGATACAGTGCTGGTTGCTGTCTTGCCGTAACTGGTATTGGTGGTGCCCGGTGGCACAGCATTTCCGCCACACGCGGTGAGCGTTGCGCCGATCACAGCCAGAAGAAACACCACCCCGAAGGCACGCCAGGCATGCGTTCGGGGCTGGGTTATATTTGATCGCACGGCGAACACGGGATCAGGAATCGTCCGATTTGCGCGGAATGGTGATTGCCGCACTGTTGCCGCTGCGCGACGTGCCATCATCGCTGCTTTCGACGTAATCAAGGCTGCCCTTGATGCGTGCGCCATTTTCGATCTGAAGCGCGCCATAGGTGATTTTGCCGCTGATTTCAGCCGAACCAATGATCACAACGCGGCGTGCGTTCAAATCACCGTCAAATTTTCCACTGATTTCGGCTTCGTCAACTTGGGCTGAACCGACAAAGGTGCCACCGTTGGAAATTTCCAAACGTGCGCAATCCTTGATCTGGGCTTCAACGTGTCCTTCGACGACCAAAACGTCGCAAGAACCGATTTCGCCAGCCAGACGGATATCACGACCAACTGTCAGCTTTTTGCCGTCGGAATTGTGACTGGCGCTGGCGGGGCGTCCTGAGCTGCCGCGGGTTGGAATCTCAAGCGGGCGTTTTGGGATTTCCGGGCGGAAGCTGGTGGAGTGCGGTTTACTGGACATTTGTGGTTCATCCTTTGTACGCGGCTTGCTGAAAAGCTGCGGCTCAGTACGTTTTTCTGTTTTTACGGCAGGGCCGGTATTGACGCTATTTTTGTTGGCGACGCCAGAAGACTCGATCTTGGTCTCATTGTTTGCCGCGGAAAGAGCACCTGACTCTCCTGAGGGAGATGTATCTGACGAAGCCGGACGGCTGTCGACTGTTTTGTTGGCTTTTTTCTTTCCAAACATTGGATGACCAGATCCTTTGAGTCTTTGTTTCGGTATTTGGGTCGGTATTCGGGCGCGCAGTCCGACAGCAATTTGCAGAACGTCAGACCGCAGTTTCCGGGACATATGTTCCCAGGCGAACAGAGTAATGAACCATAAAGGCCGTGGCGATAATCGGTGCGACCAGATTGACCAGCGGAATGGTCATTAAAAAGGTTAGGCCGACACCGGCAAGCCATAGCTTTTTCTGGCGGCTTTTGCGGATGGCCTCAACCGTGCGCGCATCATAACGGCGTATGGCGACCAGTTCAAAATATTCACGCGACAGAAGATAGCCGTTCATGCCGTAAAAGGCGATGATATAGACCGGTCCTGCCAAAAGCAGCGGCAATATCAAAATGTTAAGGGCCAGTGCGGTTGCGGCAAATTTCAGACCGCTGATCAGGGCCTCGCTGATGGGTTGCGGGCGGGTTTCGGGCAGGGTCGGATAATGTTTGTCTTCGACCGCATCGGCAATCTGATCGAGCAGAAGGCTCGAGATCAGGACCGTGGCTGCGGGAAACAACAGGACAACAAGCACGGCAAGGCCGATGCCAAGAATCCAGTCGGCGGCACTTTCAAGCCAGCCACCATCGGCAAAGAAGGTGATCGAACTCAGTCCGAACCAGATCAGAAGCCAAAGACCGACAATGGTTGCCAGCGCGCCAGCAACACCGATCAGCACGACCTTGCGGAAACGCGGGTCGGAGAATTGCGCGACGGATTTCATAAAGTCATTGATCATCGAACGTGTCGGTCCTGTGTCTTCAGTTGGCGGAAAATCTCGCCACGAGGGAATCATGCCTTAAAGTAGTAGGCAATGAAAATTAACAGCGCGTGAAATCTATTGCCTGTGTGGGAAATTTCTTTGGCCATTTTTATGCGCAAACCGTCATATCGTTCGGGTTGGGCAAAAAAAAGGCGTCCGGCCAGGGGGGAAGACCGAACGCCAGCGCTCCGTTAATCTGGAGCGTGAGGACAGGTAGGGGAGACCTTATCCTCACACCGGGTTCCATTCATTTATCAGGAACCTTGTGACAGTCTTTCATATAGGGATCAGAGCCGGTTTCTGCCAGATATCACAGCGCCCAAACACAAGATTTTTTGCTGTTTGCGGCGATTTGATCGGCATAGGCAGATCGTTACGAAACCCCAATGTCTGCAAGGGTTTGAATCACATCATTTTACGGTTTGACCCGCGGTCTTGTGCTCATCAGATCGTGATCGTCAGGTGATGGAAATTTTCGGGTCAGTTGCGCTGATTTGGCCAGATGCGATCAAACTTGAACAGCTCGGGATCAAGTGAAACGTGCTCTTCGGTGTTGAAAAGGGTCACGGTGGTTTCGATCCCCGTTGGGTCGGTGACGATCCACTGGCGCAACTGCATGGGGCTCTCGGCAAACACCAGGGTCACACTGCCCGCCCCCGGATCGGATTTACGCACCAGTTCGACACGAATGGTTTCGGCCGTGCGGCGGTAATCAACGATTTTAACCTTGTCGGTCAGGGAAATGTTTTCAGCCAGAATGATCCCAGCGGGGGTTTCATCGATATCGAAATAGGTCGGGGCGTTGATTTCCTTGTCATAGTAAATGAAATCATTCCCGGTCGAGACCAGCAATATCTGGGCTGGCGGGTTATATTCAAACCGCATTTTGCCCGGACGTTGCATGTAAAGCTTGCCCTCGGCAGCCCCGCCATCCGATGAAATCTGAACAAAATCAGCCCGAAGAGTGGTGATATCGCCCATATAGGTTTCGATCTTTTTGATCATTTCCGGGCTGATATCAGCAGACTGTGCATGGGCGGCATTTGGCAGCAAGGTCAGACTTGTGATCGCGCCAAGTCCGATAGCGGCACTAAGCACAGAGGCAGCCATCAACGAACGGGATTTCTTACCGAACGTATGAAAAGCGGTCTGCGAGAATTTGGAGAAAAACGTCATATGCCTGTCTTGCCTGCCTGATCTTCGGAACAAATATCTTAACGCGATTGCGGAACATGAATGGCAGATGATAAAAATCCTGCCAAATGAATACCCACAAGAGCGAATAACATATCGCATCATTTGGCCGGGAAGGCCAGCCGGGTCAAGCTGTGCCCGCAAATGATCACAATTGGCGGCTTTGTGCCGTATTTGCGACATGGCTGATACAAAACCGGTGAAGAGGAGAACGCATTTCATGAGCCGTATTGTTGCCATCCAGATGGATCCGATTGAATCCATTGATATCAAAGGCGATTCGACCTTTGTGATGGGCCTTGAGGCCCAGTCACGCGGATATGATCTTTTGCATTATCATCCCGACGACATGTTTTATGACCGGGGCCGGGTTCTGGCCGAAGTCCGCCCGATGACCTTGCGTTATGAAGCGGGCAATCATTATGAGCTGGGCGATGTGAGGATCATTAATCTGGCCCGTGAAACCGACGTTATCCTGATGCGTCAGGATCCGCCGTTTGACATGAACTACATCACAGCAACCCATTTGCTGGAATCCATCCACCCGGAAACCTTCGTGGTCAATCATCCGGGGCATGTGCGCAATGCACCGGAAAAGATTTTTGTCACCGAGTTTCCCGACCTGATGCCGCCGACCATGATCACGCGATCCGCCGCCCGGATCAGGGACTTCCGCGAAGAGTACAAGGACATCATCGTCAAGCCGCTGTTTGGCAATGGCGGCGCGGGTGTGTTCCACCTTAAACCCGGTGATGAGAACTTAAATTCCCTGCTGGAGATTTTTGCCGCCCAGTCGCGTGAACCGTTGATGGTGCAGGCCTATTTGCCCGATGTGCGTAAAGGCGACAAACGCATCATTCTGGTCGATGGCAAGGCGGTCGGCGCGATCAACCGCGTCCCGGCCGAGGGCGAAGCACGATCGAACATGCATGTTGGCGGTGTGGCGGTAAAATCGATGCTGACCGACCGTGAACGCGAAATCTGCGAGCGGATCGGCCCGGAACTTAAAAAGCGCGATCTGATCTTTGTCGGGATTGACGTGATTGGCGATTACATGACGGAAATCAACGTCACCTCGCCAACCGGGTTGCAGGAAGTGAACCGTTTTGACGGATCAAAGCTTGAAAGCCTGATCTGGGATGCGATTGACAGCCGGCTGGCATAATCTAAGCACTCAGACGACAACATTTGAATTCAGGGCAGGTGCGATTGGTACCTGCCCTTTTTGTTTCTGTGGCCCGCAACGCTATTTGGCGGCAGGTTTGATTTCGACTTCGACAAAGGTGTTGTCGTTAATGACATTATGGGCAACGCCGGTTTTACGGGCATAGGATTTCCCGGCAGTCAGCGGCGATGTGACGATGGTGCCGTCGTGCATTTCAATGGTCAGATCACCGGTGGTCATCGGGACAACGACATAGTCCATTTCATGGGTGTGACCGCCGGTTTCCGCACCGGGTGGAAAATACCATTCGGTCACGCGAACGGTATCGTCATCGACCTGAACGGTTGGGATTGCTTTGGGGCGTTGTGAAGCCAAGGGCGTTCTCCTCAATGTCACGGCCGGTTGGTATCTTGATGTTCGTAGCGTAAACGTTTGCCCTTGCAGCTCAATCACTGAATTTGAGGGTGCCCATCCGTGAAGCGAGTTTTGGGCGACGTGATCAAGGTCGCTTGCCCTTTTTTGTGCATGTTGTTCTGGTGTGATTGCGCCATCCAAAAGGCAACGCTGGAACCAAAACCCGTATCAAGCGTATGATTTAAGAGCATCTTTGGCCAAGGTAACAGGACCGCATGACAGAAAATCAGGTTTCCACACCTTCCCGTGACGGTCTGTTTGGCCCGTTTTTGTTTGCGCGTGGCAGTGATGGCACAACCACCCGGTTGGCAGCCCTGATCGTGGCACCCGAGGGGGCCAAGGTACCGGAATTGCGTGCAATGGGGCGTGACTTGGTCATGCCGGAAAAACTGGCAACCCTGTTTGGCCGGTCTTATTGGCGGTTTGATTTTGGCCTGCCAGCAATTCCTGATGCGCAGTATAGTTTCGGAAACGAAACATACCGTGTTTGTGCCGAAATGGCATCGGATTTACACATCGGATTTGTGTCGTGTAACGGGCAGGAAGACGGTGATCTTGACCGGCCGCTTGAAGATCGCAATGCGCTTTGGAGTGACCTTGCCGATCAGCATGAAAAGCGGCCCTTTTCGCTTTTGCTGCATGGTGGGGATCAGATTTATGCCGACGGGGTTTGGCAGTGCCACCCGGAGATTATCGCCTGGAACAAGGCGCGGCGTCGGCAAAAGCTGGCGGCTGGGTTTTCCGATGCCATGCGCGATGCGGTTTTGAAATTCTATCTTGATCATTATCTGGCGATCTATGACCAGCCGCAGATCAGCTACATGCTGGCGCGGGTTCCGTCGCTTATGATGTGGGATGACCATGATATTTTTGATGGCTGGGGCAGTCACAAGAAATGGTTTCAGGGATCAATGGTGGCGCGCGGTATGTTTGCCTGCGCACGTGAGGCATTTTGTTTGATGCAGCTTGGTACCAGTGCTGATGGACGGCCAGACGGCCTGTTTGACGCCCTGCCTGCCACTGAGCCCGATCGCCTGCCCGACATGGTGCTTGACCGGTCGGGCAAAAGTCTTGCGTGGAAGGTTGATTTTCCCGGGATGACCGTGATCGCGCCAGATTTGCGATCTGAACGGACACCGGAAGTCATCATGGGCGATCATGGCTGGCGCGATATTGCGCCGGCCCTTGAAAGCATTCCCGAAGGCAACCGCATTTTGCTAATGTCGAGTGTGCCGGTGATTGGTCCGCGTTTGTCGCTGGTGGAATTTTTCCTGCATATGATGCCCAGTGCCCAGAAATACGAGGATGACCTGCGCGATCAATGGCAAAGCCGTTGGCATCGCCGCGAATGGTGCCGGTTTCTTGAATTGCTTGAACGTATTGCCAACGATCATGATCACGAGATCACGATCGTGTCAGGTGAAATTCATGTCGCCACGCGGGGCACTTTTGAAACCATGGGCAAAACCATCCATCAACTGGTGGCATCGGGCATTTCCCATACCGCCCCGCCCAAGGCCTTTGCGCGCGCGTTGGGATTGCTGGCGTGGATTGGTGATCATCCGTTGCCCGAACGCCCGACAAAGTTAAAACCGCTGCCTGATCGCAAAGGTGTCTATTGTGCGGCGCGAAATTACCTTACACTGACCCGCAAAGATAAAAACTGGGGTGCGAAATGGCATCTCGAAGGGATTGGCTGGACACCGGACCTTAAGGTCTAGGAGGACGCCCGGATCAGGGCAGATCACGGCAAGGGGCTTTGACGATGCAGCTTTATTATGCGCCAACATCACCGTTTTCGCGCAAGGTGCGCGTGGCTTTGCGTGAATTGGGTCTGGAAAAACAGGTGCGTGAAATCCTGATTGATCCATGGACCGATGATGCGCTTCGCGCACACAATCCTTTGGCCAAGGTCCCGACGTTGATCCTGCCCGATGGCATGGCGGTGTATGAGTTTGCGGTGATCTGTGATTACCTTGATCAGGTTGCGCGTGCTTCCGGGGCGTCGAATGGCATCATCCCGCAGGACGGTATCGCCCGGCTGAATGCGTTGAAATGGCAAGGACTTGCCGATGGCATGATGGCGGCGACCGGGCGACTATTTGCCGATGCCCAGCGCCCCGAAGATGATCGTTCCGAATTCGTAATGGAGCGACAGGCACAGGCTGTTCAAAGCAGTATTGATGCGATTTTGGACGGGTTGGCGTCTTTGCGGACCGAGGATGCGCATCTGGGCACTTATTCGGTTCTGGTGGGGCTGTATTATATTGATTTTCGCTGGCCGGACCGGCGGTTTGACATTCCGGTGCGGGTGCGCGACTGGATGGCGATCATGTCCGAACGTGAAGCGTTTACCGAGACTGTTTTTCACCTGCCCCATGACACCGATCATAAGTCAATTGATTGACGCCCGCGCATCGGTGAAAGCCATCGCACCACAAGACAGATTGCGTTATGATGCGGTTTGCCAACTTAATTGATGAAAAGAGCCTGTATGACCGAACCGACGATCACCAAAGGAATGCGTGAACGGGCCTGGATCCGTGCTGACAAGATTGACGGCGAAGATCCCCGCGAAGTGCGTAAGCACAAGGAAAGCGGCATCACGATGAAAAAAGAAAGCTTTGGCAAGTTTCGCAATTTTGGCTGGACTGTGGTCAACGAAGAAGCTGTTCCGTGCCGCAAGGAATTCCTGCCGCCGCGTGATGGCAGCACATCGGACGAATAGGGTCTGACCGATTGTGATCGGGCGTGATCGTTCGGACAATTGACAGATCAATCAGGGAACGGCGCAATGGACGGGTGTCTTTTGCGCCTTTTTTGATGATTGTACTGGACCAGCCCGATGCGTAGCCGATCTGTGACGTCAGGTGATGCAATTGCCTTTGTGCCGCTTGGCGATATCCCCCCTGATGTGGTGATTTCCCATATGTCTGATCCCCGGATGGGCGTTCACATGCCGCTTTTGGCCGGTGTATGGGGTGATGATGATTACGTGCGGTTCAGGGCGACCAAGGATGCCAGTTGGCAGCGCGACGGGCTCGGTCATTGGGCGATCCTGCATGACGGGAATTACGCCGGGTGGGGTGGGTTTCAAAAAGAAGGCGATGAATGGGATTTCGGGTTGGTGCTGCGGCCTGATTGCTTTGGGCTGGGCATGGCCGTCACGCGCAAGGCGCTTGCCTTTGCCCGGTCCGACCCGTGCATTCCCTTTGTCACCTTTCTGTTGCCGCCATCGCGCACGAAACTGGGGGCCTTGCGGCGCATTGGTGCCCGTTTTGTTGGTCCGGTAAACCACGACGGGAAAGCGTTCCTTAAATATCGGCTTGAAACCGCGTAAGACGGTGGAAACCTATTTTTCCGCTTCCTGCTTTGGTTCCTGAGACAGACTGATCAGATCCGCCAACAGTTGTTTTGGATCGGAATGGGCCACCAGTCCTTCAAGGTCCCGCTGGGTTTTTTCCCAGACGGGAAAGGCGCGTGCGAGAAGGGCCAAGCCATCCTCGGTCAGTGTGAGCAAACGGCCCCTTTTATCTTTTGGGTCGGGATTAATTGCCACCAGACCGCGCCGTTCAAGCGGTTTGAGGTTGGCGGTCAATGTGGTGCGATCCATCGCCAGAAGGTCGGCGACATCCTTCATATGCGGTGGATATGGCCGGTTGAGAGACATCAACAGCGAATATTGCCCGCTGGTCAGGTCAAACGGGCGAAACGCATCGTCAAATCGACGCGCAATGGTGCGCGCTGCCCTGCGCACATGCAGGCACAGGCACGAGTCCCGCACCATCAGGGTATGAGCGAACGGTACGGGTCTATCGCTGTGGTTGAAATCTTTTTTTGACATGAATTAATTATGTTGATATCAACGTATTTGTCAAACGGGAATACAATAAAATACTCATCAACCAGCCGGTTTGACCGTTTTGATCACGTGCCATTTGTTCTGTGGCAAGGAGGATGCCCCATGCAGCAAAAAATTAGTCCGTTTTTATGGTTTAATGGCTGTGCCGAAGATGCCGTCAATTTTTATACGTCTGTGTTTGCCGAGGCAAAGATCGGCAAGACCATGCGCGCAAGCAAAGCGGGTCCCGGCCCGGAAGGCAGTGTTCTGACCATTGGTTTTGAACTTTTTGGTCGAAAATTTACCGCGTTTAATTTCCCAACCGATTTCAAATTCACCGAAGCAGTTTCCTTTGTGGTCGAGTGCAAGGATCAGGCAGAGGTCGATTATTACTGGGACTGTTTGTCCGAAGGCGGGGAGCCGCGTGATTGCGGCTGGATCAGGGACCGTTTTGGCGTTTTCTGGCAGATTACCCCAACCCGCCTGATCGAGTTGATGACCGATTCTGACCCGGATGTTGCTGCACGGGCGGCGACAGCAATGATGACCATGCAAAAGATTGATATCGCGGCGTTGGAACGGGCTGTTCAGGCCGGCTGATTGCCGCTTTGCTGATCCCTCGTGCCACCAATTGAAGGATATGTCCGATGACTGACAAACAATCACAGGACCAAGCCGCCATCGCCGATATCTTTGCCCGCTGGGCAGAGGCCAACCGTACCAAGGACATTGATGCGATCATCGCCCTTTATAGCGAGGATATTTGTTCTTATGACGCGGTCGGGCCGTTGCAATTTAACGGCATTACAGAATACCGCGCCCATTGGGAGAAATGCTTGCCCAAGGACGCAGAAATGGTCGTTGAAATGCAAACACCGGTCACCCGGGTGTCAGGCCATCTGGGCGTTGCCCGGTTATTGATCCGCTGTGGCATGCGCCAAGAGGATGGGACCGAGCAGGCAAGCTGGATGCGGGCCAGTTATCACCTTGAAAAGCAGGCTAACCAATGGCGCATCGCCCATGAACATTTTTCCGTGCCTTTTGATTTTGACAACGGTGCTGCCCAGTTCGGGTTGGAACCATAATTTAACGCCGCCAATTGATGTAACAAAGGAATGCCCCAATGAAAGTTATCAGCTACCTCAACTTTGATGGAAATTGCCGCCCGGCGATGGAGTTTTACAAATCCGTTCTGGGTGGCGAACTGATCGCCATGCCGTTTGGCGATACGCCGATGAGCAAGGACATGCCCGATTTTGCCGATAAAATTGCCCATGCCTGTTTGATGGGGGATGGCTGGCACATCATGGCATCCGATTGTCCGTCGGAGCATTTTACCGCGATGCAGGGCATGAATATTTCCGTGCATTTCCCCGAAGCGGCGGAAGGCAAACAGCTTTTTGACAAGCTGGCCGAGGGCGGCACGGTGGTGATGCCGTTCGAGGAAACCTTCTGGTCCAAGGGGTTTGGACTGGTGAATGACAAGTTCGGCACACCGTGGATGGTTAATACCGACTACGCGCCAGAATAGTCGGTATTAAGTTTCGGGGGTAAGTTGACCATTAAGCCCCTGTCACCGAACGATATGTTGCCTTGATCCCCATTTCCCTTCAAAGTGATATAACTAGGGGTTATGGGGATCAGCCGACATGACAGCGCGGGATTGGAAAGCCGCAAAAGGGTACGATCTGCCTTTTTGGCCATGGGATTGGCCGTACCGACCAAATGTATCTCCATAAATTTTGCCTCGGAAAACCTGCCCAAGGAAGGATCGCATTTCGATCTGCCCGGGACGTCGGGTCTTCGCCTGTTCAGACAACACCGGTGTTGTTCTGGCAATCTGCAATGCGCGAGTGGCTTATTAGGAGAACTGAAAAAATGGCGTCGTCATCGCCACAAAAGGTCAGGTCGATCTTTATCTCTGATATCCATTTGGGGACCCGGCACTGCCAAGCTGAATTGGTTACGAAATTTTTGGCAGCCTTTGAGGCTGAAACCATCTATCTGGTCGGCGATATCATTGATGGCTGGCGTCTGAAGCGGTCCTGGTATTGGCCAGAAACCCACGAGGCGGTCATCCAGAGCCTGCTGACCAGCGCGCGCGATGGGACCAAAGTCTTTTTCATTCCGGGAAATCATGACGAATTCGTGCGCAGATATGCCGACAGGCTGGTTGCGAAGGTCGCTGTGCGCGATCAGGTGATCCATACTACGGCAGATGGTCGACGCTATCTTGTGACCCATGGCGATCAATATGATCCGGTTGTGCGAAAGGCGACGTGGCTGGCCCATATTGGCGACCGGTTTTACGAACTGGCCCTTACCAGCAATACGGTCGTCAACTGGGTGCGTCGCAGGTTTGGTCTTGATTACTGGTCGCTGGGTGCCTTTGCGAAACGACATGTGAAAAGTTTCATCGGCATCATCAGCCAGTTCGAGACGATCGTGGCAGCGGATGTGCGCAAGCGCGGTCTGCACGGTGTCATTTGTGGTCATATCCATCATGCTGTCAGTCGTCAGATGGGCGGCATCCATTATGTGAATGCTGGCGATTGGGTCGAAAGTTGCACCGGGATCGTCGAGGCGGCCGACGGTCGCCTTGAGGTGATCCGATGGACTGAGAGCGGCCTAGATACGCAATCGCAGGTCATTTTTAAGGAGACGCCTGTGGATTCACGTGGCTCAAAGCCGGTTGGTCCGATCCAATGAGTGGCAAACCGACATCGGATTTTGCCGGGGACGAAAAGGCCATCCTGATCGTAACGGACGCCTACCGTCCGCAGGTCAACGGTGTTGTCCGATCCATAGAGTATATGGAAGAAGAATTGCGACGCATGGGGTTTCGGGTTGAGATCCTGTCACCCGATAGTTTTCGAACCATGCCATGCCCCGGATATTCCGAAATTCGTCTTGCCTTGACCCGTCCGGGTACGGTTCGCAAACATATGATTGCCGCCGGGTGCACCCATTTGCATATCGCGACCGAGGGTCCCTTGGGTCTTATGGCGGGCAGCGTCGCACGTCGTTTGAAATGGCCATTTACGACCGCTTATCATTCCCGCTTTCCGGAATACGCAGCTGCGCGTGTCCCTGTGCCGGCCGCGTTCTTTTATGGTTGGTTTCGCCGGTTCCACAACAAGGGGGACGGCTGCATGGTGGCGACAGAAACCCTGAGAAAGGATCTTGCCAACCATGGGTTCAAACGCCTGATGCGCTGGTCGCGCGGCGTTGACACCAGCCTGTTCCAGCCGATCCGTGAAAACGATGTGGCGGCGGATTTGCCGCGACCGATCTTTCTTTATGTCGGGCGTGTTTCGGTCGAAAAAAGCATACCCGACTTCCTTGATCTTGATCTGCCCGGTTCGAAGATGGTGGTCGGAGATGGGCCGGAACTCGAACGGCTGCGTCGTAAATACCCAGATGTTCATTTCACGGGTGCCAAGACGGGAACGGATCTGGCGCGCCATTACGCAAGTGCCGATGTCTTTGTTTTCCCGTCAAGGACAGATACCTTCGGTTTGGTGCTGCTTGAAGCGTTGGCCTGCGGCCTGCCTGTTGCCGCATATCCGGTGATGGGCCCACGCGACGTGTTGGGAGATCATGCATCCGGTCCTGACAGAGTTGGTGTGTTGTCCGAGGATTTGCGCCAAGCGGCACTTGATGCACGCAGTATTTCGTCTGATCGGTGCCGTGCATACGCACTGCGTTATAGTTGGACGACGTCTGCACAGCAATTCAGGGACAATATGCTATCTGTTCGGTTGTCAGCGACCACAGAAGCGACCACAGATCAGCCTTAACTGTTAAGGGCGGGCTTTTAGGTATGCTTCGCTAAGACTGCCATCCGGATTGGTAATCCGCAACGGCTCGAAACACTTCTCGAAGCGGGACGGTAGATTGATGCGCGGACGATAGGCGTTGCGCAGAGGATCGCTCATGGCGCTGAATGTGCGTTCTGGTTCGCGATAAGTTTCCATCATCCGCCGGGGGCTACCGACATCGATGCGGCCGCCAAATCGATGTAAGGGTCGAACAAGCGCCAATGCCGTTTGGTCGAGACTGACGTGGCGACGCCAATGCCAGGCGTGGCGGAACGCGTGCCGTGTCAGCGCCATTTTGCGCCCCTTAAATTGAAGGAGGTCAGCAAGGAACGTGCGTACGACCTCAAGCGGTTCCTTTGGCCATTCAACCAGCTTCATTCCATCCATATCGCTCAGGGCCAGATTTGGCATCAAACGACCGTTAAGCGCGGATGCTTCGAAATGCGGGGTGCCTAAAATCGGGATCGGTACGGACAGCAGGCTGGGCAACGGAATACGATGGTTTGCCAGAATGCCGTTGACTTGGCCCGCGACCTCGGCAACCGTTTGTTCGGTGAAATCCGTAATCATGCCGTAGTCAAAGTTAATGCCATACTCGGCACAGAGTGCCGTCAGGGCCAGTGGATCTGATGTGATACTTTGTTTCTTGTTGAAGTTCTTCAGGACTGCGGGGTCCAGCGATTCCACGCCGGAAAAAATGGCTTTGCAGCCATTTTGCGCCAGAAGTTCGAGGTTTTCCCTGCGTTTGAAAAAGTCACCCGTCACCAGCGCACCCCAGCCGCGAAACTGGCCATTGCGCCATCGTTCCCCAATCATCTCAACGCGATAGCGGAAATTATCCCGGTTGTTGCCATAGAAATTATTGTCCAGAACCATGACACCCAGCACGCGCCCCATTGCGTCGAGCTGACGATTAATTGAGGCGTCGCTATGGGGTTTATAGGCGCGGCCCTCTGCCGTGAGTGAACAGAACGAGCAGGCGAAATTGCAATTCTTTGTGGTTTCCAGATAGCTAAGCCCCATGGTCGGGCGGGCAAGGTCGAAGCGCGGTGCGCCGTGTGCGTCGGCATGATCAGGGCCGAACAGATCTGTGATAATCTCGGCGATATCTTCGACGTCACCCTGAGTGGCGTAATCGAAGACTTCAGTACACAGTTTGGGCAGGGCGCGCGCAATCGGCCCCCCGATTATGGTGATGCCCGACGGGTTTGCGGATTTGTAATAGGCTGAAAGCTGATGGGTCCGGTCAAACGCCGCGGTTAAGCCGGTGAAGATCACGACATCCGGCCATTCCAGAATGCGTGTATCAAGCAAGGGTCCATGAAAAACCTCGTCCCAGACCCGGACCTCAACCTGTTTCTGATCGAAATAGCCGGCAAGATAATAGGGTGCCATTGCTCTGGGCACGAACCAGCGGGTGGGCGTTGCTGATCGCCAGGGATCAAAATAGGCGTTTATGATCAGAACGGCTTTTTTCCGGGCTTGCATCTTGCTCATTTTCACAGTGTGTATTGAGTAACTGATAGCAATATCGATATTGGAGACATTTGGATCGTCGCGCAGTATATTACCGACCTGTATTGATATCCCAAATCGCTTTTATTGTAGAGAGTTATGAACGACGATATCCAATCAAGTGCGCATGCATTACGCACACACCCTGCCCTTAAAAAGGTATCGGCAGAGGTTATGGCGTCGATCATCTCGGTCGCAGAGCAGACAAATGTAAGTGCTGGCGACTTTATTATGCGAGAGGGTGAACCAAGCAACGACCTGTATTTTCTGCTTTCTGGCGATGCGGTTGCATTGCGCAAAGCCGACGATGGCAAAGACATCTTGCTCAATGCGGTACCAGAAGGTGAGTGTGTCGGGGAGCTCGCATTTCTGGACGGCGGTATGCGGACATCTTCGGTTCGTGCAGAGAGTGCGTGTCGCTTGATCAAGATACCAACCACAGAACTGGAAGCGCGCGATGATGCCGCAGCAGTCATTGGTGCGCTAAAGGCGGCACTTGCCAGCGTCGCCGTCAATCGCGCGCGCCAAATGAGCGATAACATGCTCGCATCGCTCCGGCGGGAGCTGGAAATCAAAACGCTTCAAAATCAGTTTGGCTCCTTTCTGGTTTTCACGATTGCGATCTTCCTGATTTCCACAGCACTGTTTTATCTGGTCGCAGAAAAATACGTCAGGGATGTCTATGATCCCGGCTTTTCCTGGCAGGCGATCCTTTTCCTGGCTGTGCCGTGCCTTCTTGTGATCAAGGTGATGAAGATCCCGCTTGCTGATCTTGGCATTCGGCGTGAAGGGTTTAAGCGTGCCGCCCTACAGTCCGTCGCGGCCTGTGTGGTGATAACAATTCCGGTTGCGATCTATTTGCTCAACTTTAAAGGTCCGTCATCCGATACCGCGGCACCACCGGGTGCGACTGTCGATTTGATCTTTTTGCTGCAGTATTTTGCGCACACCCTGTTTCAGGAGCTTGGTTCGCGAGGGCTTTTGCAGGGGCTGTTCCAGAAATTTTTGGGTGATACCAAAGGGCATCGTGCGATCCTTTTGACCAGCACGGTCTTTGCATCGCTGCATCTGGCGTTTGGCATTGATGCCGTCATGATCACGTTTGTTGCCAGCATTGTCTTTGGCTATGTCTATCAGGCCCAGAAGAACTTGATCGGCGTGACAATTCTGCATTACTGGCTGGGTGTTCTGGCCGCATTTGTCGTGGCGTTTTGAGGGGATAGGAAGTGGAGAACGACAAGCCGAAACTGCTTTCTCCATTTCAAAACCTCGTTCCAAATCAATAAAAAAGATTGGTTGCGATCAACGTCATCGATAGTTATTTCGAGATCGAAAGATTATGAAATTTTCGCCGTGATATGCTGTCATTTGCCGAGTCCGGCGCACTTCTAATCCCCTGACTTTAAACGATGCGTTGCCATTTCCTGCATGAGGCTGCAAAGTAATGCAACTTTGGGTTCTGGGGGCGGACGGATGACAGCGCGGGTTACGACGGTTGCCTTTGCCGGGATTGAAACGATTGCCGTGGATGTTCAGGTGCAAATGGCAAGTGGCCTGCCGTCGTTTTCGGTTGTTGGATTGCCTGATAAAGCCGTGTCCGAGGCCCGCGAACGGGTGCGATCCGCCTTATCAAGCATGGGGCTTGCCTTACCGCCCAAGCGCATCACGATTAACCTTGCCCCGGCCGATTTGCTCAAAGAAGGATCGCATTTCGATCTTCCGATTGCCTTGGGCCTTCTGGCCGAGATGGATGTCATCGGCCATGAGGATATCGCCCGGTTTTTAGCTCTTGGCGAGCTTGGCCTTGATGGCAGCATCACCAGTGTTGGCGGGGTTTTGCCCGCCGCCATGGAAGCCAGCATGCAGGAATTTGGCGTGATTTGCCCGTGTGACAACGGGGCCGAGGCGCTTTGGGCGGGTGACCTTGAGATCCTGGCGCCCAAGAACCTTGTCAGCCTGATCAATCATTTCAAAGGCACACAAATTCTGGCCCGGCCACGTGCCGTTGCCAATGTCGTCCCTGCCGGTCCGGGTTCGGACCTGCGTGATATCAAGGGGCAGGAAAGTGCCAAACGCGCACTCGAAATTGCCGCTGCCGGGGGCCATAATTTATTGATGAGCGGCCCGCCCGGATCGGGAAAATCGATGCTGGCCGCGCGTCTTCCGGGTATTTTGCCTGATCTGGATGCAAGGCAAGCACTTGAAACCACGGTCATTCATTCGGTATCGGGATTGCTGCCCGAAGGCGGCCTAATCCGCACACGGCCGTTCAGGCAACCACACCATTCTGCATCGATGCCTGCACTGGTTGGTGGTGGCCATCGGGTCAAACCCGGTGAAATGTCGCTAGCCCATAACGGGGTTTTGTTTTTAGACGAACTGCCGGAATTTCAGCGAAATGTACTCGATGCGCTGCGTCAGCCACTTGAAACCGGGCAGGTATCGGTGGCGCGCGCCAATGCGCATGTGACCTATCCGGCCCGGGTTCAACTGGTGGCGGCGATGAACCCGTGTCGTTGTGGGTATCTGGGTGATAATGACCTTGCATGCAGCCGGGCACCACGCTGTGGCGAGGATTATCAGGCGCGGCTTTCAGGCCCGCTTCTGGACCGGTTTGACATTCAGATTGATGTGCCCGCCGTGAAGCCTGAAGAACTTGATTTGCCCGCAAACGGCGAAACCAGTGCGACTGTGCGCGAACGGGTGTTTCTGGCACGTGAACTTCAAATGTTACGATATAAAAACGAATATATCTCAACCAACGCCTTGGCCGATGGCGAGGTTCTGCAAACTGCGGCCGCCCCCGATGATGCCGGGCGGGAACTGTTGCAGGATGCCACCCGGCGCATGAAGCTTTCGGCGCGTGGATATCACCGGATTTTGCGGGTCGCGCGCACGATTGCCGATCTGGCGGGCAGTGGTGTTGTTAAACGCCCGCATATTGCCGAGGCGCTTAATTACCGGCAAATGATGTATCGGCGGTAAGAAATTTTCCGTTATTGCCTGTCCAAATCGCCAACATGCGGTGGCGACGGACTTTGACAACATTTTGCACAGAGGAGAGGATTGAATGCGGACATCGGTGTGTTGGACCAACTGGCAGGGACAGGGGTTTGAACGCTGCACGCTTGTTCAGGATGACGCGCATTTGATCCTTGAAGGAGTGGTTTCAGGCACGCGCGGGGGCAAATATGGTGCCTATTATTCGGTGCGCGCGGACGCGCAATGTCGGACACGTGAAGTGCTGGTCAAATATATCGGCGGTCAGACGTTGCATGTTGTGGCCGATGGGGACGGTCATTGGCATGACATCCTTGGCGACCGGCCGGTGCCGTCGCTTGATGGGTGCTTTGATGTTGATATTGGTGTGACCCCGGCCACCAACACCTTGGCGATCAAGCGGCTTGGGCTGGCACCAAAGGCCCGTCAGGATATTGTCGCGGCCTATGTCCCACTGCCAAGCCAGGTTGAAGGGGCGTTTCTGCCCGTCCCGGCAGAACAGCGCTATACCTGTTTGATTGTGGGTCGGCGGTATCGCTACGAAGGATTATTCCGGTCATTCAAGGCCGAGCTGGAACTGGATCGGTTTGGCTTGGTGATGGATTATCCTGATACCTTCCGGCGGGTTGAGGAAACCAGTTAGGATGATATCTGATGGGGTATCCCCCAGCCAAGCAGTCTCGGCTGGAGGTGGGCGTTCCAATGGATGTCGGGGTTACGCCGCATCACTTTGCTGTAAGCCGGTGATCATGCCGATGATTTCGTTTTTGTCGGTTTTGGCTGTTTCACGAATGCCGATTTGCTGACCGCGGCGGAGCACACAGACGCGATCAGCCAGACGGAAAACCTGATCAAGGCTGTGGCTGATGATCAAAACGCCGATGTTGCGCTGTTTCAGTGATTCAACGATTTCTTCGACCTTGGCGGTTTCAGCAACACCCAATGCCGCCGTTGGTTCATCAAGCAAGATGACCTTTTTCGCCCAGCGCGTGGCCCGCGCAATCGCAACCCCCTGGCGTTGACCGCCCGAAAGATCACGGATGGTGGCATGCGGGCTTGGAATACGGACATCCAGTTCATCAACCAGTTTCTGCGTTTCGGAAATCATGGTTTTGCGATCAAGCATGCCAATTTTGTTTGTGATTTCACGGCCCAGAAACATGTTCATATAAACGCTTTGCTGATCGGCAAGGGCAAGATCCTGATAGACGACTTCGATCCCGTGTGCGCGGGCGATATCGGAACTGGCCATTGAAACCGTTTCATCCTCGATCGTGATTGCACCGGAACTTGGCGCGTAAACGCCCGAGATGATCTTGATCAGGGTCGATTTGCCCGCGCCATTGTCGCCGACAAGGGCAACAATTTCCCCGGGATGGATATCAAGGGAGAAGTTTTCAATCGCGGTGACCGCGCCAAAATGCTTCTGAATGTCTTTGAGGCTCAGGACCGGTTTTGTATTGCTCATAAGATGTCTCCTAAACCGGCCATGCGGCGGTTTCGCCAAAGCTGTTTTCAATGGTTTCAACAACCGGATTGCCGGTCGAAATACCCGATACCCCAACCACATAGGCACGGGTGACAAAGGCCTGCCCGCGGAAACCAAAGATGGCGGTATCGCCCGGTTTCGGGGCCTTTGGCCCGGTGGCATCGATCATGGCGTAATAGTCAATCATCGAGGGCGGTGGTACTTCGACTGAACGAAGGGCTGTTTCTGCGGTGGTCGGCTCATCGCCAACGATGGCTTGGACGTCATAATCGGGGAAAATCGGATCAATATAGAACCCGCCGCCAAAGCAATAAGCCTTACCACCCGACAGGTGGGACACCTCGGACAGATACAGCACAGCAGGCAGTTCCGGTAGGTCTTCAACCACATGAAGGGCGGTGGTGCCGTGGATGCCGTTACCTGGTTCGCATTGAGTTGCGCCCGCTTCGGCCAGACCAGCCAAAAGAACCGAGGATGTGGTGCCCGGCGCATTAATTTCGATATCAGAACAGCCATGTTTTGCCAGACGTTCGGCGGCCTTGGTCAGCGTGGTTAGATTCTGGGTTGGCAGGACCTTGCGGCTGTCGTGATCAAACAGTAAGGCCGGGAATGTTGTAATTCCGGCAAAGCGTCCGCCCGCCAAATCATCAATGAAATCAGCAATATCTGTGATGTCACCGGCGCGAAACCCGCCTTCATGGCCGCGATAGAAGGTGTCGCCTTCGGCGTGGATGCGGGCCAGAATATCCTGAACATACCCGGCCTTGTGGGCGGCGGTGGCGGCTTCGGTCGCCTTGGTATCGTTAAAGACGGTCCAATAATCGGGGCGGAAGCGTGCGGCGGCTGCGTTTGCTTCGAATTTGGCGATCTGTTGAAGATGGCCCAGATGCCCAACGCGCAGCCCGGCGTTATGAGTGGCGCGCGCGCAGGCCATATCGACCGCGACCGACCGGTCAATGCCGCCACGCATCACCGCGTGCGAGAACGAGCTGGCGCGTCCGACCTGCTTGGTCATGGCAAATATTTTCAGACCGTGTTTGTCGGCCTCGGTTTTCAAGGTGCGCGCATTGGCCTCAACCGCATCAAGATCAAGGATATAGGCATTGGCGGGCACTTTGCCGTCACGGTGAAGGGCCATGGCGGCCTCGACGAATTTCGGATTGCGACGGCATAAGACATCAAGAAACATGGTTTTTCTCCTGCTTTTTGGGCTTATCGCGCTTTTTCACGCAACGAGACGGCAACGGCGGCCAGAATGATCAGGCCCCGGACGATCATTTGATCGGACACCGAAAGCCCCATCAGGATCAGCCCGTTATTGAGCATCCCCATCATCAGCGATCCAATCAGCGCCCCGATGATCGTCCCCCGCCCCCCATGCAAAAGGGTTCCACCGACGATGACAGCGGCAATCACGGTCATCAGATCAGATTCGCCAAGCGTGTATTTGGCCGCCTGCAAACGCCCGGCATAGAGCAACCCGGCAAGCCCGGCCAATCCGCCCGACAGCATCAGGACATAAAGCCGAATGCGCGCAACCTTGATGCCCGACACACTGGCAGCCTGTGGGTTGTCGCCGGTGGCAAGGACATGGGCGCCAAACCGGGTTTCGCGGTAAATGAAATGACCAACTGCAACGGCCAGAACCGTCCACCAGATCAACGAAGGAATGCCTAAAAAGCTGCCCGATCCAAAGAAACCGGCAAAATCGCCATCCAGAACCGGGATGGAGCGCAGATTGGTCATTGATCGGGCAATCCCGGCAAACAATCCCATGGTTGCCAAGGTCACCAGAAATGATGGCAGACGGACAAAGGCGACAACCGTTCCGTTGATTGCCCCGGCCAGCAGACCAGCCCCCATGCCAGCAGCAATGCCGGCCACCATCCCGTATTCATTCATGACCACGGCGGCAGCCAATGCGGAAACGGCAACGATGGAGCCAAACGACAGGTCGATTTCACCCGCCGACAACACAAACACCAGACCAATCGCAAGGATCGTCGCCGGGGCGGTTTGCAGCACGATGTTTGACAGATTGCGGATGCTTAAAAACCCGTTGTCGCCCAGTGTGATGGCAAAGAACAGGAAGATGGCAAGAAAGCCAAAATAAACGACATATTGCTGCAGATTGATCCGGCCAACAATCTGGCGCAGTGATCTGCTGGCGGCGGCGTTGGCAGATGTCGGGTTGCCGGGTTTTGATTGGGACATGATCGGTCACTTCCTTGGGCGGAACGGCAAAGCAAAGGGTGTCATGGATGGTCAGAAAACATTATCGATGTCCGTTTGCCGGGCGATGAGGTACCGCCCGGAAAACAGATGATCAGTTCATCATTTTGATGATGGAGTCCGGTGCATCGCGGTTGAGCGACTCTTTCCAGCCATCCAGAACGTTTTCTTTTTTCACCGTTAAGGCCGGGGCAACGATAAAGGGCGGGGTTTCTTCGCCCAAAATAGCCTTAAGGCCGGTTGCCGCCATGGCACGGCCCAACTCATAGGCCTTGTCGGCGACAATTGCCGTCACATTTCCATCACGGACCATGTCAATTGCGACCGGTTCGGATAGATCAAGGGTGACGATTTTGGTGTGTTTGTTGCCATTGGCACGTAGGGCCGCCAAAACGCCATCAGCCGGTTCGGCCCATGTGACATAGATGCCATCAAGATCGGGATTCTGAAGCAGCATGGCATTTGCCAGTTCTTCGGCGCGGGCCGGGTCGGTGATGCCTTGCTCAGCGACGATTTCGATGTCCGGATAGTTATTTTCAATCGTGGTTTTAAACGCATTGTCACGCTGGTTGGTGACGTAATAGGTCGCGTCATGGAAAATCCAGCCGACCTTGCCTTTGCCACCGATTTCTGTGGCCAGCGCATCAGCCGCTTGTTTGCCCATGGCAAACAGGTCATCGGTGACGATGGCGGCATAATCGGTACCATGTTTATAGTCAGACGGCAGGTTGGACAGGAACACCAGTTTGGTATCGTTTTCAACGGCTTCGCGGAAAGCCGCAGCAGATGTCACCGGATCAAGCGGCAAGGCCAGAATGATATCAGGTTCTGCAGTCAGGGCCGTTTCGATGTCGCTGCGCTGACGTGCGGCATCAAAACCGGCATCGGTGGTGACAGCAATCTTGACCCCGGCTTTGGCGAATTCATCGGTTGCACCAGCAGATACCGCATTGATGAAATCCGATGATGTATGCCACAGCAAGGCCGCCTTAAGGCCTTTTTCCTTTAAGCTGGAAAATTCGGCATCCGAAAGGGTGATTTCTGCACTGGGGGTGGCGGTTTCGCCGTTCGGACCAATGGTTTGTGCAAAGGCAGCAGTGCTGCTCATCATGAATCCGGCAATAAGACCGGTTTTAAGCAATCCCTTAATCAACATGAGCCATTCCTCTGATAGATGGTGTGTTTTTGTTTTGTGGTTTCGTTGTTTCGTGTCGCCGGACGGTTAGTCTGCGATCCCTGAGTAACGGGCCATAAAGCAGGCAAAGGCGACGATGCCTGCAAAATACTCTTCGATATCGACGCGTTCTTCGAATGTGTGGCAGTTTCGGATATCACCCGGCGCGCAATAGACCGCCGGGGTTCCCAACTCATTGACAAAAAACGGGGTTTCCGACCAGAACGGCGCGCCTTCGATCTCACCGCGCCCGGCCATGGCGGTGGCAACGGCGTTTGACAATTCGCGGACTTCTGGCAAGTTCGGGTCAATCTCAGCCGCCGATCCGCCCAGCGCATGGTCGCGGCCCGCCGGATAGGAAATGGCAACTGTGATTTCGGGATCAGCAATCGCGCCGCGAATGACCTGTTCCATTTCACGCGCTGCGTCATCAAGGCTTTCGCCGGGCAGTAATTTACGGATCAGCGAAAGTTTGCATTCTTCCGGTACCGCAATGAACCCGCCACCGGTCAATCCGGTGATCAGAAGGAAGCCTTCGCCGATCAGGTCATGATGGCCGCGTGATTTCAGTTCATCGGAATGGGCCCAAAGGGCGGACATCACGGAATGGGCGGCTTTGAGTGCGTCCTTGCCCAGTTCCGGCACACCAAAATAGGCCGATTTACCGGTGATCTTGATATCGGCAATGTAAAAGCCGATCTGGGCCGGATAGACCGCCAGACGGGTTGGTTCAACATAGACGGTAAAGTCGGGTTTGGCGATTTCACCTGTGGCAATGCGGTGAGTGTAATCCTTGATCCCGGCGGAAATACCCGATCCGGGCTGGCCGCTTTCTTCATCGCCGACGTAGGCAAAAGCCAGATCGTTTTCAAGCTTGATGCCCGCCGCATCCAGCAGACTGAGTGCGGCAAGCGATGCGCAAATCCCGGCCTTAAGGTCGCCAGATCCCCGGCCCCAGATTTCTCCATCAATCAACGGCGCACCAAAGGGATCTTCGCGCTCAGTCCCCTTCCAGTGATCGCACCAGCCATCGACATGAACCGTATCCGTATGGCCGATGAACAAAAGTCGTTTCGATTTCGAAGTATTTTCTTCGCCAACACCTTTGCGTTCGCCCCAGATGTTTGGGCGGCCGGGTTCAAATTCGGCGGTGGTGATGGCTTCAACCCCGCGGTTGGTCATCTGTTTGGACAGATAGGCGACGAAATTGGCTTCGTTGCCGGTAATGCTTTGCGCACCAATGGCGCCGCGAAACAGATCAAGCGCATCTTCGCGGTCCAGCAAAGCCGCCAGCTTGCTGTGCAGATCGTTGGTTTTGGTCATGTGCTTGCCCCCTTAAGGGAAACACTGCTGGCAGGTGGCAGGGAAATGCGCCCGTCGGGGGCATCCGCGCCGAAAAAGGTGTTATGCAGATGACCAAGTCCGATGGCGGCGGCACCGACGATGGCCGCACGCTGATGCAGGCTGCTGGGCACGATGGTGATGGGTTGGGGCATGATTTGCGGCAGGAATTTTTGCGTGCGGGCAATCATTTCCGGGCGGTTGCCAATTGATCCGCCAATGATGATTTTTTCCGGGTTGGCGATGGCTGTGATCGCACCGACCCCGAATGCAAGGTAGCGCGCCGTTTCATCAAGAACCTGATTTGCAGCATCTTCGCCGTCATTGGCGGCATCAAAGATCGCCGGGACTTTGACATCTCGCCCGGTCAGGGCCGTGTAACGCTGCATCATGCCGACAGAGGCAACAATGCGTTCATAGGCCCCCGCCCGAATGGATTCCGTATCGAACGGATCGGCGCCAAATGGCAGGAAACCCAGTTCACCGGCGGCGTTGCCGGCCCCACGTACCAGTTCACCATTGACCATCAGGCCACTGCCAATACCGGTGCCAAGCGCGATAAAGGCCAGGTTATCAATCCCCTGACCTTCGCCGAGCCAGTTTTCACCAAGAACCGCCAGATTGACGTCATTTTCAAGCATGACATCAAAGCCGAACGCCTTTTCAAAGGCGCTAAAGACATCCATGTCCTCAAACCCGGCAATATTGGGGGCGAGCAACACCTTGCCACTCTTGGGGTCGGGGGCACCTGGCACGCCAATGACCGCAAGGCGAATGCGGTTGCGATCGATCTTCTGGGAATCGGCGGCCTGCCAGCAAAGCTCGGTAATCTGATCAATCAGATGCTGTCCGCCACGCGGATCGGTTGGGGCGACTTGTTCGGCAAAAACCTGACAGGCGAGATCGGCAATGGCGACCTGGACCTTTGTCCCGCCAAGGTCCACAGCGGCGATAAAGGCCGCATCGGGGATCAATTCATAGGTAACGGCAGTGCGTCCGACATGGCCGGTGGTGCGCCCGGTTTCCTGTACCCAGCCGGCTTCTTCAAGCTGACGGACGATTTCCGAAATCGTTTGTTTGGAAAGCCCGGTTTGTTTGGCGATGGATGCGCGTGAAATCGGGCCATTTTGGACGATGACCTCCATCACGGCACGTTGGGAAAACTTCCGGGAAATGCGCAAGGATTCGCTCACCGACCTCTCCTGATTGATCTGATTATTGTTTGGTTTATTTAATTCGTTCAGTTACCGAACTATCTATATCAGAAGAAGCTCTGTCAAGGGTGATATGCGCGCAAAATGCGCCACCCGATGTTAAACCCGTTGGGTTCTGGGGCGTTTTTGATTGTTAAGTGAATGAAATATAACGCTTATGCAGATTGCAAGGCGCGGGCGCGCTGAAGCCGTTCAATCTTGTAAACTGATGAGGGCGGCATGTTGCGCACGGTGGTGCCAATGCGCGTGGCGCGCAAACCAAGACGGCCGAGAATGGCCGAGGGAACGGGACAGCGCGGGCCATAAGTGAACTGGTAAAACGCACCATCATCGCGCAAATAGCCAAAAGTGCCGGTCAGGATTCCCATGATCTGGCGCGGTTTCATCGACAAAAGCGGCAGGCCGCTAATGACGGTGGCAAGCGTGCTAGGGGCATAAAGACCGGCCTTTGCCAGCCGGGTGGCATCCATTTGTAAGATGCGGGCATCGGGATGACGGTCCGACAACAGACGGGAAAAATACGGTCCCGCTTCGATCAGGGTCAGATCATTTTCGGGCAGTCCGCGTTTAAGCAGCGCACGGGTAAAGACCCCGGTGCCCGGCCCCAGTTCAAGAACCGGGCCCTGACCGGGGATGACTTCGGATGTGATCAACTGCGCCAGTGCGGGGCTGGATGGCGAAATGGCCGAAACCCGTCTGGGATCGGTTACCCAGGCCCGAAAAAACGGCAAAAGATCCGACATGTGCGTGTCTGCCTCGATACGGTGTGTTTATGGTTAGGGTCTGAACCCAATTGAATGTTTAAAATGGCATCAGAACAAGCAAGACATGCAAGGAAATCTCCGCCGCGCGGGGTATTGCCCCGGGCAAGGGGATTGACGCAGCAGGTCGCAGAGTGTCCTGATGTCCTGATGTCCTTCGGATCGGAGGAATTTGCACGGGCTATTACGTCGCATCACCTTGCAAGGCAACGAGCCTTGCTGCGGTAATGCTCCTGATATCCGCACAAATTCCTCGCGACCATTTCAAGCATTCAATTGGGTTCAGACCCTAGTCTAGGTCCTGAGCCTAAGCTATTGACCTTTTATGTCGCGACAGGTGTTTATTTGTGTTCATTTTGCGAAATTGCACGCCGTCGCGGTGACACAAGATCGTGAGCCTTGTGACCATTTCTTAAGGTTACGAGGCATTTTCCTGTCGATTTTTACGCAGAACATCAATCAAACGGGCTTCTTGCGGATCAGCGTGGAAGCTGTTGGGGATGATCATCACCCCTTTGGTGCCGTCATTGGCCTCGATCATGTAAAGGGTGGCGTCATCGCCGGGATCGGTGCCGTTATCGGTGCTGTTGGAATGCACCAGACGCAATTCATGAGGTTGGTAAAGATGGCCGGTGCCGTCGCTGCGCGCACCATCGTCTTCACACATGAAATGGTGTTCGAAACCGTGTTCTTTGGCATTTGCCTGAAGATCAGCCAAGGTCATTTGTTCCTCCTGAATCGCAATTTTCTCGATATAGGGAAAACGCCGGACCAGACAACTTGTTCCAGAGATCAGGAATGCTTTCGCCGTAAATGATCGATCAGATCCGCCTTGTCGGCATCGGTATGGAAGCTGTCAGGGACAATCAGCATGCCGCGTGTGCCGTCATTGGCCTCGATCATGTAAAGGGTGGCATCATCACCGGGATCGGTGCCGGCATCGACGGATCTGGAATCGATGATGGTCAGGTCATCGGCATGATACTTCGCCTGTTTCCCGTCACATGTCACAAGGGTGCCCGATGCACTGAAAACATGGGAAAATCCGCGACTACGGGCCATTTCCTGCAAGTCGGATAAATTCATGGTGAACCTCCGTCTGTGTGTTTTGCCAAGATCGTCATGGTCAGACTACCAGATTTGACCAACAACATGGTTGGACAAAGGCAAAACCGATCAGTTTTGGGATGATATTTTTATGATGACGCTGGGTCGAGCGCCATTTTCATGCCTTCGTGGCTGGCAACAAAGCCAAGCCGTTCATAAAATCGATGGGCATCCTTGCGGGTTTTATCGGTGGTGAACTGTATCAGGACAGCGCCAAGTAATTTCGATACCGAAATAGATTCTAAAATCAGCTTTTCACCGATTTTTTGGCCGCGATGGCGGCTTGATACCCGCACCCCTTCGATCTGCGCGCGCAATTGCCCGCGCCGGGATAATCCGGCAATCAGGGTCAGTTGCAGACATCCGACAATATCCTCGCCTTGGCAGGCCAGAAGATATTGGTTGGGCAGGGCCGCAGTCGATTGCGATGCCATGGCGTCAAAGGCGGCGTAATAGGCATCGGGCAAAGGATCGGTGCATTCTTCGCGGGTTTTGCCCTTTTCATCATCGGCCAGAAGCGCAACGACGGCGGGCAAATCATCGCGGGTGGCTGGGCGGAAAGTGATTTCGGTCGGTGTGGGGCTGTTGATCATCGGCGTTCTCTTGGGTGGTGGCGTCTGGTGCGGGTGTTTGCGGGCCATCATGCTGCAAAACCCGGTCAATGGACAGATACAACAGGATATTTGATATCGTTTTTCGCGATGGGGGCTTGGTGAAAACAGCAATGATGCCGCCGGTGAAACCACGCGGCGGCATCATAACGGCCCAGCATTCAACCAAATCGGGCATCGGACCAAACGCAGGTGCGGGGGTGGGGGAAATCACCAGCGATAGCCTGATGCCAGACCGGTTTCAGGAGTGGGCGATGTTTGGGTTACGCCAACCCACCATTGGCGCGCAGGGTTTGGCCATCAACCCAGCCAGAGTCCGTCCCGGCAAGGAAGGACACGACCCCGGCGATGTCGTCGGGCTGCCCCAGGCGTTCAAGTGGGGGCATTTTGGAAAACTGGGCGATTTGCTCATCGGTTTTGCCATTCAGGAACAGCTCGGTTGCAACCGGGCCCGGGGCCACGGCATTGACCGTGATCTGACGGCCGCGCAGTTCCTTGGCATAGACCGCTGTCATGGCCTCGACCGCCGCCTTGGTGGCGTTATAGACCGCATAGCCCGGCAATTTCAGATGCAGGGCCGTGGTTGAAAAATTGATCACCCGGCCATGATCGCGCAGGTGTTTCGCCCCTTCGCGCAGCATGTTGAATGTGCCGCGCACATTGATGTCCATCATCGCATCAAAGGTGGCGTCACTCATCTCGGCAATCGGCTGTGTGGTCATCACACCAGCATTATTGACAATGACGTCGACACCGCCAAATTCGGCGATGGTTTTGTCAAACAGGGCGGTGACCGCATCGGGACGCGCAATATCGGCCTTCACCGCGAGGGCCTTGTGCCCATCAGATTTCAGGCTTTCGGCCAATTCTTCGGCGGCGGCGGCAGAATTGGCGTAATTGATCACCACAGCAAAGCCATCTGTGGCCAATCGTTTGGCAAGGGCGACACCAATGCCGCGTGATGCGCCGGTGATGATGGCGGTTCTGTTTTCCATGGCAGACATGAAATTTCTCCTTGGTGGATGTGCATGTAAGCGCGATGGGCTCACTATGACCGAGATGACATTTGGGATAATTGCGCTATATTCGAATTGACTGTTCGAATTTTGATAACAATGAGACATGGCGATGGACCGGTTTGAGGAAATGCGCAATTTCGTCCGGGTGGTGGAGCGCAAAAGCTTTACCAAGGCGGCCGGGGACCTTTTGATCCCGCGTGCGACCATGACCAATTCTATCCAGCGACTTGAAGCGCGCCTGCGGACCCGGTTGCTTGATCGTACGACGCGCACCGTGGTGCCGACACTCGATGGCGAGGCCTATTACCGGCGGTGTGTCGATATTCTGGCCGAGCTTGAAGAAGCCGATGGTATCTTTCGCCGGACGGATCCGCGCGGGCTTTTGCGGGTCAATTTACAAGGCACGCTGGCGCGCAAATTTATCATTCCGCGTCTGCCGGAGTTTCTGGAACGCTATCCCTGTATCGATCTGATGATTAGTGACGGGGACCGGTTTGTCGATCTGGTGCATGAGGGATTTGATTGCGTGGTGCGCAGTGGCGGATTGTCAGATTCGTCAATGATTGCACGACGGCTCGCCATCTTGCGTGAGGCAACCGTTGCCAGCCCGGATTATATCGCCCGCACGGGCATGCCCGAAACGCTTGAAGACCTGAAAACCCAGGGCCATACGATGGTGAGCTTCCTGTCAGGCGCCGATGACAAGCCGATCCCGCTTGATTTCACAGTCAATGGCACGGTGCGCCAGATCATGCTTCCGGCCAGCATTTCGGTGACCGGCGCGGATAGCTATGCGGCATGCGCCTATGCCGGGCTTGGTTTGGTTCAGGTGCCGCGCTATCGGGTTGCTGATGATCTTAAAGCCGGGCGGTTGGTGGATATCCTGCCCGAATTTCCGCCCGATCCGATGCCGGTCAGCATCCTGTATCCGCAAAACCGTCAGCTTTCAGTCAGGGTGCGGGTGTTCGTCGATTGGGTGGCCAATATTCTGGCCGAGGCGGATATCTAACCCACAAAGATTACGCCGGGCCTTCATGGGCGGAAAGCTGTTTAATCCGGTTTCGCAATGAAACCAGATGGGCTTGCCAGTAATGGGTCATCATTGGTTTGAACCGGTTATCATTCAGGCCATTGCGCGCCGGATGGGCCGCGGATAATGCCTCAAGCCCGCTATGGGTCAGGGTCAGGCGCGTGGCGTCACCAGATTGCGCAAAGCGGATATCAACATGGGTGACGGGTTCTTTGCGGTCTGCTGTTGGCCAGCGCCATTCAAATGCCAGCCGTTTGGCCGGGTCCCAATGGGTCACTTTGCCCGCCTCGACCACGAAATCGGGGCGACGTTTATCGACTTCCTGTAAAAACCGCGTGCCATTATCGCGTTCGCCAAATTGCATGACGCCGGGGCGATTGCCAATCAGCCGGTTGCGCGGGCCTTGCTTCCACCAAAGATCAATCTCGTTGGTGAACACGTCAAAAGCCGTCTGGGCATCGCAATCAACACGAAGGGCGACAAAGGTTTTGGCCGACATCGAAAGTCCTTTGAAAACAAAACGGGCGGGGTGCTGTTTCTTCCCAGAAAGCACCCCGCCCGGCAAGTCAATTCATCTATCCGCGCGTTTAGTAGCCGCTTTGACGATCGACAAGGCCGGTTGGCGTTTCACCACGTGCCATGCGATCAATGTTTTGCGCAATCTGATCGGCCAATTCCTCAACCCGGGTGGCCGCGGCAATATGCGGGGTGATGCGGATTTTCGGATGATCCCAGAACGGATGACTTTCAGGCAGCGGCTCGGTAACGGCAACATCAAGAAACGCCCCGCGCAGATGCCCTGTATCAATCGCACGCAGCAAATCGGCCTCATTGATCATCGCACCGCGTGCGGCATTAATGATCGCAGCCCCCTTTGGCAGATGCGACAGGGTTTCGCTGTTAAGCAATCCTTCTGTTTCCGGCGTGCGCGGCAGAAGGCAGATCAGAATATCGGCCTCGCCCAGAAATTCGTCAAAGGCATCTTCACCGGCAAAGGTGGTGATGCCCTCAATCGCCTTCATCGAGCGGCTCCAACCTGAAACGGTAAAGCCAAGGTTCGAAAGCGCGGTGGCAACGGCCGCACCCAGGGCGCCCAGCCCCATCACACCAACCCGGCATTTTGAAATACGTGCGACGTCATGCTGGGTCCAGTTGGCCTTGGCCTGCTGGGCGCTATAGACATCAAAATCACGCATGAAATGAAGGGCTGCATAGAGGTGATATTGCACCATCTGATCGGCCATCCCCGCATCTTCAAGCCGGATGACCGGGATGTTTTTCGGCAGACTTGGCGATGAGACAACATGATCGACCCCGGCCCCCAGCGAAAAGATCGCTTTAAGGTTGGTCAGGTTTTTGATCAGTCCCTGCGGCTGTTTCCAGAACAGGGCAAAGTCAATCGTTGCGGGATCGTAATTGTCGTCGCCGGTGACGATATTGGCATCAGGCAGCCGTTCAACCAGCGCCTTTTTCCAATCGGCGTCTTCGCCCGCGGCGGAAATAAGGATATTGGGCGCGGCAGTATTGGTTGGCATGGGGCTTTCTCCTGATGCGGTGACAGATGAGGGTGCCGGTTTTGGGGGGCCATCAATATAAACGCGCCAGATCGCAAAGCGTTCCGGTGCATTTTCTGGCGCGTCTATTGATGACAGCAGTTAAGGGCGTTGGTCAATCGTTCGGCGTGGGGATGCCTCGAAGATTGCGCCCTGACCTTCGATCAATGGGCAAAGATCATCGCCGGGTCGCGGAATGTCTTGAATTCCACGCCATTTCCCGCCGGGTCCTCAACAAAAAACGTCCCCTGCTCGCCCGGTTCACCGGCAAAGCGGATTTTCGGTTCCAGCAGGAATGTTACCCCGGCGTTTTTCAGGCGCTCGGCCAGACCATGCCAGATGTCCCATTCCAGAACCGCGCCAAAATGCGGAATTGGCACCGCATCGCCATCGACCGTGCCCGACCCGGCGTTTTGCCCGGCCTCAGACCGGACATGGGCGGACAGCTGATGACCAAAGAAATCAAAATCAATCCACGCCTCGGTCGAGCGACCTTCGTCACAGCCCAGAATATCAATGTAGAACGCGCGGGTGTCGGCGATGGATTTGATCGGGAAGGCCAGATGGAACGGGGGTAAGGACATGGGATTCTCCTAAGATTATCTAATGCTGTGTTGTTTGAACCAGTCTAAACCAGCATAATACTGCCGGTAAAATCAGAAGTTCTGCATTTAGCATCAGGAAATCTATTGCTATGGCGCTGCGCCCGACCACCCCGCCGCTCAATGCCCTGCGCGCGTTTGAGGCAGCCGCCCGGTTGGGCAGTTTTGCCCGGGCGGCGCATGAATTATCGGTGACAGCCGGGGCTGTCAGTCAGCAGGTCGCCAACCTTGAGGCCAGCCTTGGCATGGCGCTGTTTGATCGTAATGGGCCGAAACTTACTTTGCGGGACGCCGGACGGGCCTATTTGCCGACATTGCGCCGCGCGCTCGATGAGATTGAAGCCGCAACCCTTGATCTGGTCACCCATGGGACGGGGGAACGTAAACTGGTGATCGGGGCATTGCATACCATCGCCAGTGCGTGGCTGATCCCGAGATTAAACCGCTTTCAAAACGAATATCCGGATATCCGCCCGGTGATCGAAACCCTGGCGCTTAATTTCGCCACCCCGGACCGCAGCCCCGAGCTTGGTAGTCGGCTTTTGGATGTTGGGCTGTATTTTGGCAATGGGACGTGGCCGGGGCTGAAATCCGATAAGATTCTTGATGAAATTCAGGTGGTTGTCGCCAAACCGGGATATGTCGCGCCGGATCGGAAAGACGACCTTACCGCCCTGATTGCCGATCATCCACGGCTGGTCCATACCACCCGGCCCAAGGCGTGGCATGATTGGGGATTGGCGCATGGGGTTGCCATCACCGGGGCACCCGGACCGGGGTTTGAGCATTTCTTTATGCTGATCGAGGCGGCCAAGGCGGGCGTGGGCATTGCCCTTTTGCCGCGTGTGTTGATCGAAGGACCGCTTCTTGACGGTAGTCTGGAAATCGTCTGCGATGCGACGGTGCAAAGTGCCGGGGCCTATTACCTGATCACCCCGGAAAACCGTGTGGAGAGCCCGGAAGTCAGCGCGTTTCGTGATTGGGTATTACGCGAAGCGGGTACGGATCAAAACCACTAACCAGCTGATATAATGTATTTATCTGGTCTTTATGTACGACGATAAACGCTGTGAAGCAGATGATCTTTTTTCGGGCCGGTGACTTTTATCTTGGTTTCGAAATGATCTTGATCGTGCCAGATCATGCAGTGATGATAAAAATCGTCCCCGCATGGATGAATGTCACGCGCACATAGCCCCTCATCGGCATCTTCGCCAAATTGCAGCATCACATAGCGATTGCCAAAACTTAAGGGATCGCGAAATAGAAGCTCAATTGCAGCCGGATCTTCATGCAGCACGAAATCATATTCGCGGTAGCCGTCAAATTGCGCGCCATCCGGGCGGGTCAGAAACCCTTCTTCGCGGTAGCGCAGGACATTGGGTTTATCCGGATCGGCGGCATGGAACGTGACATCGCCGGTAAACTGTCCAGCTTCACCCAGATCACGCACTAGCGTCCAGTTGCCTGCCAAGTAAGAAAAGATTTTTTGTTCGGGAACGTTAGTGATCATGATTGGCCTTGTTAGTCAAATATCAGTCAAGTAAATCCTTGATTGCGCTCAATATATACACCTTTATAGGTGATTATTTTTATATAATATTCTACCAAAAATTGATGTTCTGTGGATAACTCTGAGGATATAATGTGGACTAATTCATAGTTCAGAGCTAGACTATGAATAAATCATTTGTGCGAGGGTGCTCATTTGGAAGAAGCGTTTGATACGAGACAAGCCGCGATTTTGAGTGGGCTACCTGTTACAATGATCGACTATCTGTGCAGGACCAATATAGCGGTACCAAGTTATCCGGTTGAAAGAGGCCGGGGTCGAAAGAGGATGTATACATTCACGGACGTGGTAATTCTCCGTGGAATTGCTAAGCTTCTCGATGCAGGGGTCGGTGTAAGTAGATTGGGTAGGGCCTTAAATAATCTAAGAAAACATCATCCTGAGATTATTTCGACCTCTCTCCCAACTCCTTATATCGTCACAGATGGTAGAGATGTGTTTTTGCGAAGAAGTGATGAAGTTCTCGAAACTCTGGCCACAGGACAGCTAGCTTTTGGATTTGTTATTGAGGTAGCTCGACTTCTGGAAGAAGTAAATAGTGAGCTAATTCGGCTTCGAGCTGCTTCTTAGAAGTTATGTTTGGTTAGGGTTTTTTGTCGGTAACTTTGGGAGAAAAATCGTGATGATGATAAATGATGATACTATTTCCGAAGTCGGGTTGGAGCATGTACTTGAAGATGGGTTAGCTCTTGCGGTAGAGGCAGACAGCAACGCTTCTAGAAAAGAGGTTGTATTGGAGGGCGTGCTGGCGATATTTGATGCCGCAACCGAAGGTTCTGAACTTGTTGGGCGCAACTCGTTATTTATTCGGGCGGATCAGAAACCGGCATGTGACACGTTTGAAATGATTTTCAAATATCTTCACTCTGAATATGGGGAGAGCCTCGCAGGTCGTATCTCCGAAACCCGAGATGTTTTCGAAAATTTGAAAAATAATGTTGTTGTTTCCGAGGATAAGAGAGTTCGTTGTTCTGAATTTCTCCAATCCTTTTTGGAAGCACTGAGGTTAAAGAGAGCGCTGAGCAAGCCAAATAGCCCGTTGGTCTTTTCGAGTTATTTGTGATGGATTTAAATGCGGCTCGAAGGGCTGATCGCCTATTTTTGGCGCGATTGGAAAAACAAGCTGAAGTGCTGCAAGGTCAGGTGTTTCCTGGGCGGTTGCCGGGACCATACCGCTGGTTGGCTCTCATTCGGGGGGTTATTGATACGGCGAATGGCTATTTAGATCGGTCCGAAAAAGATTCCAGCTTAGATAAAGATTCCCAAATTGATTTGATTAATAAGTCAGCCAGGCTTGCCCAACTATCTTTTGACTGTTTAACTTGTTTGCAGGGTGCTGAGGCATCGGAGCTACCACATGCAGTTGTGAGGCCATTAAAGCGCTGGTTGGATGATTTAGGAATCAAGCAAACAAGCTTTTTTAGAGCGGAGCATCTTGCTAACTACGAATTGGCATCTTATTCGAAGCAATACTTTCAGCAAATTAGCAGTCCAGCAAGTTCATTAACTGAAGCTATTAAATATATAAATTGGCCATTCTTTAGAATCACGGTTCCAAGTCGTGCTTTGGGGATGTTCCCCTACTTTGCATTGGTTGCTCATGAAGCTGGGCACGCTATCTACAGAGACTTATCTCTAGATATCAACCTTGAGAGACCGACCGAACTAAAGCAGCTTCAGGTGTCAATTGAAACTAGGGTGGGAGCCCAACTCACTCAAAAGCAGTCCATTGATGTGCGTAAGATTCTTAGTTCATGGATCGAAGAATTGGCAGCAGATGCAGTTGCACATCATATTGCTGGCCCTGCATTTTATTTTTCTTCCACCGGCTTTATCCAAATAACAAATCCTGGTTTCGGAATGGGTATGAGTCATCCACCAAGTGATTTGCGTAGGAAGTTGTTGTTTTCTCAAATGAAGAAAAGGAATGATAGATCACTATCGTACGTGGAAGTTTTTAATAATAGAACATCTAAAGATTTCGATGAAGATATAAATAGTCCTGCGCTTTTAAAGTGTCCTGCTTCTGACAAATTATTTAATGATCTAATAAGTATGAGTGGATATGAAATTCATATTGCCGCAACTATGGTTGAATCTATAGGTTTTCTTGAGGAAATATACGATACAATATACGATAAGTCACTGGGTTATTTAAAAAATAATTGCAGTAATTTGATTTACACGCCAGAAATATTTGATCGTGATTTAAATAATCATCTGGATAAATTGTGTTTGTTGATACCACCTATTGAAGAGCCAGACTCTTCTGGCAAGTCTGTGGCGACATCCCTCTCTACCGTGCTTAACGTAGGTTGGGTCGCTCTATTAACTCAACTAGATAAAATAAAAGTTCAACCAGACAAATTTGGAAATGAAGATTCTTGGAGGATGGAACGACTTCATACACTCTTAGTGAAAGCTTCTGAGCTATCAGAAGCGCGCCGTTCATGGGAGGAGGTTACATGACTTGCCTAAATGCTTACGCAATAAAGAGTCGTATGAGTAGCGAACTCGATCAGCGTTTGATTGTAAGTCCTCTTTTAAATATTGACGAACAAGTAAAAGATAGTCAGGCGTCAGTTGATTTAAGGCTTGGATTTGAGTTTGCTTTGGTTACGCCTTCGGCATTTAGAAGTATTGATGAACTCGACGAAAATGCGAACCCAAGTTTTGAACATTTATATCGTCGAGAATATGTTCCGTTTGGAAGTAGTATAGTCATACATCCACATCAATTTATACTTGCAACCAGTTTAGAATATATTCGGTTGCCAAGTGACTTAATAGCTTATGTAGTCGGTAGGTCCACTTGGGGACGACTTGGGCTAATTGTTGCTACAGCCGTTGGCATTCACCCATATTTCGCTGGGAGTTTAACTCTCGAGCTCCGTAATTTGGGGGAAACTCCATTAACTTTGTATCCTGGACAAACGATTGCACAGCTGTTCTTCCACGAAATTGAGCAGACTGGGGATGCGGCAACTTCAGGCCAGTATGGTGGAACCGTTGATATGATACCTCAACGCATCTCCTCTGCTCAAACTGCAGATAAACTAAGAAAACTGCGAGAAAAGTTCCAAACCCTGTCAACGTAATAGCTGGATAGGCTGAAGTATTAAACATGATCAGGGTGGGAAGTTAGCCTGTGGATAAAGTTATGCCGTTGGCAGCATCCGCGGGAGCTTCTCACCGCCCAGGATATGAACATGAAGGTGCGGGACGTCTTGGCGGCCGTGGTCGCGGGTGTTGGCGATCAGGCGGTAGCCGTCTTCAATCACGCCAGCAGCCTTGGAGATTTTACCAATGGCGCGGGTATAGGCGATGATTTCGGCGTCTGAGGCATTGAGCGCAAAGTCGTCATAGGATGTGTAGGCGCCTTTGGGGATCACCAGAACATGGGTCGGGGCCTGTGGGGCGATGTCGTTAAAGGCCAGCACATGGTCGTCTTCAAAGACCTTGCTGCACGGGATGTCGCCGCGCAGGATTTTGGCGAAGATGTTTTCCGGGTCATAGGGTTTGACGGCCATTGTGGGGCTCCTGATCGCTAAATGTCGATAGATGTGATGTATGGCCGCCATATTGGACAGGCTTGGCAGCAGACGCAATTTGGATTTTGGAAAATAGTGTGACTGGTTTTGCGCTTTGGGCATGTTGGCCCGGCGTTGCGCCTGTTTGTGGGGGCGTATGCGGACAGGGCTGGATGCCCGCCTTCGCGGGTATGATGGGTTCGGATAGTGGCTTGATACCGGTTAGTCGTCGGTGCGCGATGCCTTTTCGGCAATACCGGAAATGCCTTGGCGTTCGGCCAGAATGTTCCAGACGTCCTGCGGTTTGACACCCTGATCGGCCCACAGCACCATTAAATGATACAGCAGATCGGCACTTTCGGACGCGACCTTATCGGGGGTTTCGGCGAGGGCGGCAATGACGGTTTCAACACCTTCCTCGCCGACTTTCTGGGCGATTTTGGCCGTACCCTTTGAGAACAGCTTGGCGGTGTAGCTGGTTGATGGGGCGGCCCCTTTGCGCGCGGCCACGGTTGCATAAAGCGCATCAAGGATATGTTTGGATTGATCGGTCATGACGGGCCCTTATTCCTCGCGCACGGGGATGCCCGCGGCCTTCATGTGGTCTTTGACTTCACGGATGCGATAGGTGCCAAAATGGAAGATCGATGCGGCCAAAACCGCCGATGCGTGCGCGTCACGCACCCCTTCGACCATATGATCAAGGGTCCCGACCCCGCCCGATGCAATCACCGGCACATGGACACTATCGGCAATGGTTTTGGTCAGCGGGATGTTAAAGCCCGATTGCGTGCCATCGCGGTCCATCGAGGTGACAAGAAGCTCACCCGCACCATATTCGACCATTTGTTTTGCAAACGAAACGGCATCAATCCCGGTCGGTTCGCGCCCGCCATGGGTAAAGATTTCAAATTTGTCGGGGCCGGTTGATTTGGCATCGATGGAAACAACAATGCATTGCGATCCGAACTTGCGCGCGGCTTCGCGGACGAAATCGGGGTTTTTGACCGCGGCGGTATTGATCGAAACCTTGTCCGCACCGGCCAGCAGCAATTTGCGAATATCTTCAAGGGTGCGTACGCCGCCGCCGACGGTGACCGGCATAAAGCAGGCTTCTGCGGTGCGCGCGACCACGTCAAAAATGGTGTCGCGGTTGTCACTGGATGCCGTGATATCAAGGAAACACAGCTCGTCCGCGCCTTCGGCGTCGTAAATACGCGCCTGTTCGACCGGATCACCGGCATCAATCAGATCAACGAAATTGACCCCTTTGACGACGCGGCCGTCCTTGACGTCAAGACAGGGAATGACACGGGTTTTCAGCATGGTCGGTTTCCTGTTTTAAGCGTTAGGCCAATGCCGCGATGGCAGCGGTAAGGTCAATGCGGCCATCATAAAGTGCCCGCCCGGAAATCGCGCCATCAATACCCGCATCTGTATGGGCCTTGACTGCAATCAGATCCTCAAGCGATGACACACCGCCCGAGACAATTACGGGTGTCGAGATTTCAGACGCCAGTGCAACGGTGGACTCAATATTTGGCCCGCCCATCGCGCCATCCCGGTCAATGTCGGTAAAGATGATCGCGGCAACACCGCAATCTTCAAATTTCTTGGCCAATTCAAGGGCGGTGACTTCGGATGTTTCCGCCCAGCCTTCAACCGCGACATAGCCATCACGGGCATCAATGCCCACCGCCACCCGACCCGGCCATTTGGCGCAGGCCTGTTTGACAAAGTCCGGATTGCGCAGCGCGACCGTGCCCAGAATGACGCGGGTAATGCCTTTGTTCAGCCAATAATCCACGGTTTCCATGGTGCGGATACCGCCACCAAGCTGGGTTTGGGCTTTGCCATCGACCGCAGCCAGGATGGAATCAACCGCAGCGCCATTGACCGGTTCGCCAGCAAAGGCACCGTTTAGATCAACAATATGGACCCAGTGACACCCGGCGGCGACAAATTCACCGGCCTGTGCACCGGGGTTATCGTTAAACACGGTTGCCTTGTCCATGTCGCCGCGCAAAAGGCGAACGCAGGCACCGTCTTTGAGGTCAATTGCGGGATAAAGATTCACTGCTCGGTGTCCTGTATTTTCTTGGTGTAGTAATAGCCTTCGACCATCTTGCCATCGATCATCGCGTAATAGGGATTGATCCCCCAACGGACGTATCCCAGCCCATTATAAAGCGCGATGGCGGCAGTCTGGGTTTCGCGAAGGTCGAGTTTCAAAACGCTGTAGCCTGCTTCGCGGGCGAAATATTCGATACCGCGCACAATCGCCTTGCCATTGCCGCGCCCGCGTGCCCATGGGGCAACGAAATGGCCGGAAATCTGGGCAGAATGGCGCTGTGCTTCGAGGTTGGCCGGGGTTTCGATCAGTTGTGCCGCGCCGGAAATCACGCCATCAACGCGCGAAACAAACAAGTTGCGCCCGGGCATCAGCAAAACGCCACGCCAGTATTTTTCCATATCCGGGCGATCTGGCGGGGTCAGCCAGCCAAACCCGCCGCCTTCGACAATGGCCTGCGTGCAGGCATCAACGATGTCGGACAAATCCCCCGCCGAAAGCTGGGTGACATGTTCGGCCATGACGCCATCCTGAATGGTATCACTTGGTGCGATCATGGTTTCCACCCCAGGAAATTCCCAATGATGGTAAGGCCGGTTTGCTGGCTTTTTTCCGGGTGGAACTGGGTGCCGACCATATTGTCACGTCCAATCATTGCGGTTAAATCGCCGCCATAGGACACCGATGCCAGCCGTTCGGCCGGGTTGGCGACATGCATGTGATAGCTGTGCACGAAATAGGCATGATCGCCGTCTGAAATTCCGTTCATCACCGGGTGTGCCTTCCCGGCGGGATCAAGCACCAGCTCGTTCCAGCCCATGTGCGGGATTTTAAGGGTCGGGTCGTTTGGGGTGATCGCAACCACTTCGCCCTTGATCCAGTCAAGGCCGTCGGTCGTGACAAATTCGCGCCCGACAGACGACATCAACTGCATGCCAACACAGATGCCAAAGAACGGCTTGCCGCCCTTGATCACCTGTTCGCTCAGCACATCGACCATGCCGGTCACCGCATCAAGCCCGGCCCGGCAATCGGCATAGGCGCCAACACCCGGAAGCACGATATGGCTGGCGCTGCGGACTTTTTCGGGGTCATTGGTGACAATGATATCGTCGGAAAATCCGGTTTCACGGGCGGCGCGCTCAAATGCCTTGGCAGCCGAACGCAAGTTGCCTGAACCGTAATCAATAATCGCAACACTCATGGGTAGGATGGGCTCCCGGTTGAGGGGGTGGAGACAACAGTTTGCGGCGGTGATGCCAATTGCGTGATGCCAAGGTGGGCTGTTCTGATCCGTTGGCTGCCAAGATTGGCAAAGCAGCGATATTCGGCATCAGAGTAGGTTTTACCAGCCACGATATCGACCATTTTCCAGCCCTTGGCGGCAAGCTTGCGGCGCCTGAGGTCATTGCCAATCAGGCCAAAGCCGATCCCGGTCAGAAGGGCCAACGCAAAGTCCATTTCCGGCCCGCCGTTAAACAGCCGGACCAAGAGGCCGGACGCCAACGACACCGCGACAATTGCGAAAAAGCCAAGCCACAGGCGATGATACAACGCCCAAAGCCCCGACAGCAGAAAGGCCCAGAAATTGAACCCTTCGCGGATCAGGATGGCGTTTTCCATCGGGTCGGCATCGCCGGGATGGATATGGACTGTGTAAACCTGCATCGAAAACCGATTTTCTGGTCCCGGTGGCACCAATGTCCCACCGGTATACTCCCGATCTTTATGTGATCAGATCACGTCAGATCAAAGTGATCCACCAAGTGTGCCCTTGGTCAACGGAATGGCATCGGATTTGCGCGGATCAATTTCAATTGCCACACGCAGCGACCGTGCCAGCGCCTTAAAGGCACTTTCGACGATATGGTGATTGTTCTCGCCATACAGGTTCTCGACATGCAGCGTAATGCCGCCGGCCTGGGCGAAGCCCTGGAACCATTCGCGAAACAGCTCGGTATCCATGTCGCCGATTTTGTCGCGGTTAAAATCGACATTCCAGATCAGATACGGGCGGCTTGAAATATCAAGCGCGACACGGGTCAGCGCCTCATCCATCGGCAACAGGCAACTGCCATACCGGTTGATGCCCTTTTTATCGCCAAGTGCCTTGGCAAAGGCTTCGCCAATGGCAATCCCGGCATCTTCGGTGGTGTGATGGAAATCAATATGCAGGTCGCCCTTGGCCCGGACCTTCAGGTCCATCAGGCTGTGGCGTGAAAGCTGTTCGAGCATGTGATCAAGGAAGCCAACGCCGGTTTCGACGTCATAAACGCCGGTACCGTCAAGGTTCAGCTCAACCGTGATCTGGGTTTCGTTTGTATTACGCTCAACGCGGGCCTTGCGCATGCAAAGCTCCTTTCCTGCAGATAGGGATGCATATGTTGGGACGTATTTAGCAACAAAGTCGCGCAAAAGCCAGTTTAACCGGCCAGGTTATGGCCGTAAAATGCCCCGGCTACTCTTTAACCGGGATATCAGCGAGCCGATAACTGGTGCTGCGGCCGCCAGAGGCATTTTTTTGTAATATGTTCGCATCGACCAACGCCTGAAGATCGCGCAGTGCTGTGTCATTCGAACATTTGGCAATTTTGGCGTATTTTGACGTGTTCATATATCCCTTGAACCCGTCAAGCATGCGGTTGAGGATCACGGTTTGCCGCGCATTGATCCCCGCTTTGTTTGCGGTATCCCAGATGCGTGCTTTTTGTAAAACGGTTTCCAGTGTGTCGTCGGCATTTTCAATGGCGCGCCCAAGGCAGGCAATGAACCAGCCAACCCATTCGGTAATGTCGGGCGTTGCGCGTTGTTGACGTTCAAGTTGGGTGTAATAGTCACGTCGTTCAGTCTCGATCCGGGTCAACATGCTGTAAAAACGGGTTGCACTGTTATCGGCACGGGCAAGGGCCATATCGGCAATTGCACGTGCAATACGTCCATTGCCGTCGTCAAACGGATGGATGGTGACAAACCAGAAATGCGCGATTGCTGCTTTAATGATCGGGTCGATTGGCGATGAATCCTCAAACCAATCGATAAAAACCGACATTTCATCGGCGAGCATCGATGCCGCCGGGGCTTCGAAATGAACGGTTTCGTGGCCAAAGGGACCGGAGACAACCTGCATCGGGCCATTTTGATCCGTGCGCCAAGTGCCGGTTGCGATTTTGTGCATGCCGCTGCGTCCGGTGGGAAACAGGGCCGCGTGCCAGTCAAACAACCGGTTTGCTGTAAGCTTTTCGTGGTAATTCTGGGTGGCATCAAGCATCATTTCAACGACGCCGTCAACATTGCGATTGGTGGAGACCATACCGGCCATGTCCATGCCCAAACGGCGCGCGACAGATGATCGAACCTCGCCGCGGTTAAGGCGTTCGCCCTCGATTTCCGATGATTTGATAATGTCGTTCGTTAGGGTATCAAGGCTTGCTTCCTGTTGCAGATTAAAGCCAAGTGCTGCCATTTTGCCGAGCAGTTTTCCCTGCTGAAAGCGGCAATCAGCAAGTGCAATGATAAGGGCATTATCGTTCCAGGTGAGTTTGGGCCATTGGCTGTTTTGATAAATCCAGGGCATAATCACCGCTCCATTTGCGGTGATTATGCCGGGTATTTGCGGTGAATAGCAAGTTTATTTATCGCATAATTTGCGGTGATTAGGATTGTCTTCACCGCAAAACCCTCAAACAAAATCGAACTTATCGACATCAAACAGGCCGCGATCGGTCATTTTCAGGTGCGGGATGACCGGAAGGGCGAGGAATGCGACCTGAAGGAACGGTTCGGGCAAAACACAGCCTAAATCCTTGGCCGCGGCGCGCAGCGTAATCAGGTCTTTTTCGACCGCTTCGAACGGCTCAAGGCTCATCAGGCCGGCGACGGGTAACGGCAGTTCCGCCGTGACTTTTCCGTTATCAGCAACGGCAAAACCGCCGCCCATTTCAATCAGGCGATTGACCGCAGCCGCCATGTCAGCATCATTTGCACCAACCACGGTAATATTATGGCTGTCATGTCCGACGGAGGAAGCAATCGCGCCGCGTTTGAGCCCAAAGCCGCGCACGAAACTTCTGCCGATATTGCCATTGATGCCGTGGCGTTCGACGACGGCCACTTTGATCACATCGTTGGCAAGGTCTGGTTTGAGGCCGTTTTCGCCAATTTCAAGGGTGGCTTCGTCGCGGAAGGTCAGGATCAAGCCCGGTTTGACCTTAATCACCGGGGTCTGGTTTTGGCCCGGTTTGGGATCGCAGGCAAAGGCCGCTGCATCAACCGGGGTGGCCTTCATCGATGACAGCCCGACCGGATCGATGGTTTTGCGTTTGGCAAACAGATCATTGGTGACAAGACGGCCCGCGGCGATGACAGCGCTAACATCGCAGGTATCAAGATCATCGAGAATGGCGATATCGGCCCGCCAGCCCGGCCCGATCAAACCGCGATCACGCAGGCCGAAAATGCGGGCGGCCGAGTGGGACGCGGCGCGATAGGCATGATGGATCGGGCAATTGCGGGCTTTCAGATGCCCAATCAGGCGACGTACCAGACTATCAAGATGGCCTTCTTCACCGATATCAAGCGGATTGCGGTCATCGGTACACAGGGCCACGAAGCTGGAGCTGTTTTCGTCTAAGATTTCAGCCAGTGCTTCGAGGTCCTTGGAGACCGATCCTTCGCGGATCAGGATCGCCATGCCCTTGGCGAGTTTTTCACGGGCTTCGTCAGCTGAGGTGGCTTCATGGTCGGTGCGAATGCCAGCGGCCATATAGCCGTTCAAATCAAGCCCGCGTACCAGTGGCGCATGGCCATCAATATGCCCGTCCTGAAACGCTTCGAGCTTGGCCATGATGCCCGGATCAAGGTTCAGCACGCCGGGATAATTCATCATTTCAGCCAGCCCGACGACCTTTTCATGATCGCGGAACGGCAGGAGGTCTTCGATTTCAAGCCGTGCGCCCGCCGTTTCAAAGGCGGTGGCCGGAACGCAGGATGACAGGTTGACCCGAATGTCCATCACCGACTGTTCAGCACATTCAAGGAAGTACTGAATGCCGTCCGCCCCCAGAACATTGGCAATTTCATGGGGATCACACAGAACTGTTGTCACACCGTGGGGCAAGACACAGCGATCAAATTCAAGCGGGGTGACCAATGAGCTTTCGATATGCAGATGGGTATCGATAAAGCCCGGAACGGCGAATTTTCCGGTGCAGTCGATCTCGGTCTCGCCAGCATAACTGCCATGGGTACCGACGATGCGGTCGCCAACGATTGCGATGTCGGTCACAGTGACGTTACCGGTGATGACATCGAGCAACCCGATATTGCGCAGGACCAGATCCGCCTTGATTTTACCCTGCCCCGCAAGGATGCATTTGCCAAGATGGGATTGGGTCAGATCGGTGCTGCTCATGGGTTTGGGTCCTAGCGTTCTTTGAAATTCTTTTGTGGCTCAAGCCTAAAGCAAGTTAGCGCACTGTGCCTTGAATTTTTTATGGGTCTTGGCGTTGAAACAGTATTTGCCATTCGACAAAACCCCATGATCGGCCTTGGCCCTTGACCGGGCGGTTGTGCGTGCTAACTCTTGGTCGAAGCATTGGATGATATTCAAGGATAATTCATGAGCGAACAACAAAGCTGGCACGGCACGACGATCCTGTCTGTGCGCAAGGGGAATGAAGTCGTGGTGGCCGGTGATGGTCAGGTGTCGCTGGGCCAGACCGTGATCAAGGGCAATGCCCGCAAGGTCCGCCGGATTGGTCAGAAAGGTGACATCATTGTCGGTTTCGCCGGGGCGACGGCAGATGCCTTTACCCTGCTTGAGCGTCTTGAAGCCAAACTGGACCGTCATCCGGGCCAAACCATGCGTGCCTGTGTTGAACTGGCCAAGGATTGGCGCACAGATCGCTATTTGCGCAAGCTTGAAGCCATGATGGCGGTTGCTGATCGCGACATTTCGCTGGTTTTGACTGGTCAGGGTGATGTTTTGGAACCTGAAGACGGCATTATCGCCATCGGATCGGGCGGAAACTACGCCTTGTCTGCTGCCCGTGCCCTGATGGATCAGGACATGACAGCCGAGGAAATCGCCCGCAAGGCCATGAAGATTGCCGGTGAGATTTGCGTCTATACCAATGGCAGCGTCACGCTCGAAAAAATCGAGGATGCGAAATAGGCAGGGTGCCGTTTCGGGCCCTGATCACGCATCCGTCGCAATAACAAAACGGAACACCAAAATGACCCAGAATTACAGCCCGCGCGAGACGGTTTCCGAACTGGATCGCCACATTATCGGTCAGAAAGAAGCCAAACGCGCGGTTGCCATTGCGATGCGCAATCGCTGGCGTCGTCAGCAGCTTGACGACACTATGCGCAATGAAGTTCTGCCCAAAAACATCCTGATGATCGGCCCGACCGGGGTGGGTAAAACCGAAATTGCGCGCCGTCTGGCAAAGCTTGCCGATGCGCCGTTCATCAAGATCGAAGCCACCAAATTCACCGAAGTGGGCTATGTCGGACGTGATGTTGAACAGATCGTGCGTGATCTGGTTGAAGTGTCGCTTGATCTGACCCGTGAGGCCATGCGCAAAAAGGTCCGGGCCAAGGCAGAAATGCAGGCCGAGGAACGTATTCTTGATGGACTGGTAGGGGAAAACGCGTCCGCCGATACCCGCCAGAAATTCCGCAAGATGCTGCGTGAAGGCGAGTTGCAGGACAAGGAAATCGAAATCAACGTTCAGGAAAGCAGTTCGTCCTCGATGCCGACCATCGATATTCCGGGCATGCCCGGTGCCCAGATGGGTATGATGAACTTGAATGACATGTTCGGTAAGGCCTTTGGCGGCAATACCAAGCCCAAACGCATGACCGTCACAGAAGCCTTTGAGCGCCTGATTGATGAAGAAGGCGACAAGCTGCTTGATAATGACAAGGTTACTGCCGAGGCGATTGATAATGTCGAGCAGAACGGCATCGTGTTCTTAGACGAGATCGATAAAATCACCGCGCGGTCGGAACGCGGTGGTGATGTCTCGCGCGAAGGCGTGCAGCGTGATTTACTGCCACTGATCGAAGGCACCAACGTTTCAACCAAACACGGGACGGTCAAAACCGACCATATCCTGTTTATCTGTTCGGGCGCATTCCATCTGGCCAAACCATCGGACCTTCTGCCGGAATTGCAGGGCCGTTTGCCGATCCGGGTGGAGCTCAAGGCGCTTACCGAAGGCGATTTCCGCCAAATCCTGATGGAGCCGGAAGCCTCCCTGATCAAGCAGTATATTGCCCTGATGAAGACCGAAGACGTCACACTGGACTTTAGCGATGATGCGATTGATGAAATTGCCCGCATTTCGGCCAGTGTGAATGAGGCGGTCGAAAATATCGGCGCACGCCGCCTGCATACGGTGCTTGAAAAGCTTCTGGATGACATCAGCTTTACCGCGACCGACCGGGCGGGCGAGACGTTCAAAGTCGATGGCGCCTATGTCCGTGAGCAGGTCGAAGAACTGTCGAAGGATACTGATCTTTCGAAGTTTATTTTGTAACCGAAACGATATCTTCGACGCAGATTGCCAAAAGGCCAGCATTTCGGTGCTGGCCTTTTTGTCTGAACGGGTCAGGCGCTGTGCAATTTGCGGATATTGTTGTCGGCCTTGGCGGGCAGATAGACGGTAAAGACCGACCCAACGCCCTGTTCGCTGTCGATGATCATGGTGCCGCGGTGGCGTTGTACCAGATGTTTAACAATGGCCAGTCCAAGGCCCGTTCCGCCAACCGCGCGTGAGCGGGCGGTATCAACCCGGTAGAACCGTTCGGTCAGGCGCGGCAGGTGTTCGCGTGCGATGCCGTCAGAATGGTCGCGGATGGCGACGGCCATGATACGGTCATGGCGGAACCGGGCCAGCGCACCGGGTGGGGTTTTGGCCAAGGTAATCGAAACTTCGACATCGGTATCGGGATGACCGTATTTGATGGCGTTTTCGACCAGATTGACAAACACCTGTGTCAGTTCCTTTTCGTCGCCGACGATTTCGGTGTTATCAAGCGCATGATCAACGCGGATCTTCATGCCCTTGGCATCGGCCTTCATCGCAAGGGTTTCAGCAACCTTGCCAATGATTTTACCAACGTCGCAATCCTCGGACGGCGGGGTATGTTCGTTCAACTCGATCCGCGCCAGCGACAGCAAATCTTCGATCAGATGCTGCATGCGCAGGCCCTGATCGCGCATTACCGGCAGGAATTGTGCAAGGGCATCCGGATCATCTTTGGCCGGACCTTCAAGCGTTTCGATAAAGCCCAGCAGTACTGAAAGCGGGGTGCGTAATTCATGACCGGCATCGGTGGCGAAATCAGCACGCATCTGTTCAAGTTTGCGAAGCTCGGTCAGATCGGAAAAGCTGAGAACAAAATTTCGGTCGCCGGTTGCTGCGGGCAGGCGTGCGGTCAGCACATCAAAATGACGGTGCGCGTCGCTGGCCAGAATAAACTCGGCATGCTTCATGGTTTCGCGTTCGTTGGCAACATCATCAAACGCATCCAGAAGGATCGGATCACGGATAAACCGCGTCAGATCGCGTCCTGTTTCAAGGTTGTGAAACAATCCCCGTGCGGCCTGATTGAACCCGGTGACAACCCGGTGCCGGTTGACCATCACCACCGGATTGGGCAGGTGATCAAGGATTTCGGCATCGGTGCTGGTCTGGGTTTCCAGATGTGAAATACGTTCGCGAAACGTACTGGCGATCTGGGTATAAAGCGATGAGAGTTCAGACGCCGCGCTAAAGGAAAGATGCTGTGGCGGTGTTCCCCGGAACCGGTCGCGCAGATCGGTGGCATAGCGGGCAACCCGGCGCAAATCGCCAAAATAGATGCGCAGTATCGCAGCAATTCCCAACCAGGAAAGCGTCGCGGCGACGACCGCCGTGCCCCAGCCAAGCAGTTCCATCGCCGCAAGGACGACGAATACAATGCCTGCTGGAAAGGCAACGGCCAAAGCCGTAAGTAACAATTGGCTGAAACCCAATTGACGCTCCTGTTGAGAAGGTATGATGACCTGTTGCTGTACGCAGGTCTAAAAGTGGACCTAAAATGGTTATACGCTGGTAAAGATCAAATAAAAGTTTGATGACAGTTTTCAAGGTCATGAAGCAATTGAAAAAAAACGTCTGCGATCCCGAAAAAGACCGCAGACGCAGGAACGGATGGCAACGATTGCCCGATGTGACGTGTCGCTGTGTCCTTAAAGGATACGAGCACCCTGATCGAAGCTTAGACGCGGGCTGCGTTCATGCAGTTTGGCTGCATCGCCGTAACCGATATTGATCAGGAAATTGCTTTTAACCGGGGTATTGGCAAAAAATTCCGTGTCCAGTTTTGCATTGTCAAACCCTGACATCGGGCCGCAATCAAGCCCAAGGCCACGCAAAGCCAGAATGAAATAGCCTGCCTGTAGCGAACCATTGCGAAACGCCGTTGTTTTAATCGCATCATCCTTTCCGGCAAACCATGACCGGGCATCGGTATGGGGGAACAGATCGGGCAGTTTTTCATAAAATTCCATGTCATGGGCAATGATGGCGGTGACCGGTGCGGCCATGGTTTTATCAACATTACCGGCAGCAAGGCAGGGTTTAAGTCGTGCCTTGGCGTCGGGGGATTTTACAAAACTGACCCGCATCGGTTCGCAATTGGCACTGGTTGGTCCCATCACGGCTAGATCCCACGCCTGTTTGAGAAGGTCGGTATCAACATCGCGGTCCAGCCATTGGGTATGGGTGCGCGCGCCGTGAAACAGAAGATCAAGTGCAGTGGAATCAAGCATGGAACCTCTCAATTTGGATGGGGGTTAGGACTCTTTCATAAAGTTAAGCATACAGGGACAATTCGCAACCGTGCATGCCCTATCCATATGAAATGTGGAAAAACAAGTGGTTCACTGGTATTTTCATATGAAAGATGATCTCGAAAAACGGGACGCTTTCTGTGGCCGGAGGTCACAATGTTGGGGCGAGGTGCCATGAACCAGGTGTCCGCCACGAGGAGTGGTTCGCAGAATACTGGAAATAGAAATGACATTTGACGCCAAAGGGCACGCATTGGCCACCGCGTTGACACGGATGACTTCCATGTCCATGCTGCGCAGTGTGGTGGTTGGTCTTTCATTCGCCGTCGGACTGATATTTGGTGCCGGTCATGTACTGGCGCAATCAGCTGACGATCAGACAACAAATTCTAGCACGGAGTCGGTGCCGACCGAAACTGTGACGACCGATCAGGCGAATGCTGATGTAAATGATGCCGCGGCGACAACGACCAACGACGCAATGACGGCCAAAGTACCGACCGGGGATGCGAAATCGGCCGTGGTTTTCATGTATCATCGCTTTGGCGAAAATGATTACCCGTTGACCAACATCACCACCGAGCAGTTCGACGCCCAGATCAAGGAACTGACCAACGGCAATTACACCGTGCTGGGTGTGCCCGAGATTGTGGCCGCACTTCAAGGCGACGGCGGATTGCCCGACCGGACAATCGGGATCACGATTGATGATGCCTATCGTTCTGTCTATGAGCTGGCATGGCCGGTTTTTCGTAAAAATAACATGCCATTTACCGTGTTTGTTTCAAGCGAGCAGATCGACGCAGGTTATTCCAATTATATGACCTGGGACATGGTGCGCGAAATGGTGCGCGACGGGGCGACGATTGGCGGGCATAGCCAGCATCATTCCCATTTGCCCGACCTTCCGATTGATGAAGTCAAAGCCGAACTTGCCCATTCGGCAGAGCGGTTTAAGGAAGAACTCGGCTTTGTCCCGGAAATCTTTGCTTATCCTTACGGTGAGGCAAATGACGCGGTGATCAAGGCTGTCACGGATGCCGGGTACAAGTCCGCGTTTGGTCAGCAAAGTGGTGCGATGAGCGACGAGTCAGATTTCATGTATCTGCCGCGTTTTGCCCTTAACGAGCATTATGGTGCGATGGAACGCTTTAGCCTGGCGGCAAATTCTTTGCCGTTGCGGGTGAGCGACGTGACACCGGGCGACTATACCCTGACACGAAACCCGCCGGCCTTTGGCTTTACGTTAAAGGAGCCTGCGCCAAACGTGTCATGCTATCCGTCTGATGGGCAGGCAACCATGAGCCGCCTTGGCGATGAGCGGATCGAAATTCGCATGGATGGTCCGGTGGCGTCTGGTCGCTGGCGGATTAATTGCACTGCCCTTGGCGCGCAATCACGGTGGCAGTGGTTCGGGATGCTTTATACCGTCCCATAAACGCCATCATCGCGAACGCATCGTTTTAACGCCGCAGATTCAAACGGATTTGCGGCGTTTTTTATTGCGTTTTTTGGGTGCTTGCACGTGATCATGCGACAATGTAGGTTAACCACACTTCTTAACCGTAAATAGTTGGTAACCACAGTGCCACGTGCTCTCACAGGAAAGAATATCCTTCTGATCATCTCGGGCGGTATTGCTGCCTATAAGGTTCTTGAGGTGATCCGTCGGTTGCGTGACCGCGACATTAACATTCGCGCGGTCCTGACAAAAGGCGGTGCGCAGTTTGTCACCCCGTTGTCGGTCGCAGCGCTTACGGAAAACAAGGTCTATCAGGATTTGTTTTCCCTGACCGACGAGGCGGAAATGGGCCATATCCGATTGTCGCGTGAGGCGGACCTTGTTCTGGTCGCCCCGGCAAGTGCGGATATTCTGGCAAAAATGGCCACCGGACAGGCCGGTGATCTGGCGACCACGGCCCTGCTTGCCACCAATAAGCCGGTGATGATTGCACCGGCGATGAATGTTGAAATGTGGAACCATCCTGCGACACAAGCCAATATTGCAAGCCTTGAAAGCCGGGGTGTTTTGCGTGTCGGGCCGTCTTCTGGTGATCTGGCGTGTGGCGAATTTGGGTCCGGGCGTCTGGCCGAACCAGCCGAAATCATTGCCAGCGTGCTAGATTTCCTTGAGGCGGTTGACGCGCCCAAGCCGCTTTTGGGCAAAAAGGCGATTGTCACCAGTGGCCCGACCCATGAGCCGATTGACCCGGTGCGCTTTATTGCCAACCGGTCATCGGGCAAACAGGGGCATGCGATTGCCGAATCTCTGGCGCAGGCGGGGGCCGATGTGACGCTGGTGTCCGGCCCGGTTTCGCTTCCCGATCCGGCTGGAGTCAGGATGGTGCGGGTTGAAACCGCACGCGAGATGCTGGCGGCGGTGACAAACGCGCTTCCGGCGGATATTGCGGTTTTTGCTGCCGCCGTTGCCGATTGGCGTGCCGCAGATGCGGCGGATCAGAAGATGAAAAAAGACGGATCAGGCGTGATCGCTGATCTGAAGCTTTTGGAAAATCCTGATATTCTGGCAACCATCAGTGCGCCCGGCCCCACCCGCCCGGCCCTTGTGATCGGATTTGCGGCCGAAACGCAAAATGTTGCCGAGCATGCGCGCGCCAAACGGACGCGAAAGGGCTGTGACTGGATTTTGGCCAACGATGTTGCGCCCGATACCGGGACCTTTGGTGGCGATCAGAACGAAATCTGCCTGATTACCGATGATGATGAAAAAGCTGATGAACGCTGGCCACGTCAAAGTAAAACCGGCGTTGCCCGGACGCTGACCGCGCGCATCATTGACCATTTTGCCTGATGCTTACGCACAGGTGATCAACTTACTACCATGCCGCTAGACTCTTTCGGGGCGGCGATACAAAAGACAAGGAAGAACCATGACGCGCTTGACCGTCAATTTGAAACGACTTCCTCACGGTGCGGATTTGCCGCTGCCCGATTATGCAACGGCACAGTCGGCGGCCGTCGATTTGCAGGCGGCGATTGACGGTGTTCAGGTGATTGCGCCGGGCAAACGGGCAATGATTGAAACCGGTATTGCGATTGCGCTTCCTGTCGGATTTGAAGCACAAGTCCGCCCGCGATCAGGCTTGGCGGCGAAAAATGGTGTCACGGTGCTCAACAGCCCGGGTACGATTGATGCCGATTACCGTGGTGAGATTAAAGTCATTTTGATCAATCATGGGGATGCGGCATTTGAAATTGAACGCGGCATGCGCATCGCCCAGCTTGTTGTTGCACCGGTGACACAGGTGGCGTGGCAAGCGGTTGATGATCTGGATGAAACGGCGCGTGGATCGGGCGGATTTGGGTCAACTGGTACCAAGGGTGCGGTATCTGCGTGAACGGTCCGCTGGAACCAGCGGGTAATGCAAGGAATGCTCTGTCGAAATCAGGTCCAGATGGCATCTGGGGGGATGTCGGGGCCACAAGGGGAGTAGCGAGAAAAGATGTTAAAGCTTTCTAAGAAAATGCTGTTTGCGATCGAGGCGGTTGTCGATATTGCCTATAACGCGGCAGGTGAACCGGTTCAAAGCCGCGATATCACCGCGCGTCAGGGCATCCCGAAACGCTATCTTGAACAGACATTGCAACAGCTTGTCCGGGCTGACATTCTGGTGGGTGTACGGGGCCCGCGCGGTGGATATCGATTGGCGCGCGAACGCCGTCGCATCACGCTTTCTGATATTGTGTCGGTGATCCGTGCGATGGAAACATCCGATGACCCGATTGAAGATCCGGCAGGATCGCCGCTTGGCAAGGAAGTCGTCCGGCCATTATGGCGCGAGTTGCAAGATGAAATGATGGTACAACTGGCGAAAATCACGGTCGAGGATTTGTGCAATCGGGCACGGGATGCCGGTTTGCGCAGCGGGATCGAAGAATCCCCCGATTTCATTATTTAGTCTTCTGAACTGACGGGGGTGTATTGTATCTTAAATCAACAAGAAACCGCTGCGGTTCGCTAAAATCTACAGGCAACGGGTACGCCATCAAACGCCATATCCTGTACAAATCGCCAAAGCCCATTTGACACGGGGCAATAGCGGTTTAAATACAAATTGAGGATGTGCATGATGGTAAAATACAAAATAGTGCGAGGAAAACATGACTGAGTTTCGCGGTAAGATTTACGACAGCATTATCGACACCATCGGTGCAACGCCGCTGGTTCGCCTTTCACGTCTGGCAGAAGCAGAAGGCGTAAAAGCGGATCTGATCGGCAAGCTTGAATTCTTCAACCCGCTGGCATCGGTCAAGGATCGTATCGGTCTGGCAATGATCGAAACTGCCGAGAAGTCTGGCAAGATCAAACCGGGTGCAACCCTGGTTGAGCCGACCTCGGGCAATACCGGTATTGCGCTGGCATTTGTTGCTGCGGCCAAGGGCTATAACCTTATTCTGACCATGCCTGAAAGCATGTCGATTGAACGGCGCAAGATGCTGATGCTTCTGGGGGCAAAGATTGATCTGACCCCGGCGGCCAAGGGCATGAAAGGTGCGGTTGCCCGTGCTGAAGAACTGGTGGCCGAGATTGATGGTGCGATCATGTTGCAGCAGTTTGATAATCCGGCCAACCCGGAAGTTCACCGCAACACCACCGCGCAGGAAATTCTCAAAGATACTGACGGCAACGTTGATATCTTTGTCTCGGGTGTGGGTACTGGCGGCACGCTGACCGGTGTTGCCGACGTATTGAAAAAGCATAACCCGAACATTCAGATCGTTGCAGTCGAACCGGAAGACAGCCCGGTTATTTCCGGTGGTGCACCGGGACCGCATAAAATTCAGGGCATTGGCGCCGGGTTCATTCCGGGCAACCTGAATAAAGATCTTATCGATACCGTAATGACCATTGGCAATGAAACCGCCTTTGCCACGGCGCGCAAACTGGCCGCCATCGAAGGCCTGCCAACCGGCATTTCATCAGGTGCGGCAGTTGCGGCAGCGATTGAACTTGGTCAGAAGCCGGAAAATGCTGGCAAACGCATTGTCATCATCATTCCAAGCTTTGCTGAGCGTTATCTGTTGACCCCACTGTTTGACGGTCTGCAATAAGGGGTTTGTCTTAAATGACAGTCGGAAGAAAGGCCCGAAGCATATGCTCCGGGCCTTTCTTTATTGAGGGTGTTGTGCACACCACGCCAATCTGATCAACCAAGGCTCAGCCGTCGAGCCAGACGGCAAGACCGTCGAGCGTTTGCAAGCCGTATTCCACCGCGCCAAAGCCAATAACCGCCAAGCGTCGTTCGCGGGTCGGGTGGAGTTGGCGCAACGTCACCACAGTTTTGCCGTCGCTTTGCTCGTCGAAAGTCACTGTCATGCGGAACCGTTCGGGGTCGTTGGGATCGGGTGTGCCATAGTCCATGACGATCCGTTCGTTCGGCACGATTTCCAGAAAGCGCACATGGTTTTCAAAGCGCTGTGGTTTGCCTTCGAACGTGCCGACCATGTCGAACCGCCACACCCCGCCTTCGCGGATGTCTGCCTCCTTGGTTTCGATATCAAGGCCTTCCGGGCCATACCATTTTGCCAGCGCCTCGGGGTTCGTCCAGGCAGCGAAGACCTTGTCGCGTGGATGGTTCAGCAGCTTTGCCAGCACGATCTCGCGGTCCAGTGACCAAGTCTCAATCGGGTTTTTCATATCGTCCATCCTCTTCTTCCTTGTGGTCCAGATGAAGTTCCAGTCGATCCAGCCGTTCAGCCCAGCGTTGACGCTCCGCCTCCATCCAGACTGCCGCCTCGTTGAAACGTTCTGGCACCAGTTGGCACCAACGGCTGCGCCCGCGCTTCTCACTGGCGATCAGGCCGCACTCCTCAAGTACTTTGAGATGCTGGGTGAATGACGGTAGCGCCATGTTGAAAGGCGCGGCCAAGTCGCTTACGGACGCCTCGCCGCTGGCAAGACGCGAGACCACCGCACGGCGGGTCGGGTCGCTAAGGGCGTGAAACGCAAGATCAAGGGGGTTTGAATGATAAGGCATGTGCCTTAGTAAACTGAGTTTCAGGGCTACGTCAAGAATATTTAGGTACATACCTAAGTATTGGTGTGTGTCGCCCTGAAACAGGTTGTGAAAAAGACAGTGGTTCAGGGAAAAACAAATCTTTTGCTTGAGTGATGGGATCGCCACGCTATATCCAGAAGTCAGAGATTTTACTCTGTTGCATTCGATCTGACAGGAAACCCGCCCGCGTGACTGATTTTGACTTCAACGAAAATGAAGTGCAGCGCTATGCCCGCCACATTGTCCTTAAAGAGGTCGGTGGCACCGGGCAGATGATGCTTAAACGGGGGCGTGTGCTGATTGTCGGGGCCGGTGGGCTTGGCTCCCCGCTTGCGATGTATTTGGCCGCAGCCGGGGTTGGGACGATTGGCATTGTCGATGCCGACACGGTGGAGCTATCCAACCTGCAACGCCAGATCGCGCACGGTATGCGCGATATCGGAACGCCCAAGGTTGACAGTGCAAAATCAACCATGGCCGATATGAACCCGGAAATCACCGTGCATGCCCATAACACCCGGCTTGATGCGGGCAACGTTATGGATTTGATTGCCGATTATGACGTGATTGCCGACGGATCGGATAATTTCGAGACGCGGTTTTTGCTTAATGACGCTTGCTACTTGGCGGGCAAGACGCTGGTGTCGGGCGCAGCATTGCGATTTGATGGGCAGGTTTCGACATTCAAGGCCCATCTGGGTGCGCCCCATCCATGTTATCGCTGTATTTATCATGCGCCCCCGCCCGAGGACGCCATTCCGTCCTGTGCGCAAGGTGGCGTTTTGGGATCGGTGGTTGGTATGATCGGCGGGATGCAGGCCACCGAAGTTCTCAAAGAATTGATGGGCATTGGTGATGGGCTTTCGGGTCAGTTGTTGATTGTCGATGCGCTGTCGGCGGCCTATCGTAAAATCAAGGTGCCCCGCGATCCGGGCTGCCCGCTTTGTTCACAAAACGCCACGATCAAGGACCTGTCGATCCATGAACACTGAGACCGAAAGTCCAAAGAAACTGTCGCTGGTGGTATTTTCCGGCAGCTTTGAAAAAGTTCATTACGCACTCGTAATGGCATCGTCTGCCCTTGCCACAGGCCGCGAGGTCACGCTGTTTTTCACTATGGAAGCCAGCCGTGCGCTTTTGGCCCCGTCCGGATGGCGACATTTGCGCACGGATGCCCAAGGGGCCACCGCGACGTCAATCGATTTGTCCTATGCGACGCGCGGGATCGGCACATTCGAAGAATTGCTGAGCGCCTGTGCATCATTGGATGGCAAATTCATGGTTTGTGAAATGGGATTGCGCGCATTGGGCCTTGAAGATCAAGCCACCCGCGATGAGCTTTCGATTGAGACCGGCGGTGTTGTGACATTTCTGAACGACGCCAAACAAAATGGCGAGATGCTGTTTATCTGATCTCAACTTGCCAGAAGCTTGATACCAAGCCCGGCCAGACACAAACCAACCGCCCGTTCGATCCAGATTTTGATTGCAGAAATGCGGGCCTGCACGGCGGGTAAGGTCAATGCGACCGCGACCAACCCGAACCAGAACATGTGGCAGACCGCGATATAAATACCGTATCCGATTTCCTGGATGATGGGTGTGTCGGGCGAAATCACCTGACTGAACAGGGAAACGATGAACAGCATCGTTTTGGGGTTCAGCGCATTGCAGGCAAAACCGACCCAGAAGGCCGACCCGTTCCGGGTTTGATCTGTACCCGGTGCCGACGTTCCTGATGGCTGGGAAGTTGATATGTTAGCGCTAACATCCATGGTATTGGCGGCTTTGGCGCGGCCAAGAAGTTTGCGGATATCAGGCCACAGGGCCGATAAACCAAGCCAGATCAAATAAGCCGCCCCCAGATAGCGCAGGCTGTTAAGCACCCAGATATTGCTGGCAAACAGAACCCCCAGACCAATCAGGGTATAGGCAAGATGAACTGAAACACCGCTGCCAATCCCAATGGCACAGAAAACCCCGGCGCGCCTGCCACGGGTAAGGGCGATGCGGGTGACCATGGCAAAATCGGGGCCGGGGCTGATGACGGCAAGCACGGTGATGATGCCAACGGCGATGATTTCCATGGATCGGATATCGGCGGTGATGTCGGGCATGACGGAACGGTCCTTTGATGGGGCTTGATCTGTGCGTGAAATCAGTATCAAACTGTTTCAAAGGCCATAAAATCGAAAAATACCGGGATTTATTGTGAGTAATATTCACAGAAAACGGCATCTGCCGCCGCTTGCCGCCCTGCCCGCCTTTGAGGCAGCTGCACGTCATCAAAGCTTTTCGCGCGCCGCAGAAGAATTGCATCTGACCCATGGGGCAATCAGTCGGGCGGTGGCCCAGATCGAAGATCGATTGGGGGTTGAGCTGTTCGTGCGGCGAAACCGGCGGGTCTGGTTAACCGCGGCGGGCGAGCGGTTGTTAAAGGCTACCAGTGCGGCCCTTAACGGACTTGATGGCGCGGTTGAGGATATTCACCGTCATGACGGGGCATCACCGATCTTGACAGTATCGTGCGAACCCAGCCTTGCCATGCGCTGGCTGATGCCGCGTTTGGGGGGATTTCGCGAAGCCAACCCGGACTTGAATATTGACCTGCGCCTTGCCGGTGGGCCGGTGGATTTATTGGCCGATGGCTGTGACGTGGCGATCCGGCGGGCCGATTACGGTATTTCAGAACAGTACATCACCACCCGTCTTTGGGCCGAACATGCCGGGCCGGTGTGTGATCCGGATTGCTGGGAAACAATTCTTGCGGGAAATCTGTCCAATGCCCGCTGGCTACATGCCCGGACCCGACCGGATGCGTGGGAGGTTTGGAAACGGGCCAGTGGCAGTGAAGCCACCGCCGCCAGCGAACAGTATTTCGATCATTTCTTTTTTGCGCTTCAGGCGGCTGTGAACCGGCTTGGTACGGCGATTGGTCCCTTGCCGCTGGTGTATGACGATTTAAAAGCGGGGCGTCTTATTGCCCCGCTTGGCATGGCCCCAACTGGCTACGATTATGTGTTGATTACCCTTGATCCGCCCGACCGTGATCCGCGGATATCCCTGTTCTTTGACTGGTTGATGGCAGAAGCAGGCGACATGGACGGCGGTGCTTTGCCGGGCAACGATATGACGGGACTGGGTAAGAAAATCTGATTCTGAACACCGGCTCCATATGCGCGGGGTCGGAACATTGTTCAAACGTGCCGCGTTTTGGGAATTCCTGAAACTGTGCGGATCCCATTTTATGCTGACCGACCTTCCCTATTTTGCGACGGCCGAGAAATATTTCGATATTGGCGTCATCGATATGGTGCTGCGGCTGTGTGCGGCGACGGTGATTGGCATGATCATCGGGCTTAACCGCGATGTGAACGGCAAGCCGACCGGCATGCGGACCTTGGCACTTGTCAGTCTGGGGGCGGCTGTTGTGTCGGTCGTTGCGGTTCATTTTCAGGATCTGATTGACCATCCTGATGCGCTTTCACGCGTTGTGCAGGGCTTGTTGCAGGGGGTTTTGACCGGCATTGGCTTTATCGGTGCCGGCGTGATCATGCGTCAGCCCAAAAGCATGACGGTTTCCGGTCTGACAACGGCGGCAACGGTGTGGATCACCGCCGCCCTTGGCATTGCCTGTGCGCTTGCTGCGTGGCACATTGTGATCATCGCCACGGTCTTGGCCCTGTTTGTTCTGATTGTGCTTAAACCGGTTGAACGGATGCTGGTGCGCCTGATCAGCGACAAGGATGCCGCACGCGACTAGCGAGGATGGTTCGGGCGCCGGACTTTAAAAATCCTCCCCCTCGCGGAAGGCGGCAAGATCATCGATGCGTCGATAAGGCAAAAGTGTTTGCAGTTCCTGAGCGGGGACACCGACCATCAGATCGTGTAAATGACGCGCAAGGACTTCACCCACATGCCGTTGTGGCTGGTAGTAGTAGGCCAGTTTTTGTTTTGACAGCATGCGGAACGGCATGCCGCCAAACCCGACAACCCCGATCCCATCGCGGATGGTGTCCATGTTCAGTTCCATCAGGGCTTCGAGTGCGCCGATCATGGTCATTTGGCTGGCACAGACAATTGCGGTGGCGTCGCGTTGGGTGCGAAACAGCGCCGTGGTAGCATCGCGGGCGGCACGTACCGAGACATCGGAGCGCATCCAGATCAGGCTTTCGGGATCAAGTCCGGCTTCTGTCATTGCGCGGCGCGCCCCCTGTTTGCGATAGCCAAAAAAGGTCAGGTTTTCCGGTGGATCAATCATGCCGATTTTGCGGTGGCCATCCGCGATCAGGCGTTTGACGGCGTCATAGGCGGCGTGTTCATCATCGTGATCGACAAAGGCATGCGGGGTTAAAAGTTCGGTCCGCCCAAAGCTGACGAATGGAAAATCATGTTGCAGGCAATATTTTGCCCGGCTGTCTTGGGATGTGGTGCGCGAAAAGACCACCGCATCGGCCATGCGTTGGGTATGGACGCGGATGACGGGTTCAAGCGGATCTTTGTTACTGGTTTGCGCTAGAACCACCAGCGAATAGCGGTCTGCCTCCAACCCCTGCGCCAGGCTTTCGACCTGTGCCAGAAACCCCGGATCGCCGTAATCGCCAACTTCCGGGGAATACAGGATTGAACAGACCTGCATGGTTTTGCCCGTGCGCAGCATGACGCCGCGCGCATCGGGCTGATACCCGATTTGTTCGGCTGCGGCCTTTACCTTGGCCACTGTGCCGGGTTTGACCTCGGGCCCGTCTTTGAGCGCACGTGAAACTGTCGTAACCGACAGGCCAAGATGTTCGGCAATCGTGCGAAGGTTCGGGCGCGAGGCGGGCATATGCAGGTCCGTTCTTGTGGTCGTTGCGAGCGGTATCGTGGCGGACAATCTAGTCGCCCGGCCATGGTTAAGGCAATGCGTTGCTTTTGATCACATTGCGCATGAACTCAAAGGACGCCTTTGGGGTGCGTTTTTGGGTGGTGTAATCGACATGCACCAAGCCAAACCGCTTTTGATAGCCATACGCCCATTCGAAATTGTCGAGCAAAGACCAAGGCATATATCCCTGAAGATTGGCGCCTTCTTTCATGGCGCGTAAAGCGGCCGAGAGGTATTCATTGTGATAGGCAATGCGATCCTGATCGTCGATTTTACCATTTGCGTCAGGCAGGTCGATAAAGGCCCCGCCATTTTCCGTGACAAAGACCGGCGGGTTACCATAGTCGTTTTGCAAGATTTTCAGCGTGCGATAAAAACAATCGCCATCAATTGCCCACCCCATTTCGGTGCGACGGAAATATTTTGGTGGTTCGGCATGTTTAAACGGCCAGGCCTTGTCGCTTGCGGCTTCGATATAGCTTGGGAAATACTGATTTACGCCCTGAAAATCGATCTCGGTTTTTATGGCTTCAAGGTCGCCGTCCCGAATGTGGGGTTCCATCCGGTCCAAAATCAGCTCCGGGTAACGGCCATAATAGACCGGATCAAGGAACGCGCCGTTCCATTTTGCTTCAAACAGATCGACCAAATGTGCGTCCTGTTCCCGGCGCTCTGGCAATGTATAGCCTTTATGCATCGGCAAAACGAATCCAACCGGGGCTTCGGGGAAATGGCCTTTGATGATCTTGGTGGCGCGCGCATGGCATAAATTTAAATGATGAGCGGTCCGCATGGCCGCGCGCGGGTCGGCAATGCCCGGTGCGTGCCGACCTTCTTCATGGCCGACCCAGGCAACCACATTGGGTTCATTAAATGTTACCCAGGATTTCACCCGGTCGCCGAGCCGGGATGCAAGAAGTTCGGTATAATCCCCAAACCAGTCAACAATGTCGCGGTTTGTCCAGCCGCCCCGGTCCTGAAGCGCTTGGGGTAGATCCCAGTGATACAGGCACAACCATGGTTCAATGCCGCGTTCAAGCATGCCGTCAATCAGGCGGCTGTAAAAATCAATGCCCGCTTCGTTTACCCTGCCGGTTCCTTCGGGCAAGACGCGCGGCCACATGACTGAAAAGCGGTAATGTTTGGCGCCAAGGTCCTTGATCAGATCAAGGTCCTCTGCCCAGCGATGATAATGATCGCAGGCAATGCTTCCGTTGTCGCCATTGGCAACGCGGCCCGGTGTTGCGCAATAGGTGTCCCAGATGGTGGCACCGCGCCCGTCATTTTTGGCACCGCCTTCAATCTGATAACTGGATGTTGAGACACCCCAGCGGAAACCGTCGGGAAATGATTTGGTCATGTTCGCTTCCTTGCCCTGTTCCGGGAGCCATTGTTGAGTACGCCCAGAATCGTAACGTTTCGAAAAAATCGGCAAAAAAATACCGATGTTTCATTTTGTCCCTATTATGGGCTGGTTTTGTTGATTGACAAGAGCGAATAAAGCGCTTATCAAAAAAATAGAAACGTTACGAATTTTCGACCATCAAGAAGTCGGCATTGAACGTACCCTATTAGGGAGGAACATCCGTTATGAAGAAATTTTCCACAGCCGCAGCATGCGCGGCATTTCTGAGCGTCGGTGTATCTGCCGGTGCGATTCATGCCCAGACGGCAGAAGTCCTGCATTGGTGGACGTCCGGCAGTGAACAGGCGGCCCTTGCCGAAGTGCGCAAGGCGTTTGAGGCCAAAGGTGGCACATGGGTTGATACCCCGATTGCCGGGGGCAGTAACGCCCGTGCAGCAGCCGTGAACCGTATGCTTGGCGGTGATCCGGCTGCGGTGTTTCAGTTCTCCATCGGTCAACAATTGCGTGAACTTGCCGATCAGGGCCTTCTGGCCAATGTTGGCAAGATTGCCGATGAAGAAAACTGGGATGAAAAATTGCCGCCTTTGATCGTCAAGGCGGCAAAATATGACGGTAATTACATCGCCGCCCCAATCAACATCCATGGTGAAAACTGGATGTTTTATAACAAGGCTGTGCTTGAAGACGCCGGCATTGATGTGCCGACAAGCTGGGATGACTTCATCGCGGCGGCCGAGAAACTCAAGGCAGCTGGCGTAACACCGATTGGTCTGGGTGGGCAGCCGTGGCAGGAGCGCATCATGTTCAACAGTGTACTTTTGGGTGTTGGCGGACGTGAATTCTATGCCGATCTTTACAGCACGCTTGATGATGACCTTCTGGAATCCGATACCATGCATCAGGTGTTTGAAACCTTCGCCGCACTGAAGCCCTTTGTTGATGAATCAAGTCCAGGTCGGAATTGGAACGAAGCAACCAATATGGTGATCAAGGGCGATGCGGCTTTCCAGTTCATGGGTGACTGGGCCAAAGGCGAAATCATTGCCGCGGGGATCGAGCCGGGCACCACGGTTGGTTGCGCCTTCGCACCTGCTGTTGATACCGCCTATATCATGACTGTGGATGCCTTTGCCTTTTCGGCAATGGACGGCGAAGACGCAACCCCCGCACAGGAAAAAATGGCGCAAGTCATGCTGGAGCCAGATGTGCAGATTGCCTTTAACATGAAAAAGGGATCGATCCCTGCGCGTCTGGATGTGCCCTCAGACAGCTTTGATTCTTGTGCGCAAACTGCCATCAAAACCCTTCAGGACAAAAAGACCCATCTGGTCAGTACCGGTCTTTTCGGGGTGCCAAGTGCCGTTTCGGGCGCGATTGATGACAGCATCTCCAATTTCTGGAACAGTGCTGACATGAGCCCGAAAGAGGGTCAGGAACAATTCCACGAAGCAATTTCCTACGCCAAGTAAGGTGTGGGACTGCGCAATACTTTGCAGGGATGTGCTGCTGTGTGACCGCTAAGGCGGGTGCAGCGGCACCTTTACAAAGAAGCGAGAATGTTTATGGCCGATCCGGCACAAGGTGTGTTGCAGCGTTCAGTTGAGAACGATGCGATCCAGAAGACAGGCAGGCGGCGCTGGCGTCCGCAATGGACCGCCAGAATGGCGCTTATCCCTGCCATGACCATTACGATTGTCTGTTTTTACGGATTCATTATCTGGACTTTTGTGATTTCGCTGACGCGGTCACGTTTGTTGCCGGTCTATAAATTTACCGGGTTTGACCAATATGTTCGATTGTTTGCCAATGAACGCTGGTGGACGTCGATGCAGAATCTGGCGATCCACGGGTTTCTGTTCATTGGTGGCTGCATGGTGTTTGGCTATTTGCTGGCGATCTTGATTGATCGCCGGGTCAAGGCCGAAGGCATGTACCGCACCATTTTCATGTTGCCTCTTTCGATGTCATTCATCGTGACGGGTGTGATCTGGCAATGGGTGATGAACCCGGGACTGGGTTTGCAGGAAGCCGTACGTGCGTTGGGTTGGGACAGTTTCGAGTTCAACTGGATCGTCCGGCCGGACCGCGCGATCTATACGCTGGCGATTGCTGGTATCTGGCAACAGGTTGGATTGTGCATGGCACTGTTTCTTGCCGGGCTTCGAAATATCGATCCGAACATCTGGAAGGCATCGCGTGTTGATGGCATTCCGGTATGGCGGGTCTATCTGCACATCATTACCCCGATGCTGCGCACCGTCTTCTTCACGGTATTTATCCTGATGAGTGCGATTGTCATGAAGGCGTTTGATCTTGTTGTCGCCCTGACCGGTGGCGGGCCGGGATTTTCATCTGATTTGCCGGCGCGGTTCGTGGTTGATCATATTCTTAACCGGCAGGAACTTGGTCTTGGCGCGGCGGGTGCGTTTGTCCTGTTGTGTACCGTGATCGCGGTTATTTCGCCCTATATTTACTTCGAGCTCAAAAAAGAGCGCGGCGGGCGGGGGCATTGATCATGCGTTATAATCGACTTGCCCTTTATGGATTGCTCATTCTTGCCGCCATCATGATCATGGCGCCGGTTTTCATCATGATTTCAACGTCGTTAAAATCGATGGATGAGATCCGTAATGGCAGTATCTTCGCCCTGCCCGCCGATCCCGGATTTGCGGCTTGGGGCAAGGCTTGGTTTGGCGATTGCAGTCAGGCGCTTGGTGATCAATGCGGCGGGCTTTCATCGTCATTCCTTACCTCGGTCAAGATTGTGATTCCGGCTTTGATCCTGTCGGTCGGTCTTGGGGCCATTACGGGTTATGCGCTGGCGGCGTGGAAAATGAAATGGGCCAATGTGATGTTTGCGGCCCTTCTGGTTGGTATGTTCATTCCCCCGCAGGTGACCCTTTATCCCCTGATCATCATGATCCGCGAGCTTGGCATATTTGGGTCCATACCCGGATTGATATTGGTGCATGTCATCTGGGGGGTTGCCTTTACCACCATGATGTTTCGCAACTTCTTTAAAACCGTTCCAGAGGATTTGCTGAAAGCAGCACGGATCGACGGGGCGGGATTCTGGCGATTGTTCTGGCACGTGATGTTGCCGCTTTCGTTGCCTATTTTGGGTGTCGCGATGATTTTGCAGTTCACCTATATCTGGAATGATTTTCTGTTGGGTCTGACCTTTGGCGGGCGATCGGGTCAACCGATGACCGTTGCACTCAACAACCTTGTCGGATCACAGTTCGGCGAGAAGGAATATAATGTCGATATGGCTGCAACCATGCTGACAGCCCTACCAACGCTTGCGGTTTATCTATTGTCGGGGCGGCTGTTTGTGCGCGGAATTGCCGCAGGTGCGGTGAAAGGGTAACCAGAATGAACGGTGTTGAACTTCGCAACGTAACCAAGGCCTATGCCGGACTGACGGTGATGGAAAACATCAACCTTGAAATCACGGACGGTGATTTTGTGGTGCTGTTGGGGCCATCAGGGTGTGGCAAATCGACATTGCTGAACATGATTGCCGGGTTGGAACCGACCACGGGTGGAGAAATTCATATTGGCGGGCGCAATGTGACCGAACTGGAGCCGGATGAGCGCGATATCGCGATGGTGTTTCAGTCCTATGCCCTTTATCCGACCATGTCGGTGCGCAAGAATATCGGCTTTGGCCTTAAAATGGGCGGCATGCGCAAGGATGAAATTGAAAAGCGGGTTGCCGATGTTGGCGAACTTCTTCAAATCACGCCGCTTCTGGATCGCAAACCATCTCAGCTTTCGGGCGGGCAGCAGCAGCGCGTGGCGATCGGGCGTGCACTGGTTCGCGAACCGTCGGTGTTTCTGTTTGATGAGCCGCTTTCAAACCTTGATGCCAAGCTGCGTGCGGATATGCGCGTTGAACTGAAACGTCTGCATGAACGACTGGGACGAACGATTGTCTATGTCACCCACGACCAGATCGAAGCGATGACCCTTGCGACCAAGGTTGTGGTGCTTGAAAAGGGCAGAATTCAGCAGGCGGACACGCCTGAAAACGTCTATCGCCGACCAGCCAACCGTTTTGTCGCCAGCTTTGTTGGTGCTCCGACGATGAATTTTATCTCTGGCAAAATGTTACAGGATGGTTCGGATATCGTCTTTGACAGCGGAGCAGGCCAATTGCCGCTGGTTGACGTCCCGACCGAGGCACGCAACCTTATAGGGCAACCAATAACGCTGGGGGCCCGGCCCGAACATCTTTTGTTTGATGATGCCGGGATCGCATCGCGGGTGCTGCTGGCCGAACCGACCGGGCCGGATCAGTATGTTCGACTTGCCGTTGCAGGATCGGAAATCACGGCAAGATGCGGTCCTGAACAGGTTTTCAGATCAGGTTCGGATACCAGAATTCTTATCGATGGGGCCCGGATGTCGCTGTTTGATCCACAAAGTGGTCAGGCGTTGTTGCAGGCCTGACCGCTCGGAAAGCACTTCGCGCCTGTATTGGCCTAGCGGGCCATCATGGGGTTACCAAGGGCGCTATCGGACATCACCGGGTATTTCGATGCGGCGTTGGGCAATTGATAGTGCCACCATTCGTGGTCATAAAACTCGAACCCGGCACTGACCATGATGCCCAGCAGGATAAAACGGTTGGCTTCGGCGGTTTTGGAAATCAAATCCGAGCCGTGATAGGACCGGTCATGCATTTCATCAAACCCTGCCCCCATATCCAGTTCCTTGCCGTTTTGATCAATCAGGGTTAGATCAATGGCAACACCACGACCATGTGGCGATCCAAAATCCGGGTTGGCGACGAAATCGGGGTTGGGCGAATGGTTCCACAGGGCGCGTTGGGCTTCCTGAGGGCGGAACGCATCAAGAATGCGAAGCTTCAACCCCTGACGACGTGCCATGGCCGATGCCTTTTTCAGGCATTTTGCCGCATCCGCATGAAGATAGCAGGCAGGTCGTGTATAAATCGGTGCCCCGGTGAAATTGCGATCCGTGGCATAGACGATATCAATTTCGACATCATATTCTTGTGGCGTAATTTCGACCAGCGCCATCGCCGGAGGCCCCCTGTTCTTGTCGTTCACCGATTACATAAAAAAGATGCTGACGGGTCAGTCGCGTTCTTCAGATAGCGCAGATCACGCTGCATCGCAAACCGCATCACAATTAGCGGAGAAATCCGGCCCGACGCTTTTGGCAATTGATACTGCCTCAACGTCGCTGACGACGGCTGTTTTGATCAATGGTGAGGTCAAAGGCGAACTTTTTGCCAATATGGAGCGCGGACAGGCAGAACACCTGATGAGCTTTATCGCCGAAAGCTTCGAAAAAGCGGGCATCGGCTTTGACGCGGTTGATGGCATCGCGGTTACGGTTGGTCCGGGCGCCTTTACCGGAATGCGCATTGGTCTGGCGACCGCACGTGCCCTTGGTCTTGCGCGCAAGATCCCCGTGGTCGGGGTGAGTTCGCTCGAAGCCGTGGCATACGGCGTGTCTGAACGTGATCAGCAGGGGCGCAATATTCTGGTGGCGCTCGATAGCAAGCGGAACGAGATTTTTGCGCAGGCCTTTGATGGCAAAAAAAGACCGTTGAGCACGCCTGAATGCGTTGCCCCGCGTCAGGCCCTGATGATGGCACCACCCGGCGATACGATTTTGGCCGGGGACGCAACACCGCGTTTGTTAACCGCCGCCGCCCATGCGCCAGATGCGTTTTATGATTGCACGGCCCATAGTTTACCGCGCGCAGGCAATGTTGCACTGATTGCCGCGTCGCGTTGGGAAAGTGGTGAAAACCTTGCCCCCGTTCCGATGTATTTGCGCGCACCCGATGCACGCCGGATCGAAGATCAGGGACCGCAGAAAAAGAAATGACCCGCACATCACCAAACGGTCCAGCACCGGGTCGTGCGGGATCGGATCATGCCAATAATTCCTCCCCCTCAAAAAAACCAAAAGCCATCGAGTTGGTGGCTTTGACCGGTGCTTTTGCGCAGGTTGCGGCGGCTTTGCACAAACAGGGGTTTGATGATTGCTGGGACGCGGATGCGATCACGCGGTTACTCGACGTGCCGGGAGCATTTGGATTGTTGGCATTCCAGCCTGGTGACTGTGCGCAGAATCGCGCAGACATCCCAATGGGGTTTGTGATGGTGCAAACCGTTCTGGATGAGGCAGAAATCAATACGATTGTGGTTGCCAGGCAGGCCCGCCAATGTGGTGTTGCCAGAAAACTTCTAACGACAACTTTTGATCGACTGCGTGAAAGCGAGGTCGGTCGGGTTTTGCTCGAAGTTGCCGAAGATAATGCACCGGCGATCGCGTTGTATCGGCACTGCGGATTTATCGAAATAGGACGACGCAAAAATTATTATCGTCGGAAGTCTGGTCGCGAGGTCGATGCACTTGTCATGGAACGCGAGCTTGGCCGCTGTGTTTTGGGCTGGGGTGATTAAGACACGCTTTGATCGATTTTGGACCTTACGATAAGAAGCTGGCGGTAGAACCAAAGATCATCTGCTGCATGTTCTCATGATTGGGAGTAGTGCCGACTATCTGAAAGTTTTGTGCATATTCCGGCGGTTTCAGCATTATTTTATTGATTAAATCGCACACAGACTTTGGATTTATTCTAATTGGCTATATCCACATCAAAAATGTGGTTTTGACTGCCAAGCTGTTATAGTCTAAGCCCAGATGACGACGGGTGGGATCACCATCAGCTTTTCCGAATGGTTAAGCAGTATGTTTCCGGCGCGTTGGGAAGTTCGACCAGATTGATGACAGTGTCGCCCATTTCGGTGACCGAACGCGGAACGTTTTTAAGCGGTTCGCCAGCGCCCAGCGTTACTTCGAGAATTTGACCCTGTGTCATGGTTTCAAGTTTCAGCCGGGTGCGAACAAACGTCATTGGGCAGATATCATTGGTGATGTCGATCTTATGGTCGGGCGTTAAGTCGTCCATATGCTGTCTCCTGAGCGGGCCCCGGAAACGTGAAGTAGCGTTTCATTGGGCAGGAGGCAAGCAGGAGAGAACAAAATATCGCGATTTGCGTCTTGCGATATATGACAGTTTTCTCGATATTTAGCCCAATGAGAGCAAAGGCTGGGACATCCCGGCTTGGGGACAGGCGGAACCGGAAACGAGAACAAGACAATGCTTGCAGAATCAACCATCGAGCAAAAATGCATCGACTCGGGCCTTAAAATGACAGGCCAACGCCGGGTTATCGCCCGTGTGCTGTCAGAGTCCGAAGACCACCCCGATGTGGAGTTGGTCTATCGCCGTGCGACCGAGATTGATCCGAAGATTTCGATTGCCACTGTTTACCGTACCGTTCGTCTTTTTGAAGAGGCGAATATCCTCGAAAAACATGATTTCGGTGATGGTCGTGCGCGGTATGAAGAACTGACCGAAGAGCATCACGATCATCTGATCGACATGCGGTCGGGTGATGTTATCGAGTTTTCGAACGACAAAATTGAAAAGCTTCAGGAAGAGATTGCCAACGAGCTTGGCTACCGACTGGTCGGTCATCGTCTTGAACTTTATGGTGTTCCTTCGAAAGACGATAAATAAAAGTTAAGTTCAACTGCGCTTAACAAAGACAAAATTTTGGCCATCTGTTCAATTCGAGCAGATGGCCTTCATATTTTTGTTACGCTTTATTCACAAACCCTTCACTCGCCCTTCACGCAAATCTTGCGCAAAATCCGCGCAGATGAACGAAAGGGTGTTGCAATGCGCGACGAAAGACAGCCTCAGCGGCTTGAGGTACGCCTCGCCGAGAATGCAGACGAAATTCTTGCCAGCCAGAAACTTCGTTACAAGGTTTTCTATGAAGAGCGCGGTGCGCAGCCAAGCGATGAAATGGCAGCACAACAGCGTGATTTTGATCATTACGATCCGTTGTGCGATCACCTGCTGGTTCTTGATCATGGTCGTGGTGCGGGTACTGACGCGGTTGTTGGAACGTATCGTTTGTTGCGCCAGTCGGTTGCCAACGAACATGGCGGTTTTTACAGTGCGGATGAATACCACATCGAAAGCATGCTCAATGCGGTTAAGGAAGCCGGCGAAATCATGGAGCTGGGAAGATCTTGCGTTGAGGCCGATTACCGCACTATGCCGACGTTGCAGCTTCTTTGGCAGGGCATTGCCGCCTATGTGTTTAAGTACGATATCAAATTGATGTTTGGCTGTGCATCCTTCCACGGGACCGACCCGGACGCCTTTAGCGATGTGCTGACCTATCTGCATCACAATCACCTCGCCCCTGAAGGCATGCGCCCCCGGGCGATTGAAGAACGTTATGAAACGATGATGCGTGCCGAAATCGGTGGTATCGATCAGCGTCAGGCGCTGCGTGACTTGCCGCCGTTGATCAAGGGGTATCTGCGTCTTGGCGGCTTCGTTGGGGACGGCGCAGTCGTTGATCACCAGTTCAACACCACCGACATCTGCATCGTGTTGCCAACCGAAAAGGTAACCGATCGCTATTACAAGCATTACGAACGCACCGCGAGGGTATCGTGAACTGCTATGTGTGTGCCGCTATCCGGCTGACGGCCTATGTGCTTTTGACACTGGTGTTACTGCCAGTACAGATGGTGGCCATCGCATGTAGCATGCGATTGGCAGAACAATTGCCGCGCTTTTATCACGCGCTGTGCCTTAGAATCCTTCATATCGAGGTTCGGGTATCGGGCGGTGATTTGATGGATGGGCCGGGCGTGATTGTTGCCAACCATGCATCATACCTTGATATCCCGGTTTTGGGGGCCCTGACCCGGGCAAGCTTCATTGCCAAAACCGAAGTGGCCAGCTGGCCGGTATTTGGCCTGTTGGCCAAACTGTCGCGCTCAACCTTTGTTGAACGGCGGGCCGTACGATCACGTGACCAGAACGACCAGCTCAGCGAACGGTTAAATAATGGCGATAAGCTGATCCTGTTTCCCGAAGGAACCAGCAATGATGGCAACCGGGTTCTGCCGTTTAAATCCACTTTGTTTGCGGCGGCTGAGCGCACTCTTCCGGATGGATCACAGGTAAAATTCCAACCGGTTTCAATCGCCGCAACCCGTCTTGACGGTGCGCCAATCGGTCGTGATTTACGGGCTTTCTATTCCTGGTATGGGGATATGGATCTGGCACCGCACCTGTGGCAGTTTATGGCTCTTGGCAAGGTGACGGTTGAAATTGTGGTGCATCCGCCGGTGACGCTTGCAGATGCCGCCGGATCGCGCAAGGAACTGGCCCGGATGTGCGAAGCCAAGGTTGCCCAAGGACATCAGGCTGCATTGCGCGGTATCCATCAAGGAGTACCGGTCCAGTTAATTGACAGTGATCTGTCTGGTGAGCTGGTTGGGTTTTCACCGCTGGCGATTATTTGCGAAGATTTTCGTCTGTTTGGTCCAGACCGACAGTTTGGTTCCTGAGTGTTTCGCCAAGGCGGCTATAGCCGTCGATATTGCCGGAATATTTAAGAAAACTTCTAAAAAACACGGTGAGTTTGTTTGATGTGTTTGACTCAGCATGTCGCCGTGGTATCGAATGTTCGTTAATGGATCAGACTGGCATGGCCTGCTGTGTCGCAGAACGGACTGATTTTACGCACCTTGCGATTTGGCGTCGGGTCTCTAAATACATCTGATCTATCATTGCGGTCTTGGTAACAAGTCCGAACCCTTTGCGGTGTGACTTCGTCACGCCGCTTTTTGGCGTTTGAGAGAGCGAAACGGATCTGGCGTGACTGAACCGAAGAAACTTTTTGTAAAAACCTATGGCTGTCAGATGAATGTCTATGACAGTCAGCGCATGCAGGATGTCTTGGCGCCACTGGGATACCAGTCGGTTGACAGTGCAAAGGACGCCGACATGGTGATCCTCAACACCTGCCATATCCGTGAAAAGGCGGCTGAAAAGGTCTTTTCCGATCTGGGGCGTGTGCGCAAACACAAAGAAGCCAAGGAAGCCAATGGCGGCGACAAGATGATTGTCGCGGTGGCGGGCTGTGTCGCGCAGGCCGAAGGGGCCGAGCTTATGCGCCGCGAACCCATTGTCGATATGGTGTTTGGTCCGCAGACTTATCATCGGTTGCCCGAAATGGTCGCACGTGCGAACCGTGCCAAGGGGCGCGATCGCATCATAGATACCGATTTCCCGGCTGAGGAAAAGTTTGACCATCTGCCCGAACAGGTTTCCAAGCATGGCTATTCTGCATTTCTGGCCATTCAGGAAGGCTGCGATAAATTCTGCACGTTTTGTGTCGTGCCCTATACCCGTGGGGCGGAATATTCGCGCCCGGGCATGGATGTGATTAATGAAGCCCGCCAGATTGCGGCGCAAGGCACACGTGAAATCACGCTGTTGGGCCAAAATGTGAACGCCTATCATGGTGCCGCACCCGATGGCGGGGAATGGACACTTGGGCGATTGTTGCGTGAACTGTCTGACATCGACGGTCTTGATCGCATTCGCTACACCACATCGCATCCGCGTGATGTTGATGAAGACCTGATTTCGGCCCACCGTGATCTACCAAAAGTGATGCCGTTCTTGCATTTGCCAGTACAGGCGGGATCGGACCGCGTGTTGCAGGCCATGAACCGCAAGCATGATGTTGCCGACTATCGCGACGTTGTGGCGCGGCTCAAAGACGCCTGCCCGGATTTGGCGTTATCATCGGACTTTATTGTTGGATTCCCCGGCGAATCGGACAAGGATTTCGAAGACACGATGGATATTGTGCGCGAAATTACCTTTATTCAGGCCTTCAGTTTCAAATACAGCCCACGACCGGGAACCCCGGCATCGGCGATGGAATTGCAAGTCCCTGAAAAGGTCAAAACCGAACGCATCATGCGGTTACAGGCGTTGCTGGCCGAACAGCAACTTGCCTTTAACCACAACTGTGTTGGCAAGGAAATGGACGTTCTGCTGGAACGGTTTGGCAAGCTGGATGGTCAGCTGGTGGGCAAAAGCCCCTATATGCAGCCGGTCCATGTCAGTGGTTTGCCAGAGACAGCACTGGGCCAGATCGTTCGATTGAAAATTACTGAAGCACGGCCCAATTCACTGGGCGGTGAGCTGGTCGATACCCCAGTTACGGGCAAAGATCAGGATTCTGAAAGGAACGTTGCGTGAGTGGCACCTCGGCTAAAACCACCAAACCTAAAGTCGCAGCTAAAAAGACGGTGACCAAAAAAGCGGCACCCAAAAAGACCCCGACCAAAGACCAGGACCAGATTGAGTTTTCAGACAACGCGCTTGCGCAGTTGCTCTATGGATCACAGGCAGAAAACCTGACCCGCCTTTCCGAAGGTACAGGGGTGCAGGTATCGAGCCGTGGCTTGGTCGTGACGCTGGTCGGGGACGCGCAAAAAGTTGCTCAGGCCAAAAAGGTGCTGGCTCAGCTGTATGCCCGTCTGCGCGACAAGGAAGTTGATTTGATTGATGTTGAAACCGTCGATGGTGCCATTCGTTTGTCCGAGCCTGATGATACAGATCCGTGGAACGGCCAGACAAAGGATATGTTTGGCGGATCGCGTCTGACCATTCAGACCAAGAAACGCCGCATTTCACCACGGTCGAAACGTCAGAAAGACTATGTCGAGGCGATCCTTGATAACGAACTGATCTTTGGCATCGGTCCGGCCGGTACGGGTAAGACCTATCTGGCGGTGGCGATGGCGGTTCAGGCCTTTATCCTTGGTCAGGTGGATCGCATCATCTTGTCGCGTCCCGCAGTTGAGGCGGGCGAACGTCTTGGCTTTTTACCAGGTGATTTGAAAGACAAGGTCGATCCGTATCTGCGTCCGCTGTATGACGCCTTGCACGACACGCTTCCGGGCGATGTTGTGGTCAAGCGTATGGAAAGTGGCGAGATTGAAGTCGCTCCGCTGGCCTTTATGCGCGGTCGTACACTTGGGAATGCCTTTGTCATTCTTGACGAAGCACAAAACACCACCCCGATGCAGATGAAGATGTTTCTGACACGTTTGGGTGAAGGATCGCGCATGGTGGTGACCGGTGATATGACGCAGGTCGATTTGCCTGATGGCACAAAATCGGGTTTGCGTGATGCGCTTGAAACCATTGGTGACGTCAAAGGGGTCGCGACGATCAAGTTCGATCAGCGCGACGTTGTGCGCCACCATCTGGTGACCAAGATCGTCCAGGCCTATGACGAGATGGATGCTCTGCGCGACCGGCTGAAAAAAGGCTATCGCGGCAACAAGGATGGTGCAGACAAGGGCGCGGAAAATGACAGCACCGCTTGATCTTGATCTCGACGTTGAGGCCGGTGCTTGGGAAAAGGCCGAAATTGACGCGATTGAAGCGGCGATTATTGCCGCCCTTGATGGGGCGTTGGCCGATGGTGTGCTATGGGACGATGAGGCCGTTGCAACGGATGGTACCCCCGATGAAGGCGACGGGGCGTCCTTATTGTCGGTTGCTTCGATGGTAGAGATTGGTGTGCGTCTGTCCGATGATGCCGCAGTGCGTATTTTGAACCGCGATTATCGTGATAAGGACAAGCCAACCAACGTTTTGTCCTTTGCTGCTCTTGAAAGTGCGGATGAGGCGGCGGCGTTTATGATGGCGCCTGATATGCCGCTTTTGCTTGGGGATATTGTCATTGCGCGCGAAACATGCGCGCGCGAAGCGATCGAGCAAAAAAAGTCCCTGAAAAATCATCTGGTTCATCTTGCCGTTCACGGTACGCTGCATCTTGTCGGCTACGATCATATGGTTGATGATGAAGCCGAAGAGATGGAAGAACTTGAACGTCAAATTCTTGCCCGACTTGGCATTGATGATCCCTATGAACCGATTGAAGATGAACCTGTTTGAACAGCTTGTTTGATTTAAAGGATTTCGAACCCGACCAATGAACGACAGTAGTCAACGCGACGACGACCACGAGAGTATGCGCCCTCGCATCGGCGAGGAGATCAGTCAGGAAGCCGACGGCGGCTCCTTGTGGGGGAATGTGGCCTCGGCCCTTGGGTTGAAGCGTAAGCCACGCAACGGCGAGGCATCTTTGAGCGATACGCTCGAAGAGCTGGCCGAGCGGACCGAAGAAGATGACGAGCCCGTCTCGCTTCATGAACGGTCCCTGTTTGAAAATATCATCGCATTGCGCGATATGACGGCCGAGGATGTTATGATCCCGCGTGCCGATATCGTTGCCGTATCGAAGACCATCACGCTTGATGCGCTGGTTGAAGTGATGGTCAAAAAGGCGCATTCGCGTCTGCCGGTTTATGGCGATACACTCGATGAAATTGCCGGCATGGTGCATATCAAGGATGTGCTGGGCTGTGTTGCAGCTGGGCGTGAATACAGCCTGAATGCCCTCGTCCGTCGGGTGTTGTTTGTATCCCCCGCCATTCGTGTGCTTGATCTGTTGTCGGAAATGCGGCTGTCGCGCACGCATATGGCGTTGGTGGTTGACGAGTTTGGCGGCATTGATGGCCTGATTACGATTGAAGACCTTGTCGAAGAAATCGTCGGTGAGATTGATGATGAACATGACGTTGATCAGGCGCCAAAGCTGATCCGCCTGTCTGACGGGTGCTATATCGCCGATGCCCGGTTTGAGGTCGAAGACCTTGAAGAAAAGCTGGGCTTCGGGTTGCTTGATGATGAAGAAGACGAAGATATCGACACCCTTGGCGGGCTTGTGTTCTCTCTGGCGGGTCGGGTTCCGGCGCGCGGCGAGTTAATTGAACATCCCACTGGAATTCAGTTCGAAGTGCTTGAAGCTGATCCGCGCCGCATTCGCAGATTGCGCATTCATATGGTGCGTCGTGACACGCTTGTGCCCGGTGATTGCACTTCTAATCAGGAAAAAACGGATGATTAACACTGTGGCGGCACGCCTTGCTGGCTTGTCTGGCTGGCGCAGGCGTTTTGTCTGGTTGATATCCGGGGCGGTTGCGGTATTGGCGCTGCCGCCCTTTTTTGTGATCCCGGTATTGCCGGTTTGTTTTGCCGTGCTGCTCTGGAGCCTTGAAGGGGTTCGGTGCAACAAGGGGGCACTGTCAGCGGGTTGGTGGTTTGGAACAGGGCATTTTGCTGCTGGTTTTTACTGGGTCAGCCATGCCTTTCTGGTTCAGCCGGAAATTTATGGCTGGATGATCCCGTTTGCTCTGTTGGGGCTTGGCGGTGGGCTTGCGGTTTTCCCGATGCTGGCTGTTTGGGCCAGTTGGCGTTTGACCGACGGATTGGTGCGCCGTGCTGTGCTTTTGGCCGTTTTCTGGGCGGTGGCGGAGTATCTGCGCGGCCATATCCTGACCGGTTTTCCGTGGAATCTGCTGGCGCATATTTGGGCGTTCGATCCGGCACCAATGCAATTTGCGTCAATTATCGGTGTGTATGGCCTATCGGTGGTAACCGCGCTTTTTGCGACTTTACCTGCGGCTGTCATTGCCGGAAAACGCGGAAGACTGGCCGCCCTTGCCGGGGTTTTGCTTGCAGTTGCCCTTTGGGGTGGTGGTGCCTTACGTCTTTCAATGGTCGGGCCTACCCAAACAGATAAAATAGCGCAGATTGATCCGAATGTGCCGGTGGTTCAGATTGTTCAGCCCAATATCGCGCAGCGCGATAAATGGCGGTCTGATTTGCAGCGCCAGCATTTTACCAAACTAATTGATATGTCACGCAGGCCTGCAGGCATGGATCCGGCGCAAAAGCGTATTGTGATCTGGCCAGAAACGGCGGCGACATTTTTTGTTGAAGACCAACCCGTGGCACGGTCGCAAATGGCCGATGTCTTGGGGCCGGATGATATCCTGATTACCGGTGCACCGCGGACCTATCCGCGCGATACAGACGAATACAAGGTCTGGAACGCAGTTCAGGTTGTTGATTCCAGTGGTGAGATCGTAGCCAGTTTCGATAAGTTCCACCTTGTGCCCTTTGGCGAATATGTGCCGTTTCGGTCCATCCTGCCATTTCCCAAATTAACCGCTGGACGGACAGATTTCTCCGCTGGTCCGGGGCCTAAAACACTCGAAGTGCCGGGGATTCCGAGTTTTTCACCCTTGATTTGTTATGAGGTGATTTTCCCCGGTGCGGTTGTGGATGATGCAAATCGCCCAGAATGGCTTTTGAATGTCACCAATGATGGTTGGTTCGGAAAGAGTGCCGGTCCCTATCAACATCTGGCGGCAGCGCGCTTTAGATCCGTCGAAGAAGGCCTGCCACTGATCCGGGCGGCCTATACTGGCGTATCGATTATGTATGATCCTTATGGTCGAAAACTTGCGGAACTGCCCTTAAGTACAAGTAATATCTTGGTGCACCCCCTTTTGAGCAATCAAAACCATACAACAGTATATTCTTTGTGGCGTGATATTCTATTTTACGGTATTGTTGCCTTCCTCGCCGTTCTCGTTATGGGATATAATCGGTTTTTAAAATCCCTTTAAGCGGCTGTCTAAAGCACCGAACCGTCTAGAGATTGTCCCATCTAAATAAAGACGGGTAGGTCGGAGTGAGAGAAGGAAAAAGGCACATGTCGCCTAAGGATGAAAACACGATAGTAAAAAACACGCGTGGGCGCGGTCGTGGCCGGACTGCCAATGGCAAACCCAATCCTGTTGATATTCATGTTGGTGCGCGCGTTCGGTTGCGCAGAACGCTGCTGGGGATGAGCCAGGAAAAACTGGGCGAAGCCATTGGGTTGACCTTCCAGCAAGTCCAGAAATACGAACGTGGTGCGAACCGTGTCGGGGCGTCACGCCTTTATGATCTGTCGCGTGTTCTTGAAGTGCCGGTATCGTTCTTCTTTGATGATATGCCCGATGAAATCTCGTCGAAATCGGTTCACGAGCGCCGCGAGATGTCCGAAAGCCCGGACCCGTTTGACAATGATCCGATGAACCGGCGTGAAACGCTCGAACTTGTGCGTGCCTACTACCGGATTACTGATCCGAACCAGCGCAAGAAAGTCTTTGAACTGGTCAAATCGATGGGCGTAATTGCCGCGGCCGATCCTGACCAGAAGTAAGTTGACCTGACGACTGAACCAAATTAAGGACGTATTCCAAAGTTATCGGGAATGCGTCCTTTTCTTTTAACCCCGGATCGCATGCACGCGATGCAATTTTCCGGTTACGTTTTTGCGTCAATGGTGCTTGACCTTAAAAAGATCATCAGGCAAAAGCGTCATGCAGCTTGAACAAAGCTTGCAGATTGTGGACGGATTTGGACCGCTTGCCACCACACAAAAAAAGGCTAAGTGGGCGCTATCGATACAGACATGTATTGAGAGCCCTCCGGTCCAGTTTTGGAAACCCATTACCGGAGAAAGTCTTAATGTCACTTTCCGAATATCTTTTTACCAGCGAATCCGTTTCTGAAGGTCACCCTGACAAAGTTTGTGATCGTATTTCCGATTCCATTGTTGATGCTTTTCTGGCCGCAGACGAAGATTCGCGTGTTGCCGTTGAAACGCTTGCGACCACCAACCGTGTGGTGCTGGCTGGCGAAACCCGCGGTCCTGAAAGTGTGACCAAGGAAGTCATGATCGAAAAGGCCCGCGATGCCATTCGCGCCATCGGTTATGAGCAGGAAGGTTTCCATTGGAAAACCGCCGAGATCGAGTGCCATGTGCATGAGCAGTCGGTGGATATCGCACAAGGTGTTGATTCGGCCGGCGAAAAAGATCTTGGCGCCGGCGACCAAGGCATCATGTTTGGTTACGCATGTAACGAAACCGATGAATTGATGCCCGCGCCGATCCAGTTCTCGCACCGCATTTTACGTGCCATGGCAAAAGATCGTCATTCAGGTGTCGCAGCCCAGTTTGGCCCGGATGCCAAAAGCCAGGTGACGCTTCGCTATGTCGATGGCAAACCGGTTGGTGCGACCTCGGTTGTGGTGTCAACCCAGCATGCTGATGGTCTGAGCCAGGACGACGTTCGTGCGCTGGTTCTGCCCTATGTCGAAGCAGCCCTGCCAAGTGGCTGGTTGCCAGCAGAAGACGAGATTTACATCAACCCGACGGGCCGTTTTGTTATTGGTGGTCCTGATGGTGACGCCGGTTTGACCGGTCGTAAAATCATTGTTGATACCTACGGCGGTGCAGCTCCGCACGGTGGCGGCGCATTCTCGGGCAAAGATCCGACGAAGGTTGACCGTTCTGCGGCCTATGCTGCGCGTTACCTTGCAAAAAACGTGGTTGCCGCTGGTTTGGCAGAAAAATGCACCATCCAGGTCGCTTATGCGATTGGCGTATCCAAGCCGTTGGCGTTGTATGTCAACAACCACGGCACGGGTAATGTCGATGAAATCAAACTGGGCAGTGTTCTGCGTCAATTGATGGATCTGAGCCCGCGCGGCATTCGCGAACATCTTGCGCTGTGCAAGCCGATCTATACCCCGTCTTCTGCCTATGGTCACTTTGGTCGTAAGCCAACCGAAGACGGCGGGTTCTCTTGGGAACGTACCGATCTGGTCGGTGATCTCAAGTCGGCATTTGGCGCATAGGTAACATCATTGCAAAAGGGCGATTTGCTAAAATTGCCTGACATGATATGACGCGGGCGGCTCCGAACGGTTTTGGAGCCGCCCGTTTGATTTTAATGCTTCGAACTTTTTCGTTTCCGTTCTGACAGACAAGATAATGCGCAACAGTAACCGACCCATCCCGACACCGGACCGCCCGAACTTTTATGGCCGCCGTGGCAGCCGGCCGCTTAAGGATACGCGGCGTGTGCTTCTTGATAGACTGATGCCCAAGTTTGGCATTGGCTATCCTGATCAGGGTGGTGTTGATCCCAATAGCTATTTCGATGACACGCCCGATCAGGTGTGGTTGGAAATCGGCTTTGGTGGTGGTGAGCATCTGGCGGGTCAGGCACAGGCAAACCCGAATGTCGGTGTTATTGGCGCTGAACCGTTTTTGGATGGTGTGGGCAGCCTTGCCCGTCATATTGATGAGCGCGGCCTGACCAATGTGCGGATCATTGCCGATGACTCGCGCCCGTTGCTCTATAAGCTTGTTGATGGGTGCTTTGATCGGGCGTTTTTGCTGTTCCCCGATCCGTGGCCGAAAAAACGCCATGCTGAACGTCGCTTTATCGGCCCGAAAAACCTGGTCCTGCTGGCGCGTCTGCTTAAAGACGGTGCCGAGTTCCGGGTTGCCAGTGACGATATGCAATATATCTCCTGGACGTTGCAACACATGCACAACCATCCCGATTTTGAATGGCTGGCCGAAGGTGCCGATGACTGGCGCACGCCACCCGAAGACTGGGTGAAAACCCGCTATGAGCAAAAGGCGCTGCGTCAGGGTAAGAAATGCAATTATCTGCGATTCCGGCGTAAGCCACGCGCGGCATAGTATGCTTTAAGCTCTTTGCTGCCTTGCGTCTGATCTTCCAGAATAAGTAAAATGTGATTTTCTGGCCTTTACTGGGAATGAGCGTGGGTCATCTGTATCAAAAGTTGCAAATTTTTATTGAGAATGATTGTCATATGCGATAAGTAGGGCATTCAACTTGCTTGACGTTACCGCATGCCCACATTCCAATGTTACGGATTTCTGTGGCTGCTGGTCAATTCCAAAGGTCCAGACCGTGACGCACTGGGATGTCAATAATCTGTTCAGAACCTATCGCGGGCGCTTGTTGCATTTTGTGAGGCAGCGCAGGATATCGTGGCATCTTGCCGATGATATTGTGCAGGATACTTTTGTTCGGGTTGTTGCAACACCGAGCCTGCCTGAGCAATGTTTTGCGCAATCATATCTTTATCGAACTGCCAACAATCTTGTCATTGACCATTTCAGACGCGAACGCATTCTGACCTTTGTGCAGGATTCTGAACTGGCGTTTGAAGTCATCGCCGACGACGCCCCGTCTCCGGAACAGATTGCCTGGTCTCGTCAGGAACTGCGTCACCTTCAAAAGGTGCTTGAGTCCCTGCCCCGACCATTGCGTGATGTCTTTATTTTGGCCCGTGTCGAAGGCAAAACATATGTCCAGATTGGCGAGCAGTTGGGGATTCCGACCCAAACGGCTTTCAGTCGGATGGTCAAGGCCTTAGGCGTTGTCAAAGAGGCGATGGAAAAACCATAAGAAAAATGATCGCCAGATCAGAAATCCTCAAATCTCGCTCGTCTCATAATCAGGTCCCGCACATCAAAGCGTATATTTGCGTCTTTGCGGGGGAGTTTTATAAAGAACGGCGATGCCGATATGATCCCGGAAACACATTTTGACACCATGCCAAGAACCGTGAGCGATCAGGCCGCTTACTGGTTTGCGTTGCTTCTTGATGGCAGCGAAACGGAAAATGACCGAAAAGCTTTTGCGCGCTGGGTCGCCGAAGATCCGAGTCACCTTCATGCTTTCGATGAAATTGAACGTTTGTGGAATGGCAGTTCCAGTTTGCAAATTGACACCAACAGAAACCTTGGCCGTCGAGCATTTCTGGGGGGCACAATTGCCGCTATGGTTGTCGGCACTGGATGGACTGCGCATCGGTTCCATCCCTTGGCAGACATCAGAACAGCCAGTGGTGAGCGCCGCGAAATGGTTCTACCGGGCGGTGTTAAAGCGATGCTTGCCAGCGATACGTCCCTGTCACTTGTTGCGAAACAGGGTGTTTCAGGTGTCGCCATTCATCATGGTGAGGCCTGGTTTGACCATCAAGTTGCAGGGACAAACTTTTTTGTTGCCGCGACTGGCGGAACCACTTGGTCGGAAGGCGGCAGGTTTGATGTGGCAAACTACGCTGGCACGACAACCGTGATCGCCGAGCAAAATGGTCTTGTCTTACGGGCTGGCGGAACCATGAAGCCGGTTCAGGCCGGGCAGGAAGTTCGATATGGCGATGGTTGGGTCAGCGATCCAAGAAAGGTCAATGTCGGCAATGCGCTTTCCTGGCGGAATGGACAACTTGTGTTCATTGGCGAGCGTCTTGACGACGTCGTCAATATTCTTGAACGCTGGCAAAATGGCAAGATCGTCATCCTTGGAGACGCCTTGAAATCGCGCAAGGTAACAATTGTCGTTGATCTTGACCGGTCACGGCATGTTCTGGATGCGCTTTCGACAGTTTTGTCGATAAAGGTCGATCAATTCACCGAATATCTTACGGTTGTTCGCGCCGCATAATTCCCTGGAAAACCTTCCGCATGCAGTGGATGGCCTCTGAAATTAAATGATAATGAAAATTATTTTCACAATAAATCATTTAATTTCAGATAACTGATTTTCTTCTTCGTCTCAGAAAGTAACAGGAAATGAATGCGACGCATTTGCATTTCTGAGAAATCAGGAGAAATTGAATATGCCTTCCGACGGGGTAGGTCGTGTGTGCTGCACGATGAATAAAAATTTGCTTGGGGCGACAACATCATTGGGGCGTTCGCATCTGGTCGTGGCCGCAATATTGAGTGCTGGTATCGTGATGTCTGCGCCGGGTTTTGCCGTTGCCCAGGCGCAGTCCAAAAATGAAAATTTACTGCAAACGCGAGAAGGACCGGAACTGGCGCAGGCTGATACTGGACCGGTGCGATTGCAGGCTGGGCAACATCGCTTTGATATCGAAGCACAGTCATTAAGCAGTGCGTTGGTTGTTTTTTCGCGTATTTCCGGCGTGGATGTTGTGTTTGACGGTGTGCTGCCTGATGGTGCCACGAGTACGGGTGTGAATGGTGATATGACCGCTGCGACCGCACTGGATATTTTGCTGGGCCAAAGCGGTTTAACATGGAGCGTGATCAACCAAAGCACGATTTCGATTGCAGACCCACGGCAGGACAATGCGCAGAGTTCGGAAAATGTCACCGAGCCTGTCACAGTGACAGCCTCCCTTCGTAATCTGGGCCCAAACGGTGTTCCTGATGAAGTCTATGAAACGCCCGGGTCGGTTGTCGTGATTACGCAGGAAAGCATGCGCAAGGCCCCGATCCGAGAAGCGCGCGATATTTTTAATCATGTTGCCGGTGTCAACATTTCAAACGATGCCCGCGATCCAGGACTGACGGTCAATGTGCGCGGGCAACAGGAAATGGGCCGGGTAAACGTTAATATCGACGGGGCACGACAGAACTATAACCAGCTGACCCATGGAACAACTTCACGTGTTTACATCGATCCGGCTTTGTTGGCTGAAGTCGAGATCGAAAAATCCAATTTGACGCAAAATGGTGGGGCTGGTGCATCGGCAGGGATTGTCACCATGCGGACCTTAAACACGCAGGACATTCTCGATGAGGGCGAAGACTGGGGCGGCAAGGTCAATATCAGCCATGGGACGAACAGCTATGACTTTGGCGGTGATGCATCGGCGGGCTTTCGTGTTTCCCCAAAATTGGATGTCTCGGCCGCCTTCAGTCGCAAGGTGGTTGGTAATTATCGCGCGGGCGCTCACAATCCGGGCTTATTTACCACAGGTAACGGCAACTACTACTCGACGGAAAACTCGCGCCCAAAATATACATTCCTGCGTCAGACATCTGGGCTTCTGAAGGCAAATGTTTATTTGAATGAAGATCAGGAACTCAACCTTGGTTATGTCGGCTCCATGAGCGACTACGCCAAGACAAACGATGTGAACAACACTTATACGGATTTCAATGAAACCGAAACGCATACGCTTACGGCTAAACATAATTGGAACCCGGAGTCAGTCCTTATCAATCTAAATTCCAGTTTGTATTGGACAAGAACTGAAAATCATCAATTCCGACCTGCACGTATTAATGCTTCGGGAACTGTAACAACAGACTCATTTGATAATTATTACACCCTTGATACGACGGGCGCTGATATTGCCAATCGCAGTGATATCTCGTTTGACAAGATCGGAGACGGGCATAGCAGCATCAGTTTTGATTACGGCACGGAGCTGTTTCACGACAAGGCCAAGACGATGGCTGAAATGGGCGGGCTAGGTGGTGCTGGTGCTTCTTATCAGGTCGAAGGGTCAACGCCGAGCGGCAAACGTGATGTTTACGGTGGCTATGTCAACGCGACGTACGGTTGGAATGACATGTTCAGTTTTACTGGCGGCCTTCGATATGACCGATATGACCTGAATGGGGATGCATTTTGGTGTGAGACGGTAGCTGCATCTGGCAACCTTTGCTCGGATGGAGGGACCCCTCTTGATATTGATCTTACAGAAAGCAAGGTTTCTCCGAGTTTTGGCGCAAGTATTTCGCCCATCGAAGGTGTTCAGTTTTTTGCTAACTATCGTGAAAATATGCGGGCACCGACAATTCAGGAAGCGATGTTAAGTGGTGACCATATTGGCAATGTCGGTATTCCGTTCTATTCGAATGCAAACTTGAAGGCAGAAGAATCCGAAACCAAGGAGATCGGCGTTAACTTCAAATTTGATAACGTTCTTCAGAAAGGCGATGGCTTCCGTGCCAAGGTTGCATATTTCAGATCAAAAATTGAAAATTACTCGACAATTGCATATGTCCCGCAGCCGACAACCGAAGTCGTAATTCCAGGTATGCTGATCAGCAGTAAGATGGCCGCGGCAATGGTCAACCTTACGGATCCGGTTTACGTCAATGGGACCGAGATGGAGCTGTCATATGATGCTGGTGAATACTATCTCGGCGGGACGCTTACCCTGTCGGATATGGATCTTCAGGGGGACTATAATCCGTTCGTTCTCGATGCCAATTATGACCAATATGCCAATACCGGTCTAAGCCCGCTTGGTGTCGGTGATCCGATTTATGGCGGCGGTAATCAGCTATACGGGATCTATGCGACGCCAAAACGCAAATACACGCTTGATGGTGGGGTGCGGCTTCTTGATCAGGATCTGGTGACGGGTATGCGGGCGACTTTTGTGTATCCGCAAGACAATTTCGGCAACACCAGTTCGTCCAGTATTGTCGGAGAGTATTTTAAATATCGGGTTTTCGACTTCTACAGCTCCTATGAGGTCAATGAAAATGTCTCGCTTCGCTTTGCCGTAAACAACCTGCTTGACGAAGGGTATGTCCAAGGCACTGGTGGCACCTATGCACCATCACCTGGGCGAACCGCAGTTATCACACTCAGCGGTAATTTCTAGACCGCTTTTGCATTTTTAACATGATATCCGGGCAGATTTACTCTGCCCGGATATTTGGCGTATCCACTTTAAGTAATTGTTTTTAAACAAATTTATTGTTGACTCTTCAGTATAATAAGAGTCATTCTCATTTAGTTGCTCGTTGGTTGGGCAACAAACTGACAGGAGAAGTCAAATGACAATTACGATCGATCTGAGTGCTGATTTATCCGGTAACGGTGTTGATCTGCATGGTGTGTTTGAAGACTTCAATGCGAACTTTTCGCTCGGTTCAGGCAATCACGGCTACTTCTTTGACGGTGCTGTGCCTGCTGGTCTGGCGGGTACGCAATATTATGCTGCTGATCTGGACAGTGGCAGCTCTTATACCGGGGCTGTTCTTGCGACTGCCGGGGCAACCGATTTTGCCTATGACATGAGCACGCACACCATTGCTGGTGATCTCGCAGGCTTTTCGTTCGGCAGCACGTTGGCTTATGACGCGGTTGCTGGTGAGTACGAATTTTCCGATTCGTCAGTCGATATCTCTGGTTTGGGCCTTTCTGGTAGCGATACCAACAGCGTGCTTACCGGCATCTATACCGGCAGCACTTCCACACTTGAAACGACTTTTGCTCAAGGTGTCGAAATTAACGGCAGCACTGGTGATGACGTCATCGGCGGCTGGGCCGGTGATGATGTTCTGACCGGCAATGGCGGTGCGGATACCTTCGAATTCGATACGTCAGCAGATTTCGGTGACGACACCGTGACCGATTTTACCGACGGTACCGATCTTCTTGATATCGATTATGCCTCGGTCACTGTTGCCGATGATGGCAGCGGCAATGCGCTGATCTCCCATGCCAATGGCACGGTCACGCTGACCGGTGTTGATTACACCGATATCGACGCAACTGACTTCGTTTAACAAAACGGCCCGTCCCACAAGCAGCGGAACGGGCGCAAAGTCTTGATGCAGGGTGCCGCGTAACAGCGGCACCCACCCCAGCATAAAACATCTTTGGAATATAAAAAACGTGTTTGGCAAAATATCGGCCCAAAGCACTGTCCATGGTACCCCCCAATCACCAATTGGATCCGCGATTGCCTCTTTGCGCCGTGTGTTCTGGGTTGTTGCAGGGTTGAGCGGTATCTCAAACCTGCTGATGCTGACGGGCCCGCTTTTTATGCTCCAAGTCTATGATCGTGTGCTGGCCAGTCAGAGTGTCCCGACCCTTCTGGCGTTGATTGGTCTTGTGATCGGTCTTTATTTGTTTCTGGGCGGTGTGGATGCCCTGCGCGCGCGCATGCTGGTGCGGATTGGCTGGCGGGTTGATGAGCAGATTGGGCCAAAGGCATTGGAACAGACGCTTGCCATTCGCTTGCGCAATGGTCGGGAAACGGCGCAGCCACTCAATGACCTTGATCAAATTCGCCAATTCCTTGGTGGGGCCGGTCCTATTGCGATTTGTGATCTGCCGTGGATGCCGCTTTTCCTGGGGATTGTTTTTGTTTTCCACCCTTGGCTTGGCATATTGGCGTTGGTCGGTGGGATTGTTTTAATAACGCTGACATTTGTCAGTGAATTGGTGACCCGTAAGAAGGTCGCGCACATGAATGCGCAAACAGTCGTGCAAAGCAATCTGGTCGAAGCAGGGTGCCGTAACGCCGAAGCCATTCGGGCGATGGGGATGTTGGGGGCTTTTCGGCACCAATGGGGTCAGCAAAATGATCGCTACTTGAGGGAAAACACCGTCGTTGGCGACGTTAATTCAACATTTTCGGCTTATATCAAGGTCATTCGGCTTGCGTTGCAATCCATTGTGCTTGCCCTTGGGGCCTATCTTGCGATCCGGCAGGAAGTGACGCCGGGTGCCATGGTGGCGGCATCAATCCTGACCGCACGCGCACTGTCACCGGTCGAGCAGGCCATTGCCAATTGGCGGGGGTTTGTCGCAGCCCGACAAGCGCGCACCCGTCTGGATCACATTCTCAGTAAACAGGACGCTCATTCCGAACGCATGCAGTTGCCTGCGCCAACGCAAGGTCTGACAATCTCAAATCTTGTGGTGGCAACGTCGGGTGGGGAGTTTGTACATGCCCAAAAAGTATTGTTGCGGGTTAATGATCTGGTGCTTAAGGCCGGAGATGGTTTGGGGATCATTGGTCCCAGCGGATCGGGAAAATCAACTCTTGGGCGGGCAATGGTCGGCATTGGCACCATTCGGGGTGGTTCCATCCGTATTGACGGAGCTGAATTATCACATTGGGATCCTGACCGGCTGGGGCGTCATATCGGGTATTTGCCGCAAGATGTTGAACTGTTTGACGATACGGTTGCCCGCAACATTGCCCGGCTTATCCCTGATGCCAGATCCGAAGACATCGTTTCGGCGGCCCGGTCTGCTGGTGTGCATGATCTGATCCAGTCCCTGCCCAATGGCTATGACACCAAAGTCGGGGCGGGTGGCGTGGTTTTGTCAGGGGGGCAGCGTCAAAGGATTGGCTTGGCGCGCGCCCTGTTTGGTGATCCATTCCTGATCGTGCTTGATGAGCCCAATTCCAATCTTGATAGCGCGGGTGAACAGTCGCTTTTGCAGGCAGTCCGCGATGCGCGTGAACGTGGTGCCATTGTTGTTTTGATAGCGCATCGTCCCGGTGCACTGGCGACGGTTAACCTGACAACCATTATTCAGGACGGACGTCAGGTCGCCTTTGGTGCGCGCGATGACATCTTGCGCAAAACCGTCCGACAGGTAGGAGAAACAGCATGATCGGTGTTTCATCTGTGCGTGCGATGTCCGTATCCCGCTTGGCAGCAGGCCGGCAACAGACGGGTCTATCTGCGGCGCAACTGGCATTAAGAAAGCATATGTTTTGGGGCGGCGGGATTGTCTTTGCCTTGATGGCAGGTTTGATGGTGTGGCTGTTTCTTGCCCAGCTTTCCGGGGCCGTGGTGGCATCTGGCAAAATGGTGGTCGAAAGCAACGTCAAGGATGTCCAGCATGCCGATGGTGGCATCGTTGGTGAAATTCACGTCCATGACGGTGATCAGGTTAAGGCCGGTGATCTTTTGATCCGGCTCGATGATACAATGGCGCGTGCCAGTCTTGGCATTGTCGAATCCCAGCTTGATGCCTTTCAAGCGCGTCGGATGCGTCTGGTCGCAGAACGCGATGTAAATGATGAGCTGTCCCTGCCGGATGCTTTTAAAAGTTGACAGCAGAATGCCAAGCTTTCTGAACTGGTAAGTGCCGAAAACCGCCTGTTTGCGGCACGGCGCAGCAGCCTTGAAGGTGAAAAACAACAGCTTGCGCAAAAACTGGCCCAGCTTTCCGAAACAATTGTCGGATTAACGGCACAGAAATCAGCAAATGAAGAGGAACGCAGGCATATTGTCGATGAGCTTGCCGGATTAGAGCTGCTGTATGCCAAGCAACTTGTGCCGATTACACGGGTCGCAGCATTGCGGCGTGAACGGGCCAGCCTTGATGGTGCGCATGGTGCCCTGACCGCACAAATTGCGGCGACCCATATGCAGATTTCTGAAACTGAAATGCAGATTTTACAACTTGATCGTGACCGTCAGACAGACGTTCTGTCCGAACTGACTGAAATTGATCAGCAACTTGCCGAATTACTGCAACGCCAGATCGCGCTTAATGATCAACTGCGCCGGATTGACATTCGTGCCCCTTATGACGGGACAGTTTATCAGATGGCTGTTCATACGGTGGGTGGTGTTGTTGCCGGTGGTGATCGCATCATGGGAATTGTCCCTGACCGCGATGAATTGGTGATCGAAGCACATGTTAATCCGCGTGATATCGAACAGGTCATGCCTGGTCAAACCGCAATGCTACGCTTTACAGCCTTTAACCAGCGGACAACGCCGGAATTGTCTGGGGAAGTGTCGCGGATTTCCGCCGAGTTGGATCGCGATGAGCTGACGGGGGAGAGTTATTATGTGGTGCGCGTGCGTATTGGCGCTGGCGAACTTGCCAAACTTGATGGGCAGGAGCTTGTCCCAGGCATGCCCGTTGAAACCTTTTTGGCAACCGGAGAACGTTCGGCACTGAGTTATCTTTTTAAACCTTTGTCGGATCAGTTCGCGCGCGCCTTTCGAGAGGATTAACATCCCAATGTGACAGGAAAACATTGCGGCGTTCAGATATCACGTGGTCCGGATCGTTTCAGATTCTATGGGCTGTTTACCAGCAGCCAGTTTAGCCAAATAGAACAGTCACGAGGGGCTTTGACGTGAACGAGATATCACAACCAGAGACGATGCGAGGCCAGCTAACGCGATTGGCGGAGCTGAAACAGTCAACGCGGACCGATCATCAGAGTGTTGATGATATGGTGATGGCAATGGCACCCTTTGACAGCCTGGAAAACTACAAACGGTTTCTTCGGCTGCAATATATATTTCATAGCGCAATGCGGCCGCTTTATGTGGCCGATGACCTGAACCAACTGATGCCGGGGCTGGCAGATCGAAGCCGATATGGTGCTGTGTCGATGGATATTGACGACATGGGATGTGAGGTTCCTGATTTCAGGAGTCGCCAAGATATAGCGCAGATCGGGATGGCGCGTGTTGGCTGGCTTTATGTTTGTGAGGGATCATCGCTGGGCGCTGCCTTTCTGTTAAAGGCGGCTGCGGGGATCGGTCTTACCGCTGATTTCGGGGCGCGTCATCTGGGAGCACATGCAGATGGCCGAGGGCGTCATTGGCGTGAATTTGTCGATCAGGTCAATAGCTTGGCACTTGTAAAGAATGAAGATGAGATGGTTCGCGATGGTGCCTGTGCGGCCTTTGAATTTTTCCGTAATCTGCTGATGGTAGAGGCCGCGCGCACGGCTGACACGCAATCTCGCGGTTGAAAGGCTCTGCTGGTGGGTATCCCGACTTGATTTCTGCGCAAACCGGCTGTATAAAGCCGCCAAGCTTTTTGTAAAACCGGACAAAGAGTGGGCCTTGCGCCCGCTCTTTTGTGCATTTTGGGGTATGGCATCGCTATATGGCCGAACTGATTGGACAGCAGTTAAAAGACCCGTTGATGGCGAAGGTCACGGAAATTATTGAACCGTCGATCAACGCGCTGGGTTTTGAACTTGTCCGCGTCTCCATGACCGGACAGGACCACAATATCCTGCAGATCATGGCAGATCGTGCGGACGCCAAAGGCAGCATCAATGTTACTGAATGCGCCGAAATCAGCCGTACTGTTTCTGCCCTTATGGATGTCGAGGACCCGATTTCAGGTGCGTATCACCTTGAAGTCAGTTCCCCGGGTATCGACCGTCCTTTAACCCGTGCACCGCATTTTGAAGTGTGGAAGGGGTTTGAGGCAAAGGTCGAACTGACGATGGCCCAAAATGGTCGTCGCCGTTTCAGCGGTTTGCTGGATGGGATTGAAGATAATGCGGTCGCCCTGATTGTTGATGGCGAACGTGTCTTGTTACCGCTGGCCGATATCGCGAAGTCGAAATTGGTGTTGACGGATGAATTGATCGCGCATGTCACCGGCCAACGCCGGACTGACGACACCGCAGAATAGAGGTTGGATATGGAAGCCACTTCGGGAATGCCACGGCCGGAACTTTTGCAAGTTGCTGATGCCGTTGCCCGTGAAAAGGGCATTGATCGTGATGAAGTTCTTGGCGCAATGGAGCAGGCCATTCAGAAGGCTGGCCGCTCCAGATATGGCCATGAACATGACATCCGTGCCCATATCGACCGTAAAACCGGCGAGATCAAACTCGCACGTTTCGTTGAAGTCACCGATGACATCGAAAACGATTTTACGCAAATGTCGCTCGAACAGGCGCGTATCCGTGATGAAAACATCAATCTGGGTGAATTCCTGATTGATCCGCTGCCGCCGATTGATTTTGGTCGTATCGCTGCACAGACCGCCAAACAGGTTATCGTTCAGAAAGTGCGCGACGCAGAGCGTGAACGTCAGTTCGAAGAATACAAAGACCGTGCCGACGAAGTCATCAATGGCTTGGTCAAGCGTGTTGAATTTGGCAACGTCCTGGTTGATATCGGCCGTGCCGAGGCCATCCTGCGCCGCGAAGAGCTGATCCCGCGTGAAACAGTACGTCAGGGTGATCGCGTTCGTGCGGTGATTCTGGATGTGCGTCGCGAACAGCGCGGCCCGCAAATCTTCCTGTCGCGGACCCATCCTGCTTTCATGGCCAAACTTTTTGCCCAGGAAGTACCGGAAATCTACGACGGTATTATCGAAATCAAATCGGTGGCCCGTGATCCGGGTTCGCGCGCCAAAATTTCGGTTCAGTCGTCAGACACCTCGATTGATCCGGTCGGTGCCTGTGTCGGTATGCGCGGTTCGCGTGTGCAGGCGGTTGTTGCCGAATTGCAGGGCGAAAAAATCGATATCATTCAGTGGTCGGAAGACCCGGCAACCTTTGTTGTGAACGCATTGGCGCCTGCGGAGGTCACCAAGGTTGTTCTGGATGAAGAAACCAATCGTATCGAAGTCGTTGTGCCAGATGATCAGCTGAGCCTGGCCATTGGCCGTCGTGGTCAGAACGTGCGTCTGGCATCTCAGCTTACCGGTTGGGATATCGATATTCTGACCGAAGAAGACGAAAGCGAACGTCGTCAGGAAGAAGCGCGCAAGCGTGCGGAAATGTTCATCAAGGCACTTGATGTTGATGAAGTTATCGCCCATCTCCTGGTCGCCGAAGGCTTTACCTCGATCGAGGAAGTTGGCTATGTGCCGTTGGCCGAGCTGGCAGAAATCGAAGGTTTCGAAGAAGAAATCGCCGAGGAACTGCGTACCCGTGCGCGGACCTTCCTGTCGGACGAAGCTGAACGTCTTCAGAAACGCCGCGAAGAACTTAAGGTTGCTGACGATCTGGTCGAATTTAATGGCCTGTCGCTGGCAGTTGTTGTGCGTCTTGGCGAGAATGAGGTTAAAAACCTTGAAGATTTCGCCGATCTGGCAAGTGACGAGCTGATCGAATTTGCCGGCGATGCCGACAATATCACCATGGATCAGGCGAACGACATGATCATGGAAGCCCGTCGCAAGCTTGGCTGGTTCGAAGGTCTTGAAGAAGAGACCGTTGAGACTGCTGACGAAGCAGTTGAAAGCGAACAGGCCTAAGGCCGATCGGAGGACGCCATGTCGCATCGCAAAGGCGGCAAGGTAGCCGAGGTTCCGGAACGCCGGTGCATTGTCACCGGCGAGGTCCGGGCCAAGGAAGATCTTCTCAGGGTTGTAATCGGACCAGATGGTTCGGTTGTTCCCGATCTTGAGGAACGGTTGCCGGGACGGGGATTATGGTTGTGCCCGTCGCGGGATGTGATAAATACCGCCTGTGCAAAGAATGCCTTTGCCCGGGCAGCGCGGCAAAAAGTCGTGATCGACCCCGAGCTTGCTGACCGGATCGAGCAGCTGCTAACGCAGAAATGTCTTGATCTGTTGTCGCTTGCACGACGTGCCGGTCAAGCCGTTGCCGGGTTTGAAAAAGCACGTGCCCAAATTGCTGAGGGCGCGGCTCTGATATTGGCAGCACGCGATGGTGCTGCAGACGGAAAATCCAAGATCGAGGCCAAGGCCCGGGATCTGCCGATTTATTCCGTTCTGAACGCTGCTGAAATCGGCGCGGCTTTTGGTCGTGAAAAAGCAGTACATGTGGCCGTTGCGCCAGGAGGCCTGGCCAAACGGCTGGGTCGCTCCTTGAAGCGGCTTGAAGGATTTCGCGCAGTCTGACAACAGGCGTGCGCCGGACGGACAGGACAGGGTTGACGTGTGAAGTCGATCCCGCAGGAAATGAGGAAGTTGGACGGATTATGAGTGATCGCGATCAGGAGAAGAAACCGCTGAGCCTCAACAGATCGAAACTTGAATTGAGCAAGACGGTCGAGGCAGGGCAGGTTCGCCAAAACTTCTCACATGGACGGTCAAAATCTGTGACCGTCGAAGTGCGCAAGAAGCGGACATTCGAAAAGAACGAATCCGGTCGCTTCCGTGAAGTGAAAAAGGATCTCGTTGCCGAGGAGCCACAGGCGGCGCCAGAAGCACCGGAAGCCAAATCGGCACCGGAAGCTAAAAAGGAACCGGTTAAAGAAGTAAAAAAGCGTCCGGTTGTCGAAGATCAGGGCAATCTGACCAACAGTGAGCGTGCAACCCGCATGGCTGCTTTGAAGGCTGCTGAAGAGCGCCGCAAGCAGGATGAAGCGGATGCCGAGGTGCGTGCACGCGAAGAAGCTGCGCGCAAGGTCGAAGAAGACGCCCGCAAGGCAGAAGAAGCCAAAGCGGCAGAAGCTGCCGACAAAGCAGAAGATGCTCCGGTTAAAGATGGCTCGATGTCTGTCGAAGACGTTGAAAAGTCGATTGCAGCATCAACGGCCAAAGGCAAACCTTCCAAACCCAAACCGGTTGGCAAGCCAAAAGCTGCCGAAGAAATCATGCCTGGTGAACCGGCCGAACCGCTTGTTCCTGAAGAGCGTCGTCGTACGGCCCCTGCTGCTGCCAAGACCAAAAGCCGCAAGGAAATCGACGAAGAAAATGCTCGTTTGGCAGCACGCAAGCGTGCCGAAGAAGAAGCAAAGGGTGGGGCTGCGCGCGCCAAAACCGATGATGGCCGTCGCCGTGGCAAACTGTCGATCAACAATGCCATGAGCGGTGACGAAAGTGGTCGTCGTCGTTCAATGGCATCGATCAAGCGCCAGCAGGCCAAAGCCAAGGCCCGTGCTCAGGGCCCGCAGAAACCTAAGGAGAAAGTCGTGCGTGATGTGGTCGTTCCTGACGTCATTACTGTTCAGGAACTTGCCAACCGTATGGCCGAACGTGCAGCTGATGTGATCAAGTCCCTGATGGGCATGGGCGTTATGGCGACCATCAACCAGAGCCTTGATCCAGATACCGCCCAGCTTGTGGTCGAAGAATTCGGCCATAACATGAAGCGTGTTTCGGATGCTGATATTGAAGAATCGCTGGTGTCGGTTGATGAGAATGACGACAATCTGATTGGTCGTCCGCCGGTCGTGACCGTTATGGGCCACGTTGACCATGGTAAAACCTCTTTGCTTGATGCGCTGCGTGCAACCGATGTCGCCGGTGGCGAAGCCGGTGGTATTACCCAGCACATTGGGGCCTATCAGGTCACCATGGCAACCGGTGCGAAAATCACCTTTATTGATACCCCGGGCCACGCGGCATTTACCGAAATGCGTTCGCGCGGTGCGAAGGTTACCGATATCGTTGTTCTTGTTGTTGCAGCCGACGACTCGGTCATGCCGCAAACGATCGAGGCCATCAGCCATGCCAAGGCAGCCGGTGTTCCGATGATTATTGCGATCAACAAGATCGATAAACCGGGTGCCGATGCATCAAGGGTTAAAACCCAGCTGCTTCAGCATGAAGTTGTGGTCGAGGAAATGGGCGGCGACGTTCAGGCTGTCGAGGTTTCGGCCAAACAGCGTCTTGGTCTTACCGAACTTGAAGAAGCCATTCTGCTTCAGTCCGAGGTTCTTGACCTTAAAGCCAACCCCAAACGTGTTGCCGATGGCGTTGTCGTCGAAGCCCGTATGGAAAAAGGCCGTGGTCCGGTCGCAACCGTTCTGGTTCAGCGCGGGACGCTGAAAACCGGTGATATCTTTGTCACGGGTGCAGAATGGGGCCGTGTTCGTGCGCTGGTCGATGATCACGGTAACCGTGTTGTCGATGCCATTCCGGGGATGCCGGTTGAGGTCACTGGCCTGAACGGTGTTCCAGCAGCGGGTGATGACTTCGTGGTTGTTGAAAACGAAGCAAAAGCACGTGAAGTTTCTGATTTCCGTCAGCGTCGTATCCGCGAAACGCAGGCTGCGGCGATGAAGAAATCCGCGCTTGAGAACATGTTCGCGCAGAGCGGTGAAGTTAAAGAACTTCCGATTGTCATCAAAGGTGACGTTCAGGGGTCGGTCGAGGCGCTTATCGGGACCTTGCAGAAGCTTGGTAACGAAGAAGTCTCGGTTCGCGTCCTGCACAGCGGCGTTGGTGGCATTAACGAGTCGGATGTCACACTTGCCCGTGCATCGAATGCGCTGATCATCGGCTTTAACGTGCGTGCAAACCAGCAGGCCCGCGAACAGTCGCGTCGTGATAACGTTGATATTCGGTATTATTCGATCATCTATGATGTTGCTGATGACATTAAAAAGATGCTGTCGGGTATGCTGTCGCCGGAAGTTCGCGAGAAGTTCCTGGGCTACGCCGAAATCCGCGACCTGTTCACCATCTCTGGCAACAAGATCGCTGGTTGTATGGTTACCGAAGGTACCGTCAAACGTGGTGCAGGTGTCCGCCTTCTGCGCGACAACGTGGTCATTCACTCCGGCGAGCTGTTCGACCCTGCGTCGCTTCAAGGACGAAGTCAAAGAAGTCCGCGAGGGTTATGAATGTGGCATGTCGTTCGCCAAGTATAATGATCTGCAGGCCGGCGATATGATTGAGTGCTTCGAAAACGAGGAAATCGCCGTCGAACTGTAAGGCGGTGAGGATCTGAAATGGCGAAGCAACCAGCCAAAGCACCAAGTCAGCGACAGCTCCGAGTGGCGGAAGAAATCCGCCAGGCGCTGTCGCAGGCGTTGGAACGCGGCGATATTTACGAACCGGAACTGACCCGTCGCCCGGTCACCATTACGGGTGTCAGTCTTTCACCGGATATGCGCAATGCTATGGTATCCTTCACGCCGCTTGGCGGGGGTGAGGCGGAAGCCTCGCTCAAGGCGCTGACGCGCCAGAAGGGTCACCTGCGCAATCATGTGGCCCAGAAAGTTCACATGAAATATGTGCCAGCATTGCGATTTATCGAAGACAAAAGTTTTGATGTCGCCGACCATATCGGAGCTTTGTTGCGCGATCCGCACGTTGCTCAGGATCTTGCGGATGGTGGTTCAAACGAACCGGAAAATGAGGACGACTGATGGCGCGTCGTCGTCGCGGTAAAAGCATTAATGGTTGGCTGGCGGTCGACAAGCCACTGGAGATCACGTCATCAACCGTGGTCAATCAGGTGCGTCGTCTGTTAGATGCAGCCAAAGCCGGACATGGCGGGACACTTGACCCATTGGCGTCTGGTGTGTTGCCAATTGCCTTTGGCGAAGCAACCAAAACGGTTGCTTATGTCATGGATGGCAGCAAAAGTTATCGTGTTACGCTGAAGTTCGGCGAAGCACGCAGCACGGATGATGCAGAAGGCGACGTTATCGAAACGTCTGATCATCGTCCGAGCGCAGACGAAATTAAGGCCGTGCTGAATGAATTCACGGGTGAAATTCAGCAGGTGCCGCCAAAGTTTTCGGCGATCAAGGTCAATGGCAAGCGTGCCTATGATCTTGCGCGCCGCGATGAAGAGGTGGTGTTAAAACCACGTCCGATTCTGATCAAGGATCTTCGACTGGTCGATATGCCAGATCGCGATCATGCTGTGTTCGATGTCATATCGGGCAAAGGGGCATATATGCGATCTTTGGCGCGCGATATTGCGCTGCGCCTTGGTACTGTTGGCTATATCGCCGCGCTTCGCCGAACTTCGGCGGGGCCGTTTTCGGAGGGTGATTCCATTCGCTTGCAGGATCTGCTCGAAATGGACCCCGAAGAGGTGTTGAAGAAAATGCTTCCGGTTGAGACCGCGCTGGACGACATCCCGGCGCTGGCCCTGACCGAAGTCGAGGCGCAACGCCTTTCATCTGGCCAGTCCGTAGGACTGTTGCCGGTTGCAAAGCGAAGTGCCCTCGAAAACCCCGTCGTGCAGGACGAAATCGTCTGTGCCATGCTCCATAACCGCGCTGTTGCGTTGGCGGAGATAAGTGGTGGCGAAATTCGGCCCGTACGTGTTTTTAATCTCTAAAGGCGAAAGGATGCCTGATGTCGATTACTGCTGAACGCAAAGCCGAGCTGATCAAAGAATACGCTCAGAAAGACGGTGACACCGGTTCCCCCGAAGTCCAGGTTTCAATCCTGACCGAACGGATCAAGAACCTTACCGAACACATGAAAGAACACAAACACGACTTCCATAGCCGTCGTGGTCTTCTCATGATGGTCGGCCAGCGTCGTCGCCTGCTGAAGTATCTGCAGCGCAAAGACCAGTCGCGTTACGAGACCGTCATTGCACGTCTCGGTATTCGCCGCTGATTTCGAACTACGGCGGAGGGTCACCTCCGCCGTCGTTTTTTATTGTTCTGATGGATCAGAACACGGGAAGTAGGGTCGGATGGGCCGACCAGATGCTTAATCCGGACCCATTAATTATGAAGCTGTTACCAAAGCCTCATAATTAATGTGTTCGGAACTCGTGTATGATTACGGGTCCGTCAGATGTTTGTAAGAGGAAGAGAAAATAATGTTTAATGTCGTCCGTAAGGAAATGCAGTGGGGCAACGCCACTCTGACCCTTGAAACCGGTAAAATCGCCCGTCAGGCCGATGGCGCTGTCAAGGTCACCTATGGTGAGACCGTTGTTCTTTGTACTGCTGTTGGCGCCAAACAGCCGCGCCCGGATGTCGACTTTTTCCCACTGACGGTTAACTACCAGGAAAAAGCATTTGCCGCGGGTAAAATCCCGGGTGGTTTCTTCAAACGTGAAGGCCGTCCTTCGGAAAAAGAAACGCTTGTTTCGCGTCTGATCGACCGTCCGATCCGCCCGCTGTTCCACCCGCTGTATCGCAACGACACCCAGATCGTTTGTACCGTTCTGTCGCACGACATGGAACACGACCCGGATGTGGTTGCCATGATTGGTACCTCGGCTGCGCTGACGATTTCTGGCCTGCCGTTCCTCGGCCCGATTGGTGCTGCGCGCGTTGGTTATGCCGATGGTGAGTATATCCTCAACCCGGCGACCGACTCGGTTAAAGAAGGCGATCTTGATCTTGTTGTTGCGGGTACCCGCGATGGCGTGATGATGGTTGAGTCCGAAGCATCCGAGCTGTCCGAAGAAATCATGCTTGGTGCGGTTAAATTCGGTCACGATCAGTTCCAGGGCGTTCTCGACCTGATCATTGATCTGGCTGAAGATGCTGCCAAAGAGCCGCGCGCTATTGCTGAACTGCCAGAAGGCTATGACGCATTGGTCGAAAAAGTTGCTGGTCTTGGCACCGATGCCCTGACCAAAGCTTATGGCCATGTTGTCAAACAGGAACGTTCGGCTGCCATTTCGGTTGCCAAAGCTGAAATCGTCGAGAAACTTGGCGATGAAGTTCCTGATGGGCTTAAAGGCAAAGTTTCGTCGATCATCAAGGATCTGGAAAAAGACATCGTTCGTGGTGCGATCCTGAAAACCGGCAAACGTATTGATGGCCGTACTGGCGCAGACGTTCGTTCGATCATGGGCGAAGTTTCGGTTCTGCCGCGTTCGCACGGTTCTGCAATCTTTACCCGTGGTGAAACGCAGGCACTGGCTGTTGTTACCCTTGGTACCGGTCAGGACGAGCAGATCGTTGATGCTCTTGACGGTGAATACCGTGAAAGCTTCATGCTGCATTACAACTTCCCGCCGTACTCGGTTGGTGAAGCTGGCCGCATGGGGTCGCCTGGCCGTCGTGAAATCGGTCATGGTAAACTTGCATGGCGTGCGTTGCATCCGTTGATGCCGACCAAAGACACCTTCCCGTACACCACCCGTATTGTTTCGGAAGTTACCGAGTCAAACGGTTCGTCTTCGATGGCGACGGTGTGTGCAAGCTCGCTTGCAATGATGGATGCCGGTGTTCCGCTGGTACGTCCGGTTGCGGGTATTGCGATGGGCCTGATCAAGGAATCAGACGACTTTGCTGTTCTTTCTGACATCATGGGTGATGAAGATCACCTTGGTGACATGGACTTTAAAGTTGCTGGTACCGAAAACGGCATCACTTCGCTGCAGATGGACATCAAGATCACCTCGGTGACCGCAGACATCATGCAGATCGCCCTGAAACAGGCACGTGACGGCCGTTTGCATATCCTTGGTGAAATGTCCAAGGCGCTTCCGGAAGCACGTGGTGAAGTATCGGGCAATGCACCGACCATTACCCAGTTCTCGATCCCGAAAGACAAAATTCGTGATGTCATCGGTTCGGGCGGTAAGGTTATTCGCGAAATCTGCGAAGAAACCGGCGCAAAAGTCGATATCGAAGATGATGGTTCGATCACTGTCGCACATACCGATGGTGCAAAAGGCAAGCAAGCTGTTGATTGGATCAAATCAATCGTTGCAGAACCTGAATTGGATCATATCTATGATGGTAAGGTCGTTAAGGCTGTCAACTTTGGTGCGTTCGTAAACTTCTTTGGCGCCCGCGACGGTCTCGTTCACATTTCCGAACTGGCACCTGAGCGTGTCAAACAGGTTTCGGATATCGTGAAAGAAGGCGATGCAGTTAAAGTCAAAGTCATCGGTTTCGATGATCGCGGCAAGATCAAACTGTCGATGAAACGTGTCGACCAGGAAACCGGTGCAGACCTCGAAGCAGGCGACGCCGAATAAGCAAATTGGATGCCGGACGACGATAAAAATGTAACGTCGTCCGGCAGTCAAAGCGATGCAGGGGTGTCGCTGGCAAATTGCCGAATGGGAGAGACGAACTTGAAAGCCCTTAATCCGCTCGTCATGTCGGGTAAAGAAGTCTTGCCAGTTATCGAAGGTGGCAAAGGCGTCGCTGTATCGACGGGCAAAAGTTCCGGCGCATGGGCCGCTGCCGGCGGTATCGGGACTTTTTCCGCTGTGAATGCTGACTCGTATGACGAGAACGGCAACATGGTTCCGATCGAATACGCAGGAAAAACCCGCGGAGACCGCCATCAGGAACTGATTGCGTACGGTATTCGCGGCGGCATTGCACAGGCTCAGATTGCCCACGAAATGCGGAACGGCGAAGGCCGTTTGCATATGAACGTCTTGTGGGAAATGGGCGGCGCTGAGCCGATCCTTGAGGGTGTGCTTGAAGGTGCCAAAGGCCTTATTCACGGGGTGACCTGTGGTGCGGGCATGCCCTACAAGATTGCCCAGATTTCAGCCCACTATGGCGTTCACTATTATCCGATTGTGTCTTCGGCCCGTGCTTTCCGCGCATTGTGGCTGCGGTCATATAAAAAGACCCCGGAATGGCTGGGCGGTGTGGTTTATGAAGATCCATGGCGTGCCGGTGGCCATAACGGCCTGTCGAATTCCGAAGATCCGCTTGTGCCCGAAGATCCGTTCCCGCGTGTCCGTGACCTGCGTACATTCATGAATTCGGTTGGCCTGAACCATGTGCCAATCATTATGGCTGGCGGTGTCTGGTTCCTGCGTGATTTTGAAGACTGGATCGACAACCCGGAAGTTGCTCCGGTGGCCTTCCAGTTTGGTACCCGTCCGCTTCTGACTCAGGAAAGCGAGATTTCCGACGAATGGAAACAGCGCCTGACCAGTCTTCAGGATGGCGACGTATCACTGCATAAATTCAGCCCGACGGGTTTCTATAGCTCGGCGGTGCGTAATACTTTCCTCGAAGACCTGCATCAGCGGTCTGATCGTCAGGTGCGCTATTCGCGTACCGCCGAAGCAGACCTGCATGTCGGTATTCCGCTGGGCCGTCGTGGGCGTCCGATTTACGTCCGCGAAGATGATGCCGACAAGGTGCGTGGCTGGCTTGATGCCGGATACACCGAAGGCATGCCGACCCCGGATGAAACCATGGTGTTTTTGACGCCTGAAAGCGCATTGACGGTTAAGAAAGATCAGATCGATTGCATGGGCTGTTTGTCGCAGTGCCAGTTTTCCAACTGGGAACAGCACAGTGGCACGACCGGCAAACGGGCTGATCCGCGTTCTTTCTGTATTCAGAAAACGCTTCAGAACATTGCGCACGGTGCGAAGGTTGAAAACGAACTGATGTTTGCCGGCCATAATGCCTATAAGTTTGGCGAAGACCCGTTCTATGCCAACGGCAATATTCCGACCGTCAAACAGCTTGTTGATCGCATCATGACCGGTGACTGATCACCGATCTGTCAGATCATTTCAAAGGGCCGGTTTTTCACCGGCCCTTTTTTATGGGCGGATGCCGCGGATTGATGTGATTGGAGTTGATCAAAATCAAAGAACCGCGCGCAGAGGTTCCCTAAGGTAGCCTTGGAATTGATCGGGGCCGTAAATGAATATTGGCCCGTCAGGAAAGTGAAGGGGCAAGATCATGCGTACCGCCACCGCCGGGCGTCCATACACCAATGCACTTAATCGCCTTAAAGAGGCCAATCTGCGCCCCACCCGGCAGCGACTGGCCCTGGCCCGTCTGATGTTTGAAGATGGCCATCGCCATATCACAGCAGAGCAAATTCATTCCGAAGCGATGACCAACACCATCAAGGTGTCATTGGCAACGGTCTATAACACTTTGCACCAGTTCACCGATGCCGGTTTGCTTAATGAGATCGTGGTTGATTCGGGCCGTTCATATTTTGATACCAACACCGCCCCGCATTATCATTTTTACTGCGAAGAAGACGGCATGCTGTCAGACATTCCCGCTGAATCCATTCAGATTGCCGGTATTCCCAACATGCCGCGCGGCACGGAACTGCAGTCGGTTGATCTTGTTTTCCGTCTGAAACGCAATTCAGCGGCCAGAAGCGCGGCCTGATTCTTCTTGTATGCAGCACCTTGGTCGCGGGGTAATTTCGGCATTTGGGTACAAGGTGACAGGCTGATGAAATCTGCCGTCAGGTGGTGCAAATTGGTTTGATGCTGCTTGACGCAGAACGATTTCAGGACAAATACAGGGGTGGCAGAACCGCAAGGGTTTGCCGCCTGTTTTGTTTGATACCTTTCGCATGCATCCACGCAAATGATCCTTGCGAACAATAATATAAGGACAGCGCACATGGCGCTTAAGGGAACACGTACCGAGGAAAATCTGCGCGCAGCCTTTGCCGCAGAAGCACAAACCAACCGTCGATACCTTTATTTCGCCCAGCAGGCCGATATCGAAGGCGATACCGACGCCGCCGAGCTGTTCCGAGCCGCCGCCGAGGCGGAAACCGGTCATGCGTTCGGACATCTGGAATTTCTGGAAAAAACCGGTGATGCGACGACCGGCAAGGCATTGGGGACGACAAAGCTCAATCTGGAAGCGGCATTGGCCTTAGAACGAGCTGAAGCCGATCAGACCTATCCGGAAATGGCGCGTATCGCGCGGGAAGAAGGCCTTGATGACGTTGCCGCATGGTTTGAAAGTCTGGCGCGCGTTGAAAATGCCCATGCCCAGCGGATTGAACGGCTGATCGAGCGCGTTGGTGAAGCGTCATCCTGATCCACATATCTGACGGTTTTCGGGTATGTTGATCGACCTTGTTTTCCAAGATAATGGACTGGATCAAAGATGTTTGTTGTGTCGCTGAGTTACAAAGTCCCGCTTGAAGAAGTGGATGCCCATATTGACGGGCACATCGCATGGCTGAAATCAGCCTATGCCAAGGGGATGTTTCTGGCGTCCGGGCGTAAAATTCCGCGTGATGGCGGGGTGATCCTTGCCAAGGGTGACCGGGCTCTACTTGAAGAAGAACTGACCCGTGATCCGTTTCATCAACATGATCTGGCCGATTACACGATCACGGAATTTGATCCTGTCATGGTGGCGGATGGCTTGGACGCCTTGCAGGGCTGATAAATACCAAGTCTCTTCAATGTGACAGGGCGTAGAATGGACGTCAGAACGATGTGTTTGTCCTGACGTCCTCCATGTATCCGTGTCAGCAGAGATTCTTGCGAATGCTTATTGAGCAGCCAGTGACATGTCCGAGACGGGATTATGCATCACGGCTGTGCTATGGCGGCTGTTGGTTTCATCATGCGGGCCGCGCAAGACAACGTGAGCATGACCAAGCGAATTATATTCGACATGGCCATCGACCTGATAGACATCGCGCAACAGGTCGCTGTCGATGACATCGGCACAGGGGCCGAAAGCCACCATGCGGCCATCGCGGATCGCCATGGCCTGATCGCAATATTGAAGCGCGTGGTTCAGATCGTGAATGGCGATCAGGACAATGATGTTTTGCCCTTTGGCGATATCACGCATGAAAGACAGAACCTCCATCTGGCGATGCAGATCAAGGGCCGAGGTTGGTTCATCCATCAGAAGGATTTTCGGGTCCCGCACCAGTGTCTGGGCGATGGCAACCAATTGGCGTTGTCCGCCGCTGAGCTCGCCCAGATTGCGTGCCGACAGGTCTGAAATACGCAAGGCAGCAAGAATGCCATCAATGCGGGTCAGTTCATCATCACGCACGCGTAAACTTGATCCCTGCTTGGCGGCAAGAATGACCGACTCATAGACCGACAAAACGGCGGTTGATCCGGTATCCTGCGGCATATAGCAAATGGTGTTGCGCTGTTTGGCGGCAGACCCGGTATCGACCGTGCCCTCCCCCTTGGCCAGTCCCGCAATGCGTTTGAACAGGCTGGATTTACCTGCTGCATTGGGGCCGATGACGGCGGTGACAGTGCCCGGTTTGATCAAAGGTGTCGTAACACCCGAAACCACCTGAACCTTGCCATACCGCGCTCCGATATTTTCAAGTTGCAGCGTTACCATGATTTCCTCCGACTTGCGAAAATCAACGAGAAGAAGAACGGCACACCGACGAGGGCGGTAATCACCCCGATCGGCAAGATCGCACCTGGGATCAGCAATTTGGAGAGTACCGAGGTTGCCGACAGGATCAGGGCCCCGCACAGAACCGAAGCGGGCAGGAAGAAGCGCTGGTCTTCGCCCACCAGCATGCGGGCGATATGCGGGCCAACCAGCCCGATAAAGCCGATGGTGCCAACAAACGATACCGGGATTGCCGCCAGAAGGCTTACGATCAGCATGGTGCGCAGGCGTAGACCCTGAACATTGACGCCGAAACTTTCTGCCTTGGCATCGCCCAGACGAAGGGCGGTCAAGGCCCATGCTTGTTTGGTAAACAGCGGCAGGGCAATCGCAACGGCGGCGGCAGTGACCGCAACCTTGGTCCAGGTGGCTTTCACCAGGCTACCCATCGTCCAGAAGACAACAGCAGCCAGCGCCTGCTCACTGGCGAGATATTGCAACAGGGCCAGAAGCGCGTTGAAGGTAAAGACCAGTGCGATGCCCAGCAAAACAATGGTTTCGACCGTGACACCACGCATACGGCTAAAGAAATGAATGATCAGCGCTGCGCCCATGGCCATGATGAAGGCATTGATCGGAATGATAAATTCGACAAGGGACGGTACGAGCGCGACGCCCAGAACCAGCGCCAGGGCCGCGCCAAATCCGGCGGCGGCCGAAATGCCAAGCGTAAAGGGGCTGGCAAGCGGGTTGGCAAGGATGGTTTGCATCTGTGCACCAGCCGTTGACAGGGCTGCCCCGACAGTTAGCGCCATTAGCGCAACCGGCATGCGGATCTCCCAGATCACGACACGCATCTGATCGCTTGCAGCCCCGGGATTAAGCAGGGTGGCAATCACATCAGACAGCGGATAGTTCGCCGGTCCCGTCGCCAGATCGACCGCAAACGAGAGAAACAATGCCCCGCCCATCGCGAGCAGCAGCAAAAAACGACGCAAGGAGCGTGCTTTGTAGTGCACGCTCCCGGCTTCGACAGATATTTGTTTGGGTGTCATTAGTTTGTGACGGTATCGCTAATGGAGATGAAATAACCCGGCTGATAGTCAATCGGCAGGAAGCGGTCGTGAAGTTCCTTGAAGGTTGCTTCAGGGTCGATATCGGCAAACAGATCCGGGTGCAGCCATTTGGCCATCTGTTCGATGACAACGAACTGATAAGGGCTGTTATAGAACTGATGCCATACCGCATGAACCTTGCCGTTTTCGACGGCCTTGATGCCGGTAAAGGCCGGGCGTTCTGTCAGGCCAACAAGTTTGCGATGGGCTTCAACCATATCGGCATTCGGGCCAAGTCCAACCCAGGCCCCACCGGGGGAATAGGCTTCCCAGCTGGCACCCGTTGCAATCACCTGATCGGGGTTTGATGCTACAACCTGTTCGGGGTTGATGGTGCCAAATGTGCCCGGAATGATCGCAGCAGCGATGTTTATACCGCCGGCCATTTCAACCATCTTGCCAAAGTTTTCGTTGCCAAACGACATGCAGCATTCTTCGGAATAGCCCGCAGCACGTTCGATAAAGACATTGGGTTTTTCCGGATTTGCCTTGGAAAGCCGTGCGGTGACTTCGTTGATATGATCACTGCGGAATGTGATGAATTCGTCGGCTTTCTGAACCTTGCCAGTCAGTTGGCCAAGAATTTTCATGCTGGTTTCGGTGTTCTTGATCGGCGCTTCACGAAAATCGATATAGACCAGCGGAATGCCAACGGCGGCAAGTTTTTCATCAAAACCGCCATCTTCGGTCGCACCTTTGGATTCGAGATTCATGATCACGACATCCGGTTTCAGCGAGATCGCCTGTTCGACATCGAACGTGCCATCCTTCATGCCACCAAAGGTGGGAATCTCGTCAACGCGCGGATATTTCGCAGCATAGATGTCATAGGTTTGCGGGTCGGCCTTTTTCAGGTCATCGCGCCAGCCAACAACACGGGCGAAAGGATCTTCGCTATCAAGCGTTGCCAACCCATAAATCAGGCGGCCTTCGCCAAGGATTACGCGTTCAACCGGCAGGTTTACCGAAACTTCCCGTCCGGCGACGTCGGTAATTTTAACCGATTCGGCGGCCTGTGCAGACCCCGCAACCAACATCGTCAGCGCTGCAATTGCACCAAAAATTTTCATTCCCGTTCCCTCATTTAGGATTGCCCTGATGCGGGATTATCAGTTATTGAGAATGCAAATCAATGTTTTTCGCAATGCTAATGCGATTTATTTGCGAAATAGCAATTTGAACATCTGTTAGAGATCGAGACAAATCGCGGAAATCTCGCGTTTTCCGCTGTTGAGGGCATAACGACACCATGAATGAGGCCAGCAATTACTCCCTGCGTGAAGAGATCAAAGAATATTGGTCGATGCGTGCGGCGACTTTTGACGAACAACCCGGCCATGAAATCTTTTCTGAAACGGAACGGGCGGCGTGGCATGCGCTTTTTGAACGTCACATTGGAAAAGGCAATGGTCGCCGCGCCCTTGACCTTGCCAGTGGGACCGCTGTGATCAGCCATCTGATGCATGATCTTGAGTTTGCGGTGACCGGGCTTGATTGGTCTGAAACCATGCTTGAAAAGGCGCGCGCCAAATCAAAACAGCGCGGCTCAAATATCCAGTTCCTGCTCGGCGACGCGGAAAATACGCTTGAGCCAGATAACAGTTATGATGTGATTGTGACGCGCCATCTGGTTTGGACGCTGGTTGATCCGGCCGCCGCATTTGTTGAATGGTTCCGGGTGCTGAAACCGGGCGGAAAACTGTTGGTGGTCGATGGTGATTTTGTTTCATCAACTTGGGCCAGTAAGCTTAATAAGGCGATGGCCGATGTCATTCAGACACTTGGCCTGCGCAAAGCGGCCGAGGTGGCGCCACAGATGAAAACCCACCGTGATATTCTGGCCCGCGTGCATTTTTCGGGTGGCGCACGGTCTGATGAGGTTTCAGCAATGCTCCGCCAAACCGGGTTTGACCCGATCACGGTTGATTTCGACCTCAAGCAAATCCACAGCGCGCAAAAGAAACACATCAGCTTTGCCAAGGGGCTTGAGCGCGGCGCACAGCATCGCTATGCCATTTGCGCACAAAAACCGACCAGCTGATTGCTGGAATGTCTAGGCTCAGGACCTATTAATTTGATTGGAATGGCAGACGTTATATTTGTGAAATCCGAGGAAAAGCCCGCCGGGCGGGCTGGTATCCCGGACAAGGGGTTTGACGCAGGAGTTTGCAAATATAACGTCTGTCCCTTGGATTAACCGGATTTGCACGGGCTACTTTGTCGCAAAACCTTGAAAGATATATAACTTCCTGCGGCTTCGCTCCGCGTATCCGCACAAATCCGATCAACCATTCAAACCAAATTAATAGGTCCTGAGCCTACGGTCAGGAATACACGGTGGTGCCGGTTATGATACCGGGGTCACCGTGATTTCTGTTTTGACCGAATTGGCAAGAAAGCAGGCTTCGTGGGCGCGATGATGAAGCTCGGCTTCAAGGCCTGTGTCCGGCGCATTGCCGAGATAGGTCACACTTGGCTTAAGCGCAACTTTGGTGATCATGGTTTTGCCATCGATCTTTGCCATTTCCCCTGTGGCAGCATCGACATAACGGTCAACAACAAGGCCGCTATCAGACGCAAAATGCAGGAAGAACAACATGTGGCAGCTTGAAAGTGCGGCGACATAGGCTTCTTCGGGGTCGACATTTTCCTCAACCGAATAGGGCAACGGCACGACATGCGGCGATGATGACGCCGGAATTTCGACCCCGCCATCAAATCGCCAGACATGGCCGCGGGAATACCGGCGGTCGGTAAACTTTTCCGTTGCCGAACGGGTCCAGATAACTTCTGCGCCAAAGCTGCTCATGGAGGGCTCCGTTTATGGGGCTTGCCCCGATGTTAGTGGGGATAACGGAGCATAGAATGCCTTGGCCGCGGAAGTTGCGCAATGATGATGATCGAGGTTTCCAATGGTGCAAATGACGCAAATGGCGCAAATGGCGCCCAAAAGATATCAAGTCCTGATGCCGAAGTGTCTTGCACCATTCAACTGACATTCATCCATGTCCAAACAGACCTGTGAGGGTTTATTCCCGCCGTGGTGGGCTAGGCCATGACGCTATTCCGCAGAAATCACCTTGGGCATACGATGTGGTGAGTTGACATGACGTTCGACGAACTGCAGGATGCGTTCCTGCGCATTGTCGATATCCTCATTGAGGATGCCATGACGATCGGATTTCAGCATCTGCACATCCAGATCGGTTATGCCGGTGGCAAGGCGTTTGATCATGCGTGCACTGGCCGGATCAACCACCTGATCGCCATCGCCCTGCAAGATCAGGGTCGGGCATTCAATATCGGGCAGACAACGCTGCATTTCCGCCACCGCCTGGCGCAACTGATACAATCCGCCGATGGGAATGTTGCGGTAATTGATCTCGGGATGTTCTGACTCGTTTGTTCGGAAGCTCAGCATTTCCTGTGCCGATGGCATCCAGCCCATCAGCTTGTTCGCACCATACAGCAACGGCACAAACATCAGATTGCGATTGCGGAACTTAAGCGGTGTTCCGGCCAGAACCAAGGCGGTCAGTTTTTCAGGATGGGAACTTGCATGGATCGCTGCCAGTGCACCGCCAGTGGAAAAACCGACGATAATGATCTGGTCGCAAAACGGTGCGAGAATGTCATAGCCACGTCGGACAGATGCCAACCAATCGGTCCATTTGCGTCTTTGTAATTCATGGGGCGATGTCCCATGACCTGCAAGCCGTACACCCATGACGGCATGGCCCTGTGCGGCAAATTTTTCGCCCAGTTCATACAGTTCCGCCGGGGATGCCAGAAACCCGTGCACCAGCAAAATGCCAAGTGTGAAATGCTCATTGCCGTTGGGCAGGTTCAAGTAAGGGCGGCTGTCGGCAGTGGCGGTTTCCTGTGAATTGATCGTATCGTACTTGCGTTTTTCGTATCTTTTGCGGTTCCATTGCCACGCCCGGATTTCATCATCGAACTGGCGATGGGCAATGTCGCGATCTGTCAGGTTATCAACTTCGGCACGGGCCCGTTCAAGTGCCTGCCATACCGCATGGATTGGGGACATTTCGTTGGCATAAACCATGATCGGGTTGTCCATGCGGATTTGATCAAACCCGGCTTCGGCCTGTAATTTCTCCAGGAAGCAGTATTTTCCGTCACGGCGCTCGATCAGGCCCAGTTGAACCGCACTGTCGATAAAGAACCGGATTTGCGGACACTTCAAATCAAAGATGCCAATATAATCGGCCGGGTTCAGCATGCCGCGATGCAGATGAACCGTATCGACCTGCTGTATGTTTTTGATCGCCAGATAAAGCGTGCGGTCAAAATGTTCGATATCGACTTCCGTGACCCCATCATCAAGCCACATCATAATCAGGCGTGACGCCAGATGACTGACGTTGATCGTCAGGTTGGAATACATCACCGCCATGCAGTGATCGCGAAGCGGCGAGATATGACGCGTCAGGGCATACTGCGTAACCCGATCTGGCAGGGTTTCAAGGGTTTTGGCCGGTTTGAATAAATCATCAATGCTGCCCGCGCGTTGTACGCGCCGGGCCAGAAGCCGCCGATCAAGCCAGTTAAACTGACCGCGTGGGTCAACCGGATCGCCCAGACGAATATCCATATCGGTCTGTTTGAACATTAGGTTGCCTTCAATGATCAGTTCTTCGGCCATTTTCGGGCTCAGCCCGCCGGTAAACATGTCAGCCGCCCGGGCAAGAATATTCTGATCCACGCGGAGCGGATGAAAGGTAATGTTGGCCGGGAACATCAAGGTTTGTTTGGCCAAAACGGTCCGCAGCGTATCTTCATCGACCTCAAGAATACCGGCCCAGCGGGTAAGTTCACGCGTATCGCCCTTGGCAATCAGCGCGGACAAACCGATTTTAAAGCCATCAATACAAAGTCCCAGAAGGGCGGCACCGGTATGGTGGGCACGTCTGGCGTCGGCGGATCGGGAATACACACTATAATCGGGGCGTTTGGGATGTGGGCGATCGTTAAGCGTGACGCGCCGGTCCTTGACCATGCCGCCTTCGGGGAAGACGACGACCTTGCCGCCGCGCAGGATTTCCTCGGCCAGAAAGGGCAACAGCCGTTCATAATTGTTGGGCACCCCGCCCAGCGCACGCAAATAGCGTGAAAAGGTATTGTCCTGCGCAAAAAATTCCCCCGATGCGATGGAGCGGCAATAAACACCGGTTTCCAATGCGATCAGATACTGCGGGATAAATGTTTCAAACCGGGCGAAATGGTTGAACATGAAAATATCGCCCTGTGCCAGATGGTCTTGCGCACCATGCATCTTGATATTGATGTCGATATTGGCGCGAAGGGCGGTCATCGCGCGCAGCGTCCACTCGCACGTTTTCGGATTAATAGCGAATTGTTCGCGTTCGATCTCGCGGAAAGACTGGTTCATTCGGTGCGATACCCCGGCGCTGTCACAAAGGCTGTTCGAGGACGTTCTCCGGCTTTCTTGCTGTTTTGACCGGCAGGTTTCCCGATTTTGATATGTGTTCTTTGATCTGCTTTGGGAAGGTATTCTACAAATGAATTGCGAAGAATTAATGCCAATCTGGCATGTCTTTCGTATAATCGGACAATCGCCCTTATCGTCTTTGTGATAGATCATTGGCGGTGTGCGACTTCTTGGGCGCTTTTGTGCCATCCCTCCTTGCGTCCTTGCCAAACCTGATCTGCCTGTCTTTTGACGATTGGAGTCTCCTTGCCGTCACCTGCCCCTGACCAACCCGAGCCATCATCAACGCGCGTGGTTTCCACGTCGGGCGATATACGTCCGCGGTCGATCTTTTCTGATCGTAATTTTATCCTGTTTCTGGTTGGGCAATGCATCACGACCCAGGGCCTGTGGGTGCAGAAAATCGCCATGTCATGGCTGGCGTGGTCTTTGACTGGATCGGCATTCTGGACCGGGACAATTGCCGCATTGAATTTCGCACCGGCCTTTTTCCTTGGTCCAATTTTCGGGGTGATGGCCGACCGGGTTGATTTGCGCCGTACCGCCATGGTGATCAATCTGGGACAGGCGGCTGTGTCGTTCCTTCTGATGGGCTTGTCCTATGCCGATATGATGAGCCTGCCGTGGATGGTGGTGCTGGCGGGATCCATGGGCATTCTGGGCAGTGCGATGACACCGGTGCGGCTGTCACTGGTGCCGGTGATTGTAAAGCGCGAATTCATGAGCCGGGCCGTGGCCTATGCGGCGATGAATTTCAATATTTCGCGTCTGGTGGGACCGGCTGTTGGTGGGGTTGTGATTGCGACTTGGGGCACGGGTGCGGCCTTTATGATCAACGCGCTCAGTTACCTTCCAATGATCTTTGTGATTTCGGTGGTGACGATCCATATGGACCGCGCGCCCGATGCCAAAAGTCGGCGTATCTGGGCATCGCTTGTCGATGGGGCGCGTTATGCTATTCACCATCCGATGATCCGGTCTGTACTGGCGTTGTCATGCTTTGTGTCGCTGGTGGGAACCGGCATGGTCGAACTGATGCCGGTCTTTGCCGAGGCGGTTTATGAACGTGGTGTCACCGGGCTTGGCATGCTGGCATCTGCGGGCGGGGTCGGGGCGGTGGCATCGACCTTTTTCCTGTCACGGGTCGGATCGAACGCGGCCGATTATCAGCGCATTACGATTTATGGTGCCTTTGGCGCGTCGGTCGGGATGCTGGGGCTTGGATTTGCCCCATGGTACGAAATGGCGGTTGTTCTGGTCGCACTGACCGGTGGGGGTTTGACATTGGTCGGGGTGGGGTCGCAAACCGCCCTGCAACTGACCGTTGATAACCGGCTGCGCGGTCGGGTAATGAGTTTCTGGAGTGCAACCAGCTTTGGCGGCATGGCGCTGGGTGGGACGTTGCTTGGCGCGATATCTGAGGCCGGTAACATTCAATATACCGCGCGCGGGTCAGGCGTCTTGATCTTGTGTGCCGCCCTTATTGGCCTGTGGCGGCTGTATCGGATTGGCAAGATCGGGGCGCGCCGTTAAATGCCGATGTCATGCCAATGACGGGCAACAATAAACAATTACTTAAACCCTGTCGGGCTAAGGTCATTCATTGTGATGTTTTTGGGGAACTGAGATGCGCCTGATCGGGATCGTCGGATTGTGTTTGATGCTGTCTGCATGCTTTACCACCGCAAAATCGGTTTCCCGGTCTGATGGGCCGATGCCCAGTGATACGGTTCAGCTCCTGACCAATGTTAGCGTGCCGAACTCCCATCTCAACAGCTTTGCCCCGACCAGCAAGTTTTTGCAATGTGTGCCCTATGCCCGTGAAGTCTCAGGGATTGAGATTTATGGCGATGCCTGGACATGGTGGGCGCAGGCTGGCAACAAGAATTACGCACGTGGACATCAGCCCCAAGTTGGCGCGGTCCTGACCTTGCGTAAAACGTCACGTTTGAAACTGGGCCATGTTGCGGTTGTTTCAGCCATTCTCGATAATCGCAAGATATTGGTGAACCAAGCCAACTGGGGCGGTGATTCGCGCACACGCGGCAAAGTCCATTACCGTCAGCCCGTGGTTGACGTTTCGCCCAATAATGACTGGTCGCAAGTGCGCATGATGAACACACTGGGCACCTTTGGCCGTATCTATCCGGCTCATGGCTTTATCTATCAGCCCCGCGAAACGGCAGAAGCCAACTGATCCCTTTTCCTGCCCATAGATACCCACCGATTAAAAAAAATGGCGAAGCCCCCGGATTAAAGGAGCTTCGCCAATTGAAACCCGTACGGGCGGTACGGGTTCGGGGGTTGAACTGTTTCAGGCCGCGATCGGACCCAGTGCCTTGAAAAGGGCAGTGTCGCTGTCTTCTTCCGGATTGGGCGTGGTCAAAAGCTTTTCACCGTAAAACACCGAATTGGCCCCGGCCATCAGGCACATGATCTGTGCTTCGCGGTTAAGGTCTGTACGCCCGGCAGACAGGCGCACGGTCGATGTCGGCATGACGATGCGTGCGGTTGCAACCATGCGCACCAGTTCCAGCGGATCAATCGGATCGCGATGGGCAAGTGGCGTTCCCGCCACCGGAACAAGGGCGTTGATCGGCACACTTTCGGGATGGGGCGAAAACTTGGCCAGAACCTGAAGCATCGATGCCCGGTCACGGATGGTTTCACCCATGCCAATAATCCCGCCACAGCACAAATCAATACCGTGGCTGCGCACGGCGGCCAGTGTATCAAGCCGATCCTGATAGGTGCGCGTGGTGATGATCTGGTCGTAGAATTCCGGGCTGGTATCAAGGTTATGGTTGTAGGCAGTCAGTCCGGCCTGTTTAAGCTGCTGCGCGTGATGGGGTTCGAGCATCCCCAATGTGACGCAGGCTTCCATGCCAAGGTCATGCACACCGCGCACCATCTCAAGTACCGCATCAAATGCGGCCCCGTCGCGCACTTGGCGCCATGCCGCCCCCATACAGAAACGATCCGCGCCTGCATCCTTTGCACGGGTGGCCATTTCAATGACCGATGCCGGGTCCATCAACTGTTCCTTGCCCAGTTTGACCTCCCGGTGGTGGGCCGATTGCGGGCAGTAGGCGCAGTCTTCGGGGCAACCGCCGGTCTTGATTGACAGCAGGCTGGCCTTTTGCACATGCGTCGGATCGTGATGGATGCGATGCACGGCATTGGCCCGCCCCAGCAGTTCAAGAAGGGGGCTGCGATAAATCGCCTCAACCGCGTCAACCGTCCAGTCATGGCGCGCTGCATCGGATGAGGTTTTGGGCGCATCGCCGCAAAGGGTGCGGGGGGCCGTTGCCATATCGGTTGATCCTGCTGTCATGGGATCAGGCCGCATCAGCGCGGTTTGATGGTTTACGTTTGGTCAGGCGCGTGATCGCAGCACCGCCAAGGGCCACCAGTGCAATCTTGATGGTGTCGCCCAAAATGAATGGGGTGAAGCCAAGCGCAACAACCTTTTCCGAGGCGACAAAACCCGAAAGCCCTGCTAGCCCCAAAAGATAAACCGGCACCATGCCCGCCATCATCACGACAAAGCGGCCAAAAGCACCGCGACCACGCGCCAGCGCACCAACAAAGCCCGCCGCAATCAGGTATCCGGCCAGATAGCCACCGGTTGGGCCCATCATATAGGCAATGCCAATCCCGCGTTCCGGCGTTCCGGCAAAGACGGGTAAACCGGCGGCCCCCACCGCGAGATAGGCCAGCATGGTTGCAACGGCGATGCGCGGGCCAGTGGCGACCGCAATTGCCATGATCGCCATGGTTTGCAAGGTCATCGGTACAGGCCAGAACGGAACGGTGGTTTTGGCACTGGCGGTGATCAAAGCGACGCCAAGCACGACCATAAGGCAGTATTTTGCCCCTGCCATAACCGGATTATTCAATGATGGAGATGTCGCATGTGAAACGGGACTGACCATGATGATGACGGCTCCTTAAGACCGGAATTCAAAATTATCTATAAAAATGAATCTGATCTATTAATTACGGCGCTATTGGTGCTTAAAATCAATCTTAAAATTCACCAAACGGCAAAATTCGGCAAAATATTTAACGGCATACACTTATATTATTGAATTTAAACACTAAAAATTATCTATAAAATTGGAAAATTTACGCATAATACGGCACAGGCAGATGCAAGCCGTGGCATCCATCCAATCATCAGACCAGAAAAAGGGGTGATTTCGGCTTATGAAGGCGCGCGCATATGTCGTTTGGCCCCGGTTTTGGTGCCGATCCATTTGACGTGACGGGCAAGGGTCGCGGCAGCCACATCAAACTGATGTTCATGCAGGGCGCGTAGAATGGCGCGGTGGTCTTGATCGGTCGGGGCTTCCCATTCCATACGGAATCCCGAAAACAGGAACCGTGCACTTGCGGCATGTAAATCATCAATTGTCGCCATCAAACGCGGCATATTGCAGGGTTCAAGAATGATACGATGAAACGCCTTGTTGGCTTCCTCCCATGCGCGGACATCCGGGGCATTTTCCCCGGCCCGGTTGATGGCTTCTGCCTCGTCAAGGATCGCACTGGTTAGATGCGGGGCTGCGTGGCGCAGGGCCAGAACTTCAAGCGATGCGCGCATTTCAGCGACTTCGCGCACTTCGGCGATATCGAAACTGGCAACGCGGACACCCCGGCGTGGTTCGCTAACGACAAGCCCTTGCGCTTCGAGCCGCCTGAATGCCTCGCGGACCGGTACGTGACTGGCGTCAAATTCCTCGGCAAAGTGATCCTGACGCAATTTGGTGCCCGGCGCGATGTCGCCAGAAATAATGCGGTCGGCCAAGGCACGGGTGATGCGCCCGGTGATCGTGGTATCAGATTCGTTTTTCATGATTTTATAGATAATTTGCATGCGCGCACTTGTCGAGCATGCAAATTCCCCACCGGGGTTTATATCGGCGGGGAATGTGTAAAACGTCTTTGTTCCGTACGGGGTTTAGTCGTCTGTTGGGGTGCTATGTTCGTCAGGCATCATGGCAAAGGCATCGCGCAGGGCCGTTGACCAGGCAGATGACAGCGCGTGAAAACCGGGGTCTTCGGCTTCGATCCGGCGCAATTCGGAAAATTCACATGCATCATCGGGCAGTACGGCAAGGTCAAGCGGCATGCCGACCGACAGGTTCGAACGCAGGGTCGAGTCCATCGACAGCAAGGCGGCCTTAACCCCTTCGTGGATCGGGGTGTTGGGCGTGATCACGCGATCAAGGATTGGTTTGCCGTATTTATGCTCGCCAATTTGCAGGTATGGCGTGTCTTCGGTGGCTTCAATAAAGTTGCCCGCCGCATAGACCAGAAACAGGCGTTGATCGCCGCCCTTGCGCTGCCCGCCGATCATGATCGAGGCCGCACTGCTTTCATGATGCTGTTCAAGCGTATCATGGTATTTCAGTTGGACCTTTTGCATGGCCTGACCGACCAACTCGGCCACGCAAAACATACTTGGCGCGCTAAGGATGCAATCGCCGGGCTTTGTATCGGGATCATCGATGGCTTCATGCAATGTGCTCATGACGGCCTGTGTAATCGCAAGGTTACCAGCCGAAAGTGCCACAATCGCGCGGTCACCCGGAACTTCCCAAGTAAACATCTTGCGATAGCGCGAAATGTTATCAAGGCCAGCATTCGTGCGGGTATCAGAAAGGAAAACCAATCCTTCTTTCAGCATCAAACCGACGCAGTAGGTCATGTCTTAATGGGTCCGGCTATTGTTGTGATTGCGCAACGACCACTGATACATCCAAATTCTCGTTAGCACCACCAGTATGTACGCCCCTAATAGGTGTGGCCACCTGCCCATCAAGTCCAGACCCCAGACGAATATAAAAATCGGTCGGGCAACAGCGGTTTGCGGCATCAAATCCGACCCACCCCAATTCAGGTAAGTAAAGCTCCGCCCATGCATGGGATGCCTCGTGTGGTTTGCCATGCAGGTCGGCAAACAAATATCCCGAAACATAGCGTGCCGGAATGCCAAGATGACGTGCTGCAGAAAGCAGAACATGTGTGTGGTCCTGACAAACCCCCTTACCATCGGCCAATGCATCGGCGGCGGTGGTGTGAACATCTGTCGTGCCCGGTGCAAAGACAATCGCGTCTGACACGGCATCGGCCAATGCATGGGCACGTTCAAGAAGGTTTCCGTCTTTGGTCTTTTTGGCAGCCTTTTCGGCCAGTTTGCGAATGGCCGCACTTGATTTGGTCATGGGGGTTGACCGCAGGAACACTTCGGGAAACGCGCGTTCCTTGTGCCCGCGTAAAACACCAGCCATGTCGGTGGTCTCAACTTCGCCTGTGACGACAATTTCAACGTCATCGACCGGTCCGACTGCGGTTAAGGTGCTGATAATATCGCCGTTCCCGTCGGTGAATTCCGAACTGATTACGCATCCCTTGGCCTTGATCGACCAGCTCAGGATTTTTTGACCGTCAAATTCCGCCGGGGTCATTTTAAGGCTTTGCACCACATAACGCACAGGAGTGTCATACCGGTAGTGGGTGTGATGTTCGACTGTCAGGCGCATTTCATTGTCCCCCAAAATAATAGGTCTCGGCAATTGCAGCCGAAAGTGCGCGGTTGCGCGCCTGAAAGTCATTCAAAAAGCCATGGAGTCCGGTTGCAAAGATTTCTTCCATGTCACTTTGGGTCAGCATTGAATACATCTCAACCGCTTCGCCGTGAACCGGGCGACGTTGCCCGTAATGGCGCGCCAGCCGTTCAAGATGCTGGGTGATCTGTTCGGAGCAATGGGCAAGGGAGCGCGGACTAAACGGGTTCAGGATCAGGAAATGCGCAATCCGGTAGGGCGAATAATCATCCCGGTACACCCAGTGGAACGCACGCAATGACGATGCCGCACGTAAGACCGTGGTCCATTGATAGTTATCAACCCCGTCACCCACCATGCTGGTTTCAGGCAGCAGGACGTAATATTTCACATCCAGAAGGCGGGCGGTGTTATCGGCCCGTTCAATAAAGGTGCCCAGACGGATAAAGTCATAGCCGTCATTGCGCAGAAGTGTTGAATCGGTTGTACCGCGAAACAGTGACCCCTGACGTTTTACCCAATCAATGAATTCGGGAAGATCATTCTTGGCCAGATTGTGCATTGATGGGCGGCGAAGCTCCATCAAGGCATTATTAAGTGCCTCCCACATTTCTGCGGTGATGGCTGTGCGCATGGCGCGCGCACTGGCGCGTGCCGCTTCAAAGCAATTAATGATCGATGACGGGTTTTCCCGGCTAAAGATCAGGAAATTGGCAACCTCTTCCTGGCGAAGCGGCGCATTGGGATCATATCCGGCGTGGCAGCCCGACGCGGACAAAACCGATTCCCATTCGGATCGATTGCCATCACCGACCGCTGGCATCATCGCCATGCGATAGCCCATTTCCATCAGACGGGCCATATTTTCAGCCCGCTCAACATATCTCGACAACCAGAAAAGGTTGTCAGCAGTACGACTAAGCATCTCTAAACCCCCTTTTCGTTAATCGGTCATGATCCATGTATCCTTGACCCCGCCGCCCTGTGACGAGTTCACCACAAGCGATCCTTCACGCATGGCAACACGGGTTAATCCACCCGGTGCAAGACGAATAGTATCTCCGACAAGGCAGAAGGGCCGGAAATCGACATGGCGCGGGGCAATGCCACTTTCAACGAACGTCGGGCAGGCAGAAAGCGCAAGGGTTGGCTGGGCAATAAAATCGCCCGGATCAGCTTTGATACGTTGGGCATAGGCGACCTGTTCTTCTTTGGTCGATGCCGGGCCAACCAGCATGCCGTATCCGCCCGAACCATGGACTTCCTTAACCACCAATTCGCCGAGGTTTTCGAGCACATATTTCAGATCATCAGGCTTGCCGCATTTCCACGTTGGAACGTTATTAAGGATCGGTTCCTGACCAAGGTAAAAACGGATCATGTCCGGGACATAGGTATAAACCGCCTTGTCGTCGGCAACCCCGGCCCCCGGGGCCGAACAAATGGCAACCCCGCCGGATCGGTAGACATTCATAAGGCCGGGAATACCCAGAACTGAATCAGAGCGGAAACAAAGCGGGTCGATATAGTCGTCATCAATGCGGCGATAAATCACATCAACCCGTTCCGGACCACGTGTGGTGCGCATATAAACCCGGCCATCGGACACAAACAAATCCTGTCCTTCGACCAGTTCGACGCCCATTTGGTCAGCAAGGAATGAATGTTCGTAATAGGCACTGTTCATCGCGCCGGGGGTCAGAACCACAATATTGGGATCGCGGTCACATTTATCGGGCGCGATGCTTTTGAGCGTCTTGAGCAACATGTCGGGATAACTTTCGACCGGCTCAATCCGAAGGCTTTTGAACAGATCGGGGAACATGCGCATCATGATTTCGCGGTTCTCAAGCATATAAGACACACCAGATGGTGTGCGGCAGTTGTCTTCAAGAACGTAAAAATCTTCTGGCCCGGTGCGCACGATGTTGACACCGACAATATGGCTATAAACCTTGCGCGGTGGATCAATGCCGATCACGGCGGGCTCGAACGCCGCATTTTTGAAAACCAGATCGGCAGGAACGATCCCGGCTTTGATGATTTCCGCATTGTGATAGACGTCATATAAAAATGTGTTGAGTGCGCGCGCACGCTGTTTGACGCCGCGTTCAAGCTTGCGCCATTCGCCAGCGGTAAAAATACGCGGGATCAAATCGAAGGGTATGAGCCGTTCGGGATCGCCGCCTTCGCCGTAAACGGCAAATGTAATCCCGATCTTACGGAACAGAGTTTCGGCCTCGAGACGTTTTTGTTCGAGAACCTCGGGGCCGCTTGCTTCCATCCATTCAACCAAGGCGCGATAAGGTTCGCGAACCTGGTCGTCCATCTTCATCTCATTGAACATGCGCTCTTCCCTTTGTGACCTTTTGATTAAAGGCGTCACGGGATTGGGTGGTCAAGGATGTTCAGGGTTGAAATGTCATATTTTTCAGCAAACTGTTGGTTCTGCGTAAAAAATAAACTTCGTGCTTAGGCGCTTTGTGCAAAAAACGGGCGGACATGCGCCCGCCCGGATTTCTTATGCCTTGGCCGGGCGTAGAACATGAGTGTGGTCTGCGGCGTAAAGTCGGGAGTCGGTAAAATCTTTTCGCCCGAAAACGTCGCCCACCATGATCAGGGCGGTACGGGTGATGCCGCTGCCTTTGACTTTCGCACGGATATCGCCAAGGGTGCCAAAGATATACTGTTGATCGGGCCATGTTGCACGATAGGCAATCACCACCGGGCAATCTTCGCCGTAATGCGGGGTTAGATCTCGCACGACATTGACCAGATTATTGATCGACAGATGCACCGCCAGTGTTGCACGCGATTTACCAAGTTCCGAGAGACTTTCGCCGTCTGGCATGCTTGATGACCGCATGGCTGTGCGCGTCAGGATCACGGTTTGTGAAATGTCGGGCAGGGTCAATTCCGCCCCGATTTCAGCCGCGGTTGCCGCATAGGCCGAAACGCCCGGCGTAATGTCATAGGCAATGCCAAGATCATCCAGTCGGCGGATTTGTTCGGCAATGGCGCCATAAATCGACGGATCGCCCGAATGAACACGCGCAACATCCTGGTCCTTGGCGTGGGCCGCTTCGATTTCGTCAATGATTTCATCAAGATGCATCGATGCGGTGTCAACCACATGCGCACCTTCCGGGGCCGATGTCACGATTTCTTCGGGCACCAGCGATCCGGCATACAGACACACCGGGCATTTTTCGATCAGCCGCAAACCACGTACTGTGATCAGGTCCGGGGCGCCGGGGCCAGCGCCAATAAAATGAACGGTCATTATTCTGCCTTGTCGTTTTTGGATGTGGAGGTACTGCTGGAAACCGGGGCGTTGGCGGCATCCGGGCCCTTTTTGGCATAACCGCGCGGGGTATAGACCCATTGGTTTTCACCACGGGTAACGTGGCGGCTGTTGCTTGATCCGACCAGAACCGTGGTCAACATATCGACCATATCAACTTCTAGTTTCGAAAGCGGAACGACCGTGATTTCCTCATCAGGGCGGCCCAGCTGACGGCCAAGTACGACGGGCGTATCAGCATTGCGGTGTTCCAAAAGGATATCACGCGCCTTGGCCAGCAAATCACGGCGGCGTTTGGATACCGGGTTATAGAACGCAATGACAAAGTCGCCTTCGGCTGCAGCCTTAAGGCGGCGCAGGATATCGTCACGCGGGGTCAGAAGGTCCGACAGCGAAATCGCACAGAAATCATGCCCCAGCGGTGCACCAATCCGCGATGCGGCGGCCTGAAGGGCGGAAATCCCCGGTGACACCTGAACCGCAACCCGGTTCCAGTCACTGTGATCTTCACGATCGAGCAGTTCGAACACCAATGTTGCCAACGCATAAATCCCGGCATCGCCCGATCCGATCAGGGCAACGTCCTTGCCGGTCGCCGCCAGTTCAAGCGCATGGCGCGCGCGGGCTTCTTCGGCGCCAAGGTCGGAATGATGGCAATCCTTGCCGTCAATTAACGGACCCAGAAGATCAAGATACATCTGATAGCCGACAATGTCGGTTGCCCGACCAATCAGTTCGGAGGCTTCCGGGCTGCGCCAGCCGGTTTGACCCGGCCCAATGCCGACAATCGATAACTTGCCCTGGGCTTTGCCCACGGTTTCAGGTGTGATGTCATCTTGTGACAATGCAACCGCACAGGTCGCACGTTTGGTTTTGTGTTTGGGGACGATCAATTTGCCATTTGGACCAACGGTCGCAAGGGCGGCACCCTCGGCAACGCCGTGACAGCCGGTTTCGGCAAAGACCACATCAGACGGGGTGACAAGCCGGTCTGCCTCGGCCTCAAGCGTTTGCGCATCAAAGAACCGGGCCGGGATACCAAGGCGACGGGCCAGTTCATGGACGCACGCCTCGTCGGCCTTAAGATCAATCGAGGTGACACAGGCAATTGCCTTGACGCTCAGACACTGCCCTGCCAGCGTTTCAGTGACAAGGTCATACAAGTCATCAATCGGACAGCCACGCTCACACCCAACGCCCAGCGCAAGGACGGGCGGGTGATATGTGATGGCCGTATCTGATACATCGCTGATCGCGCCATCATCGGCACCTTCGCGTGCGGTTGCCGTGATCAGGATGGTGCCGTCCTCAGACTGCGGAAGGGTACTGTTGGTCAGCCATGCGGCAGACCCTGCCTCAATCTCAAGACGCGCAGTTGCCCCGGCCAAAAGGGCGGCGGTCGCGGGCTTGATCGTTTCAGGCGTGCCGAGTTTCCACCCCTTGGGCGGTTCATCAAGGGCAAGCCCCAGCATGGCATCGCCCGGTGTTGTGATGGCCGCAATGCCACCAAGGCGGTCTGCCAAATCGCGCGCCAGCCGGTTACCACCATGATGCCCGCCCAAAAGCGGGATAAAGGTTTTACCGGCTTCATCAACTGCAAGCACGGCGGCATCCTGCCACTTTCCGGCCAGAAGCGGTGCGAGTGCGCGGATCAGAATGCCCGACGCACAGACACCAATGATCACATGATCGGATGAAAATGTTCGTTGCAGATGCGCAATGGTATCGTCAAAGGCGACATCGACATCCTTGGTCGAAACCCGGGTGCGCAGACCATGAACCGACGCGCCCTGCAGGCTGGCGGCAATGCGTTTTGCCATCGGAAGGGCGCGCTGTGTGAGGCAAATCACCGCAATCGGGGCAATCGGATGGGTCGGCAAGGCCGGTACCGGAGTGTTTGAGCTGTTATGGGCGGTCATCGCCATGCGTCTCCGCGACGGTGGATCAGGATCATCGAAAAATACGGGGCCGTGGCATCGGCTGGAAGATCGGCCAATGGCACCATTTTCTGGCTATCAAGGGTGGCGCGTTCGATATAGCGCGCCCGATCCGTCAGGCCCAGCTCATTAATCACATCGCGGACTTTGGTAAAATGACGGCCAAGCTTGATGATTGCGGCGGCATCGGTATTGCCAAGCTGCGTGCGCAGGCGGTCTTTATCCAGCGGTCCGGGGATGACTTGCAAAACGTCATTCTTGGCGGCAAGTGGGGCGCCAAGCTGTGCGGCACAGGCCATCATCGAACTGACACCGGGGACCGTTTCAACCGAATGCCCGGCATCGGCCAGACGGCCATAGAGATACATGAAACTGCCGTAGAAGAACGGATCGCCTTCGCATAAAACCGCCACCGTTTTACCCGCCGCCAGATGCTGGCCAATTTCAAGCGCAGCCGCGTCATAGATCGGATCAGCCGGTTTGCCCATTTCGATGCGAATGGCAATTTCGGTGCGGCCTTTTGGGATGTGCGTATCGACGATTTGCCGGGCAAGGCTGACGCCATCTTCAAGGGCGGGATAGGCAATCACATCGGCCTTTTGCAGGATGTTATAGGCCTTTAACGTGATCAGGTCGGGCTCCCCCGGACCGATGCCAAGACCATAAGCCGTTCCGGCGACCGGATGGCTTTGGGGGCTTGCGGATAATGGTTCCGCACGGTTCATGCTTTTACTCCGACATAGTGGGTGACGGGGGCAAGGTTGCTCCAGCCCTTAAAGTTGCCACGCGGGACCAGTCGGGATACCGACAGTCGCGACAGCGTGCCACCCATTTTATTATAGAAACGTAACAATTTTTCTTCGCCTTCCAGTGTCACCGTATTGGCGACCAGCCGTCCGTGTACTGGCAAGACATCCCAGCATTTCTCAAGCAGGCCGTCATGGGTAATGCCCCCACCAATGAAAATGGCATCTGGAACGGGAAGGCGATCTGCGAACAGAAGGGCTTCTTCGATGGTTTTTTCTTCAACTGCAATGCCCGGGACACCAAGGAGAATGGCATTTTTACCGATCATCGCGCAGCGTTCTGCGTCGCGCTCAATCGCGACTGCAACACCGCCCATACGCATCCATTCAATTGAAACCGATCCACATCCCGCCCCGATGTCCCACAAAACCCCACCGTCAAACGGGGCCAATGATGACAAAGTCTGCGCACGGATTTCCGACTTGGTGATCATGCCGTCATGGATAAAGGCATCATCAGGCAAGCCTGGTCCTTTGGGCAGTGGTCGGGCCTTTGGGCCGGCCTGAAGGTCAATCATGATCAGGTTTAGCGGATCAACCGGTTTGACATCGGGCATCGACGTTGCGGTGGACTGCCAAGTCTGGGCGGTCTGGGTGGTGATGCGTTCTTCTGATCCGCCAAGTCGTTCACAAACCGTCATGCGGCTTTGATCGAACCCGGCTTCACACAGCATCACCGCGACCAAGGCCGGGGTCGATCCATCGGCACTGAGCGCGATCAGCTTGCCGTGCGGGCGCAAATGCGACCGGATACCTTCCGGGGCACGCCCATGCAATGTAATCACATCACAATCGGCCAGCGGCCAACCCAGCCGCGATGCGGCGATGGAAATGCTTGATGGTGCCGGGATGGCATATATTGGTTCGGGTCCGAAATACTTAATCAGCGTATTGCCTACCCCGAAATACATCGGGTCACCACTGGCCAGAACCACCGGGTTTTGATCAAGGCAATCCTCAATCATCGGAAGATTGGCTTCAAACGGGGTGATCCATTTGTTTTGGGTTGCGGTGTTGGTTCCGGGCAACATGGCAATATGGCGCGTACCGCCAAAAATAATCCGGGCATTTTCAAGGATGGTGCGCGCCATGGGCGACAGGCCGTCATAGCCATCTTCGCCAATGCCAATCACCGTGATGCGGCCTTTTAACGGAGCTTGTTCGTTCATGATGATACCCCTGCCGTGCGACCCGGGGTGCCATCCGGTGTTGCTCCGTCGTCGCGGGCCAGCCGCGCCAGGGCATTTACGGTGGCGGCGGCCACCGCACTGCCGCCAAATCGACCGCGCAGCGTGATGAACGGAACGTCCCCGGCATATTCAATCAGCGCATCCTTGCTTTCACGCGCCCCGACAAACCCGACGGGCATACCAATAATCGCGGCTGGTTTGGCCATGCGGCCATGATGAATGGCATCAAGCAGATGGAAAAGTGCTGTCGGCGCATTACCGACGGCAATTATTGCGCCTTCGATATGATCGGCCCACGCCTCAACTGCGGCGGCGGAGCGGGTTGTGCCCATCTGACGGGCCAGCCCATGGGTATCGCCATCATTCAAGGTACACAGAACCGGGTTTTCCGCCGGAAGCAGCCGCGAAATGATGCCATGCCGGACCATTTCCGCGTCACAGAGGATCGGTTTGCGGTTCCGCAATGCATCGGTGGCATTGGCAATGACATCGCCGCCAAAGGCAATCTGATCGGTGATTTCCACCATGCCACAGGCATGAATGATGCGTATGGCAACGGGCCGCTGATCATCTGAAAAGCGGGCAAGGTCGGCCTCGGCTTCGATGGTGGCAAAGCTTTTGGCATAGATTTCCTGCGGATCACGCAGATAGTCAAACATTGCCGTGCCTTTCAGGTGGTCGTGTCAACCGGTTATGAACCGGTCGATTTCGCGTCGTCATGGGCATGATCGTGGCTGTGCCCGTGATCATGATCATGGCTATGTCCATGACCGTGGTGGTGATGTCCGTGCCCATGCCCATGACCGTGACTATGGCCACCATCCGTGCCGATCCCCATCACATGGTGATGATGGCCAACCTGCGGTGTGCCAACATCGCCTTCATAGCCAATGATCTGTTCGCGGTATTTGCACAGCTGGCAGTTCATGTTGTTATCGCCGGTATCGATCTCGGCCAACCGTTCGGCAAAACTTGCCAGAACCATCGGATGGTCCTTGAGGTACCCGGCCTTGATGAACTCTACATCGCCAAACTCGGCGGCAACTTCGTCGGTGTGGGTGTAAATTCGGTCGATCAGAATGCCCGCAAACAGAAAATAGGGGAAAACGACAACGCGTTTATAGCCCAGTTTCATCGCTTCGCGCAGACCGGCATTTACCCGCGGATGGGTGACACCGGAATAGCTGATTTCGGTGCGGCCAAAACCAAGACCTTCTTGCAGCATCCGGGCGACTTTATAGACGTTCGAATTGGCATCCGGGTCGTTCGTGCCGCGACCAACAACCATCAAAAGCGTATCTTCGCGCGCGATGCTGTCATCGACAGAGGCAAGTGCTTCTTCGATGCGGTCTTTGGCGGCACTCAGCAATTTGGGGTCAATCGCCAGATCGCGGCCAAATTTTACGTCGATATCTGGGTTTTCATTGGCGAAATTGTTGACCTCGCTCGGCAGGTCATTTTTGACGTGACCAGCGGCAAACAGCATGCCCGGAAGCGCATAAATCTTTTTGTGACCCATGGCTTTGAGCTTTTCAAAACCATCGCGCAGGATCGGGTGCGCAAATTCGAGAAAGCCGCTTTCGACATCATAGTCGGCCAGGTGGGTGTGTTTCATCGTTTCAACCATGGCGTTGAACTGTGAAACCGCGCGCTCGTCGCGCGAACCATGACCGCAAATCATTACTGCGCCTTTGGGGGACATAAAAGGCTGCTCCTTTGTCTCTCTCTGATGGTGGTGCTGCGCGATGCGTTTTCGCAATCGCGGTACCCGAAGCCACCCCCGTTTTCACCGATTGGCCTGCGGAATGCAAGCGGCAGGTAACATAACATGTGCCGAAGATGGGTCAGGTGCGAAAAATACCAGTTATTGTGTGGCGAATGCATCGGCATGCCAAAGATGTTGTGTGTGCGAAATGCCTCTTGGGATTTATTTTACTTAAATTTGATACGAACAAAGCGCATCACGGGATCATCAAAATGACAGTGAGTTATAGTATGAAGAAAATTCATTTTGTATGAATTTCTTTTAGCAAGCTAAGCCAAATTTTGCAAATCGCGGTGTAGCCACAGGTCGTTATGGTGCGAAAATCTCATTGTGATTGACGGTTTGCCTGTCACCGCGCACATTGCCGCCATGGATGCGTTTCTTACTGATTTTCTGATCCCAACGTCCGGATTTTCCGGCCCGCTTTTTACAATACTGGTGCTGGCACTGGTGTTGGATGCGATCTGTGGTGATTTTCCCTGGCTGTTTCGCCGGGTGCCCCATCCGGTTGTCTGGGTTGGGAACCTGATTGGCTGGTTCGAAAAACGTCTCAACCGTTCTGACCGCAGCAATATGGACCTGATCGTGCGCGGTACGATCACCAGCCTTGCGGTGATCGGTGCGGCGGGCCTGTTTGGGGCCGTTATTGCGCAGATTTCAGCCATCGGTGATGTTTTTTATGCGGCCGAGGTTTTCCTGCTGGCGGTTTTGATCGCACAAAAAGGACTGTATCAGCATGTTAAGGCGGTATCGGTCGCGCTGAAAAAGAATGGGCTTTCGGGCGGGCGGGCGGCAGTATCGATGATTGTCGGGCGCGATCCCGATACATTGGATGAGGCCGGGGTCAGCCGGGCGGCGATTGAAAGCTGTGCGGAAAACTTTTCCGATGGCGTGGTCGCCCCGCTGTTTTGGTATGTGCTCGGCGGGCCGATTGGGCTGTGTGCCTATAAGGCGATCAACACCCTTGATTCGATGATCGGTCATCGCAATGCCCGCTATCTTTATTTCGGGCGGTTTGCCGCCCGGCTTGATGATGTGGTTAATTTCATTCCGGCCCGCCTTGCCGGGGCTGTGATTTGTCTGGCCGCGGCACTGGGTTCAAAAACCAGTGGCCGGGCTGGGTGGCACACATTGATGCGCGATGCGAAAAAACACAAATCCCCCAATGCCGGCTGGCAGGAAGCCGCCTTTGCCGGGGCGCTCGGTCTATCGCTTGCCGGGCCGCGCCAATATGGTGATGAGGTCGTCGATGATCCCTATATCGGGTTGGGCAGGCGCAATGCGTCGGCGGCTGATATCGACCGCGCTCTTTCGCTTTATACAATATCTTGCCTGATCAATGCGGCATGGCCGGTCGCGCTAAAGGCGCTTTGGGTCCTGCTATGAGCACCGGCGTTCCGATCAATCAGGTTGCGAACGGGCAGACCTTCCTTGATTTGGTTTTGCGCAACCGGTTCAATCGCATCATACTGGATCGGTGGTGTGATTTTGGGTTTGATGATTGGTGGCTGACCGCCGGGTGTTTGGCGCAATCGGTCTGGAATGTATCAACCAATCGTCCGGCGGAAAACGGAATAGCTGATTACGACCTGTTTTATTACGATCCCGATACCAGTTGGGATGCCGAGGATAACGTCATTACCGCGATTACCGAGCTGTTGTCAGACCTGCCAATCCGGATTGAAGTGCGCAATCAGGCCCGCGTGCCGATTTGGTATCGGCAAAAGTTCGGCATTGAATATGGCGCGGTGGATGCCGCCAGTGACGGCATTGACCGGTTTGCCTATCGCACAACCGCCATCGGACTGCGCAAAGATCCTGATGGATATCGTCTGTATGTCCCGTTTGGGCTGGACGCAGTTTTAAGCGGCACGATCATCCCCAACCCGGTCTTGCCGATCCGTCAGGTCTATGAAGCCAAAACCGCCAGATGGCAAAGCATCTGGCCAGACCTTCGCGTGATGCCGTGGCCGGATGACGCTTAAGGTCAGTCCTTGCCCTTGTTCATGCGTGCAATGGTCGATGTGGTTGAAAAACCGTCTTCCAGATTGGCCAGAACCACCTTGCCGCCATACCCTTGAACGATCTCGGCCCCGACCACCTTATCAATGGTGTAATCCGCGCCCTTGACCAGAATGTCGGGTTTGATCGCCGAAATCAGGTTAACCGGGGTGTCTTCACCAAAAATCACCACGCCACTGATGGTTTCAAGCGATCCAAGTACAGCCGCACGGGCCGCTTCGGACTGAACCGGGCGGGCTTCGCCCTTAAGCCGTTTGACCGATGCATCGGAATTAAGCCCGACAATCAGCCGGTCACAGGCCGCGCGCGCTTGTTTGAGCAAGCTAAGATGACCGGGATGCAAAAGATCAAAGCAGCCATTGGTAAAGCCGACCTTATATCCCTTACGCCGCCAACGCTCCGCACGGTCCACCATGCGATCAAGTGGCATCAGTTTGGCTTCGCCAATCATCAGGTCATGGTGATGCAGGGCGGAAATCAACTCATCGGGGTAAACAATCGCCGTGCCGATTTTACCGACCACGATGCCCGCCGCCACATTGGCAATGCGCGCCGCATCTGAAAGGCTCGATCCCGCCGCAATCGCCGCTGCAAGGCAGGCAACAACCGTATCCCCGGCCCCTGAGACATCAAAAACTTCGCGTGCTTCGGTCGGAAGATGAATGGCCTCTCCGTCTTTGGTCACCAACGTCATACCGTCCTGGCTTCTGGTCAGAAGGACGTTATCAATGCCGCAATCGGTGATGATTTTGGTCGCGGCGGCAATGGCATCTTCGTCGCTGTTAACAGCAATGCCAGTGGCAGCCTGTGCTTCGGCGCGGTTTGGCGTCACAACCGTGGCCCCGCGATAGATGCTGTAATCGGTCCCTTTGGGGTCAACAATCACCGGTTTGCCTGCCGCACGGGCCGCATTGATTGCACTTGCGACAACATCCGGATGCAAGACACCCTTGCCATAGTCCGACAGAATGATCGCTTCGACATCCGGGGACAGCTGACCGGCAAGGGCGGAAAGGTTGCTGATGGTATCTGCTGCAATGGGCGATGTGGTTTCGTTGTCAGATCGTAATAATTGCTGCCCGCTGGCGATATAGCGGGTCTTGATCGTGGTTGGACGGTTGCGCTCTGTCTGGATATAGGGCTCAACACCGGCGTCATTAGCGACATATTCCATGACTTCGCGTCCGGGAAGGTCATCACCGACCAGTGATAAGAACTGCACAGCCGCCCCAAGGGCGGTGGCATTGCGCGCGACATTGCCCGCCCCGCCCAGCATCGCACTTTCGCGCTCGACCCGAATGATCGGGATCGGGGCTTCGGGGGAAATGCGGTTTACCGTGCCATAGACAAACCGATCGAGCATGACATCACCAATGCACAGGACCTTGGCGTTGGTGAGTTGTTCAACCTGAAGGGCCAGATGGCTGAGATCGGTCATTTTTGATGTCTTTGCTGTGTCGTTATCGCGAAAGGATCGAATTATTTCTTGGCCAAACCAAGCGTATGTTCAAGTGCGCCCACCAGCATCTGACCGATCTGAATGTGCATTTCCTGAATACGGGCAGTGGTATTGCTGGGCACAATCATCAGTGGGTCGCAAAGATCAACCATGTCGCCGCCAGTCTTGCCGGTCCAGCCGGTCGCAACCAGTCCCATCTCGCGCGCCTTGGCCAGACCAAGATTGACGTTCTTGCTGTTGCCCGATGTCGAAATGCCAATCGCGACGTCATCAGGATTGCCAAGCGCCTCAATCTGGCGCGAAAACAAATGATCAAACCCGAAATCATTGCCGATTGCCGTCAATGTGGAGCTATCGGTCGTCAACGCAATCGCCGGAAGGGCACGGCGGTCATGAACATAGCGCACCGTAAATTCAGTCGCGATATGCTGGGCATCTGCGGCTGATCCGCCATTGCCAAAAAACAGCAATTTGTTGCCGTCGTTTAAGGCATCGGTGCAAATCTCGACCAATTCGATAAAGGCATCGCGGGTTACTTCGCGGGTCTTGTTGACCAGATCAAGATGCTCGTCAAATTCAGCATCGAAGAAAGCTTTGATATCCATTTTTCCAAATCCAAGGACGTGGGATCACAAGACGTGGGATCAGCCGTGTTGGGCAATCAGATTGCGGAAATAGTCGATGGTAGACCCGAGACCGGTTTCAAGGGCGACAGTCGGCTCCCACCCCAAAGTATTGCGGGCAAAGGTAATGTCGGGCTTGCGCTGCAACGGATCGTCTGCTGGCAGGTCCTTAAAGATCAGTTTGGATTTTGCCCCGGTCATGTCAATCACGCGTTCGGCCAGTTCGCGAATGGTGATTTCATGCGGATTGCCAAGGTTCATCGGACCGCTGACCGACGGATCGGTGGCCATCAAACGAATGAACCCTTCCAGAAGGTCGGAATAGAAACAGAACGAACGGGTTTGTTCGCCATTGCCATAAATGGTGATGTCTTCGCCCTGAAGGGCCTGAATGATAAAGTTTGATACTACCCGGCCATCTTGCGGGTGCATGCGCGGGCCATAGGTGTTGAAGATACGGGCAACCTTGATTTCAAGGCCATGCTGGCGATGGTAATCAAAGAACAGTGTCTCAGCGCAGCGCTTGCCTTCGTCATAGCAGGCGCGCGGACCAATTGGATTGACGCTGCCGCGGTAATCTTCGGTTTGCGGATGGACTTCCGGGTCACCGTAAACTTCGCTGGTGGATGCCTGGAATATTTTGGCACCAACACGTTTGGCGAGGCCGAGCATATTGATCGCACCATGCACGCTGGTTTTGGTCGTCTGGACCGGGTCGTGCTGATAGTGAATCGGGGAAGCCGGGCAGGCGAGGTTATAAATCTCGTCAACTTCAAGATAGAGCGGGAAGGTTACATCGTGACGCATCAGCTCGAAATGTGGGTTTTCGAGCAAATGGACAATATTATCCTTGGTTCCGGTGAAGAAGTTATCGACGCAAAGCACGTCATGCCCTTCTCCAAGCAGGCGTTCGCACAGATGCGAACCTAGAAATCCCGCACCACCGGTTACCAGAATGCGTTTGCGTCGCCACATATTGTTTTCAACCCTGTTTGTTAGATGCTAAATCGCGCTGAAACTATCAGTTTGAATAGCGGAAAGCTACGACTTATCTTTTTCGGATCGTCGCCTGAATTTGTCCGATTTTCACCTTTGGTTTCAATAGGTGGGGATGATAAATACATAAGCTGTTAATTAGCAGGCCCTATGATAATACGGGCGGAGTATCGGCTCTGTTTCCGGCGCAACACACAATCTGGTCATCATATTTATGTCTGATAGCTCACTTCCATCACCTGAAGCCTTCCTCGTCGACTATGTGCGACGCCTTGAACGGCGTAAGGAAGGGGTGGGGGCTATTCATGTGCATTTTTCAAAATTGTTGGCGTTTAACCGCCGTGACCATCATATCCGCACGGCCATTGGCGCCTTTGAAGAAATCGTCCCTGAAGTCACCGGGCGCATCTTTACCCTGTCCAATCAGGATCTGATTTTCATTTTCGATGCCGCCGAGATGGATGAGGTCAATGCGGTCATTTTCCGGCTGAAATTCCTGTTTAACGATGATCCGTTGATCAGCGATGGCAAGGATGAAAGTGGCGCACCGGCAACCTTTACCGATTATTTCGATGTCGGGCAGGAATATAAGGATTTCCTGCATCTGACCCAGACACTGGTGCGCTCCAACGCCAATCGCCCGCGTGTGGTCAGCAAGGCCGCCGAACGTCACAATGATCATCCCGATTATGGTGATGATAGGATGCCGTTAACGCCCAAAATTCTGGGGCGTATTGATGAATCCCTGCGGCGGGCCGATTTATCAAATCTGATGCGCCGTCAGGCAATTTGTGCGGTGGTTGGGGACGCCAACCCGACGCCGGTCTTCCACGAACTGTTCATTTCAATCAAGGATTTGCAGGAAACCCTGCTGCCCGATGTCAATGTGTTGTCCAATCGCTGGCTGTTCCAGCATCTCACAGAAATCCTGGACCGTCGCATGCTGTCGCTGCTGACGCGCAGCAATGATGCGTCGGTTACCGGGTCGGTCAGTATTAATCTAAATGTATCGACCCTGTTATCCCCTGATTTTCTGACGTTCGATAGTAACGTTAAGGCCGGTCAACGCGGCACGATTGTTCTGGAACTGCAAAAGATCGATATTTTCGCTGATCTTGGGGCGTTTTTCTTTGCGCGTGATTTCTGCCGGGATCGTGGCTATCGCATCTGTATTGACGGCATCAGTCATCTGTCGCTGCCCTATATCAACCGCAACAAGCTTGGCGTTGATATGATCAAAATGATCTGGGATACGGACATGGAAAGCATGGATGACGAGCATAAAACAGCCATGCGTGATGCGGTTGCCGAGTCCGGTGATACCCGTGTGATCCTGTGTCGTTGTGATGATGAACGGGCGATCAAATTTGGTCACGGGATCAATATCACCATGTTCCAGGGCCGCCATGTTGAGCACCTGATGAGCGAACGGACAAAAAAATAGCACCGATTTAATCGGCGCTATTGTTGTGCATCCTTGGCTTTGCTCAGTGGGTTCAGGCTTTAAGTCCTAATCCTTGCCGTCAACGCCTGCCTTGTCAAAGGTCGCCATGTTGTTGTGGCATTCCGCAGCCGCGCGCAGAAGCGGGATCGCCAATGCGGCACCCGATCCTTCACCAAGGCGCATCCCGAAATCAATCAGCGCCTTCTTGCCCAGCTTTTCAATAAGGCGACTGTGGCCGGGCTCTGCCGACACATGGCCAACCAGACAGTGATCAAGTGCATCGGGGCGGATGGCGGCCAAGACGGCGGCCGCCGCACAGGACACATATCCATCAAGTAGAACCGGCACACGCGCAAAACGGGCGGCAATAATCGCCCCGGCCATGGCGGCAATTTCACGTCCCCCGACACAGCGCAGAACATCAAGCCCGTCATGCATCTGATTTTTGTGCAGAATGATGGCATCACCCACGACACGGGTTTTACGGATCAGGGTTTCGTCATCAATTCCGGTTCCCCGACCGGTCCAGTCAGCAGCCTCACCACCATACAACGCGTGCGCAATGGCCGCGGCCGAGCTGGTGTTGCCAATGCCCATTTCGCCGGGGACAAACAAATCGAGCCCCTTTTCAATCGCACTCATGCCAAACGCCATGGCCTCCGCACAGCCCTCATCATCCATGGCAGGTTCTTGGCTGAAATCATTGGTGGGAATTTCAAGGGCGACTTCCATCACACGCAGTTCGGCATCAACCGATTTGCAAATCTGGTTGATGGCGGCCCCGCCATTGATAAAGTTTTCAACCATCTGCTGATTGACCGTTGCCGGAAAGGCCGAAACACCCTGTGCCACGACACCATGGCTGCCAGCAAAGACAGTGACGCGCGGGCGCGACATATTGGGGCGCGACGTTCCTTGCCATCCCGCCAGCCACAGGCTGAAATCTTCAAGCCGTCCCAGCGATCCTGCCGGTTTTGTCAGAGTTGGCTCACGCTGCAAAACGGCTGCCTGTGCCTCACTGTCTGCTGATGGCAGATCGGCAAGGAGGGCGCGGATTTCGTCAAGGTTTTGCGGCGGGTGCTTCGGGTTGAACATGTTGGTCTCCGGCTGGCAGGCGGTGGCGTCAAGCGTGTTCCGCTTGGCTTCTGTTACGGTAAAGATTAGGTTGAGAGCCCAATTGCTTAGGACGTTTCGCTATAAGCTGTCGTTTGGGGGCAAACAGCTTAAGCTAGCAGTGAAAAGTGTTTTGATGCGCGGTCTTTGAGCAACAACGAAACCTTCTAAATAATTGAGGCCTCAACCTAGGCCTATGGTCACCATAACACCAGATCGAAAATCGAAAAATGACGGCATCTAAAGATCATAATCAAAACGAAACAAATATGCAAAGTTCTGATGGTGGCACCGAAAACCCACCAGAAGACAGCACCTTTGTTGTAGGCAAGATTCCGGTGGTGTCTGATTTCTTTCGTGCGCTCGTGCTGCTCAGTCGGGTGCCGGTTTTCCAGATCAATGATTTTCACCCAGCCTTGATTGCCCGGTCGGTCTGGTGCTGGCCCTTGGTTGGGCTGTTTTTGGCCGGCATTGCCCTCATACCGGCCCAGTTGGCAGCTTATTTGACGGAAAGTGCGGTGGTTTTTGCCATTGTCGCCGTCCTTGCGTTGGTTCTGTTGACGGGGGCGATGCATGAAGATGGTCTGGCCGATTGCGCCGATGGTTTTGGCGGCGGGCTTGATCGTGCTCGAAAACTTGAAATCATGCGTGACAGCCGTATTGGCACGTATGGCGTGGTGGCCCTTGTCTTGTGTCTTGGGCTGCGCATTGCGTTGCTGGTGCGGGCTGCTGACGCTGGGCAGGCGGTTATGCTTTTGCTAGTGATGGCGGTGGCATCGCGCGGTGCGATGCCAGTTTTAATGACGGTTCTTTCACCGGCGCGCGATAACGGACTTGGCAAGAATGCCGGTCAACCCAAATGGCGTCATGTGATGCTGGGTGTCGCGATTGCCATCGCGATTGTTTGGCTTTTGTCCGGGCCTGTCGTGATGGTTTCGGTTGTTGTGGCTGCGATGCTGGCGACGGCTTTGATGGGGGGGATCGCCAGATGGCAAATTGGCGGACAAACCGGGGATGTCTTGGGGGCGACACAAATGGTGGCTGAACTGTTTGTTGCTATTGGATTTGTCGCGACGATGGGCAATATCTAAGAGGTATCTGATGTCATTATCTTCGGGTCGATAGAAAGACGCAGTCCGCGGGGGAACTATGAAAAGTCAAACAACACGCTGGTGGCTGGTCCGTCATGCGCCGGTTCTTAACCCGGAACGGCTGGTCTATGGCCGAAGCGACATGCCCGTTGATTTGTCAGACGAAAAAGCACTACGTGCTCTGGCCCGCCATTTGCCAAAAGATGCCGTCTGGGTGACGAGCCATTTATCGCGGACACTTGATACCGCCCTTAAATTGCAGGAACTGATTGACGAAGACGTCGTTCCAACGCGCGAAACAGCCCTTGCCGAGCAACATTTCGGGGCTTGGGAATTGCAGCATTGGAATGATTTACCCAAAGGCGAAACAACAAAATTCTGGACGGATTTCGCCCGTCAGCATCCCCCGAACGGGGAAAGTTTCTCTGATGTTGTTGCCCGTGTAGGGCCGATTTTCAGTCGGCTAAACCGCTATTGGGCGGGACGCGATATTGTCGCCGTGATCCACGGCGGGACCGTGCGTGCGGTGCTTGCCAATGCACTTGGCCTATCGCTTGAAACCGCCTTGTCGTTTCACATCGACACACTTGGGCTAACGCGACTGGAATATATTGACGGTGTTGATCAACCCGGCTGGCGCATAACGGCGGTTAATCAGCGCTATTAAGGCATGTGGGATGTCTATTATGCCGATTGTAATTCCGCGTTTTGCGACGTGTTGTCCAAGGCATATTCGGCAAGATAACGGTCAATCATGTCACTGGTAATGTCGTATTTTTCGCAAAGCGCGGTAACATCACGAAGGTACGCCTCGTAATAGGGGACCGGGCGGCTGCGTGATTTGTTACGCAGTTCCGCAATGTTGGGAAAATCACTGGCAAAGGTGCTGTTTTCGATGACCTGAATGATGGTGTCATCAATGATAGCAGCGGGCATACCACAATAGGTTTTGCCACAGGCAGACAGCATTTTGCTTGCTGTCGGGACCGAAATGCCGGGCTGGGCCAGCAGTTCATTTAACTCATCATTGCGAAAATCGGCTACCGACATCAATGTGATCAATGTTGGAAGGTCGCGGACAAGGAGTGATAGGGCATTCACACGCATCCCGCGCGCATGAGACCAGAAAATGGTCGCAATCACGCCGGTTGCGGCATCTTGCGCAAAAATATTACGCACATCGCGCCGTGCGAGCGTGATGTCGTCATCTGCTGCGTAGTCATCAAGAAATCTATGAAACGCTCTGTCTTGCGTGTTCAAACGTTCAAGAAGCCCCAGCCACATGTCTTTGCGTGATGAGGTAATCCAGGTTGGCGTTTTTAGTTCACGGATTTTGTGTAGGTGCGCATGAATTGCCATCTGATCTTGCAAATATCCAGTTAACCCCAAGAGTTCCAAGTTGCATGTCACTGCAACCAACCGGGTTATGATTGTTTTTTTCCCCGGTCATCACACTGGCTGGCGCTTGTTATGGCTCTCATTCCAGCGTGATAATATTATGTTCTCTTAAATGACCGGGGGTCTCAAGCAGGCAATTCTGTCAAATACTGACCTTATGATTAGGTCGGAGATAGCGCTTTGGCAGAACAGGCAAAGCTGTTAGGTTCGGCGCACCGTTCGGTGATGGGAAATCGGTGAAATGCCGATGCTGCCCCCGCAACTGTATCGGGTTGGGCGATCCGGGCGCATTTGCGCCAGCCACCGGGAAACCGGGAAGGCGGATGGCTTTCATGCCCGCAGCCAGGAAACCAGCCGAAGGTGTCACTATTCTTGTCTCTCTTGCGTAGTGGCGACGCAACCCGGCCTCGGTGGGAGGCCATGGCGAGGAAAACGCGATGACCCATACAGAACCGCTTTCCGGGATACATTTGATCCTTGGCGGTGCCCGATCGGGCAAAAGCCGGTTTGCCGAAAACCTCATTACACAGGCCGGACAAGCCGGAGGCGGAACCTATATCGCCACCGGACGGGCCTGGGATGCGGAAATGACCAACCGCATCGACCTTCACAAACAAACACGCGGCGATCTGTGGCATACGATCGAGGAACCACTGGATCTTTGTGCCGCCCTTCGCGCATGTAATCAGCCCGACGCACAGCCGGTTCTGGTTGATTGCCTGACCTTATGGGTGACCAACCTGATGCTTGAAGACCGCGATATCGAGGCCGAATTTGATCGCTTGTGCGATCTGGTTCCGACCCTCGACATCCCGGTTGTTTTTGTGTCAAACGAGGTCGGTTTCGGGATCGTGCCGGAAAATGCCATGGCGCGGGCCTTTCGCGATCATGCCGGACGGCTGCATCAACGTATGGCGGCACTTGCAGATAAGGTAACGCTGGTGGTTGCCGGCATTCCGATGCAGGTCAAATAACCCCACAAAGAATTGAAATTTAAGGAATTTGAGAATGGCTCAATTGGGTAAAATCCCGGCAACTGTGATTACCGGTTTTCTCGGTGCAGGCAAAACCACCATGATCCGCAACATGCTGGAAAACGCCAATGGCAAACGGATTGCACTGATCATCAATGAATTTGGCGACCTTGGTGTTGATCGCGGCATCATCAATGGCTGTGGCATTGAAGGCTGCGCCGAAGATGACGTGGTCGAGCTTGCCAATGGCTGTATTTGCTGCACGGTGGCCGATGATTTCCTGCCAACTATTCAAGGCCTGATTGACCGCGAAACCCCACCCGATCACATCGTGATTGAAACATCTGGTCTGGCCCTGCCAAAACCACTGGTAAAGGCGTTTAGCTGGCCGGAAATCAGATCACGTGTGACGGTCGATGGTGTGGTGGCCGTGCTGGATGGTGCAGCATTGCGTGACGGGCTGTTTGCCCATGATCACCATGCGGTTCAGGCCCAGCGCGAAGCCGATGACAGCCTTGATCACGAAAGCCCGCTTGAAGAACTGTTTGAAGAACAGCTTCACTGTGCGGATATGGTTGTGCTCAACAAAACCGATCTTCTGAGTGACGCCGAACGGACCAAGGTTGAAGCCGACATTCGTGCCCAACTGAAACGCCCGTCAGTCAAAATTATCGCTACCGATCATTCACGCATTGAAAATGCCATTCTGCTGGGGCTGGGTGCCGCGGCCGAGGATGATCTTGATAGCCGCCCGTCGCATCATGATGATGGCCATGAACACGACCATGACGATTTCGATAGCTTCGTTGTGTCTCTTGATGCGGTGGCCGATCCGGCGGTTCTGGAAAAGCGTTTGATTGAAGTTGTACGTCAGTTTGATGTGCTGCGTATCAAGGGCTTCCTTGATGTGCCGGGCAAACCGATGCGCCATGTGGTCCAAGGCGTTGGCGAACGGTTCCAGCGGTACTTTGACCGCCCGTGGACGGACGGCGAAAACCGCCGGTCTGAACTGGTGGTGATTGGCCTGCATGGCTTGGACCGTGCGGCAATTGAAACCGCGATCAAGGCGACGTAAGATTATTTGTTCTTGTTTTGTTTCACGTGAAACACTGTTTTGTCCTATCGGTGCAAGGCCGTGTTTCACGTCTGCATGACGCCGTGAAACCCGCATTCCCCGGCCTTGGCTTGGCTCGTCGGGGGATGCTTGCGGACTGCGGATACAGATGGTCGTGATCCTCGGTTTGGTCTTCGGCCCGATCCTAGGTGCGGCGCTCGGATCCGGGACTTCGGCCCGGTCTGAGTAGACCCAGACACGAAAGAAAGAGACGGAAACCCCAATGCATTTGCTGGCAGCACAGCCCGGAATGGTGACAGACGGCAGTGAAGCCGTCGATCTTGGACAGGAACCCGGCGATGTCGTGATCCTGTCGGCGGCAGAATCTGAACTGGCGTGTTTTGCTGGCGCGCAAGGGCGACTGACAGCAGAATTTGGCGATGATGTTCCATCCTTGCGTCTGGCCAGTCTTTTGCAGCTTGGTCACAACATGTCGGTCGATTTGTATGTCGAAGATGTGCTGTGTGAGGCCAAGTTTATCATCGTGCGCATTCTGGGCGGGCGGGGATATTGGGCGTATGGCATCGAGCAGCTTGTCGCCTTTGCCCGGTCAAATGACGTCCCGCTTTTGCTGTTACCCGGGGATGATCAACCCGATGCGGAGCTACTGTCGCTTTCGACCGTCAAGGGGGCCGACTATCAGCATATCTGGCGCTATTTGATCGAAGGTGGGCCGCAAAATTCCGAGAATTTACTTCGCCTTATATATGAAAAGTTGAATTCATCTGTTAACTGGCAGTGGAAACCCGCCGCCCCACTGGTCAAGGCTGGTGGATATTGGCCGGGAAATACGCATGTAGACTTGGCCGAAATCCGCAAACAATGGGTTGAAAATCAACCAGTTACGCCGATTATTTTCTATCGGTCATTGGTGCAGGCGGCCAATCTTGATGTCATTGATGCTCTGGTTGAAGAACTTCAGGCCAATCATCTGAATCCATTGCCGATTTTCGTTTCCAGCCTCAAGGACCCGGCGGCGGGTGCGCTTGTCAGTGACTGGCTGGAGCAAACAGCGGCAGATTTGGTCCTGAATACCACAGGGTTCTCGATTTCTGTTCCGGGTTCCGAACGAAAAGATGGGCCGTTCGATGCGGTCGATGCACCGGTGTTTCAACTCGTCCTTTCTGGTGGCAGCGAAGAAAGCTGGCGCGACGGCGTCAATGGCCTTGCCGCACGCGACATTGCGATGAATGTCGCCCTGCCCGAAGTGGATGGCCGTATTTTATCGCGCGCGGTGTCGTTCAAGGGGTCGGCTGGCAAGGATCCGTTGACCCAGATTGATTTGGTGAAATACATCCCGGTGCGCGACCGCGTGGCATTTGTTGCCCAACTGGCCGCCAATTGGGTCAGGTTGCGTCAACTTGATGCACCATCGCGCAAGGTCGCGATGGTGATGGCGAACTATCCCAACAAGGATGCTCGCCTAGGCAACGGGGTTGGGCTCGATACCCCGGCCGGGATGATTGAAACCCTGCGTGCCATGCAGGCAGATGGCTACGCGCTTGAGAACATTCCGACGGATGGCGATGCCTTGATCAACGCAGTCAAGGCCGGGCCGACCAATGATTTCAAAACGCTGGCGGATCGTGAAATTCGGGTGACGCTTTCGCGGGCGGCCTATCAAACGGCATTTGACGGCTTACCGGCCTCCATTCAGGCACACGTGCTTGATGCGTGGGGCGATCCGACAAAAGACCCGTTTTATATCGCCGAACAGGATAGCTTTGCGCTGTCGATCCTGCCGATGGGCAATGTCGTGGTCGGGTTGCAGCCCGCACGCGGCTATAACATTGATCCGCTGGAAAGTTATCACTCGCCCGATCTGGTGCCGCCGCATAACTACTTCGCGTTTTATATCTGGTTGCGCCATGAATTTGGCGTCGATGCGATCATTCATTTTGGCAAGCACGGCAATATGGAATGGCTGCCGGGAAAATCATTGGCGCTTTCGGCGGAATGCTTCCCCGAGGCGGTGTTTGGCCCGACCCCGCATTTCTACCCGTTCATCGTCAATGATCCGGGCGAAGGCACGCAGGCCAAACGCCGTGCACAGGCCGTGATCCTTGATCATCTCACCCCGCCGTTAACCCGGGCCGAAAGTTATGGGCCGCTCAAAGACCTTGAGGCACTTGTTGATGAGTATTTTGAGGCCGCAGCCGTTGATCCGCGCCGGTTGGTGCTCCTGAAACGCGATATTCTTGAGTTGGCCATTCAGATCGGGTTGGACCGCGATTGCGGGATTGAGGCGGGCGAAGACGAACAAAGTGCGCTGGCCAAACTTGATAACTATCTGTGCGAGCTTAAGGAACTTCAAATTCGGGATGGCTTGCATATTTTTGGCAAGGCCCCGGAAGGCGATCTTTTGACCGATCTTTTGGTGGCATTGGCGCGGTTGCCGCGTGGATCGGACAGCGGACCAAAGGCATCTCTTCACCGTGCGATTGCCAAGGATATTTTGGGCGATGCCGGGTTTGATCCACTTGATTGTGCCTTTGCTGAATTCTGGCCGGGCATAAAACCCGATAGTTTGGCCCATTATGATGATGTCGGGCCGTGGCGAACCACCGGCGATACGGTGGAGCGGATTGAGCTTTTGGCACGTGATCTGGTCAATGGCACTTTTGTGCCCGATCCGCTGTGGTCGGCGGTGTGTGACGTTGTAACCGATATCGAAACAAATATCCGGCCCGCTGTTGTCAGCTGTGGCGATGCCGAGGTGTCGGGGCTTTTGCGCGGACTTGCGGGCAAGTTTGTCGAACCCGGCCCATCGGGGGCACCGACCCGGGGGCGGCCCGATGTTTTGCCGACCGGGCGGAATTTTTATTCGGTTGATACCCGCACCGTGCCGACACCCGCCGCATGGCAACTGGGCTGGAAATCGGCCGAGCTTTTGCTCGAACGTCATGTGCAGGATAACGGTGAATGGCCCGCTGCCCTTGGGCTTTCGGTCTGGGGGACGAGCAATATGCGCACGGGCGGTGACGATATTGCACAGGCCCTGGCACTGATGGGGGTGCGCCCGACATGGGATAGTGCATCGCGGCGTGTGACCGGGTTCGAAATCATGCCGGCATCGGTTTTGGGGCGTCCACGTGTCGATGTGACCTTACGCATTTCCGGGTTTTTCCGTGATGCGTTTCCCGGTTTGATTGACCTGTTTGACAGTGCGGTGCGTGCGGTGGCCGCCCAGACCGATGAACCCGCCGAAAGCAATCCGATTGCCGCGCGGGTCGCGCAGGAAACGCAAAAGCTGCGCGGTCAGGGGCTTGATGATGCACAGGCCGAACGACAGGCGGCATTTCGGGTGTTTGGGTCCAAACCGGGGGCCTATGGCGCTGGTTTGCAGGCAATGATTGACGAAAAACTGTGGGAAGACGAAGACGATCTTGCCGATGCCTATCTGGCGTGGGGCAGTTATGCCTATGGCAATGGGGCCGAGGGCGAGGCGGCGCGCGGGCTGTTTGAAGCCCGGTTGTCGAAGGTTGATGCGATTGTCCATAATCAGGACAACCGCGAGCATGACCTTCTGGATTCGGATGATTATTATCAATTCGAAGGCGGAATGACATCAGCCGTGCGCAGCCTGTCGGGTAAGCAGCCGGTGGTGTATCACAGCGATCATTCCCGCCCCGAAAGCCCGAAAATCCGTACATTGGAAGAAGAAATTGCCCGTGTGGTGCGGGCCCGCGTGGTCAATCCGAAATGGATCAACGGGGTGATGCGCCATGGCTATAAAGGGGCGTTCGAGATTGCCGCAACGGTTGATTATCTGTTTGCTTTTGCGGCGACGGCCCGCTGTGTGGCCGATCATCATTTTGATCTGGTGTATGACGCATATCTTGGTGATGAGACGGTGCGGGACTTTATTGATCAGCACAATCCAGATGCCTTGCGCGATATCCGCGATCGCCTGCGTGAGGCGATTGAGCGCGGTCTGTGGCAGCCACGGCGCAACAGTGTTTCGGTCGATCTGGGTGACCGCGTTTAAGAGGCACCACCACACATCAGACTCACAACAATTTTACCACGGGAACATTATCGGCAGTTGAAACGTTTCGTTTACGCACCATATCTCTATTAACCAACTATTAATAAGTTGTGAGGGACGGGGCACCCCATTCGGATCGCCTGCGCGGGAACGCAGACCGATCAAAGAGTTCGGAGGCCGCGATGGAAAAGACGACCAGCGTTCGACCTGATGTCAGGCTGCCTGACTATGCGCAGACCCCCTTGCCCGGACATGCCGGGCATACGGACATCATCGATTTCCTGATTGCCGATTGCGATATTCCACATTGGTTGCGTGCCGATCTGCACGGGCAAGGACGTTATCGTCCTGCACGGGGTGCGATCCCGGCTGTTTTGAGTGTGCGCGAACGGTTTAATGGCCAGCATCTTCCGGTGAGCTTCGAGGAACTTCACCGGGGACTGAGCGAACTTTCCCGGCATTTGCCCGGCCCGGACCAAACCAAAGTGGAAATCGACGCCAAGGTGAAAATTTACTGGCGCTACCTGCAAGGGGTTGAGCGCCAGGTCTGGCGGGCTGCGGTTTCAACAGCCCACCTTAATATGGATCATTTCCCGGTTGTGCGTGAATTCAAAGCCCTGATCGAGCAGGTTGTGGCAAGCCGCAACTGGCTTGAACGCCGACTTGAAGTGGTCGAACAAAGCTTTCAGCGTCCGACCGGACCGGCCAACGATGCAGTGCGCAAGGCCTTGATGCGTCTGCGCCGGATGTCGCCGGGGGATCGGTTGCAAATGTTTAACAAGGCCCGGATGCGCCGCCCGGAATTGCGCAACATTGATATGCGTGAACCCGATAAATGGGCTGATCTGGTGACCAGTGATCTTGGTCTGTCACAGTCTTAATTAACGTAGTTGGTAAGTTTTAAGCGCCCAAAGGAATTCTTCTGGGTGGGGGAAGTGCCCCGATATGGGGTCGGAAAAGCGCGGTCTTATGGATCGCGCTTTTCTTTTGCATGGCATCGAATTTACGCGGTTGTGCAATCGCCAGAGGGAGGGCAAAATTGCGCTAACACAGCCAAGGCACCCTTATGCATACAGCTAAATTCCTGTTTTTATGTGCGATTATGGCGTTTTGCGTCGGTGCCAGCAGCGGCTTAAGTGTGCGCGCCATGGCGCAAACATCTGCGACACCAGACTGGCCAAAAGTCCCGACGGGACCGTTTCACTGGCAGTTACAGGGCGATATTGATCTGGCAGGTGATATCAGGGTTGTTGGCAGTGACTTGTTTGAAACGTCTGCTGATCAGGTGCGCCAATGGCGCGATGCCGGGGTTTTCCCCATTTGTTATATCAATGTCGGGGCGGTCGAAGACTGGCGCGATGATCGGGATCGTTTTCCATCCGATGTGATCGGCAATGCCTATTGGGGCTGGCCGGGTGAAAACTGGCTTGATGTCAGCCGGTTCGAACGGTTCGCCGATGTCATGCGCGACCGGTTTGATCTTTGCCGCGAGAAGGGGTTTCTGGCGGTTGAGCCTGATAACATCGATGCTTACGAGGCCGATGACAGCAGCAAGGAAACCGGGTTTACCCTGACGCGGGCGGATCAACTTCGCTACATCGATTGGCTGATTGAACAAGCCCATGCGCGCGGCCTTGCCATCGGGCAGAAAAATGCGTCTGAGCTTGTGCCCGAACTGGTTGAAAAGATGGATTTTGCCTTGCTGGAATCAGCGTATCGGTTTGGCTTTATGGGGGAATTTGCACCCTATCCCGCCTTGGGAAAGCCGGTGTTTGCAGTTGAGTATCTTGAAGAAATTGAAAACGGTACCGATCCGCAAAGCCTATGCCCGGCGGCGCGAAAACTGGGGTTTCAGGGCGTCATCGCCCATCTTGATCTTGATCGTGCGCCGCAAAACTGCCCTTGATCCCGGGGCCGCTTCGCCGCATTGTTCGCCAGCAAATGTTCAAAGCGATACGGCCCGAAAAGACAAAGGCATAAAACCATGACCGACAAGACCCAGCCAGACGTGGACGTTAATGCGCGCCATGACGAAAAGATGAAGAAAATCAAGGCTGCGCGCGACAAGATGATGGCCCAGAAGATTGATAAAAAGGGTCTGATCATTGTCCATACCGGCAAGGGCAAGGGAAAGTCATCTTCCGCCTTTGGCATGGCGATGCGCTGTGTCGGGCATGACATGAAGGTTGGCGTGGTTCAGTTTATCAAGGGCGGCTGGGAAACCGGCGAGGCCAAACTGCTGAAAAAATTCCCTGAGCTTTGTGAATTTCATGCCATGGGTGCGGGTTTTACCTGGGAAACCCAAAACCGGGCACAGGACATTTCGCTTGCGCGTGATGCATGGAACAAGGCGTTGGAAATGATGCGTGATCCCAGCTTCTCGATGGTGATCCTTGATGAGATCAACATCGTGCTGCGCTATGATTTCTTACCGCTTGAGGATGTTTTGGGGGCTTTGGCCGAAAAGCTTCCTGATCAGCATGTGGTTCTGACCGGGCGCAATGCGCCAGACACCCTGATTGAAGCCGCCGATCTGGTGACGGAAATGACCATGATCAAGCATCCGTTCCGCGAACAAGGCATCAAGGCGCAGATTGGTGTTGAGTTCTGATTGCGATCCCATCAAAGGGACGGCGCGTTTTGCCGGTTGATGATGGCTATATGTAAGCCTGTTTGCATGAAAGTTTTGAAACCGGAATGACTGTGCGATCTGTCCCTGCCCTGATGTTACAAGGTACCGGCTCGGACGTCGGGAAATCCTTGCTGGTGGCGGGGCTTTGCCGGGCCTATGCCAGGCGTGGATTGCGCGTGCGCCCGTTCAAACCGCAAAACATGTCCAACAATGCCGCCGTTACCGATGATGGCGGGGAGATTGGCCGTGCACAGGCGCTTCAGGCGCGCGCCGCCGGGGTGGCAACCACGGTGCATATGAACCCGGTGTTGCTCAAACCCCAATCAGATATTGGCGCGCAGGTCGTGGTACAGGGCAAGGTCCTGACCACGGCCAAGGCGCGCGACTATTACCGACTAAAACGTGACTTGCTGCCCAAGGTTCTTGAAAGTTTCGAGATCATGGCAGCCGATGCCGATCTGGTGCTGGTTGAGGGGGCCGGATCACCGGCCGAGGTCAATTTGCGGACATCCGACATTGCCAATATGGGCTTTGCCGAGGCGGCGGAAATTCCGGTTATTCTGGTCGGCGACATTGACCGGGGCGGCGTAATTGCATCGATTGTCGGGACATATGCGCTTTTGTCTGCGGACGATCGCCGGTGGCTTAAGGGCTATGTGATTAACAAGTTTCGCGGTGATGTGTCCCTGTTTGAACCGGCAACCGACATCATTGCCAAGCACGGAAATCTCAAAAGTTACGGTATCGCAACATATTGGCCGGGGGCATATAAACTGCCGGCTGAGGATGGTGTTGCGCTGGAAAATGCAGGCAAATATCACCGTGATAGCAATGGTGATGCACGCATGCGCATTGCCGTTCCGCATTTGCCCCGCATTGCCAATTTTGATGATCTTGACCCGCTGGCGGCGGAAGATGGGGTTGAATTGCTGCTGATCAAGCCGGGCCAAGTGATCCCCGGTGATTGTGATCTGGTGGTTTTGCCGGGCAGCAAATCGACATTGGCTGATTTGAGATTCTTGAAAGATCAGGGCTGGGATGTGGACATTGCCGCCCATTATCGTCGCGGTGGGCATGTGATCGGGATTTGTGGCGGCTATCAGATGCTGGGCCGGATGGTGCATGACCCGGACGGGGTTGAGGGAGAGCCGGGCAGTGAAACCGGTTTGGGTCTGCTTGACATTGAAACGGTGATGGCCGGGGATAAAACCCTTCGCAAGACTGAGGCGGTGACGGTCGGCGATGATCGGGGCATAGCGCCAAATATCGCCCTTTGGGGCTATGAAATTCATATGGGGCAGACCAATGGCCCGGATCGGTCGCGCAGCTGGTTGCGGTTTGGGGGCCCATCGGACGGGGTTCTTGATGGGGCCATCAGTGCCGATGGTCGGGTGATGGGTTGTTATTTGCACGGGCTATTTGGCAGCGATGCGTTTCGCCAAGCCTATCTGGGGCATATTGGCGGCGATGGTGTTTCAAGCGGGATGAATTTTGAAGCGTCGATTGATGCCAGCCTTGATGAATTGGCCGATCATCTGGAAGCCTGTCTTGATCTTAACGGGATGCTGGAACTGGCCAAAAGTCGGGGCAGATAGGCTTCTTTGCACGGGTAAGGTGCCAATGTGGATAAAAAGCATCAAAATCACCGTTCGAATGGTGAGAAGCTCTTTACTTAATCTGTGCCGCGTGGTTTGACAGATTTGAAATTCCGGTACTGAAACGAATGTCGCGGGTGGCTTTAAAAAAGAAGCCGCGCCAACAGTCCGGTCTTTGTAAAAAGTTCATCCTTGGTCGGGTATCTTCACGTCTATGCGTCAGTTACATCATTTTTGGCTATCGCCGTTTTCGCGCAAAGTGCGCCTGGTTTTGGCCGAGAAAAAGCTCGATTTCGAATTGAAGGCCGAGCCGGTCTGGGAGCGGCGCGACGAATTTCTGTTGCTTAATCCCGCAGGCGAAGTGCCGGTTCTTCAGGATGAGGACGGGTTGGTTCTGTGTGACTCGGTCGTCATCTGTGAATACCTTGATGAAGTCTATTCAGACGATCTGAAACTGTTTGGTTCTGACGCCAAGGAACGTGCCGAAATCCGCCGCCTTGTCGCGTGGTTTGATGGCAAATTTAACCGCGAAGTCACCGACCATTTGCTCGGTGAGAAGTTGCTAAAACGCTTCTTTGCGACCGGCACGCCCGATACCAAGGTGCTGCGTGCCGGGCGGACCAATGCGGCGTATCATCTTGATTATGTCGGCTGGCTGTTTGAACGGCGCAACTGGCTTGCGGGCGATCATTTGACGATGGCCGACCTTGCCGCCGCCGCACAGATTTCAGTGATCGACTATATGGGCGACATCAATTGGTCAAAACATCCGCGTGCCAAAGATTGGTATATGCGGATTAAATCCCGCCCATCGATGCGCGATATTCTGGCCGATCGGCAGGCAAGTTTCCCGGCATCCCCGCATTATGCCGAGCTGGATTTTGAATGACGGGTTCATCCAATCACGATGAATTCTACCCTGTCGGTGGCCTAAATACCGCCAGTTACGATCTTCGCGCTGATCTTGATCGTAAAATTTTCGAAGATCCCATTCCGTTTTATACCAACATCGCCTCGCAGGTTGTCGGGCCGGGTGGGGGTAAGGTTCTGGAGCTTGGCTGTGGAACCGGGCGGATTACGGCTGCCATTGCCAAATTGGGCATTTCCGTCGAAGGACTTGATCTGTCCGAGGCGATGCTGGCACAGGCGCGTGCCAAATATCCTGAGCTGACATGGCACCATGCGAATATGTGTGATTTTGATCTGGGCCGGGATCAGGGCCGGGATCAGGGCCGGGATCAGGGCCGGGATCAAGGGCAGCAATTTGGGTTGATCATCATTCCGTTTCGCGGCTTGCAGGAAGTCACCGATGCCCATGATCAGCGCCGTGCGCTTGAACGTGCTTTTGCGCACCTCAAACCCGGTGGGGTGATCGCCTTTGATCTGATCGATCCTGATTTACGCTATTGCCTGCCCGAAGGTGATCCAGAGGTGGTTGAACTTCCGATTTTTCCCATGCCCGACGGCATTGGTAAGGCCGGAAGCCGTTTGCGGGTTACCGCCATGGAACGCACCAATGATCCCCTGACCCAGCGGTTCGATGAACATTGGCGGTTTGAGGAAATCGGTGTCAACGGGGATGTTATTCGGCGCGAAGATGCGTGGCATCATCTGCGTTGGGTCCATCGCAGTGAAATGCGATTGATGTTGGAGCTTTGCGGATTTGTTTCGATATCGGAATTTTCTGATTTCAAAGGCAATCCGCCGCGCTATGCCACCAATCAGGTCTGGATGGCAAAACGGCCGGACTGATTGGCCGGCCGTATTAATTCATGTGCGTGTTATGCGATTAGGGTCTGAACCCAATTGAATGTTTAAAATGGCATCAGAACGAGCACGACATGCAAGGAAATCTTCGCCGCGCGGGGTATTGCCCCGGGCAAGGGGATTGACGCAGCAGGTCGCAGAGTGTCCTGATGTCCTTCGGATCGGAGGAATTTGCACGGGCTATTACGTCGCATCACCTTGCAAGGCAGCGAGCCTTGCTACGGTAATGCTCCTGATATCCGCACAAATTCCTCGCGACCATTTCAAGCATTCAACTGGGTTCAGACCCTAGTTGCCAGCGAACTTTGCGGCCTGCGCATGGGTTTCTTTGCGCTCATCGGCGGTCAAGGGCACCAGACCGTTGTCTGCCAGAAGACCTTCGTCGCCAATCACAGCATCCGACACATAGGTCGAGACAAAATCACCAAGCGATTGAACAAGCTGCTGATGATCGTCCTTGATATAGAGATACAGCGGACGTGACCCGGAATAGCTGCCATCAAGGATGGTGTCATAATCAGGTTCGATACCGTCAATCGGGATGCCCTGCAGCCTGTCGCGGTTGCGATCAAGATTGTTAAAACCCATCACGCCATAGGATGTCGGGTCTTTTTCCAGTTTGCTGATGACAAGGCGGTCATTCTCACCGGCCTGAATATAGGCACCGTCTTCGCGCAGGGTCCGGCACAGAAGACGGAAGCTGTCGGGGTCAGATGACTCAAGACTGGCGATATCGGAAAAGGTTGCACAGCCTTTATCAAGCAGTAGCTGGCCCATCAGGTCACGGGTGCCCGAGGTGGGCGGCGGACCATACACGCGGATTTTCAAATCCGGCAGGGACGGGTCGATGTCCGACCATTTTTCGTTTGGGTTGGGCACGCTTGCCCCCTTTACCGGAATGGTCCGGGCAAGGGCTAAGAAAAGCTGACGGGCGCTTAGCGCCATCGACGGGGCGTTGCGCGATCCCAAAAGAACAATGCCGTCATAGCCGATTTTAATCTCGCTGATGTTGCTCACCGAATTGGCCGCACAAATCGCGGTTTCCGATCCGGTAATCTGGCGCGATGCATCAACGATGTCGGGATATTGTTCCCCGATACCGCCACAAAACAGTTTGAACCCGCCACCAGAACCGGTGCTTTCGACGACAGGTGCCGGGGCATTGGTGGTTTTGGCAAAATATTCGGCGACCTTGGTGGTCAGCGGAAAGATCGTCGAGGATCCGACAATTCTGATCTGGTCACGTGCCTGTGCCAGAGACGTGGCAGAAACAAGTGCCATGGACGCGGCAATGGCAGTTAAGGCAAGCGTGCGACGCATTTGGGCCCCCAAAGGTATCCGGTGTTATCCGGTTATGGTCGAACGGTCTGTCACGCCGACCTCATATAAAGCAAACAGATCGCAGCGAACCTATTCTGATTCGGTGCGAACATCCATCTTCTCTATATTCGCTTTTGCCGCATCAGCGACAGGGGTTCCGTTTGAATTTTCTATGACATTTAACCAATCGCGGCGCGCCAGATCGTTTTCGCCCTGTATGCGATGCAGGTTTCCACGTTCAAAAAGGGCCTGAACATTGCCGGGTTCCTGGGCAAGGACGTTTTCGATATCGGTCATTGCCAGATCATAGCTTTTAAGCATCCGCCATGCGGTTGCCCGATAAATCAGTGCATCTGGCTGATCGGGTTCAAGATCAAGCGCCTTGTTGAGATCGTCAATCGATTCCCAATATTCCCCGGCCATGCCAAGCACCATTGCCCGGTCGATCCAAAGTTGCGGATCGTTTTTAACAATCTCAAGGGCGCGGGTTTGATCGCGCCAGGCAAATTCAAGATTGTTGGCTAACATCCATGCCTGTCCGGCTTGCGCAAGCATACCGGCCACAACGCCTCTGTCGGCAGTGCTGTCCTTGGCAAGCGCATCAAGCCTGGTTGCGGCTTCTTCGAACTTGCCAAGCGACATCAGCGATACGGCCACGCAATGGCGGGCGGGTTCGCCGCCGCCCATGTCGCGCCATGCAATCGCACTTTCAAAACCGTCTTCAGGTTTGAGCTGGGCCAGTTTCAGGCAGTCTTTATATTGCTGGGCTTCTTCATTGGTCATGCCGCCATTGCTTTCGGTCTGGGCAATGGCGTCGGGCGCAAAGACAATTGCGATCATACCCGCAATCAAAAGCGGGGATGCCTGTCTTAAAAATCTGCGAGCCGGGCGTCGTACCATGGTGAAAGAAGCTCCCTGTCTGGCGAAGTCGGCAGCATGCAGCATAGGGGAAAATGCCCCTAAACGACCATGCCTGAATGTATGACGGCCCAAAAAACAGCATGAAAACGGCAAGATAATGATTGTCTTATTCATTGCGATTTTCCGGCCTGCGGCAAAAGGTGCCGGAAAGGTTTTGTCTGGGCCGTGCGGGACCGTTACTGTGCGGACCATCCATTGGGTTCAGACCCGCATATGAATGCCAACGCGCAGAGGCCCTTATGACCAATAAGCTGTTTTGTTTCGGGATGGGATTTTCCGCCCGCCTTGTCGCAGATGCCCTGCAGGAGGATGGATGGAAGATTGCCGGAACGACGCGGAGCCCCGATAAAGCCACGCAGCTTCGATCGCACGGAATTGAACCGTTTATCTTTGGTGATGATCAGCCGATTGAAGATATCCGTGCGGCCCTAAAAGGGGTGACCCATGTTCTTGTCTCTGCCCCGCCCGGCGGGATGGGAGATCCGGTTATTCACCATCATGGTAGCGATCTGGCGATCCTGCCCGAAGGCACATGGATTGGCTATTTGTCGACCACGGGTGTTTATGGCGACCGCGATGGCGGCGAAGTCACCGAAGACGATGAATTATTGCCAAGTGGCAAGCGCGGGCGCAGGCGGGTTGCGGCGGAAAAGGCATGGTTTGATCTTGGCCGTCGTCATGGCTTGTGCGTGCAAAGTTTCCGCCTTGCCGGGATTTATGGCCCGGGACGCAACGCGCTTGAAACCGTGAAATCGGGGCGGGCGCGCCGGATTGTCAAAACCGGTCAGGTGTTTTCGCGCATTCATGTCCATGACATTGCCCAGACCGTCCTGGCGTCGATCAAGCAGCCCAATTGCGGCGCGGCCTATAACGTGTGCGATGATGATGCCGCCCCGCCACAGGATGTGATTGCGCATGCCTGTGGATTGTTGGGCGTTGATCCCCCCGCCGAACAAGATTTTGCCAGCGCAACGCTCAGCCCGATGGCGGCAAGCTTTTATGAAGATAACAAACGCGTCGTAAATACCCGGATCAAGCAGGAGTTGGGTGTGAAACTGCACTACCCCGACTATCAGGCCGGTCTTTTGGCGCTTTATGATCAATTATTGGCAAAAAACACCGCCAACGGTGATGCTGATTAACAAAAGCGCATTGTTGACGCGGGTTTCGCGTCGTATATAACCCAAGAGCCTGTGGACACTCATATTGTCACATGTGTGGGCAATATGAGTGTCCACAGGACACCATTTTGATCAGACCGGCCTCCGCACCCGGTTTTGAAGGCACCTAACGCCGGTGTGTCTTTCTTGGAAATTCGCCGCGGACAATGACACCGGCAAGGAGAGAGCAAGCATGGATCGTCGTATCGTAACCGTTTTTGGCGGGACCGGATTTGTCGGACGTCATATCGTCAAGCGTCTGCTTGAGCGTGAGTTTATCGTCCGCGTTCCGACGCGCAGCTTTGAACGGGTGAAAAAACTCAAACCGATGGGCTATCTGGGTCAGGTGGTTCCGGTTTATTGCGATGTGCGCAATGAAGACTCGATCAAAGAGGCAATCGACGGTTCCGAAGCTGTGATCAACCTTCTGGGTGTTTTGTATGAACGCGGGAAAAACAATTTCCTGAATGTTCACGTTAAGGCTGCCAAACGCATTGCCGAAGAATCCAAGGCATGTGGCGTTAAAACGCTTTTGCATATGTCGGCCTTGGGGGTGGATAAAAACACCAGTGCCAATTACGCGACATCCAAACTCGCCGGTGAAAAGGCAGTGCGCGATGCCTTTGCAGATGCGGTGATTTTCCGCCCGTCGGTGATCTTTGGCCACGACGACAATTTCCTGAACAAATTTGCGACGCTTGCGCGGTTCTCTCCGGTGTTGCCGGTGATTGGGGCGCCGGGCCTGCCGAAAGTTGATCTGGGCGAAGGCAAGATCGACATGCTGGGCGATGGTGGTCCGAAATTCCAGCCAGTTTATGTCGGTGACGTTGCCGATGCCTTCATGACCGCACTGGTCGAAGGCAAATCAGCAGGCAAAACCTATGAATTGGGCGGACCGGAAGTCTATTCGTTTATGGCGCTTATGCGCGACATGCTGCACATCACCCGTCAGCGCGCCATTCTGATGCCGGTTCCGTTCTGGTTGGCATCCATCAAGGCGTTCTTCCTGCAGTTGTTGCCGGTGCCGCCATTGACGCTTGATCAGGTCCGTTTGCTTAAAACCGACAATGTGGTGTCCGACGGATCAGACGGCTTTGCTGAACTTGGCATTACGCCAAATAGTGTTGAGGCCATTGCGCCGACCTATTTGAAACGTTTCTGCCCGCCGCGTAAATCGGGCGAGTTCCGTCGTTTCGTTTAACCGCTGGCATCGAACTTTCCATCCATTGGATGGCGCAAGCCGGTCGGAACGTTGTTCCGGCCGGTTTTTGTTTGGGAAAACGGGATAACCGGTTTTTGGCTTACCGGTCGCCAAGACCAAGAGCACGTCCGCGCGCATTTTCAAGATGCTGGCGCAGGCTGGTGGCGGCCTGTTCCGGGTCGCGGGTTTCAAAGGCGGCAATGATCGCCAGATGGTCGGTCATCACGTCTTGCAAAAGGTTTTCGGTCAGACGGAATCTTTCCTGTCGGATCAGGCGGATCTTGACGGAATTGACCTTGTAAATCTTTGAAATGATTTCGTTATCAAGCGCATCGATTATCTGGTCATGCAGGGACCAGTTGAACGTTTTGGGCATGTTCAAGAAGCTCGGTGGTAATGCCGCTTTCCGCCGCTTTCAGGACGTCTTCATGTTCCTTGCGTAAGGTCGCAAGCGTCTCGTCACTGGCCTGAACGGTGAACATCCGTGCGGCTTCAAGCTCAAGAAAAATGCGCAGCTGAAAGGCATTGCGGACAAGATCAAGGTCGATATGGGCGACCTGCATCCCGCGTTGGGGGACGGTGGTGATCAGGCCATCGGTCTCAAGCCGGGGGATCAGTTCGCGAATGGCGCCAAGCGGCATGCCGGTAATCTCGACCAGCTCACGCTGGGAGATAAACTGGCCTGGTCGAATATTGCGGGCCAACAGATGTTCAGTGAAGCTGTCATAGGCTTCACTGCGTCTGCTTTGTCTTAGCGGCTGCCGTTTGGCGTCATTCATCAATCGTTCCCGGGTTCGAACAGGCGATTATAGGTGTTTGTTATCAACTCATACTGCCCCTGATCGAGTTCGACAAGCGGCGCGCGCACGCGTCGCCATGCAGGCGTATCTGTGACATGCGCAACAAGGGCCTTGATCACCGGGGTCACCGGATATTCCAGCAGCGCATTGACAAGCGGGGTCAGGTTTTTATCAGGTTCCTTGCCATCGAGAAGCGGGATCAGAAGGCCCGGTGCAATATTGGCAACACCACAGATGGCCCCCGATGCGCCGCGTTTGATCGCGGCTCCAAGCATGCGCTCATCGCCAATCAGGATATGACGATCAGAAAACCGGTCGAGCAGGGTCATGGCATTGTCCCAGTCACCAGATGAGTCCTTAACCCCGGCAATCATCGATGGATGGGCTTTGATAATGGCACCCACCATGTCCGGGGTGATCGGAGCGGCTGTCATTTGTGGGATATGATACAAAATGACGTTCAATCCGGTGTCGCTGATTGCGGTCAAAAACTGATCAAACCAGGCGACCTGTCCTGCGTCACTGACCCCTTTGAAATAATAGGGTGGGGCAACCAGTATGTATTTGCAGCCCAGCGACGATACCTGACGTGCGGCCTCAATGGCATCGGGCAGGGCCGATTGCAGAATGCCAAAAACGATCTTGGACGGATCAATCGATGCGGCGGTCAGTGCCTTGTACGCCGGAATTGTTTCACTCAATGACAGTGACGGACCTTCGCCGGTGGTGCCGCCAAGCGTTACTGATGCGCATCCCTGATCAAGAACAGATTTCGCATGCGCGCACAGCAGTGCGGTATCGACCGCCCCGGTTTGGGTGAACGGGGTGGTGATGGCGGCGGAGATGCCGAATTTTTCGGTTCTGGGGGCGGTCATGGAGCGTTCCTGTCTGGCGCCAAAGGGGACGGCGTTTTGGCTGTTATGATGTAATCAGTTGTCTAACACTAACATGTTAGTTATACAATAGGTATCGTGTTAGTGCAGATGTTGTTGATTCTCGTCTGCCAACCGATCAAGAATAAGAACGATAACGTAGAAAATCAGATATTTACCCGTCAGGGAGGAAACAAATGACCAAGTTACTGACAGGGCGCAGCCTTGTGAAAATTGCCTCAGCCGCGTTGTGCACGCTGGCTCTTAGTGCGACATCATCCTTTGCCGCCGATCCGGTGAAGCTGCGTATTTCGACCCCGGCGGTTGAGTCGGACTGGCACGCAAAGATGCTGACTGTCTTCAAGGATGAGCTGGAAAAAACCGCACCGGGCGAGTTCGATGTTGAAATCCATTTGAATGCCAGCCTGTTCAAACAGGGGACCGAGCCCGCTGCCATGCAGCGCGGCAACCTTGATATGGCGATGATTTCCGCACAGGACATCGCCAAACAGATCCCGGCATGGTCGGTCTTTACCGCCGGTTACTTGATCCGCGATCCGGACCATCAGAAAAAGGTGTTCAACAGCGAAGTCGGCCAGAAGTTCTATAAAATGGTTGCCGATGACATGAACATCGAAATTCTTGATGTCGGCTATCTTGGCACCCGTGAGCTTAATCTTGCTTCGGACAAGAAAATCACCACGCCTGATGACCTTGATGGCGTGAAATTGCGCATGCCCGGTTCCGATGCATGGCTGTTCCTTGGCAATGCACTGGGCGCGGATGCGACCCCGCTTGCCTTTGGTGAAGTTTATACCGGCCTTCAGACCGGGACCATTGATGGTCAGGACAATCCGCTGCCGACGGTTAAGGCGGTGAAGTTTTATGAAGTCACCAAACAGATTGTTCTGACTGACCATCTGGTCGATGCGATTTTCCTGTCGATGGCCAAGGAAACCTATGACGATTTGAGTGCTGAACAGCAGGAAAAGGTTCAGGACGCCGCGGCTGTTGCCACCGCCTATAACAATGAAAAGCGGATTGCCGACGAAAAATCGCTGGTCAACTTCTTTAAGGGTGAAGGCCTGAAGGTGTATGCACCCGACGTTCCGGCATTCCGTAAAAAAGTGCAGGACGCCTATCTTGAGAGCGAGTTCGCGCAAGACTGGCCGGACGGCATTGTTGATCAGATCAACGCGGTAAAGTGATCGACACGTGCCCGATCTGAGCAAACATTTTAGAAAAGGTGCCGAACTTGTCGCGGTGACATTGTTCATCGCGATGTTCGGGACCTTTCTTTTGCAGATTTTTGCGCGGTATGTCCTGAACAACCCGCTGGGCTGGACCGTAGAGGTGTGCATTATCCTCTATATCTGGTTGGTGTTCTGGACGTCTGCCTTCTTGTTGCGTGAACATGACCATGTGTCGTTTAACATGCTGTTTTTAATGGCGCCGACCCGTGGTCGGCGGGTGATGGCGATCCTTGGTCTGGGATGTATCACGGTTGCCTTCATTGCCGGGTTCCCGGTGATTGTTGATTACGTGATGTTCATGCGGATTGAAAAAGCCCCGGTGACGCGTATTTCCCTTGATTATGTTTATGCGATTTTCCCGGTCTTTATGGCCGCACTCATCATTCGCGGTGTGATGTCGCTGTGGCGTTTGATGCGGGCTGACAGTTGTGATCGCGAACTTGCCGCCATTGCCGGTGACGCGCCTGATATCAAGGAGCCAACGGCATGAGTATGGCCTTTCTCATCAGCCTTGGCGCCTTTCTTTTGCTTGGCGCAATTGGCATGCCCATCGCAATCGCGGCCTTTGCCGGATCGATTGCCTATATGTTTATGTCGGGGCAGGACGTTGGTCTTGTCGCCGAACAGGCGTTGAACGGCCTGTTTAACAGCTATGTTTTACTCGCTGTGCCACTGTTCATTCTGGCGGCCAATTTCATGAATGCCGGGACAATCAGTGATCGTTTACTGACATTCTGCATTGCGATTGTCGGGCGGTTTCGTGGTGGGCTTGCGCATGTCAATGTCTTGGCCAGTGTGATCTTTTCGGGCATGTCCGGGTCGGCGATTGCCGATGCGGCGGGCATTGGACGTGTCATTATTGAGTTAATGACACGTGATAACCGGTATCCCGGCGGCTATGCCGCGGCATTGACGGCCGCCTCAAGTGTGATTGGTCCGATTATCCCGCCGTCGATCCCGATGATCCTTTATGCCCTGATATCGGGAACTTCAATCGGGTATCTTTTTTTGGCCGGAATTGTGCCGGGGCTGTTCATGGCGCTGGTTCTGATGGTGCTAAATGTGATTGTCGCGCGCAAACGTGATTTCAAACGCGATGAAGTCGTGCCTTTGCGCAAAATACCGCGACTGACCATGCGGGCCTTTCCGGCGCTTATGTTGCCGGTCATTTTGCTGTACGGGATTTATGGTGGTGTCACCACCCCGACCGAGGCGGCGGCGATTGCGGCCATCTATGCGCTTATTCTGGCAGGGTTGTTTTACCGTTCGGTCAGCTGGAAAGATTTCTATGCATTGGTGCTGGACGGGGCAAAATCGACATCCGTTGTCGGGCTGATCATTGCGTCGGCACTGGTGCTAAATTACCTGGTGGCGAGCGAAAATATCCCAGCCCTTGTTGCCGACAGTCTGTCTGCGACGCAGATGTCGCCACTGATGTTCCTGTTGATGATCAATTTGATCATTCTGGTGTTGGGGTGCTTGTTTGATGCCACGACATTGCTGTTGATTGTCGTGCCGCTGTTTTTGCCAACGGCAAGCATGCTGGGCATTGATCTGGTGCATTTCGGGGTGGTGATCACCATCAACATTATGATCGGATTGATTACGCCGCCGTATGGCATCTTGCTGTTCGTTTTGAACGGCGTGACGGGCATTCCGCTGCGTGAAATTATCCGTGAAATCTGGCCGTTCGTCTTTGCGTTGCTGTGTGCGCTGATCGTGCTTGTTCTCATACCCGACATGGTGCTGTGGCTGCCGCGCATGTTTGGCTATGTCGGGTAAGGATTACCGGCAAAGATGACCTGATAAACCAAAACCCCGCCGAACAACTCGGCGGGGTTTTGGTTTTGATAGGTTGTGGTCAAAGTCAAAAGGTCAGAATTGCTCAAGAAAGTTTCGCACATTTTGAACAACCGTTTTGGCATCTGGCGCTTGCAGGACGGGCTCCCCGCCGGGACGTGCGATCATGATAACGGGAATTTTCAGGTCACGTGCGGCTTCTATTTTTGCAAATGTTGCTTTGCCACCGCTGTTCTTACAGACAATGACATCAATCTCATTGCGTTCGAGAAGTTCGGTCTCGCCTTCGACGCTAAAGGGGCCGCGTGCGAACAGCCATTCACCATAAGCCAGATCAAATGTATCGCGCGGGGCATCAACGGTGCGGACAAGAAGCCATGTTTTTTCCAGACCTTCAAAGGCATGCAGGTTTTTCGCCCCACTTGCAATCAGTGCACGGGTGCCATGGTCAGGCAAAACACGTGCGGCCTCCTCAATCGAATTAACGATGATCCAATTGTCCTGTTCCGTTTTCGCCCAGGCAGGTCGATGAAACTGGATGCAGGGCATCGCAACGGCGTGGCAGGCCTTGGCAACGTTGGCTGATATTGCGGTTGCATAGGGGTGGGTCGCATCAATGACCAGATCGATTTTTTCAGTCTTGAAATGCGCGATGATGCCTTCGGGGCCACCAAAACCCCCAATCCGTACGGGAACACCGTCGGGTATGCTTGGTGCACTGGTCCGCCCGGCAAGCGAAAGCTGTAACCGGATATCCTGACCAAATTCGTGCTGCAGGTTGCGTATAATTCGGTTTGCATCCCCGGTTCCGCCGAAAATAAGGATGTGCATCGGGCGTTTGGCGGATCGGTGACGCGGCATAAGAAATGACCTTTTTGGTTTTGGCCCGAAATCGGGCTTTGCGGGGTCTGTCGGAATAGACAGACCGAACGTATTTTAGTTTTTCACAGACGGTCGGAAAGTGTCGAAATCACCGGGACTATGGCGGGCGATGATTTTACCATCGCGATCGGTGATGACAATTTCGACCACAGTTGCGCCATCAAGTGTTGCGCGTGCGGACTCGCATGCTTGGCGCGCAATCGTGTCTGCAATATCAACGTTTGCTGCCTGACATTGTTCCAGCACCTGTTTGGCGGTATTCGCCGTTCGGGTGGCGTCTTGCAGCATCGCGTCACCGCCGCAGTGCTTTACGGTCTGTGCCAATCGGTCGAAATCAACCTGTGATCGGCTGCTGTGCAAATCGAGATGCCCCTGGGCCAGTTTGACCAGTTTGGCAAATCCCCCACAGATGCTGATATGCTCGACCGGATTTTTGCGCAGGTATTTCAGCATGCCACCAACAAAATCACCCATATCAAGGATCGCTTCGTCTGGCAGGTCGTAAAAGGTGCGAATGGCGGCTTCCGACGTTTTTCCGGTGGCCCCGGCGACATGTGTGCGGCCCGTGGCACGCGCGACATCAATACCGCGATGGATAGAATGGATCCATGCCGAGCAGCTAAACGGGATGACGATCCCAGTTGTGCCAAGTACCGACAATCCCCCGACAATGCCAAGGCGCGGGTTCCACGTTTTGGTGGCGATTTCCTGCCCGCCCGGAATGGAAATTTCGATTTCGACATCGGTGGGCACGTTAAACTCTGTGGCCAGTTCAGTAATTTGGCCAATCATCATTTCGCGCGGTTTTGGATTGATTGCCGGTTCGCCCACGGGTAACGGAAGGCCCGGTTTGGTAATGCGCCCAACCCCGTCACCAGCATGAAATGAAATGCCGTTGCCAGGTTTTGCGTGGCGCAGGGTTGCGATGATTTCCGCCCCATGGGTTACATCGGGATCATCACCGGCATCCTTGATCACACTGGCCCGTGCCCAGCCATCGCCGGTTTCGGCCTTCACCAAGGCAAAGGACGGTGTTTCACCGCGTGGCAATGTAATGGTGACCGGATTTGGAAACTGACCAGACAACATGGCCTGCCACGCAGCACGGGTGGCGGCGGTGGCACAGGCCCCCGTTGTCCATCCTTTGCGCAGCGGTCCATCAGGTTTTCTGGCCATCAGTCGGATTTTTTCCTGTTAATCACGTCGCCGTACCCTTTATTGATGGCACGGGCAGCAGATGCTGCGAACAGAATTTTTCTATTAAACATATTTTTCTGTGTTGTATTTAGAATAATACGATAAATTTTCGGAAATATGTTGGATGTATCGTCTGATTGTTGTTTAACATATCCTCTTGCGATGGTCCTGCACAGATGGGCCAAGATACCTTGAACAAAAGTAATGCGCGATGACTAAACTTGGTCTTGATTTTCCGGTCTTTGAGCCGGGTTGGGTTTGGCTGGTTGGGGCGGGTCCGGGTGATCCGGGCTTACTGACGCTTCATGCTGTCAATGCCATGCAACAGGCCGATGTGGTTGTCTATGACGCATTGGTCGATGAGCGGATCCTGAACCTTTTGCGGCCTGATGCGCAGCGTGTTTACGCCGGTAAACGCGGCGGACGTCCGTCGTCCAAGCAAACCGACATTTCACTGCAACTTGTTGACTATGCCAAAAAAGATTTGCGTGTCTTGCGCCTTAAGGGCGGTGATCCGTTTGTCTTTGGGCGTGGCGGCGAAGAAGGCATGACCCTTGTCGATCATAATGTGCCGTTCCGGGTTGTGCCGGGCATTACCGCCGGGATTGCCGGTGCGGCCTATGCCGGGATTCCGACCACACACCGTGATTGCAATTCATCGGTGACCTTTGTCACCGGTCATGGGTCAAGCGGCGATGTGCCAGATAACATCAATTGGGCCGCGCTGGCGCAAGGATCGCCGGTGTTGGTGATGTATATGGCGATGAAACATCTGCGCCGGATTTCAGCCGAGCTGATGGCCAATGGCCGGTCCGGGGATGAACCGCTTGCGGTGATTAATCAGGCCACCACGCCAGCACAGGGTATTTTGATTACCACCCTTGCCAAGGCGGCGGACGATGTCGAACGGGTGGGTGTTGAACCGCCTGCGGTTTGCATCCTTGGTAAAGTGGTTGGCCTGCGCGATCGCCTGAACTGGTTGTCCCCGCAAGATGACGTCAAAGAGGTCCGGACTGTGCCGTTCGAACAGATTCTTGAGTTAATCTCGACCCCGGCGGATCCGCAAAAAGACTAGGTCCTGAGCCTAATGTAGTCAGCCTGCGTCGATTCCCTGTCGCGAATTGATCTATATCCTTGTTGGCTGTATCGCTGATTGTCACAATCATATCCACCGAATGAACCGGGATGGATCATGGACGAACAGCAAATACTGATCCGCATCCTTGAAAGCGGCTGGGCACAATGTGCGCAAATCCTGCAAGATGATGGCGGGGTGCTTTTGACGGCATTGATTGCCGGATTGGTCGGCAGTGTGACCCATTGTGTTGGCATGTGCGGACCGTTCGTCATCAGCCAGGTCACCAGCCGCATGGAACAACTCCCCCTCGAAAAAATGAGCGAGTTTCGCCGCCTGACCGGGGCGGCTTTGGTGCCCTATCAGCTCGGGCGCATCACCACCTATGCCGTTCTGGGCGGTTTGGCGGGATTTTTTGCCGATAGTGTGTCGGTTCTGGTGCAGGTTTGGTGGATTGGTCCGGTCTTGTTGGTACTGGCCGGTGTGTTCTTCTTGGTGTTCGGGGTCATGGGGCTGGTACCCCATTTGGGCGGATTGTTGCCCCAAACATCTGGCAAGACTGGCGGGCGCTGGTGGAACCAATTGATCGGTCATCGCATTCGCCCCCTTTTTGCCGTACCATTTGGGCTGCGGGGGTATCTTCTGGGGTTGATGTTGGGGTTTATCCCCTGCGGACTGGTGTATGGTGCGCTTGTGCTGGCCGCGGCGTCGGGCGGTATGGCAAGTGGTGCCATGGTGATGGCGGTATTTGGTTTTGGCACGGTGCCGATGATGTTTGTTACCGGGTTTATTGGCCAATATGCCGCCGGGCGGTTTCGCGCACTGATGGTGCCTGTTGGACGCGGATTGATGATTGTTAATGCACTCATCCTGTTTGTTCTGGCATCACAATCCTTTGGCTAGGCAGATTTCGAACAGCAAATCCCTGAAAACCTGAAGATGTCTGGTCAAGTGTGAGCTGTCGCACAGTTGTGATGCTTGCATGATTACAAAGGGCATTTATAGTGCCCGCACAGTTTTGAATGCTTCTCGTGGCTGCGCATGGGCCACAGAAAAATGCACGGAAAGAGGTAAGGCGCATGAGCAAAAAGACGCTTCTGGCTATTCTGGCGATTGCGCTGGTACTCGGCATTGGTTTGACCTATCGCCTGATGATGATGGGTTCAGAAACGCAGTCATCAGGTGCGGCTGCCATCGGTGGGCCGTTTGAGCTGGTCAATCAGAACGGTGATACTGTCACCCAGCAGGATTACGCTGGAAAATACATGCTGATTTATTTCGGCTATACGTTCTGCCCTGATGTTTGCCCGACCGAATTACAGGTCATGGGCACGGCACTGGACATGATGCCAGAAGAGACTGCCGCCGAGGTGACCCCAATCTTTATTTCGATTGATCCGGAACGCGATACGATTGGCGCGCTTGGGGCCTATGTCCCGCATTTCCATGATCGTATGGTGGGTTTGACCGGCACAGTCGCCCAAACGTCCGAGGCGGCAAAGGCTTATCGCATCTATTACGCCAAATCGATCCCGGAAGGCGAACCGGAAGATACCGATTCTTATCTGATGGATCATTCATCCTTTGTCTATTTGATGGGCCGCGATGGTGAATTTATTCGCCACTTTAACTACGGTACTGCGCCCGAAGATATGGCCAAAGGCATCACCGAAGCGGTCAAAAGCAACGGGTAAGCCAGATCAGACGGGGGTTTGTGCGATGAAGGCCGAAGAACTGTTAAATGTATGACAAAACATCCGGCGTTGTGATTGCCGCCCCGTCGTCAAACAGTGGCAAGACCGTCATTACACTTGCAGTGCTGCGTGCGCTCAAACGTCATGGGATTGCGGTTGCGGCGGCCAAAACCGGGCCTGATTATATTGATCCGGCCTTTCAGGCGGCGGCTTGCAGGACAAGTTGCATCAACCTTGATCCCTGGGCGATGCACCGCGATCAGATCAACACCCTTATTGCGCGTCAGCTTGCCGAACAGCATGACGAAAATGCGTTTGTGGTGTGCGAAGGGGTGATGGGGCTGTTTGACGGGGCCGCCAATGGCACCGGATCAACGGCCGATCTGGCCGCAATGATGAATTGGCCGGTTGTTTTGGTGGTGGATGTGAAGGGGCAGTCGGCGTCTGCGGCGGCCCTGATTTCCGGGTTTGCCAAGTTTCGCGATGATACCCGCATTGCCGGTGTAATCCTCAATCGGGTTGGCAGCGACCGCCACAAACAGATGATTGTCGATGCCTGTGCCAAATACCTGCCTGATATTCCGATTATCGGTGCCGTGCGCCGCAGTTCTGACCTGACATTGCCGGAACGTCATCTTGGTCTTGTGCAGGCCGGTGAGCATGATGAGCTCAATGGGTTTCTCGACCGGGCGGCGGATATCATCGCCGCCGACGTTGATCTTGCGGCCTTTCGACGATTGGTAACGCCGTCAGTTTTGGCAAAACCCTATGTTCCGGGTGTTGACGGTGCATCCGCGGACGTTCCCCCCTTGGGGCAACGTATCGCGATTGCGCGCGATATGGCATTTGCCTTTTCCTATGCTCATCTTCTGGATGGCTGGAAGCTGGCCGGGGCGGAGCTATCCTTCTTTTCCCCGTTAAATGATGAAGCCCCGGACTCGTCAGCCGACGCAATTTATCTTCCCGGCGGATATCCCGAACTTTTTGCAGCCCAACTGGCCCATGCAACGCATTTCAAATCGGCAATGCGCAAGGCCGCCGAGGATAATGTTACGATTTACGGCGAATGCGGGGGCTATATGGTGCTGGGTGATCAGTTGATCGATGCTGATGGCCACAGTCACGAGATGCTGGGGCTTCTGGCGGTTGAAACCAGTTTTGCCGACCGAAAGCTGCATCTGGGCTACCGCGAGGCGGTTCTGACACAACCCACACCGTTTGGCCCAGCCGGGACAGTTTTGCGTGGGCATGAGTTCCATTATGCCAGCACGCTTTTGGAAGATGGCACGCCATTCTGCCAGATGAGCAACGCAATGGGTGATGCCCTTGGGCCGGCTGGTTTGGTCCGGGGCTCTGTGTTTGGTTCTTTCTTTCACGTGATTTCCGCGCGCGTGCAAGGGGCTTAGGGGCAGGATCCCGTTTTCCGTTTGGGCATTTTCCCTTATTGTCGATCTTGTATGATGTGATAAGCAGCGGCCTTGATGGACGCGAAGGGCATCCAATATATTGAATGCCATCTTTGCCGATGCGAGAGAGACAATGACCGATAAAGACATGGCAGCACGACCCAACAAACCATTTTGGGAAGTTAAGACACTTGCCGAGATGACCCAGGAAGAATGGGAATCGGTGTGCGATGGGTGTGGTAAATGCTGCCTGCATAAGCTTCAGGACGAGTATGATGATGCGGTCTACTACACGTCGGTCGCGTGTCGCCTGCTTGATTGCGAGTCTTGCCAGTGCAAGGATTACCCCAACCGGACACAACATGTTCCTGATTGCGTACAGCTTTCAAAGGAAAATGTCGAAACACTGGGGTGGATGCCGTCAACCTGTGGGTATCGGTTGCTGTCCGAGGGCAAAGGCCTTCCTGATTGGCATCCGTTGGTGACGGGCGATCCGAAGTCTCCTATCAACGCCGGCATGTCCGTACAGGGCATGTGCATCCCCGAAGAAGAAGCCCATCCTGATCTGACCCGCTATATCGTGAAATGGCCGGCGTAAGGTTCCAGTTTCTAGTGTTTCTCCGCGACTGACAAAGCATCATCAAGATGTCTGGAGCGCGATCATCACAGCCCTGTTTTGTTGAGCGACTCCCGCAGGTCGCTATCGTTCTGGCACGATAAAATCGTCCGTGACATCTGTGTTTTCTGTTATTTCCATAATGGTCAAACATCATATTCTGCAAATGGTGGGTCTTTGCCATGTATTGCAGGATTATGATTAAGCATCTGGATACGTTCTGAGAACATCAACTGATGCGAAAACAATCCGATGATGAAGGCCAAATTTCACCACTTGGCAGATCAGTCCTGCGCAATTGCCAGTTGAACTATTCAAAAGTATATGCTTATTTGCCTGATCAATTGCTCTGGGAGTGGGCTGTTGATAAAATTTGATCCGAATTATTCCTTTCGTCGTATCTTATGGTGAAGAGAAAATAACGGTGCGGTGTAGGGCCCATAATTGGGCAATTTTTCTACATTATCTTGTGACGGAAAGTTTTGGCAGGTATTTGAATTAAAGTGCAAATTTTTGCGCCCTTGATGTTGGCAGCACAAAAAATGCTTTGAGACCTGAACAAGACGGTCTGTCTTCGAGTGCAAAATTTCTCCCAAAAATAGGCCACGATTATGTTGCCTGAGTCTGAGTTCGTGGAATTAATTCCGCGAATTTTTTTGGTTCCGGCAATGAATCTTGGTGGTGATGATTTTACCTCATCCCTCAAAAGGATAGGTAAGTATATAGGTGCGCATGATCGCGCAATTTCGAAAGGTTTTAAGAGTGGCACTTGGTTTTTTAAACAGCGGTAAACATGCGCAGGCAGAAGAACAGGTTGCTGCAGCACTGAGCCGGTCGATGGCGCGTATTGAATTTGACATGAATGGTCAAATTCTGACTGCGAACGATAATTTCCAGAAAGTTATGGGATACGGACTTAACGAAATTGTCGGGAAGCATCATTCGATGTTTGTGCCCGAAGAAATCACCAATACGGCTGAGTACAAGTCGTTCTGGAAGAAGCTCGGCAGCGGTGAATTTTTAAGCGGCGCCTTCCCGCGCAAGCGCAAAAATGGTCAGTTGCTTTGGCTGGAATCGACATACAATCCGGTGTTTGACGGCAAGGGTAAGTTGATCAAGGTCGTCAAGTTTGCCAGCGATATTACCGAACGTCGTAATGAACGTGCACTTTTGCAAAGTGTGTTTGAGGCGATCAGTTCGTCGCAGGCGGTGATTGAGTTTGATCTGGACGGCAATATCCTGAATGCCAATGAAAACTTTCTGTCGGTGATGGGCTACAGCCTTGATGAGATCAAAGGCAAGCATCACAGCATGTTTGTGCCCAAGGAATTACGGAACACATCGGAATACCGCTCATTCTGGCAGAGCCTTAATCAGGGCAAGTTTCAGGCGGGTCAGTTTAACCGTGTGGGCAAGGGTGGTAAGGAAATCTGGATCGAGGCAACGTATAATCCGGTGCTAGATGCGGTTGGTAATCCGATCAAGGTGATTAAATTTGCCACCGATGTTACCGAACAGACCAAATTGCTTTTGAACCTTAAGCAAATGATCGACGGAAACTTTGCCGAGATTGACAGTAACATCAACGACCTTAATCACCGCACTGTTCAAAGCGTTGATGTCTCGAACAATACCATGGACATCACCCAGGCGGTGGCGGCCAGTGCAGAGCAACTTGCCGCATCGATTTCGGAAATCTCGCGCAGCATGACGCAGTCGCAAAGCGAAACCGAACGAGCATTCGATCAGACCGAAACCGCAAATGAAATGACCGAGCGCATGTCAAATGTGGTCGATCAAATGGGCAGCATCGTCGAAGTCATCCGCAATATTGCCGGGCAGATCAACCTTCTGGCGCTCAACGCGACGATTGAAAGTGCGCGTGCAGGCGAGGCGGGTAAAGGATTTGCCGTGGTTGCCAACGAGGTCAAGAACCTTGCCAATCAGGCCGCACGTGCGACCGAGGACATTTCACAGGAAATTTCCGGTATCCAGTCGATTTCAGCCGAGGTTGCCGGTGCTCTTCGGACCATTCGTAGCTCGGTCGAAACCGTGCGCAACGATGTGACCAATATTTCCTCGGCAGTGGCCGAACAAACGACTGTGACCGATGGGGTCAGTGCGAACATGCGTGATATGGCCAGCACGGTTGAAGACCTGTCACGCAATCTCGAATCCATCCGCTTGACCAGCGATGCCGTGGCATCATCGGTCAACAAAACCCGTGAGGCCGCAGAAGTCCTTGCACGGTGATCGTGTCAGGTATTGTGGGTGAAAAATGTGACATTGATCACATTGAGTGGATTTGACCAAATTCTCGGAAAAGTAGAGTTTTGAACCCTTTAAGCAATACAGCAACTTTTGCGCTGTGGCTTGCTGCAGGGCTAAACTCTATATTGGGTTGATTCGATCATGAGTATATACCATCCTTATCCAAAGGTGTAGTTTTTTGGACAAGATGGTCGCCGTGTTTTCAGTCAACGCTTCAAGTCAGAATCCATAATGATGAACAAGTTCGAAGGGTAAATTGCAATGGCTTTTGGTTTGAACAGTCGCGCTATGCGCGGGCGTGCTGGATTGCAGCTTCTGGATGCACTTGGTCGTTCAATGGCCATGATTGAGTTTGATCTGGATGGCAAGGTCCTTGATGCGAATGAGAACTTTTTAAAAACGATGGGCTATACCCTTCCCGAGATTGTGGGAAAGCATCATTCAATGTTTGTGCCGCAATCGATTGTAAGTGATCCGTCCTACAAGGAGTTCTGGGGCAAACTGCGTGCAGGGGAATTTGCAGCAGGTGCTTTTCAGCGGGTGCGCAAGGATCAGGAAAAGGTCTGGTTGGAGGCAACCTATAATCCGGTTTTCGATGATCGTGGAAAATTGACAAAGGTGGTGAAGTTTGCGTCCGACATTACCGCACGTCGAAAGGAAAACGCGGTTAAGGATGGAACCCTGAACGCGATTGATCGTGCTCAGGCAGTGATCGAGTTTGATTTGCAGGGCAATATCCTGACCGCCAACCAGAACTTTCTGTCGGTGATGGGCTATAAGCTTGAAGAAGTTGTTGGCAAACATCACAGTATGTTTGTCGCGGCGGGCTACAAAGACAGTCATGAATACAAAGAGTTTTGGGAAAATCTGCGCAAAGGCGAATTTCAGGCTGCGCAATTTAAGCGCATCAGTAAAAGCGGAAAAGAAATCTGGATTGAGGCGTCTTATAATCCGATATTTGATCAGGACGGTAACCCGTTCAAGGTTGTCAAATTTGCGACCGATATTTCCGAACAGGTAAACCTTTTGGGTGAGCTCAAGACGATGATTGATACCAATTTTGGTGAGATCGATCAAAATATCGGGCAGCTTGATGCGGCAGCAAGCAGTGGCGCATCGTCAGCAGAAGAGACATCCGCGACCGTCCAGACGGTTGCAGCCAGCGCGGAAGAACTTGCCGCATCAATTGCGGAAATCTCGCGGAGCATGATGCAATCGCGTGATGAGACCCAGCGTGCGTTTGAACAAACCCAGAATGCCAACAGTTCAACCCAGCGCATGACAGAAGTTGTTTCCTCGATGGGTAACATTGTCGAAGTTATTCAGGGAATTGCCGGTCAGATTAATCTGTTGGCCTTGAACGCGACGATTGAATCTGCGCGTGCAGGAGAGGCAGGCAAAGGGTTTGCAGTCGTGGCCAACGAGGTCAAGAACCTTGCAAACCAGGCGGCCAAGGCGACGGATCAGATTTCTGCAGAAATCGCCGGTGTTCAGAGCATTTCAAACGAGGTCGTTGAGGTGTTGGAAAAAATCAGCGGTTCAATTGAAATTTCTCGTGACAGTGTCACCAGTATTGCTTCTGCGGTTGAGGAACAAACGGCGGTTACAGACGGCGTGTCGCAGAACATGCAGACAATGGCTGTTGCTGTTGAAACACTCTCGACCAGTATTTCCGATATCACGAGCATGTCGAGTGCCGTCGGGGCTTCGGTCGAACGTACACGCAAAGCTGCGGAAGTTCTTGCGCGGTAAGACGCACCGTCACAGCAAGATACTGTCATTATTACAGGGCGGTGCCGAGAGGTGCCGCTCTTTTTGTAATTGTGTGACAAATTAGCGATATAAGGCTGGTCGATTTCAGAACTACTTGCGTTGTTTGCGAGGAGGTCGCAAAAATAGTGACCATGATCTAATATGCTTTCACCAACGATCTGGGAAATGGACGGTAGGGGCAATGACAAGCGACCATCTGCGCATTGATGTTCTGGGCGTTGGCGAAGCGTTTGATCCGAATTACGCAAACTCATCTGTTGTGGTGACGGCAGATGAATACCGTTTGCTGATTGATTGTGGGGCGACGGTTCCCGGATTGGTGATGGGAAAATATCCCGATCCTGATGCGATAGACGCCATCTACTTCACCCATATGCATCCTGATCATGTTTTTGGTTTGGTGCCGGTGATGTTGAACTGGCGCGATGATGGCCGATCAAAACCATTGCATATTCTGTGCACGCCGCAACTGCGCAGCCATCTGGAAAAGCTGATGGAGCTTGGCTTTACCGGATTGGGGTCAGCATGGCCGTTTGAGGTGATTTGGCATGCACTTGCCGATACCACCAGCATCGGTCCGTTTGAATGCCGTTTTGGCCGGTCCGATCACAGTGTTCAGAACCATGCGATTTTGTTGCGCTTTGCCGAGAAGGGGTTTGCCTATTCCGGGGATGGCAATGTAACGGCGGAAACCGCCGCATTGTTTACCCGTGCCGACCTTGTGTTTCAGGAAACCTATCTGACCAAACATGATCCGCAACATTCAGCACACTGTGATCTTGAAACGGTGATGCAACTGGCATCTGACATGCCCGGCGCACGTTTCTGGCTGTATCACATCAAGCGCGAAGCCCGTGCGGAGATTTCCAGAATTGTCGGGCACAATGATCAGGTCCGCATTGCCGTACCCGGTGAAGTGATTGAAATTCGATAGGGTCGATCAATGCACGGTGCGCATACGACAAAAGGCAGCCGGGTGGCTGCCTTTTAACATTTGTTCGTGTTGCTTTAAACTCAAGGCGATTGCGGCTGCTCTGGTTTACACCTTAATCAGTGAACCGCGCGCGGTTCCATATCATGCTGGCGGATTGCCGCATTCGCGACAGCATGGCTGTCAAAGGACGCAATGTGCGTGCCATCAGCAGTGAAAACACCAAAGACCATTTCTTCGCTGTCTTCTTCGTTGCTTGGGACTTCGCGAACATAGGCGAAATCATGGATACCAAGCATGGCGAAATCAACATTCGACAACAGGCCGGTGTCTTGCGCCCCGCGTGGGGTGCTTTTCGGGCTGAGCTGTGCAGTGCGGTCTGTCATTTGAACCACTCCTTATTAGGCATCGCTGCTTTTATTGGCGGCTTTGCTGTCTTCGTCATCCACTTTCATGTCGATTGTACGCGATGATACGGCTTTCTTCTTGTTTGACCCAATGGCGATCTCACGCACGACGGGTTCAGGAATAGGCCGGTTCAAATCAACATGAAGCAATCCATTATCCAAATGAGCACCAACGACTTCTATACCTTCTGCCAGCACAAAGGAACGCTGAAACTGTCGTGACGCGATACCGCGGTGGATATAGATACGCTCATTGTCCTCTTCGGTGTGCTTGCCACGAATAATGAGCTGGTTGTCTTCTGTGGTTACAGACAGATCGTCTTCGGCGAATCCGGCAACTGCAACTGTAATGCGCAGCTTGTTTTCGCTGATCTGTTCGATGTTGTAGGGCGGATAGCCTTCTGCCTTGGTTTTCGAAACCTGATCGAGAACGCGTTCAATCTGATCAAAACCCAGCAATAGCGGGCTGTTGAACATGGAAATTCGTGACATTTGCAGCACCTCCTCCGTCAGAGCGAGTGTGAGTAGTGGTCAGACCCCACGCAGAATGCGTTTTTGGGCGCCTGTTTGTTCGACCCGATCCTATCGGCACCGAACGGTACTTTATATTCGAATAAATGTGGTTTTCACCGAAATAGTCAAGTGTTGCCTGTATCAATTGGCTTGGAAACGCTGCATTGCGAAACCCGATATGCCGGTTTGTCAGGTCGCCATTGCCGGCTTCTGGTCCTGTCGCGTCATTGCCCCGGTTAAGTCTGGCATGGCATCAAGGGCATAATAGGCAACAGACTGATCCTTACCGCGCAGTGCGACTTCATGAAGCACGGCATTCTCGGGCAAGGGGATCGGTCCATGATCAAACAGGGTCTTTGAAATCACCAATGGAACGCCATGTCCCTTTGTCTGTGCTTCAAGCCGTGCCGCGGTATTGATGGTGTCGCCAATCGCACTGATGTTTTCGCGACCCGGTGGACCCATTTCACCCACAATTGCCTTGCCCATATGAATGCCAATCCCGATCCGCAAGGCATGGGGAAGTTCTGATTTCAGATGGTCATTAAGCCCTTCGATCCGGCGCAACATTTCGGCCGCCCCTTCAAAGGCATTGAGGATCATGCGTTCGGTATCGTCGCTTTCATGGCCATAAAGCGCCATCAGTCCGTCGCCGGTAAATTGCGCGTAATAGCCGCCTGTGCTGCGCAGTGCCTCGGTCATTTCGGCAAAAAACTGATTGAGGATGAACAATACGTCATAGGGCATTTTCATCTCACCCAGCCGGGTCGAATCGCGCAAATCAATAAACATCGAGACCACTTGACGTTCGCTGCCCGACAGCCCGCCGGGGCGGCGGCCATCGCGGGCCGATGCGTTTGGCGCCATTAGCGGCACGACCGCAAGATCGTTCTGCGGTCTGATTTGACAGGCCAGACGCATGCCGTGGGGTGCCTGAATGCTTTTCAGGGCTGCGGCTTCGATCTGGCCGGGTTCGGCAAGCTGATCAAGGCCCGACCCGCAATGCAGGCGACATGTGGTGCAACGACCATGCCCACCACACACCGATGCCATCGCAATGCCTGCATCGCGCAGCGCCTCAAGGGCTGTGGCCCCCGGGGGAACGCGGATTGTGCGGCCATTTGGCAAATTCAATATTGGCCCGCGTTTTACCCGGTCAATGGTTTGGCGTACTTGGCGCACGACAAAGGGGGCGACGGCCAATGCGATGGTCAGGATGATACAGGGGATCAATGCCTTTTCGTAAAAGGCAATAGCCGCATCGTTGACATTGGCTGCTTCAAGCACACCGAAAACATACTTTCGCCCACCTTCTTCGACCCGGCGCATGATCTCGGCTGCGGCCGCACCATATCCGGCAAGTGACAGGGTCGGAATCAGAATGGCAAGCGTGCCCAGAACATTGCGCCATTTGGGATAGAACGGTTTAACCCGGAGCCAGAAATGAATGCCGATACAGCCATGGGTCCAGACGACAATGACGGTGATGGCTTGAAGGATCCCCTGACTTGGCAGAAATACCGCAAGATCAAGCAATACCCGCTCATAGGGTGATTCAACGTCAAATCCCAGATCAATGATGCGGGTTGCAATAATATGGCGAAACAGAAGGAACGGGATGCAAAGCCCCAGGATCATCTGCGCCCATTCGGATTTGCGCAGGCGCAGCGACCGGCGCCCGGTCAGTCGGCCCGTGGCCAAGATGAAATGGGTGACAAGTGACAGCAGCAGCAAAATCTCAAGCGGTGGGGATTTCCAGAGTCCTGTGCTGAAATCAGACGCCGTTTCCATAAATTCCGGCGATATGATCCCCGCTGCATGATTAAGCAGATGGGTCAGGACATAGGCAAACATTGTCAGTCCTGAATACAGACGCAGGTTCTGGATCATCTTGTCGGGTGCTCGTGTCTGTTGAGTGTTGCAGCGCGCAAAGGGTCTTGTATGGTCAATGTTTGTTGATGAGTGTGCATCAAACCATGAATTGTCCAAAAGCGTACAATACTTTTGGTTGATAAAACGTTGCAGGAAAACGGTCATGAAAAAAGCCACCAACGGATACTGGTGGCTTTTGGGGTCTTGATCAATATTTTGACGGCAATCAGGCGGCGTTTTGTACGCGCTTGCGGGTCATGAACTTGACAATTGATTTGGCGAAATCGGTGCTGCTGATCGGTGTTTTAAGCGAGTCCATCGCCGCCTTATGCACATCATCTGGCAGCAGGTCGGATCGCATTTCGAGAAGCGCCTGTTCATAAGGGCGCATGAATTCCGGGTGTGGCTGGATCGATGCGGCATTTTCACCATATTGCAAGCCGGCGTAAGGGCAGAAATCCGACTGTGCCCAGACGGTCGCGCCTTCGGGCAGCTCGACGACCTGATCTTGATGGAACGCATTGATGCGCATGGTGGGTGCGCTGTCGGCCAGCCAGTCATTTTCGCCTGTTGTCACAGCATATTCATGAACACCAACGCCCCACCCCTTGTCGGATTTGACCACTTTGCCGCCAAGGGCGGTCGCAAGGATTTGGTGGCCAAAACAGATACCAAACACCGGAAGCTTGGCCGAGACTGTGTCGCGCAGGAACTGTTGCAGTTCGATCATCCACGGTGCATTTTCATAAACGCCGTGCTTGGACCCGGTTATGATCCAGCCATCTGCATCGTTGATTGATGCCGGAAACTGGTCTTGCAGAACCGTCCAGGTTTCAAAAGTGAGACTGGGGTCAACCGCACCAAGAAGCGCTTCGAACATGCTTGGATAGCTTGTGAATTCTTCGCGAAGTTCTTCCGGGGCAAGCCCGGTTTCAAGGATACCGATTTTCATGCAGAACCTTCTTGCACTTTGGTGTGGCGCTTATGAGCAGGTATGAGATTTTAGCGCCAAAGACAAGTCCGATCCTGCGAGATTTCAGACAATTTTTAATCAGAAATGCGAAACCACCCGGCTTTGGGCGCGGGCGGTTGCACGGTCTGTCGTCACTTGGGTCTGTAAGTGTTGTTTAGTTCAGGCGGCTAACACGACAGATGACCATCCCGACCAGCATCGCAGCGACGAAAATGATGGTATCGGTTTGACCAAACGCCAGCGCGCTGATCGCAGGCCCCGGACAATAGCCGACAAGTCCCCAGCCAGTGCCAAACAGCAGGCCCCCAACGATAAGCTTTCGATCAATCTTGCGATTGGTTGGAAGCCCCATTTTGCCACCACACAGTGCTTCGTCGCGGTTCTTGGCAAACTGGAAAAACGGTATGGCAACGATCAATCCGCCCCCCATAACAAAGGCAAGGCTCGGGTCCCAGCCGCCATCGGCGATGGCCCAGATGTCAAGGAATCCAAGAACCTTTTGCGGGTCAATCATGCCGGAAATATAAAGCCCCGTACCAAATATCGCACCGCATAACAGGGAAACAAAAATACGCATCACAGGCCCCCGATCAGATGGCGGGTGACAAGCACGGTTACAAAACCGGCCCCCATGAACGACACAGTGGCAACAAGAGAACGCATTGAAAACCGCGACAGACCGCAAATGCCATGGCCGCTGGTGCAGCCGCTGCCAAGTGTGGTGCCAAAGCCAACCAAAAGACCGCCAATCACAATGATTGGCATCGGGCTTGTGACCAGGCTGGTGGCCGTGATCGGGGATGCGATCAGCAAAAGAAATGGACCGGCAATCAATCCGATCACAAAGGCAAGCCGTTCAAAGGTTGCCGAACCGGTGTCATTGCTGCCACGTCCGAGCAAGCCACCAACGATGCCGCTGATCCCGGCGATGCGGCCATTGAGCAAAAGATACATGCCTGACGCCAAACCAATCAGTCCGCCGCCAATCAAAGCAGAAACGGGGGTGAAATTTTCCATTTCGATATCCGTTGTGAAATCCTTTATATTAAAATATGCGCAATAATTAATTTGTCAACTCGAAGAGGCAACGTTGATAATAAAAAGTCAGAATTCTGAGGCATCAAAAGGCGTGAGCCTAACGTGTGTGAAGTCCGCATTTGATGATGATCTATTACCCATCTTGCCAAAGCCCGGAAATTGGCAGATATAGCGACATACGGTTGAGGCGCCGCGTGCATTGTGCTGCGGTCTTTTCGGATTTCAAAATAGAGATGAGCACAGATCGTCTGTTGGCCAGTCGGCGACTTGATGTTGCCCTGGCCTTGGTTGCGCAGGGCGATTACGCTGCTGCTGCCGAAGTGGCACAAGCGGCAATTTCGGCTGATGCAAGGTGGGACGAAGCCCACTTTACCCTTGGCGACATCTATGAGCGCGCGGGTGAGGCCGAAAACGCCATTGAGGCATATCGTCAGTATCTTATTCTTGATCCGATTGACCGTATGGGTGGCGAAGTGCGCCTGACCCTTTTGGGGGCGGCTGCGATGCGGGACCGTTTGCCGCCTGACTACGTGCGCGCATTGTTTGATGATTATGCGCCGCGCTTTGAAATCAGCCTGCGCGATCGCTTGTCCTATCGGGGTCCTGAACTGTTGTTTGAAGCAGTTCGCGAGCAACTCGATGCGATGGCAGGCCCGATTGAGGTTCTTGATCTTGGCTGTGGTACCGGGCTTGTCGCAGAAGTCTTTGGCGGTGCGGTCAACATGATTGATGGTATTGACCTGTCACCACGTATGATCAACCGTGCACAGGCCAAGGGCCTGTATCGGACCCTGATTGCCGGGGATATCACCGCAATGCCCGACGCGCTTGGGACCGGCTATGGTTTGGTGGTGGCGGCCGATGTTCTGAATTACCTTGGTGATCTTGCGCCCGCGTTACGCGCGGCACATGCGCGCATGAAACCGGGTGGGCTTATGGTCTTTAGCTTGGAGCACGGGGATGTCTTCCCCTATGACCTTGGACCCGGCCAGCGGTTCCGTCATCACGAACGGGCCATGGATGAATGGCTGCGTGAATGCGGCTTTGCTGTTCTGTCCGATGCCTATGGAACCTTGCGCCAGGAAAAGGGAAATCCGGTTGAAGGTCGCATCATGGTGGTCCGCGCAATCGACGGGCTGGACCTTTTGGCGGGCGATGTTGCGCAATTGCGCGAACAAGACTTGCTGATCACGCAAACGGTTCATTGATCTGGCCCTTCGAAACGTAAACCGAAACACCTTAACCCGCAGCCTTTGGTTGCGGGTTTTGAGTATGGGTTCAGACCCTAGTTCTCGATGGGGATTCCGCGAATGACGCTGACTTCGTGATAGAGATCGACATGCGGGTCTTTTTCGATCAGGCGCTGCGCGTCCGTGGCTGAAAGCGGGTGTGTGCCATCCGGGTCAGCATAGAATTTGCAGACAAGCTGTTTTTCAAGGTCAGTCCCGCATAGGGCCTTTTCGAGGGCTACAAAGAACGAAATATCTGTGCCGACATGTTGGTGCACGATTTTCGACGCAAGCTTTTCAGGACGATATCCATTGGCCTCAAAGCATTCAAAAATGATGTCCGATCCGATGCGGCAACCGAAATTCATCACGACCTGTGCCTTGGGTGCATGCTGACGAATGCGGCGCAACAGTGCTTCGTTCAATCCCAACCCAACAGAGTTGTAGGGATATTCGTCAAAAGCGGTCCACGGGTAATAATGCGCGATGTGATCTTCGGCTTGTGTATCTGCGCCGTCGGGAAGTTCGACAGACTGTGCCTTGCGGAAGGCTGTCAGGCGCAGGTCGTTTGGTTCACCAACTTGCGGGATGCAGGCAATCACCACATCGGTTTTGGTGATTTTGCTACGTGCGTCGTCCGTATCGATAAGGCTGACGCTGCCGTGGACGGGCTCAAAATGTTCGGCGTGTTGCGGCGATAAGCTGCGAAGATTGCGCTCGGCCAGCATGACAAGACGCGGATCAAGATCGCTGCCATAGGCACGCGCTGCGCCACAGGTGCGCAAAATAAATGCGAGGTTAACACCCGTGCCAACACCGACCTCATAGACGGTTTTGCCCTTAAGGTCCGCCCGTTCAAGCCCTGCCTGAAAAGTCTGTGTCCACGGATCATCTGGATCGAAGGCGAAATCTGGTGCCTCGGGTTCTGTGCCTTGCTTTCGATGACATTCGGCGGTGTCGTTGGCAGGGTCTTCAAACATAATGCTTCCTGTTGTGTGCGCATCAACCGGTCGTGGGTTGAGGCGGGAAAGCGATCGTCATGGGCGAAACCACCACATCGCACAGGCATAAAAGGCGTAGCGGACCCTTGCGGCTGTCAGCGATGGCCGACAGTCCTGTGCCGAAACGGCCGATACGCAAGAACCTTATTTTCGTCGCCGCTAAATAGCCGCGACCTGACGCCTTTGGACGTCTAAAAAGGAAGTTTGGCCGGGGTCTATGCCCGGCACAGGCGGGGCTTAGAATTGTCTTTAATTGATCGTGGCAAATTGGCGAAGAATGCTTGCCAGTTGGACATCGTCAGCCAGATCGCCAAGCGAAACAGACAGGCGTGCACAATCACAGTCCGAGCCAACCAGAACATTCAGTGGCACATTGCTGTCTTTCCGTCCAATGAGCGCCTGCATGATGCGCAGGACAGTCGGGGCTGGGGACAAACCGTTGCAATCGATTGTGTTTGAGTCTTGCATGCCATGTTCTCCTTGTCTGGCGAGTAGGAACGTCGGCGAACCGCCCAAAGACGTTGGTGTCATGTCGGTGCGGTTAATGTTCCTTTGCTCCGGCGGAGCCACGCAAACAGGAACACGTTCGACCAATGTGCAAACCCGGGCAAAGGGCAACGTCGGCAGTGGATATCTCGTGTGACAGGAAACCCTGTCTTGCCACTGCTTTGCCCACCGGGCGGTCATAAGGGCCAATTTTGTCAATTAACCCGTTTTGGTTTTTAAGCTCTTGCGCATTACACCTGCCGTGCATCGGCACAAGGTGCTGTATTCAAATGCGATAGGTTTGGAATCGGCGTTTTTCAGATGTCCCAAACCGGCCCCAAAACATGCCGATATGTAATCAGCCTGACCGTTGTTGAGATCAATGGTATGGAGGTGCTGGGTGGGTGTCAAGGACGTATTTGATTACAATTTATGCATTTCAATCATTAGATTAAATTTTAATCACTCATGACCCATGGTCACGTCATGCTCTGCGGCGCACAAAACAACGGGCGCATTATGTTGCGGCGCACCTATCTTTTCCTGCGGAGTTGGGGTGCAGAAAAATTACCAGCGGGTTTCAGGGCCTAGTCCCGAAAGCCTCGATCAAGTCGATCAGCAAGGCGCATCTGTGCGTCCCATTCAAGAAGCAGGTCACCATCATCATAGGCCATCTGGCCAAATTGTTCGGAGACCCGCTTTATGATCGCGTCATCGATTTTTTTAAGGGGGCGGCCCATGGACAGGGCCGATTCCTGAATCTCGCACGCCCGGTTGAGGTAAAACATGTTCGAAAACATCTGTCCGGCGGTCTCGCCAACTGTCAGAAGGCCATGGTTTCTCAGGATCAGGGCGACGTTGTCGCCAAGTGTGTCAACGATCCGGCCGCGCTCGTCAAGGTCAAGTGCGATGCCTTCATAATCGTGATAGCCGACCAGGCTGTAATACTGCAGCGCGATTTGGCTCAGCGGCAGCAGTCCTTCTTCAAGGCATGACACTGCGAATCCTGAACGCGTATGTGTATGCATCACCCATGCCGCACTGTGGCGGCCCATATGAACCGCGCTATGGATCGTGAATCCTGCCGGGTTTACCCGGTGTGGCGAGGCGTCGATTTTATTGCCATCGACATCGATTTTAACCAGCGATGAAGCGGTAATTTCCTCCCACATAAAACCGTAAGGATTGATCAGAAAATGCCCCGGCTCACCCGGTACGCGCGCCGAGATATGGGTGTAGATGGTGTCGGTCATCTTGTAATGGGCGGCAAGCCGGTAACAGGCGGCAAGTTCAATGCGGGCCTGCTTTTCAGCGTCGCTCATCGGGGCTTTTGCTCCGGCTTCTTTCTGATTGGCGCTCTGCATCTTGTCCTCACCTGATTTGATCAAACGGCTTTACTCTTTGGTATACACTTGTTTAACTGAGGTTGGAGCATTTGCGCAAACTTTCTTTGGGGACTTTTCTTTATGGCGACCGCCGAGCGGATTTATGGTGTTCTTTTAAGCGAAACGATGGATCTAAAAACGTATTATTCGCTCGATTTCGGGGGTGCGGCCCCCGACGTTTGTCTGCTGAACCCTGACGAGGTCACCCGCCCCGAAGACATTCGTTTTGCGGCATGCTGGCTGCCCGGGACAGATGCCTTTGCGCCATATCCCAATCTGGAAATGGCGATGTCGGTTGGCGCGGGTGTTGATGCGTTGCTCAATCATTCTGGTCTTAACAAAGACGTTGCAGTTTGCAGGGTCCGCGATCCGCATCAGGCCCACTTGATGGCAGGTTATGCGGTGCATGAAGTTGTCCATTTTGAACGTGAGTTTCCCCAAATGGCACGCAATCAGGTGGCAGCAAACTGGGATCCTTTGCCAATCCGCGCCCCTGCCGACCTTAAAGTTGTCGTGTTGGGCAATGGGTCGATGGGGGCGGCCATTGTGCGTGCCCTTGTGGCGGTGGGATTTGCGGTATCCGTCGCCTGCCGCCGCCCGCCAGAGGACCCGATTGCGGGCGTTACCTATTTCACCGGGGATAATTCCGTTGCCGAATCGGTCGTGGGCATGAATGTGGTGATCAATACCTTGCCCCTGACGACCCATACCGAAAACGTCCTGAACGCCAATTTATTTAGCAGGCTGGCCAAGGGAGCCTGGCTTGTGCAGATCGGTCGGGGCGAACATCTTGCGGAGGCAGATTTTATCGCCGCCCTTGAAAGCGGACAGCTGAGCGGCGCAACTTTGGACGTATTTCGCACCGAACCCCTGCCAGCCGACCATCCATTCTGGCAAGATCAGCGGTTGCGTATCACCCCGCATATCGCAAGCGACACAATGCCCCATATTGTGTCTGAGCAGGTCTTGCTGTCTGCCCGGGAGCTGTTGTCGGGCGCGCCGCTTAGTCTGTCGGTCAATCCGGCGCAGGGATATTAGAATTGCGCCAGCCTTGATTATCTTCTGTAATTAATCAATTGTATAATAAATGACAGATCGACACGCGATCCGCACGCCATTCGGAAACAGGTGATGAGCAGAAAAACTTTCCAGCGTCTTTCCCTTGATGACCGCCGCCGTTCTTTGATGGAGGCGACACTGACATGTGTTGCCCGCCATGGGCTGCATGGTGCGACCGTGCGCCGGATTACCGAAGAAGCCGGGGTGACGGTGGGCTTGGTGCGGCATTATTTCGGCAATAAAGACGATATGATCCGAAATGCTTATGCCTATCTCGTCGGCCAACTCACCGCACAGGCCAGCGAAAGTGCAAAACACACGGTGGCGGCCCCTGAAACACAGTTGGCGCGGTTTCTGCGCGCAAATATGACGACGCCCAATATGTCCGAGGAAAAAGTATCACTTTGGGCGACATTTATCGGGCGCGTCCGTCATGACGCAGACTTCGCGGAAATTCATCGTGACGGATATCGTGAGTTCCTCAATGTCCTTGAAACCTTGATCGAGCCTGTTCTGATCAACCATCAACGCCCGCACAGTATTGCCGCCTGCAAGCGCCATGCGATTGCGCTGAATGGTTTGATTGATGGTCTGTGGATGGAAGGAGCCCTGAATTCCGGCCTGTATGGTCAGGATATTCTGCCCGACTTGGTGATTGAGGCCAGTGAGCGCCTTCTTGGAATTCCGTCCGGCGTGCTTGCCAATGCTCAACCGTCCCAGCAACCACAAAGTGAAGTCTCATGAAATATGCCGCAATTACCGACCGTCTCGCCGAACTTGGGGGTGCGAAATGGGCTGTCCACAATGCCGCGCGTGACCGCGGGGCAGCGGGCGAAAAAATCATCGAGCTGACGATTGGCGAGCCCGACATTCCGATTGATCCGGCTTTGATCGACGCGTGCGAAGCCTCCATGCGGCGCGGTCGCACCCATTATTCCAATGGCCGTGGCGAGGATGGGTTGATCGGTGCCATTGTCGATAAATACAAACCCTGCTGGCCCGATATCGCACCGGACAATGTCCTGTGCTTTCCGGGCACCCAGACTGCCCTTTATACCGTGATCACGGCACTGGTCGATGCGGGGCAGGGTGTTCTTGTCGGCGATCCTTATTATGCGACCTATGCCGGGATTATCCGGGCATCGGGTGGGGTGCTTCAACCCGTTCCGCTGGGCATTGAGAATGGCTTCATCATGCAGCCGGGTGACCTGCGTGCGGCGGTTACCAAAGACAGCCGGGTTTTGTTGCTCAACACCCCGCACAATCCATCTGGTGCCTTGCTGGATCGCACGACACTCGCTGACCTTGGTAAAATTGCCTGTGAGCATGATCTTTGGATTGTTTGTGACGAGGTTTATGAGGACCTGATTTTTGACGGCACCTTTGCCTCCCCGCTTGAAATCGACGCATTGCGGGGGCGCACAATTGTCGTGTCCTCGATCTCGAAAACCTTTGCCGCCACAGGGTTCAGAAGCGGCTGGGCGGTTGGCCCTGCGGAACTTTGCACCAAGGTTTTGCCGATTTCTGAAACCATCCTGTTTGGCAATCAGCCGTTTATCGCCGATATGACCGAGGTGGCGCTGCGCGGGAATTTCGATACTGCCGCGCGGATGCGCAAAAGTTATGCGTCCCGCGTCGATCTGATCGAAACCGAGCTTTCCGGTTGCCCGCACCTCAAGCCCGGCAAGGTATCGGGGGGCATGTTTGCCATGATTGACGTCGGTGCGACCGGGCTTGACGGCGAAGCATTCGCATGGGGTCTGCTGGATGAGCAGAAAGTCGCCGTCATGCCCGGTGCGTCTTTTGGTGAAAACGCCAAAAACCTGATCCGCGTGGCCCTTACCGTACCTGATGAGGACCTTCGCGAAGCCACGCGGCGCATTCGGGCGTTTGCCGAAGCAAAGTCATAGAAAGAATTACTCGGGGTCTGACCCTATGACTTTGGCATGTCACCGCGGATGATATAGGCCAGTGCATCAACCACTTGTTCAGGCTCGCGCGCAACACCGTTGGCGGCAGCGTCAACTTCTTTAAGGGCGTGATCATGCTCGGTCGGATGCAGCGTAATATACGGGATGCCCAAGGCCGCCGCCTGGCCGGCATCAAAGGCAGCATTCCATTGCTTGTATTTCTCGCCAAAGCGGATGATCGCGATGTCAGCACCGGCCAGCAAGCTCTTGGTGCGCATGGCGTTGAGTTGTGCGCCTTTACGGTCGTGCCAGAATTTATTGTCCTCTGGCCCAAAAATGGCCACCCCGCAATCATCTGAATCTTCATGTACCGTGATCGGGGCTACCAGTTCCACCGGAAGATCCAATGCCTTAACGCCCGTCGCGATACGTTCGCGCCAATCGCTGTGAATTTCACCCGACAAATAGACGGTCCAAACCATGCTCATCGTGTTCTCCCTGTTTGATTATCATGATGGGGTGAATTGCCCCACTGATGTGCTGATGATGCATGTTAGTGCATGATCGGCATTTCTTCCATGGGGTGGGGGAACAGATGCCAGTCAAATAAGCCCCGAAACGACAAAACCCGTCGCCAAAGGCAACGGGTTTTGAATGGTGGAGCCGATCAGGATCGAACTGACGACCTCTACAATGCCATTGTAGCGCTCTCCCAACTGAGCTACGGCCCCACTTTGTCCGCGTCGCAACAAAACCAAGGTTTGGGCTGCGGCGCGGCGCATATTTAGAAGGTTCACCAAATATTGGCAAGACCTATTTTCAAAAAAATCTTAGCGATCATCATCGTTTGATTCGACGTGCTCGTAGACTTCTCCGAGATCATCGTCATCTTCACCAAGATCAGATGCATCTTCAAGAATGTCGTCGTCGACATCCACATCATCATTGTCATCAAGATCGTTGACGTCATCGACATCTTCGTCTTCTTCAGGTGCCGGTTTGGCAACCGCGGCTTTCTTGACCTTTGTCACGCCATCTGGCGTAGCGCATTTGGGGCAGATGACCGGGGTACGATTCAAATCGTAATATTTGGTACCGCAGGCGAGGCAGTGACGTTTCTTACCGCGTGCTGACATTACGGCAAATCCTCTTAATTACCGTGATCTTCGAAGAGTATGGCTGTTAAGCGCAAGGTGCTGCGAAGCTGCGCGTATCATCATGTCTAAGAAGCCCAATTGCCATCTTGTTGCCGCCTTGTCAAAAGGAAATTACGCTATTTCCCGTTCACTGTGACGATGATGGAATTCTGCTTCATAAATGGTGTAATTCACCTGTCAAAATTTGGGTTCGATACTGGTGCGTTACAATTGCCTGTGCTAGAGCTTTGCTCCGGTGATTGAATGGCTCGTGAGCGCTAAAACCAAGGCTGCAGCGCGATGCTTTTTCAAGTTGGCCCACAAATGATGATCAAATCGTTACTGACAGGTATGGCTCCATGAGTTCTTCGCAGACCAAACGCCCGCTTTCATCGGCCAAAACAGGTCCGATTTCAGGCGATATCCGGGTTCCGGGTGATAAATCGATTTCCCACCGGTCCTTGATGTTTGGGGGTCTTGCGATTGGCACGACCAAGGTCACCGGCCTGCTCGAAGGTGAAGACGTTCTGGCAACGGCAGACGCCATGCGCAAACTGGGTGCGACCGTCACCCGCGATACCGATGGCACATGGCATGTGACCGGGGTCGGTGTTGGTGCACTTCGCGAACCCGATAGTGTGATTGACATGGGCAATGCCGGGACTGGCATTCGTCTGATGGCGGGCATTGTTGCGACCCATCCGATCACGACCTTTTTCACCGGCGATGCGTCGCTGTGCAAACGCCCGATGGGCCGTGTGGCTGATCCGCTGGCCGAATTTGGTGCGAAATTCATTACCCGTGATCGCGGCCGCCCGCCAATGGCCGTGATTGGCACGGATGAGGCAAAGCCGATCACCTACACATTGCCAATGGCATCCGCCCAGGTGAAATCGGCCGTGATGCTGGCGGGGCTCAATACCACCGGCACAACCACCGTGATTGAGCCCAAACCATCACGTGATCATACCGAACGCATGTTGCGTCATTTCGGGGTCGATGTGGATGTGAAGGTCAATGATGACGGTGGGCGTACGGTGAGCCTGACGGGGCCTGCTGAAATGAAGGCAGCTGATATTGTCGTTCCGACTGATCCCAGCTCGGCAGCATTCCCGCTGGTCGCGGCCCTGATCCATCGGGACTCAAACGTGACCATTCGCGATGTATGCTTGAACCCGCTGCGCACCGGTTTGATTACCACCCTGATTGAAATGGGCGGCGACATCACGATCACCAACGAACGCGAAGAAGCCGGTGAAACCATCGGTGATCTTGTCGTGACCGGTAAAAATCGTCTGCAGGGGATTGTTGTTCCGGCAGATCGCGCACCGTCGATGATTGATGAATATCCGGTCCTTGCTGTTGCTGCGGCCTATGCGGAGGGTGAAACCCGCATGTGCGATCTTGAAGAACTGCGCGTGAAAGAATCGGATCGTCTGGCGGCTGTTGCGGCGGGGCTTGAGGCCAACGGCGTTATTCACCGGATCGAAGGCGATGATTTGATTGTGACGGGCGGGGCAGTTCCGGGCGGTGGCTTGGTTGAAACCCATCTTGATCACCGGATCGCAATGTCGTTCCTGGTGCTTGGTCTTGGGGCTGAAAAACCGGTTGCGGTGGATGACGCCAACCCGATTGCCACAAGTTTCCCAAGCTTTGAAAAGCTGATGGGTGACATGGGCGCAAAATTTGCGCTGCATTCCTGATCAATCTGACCCAATATAGAGAGCAACTATATAATCAGGTACACACAGGGAGCGAAGCAAATGATCATCGCCATTGATGGGCCGGCAGCATCCGGCAAGGGGACTTTGGCGCGTCGAGTCGCGGACGCAATGAACTATGCTTACCTTGATACCGGACTTTTATATCGCGCAACCGGCGCAAAAGTTTTGGCCCAAAAAGCCGACCCTGCGGATGAGGCAATTGCGGTTAAAGTGGCCGAAAACCTCAAGGCGGATGATTTATCCGGCGATGCGTTGCGGAGCGAAAAGGTCGGGACCGCTGCCTCAAAAGTTGCAGCAATTCCAATGGTTCGCGCGGCACTTCTTGATTTTCAGCGCCGTCTTGCCACTACCCCGCCGGACGGCAAACGCGGGGCTGTTCTGGATGGTCGCGATATTGGAACGGTTGTTTGTCCCGAGGCCCCAATCAAGTTTTATCTGACCGCTTCGGTCGAAGAACGTGCAAACCGTCGGTTCAAACAGTTGCAGGAAAAAAATCCCGCTGCTATATACGAGCGCGTTCTTAAAGAGCTTGAAGAACGGGATGCCCGAGACAGTGCCCGCGATGTCGCACCGCTCAAGATGGCAGAAGACGCAATCCACATTGATACGGACCGTCTGAATGCCAACGCAGTGTATGACGCCGTTATGGCACATATCCACACTCATATGAGTGCGGATGACTGATCAAAGGGCGTTTTAACCGTCAGGCGATGAACGATCCCGAGGTGCCGGTCATATGACCTGTCCCTAAGGTGAACGACTTGTGCGTTCACCTTTTCGCGTATGGAAGGTTCGCCTTTTATATCTGTCCGGGTTTGGACGTTGACTGACACGATCGCCGCGATGTTGCGGCAAAGACCACCGGATACAACCGGTTGGCCAGAATATAGTGACGATACTCGAAAGGAAGTCTGGTTTATGACCACCGCTGAAGAAGCACAATTCTCAACTGGCGAAGATTTTGCCGCCCTGCTGGCCGAAACCCTTGGTTCTGAAGACGAAGGTTTTGTCGGTCGCGTGATGACCGGTTCGGTCGTCAAGAAAACTGACGATGACGCAATCGTTGACGTTGGCCTCAAATCCGAAGGTCGCGTTCCGCTTAAAGAATTTGGTACCGGCGAAGTAAACATTGGCGATACCGTCGATGTCTATGTTGACCGTTACGAAAACAAAGATGGCCTGATCGTTCTGTCGCGTGAAAAAGCGCGTCGCGAAGAATCCTGGGTCGAGCTTGAAAAACAGTTCGCCGAAGGTAAACGCGTTGACGGCACCATCTTTGGTCGCGTTAAAGGCGGCTTTACCGTTGACCTGTCGGGCGCCGTGGCATTCTTGCCGGGCAGCCAGGTTGACATCCGTCCGGTACGTGACGTTACCCCGCTGATGAACAACCCGCAGCCGTTCCAGATCCTGAAAATGGATCGTTCGCGCGGGAACATCGTGGTATCGCGTCGTGCAGTTCTCGAAGAGACCCGTGCTGAACAGCGTGCTGAGTTGATCCAGAACCTCCAGGAAGGTCAGGTTCTTGACGGCGTTGTCAAAAACATCACCGATTACGGCGCATTCGTCGATCTTGGTGGCGTTGATGGCCTGCTGCACGTTACCGACATTGCTTGGAAACGTATCAACCATCCGTCAGAAGCCCTTCAGATCGGCCAGACTGTTAAAGTCCAGGTTATCCGCTTCAACAGCGAAACCCAGCGTATCTCGCTTGGCATGAAGCAGCTTGAAGCTGATCCGTGGGAAGGTGTCGAAGCCAAATACCCGGTCGGTTCGAAATTCGAAGGCCGTGTTACCAACATCACCGATTACGGCGCATTCGTCGAACTCGAAGCTGGTGTCGAAGGTCTGGTCCACGTTTCCGAAATGTCCTGGACCAAGAAAAACATCCACCCGGGCAAAATTGTTTCGACCTCGCAGGAAGTCGAAGTCATGGTGCTCGACGTTGATGCACAGAAACGTCGTATCTCGCTTGGTCTCAAGCAGTGCACCTCGAATCCTTGGGATGCCTTCGTTGCAGCCCATCCGGTCGAGTCTGAGATCGAAGGCGAAGTCAAGAACATCACCGAATTCGGTCTGTTCATTGGCCTGCTCGGCGGCATCGACGGTATGGCTCACCTCTCGGACCTGTCATGGGACCGCGCTGGTGAAGAAGTCATCAAAGAATACAAAAAAGGTGACGTCGTCAAAGCCAAGGTTCTTGACGTTGACGTTGAGAAAGAGCGTATCTCGCTCGGCATCAAACAGCTTTCGGGCGATCCGTTCAAAGAAGCTGTCACCGGCATTAAACGTGGCGAAGCTGTCACCTGTGAAATCACCGAAGTTAACGACGGTGGCATCGAGGTGTCTGTTGGCGACACCGAGCTGAAAGGCTTCATCCGTAAAGTTGAACTGGCGCGTGAGCGTTCAGAACAGCGTCCGGAACGCTTTGCAGTTGGTGAAAAAATCGACGCACGTGTTACCGCGATCGATGCCAAAACCCGCAAAGTCAGCCTCTCGGTCAAGGCTCTTGAAGTCGCTGACGAGAAAAAAGCAATGGCGGATTACGGTTCGGCAGACAGCGGTGCATCGCTCGGCGATATTCTCGGCGAAGCTCTGCGCAAGAAACAGGAAACCGGCGAATAAGCCAGCTTCCGACAAAATACGATCTGCACATTGTGTGGATCGAAAAGACGGGTCGCGCAGTGCGCGGCCCGTTTTCTTTTGTGCTTTTGGTACTTTTTCCCGGTCCCTGATTTCCAGTATTTGACCTACCGGCTTTCGCGCAATTCTGTGCTTTAAGCACCCAGCCAGATTCTCTTCTCCCTCTTCCTCATCCTGCGGGTTCAACCCGTCATCACTGTTTCTGTCTGCTGGCAAACGCACTGGCATGCATGCGAAACGCCACTGAAAACTGTATATGGTCTTCAATTTTGCCGCTCATTTCGGGGGAATGGGCAGGCAAAGGTATAATTTCGCGAAATTTTTGATTTTAAACGCTTTTTGTTCTTGCCTTCTGTGCCGAGAAAAACCATTTGAAAAGACAGGTTTTGCGGGACACTCCCCGTAAGTGATTGATTGAACAATTAGAACTGGGGCACCGTCCATGGCACTCGATGCCGATATCCTTCTTGATCGACGTTGACTGAAAAAATCGGTGTTTCGCTGGCGGGTTGTTGCCGCGATTGCGGTGCTGGCCGTAATCCTGATTGGTCTGGCTGGAACCGGTCTGAACAAGGGCGTGTTTGGCACGCTTGGACCCCGGATTGTCGAGGTCACGATCGAAGGTGTGATTACCGAAGACCCGTATCTTCTGGATGCGCTGGCCGCTGTTGAAGAAGACTCGGACGTTGTCGGGGTGATTGTCCATATCAACAGCCCCGGCGGAACGATGGTTGGCGGCGAAACACTTTTTGAGGCGCTGCGCCGTATCGGTGAAACCCGTCCCATCGTTGCCGAGATGGGAACCGTTGCCGCATCAGGCGGTTATATGACGGCGATTGCTGCGGATCATATTGTTGCACGTCGCGGAACGGTCACGGGCTCGATTGGGGTGATTTTCCAATCGATGAACTTTACCGGAACGCTTGAAAAGCTTGGTGTGGAGCCGCTGACGGTTAAAAGTGGTCCGCTCAAAGCCGTGCCCAATCCGTTTGAGCCAACAGACGATGCCGCACGAACGGCGATGCAGAGCCTGATTTCCGACATGTTTGACGTGTTTGTCAGTATGGTGGCCGAACGACGTGATCTGCCGATGGATACTGTCAGAACCTTGGCAGACGGGCGTGTCTATACCGGACAACAAGCGCTTGCCAATGGGCTGATTGATGAAATCGGTGGCCGTCGTGAAGCTGTGCGCTGGCTTGAAGATAAAGCTGGTGTCACGACCGAAGCGGAGATTGTGCCGCTTGAAATTGAGTACCCGGACGACGATCTGATGACCACGGTTCTTGAGGGAAGTCTCGGAAAAGTGCTGTCATCTGAGGGGCTTAAACTTGACGGTTTGCTGACGGTCTGGCAACCTCAATAAGAGTTTCCTGATAGGATGATCTAATCCGTGGTTGAGTGAGACTGTTAGAACGAACAGGATGGGGCCTGGAAATGACGAAATCAGAACTGATTGCCCGCCTTGCTGAAATGAACCCGCATCTGTATCAGCGAGATGTCGAACGGATTGTTGCGACGATCTTTGATGAAATCACCGACGCACTTGCCCGCGGAGACCGGGTCGAGCTTCGCGGTTTTGGTGCCTTTTCCGTCAAGCATCGCGACGCACGCGTCGGGCGCAATCCGCGCACCGGCGACGCAGTCCCGGTTGGCGAGAAAAAAGTGCCCTATTTCAAAACGGGTAAACAGCTTCGCGAACGTTTGAACTGATTTTTCCATGTGACCGACGAACGTGACTTTGGTCATGAACCATAGGACAGGGATGCCTGTGCTGTTGGGGGGCATGGCTTTTGTCTGGTTCTTGCCCCATACTACCGGTCTGACCCTCAAACGTGACCTGCAGCTGGTCTTGAATGCGCGTACTCAAATGCAGATGACGCACATCGACCAGCACAAGGAGCTTAAGTAATGCGCGTCCTCTACTGGATTATTGCCATCCCGATTGCGGTTCTGATTGCGGTTTTCGCCGTATCGAACCGGGCTGCTGTGACATTGTCCCTTTGGCCACTGCCCTTTGAGCTTGAATTGCCGCTGTTCTTGCCGATCATGGTTGCCTTGTTGGTCGGACTGGGCATTGGTCTGGCATATGAATGGCTTGTGCATGGCAAACATCGTCGTGCCGTACGTCGCATGGACAGCGAACTTAAACGGGTCAAGGCCGAGGATGAAACGCCAAAAGCCGATCACCCAAAATCGGACCACAAGGCGCTTGGCCACAGCTAAGATCGTCTCAGGTCCTCACATCAAAGGGTTCCATCAGAGCCTGTGTGAAAACAGGCTTCCCAAGCGTTGTCTGATTTGAGAAACTGCCCGGAGGATGAATTTCGGGCAGTTTTTTTATGTCAGGCTTTATCGAAGGAACCAGTCGCGAACAGGGAACACTTTTCCCGGACCGGCTTGATGATCTTGTTGCCGATGACAATGGGGTGCGGGTGATTGATGCCTTTGTCTCGGCCCTTGATCTACAGGCACTGGGTTTTGTCCGGGTGCAGCCAAAGGCGACAGGTCGTCCGGGCTATCATCCTTGCGTTCTTCTGAAATTGTATCTGTATGGCTATCTGAACCGTTTGCGTTCGAGCCGGGGGCTGGAACGCGAATGCCACCGCAATATCGAACTTTTGTGGCTGCTGGACCGTTTGGCCCCTGATTTCAAGACGATTGCCGATTTCCGCCGAACGAACCGGGAGGGGATAGGCCGGGTTTGTCGCAGTCTTGTGCTGTTTCTGCGCGGGGAAGGGCTGATCGCGGGTCAGTGCCTGGCCGTGGACGGATCGAAATTCCAGGCAGATACCAGTCCGCAAAAAGTCTGGACGAAGTCACAGCTTCAAAAGCGGATCGCCGATATTGACCGGCAAATATCGGACTATCTCGCAGAGATGGACGCCATTGACCATAGCCAGAATGCTACGGATGGCCCGTCGGACACCCCGTCGGACGTCCCGGGCGGCACAGGAGGTAAAACAGGTGATGTGCGTGCAACCCTTGCAAAGTTGCGCGCGCAGAAAGCCGATCTGGCCCAGTCGGTGCTTCTGATGGACGAGATGGGACAGACACAGGTGGTTATCGGAGATGGGGATGCCCGGATCATGCGATCAGGCAAAGGCCGGATTGTCGGCTACAATCTTCAGTCTGCGGTCGATGATGCCCACGGGCTGATCGCTCATCATGAAGTGACACAGGCGACATCGGACCAGAATGAATTGCATCGGGTCGCCAAAGCAGCAAAGGACGTGCTTGAGCGCACAAAGATAGATATTCTGGCCGATGCGGGCTATGCCGATGCAGAGCAGATCGCGGCCTGTGACGAAGATGGCATCACCGCTTTTGTTCCCCATCCTCGCTCACGTAACACGCATGGTGATTTCTTTGAAAAGTCCGACTTCGACTGGGATGCAGCCAAGCAGCATTATATCTGTCCGGCAGGAAATGTCCTGTCCTTCGAGAATGCCTCGCGCAAGAACCAGAGCGCCAATTACGTGGCCGATCCGAAGGATTGCGCCGCCTGTGCGCACAAATCCCGTTGCACCAAAGTTGACCGGCGACGGGTCAGCCGCCATTTGCTTGAGGGGCCCCTCGAGCAAACGGCCCAACGCATGGCGGACCATCCCGAGGCGATGACACGACGAAAATCCCTTGTCGAACATCCGTTTGGCATTCTCAAACACATGATGGGAACACCGAGGTTCCTGTGCCGGGGCTTGCCTGCGGTCAAGGCAGAAATGGCCTTATCCGTCACAGCTTTCAATCTCAAGCGCGCCATCAACATCCTCGGGGCAAAAAACATCATCGAAAGGCTCTTGCTCGCCCCCGTATGAGGAAAACACACACAGTTTATGAAAAACCCCGCTACAGGAGCAGCGGGGTTTTGACACAGGCTCATCAGGGGCCCTTTTTTTATATTGACCGCGCGACATGGCATGGCCCCATGCATCCCTGTTGTCCTATTTGACATTGGCCTTTTGAGCTAAATCGGCTAAGTCATGTCTGGTCCCGTTTGATGATTGTGGACCAACGCCCGCATCAAACCCCGCAGGAGGACACCCAGCATGGCCCAGAGCATTTCCCCCAAAGACCGTATCTTTTGCGCGATTGATACAACCGATCTTGATCATGCGATTGAACTGGCCTCAAAGCTTTCGGGCGTGATTGGCGGGGCAAAGCTCGGCAAGGAATTCTTTGCCGCTCACGGACCACAGGGTGTGCAGGCTGTTGCCAAAGTGGGCATGCCGATCTTTTTGGATGTGAAATATCATGACATCCCCAATACGGTGGCCGGTGCCATTCGCGCGGTAACGCCGATGGGGCTTAAAATTGTCAATGTCCATGCCGCAGGCGGGATTGAAATGATGAAACGTGCTGGCGAAGCCGCGCGTGAAACAGCGGCGAAGGCCGGTGTGGATGCCCCATGGGTAATTGCTGTGACAATCCTGACCAGTATGGATCAGCACGATCTTGATGATGTCGGGCTCAAAGGGCCGATTGACGAACGTGTCGTCAAACTGGCCGAACTTACTCAAAAATCCGGGTTGGACGGGGTTGTCTGTTCGGCACGTGAAATTACTTCTGTACGTGCGGCCTGTGGCCCTGACTTCAAGCTGATTACACCGGGTATTCGTCCGGCGTGGGCCGCAAGTAACGATCAGAAGCGTGTTGTCACCCCGGCCGATGCGGTTGCCATGGGCAGTGACGTGCTGGTGATCGGCCGCCCGATCACCAAGGCCGATGATCCGGTTGATGCCGCACGTCGGATTGTTGCCGAGGTATCTTGAGAACTCTCAAATCTCAAATGCAGAAGGCCCGATGTCAATTCGGGCCTTTTTAATGAGCAGATGATCTGGTGGACCAATCGCCCATTGAGCAACTAACCCATTGCCGCCACTCCAAACACTCCCACCCCCATACGACCTGCTGATTATGCTGCATAGCGCCATGCGATTTTCGCGATGGTCACATTGGGCGTAATTAGAGACAATTGAATCGTTTCAAAAAACCGTGCAAGATGGCTATCTCGCACTTGCACAAAACGCGATGAGCGCTCCAGGCCATCACGTTTCACTGGATATTCAGACATGGCTGCTGCTTCTGCCCGTTGGGGTTTGCTCGGGAACTTCCCGATTCTTGCGCTTGCGCTTGCATCTTTTGGCATCGGGACCACCGAATTTGTCATCATGGGACTTCTACCCGACGTCGCACGTGATCTTGCTGTCAGCATTCCAGATGCCGGGTTGCTGGTGACGGGCTATGCTCTGGGTGTGACATTTGGTGCGCCGTTTCTGGCGATTGCAACGGCACGCATGGACAGGCGCCGGGCGCTGTTGCTGCTGATTGGCATCTTTATCGTTGGCAATTTGCTGTGTGCGATCGCGCCAGATTACTGGTTGCTGATGGCCGCCCGCGTGATCACGGCCTTTTGCCACGGGGCCTTCTTTGGCCTTGGCGCGGTCGTCGCATCAAACCTTGTATCGCCGCAAAAGCGCGTACAGGCCATCGCCCTGATGTTTTCGGGTTTAACCCTTGCCAACGTGCTGGGTGTTCCGTTTGGAACCGCACTGGGTCAGGAACTTGGCTGGCGGTCAACTTTCTGGGCGGTTGTTGGCATTGGCGTGTTTGCCGCCATTGCGCTTTATTTTGCCCTGCCGCGCAAAATTGCCGCCTCAACCGGCAGTCTTCTGGCCGAGGCAAAATCGCTTGGTAAGCCGCAAGTCCTGTTTGCCATGCTGATCAGTGTTTTGTCGGCTGCCAGCTTGTTCAGTGTCTTTACCTATATCACCCCGATGTTAAACGAAGTTACCGGCCTTGCTCCGCGTCAGGTGACCTACGTCTTGTTGTTGTTCGGGGTGGGGCTGACGGTGGGCAACTATGTCGGGGGACGTTTGGGTGACTGGCGTCTGATGCCGGCCATTATCATTGCCTTTGTCATGCTGATTGGTGTTCTGGCTGTCTTTAGCGAAACCCTGACCTCCTTCGTTCCGGCTGTTATCACGGTGATGGTGTGGGGGATTGTTGCCTTTGCGCTGGTCTCCCCGCTTCAGATGCGCGTGGTAAGCGAAGCCTCCGACGCGCCTAATTTGGCCTCTACCCTTAATCAGGGTGCTTTTAATCTGGGCAATGCTGGTGGGGCTTGGTTTGGCGGACTGGCGATCACGCACGGGGTTTCCTATCAACACCTCCCATGGCTTGGCGCGGTGATTGCGGTGCTGGCCTTGATGTTTGCCATCTGGAGCCATCTGCTTGACCGTCGCGCCGAAGTCTTTGTCGAAAGCGGTGCAAGCGCCTGATACCGAAACACCTCAAAACAAAACCCGTCAGCCTGTTGGTTGACGGGTTTTTCATTGGGGTAGTGCCAAGGATCATCCGATCCACTGATACACCTGATCCCATGTTTGGCTAAGTGTCGGGCCATACTGATCAATGATCAGTTTGATCGAAATCGCGATGGAGGTGACAACAAGCAGCGGACGCACAAGGCGCGCGCCGACCTTCATCACCATGTGCGATCCGATCTGTGCGCCGATCAATGCACCAACTGCCATCACCAGACCAATGACCCAGACGACTTCACCCCCGGCGATGAACATGACAAGGGACGCAAAGTTCGATGTAAAGTTCAGGACCTTTGTGTGCGCAGTGGCCTTGGTCATGTTGAAACCAAGCAACGCGACAAAGGCGATGGAAAAGAACGACCCTGTACCCGGCCCAAAGAACCCGTCGTAAAATCCGATGCCAAATCCGGCCGTAAAGGCAAAGGCACCTTTGCTGATCATTTGGTGCGCATCTATGTCCCCGACACGTGGGGAGAACAGGAAATAAAGCGCAATCAGGATCAAGAGACCCGGCAGGATCGTCATCAGAATGCCGGGATCAAGCATCTGAACCAGAACGGTGCCCAGAGCCGATCCGGCAAAGGTCAGTGCAATCGCCAGCACCATATCACGCGGATCGACATGGCCTTTGCGAATGAAGCTAAACGATGCGGAAAAGCTCCCAAAGCTTCCTTGCAGTTTGTTGGTCGCAAGTGCCTGTGCCGGGGTTATCCCCGCCCACAGCAGGGCCGGGATGGTAATCAACCCGCCACCACCGGCAATCGAATCGACAAAGCCGGCAAGGGCGGCGACGGCAAACATGATCAAGAGAAGGTCGAAACCAAATTCCATCGTTTGAAATTCCATATTGTGGGGCGGCGGTCAGGAGAGCCTGACGGACATTATGTTAAAGTCAGTGTGAATAATCCGCGCCATCATAAGAGCTTTGGCACCGGCGTCTATTGTAAGAATGACGCGCGTTCTGGTGTGAGGGGCTTGATGTTGTAAAACCACACGCTGACGCAGCTTGCCAATCATCGGACCGGCATCTAGATATGGTATCCGCTTTGTTAAAGATTGAGGACGCAGATGCCCGAATTGCCAGAGGTCGAAACAGTTACCCGTGGTCTGACCCCCGTGATGGAAGGCCATGTTATTGACCATGTGGTGCAACGTCGGCCCAATCTGCGGTTCCCTTTCCCGGAGAACTTCGTCGACCGGATGGCCGGGCGCAAGGTGGATCAGCTGACCCGTCGGGCGAAATATATTCTGGGCTATCTTGATGACGGGCAGGTTTTGCTGATCCATCTGGGCATGTCCGGACGCATGACAATCCATGATGACCGGACTGCCGCGGTGCCTGCACCTGAAAAACACGATCATGTTGATTTTGTTATGCAAGGTGGTGCGGTCGTACGCTTTACCGATCCAAGGCGCTTTGGGGTGATTACCCTGATTGCCGCTGATGAGGTGACCAGTCATAAAATGCTGGCGGGCATTGGGCCTGAACCCCTTGGTAATGCATTTAACTCAGCGGTCTTGGCGGCCGGGATCGCCAAGCGCGCCAGCCCGATCAAAACCGTGTTGCTGGATCAGAAGCTGGTGGCGGGGCTTGGCAATATATATGTCTGTGAAGCCCTGTTCCGGTCGGGCATTGCGCCGAACCGTTTGGCAAAGGACCTCAAGCTTGCGGAAATCGACCGTCTGTACCGTGAAATCAGACTTGTGCTTGAAGATGCTATTCTTGCGGGCGGATCAAGCCTGAAGGATCATCGTCAGGCCAATGGCGAGCTTGGCTATTTTCAGCATAATTTCCGGGTTTATGGCCGCGAAGGCGATGGTTGCAACGCGCCGGAATGTGACAGCACCATCGAACGCATGGTGCAGGCCGGGCGTTCAACATTCTTCTGCCCGACCTGTCAGCGATAACATCCTCGCAGGCGACGCATCGTTCTGCCCTGTGTGTGCCCGCTTTGGCAAGTGGGGACAGGGTGTACTGGTTTCTTTGTGGAGCCACCTGAAATATACCCATCCATACAGACGTCCGGTTGCGATCTGCCGTTAAAATCGGTAAAACAGTATCAAAATATGGTTTCAAGCAAATCGGCCCCGAAAAATGCGGGTCTTGATTGCGACAAAAGGATCTTAAGGCATGACATACGAAAACATCATCGCGGAGAAAAAGGGCAATGTCGGGCTGATCACGCTCAACCGTCCCAAGGCGCTGAATGCGCTGTGCGCGGCCTTGATCGATGATATCGGCGCTGCACTTGATGATTTCGAATCCGATGACAACATCCGTGCCATCGTCATTACCGGATCGGACCGGGCCTTTGCGGCCGGTGCCGACATCAAGGAAATGGCTGATTACGACTATATGGATGTCTATAAAAACGACTTCATCACCAAAGGCTGGACCCGTGTCGCAAGCTGTCGCAAGCCGACCATTGCGGCGGTTGCCGGATTCGCACTCGGCGGTGGCTGCGAAATGGCCATGATGTGCGACATCATGCTGGCTGCCGATACCGCAAAGTTCGGTCAGCCGGAAATCACCATTGGCACCATTCCCGGTGCGGGCGGAACCCAGCGTCTGACACGCGCGGTTGGCAAAGCCAAGGCCATGGAAATGTGCCTGACCGGTCGGATGATGGATGCCGAGGAAGCCGAGCGTGCCGGACTGGTGGCCCGAATCGTGCCGGCCAACTCGCTGATGGATGAAGCCATGCAATTGGCCGAAAAAATCGCCTCCTTCTCGGGGCCGGTATCGATGAAGGTCAAGGAATCGGTCAACAAGGCCTATGAAATGACCCTGACCGAAGGGCTGATGTTCGAACGGCGTGAGTTCCATTCGACTTTCGCGCTTGAAGATCGCGCAGAAGGCATGAAAGCCTTTGTGGAAAAGAGAAAAGCTGATTTCAAGCACCGTTGATTGTGCCGGGATCGTTATAAGTTGACCCCTGATTCCACGGCTGCATATCTGTATTGCAGCCCCAAAGACTCCTAAGCCGCAGAAAATGAGGCGCTAGGACGGTATCGGGGGTTGACGAGGGGTGCGCCCGGCGCTATAAGCCGCGCTCCGAATTACGTAACATTTGTTTGAAGAGACAGGTTCGCAATGGCTCACCATAAATCGGCCAAGAAGCGCATTCGCCGCAACGCCGCCCGTGCAATCGTTAACGGTGCACGTATCGGCCGTATTCGTACCTACGTTAAGAAGGTCGAAGCTGCGCTGAACGTTGGCGACAAAGATGCTGCTCTGGCTGCGATGCAAATCGCTGAGCCGGAAATGGCGCGTGGCGCACAGCTTGGCGTTCTGCATAAGAACACCGCTGCTCGCAAGGTTTCGCGTCTGACTGCACGCATTAAAGCGCTTTAATTTATCCCTTACGGGATGGCGAGTCGAAGGCCGCACCTCTGGTGCGGCCTTTTCGCTGCCCGGATTTCGGTGAATCACCTTTTGTTCCATGATTCCGCTTGCGCAAAAAACCGCAGGAATCAAGGACCGTTTTGGTCCCGAAATCCTTTTAACGTTCTGTTAAAGATCGCCTTGCCTGATGTGGGTCGCATCAGTACAGTGTTGCGACTTCGCAGGCCGCGCAAAGCGGTCCGTGACGAAGAACCAAAAAACAAAAGGCGCGAGTACGCTTCCAGGATAGTGCGGAAGACCAGCGTGTTGATCACAAACGTGATGAACGCGGTGCAGTACTGTTTTGTCTTTTGCAGTCTTGTTGGTGTTGAAATTGGGATAGCGGGGAAAGGTTCTAACAGTGCAGCACGCCGCAAGGGGAACGCAATCAGCTCTCGGACAGACCAGTGGGGGG